>NZ_JAATJT010000009.1 GCF_011777505.1 Gaetbulibacter sp. S0825 | reverse complement strand
GAAGAGCAATCAACAATTGTTGAAGGTGAAGAGTGTGCTGGTGGAATCATCGAAAGATGGTGGAAAGCTACAGACGAGTGTGGAAACAACGCTTGGCATAAGCAAACTATTACAGTTAGACCAGCTAAACAAGCTGTATTTAACGAGCCAAGAAACATTAGTATTTCTTGTGAAGACAGAAATAACTTAGAATCTTTAATTCCAGAATTGTATTACACAAATGGAATGGAAGGAGCTTGTAACATTAGCGGATTAGCTAAGCCAGAATACACTGCACCAGATTCTAACTGTGCATCATTCAATGTAAAGTATAGCTTTATAGATAACTGTGGTCGTGAAATCATTGAGAACATGACTGTAACTATTTTTGATGATGTTAACCCATCTATCATTAATGCTGCTGAAGATTTAGTAGTAGAATGTGATGGCGATGGAAATGTAGAAGATTACATGAACTGGATTGCTACAAATGCAAATGCAGGAGCACAAGATAACTGTACAGCTACTGAAGATTTAGTATGGTCTAACAACGCTGCAAGTCAGCCAATGAGTGATGATTGTGGAGCAACAGGAGAAAAAACTGTAATCTTTACAGTAACAGATGCTTGTGGAAATACATCAAAAACATATGCTACATTTAGAATAGTAGATACTAAGGATCCAGAAACTACTCCAGCTTACAACAAGACTGTAGTATGTGATGGAGAAGGAAATGTTGATCAATTCCAAACTTGGTTAGACAACAATGGAGATGCAACAGCTAAAGATGAGTGTTCAGGAGTAACTTGGACAAACAACTTCCCTGGAGATCCAAAGCATAAAGATTTTGACATACGTGATTACTTAAAAGAAGGATGTAGTGAGTACACTGGATATATTAATGTAATCTTTACAGTAACAGATGCTTGTGGAAACGATGTTGATTTACCAGCAACGTTTACAATCGAAGATAGTATAGCACCAGAGGTAACACCAGCTTCAGATATGACTGTTGAGTGTGATGGTACTATGAGTCAAAATAGTGGAGATGATGCCCAAGATTCTAATGGAAGACCATCTGGAAATATTGGCGATTATTACACTTGGTATTATAATAATGGTGGAGCAACAGCAACTGATGGTTGTTCTAATGTTAAATGGACACGTACAGTTAGAATGTATGGAGATGCTTGTGATACTGAATATAGAGTGACATTTACAGCTACTGATGAATGTGGAAATTCTTATTCAACAACTGCTTCTTTCCATGTAGTAGATACTTTAAGCCCGATGATTGGAAACGAAGCACAAGACTTAATTGTTGAGTGTGGATATGATGATATTACTTGCGAAAGAGATACAAATCCTCACTCGCCATTCCTACACTGGTTGCATACTAATGGTGGAGCAGAAGCAATAGACATGTGTGATAAAGATCTTACTTGGACTAACGATTGGAATGGTAAAGACTTAAGTGATGAGTGTGGAAACACAGGAAGAATCACTGTAAACTTTACTGTAACTGATGATTGTGGATTAAGTTCTACAACAGCTGCAGAATTTAGAATTGAAGATACTATAGCACCAACTTTAACTATTCCTGCAGATATTACTTTAGAATTAGATGATAAGTGTGAAGCCGATATTACACCAACTAACACTGGTATGGCAAAAGGTGAAGATGTTTGTTCTGAAGTAGATGTAACATTTACAGATGTAGAAGATAAGCAAGCTTGTGTTACAACAATTATTAGAACTTGGAAAGCTACTGATGATTGTGGAAATGCAACTACAAGAGATCAAAAGATTACTCTTATCGATA
>NZ_JAATJT010000008.1 GCF_011777505.1 Gaetbulibacter sp. S0825 | reverse complement strand
TATCGATAAGAGTAATCTTTTGATCTCTTGTAGTTGCATTTCCACAATCATCAGTAGCTTTCCAAGTTCTAATAATTGTTGTAACACAAGCTTGCTTATCTTCTACATCTGTAAATGTTACATCTACATCAGAACAAGCATCATAAGCTCTAGCCATACCTGTGTTAGCTGGAGTAATATCAGCTTCACACTTATCATCTAATTCTAATACAACATCACCAGGAATTCTTAGGGATGGTGCAATAGTATCAACGATTCTATATTCAGCAGCTGTTGTAGAACTTAATCCACAGTTATCAGTTACAGTAAAGTTTACAGTGATTCTTCCTGTGTTTCCACATTCATCTGTTAAGTCTTTACCATTCCAATCGTTAGTCCATGTAAGATCTTTATCACACATGTCCATTGCTTCTGCTCCACCGTTATTGTGTAACCAGTGCATGAAAGGTGAATAACAATCTCCTCTTTGCTCGTCACATGAATGCTCTTGACCACACTCAACAATTAAGTCTTGTGCTTCGTTTCCAATAGCAGGGCTGTTAGTATCTTGTACGTGGAAAGATGCAGTCGTTGTTGATACATTACCACATTGATCGTAAGCATAGAACGTAGTTCTGTACTCAGTATCACAAGAATCTCCATAAACTTTGTAACGGAATTTCCAATATACACCTGAACATCCGTCAGTTGCTGTTGCTCCACCATGGTTTCTTAACCAAGTTAACCAAGCATAATGGTTAGTACCTGGATAAGCACCACCTAATTGAGCATCTATATCATTTACATCATAATCAGTTTCTTGTTTCCAATAATCTGGAATAGAACTATCACACTCAACTATCATATCTGAAGCTGGTGTTACCTCTGGTGCTATACTATCTTCGATTTTGAACGTTGCTGGTAAATCAACATCGTTTCCACAAGCATCAGTTACTGTAAAGATTACATCAATATATCCAGTAAATGAACCTTGACCACATCCTTCTTTTAAGTAATCACGTATGTCAAAATCTTTATGCTTTGGATCTCCAGGGAAGTTGTTTGTCCAAGTTACTCCTGAACACTCATCTTTAGCTGTTGCATCTCCATTGTTGTCTAACCAAGTTTGGAATTGATCAACATTTCCTTCTCCATCACATACTACAGTTAAATTATAAGCTGGAGTAGTTTCTGGATCCATAGTATCTACTATTCTAAAAGTAGCATACGTTTTAGATTCGTTACCACAAGAATCAGTCACTGTAAAGATTACAGTTTTTTCTCCTGTTGCTCCACAATCATCACTCATTGGCTGACTTGCAGCGTTGTTTGACCATACTAAATCTTCAGTAGCTGTACAGTTATCTTGTGCTCCTGCATTTGCATTTGTAGCAATCCAGTTGTTGTAGTCTTCAATATTTCCTTCACCGTCACATTCTACTACTAAATCTTCAGCAGCATTAATGATAGATGGATTAACATCATCAAAAATAGTTACAGTCATGTTCTCAATGATTTCACGACCACAGTTATCTATAAAGCTATACTTTACATTGAATGATGCACAGTTAGAATCTGGTGCAGTGTATTCTGGCTTAGCTAATCCGCTAATGTTACAAGCTCCTTCCATTCCATTTGTGTAATACAATTCTGGAATTAAAGATTCTAAGTTATTTCTGTCTTCACAAGAAATACTAATGTTTCTTGGCTCGTTAAATACAGCTTGTTTAGCTGGTCTAACTGTAATTGTTTGCTTATGCCAAGCGTTGTTTCCACACTCGTCTGTAGCTTTCCACCATCTTTCGATGATTCCACCAGCACACTCTTCACCTTCAACAATTGTTGATTGCTCTTC
>NZ_JAATJT010000007.1 GCF_011777505.1 Gaetbulibacter sp. S0825 | reverse complement strand
TCACTGAAACTACTGATGGTGACGCTGATGCGTGTCCTTCTGAGTACACAATTACTCGTGTATGGTCTGTTAGTGATTGTGCTGGTAATACAACGTCTCACACTCAAACTATAACTGTAGAGGATAACACTGCGCCTACATTTGTTGAAGCACTTCCTGCTGATGCAACTGTAGAATGTGATAACGTTCCTACTGCTGATGTTTTAACTGCTACTGATAACTGTGATGCTTCTGTAACGGTATCTTTCGATGAGCAAAGAACAGATGGCTCTTGTCCTTCTAATTATATTTTAGTAAGAACATGGTCTGTAACTGATTGTGCAGGAAATACTAACACTCATGTACAAAACATAACTGTTGAAGATACAACTGCGCCAACAATTGATGTTGAGGCTGATGATATAATGGTACAATGTGACGGTTCTGGTAACAGTGGTGCAATCCAAGCTTGGTTAGATTCAAACGGTGGAGCTTCTGCTTCAGATAATTGTGGTACAGTGACCTGGACAAATAACTATGATGGAGCAACTTCAAATTGTGCAGAACCAATCGAAGTAATTTTTACTGCGACTGATGAATGTGGTAATACTGCTACAACTTCAGCTACTTATGCAATAATGGATGAAACTGCACCTATAATTGATGTTGAAGCTTCAGATTTAACTGTACAATGTGATGGTTTAGGAAATGACACTGCTTTACAAGATTGGTTAAATTCTAATGGTGGAGCAACTGCTACCGATGATTGTTCAGTAATCACTTGGACAAATGATTTTACTGCTTTATCAGATGATTGTGGTGCAACTGGATCTGCTACTGTAACGTTTACAGTAACTGATAGTTGTGGAAATGAAACATCTACAACAGCTACCTTTACAATTGAAGATACAACTGCACCTACATTTGTGGAAACACTTCCTGCTGATGCAACTGTAGAATGTGATAACGTTCCTGATGCAGCTACGTTAACTGCTACTGATAATTGTGGCGATGCAACTGTAACATATAGTGAAGTAAGAAACGATGGTGACTGCGAGTCTAACTACACGTTAGTTAGAACTTGGACAGCTACTGATGCTTGTGGTTTAGAAACTGTTCATACACAAACTATCTCAGTACAAGATACAACTGCACCTACATTTGTGGAAGCACTTCCTGCTGATGCAACTGTAGAATGTGATAACGTTCCTGATGCAGCTACGTTAACTGCTACTGACAATTGTGGCGATGCAACTGTAACATATAGTGAAGTAAGAAACGATGGTGACTGCGAGTCTAACTACACGTTAGTTAGAACTTGGACAGCTACTGATGCTTGTGGTTTAGAAACTGTTCATACACAAACTATCTCAGTACAAGATACAACTGCACCTACATTTGTGGAAGCACTTCCTGCTGATGCAACTGTAGAATGTGATAACGTTCCTGATGCAGCTACGTTAACTGCTACTGATAATTGTGGCGATGCAACTGTAACATATAGTGAAGTAAGAAACGATGGTGACTGCGAGTCTAACTACACGTTAGTTAGAACTTGGACAGCTACTGATGCTTGTGGTTTAGAAACTGTTCATACACAAACTATCTCAGTACAAGATACAACTGCACCTACATTTGTGGAAGCACTTCCTGCTGATGCAACTGTAGAATGTGATAACGTTCCTGATGCAGCTACGTTAACTGCTACTGATAATTGTGGCGATGCAACTGTAACATATAGTGAAGTAAGAAACGATGGTGACTGCGAGTCTAACTACACGTTAGTTAGAACTTGGACAGCTACTGATGCTTGTGGATTGGAAACTAGCCATACACAAACTATCTCAGTACAAGATACAACTGCACCTACATTTGTGGAAACACTTCCTGCTGAT
>NZ_JAATJT010000006.1 GCF_011777505.1 Gaetbulibacter sp. S0825 | reverse complement strand
TTCCTTTTGCAAATCCAGTGGCAACTCCCCATTCGCCATCAACTCCTTGTTGTGGAGCTACTGGGTGAATTTGAAATTCTTCATCTGAATCGTGACATGCATCAAAAAATCCATCAAAGTAACCAGGTGCCATTAATTCTGACACTGATTTCATTGCTGGCACTTCGTGCATACAGCCATTAACAGGACCTAACTCCTCGCCACCACCAGTGTTATTCGCTCCGGTGCCTTGCGCGTAAGATAAGCTCGATAATGCTAAAAACATAAACAACATTAATGTTGCTTTGCCTTTTTTTTGTAAAGAATTAATAGAGGTAAATCTTGGTGTAAAATTGCTCATAAGCATAACATATTGTATTAGTTGACCACTATATTCACATAAAGGTTTTTAAACTAAAAACCTAAAGCAAAGAGCTAGTAATCAAATTATTGTTGCGCTATTAAACAATTATTTTTAGAAAAGCTTAAAATACGTACCTATTATAGTCACCAAAAAGCTTTGTATTTAAAATAGGTAAGTATGTAACTTAACTATCATCTCCAAAATTAAACTTTTATTAACAGTTATAAAAGGCTATTTAACTAATATATAGGCTTTTAATCAAGAAAATAATAGCTTCATTATTGTTTAAACAGATTACTTTAGTCGTTCCTCCTTCGAATGACGAGCAATTGTTTTGAGGTGTATCGTCATTGCGAGTAAAGTGAAGCAATCTTATAATATATAACTCCTAATAAACAGATTACTTCGTCTCTACGCTCCTCGTAATGACGCATAAAAAAAAGGAGCCATTTTCATGACTCCTTTTAAATTTATGATAATTACTTATCTAACTTTGTTACTATAGTTTAGAAGCTAATATCTTCTTAGTTACAGTTCCTTTGTTAGTAATTAATTTTACATAGTACATTTGATCTGCACCATTGATACTTAATGGCATAGTAGCATCTGTTCCAGCTGAGTAAGCTGCTGTCTTAGACATTACTAATAATCCTCTAGTATCGTAAACTTCTACAGTTACATTAGTATCAAACTCAAACATATACTTAACAGTCACATCTTGGTTAAATGGTACTGGGTATGCTTGGAAGTCTAATGATACTTCATCACCTTCATTAGCAGATGAAGAACCTTGATCAAATACGTCTGCAGGACTTAATCCATTTGTTCTTGATGAATCATCAGGATTTGGTAAAGTAGAAGTGTAAGTATATACTACAGTACAGTATGAAACATTACCACAACCATCATCTACCATATGTCCCATTGTTACTTCTTGCAACATTACATTTGGATCATTTGTATAATAAGGTTGAATTGTTCCACTATAAAGAGTAGTTTCTAAAGCACCTTTACAGTTATCATTAGCAGCTAATAAATTAAATACATCTAAAGCAACATAATATCTAGGATCACCACCATTAGCGTAATGACTGAACGCAGGATCATGACCTAAGTCAATAACCTCAGTTGGACAATCGATTACTGGTGCAACAGTGTCATTTGTAACATGGTTTTTAGTGTAAACAGCTGATGCATTACCACAGCTATCTTCTGCTACAACATCTACAGCAATATTACTACTACATCCATCAGAAGTTTCAGTAATATTAACCACTCTAATCTTAATATCTGCTTGTGCAGTACAATTATCGGTTACAGCTGGATTAGCAATAAAATCAACTGTATATCCATTAAATATATAAGAATCAAACTGGCTAATAACATCACCTACTTGTAATGATACATAAGCATCGTCAGGACATACTCCTGTTACAGAATTGTCAGTCCAAACTTTATAATCATATGCCCACTCTGGCGCCGATTGATCACTACCTTGGTAGATAATCTTGAATGTTGGGTAAGAGTTACCACAAGCATCAGATACTGTGTACTCGAATGAGTTAATCCATCCGTTTCCACAGTTAGAACCTGTTCTATGAGTAGTTTTCACTACTGATAATCCACATTCTTCATGGAATAAAGCAGCAATCTCATCTTCAGATGGTCCTTCGTAAGAATCAATACAAGCATCTAAATCACTCATATCACTTGGAATTGTTCCAATTAATTCTGGTGCAGTATTATCTTCTCCACTAAATTCTTGTTTGAAGTCATACTCGTTACCAC
>NZ_JAATJT010000005.1 GCF_011777505.1 Gaetbulibacter sp. S0825 | reverse complement strand
TTACACTTCCCCCAATAGTATTCATCGGGATTTGAGTATTCGATTTGGATTGGTATGGGATTTTTTCATGTGATAAATGTTTGGTTATTAGGTGTTGTGGTGTTGTGTTTTATATTTTATAAAAAAGAGTTAGGAAAAGGTTTGGTAAAAAGGAATAGAGTTGTATGTTTGCAGCCGCAAAAATCGGCAACGGTTTGAGTACGTTCTAGGGGTGTTTTATGAGTATTGTTGGAGTTGAGAAAATAATTTCAAAAAAAAATCAAAAAGCATTGTGGGAATAAAAAAAGGGTTTTATATTTGCACCCGCTTAAGGAGGAAAATCTTTAAGTAAAGAAGAAAAAAGTTCATTAAACATATTGATTGACAGCGTAAGAATTAAATTGGAAACGATTTAGTTCATTACAGAGAATAAACCATTTTGAGTACAAAATTAATTTCCTTTGGTTGTTAAGAAATAGTCGTAAGACTTAAAATTTAACGATGAAGAGTTTGATCCTGGCTCAGGATGAACGCTAGCGGCAGGCCTAACACATGCAAGTCGAGGGGTAACAGAGAGTGCTTGCACTCTGCTGACGACCGGCGCACGGGTGAGTAACGCGTATAGAACCTACCTTTTACTGGAGAATAACCAGGAGAAATTCTGACTAATACTCCATAGTATGTATAAGTTGCATAGTTTATACATTAAAGATTTATTGGTAAAAGATGGCTATGCGTCCTATTAGCTAGATGGTGTGGTAACGGCACACCATGGCAACGATAGGTAGGGGCCCTGAGAGGGGGATCCCCCACACTGGTACTGAGACACGGACCAGACTCCTACGGGAGGCAGCAGTGAGGAATATTGGACAATGGAGGCAACTCTGATCCAGCCATGCCGCGTGCAGGAAGACTGCCCTATGGGTTGTAAACTGCTTTTATACAGGAAGAAACACTCGGACGTGTCCGAGCTTGACGGTACTGTAAGAATAAGGATCGGCTAACTCCGTGCCAGCAGCCGCGGTAATACGGAGGATCCAAGCGTTATCCGGAATCATTGGGTTTAAAGGGTCCGTAGGTGGATAATTAAGTCAGAGGTGAAATCCTGCAGCTCAACTGTAGAATTGCCTTTGATACTGGTTATCTTGAGTTATTATGAAGTAGTTAGAATATGTAGTGTAGCGGTGAAATGCATAGATATTACATAGAATACCAATTGCGAAGGCAGATTACTAATAATCAACTGACACTGATGGACGAAAGCGTGGGGAGCGAACAGGATTAGATACCCTGGTAGTCCACGCCGTAAACGATGGTCACTAGCTGTTCGGACTTCGGTTTGAGTGGCTAAGCGAAAGTGATAAGTGACCCACCTGGGGAGTACGTTCGCAAGAATGAAACTCAAAGGAATTGACGGGGGCCCGCACAAGCGGTGGAGCATGTGGTTTAATTCGATGATACGCGAGGAACCTTACCAGGGCTTAAATGTAAGTTGCATTAGCTAGAGATAGTTATTTCTTCGGACCACTTACAAGGTGCTGCATGGTTGTCGTCAGCTCGTGCCGTGAGGTGTCAGGTTAAGTCCTATAACGAGCGCAACCCCTGTTGTTAGTTGCCATCGAGTAATGTCGGGAACTCTAACAAGACTGCCGGTGCAAACCGTGAGGAAGGTGGGGATGACGTCAAATCATCACGGCCCTTACGTCCTGGGCTACACACGTGCTACAATGGTAGGTACAGAGAGCAGCCACTGCGCGAGCAGGAGCGAATCTATAAAACCTATCACAGTTCGGATCGGAGTCTGCAACTCGACTCCGTGAAGCTGGAATCGCTAGTAATCGGATATCAGCCATGATCCGGTGAATACGTTCCCGGGCCTTGTACACACCGCCCGTCAAGCCATGGAAGCTGGGAGTGCCTGAAGTCCGTCACCGCAAGGAGCGGCCTAGGGTAAAATCGGTAACTAGGGCTAAGTCGTAACAAGGTAGCCGTACCGGAAGGTGCGGCTGGAACACCTCCTTTCTAGAGAAAGACGACTAGAGGTAAATAAGTAAGGAAAGAGATAGTTTATTCTCAACGCTGTTAATTATATTATAACTAAGAAAAAAGTAGAGTCTCATAGCTCAGCTGGTTAGAGCGCTACACTGATAATGTAGAGGTCGGCAGTTCGAGTCTGCCTGAGACTACTAATTTTTTTTGAAGTTTAAATAAAGGAAATTCTAGAAGTTTGAGTAGTAGTTATGTACTAACTACTAACTACTATATACTAACGACTAGTATATGGGGGATTAGCTCAGCTGGCTAGAGCGCCTGCCTTGCACGCAGGAGGTCATCGGTTCGACTCCGATATTCTCCACTACGGCTTTTGCATACTGATAATTTATCAGTGGCGATTTGCCACAAGTTCATTGACATATTGAAAAAGATACATGAAATTCTTATTTTTTTTTTTAAAAAGTAAGAATAACAATTAGATAGAATATATTTAATAAAAGTAAATTAGTTATTGCGAGCTAGCAATAATAAAATGTAACTCATTTAAAAAGCAAAAAGTACAATAAGCTAAATAAGAGCGTATGGGGAATGCCTAGGCTCTCAGAGGCGATGAAGGACGTGATAAGCTGCGAAAAGCTGCGGGGATTGGCACATACGAATTGATCCGCAGATATCCGAATGGGGCAACCCAGCATGTTGAAGACATGTTATCCGTAAGGAGGCGAACCCGGAGAACTGAAACATCTAAGTACCCGGAGGAGAAGAAAACAAAAGTGATTCCGCTAGTAGTGGCGAGCGAACGCGGAATAGCCCAAACCAGTGTTGTTACGGCAATACTGGGGTTGTAGGACTGCGATATTGGTTGTGTAATGAATTAGAATCCTTTGGAAAGAGGAACCAGAGAGGGTGATAGTCCCGTATAAGTAAAGATCATTAACCATAGCAGTATCCTGAGTAGTGCGGGACACGTGTAATCCTGTATGAATTTGGCGGGACCATCCGCTAAGGCTAAATACTCCTGAGAGACCGATAGTGAACTAGTACCGTGAGGGAAAGGTGAAAAGAACCTTGAATAAAGGAGTGAAATAGAACCTGAAACCATACGCTTACAAGCGGTCGGAGCCCTTTGGGGTGACGGCGTGCCTTTTGCATAATGAGCCTACGAGTTACCGTTTCTAGCAAGGTTAAGCACTTCAGGTGCGGATCCGTAGCGAAAGCGAGTCTGAATAGGGCGAACTAGTTAGTGGCGGTAGACGCGAAACCGTGTGATCTACCCATGGGCAGGGTGAAGCTGTGGTAACACACAGTGGAGGCCCGAACCCGTTGACGTTGAAAAGTCTTGGGATGACCTGTGGGTAGGGGTGAAAGGCCAATCAAACTCGGAAATAGCTCGTACTCCCCGAAATGCATTTAGGTGCAGCGTTGATTTAGTTTTATAGAGGTAGAGCTACTGATTGGATGCGGGGGCTTCACCGCCTACCAATTCCTGACAAACTCCGAATGCTATAAAATGATGATCAGCAGTGAGGGCATGGGTGCTAAGGTCCATGTCCGAAAGGGAAAGAACCCAGACCATCAGCTAAGGTCCCAAAATGTATGTTAAGTTGAATAAACGAGGTTGAACTGCTTAGACAGCTAGGATGTTGGCTTGGAAGCAGCCATTCATTTAAAGAGTGCGTAACAGCTCACTAGTCGAGCGGTTCGGCATGGATAATAATCGGGCATAAACATACTACCGAAGCTATGGATTTGTATTTATACAAGTGGTAGGGGAGCATTGTAGTGTCGTCGAAGGTGAAGCGTGAGCTTTGCTGGAGAAGCTACAAAAGAAAATGTAGGCATAAGTAACGATAATGCGGGCGAGAAACCCGCACTCCGAAAGACTAAGGTTTCCTCAGCTATGCTAATCAGCTGAGGGTTAGTCGGGGCCTAACGCGAACCCGAAAGGGGTAGTGGATGGACAACAGGTTAATATTCCTGTACCTGCTCACGCTAAAAGTGACGGAGGCGTATATTTGGTGCGTGCTGACGGAATAGCACGTTGAAGCCAGTGGTAACACGGCGATAGTACACTAAGGCTACGGCCAAGGTGATAATCCAGAGAAGCGACTTCCAAGAAAAGCGAGTGAAGCAGCCCGTACCCTAAACCGACACAGGTAGTTGGGATGAGAATTCTAAGGAGCTCGAGAGATTCATGGCTAAGGAACTAGGCAAAATCGACGCGTAACTTCGGGAGAAGCGTCGCCCATCTTCGGATGGGCCGCAGTGAAGAGGTCCAGGCGACTGTTTATCAAAAACACAGGGCTATGCTAAATCGAAAGATGATGTATATGGCCTGACACCTGCCCGGTGCTGGAAGGTTAAGTGGAGTTGTTAGCTTCGGCGAAGCAATAAAATGAAGCCCCAGTAAACGGCGGCCGTAACTATAACGGTCCTAAGGTAGCGAAATTCCTTGTCGGGTAAGTTCCGACCTGCACGAATGGTGCAACGATCTGGACACTGTCTCAGCCATGAGCTCGGTGAAATTGTAGTATCGGTGAAGATGCCGATTACCCGCAGTGGGACGAAAAGACCCCGTGAACCTTTACTATAGCTTAGTATTGGCTTTGGATAAGTAATGTGTAGGATAGGTGGGAGACTTTGAAGCGGCGTCGCCAGGCGTTGTGGAGTCATTGTTGAAATACCACCCTTTGCTTATCTAGAGTCTAACTTTCACTGAAAGGACAGTGCTTGGTGGGTAGTTTGACTGGGGTGGTCGCCTCCAAAAGAGTAACGGAGGCTTCTAAAGGTTCCCTCAGCACGCTTGGTAACCGTGCGTAGAGTGCAATGGCATAAGGGAGCTTGACTGAGAGACATACAGGTCGATCAGGTACGAAAGTAGAGCATAGTGATCCGGTGGTTCCGTATGGAAGGGCCATCGCTCAAAGGATAAAAGGTACTCCGGGGATAACAGGCTGATCTCCCCCAAGAGCTCACATCGACGGGGGGGTTTGGCACCTCGATGTCGGCTCGTCACATCCTGGGGCTGGAGAAGGTCCCAAGGGTTGGGCTGTTCGCCCATTAAAGTGGCACGCGAGCTGGGTTCAGAACGTCGTGAGACAGTTCGGTCTCTATCTACTGTGGGCGTTAGAAATTTGAGTGAATCTGACTCTAGTACGAGAGGACCGAGTTGGACAAACCTCTGGTGTACCAGTTGTTCCGCCAGGAGCATTGCTGGGTAGCTACGTTTGGAAGGGATAAGCGCTGAAAGCATATAAGCGCGAAACCCATCACAAGATGAGATTTCTTTAAAGGGTCGTGGGAGATTACCACGTTGATAGGCTACAGGTGTAAAGGCAGTAATGTCATAGCCGAGTAGTACTAATAACCCATAGGCTTATTGTACGCCTGTTTTTTTATAGAGTACATAAAAATTTACTTCATGATTCTTTTTCAATATGTTAAGATATTAGTATTACGAATGTATTCGTAATCAAAGATTTAAGGTGGTTATAGCGACGGGGCTCACCTCTTACCATTCCGAACAGAGAAGTTAAGCCCGTTTGCGCCGATGGTACTACAATCGTGGAAGAGTAGGTCGCCGCCTTTTTTGTACTGACGATAATGTCAGTATTTGTAAAACCCTTACTATTATAGTAAGGGTTTTTTTTATGCCGTTTTGTAAGGGAAAACTAAATATTA
>NZ_JAATJT010000004.1 GCF_011777505.1 Gaetbulibacter sp. S0825 | reverse complement strand
TTCCTTTTGCAAATCCAGTGGCAACTCCCCATTCGCCATCAACTCCTTGTTGTGGAGCTACTGGGTGAATTTGAAATTCTTCATCTGAATCGTGACATGCATCAAAAAATCCATCAAAGTAACCAGGAGCCATTAATTCTGACACTGATTTCATTGCTGGCACTTCGTGCATACAGCCATTAACAGGACCTAACTCCTCGCCACCACCAGTGTTATTCGCTCCGGTGCCTTGCGCGTAAGATAAGCTCGTTAATGCTAAAAACATAAACAACACTAGTGTTGCTTTGCCTTTTTTTTGTAAACTCCCTAAAGAGCTACAACATTTGGTAAAATTGTTCATAAACATAACATTTAGATTTAATTAAAATTATTTTAACATTTTACAATAGCATTTCAGCTATCTACATTACTTAAATAGGTACTGTTAATACACAGTAGACCAAGGGCTAAACATGATGACAATATTGCATATAATACAATAACGTAACCTGTTGTAAATCAATGACTAACAAAAGTTAGACACTAATAATAAAATGTGCTAATAATCAATAAATTGTTGTGCTATTAAACAATTATTTTTGGGTAGTAAAACAATTTTAAAGTGATGTAGGTTTTCACAAAAAATTGTTTGAACTTTTTAATAAATATACGAGATACTTATCAAAATCAAAATTAGAGCATCTTCAACGTTATTCCAAATGAGTTCAACTAATATTTAGGTATTTAAACGAAAAATAGGAGCTATTTCTAACTCAAAAACTCCTCATTATCAATAGTTACGGTAGTTAGGAAGGAAATTGATGCTACAATATCGTCGTGCAAAAATTCGTCTTCTTTAATAAAAGGAATGTCTTTTCTATATGCCTTAAGAAATGTTTCTAAAAACGGAGAGGTCTTTAAAGGTAGTCTAAAATGTAAGGCTTGAGAAGCATTTAAAACTTCAATTGCTAACACTCGTTCCACATTATATATTAATTGAAAAGCTTGTGTTGCAGCATTGGCTCCCATGCTTACATGATCTTCCTGTCCGTTTGATGAGACAATAGAATCTACACTTGCAGGTGTAGCTAATTGTTTATTGGCACTCACAATACTTGCAGCTGTATATTGTGGTATCATAAAGCCTGAGTTTAATCCAGGGTTATCAACCAAAAATGGAGGCAAGCCTCTATTACCTGAAACCAATTGGAATGTTCTTCGCTCCGAAATGTTTCCAATTTCTGCCATAGCTATCTTTAAATAATCTAGTGCCAATGCTAAAGGTTGACCGTGAAAATTACCGCCAGAAATAATTTTATCTTCACTTATAAATATATTAGGATTGTCGGTTACTGAATTAATTTCGGTTACAAAGGTTTTTTTAACAAATTCTAAAGTGTCATTTGTAGCTCCATGTACTTGAGGAATACATCTAAACGAATATGGATCTTGTACATGTTTCTTTTTTTGTGTTATTAATTCACTGCCATCCAAAAACGCTCTAATACGTTTTGCAACTTTTAATTGTCCATTATGTGGGCGCACTAGATGAACTAATTCATTAAAAGGTTCAATTCTGCCATCATAAGCATCAATAGAAAGCGCACCAATAACATCTGCTAAATAAGTAAGCTTAAATGATTTTAATAATAAATGGATTCCATAAGCACTCATAAATTGTGTGCCATTTAATAATGCTAGTCCTTCTTTAGATTTAAGTTCTATAGGTTTCCAATTATATTTAGTAAGTATCTCTCTTGATTTTCTCACTTCCCCTTTATACCATACTTCTCCGTCTCCTATTAAAGGCAAAGATAAATGTGCCAATGGTGCTAAGTCGCCAGAAGCTCCTAACGATCCTTGAGTATAAACAACAGGTAGAATATCGTTATTATAAAAATCAATTAAACGATTTACAGTTTCTAATTGACTTCCGCTATGACCATAACTTAAAGATTGTATTTTTAGCAACAACATAAGCTTAACAATATCTCGAGGAACTTCGTCTCCTGTTCCACAAGCATGTGACTTCATTAAGTTTTCTTGTAACTTGGTTAAGTTTTTAGAATTAATCTTTACATTATATAATGACCCAAAACCAGTATTGATACCATAGATAGGATCTTTATGAGACGCCATTTTAGTATCTAAATAGGTTCTGCACTTAACTATGCTATCTTGAGCTTTTGTTGAAAGTTGTAACTTTTTCCTAAGTGTTAGAATATCATTAATAATATTTAGGTCTATAGTATCACTTGTAATATAGTGTATGTTGCTCATGTGGTTGTATTGATTTTCAAAATTCAGCATTCAGGAAAATATATCCAAATAAATGTTAAGTATAATGTAATTAAAATATGAATGAAGAATCAAGTCCTTATATATACATTTCTTCGTCAGCACCTTTTTGTCCTTTACCTTCAGGTTGATCTTTTGGCTGTTGTTCTTGTTGTGGTTGCTCTGGTTTTTTAAACAAATCTATATATGCTTCACCTAAGTAATCAATTACATGACTTGCAATTAAACTTTGATAGCCAAAGTCTTCTAGTGCTATATCTGCTGAGCGACCATGCAAATACACGCCAAAAATAGCCGCAACTAAAGCATCATAACCTTGCGATATCAATCCTGTAATTATTCCTGTGAGTACATCACCACTACCTGCTGTTGCCAATCCTGGGTTACCAGAAGTATTAATATATAGCTTGTCTTGAAATACCACAATGGTATTTGCACCTTTAATAACAAGCACAAGTTTATATTTTTTTGCAAAAGCTTTTGCTTTTTTAAGTTTATCAAAATCGTCTTTCCAGCTTCCTAGTAATCGTTCTAATTCTTTAGGATGTGGAGTCAATACTGAATTTTCTGGCAATAATTTTAACAAGGCTTTTTTTGAAGACAGTATGTTTATACCGTCTGCATCTATTACTAATGGCTTCTTATTACTCTTTAAAAATGCTTCAAAAGCACTAATGGTTTTTTTGTCTGTTCCTATTCCTATCCCAATGCCAATAACTGTTGGTTCTATGTCAAAACTAATATTTGAAATTATATGTTCATCTTCATCTGTAATCACCATTACTTCTGGTAGTGCAGTTTGCAATACATTATAACCACAATTTGGAATATAACTGGTTACTAACCCTGCTCCCGCTACCAAAACTGCACGACTTGCCAAAACTACCGAACCTATTTTACCATAACTTCCTCCTATTATTAACGAATGTCCATAAGTGCCTTTATGAGCAAATTTTTCACGAGGTTGATACATTGGCAATACTTCGTATTTGCTAATAAGTTCAGCTTCAGTTTCAGTAGTCATCAAAAATTCAGGGTCTAGACCAATATCAATCACTTCCCATTGTTGTGTGAATTTTGCCGTATCTGGCAAAAAGAAAACTAATTTCGGAGATGCAAAACTTAGCGTATGATTTGCCCAAACCACACCATTTTCATCTTCAGGAACTTTATCGGCGTACAATCCTGATGGCATATCAACCGACAACGTAAATGCTTTGGAATTTCTAAAATGTTGAAACAGCGCTTTTACCCAATCGTCAGAAGCTCTATTTAGTCCAATACCAAAAACTGCATCAATAACGATATCGTCATGATGGATTTGTGGAAAATCATCTTTACAACTTAATAAGGTTGGCCAATCCTTGGTAACATTTTTTATTCTATCATAGTTTGTTAAAAAATCCTTTGAGCGTTTATCACTACAATTAACTACATAGGTAAACACATTATAACCATGAGTAATAAGATGTCGTGCAATTACTAAACCATCTCCTCCATTATTTCCAATACCACAAAACACATGAATTGGCACTTGAGCACCTTGCATTCGTATATGAAGCCAATTAAATATTTGTGTTCCTGCGCGTTCCATTAAATCGGTTGGTGAAATATTTTGTCGTTGTGTCGTTAATATATCTCCCTGATAAATTTGCTCTTTAGCGAATATTTTCATGTGTTTATATGTTTTTTTTAATGGTCATACTTCGACTGCGCTCAGTACAGGTTTGTAGCATCCATATATTTATTTTCTTGTACATCGAAAATTTAGCTGTGAGTTTCATGTACTAAAATTTCTGTAAAGTAATTGCTCGGGTAAAACTAGTTCAAATAAAAAAAAAAACGAAGTTCAACTTATAATTCTACAAAAAAATCCAATTTATTTTTTTATTAATATAAAAGTAATACTTTTGAAATCTATCATTATATAAATGAACAATTTTAACCAAAATATAACTATCCATATAGCTTCTACAAATAGAAGCATAGTGTCTTTTGGTACAATTTCTACTTTTATTACGACCCTTTGGGGTTGCAAATAATATATCTTTCCGTTCGTACTTATGTGATTTTTTATCACGAAATTTAATGTCTCAATAAAAAAGCCCAAAATGAAAGTTTTAAAGTTTGGTGGAACATCTGTAGGTTCAGCCAAAAACATACAAAAAGTTATAGAAATAGTTAAAAACATTTCACAAGATTCTAACGTAGCAGTCGTAGTTTCAGCAGTTGGTGGAATAACCGATAAACTCCTTAACGCAGCAAATAAAGCAGTTGCAAAAGACACTACTTATAATGAAGTGTTTAATCAAGTAAAATTAATTCATCTTGACATTATTGATGAACTAATTAAGACCGAAATAAATTCTGAAGTAAAAGAAAATATTAACTCTAAATTAAATTCACTTGAAAAACTTCTAGAAGGTATTTATTTAATTAATGAGTTATCTCCAAAAACAACCGATAAACTTTTGAGCAATGGTGAGCAAATGTCTTCGTATATCATTTCAGAAGCCATGAAGTTAAATGGTATTGATGTCCAATTAAAAAGCTCACAAGAGTTAATTGTTACAGATAATAATTACACAAACGCTACTGTAAACTTTAACCAGACCAATAATAATGTAAAAAGTTATTTTGAAACCAATAATACTTCAGTGACACTTTTACCAGGATTTATTTCAAAATCTGAAAATGGAGAAATCACAACACTTGGTAGAGGTGGTTCCGATTTTACTGCAGCTATAATTGCTGCAGCGATTGAAGCTGAGGAATTACAAATCTGGACTGATGTTAGTGGTATGTTTACAACAAACCCAAAGTTGGTAAAACAAGCAAAACCAATTAGTCATATTTCTTATCAAGAAGCTGTAGAGTTATCTCACTTTGGTGCTAAAGTTTTGTATCCACCAACTGTGCAACCTGTGCTGAATAAAAAGATTCCTATCGTAATTAAAAATACACTAAAACCTGAAGATTCAGGCACATATATTACAGATTCAAATTCTAATGGAAATACCAATGCAGTGAAAGGCATTAGCAATATAAATGATATTGCATTACTAACATTGCAAGGTAACGGTATGGTTGGCATTCCTGGATTTTCTAAGCGCTTATTTGAAACCTTATCACAAGAGAAAATTAACGTTGTGCTTATTACACAAGCCTCAAGCGAGCATTCCATTTGCATAGGTATTCAAGAAACAGATGCTGATGCAGCAAAAATGGCTATTGATAAAACCTTTGAAAACGAAATTTCATTGCACAAAATAGACCCAATTATTGTAGAAAAAGAGTTAGCTATTATTGCTGTTGTTGGTGATAGTATGAAAAATCATCAAGGAATAAGCGGACGCATGTTTAGTACTTTGGGTAAAAACAATGTAAATATTAGAGCCATTGCTCAAGGAGCTTCCGAAAGAAACATTTCGGCTGTTATATCTAAAAAAGATGTAAAAAAGGCACTAAATGTTGTTCATGAACGATTTTTTGAAACTAAGACCAAACAATTGAATTTGTTTATTACTGGTGTTGGTAATGTTGGTGAACGACTAGTTGAGCAAATTAAACAACAGAAAAAATATATTAAAGAACATTTAAAGTTAAACCTACGAATTGTGGGACTTTCTAACTCAAGAAAAATGATTCTAGATGATGATGGTATCGATTTAAATAACTGGAAATCACTTTTAGAAAATGGCGAAAATGCTTCAATTAATGGTTTTTTTAATGCTGCAAAAACTATGAATCTTCGTAATAGTGTATTTGTTGACGTCACTGCCAATTACGATGTTGCAAACAACTATGCTAATTACTTGCGTGAAAGTATTGGCGTAATAGCTTGTAATAAAATAGCTTGCTCTAGTGAGTTAGATAATTACAACCTTTTAAAGCGTTTATCAAGAAAATACAATGCTCCTTTCCTATTTGAGACTAATGTAGGCGCTGGCTTACCAGTTATTGACACCCTAAATCATTTAATAACCTCTGGAGATGAAATTAAGTCAATACAAGCAGTGTTGTCTGGGAGCTTAAATTTTGTTTTTAACAACTTTAATGATAAAACAAAGTTTCACGATGTTGTAAAATTAGCACAAAAGGAAGGTTATACTGAACCAGACCCAAGAATTGATTTAAGTGGTGTGGATGTTGCTAGAAAAATACTTATTCTAGCACGTGAAAGTGGTACAGAAATGAATTTGGAAAACATTTTAAATGAACCTTTTCTTTCAAAATCTGGTTTAGAATCAAAATCAGTAGATGATTTTTATCAAACATTACTGGATGATGAAGTTCATTACCAGAACCTTTATCAATCGGCAAACAAGAATAATTGTCAATTAAAATATGTAGCCGAATTTAATAATGGAAAAGCAAAAGTTGGATTAAAAGAAATCCCAGAAGGGCATCCATTTTATAATTTAGAAGGAAAAGATAACATTGTCATGTTTTACACAAAACGTTATCCCGAGCAACCATTAATTGTTAAAGGCGCTGGCGCTGGTGCTGAAGTAACAGCATCTGGGTTATTTGCTGATATTATTAGAATTGCTAATAACTAAATTATGAAAGCTCTTAATGGGCATTTGGCAAGCAATTATTAGTGCCAGCTAAAATAATTAGAAAACTAAGATTACAGGTATTTGCAAAAATTTAAAATAAATGAACGAAATTAAAATATTCTCTCCTGCAACTGTTGCCAATGTCGCCTGTGGCTTTGATGTTTTAGGGTTTTGCCTAGATAGTCAAGGAGATGAAATGGTTATTAGAAAAACAAAAGAAAAAGGTATTAAAATCACGCATATTGAAGGCTATAATTTACCGTACGAAACAGAGAAAAATGTCGCTGGCGTGTCTGCATTGGCAATGTATGAAAATGCTAAACCAGATTGCGGGTTTGAAATAGAGATTTATAAACGTATTAAACCTGGGAGTGGTATTGGTAGTAGTGCCGCAAGTGCTGTAGGTAGTGTTTTTGGCATGAATGAGTTGTTAGGTAAACCCTATAACAAAACCCAACTCACCTACTTTGCCATGAAAGGTGAAGTGTTGGCTAGTAAAAGTGAGCATGCCGATAATTTAGCACCAGCAATCTTTGGAGGTTTTACATTAGTAAAAAGCACATCACCATTAGATATCTTACAAATACCAACACCAACAGAATTATACGCAACCATTATACATCCACAAATTGAAATAAAAACCTCTGAAGCACGTGAGATATTACCAAAAAACATTCCTCTAAAAGATGCCATTGCTCAATGGGCAAATGTTGGGAGCTTGGTGCACGCCTTACATACAAATGACTACAAATTAATTCATAGGTCGCTACAAGATATTATTGTAGAACCATATAGAAAACAACTTATTCCTCACTTTGATGATGTGAAATTTGCTGCAATGGAAGCAGGCGCTTTAGGCTGTGCAATCTCTGGCTCAGGACCTTCAATTTTTACTTTAACTAAAGGAATTGAAATAGCTAAAAATGTTAAAGAAGCGATGAGTTTAATCTACTCCAAAACAAATATTGATTTTGATATTCATATTTCTAAAATAAATACTCAAGGCATAAAGATTATTAACTAACATGAACTATTATTCTCTAAATAAAAAAGCACCAAATACAACATTTAAAAATGCTGTAGTAAAAGGTTTAGCTCCAGATAAAGGATTATACTTTCCTGAATCAATTACACCACTATCAAAAGACTTTTTTGATAACATTGAACAGTTAACAAATGCTGAAATTGCTTACGAAACAATTAAGCAATTTGTATTGCCTGAAATTCCAGAGGTTGAATTAAAAACAATTGTCGAGGAAACGCTATCATTTGAATTTCCAATAGTTGAGTTGAATGAAAATATTTCAACATTGGAATTATTTCATGGGCCAACAATGGCTTTTAAGGATGTTGGCGCACGGTTTATGGCAAGATGTTTAGGGTATTTTAATCAAGACAATACGAATGAAGTAACTGTGCTTGTTGCAACCTCTGGAGATACTGGAGGAGCCGTAGCCAATGGTTTTCTTGGTGTAAAAGGAGTAAATGTAGTTATTCTCTATCCTAGCGGAAAAGTAAGTGACATTCAAGAAAAACAACTTACTACACTTGGTCAAAACATTACAGCGCTTGAAGTAGATGGTGTTTTTGATGATTGCCAAGATATGGTGAAAAGAGCTTTTCTTGATGAAGAGCTAACTAATAAAATGCAATTAACGTCAGCTAACTCAATTAATGTGGCACGTTGGCTGCCTCAAATGTTTTATTTTATGTTTGCTTACAAGCAGTTAAAAAGAAAGTATAAAAAAATTGTGTTTTCTGTACCTAGTGGAAATTTTGGTAATATTTGTGCAGGCATGATGGCTCAAAAATTAGGTTTACCTATCAAACATTTTATAGCCTCCAACAATGAAAACAATGTGATTACAGAATACTTAAAAACTAAACATTATAATCCTAAACCATCAGTTCAAACCATTAGTAATGCTATGGATGTTGGAAATCCGAGTAACTTTGTACGCATTCAAGAGATTCACAAAAACAATTTTAATGCATTACAAGACAACTTCTCGTCTTTTAGTTTTTCAGATACTGAAACTAAAGAAGCAATGCTTGAGATTTACAATGATTTTAATTATGCAGCTGACCCTCATGGCGCAGTAGGCTATTTAGGAGCTAAGTCGTATTTAAATGATAATCCAGATGCCCATTGTGTGTTTTTAGAAACAGCTCATCCAACAAAATTTCTGGATGTGGTTGAAGAGGTAATTAATACCAAGATAGATTTGCCTCCACAAATTGAAGCAGTTATGGGAAAAGAAAAAGCATCAATAATAATTGATGCTTATAAAGATTTAAAAAATTATCTAATTAGTTAATCGTCTAGTTTCGGCAATACAAAATCGTCCAAAGCACTTTTTTGTTTCATCAATGCTTCTATCTCATTTGATTTTCTTGGTGCTTCACCAGATAAATTTATTGGCCCGTTTTCAGTAATTAAAATATCATCTTCAATACGTACTGCAATTCCCCACCATTTTTCATCACAAGGACTACCTTCAGGAATATAAATTCCAGGCTCTATAGTCACTACCATGTTTGGCATAAAGTTACTTCCATCATTTAAATCGTGCACATCTAAACCAATATGATGGCAAATACCATGTGGCAAGTACATGTGGCGCTCGTCTAAGGATTTAATAATCCCAAGCTCAAGCAAACCTTTATTAATCACTTTTATGGCTTCTTCATAAGTTTTTCTGCCATTGTTACCAACTACAGCTGCAGCAATTCCTGCATTTTGAGCTTCATACACAATATCGTAAATCGCTTTTTGCTCAGGTGTGAACTTTCCACTAGCAGGAATAGTTCTAGTAACGTCAGCTGTATAACCATGATATTCTGCTCCTAAATCCATCAAGACTAAATCGCCTTCTACTTTAGTTCTGCTGTTTTCAATATAATGGAGTACACAACCATTTTCACCTGCGCCCACAATGCTTGGGTATCCTTCATACTCAGTACCATATTTTTTATAAACGTACTCGTGTATTCCTTGAATTTCTGTTTCACTCATATTAGGCTTCATCGCTTTCATTACCTCCACTTGACCCATCGCAGAAATTCTAACAGCTTTTTTAAGCAATTTCATTTCTTCAGGTGTTTTTATTTGGCGCATACTACCCATTAATGTTCTCAATGTTTTGGTATCTATTTTTGCTCGCTGTGTTTGAATAGCACCTTCTTTAGCCATTTCCAAACGCATTTCTTCAGTTCCTTGAGGTGCGCCTTCTTCAATATAATAACCAACTTGAGTTTTAAAAGACTCTACTAAACTTGCTAAATCTGCTGGGTCACGCTTATTATCACGAAAATCATCTTTAAAATCATCAAACATCACGCTATTAAATTCCATGAAATTTATTCCAGAATTTAAAAACTCACCGCCGTTAAACACCATGTCAAATCCAAGCTCTTCTTTTGTGCCTTCAACACCTAAACGCCTTCCATCCCACATTTCTCTTCGCGCATCTTTTTTCTGCACATAAACAAGTTCGTTGAATTTTTCACCATCTTTATCTTGCATATCAGAAAAAATCACTAATACAGCATGCGGCTCTTTATAGCCTGTTAAATAATAAAAATTCGGGTCTTGATGGTAAATATAATCTACATCGTTAGCCCTATTTCTAACAGCATTAGCAAAGAATACTGCCACACTGTTTTTTGGCATTTTACTACGTAATAAATCTCTTCTCCCTTTGTGGAATTCAGAAGATAAATAGTCCGTTGGCAAATCTTTTTGAGCAAAACCGTTTACTATAAAAAGAAGTGAAAAAAGCAATGTAAATAAATGTTTCATTTTGTTATATTTTTTAAGAATTTGAAAATACACATTCTATTAAAAACAATTTATATTTTAACATATTTTTTATAAACAGTTTCTTTAAAATTTTGCTTAGTTTTGCTCAACATTCAATATTTTATTTCTTATGAAAAATACAGCATTATCATCTACACACGAAGCTTTAGGAGCAAAAATGGTGCCTTTTGCAGGCTATAATATGCCAGTTCAATATGAAGGCGTAAACGCAGAACATGAAACGGTTAGAAAAGCTGTTGGTGTTTTTGATGTAAGCCACATGGGTGAATTTCTTATTGAAGGACCAAATGCTTTAGCTTTAATACAAAAGGTCACAAGTAATGATGCTAGTAAATTGTCTCCTGGAAAAGCGCAATACAGTTGTTTTCCAAATGATAAAGGTGGTATTGTTGATGATTTAATTGTATATATGATTAAAGAAGAACAATACTTGTTGGTGGTAAATGCAAGTAATATTGAAAAAGATTGGGATTGGATTCAGTCTAAAAATAATGTTGGAGCAGATATGAAAGATTTATCTGAAGATTATTCTTTACTAGCAATTCAGGGCCCTAAGGCAGTTGAAGCCATGCAAAGTTTAACAAGTCATGATTTATCAGCTATCAAGTTTTACAACTTTGTAGTTGGCGATTTTGCAGGAATTGAGCACGTAATTATTTCGGCAACTGGATATACTGGAAGCGGTGGTTTTGAAATTTATTGTAAAAATAGTGAAGTAAAGCAAGTATGGGATAAAGTATTTGAAGCTGGAGCTGATTATGGCATCAAGCCTATTGGATTAGCTGCACGTGATACCTTACGTTTAGAAATGGGTTATTGCTTGTATGGTAATGATATCAATGACACTACCTCTCCTATTGAAGCTGGTTTAGGTTGGATTACAAAATTCACCAAAGAATTTACAAACAGTGAAGCCTTAGAAGACCAAAAACGTAGAGGTCCAGAAAGAAAACTTATTGCATTTCAATTAGACGAACGTGGTATTCCTCGTCAAGGCTACGATATTGTAGATGGTAACGGAAATAAAATTGGAGACGTAACTTCAGGAACTATGAGTCCTAGTTTAGGAATAGGTATTGGTTTAGGGTATGTACCAACGGTATTTACGGATGTTGGTAGTAAAATACATATACAAGTTAGAAAAAATGCTTTACCAGCAACTGTTGTAAAACTACCTTTCTATAAAGGCTAGATAGTCAGAATGGAGATGGATGAATGAAGCAGGATAGTTTTAAACATAGAATCCTAATTTTAGGAGCAAGCGGATTTATTGGTAACGCTATTTACAAAGAGCTTTGTGGCTATTTTAGAACCTTTGGAACTTACAATACCAACAACAATATTTTTGAAAACAATCAACATTTTTTTCAGTATAATGTGGAAGAAGATGATGTTTTTGACATCCTAAATGCCATTAAACCCACAATTATCATTTCTTCATTACGTGGCGATTTTTCGGCACAAGTAATTGCACATCAGCATATTTCGGAATACCTAGTGATCAATAAATGTAAACTTATTTACTTATCGTCCGCAAATGTATTTGATGCTTATAGCAAATACCCAAGCTATGAGAATGACAAAACACTTAGTCATAGTATCTACGGTCATTTTAAAATAAAAATAGAAAACATGCTACTCAGGCTCCCAAAAATGAAAGTAGCTATTTTAAGGTTGCCAATGGTATTTGGAGCGTTTTCTCCTCGAGTAAGCGATATAAAACTCCTACTGAAAGAAAAACTACCTATTGAGGTGTTTCCAAACTTAGTTATGAATGTCACTTCAGATAATAAATTATCTCAACAAATTCATTACATCATCAATCGTAACAAGTATGGCATATTTCATTTAGGAAGTAACGATTTAGTGCATCATGACGATTTTATTAATGATATTGTTAAAACCTTTGGAGATTTAAAACCAACATACAAACACGTTTACACGACTAATGACGAACGTTACTTGGCAGTGCTACCAAAGGAAAACAAATTACCCAAACATTTACAAATACAAAGTCATGAAATTCTTGAAGAATTAGAAGTGTAGTTGATTTATGAATATTAATTTTTTAACTTTAAAAAACTAAAAAACACAGTTATGTCAAGACTGACTCCAGACGAAATAGAACAACGCATGTTGCGTTTCCCAGATTGGGAATACTACGAAGATGCTATTCATGCCGAATTTGAATTCGAGAATTTTAAAGATTGCTTTAGCGCCATGAGTAGGATTGCTTTTGAGTGTGAAGCCTTAAACCACCACCCTAATTGGAGCAATGTGTACAATGTGCTTACTATTTCTTTGTCCACACATAGCGCCAATGGTGTAACCAAAAAAGATTTTGATTTAGCCGAGGCTATTGAAAACATTGTAGAGCCTGAAGATTAAAAAGTTTTTAGTATTCAGCAGCAGTTTGCAGTTTTAAGAACTTTTTGTTCTGCTTACTTTTTATATTTTTGTGATTAAACAAATTATACTCATTTACACTTAACAACAAACAACTTAACAAACTATGGGAAGAGCTTTTGAATTCCGTAAAGCACGTAAAATGAAACGATGGTCTGCCATGAGTAAAGCCTTTACTCGTATTGGCAAAGACATTGTCATGGCCGTTAAAGAAGGAGGTCCAGACCCCGACAGTAATTCTCGATTGCGTGCCGTTATTCAAAATGCTAAATCAGTAAATATGCCTAAAGACAACGTTGAACGCGCCATAAAACGTGCGAGCGATAAAAGTCAAGGTGATTACAAGGAAGTGATTTTTGAAGGTTATGCACCTCATGGTATTGCCGTTTTGGTTGAAACTGCAACCGATAATAATACACGTACTGTGGCTAATGTTAGAAGCTATTTTAATAAATGTGATGGTAGTTTAGGCACCTCTGGTTCGGTGGTGTTTATGTTTGACCATACCTGTAATTTTAGGATTCCGAGTGAAGGTTTAGACCCTGAAGAAATCGAGCTTGAGTTTATTGATTATGGTGCCGAAGAAGTATTTGTAGACGAGGATGGTATTTTAATTTATGCACCATTTGAAAGCTTTGGAGCGATACAAGCAGCCTTAGAAGAACGCAATATTGAAATTCTATCTTCTGGGTTTGAACGCATCCCACAAGTCACCAAACAATTAAGTACTGTAGCTGCTGCAGATGTTGAAAAACTGCTTGAAAAACTTGAAGAAGATGATGATGTACAAAATGTATATCATACAATGGAGGAAAGTACAGAGTAATTATTTGATTTTTCTATAAAGAATCCAAAGGACTTTTAATTTTAGAAATACTTCGAGGTGTCACCTTGGTATAAACTTGCGTAGTTTTTATCGAATTATGACCCAGTAACTCTTGTATAAAACGCATATCTGCACCAGATTCTAAAAGATGTGTAGCATAAGAATGACGCAAGCCATGAATACCAATCTCTTTATCAATATTTGCCTTTTTCATTGCTTTTTTAAATACTTGCTGTAAACTCGATTTTGCGTAAGCACCTCCATATTGTCCTTCTAGGAGGTAAGTTTCTGGTTTATAAGCTATATAGTATTCCCGTAGTCCAGGTAAGATACTTTTAGGCAATGGCACATAACGGTCTTTTTTGCCTTTAGCACCTCTTACATGCACAACCATACGTTTACTATCAATATCATTTAATTTTAAATTCACCACTTCAGAGACTCTTAAACCCATACCATAGGCTAATTGTAATGCAATTTTATGCTTTAAATTATTTGTAACTTTAAAAAGCTTTTTTACTTCAGATTTACTTAACATTTTGGGTAATGTTAGTGGTTTTTTGGGTCTGGGAATATCAAAAAACATTTTGGGTCTATGCAATACTTGTTCAAAGAAAAATTTTATGGCATTTATTTTACCATTCATTTTCCGTTCTTTCATTTTTTCAACTTGAATACAATAAAGGAAATAATCCTTTAATCGTTTAGGAGTTAAATCACCAACATAAAAGTCATCAAGCAATTTAAGTAAATGTAAAAACTCAGCGAGATAAATACGCTTGGTACTTAAGCTATATTTTTTCAAGGTTAACCGTTTGTATAAGTCTAGGTAAGCTTTTTGGTTTACAGGATGAATTTCTTTTGCATTATTAGCAACTGTATTTTTTGCTGCTAATTTTAAAGCCTTTCGTACAGAAGGTAAATCTGGCAAATACCATGACTTTTTTGTAGCGCTCCATTTAGCTGAAGGGAAACGATGTCGCAATTCGTTTTTTAGTGAAAGATCAAAATCAAACTTTACTAAGATGATGTTTTGATTTTTATGAGTCGCTATTTCGAATGTGTAATTTTTAAAATTCATACAGGTATTTTATATAACAACATTATAAAAATAATAAATTTGTTATACAAAATACATGATACAGTTTTATTATTTGTAGCATTATTAATAATGGTTTTGAAATAATTACTATATTAGTTTACAGTTACGTAAATACAGACTTATTTACGTGATGATGTACAATTCACCAAAAGGTGAACTCAAGTTGCTACATTGTCGCTACGCTCCAATTCCCACAACTTGAGATATGTACATCATCGCAGGGCTATGTCAGATTGCATACGGCGTATGAGATAGGTATATAACTAATATTCACATTTTAGTGCCATCGAGGAAAACTGTACATATCAATAGCTATATACAACCTGTCCACGTTTAATTTGTATTCTAAAAGTATGCAATAAATTGCTTACTTTTAAAATCCAAAACGTGGCTTCACATAGCCCTGCGTTGTGTGCAAGCTGAAAAATGAACTACGCCAGAAACAAAATAGAACTTGAAGAAAATGGATTTTCCGTATTAGCTGACTTGTATTCGGACTACGAAGTAAACGGAATTTTAGCTTGTATTGAAAATGCTGAACGAGATGGAAATTCGTTTTTGAAAACAAAAGATTTATTTGCAATTAGACAGCTAATTAAAAATGTACCGGAATTGACCGATTTGCTGTTTAATGAAAAGCTGACGGAATTGGTTTCTGAACTTTCCGAATCAGAATATTTTCTGACCAAAGCAATCTATTTTGACAAACCTAACGAATCTAATTGGTTTGTTGCTTATCATCAAGATTTGAGCATTTCAGTTAACCAAAAAGCGGAATTGGTAAACTATTCTAATTGGACGTATAAAAAAGGTCAATATGGAGTTCAACCACCAATTGAAATTTTGGAAGACACAATAACAATTCGTATCCATTTGGACAAAACGGACAGGAATAATGGAGCGCTAAAAGTAATTCCTAAATCTCACTTATCTGGAATAGTTCGTACCGACTCGAAAGAATGGAATTTAGAAAACGAATTTATCTGTGAAGTAGAAAGAGGTGGAGTAATGTTAATGAAACCTTTGACTTTACACGCGTCAAACAGAACTACCAACGGAAAGAAAAGAAGAGTAATACATTTAGAATTTAATAAACATAATCTGACCGAACCGTTGGTTTGGCTAGAACATTATGAAACAAAAAAGCCAGCACACAACAACGTGTATAATTAATTGCTTCGGAATTCCTTCGCAGGAATTCACTCGAAATTAATTACTTTTGAGTACGTCGGAAAATCATAACTGATTTTCCGCAACTAACCATACACAAACCGTTGGCAAACATATAACCAAACAATGAAATTCATCTATCTAATCATAATTTTACTTCTGACTTTTAGTTGTTCAAATGAAAAAGATATAGCGGAATTTGAAAAAATTTTAGGAAAAGAAAACAGCGAAACTCTGACTTATCTTGTGAACGACTTTGAGTCGGACTTTCTAAAAAGACAGTATCCGAATTTAGACACGAAAGGCGCATACAAACAATTTTTGACTGAATTATCAAATGGAAAAACTGAATATTGGAAAGAGATTTCAAAAAGCAGTAGAGAATATCTAAAAGAAAGTGATTTAAGATTGGAAATTTATAGAGTTCCTGACTCAATTTGGATTGAACGTGACCCAAAAAAATTGACTTTGAGTTATAGTGCTGTTCCAATGTTAAAAATTAAACGCAAATATTTAATGCCAGACGGAACTTTCGGATATAGTACTTCAGAATCTTCATTTAGATATAAAGAACCGATAGATGAGGATTCTATAATCGAATCTCGAAAAAATTGGATTGATATAAATTACGTTGGAAGTTATACAAGAGCATTAAATTCGATATCTAACAAATCTCGTTATTTGATTGGATATCTTGACATACGAGAAGCAGCAGGAACTATTGACCCATTTATTATTGCGAAACAAATGCTAGAATCCAAAGTTGACTTAAATGACTATTTCATAAAACGATTAATAATAACCGAAATTGTCTATTGAAAATAAAATACGATTTGCCAACAACGTATAAAATTAATTGCTTGGTACGAGCCTACTTACGAAAATCCTCGCGGATTTTCTATTCGGTTTGTATTTGCTAAATTCGTTGCTAAACCACGCAACTAATCTTATACAAAACCGTTGTAAGTAATTTTGACACACAATAATGGACAATCTAAAACCAACATTATTTTTCGTTTTCGCAGCTTTACTTTTTTGGTTCATTGGACCAATAATTGTAAAGTTTCAATTAAAATTTCATAATAAACATAACCCTAAATTAATTGAGAAAGCACCTGGAATTTTTAAAGGAATGAAAATCTTTTTCAAAGTATTTTCCATCATTTGTGTAATATTCGCTTTTATTGTGCTTTTGGGAATTAAATTTTAAACTGAATGAGCAAATTAAAACTAATATTTGAAATTCCTAAAAATGGTTGGTTACCGACAAGTTTAAAAACTTCCGACTTTGAACTGAATTTTAATGTATCAAAAATACCCGAAAATCCGACTGACAAACTTTGCGAATCTCTTATTTTGGCGCTGAATAGCATTGAATCGGAAATATGCTGGAATATGGAACCTGAATGTTATTTCTTTGAACTTAAACCCAGCGGAAAAATAATTGAGCTGAATATTTCAAAAAGTGGAGGAATAACAGAACATCGAATTCTGATTTATAAACAGACTGGAGATTTTGAGTCTGTGATTTTACCAATGTATAGGAGTTTGAAAAAGTTCAATACGTTAGAATTTGACAAAGCTGATTGGGAAAAAATTGACCAAATAAAACTGAATAAATTAACAGAATTAATAACGGAAAGAAAAAACTACTTACAACAACGGCTATAGTTCATTGCGGCGGAATTTCCTCCCGGAAATTCCCTGTGTGTTTGCTATCTTTGGTTTACGGCGGAATAGTTCTGCCGAACCATTCCGCAACGAAACCATAGCCAAAACCGTTGTGTACAATTATGAACGAACAAAGTACATATCAAGAAATACAACCAAAAACGGAATTAAAAGACTTCGTTCATTCTTTTTGGATGCATCAAAACAATAGTGATTCTGTAGAAAAAATCACCATTGTTCCTGACAGCTATTTTAAGATAGTGATGTTGATTAAAAATCAAAAAATTATTGCTTATTTTATAACTGGTTTATGGCTAGATGAAAAAGAATTTTCATTCGCGCCAAATACTTTTTCAGTAGGTGTTAGATTAAAGATTCTGGCGCCAGAGTTTCTTCTAAATAGAGAGGTTGCTTCAATTTTGCAAAAGACTTATCAACTGGACTTAGGTTATTTAAATATTGACAAATTTGACTTATCAAGTTTTGAAATTATTGTCGAACAATGGCAAAAGGAACTTCTATCAATTAAACCTAAAAAAGAAATACAAGGAAATAAACTTAGGTTATCGCAATTGCTTGATAAAATGGATGGAAATATTTCTGCAATTGAAGTTTCTAATCAAATTTATTGGACAAATAGACAGATTAATCGCTACCTAAACAGGTATTTAGGTGTTTCTTTAAAGAAATACTTAAATATTCAAAAGTGTTATCAATCCTATATTCAGATTCGTAATGGTGAGTTTTATCCTGAAAATGGTTTTTTTGACCAACCTCATTTCATCCGAGAAATTAAAAAACATACAGGAGAAACACCTAAATCTCTTCACGAGCAACAAAACGACCGTTTTATACAATTAAAAAGAATATCGAAGAAATAGATTTGTAAAAAATTTATTTCTTATGAGACACACAATCATTTATTTAGCACTAAGTCTTCTTGTTTTCAGTTGCAACGGCACAAAAAAAGAAGCAAAGACAGAAACTGAAACAGTAGAATCAACATCTTCTCAAACTTCAGAAATTGGAAACAAAAACTATGCTGTTGTTTGGAATTGGTCAACAACAGATGAAGAATTAGTTTCAGATAATTCTGTAAATATATCTAATGAATTAACTGCGCTTTGGAAAAAAGGTATTGTTGAAAATGCATACTATAATAGTGATTCGAAAGTTGATAAACTTTCATATTTTCCAAATATTTCTTTTTCATTAAAAGCTGAATCATACAAATCAGCCGAAATCATTCTAAATAATTTAACAGTAGTCAAAAAAGGTATTGCAACATATAAACTATTCCCTATTGGAACATTATGGCTAGACAGGAAACATAAAACTATTCATGAAAATGGCATGACAAAATCTTTTGTTACCATTTGGACAACAACTGGCAAGCCGACAGATGAGTTAACTCAAGCACAAAACGATAAAATGTTAGAATTATGGAAATCTGGTAAAGTAGAAAATGTCTATTTTGATATTGAAGGTACTCAAAAAGCAAATTCCAAAACCGATTTTGTTTTTTATGCTAATGCTAATTCTGAGACTGATGCAAAAGCTATATGTGAATCACTTCCATTTTTTAAAGAGAATATTGCCACATACAAAATTCATGAAGTTGGTGTGTTTTGGATGGCAAAATATGAGCAAAATTAATTTTTAAACAGGTTTATTATGAAAATGCTCAAACAGGAAATATACTTTCCGATCATCATTGGCATGCACTTTATTTTTTGGGCTATAGACTTATATTTTTATAAGGGCTCATTCATGGAAGTGTCATCAGACACCTTACTCTTTGGAGAATTAACCAACGAGTCTTGGAAAAATACGCATCGAATTTTAGGAGAAGTGTTTTCTTCTTGGGTGGTTACGGTTTTTGCTTTTAACTTCTTAATGGCGACTCGAGCAAAATGGGTAGAAAAATTATTTGGTGGATTAGATAAAATGTATCTAATTCATAGACGTTCTGGTGTAATAGCAGTTGTATTATTGTTGTTACACTTCATAGTAGTTCCAAGGGATTTGGTAGAATTTAATCCTGGGAAACCGCTAGGATTTTATGCTTTCATTTTAATTATTCTTGGAGTTATCCTTTCAGCAGTTCCATTTTTCAAAAGAAAAATCCCTTATCATAAATGGATAAACATCCATAAATTAATGGGAGTTTTCTATGTTCTTGCTGTAATTCACGGTTTAATGGTAAAAAGTTTAATACAAGAATTACCAATTACAAGAGTTTATGTTTTTGGAATGGCTTTTTTGGGTATTGCTGCTTGGGTTTATAGAGCTTTCCTGTTTGGTCTTTTTAATAAAAATTTAAAATACACGATTAAAGCTATTGAAAATTTAGGATATGGAATGACAGAAATCACATTGGAAACGAATGAAGATAAATTGAAGTATTCTGCTGGACAATTTGCTTTCTTCAAATTTCCAAGCATTAGCAAACGAGAACAACATCCATTCACGATTAGTAGTCATCCTTACGACAATGACTTAAGAATTACAATTAAAGGTTTAGGAGATTACACTAATAACATCAATGAAAAGTTATCTATTGGTGAACAAACTTTAGTTGAAGGACCTTATGGTCATTTTTCTTCAAAATATGTAAAGGAACAAGACCAAATATGGATTGCTGGTGGCATTGGAATCACACCTTTTTTATCACTTGCTAGAGATTTACATCCAAATAAAGTAAAACTGTTTTGGTGTGTGAACGATGAAAAAGAAGCGACTTACAAAGAAGAATTGCAAACTATTTCAAACGATAACCCAAAATTCGAATTTGTAATTTGGAGTTCTAAAGCATCAGGTTATTTAACAGCAGAAAAATTAGAAATAGATTCTTATACAGATAAGGCCTACTTAATTTGTGGTCCTAATTCTTTAAAGGATAATATGACAAAACAGTTAAAACATAAAAATGTTTCAAGCAAAAATATTTATGACGAAGAATTCGCATTTAGATAGGACAAACTAAACACTAATATTATGACAAATTTATTAATTACTTTAATTATTTCAATTATGGGAGCTCAATTTGGAGTTGCCTTAACTTCTTCAATCATTGTGCATCCCATTTTAAAAATGGTATCTCGTCCATCAGCTATTGAAGTTTTTAAACCATTTTTTGACAAAACACATAAAGCCGTATTAACAATGTCTATTGTGGTAAGTGTTCTGGCTTTGATTTTATCATTCATTACAAAGAATTGGTGGTGGTTCGGAATATCAGCTCTTATGCATCTTAATGGACCATATACATTAAAATATATGATGCCAACAAATAGGAGATTAATGGCAGATAATGTGGACCCGAATTCTGACCAAACTAAGAAAGATTTACTGAATTGGGGAAGTTTACATGCAGTTAGAACAATTTGGAATGGATTAATATTTTTAGCATTTGTAGTTCTTTTAGTTTATTTCGTTAAGTAAAATAACTGTACACAACAACGTGTATAAGCAATAGCGGTTTGGGTGCTAACTCAAACCGTTTTTGTGTTTATTTGAGTATATTGCTTACCGAAAAGTAGTTGCTTAAAATCCGCTACTGCTCATACACAAAACCGATGATGTACAATTCACCAAAAGGTGAACTCAAGTTGCTACATTGTCGCTACGCTCCAATTCCCACAACTTGAGATATGTACATCATCGCAGGGCTATGTCAGATTGCATACGGCGTATGAAATAGGTATATAATTAATATTCACATTTTGGTGCCATCGAGGAAAACTGTACATATCAATAGCTATATGCAACCTGTCCACGTTTAATTTGTATTCTAAAAGTATGCAATAAATTGCTTACTTTTAAAATCCAAAACGTGGCTTCACATAGCCCTGCGTTGGCAACAAGCTGAATGAACGAACCATACGAAATAAAAAAGACATCTGAATTGATTGATTTTCTCGATTCTATGGGAATAAAAGACCCTGTAATGGATTCAAAATATCAATTAAAAACTAACTATGGTTTTGTTCACGAACTGACTAACGGACAAATAGTATTTCTGCCACACGATTTGCGTGGAGACGGACTTTTGGTTTCTAATAAAGTGGAGTTGGACAAAATAACTAAGAAAGATAAATTTCCAATAGAGAATCCGACAAAAACAATTTTTGAAGACGAGACAAATCAACTGTTAAACCTACCTCAAGAAATACAGAAATATCAGAACTATTTGAACGAAACTCTGAAATTTGATTTCGAGGACATTTCTAAAGAATCTGCTCAAGCATATCTAAAAAAAATTGTCGGGAGAAGCATTAAACAAGTGGTGACCGACAAAGAAAAAGTTGCTTTAATAGTTATGTTTGGCCATTTAATCAAACAAGAAGTCAACGGAAATTGGATGTTAGTAAAAAGATATGGGAAATATAATCCATATTACGAACCCCAAATAAAAACTGACTCAAATAAAGTAATAATGCTGACTATGACAATTTTAGGACTAATCAAATGGAAAGTGACTTCTATAATGTCTGTTTTCAATGACTTTACCTACAATGGAATTGACTTTGAAACCTACAAAAAACAAGGAGAATTAATAGTTTTGGAATGAAAAGCCAGTTGCCAACAATGTATAACCGCAATTACGGCGGATTCGACTGCGTCCGAATCCACTCGGAATTGCGAGCGTCTGTGCCAAACCGAATATTAACGCATATTAACCAGTAACTGACGGTTATACGAGACCGTTAGGCATAATTTAAAAAACTGTAAACTACATAGCATAGTGATTAATGCATACGAATACTTTAAAAATCATCCGAAATTCAACAAACTTGTTGGAAATGATTTCTTATTCGTAGAATATAAATGTCCTCTCAATATTGAAGAGTATCAATTATGGATTGAAAATCATTTAATTACTTATGTCATTAGCGGAAAAAAGGATTGGATTACTTCAAAAAAAACACACAAACTTATTGCTGGTGACACCCTATTTGTTAGAAAAGGTGTTTATACTACAAAGCAATATTTAGAAAGTGAGTATTGTGTAATGCTATTTTTCATTAATGACGATTTCATAAAAAGGTTTATTTCAGAGAATCCGACTTTTAAAAGAGAACTCCATAATAAGAAAGAGTATAATCAAATTTTCGATATTACTACTAATGATGTATTTAAAACATTAATAGAAAGTATATTCCAATATTTAAACCAAGAATTGGAAATGCCTAAAGAATTAGTGGAAATTAAATTTAAAGAATTACTCTTCAATATCGTACTTAACTCAAACAATAAAGAACTGCTGTTTTTCTTTAATTCAATAATGCAAAACAGTAAAACAACTATTGAAAATATAATGACAGAAAATTTTCAATACGATTTAAAAATAGCTGATTTTGCAAAACTTTGTGGAAAAAGCCTATCTTCTTTTAAGCGTGAATTTAAAAAAAGATTTAATACAACACCAAGAAGGTGGTTAATCAACAAAAGATTGGACCACTCTAAAACACTATTATTAGGTACAGATTTAACCGTAAGTGAGGTAGGTTATGAATGTGGTTTTAAAAATAATTCCCATTTTATTCAAGCTTTTAAAAAGGTAGCAAAAGTAACGCCCTATAGATATAGAATACTCAAAAATGAAGCATAACTATATTTATTGAACTTTTAAGAACATTATTTGGGCTTTTAAGAAATCCTGATTGGCAATATAAATACAACCTTTACATCATTAGTAAATCAAAAAAATGATGTGATGGCAAATCAAGAATTTTCAACCAAGAGTACAAAATCCATTAAAGACACTTCCATTGTTCACCAAAGACATTTAGTTCTTAAGGAAAAATATGTAGAAAATTCCACTTCTGCTTGGATTACCGATTCTGCGGAGGTTATTGGAAAAAATTTACACGACCCATTTAGAACATCGGTTTCCATCAATGATAAAATGAAGGTTCCATTTAAAATTGGAGTTCATAAAGCAGTTGGAGGCGACCACGATTTTCCAAATCCTGGAGATTTACTTTGTGCTTCGCTAGCATCTTGTTTTGAAAGTACTATTAGACTGATTTCCAATAAATTGAGAATAGAACTTATTGAAACAAAAATATACGCAACGGCTCAAGTTGATGTAAGAGGAACTTTAATGATTGATAAATCTGTCCCCATTGAGTTTCAATCTATGCATATTAATGCATTGATTATTGCTAAAAACACCAATGAAAAGCTCTTTCATAAACTAATAGAAGGAGCAAAACGTAGCTGTATCGTCTATCAAACTATAAAAAAAGGTACCCCAATTACTTTAAATGCAGACGTTAAAACCAAAAACAATAAATTATGAAAAAATCAATCATCTTATTATATGGAATTGTAGCCTATTTTGTCTTTTTAATTGCTTTTTTATATGCCATTGGGTTTGTAGGTAATATAATTGTTCCAAAATCAATAGACTCTGGTGCAGAAACTACAATGTATTCATCCATATTTATCAACGTAATTTTATTAAGTGTTTTTGCCTTACAACATAGTATAATGGCAAGACCAAAATTTAAAGAATGGTTTAATTCTATTTTTAGTCAAGCTATGGAACGTAGCACCTATATTCTACTATCTAGTTTAGCTCTAATTTTAATCTATTGGCAATGGAAACCAATAACAACTATAGTTTGGGAAACCGAAAACACAATTCTATCTAGTATTATAACTGGAATATTTTTTCTAGGTTGGCTTATTGTTTTACTTTCTACGTTTATGATTAATCATTTGGAGCTTTTCGGTATTGCACAAATCTTTGACAATCTAAAAAATAAGCAAACTCCAAATCCAAAATTTCAAACCAACTATTTATATAAATTGGTTAGACACCCTCTAATGCTGGGTTTTCTAATCGCTTTTTGGGCAACGCCTACTATGACAGTTGGGCATTTACTATTTACTCTAATAACTACTATTTACATTTTTGTAGCTGTAAGGTATTTGGAGGAAAAAGACCTGAAAAAGGTTATTGGAAAAAAATATGAAACGTATCAAAAAGAAGTGCCAATGATTATTCCTTTTACTAAAAACAAGAGGTAGATATAGGAAAAAACTATGCCTAACAACGTGTATAATTCATTGCTAGTACTCGCCTACTTACGAAAATCCTCGCGGATTTTCTATTCGGTTTGTATTTGCTAAATTAGTTGCTGAAACACGCAACGAAATCATACACAAAACCGATGATGTACAATTCACCAAAAGGTGAACTCAAGTTGCTACATTGTCGCTACGCTCCAATTCCCACAACTTGAGATATGTACATCATCGCAGGGCTATGTCAGATTGCATACGGCGTATGAGATAGGTATATAACTAATATTCACATTTTAGTGCCATCGAGGAAAACTGTACATATCAATAGCTATATACAACCTGTCCACGTTTAATTTGTATTCTAAAAGTATGCAATAAATTGCTTACTTTTAAAATCCAAAACGTGGCTTCACATAGCCCTGCGTTGTAACACATTTGACCAAACTAAATGGAAAAAGTAATATTTAAGGAAAAAGCATTCGAATATTCTCTAATCGGATATATCATTCTACTGTTATGTTGGAATTTTTATGGACTATCAAGCGGAAATTTAAAAGCGTTTCTTCCTATTGCGATTCAAGGAGTTTTATTGTTCTTGATTTTCTCAAAAAATAAAAATGCTAAAATCGGAATTAAAATCTGGGCGATAATATTAATATTAAGTCACGGAATTTCATTCTTGGCTAAACTTTTGAAAATCGCTTTAGGAGATGAAATTAATTTGACCGAATTATTGAATAAAGCAGTCTTTCTAACAATCGGAATTTTGATATATGTATTTAATGAAAAATATGTTGAATTAATAAAAACGGAAAAATAAAAACGTGTTACAACAATGTATAAAAATAATCGCTCAATTTTGGGCTTAACCAAAGGTCGTTGCATGTTTACTACGTCTGATTTTCCTGCGGAAAATCCTCGCACGTAAACCCGCAACTATTCTTATACGAGACCGTTGTAAGCCATTTGAAGAAACCAATGAAAATTATATTTTGCGATAGTGTAATAGATAATAAAATAGTCGAACCTGATTATCAAACTGAATTTGATTCAGCTAAAGAAAACGGATTTGAGACCGAAGTTTTCAGTTTTGAGGAACTAACAGATGGAAATATAAATAGTGCTCTAAAGCTCATTAAAAGCTCTGAAAATATAGAATTAGGTGTATATCGAGGTTGGATGATGACACCAAATATTTACGCACAATTCTACAACGGACTTTTAAAAAAGAATATTCAGCTGATTAACAACCCAACGGAATACAAACATTGTCATTATTTACCAGAGTCATATGACAAAATTATTGACGAAACACCAAAATCGAATTGGACTAAAGAAATATCTAAAAACAGTGTTATAGAATTATCTAATGAATTTGGAATTAAGCCAATAATTGTAAAAGATTATGTAAAATCTGAAAAGCATAATTGGAATGACGCTTGTTTTATTCCAAACGCATCTGATAAAAACAAAGTTCAAGAAATAGTCAATCGGTTTCTAGAATTACGAGGAGACTATTTGAACGAGGGAATTGTTTTTCGAGAGTTTATCGAGTTGGAATTTCTAACTGAGCACTCAAAAAGCAAAATGCCTTTAACCAAAGAATTTAGAATTGTTTTCTTAAATAAAAAGGTCGTTCAAATTTTCAATTATTGGGATGAAGGAAATTATGATTCTGAAAAACCAGACATTGACTTTTTCCAAAATATTGCAGATAAAATAGAAAGTAACTTCTTTACAATGGATGTTGCAAAAAAGAAAAATGGAGGTTGGATTATAATGGAATTAGGAGATGGACAAGTTGCAGGACTTCCAGACAATGCAAATAGAAATGAATACTATAATGGAATAAAAAACGGCTTACAACAACGTGTATAGCCAATTGCTTGGTTATCGCCTACTTGGAAATTCCTTCGGAATTTCCTCTGGTTCATTTTTGTTTACTAACTTAGTCCTAGCCAACGCAACTGAACCATACACGAACACGTTAGCTGTAATTACCACGATTGTAAATAAATGAAGTCAAGAAATGCTTTTAAAAGTGACATTGTATATATTGTGTTAATTGATGAATATGAAAAAAATCAATTACCGTTTTTATTTCCCCAAAATATAAATAGTTCTTCATTAGATTGTTTAAAATTCTTTCCAAAAAATATATTTCAATTAGAAAATCCAGAATATTATCTAATCAATGAAATAAATGATATTAATTCAAAACCATATAGAATATCCTTCTTTAAAAGGACTGATAAAACCGAACTATTAAAGTTTATAAACGGCACTAAAAACCTAAAAATATTACTTCTAGAGGATGAAAAAGACAAGGTTTTAAGGTCAGAATTAAAAAAACAAAATGATTTTTTAACAAGGATTCTAAATATAGACAATTCAGAATTTGGTTCCGAAATCAATTCACTCTTGGATACATTAATTTTGGAAAAAAACGAAATATTCAGACTTTTAAAAATTAAAAACGAGGAAAGCGAGTATTTAAGTATAAATATAGAATTATCTCAATTAAAGAGATATGATTACTTCATCCCAACAAAAAATAATTATTTAATCTACAATAACCTTATTGGTAATTTTTCTTTTAAATACGATACAGAAGAACAAGTTGTTGAAAAAGAAGCAAAAAAAGCACTCAAAGAGAGTAATTCGTACAATAGGTTAAATTTATATTTAAAACAGATTGAAAGTTTTGATTTTCTAACTAAAACTTATGATAAAGTCACATTTCCTCTTCCATATAAATTTGACGTTAAACCTATTATTTTTTGTTTGCCTTTTAACAATCCTGATATTTTAGATTTTTTTCCTAGAAATAAAGATAAAGATTTAAAAAAGAGGATTGCTACTATCCAAGTTGAGCAAACAACTAATTATATAAATATATTTGAAACTAGTAGTGATGAAGACATTACAAGTGAGCACATTGTAGTTAACGCCGGTGCTCAATTTATTAAACAAAAATTTCAGTTTCTAGACAGTATTGGTTTTTTAACTTCAAGTTTCAGTTTCTCGCCTTACGTAAGACTTCCGTTATTGGGCAAATCAATTTATCGAGAACTATCATTTTTAGCGCCTCAACATTTTCATAAATTCCTCACTTTAAAATCTCAAAACAAAATAAGTGATACGATATTTAAAATTGGAGACAAAATATCTATTAAAATTTTTAGCGAGAAATTTAAAAATAATTTGAAGAAAAGGAACTCGCAAATAGTCGGTATTAGTGACCTACCACTTGAATGGATTAGAATAAATAAAATTCCTTTATCATTCACTCACGATATAACTAGATTGCCAGAGACTACTCACAACAACTTAATACAATCATATGCTTTCAATTCAGTTATTGACTTTGAAGTCAAACAAGACATAATAAAAAGAACTTTAGTTATTGTTGGAACTGAAGATATTGAGTTTAAAAAATGGAGAGAAATCATTGACAAGTCTTCAAAAGAAAAAGGATTCACAATCAAAACTTGTTTAACAGTAAAAGATTTTATCAAAACTGTACTTGAATTTAAACCTGATTTTTTGATTATTGATAGTCACGCAGATTTTAATTCAACTAATAAACAGACATTTATAAAAATTGGAAATGAAGAGCTTACTCACGATGACATTATCAACAATCTAATTACAGTACCATTAGTGTTTCTTTCAGCTTGTGGAACATCACCAACATATGGAACATTCAACCCGATCGCGAATGCATTTTTACAAATGGGAGCAAAATCTGTTACTTCAACTTATTTGCCTATTGATATTGACAGTTCAACAATGATTTATTTAACCATTTTAAACAACTTGGATTCTGTAGCAAAAAAAGGTAGTTTCAATAACTGGCTTGAATATATATGCTATAATGTTAGGTCTTCTTTATTGCATAGAACCTTTATTCCTCTTCTAGACGAAAGCCCTGAATATGAAAAGATATATCACGATTTAATACAGAAAATACTATACTTTAAAGAACGGCCAAACATATTCAACGAAGTACAAAAAATCCAACAACAGATACCTAGAAAGATATTTAATCAAAATAAGTCTAAAATTTATGAGTTTTTATATTACACCAATATTGGAAGAGGAGATTTAGTTTTATTTGAGAAGTATAAAGAAGTTTTTGAAAAAATAAACTACAGCTAACAACGTATATAAAAAATAGCGGTTTAATCGCTTAATCTAAAGAAAATGAATAAATTAAAGGTCTGTTATAATCCGAAAAGTTAGTGCTTAAAATCCGCTACTTTTCATATACAAGACCGATGATGTACAATTCACCAAAAGGTGAACTCAAGTTGCTACATTGTCGCTACGCTCCAATTCCCACAACTTGAGATATGTACATCATCGCAGGGCTATGTCAGATTGCATACGGCGTATGAGATAGGTATATAACTAATATTCACATTTTAGTGCCATCGAGGAAAACTGTACATATCAATAGCTATATACAACCTGTCCACGTTTAATTTGTATTCTAAAAGTATGCAATAAATTGCTTACTTTTAAAATCCAAAACGTGGCTTCACATAGCCCTGCGTTGTAGCCAATTAAAAAATTAAGAGCTCTATTCATAAAACGATTCTACAATTGTAGAAGTGAAATAAAAACTCTACATTTGTAGAGGTTAAATATATTATTCTATGAAAAAGATTTTATCTCTATTAATTATTCTAATTGGATTAACTTCTTGTAAAGAAAATACAGAAAAACAAACAACATCTGATGAAACATCAAATACTATTGAAAATTCTGCAGGAATGACAGAAGAGCAAAAGGATTTGAAAAAGAGCGCGATACCAATTAAGAGCTTATCAAAGTTAAGCAACAAGATATATGATGAAATTGCAAATTTTGAAATATTAATGGTTGGAGAGATGCATGGGACAAAAGAGCCCGCCGAATTTGTCTATGGTCTATGTAACCTTATAACTGAATCTGAGAAAAAAGTTATCTTAGCCTTAGAAATCCGTGCTTCACAGATGGAAAACTTATCAAATGAGATGTCAATTGCCCAATTAAAAGAATTGGATTTCTTTCGCAGAGAAAATTTTGATGGTAGAAATGGTGTATCAATGCTTGATTTAATCTACAATAGCATCCAAAATGAAAGAATCATTTTAAAATTCATTGATAATTATTACCCGTCTTCAACCAGAGATTCATCCATGTACATGGAAATACGTAACATCTATAATAAACATCCAAACACCAAAATAGTTACTCTAACTGGAAATGTACATAATTCTTTTACACCCATTTTTGACAAAGTAAGAATTGGAGGTTACTTGTTAAAAGATTCTGTTAATTTTGATTCTAAAAAAATAATGTCCATTAATCATGTATATAGTGAAGGCAGCATGTTAAATAATGACGGTACAGGGTTAAAAATTAGCACTATTGAAAGAAAGGAAAATATTTATAATACTACCCTATCCCATGAAATGTTTTTATATAAGAAATTTCCTGAAGAACAAAATGAATATACACATATCCTATATACTGATAAAGTAACGGCTTCAGGAATAGTTGAAAAAGATGATAGGTAATGATAATATATCTCTCTTTTACAGAAAAATGGACTTAGCAAAACTCACTCAAGAACATAGAATCACAAACAGAAAATCTAATAAGTCGAATAAAATAACTGACCACAACAACGTGTATAGCTAATTACTAGTTTTGTGTGTACTCGGAAAATCCTACGGATTTTCCTCTGGTTCGTTTACTATTTACTAACTTAGTGCTAGCCAACGCAACTAGCCATAACACGAACACGTTTTACACAATATTCCAAATCAATAAAAATCTATGAAAGCCATTATCGGACATATAATTTTTAACGTAAAAGATTTTAATGAATCTGAATTATTTTATGATAAGCTGCTGACTGAAATGGGATTCGAAATCACCCACATTAGTGAAGGAGATTTTGGAATAATGAAATCCTATAAACAAGGTGAACATAATCTTTATATACGATTTGATCGAAATAAAGAAAGCGAACAATATGTCCGTAATGTCGGATTAGACCATTTGGCATTTGAGTTGAATAGTGAAAAGGACGTTGATAAAATTTATGAACTGATTAATAAACTGAATGTAAAAATCACTCGTAAACCGAAAAAATATTCTGAATATTCAGAATCGTATTATGCATTCTATTTTCGCGATCCAAACGGAATTCCATTGGAAGTTTATTTGCAGTAAAATGATTATGAAATTACCAACTGATTAAAATACTGTATACAACAATGTTTATAGTTCATAGTGTCCAAAACTATCTGAAAATCCTAGCGGATTTTCCAACACGTTAGTCTCTTTTTGATATCTTAGTGCTAACACTACGAAACCATTCACTAACACGTTGGTAATAATTAAAGGAAACAGAAACCAAAATGAATAGAACATATAGGAAAGGAGCTATTGGGGCTTTAACTGACGAGTACGAAAAAGCTCTGAACGAATTAAAAGACTTACTCTTGCAGATTCCTAACGCTAAATTTCTAAAGGTATATAATGAAAAAACTGATGTTGACTTTCAATCAATAAGGAATATAATTTTGCATTTGATTAATTCAGGATATGGTTATGCGAATTATATTAGAAAAAGATTTGGGAATAATTATGTTGTCCCAAAAATAGAAATTGAAAAAACTGAACAAGGAATATCTGAACTTGAAAAAATGTTTCAATACACAGTTGAAACTTTTGAAGACAAATGGCATTTGACATATGGTGAATTAATGAATACTATAATCAAAACTTCTTGGACAACTTACGATTTAGAAGCTATTACTGAACACGCAATTGTTCATATTTTAAGACACAGACTTCAAATTGAAAAAATAATTGACAAATACAGAATATCATAGTATTTATAAAATAAAAACTACTGACAACAACATGAATAATTCATTGCTAGTCCTCGCAGATTTTCTATTCGGTTTGTATTTGCTAAATTAGTTGCTTAACCACACAACGAAATTGTACACAACACGTTAAAGACAATTTGAAGAATACTCGAAGAGAATCAATTTAAATTAGTCTCTGGTATTATTTTTGAGCTTATCGTTTAGTCAAAAAAAATAACAAACAAAAATTCAACCAAACAATGAGAAAGCGTAAAATTGTAATTACATTAATCATATTGTGCTTATGTTTTAAAGGAATAGCACAACTCAGTCAAAATCAGGAAAAGCAAATAGTAATAGGAACAGTTGATAGCTTGTATTCTAATATACTACAAGAGCAAAGAGAAATTTGGATACACATCCCTGAAGATTTTGATAATACTAAACAATATCCTGTTATTTATGTACTAGATGCGTCCCAACATTTCTATGTCATTACCGGAATGCTAAAACAACTAATACCATGGCAAATTCCAAAATCTATTATAGTTGGTATTACTAATACAGATAGAACCAGAGATTTCACGCATACCAACGTACCTTTTCAACGCGGACACGAGTCGAAAACTTCTGGAGGTGCTAGTAATTTTATAAAATTTATAGACGAAGAATTAAAACCATATATAAATAACAAATATCCAACCGAAAACAACAATACCATTATTGGTCACTCTACAGGTGGTTTATTTGTGCTTTACTCATTCTTGCATCACGAAAATTCTTTTGATAATTATTTGGCAATAGATCCAAGTCTTTGGTGGGACAAAGAAAATCTAGTTAATGAAACTCAAGAATTACTAAATAAAGGAAACCGAAAGGAAAATTCATTGTATATAGCTGTAGCAAATAGTATTGGTAAGGCAATGGATACGGTAGAAGTAAGAAAAGATAAAACAGTACCAACCGAACAGATTAGAGCTAATTTAAAGTTTCATGATTTATTAGTAAAAAATAGTAAAGAGCTTAGTTTTGCATGGGAATATTTTAAGAACGAAGATCATGGAAGCGTTGTTGTACCAGCCCAATATAATGGATTACGATCTATTTTCTCTTGGTTTCCATTCCCAGAAATGTGGCGTTTTAATACACCAAAAGAATATTCCATTAAGCAATTGACAGAACCATTTCAGGCCCATTATAAAAAATTAAGCATTCGTATGAAACGTGAAGTAAAACCCGATTGGCAATTACTAAATGATATTGGGTTTTTTATGCTAGATGGTCATAATCTTCCTGAAAAAGCTTTTGCGTATTTAAAAATGAATGCCGACTTCTACCCTAATGAATCAAAAAGTTTTGTTGCTTTAGGTAATTATTTTTTATCTCAAAAAGACAAATTAGAAGCAACTAAATACTATAAAAAAGCTGTCGAAATAGATGCAAATCAAGATGCTCAATCAAAACTAAAAGAATTAGGTGAGCAATAAAAACTATCTCTAACAACGGGTGGTTAATTGCTACAACTGGTTAAGAGCAGGGGCTTTCTCACAATTCACAATATTACAATACTTAACTGCAACAAACCATATACAAATACACTAACTGCAAGTTGCACAAAACAAACTCACCTGAAAAAACCCAGTCAAAAAGCAAACATTTTTAGTAACTTTAGGACAAACAATCCATAAAGTCATGACAGCAAAAAAAGCAAGTATTATTCCTGTAATACATTACAAAAATGCAAAAGCAGCTATTGAATGGATATGTGAATCATTTGGATTTGAGAAGCACCTTATAGTTTCAGGAGAAGATAATACAATTGTACATGCTCAACTAACATATGGTAATTCGATGATTATGTTAAGTTCCGAAAACAATAACGAATACGGAAAATTGATAAATACACCCAATAGTATGAGTGGTATAAACACTCAAGCGCCTTATATAGTTGTTGAAAAAGTCGATGAACATTATAAAAATGCTATTGCAAAAGGAGTAAAAATACTCATAGAAATTAAGGATGAAGCGTATGGTGGTCGAGGCTATACATGTATGGATATTGAAGGACATATTTGGAGCTTTGGTTCATATAATCCTTGGAGTTAATATAAGTAGAAAGCCAGCTCTCGACAATGTGTTTACTCAATTGCTTGGTAATTGTCTACTCTGAAAAATCAATAGGATTTTCGTAATGGCTAGTTTCTTTTTTGCTAACTTAGTTTCTTAATCACTCAACGAGTCATACACAAAACCGTTAGTCTATACATTAGATGAAACAAAACACAAACTTTATCGAAAAACAATTTCAATTAAATATTGAATCGAGTGACTTGATTAAGATTAAGTTGTTTCAGATAAATGATGATTATTTCGGATTTCCTAAAAAAAACTTTTGGATTATAGATGGAGGAATTGAGATTAAGTTTAGGAATACTACATTTTGTTTAGCGTGGAATCAAGATAAAGCTTCATTTAGTTTTGAAAACAAAAGTTTTGATAAAATATATGGTGAAGACAATTACACAGAACTAAACGCAGATTTTATCAAAAATTTAAATCAAAAGAAAATTTGTAATGCTAATTTAAAATGGTTGGAATATGACATAATTTTGGATTACACAATGGCTACTAAAAAAGAATCGAAATTGGTTGAAATAAATATAGAGTTTGAATCAAGCGAGAGTCTTCAAATAGCAACAGTTCGCTATGAAATAGAAGAAAATAGTAGTCCTAGAAATTATTTTTATGACATAAATGGAGAGTTGCTAATAGCATTGAACAATAAGATCGAAATAAATAATATAGACTAACACGTGTATAATAAATTACTTTACTGTGTGTACTCGAAAAATCTTAATGATTTTTTTCTGGTTAGTCCCTTTTTGCTAATATAAGAAACCCTAATATATACTAAACTTATAGACACAAGTAGATGTATATATCTCTCCTGGAGACAAAAGCGCACTTGGAAAGCCCTTCTGGTTTGGTGAGTCTGGAAAATGTTGAGTTTCTAAGCAAAAAGCACCACGATATACATACGCTTTGCTACTTTTACCAACAATCTCGCCATCTAAAAAATTACCACCGTAAAACTGTAATCCAGGTTCGTCTGTGTAAACTTCCATAACACGACCACTTTCAGGCTCCTTTACTTTGGCTGCCAACACAAGTCCATCATTATTTGTTGGGGCTTTATTCAATACAAAATTATGGTCATAGCCATTACCGAATTCTAATTGCTGATTATCTACTTCAATAGCTTTTTTTATAGATTTTGGCTTAGTGAAATCAAAAGGTGTGTTTGCAACTTTTACAATGTTACCAATTGGTAACAATCCAACATCAATTGGTAAATAATGATTTGCATTAATCATTAACACATGATCATTAATATCACCCTCTCCCTCGCCTTTTAAATTGAAGAAAGAATGATGGGTGAGGTTAACAAATGTTTTCTTATTCGAATTAGCAAAGTATTTAATTTTTAATTCATTATCATCAGTCAATACATAATTTACTTTAATTTCTAAATTGCCTGGATAACCCTCTTCCATATCAGGTGATGTTCTGGTAAATTCAATTTCATTAGCACTAATTTTATGCGCAGTCCAAACAACATTATGAAACCCTTTAGATCCACCATGCAAATGATTTTGACCATTGTTTATAGCTAATTTGAAGTCTTCTCCATCGATTTGAAATCTCCCTTTTGCAATTCTATTAGCATATCTCCCAATAGTGGCTCCAAAATACGGTTCTTTAGAATTGATATAATCTTCCAAATTTGAAAAACCGAGCACAATGTCTTTCATGTTTCCATTTCTGTCTGGCACATACAGCGAAATTAAACGTTGTCCGTAATTAGTAAAAGAAGCTTCAATACCATGTTTGTTTTTTATAACAAAGAAACCCACTTCTTTTCCATCAATATTTTTTTTAAAGTCAGTACTGTCAATAGCTGTTAACAATGCTTAAGGTTTATATTTTAGTTTTTGAAACTACGTATTTGTATTTTCTAATAAATTCAAATATAAGAAGAAGTATCTTGATATTTCTTCAAATAAAATCCCTTACACTTTATTATCTTAGCTCCTAACCAATACGTCTAAGACAGCACTTTATGACTCTCGATTTAAAATTCATTCGTTCCCAATTTCCAGCTTTTAGTGAACCAACCCTAGAAGGTTGGGCATTTTTTGAAAATGCAGGTGGCTCCTACCCTTGTAAACAAGTCATTAATAAATTGACCGACTTTTACATGAAAAACAAGGTTCAGGTTTATTACCCATATCCTGCGTCTACACTCGCTGGAAAATTAATGGATGCATCGTATAAACGAATGGCAGATTATTTAAGCGTAGATGAAACTGAAATTCATTTTGGACCTTCAACAACACAAAACGTGTATGTATTGGCAAATGCTATGCAACCACTTTGGAAAGAAGGTGACAATATTATTGTGTCTTGCCAAGACCATGAGGCAAATGCTGGTGCATGGAGACGTTTAGAGAAACAAGGCATAACTATTATTGAATGGCACGTAAATCCAAAAACTGGGTTAATAGAGTTGGAGGATTTGAAACGCTTGCTTACTAATAAAACAAAAATGATTGCTTATCCGCATTGTTCTAATGTAATAGGACATGTCAATCCAGTGAAGCAAATTAGCGCCTTAGCACGTAAATATGGAGCTGTGACTGTGGTAGATGGTGTTGGTTATGCACCACATGGTTTTCCTGATTTGAAGGGTTTAGGTGCCGATATTTACTTGTTTTCGTTATACAAAACCTTTGGACCACATTTAGGATTGATGTATGTAGATAAAGATTTGATAGGTAACATGGAAAACCAGTCACATTTTTTCAAAGAAGGCATTACCAGAAGCATGCTCACACCTGCTGGACCAGATCATGCCCAAATTGCAGCAGTTAGTGGAGTTTTGGATTACTTTGATGTTATTTACAATCACCATTTTGATATAGAAGCGGAACCTTCAGAAAGATGTAAAGCTATAAACAGATTGTTTTTAGAGCATGAAACACTATTAATGGAGCGATTGCTAACCTTTTTGAGGTCTCGTGATGATATAAGAATAATAGGTCCTGAAACCACTAAAAATAGAGCTCCAATTATCTCTATTATTCCAATTAATAAGAATATTAAAAAAGTATATGCTGTTTTAATAAAGCATAAATTAATGTTGGGAATAGGAAATTTTTATGCAGTGAGACCGTTAATGGATATGGATATTCCGACGCAACCTGGAGTGATTAGAATTTCGTTTTTGCATTATACAAGTCTTGAAGAAATCGACCAACTCATTGAAGGATTACAAATTGCTTTAGATAATTAGCAATATGCATCAAAACGAAAATTTCTATTTAAATAAAGAAGAACCAAACAAGAGCTGTTTGTTGGTGTTACGTGATACCATTTTAAATCAAGATGAAAACGTAAGCGAAACCACCAAATATGGCATGCCTTGTTTTTGTTATAAGAAAAAGATGTTTTGTTATTTGTGGACAGATAAAAAAACAAACGAACCTTATGTCCTTTTTGTTGAAGGACAACATCTCAACCATCCAAAATTGGAAACTGGTAATAGAAAGAGAATGAAAATATTTAGAGTGAATCCTAATGAAGATATTCCTATTAAAACTATAGAACAGTTATTAAATAGAGCTATAAATTTGTATAGAAATGGGACAATAAGTATATAGCAAAAACCAAACTAATGAATAAATATATTTTAATAATGATAATATTAATAAGTGCTAATTCTCACTCTCAACAATTAACTTGTGAAAATTTCAAAAATGGCACCTTCATAATTCCTGCAGACGAAACACTACCCATTTCAATAAGAGTCGAAAGAAATGGAAATAATCAAACTGAAATAATTCTAAACCCAGAAGTAATTGATGCAGAAGACCTTGAGTTAAGGAAAACATTTTTTGAAATAATTGAATGGATTGATGACTGCTCTTATCGAATTACATACAATGAAACCAAAATGACCTTAGACGAACATCAAAAATTTGTAAATGAAAACGGAGGTCTTTTAGTTGAAATGGTAAAAATTGAAGGAAGCTGTTTTTATTATATGTCATCAATAGATGTAGATGGAGAGGTTGTTAGTGTCAATGGAAAGCTATGTAAAGCTAAACCCTCTCTAAAAAACTAAAAAAAAAGCTGCATCCATATACATGAAGCAGCTTTTAAAATGGTTATTCTTAATTAATAGCAAATGTTTCTTTTTAGGGATACGAATTTCACGTATTTAATTTATGTTTCATTTTAAAAAAAGTACTAACCAATTATAGTATTACAAATCTCGTACCAATACTTTAATTTTCCAATCGGTTAATACAAATTTAAGTGCGATTCATCGAAAAGAGTGCAATTAATTACTCCATAAGCCTCTCAAATTGGTTGTTCACCACATTTAAAAATGGTTAGATACATATTTAGTAAATTAGCTGTTAAACTAACGAACAATTATAATGAAATTATTAAAACTATTTTTAGTATTGCTATTTTTAACTTCGTGTGAGCCAAAACAAGCTACTTCTCCTCGATTTAATCATGTAATGCTTAGTGTTTCTAATTTAGAAGCGTCTGTAAAATTTTACACTTCAGGTTTTGATTTACAAGTAACCAACCAATTAAAGAAAATTGAAGTTTTTAATGACGATGGGACTACACTTAGTAGAGATGTAAATATGGCGTTTCTAAAATTTCCAGACCAAAATTTTGTTTTAGAATTATCTGAAACTCCAAATATAAATTCAGAGAATCCATCTCCATTTTTTCAGCATTTAGGCGTCGATGTTCTGGATATTGAAAAAGCTTTTAATCGTTTAAAAGATATTGGCGCTGAAGTCACAGTTCCTATTCGATTAGTAAAAGCAGAAGGTGTTGAGGCCAAACAAGCCTTTTTTAAGGGGCCAGATGGAGAACCTATTGAGCTAATGGAAATTATTTCAGGTGATTTTTAGTAACTTATAACATATTAAAAATGAGCTGGATAAACGTTATTCCATTTGAGGAAGCCACAGGGAAATTAAAACAGATTTATAAAAAAATAAAAGGACCTAACAACCAAATTGATAATGTGTTGAGCATTCATAGTTTGCGACCGCACACGCTTGTAGGACACATGTCCTTATACAAGAACACCTTGCACCATAGTAATAATAGTTTTCCAAACTGGATGCTGGAACTTTTAGGTACTTACACTAGCTTTATTAATAAGTGTGACTATTGCTATGAACATCATTTTGCTGGTATGAAACGCTTTTTAAACGACGATAAAAAAGCTGATGCGTTAAGACACCATATAGAACATGACACCTTAGCTAATTACCTAACAGAAAAAGAATATGCGCTTATAGATTATGCACACAAACTAACGTTAGAAGCAGATACACTTTCTAAAGCAACCATTAGTTATTTAAAAAGCTTAAGCTATAATGATGGTGAGATATTAGAAGTCAATCAAGTAGTAGCTTATTTTAATTATGCTAACCGTACAGTTATGGGTTTAGGCGTCAATACCGATGGTGAAGTATTAGGTTTATCTCCTAAGAATAAAGATGATGAAAGTGCTTGGGGTCATGAATAATTAAGAATACTCAGGAACTTTCCCTTTAACACCTTCAAAGAATTTGTGCATAAATTTAAAGTCGGCGTCTTTATCATCCGTAGGATAAAAGGGCTCTGAAAATTTGTTCTCTTTATTTTCAAAATCTAAGGTAAACATCACTATTGGGACTTTGGCAGCTTTGGCTATATAGTAAAACCCAGTTCGCCACTCGTCCACTTTTTTTCGTGTGCCTTCTGGTGCCATGGTCATTCTAAAAACCTCTTTTTCTTCAAATAACCTAGCGATTGCCTCAACTTGATTTTCATTGTTCTTTCTTTCCACTGGAGCACCTCCTAACCATCTAAAAAACCAACCAAAAGGAAACTTAAAAAGTCCTTTTTTACCAACGTAATTTGTTTCTATACCAATAACCGAACGCAACAAAACACCAATATAAAAATCGTGCCAACTGGTATGAGGTACAGCAATAATGACTGCTTTTTTAACGCTTTCAAAATCGTTAAACCCTGTAACCTTCCAACCTAAAATTTTGTGATATATAAATTTTGCTAGCCAACGCATACTACATTTTTTGGTATAATGCTTTTAATTTATCTCTGGTAATGGATTTCTTCCAGTCTTTGCCTATAGCGTTTTCCCAAAGTGGTTCTAAACTAAGTGCCACATCTATCATCGTATCAAAATGATGGTCATCTAAATGTGCACAAATCCCTTTAGGAAGTTCTATGTCATGAATAGTCATCATTTTTTTGAACAGTGCCACACCTTCTGGATAAAACTCTTCTAAGTGATTAAACACTATACAGTTACCAATTCCATGTTTTGTACCTAATAAGTAAGACAAACCATAACTCATGGCGTGAGCTACACCAACTTGCGAATATGCAATACTCATACCTCCATGCCAAGACGCCATCATTAATTTATCTTGAGATGTTTCGATAGATAATTCATCTTTTACAAATACTTCTAAGCAAAGGTCATAAGCCTTTTCGCCATAGCTTTGGCTAAAAGCGTTTAAATAAGTACCATTAAGTGATTCTATACAATGTATATAGCAATCCATTCCTGTATAAAACCATTGGTCTTTTGGTACATCCTTGGTTAATTCAGGGTCTAAAACAACTTGATCAAAAGGTGTGTGATCGCTATTGATGCCTAATTTTTTTTCAGGACCAGTTAATACAGTTGTTCGAGACACTTCGGCGCCTGTTCCTGAAATTGTTGGAATACCAACGTGATAAACTGCTGGGTTTTTAACTAAATCCCAACCTTGATAATCACTAGCGCTTCCTTTATTGGTTAACATTATGGAAACTGCCTTTGCCAAATCGAGAATAGTTCCACCACCAATACCAATAATACCAGAAGGTAACTCTTTATTGGTTAGAATTAACTGTTCAACCAATTCGTCTACCTGAGAAGTTTTAGGTTCTTCATTTGCTGAGATGTATATAATTTTATCTTGATAAGACAACGGAATTCTTGACGTTAACCAGTAATTACCCTTAAAGACATCGTCTACCAAAAAAATAAAAGGAGCATGACTACTTAAACGCTTTGGGGTGATAATATCGTTTAATTGATTAAAACTACCACGACCAAAAACAACTCTTGGTACCATTGGGAAATTTTTATAACTCATTTATTCTTTTTTATCTAATTTAAAAATTTTATAATATCTCGTAAGCTACTTACTGTTTTATAGGCTTTTCCGTTGGTTTCTTCTTCAGTTACTTGTTCATGAGCCCATGTGGTATGAAAAGGTACATGAATAGCATGTGCTTTAATATTAACTAATGGCAAAATATCCGATTTTAATGAATTTCCAATCATTAAAAACTCTGAAGGATTAATATCTAAATGATTTAATAATTTAGAATAGTTTGCTTCCTTTTTGTCGCTTAACACTTCTATATGATGGAAATAATCTGTCAATCCAGATTTTTCCAGTTTTCGTTCTTGGTCTAATAAATCACCTTTAGTCGCTAAAATTAATCGGTATTTTTTTGAAAGTGTTTTTAAGACGTCTTCTACACCATCCAACAATTCAACTGGTTGATTAAGCATTGATTTTCCTATATTCAAAATACTAGACAAAGTTTTATTAGATACAGAGCCATTAGATATTTCGATAGCAGATTCGATCATAGACAACACAAATGCTTTTACACCATAACCATACAACCCTAAGTTGTCCATTTCTTTTTTAAAGAGCTCTTGATCAATCTTATTCGCAGTTTCGTATGGACTTAACAAACGTGCAAACTCCAGCTCAGCGTCTCTAAAGAATGTTTCATTTACCCAAAGGGTGTCATCGGCATCAAAGCCTATAACTTTTATATGTTTATAGTCTACTTCCACAGTTTTTTTGCTCTTGCTAAATCTTCAGGTGTGTCAATTTCTACACCTTCTATATTCGTCTCTACCATTTTAATTTTTTTACCATATTCAAGGTATCTAATACATTCAATCTTCTCGGTAGCCTCAATAAATTGCATTGGTAAATTACTAAAATCTATGAGTGCTTGCTTTCTAAAAGCATAAATACCTTTATGCTTAAAATACCTTGCGCCTGCTTGTTTGTCTCTAGGATAAGGAATTGGGCTTCTGGAAAAATACAATGCAAAATTTCGTTGGTCTACAATGACTTTTACAGTATTTGGGTTTGAAATTTCGTCCCAATCTTTAATTTCTACCATAAGAGACGCTAAATCTATTTCTTTATCTGAGTCGTCATGAAATACATTCAGTACTTTTTCTAAACTAGAGCGCTCAGTAAAAGGTTCGTCGCCTTGAACATTCACAACAATATCACAATCTACGTCCTGAACAGCCTCAGCAATACGATCGCTTCCAGATTCATGCTCTTTCTTACTCATAATAGCTTTCCCACCATTGGACATGATTTCATTGAAAATAACATCGCTATCAGTTACCACATACACATCATCAAATAACTTTGTGGCAACAGTCGCTTCGTATGTACGAAGTATTACTGTTTTACCTTCAAGGTCTTGCATTAATTTTCCAGGAAATCGAGACGCACTATAGCGTGCTGGAATCATCGAAATTATTTTCATTTGGTTGTGCTTTCTCTAATTTCAAAAATACAGTTTTTAAAAGATTTTAGTGCTTGTTCTTTTAATCTTTTTATAAATTTTAAAAATGATAAATCCAATTATTAAAACTAGGATAAAGCCAATGATAGGCAAAAAAATAGATACAATAGAGGTAACTACTGCTGTTCCTGTTTCTACAGTTGAAATTACTGGATTTCCTATTCCTGCAGTTGTTGCAGTTGATGCTAATCTTGTAGCTCCAGAGGCTCCAGAGATTGCTGCTGCTGTGCCTCCTCCTGCTATAATAGCCAAAGCCCAAGTAATTTCAGGACTTAAATTGGCAACCGTAGAAACCATAACTGCTGTTCCTGCAATGGCTGCCAAAGGCACAGCAATAGTGTCTAATAAATTATCGATATAAGGAATGTAGTAAGCGAAAACCTCTACTAACGTTGCTACTCCTAAAATGATTAAAGCAGTCATACTGCCAATCCATTGCCAACTTTCGTTAAGTTCCCAAACATTAAAATAGGATGCGAGACTTAAGGCAAATAGTGGTAAGAAAATTCTAAAACCTACTGATGCTGCAAGCCCAATACCCAAAAATATGCTAATAATAGTTTCTGTTGTCATGCTTAAATTTACTAAATAGATTTCAAAAACTATGTCTCAAAATAGTCATCTTTAAAGCCAATTAAATATAGTTTTTCTTTTGCTCTTGTAACTGCCGTGTAAAGCCATCTTAAATAATCCCTATTAATACCTTCTGGTAAATATGGTTGTTCAACAAATACCGTGTTCCATTGACCTCCTTGAGATTTATGACACGTAATGGCATACGAAAACTTTACCTGTAAAGCATTCAAAAATTTATTGTTTTTCACTTTTAAGAACTTCTTGTAAGATGATGTTTCATCCTCATAATCTTTTAACACTTCTTGATAAAGGTTATTAGCTTCTTCATAAGGTAATGATGGTGTTTCCAAGTTAATGGTATCTAGCATTAATACTGTTTCGAAAGGACGCATCTTTGGATAATCGACCATTCGCACTTTAACTTCAGCAAAGCGAAAACCATATAATTCTTTAATGCTAAAAACTTCTAGCACTTCAATAATATCGCCATTAGCAATAAAACCTGCCTCACTAGTTGGCTTTAGCCAGAAATAATTGTTTTTAACAATCATTAAATAATCACCAGCTGTCAATTCATGTTCGTTAAATAAAATTCGAGAACGAATTTGTTGATTATACATGTTGGCGCGCTTATTAGAGCGAACAATAATGGCTGTTTCTTCATTACCAAGAGTACTGTAAGCATCATTAATAGCATCCATGATTTCGTAGCCATCTACGAGTCGCACAATATCTATAAAGCCTCTTAAATTAAACTGGAATGTATCAAAATAAGAACCAGCTATAGTTTCTCGCAATAAAGTTGCGTTAAATAGAATGCCAGAATCTTGCTCCTGTCTAACAACTTCATCTAACTCCATTATAGTTACTTCTTTATTGTAACTCAAGCTCAATATATTTTCGTTTAAAGCTGGACTTAAATCGAGTTTAACTGGTGGTAATTGTGCAGTATCTCCAATTAACAATAATTTACATTGGTGTCCAGAATACACATATTGCATTAAATCGTCTAATAAAGATCCACTTCCAAACAAACTACTTTGACCTGGAATATCTGATATCATCGAAGCCTCATCTACTATAAAAATAGTTTTTTTATACTTGTTGGGCGCTAATACAAACGACATTTTACCACTGTTTGAAATTCTTGCTGTATAGATTTTTTTATGAATAGTGAACGCTTCTTTTTTAGAGTAATTAGAAATCACTTTTGCTGCTCTACCAGTTGGAGCCATTAATACAGCACTTTTTTTTGCTTTCCATAAATTTTTAACAATGGTACCAATAATTGTTGTTTTACCTGTTCCTGCAAAACCTTTTAAGACATATAATGCATTTGGTGAAGTGTCAATAATATAATCTGCAAGTTGCTGTAAAACAATGTTTTGTTTAAGCGTTGGCTCAAAGGAAAAATCATTATTTATAAGTTTATAAAATTCTGAGGAATTCATTAAGTTTTAATACAATTATTGAATTTATCAAAGATATAAATGATTTTTACTAACAATAACTTTCGTGAATAAAAAAAAATTGTAGATTTGCGTTAGTCCATTAATTAATTTTAATAAAATCACTATGTTGAATATTATTGTTGCAGCTGTAGTTGTAATCGCTCTCACAATTGGAATCGTTTGGGTAATAGATAAATATGTTCCAAAAAAGGTTAAGCCATTAATAATGATTGTCCTTTGGGTACTCATTGGTTACTTAGGATATTCCACTTTCATGTCTGTTTATGGAGAAATTCAATTTAACAAACTAAAAGATAAGCGCTACGCTGAAGTCATTGAAAATTTAATTGATATTAGAGATGCTGAATTAGCACATAGAACTGTTACTGGAAGATTTGAAGGTGATTTTAACAACTTAGTTAAGTTTATTGATACTGCTGAATTTACAATTACAGAGCGTCGTGACACTTCAGTTATCGATGTTGAAAAAACTAGACTTTTTGGAGTTGACACATACAAAGACGAAATAATTGTTGACACTCTTGGTTACGTATCTGTAAAAGATTCTTTATTTGGCGCAGATCCTAGATATAAAACAATGATGAACATCCCGTCTGCAGAGCCAGGGTCTAAGTTTGAGTTAAAAGCTGGTTTCTTAGAAGAGAATGGATTTAGAATTCCTGTTTTTGAGGCAATAGCAATGAAATCGGTAATATTATTCGATCAAGATAAAAACTTTGTTGCAAAAGAAAACCAAGTGGTTTCGGTTGATGGTGTAAATGGTGACGCAATAAAAGTAGGATCAATGGAAGAAGTTAAAACAACTGGTAACTGGCCTAAAAACTTTTCAAACGAACAGTAAAACAAACATATTACAGAATACTGCATTGTCCATTCAAGTTAGCTTGAGTGGACTTTCTTTTTGCATCTTGAATACAAATACACAGTCGGTCGTTTTTTTTAAAAGTTTTCCTTTTGAAAAAAAAGGAAATCCTAATGACTTGCTTGATAAATTGACACACCTGTTTAATACTGAAAGTACTTTAAAACAATCTTTCAAATCAGTAACTGTTATTCATGAAAATGAATTATCAGCGTTAGTCCCAAAATCGTTATTCAACGAAGACCATTTGGTAGATTATTTAAAATTTAATTCTAAAATTCTTCGCTCAGATTTTATAACTTATGACGAAATCTCAGCAAACGAAAGTGTTAATGTATATGTTCCTTACGTAAATATTAATAATTATTTATACGATATTTTTGGTGAATTTGAGTTTAAGCATTTTTCTACCATCGTTATAGAAACCATTCTGAAGCTAGAAAAAAACACTAGTGATACCAAAATGTATGCACACGTAAGCAATTCACATTTTGAAATTATTGTTACTAAAAATGGACAATTACAATTGTACAATACGTTTGATTATACTACTAAAGAAGATTTTATTTACTATCTATTATTTACGGCAGAGCAACTAGGTCTAAACCCTGAAGAGTTTCCTCTTGTTTTATTGGGTAATGTTACTAAAGAAGATGAGCTCTTTAAAATTGCTTATACTTATATTCGCAATGTTTCAATTATAAAAACCAGCACAAAAATCACCTTAGCAAATGGTGTTAACGAAGATTGTTTGTCAAATCTTGTGCTTTTAAATAGTTTCTAAATGCGTATTATTTCTGGGCAATACAAAGGCAGGCGTATTACTGCGCCAAAAAAGCTACCTGTTAGACCAACAACAGATATGGCAAAAGAAGCTTTGTTTAATATTTTAAACAATCGCTACTATTTTGATGACATATCAATACTCGATCTTTTTGCTGGAACTGGAAATATAAGCTATGAATTTGCTTCGAGAGGAACTGAAAATATTACTGCAGTTGATAAAGATTATGGTTGTACAAAATTCATTACGCAAACTGCAGAAGAATTTGAATTTGATATTCAAGTGATAAAAGCCGATGTTTTTAAATATCTAGAAAAAACTAAGCAAAAGCACAATATTATTTTTGCCGACCCTCCTTACGATTTTGACATTGATGCATTTTCAAAAATCCCTGAACTAGTTTTTGAAAATGAATTACTTGAAGAAGATGGGATTTTGATTGTTGAGCACTCCAAACATACCGATTTGTCAAGTTTAGCAAACTATTCCTATTCCAAAAGCTATGGAGGCAATAGGTTTAGCTTTTTTCAAAATACATCAGAATAAAAACAAAGCTCCAAGAATTATCATGGAGCTTGTTTAATTAAGTAAATCTATAAGCCGAATTCTGTCCGATGACGACGTTACCGTGTCACGGCCTTATCATTTATCTACATTTACTGTTACCAGCAAACTTTAGCTGTCTACCCTCCAACATCGCGCGTGCTACGCTCAAACATTGGTTTACATGACATTGCACCACATAGAGTTTACCTGGTTTCACTACAGCATGACCTGTACATTCTTTCTGTTGCACTTTTCCTAGCCTCACGACTGGTGGCTGTTAGCCACTATGTTGCACTATGGTGTTCGGACTTTCCTCAGTGGCATTTATAGTCACTGCGATAAGGCAATCTACTTGCATGCAAAATTACAATAATAATGCCATAAAAGGAATGACAATTGTTAATAACTCGCTTTAAATTTAGTGACCATAATTCTTAAATTTAAGCTGAATTTTTAACTTTGCTATTCTAAGATTATTTAATGGAACACTTTGTAGTATCAGCACGTAAATACAGACCACAAACATTCAAAGATGTTGTTGGTCAGCAAGCTATTACAAATACTTTATTAAATGCTATAGAAAATAACCATTTGGCTCAAGCCTTATTGTTTACAGGTCCTCGTGGTGTTGGTAAAACTACATGTGCGCGAATTCTTGCCAAAATGATAAATAGCGATGGTAACGAAAGAGAGGATGAAGATTTTGCGTTTAACATCTTTGAACTGGATGCAGCATCCAACAACTCTGTTGATGATATTAGAAATTTAACAGATCAGGTTCGTATTCCGCCACAAGTTGGCAAATACAAGGTTTATATTATTGATGAGGTACACATGCTATCGCAATCGGCATTTAATGCCTTTTTAAAGACACTGGAAGAACCTCCAAAGCATTGCATTTTTATTCTTGCAACTACCGAAAAACATAAAATTATTCCAACCATCCTATCTCGTTGTCAAATATTTGATTTTAAAAGAATTACCGTAAAGGATGCAAAAGAACACTTAAAATATATTGCCGAACAACAAGATGTAGATGCCGAGGATGATGCACTCCATATAATTGCGCAAAAAGCTGACGGCGCAATGCGTGATGCGTTATCTATTTTTGATAGAGTGGTAAGTTTTTCTGGAAAACATTTAACAAGACAAGCTGTTACAGAAAACTTAAACGTATTAGACTACGAAACCTATTTTAAAAGTACTGACCTAATTCTTGAAAATAAAATTCCTGAATTGCTATTACAATTCAACCATACTATTTCAAAAGGGTTTGACGGTCATCATTATATAGCTGGTTTAGCATCGCACTTTAGAGATTTATTAGTTTGTAAAACACCTGAAACTATAGATTTACTAGAAGTAGGTGACCAAACAAAAGAAAAATATTTAAAGCAAGCGCAAAAAGCTTCACAAAGTTTTTTATTAAAGGGAATTGAACTTGCAAACGATTGTGACCTTAAATACAAAACTAGTCGAAATCAGCGTTTGCTTGTAGAATTATGCCTCATGCAACTTGCCTCTATCACTTATGATGGAGAAAAAAAAAAAAAACAGCAGTAGCCACTTTATAATTCCTGCTTCATACTTTAAAAGCAAAGGCATCACTCCTATTCCTGTTAAAAGACCTAGTAAAACCGAAAACCCATTAGAGTCATCTGTTGTTAACGAACCAGATCCTAATATTGCTAAAGAAGCATCGCCTGAGAAAGACATTGCAAAAAAGCTAGCTGAAAAGAGACCTAAAATAATTTTGAACAAGCAATCAAAAGCTACTTCTGGTCTGTCCCTTAGCAGTATAAAAAAGAAAAAAGAGCATCTTATTAGACAAATGGAAGTTGTGATTGATGAAGAAAATCTTCCAACAGATTCATTTTCTGAAAAGCACATGCAAGCAGCTTGGGAAGAGTTTGTTGTTAATCTTGAAAAAAAAGGAAAATACAATTTAGCTTCCATTTTACGAATAGACACACCTAAACTATCATCGGAAACAGTGATTAACGTGGTTTTTCCAAATTCAACAAATAAGGTAGAAGTAGAAAGACAGCAATACGATTTACTAGCTTATCTTAGAAAAAAACTGAACAATTTTTCAGTAACTCTAGATATTACTGTTAATGAAGAGTTAGAAAAACAATATGCATACACGCCTATTGAAAAGTATGAAAAACTAAAGGAGAAAAACCCAAATATAGACTTGTTGCGTAAAACCTTTGACTTAGATATATAATGAAGAATTACTCAATCATATTATTTCTTATAGTAATAACTATAGTAACATCCTGTGATGGAAGAGATAGAGCTCTAGAAAGTAATAAAGAGCGCGTATCTAAAAGCAATTTATCTATTGATGCTATTGAAGTTATCAAATTTGTTCCCGAACAATATCTTAAAACTGTTACAGATACTATAATAGATTCTAAAACAAATATTCAAGTGTCTTACTACTCATCATCTAATAAGTCTGTAATTATTGCAAATAATGAGCATAATAGACATAATGAAACACATTATAGAGAGTTTGAATCTGAGATAAAAGTCTTTAAAAATGATAAACTTTTATTTAAAGACATTATTAGTAAAAGCAATTTCATAACTAATGAGCAAAATTTTTGGGAAAATGCTGTTTTGCAATATGTTTGGTTAGACGATTTTGAGAGTAGTGATGATAATTATAAACTATTTTGCTCCTTTTTAGTGCCAGAATCTGAAAACTATAAAATGTACAGTATTCATTTTAACAATTCTGGAGAGAAAACAATAAGGCTTATTGAAACCTCATAATCAAATAATTATGTTAGGACTTAAACTACCAACAGATCCTCGCTGGGTTAACATTGTAGAAAAAAACATTGAAGAAATACTTACTGATCATGCCTTTTGTGAGCAAAAAGCAACAAGTACAGCAATTTCTCTAATTGTGAGCTTTCCTGAATATACTGAGTTGGTTCAAGAAATGATTGAGCTAGTTAAAGAAGAAATGAGTCATTTTAAAATGGTACATGACATTATTCTAGAACGTGGTTATAACTTAGGTAGAGATAGAAAAGATGATTATGTAGTGCAGTTACTAAAATTCTTCCCAAAAGGAGGTAGTAGAACCACACAATTGGTGCATCGTTTACTATATGCAGCTCTTATAGAAGCTAGAAGCTGCGAACGATTTAGGTTATTATCTGAAGAGTTACAAGACAAAAAGCTGGCATCATTTTATAAAAAATTAATGATTAGTGAAGCCAACCATTATACAATGTTTTTAGGTTATGCGAGACAATATGGAGATCGAAAAGAAGTTGATAATAAATGGCAAGATTTATTGGAATATGAAGCTCAAATCATGAAAAATTTAGGAAATAAGGAAACCGTTCACGGTTAACTAATAACCTTACTAGAAATAGTTTCGTAGTACAAACTCTTTATAATTCCATCAGACAATCCAATTTTTGGTACATAGATGTGCTTCGCCTTACTCCATTTCATTGCCGATAAGTAAATTTGCATTGCAGGAATAATAACATCGGCTCTATCCTGATTTAAATCTAATTCTGTAATTCGTTCTTCGTACGAATAGGATTTTAGTGTATGATAATAAGTGCTCAAATAAAAGTATGTAAGTGGTTTACCGATAGCTTTACCAGAAATTTTAAAAATTTTATTAATATTTCCACCAGAACCAATCACATCAACTTTATCGTATTTGTTTGTATTGGTTTTGATCCAATTTTCCAGTTCTAACCAAGTTTCCCGTTTTACAATATCATTTAAAAGTCTTACAGTTCCAATTTTAAAGGATTTAGAAGTCACTTTTTCGCCATTATGAATAATAGAAAATTCTGTACTCCCTCCACCAACATCAACATAGACATAATTTCTGTTATTATCTATATATTCATGCAAGTCCGTTTCTGCAATTATAGCAGCTTCCTCTTCACCATCAATAATATCAATTTGAATTTTAGAATGTTCAAATATTTCCTGTGAAATTTCTTTTCCATTAGTAGCCTCTCGCATAGCAGAGGTTGCACATGCTTTATATTTTTCAACCTTATGCGATTTCATAAGCAATTTAAACGCCATCATTGTGTCCTTTAGGCGTCTTTTGTTTACATTGGAAATTGTGTTTTTTAAAAACACATCGGCTCCTAACCTAATTGGAACCCTTACTAGAGAACTCTTTTTAAAGCGTGCAGGTTTCCCTTCTTCCTCAATAATTATTGCAATTAATAATCTAACAGCATTTGAACCAATATCTATAGCTGCATATTTTTTTATAACTAGCATTAATTATTGAAGTGTTTTTTTGTTGGCATAAAAAATAAAAAGCAGATTTATCAATACTTCAAATATATAAAGTCTTTTATTTTTAAGATTAAAAACTTTGGTGTAGTTTTTAACAATTCATTAAAAATCACTTTAAATCTCTTGGGAAAATAGTTAAAGTGGTTATTCCTTTTTTAATATCATTCCAATCATCAACATCAAAAGATATTTTAATCAACCCAGATGTAGGAACATTATCAATATACTTAGAACCAAACGAATTTACAATCGAAGTTAAGGCATAATTATGTCCAAAAATCATAACCTTATTCAATTCATTATCTAAAGATTTGATGAAATTGATTAGTTGACTGCCACCAAAATCATAAATCTCCTCCTCAATTCTTACATCAATACTAGATTTATACAAATTTTCTACAAATATTTTACAGGTTTTTCTTGCACGTACTGCTGGACTTGTAAAAATAGTATCAGGAGTGAAATTAGTTTCTTTAAAAGAACTTGAAACCAAGTGAGAGTCATTAATTCCACGTTTTTTTAATGGTCTCTCTCTATCACTAACATTATGCTCCCATGATGATTTTGCGTGTCTAACAAAAGTAATTTTTTTCATAATATATCGTTTAAATGCAATTTTTATCGATAAAATGTTGTTTTTTTCGGTTTTAACGTTTACTTTGGCACTCTAAAATAATAAATAATGTACAACCGACTAAATACCAAATTAACCGTTTAATAGTATACCCAAATCGTTTTAACGAATTTTTAAGTTATATAGCATTAATATTTGTTAACGATACAGTATATCTTTTGTTTTGTTATAGAAATTAATGAAAATGATCCCAAATCTAATTCAACATTCTAATCCATTCGCACTTTTTAGTGCTCTTCCCTCACATTATAATCGAATTAGTTCATTACGTGTAAGATCGTACATGAATATTTGGGTTTTAATCAACAAACAATAAAAGATTTAATCGCTTAGCGAAAAGTTTTAGTTAATCATTATTAGATATGAAAACAACTGCTACACTAGTAATTTTAATTTGTTTCAATGTGTTGACCATGTTTGGTCAGCAAACAGGTGGCGAATCTGCCGATTGGCCAAAAAGAACAGAGTCTGTTCAAGAAAAGGCCGCCTTTGAAACATTATTAAAGAAAAGAGCATTGAAGTACAATGCTCAAAAGGCAATTTCACTACGTTCAAGCGCATCGACTCCAAGTTTAGTTGGAACTTGTAATATTATTACTTGTGGTGGATTTGGTCTTGGAGAAACCACACCTAACAGTGGTTGGGGTGGTTTTAAAACAGCCTTGGATGGTAGTAGATATGCTGCGAATGTAATGTATGACTGCTGGAAAGATAACGGAACCGTTGATTATTCTGAAGGACAATACATTTCATATTCCAACTCAGATGCAAATATTGATACCCCAGGAATCATATCACCTTCTCCAGATGGAGGGGGATTTGCTATTTTTTCATACAAAAATGAATCTATACATCAAGATTTGGCTGTATCACCAAATACAAACTATACTGTTTGTTTCGAATTAGCAGTTATTCCAAGATATAGTAATTCAAATGGTGAGTTCGATGAATTCAACCCTAATTTAGAGTTTGGAATTGGTTCAGGTGGTGTTCAAATTTCAGATGCCTTAACTTATACCCATAATGACTTAACAATACATCCAGCTTCAGATTTTCCACCAAAACTTACAAATGCCACTAGCGGTAATAATGGGTTTCAAAATCCCGGTGGTTGGACAGAAATTGATCCTTTTTGGGAGACAATATGTGTGACATTTAAATCTGATAATTCAGGTAATGTTAATGTATTTTACAGAACTGGTAACCCTGGAGAGTCTGTTGTTCTTGTTGATGGTTTAAGATTAAGTATGGAAGGATATGCAAATCCTCCAAAATTTACAAGTACTGTTGAAAGTAGTAAGACTGTTACATTTTGCGATCCTACAACTGTAGATTTGGATACTTATATATCAACTACATCAATTAAGCCTCCAAATTCTTTTCTAACATGGAGCACAAATGTAGATCCATTAGTATTAAGTGACCATTTAACAAATACTAATGTTACGGCTCCTGGTACATATTATGCTTTTTATTATAATAAAGTTGATAATTGTGCATCACCTGCAGCTGAGTTGATTTTAGCTTTAACAAATCTGGATGGAAATGTTGTATCTAAAACAGATGTTGTTTGTGAAGATGATACAACTGGAAAAATAACTGTAGAAGGAATAGAAGGTGTGCCTCCTTATACCTATTCAATAAATGGTGGAACTACTTATCAAAGTAGTGATACCTTTTCTAATTTAGGCTATGGAATTCATACAATATTAATAAAAGATTCTGCGGATTGTACAGTTGAGGTAAGTACTTCAATTTTGTCAACAGATAAAGAAGATCCAATTATAACAGCCCCTGGAGATTATACTATTGAAGGATGTGATCAAGATAATATTAGTAATTTAATATTTAGTAATACACTGGAGGAAATTACTTTAAGTGAACTACAATCTGCATTAGATGGTGGTGGAAATGCCTCTGACGATATTGCAATTGATACCATTACTTATATAGACGAAATTATATCAAGTGATACTTGTTCTACAGAAATAAAAAGAACATTTACTGTAACTGATACCTGTGGAAAAACAGCATCAGATACACAAACAATTATTATCGAAGACACCACAGCTCCTACATTTAACGAAGTTTTACCTAGTGATATTACTGTTGAGTGTGATGCCGTACCTGTTCCAGAAACCTATACTGCTAAAGATAATTGTACAATTGCTAGTGTTGTTTTTAAAGAAGATAGAACTGATGGTAGTTGTGATTTTAATTATATTTTAGAAAGATCTTGGACTGCTATAGATGAATGTGGTAACCAAATTACTCATACACAAACAATAACTGTTCAAGATACGACTGCACCTATTTTTGTTGAAGCACTTCCTGCCGATGTAACTGTAGAATGTGATGCTTTACCAACAGCAGAAGTATTAACTGCTACAGATAACTGTGGTGATGCTGTTGTTACATTTGACGAACAAAGAACAAATGGTAGTTGTGATTCAGATTATATTTTGGAAAGAACATGGACTGCTACTGATGCATGTGGATTAGAAACTTCACATACTCAAATAATCACTGTTCAAGATACGACTGCGCCTACATTTGTTGAAGCACTTCCTGCTGATGCAACTGTAGAATGTGATAACGTTCCTACTGCTGATGTTTTAACTGCTACTGATAACTGTGATGCTTCTGTAACAGTATCTTTCACTGAAACTACTGATGGTGACGCTGATGCGTGTCCTTCTGAGTACACAATTACTCGTGTATGGTCTGTTAGTGATTGTGCTGGTAATACAACGTCTCACACTCAAACTATAACTGTAG
>NZ_JAATJT010000003.1 GCF_011777505.1 Gaetbulibacter sp. S0825 | reverse complement strand
TACTACAATCGTGGAAGAGTAGGTCGCCGCCTTTTTTGTACTGACGATAATGTCAGTATTTGTAAAACCCTTACTATTATAGTAAGGGTTTTTTTTATGCCGTTTTGTAAGGGAAAACTAAATATTATTTAAATCAAATTAGGAGCTCTTAGTTTTTAAAATGCTCAACTTTATTTCTAAGTCATAAATATCTAGTATGTTTGTTTTTTAATGAGTTTAATGGAAAATAACGAATTAGATTTAGCTTGGGATTTTGTTGAAAATACTAACAGGAATATGTTTTTAACAGGTAAGGCAGGTACAGGCAAAACTACTTTTTTGCACAAATTAAAAATGCAGTCTCAAAAACGAATGGTTGTAGTTGCCCCTACTGGTGTTGCTGCTATAAATGCAAAAGGCATGACTATTCATTCATTTTTTCAATTACCTTTTGGACCAATTTTGCCAGATAAAGAGCTTAAATCTTCTTCTAATTTCAATAGAAAATTCAGTAAAACCAAAATAGATATTATTAAATCTTTAGATCTTTTGGTTATAGATGAAATTAGCATGGTTAGAGCAGATATGTTAGATGGAATAGATAAGACCTTAAGGCGTTATAAGAATAAAAACCTGGTTTTTGGTGGGGTGCAATTATTAATGATTGGAGATTTACAACAGTTGTCTCCAGTAGTTAAAGAGAATGAATGGCAATTATTGAAGGTATTTTATAAAAATGTATTTTTTTTTAGTAGCCAAGCTTATCAACAATCCAATATAGTAACTATAGAGCTAAAACATATTTATCGTCAAGAAAATCCGAAATTCATAAATATATTAAACAAAATCCGGAACAATAATTTAAGCATCAGTTCAGCAAAAGAACTTAACAAACGTTACATTAAAGATTTTGAGCCAAGTAGTGAAGAAGGTTATATCTCATTAACAACACATAACAATAAAGCGCGAGAAGCAAATAGGCATGAACTAGAAAAATTAGAAGGAAAGGAGCATGTGTATAAGGCAATTGTGGAAGGTAATTTTCCTGAACATTTATTTCCAAATAAAGAGGAGCTAAAATTGAAATTTGGTGCTCAGGTTATGTTTATTAAAAATGACAGTTCACTTGAAAAGCGTTATTTCAATGGTAAAATTGGTAAAGTAATTTCATTGGAAAAAGATGAAGTAGTTGTGAATTGCCCAGAAGACGACTTTAATATTGTAACAAAATTAGAAACATGGGAAAATATAAAATATACAGTAGATTCTGAAACGAAAGCAATTACTGAAGATAAAATAGGTAGTTATTCTCAAATCCCTTTGCGTTTGGCTTGGTCAATTACGATACATAAAAGTCAAGGGTTAACTTTTGAAAAAGCCATTATTGATTCTCAAGGAGCTTTTGCACATGGACAAACTTATGTGGCGCTCAGCCGTTGTAAATCTCTTGAAGGCTTGGTTTTAAAAAGTAAAATTAAACCAAATCAAATTATAACTGATTCACATGTTCTAGACTTCAATAAAAATGCCGAAGCTAACCAACCCAATGAAGATATTTTGCAACAATCTAAAAGAGAATTTCAACTGGATTTAATTTCAGAAGTTTTCGATTTTTATAAGTTTTTATATCCGGTTGGACGAATTTTAGATATTTATTATAAAAACCGAGGAAGTGTTGAAGGCTCAGTAGAAGAGCCATTAAATACAATCAAGGAAAGTACTACAAGCCTACTTAAAGTTAGTAATGGTTTTAAATCTCAATTACAAACATTGGTTGGTAATATAGAAATCCCAGAAGTAAATAATGCTCTTCAAGAACGGTTTACAAAAGCTATTACTTATTTTAAGGAACAGACAAAATCGACCATAGAATCATCATTAAAAGATTTTAGTTTTTCGACGGACAACAAAGCAATTCATAAAGATATAGAGAAACAATTAGATGCTTTAGAAGAATTATTGGAGATTAAACTTTTATACTTTGAAGGATTAAAAGAAGGCTTTGAAACGGAAAGTTTCTTAAAGTTAAGGGCAAAATCTGTTTTCTTAGGAAAGGAAAAGCCCAAAAAACAGCGAAAAACTGTAATTGACGGAACAACAAATGTTGAGCTCTTTGAATTGCTTAGAGAACTACGAAATCAAATTGCAAACCGAGAAGATTTGGTTCATTTTCAAATTTTCACTCAAAAATCATTATATGCGATGTGCGAAACTTTGCCGACAACAATGGAGGAATTAAAGCAGATTCATGGTATGGGTAAAACACGAATTGAAAAATATGGATCCAAAATTTTAAATATTATCCACTCGTATTGTAATGAAAATGATATTGAAATTTCTCAAAGACCTTTTGTGTTTGAAACAACAAAACCAAAAAAGAAAAAAGGCGATACTAAAAAGATTTCTTTAGGTTTGTTTAAGAAGGGAAAATCTATTGAGGAGATTGCTAATGAGCGAGAACTCAATTCTACAACAGTTATTGGTCATTTAGCAAATTTTATTTCTTCAGGAGAAGTGAAAATTATCGATTTAATTTCAGAAGAACATTATCTAGAATTAAAAGAACTAATCCCCAAGACCAAATTCGAAAATCTATCAGATCTTAAGCATCAGCTAAACGATAAATATTCATACGGAGAAATTCGTTTAGTTTTAGAGAGTTTAAATAAATAAAAAAGCTTCAAAATTTAGTTTTGAAGCTTTTCATTTTAATATCTATTGATGATTTATCCTTTTATAACTCCTCTGGAAATTACAATTTTTTGAATCTCTGAGGTGCCTTCATAAATCTGAGTGATTTTTGCATCACGCATTAAACGTTCTACATGGTATTCTTTTACAAAACCATTTCCACCATGAATTTGAACTGCTTCAACCGTATGTGTCATTGCAACTTGTGAGGCATAAAGTTTAGCCATAGCACTAGACATATCGTAATTGTTGCCTTGATCTTTATCCCAAGCAGCCTTCATTACTAAATGACGTGCAGCTTCAATTTCGGTTGCCATATCTGCTAACTTAAAAGCGATTGCCTGATGATTACAAATTTCTGTGCCAAAAGCTTTTCGTTCTTTAGAATATTTAAGAGCCAATTCATAAGCTCCAGAAGCAATTCCTAATGCTTGAGATGCAATACCAATTCTACCACCAGAGAGGGTTTTCATAGCAAATTTAAAACCAAAACCATCTTCTCCAATTCTATTTTCTTTAGGCACTTTTACATCGTTAAATTGGAGCGTATGTGTATCACTTCCTCTAATTCCAAGTTTATCTTCTTTTGGACCAATATCAAACCCTTCTATACCTTTTTCAACAATAAAAGCATTGATACCTTTGTGACCTTTTTCTTTATCTGTTTGTGCAATTACTAAATAGACATCACTTCTTCCTCCATTAGTAATCCAGTTTTTTGTTCCGTTTAATAAGTAATGATCACCTTTGTCAATGGCTGTTGTTTTTTGTGAAGTAGCATCGCTACCAGCTTCAGGTTCACTTAAACAGAACGCACCAATGAACTCACCAGTAGCAAGTTTAGTTAAGTATTTTTGCTTTTGCTCTTCGTTACCATAGGCTTCCAATCCATAACATACCAATGAATTATTTACCGAAACGATTACTGAGGCAGATGCATCAACTTTGGATAATTCTTCCATAATAAGCACGTAAGAAATGGCATCCATACCACTTCCTCCATATTTTGGGTCTACCATAATGCCTAAAAAGCCAAGTTCTCCCATTTTTCTTACTAATTCATCTGGAAATTTTTGTATTTCATCACGTTCTATAACTCCTGGAAGTAATTCGGTTTGAGCAAAATCTCTTGCTGCATCACGAACCATTAAATGTTCTTCGGTAAGGCTAAAATCCATTATTGTGTAGTATTGCTTAATTGATAAAAAATGTACGCAAAGATAAAGTTTTATTACATTTTTTTCAATTTGAATACATATTTTTACATTATATGATAAAATCGAAATACAAGGTTCTTGGTGTCATGTCCGGAACATCACTTGATGGATTAGATTTGGCTTATGTTGAGTTTGATTATGAAAATTCGTTGAGTTTTAAAATCGTCATGGCTGAAACTATTGCTTATTCAAAAGCATGGAAAAACATACTTAAAAATTTGGTTTCTAATTCATTAGAAGAATTGCAAGAAATTGACCAAAAATACACAGCATATTTAGCTTCGGCTATAAACGATTTTATTAAGAAACATCATATTCTAGATTTGGATGCAGTATGCTCTCATGGTCATACAGCATTACATCAACCTGAAAAAGGATTAACATATCAAATTGGAAACCAGAAAGAATTGAGTAAGTTAATTGGAAAGACTGTTGTTTGTGATTTTCGAGTACAGGATGTTAAACTTGGAGGTCAAGGCGCTCCTTTGGTTCCCATTGGAGATGAATTATTATTTTTAGACTATGATTATTGTCTAAACCTTGGGGGTTTTGCAAACATTTCAGTAAAAATTGATAAAAAAAGATTAGCTTTTGATATTAGTCCTGTAAACATTGTTTTAAATTATTATGTTTCTAGGCTTGGTGTTGATTATGACGACAATGGGAATGTAGCCGCTTCAGGACAGATAAATAAAACATTACTAGCAGAACTAAACGAACTAGAATTTTATAGGTTGAAACCACCAAAGTCATTGGGTTTAGAGTGGGTTAGAGAAAAGATAATTTCAATAATTGACAAGCATAAACTAAGTATTGAAGACATTTTAAGAACCTTTGTAGAGCATTCTGCTTATCAAATTGCAATCGAAATAAACAAATCTAAAAATGCTTCGGTGCTAATAACTGGAGGAGGCGTTTACAATTTATTTTTAATTAATAGATTAAAAGAGTTAACAAAAAATAAAATAGTAATTCCTTCTAAAAACCTTATAGAATATAAAGAAGCTTTAATTTTTGGATTGCTAGGTGTGCTTAAATTGCGAGGAGAAAACAACTGTTTAAGTAGTGTTACTGGCGCCAAATATGATCATAGCTCGGGTAATATTTTTATTCCATAAATTTCTCTTAAATTAATACATAAGAATTTTAGTTTTTTATATTTGTTATTAGCAACAATTAAAAGCACTTTCAAGATGAATCAACTTTAGCTGTACTTAGAAATAAGTAGAAAAAATAAAATTAGAGAAACAAAAAAAGTTAAAGAATCATCAATAATATTAAATGAAAGAATTATTAAGTAAATACGAGAATAAATCACCTGAGATAGTATTTAATTGGAAAGATTCTGAAACTGAAGCCGAAGGATGGACAGTTATAAATTCTTTACGAGGAGGAGCAGCTGGAGGAGGAACAAGAATGCGTAAAGGCTTGGATATGAATGAAGTTTTATCCTTGGCCAAAACGATGGAAGTGAAGTTTACTGTCTCTGGACCAGCTATTGGAGGAGCTAAATCAGGAATTAATTTCGATCCGAGGGATCCAAGAAAAAAAGGTGTTTTAGAGAGGTGGTATGCGGCAGTATCTCCATTACTTAAAAGTTATTATGGAACAGGAGGCGATTTAAATGTTGATGAAATTCACGAAGTGATTCCAATTACAGAAGAATCTGGTGTTTGGCATCCTCAAGAAGGTGTTTTTAATGGCCATTTTAAACCTACAGAAGCAGATAAAATAAATCGTATTGGGCAATTACGCCATGGAGTAATAAAGGTTATTGAAAACCCAGAGTATTCTCCTGATGTCTTTAGAAAATTTACAATAGCCGATATGATTACTGGATTTGGTGTTGCAATAGCAGTAAAACACTATTATGATATTTATGGAGGAACAATAGTTGGTAAGCGAGTAGTAGTCCAAGGTTTTGGAAATGTAGGAGCAGCAGCAGCTTTTTATTTAGCGCAGATGAGAGCGAAAGTTGTAGGGATTATTGATATTGCTGGAGGTTTAATAAACGAAAACGGATTTACTTTTGAAGAAATCACTAACTTGTTTCTCGAAAAAACGAGTAATACACTCGAAAGTGATAATTTAATTCCGTTTGAAGAGATTAACGAAAAAATCTGGTCGCTAGAAACTGAAGTTTTTGCACCTTGTGCAGCGTCAAGATTAATAACAAAAGAGCAAATTGACACAATGATAAAAAGTGGTTTAGAAGTTATTTCTTGCGGAGCAAATGTACCATTTGCGGATAAGGAAATTTTCTTTGGACCTATTATGGAATTTACCGATAGTAAAGTGAGTCTTATTCCAGATTTTATTTCTAATTGTGGAATGGCTCGTGTTTTTGCATATTTTATGGAGCGACGTGTGGAGATGACTGATGATGCTATTTTTGGTGACACGTCCAATATTATAAAAAATGCAATTCAAAATATATATGATCACAATCATCATAAAACTGAATTGAGTAAAACCGCTTTCACTTTAGCATTAAGTGAACTTGTATAATTAAAAACCAACAGCAACATGGAAGCAGCAATCATTATTGTATTTGTAGTAGGCTATTTAGCCATAACATTAGAACATAATATAAAAATAGATAAACTCATTCCTGCTTTGGTCATGATGGCTATAAGTTGGGCTCTTATTTCTTTAGGGATTGATGCTTTTCCGCAGTGGTTTGATTCTGCAAATCATGGTTTAGTAGACGGTTTTGCAGCTTTAGATCATGAAAACAAAATGCACTTAATGGAGGAAACCTTATTGCATCATTTAGGAAAAACTGCCGAAATATTAGTATTTCTTTTAGGTGCAATGACTATTGTTGAAATTATCGATTACTTTGATGGTTTCTCTACAATCAAGGGCTTTATTAAAACAAAAAAGAAAACAAAAATTCTATGGATTTTTGCATTTTTGGCATTTATTCTATCTGCAATTATAGATAACCTTACAGCTACTATAGTGCTAATCTCAATTTTACAAAAAATTGTAAAAGACAGAAGTGTTCGTCTTTGGTTTGCGGGTTTAATTATTATAGCCGCTAATGCAGGAGGTGCTTGGTCGCCAATTGGAGACGTAACCACAACAATGCTTTGGATTGGAGATAAAGTAAGTACAGGTCATTTAATAGGTTATTTATTATTGCCATCGTTTGTGTGTATGGCAGTTCCAACTTTAATTGCTTCTTTCTTGCCTGCTTTTAAAGGTAATTTAGAAATTGAAGAAAGTGATAATGATAAGCCAAAAAGTAAATTTAGTTCTACCATGTTATTTTTAGGACTTTCTGCTATTGTTTCTGTACCAATTTTTAAAGTTATTACACATTTGCCTCCTTATGTAGGTATGATGTTAGCATTAGGTGTGGTGGCTGTATTTGCTGAAGTATATAGTAACTCTAAGTTTAGTTTAACCGAAGTTAATAGTGCTGAAAGTGATGCACACGCACATCATAGCCCTGTGCACCATTCTTTATCAAAAATTGAGTTACCGAGTATATTATTTTTCTTAGGAATATTAATGGCTGTAGCTGCTTTGGAGTCTTTAGGAATCTTGTTTGGTTTTGCCAACACCTTAAAAGAAACGACACCAATGCTAGGAACAGAATTAGACCCTCAAGGAGTTTCAGATTTAGTAGTGTTACTATTAGGAATAGGTTCAGCAGTCATTGACAATGTACCACTAGTAGCTGCAAGTTTAGGAATGTTCTCTGAACCAATGGATGATGTATTATGGCATTTCATTGCATATTCTGCTGGAACAGGAGGTAGTATGTTAATAATTGGTTCTGCTGCTGGAGTTGTAGCTATGGGAATGGAGAAAATAGACTTCTTCTGGTATTTAAAGAAGATAGCTTGGTTAGCATTACTAGGTTTCTTAGCTGGTGCTTTAGTTTTCTTTTTCACAAGAACACTGTTTTAAAATACTTTATTTAAAAATCAATCGTTATTATTCAAAATCTAACAATATAATATATGTTATACACAGCAATGCTCAAAACTGTTCAGGAAGGAGCTGAACTAATTACTGATGAAGAATCTGTAGAAAAAACACTTTCTATTATTGAGCTTATTAAAAGTGGTGGAACCGCAGGACAAATTATAATTCTTTTATTGTTTGTGCTACTTCTAGTTGCAAGTTATATTTATTTTGAACGTTTGTTTGCAATTAAATCGGCTTCAAAAGTAGATACAAACTTTATGAACCAAATAAAAGACCATGTGTCTAATGGTAAAATAGAATCTGCTCAAGTACTCTGTGCTCAAATTAACTCTCCAGTATCAAGATTAATTAGCAAAGGAATTACAAGAATTGGAAAACCGCTTGAGGATATTAATACTGCTATAGAAAACGCTGGACGTCTGGAAGTTTACGGACTCGAAAAAAATGTAAGTGTTTTGGCTACTATTTCTGGAGCTGCACCAATGATTGGATTTCTTGGTACAGTTGTTGGAATGATATTAGCAATATTTGAACTTGCCAATGCAGGAGGAACTATACAGATGGATGTTTTAGCTAGTGGTTTATATACAGCAATGACAACGACAGTAGCTGGTTTAATTGTGGGTATTGTAAGTTATATATGTTACAACCATTTAGTAGCAAGAACAAATAAAGTTATTCACCAAATGGAAGCTAACTCGGTTGAATTTTTAGACCTACTAAACGAACCAATTTAGAATATGGATATTAGAGGAAGAAATAAAGTAACACCAGAATTCAATATGTCGTCAATGACAGATATTGTTTTCTTGTTATTGATATTTTTTATGTTAGCGTCTACTTTAGTAACCACTAGTGCTATTGATATTTTATTACCAAAAGCAAGTGGGAAAACACAGAATAAAAAATCTGTATCCGTTAGTATAAAGAAAGACTTAACCTATTACATAGACCAAAAGCGTGTTGGTGAAAGTGTGCTAGAAAGTCAATTAGTTAGTGCCTTATCAAGCGAAGAATCGCCAACAATTGTTTTAAGAGCCGAAAAATCTGTTCCTGTAGACAATGTTGTAAAAGTTATGGATATAGCCAATAGAAATAAGTTTAAAGTGATACTGGCTGTAAAACCAAATAATTAATAGATTGGATAATGAAGTATTTTAAAACCAAACATGAAAAAGATTCAGCAAGAATTACAGCGTTATTAGCAGTGATTCTTATTTTGCTGATATTTATTGTTGGTCCAAAATACTTAGACCCACCAGAGGAATATGGCGTAGCTGTTAACTTTGGGACTACCGATTTTGGTAGTGGTCGCGTTCAACCTAAAGAGCCAATACGACAAGCGCCAAAAGAAGTTGTAACTCCTCCAAAAAAAGTTGAAGAAGCAAAACCAACTCCTTCAAAACCTCAGGAAACTAAGGCTGAGAACGTTATTACTGAGGATAATGCAGAGAGTATTGCCATAAAAAAACAAAAAGAAGAAGCTCTAAAAAAAGCAAAGGAAGAAGCTAAAGCTAAGGCTGAAGCTGAACGTATTGAACGTGAAAAGAAAGCAGAAGCAGATAGATTGGAGAAAGAACGAAAAGAACAAAAAGCAAAGCGTGATGCTGTTGATGGTCTTCTAGGTGGTATAAAAAACAGCGATGGTACAGATTCTGGTAGTGAAGGTGACGATAATAAAGCAGGAGATAAAGGGCAATTAAATGGAGACCCTTATGCACCAAGTTATTTTGGAGAACCAGGAGCTGGGGGCGGCGGATCAGGTTACGGACTACGTGGTAGAGGGAGACCTTCAAAGTCGAAAGTCCTTCCTGAGTGTAATGAAGAAGGTAAAGTGGTTGTTGAAATTCATGTAAATAGACAAGGAAATGTAGTTAATGCTATTCCTGGTAAAAGAGGAACTACAGGAGTAAGTTGTCTATACGATGCAGCCAAAAAAACAGCTTTGACTTATAAGTGGCCTGCCGATTCTAAAGCGCCAACAAAACAAGTAGGTTTTGTAGTAATTAACTTTAGCGTTACTCAATAACTTATGAATTATTTCGATACTGTAAATTGGATGTTTAGCCAATTGCCAATGTATCAAAACAAAGGTAAAATCGCTTTTAAAAAAGACCTTACAAATACACTGGCTTTAGCGAAACACTTAAATTATCCCGAAAAAAAGTTTAAATCCATTCACGTAGCTGGAACCAATGGTAAAGGTTCTACTAGCCACATGCTTGCTTCGGTGTTGCAAGAAGCTGGTTTTAAAGTAGGATTATATACATCACCACATTTAAAAGATTTTAGAGAACGTATAAAAGTAAATGGTAAGGTTGTTAGCAAGCAATTTGTCATCCAATTTATTAAAAGAAATAAATCATTTTTAGAAAACCATAAATTGTCTTTTTTTGAAATGACCGTTGGAATGGCTTTCGATTATTTTGCAAAACAGAATGTTGATGTAGCCATAATAGAAGTGGGATTGGGAGGACGATTAGACTCTACCAATATTATTACGCCTCAAGTATCAGTAATTACGAATATTGGACTCGATCACACACAATTTTTAGGCGACACCTTAGAACTAATAGCACATGAAAAAGCTGGAATAATTAAACCAAATATTCCTGTTGTTATAGGCGAAACGCAAAAGGAAACCACGTCTATTTTTAGAAGAATAGCCAAAGAAAATAATGCTCCTATTTATTTTGCAGACCAAACCATTAAAAAAGCATACGAATCTGATTTAAAAGGAAGCTATCAAGTAAAAAATATTAAAACTGTAGCACAAACCTTAACCGCTTTGCAATCGCTTGGTTATAATACCTCTGAAAAGCAAACTGCAAAAGGACTCAAAAATGTTGTAAAAAACACAGGATTATTAGGTCGTTGGCAAACATTGCAATATGGACCTAAAATTATTTGTGACACGGCTCATAATAGGGAAGGACTTACGTATGTAATGCAACAACTAGCAAAAGAAGAATTTAACAAACTACACCTGGTAATAGGTATGGTAAATGATAAAAATGTAGATAGTATTATTGATCTGTTTCCAAAAAATGCTGCTTATTATTTCTGCAAACCAAATATCCCAAGAGGGCTTGATGCAACTATTTTAGAGAAGTATTTTACTAAAAAAAGCTATAAGGGAAGTGCTTATAATACGGTAAATGAAGCGCTTGAGTTTGCTAAAAAACAAGCAAAAAGTGATGACTTAATTTATGTTGGAGGAAGCACATTTGTAGTAGCTGAAATTATTTAGAAAATTATTTAAAAATGTTTGTTAGATTAAAAAACTGACTTATATTTGCAGTCCAATTTAGAGGGCGCATAGCTCAGTTGGTTCAGAGCACTTGGTTTACACCCAAGGGGTCGGGGGTTCGAATCCCTCTGCGCCCACAAAAATTAAAAAATCCACACTAATGTGTGGATTTTTTTGTTTTAAATTCAATATATAAATCATTGCTTTTTAATTTAATCTTTCAGATTGTCGAATTCTTTATCTGTTAGGATTGATGATAATTCGTATACTAAAGTTTCATCATCAAAATATTTTATGCATTTTATCATTCCTAAATTTGAGGTATAATAGGTAATTTGATGAAATTTAAAAGTTACATTTTGGTCATGAAATGTATTTACATAGTTTTCCATAAATTTCACGCAATTGTATGATTTGCCATTTACTTGAATAGTTTCATAACCAATAAACTTTCTTTTCTTGATTAATGTAGTATTTCCATACTCGCTTGTTATTTTTATTTGGTATTTATACTCTTCATCATCATCCCACTTGATAACATTATTTTCAACTATTTCACCAATATGTTCTTTTTTAAATGAAAACAGGAGTTTTTCATAATTTATGAATTCCACTACAATAGTTCCATTTTTTATATACTTCTCAACGAAAGAATTGAATTTAAAAAAATCTTCATTAAAACCTTCTGTAGTTAATAGGTCTTTCTCTTTATCATAAATTACTTTCCAAAAAAATTGGTCAGTAGAATCATTTAGATTAACATATTTAAAAATTTTAGGGATGACATTATTATTCTTTGAGAAATAAAACTCCTTAATGTCAGTTTGAGCATGTGAGTTAAAGAAACAAAAGATTGTTAAAATTTTGAGTAGTTGTTTCATATCTAATAGGTGAATAATAAATGTAAGCTAACGGTTTTTTCTTATAACACCAAATTATATTATTTCCAAAACACGCTCTAAAGCCATGCCTCTTGAGCCTTTAATGAGTATGGTGGCTTTGTCAAGTTGTGAAAAATTAAAGTTAGTTTTAAAATCTTGAAATGACTTAAATACTGATACTTTAGGAGAAACAATCTTGGTTTTATTAAAGTTTTCTCCAACTAAAATTAAGTGATTAAAAGGCATAGTTGATGCCAAATCTGCGATATATTGATGTTCTTTTTGAGCCTCTTTACCAAGCTCAAACATATCTCCCAGAATAGCTATTTTTAATGTGTCTTTTTGTATTTCAAAATTTTCCAACGCAGCAACCATACTAGATGGGTTTGCATTGTAAGCGTCAAGTATTATTTTATTGGTGCCTTTTTGTATGATTTGTGAGCGATTGTTTTCTGGGATATAGCTTTCAATAGCGTTTTTAATTTCTTGAGTTGAAACTTTAAAATACTTACCAATTGTTATTGCTGCAGAGATATTATTAAAGTTATAAGCCCCAATTAATTGGCTTTCAATAATGGTGTCGTCATATTTAGCAATTACAAAAGGATTAGCTTCTATAAACTCAATATTACAATTAGATGTATTATTACCAAAACTATATGAGTTTTGATAGTTATTTAATTGCTTTACTTGCGTTGAATCATTGGCATTGATAAAAATAAGTTTGTCATGTGCTTTCAAGAAATCGTATAATTCACTTTTGCCTTTAATAACACCTTCAATACTTCCAAAACCTTCTAAATGTGCTTTTCCAAAATTGGTAATGTATCCATAATCTGGTTGAGCGATTGCGCATAAAAATTCAATTTCTTTTTGGTGATTTGCTCCCATTTCAACAATACCTATTTGGGTAGCATTATCCATTGAAAGCAATGTTAAAGGTACTCCAATGTGATTGTTTAAATTACCAACGGTAGCTGTAGTTTTATACTTTTTTGACAAAACAGAATTAATAAGTTCTTTAGTAGTGGTTTTGCCATTGCTTCCTGTGAGGGCTATTATTTTTAATCCTAAAAAGTTACGATGGTAATTTGCTAACTTTTGAAGCGTGTTGAGTACATCTTCTACAAGAACATAACTATCATTTAAAGCAACTGCCTTATCATCTACGACCACATATTTTGCGCCTTTTGCCAAAGCATCTTCTGCAAATAGATTTCCGTTAAAGTTGTCGCCTTTTAAAGCAAAAAACAAACAGTCTTTAGTGATTTTTCTGGTGTCTGTACATACCGTTGGGTGCTTTAAAAAAAGTTTATGTAGTGCTTCGATGTTCATAGATTAAATGTAATAAAAAAAGTCCCAACGAAACCGTTAGGACTTTAATTTTATAACTTAAAAAGTTTAATTTTTCTTTTTGTTCTTTTGTTTAGATTTCGATCCAATTCTAGACATTGCACATCTAAATCCAATATAGTCTGTTGCCATATCTTGTGGGAAGTAGCGTCTTTGTGCAGGATCTAACCAATAAGCTCTATCTCTCCATGATCCACCTTTGTAAACACGAACTTCGTCACTAATTAAAGATGTTCTTGCATTGGTTTTATCGTATTCTCTAATTAAGTTTCCAGCCGAATCTACTTCTACATTATGCCTTGGAGCATTATACATTTTCTTTGTAGTTGAAGCATCTTCACCTTCTTCACTTTCATTAAAGCTTTCGAAGTAACGAGACGAACGCTTGTCACCATCTCTAAAGTTACGGTTGTCACTAGTATCAAAGTTGTTTCTTAAGTATGTTTCGTTTTCGTCAACAGGAACTTGTGCTATTTCACCAGGTAAGTTTCTAGCAATTACTTTACCATTACTTAAAGTGTCATAAACAATATCGTTAGTCGTTACTATTTTAACTGTACCGTCTTCGTTAATGGCATTTTTAGTATACACATTACCACGATAGTAGTTAAAGTCGTTAAATTCGTCATCTACAATAGGTCTGTAAACATCTGCAACCCATTCGGCAACATTTCCTGCCATATCATATAAACCATGATCGTTAGGTTCGTAGGATCTTACTTGAGCAGTAATATCAGCACCATCATCAGACCATCCTGAAATTCCACCATAGTCACCTTTTCCTTGCTTAAAGTTAGCTAATTGGTCACCACGTACTTTACGACTTCCTGAACGCGTATATTGTCCATCCCATGGATATTTTTTACGCCCTCTATATACATTATAGCTTCTTAATTCAGTAAGCCCTAAAGCAGCATATTCCCACTCAACTTCTGTTGGTAGTCTGTATTTTGGAGATAAAATTCCTGTACCTCTGTTAGCATAGACATTACTTTCATTACCATCAGCATCAGTTTTAATATTGTTGTTATCTGTTCTTACAATTTCCTCATTACCTCCATAAACTTCCTTTGGAGCATTTATATAGGTGTCTGTACTAAAATTAGCATCTGCAGTGGCAGTATTTTTAGCGTCACGAGCTAAATACCCTTGTCTTTCAAGGTACATTTCGTTAACTCTATCTGTTCTCCAATTTGCATATTCTACAGCTTGAATCCAGCTCACACCAACCACAGGATATTCGGCATATCCAGGATGACGTAAATATTCGTTAGTCATCATTTCGTTGTATCCTAAACGGTTTCTCCAAACCAATGTGTCTGGAAGCGCACCATTATAGATAGCTTTAAAATTTGGGTCTTCTGGCGGATAAACTCTTTTAATCCAATCTAAGTACTCCATGTACATCATATTGGTAACTTCGGTCTCATCCATATAGAACGATTGTACGTGTTGCTGATTTGGAGTATTATTCCAATCGTGCATCACATCGTCTTGAACTTTACCCATGGTAAAAGTTCCTCCTTCAATAAATGCTAAACCAGGAGCAGTTGCCTGCTCTTTAAAGTTTGTGTTGTATTGAAATCCTCCATCATTTGAGTTAATTGCCCATCCAGTTCCTCTAGAAGTGTTCTTAGAATTAGATGATTTTTTACAACTAAACATTGATAGTGATAATGCTAGAACTAGCATTATTCTTAGTGTTGCGGCGTTTTTCATATCCATACTTTTTAAGTAAGTCAGTTTAATATTTGGTGTTGCAATATAGTAATTAAAGATAATAACACAAGGTTTTTTTGAAAAAAATGTGCATTTCATCCTATTTTTTATACAGAATATCGGATTTTTAATCCTCTTTCTGCCTAATTTTGTTACTCTAAAACGCAGTTTATCATTATTTATTATCGTAACTTTGAACAAAATTAATATTGCTATACTATACCCAAATAACCAGCGTTAATTCTTTTATGAAGAAATTTCTTTTTTCTATTATTTTATTAACCACATCATTAAGCTATTCTCAACAAAAACAATTTACTATTGATTGGAATGGCACTAGAACACTGTCTACCTCTTCTTCAAAAGTAGAAGTGCCGTCATTTAATAATTCTAATTTTAGTTTCGACCATGTAAGTGGATTAAAATATATAAGCCAATGGGAGTCTAATGGTTTGGTTAATGAAAATTCCTTAAAAATTTCTAATATATCTTACTTAACAATATCTAAAAATGAATTAAAAGATATTAGGTTAGAAACTATTCCAAAAAAAATACAATTATTAATAAAAAACACAAATAGTAGAGGTAAACGATCTGTTTATTTTGAAATGTCTCCAATTATTAATGATAATGGTATTTATAAAAAAGTTAGAAGCTTTACTATAACATATAATTTTAATCAAGCTAATAGAAGTGGGGCGTCAAGTAGAGTTATTGTTAATTCGGTTTTAAACCAGGGAGATTGGTATAAGTTTTATATTGAACAAACGGGAGTATTTAAATTGTCTAGAAGCTTTTTAAGTAGTTTGGGTATTAGTATGAATAATATTGATCCAAGATCTATTAGAGTATTTGGACAAGGAGGTAATATGTTGCCAATGCGAAATTCGGTGTATTATCCTTTAGATTTAACAGAGAACCCTATAGAAGTTATTGGTGGTGAAGACGGTAAATTTAATAATAACGATTATATATTATTTTATGGTGAAGGACCAAAGGGTTATAATAGTGAAAGCAATACCAACATTAATGCATATACCGATAAGGCATATTACTTTATAAATGTAAATTCAGGTGGCAATGCAAAACAAGTACAAGATTATATTGAGCCTGTAGGAGTTGCAAATACTACTATTAATACATTTCACGATTATCAGTTTCATGAGTTAGATGAGTACAACCTTGCTAAATTAGGAAGACGTTGGTTTGGAGATAGGTTCGATTTTGACCCAGATAAAGTATTTGATTTTGAAGTGAAAAATATAGTGACTTCTGAGCCTGTAGCTTTAAAGGTTTATGCAGCAGCAGTTGGAGTTGTGCAAACAAGTATGCGAGTTAGGGTAAATGGTACAGATGTAGATAATTTTACTTTTCCTGCAATAAACAGTCCTATTCTTGCAACACAAGATTTTTTTAATGGCAACATTAATGTTACGTCTGGAAATATATCGGTAAATCTCACCTATAATAATAATGGTAATCCAACTTCTGAGGGCTATTTGGATTATATTTCAATTGAAGCCACTAGAAGTTTAGAAGGAGTAGGAGAACAATTTCTATTTAAAAACAATAATGTCCCGCTATTATCTGGAATTGGTCAGTACGATTTATCTAATGCTTCAAATATTACCGAAGTTTGGGATGTTACCGACAAGTATAATATTACATCCATACAAAATAGTGATGCTTCAAATACATTAAGTTTTAAAGCACAATTAGGAGAAGAAAGAAAATATATTGCAATAGATGATTCGGATTTTCACACGCCAAAAAGTGAATCAAAATCTCGAGTAGTTAATCAAAATATAAAGGGAACTGTATTTGAAAATGCTCAAGGGCAGTTTCAAGACGTGGATTATATTATTATTGCTAGAGAAGACATGCTTGGTCAAGCTGAACGGTTAGCACAAATAAACAGAGACAAAAATAAATTGAACGTTAAGGTTTACACATTGCAAAATATATATAATGAGTTTAGTTCTGGTAACCAAGATATATCAGGAATCAGGAATTTTGTAAAATACGTCTATGATAATGCTAGTACACCAACTAATAGATTAAAATATCTATGCTTGTTTGGAGATGCATCCTTTGATTATAAAGATAGAGTCTCAAATAACACCAACGTTGTTCCTTCTTGGCATTCGTTAAATAGTTTTAGTTTATCCAGCTCGTTTGTGTCTGATGATTTTTTTGGTATGATGGATCTAAATGAAGGAACTATGCATTCTTCAGATAAATTAGATATAGCAGTAGGTAGAGTTTTAGCCGACACACCTCAAAGAGCTAGAGAACTTGTCGATAAAATAGAATCCTATTATCAAGAAGAGGCTTATGGTAATTGGCGTAATAATGTCATGGTGGTTTCTGATGATGTAGACGAGTCATGGGAAGGGATTTTGCAACAAACAACGGATGATATCGCAAATGATATTACACAAAACAAGCCATTTATTAATGCGATAAAGGTACATACGGATGCATTTGTGCAGCAATCAACAGCAGGAGGAGAAAGGTATCCATCAGTAAATAAGGCTATTTTCGATAATATAGAAGTAGGTGCATTAGTAGTTAATTATTTTGGGCATGGAGGTGAAGATGGATTGGCAAGCGAACGAATCTTCGATAAAATAAACGCCCAAGAACTTAAAAATATATGCAAACTAAATTGTTTTGTAACAGTAACCTGTGAGTATACAAAATTTGATAACCCTTTACGTGTCACAGCAGGAGAGTACTTATATTGGAACAAAAAAGGAGGAGCAATTGGGCTAATAACTACGACACGACAAATTTTTGTAAGTGTTGGTGTGTCTTTTAATGTTGTTTTGGGTGAATATATGTTTGCGTTTGGGACTAACGACTATCCTTCAATGGCAGAAGCATTGCGCTTAACTAAAAACGATCCTCGTATTTCTGGAGTTAGCCAAAGGCGATTAGTGTTTTTTATTGGCGATCCAGCCATGAAACTAGCATTGCCAAAACCAAGTGTTAGACTTACCGAAATAAATGATGTGCCAATAACTAGTAATATTGATGTGTTACAAGCATTAGGTCGAGCAAAGATTAAAGGAGAAGTTGTTGATGAATCAGGAATTGTGTTAACCAATTATAATGGTGTGGTTACTACTACAATTTTTGATAAGGAAATTGATAGACAAACCTTATCAAACGATGGTACCACCAACGGTGGTCAAAGAGTGGTTATGGACTATAAAACACTTGGGGAAACCATATTTAGAGGTCAGGCAACCATCGTCAATGGTGTTTTTGAGTTTGATTTTGTAGTACCTAGAGATATTGGTGTTCCAGTTGGGAATGGTAAAATAAGCTTCTATGCTAAAAATGACAACCCATTACAAGATCAAGCAGGCGCTAATTTTGATATACAAATTGGAGGAATTAATAACAATGCACCAGAAGATAATGAAGGTCCTATTATTAATCTATTTATGAACGATGAAAGCTTTGTGTATGGAGGAATTACCAATGAATCTCCAACTTTGTTAGCAAAACTGCAAGATGAAAACGGCATTAATACAGCAAGCGGAATTGGTCACGATATTATTGCCATTTTAGATGGTGATGAAACTAATCCGTATAAGTTAAATGATTACTATACCACCGAAGTTGACGATTACCAAAATGGGACAGTAACCTATCCATTTAGAGATTTAGAGCCAGGGTTACACACATTAACCCTCAAGGCATGGGATGTTTACAACAATTCATCGACTGCTGAGATACAATTTGTGGTTTACGACGAAAATGAGTCACTAGTTATCGATAATGTGTTGAATTATCCAAATCCTTTTGTTAATTACACAGAATTTTGGTTCAACCACAATAGTTCGGAGGTTTTAGACGTTTCAGTACAAGTATTCACAGTTTCTGGAAAACTCGTTAGGACTTTAAACGGTCAAACCAACGGAGGATTAAAGTCTACAAGTTCCGTATCTAAAGATATTGTTTGGGATGGAAGAGACGACTTTGGTGAAAAAATTGGAAAAGGAGTTTATGTATATAAATTAACTGTACGTTCAAATCAATTAAATAAACAGGTGGAAAAGTTTGAAAAACTTGTGATACTATAATAATAATTATATTTGCCAACATATTATGGCTGTAAAAACAGCAACTTAAATCAACATTTACTTATGAAAAACTACATTTTAGCCCTAATCACACTAGGTTTTTTCGTTCAAGTTAATGCACAAACATTAACCGAAATTATTCCCTATTCAAATGATAGTAGGGTCATTACAACAGGAGTCCCATTTTTACTTATTGCAGCAGATGCAAGAGCAGCAGGTATGGGAGATATGGGAGTTGCAACTTCCGTAGATGTCTATTCGCAACAATGGAATCCATCAAAATACGCTTTTTCAACTGCTAAATCTGGTATAGGTATTAGTTATACACCTTATTTGAGTAAGCTAGTTAACGATATTTCTATTGGACAGGTAACTTATTTTAATAGACTTAATGAGCGTAGTGCTTTTGCAGGAAGTTTTAAATATTTCAGTTTAGGTGAAATTGAACTGGTTGACGGACCTAATGATACACCAAGAATTGCAAAGCCAAACGAAATGACTATGGATTTATCTTATACATTGCGTCTAGCAGATCAATTTGCTATGGGAGTAGCATTACGTTATTTACGTTCAGATTTAAAAATTATTGGAGTAGATCAAAATCCAGCACCAGCTAGTACCATTGGTGTTGATATTTCTGGATTCTATCAAGGCGAAGAACAAGCTTACAGTGATTTTAATGGTCGTTGGAGAGGTGGATTTGCTATTCAAAATTTAGGACCAAAAATAAAATATGACGATGCAGGTCGTGAAAACTTTATTCCTACTAATTTAAGATTAGGTGGAGGATTCGATTTTATATTCGACCAATACAATAAATTGGCTGTAACAGCTGAGTTTACAAAACTTTTAGTGCCGACACCTCCAGTTTTAGGTAGAGAAGTTCAGTTTGAAGATGAAAATGGAAATGGAACTTACGAGGAAGGGACAGATACATTAATTAGTGAAAAAGACAACGTTATTATTTCAGGTAAATCTACAGACGTTAGCTTTATTTCGGGTGTGTTTCAATCATTTGGAGATGCCCCAGGAGGATTTAGTGAAGAGCTTAAAGAATTTACTTGGGCTTTAGGAGCCGAATACCAATATCAAGATTCTTTTGCTTTAAGAGCAGGTTTCTTTAATGAAGCTGAAGAAAAAGGAGCAAGAAAATTCTTTGCACTTGGTGCAGGTTTTAAGTATACAACTATTAATGTTGACATGTCTTATCTGTTTTCAGCATCTAAAGTACAAAGCCCATTAGAAAACACATTACGTTTTTCTTTAACCTTCAATTTTGGAGATGGCGAGTATAACGAATACTAGAAAAGAACAACATATTTAAGATTTTTAAAAAACTATTGTATTTTACAATAGTTTTTTTGTCTAAAAAAGGTGGTAATGAAGGAAATAAAAATAGAATCGACACTTTACGTTTATAATACAGTAAAAGATTTACCAAGTGATGTACAAGATTTAATGAATAATGCACATCAAGCGCGAGACAAAGCCTATGCGCCATATTCAAAATTTAATGTTGGAGCTGCTTTGTTACTTGATAATGGTGAGGTGGTTATAGGTAGTAATCAAGAAAATGCCTCGTATCCTTCAGGGCTTTGTGCCGAAAGAACAGCTATTTATTATAAGGGAGCCAAGTATCCAGAAGCTAAAATTTTGAAAATGGCAATTACAGCAAGCTCACAAATTAATAAAACTACAGAGCCAATTCCGCCTTGTGGAGCATGCAGGCAAGCTATTGTGGAGTATGAAATAAATCAAAAATCTCCAATAGAAATCTATTTTATGGGGGAAACAGGTAAAGTTGTAAAGTCAAATTCTCTTAAAAACTTATTGCCATTAGTGTTCGATAAATCTGTTCTATAACGTTTTCGTTTAAAATTAACTCTTAACAGTTTTTAGGTTAATAACTAAAGTATTACTTTTGTTATTCGCTTAATTAAAACCAAAATTAGTCGATGCAAAAAATCACTAAAGAAACGTATATAAAATGGTATGAAGACATGCTGTTTTGGAGAAAGTTCGAAGATAAATTAGCCGCAGTATATATTCAACAAAAAGTTCGTGGATTCCTTCATTTATATAATGGACAAGAAGCCGTATTAGCAGGTGCTTTGCATGCTATGGACTTGTCTAAAGACAAAATGATAACTGCTTATAGAAATCACGTACAGCCAATTGGAATGGGAGTTGACCCAAAACGAGTGATGGCGGAACTCTATGGAAAAGCCACAGGAACATCTCAAGGACTTGGTGGTTCTATGCATATTTTCTCTAAAGAAAAAGGATTTTATGGAGGACATGGTATTGTTGGAGGACAAATTCCTTTAGGTGCTGGAATGGCCTTTGGTGATAAATATCATGATAGAGGTGCTGTTACTTTATGCTATATGGGAGATGGAGCAGTGCGTCAAGGGTCATTACACGAAACATTTAATATGGCAATGAACTGGAAGTTACCAGTAGTTTTTGTTTGTGAAAACAACGGTTACGCTATGGGAACATCAGTAGAAAGAACAGCAAACCACACAGATATTTGGAAACTTGGTCTAGGGTACGAAATGCCTTGTGGACCTGTAGATGGGATGAATCCTGTAAAAGTTGCCGAAGCAATGCATGAAGCTATAGATAGAGCACGTCGTGGTGACGGTCCAACGTTCTTAGAAATGAAAACATATCGTTATCGAGGGCACTCTATGAGTGATGCGCAGCATTACAGAACAAAAGACGAAGTTGAAGAATACAAAAAAATAGACCCTATTACACAAGTAAAGGATATTATTTTAGAGAATAAATATGCAACAGAAGCTGACTTAAAAGTTATTGATAAGCGTGTTAAAGAACTAGTTAGCGAATGCGAGAAATTTGCCGATGAATCACCTTATCCAGAAAAGAGTTTGATGTACGATGCAGTTTACGAGCAAGAAGATTATCCATTTTTACAACATAAATTATAAGTCATGGCAGAAATTATTACAATGCCTCGTTTAAGCGATACCATGGAGGAAGGTACTGTAGCTTCTTGGCTTAAAAAAGTTGGTGATACAGTAAGTGAAGGCGATATTTTAGCTGAAATTGAAACGGACAAGGCTACAATGGAGTTTGAGTCTTTTCATGAAGGAACGTTGTTACATATTGGAGTTAAAGAAGGAGAAACTACCAAAGTTGATGAGCTTTTAGCTATTATTGGAGAAAAAGGAGAAGATATTTTAGGATTGTTAAATAATTCCAATTCTGATGCAAAAGAAGAAGAGCAAACAGAAGAGAATCAATCTTCAAATGAAGAAATACTAACTGAATCTGTAGATATACCGGAAGGTGTGACTGTCGTGACTATGCCACGATTAAGTGATACTATGGAGGAAGGAACTGTGGCGACTTGGTTAAAAAACGTTGGCGATACAGTTGAAGAAGGAGATATTCTTGCTGAAATAGAAACAGATAAAGCGACTATGGAATTTGAGTCCTTTCAATCAGGAACTTTGTTACACGTAGGATTAAATGAAGGTGAGTCAGCTAAAGTAGATGCATTATTGGCAATAATTGGCCCAAAAGGAACAGATGTTTCTAGTATTGCTAAAAACTTTAAAGCTATTGGAGATTCAACTCCAAAGCAAGAAGAAATGAAAGAAGAGACGCCAAAAACTAAAGTTGAAGACAAGAAAGAGGCTCCAAAACAAGAGGTTAAGGATTCAGTTTCAACTTCAAGTTCAGGTAGAATATTCGTATCTCCTCTAGCAAAAAAATTAGCAGAAGAAAAAGGCATTAATTTATCCCAAGTTCAAGGTTCAGGAGAAAATGGACGCATTGTAAAACGTGATATTGAAAACTTTACTCCAGCTGCATCTACTGCTTCAGTTGGTAAATTTGTACCTTCTGGACAAGAAGATTTTGATGAAGTTCCAAACTCGAATATGCGTAAGGCTATTGCTAAAAACTTAGCAAAATCTAAATTTACAGCACCACATTACTACTTGAATGTAGAATTTGATATGGATAATGCTATTGCGTTTAGAACTCAGTATAACACATTACCAGATACAAAAATATCATTTAACGACATGGTCGTAAAGGCATGTGCGTTAGCATTAAAACAACATCCTCAGGTTAACTCTCAGTGGTTTGATGATAGAATGAGAATGAATAATCATGTACATATTGGTGTAGCTGTTGCTGTTCCTGATGGATTGGTTGTTCCTGTAGTTCGTTTTGCTAACGAGCAATCATTACCACAAATTAATGCTGCAGTAAAAGATTACGCAGGTAGAGCAAGGAATAAAAAGTTAACACTCGAAGAAATGGAAGGTAGTACCTTTACAATTTCTAATCTTGGAATGTTTGGTATTGATAGTTTTACGTCAATTATTAATCAACCTAATTCAGCAATATTGTCTGTTGGAGCTATTGTGCAAAAGCCAGTGGTTAAAGAAGGTCAGATTGTGGTTGGTAATACCATGAAGTTATCTATGGCATGTGACCACAGAACTGTTGATGGTGCCACAGGAGCTATGTTCTTACAAACATTAAAAGGATATATTGAGAATCCAGTGACGATGTTGGTTTAAAAATAATTTTGTCGCCTTGAGCACAGTCTAGAGGTCTTATTATATAAAGAAACCTGCTTCATTTATTTGAAGCAGGTTTTTTTAAATATATTTTATACTGTTCACACTTATATATTCAATATCAACACTTATCAATTTAGAAGAATAAAAATGATATTCTACTAATACAATATGTCTTCATAAGATAAAATATACTTATTTTAGTCATATTCTTTCTAAGCAGAAGCATGAAGTGTTTTTTTGAAAATTTTTATAAACAATTAAAATTAAATTCATTTCTGTTTTTTAAAACTTGTGCATTATTTTTTTTACTTATATCTAGTTCATTATTTGCACAAGAAAAGTGCGATTGTAATCAGTTCTTAGTTGTAGAAAAATTAGAATTACTACAAAAAAAAGATTCAATAAAACAATTTGAACTCATTAAAAAATTAAAAAACTCGAGATTTAAAATTTGCCAATATGAAGGCATAAGTCTTGATTTTCAATTCTATAACAGCCAATTGCAGTTTAAAAAAGCCTATGGCCTATTACAAGAACAAGAGGCATTATTAAATAATATAGACTGTAATAATGACTTTTTATTTAAACTTGTATATAATAAGGCACGTTATTACCATGCAACAAATGATTTTGAAAAATTATCAGATTATGCATTCAAGGCGTTAGCTGAAGCTGAACGACTTAGTGATGCTGAAAAAGAGATTAAATCAATTCAAGAACTTGTTTATCTATTTACAAGATTAAATGAAGATGAAAAAAACTGGAAATATATTAAACGAGCTCAACAGTTAATCTTAGGATTAAAACAACCAGAATTATATCCTCACTATTACACTTGGTTAGCATTTCAGTATGAAAATAAGTACACTATAACTGAAAGGGAACCCCTTATAGATTCTACTTTGATTTTTATAAACGAAGCTAAAAAAGGAGCTTTCAAATACCATTTGTTTGATGAGATTACTAAATGTTACAGAGTTGAAGAAGCTTGTTCGTATCATAGAGGTGAATTAGAGAATGCATTAATATATGCAGATTCTGCAATTTACTATGGGAAAAAAGTAGAAGGATATAAAAATTTGCATGGGTTGTATTTATCCAAAGCATGGAATCATTTAGATTTAGGACAATTTAATGAGGCCAGTAAATGGATGGATACCTCTTTATTTCATGTTAAGAATAAGCAAACAGCTGCAAGTATGATGTTGTATTCTGAAGCAGCTCAAATTTATGAAAACTCAGGCGAACTTGATAAAGCTCTTAAAAGTTACAAAGTATATAGTAAACTTAAGGATAGTATACTTAACTCAAAAAAACTAGAAAGTATAAATGAGTTAGAAATAAAATACAATAAAGCAAAAGATATTCAAAAAATAACCTCTCTTGAAAAAACAAAACAACTTTACTTGTTTTTGATTATAGGTAGTTTATTAACTATTTTAACTATTGTTTTCTATTTCCGTCAACGCTCATTAAAAAACAAACAGAAAATTTTAGAAATTGAACAGCGTTTAAATCGAGCGCGAATCAACCCGCATTTTTTCTTTAACGCTATGGCATCATTACAAAGATTAGCGCAACAAGAAAAAAGTAGTCAAACCACGCTATACACATCGCGACTGGCAAAAATAATGAGACAATCGTTAGAAAACACGTATGAGGAAGTTGTTACTATTGAAAACGAAATAGACTTTTTAACCCAATATCTAGAAATTCAAAAATTGCGTTTTCCAAATAAGTTTGAGTACCAATTTCATATTGATAATGATTTAGAGATAAATGAATTGAAAATACCAGGAATGCTCACACAACCATTTGTTGAAAATACCATTGAACATGGGTTTAAGGGTATAGATTATAAAGGTAAGTTGGATATAAATTTTAAGCAAAGGAACAATCAAGTAATGGTAATTGTTGAAGATAATGGAGTAGGATTCAACTCCATTGAAAATAAAAAAACTCATAAATCTAGAGCAATGCAAATAATAAAAGATAGATTGTTTTTATTCAACAAGCAACATAAGTCAAATGCATTTTATGAAATTGTGGATGTAAACAAAAAAGGCTTTAAAATAGTAATAACTTTGCCTAAACTTTATTAATAAATGAAAGTTCTTGTAATAGATAATGAAACAAATATTAGAGAAGGTATTGTAGAAATGATTGGTGGTTTTTGCGAAGGGATTACCGAAATTTATGAAGCCGATGGTGTGCAAAATGGACTTAATAAAATTGCTGAAATCGACCCAGATGTTGTTTTTTTGGATGTAGAATTAGACGATGGTACAGGAATGGACTTGCTATCTAAACTATCAGAAATAAACTTCCATCTCATTTTTATTACAGCACATAATAAATATGCCATAGATGCATTTAAGTTTAGTGCTATCGATTTTTTATTAAAACCCATTGCGCCAGATGAATTAATAAATGCTTTTGAAAAAGTGAAGCAACAGCATAAAAACAAATTTTTGAATCACCAACTTCAAGTGATGCAACAAAGTTTAAATAAAATTACATCGCGAGAAAAAAAGATAGTTTTAAAAGATAGTAGTTCTATTTATTTTGTGAATGTTAATGATATTATTCGCTGTGAATCATCAGGGCAATACACAGAATTTTATATTGAAGATGCAAAAAGGATTGTTATTTCTAAATCTTTAAAAGAATACGAATTACTTTTAGAACCTTACGGTTTTATTCGCCCGCATCATTCACATTTAATAAATATCGATAAAATTCTGCGATTTGATAAAGTAGATGGTGGAAGTTTAATTATGGAAACATTGGAGGAAATTCCTGTTTCACATCGAAAAAAGACGCAAATACTTCAGCTTTTAGACAAATTATAAGCACTGTATCACTTTTACTCAATTACGCTACACTTACATAATTTTAGTAATACATCTATTTATATCGCCAGTTTTTACTGGCTTTTTTTATGACTTTTGGATAGCACTTAAACCTACAGTCATGAAAAAAACAATCTTCATATTATTCATTTTAACCTTAAATCTACATGTTATGAATGCGCAGAATAGTAGAGCAAAAATTCTTGTAAATGCCTTTGAAAAGCAAATTGAAGTCGCCAATAAAGCTTTAGAACAAAATCGTTTTAAAACAGCTGAAGGTAAAATAGCTTCTTTAGAACGTTCATTGGTATCTATAAAGAAGAAAGACCCAGACTTTGATACATCAAATCTAGAGAAAAAGCTAGAAGAATTAAGGGTGAGTTGTGGTGCTAATAAAACAGAAACTTTAGCAGAACGAAAAGGAATGAGAGATGCTTTTGATGAGAAACTAAACGGACAAAAAATTATGACCAAGTTTTTATCAGAACTAATTATCACACAAGAACTAGCAAATAAAGTAATAGCAGCGAATAAGGATTATAGGGGTTATGATAATGATGTTGAAGAAATCCAGTTTAGAACAAAAACTGTGGACAGAAATTTAAGTCGGTTGAAAGTGAATTTTTCTGAAGGAGCAGATAATGAAACTATGGAAAATCATTTTAAGGATTTGAATAGTAAAAAACTATTCTGGCAAACAGCAGCTACTATTTTGCCAGAAGAACGTTCAGTGGTTGAAGCTTCAAAAAAATATAATGATTTCGCAGAAACAGTAGGCTCTCTTGAAGATGTAAAAAAAACATCCAAGACATTTCAAAATGAAAAGTTAGCCAATAAAAAAATGCCGTCAGCAGTAATTACAGATGCTAAAATTGAGCGTCTTTTCAAAACAGCTTTTAATAACGAAAGTAAAGACACCAATTGGGATAGAACGCTGCTTAAAATAAATATTACTGACAGAGGTTGGACTATTATTAAAAACAAATACACGGGAGCCATTTTAGGAAGAAAGCACTTTGCAGCTATTGCCTTTAAGGATAATAAAAAAGGGGAATGCAGATTGTACATCAACTATCATATCTATCAACAATACAATGGTTCAGGATATAATGATTTTGCAACAGGAAAATCTAATATGGCATCCGATAGTTTTTTATGCGAAAACATAAACAAGTAGTACAATGAGTAATAAAGCCTTAAATAAAAAAATATACATCGTCTGCGGAAGCTTTTTAGCAATCTTGTTAGTATTCGTTGTTGGTCAATCTATAATGAAACTCAATTACGAAAAAAGCTTATTAAACCAAGGCATTCGTACCGAAGCACAAGTCATTAACAAGTATCATTTAAAAACCAATACAGGTAAAATAAAGAAAAGCTATTTAGAACTTGCTGTTTTTGAAGACACCACCGCAATTGTAAAACAAAAAAAGACAGCAGCGAAAAAAGACTTAAATAATATTAACGATAAAATTGATAATCTTTTTGACAATTTTGGCTCTAAAAAGACACCTACTGATGATTATAAAACGGTTAGCGTTTTAGTAGGATTAGAGCGTTTTGGATCTGCAAATATTGGCGATTGGAAAACCTTTGTTTATCTAAAAAATGAGTTAGAAGATGGTATGCTGTTGGATGCGCTACAATAATTAAAAATTAAACTTTTAAACCCAAATATTATGAAGAAAATATTACTTGCATTATTGTTTTGTCCAATGCTTATGTTTAGTCAATGGGGCATTATTGGTTCCCCTATCGATGGAGAAACAGTTGGAGATAGATCAGGCCAAACCATTGCATTGAGCTCTAATGGAAAGGTATTAGCTATTGCTGCGCCATTTAATGACGGAAACGGAAGCAACTCTGGTCATATTCGTGTTTACGAAAACCAATCAGGTGTTTGGCGACAAATAGGAGACGATATTGATGGCGCAATTACCATGGATTATTCAGGAGGATTCGATTTATTGAATAATTATGACGCTGCACCATTAAGCTTAAATTCTGATGGTAGTGTTATAGCAATTGGAGCACCACATAGCTTTAATTCTGGTCCAGGTGCAGAGTCTGGTAGAGTTAAAGTTTATGCAAATGTTTCAGGAGCTTGGGTGCAAGCTGGTCAAGATATACTTGGTGGAGGAGCTAAACACTGGTTTGGTTTTTCTGTAGATTTAAATTCTGAAGGTAATATTCTAGCAGTCGGAGCTCGACAAGATCCATTCAATTCAAGCTTTGGAGGTTATGCAAGAGTTTATGAATTGATTTCAGGTATTTGGACACCTCTAGGAGGTCTTCTTAGTTCAGAAGCCATGCAAGATGGTTTTGGTGCTAGTATTAGTATAAATTCTGATGGAAATATTGTAGCAGTTGGAGCACCATATAATGATGGAAATGGAAATGGTTCTGGACATGTTAGGGTTTTCGAACTAATTTCTAACATTTGGACCCAAGTTGGTGTTGATATTGATGGAGAAGCTGTTGGAGATGCTTCAGGTTCTTCAATAAGTATAAATGAGCAAGGTGATGTTATTGCAATTGGAGCAAGAGCTAATGGTATTGCAAGCACAGGACATGTTAGAGTTTATGAGTTAATATCTGGAATTTGGATGCAAGTTGGTGCTGATATTAATGGTTCTGCTCAAGGAGATCAATTAGGATTTTCCGTAAGTCTTAGTAATAGTGGTAATCGAGTTGCAATTGGAGCAAAAGCCAGAGATATAAATGGAAGTAATTCAGGGCAAACTATTGTTTTTGATAACATTTCTGGTTCATGGACTCAAGCATTCACAGAGATTAATGGAGTTACAGCAGGAGAAGAATTTGGATATTCTGTGGGAATAAGTGGTGATGGTTACACAATTGCTTCTGGAGCACCAAAAAACTCTACTAATGGTACTGATGCTGGCCAAGTGAGAGTATATAGAGATCAAACTAGTTTAGGTGTTAATGATAGTAATTTAATAGAAAGACATATGTCATTATATCCAAATCCAATAACTAGCTATTTTGAAATTACATCCAATTCAATTTTAAGTAACATAGAAATATATTCGATAGAAGGGCAGATTATAAAAAAATTAAAGACTCAAAATCGATACGATATTTCAGATTTGTCAAGTGGAATTTATTTTGTAAAAATTCAAACTAATAATAGTGAGATAACAAAAAAAATAGTTAAACAATAAATAAATATAAACCCTAAATTTAAAATTATGAACAAATTAAAAATTTTATCATTACTGCTAATAATAGCTGTATTTGCATCATGTAGTAATGATGACGCCCCAAAAAACCATGCGCCAGTTTCAGAAGATATGGTGGTTAACATGGACGAGAACCCAACATCAGATTTATTGACCACTATTGTTGCAACAGATTTAGATGGTGATGATTTAACATATTCTATTGTTTCTCAAAATCCAGTTGGAAGCGTAATAATTAATGAAACTACAGGCGAGGTTTTTATAGCAGATATTAATGCTTTTGACTATGAGCAGAATACTACTATAACGGCTATAATTGCTGTTACAGATGGAGTTAGTACAACAGAATTAACGCTTACGATTAATATTTTAGATGTACATGAGCCTAGTTAAACATGCTAATTAAGTTTCAAAAATATAGGCTAGAATTATTTCTAGTAGTTTTTTATTCAACTTTATTAGTTTGTTTTTTAAAACTTTTAGTTTAATTAGACCCAAATCTCGAAATCCTGTTTGAAAGAACAGGATTTTTTTATGTATGTTGTTGCATATATTTTGAAGGCAAAATATTAAAAGTCTCTTTAAAGCATTTTGAGAAATAAGCAGGACTATTAAATCCTGTTCTTTCGGATATTTTGGTAACGTTTCCTTTTTTGTAATGTAGCATAATCATAGCTCGTTTAAGCCTGTAATCTCTTAAAAAAATGCTTGGAGATTTCCCAGTTAGGTTTTTTAGCCTTCTGTAAAATTGCGAACTACTTAACCCCAACTCTTTACTGAAGTTGGAAACATTGAAGTTAGTATCATTCCATATTTTTTCAACATAATTCATCAAGTCTGTCAAGAAACTTGCTTCAGTTGACTTTAGGATTTTAATATCACCTCTATTAATAAAACTATTACTGTTTTCTTTTTCGTAGGCTCTTTTAACTGCTTCTGAAATTACAAATTTATCATTAACGACAATTTCACACATTCTAGTTGCTAAAACTTTAGATTTTTTTGATTCACCTTCAGTAATCCCCAGCTTTAAATCACGAATTGATTTATCAAACTTTGGTGTAATGTATTTAAAATTAGCTTTTAATTTCAGACCACATAACACAGCATTCGTTACTGTGGTAAAAGAAACTACATAAGTGTTGTCATTATGTTTTAATATAGTGCCTCGAAATTTTTTTAATAAGTTAGAAATACCATTGTGGAGCTTTTGTGTAAATAAATTAAATTGATTGGCTTCCAGTCTATGAAGATAATCACTAGTTTCAATAACCATTATATAGGAAGTGTCAGAATTCATAGTAGAAAGATATAGCTTTCTACAAGTTAGTGATTTTTAAGAAATTAAACTAGAAAAATAAGCGTACAGATTAAGTGTTAAAGCAATAATTTACAGTAAGACACATGATTTAAAGCTTAACTATTTTATTATCTTTAAGCCTTAAATTAAAAAACACTTATGAAACGTATTACTATTATTGCCTTGTTGTTGTTAACCTTTATTGTTGGTTGTAAAAAGAAAGAAGAAACACAATCAATCACGGTCACAAGTGATTATATCAAAGATATTGTTTATTTCTTGGCATCTGATGAATTGGAAGGACGAAATACAGGCTCTGTAGGTATAGAAAAAGCGGCTACTTATATAGAAACTAAATTCAAAGATTATGGTGTAAAGCCATATTTTGATACCTATCGAGACAATTTTAAAATAGACAGTTTGGATGCTTTTAATGTGGTTGGATTTATAGAAGGTAGTGACCCTAAATTAAAAGATGAGGTAGTGATTATTGGTGCGCATTACGACCATATTGGTAGAAGGGCAAAACCGGTTGAGGGCGACTCTATTGGTAATGGTGCTAACGATAACGCTTCAGGGACATCTACGGTAATAGCTATGGCAAAATATTTTGCAGCTAAAAAGAATAATAAACGTAGCATTATGTTTGCCTTATTTTCTGGAGAAGAAATGGGTTTAAGAGGTGCAAAGCAATTAGCTGAACGTTTAAAGAATGAAAATTTAAAATTGTATACAATGGTAAACTTTGAGATGTTAGGTGTTCCTTTTCCTGACAGGGATTATCAAGTGTTTGCAACAGGTTACGATTTGTCTAATATGGCTGAGGTGTTAAACAAATATGCAGGAAATAAACTAGTTGGAAAATCTGATGAAGCTGCAAAATTTAATTTATTTAAGCGCTCGGATAACTATGCATTTTATGAACATTTTAAAATAGCAGCACAAACTATTTCATCTTGCGATTTAACTAATTTCGACTTTTATCACCATGTGGATGATGAAGCAGATATTATGGATTACAACCACATGGCAAGTACAATTAACAATTTGTTTCCAGCTATGGAAGGTATGATTAATGCACCAACACAAGAAATAAAAATGAACGATGAGTAAAAACATCATCATAACAGGTACTAGTCGAGGTATTGGTTTTGAGTTGGTACAATTATTTGCAGCCCAAGGACATAATGTTTTGGCATTATCTAGAAACGAAAAACCAGTTAACGATTTAGGTTTAAAAAATGTTACCACTTGGTCTTTTGACCTTAGTAATGAAGTTTCCTATAAAAAAGTAAGCAGTTTCGTTAAAGAAAATTGGCAGCAAGTAGATGTTTTAATTAATAATGCAGGAGCTTTATTGAATAAACCGTTTGCTGAAACGACTTTTGATGATTTTGAATACATTTATAAAACCAATGTATTTGGGGTTGCTGAATTAACTAGAATTGTCTTGCCATTTATGAAAGCTAATAGTCATGTAGTGACTATCAGTTCGATGGGAGGTGTACAAGGTAGTATGAAATTCCCTGGTTTAGCCGCTTATAGTTCTAGTAAAGGCGCTGTAATTACGTTAACAGAGTTACTTGCCGAAGAATATAAAGAATCAGGAATATCTTTTAATGTATTGGCACTTGGAGCCGTACAAACAGAAATGTTAGAAGAAGCCTTTCCAGGGTACAAAGCACCAACTACCGCTTTAGAGATGGCTAATTATATTTATAATTTTTCCTTAAATGGTCACAAATACTATAATGGAAAATTATTGCAAGTGTCTAATTCGACACCTTGATGTTTTGACTTTTAACTTAATTTAGTGCTTTTTAACTTATGAATAAATCCATATTGTAGGTATTTTCTATATTAGCGACATGAAGAATTTTATCGCCCTACTATTTTTCTTTTTATTTACTTCGGTTAATGCCCAAATTACTCTAACTCATAATGTTGGTAATGTACCTGTTGTTACTGATATTACTTCATGTGAGGATGATGAATACTGGGGAAGAACTTTTACCTTATCTGATTTTGGAATAACAACTAACGAACAATTTATTATTAGATCTGGGCAAGTTGCAATTAGTCGATCTTATGGCGGAGCTAATTTAAGTTTTGGTATTTTCAGTATTGATTCTGATTTTCCAAATTCCGATCCTAAATTTTTAGGAGGGAGCCAAGGAGTTGAGATACCTGTTATTAATGGCGTTCCTGAAATTATTAACGTAGATTTTAATAGACCAATTGTTGTCCCTGTAAATGTGGAAAAGATATTAGTGCGTGTAAATAAGTATGATAGGGGTTTTTACAATCCAACACCTTCAACTGCTTATATTGCTGGCACTCAATACGATAATGATATTTCATGGTATTTAGGGTGTAGTCAATATTACTCTCATACTCCAACAACTGAACTTGATAACCCAGTTCCAGATGCAAACTTTTTTATATATGTTACGGGAGAAAAATTTAATGCTTCTAGTTATGGGTCAAAAGCAACATTAACTCATAATTTATGTGATGATTTAAGAGAAAACCAGATGTATGCTTGTAGTTCGGGAGGTATCAATTGGGGAAGAACGTATACTTTAGATGATTTTGGAATAAGTAATAATGAGGAGTATATAATTGAATCTGGACAAATAGCCTTAGCGGAGGTTGGTTCTGGAGATGTGAATATCCAATTTAAAATTTATAGTATAGATGATAATTTTCCAGCTACATTTTCCGACACAGATTTAATAGGTTCTAGTCAAATTGTTCGTATTTATAATTTTGGTTCAAACCCACAGATTATTAATGTTGATTTTGATACACCAATCGTTGTGCCAGCAAATATAGACAAAATCCTTGTTGAGGTTTTCCAGTTACATGGTAGCCATAGTGCAATCGCATTTACAGCAGGAACTAATCAATTTAATGATGATTCGTGGTTTCGATCAAGTAATGGGGGTTGTCCACCTATGACTTATACAAAAACTAGTGATTTAGGTCGTCCAGACACAAATTTTTACATAAATGTAACAGGAAACGTTAATCACGTCACCAACAACTTTGAAATGAATATTTCAAACATTTGCTCCGAATTTTTAAAGGAGTTTAGTGTTAGTGATACAAATAATGCATCTCAAGTAGTTTGGGATTTTGGAGACCCTGCTTCTGGAGTAGATAATACGTCCACAGATTTATCTCCGTTTCACGATTTTTCTTCTGATGGTACTTATACTGTTACTGCAACTGTTACAGCAAATACTGGAACAGTTGAGGTTTTAACAGAAACCATTCAAGTAAAAGAACCTCCCAATGCTTATGGAATAAATAATTTAATGGCTTGCGAAGATGATTTTGATACAGGTTTTTCGTCAACTTTTGATACGTCTAATGTTTTGTCGCAAGTTTTAGGTGGACAAACCAATAAAACGGTAACGTTTATAGATGGTAGTGGTAATGAATATAATGTGTTACCTAATCCATTTACAAATACTGTAAAGGATAGAGAAACGATTACCGTGAGAATTGCTAGAAATGATGAATTATGTTGTTACTCTGAAATAACATTCGATTTAATAGTAAATCCATTACCAGATGTTTCAAGTATTAATAACTTGGAAGAGTGCGATGATGATACAGATGGTTTTGCTTTATTTGACCTTAGTGTTATTGAAAATGATATTGTCGTTAACAACGCAAATACAAGTGTAGAGTTTTACTATGAAAATGGTACACAAATAATAGGTAATCTTGCTGCTGTTGAAAATCAAATTATTAATGAAGAAACAATTAACTTAAGACTTTATGATAATTTAGTTAATTGTTATAATGAAATCACATTTAAACTAATAGTTAACACTTTGCCTATTGCTTACCCATTAGAAGATATCATTGGATGTGATGATAATTCTGATGGCATTTCTGAGTACTTTGACCTAACAGATGTAGAAAGTACAGTGTTAGGAAATCAAACAGGAATGGAAGTAAGTTATTATGATGCAAATAGAAACATATTATCAAATCCGCTACCAAACCCTTATACAAACGCAGTGCCAAATCAAGAAGTTTTAACTGTAAGGGTTACCAATACTATTACACAATGTTTTTCTGAAACGCAATTAAGATTAACTACTTCCGAAAAACCAAACATAAACACTCCTCTGGATAAATATGCTTGTGATTATGGCAACGGAATTTCAACGTTTGATTTGAGTGGTTTAGAAAATGAAATCATTGGTAATCAAAATAACTTAAACGTGTATTATTTTGATTCAACCGGTAATGAAATAACTGGTTCAATTTCATCTAATTATAGAAATTCTCAAGCGTGGAATGAAACTATAACTGTAAAAGTTGAAAACGTTTTAAGTACAATGTGTTTCACGGAAACAAGTTTTAATCTTATAGTAAACGCGCTTCCAGAAGTAACTCTTGAAGAAAGTTATTTTTTGTGTAATCTTGAGCCTAGTTTGCCAATTTCAGTAAATCAAAACTTAAACTCTTGGGAATGGAAATATCAAGATGGAACGATTGTTTCTAACAATTTTGAAACTAATTTAATTGACGCTGGAAATTATAGTTTAAGAGTGACCGAAATCAGTAATGGAATTGAATGTGAAAACACTTATAATTTTGAATTAATTAGGTCGGTATTGCCAAATATTGAAAATGTTGAGATTCAAGAACTCTCAAACAATAACTATATCAAAATTATAGCTTCGGGCGATGGCGATTTTGAGTACTCTATTGATGGTGTTAGATATCAAGATAGTAATACATTTAATAGTGTTTTAGGAGGCATCTATACGGTATATGTAAGGGATAAGTACGGCTGCGGAGGAGACCAAGAAAATGTTGTCATTATAGATTACCCCAAATTTTTCACACCTAATAATGACGGTATTAATGATTATTGGCAAATTAGAGGCGTTGATAATTTCAATAATATTCAAGTTTTTATCTATGACAGGTATGGAAAACTTTTAAAACAACTCTCTTCTAATTCTAATGGTTGGGATGGTACTTTTAATGGTGAGCTGTTACCGTCATCTGATTATTGGTTTACCGCTAATCTAGATAATACAAAGCAATTTAAAGGACATTTCACCCTTAAACGTTAAAAGAAATTCCTTGTTTTTCTATAAAAATAATTTCACTCTAATTTTTCCATAACATTCCATTCCTCTTGGTTAGCAACAGATTTTTGATATTCCATAACAGCAAGCCATTTGCCATTTTTATTTACTAATAGCATTTCAAAATGAATTAATTGATTTGCTAATTCTTTACAATCACTATTAATAGACGTATAATGAAAAATGCCTGTTTCATGTACTGTAGTCGCATCGCCTATTCTTTGTGACAAACGGAAGTTTACATCACTTTTCACTTCCCCAGATTTTGTATCTATAAATCCTTGTTTCCAACCATCTAATGCTGATGCTATAGCAGTTGACATTTTATTTTCACCAGTAGCAAAAATAACCACAGCATCCTCATGATAAGTAGCTTTGTAACCTTCAAAATCACCTTCACGTACTGTTCTAGATAATTCTTTCCAATAGTTGTTAAGTTCAGCTAATCGCGTTGAGTCTTTTGCAACATCTATACTTTTTGTCAAATTATTTAGATGGTTGTCACAATGCGTAATTCCAGTTGCATTTATTGATAAAAGTACTGTAAAGAATACTATTTTTTTCATAATTATTAGTTTTAATAGGTTAACATATTTATGTTTTTTCCTTCTAAAGTTTGGTATTTTTTCATCAAATCGGCTGTCATACAACTATGTACTGGTAATACTAAAAGTGTGTCACCAACTTTATAATTTTTTAAATCACTTTTAGGTACTTTAACAATGCCATGTTCTTGCGAAATGGCACGAACATATGTATTTGCTATAAGCTCATTCCAACCATTGCTAGATTTTTGTGCAACATTTCCATAAATAGTTCCAAAAGTATCATCCTCCATTCGGTCTTTTGACAAGTGTATGCCACCGCCATATATAACTAATTCACTCTGTTTTGGATGGATAGCAACAATAGGACACTCTATAGCCACAGCAATATCATTGACATTACAAGAGCCAATTTGTATTTGCATCATATCGTAAAATGCGTAATTTCCTGGACGGATTTCGTCTATGCCTTCAAAGTTTTCAGCAACACTGCAACTAGGGGTGTCTCCATAGCTAGCAATAATATCAGGATAGCTTGTTTTATATTGATTTTTTAAGATTACCAATTTCTTTTTGGCTTCTTCATGAACTCTAATAATATCTGCTTTACTTCTGCATTTATAGGTTTGTCCAGCATGACCTAAAAATCCAATAAAATTCAGTTTATCACTGTTCTTTGAAATTTCTAATAGTGCATCAATACTTTCGGTATCATAGTGCAATAATCCAGCTCTATTGTTGCCAATGTTTATTTTGATGTAAAAATTAATAGGATGTTGTAAATGGATTTTTAGAAATTCTAAACTTGTTTTAGACTCTATTAAAACATTTAAGGTAACTCTACTTGCTAAATCATTAATGGTATCTATTTCTAAAATATTTATAGGAAATGCTACAGTGATATCATTCCATTCTTCAGCAAAATAGTTAGCCATATCTAATGAGGAAGCTGTGATTTTAGAAACGCCAGCATCTTTAAACCATCTACCAATTTCTAAGGATTGATGTGTTTTAAAATGTGGTCGCAATTCAAGATTAAATCGTTTGGCACGTTCAGACATAAATGCAATATTGGCTTTGCATTTTGTTTCATCGAGTAATAAAGTGGGTTTGCTAATCATGTGTTATTGGTTTTCTAGATAAAGCTATAAGACCTAAAATTGGACCTATGACTAGTATCATATATAGGAAACTTGAATTATATTTTAAATGTAAGTAATTTAATAACTGAATGCTAATAATTGTAATGGCAAACCCAATACAGTTCACTATGGTTAAGGCAGTGCCTTTATATTTTGGAATCGCATTTTGTGCTATTAAAGTTGAAAACAAAGGGGAGTCTGCAATGACTACCATTCCCCAAAAAACCAAAAAACTGAGTAGAATAGATTCTGAATTGGTTAAAAAAATAAATGGCGATATCAAACAGCAAAGACATGATAATAATAAAGCGGTAAATGCTACTTTTTTAGTTTTAAAAATGGAAGATAAATAACCACTAACAACACAAGATAATCCTCCAACTCCAATAATTATAAAGGACCAAAGTGGAATATTTAAAGTAGATTCAAGATTATTTTCTTTATAAAGACTTAATATCACAGGAACAAATGCCCAAAACGTATATAGTTCCCACATGTGCCCAAAATACCCAAAAGCTGCTGACCTAAATTTTGAGTCTTTAAAGTTTTTTAACCATGCATTTAGTTTTAATTTCTGACTTGCCTTTCTATAAGGTCCGTTTGGAACAAATAACAACATAAGTAGACCTCCAAATAGTGCTAAGATCGAAATAAAAACTATAATATATTGCCACGAAAACCCAAAGGAGTATCCTTTTAATAAATGAGGGAAGGCAGTCCCAACAACCAATGCGCCAACCAAAAACCCAAGCGATTTCCCTAAACCTTTATCATAGAAATCTGCTGCTATTTTCATGCCAACAGGATAAATACCAGCGAGGAAAAAACCAGTAAAATATTTAAGAATGAATAAAGAGAAAAATGAGTTGTTTTCAAGGATGGCCCCTAAATTGAAAAGAGCTGCAATTAAAGCACAAAAAAAGAAAACTTTAGATGGTGAAAACCTATCAGATATAGTTAATAAAGCAAAAACCAATGTACCACTAATAAATCCAAATTGGACAGCAGAAGTAATGTGCCCCAAAGCACTTTCGTTTAAATTAAACGTCGAAATCAAATCTGCCATAACACCATTTCCAGCAAACCATAATGAGGTGCAACAAAATTGTGAAAATACAATTATTGGAAGAATTATTTTTGATTTCATCTGTTGTGTATAGATAGGTCTTAACGTTTACTAAAATAGCTGTTTTATTATGCTAGAGCAATTTAAACTTTTATTTTTGTCGTGATGCGAAACAAATTAAAAGATTACATTCCAGATGCAGCGTTACCCAAGACTCTTAGTTTGTTGGAACATGACAATTTGGTTGTCAAAATAAAAAGTGAACGCAAAACTCGACATGGCGATTACAAGCGGTTATTGAATGGTCAGCATCAAATTACGGTTAACTCAAATTTAAATGAGTATAGGTTTTTAATTACGTTATTACATGAAATAGCACATTTTGAAACGTACAAAGAGTATGGAAGAGATATAAAACCACATGGCGAAGAATGGAAATATATATTTCAGCATATAATGTTACCTTTTTTAAACCCTAATATTTTCCCAAACAGTTTATTACCGCTTTTAGCAAAGCATTTTAAGAATCCAAAAGCTAGTAGTGATAGTGATGCTATTTTAGCGTTGGCATTAAAACAATATGATGAACCAAATGGAAAAACCTATATTTTCGAAGTGCCTTATGGGAGTAAATTTAAATTGCACAATAAACGAGTTTTTAAAAAAGGGAATAAGCGTATAAAACGTTTTGAATGTGTTGAGGTTAATACAGGAAAGTTGTATCTTTTCAATCCGAATGCAGAAGTTGAATTATTAGATTAATAGATGAACAAAAACAATTACGCCATTTTAATGGCAGGAGGAGTAGGGTCGCGATTTTGGCCTGTAAGTACCCAAGAATTTCCTAAACAGTTTCACGATATGTTAGGAACAGGAGAAACCTTAATTCAAAAGACCTTTAGTCGCTTATCTAATATCATTCCTGAAGAAAATATCTTTATTCTTACCAACGAACGTTATAACGATTTAGTGTTTCAGCAATTACCAAAAGTGACTAAACGACAAGTGGTGTTGGAGCCTGCAATGCGCAATACTGCGCCTTGTATTTTGTTCGCGGCTTTAAAAATACAAAAGGAAAATCCAGATGCAGTAATGATCGTTGCGCCAAGTGACCATTGGATTGAAGATGAAGCAGCTTTTACCGAAAACGTACAGCAAGCTTTTGATTTTTGTGCTGCTAAAAACGCATTGATGACTCTAGGTATAAAGCCAACCTTTCCTAATACTGGCTATGGTTATATCGAGTTTGATAAATCTTCAAATGAAGAAATAAAAAGCGTTAATCAATTTAGAGAAAAACCAGATTACGAAACAGCAAAATCTTTCTTAGAACAAGGGAATTTTTTGTGGAATGCAGGAATTTTTATGTGGAGCGTCAATAGTGTAGTGGAAGCTTTTCAAAATAACCAACCAGAATTATTTAACTTATTTGAAAAAGGAATTGATGTGTATAACACCGATTTTGAAGATGATTTTGTAAGAGATAATTACGGTAAAGCCGAAAATATATCTGTCGATTACGCTATTATGGAAAAAAGCAATAATGTATATGTGTTGCCAGCAACGTTTGATTGGAATGACCTTGGGACTTGGGGAAGTTTATATGATAAAATTGATGAAGGAAAAAGAAAAAACGCAGTAGTAAATGCAAACGTGTTAAGTAAAGAAGCTTCTGGAAATATGATATATTCAGAAAAAGAAAAAATTGTAGTTATAGAAGACTTAAAGGATTTTATAATAGTCGATAAAGACGAAGTTTTGCTTATCTTTCCAAAAGATAAAGAGCAAGAGATTAAAGATTTACGAAAAAGCGTTAGTGATAAATTTGGTAATAAGTACGTGTAAGTATGGAAGAAAATAAGTTTAATTTTACTGATGATGAATCTCAAGGACAACAAAAAGTCGTAGAAGAACAAAAAGAAGCCATTGTAAAAGATGCTAAAGGTTTAGTTAGTAACTCAAAGCAATTTTTGTTTGAAATTTTTAGCTTTAGAAAAGACACAGATCGCGATGCAACCATAGATGCTATAAAAGCGGATATACCCTTTAAGGGTGCAACTGCTTGGATTTTGATATGTTCTATTATGGTAGCATCTGTTGGACTTAATGCAAACTCCACTGCTGTGGTTATTGGAGCCATGTTAATTTCACCTTTAATGGGTCCAATATTGGGTGTTGGAATGTCTATTGCTATTAATGATATTGATACACTTCGTAAATCGCTTATCAATTTAGCAGTCATGATAGTGTTAAGTTTATTGACTGCATTTTTGTTTTTCTGGCTATTCCCACTTAGCGAAGACACTTCAGAGCTATTAGGAAGGACACGACCAGATATTCGAGATGTACTAATTGCATTTTTTGGAGGTTTAGCATTAATTATTGCTAGAACCAAAAAAGGAACTATCGCTTCAGTAATTTTTGGTGTGGCTATAGCAACAGCCTTAATGCCACCATTATGTACAGCTGGATACGGATTGGCTAAAGGAAACTGGAGCTATTTTGGAGGGGCAATGTATCTTTTTAGTATCAATACAGTATTTATAGCCTTAGCAACATTTTTGGTTTTAAAACTATTGCGTTTTCCAATGTTGCGTTATGCAAATTCTGCCAAAAGAAGAAGAATTGCTAAACTCGCGGGTTTATTGGCGCTTATTGCTATGATTCCTGCAGGATGGACATTTTATAATGTTTGGGGAGAAAGTAAGCGGGAAAATGATTATAAACAATTTATTGCTAATGAAATAGATTCTAACGAATCACTGTGGTTACAACGTGAAAAGCTCGATCCAGATAATAATAGAATCACATTGTATTTCAATGGTGAAATAACAGAAGCTACAGAGTCTGATTTGCGAAATGAGCTAAATAAGTATAGTAATATTAAAGATTTTGACCTTGTTATTAATGGAAATAAAAATGTAAGTGCTGAACGTTTAATGGATTTATATGACAAATCACTAGTTAACATTGAACAACGCGATAGTCTATTGTTTGAAAAGCAAAAAGAATTAGATAGTGTCAAGGCGTATTTTGCAAAAAAGAGTAATATTCTTGATGCTAACGACTTTACATCTTTAGCAAAAGATGCTAAAATTCAATTTACCGATTTGCAATATTTTGGATATGCTAAGATGCTTGCTTCGTCTGATTTTAGAAAAGCCGATACCATAGCTATTGCAAATGTTAAATGGAATACATCACTTACCGATAGTATTATGACTGTTAAAGAAGTTGAACTTAGTAATTGGTTAAAACAAGAGCTGAAGATTGATAATGTAATTATAAAAAGAGACTAATTACTGCTTCTCTTCAAGATACATTTTACGCACTTTTTTAAATAATTCCGAAGAATAGACGAAATCGGTTACAGCTTTGTTATCGGTTTTAAAGATGGTGTTTTTAGAGCCTTCCCATTCTTTATAACCATGTTGTAAAAATACAATTTTCTCACCTATCTCCATAACAGAATTCATGTCGTGAGAGTTAATTACAGTGACTATTTGGTACTCATCTGTAATCTCTTGAATAAGATTATCAATAACTATAGCTGTTTTTGGATCTAAACCTGAGTTGGGTTCATCACAAAATAAGTATTTAGGGTTGTTTACAATAGCTCTAGCAATTGCAACTCGTTTTTGCATACCACCAGATGCTTCACTAGGCATTTTGTGATGCGCATCATCTAAATTTACACGTTTTAAAACCACGTCAACTCGATCTTCCATTTCGCTTTTGCTCATTTTAGTAAACATGCGCAATGGAAACATCACATTCTCTTGTATGGTCATAGAGTCAAATAAAGCACTACCTTGAAATACCATGCCTATCTCTGCTCTTAAGTCCCTTTTTTGGTCTTCAGATAATTCTGAATAAATTTTCCCATCATACGAGATAGTGCCTTCATCATAAGGGAATAAACCTAAAAGACACTTTATAAATACTGTTTTTCCAGAGCCACTTTGCCCAATAACCAAACTAGTTTCTCCTTTTTCGAAATACGCATCTATACCTTTTAAAATATGCGCATCACCAAACGATTTATGTAAGCCTTTTACTTCTATCATTACCCTAAGAGCATATCAGTTAGTATATAATTTATTAAAATAATCACAACACTTGTCCAAACAAACGATGTGGTACTTGCCTTTCCAACCTCTAAAGCGCCACCTTTCATGTAATACCCATGAAATGAAGGGATTGTTGCTAGAATAAATGCAAACACAAAAGTTTTTAGAAATGAATAGGTCATGTGAAAACCATCAAAATCCATTTGTATACCAGTTATGTAATCCTCCAGAGTTGTATAGCCTCCGTAAACGCAAGCAGCCATTCCTCCTAGAATGCCAAGAAACATACCTATAGCAATAGCGAAAGGGTATAGCATCATGGCAACTGCTTTTGGGAAAACCAAATAGTTTAACGAATTAATCCCCATAACCTCAAGCGCATCAATCTGCTCTGTAACTCGCATTGTTCCTATGCTTGATGTTATAAACGAGCCGACTTTTCCAGCCATAATAATAGAGGTAAATGTTGGTGCGAACTCTAAAATAACGGATTGTCTGGTAGCAAAACCTACTAAATACTTTGGAATTAAAGGGTTAGTAATATTTAGCGCTGTTTGAATTGTAATTACACCACCAACAAAAAATGATATAAATGCAACAATACCTAATGAGCCAATAACAAGATCGTCAATGTCTTTTAAAATTAAACCTTTCATAACCGACCACTTTGTTGGCTTACGAAACATTTCCTTTATCATTAAAAAATAAAGACCAATATTGTTAAGATATGTCATATTTAATTTTGTTACCGCTAAAGTAAAAAATACAATATTATTTAACGTCTAAACAACATAAGAATTATTAAAAAACGTATTTTTGATATATAAGATTAAAATTAATTATGGTGAAGAATTTCTTGTTATTTATTATAAGTGTTGTATTTAGTTTTTCATGTGTGGCTCAAAAACAAACTACTCAGCTTGAGAAAACAACCACTGAAAATGTAAAGACTAAGCTTGTAGTAGGTATTGTAGTTGACCAAATGCGTTATGAATATTTAACTAGATTCCAGGAACGATTTGGGCAAGGTGGTTTTATGAGAATGGTTAATGATGGGTTTAATTGCAAGAACAATCATTATAACTATGTGCCAACCTATACAGGCCCTGGGCATGCGTCAATTTATACAGGAACTACACCTAAATATCATGGAGTAATTTCTAATAGTTGGTATGATAAAGTAAGTAAAAAGTATGTGTATTGTGCAGGTGATGATGCCGTTGCTTCAGTTGGAACTGAAGATACATCTGGACAAATGTCACCGCAAAGAATGAAAACGACCACTTTTGCAGATGAAAATAGATTGTTTACGCAAATGAGAGGGAAATCTATTGGAATTTCTATCAAGGACAGAGGTGCAATATTACCAGCAGGACATACGGCTAATGCTGCATATTGGTTTCAAGGAAAATTAGAAGGTAATTTTATATCTAGTACGTTTTATATGACTGACTTACCAAATTGGGTAAAAACATATAATGAAAGTAATAGTGTTTCAAAGTATATGAAAGAGTGGAATACACTTTATGATATTTCAACTTATGTTGAAAGCGGTAGTGATTTAAATGATTTTGAAGGTGGATTTAAAGGAAAGGAATCTGCAACATTTCCTTATGATTTAAAAGCTTTAAGTGCCGAAAATGGTGGCTTCGATATACTCAAGTCTACACCTTTTGGAAATAGTATTGTGGCCGATTTTGCTATTGCTGCTATAGATGGCGAACAATTAGGAAAAGACAATAATACAGATGTGCTTGCAGTGAGTTTTTCTAGTCCAGATTATGTTGGTCATAATTTTGGAGTAAACTCTAAAGAAGTTCAAGACACATATCTTCGTTTGGATAAAGATTTAGAGCGTTTGTTTAATGCACTTGACACTAAAGTTGGAAAAGGAAATTACACCGTGTTTTTAACCGCAGACCATGGTGCGGTTCACGTACCTTCGTATTTAAAAAGTGTAAAAATTCCTGCAGGATATATTAGTTCAACGCAAACAAAAGTTAGGTTTGAAGCGTTTTTAAAAGAAAAATATAATTCGGATGAATTAATTGAAAGTGTAAGCAATAATCAAGTATTTTTAAATAGAGAAAAAGTAAAAGAACTCAGTTTAGATTTACATGAGGTACAGGATGCTATTGTAAATGAGATTATTAATTATAGAAATATTGATAAGGCATATACAGCTTATGCAATGTCTAATACATCGTATAGTAGTGGAATTGAGAAATTACTTCAAAATGGATTTAATCAAAAACGTTCAGGAGATGTGATTTATGTTTACGACCCTGCAACAATTTCATACAGTCTTACTGGTTCAACTCATGGTAGTGGAATGAGCTATGATACTCATGTACCATTATTGTTTTATGGAAATGGAATTAACAAAGGAAGTACTGTTAAGCGAACTAGAATTGTAGATATTGCACCAACAATATCTGCATTATTAGGTATAAGTTTTCCAAATGGAAACATTGGTTTGCCTATTCAATCAGTTCTAGTGCAAGACTAATTTTTGTTTTGGTTTATTTCCTTATTTATAGAATCGATATATTCTAAAAGGGCGTTTTTTCCAATTTTTTTAGAAGCCGAGGTTACAAAGTAGTTAGGCATTTCTTCCCATGTTTCAAGAAGAATATTTTTATAATCTTCAATATGATTTTCAATAGCCTTAGGCTTCAACTTGTCTGCTTTTGTAAAAATGATTGAAAACGGAATTGTGCTTTCTCCTAGCCATTGCATAAACTCTAAATCTATTGGTTGAGGTTTATGGCGAATATCTACCAAAACAAATGCTGAAACAAGTTGTTTGCGTTTTTCAAAATATGCAGTAATAAACTTCTGAAAGACTTTTTTGGTTGATTTTGACACTCTAGCATAACCATAACCAGGTAAATCAACTAAATACCAATTGTCATTAACAATAAAATGATTAATAAGCTGCGTTTTTCCAGGTCGTCCAGATGTTTTTGCTAAGCTTTTTCTATCAGTAAGCATATTTATAAGAGAAGACTTACCAACATTGCTTCTGCCAATAAAAGCATATTCGGGAATATTGTTATTTGGACATTTAGCAACATCTTGGTTGCTAACGACAAATTCGGCAGATTTTATTTGCATTTCAAAAAGTTTAGAACTTTCTTTTTTTTAACCAATCAAAAAGAATTTCATTAAAAGTGTCAGGATGCTCCATCATTGCAGCATGCCCACATTTATCTATCCAAAACAGTTCCGAGTCTGGTAACAAATCATTGAACTCTACAGCAACTTCTGGTGGTGTCACATTATCATTTTTACCCCAAATAATGCATGTTGGTGTAAGCATTTTAGGAAGGTCTTTAGCCATATTATGTCTTATGGCGCTTTTAGCAATAGCTAAGGTTTTTATAAGCTTATTTCGGTCGTTAACAGTAGCATAAACCTCATCTACAATCTCTTTGGTTGCAACTGCAGGATCATAAAAAACGTCTTGTGCTTTTTTCTTGATAACCTCATAATCACTTCGCTTGGTATAACCACCACCCATTGCGCTTTCATATAAGCCAGAGCTTCCAGTAATAACCAAAGCTTTTACTTTTTCGTGGTAAAGTTTTGTGTGATACAAACCAATATGTCCGCCTAAAGAGTTTCCTAGAAGTATAACTTGTTCGTAACCTTTAAATTCAATAAAATCTTTTAAATATTTAGCAAAACTTTTAACATTTGTCTTAAGTAATGACATGGTGTAAATAGGAAGTTCTGGAATAACAATTTTATAGCCATTTTTACTAAAAAAATCAGTAACGCCATCAAAATTACTTAAGCCTCCCATTAATCCATGTAAGATGATAATTGGTGTACCTTCTCCTGCTTCTATATAGCTGTAGTCCCCTTCTTTTTTTAAAGTGTGAGCCATGTTATAGTTGTGGTTTCTCTGTTTGGCAAATCTACATAAATTTATTTTAAAGTATGGAATAGCGCATAGACATTATCTATATCTAAAAAGGATAATATTTAGTGAGTAAATAACTAATGTTAATTAAACTTTGACATTTTATAACTTATTGATTTTCAATAATTATGTTGAGAGATGTTTGTTAATTCTATCGAATTTTAAGGTGATTGAAAAAAAATTATCAACAAAGTGGGGTAAAGTGGTAAAAAGTGGAGAATTTTTTATTAGATTTGAAACTTATATATAAATACCATAGTAAACGCTTGAATTCACTAATTGGAACATACGAATGTAAAATCGACTCTAAAGGGAGATTGATGCTGCCTTCTGCCTTTAAAAAGCAGTTGTCTTCGGTAATGCAAGATGGTTTTGTTTTAAAGCGAGCAGTGTTTCAATCTTGTTTGGAGTTGTATCCTATGAGCGAGTGGGAAACTTTGATGCAAAAAGTAAATAAGCTAAATCGTTTCAAGAAAAAGAACAACGATTTCATTCGTCGTTTTACAGCAGGTGTAAAATTTATTGAGTTAGATGCTTCTGGAAGATTACTAGTGGCAAAAGATTTAATTGCATTTGCTGGTATGTCAAAAAACATTGTGGTGTCTTCGGTTGGTAATATACTTGAGATTTGGGATAAAGAAAATTATGAAAAAGCTATTGATGATGCCGTTGTGGACTTTGCAGATTTAGCTGAAGAAGTTATGGGGCAAGATGAAGATGGAATATCATAATCCGGTTTTATTAAAGGAAACAGTAGAAGGTTTAAATATTAAGGAAGATGGCGTTTATGTAGATGTCACTTTTGGAGGAGGAGGACATAGTCGTGAGATTTTAAGTCGTTTGGGTGAAAAAGGAAAGTTAATTGCATTTGATCAAGATCAAGACGCTCTTTTAAATACAATAGTTGATAGCAGATTTACGCTTATAAATGAAAACTTCAGATACCTCAAGAGGTTTCTGAGGTTTCATGGCGTAAAGAAAGTGGATGGTATTTTAGCCGATTTTGGTGTGTCATCACATCAATTTGATGAAGCTGATCGTGGTTTTTCAATTCGGTTTGATGCGAAGTTGGATATGCGAATGAATCAGCAAGATGAATTGTCGGCATTTCATGTGATTAATGAATATGATGAAGCGGCTTTAAGAAAAATGTTCTGGGAGTATGGAGAGCTTAGGCAAGCACCAGCTTTAGCAAGGACAATTGTTGCAGAGAGAAAGGAGGGGCAAATCGAAACAACAGAGCAGTTGAAAAGTGTATTGAAAAAGTATTTACCACCAAGAAAAGAAAATAAGATTCTTGCTCAAATCTATCAAGCCATAAGGATAGAGGTAAATCAGGAAATTGAAGCATTAAAGGAATTTTTAACGCAAGTTCCAGAATTATTGAACCCAGAGGGACGTTTAAGTTTTATCTCCTATCATTCGCTTGAAGATAGATTAGTAAAGCGATTTATTAGAAGTGGGATGTTTGAGGGGGAGCCTGAGAAAGACGTATTTGGGAATTTTGAGGTGCCTCTAAAGCGAATAGGGAAACTTATTATTCCATCACAAGAAGAAATAAAAAAAAATAACAGAGCAAGAAGCGCAAAACTTAGAATAGCAGAAAAAGTATAATGGCAAAAAAGAAGTTTTATAACATTTTAAAAGGCACTTTTTTAGTAAGTGATGATTCTTTTAAAAATTGGAGAATGATCATCTTTTTTTCATTTCTGGCCATTGTAATGATTGCTAGTTCGCATAGCGCAGATAGAAAAGTACATGAAATTGCACGACTTGGTGAAGAGGTAAAGGAGTATCGTTCGGCATTCATAGATGGTCGCTCCATATTAATGGAGTTGAAAATGGAATCAAACATTAGAGAAAAATTAGCAAGTAAAGAGGTGTTGCCTTCCACAGAGCCACCAAAAAAAATAAAAGTTAAATCACAAGATTAAAAGTTCAGTTTTGGCAGTAACCGAGAAGAACATATTAAAACGATTGTATTTTGTAGCGGGATGTTTGTTCATCTTCGCGCTTCTTGTGGTGTTTAAACTTGTAAATATTCAGTTTGTTCAAGGAGAACAATATAGAGGTTTAGCTGAAAAAAGATCATTAAAAACAGTTGACATTCCTGCAAATAGAGGTAATTTGTATTCAGCCGATGGAAGTTTGTTGGCGACCTCTGTTCCAAAATATGATATTAGAATAGATGCTTTAACGCCTTCTGCTAAAAATTTCAAAAAATATTTAAAGCCTTTATGTGATTCGCTTGCTAAATTTCATGGTAAAACTTCAGGATATTACCAAAAAGCCATAGGTAAAGCAAGGCAAGACAAGAATAGGTATTTTCTGTTGGCTCGTAACCTGGGGTATTCAGATTATTTACGATTCAGAAACTTTCCGTTACTTAATATGGGTGCTTTTAAAGGTGGGCTAATTGTGGAGCAGAATACAAAACGCGAACACCCAATGGGTGGCATTGCAGAGCGTACGATAGGTTATGAGCGTTGGGATGAAGAAGGTAATGTAACACGTCCAGGAATAGATGGTGCCTTTGGAGAGCAGTATTTACGAGGAACCAATGGTAGACGATTAAAGCAACAAATAGGTAAAGGGCAATGGAAGCCTGTAAGTGATGCAAACGAAGTCGAGCCTCAAGATGGGTACGATGTATACACAACTATAGATGTAAATATTCAAGATATTGCACATCATGCTTTATTAGAACAGTTAGAAAAATATAAAGCAGATCATGGCTCTGTAGTGGTTATGGAAACTAAAACGGGAGAGATACGAGCTATATCTAACCTTGGGCGTACGTCAAAAGGTACTTATTATGAAAAACTTAATTATGCTGTTGGAGAATCACATGAGCCTGGTTCTACATTTAAGCTTATGGCTTTAGCAGTTGCATTAGATGATAAAGTAATAGACACTTCTACAGTTGTTGATACTGAAAATGGAATTTTAACATTCTATGGAAAAAAGGTTAGAGATTCTAAAAATGGAGGTTATGGTAAAATTTCTGTTGCAAAGGCATTTGAGGTCTCTTCAAATACTGGAATTGTTAAGGCAATTCATAATAATTATAAGGATAACCCTAAGAAATTCGTGGATGGTTTATATGATATGAACCTTCAAAATACATTGGATTTACCAATAATTGGCGAGGGTAAACCTATAATTCCTGATCCTAGAATTAAAAATAATCGCTGGAGCGGTATAGCACTTGAGTGGATGGCTTACGGATATGGTGTGTCTTTTACGCCAATGCAAACACTTGCCTTTTATAATGCCATTGCTAATGATGGTGAAATGGTCCGTCCAAGATTCCTAAAAGAGGTGAAAGAATATGGTAACTCTGTTGAAACGTTTGACAAAGATGTGATTAATAAGCAAATATGCTCTAAGGAAACGGTAGCTAAACTCCAAAAACTTTTAGCAAATGTTGTTGAAAAGAAACATGGTACTGGAAATGGTTTGTATGCTGATAATTTTTCGATGGCTGGAAAAACAGGCACTTGCCAGAAGGATTATGTAGATAAAGATAAACTTAATTATATCTCTTCATTTGTTGGTTATTTTCCAGTTGAAAATCCTAAGTATTCTTGTATTGTCGTAATTCATGAACCTGATAAAGAGGTGGGTTATTATGGTGCGGATGTATCTGGTCCTGTATTCAAGAAAATAGCACAAAAAATATATACAGACACGCCAATTATTGATGCTGTTGAAAATTTAGAAGAAATGCATGTTGATGTTGATAGGAGTTTTGAAGCCTATTATGATGTTGCGCAAACTTATAAAACCATAATGCCAGATTTAAAAGGTATGCCAGCAATGGATGCTATTGTGTTACTGGAAAATATGGGAATGAAAGTACGCTTAAAAGGTAACGGAAAAGTTGTGAAACAATCGGTATCCTCAGGTGTAAAACTTAAGCCAAAACAAACAATAGTCTTAGAATTATCGTGATAGAATTAAAAAACATACTGTATAAAGTAACCCTCGACGCTGTTGTGGGTGATACAAGTGTGTCTATTAACAGCATTCAATTCGATTCTAGAAAAGTATCTAAAAATGATGTGTTTGTTGCAGTAAAAGGAAGTGTGGTAGATGGACATGACTTTATTGAACAGGTCATAGAGAAAGGAGCTAATACCATTATTTGTGAGCAAATTCCAGACATGACTATTGAGGGTGTCACTTATGTTAAGGTAGATAACTCCTCTAAAGCCTTAGCGATAATGGCTTCCAATTATTATGGTGTACCATCAGAGAACTTAAAATTAGTTGGTGTTACTGGCACTAATGGTAAAACAACTATAGCGTCACTATTATATCAACTTTTTAAAAAAGCAGGTTATAAAGTTGGATTATTGTCAACTGTAAAAATTTTAGTTGACGAAAAAGAATATAAAACTATTCACACAACACCAGACTCCTTAACTATAAATAAGTATTTAAGTGAAATGAATGATGAAGGCGTTGAGTTTTGCTTCATGGAAGTAAGCTCTCATGGTATTCATCAATCGCGTACAGAGGGTCTTCATTTTGAAGGTGGGATTTTCACAAATCTCACACACGACCATTTAGATTATCATGAAACATTCGCTGAATATCGTGATGTAAAAAAATCATTTTTTGACAACCTCCCAAAATCAGCATTCTCATTAGTGAATGTTGATGATAAAAATGGAGCTATAATGTTACAAAATACGGCTTCTAAAAAATACACATATGCACTAAAAAGCTTTGCGGATTATAGAGCTCAAATTTTAGAAAACCAATTGAACGGTTTGTTTTTAAAAATAAATGATAATGAAGTTTGGACTAGGTTAATAGGCAATTTTAATGCTTATAATTTATTAGCGATTTATGGAACTGCAGATTTATTAGGCTTAGAAAGTGTTGAGGTGCTTCGTTTAATGAGTGAGTTAGATAGTGTTAGTGGGAGATTTCAATACTTAATTTCTGATGAAAAAATCACTGCTATAGTTGATTATGCACATACACCAGATGCTTTAAAGAACGTGTTAGAAACCATTAATAGTATTCGTACTAAAAATGAAGAGCTCATAACTGTTGTTGGTTGTGGAGGTGATAGAGATAAAACTAAACGACCAAAAATGGCTCATATCGCATCAGCTTTAAGTGATAAAGTCATTTTTACTAGTGATAACCCTAGAACCGAAAATCCTGAGCAAATAATTAAAGATATGGAAGTTGGCGTACAGCCACAAAACTTTAAAAAAACAATGTCGATTGTAGATAGAAATCAAGCCATTAAAACGGCTTGTCAGTTAGCAAATGCAAACGATATTATCCTAATAGCAGGAAAAGGTCATGAAACCTATCAAGAAATTAATGGTGTTAGAACCAATTTTGATGATTATAAAATAGTTGAAGAATTTTTAAAACAATTACAAAAATAAATGCTGTATTATTTATTTGAATATTTAGAAAAAGAATTTCAGTTTCCAGGCGCATCCTTGTTTGGGTTTTTATCCTTTAGGGCAGCTATGGCTATAATTTTGTCGTTGTTATTTTCTACTATTTATGGTAAGCGTATCATTAAATTTTTACAAAAAAAACAAGTTGGTGAAACTGTTAGAGATTTGGGTCTAGAAGGACAAGCTGAAAAAGCGGGAACACCAACTATGGGTGGAATTATCATTATCCTTGCCACTTTAATTCCTGTTTTTTTATTCGCAAAACTTGATAATATTTATATCATCTTATTGTTAATTACAACAATCTGGATGGGGATTATCGGGTTTATCGATGATTACATTAAAAAATTCAAAAACGATAAAGAAGGTTTAAAAGGAAGATTTAAAATATTAGGTCAAGTAGGTCTCGGAATAATCGTAGGCACAACATTATATTTTAATAATGATGTGACCATTAAGGAAAAACTGCCAATTGCGCAACAGCAAGAATTACTAGCTGAAAACCCTACCATACCACAAGCCAAATTATTTGAAGACGAAATTAAATCAACAAAAACAACCATACCTTTCGTAAAAGGTAATGAGTTTGATTATGCCAGTTTAATAACTTGGATAAGCCCTAGCTTAAAACCATATGCTTGGATAATTTTTATCCTAGCAGCAATTTTTATTATTACTGCAGTTTCTAATGGAGCAAACCTTACAGATGGTATCGATGGACTTGCAGCAGGAACATCAGCAATTATTGTTTTAACTCTTGGGATTTTTGCTTGGGTCTCTGGTAATATCATTTTCTCAGATTACTTAAACATTATGTATATACCTCGTGTTGAGGAAATCACCATATATATCGCTGCATTTGTGGGGGCGCTTATTGGATTTTTATGGTATAATACATATCCAGCTCAGGTGTTTATGGGAGATACAGGAAGTTTAACTATTGGCGGAATTATAGCAGTAATAGCAATTGCAGTTCGTAAAGAGTGGCTTATTCCACTGTTATGTGGCATCTTTTTAGCCGAAAATTTATCAGTTGTACTACAGGTAAGCTATTTCAAGTACACAAAGAAAAAATTTGGTGAAGGAAAGCGCATTTTTAAGATGTCGCCTTTGCATCATCATTATCAAAAATCAGGATATCACGAAAGTAAAATTGTAACACGGTTTTGGATTGTAGGTATTCTGCTAGCCATCCTTTCAATAGTGACCTTGAAAATTCGCTAATGAAAAGGCTAGTGATATTAGGAGCAGGAGAAAGTGGTGTTGGAACAGCACTATTGGGAAATGAAAAAGGATATGATGTGTTTGTTTCTGATAAAGGAAAAATTAAAGAAAAATATAAAGAAGTTCTTATACATAATGAGATTGAATGGGAAGAAGAAAAGCATACAGAATCTAAAGTTCTAAATGCTGATGTTGTAATGAAAAGCCCTGGAATTCCAGATAAAGTGGCTTTAGTGCAAAAGTTGTTAGCAAATAATATTTCGGTTGTTTCCGAAATTGAATTTGCATCACAATTCACAAAGGCTAATATTATTGGAATAACAGGTAGCAATGGTAAAACTACCACGACCATGTGGACACACCATATACTTAAACAAGGAGGTTTAAAAGCAGCTATGGGAGGAAACATTGGTGATAGTTTTGCAAAGCAAGTGTTAGACTCAAGTTATGAGCATTTTGTTTTAGAGTTGAGTAGTTTTCAATTAGATGGAATAAAAACATTTAAACCGCACATTGCCATTATTACAAACATTTCTCCTGATCATTTAGATAGATATGATTACAAGTTTGAAAACTATATCGCTTCAAAATTTAGAATAGCGATGAATCAAACCAAAGAAGATTACTTGATTTATGATGCTGATGATAAAGACATAACAAACTATCTAAAATCACATCCAATTCAATCAACATTATTGCCATTTTCATTAACAAAGAAATTGGAACAAGGAGCGTATTTAGAAAATAACAACATAAAAATATTAATTGATAATAGCCATATAATTATGCCAACAGCAAACTTAGCTTTAGAGGGAAAGCACAATATTAAAAATGCAATGGCAGCCTCGACGGTTGCGCATTTGCTTAAAATTAGAAGTCACACATTACGTGAAAGCCTTGAGAATTTTCAAGGCGCAGAACATCGTTTAGAAAATGTATTGCGTATTAATAAAGTGCAATACATAAACGATTCAAAAGCAACTAATGTGAATGCCACATATTTTGCTTTAGAAAGTATGGAAGCACCAACCGTTTGGATTGTAGGTGGAGTAGATAAAGGCAACGATTATAAACAGCTTTTTCCGTTTGTAAACGAAAAAGTAAAAGCTATTATTTGTTTGGGTGTGGATAACAAAAAACTTTTTGAAACATTTGGTAATATGGTAGAGATAATGGTTGAAACTCAGTTTATGAGCGAAGCATTGAAAATAGCTTATAAAATTGCTGAAGCTGGAGATAATGTTCTTTTGTCACCAGCTTGTGCAAGTTTTGATTTATTCGAAAATTATGAAGATAGAGGACGTCAGTTTAAAAATGCAGTAAGAAAATTATAATGCAATTATTGTTTAACAATTTAAAAGGAGATAGGTTAATTTGGGCTATTGCAGCATTACTAGCAATATTCTCATTCCTTCCTGTGTACAGTGCAGCTAGTAATTTGGCGTACATAAGCGGTGATGGAAATACCTTTAATTATTTTGTTAAACATTTTGTGCATTTATTTCTAGGTTTTGCGATTATATATGGTGTACACAAAGTGCCTTATAGATATTTTCGCGGATTATCAATGGTTATGATTCCAGTAGTATTAGTATTGTTGGCTGCTACTATGTTTCAACCAGAAACCACCGAAAGTTTAACAAATGCAAAGCGCTGGATAAAAGTACCAATAGTTGGTTTTACGTTTCAGCCCTCAACTTTGGCATCTGTAGTTTTAATGGTTTATGTAGCTAGGTATTTATCAAAAATAAAAGATAAAACAGTCACGTTTAAAGAAACAATCTTACCGTTATGGTTCCCAGTATTTTTAGTTTTGGTGTTAATATTACCAGCTAATTTTTCAACAACAGCTATCATTTTTACAATGGTAATTGCATTGGCATTCTTAGGAGGTTATCCTGTTAAATATTTATTGTTAATTCTATTGTCAGGTGTTGCGGCTTTTGCGCTATTTATTTTGGTTGCCAAAGCATTTCCAGATGTTATGCCAAATCGTATCGATACTTGGGCAAGTAGAATAGAAAATTTTGCAAACGGTGAAGATACTGAGGCTGATTATCAAATAGAAAAAGCAAAAATAGCAATAGCATCAGGATATATAAAAGGAGTTGGTCCAGGAAAAAGTACTCAAAAGAACTTTTTGCCACAGTCATCATCCGACTTTATTTTTGCAATTATCATTGAAGAGTATGGTTTAATAGGAGGGTTGTTTTTAATGACACTTTACTTGTTATTGTTGTTTAGAATAGTAATAGCGTCACATAAGGCCGACACTATTTTTGGTAAGCTTTTAGTGATAGGAGTTGGGATTCCAATAGTATTTCAAGCGCTTATAAATATGGCTGTGGCTGTAGAGCTATTTCCAGTTACAGGTCAAACACTACCATTAATAAGTAGTGGTGGAACTTCCATTTGGATTACCTGTTTGGCAATTGGCATCATACTTAGTGTTAGTGCAAGAAGACAAGAAATTAAAGAACAAGAAGAAAGAGAAGATAATCCACTTGAAATTTTAAGTGAGACAATATAATGAGTAACTATAAAATCATATTATCTGGAGGTGGTACAGGAGGACATATTTATCCTGCTATATCCATTGCAAATGAGTTAAAACAGCGTTATCCAAACGCTGAGTTTTTATTTGTTGGAGCAAAAGATAAAATGGAAATGGAAAAAGTACCGCAAGCTGGATATAACATTGAAGGGTTGTGGATTTCTGGAATTCAAAGAAAATTGACTTTAAAAAATCTATCATTTCCTTTTAAACTTATTGCTAGTTTATTGAGGTCTCGAAAAATAATTAAGCAATTTAAGCCAGATGTTGCTATTGGTACAGGAGGTTTTGCTAGTGGACCATTATTGCAAGTGGCCACTTCAAAGGGTATTCCAAGTTTAATACAAGAACAGAATTCTTATCCTGGGATTACCAATAAGATACTATCTAAAAAGGCGAATAAAGTATGTGTTGCTTATGATGGATTAGAACGATTTTTTCCAAAAGATAAGATTGTTAAAACAGGAAATCCCGTGAGACAAGATTTACTCAGCTTGGATAATAAATCTATTGAAGCAAAAGATTTTTTTGGATTAAAGCATAACAAGGTTACATTACTTGTTTTGGGTGGTAGTTTAGGTGCAAGGAGAATTAATGAATTAATAGTGAAAAAATTAGATTTTTTTCATGAGCAAAATGTGCAAATTATCTGGCAGTGTGGAAAATTATATTATCAAGATTATAAGATTAATGGAGATATTAAAGATGTACAAGTCCATGCTTTTTTAAATAGAATAGATATGGCTTATGCTGCCGCAGATATAATTATTTCTAGAGCAGGAGCAAGTTCCGTGTCAGAATTATGTATTGTTGGGAAGCCAGTAATATTTATTCCTTCACCAAATGTAGCTGAGGATCATCAAACAAAAAATGCAAACGCTATTGTTGAAAAAGATGGAGCTATTTTGATTAAAGAAGCAGATTTAGATGTTGATTTTGAAAACAAGTTCAAACTCTTAAATAACTCTAAAGAAAAACAAGAATTATTAAGTAATAATATTAAAAAATTAGCATTAATAAATGCAACTAAGGATATAGCAGACGAAGTAGAAAAACTTTTAAAAAGTAAATGAACTTAAATAGCATACATAATATCTATTTTATTGGCATTGGAGGCATTGGTATGAGTGCGCTTGCTAGATATTTTGTTGCTAGTGGGAAACAAGTTGCTGGCTATGATAAAACACAAACAGAACTTACTAGTGAGTTGGAAACATTAGGAATAGATGTGCATTTTGAAGATAGTTTAGATAATGTGTCTAAAAACTTTTTAGACTCCCAAAAAACGCTTGTGGTTTATACACCAGCAATTCCAAAGGAACATAGTGAGTTAAATTATTTTAGAGATAATAATTTTAAGGTTTTAAAACGCTCACAAGTATTAGGTTTAATTACTGAGGATACTTATTGTTTGGCGGTTGCAGGAACTCATGGCAAAACAACCACGACAAGTATTTTAGGTCATTTACTAGCTGAATGTGGTGTAGAAGTAACAGCATTTCTTGGAGGAATTACAGAGAATTATAACTCAAACCTCATTTTAAAAGGTACTAGAGTATCTGTTGTTGAAGCTGATGAATTTGATCGTTCATTTTTAACCTTGTCACCAGACTTGGCTTGTATTACTTCGATGGATGCAGATCATTTAGATATTTATGGAAAGAAAGAAGCTTTAGATGATTCCTTTAGAGATTTTTCTAAGAAATTAAAACCAAATGGAAAACTGTTTGTTAAAAAGGGGTTGCCAATAAATGGAATTACTTATGCAGTAGATGAAGATGCAGACTATTCAGCAATTAATATTAGAATAAAAGAAGGAAGCTACGTGTTTGATGTAAAAACACCTAGTCAACATATTAAAGATTTTTTATTTAACCTACCAGGTAGACATAATTTGTCGAATGCATTAATAGCACTGGCAATGGCTATAGAATTAGGTTGCGCTCCTTATAGCCTTGCCAGCGCATTAGCATCTTACAAAGGTGTAAAACGTAGGTTCACCTATCAAATTAAAACAGAAGAGCTTGTATTTATTGATGATTATGCTCATCATCCTGAAGAGATAAATGCCGTGCATCAAGCTGTAAGGGAAATGTATCCAAACAAAGAAGTGTTGGTGGTTTTTCAACCACATCTATTTAGTAGAACAAGAGATTTTATTGATGAATTTGCAGAGAGCTTATCAAAATTCGATAGTGTTTTACTGTTAGAGATATATCCAGCGAGAGAATTGCCTATTGATGGCGTTAATTCAAATTGGTTATTAAATAAAATTAAAAACCCAAATAAGGCATTGATAAGTAAAGAAAATATTGTGTCTGAAATTAAAAAAAGTAACGCACAAATAATAATTACTCTTGGTGCTGGAGATATTGGAGTAGAAGTTAATAACATTAAAGAACAATTAAGTGTTGCGAGTTAACTGGAATTACATAAAAGGATTGGGTTTAATTGCTTTGGTGAGCTTTGTTTTTGTGTTTTCTTCTTTTAGAAATAATGTAAGAAAAATCGCAGAAATAAAGGTGAATTTTCTTGGTGAAAATAATTTATTCATGACCGAGGCATCGGTTAATAAATTGTTAATACAAAATAACGAAGAGCTTCCAAACATGGCTAAAGAAATTTTAGATTTGAATGATATAGAAAGTGCCCTAAAATCTAATCCAATGATCAAAACCGCAGAAGTGCATCTTACTGTTAATGGCGAGGTTCGAGCTGATATTTTACAGCGAAAACCAATAGCTAGAGTAAGCACAAATGCGTCATATTATATAGATGATGAAGGCGCGTTTATGCCTTTATCTACGTTTCATACAGCTCGTGTGCCTTTAGTAACAGGTCATGTTAAAAAAAATAAATTAAGCAATGTGTACATAATTGCTGACAAAATTTTTAATGACCAATTTTTAAAGACTCATGTTGTAGAGATTTATCAAAACGAAGATGAAACATTTGTTTTAAAAACAAGAGCTTTCGATTTTGAAATATGGTTGGGAAATCTAGATAAACTAGATAACAAAATAAGCAATTTAAAAGCATTTTATCAAAAAGCGAAAAAAGATGATATGCTAAGTAAGTATAGTAAAGTGAATTTGCAGTTTGATAATCAAGTTGTTTGCACTAAAAAGTAAATTATGGAGAGTAATAATATATCGGTTGGACTAGATATTGGAACCACAAAGATTGTGGCCATGATTGGACGCAAAAATGAATATGGAAAAGCAGAAATTCTAGGTATTGGAAAATCTAAGAGTTTGGGAGTTCATAGAGGTGTAGTAAATAATATTACGCAAACAACACAGTCAATTCAGCAAGCAGTACAAGAAGCCGAAGCAGCTTCAGGGATGAAAATTAATGAAGTTACGGTTGGTATTGCAGGACAACATATTAGAAGTCTTCAACATAGTGACTATATAACAAGATCAAATTCTGAAGTAGTAATAGACGAAGACGATATAGACAGATTAATCAATCAAGTGCATAAATTGGTAATGCTTCCAGGAGAAGAAATTATCCATGTATTACCGCAAGAATATAAAGTTGATGGACAAGCCGAAATAAAAGAGCCAATAGGTATGTATGGAGGTAGGCTTGAAGCAAATTTTCATGTCGTTGTTGGTCAAGTGTCTTCTATTAGAAATATTGGACGATGCGTTAAAAGCGCAGGATTGGAACTGGAAGGTATCACTTTAGAGCCTTTAGCTTCTGCGAATGCAGTATTGAGCGAAGACGAAAAAGATGCAGGAGTTGCTCTTATAGATATTGGAGGTGGAACAACTGATTTAGCCATTTTTAGAGATGGAATCATTCGCCATACAGCAGTCATTCCATTTGGAGGAAATGTTATTACCGAAGATATTAAGGAAGGATGCTCAATCATAGAAAAGCAAGCCGAATTACTAAAAATTAAATTTGGTTCTGCATGGCCTGGAGAAAATAAAGATAACGAGATTGTCTCTATCCCAGGACTTAGAGGTAGAGAACCAAAAGAAATTACATTAAAAAACCTGTCAAAAATTATTCATGCAAGAGTCGTAGAAATTATTGAACAAGTATATGTTGAAATAAAAAACTATGGTCATGAAGAACAAAAAAAGAAACTAATAGCAGGAATAGTTTTAACAGGAGGTGGAAGTCAATTAAAACATTTAAAACAGTTGGTAGAATATATCACTGGAATGGATACCAGAATTGGCTATCCAAATGAGCACTTGGCAGGAGAAAGTGATGATGAAGTAACGAGTCCTTTATTTGCGACAGCAGTTGGGTTGGTTATGGATGGTCTAAAACGTCAAGAGAAAAAAAGAATAGAAAGTGTCGCACAAGCTACCCTTGAAGCTAGTGAGGTACTAGATGATAACGAACAAGAACAAACCATTGAACAACCTAGAAAAGAACGAAAATCTTTTCTGGATAAATTAACCGAACGCGTTAAAGATTTTTTAGATAACGCTGAGTAAACAAAATAAAAGAAACCAGTAAAAACTAATTTTATGAGTAGCAACAAAGACATTGGGAGCATTACATTCGATTTGCCAAAAAATCAATCCAACGTCATTAAAGTAATTGGTGTTGGTGGTGGAGGTAGCAATGCTATCAATCACATGTTCCAACAAGGAATTAAAGGTGTAGATTTTGTAATCTGCAACACAGATGCACAAGCCCTAAACAACAGTGGAGTTCCAAACAAAATTCAATTAGGCGTTAGCCTTACCGAAGGATTAGGAGCAGGAGCAAATCCAGAGATTGGAGAACAAGCCGCTGTAGAAAGCCTTGAAGATATAAAGCGCATGTTAGATACCAATACAAAAATGGTGTTTATCACTGCTGGAATGGGTGGTGGAACAGGTACAGGAGCTGCTCCAATTATTGCAAAAATGGCAAAAGAGCTGGACATTTTAACTGTAGGTATTGTAACGATGCCATTTCAGTTTGAAGGAAAAATTCGTATTGCTCAAGCTCAAAAAGGTATTGAAACGCTTCGCGAACATGTAGATTCTTTAGTTGTAATTAATAATAATAAACTAAGAGAAGTTTATGGAAACTTAGGTTTTAAAGCTGGTTTTTCTAAAGCAGATGAAGTGCTGTCAACAGCCTCTAGAGGTATTGCTGAAGTAATTACACATCACTACACACAAAACATCGATTTACGAGATGCTAAAACCGTATTGAGTAATAGTGGAACAGCCATTATGGGCTCTTCTAGTGCTTCAGGATCTAATCGTGCTCAAGAAGCGATTATGAAAGCACTGGATTCACCATTATTAAATGATAATAAAATTACAGGAGCTAAAAACGTATTGTTGCTTATCGTTTCGGGTTCTCAAGAAATCACTATTGATGAAATTGGTGAAATCAATGATCATATTCAAGCCGAAGCTGGTTATGGCGCGAATATTATTATGGGAGTTGGTGAAGACGAAGCATTAGCAGAAGCAATTTCAGTAACCATTATTGCAACAGGTTTTGATGTAGAACAGCAAAATGAAATTTCTAATACAGAAACAAAAAAAGTAATACATTCTTTAGAAGAAGATCAAAGCATGGATCAGGATTTATCTAAGGATAAAGAGCCAGCTATCATTACACCAGATATTATTTTAGAAAAAGAAGTAAAGGAAGAAAAAGTAATACACACATTGGTTGATGAAGACGAAGAGCGTCATGATATGAACTTGATTCCTACTACCGAAATCATTAAAAATATTAATGTAGTGTACGATGAAGTTCTTGCAAATGTAGATGATACGGAGTTTATTATAAATGAAATAACTACTGAAGAAACTGTAGAAGAAGAGCAAGTGCAGGAAGAGCAAATTATGTTAACTTTTGATTTGCCTTTGTCTACACAAAAAAAGGAGATAGAGGAAATAGAAACTGTAAGTGAAAAAATCACTTTCGAATTAGATGATGAGGTAAAAGATATGTCTGTAAAAGACTATGTTGAGCTAATCCCTGTAACAGAAGCAAATAAAGATGGCGAAACTAAATATGCACTTGACGATTATATTGTTTTAGAATCTGCCATTAATGAAAAAGAACAAAAGCAAGAAGTTGTTTTAGAAGTTGAAGATGAAATAGTTTTTGAAAAGAAAACTATTCAAGAAGAAACAGAGGAAGATTTAGGAGATGAATTAGACCCTATAAACAGCCCGATTTCTCAACTCTTAAAAGAGAGAGCTAATGAGCGTCGTAAAAAAATGAAAGAGTTTAATTATAAATTCAACAATGCAAAAATTGACGATATAGAAAAAGAGCCAGCTTATAAAAGGCAAGGAGTAGACTTAAATGATGTACAGCATTCATCCGAGACTAATGCATCTAGAATGTCTATTGGTATGGATGATAACGACGATGTTCAATTAAGAAGTAATAATTCTTTTTTACACGATAATGTAGATTAATTAATAGCGAGAATTTTAGTATTTAACCTAAAGCCCTAAAAATTTTCCTCAAGTTTTTAGGGTTTTCTTTTGTTCTTTCCTTAAATATTTCTTGCTTACTTTTTTAGTATCTTCGCAGAACCTAAAATAATTATTTATATGAGTTTACAAGATCAAATCATGACTTCTATGAAAGAAGCAATGAAAGCAAAAAACCAAACAGCATTAACAGCATTAAGAGCAGTGAAATCTGCCATTTTAATGGCAAAAACTGAAAGTAGCGCAGCTAGTGAACTTACGGAAGAGCAAGAATTAAAACTACTTCAAAAACAAGTAAAGCAGCGAAAAGATAGTGCTGCCATATTTTTAGAGCAAGGTCGTGAAGATCTTGCAACACCTGAACTAGCTGAAGCTGAAATTATTGCACAGTTCTTGCCAGAAGCAATGAGTGAAGAAGATATAGAGAAAATAGTAGTACAAGTAATAGAAAGTACTGGAGCAAATGGTATGAAGGATATGGGGAGAGTTATGGGAGTCGTTAGTAAGCAACTAGCAGGACAAGCCGATGGTAAGACTATATCTACTATTGTTAAGTCAAAATTGATATAAAATTAGGGCTCCTTAGCTCAATTGAATAGAGCACTGGATTTCGGCTCCAGCGGTTCGGGGTTTGAATCCCTGAGGAGTCACATTATTTAAATTAAAGAGTGCTTTAGGGCGCTCTTTTTTATTGAGTAGCTAAACAATTATCAATTTATAATTGCGTTACTTTGTAATATGACGCTACCCCATTTCTTAATCCAAGAGACACCTTCCAATAACATTATTATTGCCATATTTTTGTTGGCACTTTTAATCATGATGCTTTATTATGGATTTAGAATGCTTGAAATGGCAAGAGTGATGCGTTATAAAAAACCTTTTTTCACTCATTTTTACCCAATTAAAAAAAGGCTTACACCAAAACAAAAATTAATATTAAAGGATTTTTTGTTTTATGGTAGGTTATCAAAAAAGGAAAAAGGATATTTTGAGCATCGTGTGGCTTGTTTTATAGAAGATAAAACCTTCATTGGAAGAGATGAATTAAGAATAGACGATCAAGTTAAAGTGTTGATTTCGGCAACAGCTATAATGCTTACTTTTGGTTTTAGAGATTTTTACATTGGCTTAATTGATAAGATATTTGTTTACCCAAAATCCTTTTATTCTAAAACGAATGACGATTATCATAAAGGAGAATTTAATCCTAAGTTAAAATCCTTAGTACTTTCATGGGAGGATTTTATGCATGGTTACAATATTGGTGATGATAATTTAAATTTAGGCATCCATGAATTTGCACACGCCATACATTTAAACAGTTTAAAAGAACGAGATGTCAGTTCAACGATATTTAAAGATTCTTTTAAGGAATTAACAGAGATACTTTCTAATAGTAAGCCAATGAGGGATAAGTTAATAGCTTCTAGATACTTTAGGGAGTATGCGTATACCAATCAATTTGAATTTCTTGCAGTGTTAATTGAATATTTTTTTGAGACACCAGTTGAGTTTAAAACACAATTTCCAAGTATTTATCTTAAAGTAAAACAGATGTTAAACTTTAGTTATGCTAAATATTAATGCTTGTTTATTCTTACTACATGACTTTTGTCATAATTTAAAAACCTCTTCTTAGTTAACTTTAAAGGTAAATATAAAACCTAGAATGATGAAAAGAGGAACACCAATTTCGGCAATAATGACAAAGAATGTTATTACATTAAATACATCGGATACTTTAGAAACTGCTGAACGTTTATTTAAGCAAAATCATATTAGACATATTCCAGTGGTTAGTGGAAAAAGCATAAAAGGAATGTTAAGTCTTACAGATTTATTACGTATTAGTTTCGCTGATGCTGTTGATGAAACTGAAGATTATGTAGACACCATCGTATACAATATGTTTACGATAGAACAAGTCATGGCTAAAAATTTAATAAGTGTTACATCTAAAACTACTATTAAAGAAGTAGCAGAAATTCTAGCAAAAAAAGAGTTTCATGCTATTCCTGTGGTTGATAATAATAAATTGGTGGGTATTGTAACTACTACCGATTTAATAAATTATTTACTAACGCAATTCGATGAATAGTTGTCCTAAAAATTTTTAGGAATTAGCAAGGGTTTTTAAGTCTTTAATAGTTTCTATTTGATTAGAACTCTTAAATACAAAGCTACCTGCAACTAGTACATCAGCTCCTGCATTAACAAGTGCTTTGGCGTTTTTATTGGTGACGCCACCGTCAATTTCAATTAAAGTTGAAGCACCCTTACGTACAATTAATTCCTTTAATTGTTCAACTTTATTGTAAGTGTTTTCAATAAAACTTTGTCCTCCAAAACCTGGGTTAACGCTCATTAAACACACTAGGTCAATATTATTAATAGTATCTTCTAAAAGGCTCACATTTGTATGCGGATTTAGAGCCACACCAGCTTTCATTCCTTCTGCTTTAATTGCTTGAAGTGTTCTATGTAAATGTGTACAAGCTTCATAGTGTACTGTAAGTATATTGCTTCCTAAAGCAGCGAAGGTTTTAATATATCTATCAGGATCTACAATCATTAAATGAACATCAATAGTTTTTTTTGCATGTTTTGTAATAGCTTCTAAAACAGGCATCCCAAAAGAAATATTTGGTACAAATACACCATCCATAATATCAATATGAAACCAATCAGCATCACTATTATTTACTGTTTCAATATCTCTTTGAAGGTTTGAAAAATCGGCTGCTAAAATTGAAGGTGCTATTAATTTACTCATTTTATAAAAATATGTCTTTTGGCAAAAATAGTGTAAAAAAGTGAACCCAGAGTAATCAGCTCTGGGTTCTTTCATCAATCAAAAAACGAACAGTTATGTAACTGTTTGTTGCGTTTATTAGGATAAATATAACTATCCTAGGTAAGTTTTTAAAATTTTACTACGAGATGTATGTTTTAATCTACGAATTGCCTTTTCTTTTATTTGGCGAACACGTTCTCTAGTAAGGTCAAAAGTTTCACCAATTTCTTCTAAAGTCATTGGGTGTTGATTGCCTAAACCAAAGTATAAACGTATTACATCTGCTTCACGAGGTGTTAACGTCTCTAAAGCTCTTTCAATCTCTGTACGTAACGATTCGTGTAATAAATCTTTATCTGGATTTGGAGATTCACCACTACGTAATACATCGTAAAGGTTAGAATCTTCACCTTCTACTAGAGGTGCATCCATTGATACATGACGTCCAGAATTCTTCATAGATTCTTTAACGTCGTTTATTGTCATGTCTAATTCTTTAGCAATTTCCTCGGCACTTGGTGGGCGCTCATGTGATTGCTCTAAGAATGCATAGGTTTTATTAATTTTATTAATAGAACCAATTTTGTTTAGTGGTAAACGTACAATACGTGATTGTTCAGCTAATGCTTGAAGAATTGATTGACGAATCCACCATACTGCATACGATATAAATTTGAAACCTCTGGTTTCATCAAATCGTTGTGCGGCTTTTATAAGACCTAAATTACCTTCATTAATTAAATCTGGTAAAGTAAGTCCTTGATTTTGGTATTGCTTAGCTACAGATACTACAAATCGTAAGTTAGCTTTTGTTAATTTTTCTAAAGCAATTTGGTCTCCTGCTTTAATACGTTGTGCTAACTCTACTTCTTCGTCTGCTGTAATTAAGTCAACTTTTCCTATTTCTTGTAGGTATTTATCTAACGATGCAGTTTCTCTATTAGTAACCTGCTTCGTAATTTTAAGTTGTCTCATCTAAAGGTCTCCTGTTTTAAGTTTATTGGGATTAATACTCCTGTCGTATAGTTATACGTGAAATGTTACTAAAATGTTACAAAAAATTAAATTTTAATTAATTTTTTGTCCGTTAAATTAATATCACTAAGCATTTCGTCAGTGAATTTGTAATGACCACGAGTAGTAATTAGCCTAAAATTATGAGATTTTATTACACTTAGCGTATTTAAAAATAACCATTTCGATTTCAACAAATTGGTTTTAGAGGTTTTTAAACTAATGTCAAAAATATGCTTTCTGCCTTCTTTTTCGGCTACAATATCGGGTGTTATTGTAATATCACTACCTTTTTTGTGATATGATTTTGGTGTTTCGTAACCTTTCATATCTGCCTTGATATTTTGGTAGCCCAAATTTTGCAAGTAATTTACTGAGGTTTCTAAAAAATCTGAATACTCTTCTTTGTCGTTAAATGTCATAGCTCATAATATAACGAAATTTATTGGATTTACAAATTTTATTGATACTTAAACGTTTTGTTATTGCTTGCAAACGATTGTTTTTAAACAAAAAAACCTCTCAAAATTAATTGAGAGGTTTTATAGTTATAGTAGATAGAAGGATTTTTTATTCTTCTTTCTTGCCTTCTCTAGGTCTTCTATCGTCACGACGATTATCTCTACCTCGGTTATCTCGTCCACGATTATCACGTCCACGATTATTATCTCTTGGTGGTCTTTCTACATAACCTTCTGGTTTTGGTAAAATCGCCTTACGAGATACTTTCTCTTTACGAGTACGTTTATCTATTCCAAAATATTTTACATCAAAAACGTCTCCCATATTCACAACATCGCTTACATTTTCAGTACGTTCCCAAGCTAATTCACTTACGTGTAATAATACTTCGTTTCCTGGAGCTTCGGTATATTCTACAACAGCACCAAAATCAAGCATCTTAATTACTTTAACCTCGTAAATACTTCCAACTTCTGGCTTGAACAATAAAGAGTCTATTTTAGCCATTACAGCTTCAATACCTTTTTTGCCTACACCAAGAACTTCCACAATACCTTCTTCAGTCACTGGGTCTTCATTGATAACAATAGTTGTATCAGTTTCCTTTTGTAATTCTTGAATGACTTTACCTCCTGGACCAATCAAAGCACCAATAAACTCATTAGGAATACGACGTGTTACCATAGTTGGTGCGTGTTCCTTAACTTCAGCATTTGGTTGTGCAATAGTATCCGTTAATTTCTCTAAGATATGTAAACGACCTTCACGAGCTTGTTTTAATGCATTCACTAAAATTTCGTATGATAATCCTTTTACTTTAATATCCATTTGACAAGCTGTAATACCATCAGCCGTACCAGTAACTTTAAAATCCATATCTCCTAAATGATCTTCATCACCTAAAATATCAGATAATACAGCGTACTTTCCAGAATCTGCATCAGAGATTAATCCCATGGCAATACCAGAAACTGGTTTTGTCATTTGTACACCAGCATCCATAAGTGCCATTGTACCAGAACATACAGTTGCCATAGAAGACGAACCATTAGATTCTAATACTTCACTTACCACACGAACTGTATAAGGACAATCTTCAGGAATCATGCCTTTTAAAGCACGTTGCGCTAAGTTACCATGTCCAACTTCTCTACGAGATGTTCCACGGATTGGTCTAGCTTCTCCAGTACAAAAAGGAGGGAAGTTATAATGTAAATAAAAACGTTCTTCACCTTCTTGAGATGGCATGTCTATTTGGTTTGCATCTCTAGATGTTCCTAAAGTTACTGTAGCTAAAGCTTGAGTCTCTCCACGTGTAAAGATTGAAGAACCATGTGTTGAAGGTAAATAATCAACTTCACACCAAATTGGTCTAATCTCATCTGTTTTACGACCATCTAAACGTAAGCCCTCGTTTAAGGTTAAATCGCGAATAGCAGATTTTTCAGCTTTACGATAATATTTAGATACTAAATCACCAAAGTCTTCTAATTCTTCTTCAGAAAAAGTGGCTTTTATCTCTTCTTTTATTTCTTCAAATGCAGCACTTCTTTCATGTTTAGAAGATCCAGCTTTTGCTATGGCATATACTTTATCATAAGCCATATTATGAACTTTCTTTGCCAATTCTTCATCCTCCCTTTCTCCTTCGTACTCACGTACTTCTTTCTTTCCAAATGCTTCAGCTAGTCTAACTTGAGCAGCACATTGAACTTTAATTGCTTCGTGAGCAAACTTAATGGCATCAGCCATTTCTTCTTCAGAAATCTCATCCATTTCACCTTCAACCATCATAACTGAATCAGCAGAAGCACCAATCATCATATCTAAATCAGATTCTTCTAATTGTGCAAGTGTTGGATTGATTATAAACTCACCATTTACACGACCAACTCTCGCTTCGGAAATTGGGCATTCAAATGGGAAATCACTTAATTGAATAGCTGCTGAAGCGGCTAAACCTGCCATAGCATCTGGCATAACATTCTCGTCATGTGACATTAATTGTATCATCACCTGAGTTTCAGAGTGATAATCCTTTGGGAATAGTGGACGTAAAACACGGTCTACTAAACGCATAGTCAATACTTCACCATCACTAGGTCTTGCTTCTCTTTTAAAGAAACCTCCTGGATAACGTCCAGCAGCAGCAAATTTTTCACGATAATCTACCGTTAATGGTAAAAAGTCGACATCTGCTTGTTTGTAATTGGAAACAACTGTACATAATAACATACATTTTCCAGATTGCACAACAACGCTACCATGAGCTTGTTTTGCTAATTTTCCGGTTTCGATAGAAATTTCTCTACCGTCCCCTAGGTCTATGACCTCTTTAAAAACTTGTGGAATCATAAATTTTTTAATTCTAGTTACTGACGATTTAATTATTGTCAGAACACTGTTAAACAATGGTCGTTGTGTTGTTGTAGTTGTTGTGTGACACCTAAGTGTCTGACCAATGAAAAACTATATTTAGCTTCTTCAATGCGCAGTTTAAACTCTTGCGCTCGAGTTATATTAAAACAAAAAAGAGGCGTAAAGCCTCTTTTTAATTATTTTCTTAATCCTAATTCTTTTACTATGGCACGATATCTTAAGATATCTTTCTTAGTTAAATAATCTAGTAGAGCACGACGCTTACCTACTAATTTTACTAGTGAACGCTCAGTATTAAAATCTTTACGATTGTTTTTTAAGTGTTCAGTTAAGTGATTAATTCTGTGAGTAAATAATGCAATTTGTCCTTCAGCAGAACCTGTGTTTTTTGCATCTTTACCGTGTTTTTTAAAGAGTTTCTCTTTAGCTTCTTTTGTTAAATACATGCTAATATTATTGTAAATGATTTTTATGTACTTGATTACGGTTTTCGTATTCAAGCGGCAAAGATAGTAAAAATTAGAGACTTGCAATTTTTTTAGGCCTGTTTTTACATCTTAAAACGTAATAATTTTTGCCAGTCATTTTTAAAACAATTAAACCATTTCATTTTAAGAAAGTCTTAACATATATAAACTTAAAATTTGCAATGATGAAAAAATTAAATGTAACGAAACAAATGTTAGTGGCATCATTAGGTCTTACACTTGTCTTTTTTGGATGTAGTGATAATGAACCTATTGAAAATTTAGAACAAGACCTTAATTCTACTGAAGTGGCATTATCAGCCGAAATGGATGTTGCTTTAGAGACTATGGATGATATTGCTATTGATGCTTATGAAGAACAAGAAGTTAATGAAGATACTTCAGGTAGAACTACCAATGGTAATGAATTTTTTACACTACCTGACTGTGTAACCATTACAGTTGTTGCTCAACAAAATTATAGAGAATTAACTATTGATTTTGGAACTGAAGGATGTGAAGTGAGAAACAATATTTTAAAGGGTAAAATTATTTTATCTTATACTAGAGATCCAGAAGCTAGGGAGATTTTGATTACTAAAACGTTTGAAGATTTTTATTTTAATGATAAAAATATTTTCGGAGGAAAAACTATTTTGCGTGAACGTTCTAATGTTAATGGAAATCCTCAATTTACCAAAACAGTAGATATTACGGTTGTTTGGCCTGATGAGGTTGAAGCATCTAGAGTAGGAACAAAAGTTAGAGAATGGGTAGAAGGACATGGAAGCGGAGTTTGGAGCGATAATGTGTTTGAAGTTACTGGAAACTGGACATCGAATTTTAGAAACGGAAACACGCATTCGTACGAAGTGACTAATCCATTAAGAAGAGAAGTTATATGTCGATTTTTTGTAAGTGGTTCTATAGATGTAGAGCGCACAAATTTTGCAGGTGTTTTTGATTATGGAGATGGCGATTGCGATAATCAAGCGACTTTTACTTTCGAGGATGGTACCGTAAGAGATATTACACTTAGATAAGTAGGTTTTTGATTTTGTAGTTATAAAAAAAGCGAGCCAACTGGCTCGCTTTTTTTATGTTCTTAAAGGTTGATTTGTTATTAAATCTATATAAAGATTGATTTTGTCTTTAAGGTCTTTTCTATGAGTTATAAAATCTAAAAAACCATGTTCTTGTAAAAACTCAGCGGTTTGGAAACCTTCAGGTAATTCTTTCCCTGTGGTATCTCTAACAACACGAGGCCCTGCAAATCCAATTAACGCTCCAGGTTCACTTATATTAATGTCTCCTAACATTGCGAACGATGCTGTCGTTCCACCAGTTGTTGGGTCTGTACATAGTGAAATGTATGGAATTTTTGCATCAGCAAGTTGAGCTAATTTTGCAGATGTTTTTGCTAATTGCATTAAAGATAATGCAGCCTCCATCATACGTGCACCTCCAGATTTTGAAATAATCATAAAAGGTAATTTCTTTTTTAAAGAATAATCTGCGGCACGTGCAATTTTTTCACCTACAACACTTCCCATAGACCCTCCAATAAAACTAAAATCCATACATGCAATAACAAGTTCTTTTCCTTTGGATTTTCCAACAGCTGTACGTACAGCATCTTTTAGATTTGTTTTTTCTTTAGCTGCTTTTAAACGATCTGTGTATTTTTTATTATCGGTAAATCTTAAAGGGTCTTTGGATTCTAGCTTTTCGTCTAGTTCTTTAAATTTATTATCATCGAAAAGGATTTCAAAATACTCTTTACTGCCAATGCGAACATGATAACCATCTTCTGGACTTACATAATAGTTTTTTTCTAATTCTTCGGTATCAATTACTTTTCCAGTAGGAGATTTGTACCATAATCCTTTTGGAGTATCTTTTTTTGCTTCTGTGGGAGTTTGGATTCCTTTGTCCTTACGTTTAAACCAAGCCATTTTACTCATCTAAGTTATATTAGTTAGTATGAATGCAAAACTACATAAATTTTATAATGTATTTACATTATTTAAATCTTCAAATGCTTTCTTTAAGCGTTCAACAAAAGAATTTTCTGCTTCACGTAGCCATTTTCTTGGATCATAATATTTTTTGTTTGGGACATCATCGCCATCAGGGTTTCCAATTTGCGATTGTAAATAGGCTTCATTTGTTTTAAAATAATCCCTAATGCCACTCATAAACGCATATTGCATATCTGTATCAATATTCATTTTTATAACGCCATAGCCAATGGCTTCTCTAATTTCTTCAACGGTAGAACCTGAGCCACCGTGAAACACAAAATCTATGTGGTTATGGTCTAAACTAAATTTTTTAGATACATATTCTTGAGAATTTTTTAAAATTTTTGGTGTTAGTTTTACATTTCCAGGTTTGTAAACACCATGTACATTTCCAAAAGCTGCTGCAATGGTAAATTGGTTGCTAATTTTGCTTAATTCTTCAAAAGCATAAGCAACTTCTTCTGGTTGGGTGTATAGTTTTGAATCATCTACATCTGTATTATCCACACCATCTTCTTCACCTCCTGTAATGCCTAATTCAATTTCAAGTGTCATCCCCATTTTGCTCATGCGTTGAAGATATGTTTTACATATTTCTATGTTTTCTTCAATAGGTTCTTCCGATAAGTCAATCATGTGCGAGCTATATAGTGACTTGCCAGTTTTTGCAAAATGTTGCTCACTTGCATCTAATAGGCCATCTACCCATGGTAATAGTTTTTTTGCACAATGATCGGTGTGTAAAATTACAGGGACACCATATTCTTTTGCTAGTAAGTGTACATGTTTTGCACCAGCGACAGAACCAGCAATGGCAGCTTTTTGATTCTCGTTAGATAATCCTTTTCCTGCATTAAAATGTGCACCTCCATTGGAAAACTGGATGATTACAGGTGCGTTTAAATCTCTTGCGGTTTCTAAAACACCATTAATACTATTCGAACCAACAACATTTACAGCAGGTAATGCAAACCCTTTTTCTTTGGCTAGTTTAAAAATTTCTTGTACCTCTTTTCCAGTTGCTACTCCAGCTTTAATGTTATGTCCCATTTTATGATGTTTTTGTAGATGATTTGTAAAATACAAAACTACATAAATTTTAATCAAAATGGGTTTGCTAGAAGACCCAAAAAATCAAAAAGTTTGCGCAATCGTTTTAGTAAAAAACAAAAGAATTATGTTAAAAAGGATAGTTTATTCCGATGTTATAAACTGCGTTTCCAAAATTGTAGTCATTAAACCATCGATTGGCAGTTTTGTATGATGGGTCATAGGTTTTAAAGCCGATATCACTCCTAAATACGAAGAATCCAAAATCATATCTTAATCCGAAGCCAGAACCAATGGCAATGTCTTTTAACGAATTAAAATCAGTAAAAGTTGCATTAGGGTCATCTTCATTATCCAATACATTCCATATGTTTCCAGCATCTATAAAAAGAGCCCCGTTTAGGTTTCCAAATAAATTAAAACGATGTTCGAGGCTAAGGGCAATTTTCATGTTTGCTTCGTTAAACTCATTATTACTGTCCGAACTTCCTGGTCCTAAATTATATGCTGTCCAAGCTCTATTGTCGTTAGCACCTCCTGCAAAAAAACTTTTCGAGAATGGTATGTTATTAGAATTTCCATAAGGTATTGCTATGCCAAAGAAACTTCGTATAGCTATAACATTATTTCTGCCAATATCCCAATGTTTTATATAGTCAAATTCGGTTTTAATATACTGAGAGTAAGGTACGCCAAATAGCTTATATCTATTGTCATTGTTCTTGTTTAATCCCAACAATTTTGATGTTGTCGTTAATAAATTCCCAGCTGATTCTAATTTAAACCTGAATATAGAAAAAGTCTCATCAATCAAGTTTTCTCGATTGTCTTTTACATAACTAAAACTAGTAGCGAAAATTAGGTTGTCTTCGGTAAGTCTATCTTTACGTTCTTTAATATTATTTACAGTTTTGTACTCGTCACTGTTGGTATTTTCAAAACCAGAATCTTGCAACACTAAATCTATGAACTCATCGGCTTTACTTCTAATTAATTCATCTGTTCCATTATCGTTTGTAATAAATTCTGGCGGCGTATTATAGGTGTTTACTGCGATATTCTCTAAACGGTTAAATGAATTTTGATAGACTTTAAAATAATTTCCGGGGTTTAAATTTCTAACATATTGCGTGTTAAATAAATCCAGATTATTGGTGACAGTTTCAGAAGGATTCCAATTGTAGTTTAAAATACCATTAACCGTTTGTTTATCCAAACCAATATTTGTTTGACTTGTAAAACCTAAACTTAACCTAGTAATTGGTGACATATATTTAGGGATAATCCTCTCTGTATTAAAAGGAAAGAAAAACCTAGGAATGGTTAATTTTGTATTGACACCAACCTCATTTATATCAAAAAATTGATCGCTACTTGAGCCATTTTTAGATGCTCCAATGGCACCTAATGCTGAAATCTCAAAAGTTTCTGCACCTCTAAAAATATTTCGAATAAGTAACCCTGTGTTAAAGGAAAATCCAACAGATTGAATATTGCTTTGCGATACATTAACATCTAATCCAAGACCATATTTTTTTCTTGGTGACAGTTTTATATTTGCAGTTAATGTGGAGTCTTGCTCATGTATATCATATCTAATACTTGGATATTTAAAAATTCCAAATTTGTTTAAGTATCGAAATGTTCTAGTTCTATCTATATCGCTATATAAATCACCTCTATTAATAAAGATGGCTTGCTGGAGAGCTTTTGGTCGATAACGCAATTTATCAAAACTATAATATCGAGCATTACCATATCTAGCAGTAAGTTGAGGTTCTTCGCCTTCTTTTTCAAAAGAATCGTCTGTAATAATATTTACATTTCTAATTCTATAAGGTTTAAAAGGCACCACAGCTACTGAATCTTCATTACGAATAGTACGGTTTCTAATTTTTACATCAACATCTGCTCTTTTTATGCTATCATCCTTGATAATATCAAACTCTATGTAATCTTGAGAAAAATGATATAAACCTGAGTTTCTAAAGGATGCAGTAAGTCTTTCTCTTTCATTGTCAATATTTACTTTTTTAAATTGATCTCCTTTTTTTAACAAACTCGTAGCTTGGACATTTTGGTAAAGTGAATCTATTAATTTTGCTGAGTTAGAACTGTAAATAGAATCTAATAAATACGGCTTACCAGTTTTAACAAAATAATTAACTGCAGCTCGTTTATTTTCTTTTTTATCAATCTCGTAAGTAACTTCTCTATCAAACCAACCGTTCCAGTAATAATAATTGTTTAAATTATTTTTCGAACGTTCGGTTTTTATGCTATCTAAAATTACAGGAGGTTCCCCAGTTTTTTTTAACCAGCTGTTTAGGTTTTTTCTAGTTTCTATGTCTTTTTCTAGTTGTTTTCTAGAAAGTCTCTTGGTTTTTCGAGCTAATTTTTTAGGATTATTATAAATTTTTTCATTTAATATAGAGTCTAAATTTGGGCGTGCTAAATTGTAGATATGCAATCTTAAAGGAAAACCAAGTAGTTTATTGTTTGCTCGTTGATATACAAGATTGTTAATCTCTTCGGATGATGTAGTTTTCTCATTAACAGTAACCGAGGTTTTGGTTAGTAAATGCTCATCTTCACTAACTCTTTTAACTACATTGCATGATACAATACTGCTAATAAAAATTACTAGAAATAATATTTTCGTAAAGATGTGTTTCAATTAAAAAGGAAAAATTAAAAGTTTGTAAAAAGCAAAACCTTAGTAGCTTCAAAAATACATTATTTCCATCGAAAAAAAATAATTAGCTAAGAGGTTATTATTGTTTATAATTAATATGTTTCTTTATATAAATTTAAAACGATAAAATTCGATATTTGTTGGAATGCTAAGTAAAAGTCAAATAAAGCTCATAACAAGTCTAAAACAAAAAAAGTACCGTCAGCAATACAAGTTATTTGTTGCTGAAGGGAAAAAAACTATTCTAGAACTATTACAGTCAAATTTACAATTACATCAGCTATACACAACTATGTTGGAGTTTGATGTTTTAGATGACTTAATGACTCAAATTTCAAACACAGAACTTAAAAAAATCAGTTTTTTAAAATCACCAAATACCGCTTTGGCAGTTTTTGAAATTCCAAATGAAACTTCTATCGACTTTTCTAAGTTAGTTGTTGCATTAGATGACGTTAGAGATCCTGGGAATTTAGGAACAATAATTCGATTATGCGACTGGTTTGGTGTTAAAGACCTTATATGCAGCTATGAAACTGTAGATTGTTATAATCCAAAAGTAATACAAGCCACAATGGGCTCTATTACAAGAGTTAACGTAAGTTATATAGATTTAAAACAAGTGCTACAAATTCAAAAAGCAGAAGTTTTTGGAGCATTTATGGACGGAGAAAATGTGTATGAAAGTAAATTGCCAAATTCTGGAATTTTGGTTTTAGGAAACGAAGCAAACGGTATTTGCCATGACATAGAAAGTCAAGTAACAAAACGGATTTCTATTCCTCGTTTTGGTGAATTGCAAGCAACCGAAAGTTTAAATGTAGCAAACGCCACAGCGATATTATTAAGTGAGTTTAAGAGAAGATCTATTGAAATGTAAAGTTGATGAACAAACCTCTAGATTTCATAGTTGTTATATTGCTAGTCCAAGGGCTATCTGGATCTACATCTCTAACCAATTCATCATTAATAGCAAAAACACCTCTAACAGAAGGCGTAAATTTAAACCATGGTAAATAGATGTCTATTCCTGCACCAACTTCGTAAAAAATTACACCATTTTTTGTTCTAAACTGACCATTGCTGTTATCATCAGGGTTATTTTGGTTACTGGATAAGTTTACAGAAGTAGAAAAACCACCAACCACAAACGGTTTAATGTTATTGACACGCTTTGTAGATAATTTTAAAAGCAGAGGAAAATGTATATACGTAGAGTTTACTTCTCTCAATAGGTCTGAGTCGTTATAAGATACACCATTAAAATAACTGCTATGGTAATGTAATTCACGTTTAGTAATGTATAAACCTGGTTCTAAACGTATATCTATATAATCGTTTATACGCATGTTACCCACAAGACCAACGCTAAAGCCAACAGTTTTTAGTGTTTGGATATCTGGTAAATCTTGGTTGTAGTCAAAATTATAATCATAACTATTAAATCCTAAAAAATAACCATAAGACCATTTAGGCTTATCCATGTTTTGATTGTTTTGGATTTTATTTTTGCTAAATAGTTGTGCCGAAGCTGTTTGCGTAAATATTAGTAATGTTAAAACTAAAAGTATGTTCTTCATAGTTACTGCTTAGTTGCTTTATATATGGTTGCCACACCAAATGTTTGTGGCAATGCTTCCGCATTAATAAACCCAATTTTATGTAAAATATTGTTTAATGCCTCGCCATAAGGAAAAACTGAAGCCGATTCGCTTAAATAGGAATAGGCAACTTTGTCTCTAGAAAATAATTTACCAATTAATGGCATAATTCCTTTAGTATAAATATTATAACCCTGTTTAAAAGGGAATTTAGTTGGTACTGATGTTTCCAAAATCACAAAAATACCTTGGGGTTTTAAAACACGTAAAATTTCGGATAGCCCTTTTTCTAAGTTTTCGAAATTTCGTACACCAAAGGCTACAGTTATTGCATCAAATGTATTGTCATCAAAAGGCAGATTTTCAGAATCACCTAATATCATATCAATTTTATTGTTCAAATGTTTTTTGGTGATTTTTTGTCTACCAACTTCTAGCATGCCATCGCTAATATCCAATCCAATTATTTTTGAAGCATTGGTTTCAGATAAGTTAATCGCTAAATCTCCTGTTCCTGTTGCAATATCAAGTATGGTGTCAGGTTGTTTTTTTGCAACGATAGCCACAACTTTTTTACGCCATTTCACATCTATGCCAAAAGAAATTACACGATTTAAGCCATCATATTCTTTAGAAATGGTATCAAACATTTTTGTAACCTGCTCTTTCTTGCTTAAATCGCTGTTTTTATATGGGTTTACTTTTTTAGACATGAATATGTTAGAAAAATTTGATGTTAAGTGATATTTAGTGCAAAGAAATGCAATTCGCATACAAATCCCTAAAAATAAATTATATTTGCACATCTTTATATTTAATAATAACAGATGAAGATTATTATTGCTGGAGCTGGTGAAGTGGGATTTCATTTAGCAAAACTTTTATCTTACGAATCTCAAGAAATTACATTAATAGACTCAAAAAAAGATAGCCTTATTTATGCGGATACGCATTTAGATATTAAGGTTGTTAAAGGAGATGCAACATCTATTGCTATTTTAAAAGATTGTCGTGTTGATAATGCCGATTTGTTTATAGCAGTAACATCTTCAGAAACCACAAATATTACCGCCAGTGTTTTAGCAAAACAATTAGGAGCAAAACAAACTATTTCAAGAATTTCTAATACAGAGTTTATAGATTTTAAAGATGAAGTAGGCTTTACCAGATTTGGAATTGATGAGTTGATTTCTCCAGAATCTTTGGCAGCAGCCGAAATAGAATTGCTTTTAAATCAATCTGTTTTTAGCGATACTTATGAGTTCGAAGATGGTGCTTTGACAATGCTTGGACTCAATCTTTCAAGAACAGCTGCAATAGTCGGAAAGTCAGTTAAAGACGCTGCAAAGTTGATGCCTGAAGTACATTTTATGCCTATTGCAATACAGCGTTTTGGGTCGCATTTAACTATCATTCCAAGAGGAGATACACTTTTAAAAGAAGGTGATCACGTGGTGTTTATGACCTCAAAAGGAGGTGATGAGGAGATATGTAAACTTACTGGAAAATTTAAGACCGAAATTAAGAATGTCATGATTCTTGGAGGAGGAAAAATTGGCTCAAAAACAGCAAGAGATTTAACAGACAATAAATTTAATATCAAGTTAATAGAGAAGGATAGAGATATTGCAATGGATCTTGCTGATGAGCTTCCAAATACTTTGGTTATTAATGGTGATGGAAGAAATGTTGAGCTTCTTGATGAGGAAAACATTGAAGATATGGACGCTTTTATTTCGGTTACTGGAAACTCCGAAACAAATATAATGTCATGTCTTGTTGCAAATTCAAGAGGCGTTAAAAAAACAATTGCCTTGGTTGAAAATATGGATTATTTCGAGTTGTCCCATTCTATAGGTATCGATACTTTAATTAATAAAAAACTCTTAGCAGCAAACAATATTTTTAGGTATATACGTAAAGGTGAGGTTGTAGCTATGACAAAACTCAACAATATGGATGCTGAGTTGCTGGAGTTTATTGTAAAACCTGAATCAAAAATTTGTAATAAACTTATAAAGGAGATTAAATTCCCCCGTTCTGCAATTATTGGTGGTGTTATACGTAATGATGAAGGTGTTATTGCTTTAGGAGATTTTAAAGTTGAAGCAGGAGACAGAGTAGTGGTGTGTTGCTTGCCTCAATCAATTAAAAAAGTTGAAAGCTTTTTCTATTAGTGAAAGAAATGAGTATCGTTAATGAAACTTAACTATAAAATAATTTTTCATTTTCTTGGATTACTACTATTATTTAATGGTGGTTTTATGTTGCTTGCGGCCATTATGAGTTATGCTTATAATGATGGTGCGACACTTAGTATTTCATTATCTGGAATTGCGGTTATGGTTATTGGCATTCTTGTTATGTTGATTACCAAAAATCATGAAAAAGAAATGAATAAACGTGAAGGTTATATTGTAGTAACCTTTGGGTGGATTATCATGGCACTTTCTGGAACTCTACCTTATGTTTTAACCGATTCTATTCCAAGTTTCACTAATGCCTTTTTTGAAACCATTTCGGGATATACAACAACTGGCTCAACCATTTTAAATGATATAGAATCCTTACCAGAAGGAGTCTTATTTTGGAGAAGTTTAACGCATTGGATAGGAGGTATGGGAATTATTGTACTTGCCATTGCTATTTTACCATTATTGGGTATTGGAGGAATGCAGTTATTTGCTGCTGAAGCTCCTGGGCCAAGTGCAGATAAGTTACATCCTAGAATTACCGATACCGCTAAGCGTTTATGGTTAATCTATTTTGGATACACAGCAGCGGAAACAGTATTGTTGCAAGTTGCAGGAATGTCGTTTTTTGACGCTATTAATCATTCAATGAGTACTTTGTCTACTGGTGGGTTTTCAACAAAAAATGCAAGTTTAGCATATTGGAATAATCAGCCTATCATTCAATACATTGTGATTTTGTTCATGTTCTTAGCAGGAACCAATTTTGTACTAAGTTACTTTGCGTTTAAAGGACGTGTTCAAAAAATAATAAAAGATGAAGAGTTTAAATTGTACTTTAAATTTATTGTAATTTTTACAATTGTAGCCTCTTTGATTATTTACTTTAAGGCAGATGTTACAGCATCTTCCATTGCACATCCAATGGTTTGGGGAGAAGGTGAAAGTGCTTTAAGACACGCCTTGTTTCAAGTGCTTGCAATTATTACTACCACAGGATTTGTTACTGCCGATTTTACACTTTGGACACCATTTTTAACCGTTTTCTTTTTTGGATTAATGTTTCTTGGTGGATCAGCAGGAAGTACTTCTGGTGGCGTGAAAGTAGTGCGACATTTATTAATGATTCGCAATGGCTTTATGGAGTTTAAACGCACATTACACCCAAATGCTATTTTACCTGTACGTTACAATAAAAAATCTATTGACGAGAAGATTATTTTTAATATTCTAGCGTTTTTTATTCTCTATATGCTGTCATTTATTGTTGGTGCATTGGTGTTTTCTATGTTAGGTTTAGATTTTAAATCTGCTATAGGTGTTGCAGCTTCAAGTTTAGGAAACGTTGGGCCTGCGTTGGGAGACTTTGGACCAGTAAATAACTTTTACGATATGCCTGCAATTGGTAAATGGTGGGCGTCCTTTTTAATGCTTATTGGTCGTTTAGAATTGTTTACAGTTCTTATTTTATTAACACCTTTTTTCTGGAGAAACAGATAATTTCTTTAGTTTTTTTAAATCTATTTTCTTCAATATTTACAATATCTTTCGTGATTTTTCATGCTTATTTTCAAAATGATTTTAGAATATGTTATGTAACATTTTTATTTAATCATCGTCTTATATGTATAAATCAATCAAAAAAATTAAATCATGGAATTAGTATTATCACATCAAGAATTTGAACCATTACCCAAGAAGAAAAGAGAGCATTTTGTTTTTAATAATGAAGGTATTTTAAGTTCAGCCTATAAAGAAGAAATAAAGAACAACTTCTTTCAGTCTAGTCCAAAATCTGTTTTTGGAGTTAAACAACGTATTAAGAGTTTTCAATATCAATATACTTTAGGTATTGATGCTGTTTTAAAATTGTCAGTTTTCGCAATAGCAATCATAGCGGTTTTTAGTTAAACACATACATCAACATATATTTTAATTTAGTTAGTTAGTAACCTTGGTTGGTTATGCTAAAAAGCCACATCTTTAACAGTATGTGGCTTTTTATTTATGGATATTTTTTTATCGAAGTGACAAGTAGTTTTAATTAACTACTTCTTTTATACGTTTTATAGCTTCAATTAATTCTTCTTGTGATGCTGCATACGATATTCTAATAGTATTGGCATTTCCAAAAGCTTCTCCTGTTACAGTAGCTACGAGTGCCTCTTCTAATAAAAACAATGAAAAATCTGTTGCATTATTAATGGTTTTGCCTCGTAATGTTTTTCCAAAATAACTCGAAATGTCTGGTAATACGTAAAAGGCACCTTCAGGAGTATTGGTTTTAAAACCTTCAATGTCTTTTAGAAGATTTAATACTAAATCGCGACGCACCTTAAATTCGTCAACCATATATTTTACACTACTTGGGTTAGCTTCCATAGCTGTAATTACAGCACGTTGTGCAATACAATTGGCACCACTTGTTATTTGACCTTGCATTTTATTACAAGCCCTAGCAATTTCGGTAGGTGCACCAATAAAACCTATTCTCCAACCTGTCATAGCAAACGCTTTTGAGACACCATTTACAGTAATAGTTCTATCGTACATATCATCAAATTGTGCCATACTTGCATGACCACCTTCAAAGTTTATGTGTTCATAGATTTCGTCGGATACCACATAAATATCTGGATGTTTTTGTAGAACATCTGCAATGTCCCTAAGCTCTTGTTCGCTATATACTGAACCACTTGGGTTACATGGCGAACTGTACCAAAGCATTTTTGTTTTTGGTGTGATGGCTGCTTCAAGCTGCTTAGCTGTCATTTTGAAGTCTGTCTCAATGGATGTAGTAACTTCAACAGGAATACCTTCATTTAATTTTACTATATCATTATAGCTTACCCAATAAGGACAAGGTAAAATTACTTCGTCACCAGGGTTAATCATTGTGGCAGCAATATTAGCTAAACATTGTTTAGCACCAGTAGAAACAACAATTTGAGGTAAGGTATATGTTAGATTGTTATCACGTTTAAACTTAGTGATTATAGCTTGTTTTAATTCTACATAACCATCAACAGGTGTATACGAATTATAGTTTTCATTAATTGCTTTTATAGCAGCATCTTTAATAAAATCTGGGGTGTTAAAATCTGGCTCACCCAAACTTAAACTAATAATGTCTTTTCCTTCAGCCTTTAATTCTCTTGCTTTAGCAGCCATAGCTAAAGTTGCAGAGGTAGACATTTTTAAGACTCTTTCAGAAAGTAGGCTCATTGTAATGTATTGTTAGTAGCGTAAAAATAAACTAAGCTAATGCAGGCTTTTGGCCTAAGACTTTTAACTGTCTGTAATGTTCTGCAATAGCCTTCCATATTGTATTGTATTCATTGTAAGGTAAACTACATTCTTTTGCAGTTTGCTTAACAATTTTTGCAATGTTTTTATAGTGAATATGACTAATGTGCGAAAACAAATGATGTTCAACTTGTCTATTTAAGCCACCAGTGTAAAACTCTACTAACCAACTTTTGGGTGAAAAATTAGATGTTGTAAATAATTGGTGAACTGCCCAAGTGTTTTTCATATTTCCATCCTCATCAGGCAAAGGCATCTCGGTGTTTGGCATTACGTGTGCTAATTGGAAAATAACACTTAAAATAATTCCCGCAGTATAATGCATTATTAAGAAGCCTATTAATACTTGCCACCAAGTATATCCTAAAGATAACGGTAAAACTACCCAAATAGAGTAATAAATTATTTTTCCAATAATTAGCTTAGTCCATTGTGTTGCAGGATTTGGCATTTTTCCATAAGATAATTTTCTTTTTAAGTATAGGTATGTTTGCTTAAAATCGGTAGTAATAGCCCAATTTACTGTTAATAATCCATATAAAAAGAACGCATAATATTTTTGATATTGATGAATTTTCAACCACTTTGAATGTTTTGAAAAACGAATGATTCTTCCAGCATCAATATCCTCATCATGACCTTGAATGTTAGTATATGTGTGGTGCAATACATTGTGTTGCACTTTCCAGTTATAATCATTTCCAGCTAATATATGTATACTGCTTCCCATTAGCTTGTTTACCCATTTTTTACTGGAAAAAGATCCATGGTTAGCATCGTGCATTACATTCATACCAACACCAGCCATACCAACACCAATCGTTATCATGCATAAAACTAAAGCCCAACCTGGTAAATTAACAGTAAGTAAGAGTACTAGAGGTCCAAGCAATAATGTAAACATTATGATGGCTTTTGTATATAATTTCCAGTTACCTGTTTTTTTTAGGTTATTTTCTTTAAAATAATCGTTTACTCGTTTATTTAGGGTTCTAAAAAATTTGGCTGAATCAGTTCTTGAAAAGGTGAGAGTTTGTTTATTCATGTTTTGTTTATTATCAATATAATAACGTTAGTTTGTTCGTTTTTATATAATAAGTTGCAAATATATTAATTATTAAATCGATAATCTTTTAGCAAAAGAATTATTATTGGTTTAAATAGTTAATTTTGTCTAAAAATATTAATTAATGGAATTAATTCAAAAATATTTCCCTCAACTTTCTGAAATTCAAAAGGAACAATTTAGTCAACTTTTTGAGCTTTATTTAGATTGGAATTCCAAGATTAATGTGGTTTCAAGAAAAGATATTGATGAATTGTATTTACGTCACGTATTGCATTCTCTTGGTATTGCAAAAGTAATACAGTTTAAAGATGGAACAACTGTTTTAGATGTTGGTACTGGAGGAGGGTTTCCTGGGATTCCATTAGCTATACTTTACCCAGAATGCAATTTTCATTTGGTGGATAGTATTAATAAGAAATTAAAAGTGGTTGACGCATTAGTAGAAAGTTTAGGTTTATCAAATGTAAAGACCTCGCATAAGCGCGCTGAAGATATTAATGAAACCTTCGACTTTATTGTAAGTAGAGCGGTTACATCTATGTCTAGTTTTGTTGGTTGGGTGAAAAGAAAAGTAAACAAAAAAAGTAACCACGAGCTTAAAAATGGAATTCTATACTTAAAGGGAGGAGATTTAACCGAAGAATTGCAAGACTTCCCCAAAGCCACTATATATAGTCTTAGTGATTATTTCAATGAAGATTTTTTCGAAACTAAAAAAGTGGTGTATTTGCCATTAAAGTATAAACCATAAATACTATGATGGTTAAAACTATAATTAAAAAAGGATTGTTTGTATTACTATTTAGCATCTCATTTTCTAGCTGCAAACAAGAAACACCTTCAAAAGATACACTACAGCAACTTATTGATGGTGAGTTACAAATTATTGATTTAACACATGTGCTTAACAATACAAGTCCTTATTGGCCAAATGACAAAGGAAACCCTTTTGAGTACGATACTATTTTTGCACGTAAAAGTGGTGCACCAGGAATGGGAGCTTATAGCACACCTGAGCATTTTGGAACGCATATTGATGCGCCAATTCATGGTGGAGATAATTTAAAATCAGTAGAACAGCTTAGCGCAACCGATTTGTTTGGACCAGCGGTAGTCATCGACATTTCTGAGCAAAGTGGAACAAACCCTGATTATATATTAAGTAAGTCTGATATTTTAAAATGGGAAACAGTTAATGGAGTACTTCCTAAAGGCGTAATAGTGCTTTTATATACTGGTTGGAGTAAAAAATGGAACGATTATAAAGCCTATAAAAATGAAGATAGTAACGGCAAAATGCATTTTCCTGGTTTTTCTAAGGAAGCTGCACAATTTTTAATTGATGAGCGAGACATAAAAGGTATTGGTATAGACAATATGAGCGTAGATGCAGCTCAAGCTAAAGGCTTACCAGTTCATAGCGTAGTTAATGGATCAGGAAAATACCAGTTAGAAAACGTAGCTAATTTACATTTGCTACCACCTAAAGGTATATTCCTAATTGTAGCACCCGTAAAAATTCAAGGAGGCTCTGGTGGACAAGTGCGTTTATATGCTGTACTACGTTAATTTCTATAAGTTGCTTCCCAAAAGCCACTTTATATTGTCTTAGTGATTATTTTGAAGAAGATTTTTTCGACACAAAAAAAGTGGTGCACTTACCTTTGAAGTATAAAGGATAAATTAGCAAATAAAAAAACCTGCAATTGCAGGTTTTTTTATCTTTATAACAGTATCTACTATTCTCCTAAGAAAGGATATCTGTAATCTGTTGGAGTTACAAACGTTTCCTTAATCATTCTTGGAGATACCCAACGTAACAAGTTTTGAGCGCTTCCAGCTTTATCATTTGTTCCTGAGGCTCTTGCACCACCAAATGGTTGCTGACCTACAACCGCTCCTGTTGGTTTATCGTTAATATAAAAGTTTCCTGCACAATTTTGAAGTGCTTTTGTAGCTTGTTCAACTGCATATCTATCGGTTGCTAAAATAGCTCCTGTTAATGCATATTCACTAGTTTCATCTACCAACTTTAAAGTCTCAGCATACTCATTTTCATCATATACATAAATGGTCATAACAGGACCAAATAACTCTGTGCACATGGTTGTGTATTTTGGGTCTTTAGTGACAATAACTGTTGGTTCAACGAAATAGCCTTTACTCTTATCATAACCACCACCTGCAATAATTTCAGCATTGCCATCAGCTTTTGCTTGGTCAATATACTTTGCAAGTTTATCAAAAGAACCTTCATGGATTACTGCAGTTATGAAATTGTTTAAATCTTCTGGAGATCCCATTTTAAAGGACTTGATGTCTTCTAACAAAAAGTTTTTCACATCACTCCACAAATTAGTAGGAATATAAGCTCTTGATGCTGCACTACATTTTTGTCCTTGGAATTCAAAAGCACCTCTTGCTATAGCAGTTGCAACTTGTTTTGCGTTTGCTGTTTTGTGAGCCACGATGAAATCTTTTCCACCAGTTTCACCAACAATTCTTGGATATGTTTTATAGTTATGTATGTTGTTTCCTATTTGCTTCCAAAGTTCTTTAAAAATAAAAGTAGAACCAGTGAAGTGCAATCCAGAAAAATCAGGACTAGCCATTACTGTATTTGTAATCATTACTGGGTCACCAAATACCACGTTGATTACACCTGCAGGAACACCAGCTTCTTTAAATACATCCATAATTACTTTAGCAGAATATACTTGACTATCACTTGGCTTCCAAACAACTACATTTCCCATTAAAGCCATACATGCAGGAAGATTTCCAGCAATAGCAGTAAAGTTAAAGGGTGTTACAGCATAGGTAAAACCTTCTAGAGGTCTGTACTCAATGCGATTCCATGCGTCACTAGTACTTTCAGGTTGTTCCATGTAAATATCAGTCATAAACTGAACATTGAAACGTAAAAAATCAATCAACTCACATGCTGCATCAATTTCGGCTTGATGTACTGTTTTTGATTGAGCAATCATGGTTGCAGCATTTATTTTTGCTCTATATGGTCCAGCTATTAACTCGGCAGCTTTTAAAAAGATTCCTGCACGATGTTCCCAAGGCATTTCTGCCCAATTTTTTCTAGCTTCTAATGCTGTTGAAATAGCTTCTTCAATATGCGATTGTTCAGCAATATGGTATTGCCCAACAATATGTTGATGATCGTGAGGTGGAGACATTGTTCGTATATTTCCAGTAGTAACATCCTTACCGTTGATGTACATTGGCACGTCAGTGTTACTATTAAACATGTCCTTGTATGCTTTTAAAACAGCATCACGCTCTGGAGATCCTGGAGCGTATCTTTTTACAGGTTCGTTTACTGCAATTGGTACGTTAAAGAAACCTTTTCCCATAATATATTTTTGTTTTTGTAAATATTAAAAATGATTGCAAAGTTACGATTTTTTTGATGATATTTTGTAAGTTGCTCAATGGTTTACAGACTTAAAAAATCATGTGTACAGTAACCCTTATTCCAACAGGCCAAAAAAGTTTTGTGCTCACATCTAATAGAGATGAAGCACCAAATAGAAAGACCTTGCCACCAGATTTTTATAGTGTTGAAAACACAAAACTACTTATGCCAAAAGATGAGGTTGCTGGTGGTTCTTGGATTGGAGTTAGTGAAAGACAGCGTGTTTTGTGCGTGCTAAATGGTGGTTTTAAAATGCATGAGCGTAAAGCTTCTTATAGATTGAGCAGAGGAGTGGTTTTAAAAGATTTACTTATTGCTAAAAACCTTGATGAAACTATAAACACTTATAACTTAGAAGGTGTTGAACCTTTTACACTTGTTATTGTTGAGTGGAATTCTATAATGAAATTTAAAGAATTAATTTGGGACGGAAAAGATAAACATTTAAGTAGTTTACCTCTAAAACCTATAATTTGGTCTTCATCTTCACTATACAATGCTGAAATGAAAAAAGAGCGATTACAGTGGTTTGAAGATTTTAAAAAAGATTTTGAATTGACATCAAGCAGTATCTTAAAGTTTCATAATACGGCTGGAAAAGGGAACGAAGACTATGGGGTGATTATGGATCGTTTTTTTGTAAAAACTACTAGCATTACACAAATATCTAAGAATGAGAATGACGTTATTATGAGTTTTGAAAACCTTCAAACAAAAGAAAAATCTAATCATAAATTCCAATTTCCTATCTCAGTAGATGACTAATTCTGGAATCATTTTAACATTAGCTTATCCTGAAACCATTGTTATGGTTGCAGACGAATGGTACTCGCCATACATGCGTTATCTTGGTATTGGTAAAAAAAATTATGTTAGAGCTGGTCATGCTGCGTTAGTTTTAATAAATAAGATGACTGGAGTTTTAGAGTATCATGATTTTGGACGCTATATTACGCCAATTCCAAATGGTCGTGTAAGAGGAAAAGATACAGACCATGAATTGGATTTCCCAATTAAAGCTGTGGTAAAGGAAGATAAAATTGAAAACTTAGATGATATTCTACATTTTTTAGCTACGCATCCAAAATTGACTCATGGCGATGGTAAATTAATAGCTTCGGTTTGTAACGCAATTGATTATAGTAAAGCTCGAAGCCATATTACTAGAATGCAAAATCGTCATTTTATTCGTTATGCAGCTTTCATCAAAGATGCTTGCAATTGTGCCAGATTTGTGACCGATAGTTTAATAGCATCTGTAACTGATTTCAAAATTAAGAAGCAATTAAAAAAGTCAAAATGGTTTACACCAAGCACGATTGGTAATGTTGTAATTGCTGATACAGAAAATCATATTTATGAAGTTAGTGAAGTTGGTGAGATTTTAGAATATCAATCATCTGTAAAAAAAGATAATAGACGTTATTTTTTAGATCGTTTAACGCAGCATAAACCAAATTTTATTGGGACATTAGAACCTAAGCATATTGAAGATAAAAGTCATCATGCTCAGTGGTTAGATGGTATTGCAGCTGGTGCTTGGTTTGAGTTACATGTTACTGATATTATGCATGAATATAGATTTAGACGCATTTCACCTTATGGGAATATTGATGTAGATGGGTTATATAAAGTGGATAAAGAATGTTTTAAATATGAGGAAGGTTATAGTTTTGTGCACTATTCAAATTGTGCATTCTATCATATAGAACAGCAAGAAAAAATTTATAGATTCGATTTAATTAAAAGGCTTAGTTAAGCGCAAAAGGTGCGCTCAATTTAAAGGATGGGATAACCACTTTAAATTTTTTGGTATCAGTGAAATTCACCATGTTGTAGTGACCATGCATAGCTCCAAAAGGAGATGCTAAGAGGCAGCCCGAATTGTAAGTATGAGATTCTCCAGGTTTTATAATTGGTTTTTTTCCTATAACACCTTCGCCTTCTACTATTTCATCTTTATTTAAAGCATCTAGAATTTTCCAATGTCTGGAATTTAACTGCACAGAATCTTTACTTTGATTTTCAATAGTAACTTTATAACCAAAAGCAAAGTGTACTTTATAGTTTTTATAGAAAGTACCTTCAAAATTAGTTTCAACTGAAATTTTTATGCCTTTTGTTACTTGTTGTACCATGTTTTTTAGTGAGGAAACCCAATTATTACACTCAAAAATACTAAATAATTGCTTTAGAATTTCAAAAATCCTATTTCTTAGATAATTTTAACAATTTAATGGATAATCAGTTGGTAATAGTCGTTGACGAGCCTTCGCCAATACCGATAAGTCTATCATATCTTGCTCCAAGGTTTCTATAGTAGACTAATACTTTATAATTGTTTTCTGTAACATCAAAATTTCCGCTAATGGCGCCTTCGTTTAATTTTCCATTTTCGTCAACTATAACATGTTTATAATTATAGAATCCCTGTTTTAAAATTAGGGAGGTTTCGTAAAACCCTGAAGTAGGGTTATAAGTCATTTTTGTATCTTCAGTTATAGCGTAATTATTAAAACCACCATAAATATGGATGTTTTTGCCAAAAACTTCTGGGTGTTGTAATGAGAAATGTATAACCGTATAATCAGCTTCAATATCTGTATTATCTGTGTCTACAGCAGTAATTAAGTAGTTTCCGTTAATGTCTGGATTGTAAGTATAAGGTCTGTCTGCTCTAATAATATTTGTAAATAAATAGTGTTCGTATATGTCTTTAAGGTCTACATATTGCACTCCAATATTTGCAGCTCTAACGTTTTTGTTTTCAAAATACAAATATTCGTTGCCTCCCCAAAAACTCGATTCGTCATCATATTTATAAATAAGCTCACGACCAAGTGTATATTGCGGTTTTAGGTTTGTTATAGCTGTGTTTAAGTTGTTGTTTTGAATAACAGCAACTTTAACAGTTTGTTGAGGGTTGTTAAACAAAATTGTAGGTGATGATATTTTAAAATCAACCGATTGCTTATGCTTAATGTGTTTTACATTACGCGAACGTTTTATAGATACACCTACATTTGCCAAATTTTCATAAATCATGAATTTTCTGCTAAATACCATGTCACCATTATCATCATATATTTTAAGAATATAATTTCCAGATTTTTTTATTCGAGTTTGTTGATTTGGTATTTGTAACCTGTAATGTGAGTAAATTTGGTAGGTGTTAAATGAATTCTCATAATTTGAGATACGAATATTATCAAAACCCTGTAAATATTCCGATTTCATGAGTTGTGAAGGTGTCCAGTCGAAATTGTAATGATCTATCACATAATAAAAGTCGTCCTCATTACCGTTAATGGCATCAAACGAGAGTTGCACTCGTTCATTAAGTTTAATGATTGGTAATTCACTTTCGTTCGTGTGGCCTTTAAAGTTGATGGTTTTTATATAATCTGGTGGATTAACCTCTTCTTCAACTTGCGAAAAACCAAGAAAAGTGCACATAAGGAATAAGAATAAAAACTTATATTTTGTCATGAACATTTGAGTTGTTTGGGTAAAGATAAACAAATTTCATACCTAAAATTCTTTGAACTATTTGCATTGTAAAATTCTAAGTAATTTATTATGAAAATTGTTTATTAAATCCGTAAATTTGCACGGATTTTTAGACAACTAATCTCAAAAAATTAAATATGTCAAACGACATTCGAATAAAAAAAGGTCTAGACATTAATCTTAAAGGTGAGGCTCAAAAGGCTAAAGAAGCTGCTGTTATTAGCAATTTCTTCACCATTAGACCTGAAGACTTCCATAGTGTTATTCCAAAACTTGTTGCTAAAGAAGGTGTTAAAGTAAAAGCTGGTGAAACCGTTTTTTACGATAAATCTAATGAAGCTATAAAATTTGCTTCTCCAGTTTCTGGTGAAGTTAAGGAGATTGCACGTGGTGAAAAACGTAGAATTTTATCTATTAAAATTCAAGCCGACAAAGAGCAATCGTATCAAGATTTTGGATTATTAAATGTTGATAATGCATCAGCAGATGAGGTGAAATCAAAATTATTAACTGCGGGTTGCTGGCCATTTATTAAGCAACGCCCTTACGATGTGATTGCAAATCCCGATAAAGCGCCGAAAGCGATTTTTATCTCAGGATATGCATCAGCACCTTTAGCAGCCGACTTAGATTTTACACTTCAAGGTAAAGAAGCAGAATTGCAAGCAGCTATATCAGCATTGGGAAAATTAACTGAAGGGAAAGTGCATGTTTCTGTAGGGAAAAATGCAAATTCACCATTAGCTAATCTTTCAGGTGCAGCTATTCATAAGGTTTCAGGACCACATCCTTCTGGGAATGTAGGCACTTTAATTAATAAAGTTGATCCAATAAATAAAGGTGAAGTAGTTTGGACAGTGAATGCTCAAGACCTTGTTATTATTGGTGAGCTATTGTTAACTGGAAAATTTAACGCAGAACGTGTTGTTGCCTTGGCTGGTTCGTCAGTTCAAAAACCAAGATATTTTACAACAAAGCTTGGTAGTGAAGTAGCAACAATGATTTATGATCATGGTATTGAAAAGGATGCTAACGTACGTATTATTTCAGGAAATGTTTTAAGTGGAAAGCAAATAAAACCAGATGGTTATTTAGACTATTACAGTAACGTAATTACTATAATTCCTGAAGGAGATGATTACGAATTCTTTGGTTGGAACAAGCCGATTTTTAATAAAATATCTACTTCGAGAGCATTAACTTTTTCATGGTTAACTCCAAAGAAAAAATTTGATTTAAATACGAATACAAATGGTGAGCATCGTGCTTTTGTTACAACTGGAACTTATGAGGAAGTTTTTCCGTTAGATATTTTTCCAATGCAAATCTTAAAGTCATGTTTGTATAAGGATTTAGATGAAATGGAAGCACTTGGTATGTATGAAGTTGCTCCTGAAGATTTTGCGTTAACAGAATTTGTATGTGTGTCTAAACAGCCACATCAAAAAATTATACGAGAAGGCTTAGACTTAATGCTAAAAGAGATAGGATAATGGGTTTAAAAAATAGTTTACATAATTTTAAAGTAAAGAATAAAGACAAAAAATGGTTGCCAGCATTTTCTGCAATCCATACGTTTTTATTTATGCCAAACGAGACCACTCATAATGGAACTCATATAAAATCAGCCGATGATTTAAAGCGTACAATGAATACAGTTATCATGGCTTTAGTGCCATGTTTAATTTTTGGTATGTTTAATGCTGGTTATCAGCATCATTTAGCTGCTGGAGCAATAGAGAATGCTAGTGGATTTTTCGATTCGATTTTTTGGTCATGGGATAATTTAGTTATTGGTCTTTGGAAAGTATTGCCTTTGGTGATAGTGTCTTATGGAGTAGGTTTAGCAGTTGAATTTGTTTTTGCAGTTATCAAAGGACATGAAGTTGAAGAAGGTTATCTAGTAACTGGAATGCTTGTACCATTAATTGTTCCTATAGATATTCCGCTTTGGATGCTTGCTGTTGCAGTGGTATTTGGAGTAGTAATTGGAAAAGAAGTATTTGGAGGAACTGGAATGAATATTCTAAACCCTGCGTTAACCATTAGAGCCTTTTTATTCTTCGCCTATCCAACATGGATGAGTGGTGATAAAGTTTGGGTACATGGTGCTGTGGAAAGAGCTGGAACACCAGATGCAATTTCTGGAGAAACCATTTTAGGAAGTCTAGCACAAAATAACGAAGTCATGCACTCAGTAGCAGATATGTTCTTAGGGTTTATTCCTGGGTCAGTTGGTGAAACATCAACGATATTAATTTTGCTTGGAGGGTTATTCTTAATCTTTGCTAAAATAGGAAGCTGGAGAATCATGTTATCTTCAGTTGTTGGAGCTTTAGTAATGGGATTAATTTTCAATTTTGTTGTGGATTCTGAATGGATTTCGGAAGGCAGCAAATTTTACGGATTAATGAGCACTACTTGGTGGCATCATCTTTTAATAGGTGGATTAGCCTTTGGTATTGTGTTTATGGCAACAGACCCTGTAACAGCATCACAAACTAATAAAGGAAAATGGATTTATGGATTCTTGATTGGATTTATTTCTGTAATGATACGAGTATTTAATCCTGCATATCCAGAAGGTGTAATGTTAGCTATTTTATTAATGAATGTCTTTGCGCCAACAATCGACCATTATGTAGTTCAAGGTAATGTTAAACGTAGGCTTAAACGTCTAAAACCAAAAACGGCTTAACGATGGAAAAGAAAACAGATAAAAATTTATATACAATGCTATTTGCCACTGGTATGGTAATAGTAGTAGGATCCTTGTTGGCCTTTGTTGCATCTTCATTAAGACCAAAAATTGATGAGAACAAGCGTATAGAAAAGCAACAAAATATTCTATATGCTATGGGAGTAAATGAGAATGACGAAAGTAGCGCCATTTTCGTAGCCGATGATAAAGTAGGTGCTGAGTTTCAAAAATATATTACCAATCAGTTAGTCATTACAAATGGTACTGAAGTAGTAGAAGATAATGAAGCGTATTTAATTGATGTTAAGAAAGAGCAGTCTAAAGCTAAAGATGGTGAAGAAAGACGTTTACCACTTTTTATTGGTGAGAAAGAAGGAAAAACATTCTATGTAGCACCAATTAGAGGTAAGGGACTTTGGGATGCTGTTTGGGCTTATGTTGCTATGGATGAGAATATGGTAGTGCTAGGTGCTTATTTTGATCATCAAGCTGAAACTGCAGGTCTTGGAGCCAATATAAAGCAACGTTTTTTTATGGATGATTTTATTGGAGAACATCTATTGGACAGTTCAGGAAACTTTGTTGGAATTAATATTTCAAAAAGTAATGGTGATCCTCTAAACGAAGATAAAACAGATAATGAAGTTGATGCCATTGCTGGAGCTACTATTACTGGTGATGGTGTGTCAGCAATGTTACGAAGTGATTTAAAGTTGTACGTACCTTATTTTAAAACATTAAAGAAGTAGTCATGGCAAAAGATAGTAGATTAATATTAGATCCTTTAGGAGACGATAACCCAATTACAATTCAAGTATTAGGTATCTGTTCTGCTTTAGCGATTACTGCAGAATTGAAAGCATCAATTGTTATGACAATTTCAGTGCTTTTTGTAATGGGAGCTGGTAATGTAGTTATCTCTTTAATTAGAAATATCATTCCATCAAAAATTAGAATCATTGTACAGCTTACAGTTGTAGCTGCTTTGGTAATTATTGTAGACCAAGTCTTAAAAGCCTATTCATATCAATTAAGTAAAGAGCTAGGAGCATTTATCGGACTTATTATAACCAACTGTATTATTATGGGTCGTTTTGAAGCTTTTGCTTTAGCGAATGGACCATGGAGATCATTTCTTGATGGAATTGGAAACGCACTTGGTTATGGCTTAATCCTGATTATTGTTGGATTCTTTAGAGAATTATTAGGTTCAGGAACATTATTAGGTTTTCCAGTATTGGGAGATCCAATTGCAAAAACAGGATTGTATAGCATTGGTTACGAGAATAACGGATTTATGTTATTAGCACCAATGGCATTAATTGTTGTAGGTATTATAATTTGGGTTCAACGTAGTAGAAACCCAGCATTAATTGAAGACAACTAGAAGACAGTATTATGGAACATATAGAATTATTTTTCAAATCAATATTTATAGATAACATGGTATTTGCCACGTTCCTTGGGATGTGTTCATACCTTGCAGTATCTAAAAAAGTATCAACAGCAGTTGGACTTGGAGCAGCAGTAATTTTTGTTTTAGCCATCACTGTACCTTTAAACTGGTTGTTAGATCAATACATTTTACAAGAAGGTGCTTTAGCATGGTTAGGTGAAGAATATGCTAGTTACGATTTAAGTTTCTTATCATTTATCATGTTTATCGCAACTATTGCAACCATGGTACAATTGGTAGAAATTGTAGTAGAGAAATTCTCACCATCATTATATAATTCACTTGGTATATTCTTACCATTAATTGCTGTGAACTGTGCCATTTTAGGAGGTTCATTATTCATGCAATCTCGTGAAATTGCGACTTTAGGCTTAGCATTCAATTATGGAGTTTCTTCGGGAATTGGTTGGTTTTTAGCAATTCTAGCTATTGCGGCTATTCGTGAAAAAATTAGATACTCAAACGTACCTGGGCCTTTAAGAGGTTTAGGAATCACATTTATTATCACTGGATTAATGGCTATTGGGTTTATGAGTTTTGGTGGTATGTTAACAGGAGGAGATGAGGAAGCTAAAGAAGAAACTACGGCTCAAGTTGAAACTGTACAAGAAGATATTAAAGAAGAGTTAGCTAATAACGATAACACTTTAAAAGAAAACGAATAACATGATATTAGCCGCAAGTACATTAGGAACAATTTTGGCGACGGTAGCTGCATTTTTGGTTGTAACCTTATTATTGGTAACGTTGTTATTATTTGTAAAACAAAAATTATCACCATCTGGACCTGTAAAGATTCTAATTAATGGTGAACGTGAAATAGAGGTTAGTTCTGGAGATAGTTTATTAACTACGCTTGGAGCAGAAAAAATATTTTTACCATCTGCCTGTGGTGGTGGTGGAACTTGTATACAATGTGAGTGCCACGTACTATCTGGTGGAGGAGAAGCTCTACCTACCGAAACGCCTCATTTTACACGTAAAGAATTAGCACATGGTGCACGTTTGTCTTGCCAAGTAAAAGTGAAGCAAGACATGGAAATTACAATTCCAGAGGAAGTATTTGGAATTAAAAAATGGGAAGCAACGGTAGTGTCTAACTATAATGTTGCTACATTTATTAAAGAATTTATTGTTGAAATCCCAGAAGATATGGGATACAAAGCTGGAGGTTATATTCAAATTGAGATTCCAGAATGCGAGATTAAATATTCTGATATGGATGTGTCTGCGCATCCTGAAGATCATCCTGGAGAGCCGGATAAATTTAAACCAGATTGGGAAAAATTTGGACTTTGGCCTTTAGTAATGAAGAATACCGAAACTGTTGAAAGGGCTTATTCTATGGCTTCGTATCCTGCTGAAGGAAGAAAAATTATGTTAAATGTACGTGTAGCTACGCCTCCTTTCGATCGCGCCAAGGGTGGGTGGATGGATGTTAACCCAGGTATTGCTTCATCATATATTTTTAATCAAAAACCTGGAGATAAAGTAACAATTTCTGGACCTTACGGTGAATTTTTTATTAATGATTCTGAAGCCGAAATGTTATATGTTGGTGGTGGTGCAGGAATGGCGCCTATGCGTTCGCATTTATACCAATTATTTAGAACCTTAAAAACAGGACGTAAAGTAACGTATTGGTATGGAGGTCGTTCTAAAGCCGAACTATTCTACATACATTATTTTAGAGATCTTGAAAAAGATTTTCCAAATTTCAAATTCTATTTGGCATTATCTGAACCATTGGAACAAGATAATTGGAAAGTTAAGAAGGATATTAATGATGAAGAAGGTGATGGTTTTGTTGGCTTTATTCACCAAGTGGTAATAGACCAATACTTATCAAAGCATGAAACACCAGAGGATATTGAATTATACTTCTGTGGACCTCCATTAATGAACCAAGCAGTTCAGAAAATGGGAGAAGATTTTGGTATAGACGATGAAAACATACGTTTTGATGACTTTGGAGGATAGACCAAAGATTCATTCTACAGATCAGGAAGAATTTATTTAAATATTTGAAAAGTCCAACACATTGTGTTGGGCTTTTTGTTTTAACAAAATTATAAGTAAATCTAAAAAATTAGATAGTAGCTTTGAATAGCTATGTTTAATTAAACACTTTCAATCTTGAGACCCTCCTTTTTATTTCTGTACATTATTCTATTAATAACTACTTCCTGTAATAGCAATAAAATCTCACTTGAGCCTCCTTTGGTAGATGGGAAATATGATGACTATGTTAGATTAGGAGTTGAGCCTATAGCATTGTCTGATGATGTTAACTTATATATATATCAAAACGAACACTATGTGTGGTTGGCCTATAATTACCCTGAAGGTAGTTTCGGTACTTTAGATCTAGAAATAGATAGTGAGAGCTTAGATACACCATTAAATTTACATGTATCTGCACAACTAGGTGAATGGGAAATAGGTAATGATGAGCAACAGCCTAAAGACTCAACAAGTGACTTATGGTGGGAAATTGATGGTTGGACATCTAATGTGGTTTGGTTAAACGGTATGGATCGTACTGGAGATGAGCCACAAATCAATTTTAAAAATGCTGAATGTAGAGAAATACAAATTAGTAAATCGAGATTCGGTAAAGGTATCTGGAGACTAAAGTTTAATATTCGAGCTATTGTTGGAGGAAATGGTGAACGCTATGAAATTAACTATCCTGAAAATGATGCGTATTATAATTTAGAAGTGAGTTAATATTTTATTACTATGAAAAAAATAAGTTTGTATTTTATTGTATTTCTATTGATTGTTGGATGTACTCAAAATGATAAAAGAAATTCTGTTATTACTGAAGATGACAGGCAAAAACTAACCTATTTAAAAGAGGTAGAATGGCCAAAAGCTTATCGTGAGGGAGACACTGTATTGTTAGATAGAATATTGAATGATGATTTTAAAATGGTTCGAGATAATGGAGAATGGTTTACTAGAGCTGACGAATTAAATTGGGTAAAGTATAATAAATCTGATAACGATTCTTTTTATTACGATATTAAACGTTTGTCTATATATGAAAATGGAACAGCATTAATCTCAGGAACTGGACATATATTTAAAGATTCTACAGAAACTATTTATCAATCTAGTAATGTGTTAATTAAAAAAGATGGCATCTGGAAAGCCATAACCTCTCATGTTTCTGGTGTAAAAGATGTTAACGAATAGCATTATTTTGCCAATAGCATATTTAAAGTATTTTCCTGTTTTGTTTTCCATTAGGAGTGATTTACGAATGTGTCTAAAAAACTTAATCATCCTCAATTTTTTTTACATATTCGTTATGAGTCGAATCTTTTAAGTTAATAAACTTATAGCCATTTATTTGACCACCATTATCTCTGTCTGCTACCAGTCTACTGTTGAAGTATCTACTATCGAAAAATAAAGTGTCTTTACTTACTAATTTTAATAAATACTGGTTTAAAAACAAATAACCATTTTTATTCTTTATTATGACTACGTCTTTATCTTCTTCTTCATATTTACCTATCCAATCAGAAGCTTGTGTTAGCGGTTCACCAAATTTTTTGTAAAGTTTGTCGTTTTTGAACTTGAACGAATCATTTAAAATATCGCTAATTTCATTTGCCAATCCAAAAGCACTAGATTGTAAATCTTTTAGCACTCCATATTTATCGCTAGCAGTGTTATCTACCTGATGTTGGACTATCCAATTTTTATATTTAGGATCGTTTAGGAAAAAATCAATCATTTCATCAGTGGTTTGTTGCATTCGCAATAAATAATACCAGTTTTGATTATTTGCTAAATAATCATGCCTGTCTTTAATTTGTTCTCTAAAGATTTGATATAGATCATCATACAGTTTGCCTGTTGCGTTATAGTGATTGTTTATGCTGCTAATTATAGTCTCATATTTTTGAGGAATTACATTATTAAAACCTTCAAATTTATTAAAGGCAGTTTTTTGATAGTCAAAAGGAGAAAACTGTAACCCAACCCAAAACAAATTCCTATTTTCTTCTTTTAAATAATCTTCTGTAGTAAGATTTTCATCTAAAACAAGGTTTACTAACGAGTCCATTTCTTTACCCCTTTCTAATACTCTTATAGATCGGTCAATATCTACTTCTAGATCGTTTCTAACCTCTTTTAAAATTTTCATAAAACGTTCTTCATTGGTTCTGGTTTCATTCCAATTATTTACTTGCAATGCCAGCAAAATACCAATCATTACTAGGAATATTTCACCAATAGCGTATTTAAAGTATTTGCCTGTTTTTCCTGTTTCCATAAAGTTGTATCGTATTTTTCGAAAGAATTTAATCATGGTTTTCTAGTTCCTTTTCAATTTCGGTTAAAATATCTTCTACTTTCATCTTCAAGTCCATTTGCCAATCTAATCTGTTTGATTCATAATCTACTTTAGAATCTAGTTTCACAAACAAAGCATGATTATCATATAATTTTTTTATTTCTTTTTTTATGATTTCTGCATAATTATCAGGTCTTTTATAGGTGTCCAAATAGAAGTAGGGTTCATTTGCTAATGTGATATGTTCAGCTAAATCGTTTAGTATACCCATAATGATATCCATACAAACATCATGATCTTCAAAGCCATAACTGATTTCGCCATAAAAACGTGTCATTTGTTGGACTAGTTTTTGACTTTGAATGAGTTTAGAATCTCCACTACCTAACATACTTTGATACGTTCCGATTGTTGGTTCTATTCTCCAAAATGATTGTGCACCTGTTGTCAACATTTTATAAATGGAGTCTTTACTTAACTCTATATTTTTGGTTATATAATGCTGCATTAATGTTTTGGACAACTTAACTACATTACTTTGCAGTTTGATTGTATTTTGCAGATTGTCTTTTGTTTCTGTAAAGTCCTTTTGTAAAGAAATTAAGAGTTGTTTTTCAATAGTTTTATTATTGCTTTCTATGTTCCAGTTATTAATTTGTAAAGCCATTAATATTCCAATAATTACTAAAATTATTTCACCAATTGCATATTTAAAGTATTTGGATGTTTTATTTTCCATGAGTAGTGATTTACGTATATGTCTAAAGAATTTAATCATTTAGTATATGGCTTAGTTATATCTAAAATTTGAGTGATTATAATATTTGCTTTTTCAATTTCTTGTAAATTATTTAAATGCAAGAATAAAAAATTGTCTAATAGATTTTCATATTCTAACGACTGGAATAAAGGATCGTAAGTTTTTTTTAACTTCGATTTTCCAGCCCAATCATAGTTGCCATTTGCATCCATTTCTTTGAACGAAATGTATTTAGACATAATTGGTAGTATCTGTTGATAACTCCAATTATCTAAGGCGCGTTCTCTTATCTCGACAGCATCTAATTGTGCTTGCCATTGATAGAGTAATTTTTTAATCTCTTGGTTTCTAATAATATTCATTCTTCCTCCTTGAATAATGTTTGAAATACTTTGTTCAGAAGCGGTAAATTGTGCTGCTGGAAGAGAGCTATAAAATAGGCTATCTAAATTGTGTTTTTGTAATTCATCGCCAGAACTCCCCATTAAAGCCATGAGATCCTTATTTGCTTTCATCGCTCCTTTCATTAAATTGATATTCTGTGTAGAAAGGATTTTGTTTTCTTGAAACTCACTGTGCAAATTAGATAGTATGGTTTTTTCTTCAATTCTATCCAATCGCATTTGGTTCCAGCTATTTACTTGTAAGGCAAGTAAAATACCTATCATAACTAATATAATTTCACCAATAGCGTACTTAAAGTATTTGCTTGTTTTTCTTGTTTCCATAAGGTTGTATCTTATTTTTCGAAAGAATTTAATCATCTTCAAGGTTTAGTTTCTTGTTTATTAATTCAATGATAATTTTTGCTTCCGCAATTAGCTGGTTGGTTTCAATTATTGCTACTTTATTATATAGTTCTCTTAAACTTAGAACGTTTTCAAAGTTTCTATCTTCAAACAATTCTTTATATTTACTACTATAAGCACTTTCTAAAGTTTTATCGAACATATCATAATTTTTAAACTTAAACTTGGTGTTAAGATCAAAAAATGACACATAAGTATTTAGTAATGGTATTACTTTATCTCTTAGAACTTCAATACCTTGCAACTCGCCTTCCGTCATATCTTCTACAAGTTTTGGCCAATTAACAAGCTTATCTTTTATTCTATCATTAGAAATAAAATTCATTTTACCAGAATTAAATAAAACTTCTAAAGTTTTGGTTTGGCTGTTGTATGTTGGGCCAATCAATAAAATGGATAATATGCTATCTAATTCAGCTTTAGTATATATTATTTCTTTTGCCTTTATAATTGTAAAAATTGTTTTACTAGCTTCTTCAAGAACTGTTCTATTATTATTTAGCTCATTAAACTCTACTATTGCATTTTTAAAATCTACCTTTATGGCCTCTAAAATTGCTTTTTCTTCAATTCTTTCAAGACGGTGTTCATTCCAATTATTAATCTGCAAGGCGATGAGAATACCAATTACAACAAGTACAATTTCGCCTATGGCATATTTAAAGTATTTGCTTGTCTTGTTTTGTTCCATGAGGTTATAGCGTATTTTGCGAAAAAACTTAATCATTATTTAATCTATTAGTAAGTGCCTTAGTTATATTTTTATTTATTCCCATAAATTCATTGGTTCGTCGATGAGCCGCTTCTAATGCTATTCTAATATTATCTATATCAGATTGTAACTCTACATCCTTATATATAGTTGATAAAGTTTTAATTGATTTAGTCCTTTTGTTTTCTCGTAGTTCTTTGTAATAACGCCTAGAGATTATATCTCTATTTTTTTCCAACAGCGTATTTAAAAATAAAAATTGAGGAGACAAATAGCTGTATTTTGCATTATAATCTCTAAGCATATCCTTAATTTCATTATCTAATAATTCTTGATAAGCGTTTGGATTATTATCTAGAAGATTTGATGCATGTCTAAAAGCAATTATTGGTAAAACTTTTCCAGTTCCATTAGTGTTTATTGTAGAAATATTTAATGTAGAATCCATACCAAATTGCTTAATATTGATTAATGTGCTATCTAATAATTCAAGACCAAGTAATCTACTTTTAAAAAAAACAGAATCTGCTTTAGCATCAGATAGTAATTGTGTGAATAAAAAATCTTGTTGTTTGAGTTGTTTTCTGTTTTCATTCCAGTTATTTACTTGCAATGCTAATAAAATACCTATCATAACTAGAAGTATTTCACCAATAGCGTATTTAAAGTATTTGCCTGTTTTGTTTTCCATGAGTAGTGATTTACGAATACGCCTGAAGAATTTTATCATTCTAATAATTTATTTATTTCCTTAAGATTAGTCTCGGCAAAACCTTTTAATTGATCCATCTTTTTCTTAATAAATTCTTTTGATCTTGAATCCACTTTTAAGAGATTTCTGGCTTTTGGCGACATCAACAAATTAATAAGTACTTTTTTACGTTGGGTTGAATCATTAATAAAAGTATTATCTCCATGAGAAAAATTAAATTCATAATTGCTTTGTTGGTAAAGCCAATATGATTTGATTTCATCTACCTTAGTATTGTGCTTATTCTTATCAATGTTAAATTCTGGCCACAAATAGCCATATAGTTCTTGTAAGTTGTAAAAAATTGAGTCGTATTTCCCGTAGTTTGTAATCTGTGAATTTTCAAAACGCTTTAGTAAGGTGGGACTATAACTTACCTTTATATATGCAGGTTCTAGATGTTTTTCTAAGGAGTCTAGTGGTATTGTATCTAACCTTTTATTTTTTAAAAGATTGTCATTATTTTTTTTTTGCGACGCAATTAATTTAATGTCTAATTTAAAGTCCTTAATGTTTAAACGTAGTTCTTCTTTATATTCCACAAGAAACTGTTTTAAAGTACTTTGGTTGCTTTTTTCTTGATTCCAAGTATTTATTTGCAACGCGATTAGAATACCAATCACAACAAGTACAATTTCACCAATAGCGTATTTAAAGTATTTGCCTGTTTTGTTTTCCATAAGCAGTGATTTACGAATACTTCTAAAGAATTTTATCATAACTCAATTAATTAAGACCAACTTGCCCTTTAACTGATTCGAATAATTTTTGGGAGTCAAAACCAATACCATCTTTAAAAACTATTTCCATGTTTCTAATATTTTTTATATTGGTTTTTAAGTTACCATTAATAAGTAAGATATCTGCTTTTTTACCTACTTCAAGCGTTCCAATAAGTTTGTCTTGTTCAAGAAATTTTGCACCATTTAAAGTACACACTTTAATGGCTTCCTCTACGGTAAAGCCAGCTTCCACTAAAATTTCAACAGTGCGTTGGTTTGAGTAACCAGCAACTGTCCTGCCAGCTCCTGTAGGATCGGTTCCTGCTACTAGAATTCCTCCTTTATCGTAAAAACGTTTAATCCAAGTAAGGTTTTTATTAAATCGAGCTAGAGTGCCAGCATCTTTACCTTGTGAGCGTTCATAACTTGCTTTTAAGCGTTCTTGTATTTGTGGAGCCAAAGCTTCTAAACCTCCACCAGGAGCAATTTCTCGATCTGTATAGGGCTCAAAAACATTGGGAGTAGTTGTAATTGCTGTTTTGTTTTTAATTAGTAAATCTATTAGTCTATTTATTTTATCACCATCTTCAGGTTCGTTTGTCAACCCTTGTCGAGCAGTAAAAGGATCGCAAATGTTTTCTTCTTTGTTTTCAGCAAAGTCACTTGCAGCCATAAACCCATGTTCTAAGTTGTCAATACCTATATTAGAGGCTTCTTCATAAGTTAACGAACATAAGTGTCCAGTGACTTTTAAACCTCGCTTATGTGCTTCTTCAACACATATCTTTAAGTCTTCTTTTGTGATGTTATTATATACTTTAAAGGAGGTCACTCCTTTATCTGCCCAATAATTTACAATCTTGGCTACTTCATCAGTATTTCCTATAAAGCCAAGTTCTGGTACTTTGGGGCCTTCACGCTCAATAAAAGGACCAGTAACATGCATTTTTGGACCTGTCATTTTTCCTTCGTTAATCCATTTTTGCACATTTAAATCGGTTTGTGGTTGTATACTACCACCAGTTCGCATAGATGTAACACCACCAGCTAAATATAGGCGAGGAAAGGTAAACGTCATTTGTCCTACACTAAACCAATTTTCGAATGGCATGGTATAGAACATGTGTTCGTGTAACATTACTAGCCCTGGCACAATAGTTTTACTAGTCCCATCAATAATTTTGGCATTTGGAGGTAAGTTAACCTCACTCTTATTCCCCAAAGCAATAATGTTTCCTTCAGATACCACAATAGTTTGATTGATCTTGGCAGTATTACCAGTACCGTCAATAACAGTAACATTGGTTATAGCAAATTCAGCATCATCGACATTAATAAAGCGTTCTACTTGCGATGAGAATTCTTGTGCTTGTACTTGTATTATACAACATAGAATGGTAATGATGGTTAGTTTTAGTTTCATGGTTTGCTTTTTTAGGTTCTGTTAAAAGAATTTAATCATTGATGATAGATTCTAAATGTTTCTTTTCTCCTGTCATTTGCCAATGCCCAAGCGATGTTGGAATACTACCAGTGCTATTAAGCGTGTCGAAAAAATCTTTAGTTTTAAAGTCATTTCCTTTAAGCTCCTGTATGCGTGCATAATCTGCTAGAGCAGCTTCTAGTAAATATTTTCCAGTAATATAACTAGTGCCATATCCTGGTTGACGTAAATACAAATGTTGCTCGAAAATTAGGAGTTCTTTTTCGGTTTTCATCCAACCACGAGGTGTGTATTCGCTATGGATGCCTCCAGCTTCTTCCATAGTCATGTCGTTAGAGTGTGCATATAGTGAGCCTAAACCTCTTGCAGCACGTTGTGCAATCATGATATAAACAATTTCCTTAGTTCTTGGACTATCGTCATACAAGCCAGCTTGCATAAACATTTCTTCTACTGCTGTAGCTGTTCCTTCGTTTCTGGAGTCAAAAATATTGTACAGCAATGGTTCACGACGTATCTCACTTTTATGAGGTTCTAAATCCATACGTGCTAACTCAAACCAATGATAAAAATGAGAATATAATGGTCGTGCATCGTAATGTTGTCCTATCGAGAAAAAGTTGCGTTTCTCTTTTGGGATGAATGACCCTAAATGCTCACGTAGTGCTGTATCGAAATAAGGTTTTACAGTTACTATGTCTTGTTGGTCTAAAAAATTAATTAAACTTTTTGCGGCTTCGTCTGCCATTTTATTATACGCTTCAGGAGAATTTACATCGACTAATTCTGGAAGATTTCTATTTCTATGTTCTTCTAGTTTTAAAGCTGCCCAAGCACGTGCTAGTTCACGTTTTAATATCATCACTTCATCTTCCCAAGTTAAAGGTAGTAAGTGTACATTTTGAATATACCAAGTATAGTTGTCCTTACCAATTCCTGAAGGACCAGTTTTAGACGTAGATTTTTTTTGTAACCATGAGGCTAAATCATTGGTTGCAGATATAGCATTATCAATCACTGAAATAATTTCTTCATCTCTTTTAATTTCAGGTTTTTCTTTTAAGTTATTTAATAAGACACTTTGATACTGAATATCTCTAATTCCTGTAATCCATAAGTCCTTGGCGTTTCCAGTTAGATTTTGCTTGGCTTGTTTGTAAAAAGGAGGAATCACTTTTAAATCGGTTATAAATCGTGTACGTTCTTGTGTAGATAACGGAAACTTATAAGTCCATAATTCGGTAGTACCATGGTTTGTTGGACCTTCATGTGCTGGTACGTCACTTTTATAGCTCCATAATACTTTGTAATAAGCAGGATCGCGAACCCAAGGCTTTAAAATGTTATGGTTAAAATCGTAACCATTCATTTCGGCCCAAACAATCATCCAATCTACTTGATTTTCGATTGACCAATTTGATGTATCAATAGCTTTTAATTGATTTTGAAGTTCTTTAAACTGTGGCCAACGCTTCTCGAAGGTAGCTTTGGTATAATCTGGTGCACCATCAAGTTTTGGAGGGTTTTCAAAAGCTCGCCATTCTTTAAATAAAACGACTAAATCATCATAACTATTACTCTGATACGTTTGTGTTTTTGTATTATTTGCAGTATCTGTTTTTACTTCTGTATTACAGCTAAAAACTAGAAAACTAATGCTTAGGATAACTAATAAATGTTTCATTGGTTGGTTGGTTTAGTTATTATTTTATTTTTTTTGAGAATCATTGATTCTCTTTTATATATGTTTCAAGTAATAGCTTAAGTTCTTGATTAACTATTAAAAAGTTTTGTACCTGTACGAGGTAGTTGATGCCGTATTTTTTAAACAATTGAAACGAGGCGACGGTTTCTTCGTCTTCAATAGCAAAAAGAAAATCTTTATAAGTTGGGGTTTCTGGTAATTTTTCTCTTTGGGCGTAATATTTTATTTCCAATGGCACACCATATTCTTCACTAATACGATTATTTAATTCGATACCATGTACTACATAATCATATTTTGCAGCATAGTCACGAAGCTTAGATTTAATGATTTTATTACTTATAAGTTCGTAAGCATCAGGATTATTATTGATGAGGTTTGATTGATAAGCCAACCTAAAGAAAAAAGGGTCATCGTTTACTGTTAGTTTTGAAATAGAGTCCACAGCTATTTGTTTGTAAAGATTCAATAAGTTGTTATATAATGTGTCTCTTTGTTTTTGAAAAGTAATTCTTGATTCAAAAAAAACCGAATCAGCTTTAGCATCTTCTAATAATTGTGTGGCTAGGTGAAATTCTTGTGTTTGTACTTTTCTAGATTCATTCCAATTGTTGACTTGTAAGGCTAGTAGAATACCAATCATGACTAGGATAATTTCACCAATCGCATATTTAAAATATTTGCCTGTTTTTCCTGTTTCCATAAGTTTATAGCGTATATGTCTGAAGAATTTAATCATTTTAAATGCCGATTAATTTTAGTTCGGTTTCAATGCTATTTCTTAGAGATTTATTAAGTTTATTGAATACAATTAGCTTGTCAAGTGTGCCAATATTATTGTGTTTAAAAGCAACTAAATTCCTATTAAGATCATGTTTCAAATTTGGGTCATTACTGTTAATTATTGAGACTTTTTTATTTAGTTCGATTGATTCTACATATTGAATAATACCAGAAGGATTCTCAAGCACATTAAGAATGGCATTTTCAACATCTAGAATACTGCGATTTATTTTTTTTTGCTCAAAATCATAATAGCGGGATATTTTAGTGGTAAGCGAATTATTAGAAAGTTGTAAGCCTTTAGATTTTAATATTTCATAGGCATTATTTATTGGAAAGTATCTCTCGAATGTCATATAGTTTACTAGATCTTTTTCTAAAGTATCTTTATTTATTGTTTCTTCTTGTAAATAGACAAGCATGTTTGCTATAGATACTTTGGTCTTTAGCCTTTGATTTATTATGTCGTTTAAAATGGTGGCATCTTCATTTAAATTATTTAATACTTCTTTTAAAACAAACACTTCTGTATGCTTTGTCTTTTTATTTTCATTCCAATTATTTACCTGTAATGCAAGGAGAATCCCTATCATGACTAGAATAATCTCACCAATAGCGTATTTAAAGTATTTGCCTGTTTTTCCTGTTTCCATGAGGTTGTAGCGTATTTTACGAAAGAATTTAATCATTGCCTTTAGTTTCTTCTATAATGGTTTCAATTATCTTTTTTAGATTTAGATATTCGTCTTTAATTTTTGATATGTGATAGATATTGTTATCGATAACGTTTTCAAATTCACGATCTTTCATAATATTAGAAACCCCACTATTAAATTCAGATTCCTTATCCCAAGCTAAAGCACCATTCATGTCAATATTTTTTAGTGCAATATTTTTAGATAAATAGGGTAGTATACCCTCTTCAATCCATTTCTCGAAAATGTAATGCGTTGCCTTATTTTCTTCTAATTCTCGAGACCAATCAAAAAGACTAGTTTTAAGTTTTTTGTTTTGAACCAATTCTATTTTTCCAGTGTTTAATATTTCGGTATAAGTACTATTAGCGGGGTTGAAAGAATTGTGCTCTATAGCCCAATATATAAGGCTGTCAATTGTTTTGCTTTTCGTTTCATCTATATCTTGATTCATATATTCCATAAGCGTGAAACAAGCCTGTTCATTATTGTTAACTTCTTCAAGGATTATATCAATTAATTTGAGATTTTGACTAAACTCTTGCTGAAGATTAGCACTTATATTTTTCTCCTTTTCCAAATCTTTTCTATGCTCATTCCAATTGTTAATGCCTAAAGCAATAAGAATTCCAATAACTACTAGAATGATTTCACCAATAGCGTATTTAAAGTATTTGTGTTTTTTGTTTTCCATAAGAAGTGATTTACGAATATGTCGAAAGTACTTAATCATTAGTGGTAATGTCTAAAATTGCACGCAATTCATTTAACAGCATTGTGTTTATTGTAATAAAGTTTTCCGTTCTTTCTTTAGATAAAACTACTGCCTCATTTGTATAATTGATTACTTTTTCATGTTTTGCGAATTCTATGCCTAAAAAGTAATTTCCAAGGGTTGTGGATGAGTCAATTTGAGTTCTATAACTGTGATATTTTACAGATAAATCATTACAATTAATTTCGAATATTCTATTGCGTCTTTCATAATGTAATTTTAAATAATGATATGCGAGACTATACATTCTTAGGTTCATTTTAATTTTATCATTCGAGATTGCATCAATCCTGTTATTGAAATTGGCATCGACTGTAGATTGATATGCTAAACTTGGGTCGAATATAAACTCATAATCTAAAGGCAATTCAGAAATGGAATCTGCATTTATACCTAAATGTATACTGTTTAAATGGTTAACAGTTACCAAATGTTTTTTAAGACTACTATTCCTAGATTCAAAGAACACAGAATCTAATTTGGCATCGTTAAATAACTCAGTTAAAAGTTTGGTTTCATTTATTTTATTTTTCCTGCTCTCGTTCCAATTATTAACTTGAAGCGCTAAGAGAATACCAATCATGACGAGTACAATTTCGCCAATAGCATATTTAAAATATTTAGCTGTCTTGTTTTCACTCATGAGATTGTATCGTATTTTTCTAAAGAATTTAAGCATAGAAAACGTCGCAGCTGCTCTTTTGGTCTTTAAAATAGTGAGCAGCAACCTTAATAATAATGCGTAATATTAAGGTAGCTACCACTAAATAAATAATGGTTTTGGTCTCCATATTTTTTACAGACTAATTTTTAACCGCTTCTCTTTTATAGAGTTTTTTAGAAGCCTCTTCATACTTATCGCCAGTATTCCAAACAGGTGTAGCACCATCATTAGCAATTTTACGACCAGCGAGTACATAAGCTCTAAAGAATTTTAATAAGTAATCGTAATCTAAGGTATGAGCCTCGTCTCCAGGTCTGTGATAGTATTTAGTCACTTCTCCGTCAAAAGACCTAAACCCTAATGAGAAAGTTGGTGCTGGAATTCCTTTTTTAGCAAAGTTTACATTATCGCTTCTGTCAAATAAGCCTTGTTCTTTTGCTGGATCTTCAATAGCAGTTAGACCAAAAGTTTTAACAGCATCATAAATATTCTTCTCGGCTGAGGTTCTTGTAAGCCCTATGATAGTTGCTAAAGACGTATCGTTATATCCGCCATTATCACTATTAAAACAATACACCATTTGCTCTAATGGCAATACTGGATTTTCAACATAAAAGCGGCTGCCTAATAAACCTTTTTCTTCTCCAGTAAACAATATAAAAAGAGCTGAGCGTTTCGTTGGGTATTTTGCTAAATTTTCAGCCATTGCTAACACAGTTGTAGTGCCTACACCGTTATCTCTAGCTCCATTATAAATAGTGTCACCTGTTTCATCTGGACTACCAATGCCAACATGGTCGTAATGTGCAGAATATATAATATATTCGTTTTTAAGTACTGGATCAGTACCTTCTACTACACCAATAACATTTTGAGATATTACAGGTTCTTCTTTCTTACCGCTCACAGAAATTTTAGTACTAATAGTTTTAGACCCTTTTAATTGATTAAGCATACTGTTTCCTTTATCTAAAACCCAGGCATGGACAATATCCTCGTTATTTTGTTCAGATGCTGTTTCATTACCAGTCACAACAGATAATCTTGAGCCATTAAAATTATGACTCACATTATCCCACATTTCAGTTTGCATGTCCATTAGCTCAAGAATTGCTATCGCACCATTCTCTTTAGCCAATTTTTGCTTTTGGCCTCGTAATCGAAATGAAGCTCTAAAATCCCCAGCTTCGGCATTACCAGCTTGAATTACAATTACTTTACCTTTTACATCTTTCCCTGCATAGTCTTCTGCCATACCATGATTTAAGAATATTGCATCAGCTTCTGTATTAAATGGAGATGACGATATTAACACATAATCGTTAATTGCTTGATTACTCACTTGCATCGAAACATCTTCTGGAGGCGATACACGTTTAAAGTTTACTTCTTGATAATAAGTTCCTGTTTTTGGGTTGGGTTTTACGCCATAGCCTCTAAATTGGTTTGCTAAATAAGACGCTGCAATTTTAAGCTCAGGTGTGCCTGTTTCTCTTCCTTTTAGTAAATCGTCTGCTAGAAAGTAAATATGACCTTCTATATCACTTTTGCTAACAGTTTCGGTTACTTTTTCAATTTCAGTTTGTGCTGTAAGTGTAAAAACGCTTGCAAGCGTTAGTAATAATGCTAATTTTTTCATTTGTATGTATTTCTATTGTTAATAATGTTTTCTGTTGTTTATCCCATTTTGCCGTCACCATCAATATCCTGAATGAGGTGTGTTTCTAATGCCACTAATGTTTTTTTAAGTAATGTTCTAGTGTTTGCTAACTCTTGTTCTAATTGCTCAACTCTGTCCTCTAAACTGTTGGCTTTGTCTTCTTGTTTTTGTAATTCGTCTTGTTGGATTAAATCCCAAAATATTCCCATGGATATTACATGTATTTATAGTTAATTATATATTTTAATAAGTAATGATTTGATAAGGCTTAGAAAAAGCCTATCCATTTACTTACAAGTTTTGTAAGTAGTTTTTAGTAATGAGTAGTTTTGGTTGGTAATAGCATTTAAAGTTAAACAATTTTATGATAGAAAATAATAGTAGTAGTTTTGCATTATGAGTACACCACTTAGCGAGCAGGAATTACACAATTTAGCCATGAATCTTGTAGGCAAAGATTTAGAAAAAAGAGGCTTCGAGTTTATTGCTGTAAATAGTAAGCTTAAAAAGCACCCACAATTTGTGTGTATTGATAAAACAAGTCAATATTATTTTGTAATTGTTCGTACGGTTAAGTTACCAGAAAACCCAAATAATTACGATGTGGTGTGGATGGAAACGTTTAAAGAACATGCTAGAGATAAAGATGCGAAAGTGTTATATGCAGGCGTTGCACTTGGGAATCCTGATGGTGAAGAGTTGCCAATTTATTTAAATGAAGAGTACTTATGTGAGTACAATGGTATACAGTTTATAGAAACTAATCTTAATTAAGATGAAAAACGTATTTAAGTATTTATTTTTAGTGTTAATAGTCGCTTCCTGTAAGGATGAGGTGCAAAACCATCATCTTATAGGTAATGTTTTTGGAACAACGTATTCAGTACAGTTTGAAGCGCCTGCATCTAAAATTGATTTTCAAGAGCAGTTTGACAAGTTGTTTTATATTATTAATAAATCCATGTCAACATATCAAGAAAATTCCATAATTTCTAAAATTAATAGAAATGAAGAAGTGTCTATCGATTCACATTTTAGAAAGGTTTTTGATGCTTCAAAAGACATATATACTGCCACCAATGGTGCTTTTGACCCAACTATTGGCGTGATGGTAAATGCATGGAATTTTGGATCGGATGATGGCGTTGAAAATTTGAATGCAACTACCATTGATAGTTTAATGTTATCTGTTGGTTTTGATAAAGTAGTACGAGAGGATGACAAAATTAATAAGCAACACGAAGGGACTATTATTGATTTTAGCGCAATAGCCAAAGGGTATGGTGTAGATGTTATTGCAAATTTTTTGGACACACAAAATGTTGAAAGTTATTTGGTTGAAATTGGCGGTGAAATAAGAACTAAAAGGATTAATTTAGATAGTGGAAATCCATGGAAAATAGGTGTGGAGAATCCAAATTTTGACGGCTCACAAAGCGTTATGAAAGCTATTTCGTTAACTGATGAAGCCATGGCAACCTCAGGAACGTATAGAAAGTTTAAAATAGATAAAAAGGGTAATAAATATGCACATATTATTGACCCCAAAACAGGTTATTCTAGCAAAAATAACGTACTAAGTGTTTCGGTTATAACTAAAGAGTGTATGATTGCTGATGCTTATGCAACAGCTTTAATGACTATGACAGTTGATGGTATTAAAAATTTTGTAAAAAAACACCCGGAGCTTAAGGTGTTTGTGATTTTTGAAAATGATAATAATGAACTTGAAACCTTGTCTTTAAATTATTTCCCTGAAGCATAATTACTTATAAACAACAGGAATAATTTCTCCTTTTGCTAAACAGTATCTTGTAACGTCTTCTTTAGAAAGCGTAGTAGTGTAATCTACTTCATTAACTTTAAACCCAATAGTGCGTAGTTTGTTAAAATAGTCGCGCCCATAAATACGTACATGGTCGTATTGACCAAATATTTTAGCACGTTCTGCTTTATCTGTAATACTATCATCTTCAAAAGTGGCTTCTCTGTTTAAGTCCTGCGGAATTTGAAATATGCCCATACCTCCTGGTTTTAGTACACGATACAATTCTTGCATTGCTTTGGTGTCATTTGGAATGTGTTCTAAAACATGATTACATAAAATAACATCGTAGCTATTATCTTCAAAAGGCAAGTTGCAAATATCAGCCTTGACATCAGCAATAGGTGATTCTAAATCGGTGGTAGTATAATCTAAATTTTTTAAATCCCTAAAACGTTTTAAAAAACACTGTTCTGGTGCAAAATGAAGAACTTTTTTTGAGGCAGAAAAAAAATCGGTCTCGTTTTTTAAATATAACCATAACAATCTATGACGCTCTAGTGATAACGTGGAAGGTGACAACGCATTTTTACGTTGATTACCATAGCCATAAGGCAAAAATGATTTAAAACTTTTACCATCAATAGGATCGGTATACGTATCACCTTTTAAGAAAAAAGCTAAAAAAGGACGTGCTGTATAACTCAACCTAATTAAAAAAGGTCTAGGAAAAAAATTGAGAAAAAATTTAAAGAGCTTTTTCACAAAAAGATCAGTCATTTAATTGTTTGTCAATTAATGCTATTAACTCTTTAGCATCTGTTTTTACTTCTTTTGCCCAATCTAATAGTCTATGTGCAAGTGTAAGTTCTGTATTAGCTAAGCGATAATATTCAAGGGTTTTAATGTTTTTCAAAAAAAGTTTTTGGTCAAAAGCTTCTATATGGTTTGGGTCGTTGGTGTTGAAAGCCGTAAATGAATTAGTGAATTTTACATAACCAGAAACATAAGCTTTACTAGTTTCTACTACTGCATTGCTATTTTCGTAATATTTGATAATCTCTGTTCTTAAAGAATCATTTTCAATTTTTGTTAAATTACCAGTACTTATTAATTCGTTGTAGCTGTTCTTACTAAGACCCCAAGAAGCATGTCCAAATACGCCACCATAGCCGATATCATTTAAAAACTGTAAAGTGTCCTTAATAACCAGTTCTCCCTGAAAATAAGCTTTACCTTTTTTAAGGCCTTCTACTTTTCGATTGTACCTATTAATGAAATAGAAATCTAACCAACCATGGTCAAATTCAATATCAGCTCGTAATCTAGTAAGGTATTCTGTTTCAAGAATGCGATCTTTCCTATTTTGATTCCAATTGTTTATTTGAAGTGCTATTAAAATACCAATGACCACGAGAATAATTTCTCCAAAGGCATATTTAATATATTTTCGAGATTTGTTTTCACTCATAAGATTGTATCGAATTTTTCTAAAAAACTTGAGCATTATTAAATAAAGATTATATTACTAAAGTCTTTTGGCGAAACTCATCTTCTTCATTACTTTCAATTCCTAGTGCTTCATAAATGTAAGCAAACGTTGAAAGTAATTCTGGTTTTCCATCTACAATGGCAACATCATGCTCGAAGTGTGCACTTGGTTTTCCATCTTGAGTAGTAATTGTCCAGCCATCTCGATGTTGTTTAATGCGATGCGTTCCCATATTTATCATTGGCTCGATGGCAACTACCATTCCTTCAACAAATTTTTTACCACGACCTCTACGACCATAATTTGGCATTTCAGGATCTTCATGCATTTTTCTACCTATTCCATGGCCAACGAGTTCTCTAACCACACCATATCCATGAGCTTCACAATACTGCTGAATAGCATAACCAACATCGCCAACACGATTATTTAATTTAAATTCTCTTATGCCAACATAAAGTGATTCTTTAGTTACTCGTAATAACTTTTTAGTTTCAGAATCTATTTCGCCAACGGCAAATGTATATGCATGATCGCCATAAAAGTCATTTTTAATGGCACCACAATCTATTGAAATAATATCACCTTCTTTTAAAGGCTCGTTAGTTGGAAAGCCATGGACCACTTGCTCGTTTGGACTCATACACAATGTATTTGGGAAATCATACAAGCCTAAAAATCCAGGAATAGCGCCTTGTGAGCGAATATAGTCTTCGGCCAATTTATCAAGTTGTAAGGTGGTAACGCCTGGTTTAACTTCTTTGGCTAACATTCCTAAGGTTCTAGAAACTACCAAAGCACTTTCACGCATTAATTCTATTTCTTCTTTTGTTTTTACTACAATCATATTTAAAAAATAATGGCAAAGATACTTAAAATTAAGATGTAAATATTTTTTCGTTTTTTATGACATTTGACAGCTTATTTAAAGAAGCTAATCAATATTTTTGCCTCAATAAAATTAGTTATGAAGTATAAAGTAGTAAGTGCAGAAGAAGCAGTTAAAATTGTAAAATCTAAAGATAAAGTATATATACAAGCAGCATCTGCAGTTCCTCAAGTTTTAATTCGTGCTTTAACAGCAAGACATGAAGAATTGAGAGGTGTTGAAATTTGCCAATTACATACCGAAGGCGAGGCGCCTTATGCAAATCCAGAACTTAGAGAAAGCTTTCATGTGAACTCTTTTTTTATTGGAAAAAATGTTCGTCACACACTTAAAGCTGGAAATGGGTCTTATACACCAGTGTTTCTAAGTGAATTGCCTTTGCTGTTTAAGCGTAATATTGTGGATTTACAAGTAGCATTAATTCATGTGTCTGTCCCTGATATTCATGGATATTGTTCTTTAGGTGTTTCGGTTGAAGCAACAGTTGCAGCTATTGAAAATGCTGACTATGTTATTGCGCAAGTAAATAAACAAATGCCACGTACTTTTGGCGATGGTATTATTCATGTATCTGAGGTTGATGCTTTTGTTGAATGTGACGAGCCATTGCCAGCTCATCCTGTTGTTGAGCCAACAGAAATAGAAAATAAAATAGGTAATAATGTTGCAAGTTTAATAGAAGACAGAAGCACTTTGCAAATGGGAATTGGTTCTATTCCTAATGCAGTTTTAACCAAATTGGTGAATCATAAAGATTTAGGATTGCACACTGAGATGTTTTCTGATGGTGTTATTGATTTAATATTAAAGGATGTTATTAATGGCAACCATAAAGGGATTAATCCAGGTCGCGCTTTGGCTACTTTTTTAATGGGTTCCCAACGATTATATGATTATGTTGACGATAATCCCTATATCGAGATGCGAACATCAGATTATGTAAATGACATTTCAATTATCAAGCAAAACCCAAAAATGGTGGCTATAAACTCTGCAATTGAAGTTGATGTTACAGGTCAGGTTTGTGCTGATTCTATTGGGGCTAAGATGTATTCTGGTGTAGGTGGTCAAATGGATTTTATTCGTGGTGCTTCTTTAAGTGAAAATGGAAAGGCAATAATAGCTTTACCATCGATTACTAGAAAAGGAGTGAGTCGAATTGTACCAGCTTTAAAACCCGGTGCTGGAGTTGTAACTACAAGATCTCATGTGCATTATATCGTGACAGAATATGGTATTGCCAATCTTTATGGAAAAACAATAAAACAACGTGTAAAAGCATTAACTGAAATTGCACATCCAGATCATAGAGAAACGATTGATAAACAATATTTTGATTTAATAAGAGGCTAATTATTTAAAGAAACCGAAAAAACTTTTTTTCTTTCTCGTCCCTTCAAATTGAGGAGATTTATTGGTGATTTTTTGATAAATTTCTCCCCAACCTAATATGCCACCAAGGTTGCGGTCGTCAATAAAAATATCCGCATTTATTTTACGGCTTTTAGTATAGTCAAACTGTTCTTCGGGGAAACTTTTATTAACTGCATAAAACTCTACGCCATTATCTTTACAAAATTGCACAGCATCTTCTAATTTTAGACCACTTCTATATGTCCATAAAATTAGCCTATGACCGTCTTCTTGTAGTTTTTTTAGAGTTTCAAATGCAAAAATTCTAGGTTTACCAATACCAGGAAAATCATCGTCAACGATGGTGCCATCAAAATCTATAGCTATTGTTAACCGATTGTAAAGTTTCATTTAAATTAAAAATTTTTACTAAAGTAATGAATTTTGAGTCATTGCTTCTGGTTTCTCAACTCCCATAAGCTCCAATATAGTAGGAGCCAGATCGCCTAAAATACCATTTTTTATCTCTTTTAAACTCTTATCAATTAAAATTATTGGTACAGGATTAGTGGTGTGCGCTGTGTGTGGTGTGCCATCAGGATTAATCATGGTCTCACAGTTGCCATGATCGGCAATAAGTATGGTTGTATAGTTATTTTCTAATGCAGTAGTAATTACTTTGGCAACACATGTATCTACAGCTTCACAAGCTTTTATGGCTGCTTCCATAACACCTGTATGTCCTACCATATCGCCATTTGCAAAATTTAAGCAGACAAAATCAACCTTGCCTTTTTTTAATTCTGGGACTAAGGCGTCTTTTAATTCAAAGGCACTCATTTCTGGTTTTAAATCGTAAGTTGCTACCTTAGGTGAGTTACATAAAATGCGTTGCTCACCTTTAAAGGGTTCTTCTCTACCACCTGAAAAGAAAAAAGTAACATGTGGATATTTTTCTGTTTCAGCAATTCTAATTTGGGTTTTATTGTGCTTTTCTAATACTTCGCCTAAAGTTTCTTTAAGGTTGTCTTTGTTAAAAACAACATGAATACCTTTAAATGTTTCATCATAGTTGGTAAGCGTTACATAATGCAGGTGTAATTTGTGCATATTGTACTCATGGAAATCCTCTTGAGTTAAAACTTGTGTGAGCTGTCTGCCGCGATCTGTTCTAAAATTAAAAAAGATTACAACGTCACTTTCTTCAATTTTAGCAATGGGATTGCTATTGTTGTCAACTTTGATAATTGGTTTTAAAAACTCATCAGTGATATCGTTTTCATAACTTTTACGAATCGATTTTGGAATATTAACAGATGTCTCACCTCTTCCATTAACAACAGCATCATAAGCTAATTTCACACGTTCCCAACGTTTGTCTCTGTCCATAGCATAATAGCGTCCTGTAACAGAAGCTAGTTTGGTTGGTGTATTTTCTATGTAGTTTTCAAGCTCAGTAATAAATCCATATCCAGATTTTGGGTCAACATCACGACCATCTGTAAATGCATGGACATAACTATTTTTAATACCAAATTCATTGGCTGCATCCACAAGACCAAACAAATGATTTATGTGCGAATGAACACCTCCATCGCTTACAAGCCCTAAAAAATGCACTTTTTTATTGTTTTCTTTCGCATAAGTAAAAGCTTTAACAAGTGTTGGCTCATTTTGTAGTGTTTTGTTTTTTACTGCCAGATTCACTTTTACTAAATCTTGATATACAATACGCCCAGCACCTAGGTTCATGTGTCCAACTTCACTGTTTCCCATTTGACCTTCTGGTAAACCAACATGTAATCCATCTGTACGTAAACTAGCATTTGGATATTTAGAATACAGGCTGTCAATAAAAGGTGTTTCGGCATGTTCTATGGCTGATACTTTTGGGTCGGGAGATTTTCCCCAACCGTCCAAAATCATCAAGATTACTTTTTTGTTCATGATATAAAGATTATCACTTCAAAGATAAAAACAAAATCCTGCTAATTAGCAGGATTTATTAATAAAATATGTTATCGTCAGTGCTATTGGTTTCGATATTTTTCTATAGCTTCTTTAATTTTTTCAACGCGATTTTCAGGGTCAGGATGTGTACTCATTCGTTCTGGAGTTCTGTTAGGTCCTGCGGCAGCCTTTAATATTTCCATAACACCAATCATTTCTTCAGGATTGTAATTAGATTCTATCATAAATTTCACACCTAAATCATCGCTTTGTAATTCGTCTTCTCTGCCATAACTCATATTTAGCATTTGGCCTATAGCAGCTGCACCTTGTGCAGTATTTGGGTCTATGCCAATTGCTACACCATTTAAAATACCTTCCATAAGCCCTTGATTTGCCATTCTTTCTGCAGAATGTCTGCCTACTACATGACCAATTTCATGACCTAAAACACCAGCTAATTGGTCTTCATTTTCAAGTTTAGAAAAAAGAGCATACGTAATAAAAATCTGCCCTCCAGGTAATGCAAATGCATTAATGGTGTTTTTATCAGCTAACAAATGAAATTCATACCTATAGCCAGTTTGCCTTGCAATACTATTATTTACTAAACGATTTCCTACTTGATCTACAAATGCTTGGTAGTTCTCATTGGGATACAAACCTCCATGCTGTTGTGCCATTTGTGGAGCAGCTTGCAAACCCAAAGCAATTTCTTGTTCTTCATTTAAGGCTATATGTTGTTTCTCGCCTGTATATGGATTTGTCTCAGCACTTGAACAATATTTAATAACAGCAAATAATACAATTCCAGCACCAATTAATAATCTTATTTTGCTACTTCCTCTTCTCATGGTTAATGTTTTAAGTATCCTAAAAATACAAAAGTTTACAGAATTTTAACTAAAATATAAAGGGCTATATTATATAGACACAGAAATTAAAAAATGTCACGTTTTTAAAATTATATTTGAGAGAATTTTAAATAAATTGAATTATGTTGTATGATTATAAATTGCTAACGTCTCAAGATATTGATGCAATACTACCTTTGATGCAAAAATTTACCGAAGAAAAATTCACAAATGAAGTATTGAGAAAACGTTTTGTCGAAATGTTTACACAAAATTATGAGTGTGCTGGAATATATATTGGAAATGAGTTGATAGGTATTTGTGGTATGTGGTTTTGTACTAGACATTACTCAGGAAAAAGCGTTGAGGTTGACCATGTTTTTATTTATGAAGAACATAGAGGTAGAGGTCTTGGAGATTTATTTTTCAATTGGATTTATAAGTATGTTAAAGCCAAAGGATGCGAAGAAATAGAATTAAACACCTATGTAACTAATCATCCATCTCATAAGTTTTATCACAATCAAGGATTTAAAATTTACGGATATCATTTCGCAAAGAAATTGTAAATTTTATTTTAGCAAAACAATAAGATTATATATATTTGGCCAGGTATTGCGGGAGTAGCTCAGTTGGTAGAGCGTCAGCCTTCCAAGCTGAATGTCGCCGGTTCGAACCCGGTCTCCCGCTCAAAAAAGCTTCTCAGTTTAGTGAAGCTTTTTTTATGGAATTTAATTACTTTAAAAAGTTAAGGCTAGTATTAGTTTCTATTTCGTAAGGTTCTTCATTATGTAAAAATATTCGTGCAGATAAATGTCCTTTTAAAACAATATCTTCATTTAAGACTTTTAAAAAACTGCCTTCTCTTAAACCTATAACTGGTTGTGTGTTGAATTTGTGAAATTCTTGTATTCTCGTTTCCCTAGTTTCACCCATGTGAGTGCTTGAGGGGTCTGGATCTAAATAATGGGGATTTATGTTAAAAGGTACGAAGCCTAATGTTTTAAAACTAGGAGGATATACAATTGGCATATCATTGGTTGTATTCATGGTTAGTCCACAAATATTACTTCCTGCACTAGTTCCTAGGTATGGAGTGCCATTTAAAACTACTTTTTGTAGTGTTGTTATTAGGTCGTTTTTGTAAAGTTTGTTGACAAGTACAAAAGTATTTCCACCTCCAACAAAAATACCTTTAGCATTGGTTAGTGCTTCTTTTACGTTTGTAAATTCATGTAGCCCTATCAGTGTTTTGTTTATTTTTTTAAAAGCGCCTTGGGCTTTTTTAGTATAATCTTCATGACTTATACCACCTGGTCTTGCATAGGGAATAAAAAGCACTTCGGTTGTATCTTTAAAATGTTCTTCTAAATCTGACAATAAGTAATCTAAAAAATTACTTCCATGTATTGTAGAGGTACTTGCAATAAGAATTTTTTTCATTTGGTTAAATATTGTTGTAAATTTATGTAAATACATCTTTTAACAAAAGTTTAAAAGCTATTTACATTTTATTAAGATAAGTAATCACTTACTTTAACACATGAAAACTAACCTAATTTTATTGCTTTTAATGTGCTTAACAAGCACACAAACCTTTTCCCAAGGCACAAGCCGTACTGAAATTACAGGTACTATTATCGTTGATAGAAACGATAAAGAAGGTGTAACAGTATTTAACAGCTCTTCAGGCAAAGGGACTATAACAGATGAGGATGGGAAATTTACTATTGAAGTTGCTTTAAACGACCGCATTGAATTTTCTGCATTACAGTTCGAAGATTTTAAAGTTGTAATAACACAGCAAATTATTGATGTAAAGGAGATTACGGTATTTTTAATTGAACAAATTAACAAACTGGATGAGGTTTTAATTTTGCCTTATAATTTAACAGGTGATTTGTCTTTTGATGTTAGTAATATTGAATTAATGAACCCAAATTTAGATGCGTTATACTTTGGTTTAGGTAATCTTGATAAATTTGAATTTACACCTGACCATCTTTCTGAAATAGAAAATATTGCCATGAACGAAAATAGATTGGTAAATGGCATTGATGTTGTAAATATTTTTGGAAAATTATTAATACCAATTTTTAAATCAAAAAAAACTAAAACAAAGGCAATACCTAACTATAAAAAAGGAAGCATACTAGATGTTTATTCTAAAGAATATTTAAGTGAAACGTTAAGTATTAAAGACACGGATGTGGTCGAGTTTGTCTATTATATTGAAGAGAATAACTTTGACCGTTCTTTGCTAGAACCTAATAGAAAACTAGATTTTTTAGCCTTTATAAAGCAACTGGAAAAAAAGTTTGTCAAAAAAAAATATGGTAAAAACTAATAGTTATTTTTTAGTTGTTTTGTGCTGTTTCGTTTTCTCTTCAATATACTCTCAAACTATTGAAATTGAAGGTGTGGTTACTGGAAGTACAGATGTTGAGAATATTCATGTTATAAATAAAACTTCCAATAAATTTACTACCACCAACAAGCTTGGAGCGTTTACCATTCAAGTGAAACTGTCCGACACTTTAGTCTTCTCATCTGTGCAATATAATTTGCACTCGATTTTGATAACACCAAAAATTATTTCCGAAAAAAGAATGATGGTTTTTTTAGAAGATAAGGTCAATGAGTTAGGCGAGGTTCTTGTTGGTAAAGTGCTTACAGGTAGTTTAGATTCCGACATAAAAAACTCTGATGCCGAAAGACCAATAAATTTTTATGATGTTGGCTTACCTGGTTATAAAGGGAAGCCAAAAACTCAAAGCGAACGTAGACTATATGAAGCAGATGCAGGTAAATATGTGTACGTGGGATTGGGAGTTGGATTAAACCTTAATAAAATATTAAATAAAATCTCAGGCAGAACAAAAAAACTTAAAGATCGAGTTGAAAAAGAGAATAACGATGTGCTTTTAGAAAGGATAAAAGCAAATTTAACCGAAGATTTTTTTGTTACTTATCCTTTGGATGAGACACTGCGAACAGACTTCTTCTATTTCTGTTCTGATGACGAAAATTTTGAAAAACGCTGTAAGGATAAAAGTGATATTGAGGTTTTTGAGTTTTTAGCTGAAAAAATGGCTGCTTATAAGGTAAATTTAAAATTGAAAGGCAATTAATTTTATTTTGGAACACTTTTTGACCTACAATTACTAACAAATGATAAAACAAAATAAGTACATTTGTTAACTACACTTTAAAAAATAAACAGAGTTATGAAAATTAATAAATTATTGATTTTTTTGATAATAATGCCTTTAATGTCATTTACCATAACGCATAAATATTATGTGAGTGTTACCGAAGTTGAGTATGTTAAAGAGCAAGAATCTGTGCAAATAGTAACAAGGATTTTTATTGATGATTTCGAGAAAATGTTGAGAGAGCGATATGATGAAAGTATCACCTTAGATATTGGGAAAGATGAAACTCAAATAGACGCTTACATACAAAAATATTTAAGTAGTAAACTACAAATAACAATTGATAATACTTTACAGCAATTTGAATTTTTAGGAAAAGAATATGAAGATGATATTCTATTTTGCTATTTAGAAATAACAGATGTTTCTGCTATAAATAATTTCGAAATTGTAAACCAAGTTCTTTTTGATGTTTTCGATGATCAGCAAAATTTGGTAAAAACAAAAATCAATTCTAAAAGAAAGAGTTTTATGCTCATACCTCAAAATGATAAAGGAGTGTTAAACTTTAATTAAAAGGTTAAAAATTCCTTAAAATTTGTTAATTTCAACAATTAGAATTTGTAACCAACTATAGTAATTTATAAAGCCTTATTAAGTATATGTTTTCTACAACTAAACTAGGGTTTATAATTCTAATCTTTTAAAACAATTAAATATTTTCTAATGAAAAAACTTAAGTATTTCCTACTGTCAGCCATGTTTGTTTCAGTAGGGGTTTTTGCTCAAGAACAAGAGCAAGAGAAGCCTGAACGAAAACCAGGTCACGTAAACATCAATAAATTTAGACAAATGTATAATGAGTTTTCTACTCCTAATATGTTTAGAACTGGATCTGGAGCACCAGGACCAGAATATTATCAGCAGCAAGCAGATTATAAAATGGATTTAGTGTTAAACGATGATAAAGCAAGTTTATCTGGTTTTGAAACTATTACATATACTAATAATTCACCTGACGAGTTAAAGTTTTTATGGGTGCAATTAGACCAAAACATGAGAGCTAAAGACTCTAAAACACCTTTAATTGAGAGTAGCGGAACGCAAAAACTACAGCCAGCTGCTAACTTCTCAAAAAGCTACATGGAAGAAGCTCCAGAAAGAGGTTTTAATATTCAGCAAGTAAGCGATGTTAATGGAAAACCATTACCTCATATGATAAATGGTACAATGATGCGTGTTGAGTTACCAAAACCAATGAATACTGGAGACAAGTTTTCTTTCCAAATTAAATGGTGGTATAATATTAACAATCACGTAACTGAAGGAGGTCGTTCTGGCTATGAGTATTTCGAAGAGTCGGATAATAAAATTTATGTAATGGCACAATTCTATCCTAGAATGGCTGTATATAACGATGTTGAAGGATGGCAAAATTCGCAGTTCTTTGGGCGCGATGAATTTGCATTACCATTTGGGAACTTTGAGGTTAATATTACAGTTCCTGATGACCATGTATTAGACGGTACAGGACGATTAACAAATAGAAGCGAAGTATTTAGTAAAGAAATGATGAAGCGCTTTGAAAAAGCTAAAAAGTCTTTTGATGAACCAGTAGAAATTGTAACTCAAAAAGAAGCTGAAGCTGCAGCAAAGAAGAAAAGCAAAGGAACAAAGACCTGGAAATTATATGCTGAAAACGTACGTGATTTTGGTTGGACTTCTTCTCGTCTGCATATTTGGGATATGATGGCTGTTAAAATTGGTGACAAAAATGTAATGGCTGTATCACTTTATCCACCAGAAGCAAATCCTCTATGGGGAGACTGGTCTACTAAAACTGTTGCTAGTACATTAATTTCTTATTCAAGAATGACCTTTGATTACCCTTATCATAAAGCAATTTCGGTTAGTGCACCAATGGGAATGGAATATCCAATGATATGCTACAACTTTGGTCGCCCTAATCCAGATGGAACAATTCCAAAGAGAACACGATACGGTATGATGGGAGTTATTATTCACGAAGTTGGACATAATTTCTTCCCAATGATTGTAAACAGTGACGAGCGTCAATGGACATGGATGGACGAAGGCTTAAATACCTTTGTACAATATGTAGCCGAACGAGATTTTGCTAAATTATATCCAGGTGCTTTAGCAGAAGGTGATACCGATTTTCCTGCAAGACGTGGTCCTGCAGATAAAATTGTGCCTTATATGAGTACCGACCAAGATTATTTAGCACCAATTATGAGTAAAGGTTTAAATACTTACCAATTTGGGAATAATGCTTATGCAAAACCTGCTACTGGTTTAAATATATTACGTGAAACCATTATGGGGCGTGAGTTATTTGATTATGCTTTTAAAGAGTACTCTAACCGTTGGAAATTTAAGCATCCTACGCCAGAAGATTTCTTTAGAACTATGGAAGATGCATCAGCAATGGATTTAGACTGGTTCTGGAGAGGTTGGTTCTATACAACTGATTATACAGATATAGGTTTAAAAGAGGTTAAGAAGATGTATGTTACAGATGCACCTAAGAATATTGTAGAGAATATTGCAAGTAGAAATGGTATGAAGGTAGAAGATTTACCTCCATTAGTTTACATGGTAGAAGAAGGAAGCGAAGAGTTTACGGAAGCTATAAAAAACAAATCTACTTTAGAGAACGCACCAACATTAAAAGAGTATTTAATGGATAATTTTACTACTGAGGAGCGTAAAAATATTAAATCACCTAAGTATATTTATAATGTAACATTTAATAAACCAGGAGGTCTGGTAATGCCAATTATTGTTGAATATGAATATGCAGATGGAACGAAGAAACGTGAAACATATCCTGCTGAAATTTGGAGACACAACGATAAAGAAGTAAGCAAATCTATTGCTTCTGAAAAAGAAATTGTATCTATTGTAGTAGATCCAGATTTAGAAACTGCAGATATTGATACATCTAACAACTCTTGGCCAAAAGAAGTTAAGCAAAGTAAGTTTGATCAATTTAAGAACAAAAACTAGTTAAAGTTTGTAATTTAATATTAAAACCGACTTTTTTAAGTCGGTTTTTTTATACATACTCATTATATTTGTACCATGTTACAACAAGCAACCTTTTTATTTATTAGCGGTGCCGAAATTGCATTCATCCTTTTTATAGTGGTGATGGTGTTTGGTGCAGATAAAATACCTGAGATAGCTCGTGGTTTAGGAAAAGGTATGCGTACTCTAAAAGATGCTACAAACGATATAAAGCACGAAATTGCAAAAAGTGCCGATAAACATGGTATTGATACTGATGTAGCTAGCAGTATTAATGAGGAAATTACTAAAGTAAAGGATGGGATTGATGATTTTACTGGTTCAGTAAAACGAAAGTTGTAACACTATAATTTTCTAGAAATAGTTAATCCATCTCTAATAGGTAACATTACAGTTTCCACTCTTTTATCTTCTTTTAATAGTTTATTATACTCTATAAGAGCAGGTGTAGAAATGTCTTCTTTTTTAAACTCAGTATTTAGAACTTTACCGCTCCAAAGTACATTGTCGGATAAAATAATTGCTCCAGGGGTCATTATATCAATAATTACATTAAAATAATTCACATAATTTTCTTTATCCGCATCAATAAAAACTAAATCGAATGTTTTATTCAGTTTTGGAATGATATCTAAAGCATTTCCTAAATGTTGAAATATTTGTTCACCATACCCAGATTTATCAAAGTATTTCCGTTGAAAATCAAATAATTCTTCATTTATATCAATAGTATGTAACTCTCCAGATAGTTGCATGCCTTCAGCTAGGCATAAAGCAGAATAACCTGTGTAAGTCCCAATTTCTAGTATGTTCTTAGGGTTTATTAATTTAGAAATCATGCTCAAAACACGGCCTTGGTAGTGACCACTCAACATACGAGGCTGTAATATTTTTTGATAGGTCTCTCTATTGAGTTGTTGCAGTAATTCAGGTTCATCTTGACTGTGGCCTACCACATAGTTATCAAGTTCTTCCGATAAAAAATTCATTAGGCTAAAATTCTATTAACTAATTTTTGTTTAGCAGCTTCATCATCGCCGCACAACCATTGTATTACATTGTCTTGCCAAATAGCGTCTCGTTCATTTTCAGTTATTATATCTTGGTCAATTGCCAAATCTAAAATTTTACCAGGATAAGAACTTTGTTTCTCACTTTCCATTTCACCTAGCGGATAAGGGTCGTCAAGTCCCATTAAAACTTGTTTAGAACCTTGATTCTTTATAAGCAATTCTAATCCTCCAGTATCATGTACTAAGGTATCGAAAAAGATATTTTTGTGACCAACTGCTTTTCTTGGGTGGCTTTTACCTTCAAATAAATCTGGTCGTCCATCAAAACCTTGAATACGTCTGCCTAAATTAATTTGTGCTAATTGCCCTCCATGAGCAAAACAAGTTCGCATATTTGGATATTTATCTTGATAACCGTTTAAGGTTAGAAAATGATAAGCGTCTGCACATTGAGCAAGCATCCATATAAGATGAAAACGCCAAGAGGTGTTTTCTAACTTGATAAATTTTTCACCATCATAGGGATGAATTTCAACAGCTAGGTTGTATTTGCTCGCCAATTCAAAAATTGGTTCGTTTTCTTCATCAAAAATACAACGCCAAGTGCCTATGGTGTCCATATAGTGCGTTGGTAAGCATAAAAGTTGCATGCCCAACTCTTCAACGCAACGTTCAATTTCCCAACAAGCTCCTTTAACAAAACCAGGATGAACCACAAAGCCACAAGTGAATTTACTTGGGTTTTCTTGCTGCACTCTTGCATTAAAATCATTTTGAAATCGAAGTGCTTGTTTCATTTCTTCCACACGCAAACCATTACCATACAATTGTGATAAGTTTAAAACAACTGCATGGTCAATGTTAAAACGTTCCATCCAAGCCAATTTTTCATTCAAGAAAAAGCTAGAATCTGTAATTGGACGATTCCAGTCTTTTTGAAGCATAAATTTCCGGTCCTTATCTACCCAAAAAATACCTTTATCCTTCATAAATTGAGGGATTTCCTCAGGATAAGGAAGGAGATGAGAGTGACCGTTAATTCGAAGTTTACGTTTCATATATTATTCGTCTATCTGTACTTTTTTTGGTGGTTGCATTATTTCACCACAATTAGGACATGTTCGCTTATCTTTATCACCATAATACTTGTCAAAAATCCCGGGCATATCTGTCTCTATATTATCTAATGTAAAGTCTTCTTCATATAATTTTGTTGTACAATTTTCACAAAACCAGAGTAGTGCGTCTTGCACACCTTTTTCTCTTGGATATTCTATAACCAATCCAACTGTATTTGCACCTCGCTGCGGAGAATGCGGTACTTTTGGAGGTAATAAGAATATTTCCCCTTCCTTAATATGAATATCTTTTGGAGTGCCTTTATCAATCACTTTTAAAACAATATCACCTTCAACTTGATAGAAAAATTCTGGAGTTTCATTATAGTGGTAATCCTTTCTGCTGTTAGGGCCACCAACTACCATAACAATAAAATCACCATCTTTCCAAACAACTTTATTACCTACAGGTGGTTTTAAAAGATGTCTATTTTCATCAATCCATGCTTTAAAATTTATTGGAGGATATAATTTGCTCATGATTTTATGATTTTAAAAAGAATGATATAAAGTTACAAAGATTTTGTTCGTCCACCATCAACAGGAAGGTTAATTCCGTTAATATAAGCTGCACGTTCACTAGCTAGAAAAGTAATGGCATCAGCTAATTCTTCAGGTTTTGCAAATCGTTTTGCTGGAATAGCATTTTTCATAGTGCTGGCGGCAGCTTCTTCAGTGTTGCCAGTTTTATCCGATTTATTTTTAATAATTTCTGTTAAACGTTCAGTTCCAGTGGCTCCTGGGAGCACATTGTTTACAGTAATGCCAAATTGCCCCAATTCATTAGCTAAAGTTTTACTCCAATTTGCAACAGCACCACGAATGGTATTACTTACGCCAAGACCATCTAAAGGCTGTTTTACTGAAGTTGATATGACATTAATAATGCGCCCAAAGCCTTCACTTTTCATGAATGGTACAACCGCTTGTACTAAAACATGATTACATTTTAAATGTTGCGTGAACGCATTTTCAAATTCTTCAACATCTGCTGAAAACACAGGGCCTCCTTTTGGGCCTCCTGTATTGTTTATTAATATGTGAAATCCGTGATTATTAATTATATATTCTGACACTTTATTCTTCAAATCATCTGGATTTGAAAAATCGGCGACGATATAATCATGAGTTCGTTGTTGAGGTAAATCTGCTAGTGCTAATTTTAGTTTGCCTTCATTTCTTGCAACAAGTGTTACTTGTACACCTTCCGAAGCTAAAGCTATTGCAGTTGCTTTACCTATTCCTGCAGTACTTCCACAGACTAAAGCGTATTTATTATTTAAGTTTAAGTTCATAATATTTGTCTGGTCAAGCGCAGTCGAGACCTACTTTTGGTCATGGTTTAAATTTTGAATGTGTTGCATTTCTACATTCAGATAATATTTGTAGCATATCAAACTCACCATTAGCTAACGCAAATTTCTTTTTTGCACTCCAATTTTTAATTTTCTTTTCAAAATATATTGCTTGCTCTACATCGTTGAATTCTTGATGAAATATTAATTTCAATGGTCTTCTTTTGTATGTAAAACACTCTTTGTTAAAACCTTCTTTATGTTCTTTTAATCTTCTGACAATATCATTAGTAATACCTGTATAAGTATAATTGTCAGAGCATTTTAATATGTAAACATAGTATAATTTCATGAATATTTGACTTGTGCTTTATCTCGACTGCGCTCGATATGACAAGCACAAGTTATTACTGATATATTTTTTTAGCGCGTTCACTCATTTTTTCCATAATCATATCTGGATTTTTTAATGATTCAAAACCAAATTTACTGTATAAACCATGAGCATCTCGCGTTGCTAGAATCCATTTGTCTACATTTTTAATAGGTTCATGTTCTAATATATGCTTCATCAATAATTTGGATAGACCTTTTCCTTGATAGTCTTCAATGACGAAAACATCAAGAATGTAAGCAAAAAACACGAAATCCGTCATCACTCTAGTAAAGGCTATTTGATTTCCGTTATGAAATAAACCAAAATTAAGTGTGTTTTCTACAGCCTTTTTTTGCTCCTCAAAAGTCCTATTGTTTCCCCAATAACTATTATGAATGAAATTATAAATCAATTCCATATCCATATCTTTTTTATCTGAAGAGAAGAATATGTCTTTTTGAACTTCTATCATTGTACTTAATACTTAATACAAATATTCTTAGCCTCTGTAAAAAAGCGTAGCGCTTCAAAACCTCCTTCACGACCAACTCCTGAGTCTTTAACACCACCAAAAGGTGTACGTAAATCACGCAATAACCACGTATTAACCCAAACAATACCTGCTTGTATTTGGTTACTCATTCGCATCGTGCGTTTTAAATCGTTTGTCCATAAAGTGGCTGATAATCCATACTTTACCTTGTTGGCCTTTTGTAACACTTCATCTTCATTGCTAAAGGGCATAATGGTTACAACTGGACCAAATATTTCTTCTTGATTAACACGACATTCGTCTGTTTTAACTTCAATTATGGTTGGTTGCATGTAATAGCCATTTTCATAGCCTTCAACAGTTACTTTATTTCCACCACATAATACTGTTCCACCTTCTTCTTTTGCAATGTCAACATAGCTTAATACTTTTTCTAAATGTTGTTTAGAGACTAAAGCACCGACCTTTGTTTTTTCATCTGATGGATGACCAACCTTCATTTTTTTAACACGCTCAACAAAATCAGTTTTAAATTGTTCGTAAATGGAATCTTCTACAAAAATGCGACTTCCACACAAGCAAATTTGACCTTGATTGGCGAATGATGAGTGAACTGTGGTTTTTAACATATCCTCATAATCACAATCGGCAAAAATGATGTTTGGGTTTTTACCTCCTAACTCTAAGGATAGTTTTTTAAACATTGGTGCAGCTGTCCTAGCAATATGTGCTCCAGTTGCTGTGCCTCCTGTAAAACTAATAGCTTTAATGTCTGGATGCGCTACAATGGCTTGTCCTGCTGTTGTTCCTAAGCCATGAACGATGTTTAGTACACCTTTTGGTAAACCTGCTTCTGTGCAGATTTCACCTAATAAATAAGCAGTCATTGGTGTGACCTCGCTTGGTTTGGCAACCACACAATTTCCTGCTGCAATGGCTGGAGCGATTTTCCATGTAAACAAATAGAGTGGAAGGTTCCAAGGTGAAATACAGCCTACAACTCCAATAGGTTGCCTGAGCGTATAGTTTATAGCTTGTTGACCAACACTTTCATGACTTTCGCTAGCAAATTGGGTAATGGCATTTGCAAAAAAGCGAAAATTACTAGATGCTCGAGGTATATCAATCGCTTTGGCCAACCAAATGGGTTTGCCGTTGTCTTTACTTTCGGCTTCAGCTAGCTTATCTAGATTTGCTTCAATGAGCTCTGAAATTTTGAGCATGATTCTGCTTCGTTCTTCCAAAGTGGTTTGACTCCAACTTGGAAAAGCAGATTTTGCTGCTATGTATGCGTTTTCGACATCTTCACTAGTAGAGTTAGGTATTTGACTATACACTTCTCCATTTGAGGGATTGTAGTTGTCTAGCCAATTATCTTGTATTGGATTATGAAAGTTGCCGTTTATGTAGTTTTGAATGTTCATTCTGTAAATTTAATCATTGTATTCATTCTCTATCATTTCAATTATATTCTTACCCATTTTTATTAATCTAGGAAACTCGCTTTTGTATCTAACGTTTAATAAACCATTATATCGAAATAAGTTATTTACAAACACATGAATATCATTGATATCATTTGTAAGCAATTTAAAATTGCTTTTTTTAGCCTCTTTGTAAACCCTTGAGTTTGTAAATATAGATTTATCACTTTTTCTGTAGGATAGATTTAAGGTGTCTATTAGGTCTTTACGGTTTGGGTAATTTGTATTTACAATATTAAATAAAGACGAACGTAATGATGCAGCCCCTTCACTATCATTGATAAAATCCTGATCCAAATGATCTGTTAATGCATAGTATTGATTAATTTGTTTTCGTAGCGAATCATTTTTTATCAATTTTAAACTCCCCGAATTTTTTATTTCATCAATAGTACTTTTATACCAAGTAAAAGGTCTATATCCATAGGTATCATAAGCTTCATAAAACACCTCTAAATTATCCAATTCATTTATCTCTTTGTTTCTAAAAAACGTTGCAAGCTTGTCTATATACAAAACTTTATACTTTATAATTTGAGTTAAGTTTTCTGTCATTTTAATATCTTCATTCAAATCTACAACAAGGTTCTTTAAATAAGATTTAACTATTTTTTGTTCTTTTTTTTGTTCATTCCAGATATTGATTTGCAAAGCAATTAAAATACCAATTACAACCAACAAAATTTCGCCAATAGCGTATTTAAAATATTTTCCCATATTGTTTTGGTTAATTAGTGTTTTACGTATTTGTCGAAAGAATTTAATCACAGTTGTAACTTTAATTTAAATAGTTTTCAATTTCTTTAATGAATTGTTCATTAATCTCAATAAGTGTATTAAGCTTAGCTATAAGACTTTCATTTGCCAGTTCGTTCCTTCTAAATATTCCTTCTAGTACTTTTTGACTGTTACCATTCAAGGTTAATTCTGGAACGCCATCATTATATTTTAATTCTCCCAAATTTTCAATGGTTGTTGCAAACAAATCTCTGTTATCTACTAAAAAACCATCGGTCCATAAACTAAACTCCGCATTTTCACTAAAGGTGTTAAGGCGATTTTCTTCTAAGGTCATTTCTTTAATATTATTGATATATAATAGTTCTAGTTTGTTTATAGTTGCTTCACTAGAACCAGCATAATATTTTGTAATTGAAGATTCGTTGCGCTCTATTGCACTAATAAAATGACGTTCTACAAGAATAAAATATATGATATTTGTAATTGAAATAGCATCAATATTTTTTAGCCCAACATCAAAAACATATTTGCTTTTTTCTGCCTTCTCCTGTCTTACATCTCTAATTTCAATTAAACGTAATCTATCTTCTTTTAGATTTTCAAGTTTCTGATTAAGATAGATGTTTATTTCGTTTTGTAATTTCCTACCTTCATTCCAATTATTAATCTGAAGGGCAATAAGAATACCAATTACCACAAGTATAATTTCGCCAATGGCGTAGAGTAAGTACTTACTGAACTTGTTATCAGTTAGAAGTTGTTGGCGAATACGACGGAAAAATTTAATCACATTTTTAAAATTAATAAGTGATTAAGCGTTGGTTGGTTTGAGGTTGGTTATGCTAAATGTAAACAATTCTAAATAATGGCCTTATTGATAAAACGAATGTTTACCCTTCCGACTTCAATTCCTTTAAATGGAATTGAATCCACCTTCCCTAAAATAGGGAAGGAGTTATTACAATGGCTTGTAAGCCATCACCTTAATCTCTACCACTAAATCTGGATGAGGTAATTGATGAACAGCAACGGTTGTTCTGGCTGGTCCTGTTTCTGCATTAAAAAATTCTGCATAAGTTTTATTATAACCTGCAAAATCGTTCATGTTTACTAAAAACGACGTCACATCTACCACATCGCTCATTTCGGCACCAGCGCTTTTCAGGTTTTTTTCAATATTTTGCAATACTTCACGAGTTTGAACTTCAATATTTAAACGTTTGGTTCCCATTTCGTCAATAATATCAACTCCTGCAATGGTGTTATCTGCACGACGAGAGCTTGTGCCTGATATAAAAATAAAATCTCCAGCTCTTCTATTATGTGGATAGGCTCCTCTTGGTGTTACTTTGTCACTCATAGTTTTTATTTTAATCCAGCAATTCTATCATCTTCTAGAATGGCTTCGGTTTGTTGTTTTACTTTTTCTAATATACTTTGTAAATCGCCATTAGTATCAATCTCACCATCTGAAAGCATATTCAATATGGCTTTATCTTGTGCACGCCCTCTTAACATAGCGTCTCTATAGTTTATATCTTCATTAAAAGTCACTAATGAATACTTGGAAGAATAGTCATTAGGAAAATGCTTTTCTAAGGCCATTTCAATCTTTCGTTTCTTTTGAAATATTGGGTTAGCAACATGGTCTTTCATTTCATGAAAATTATCAATGGCTAAATCTGCAATGGCATCAGTATCTTTTTTGCGAGACTTCTCATAGGCTGTGAAAATGGCTTCCCAATTATCAAGATTCTGGTCAAGAATTTTGTTAAATTCCACCACATCTTCAAACGAGGCATTCATACCTTGTCCATAAAAAGGAACAATAGCATGTGCTGCATCTCCCATTAACAAGGTGTTTCCTTTGTAATGCCATGGCGAGCATTTTACAGTTCCTAATGCTGCTGTTGGGTTTTCAAAAAAGTCGTCAACTAAATTGGGCATCAATTCAAGTGCATCTGGGAATTCTTTTTTAAAGAATTCTGTCACGATTTTAGGAGTTGTCAAATTTCCGAAATTATAAGCACCTTCATCATGACTCAAAAACAGTGTGACCGTAAAACTACCATCTAAATTAGGTAATGCTATGAGCATAAAATCGCCTCGAGGCCAAATATGTAAGGCGTTTTTATAAGTTTTATAACCACCTTCTTTTGTTGGAAGAATGCTTAATTCTTTATAGCCATGCGTTAAATAGTCTTGCGAAAAACTAAACAGGAATTTCTTTCCTAAATAGTAACTTTTTCGCATTGCTGAACCAGCGCCATCAGTAGCAATGATGATATCAGCATCTTCAATGAATTCATCTTTAGTATGGTAATCTTTAAATAATGCTGTGGTTTTTTCAAAATCAACCGACTTGCACTTTTTGTTGAAATGAATCGTCACATTATCATGTTTCTCAGCTTCAGTTAATAGCAAACCATTTAGTTCGCCACGAGAAATGGAGTTGATGTATTCATGGTCTCTTCCACTATAATTTGACAAAAATGTATTGCCTTCCTTGTCGTGCAGCATACGACCATTCATTGGTATACAAAGTGCTTTTACTTTGTCTTCAATGCCAACCAATTTCATGGCTTTATTTCCTCTATCAGAAAAAGCCAAATTGATTGAACGTCCTGCTGAAATATCTACTTTGCGTAAATCAGGACGCATTTCGTAAACAGTAACGTTATAACCTCGTTGACCAAGACGCAAAGCGAGAAGTGAACCACAAAGTCCAGCACCTATGATGAGTATGTTTTGTTTTCTATTCACTTAAAATTTCTTTTAATTTTTCAACCATTCTATAAACATCTTCAAAACTGTTGTATAAAGGCACTGGAGCGCATCTTATTACATCTGGCTCGCGCCAATCAGTAATGATATGAGCATCAGTTAACTTTTTATGTAAACTTTTATCAGCATCTTTAACTTGTATTGATAATTGACAACCTCGTTCGTCTGGATTTGAAGGCGTAATAATCTTTATGTTATCATTTTCCAGTTCATTAATCAAGAACTCAAAGTATCCAGTAAGTTTTTTAGATTTTGCTCTTAAAGCATTCATGCCAACGTCATTAAACATATCCAATGAAGCTTTAATTGCTGCCATAGATAGAATAGGAGGATTGCTTAATTGCCAACCTTCCGCACCTGGAATTACATCAAGTGGTTGACGCATATTAAATCGCGTCGATTTGTTATGGCTCCACCAGCCTGCAAAACGTTTTAAATCTTTATTATACGCATGTTTTTCATGTACAAATAAACCAGCTAAGCTTCCTGGACCAGAATTTAAATATTTATAAGTGCACCAAGCAGCAAAGTCAACACCTGAATCATGTAACTCAGGTTGTATGTTTCCAGCACCATGAGCCAAATCGATACCAACCATGCAACCTTTGGAATGACCTAGCTCTGCAATTCGTTTTAGATTAAAATATTGTCCTGTATAATAGTTGACGCCTCCAATTAAAAGCAATGCAATGTCATCACCTTGTTGGTCAAGAATGGTTTCTAAGTCTTCTATTCGCAGTAATTCTTCACCTTGTCGAGGTTTCCATTCAATCAATCCTTCGTTAGCATCAAACCCATGAAACTCTAATTGTGTTTGTATTGCATATCTATCTGATGGAAATGCATCGCTCTCAATAACTATTTTATACTTGGTTTTTGTTGGTTGATAAAAAGATACCATTAACAAATGCAGATTTGTGGTAAGGGTATTCATAATAACAACCTCAATAGGTTTTGCGCCAACAATTTTAGCCATGGATTCCGTTAAGTATTCATGGTATCCCATCCAAGGGTTTTTAGCTTCAAAATGACCTTCGACACCTAAGGTTGCCCAGTCATTTAACTCTTGATTTATATAAGATTTGGTTGATTTTGGTTGTAAGCCAAGTGAATTTCCTGTAAAGTACAACCAATCGTTTCCTTCTTTATCTTTAGGAATGTGAAATTGATTTCTGTAAGAAGCTAGAACATCATTTTGGTCTTGTTGTTTAGCATATTCAAGACCTAGTTTATAGTTGGACAAAGTAAAATGTTTTGGTTTTACCCAAAAATAGGAAAATTTGAATGATATTTTACTTCTTAATTAGGTGAATTATTCTTCTAATTCGACCTTAATATTTCTGATTAAAAGATTTCTGTCACTTGCACTTCTTTTATGGTCTTGAGCAACTTTAATACCATTATAATCACTATAGTTTTCAAAAGTATTTGAAATGGTTGGTTCTGGAGCGTTACCTCTCCTAAAACTCCACTCTCTAATAATATAATCCTCGTCAAAATAAATGTCGTACGCATCTCCAGGTGTATAACCGCCTTCACTGGAATAGGTAATTATCAATTTATTAAACTCTTCTTGTTTTACAGGAGATATAGCCTTTTCGGGCTCCGAAATTGTTGTGCCTTCATCCCAGACCAGTTGAAATGGGATTAAAGCCCAAAACTTATCATTAATAAACCCTCTATCTGCTTTTAAGTCCACAGAATCCATATTACTTCTATTGTACTCTAAAACTTCATCATTACGGGTTAATTTAATATCATTCGTTTTAGGATTCCATACCCATGAACGACCACTGTTTGGATCCTCTAAAGTGCCTCCAAAGGTAAATGCAAAGGTTTTTACGTTATCCCAGTTTTCATAGCCATGCGCATTAGCAATTTTTTCAGCAACTGTTAATTCTTTAACAGGTTCTTCTTTTTTTTCTTCAGCTTGTTTACAAGCAGAAAATATAATTAGAAACGAAAGGAGGAATAATTTTTTCATGTGATAGTATTTATTGTTTTTCAACGGTCACATGTAACATCTATAATATTTTTATTGAATATTAGAAATTTAGTGCGGATGTTTCATGTGGTTGGATTTTCATCAAAAATAAGAAACTAAACACAATTAATTTAGAAATCTTATTTTAGAAGCTCAATTTTAGCTAATGACAAGTCATAAAAAATATTTCGAGGTTAATAAGGATACGTGGAATGAAAAGGTTAAAGTTCATGCTAAAAGTGCTATGTATGATTTGGAAGCCTTTAAAAAAGGGAAATCTTCTTTAATGTCCTATGAATTAAATGCTTTGGGAGATGTAAAAGAAAAATTGTTGTTGCATTTGCAATGTCATTTTGGTCAAGATACCTTAAGTTGGAGTAGGTTAGGAGCGAAGTGTGTTGGTGTGGATTTAAGTGATGAAGGTATTGCATTGGCAAACAAGCTAAATGACGAGTTACAACTAGATGCTGAATTTGTTTGCTGTAATGTTTTGGATACACCTAAATACGTCAAGGAGACTTTTGATATCGTTTTTACAAGCTATGGTGTTATTGGTTGGCTACCAGATTTAAAACCTTGGGGTAAAATGATTGCCGAAAGACTAAAACCAGGAGGCGTTTTTTATATGGTTGAATTTCATCCAATTGTGTGGATGTTTGATTACGCAAATGATAAACAAGAAATGAAATATGGTTATATGCAAAATGAGGTGATTTATGAAGAGTATGAAGGTACTTATGCTAATCAAGATTCAAAAATGATTAGTAAAGAATATGGATGGAATCATGGATTGAGTGAGGTGATTAATGCACTTACAGAAGCTGGTTTACATATAGACTATTTAAACGAATACAATGAAAGCCCTTATGATGTGTTACCAAATTTAGTTAAAACTGAATCTGGAATGTATGCCACTAAAGACCAATTATACCCTTTGATTTTTGAGCTAAGGGTGAGAAAAATTTGAGAAGTTCGTTTAATGCTTTTACGGATATGCGTCGTTTTAATGACTTATATCCGACGTTAAACGAAGTTATCGTTTTTTTATGAGAAAGTCAATGTTAAGTATTAATGCTTATCCTTTAATAAGTGAGGAAATTTTTGCTTAAAACGATTTAGTCTTGGAATAGAAACACCTTGTATATAAGGGTTGTCTGGATTTAGGCGTTCGAAATCTTGATGGTAATCTTCACCAATCCAAAATTTTTGAAAAGGCATAATTTCAGCAGCAATACGTTTATCGAGTTTTTTTGCTAAAGCTTCTTTTTTTTGAATAATAATTTCCTTTTGCTTTTCATTTTGATAAAAAATAATAGAACGGTACTGTGAGCCAATATCTGGACCTTGACCGTTTACTTGAGTCACATTTTGAGACCCAAAATACACATCAACCAATGTAGCAAAACTCACAATTTTTGGGTCGTAAATAATCTCAACAGCTTCGGCATGACCAGTTCTTCCTGTATTACTAGACTCATACGTTGGATTTAATGTGTGTCCACCAGAATAACCAGAAATAGATTCTTTAACTCCTTTTACGCTTTCATACACAGCTTCAACACACCAAAAACAGCCACTCGCAAAATAGGCTCTTGCTAAACCATCTTGTAAAGGAACTTCAATAGGGTCTGCTGTCATTAACCCTTGTTCTATTTTACTTTTATTAGATGTTGCTACTGCTTTTTGTTGTGCATTATTTTGACAGCTAAATAATAATGCAACTGAGAGAGATACTATTAATGATTTCATATATGTTTTCCTTTTCCTATAAGTCGATAATTAACAAAAAAATTACACAATAAAAAAGCCTTTAACAGATTGTTAAAGGCTTTTTCTATGTTTTTTGTATTCTAACTATAATTTAGAAAACATTTTTTCCATTTTTGCTTTTTGCTCATTTGCTAAAGCTTCATCAACTAAAATACGACCACTATGTTCGTCAGTGATTATTTTTTTTCGAGAAGCAATTTCAGCTTGAACTTGAGGTGGAATTGTAAAGAAAGAACCTCCAGAAGCTCCTCTTTCAATAGCAACTACTGCTAGTCCGTTTTTTACATTTTCACGAATTCTAGAATATGCAAGCACTAATCTCTCTTCGATTGTCTTTTTATACTCTTCGCTTTTCTTTAATAAAGCTTGTTCTTCTTTTTCAGTTTCAGAAAGAATAGCATCCAATTCACCTTTTTTGTGTTTTAAATGTGTTTCTCTTTCTTTTAAACGAGATTTTGTCTCGTCTATAACTTCTTTTTTCTGCTCAATTTGAGCATTAAATTCTTTAATATGCTTTTCAGCCAATTGAATTTCTAATTCTTGAAATTCAGTTTCTTTAGTTAAAGAGTTGTATTCTCTGTTATTTCTAACATTTTTTTGTTGCTCAGAGTACTTTTTTATAAGTGCTTTTGCTTCTTCAATTAAGTTCTTTTTAGACTTAATTTGCTCACCTATATCTAAAAGACTGTCATCTAATTTTTGAAGTCTAGTTTTTAATCCTTCAACTTCATCTTCTAAATCACGTACTTCTAAAGGAAGTTCTCCTCTTACATTTCTAATTTCGTCAACGCGAGAATCGATTAATTGTAAATCGTATAGTGCTCTTAATCGCTCTTCTACAGTAACTTCTTTCTTTTTAGCCATGCTTATAAATACTTTACAGGATTGGTATTTGTGTTTGATAAAACGATTGCAAAATTAGGAATTTTTTTTGTAAGATACGCTACTAAAAGGTTTTTTGTGTATTGTTCACTTTCGTAGTGTCCAATATCTGTTAAAAGCAGCTTGTTTTCGGCAGTAAAAAAGTCATGGTATTTTAAATCGGCTGTAACAAATGCATCTGCTCCAGCAGCTTTTGCGGCGTTAATTGCAAAGCTTCCTGAACCTCCTAATACAGCCACTTTTTTTATTGGTTTATTTAAAAAAGAAGAATGACGCACACATTTAGTTTGCATTGTTGATTTTAAATGTTCCAGAAAGCTAGTTTCTGTCATAGCATTTTCGAATTCGCCTATCATTCCCATGCCAATATGCTGATTTTTATTTTCTAGTGTTGTCACTTCATAAGCAACTTCTTCGTATGGGTGATTTTTAAAAAGCGTTTGTAAAACTTTGGATTCAAGATGTTTTTGAAAAGTAACAGTGAGTTTTATTTCTTCTTCTTGTTGAGTAATTCCCTTTTCTCCAATTGTTGGATTTGAGTTTTCATTTCCATTAAAGGTGCCAATACCATTAACATTGAAACTACAATTGTTGTAATTACCAATAGAACCAGCTCCAGCATTAAATAATGAATCTCTTACTTTTTCAATTTTATCTTTTGGAATATACGTGGTTAATTTTTTTATGGTGCCAACTTGAGGGATTAGTATTTGTCTATTTAATAGCCCAAGTTGCTCACATATTTTATCGTTTACTCCTTGTAATGCATTGTCTAAAGCTGTATGAATTGCAAAAATTGAAATGTTATTTTTTATGGCTTTAATTACAACACGTTCTACATAGGATTTTCCTGTAATAGTTTTTAATCCTTTAAAAATTATAGGATGAAAACTTACTATGAGATTGCAATTTTTCTCAATAGCTTCATCTATTACTGTTTCAAGAGTGTCTAATGTAACAAGGATGCCTGAAACTTTATTATTTTTATCACCCACTAATAAACCAACATTGTCAAAATCTTCAGCATAAGACATTGGAGCTAATTCTTCTAGGTGATTAATAACGTCTTGTACAATCATAAAAAGTTATGTTTAGTTCAAAGATAAATAATTACTTCCACAAGTTGACTTTCATTGTTTTCAATTAGCCTTGTGTAATCTTGAATGATTTAATTATTATCTTGGCACTCTTTTATAAATTATTTTGATTACGTTATCGTGAAGCTATTAAGAAACATATTATTACCAATTGTTCCTATTTACTATGGCGTTACATGGTTGCGAAATGTTTTGTATGATAAAGGCGTTTTTAAATCTAAAAGTTATGATTTTCCAGTAATTTGCGTTGGAAATTTAAGTGTTGGTGGTACAGGAAAAACACCAATGATAGAATATTTAATAAGACTTTTAAAGGATAACTATAAGCTAGCAACTTTAAGTAGAGGTTATAAGCGCTCAACTGATGGTTTTCAAATAGCAAATGACATGTCAAGTGCTGAAACTATTGGAGACGAACCTTATCAATTTTATTCGAAATTTAAAGGTATTACAGTGAGTGTTGATGCTAATAGGCAACATGGAATTTCTAAATTACAAAGTTTAAAAAACCCTGATGTTATATTATTGGATGATGCGTTTCAGCATAGAAAAGTAGACGCAGGATTTAATATTTTGTTAACTACCTACGATAAACTATATATTGATGATATCACTTTACCAACAGGCGATTTACGAGAACCAAAATCTGGAGCTAAAAGAGCCAATGTTATTGTAGTTACAAAATGTCCTAAAGACATTACTATTGAAGAACGAAGCAAGCTTAAACATAGATTACAACCAAAATCACATCAAGAAGTATTTTTCAGTACTATTGATTACTCTAGTACTATCTATTCTAACAGTGACAATGTTAATTTAAGTGGGTTAAAAGATGAGAATTTCACGCTTGTGACTGGAATTGCCAATGCAATACCTTTAGTGAATTTTTTGAATGATGAAGGTTATAATTTTGAACATATAAACTTTAAAGATCACCATATTTTTACCGATGCAGATATTGAGGCTTTAAATGAAAAAGAAATAATTGTAACAACTGAAAAAGATTTTACCAAACTTGGTAATAAATTAATTGAAAATAAGCTTTATTATTTACCAATTGAAACCAAAATTTTTGAGCATGAAAAATTCAATAAAATACTATTGGCTTTTTGTACTAAATATTAAGCCGAAGCAGAGGTTTCGTTTTCCTTTAATGCTTCATATAATTTTTTCTCAAAATCTTCTTGCTTAAATGGCTTCGATATAATATCGTTAAAACCAGCCTCTTCAAACTCTTGCATTTTATCCTCGAGCGTTACTGCTGTAAGAGCAAAAATGGTAAGCTCTTTATCGAATGCACGTATTTGTTTAGTGGCTTCTAAGCCACTAATTCCTGGCATGTGAATGTCCATAAGTACGACATCGTAGGTCACTTCCTTAACTTTCTCAACGGCGTCTTCACCGTTGTCAACCAAATCACAAACTAAGTTCATCTTGTTTAAGATTTTTTTAGTGATCATCTGGTTAATTTTGTTGTCTTCTACTACTAAAATTCTCACGTTTTCTAAATCTAAGTTATTTAAATCTTTTGCGTAATCTTTACTTTTAACATTTGTTACTTCTTGAGCTTCTTCTAAAGGCATTTCTACAAAAAAGCTTGTTCCTTTCCCCAATTCGCTTTTTAAATAAATTTTACCTTTTAAAATTTTAACCAAACCTTTTACAATTGATAGTCCAAGTCCTGTACCACCATATTTTCGGTTAATTTGAACTGATCCTTGAGAAAAACTCTCAAACATACTTTCTTGTTTTTCTTTGGTGATTCCAATTCCGTTATCTTCTACCTCAAGGCGAATAGAGTGTTTTTTACCTTTAAGACCTAATTGTGTTACTCTTACCCATATATCTCCATCTTTAGTAAACTTTATTGCATTGCCAATAAGGTTAATAAGAATTTGAGAAATTTTTAATTGGTCTCCATTAAATATTTCTGGTAGCTTTTTGTCGTATTCAAAATGGATAAAAATATTATTGTCAATAGCTGAATTATTTAATGCAGCTATTACATTTTCTACTTTATTTTTTAGATTGAAAACTTCAGGGTCTAACTCTACTTTGTTGGCTTCAATTTTATTTATTTGAAGAATATCATTGATAAAGGTTAACAAGTAATCACCAGAAAATTTAAGTGATTTTAAATGTTGCATTTGCTCTTTTCTTGGGTTTTCTTCTAATAGCATATTAGTTAAACCAGTAACGGCATATAGAGGCGTTCTTAATTCATGTGTTACCGTAGATAAGAAATTTGTTTTTGTTTTAGCAGCAATTTCTGCTCTTTCCTTTTCGGTTAAAAGTTCTTCATTTTTGCGATACAACATATTATTAGTTTTTAGTCTAATATTGTTGTTTTTGTATAATGAAAGTGTTAAAAGAGAAAGAATGGTTATTAATCCAACACTTAAAATAGTGGTTAGTTTGTTTAAACTATCTGACTCATTTTTTTCGTCAATTTGTTCTTTCTGGGTTTGAATTAAAGTGTCTTTATCAGCATCTATAATTTCTTTTTCAGCAAGTAAGTTTTCATTTCTTATGTTTGAAATAGAATCACTAAGTTTTATAAAAAGATGCAAGTTTGTATTTGCCAATTGGTAATTACCTGTCTTTTCATAGATATTGCTTAGAGCCTTATAGCTTTCGTTTAAAACAACAAGATTGCCAGAACTTTTGGCAATATTTGATCCTTCTAAGGTTTGAGCTAAAGCTCTTTCGTATTTGCCTTCAGCATATGCGATTTCTCCGCTTTTTATTAAAGCAGCACTTTGAACGTCAGGTAACTTATATTTTTTTGATGAAATAATAGCTTTATCCACTAAAGCATTGGCCTCGGTTAAGTTGCCTTGCCCTAAGTAAGCTTTTGCCTCATTAAGCGTTACTTTAGCAACAAGCTCATTATAATTTTTTTCTTCGAATATCGTTTTTGCAGATTTAAAATAGTCTAAAGCATTAGTGTAATCTTCTTGTGCGAGATAAATAATTCCGCATGTATATCTTGATACTGCAAGGTTAGCTGTATCATCAATCCTACTTTGAATAGTCATTGCCTTAATGATAGTAAAGTTAGCTTCTTGATATTTTTCTAAGTTGTATTGTAAGTTCGCTATCTTAGAATGTAAAATACCTTGGTCTTTCTCACTTTCAATTTTTTCGGCAATAACCAATGCTTTTTGAAGTATGGTAATAGCATTAAAATAGTTGGACTTTTGAGTTTCTTTATCAGCTTCTTCAACAAAAAAGTCAATTCTATTTTTATCCAAAGAAATGTCATCCTCAATATTATCCTGAGGGTAAAAATTTGTAGTTATTAAGACTAAAAAAACAAATATGTAATATTTGATTTGGGACATTTTTAGATCGTTTTATCGACAAATATAACATTTTATTCGATAAAATGCACTTTTTGAAAAAAAATATGCATTTGGTCGATAAGCTAGTTCTTTTCCAATTTGGAAATTAAATCGATAATTCTGCTAGAATATCCAGTTTCGTTATCGTACCAACCAATAATTTTTACCATATTTCCAATAACAGATGTCATGAGGGAGTCAAAAATACAAGAGTGAGGATTGCCAACAATATCAATGGATACAATCGGGTCGTTGGTATATTCTAAAACACCTTTATAGTTTGATTCTGCAGCTTTTTTAAATGCCAAATTCACCTCATTTACAGTTACAATTTTCTTTACATTAAAGGTTATATCTGTAAGTGAGCCGTTTGCCACGGGAACTCTAATACCGCATCCACCAATAACTTCAGATAAATCTGGGAAAATTTTAGTCAATGCTTTGGCAGCTCCAGTTGTTGTTGGAACAATAGATTGTCCAGCGGCTCTTGCCCGACGTAAATCACGATGCGGTTGATCGTGTAAACTTTGATCTGTGGTATATGAATGTATAGTGGTGATATATGCTTGTTTAATGCCACACAAATTATTAATGATGTCAATCATTGGGGCAGCATTGTTTGTCGTGCAGGAAGCATTAGAAATGATATTATCATTTTCGCTTAAAATATTGTCATTGACCCCTAAAACTACTGTTTTTATAGAATCGTCAGTAGGTGGAACAGACAAAATGACTTTTGAAGCACCATTGTTTATGTGGTGGTTTAAATCGGTTGTAGATTTAAACTTTCCTGTAGCCTCTATAACAACATCAATATTAAAAGGTTTCCAATTAATAAGTTTTGGATAGTTATGGTTTTGTAGACTTACTTTTTTACCGTCTATAGTAATATTGTCATTATCAAAGGATATAGTATTTGGTAGTACACCGTGAATACTATCATATTTAAGTAGATGGCTAAGTGTTTTACTATCAGCTAGGTCATTGATTGCAACTACTTGTATGTTAGGGTTATTTAGTAGTAATCTAAAAACACGTCTTCCGATTCTGCCAAAACCGTTTATAGCAACATTAATCATGCTTAATTAATGTGTTTTTGAGCTTTGTATGAGGACCTAACCAGAGCACTACTTTCTACATGACGGAAACCAAGGTCTAAACCTATTTCTTTATACTCCTGAAATTGATCTGGAGTAACAAAGCGTTGCACAGGAAGATGCTTTTTACTTGGTTGTAAATATTGACCAATAGTAACCACATCTACTTTAGCTTCTTTTAACTCATATAGTGTTTCTATAACTTCTTCGCGTTCTTCACCCAATCCAAGCATGATTCCTGTCTTAGTTCTGCGTTGTCCGTTATCTTTTAAATATTTTAAAACACTTAAGCTTCTATCATATTTTGCCTGAATACGAACCTCTCTTGTTAAACGACGAACAGTTTCCATATTATGTGAAATAACTTCAGGAGATACTTCTAAAATCCTGTCTAAATGTTGCTCAATTCCTTGAAAATCTGGAATTAACGTCTCCATTGTGGTTTCTGGATTCATGCGTCTTACTGCTTTTACAGTTTCTGCCCACATAATGCTTCCCATGTCTTTTAAGTCATCTCTATCAACACTCGTCAAAACAGCATGTTTAATGTTCATGATTTTGATAGAACGTGCCACTTTTTCTGGCTCATCCCAATCTACCGACTCTGGTCTTCCAGTTTTTACACCACAAAAACCACATGAACGAGTACAAATGTTGCCAAGAATCATAAAAGTAGCAGTTCCTTCTCCCCAACATTCACCCATATTTGGGCAGCTACCTGAAGTGCAAATAGTATTTAATTTATACTTGTCAACCAACCCTCTTAATTCGGTGTACTTTTTTCCTGTAGGTAATTTAACTCTAAGCCACTTTGGTTTAGGTTGACGTTTAGTTGTAATTGATTCGGTACTCATGCTTTTAATAAATATGGTTGCAAAGATACAAAGTATAGAATTAAAAATAGATTATAAAGTTGTTAGATAATATATGCTAAAACCAATTAAAAAAATGATGCCTAACCAGCTTAAAATGTGCATTTTCAATGATGGTCTTGCATTTTTAGGGGTGTACTTACTACTAATAAGCTTATAGTTTATAATGGCATAGAAAGGAGCAGTTAAAAACGAGAGTACTGTTGCAATTTTCACCAATAATCCCATTTCTGAATCAAAAAAGAAGAAAATACTAATAGTTCCGATGGCCAATAATAGTATCCAAGCTAAGTAGCCAAGTTTATAGTCCCTATTAAATAAGAGTTCAATAGTTCTATCCATAGCTCGAGGAGAGGCGTCTAGACATGTAAGTGTAGTACTAAACATAGTAGTAAAAGCGGCAATGCCAATAATTATATAAGCCCATTCACCTAAGCTAGAAGTATACATATCTATTAACTGCCCCGAAAATACTCCAGCTGCATTACTAAATGATTCTCCTGAGCCAAACATTACTATACAGCCTAATAACACAAAGCAAATGCCTAAAATAACAGTGCCAATATATCCTACATTAAAATCGAACAAAGCTGATTTAGCATTAAATTCTTTGTCATCTTTTCGTTTTTCTATAGCCCAAAGAGAATGCCAAACCGAAATATCTAAAGGTGCTGGCATCCAACCCATAAAAGCAATTAAAAATCCAATTTCAATAGTGCCTTCTGGTAATATTTGTGTAAATGAAATTGGAGCTGGGTTACTTGATAAGGCAACTATAACAGCTGCAATTGTACTAATGGATAAGGTAATAATAATAATTTTTATTAGTCTATCTAGTAGTTTGTATTTTCCAAAAATAAGTAATGCTAAACAAACAATAAGAACAATTATAGTCCATATTTTTACGGCAAATTCAGCATCAAAACCAAGTTCGCCAAATAAGGAAGATGCTAATCCTGCTGTGACAATCGTTACTGCTGTTTGTATTGTAAACATAGTAGCAAACGTTAAAATAAAATAGGCTATTAAAATACCGTTGCCCATTTTTTTGTAACCATCTAATAAACTTTCTCCTGTTGCTGAAGCATATCTTGGTCCAAACTGAAAAAATGGATATTTAAATAGGTTTACTAATAGTAATGCCCAAAGCAAGCCTAAACCAAAATCGGCTCCAGCTCTTGTTGATTGCACTAAGTGTGAAACGCCAATGGCAGCTCCAGCAAACAATAATCCAGGTCCTAGATTTTTAATACTTAATTTCATTTTTTCTTCTGAATAATTTCTGCTAATAATTTTTTTGCTCTAAGTAACTTCACTTTTACATTACTCATAGGCTCATTAAGTGCATTTGATATTTCTTGATAACTCAACTCTTGAAAGTATCGTAAATTAATAACTTCTTGATAATGAGGTTTTAATTTTTTTATGTCACGAAGTAATTTTGCTAAATTTTGCTCAGTAATAATAGTATCTTCAATGGTTGGTGTTTCATCAATAATTTCTTTAACGCGTTCGTCGTGGTCATGACCTCTTTCATTTGTTATGGACGCTTTTTTAACCCTTAGGAAATCTATGTGAATGTTTTTTGCAATGGTAATAAGCCATGTTTTAAACTTATATTTTTCGTTGTAAGTACCAATTTTATCGAACGCCCTTGAAAAAGTTTGAATGGTAATATCTTCTGTGTCGTTTTCATTTTGGGTGCGTTTTAGTAAAAACCCATAAACGTCATTCCAAAAGGTGTCTAACAAAAAATTGAAAGCTATTTGATTGTTTTCTTTTGCTTTTTTAATGGCATCTTCTATTTCCAACGATCTTGTTTTGAAGTAATATTAGATATAAAGATAGCCATTTGCGAGACAATTAAAAATAATTCGAGGAAAGGAAGTAGGATAATTGTGTCTTCCTCGTTTAATTTTTTGGCAGATAAGCCAATAACAAAAAATTGTACAATAAACCTTAGAAGAAATAACACTAAAACTATTTTCCAATTAAATAATGTTGCTAAAAAAATCAGGCTTAACAACCAAAAAAGGATTTGTGATACATAAAATAATCCTAAAAATAATTTGTGTTTTGGTTTATAATATTTTGCAGTTGAAACATGGCGCTTTTTTTGTTTAAACCATTCAGATAATGAATTTTCAGGAATAGATTCAGTAAAGCTATCTTTTGTAGTGCAAATAGCTGTATTTGATGCATTTGCAACTTGATTAACAAATAAATCATCATCACCAGAACGAACATTCATGTGATTCATAAATCCTTTGGCTTCAAAAAACGTTTCTTTTCTATAGGCTAAATTTCTTCCAACAGCCATATACGGCATGCCTATTTTTGCATAAGAAAAATACTGAATGGCAGTTAATAAGGTTTCAAACCGAATAAGTTTGTTAAGTAGTCCTTTAGTTTTTTTATAAGCACCATAACCTAAAACAATTGTTTTTTTGTTAGTAAAATGGCTACTCATTTCCTTTATCCAGTTATTGGAAAGTGGTGTACAATCGGCGTCAGTAAAAAGAAGGAAGTTGTTTGATGAGGCTTTAATACCAAGAGTTAAGGCGTATTTTTTGTTTCCCCAGAAAGCTTCAATAGGTTTTACATCTACTATTTTAATGTTATTATGAGATGACTGAAAAGACTTCATGACATCTAAGGTGCCATCATTTGAATCGTCATTGATAAGAATTACCTCAAAAGCTGGATAATTTTGTTCTAAAATTAGAGGAATAAATTCTTTTAAATTTTCTGCTTCATTTTTTGCACAAACTAAAACCGAAACAGCAATATTTTTTTGCTTTTGCTTTTGATGTGTGTGAAAAGTAAATTTTGAAAAAATAGCACCATAAAAACCTAACTGAATAATAACAACAGCAATAAATGTGTAAAATAAAATATCTAACACAATCATTATTGCTTAAGAGTGCTCAGTTTCATTACAATCTTTAAATTGGTCAGGCGTTTTTCCACAAAAACCACAAGCTTCTCCATCTTTATTTAACATAGGGTTTTGGCTCGCGCAAGTTCCTGCAAATTCACCATCTTTTTTTGCCCAAAGTTTAATTGCAATTCCAGCAATTGCTAGCCCTAGTAAGACTAATGTGATTAAAAGAAGTTTCATGTATAAAAATGTTTGTACAAAGATAATTCATTCTAGTAAATTATTATAAAAAACAAAGTGTTAGTGTCTAAATGTGACAAATATTATAGTTAAGTGTCTTATTTTTAATTGCTTATATTTATTGTTACTAACTAATTAAATTAACTATTATGAAAAACATTATTTCAGAATTATTTGGAACGTTTTGCCTCACCTTATTTGGTTGTGGTGCAGCAGCCATAGCAGGAGGCTCTGTTGGAGCTGTTTCTGGGCTTGGATTATTAGGAATTTCTCTCGCTTTTGGTTTAGCGGTAGTAGCTATGGCTTATACCATTGGACCCATATCTGGCTGCCATATTAATCCAGCTATTTCGGTTGGAATGATGGTTGCTGGGAAGCTTTCGGTAAAAGATACTGTTGGTTATGTCATTGGACAGTGTATTGGAGCTGTTTTAGCGATTCTAGTATTATCTACTCTGCTAAATGGACAATCAGGGTTTGAAGCAGGTGAATGGGCTTATGGTTCCAATGGTTGGGGAGAAGGTTACCTAGGTAACTATTCGATGCAAGCAGCATTTATTGCTGAACTTGTTTTTACAGCTATCTTCTTAATAGTAATTCATGCGGTTACGTCTAAACTTGGTAATGCAACAATGGCAGGTTTAGCCATTGGTTTAACATTGGTTTTAATACACATGGTAGTGATTCCAATCACAGGTACTTCTGTAAATCCTGCTCGTAGTTTAGGGCCTGCTGTTTTTGCTGGAGGAATGGCATTACAACAGCTTTGGCTTTTTATAGTAGCGCCAATTGCAGGTGGTATTTTAGGTACATTAATTTGGAAATACGGAATTGCAACTAGCGACAATTAATACATAATAAAAAAGAGCCTTTATATTAAAAAGGCTCTTTTTTATTACTAAGTGTACTATAAGTGTTAATTGTTGTTTTTTTGTTTTAAAGAAATTTCGGCTACTGAATTTTCTAAAGAAGCATTGCTATTCCCTCCTTTAGGCTCAATAGTAATATTTAAACTCAATGCATCCTCAATATAAGGTACCGATTTAAGTTTACGGTCTTCAATATCAAGAATACCTAAATTCACCATTTTGTCTTGCATTTGCGCCCATAACTGGTATGATTGCTCTTGCGAAATTTCTGGAAGTGACACAACATCTATCAAAGATGATTTCTCAATAGGGTTGATATATGCCACAGTTTTTAAGTCTTCAGCTCTATCATTTCCTCTCAATACATACTTCTCGGTTTCAGGATTGTTTAGCTTCATGAATTGTCTCATAACATCATCAAGCTTGCTATTGTTTTCTTGAATATCGTCTCTTAAGTCGAAAATTTCTTCGGCAATAGTATTGTTCTCGTTTAACAAATCCTGGTTTTTATCATATAGTTTGTAAGCAGTTCCAGCAAATATTAGTGCAGCAACACTTGCAGCTATACTAAACCATGCAGATACTTTACGTTGAGGCTGTAAATGAATTACAGGCTTTTCGTTAATGGTATCTAAAATAACATCTAATGTATATGAAGGAGGTCTAACAGCTTGAGTTTTTGCTGCTAATTCTAGTCGTTCTTGCAACAAATCATATTCTTCTTTAACCTCAGGATGTTTAAGTATAAATGATTCTACTGCTACAGTTTCTGAAGCTGTAGTGGCTCCAATCAAGTACTTATCCAGTAAACCAGATGCTAAAAATTTTTGTACTTTTTTTTCCATGACTGTAATAATTTATGGACTATAGATTTTTTTTAACTCTCTTAATCCAATTTTTAATCTGGACTTTATTGTACCTAACGGAATATCGAGCTCATCACTTGCTTCCTGTTGTGTCATGCCCTCAAAAAATAAGGCTTTTAACACTATCTGGTACTTTACATCCAATGTTGCAACATGCTTTTGTAAATCAATTGCGTCTTGATTTAATCCTGCTGTTGATATCTTATATACGTTAGAATCGGCTATTTGGATTTCTTTTTCAAATTTTAGATTGTGACTTCGTAATTTATCAATAGCAGTGTTTCTTGCAATACGATATAACCAAGTAAACAATTTGGCTTTTTTTTCGTCATATTTTTTTGCGTACTTCCAAACTTTTATGAACGTTTCTTGAAGAACGTCCTGCGCCATGGCTTCATCCTTTATTATTTTTTGAATCACACCAAGTAAGGAACCTGAATAATTCTCATAAATAATAGGAATGGCTCTTTTATCTCCTTCCTTTAAAAGACTAACAATATGTAGTTCTAATTGTGAAACCAAATTGGGTTATATAATATATTTAAAACAAGATAGCAATTATACTGATTAATTAAAAAGGTAAATTGATTTCTTGAAACTTTAATGAGAGTAACGCTAAATGTTAAAAAATATTTACTTCAGCTTCTAAATTAATGTCAAAAATACGTTTTATAGTTTTTTGAATGAGTTTAGATAGGTTTAAAATGTCATTTCCATTAGCATTTCCATAATTTACCAAAACTAATGCTTGATTTTTATGAACACCATAATTATTAAACTTTTTACCTTTAAAACCAGCATGTTCTATTAACCATCCTGCAGGAATTTTAACTAACTCCTCCGAAACGCTATAACTTGGTATTTTAGGGAAATTTTGTTTAAGTGTGTCAAACTGTGTTTTTGGAATTATTGGGTTTTTAAAAAAACTCCCGCTATTTCCAATTTCTTTTGGGTCTGGAAGTTTAGATGACCTTATTGCAATAACAGCCTTAGAGATATCTTTTACGGTTGGTTTTGTAATGTTTTGTTTTTCTAATTCATTGCCTATCGCACCATAATCGGTTTTAATAGCATGATTTTGAGTGGTAAGTTTAAAGGTTACATTCAAAATAATGTATTGACCTTTAAGCTCATTTTTAAATACAGAATTTCTGTAATCAAATTGGCAATCTTCTTTTGTAAACATTTTTATTTCACCAGATGCCATGTGTAAAGCTTCGCAAGACTCAAAAACATCTTTTAACTCCACACCATAAGCACCAATATTTTGAATAGGAGCAGTACCAACATTTCCTGGTATTAGTGACAAATTTTCAATACCACCAAAATCATTATCAATACACCAAAGGACAAATTCATGCCAATTTTCGCCAGCATTCGCTTTAACGAGAACTGTAGATGCTGTTTCAAAAACTACGTCAATGCCTTTTAAATTAATATGAAGTACAAATTTGTCAATATCTTTTGTGAGTAGCATATTGCTACCACCACCTAAAATAAATGTGTTTGAGTAGTCTTCCGACTTTAAAACTTCTTGCAACTCTTCAATACTATTTATTGACATAAATTGTTTTGCAAAAACATTAATGCCAAAGGTATTATAAGGTTTTAGAGATATGTTTTTTTGAATATTCACTAATCTTTATAAACCTTTAGTGCTTCTTTTAAAATATTTACAGCTTTAACTAAACTCTCTTTATTTAATACGTAAGCAATTCTTATTTGGTTAAGTCCAACTCCAGGTGTTGAGTAAAATCCAGCAGCAGGAGCAACCATAACAGTTTCTCCATTAACATCAAATTTTTCAAGCAACCATTGTGCAAAAGCGTCGGCATCATTTATTGGTAATTCTGCAATGCAATAAAAAGCACCTTTTGGTTTGGCTACTTTAACACCATCTATTTTTTGTAATTCTTCAATAAGTGTGTTACGTCTTTCAACATATTCGGTTATAACTTCATCAAAATAGCTTTGTGGTGTTGCCAGAGCTGCTTCACTAGCAATTTGAGCCAATGTTGGAGGAGACAAACGTGCTTGTGCAAATTTTAATGCTGTTTGTATTACTTCTTTGTTTTTTGACACCATGCAACCAATTCTTGCGCCACACATACTATAGCGCTTAGAAACAGAGTCAATTATAATTGCATGTTGGTCAAGATCGTTTCCTTGTAAAATAGAATAGTGCTTAGCACCATCATAAGCAAATTCACGATACACTTCGTCTGCAATTAAAAATAAATCATATTTTTTTACTATTGAAGCTAGTTTTTTAATTTCTTCTTTAGAATATAGATAACCTGTTGGGTTTCCAGGGTTGCAAATTAAAATTGCTTTTGTTTTTGGTGTGATAAGTTTTTCAAACTCCTCAATTGGAGGCAAGGCAAAATTATCTTCAATTTTAGAAATTACAGGAACAACTTTTACTCCTGAAGCAGTAGAAAAGCCATTATAGTTGGCATAAAAAGGCTCGGGTATAATGATTTCGTCGTCAGTATCCATGATGCTTCCAAAGGCAAAAAGTAAAGCTTCGCTTCCTCCAGTGGTCACTATAATGTCATCATGGTTTATATAGATGTCATTTTTAGCATAATAATCGGCTATTTTAGTTCTGTAGCCTTCAGAACCTTCAGAACGTGTATAAGCTAAAATATCCAAAGAGTGTACTTTCACAGCATCTAAAGCTACCTGTGGTGTTTTAATATCTGGTTGTCCAATATTTAAATGGTAAACTGTTTTACCTTGTTTATAAGCATTTTCAGCAAATGGCACCAATTTTCTAATTGGTGATTGTGGCATTGCTTTTCCTTTGTTAGATATAGTTGGCATTTTATAGTTGTTTAATAGAATTACAAAGTTGCAAAAAATAATCCTAAAGTTTATTTAAAAAATGCTGCTTTAGAAAGTATTTTATAAAAAGATTTGTAAATTGTTGTTAGCCTATAATTAATTGCATGAAAAAGAGGTGTTTAATTTTTTCAATACTATTCGTATTGACCTTATCTGCTTATACGCAAGGTAAGTTTGTACTACAAGATAGTGATAAAGATAAGGTTAGCTTTAAACTAATAAATAACCTTGTAGTTATTCCTGTTGAGGTTAATGGTGTCCCATTGTCTTTTTTGTTGGACACAGGAGTTAGTAAAGCAATTATATTCAATTTTGTTAATTTATCTAGCGAACTTAAAATAAACAAAACGGAACAAATCTTTTTAAGAGGTTTAGGAGAAGGAGATTCTGTAGAAGCTCTTAGGTCAAAAGACAATGTTTTTAAAATTGGTGATGCTGTTAATATCACCCAGGATGTATTTGCCATTTTTGATCCTTCATTAAACTTTACACCACAACTTGGGATACCTATACATGGTATTATAGGTTATGACTTATTAAAAGATTTTATAGTAGAAATTAATTATTCCAAAAAAAATATAACTTTTTATGCTCCAGAGTTTTATAAAGCTAAAAAATGTAAAAAATGTGAAACATTTAATTTAGATTTTTCAGGTAAAAAGCCATTTATTGATGGAAGTGTTATAGTGGGAAAAAATGACAAACCCATTCCAGTAAAACTTTTAATTGATAGTGGAGGAAGTGATGCATTATGGTTATTTAATGATGAAAAAAAAAATATTAATGTTCCAAAGAAGTTTTTTATAGATTTTTTAGGTAGAGGGTTAAGCGGAAGTGTTTATGGTAAACGCTCAAAAGTTTATAGTTTTTCTATTGGTAGTTTTTCTTTAGAGGAAGTAAATACTGCTTTTCCAGATTCGACCTCCGTTAGTTTTGCCAGAAAGTTTAAAGAAAGAAATGGAAGTTTGGGAGGGGAAATATTAAAGCGGTTCAATGTAATATTTGATTATAAAAACAAGAAAATAACCTTGCGTAAAAACAGTAAATTTAAAGACCCTTTTAATTATAATAAGAGTGGTATTTCTCTTGAACATAGCGGTGTTAGAGTTGTAAAGGAGTTAAATTCAAGTCAAGTTAAAATGCCATATGGAACAACTAATAACAGTGCTGGAGGGAATTTTATTGACTTTTCTAAATCTTACAAATACGCATTGGCGCCATCATTTTCAATTGTTGAGTTGCGAAAAGGCTCCCCAGCTGAAAGAGCGGGTTTAAGGCTAAATGATATTATCTTAAGTGTTAATAACAAAGATGCTCATCTTTATTCTATACAACAAGTAACCCAGCTATTTTACGGACATAATGGTAGGCGTATAAAAATGATTATTGATAGAAATGGAGTTCAAATGAAATTTCAATTTCAACTAGAAAGTTTATTCTAAAAAAAAATCCTCCATATGGAGGATTTTAATAAATCTTTTAATATTTTATTGTGTTTGTTCTAAAACACTTTTACTTTTTTTCTCCAACACACTACTCTTACTTGGGTCAATAACTTTCCCTTTAATTTTTAAAGCAACGCTTGATGTTTCAGCATTAGAAGTAACTAATATGGTTTTCATAATAACACCTAATCGTTTTGTGTCGTATTTAACTTCAATTTCACCAGTATCTCCAGGCATAATTGGAGCTTCAGGTTTTTTTGGTACTGTACAACCACATGTAGACTTAACTTTGGTTATAACCAAAGGAGCATCACCTGTATTTGTAAATTCAAAAACACGAACACCATCAGCACCTTTTTCAATTGTACCATAGTCAATGGTCTCAGTTTTAAACTTGATTTTTGCTACTTTATCCTGAGCAGATACTGCAAAACCAATCATTCCAACAAATAATAAGATTACTAATTTTTTCATCATTTTAGGTTTTTAATCATTGTAAACATACATACATTTTCATCATTCTACAAAATTATTAGACGTAATGCACTCTTGATTATGCATTCAACCTATCGTTAAGGTCATTATTAAGTCATTTTAATTTCGCAGAAAACAAAATATACCTACTTTTGCACATTAGTATTCAAAAATTATTCCAAAGTATGTCTATACCATCGCATTTTGATGCAAATAATGTAGAAAATAAGTGGTACGATTACTGGATGAAACATAATTATTTTCATTCAGAACCAGATAAAAGAGAGCCTTATACTATAGTAATTCCTCCTCCAAATGTTACTGGAATTTTACACATGGGACACATGCTCAATAATACGTTACAAGATGTATTGATTCGTCGTGCACGTTTATTAGGTAAAAATGCCTGTTGGGTTCCTGGTACAGATCACGCATCTATTGCTACTGAAGCTAAAGTTGTGGCTAAGTTAAAGCAACAAGGAATAGATAAAAATAATTTATCACGTGATGAGTTTTTAAAGCATGCTTGGAATTGGACCCATGAATATGGAGGCGTTATTCTGGAGCAGCTTAAAAAATTAGGATGTTCCTGCGATTGGGATCGGACAAAATTCACGATGGATGACGATATGAGCGAAAGCGTTATCAAAGTTTTTGTGGATTTGTTTAATAAAGGACTGATTTATCGCGGTTACCGAATGGTAAACTGGGATCCTGAAGCTAAAACAACGTTGTCCGATGAAGAAGTTGAATATATTGAAAAACAAGGAAAACTATATCACGTTGCTTATAAAATAAAAGACTCTAGCGATGTTGTTACTATTGCTACAACACGCCCAGAAACAATCTTAGGCGATACAGCAATTTGTATTAACCCAAACGATGAAAGGTATACCCATCTTAAAGGCAAAAAAGTAATTGTGCCTATTTGTAATAGAGAAATTCCTATAATTGAGGATTATTATGTTGATATTGAATTTGGAACAGGATGCTTAAAAATTACACCTGCTCATGATGTAAACGATAAGGAAATAGGTGATAAGCACAACCTTGAAGTCATAGATATTTTTAATGATGATGCCACACTTAACAGTTATGGTTTGCATTATGAAGGTGAAGATCGTTTTGAAGCAAGAAAAGAGATTGTTAAGGAATTAGAAAACTTAGGTTGTTTAATAAAAGTTGAAGATTACAACAATAGAATTGGTATTTCGGAACGTACAAAAGCCATTATAGAACCACGTTTAAGCGATCAATGGTTCTTAAAAATGGAAAATCTTGTAAAACCTGCAATTTCGGCAGTTTTAGAAACAGGTGACATTAAGTTTTTTCCAAAGAAAATTGAAAATACCTATAGACATTGGATGACAAATATTCGTGATTGGAATATTTCTCGTCAATTACTTTGGGGACAACAAATTCCAGCCTATTACTTTGGAGATGGTCAGGAAGATTTTGTAGTTGCCGAGTCTAAAGAAGAAGCTCTTAAATTTGCACAAGAAAAATCTGGAAACAAAGCACTTTCTATAAACGACTTAGTTCAAGACTCAGATGCTTTAGATACTTGGTTCTCATCTTGGTTATGGCCAATAAGTGTGTTTGATGGTATTAGAAATCCTGATAATAAAGACATAAATTATTACTACCCAACAAACGACTTGGTAACAGGTCCAGATATTATTTTCTTTTGGGTAGCACGAATGATTATTTCTGGTTACGAGTATAAAAACGAAAAGCCCTTCAATAATGTTTATTTTACAGGAATTGTGCGTGATAAGCAAGGGCGTAAAATGTCTAAGCAGCTGGGAAATTCACCAGATGCTTTAAAACTTATTGAAACTTATGGAGCAGATGGTGTAAGAATAGGCATGTTGCTTTTAAGCTCAGGAGCTGGAAACGATTTATTATTTGACGAAGAAAAGTGCCAACAAGGAAAAGCTTTTGCTAACAAAATTTGGAATGCTTTTAGGTTAATTGATGGTTGGGAAGTAGCAGATATCGAACAACCAGAATACGCTAAAATAGCTATTGATTGGTATCAAAATAAGTTCCAACAGACCCTAGCTTTAATAGAGGATCACTTTAGTAAGTATCGCTTAAGTGATGCTTTAATGGAAACATATAAACTTATCTGGAACGATTTCTGTTCGTGGTTGTTAGAGATGGTTAAACCAGCTTACCAACAACCAATTGATAAAACAACATTTGATGCTATAATTGCTATTTTAGAGAATAACTTAAAAATATTGCATCCATTTATGCCTTTCTTAACGGAAGAAATTTGGCAGCTTATTGCTAAGCGTTCTCCAGATGAAGCATTAATCGTTGCTACATGGCCAGAGAAAGAATCTGTAAATAGTAAAATAATCAAAGAGTTTGATTTTGCATCGGATGTTATTTCGGGTATTCGTACTATTAGAAAGCAAAAAAACATTCCGTTTAAGGATGCAATTGAACTGTTTATATTGAATAATGGAAAAGCAGCTACTAACTTTGATGTGGTAATAAGTAAACTCGGTAATATTTCTGCATTAAATTATACAGATACTGCAATTGATGGCGCATTAACCTTTAGAGCAAAATCTAATGAGTATTTTGTCCCAATGCAAGGAAGTATTGATGTTGAAGTTGAAAAAGCAAAACTTACAGAAGAACTTAATTATACCGAGGGCTTTTTAAAATCGGTACAAAAGAAGCTTTCTAATGAGCGCTTTGTTGCTGGAGCACCAGAACAGGTTGTTGCGAGTGAAAAGAAAAAAGAAGCAGATGCTTTGGCAAAAATTGAAACGATTAAAGCGAGTTTGGCTAGTTTGAATTAAGCAGTTAAACGAAGGTCGTTTTTTTCTTTTTTTTTTCTTTTTTTTTCTTAAAAAGTCAAGAGTTGTTTTAGTTCCAATGTCTTACCATGTCTTTGCTAAACAAACTTTTACGGAATTCTACTGGCTTTTTATTATTTAATAATTTTAGGCCACCACTTTCTTTAATCAGTTCTTGAAAGTGTTCTTCCCGTTGGTCATATTGAGTTTTGTTTTGGTAGGTTGTTAATAACATGATTTGAAAAGAGGCGTCATCACTCGCAGGAGTTTCAAGAAGCTGGTAAGAGTGTATGTAGTTTTTCTTTATGGCTTTATCGCGTAACACTTTCCAATTGTTTTGGAAATAGAATAGAGCTTCTGCTTTATTGTTGTTAACAACTTCCACAAATTCAATAGTAGTTAGCCTATCATCAACCTGTGCAAAACTTAGCGAGCTTAAAAAAAGAGCAATTATTAAAATAAAGTGTTTCATGCTAAAAATATACTATATGTTTAATAATGAAAATACTACTTAATGTTTAAAAGTAAACAATACTTAAGATAGTTTTAACTTAATGCATGTAAAAAAGCCACTCTTTCGATATTTAGGAATGAGTGGCTTTTTTTAAATTAAAGGTTATAGTATTAAGACTTCTTTGCGTTAACAACAATCTTTAATTCAATATCATCATTAATAAATTTGTCTCCTAAATTATCAAAGAACGATTTAGAGCCATATTTCACATCCCATTTAGAACGATCTATGATAAACTTCTCACTTGTAATAGTAAAAATGTCATCTTTTTCACTTAAAGTCACAGGAAATGTAACGTTATTTTTCTTTCCTTTTAAAGCTAAATTTCCAGAAAGCATCATTTTTCCTTCAACCTCTTCAAAACCTGTTACTTCAAAAGCTGCACTTGGATGGTTTTCTACGTCAAAAAAATCAGCGCTTTTTAAATGGCCTTCTAACCTTGCGCTACCATCATAATCCTTTATCGAAGACATGTTAATAATGAATGTTCCGCTTTCAATTTTATTATCATTAACTGTAAATACTCCTGATTCTAGCATGATGGTTCCAAAATGTTCTCCAGTAGGTTTATATCCAGCCCATTCGATTAATGTATTTGCTGGATTAGCCATGTATTTAGTAGATGTTGCTTGAGCTTCAGTAGCCTCAGTAGCTTCAGTGGTTTTTGCTTCATCAGCTTTGTCTTTACAGCTTGCAAAAGCTATAGTCAACATTAAAATTGTAAAAATTTTTAAAACAGGTTTGTTCATAGTTGTTGTTTTTTAAAGTGTTTTAGCAAAAATACTAATTCATAAAATCAGAATAGTTAAAAAGTTGTGAAAATATTTTGTGACATTTTGACATTTTAATAATAATGGCAGTACTTTTGCCAACTGTTATTAAGTAATGATTTTTTTAAAACTTTAGCTAAAAAAACATGAGCAAGAAAAGTAAAAAAGAAGATGTGGCAGAAGAGCAAATAGATGCCCAACAGGAAGCGCAAGTTGAGGAAGCTCCACAACAAACTGTTGAAGAACAGTTACAAGAATTAAAGTCTGAAAAAGACAAATTTTTGCGTTTGTTTGCTGAGTTCGAAAATTATAAAAGGCGTACAGCCAAAGAGCGTATAGAGTTATTTAAAACAGCGAGTGAAGATGTTATGGTATCGATGCTACCAATACTTGACGATTTTGAGCGTGCATTAACACATATTGATGAAGATAAAGAAGCCGAAGAACTACGTAAAGGCGTATTATTGATTTATCAAAAACTACTCAATACTTTAGAGCAAAAAGGCTTGTCGCAAATTAAAGTAGCGCAAGGCGATGTATTTAATGCCGATAACCATGAAGCGGTTACTCAAATACCAGCACCAAGTAAAGACCTTAAAGGTAAAATTATAGATGTAATCGAAAAAGGATATGCTTTAGGAGATAAAGTAATTCGTTTTCCAAAAGTGGTTATAGGACAATAAATTTATGGCAAAGCAAGACTATTACGAAATATTAGGATTAAGTAAAGGAGCGTCGGCTGCTGAAATAAAAAAGGCATACCGAAAACAAGCTTTAAAATATCATCCTGATAAGAATCCAGACGATAAAGAAGCCGAAGAAAAATTCAAATTAGCTGCTGAAGCTTATGAAGTTTTAAGTGATGCCGATAAAAAAGCACGTTATGACCAATTTGGGCATCAAGCCTTTGATGGAACTGGAGGCTTTGGTGGTGGAGGTATGAATATGGACGATATCTTTAGTCAATTTGGTGATATTTTTGGAGGCGCTTTTGGAGGTGGAGGCGGGTTTTCAGGATTTGGAGGTCAAAGACAACGTGTTGTAAAAGGAAGTAACTTACGCATTAGAGTAAAATTAACGCTTGAGGAAATTGCAAATGGTGTTGAGAAGAAGGTAAAAGTAAAACGAAAAAAGCAAGCTAAAGGGACGACTTATAAAACCTGTCCAACCTGTCAAGGTTCTGGTCAAGTTACTAGAGTGACTAATACTATTTTAGGAAGAATGCAAACGTCTGCACCTTGTAATGTGTGTGGAGGAGCAGGTCAAACTTTAGATAATAGACCTGCTGGAGCAGATGCTCAAGGATTAGAAGTAGCAGAAGAAACAGTGTCTATTAAAATTCCAGCTGGAGTGGTAGATGGAATGCAATTAAAAGTATCGGGAAAAGGTAATGAAGCGCCTGGAAATGGAATTTCTGGTGATTTATTGGTAGCAATTACCGAAGAAGACCATCCAACCTTGCAACGCGAAGGCGATAATTTGCATTACGATTTATATATAAGCTATCCTGATGCAGTTTTAGGAACTTCCAAAGAAATCGATACTGTTACAGGAAAAGTTAGAATTAAAGTTGAAGCTGGAGTCCAGTCTGGAAAAATATTACGTTTAAGAGGTAAAGGAATCCCAAGTATTAACGGCTATGGTAAAGGCGATTTATTAGTGCACATTAATGTTTGGACACCTAAAACACTAAGCAAACAGCAAAAGGAGTTTTTTGAGAACATGCGAGATGATGAACATTTTAGTCCTAAACCAGAAAGTACTGATAGGTCTTTTTTTGAAAAGGTAAAAGACATGTTTTCTTAACCTGTAACATCAATTTTTTAAACTTGTAATATATTTCTTTCTATTTGGAGCATTGTTTAAGATAATGTTCTATTTTAAGAATTATTTAAGAAAAAAATGTATATTTGATTTACCACTAATGAATTTTAGTGGTAATTTTTCTTTTTCATAGCAATTTTTCCCATCCTTAAATTTTTTAAGGGTGGGTTTTGTTTTTATACAATTCTATTTTTAAAAAAAGGATAAGTTCTTGTAACATTTAATATCTTTACCACACTTATTAAAACACTAAAAGAAATTAAATGAATAACTTATTAGTGGCCAATTCGGTTTCTAAAAACTTCGGGAAATTTACTGCATTAAATAATGTTTCTATCGAGGTTCCAAAAGGAAGTATTTTTGGTTTGTTAGGACCCAACGGTGCTGGAAAGACTACTTTAATTAGGGTAATTAATCAAATTACAATGCCAGATTCTGGTAGTGTTATGTTAGATGGTCAACCTTTACAATCTCATCATATTAGGGATATTGGTTACTTGCCAGAAGAACGTGGTTTGTACAAATCCATGAAGGTAGGTGAGCAAGCGTTGTATCTCGCTCAATTAAAAGGTTTGAGTAAAAGTGAGGCAAAGAAACGTTTAAAATATTGGTTTGATAAATTAGAAATTGGAGATTGGTGGAATAAAAAAATTCAAGAATTGTCCAAAGGGATGGCGCAAAAAATACAGTTTGTGGTAACCGTTTTACATCAACCTAAATTATTGATTTTCGATGAGCCTTTTTCGGGTTTCGACCCTATAAATGCAAATTTGATAAAAGATGAAATTTTACAACTAAGAGATGAAGGCGCAACTGTTATTTTTTCTACACATCGAATGGAATCGGTAGAAGAATTATGTGACCATATTGCTTTAATCCATGAATCTAATAAAATATTGGATGGTAAGCTCCAAGATATTAAAAGAGAGTTTAAGACCAACACTTTTGAGGTTGGTTTGGTAACTAATAATGAAGTCGATCTAACCAATTTAATAAAAGAAAAGTTTGACGTTTCAAAAGCAGATTTTAAATCATTAAACGACGATTTAAAATTAAATATTAAGCTTAATGATAATGATACTTCAAACGACTTGCTACGATTTTTAACTTCAAAAGCAGAAGTAAATCATTTTAATGAGTTAGTACCAACTGCAAGCGATATATTTATTCAAACCGTTAAGAATAGTTAATTATGAACCATTTACCATTAATTATAAAGCGAGAGTATTTAACTAAGGTTAGAAACAAATCGTTCATAATCATGACTATTTTAAGCCCAATAATCATGATTGCGCTTATTGCAGTTGTTGCTTATTTGTCACAACTTAATAATAGCAAGCAAAGAACTATTTCAATACTTGATGAATCTGGAATGGTGGAAAGTATATTTAAAAGTACAGAGAACACAAATTATGTGATTTTAAATGATGTTTCAATAGATGATGCTAAAAAGCAAGTTGAAGAAAAAGAGCAATATGGTTTGCTTCATATTTCTAAAGGTGAAAGTATTGACGATGTGCTGGATGATATTAAATTTTATTCAAAAGACACGCCTTCAATAACCTTAATGGAAGGTTTAGAAAGTAAGCTTGAAAGAAAATTTACAGATTTAAAACTGCAGGAGCAAGGTGTAGATATTGATAAATTAAAATCATCAGAAGCTAGAATTAGCATTGCTCAAGAAAGTTTCCTAGGCGAAAAATCATCTAAAATAGATAATGTTGTAAAACTCATTTTTGGTGGATTTGCAGGTTATATGCTGTTCATGTTTATCATAATTTATGGAAATATGATTATGCGTAGTGTGATTGAAGAAAAAACAAGCAGAATTATAGAAGTTATAATTTCTTCTGTAAAACCAGTACAATTAATGCTAGGAAAAATTATTGGAACGTCGTTAGCGGGAATTACACAGTTTATTATTTGGATTATTCTTGGAGGTGTTTTAATGATGGTAGTTTCAGCCATTTTTGGGATAAACATGACAGAAATGCAAGCGCCACAACAAGAGCTAATGCAACAAACTATGGAAACTCAAGGTGCCGATATGAAAATTCAAAGCCTTATAAGCTCCATTTATAACTTACCATTAACCAATTTAGTGATAATGTTTTTGTTATTTTTTATTGGAGGTTATTTGTTGTACAGCTCATTATATGCTGCTATTGGTGCAGCTGTTGATAACGAAACAGATACACAACAATTTATGCTTCCAATTTTAATGCCTTTAATTTTAGCGGTTTATGTTGGTATATTTACAGTTATAGAAGATCCCCATGGTACAGTATCTACGGTTTTTTCATTTATTCCGCTTACGTCTCCTGTGGTAATGCTTATGCGTATTCCATTTGGAGTCCCAATATGGCAACAAGTGGTCTCAGTATTAATTTTAATTGGTACATTTATGTTTACAGTTTGGTTTGCTGCCAAAATATACCGTGTAGGTATTTTAATGTATGGAAAAAAACCTAGCTACAAAGAACTCTATAAATGGTTGAAGTATTAGTAAATGGAAAAGCTTAGTGATTTTTTAAATTATGAGATTATTAAGATAGGTGATTCAGGTCATTTAACTGTTAAAATGGTTTTGGTTGTTATAGCAGTTTTTATTCTTACTGCTATTATATTAAGAGGAATAAAAAAGCTTTTAACTAGAAAACTGCCTGAAGAAGACAAACTAAAATTTACGTCTGTATTCTCCTTTGCTAGGTACTTTATTTATCTAGTGGTAGTTTTTATTACCATGCAAAATATGGGTGTACAAATGTCAGCTATTTTAGCAGCTTCTGCGGCGCTTTTAGTTGGTATTGGTTTGGCACTGCAAACTTTTTTTCAGGATATTATTTCTGGTATTTTTATTTTACTCGACCAATCGGTTCACGTTGGTGATATTATAGAAATTGATGGAAAAGTTGGTAGAGTGGTGGAGATAAAATTAAGAACAACAAGAGCAGTGACCATAGACAATAAAGTGTTGGTAATCCCAAATCATAAATATTTAACTTCAATACTTTATAATTGGACTGAAAATGGGACTAAAACACGAGAAAGTGTTAGTGTTGGAGTAGCCTATGGTAGTGATGTAGACTTAGTTAAAGAGCTGCTGCTACAAGCAGCTAAAACACATCCTAAAGTAATGAAGCATCCACCTCCTTTAGTTTTATTCATGAATTTTGGTGACAGCTCACTAAATTTCAAACTTATTTTTACGTTAAATAATAGTTTTGAAGCGGTATTGCCGCAAAGTGACATTCGTTTTGAAATTAATAGACTGTTCAAAGAAAATAATATAACAATACCGTTTCCACAAAGAGACGTTCATTTATACAATAATTAAAAAGATTATATGCCACAAATACTAGTAATAGAAGACGAAGCAGCAATTAGAAGAGTCCTTACAAAAATACTTTCTGAAGAAAGTGATGCCTATAATGTGGATGAAGCTGAAGATGGATTAATAGGCATAGAAAAAATAAAAAAAGAAGATTACGACTTAGTGCTTTGCGATATTAAGATGCCAAAAATGGATGGTGTAGAAGTTCTAGAAGCTATTAAAAAGATTAAACCAGAGATTCCTGTGGTGATGATTTCTGGTCATGGTGATTTAGATACTGCAGTAAACACTATGCGTCTTGGAGCTTTTGACTATATTTCTAAGCCACCAGATTTAAACCGCCTATTAAATACTGTCAGAAATGCGCTTGACCGAAAAGAACTTGTAGTTGAGAACAAACTTTTAAAGAAAAAAGTTAGTAAAAACTACGAAATGGTTGGTGAGAGCGAAGCAATTTCACAAATTAAAGACATGATAGACAAGGTGTCGCAAACTGATGCTCGTGTGCTAATTACTGGGCCTAACGGAACTGGAAAAGAATTGGTGGCACATTGGTTACACCAAAAAAGTGAACGCTCAAAAGGACCAATGATAGAGGTGAATTGTGCAGCTATCCCCAGTGAACTTATAGAAAGTGAATTATTTGGACATGTAAAAGGCGCTTTTACCAGTGCTAATAAAGATAGAGCAGGAAAGTTTGAAGCAGCAAATGGAGGCACCATTTTTCTTGATGAAATAGGTGATATGAGCTTGTCAGCCCAAGCTAAAGTTTTAAGAGCATTACAAGAAAGTCGTATTCAAAGGGTTGGTAGTGATAAGGATATAAAAGTGAATGTGAGAGTAGTAGCAGCTACAAATAAAGACCTTAGTAAAGAAATTGAAGAAGGAAAATTTAGAGAAGATTTATACCATAGATTGGCTGTTATTTTAATAAAAGTTCCTGCATTAAACGATAGGAGAGAAGATATACCTTTGCTTATCGAGTATTTCTCATCAAAAATTGCAAATGAACAAGGTATTTCAAAAAAATCTTTTTCAACCAAAGCCATAAAACTACTTCAAGAGTATGATTGGACAGGGAATATTAGAGAACTACGAAACGTAGTAGAAAGACTTATTATACTTGGAGGTGCTGAGGTTAGTGAGGAAGACGTAAAAATGTTTGCCAGTAAATAAAAAAAGAGGTCTGAAACTAATTCATGTTTCTTTTTTCAGACCTCTTACAGACAACAATTAATCGTTACATGCGTTTAATTTATCTAGATAATTACTAGTCATATTTTTAAAAATTATTAAGTATTCTTTCTTAATCTCTTTAAGGTCTTTAGAGAGTAATGCCTCTTTCTCATAATTTATTTCAGGCATTTCAATATCGCAATCGCAAACGTTTAAAATAGCATTAAAGTTTTTTAAATTAGAAGTTAAAACCATATCATTTTTTATAATGAGTTGTTCCTTTTTTAGCCTAAGTTCGGCTGCTTCTTTTTCAGCTAATTTTTGTTTTATTTTTTCCTCTTTTAAACTTAACTCAATTTGCTGTTGCTGAAGTTTGAGTCTATCATTTTCCAATTCGGCAAGTGATTCATCTTCTTGAGTTAACTTTGTGCATATTTCCAATTCATTAATAACTTTTTTGGCAATGTCACGAGCACGTTTGACATAAAAGCGACCATCTTCAAATGTTTTAGTATTCTCAACTTTACTTAACAATTCTGAAGCATCAAAAGCATAATTATATGAAGTTTCACAACCACAGTCATTCAATATTTTTTTGGCACGATTAAAGGCATCAGTAGAGCGATAAGAATAATCTTTTAAATGAGAGATATTATTTGAGTCATATGCAGATTTTACATGCGAATAAGCATAAATAACATCCGAATGGGCATCTTCACATTTATTCTGTGAATTTGAATATAAAAACACTAAGGATAACAGAAAAAATAAGTAGTTTTTTTTCATGGCATTTGGGTTAATATGTTAAGTAGGTAGGGACTAATGTAATAAAAAAATGCTATTAGACGTATTTTTTATGCATTTTATCGATGAAGTGTTGCGTCGTGATTACTTTAAATTGAAGGTAAAACTTATGCCAGTTTGAATATCTGGGTTGTTGTTGACTTCAAAATCTTGCTGTAGATAGAATGTTAAAGATGTTTTTTTAGTAATAGAGTAAAGTAGTGACCAGTAGTTATTATTTCTATACAAATTGGTTACACCATGTCCCCAAGATTTATGTGCATCAGGATGTCTTATTGGAATAGCATATTCTAATTCGTCTCTTCTATTTAGACTAGTTTGTAAATAATAGTCTAAGCCTATAGAATGTGTGGTATTTCCTTTTGAAATGATGTTGTATTCAATAATACTTTCTATATTTCCGAGGTAATTATTAGTTCCAAAATCGACATTGTTTTTACTAAAGCTAACAAGTTCTTTTCGCAAAAACCCAATTTCTAAACCTATTTGAAAATATTGATTTTTATTTATAGGTATAACTTTAATTGCATTAGTCGATAAACCAAAATCTAACGAATTATTATATGATGAAAGGTTATAGCCTAAATGAGCCCCAAAATTCATTGAATATGTTTTAGAAACTAAACTGCTTGGGTAATAGTAATATGAAGTTTCTAATCCACCGACAAACAAACCATTATTGTTTAATTCTAAAGTGTTACCATTTCTATCAGTATACTTAATTAAAGCTTTATTATAACCAAAGACTTTTCTATCAAAAGGATCAGATCCACCAGCTATTTTTTTGTGAAAATTTTCAATAAATCTATCACTGGTTAAAATAGAAAATGGAGCTTCCCCTTTAGATAACATAAATAATCTGAGACCAATATTAAGTTCCTGCTTATTTCCTAAATTAAGAGACGTTTTAAGTCTTAGCCCTTTAATTACTCCATCTATTTGTAATTCATAAGATTTTGCGTCAAGGGTTTCTTCATCAAAAAAATATTGTGCTTGATGCCATTGATGATTCCTTACTTCATTTCTAACTTCAATATTGTTAGGTATGTAAGTTTTTATTTGAGTACCCCAAACATTTCCGCTTTCTAAATTTATTTTTAATTGAGTTTTTTTTGTAGGATGAATTTTAAAATTACCTTGAATTCTAGAAAAAAAGATTCCAAAAGGATGTGTTGATAATACGCTAGGTTTTGAAATACCATTTTTTAATGTAACGTCGCTAGAATATATTTCCTGGGAATATACTGTTGCACAAAAAATATAAAGCAGAAAAGTAATAAATGTAATATTCTTCATGCAAGGATTTAGTAACTATAAAACTACAAAATCTTCGCTATATTTAGAAAAAATTAATCTTATATGAAATCTATTGATATTAACGAATTTAAAGTTTCTGAAAAAATTAATCTATCAGATAGGTCAACTATCTACAGTTTAGAAGAGGATAGCAAAACAACCGAAAAAGAGCTTAAAAAGGTTCGAAAAAAACTAGGGAAGCTACAGGATACCATGTATGCTCATGGTAAATACGCAGTGCTTATTTGTATTCAAGGCATGGATACTGCTGGTAAGGATAGTATGATTCGTGAGGTTTTTAAAGATTTTAATACGCGAGGTGTTATTGTTCATAGTTTTAAGGTGCCAACCCCAAAAGAGTTGTCACACGACTATATTTGGAGGCATTACATTGCTTTACCTGAAAGAGGAAAATTTGGAATTTTTAATAGAACACATTATGAGAACGTATTGGTAACTAGAGTACATCCAGAGTACATATTTGGAGAAAATATTCCCTCAGTTAACTCTATTGATGATATTAATGACGATTTCTGGAACAAGCGCTTTGAGCAAATAAACAATTTTGAAAAACATATAACAGATAATGGTACAATCATATTTAAGTTCTTTTTAAATCTCTCAAAACAAGAGCAAAAAAATAGACTACTGAGAAGGCTTAACAAACAGGAAAAAAACTGGAAATTTTCTCCCGGTGATTTAAAAGAGCGTAAGCTATGGGATAAGTATTTTGCATGTTATGAAGATGCCATAAATAGAACATCTAAACCGCATGCACCTTGGTATACAATTCCTGCAGATGATAAACCTACAGCGAGATATATTGTTGCTAAAATATTATTGGAAACATTGCAAACGTATAAAGATATTAAAGAGCCAGAATTAGATGATGAAGTAAAGGCAAATTTTAATTTGTACAAGGAACAATTAGAAAATGAGTAAAAGGTTTAAACTTTTCTGCTCTATTAGAGTCTTAAATATAGGGATAACGTCTTGATTGTGTGATTTTTTAATATTAAGACGTTAATTTTTACAGTTATTCTTAAAATCCAGCTTAGGCTGGATTTTTTTATAGATTCTTTGTTATTCAATAAGTCTATTAATAGTATATTTAAAAACATAAAACAATTAACAGATGAAACAAGTATTTATATTTTTTGTATTCCTAATGTCAATCAATGCTTATTCCCAAACAGATGAAGAAGTCTTTAAGAAGATTTTCGATACATCACTTTCTAACGGAAAAAGCTATGAATGGCTAGACCATTTATCAAATCAAATAGGAGGAAGATTATCTGGGTCGCTAAATGCAGAAAGAGCAGTGCAATGGACTAAAGAAGAACTCGATAAGTTGGGATTAGATAAAGTTTGGTTACAACCAGTAATGGTACCAAAATGGGTAAGAGGTGCTGCTGAGTATGCATACATCGAAACAATGCCAGGAGAAACAATCAATGTGAATATTTGCGCTTTAGGAGGCTCGGTTGCTACGCCTGCACTTGGTATTAAAGCAAATGTTGTTGAAGTACATAGTCTTGATGAACTCGAAACTCTTGGTCGTGAAAAACTAGAAGGAAAAATAGTGTTTTTTAATAGACCAATGGACGAAACACATATCAATACTTTTAATGCTTATGGAGGTTGTGTTGACCAACGAGGTTCTGGTGCTAAAGAAGCAACTAAATATGGAGCTGTTGGAGTTATTGTAAGGTCTATGAATTTGCGTCTTGACGATTTTCCGCATACTGGAGGGACTAATTATGGAGATACACCAATTAATCAGCGAATTCCGGCTGCTGCAATTAGTACCAATCATGCAGAATTGTTAAGTAGTATGATTAAGTTAGATGAAGATGTAAAATTTTATTTCAAACAAAACTGTAAACAATTACCAGATGTTCAATCACATAATGTTATTGGTGAAATAACTGGAAGTGAATTTCCTAAAGAAATAATTGTTGTTGGAGGTCATTTAGATTCATGGGATTTAGGAGATGGTTCTCATGACGATGGAGCAGGTTGCACGCAATCTATGGATGTGCTAAGGCTTTTAAAGGAATCAGGAATACGACCAAAACGAACAATAAGAGTGGTGCTTTTTATGAATGAAGAAAATGGTTTAAGAGGAGGGAGAAAATACGCTGAAGTAGCTAAACAAAAAGGAGAAAATCACATATTTGCTTTAGAGAGTGACTCTGGAGGTTTTACACCTAGGGGATTTTCTTTTGATTGTAGCAATAATGAGTTTAATCAAGTATTAAGTTGGAAGCATCTATTTGAGCCTTATTTAGTCCATTCTTTTGTTAAAGGAGGTAGTGGTGCAGATATTGGACCATTAAAAGATGGAAATGTGGTGTTGGCTGGACTTCGCCCAGATACACAGCGTTATTTTGATTATCACCATGCAGCAAATGATACTTTTGATGCTGTCAATAAAAGAGAATTAGAGCTTGGTGCAGCTACTATGACTGCTTTGGTTTATTTATATGATAAGTATGGTGTGAAATGAAAAGCTAATTAATACGACTAATAAGTCAAATCATAATTTTTTTGTGATTATTGACATTTATGTGATAGATGTCTTAAAATAATGCTAAATTTTAAGTAAATAATTATCGGATTTTACTTTCTGTAGGTGTTTTTTGGGCTTCATATCGTATATTTAATTGTAAAAATTACGCTTTGGTAAAACTTAAATCACATATAGTTTATCCAAAAAAAGACTTTATTCTAATTATTTTTCTTGCTTTGTTTTCAAGTGCTTTTGCATTTGAGCAAAATTTTATTCAAGGTGTAGAATTGAAAACCTATGAAAATAAACTGTTAGAATTTCCTTCTTTTTTTAACCCTTCGACCACATTGGTCTCAAGGGGAGCGTCTACGTTGGATTCTATAGAAGTTTTTAGGGATTTAGCAATAGAATATTCCAATAACAATAATGTTGATAGCGCAATGCTATATATTGAAAAGTATATAGGTGCTACAGCAGACTTGTCTATTATTAACGACCACCTATTTTCAAATATCAATAGCACTGATAAATATCTTGAGTTTAAGGAAAAGTATTTGCCAAAATTCAATTTTATGGCAATAATTTATTTCTATGCAGGCTTCTTGGGGATTTTTATTTTTATCATTTTAAATATTAAAAAAGGAGTGGATAGATTGGGTACATTTTTAATTAGTCTATTTGTACTTTTTAACTCATTGTTTATTTTGCATTTAAGCTTGTATGTAATCAATTATCAATATCATTTGCCTCAAGCATTATTAATGACTGCAACGTTTTCTTTTTTATATGGTCCATTGCTTTATTTTTATTTTAAAAGAATTAATTATAATTATAAGTTTAAATTAATAGATACATTACATTTATTACCTTCTGTAATTCTCTTTGTTTCAATTTTGCCTTATTATATGATGTCTCCGTTGGAGAAGTTTAATATTCTTTTTGATGGAAAAAATGTATTGCAATCCGCGGCATATACTGTTATTATTGTAAAAATACTCTCTTTGTCTATTTATGCTTTTTTAATTTTGAAAATGTACCGTAAAAACAAAAAGACTATCAATAGTAAAAGAAATGATACATTTTGTTGGCAAAGAAATTTACTCTCACTTCACATAATTTATACAATCGCTTATATTATATATGCTGGGGGAATTACTGGAATAGTTAATTTTCAACCTTTATTCCATTTGCAAATCGTAGTTATGGTGAGCGTAGTGTTTTATGTTGCTTATATAGCTTATGGACAGCCTGAGATTTTCAAAGGAAAAATGAAATTATTAGATCCATTGAAATTATTTAAATATAAAAAATCAGGATTAACGTCGTCTTTATCATTAGAATTAAAGGAAAACCTTTTAAAACTTCTTAATGAAGATAAAGTGTTTTTAGATAATGATTTAAATCTTGAGTCATTATCAATCAAATTAAATACAACAAGACATAATACATCTCAAGTAATTAACGAGCATTTTAACATGAGTTTTTCTGAGCTTATGAATCAATATAGAATTGAGGAAGCAACGGAAATACTAAAAAGAGATGAATACAATAGCTTAAGTATTATTCAAGTTGCGTACGAAGTTGGTTTTAACAATAAGGTGTCTTTTAATAAATATTTTAAAAAACAGCTATCTCTTACGCCAACACAATACATTAAATCCTTAAGAGCGTAAATACAAAGTAAATATTCTTCGGCTTTGGTTAATTCTTATAGGGTTTCCCTAGAAACACAGTAATAACAAGTTCTTTTGATATACAATCAATCAAAAAGGCTTGTCGTAATTTTTACATCTTTCATTAGACTTTGTTTTCGTTAAACCAATTTAGAAAGATATTTATTTGAGTTAGTCTTCGCTTTACCACAGGCTTTTTTTGGTTGTAAAACTGAATTAATAACTAAAAAAAGAATTATGAAGAAAAAATGCAAAGTTGTTTTTTTACTATTGTTTTTAAACATTTCCATTGCTTTTGCACAACAAAAAACCGTAACGGGAACAGTTTCGGACCAATCTGGTGTTCCTCTTATAGGTGTTAACATTGTTGTAAAAGGTACAACTAATGGAACACAAACAGATTTTGATGGTAAATATTCAATTAATGTAAATGAAGGTCAGACCCTTGCATTTACGTACGTAGGACTTAAGTCTGTAGAGATAACAGTAGCATCTTCCAATACTATAAACGTTACTATGGAAGAGGATGCTGCAGCATTAGAAGAGGTTGTAGTAATTGGTTATGGTACGCAATCCAAAAAATTACTAACAGATAATGTTGCAAAAATTGATGCTAGCCAAATTGAAGGTATTTCAACACCTAGTTTTCAAGGAGCTATTGTTGGTAAGGCTGCTGGTGTACAAATTACACAAGTTAACGGTAAAGTTGAAGGTGGTGTGAAAACCATTATTAGAGGTCTTTCTTCGGTTTCAGCATCTCAAGAGCCATTGTATATCATTGATGGAATTGAAATGAATAATAGAAACACCTCTTCTATTGGAGCTAATTTAAATCCGTTACTATCCTTAAACCCTAATGATGTTGCCTCGATTGACATTTTAAAAGATGCTTCAGCAACTGCAATTTACGGAGCAAAGGGGACTAATGGCGTTATTTTAATTACAACTAAAAGAGGAAAGCTAGGAGCATCTAAGGTGTCTGTAGATTTTTCTACAACAGTTGGAGAGCCAACCAATAAAAGAGATTGGTTAAATGCAGCTCAATATGTTGAATTGCTAAGAGAATCAGCTTTTAATAGTGGTTTTTTTGCAGATCAAGCAGCATCAGATGCATGGGTTGATGGTCGTTTACCAAGATATCAAGGTGATGAGGACTGGAGAAATGTAGATACTGATTGGCAAGAAGAAGCTTTTCAAAACAGTATCACTAAAGATGTTAACGTATCAGTGTCAGGAGGAAATGAAAAAACAACAAGTTATATTTCTGGTGCTTATAATGATACCGAAGGAATTGTAAGAGGTAATAACTTAAAACGTTATAGTTTAAGAGCAAACCTAGACCATGAGGTAAGTAATAAGTTTGATGTTGGTCTTAATGCAAATTATTCCAGTACAATTATTGATAGAATATCTGGAGATAATTCGTTTACAACGCCACTACAAGCAATTGCGCAAGTGCCAACCTCACCAGTATATTTAAGTAATGGAGACCCGAATGACGGTACTTTATATGCTAATTTCTTGTTGCAAGACAAGCATTCTTTTAGAAAAACATCGGTTAGGAGGATTTTAAGTAAGGTTTTTGGAGATTATCAATTCTTACCATCTTTAAGTTTTAGAACAGAGTTTGGTTACGATTATTTAAGTCAAACAGTTGACAGAAATACAGGAAGACTAGCGCCTTTTCAATCCACAAATGGTCAAACATTTGCTTCTAATAATGGAACTGAAATTATATCGACAAATAATTATTTCACTTTCGATCATACGTTTGGAGAATTATCAGATTTAAATGTTGTAGCTGGTATGACATATACTAGATTAAAAAACAGAGCGATTTCTGTTACAGGAGATGGTTTTCCAACCGACGATTTTAAATCTGTTTCAAGTGCTGCAACAATTTCAGCGGGAACAGGAACATTTACAAATTGGGCGCAAGTATCTTATTTTGCTAGAGCGACTTATAGTTATGATAATAAATATTTATTAAAGGCTTCACTTCGTAATGATGCATCATCTCGATTTGGTGCAGACCAACGTAATGGATATTTCCCTGCAGCATCAGCTGGATGGATTATATCAGAAGAAGATTTCTTAAAAGGCTCTAATGTGGTTTCAAATTTAAAACTAAGAGCAAGTTGGGGAATAAATGGTAATACACCAGTTGCTAACTTTGGAAGCCTAGGACTTTATGGAGGTACTGCTTATGATGGCGTGTCTGGTATTGCTTTTACACAAATTGAAAATCCTGATTTAAAATGGGAAGAAACAGCCCAAACTGATATTGGAATCGATTTCGGATTTCTTAATAACAGAATAAGCGGTGAAATTGATTATTATGTAAAGAAAACAAACGATTTAATATTTAATGAGCGTATTCCATTTGAGGCAGGAGCTCCAGGACATGCTATCTTGAAAAATGTTGGAAATCTTGAAAACAAAGGATTTGAATTTGTTTTAAATACGACCAATATTCAAACGGATGATTTAACCTGGAAAACCAGTTTTAACATTGCAACCAATAAAAACAAGGTAACTAACTTACCTAATGGCGCAGACCTAATTACAGGACGAAATATCCTTAGAGAAGGTGAGCCTATCAATGCTTTTTATATGGCTGAATATGCAGGTGTTGATTCATCAAATGGTGATGCATTGTATTATTTAAATACTGAAAATTCTGATGGTTCTTTAAACAAAACGACTACAAACGATTTTTCTCAAGCGCAACGTATTATTATGGGTAATCCAAATCCAGATCTTATTGGAGGTTTGTCGAGTAATTTAAATTATAAGACATTCGATTTTTCGTTTACGTTCCAAGGACAATGGGGAGCAAGTTTGTATAATAACGCTGGGCAATATCAAGAAACAGGTTTTGGTAATGGTTTGGATAATCAGGATGTATATATTTTCAAGAATAGATGGCAAAATCCTGGAGACATAACTAATGTACCGCAAGCGAGATTGTTTAGAAATAATGGACATTCAGCTAGTTCTAGATATTTACAAGATGCTGATTTTATTAGACTTAGAAATATAACACTTGGGTATTCACTGCCAGAAAGTGTGCTAGAGAAAATAGGTTTTAGTAAAGTAAGGGTGTATTTGGCAGGTTTAAATCTAATTACTATTACAGATTATAGAGGTTATGATCCAGAATCATCAAATGATGATGCCAATACAAATACTAATGTAGGTAATACATTTTATTCGGCACCACCTGCTAAGACATTTACACTTGGAGTTAATTTAACCTTTTAAAAATACGTTATGAAAAATATAAAATATATAATCATTGTTTTATGTTCGTTTTACATCGTTGCATGCGAAAGCGAATTAGATATAGAACCTCAACAAAGTGTTAGTGAAGATGTTGCGACTGCAACAGCCGATAATATCGAAGCAATTTTAGTAGGTGCTTATAATACAGGTAGAGGTAATTATGATGGAGATATAGCAAACATTAGTGTGCTATTTGGTAATACTAATCAAGTTGAATGGAATGGAACTTTTTCTAATCTTAGAGATATTTATTTTAAGCAGATGGTAAATAATAATGGCTCTGCAAATACTATTTATGGAAACTACTATTTGTTATTTGGTAACGTTAATACCGTTTTGGCAAATTTAGATAAGTTTACAGATCCTGATAGACAAGATCGTGTTGAAGGAGAAGCTAAATTCTTAAGAGGGCTTGCTTATTTTGATATGGTTCGTCTTTTTGGACAACAATACAACGCAGCAGGAGGGAATACTCAAGAGGCAGTCCCTATTGTGTTAGATCCTCCAAATGTTACAAGGCAAGTGGCTAGAAATACAGTTGAAGAAGTCTATGCTCAAGTAATAAGTGACCTCACAGATGCTTATGCTATTCTACCTGATGATAATGGTAATAGAGCAGATAAATATGCAGCTCAGGCATTGTTGGCAAGAGTCTATTTACAGCAAGGTAATTATAGTGCTGCAAGAGATGCTGCTCATGATGTTATTGAAAATAGCGGACATGGTTTAATGCCAACTTTTAGCGCTGTTTTTAATTCAGATGATAACACAGCCGAAACTATTTTTTCTTGGGTAATTACGACCCAAGAAGGTGCTAATGCACAAGTTACTCATTTTGCAACACAAGCCTTAGGTGGTAGAGGAGGTGATATTTCAATAACACCAGCTTATTTGAGCAAGTTTGATTCACCATTAGATGAACGTGGAAATTTCTATTATACTGACGCAGGATTAACCTTGAGCTTAAAATATGTGCGACAATTTGCCAACACAGAGCAAGTGCGATTGGCAGAGATGCATTTAATTCGCGCAGAGTCAAATTTTAGAGAAGGTACATCATTAGGATTAGATCCATTAGTGGAGATTAACACGTTAAGGTCAAGGTCATCTGCTCCAGTTTTAGGAGCGTTGACATTAGATTTAATACTAAATGAAAGAGAACTGGAATTAGGTTTTGAAGGATTTGTTTTGCATGATTATAAGAGAACTCAGAGAGATATAGGAGGATTGCCTTATAATGATAACAAGTTGGTTTTTCCTATACCACAATCGGCAAGGGATAGAAATCCATTGTTGAGTCAAAATCCTGATTATTAAGATAAAAGTGTAAACTAACGATAACTTTTATAGCTATGAATTAAGAAAAAGGTTGGTGCCAATTTTTATTGGTTCTTAATTCGGTGAATCCCTTCAAGTATATTCTTGAAGGGATTCTACTTTTATATAATTTTTTATTAATAACTTTAGCTAAATTATTTACTCATGAAAATTAAATTATTACTTGTTATAGCTGCTATCTGTGTGTCGCAGATCACAAATTCACAAAATAAAGAATTACCTTATCATAAAATTCCTGATTACCCAGCAGAATATAATGAATGTACTGTAGTTGCAAGATTGATTGATGGGTTAGGATTTAGATACTATTGGGCAACTGAAGGTTTGCGAGATGAAGATTTAGCCTTTAAACCTAGTGAAGGAGGTAGAACAACAAGTGAAACTGTTGACCATATTTACGGATTGACCAAAACAATTATTAATTCGGCATTAAAGAAACCAAATATTCCAACTGAAGAGGCAGAAATGACCTTTGCTGAAAAAAGAGCTAAGACATTAAATCTATTAAAACAAGCTGCTGATATTTTTCGTAAGAGTGATGATTTGTCAGAATTTACTATGGTATTCGTAAGGGGAGAAAACACTACTGAGTATCCGTTTTGGAATCAAATTAATGGACCAATATCTGATGCATTATGGCATGTAGGACAAGTGATTACGCACAGACGAACTTCAGGAAACCCGTTTAACTCAAAAGTAAGCGTTCTTCAGGGTAAAGTTAGAGATTAGTTTGCTTTATCGATTTAATTACATAATAACTTAATCCTAAAAAGGCGCCAAAGCAGCATGTGAAGGCCCAAGCTTCAAGATGTTGGGTTGGAGAAATTAGTATGTCCCAGATATTAAGTAGCAACATATCTGGATGTTGTAAAATATCCCAAGAATTGAATCTTAAAAAACGACCTAAATACATTCCAAACCCAGTTGAAAAGAAAATAAATAACAATAGAAAGTTAGTTTTCTTATTACTCATGAATTTCCTCAACAGAGTTTCCATATCCAAAAGTGTTAAGTTAAAAAGTACTAATCCATTTATTGCAAATGATGTTACCATTAAAATATCTAACCATAAAAATGTGCTTGTACTTCTTTTAAAATGCAACAAATCGGTGATTATATAAGGTGCATTTGGCAAGAATAATAACCAAATTGTGAAATAAGTAAGTAGCTTTGTTCTGGTTATTCTAGTTTTGCTTCTAAGATATAATGTCATGCAAAATGGAATAAAAGCTAAGAACAAATTCCACACTAAAAATAAGTAGTAAAACGATTGGTTTAGCTTTACTCTAAGTAGTAGTAGAAATCCACTTAGCATCATTGACAATGCCATATAAGTGAGTAACTGAAACCTTGAGTTTATGAGTGTTTTTAAATTAGTCATTGTTTAATTTCTTTTCAATTATTATAGTAGTCATGATACCTAAAGTATATGCTAGTAAATCTGATACATGAAACGTACTTCCGAAAATAATTTTAGCTGTCTTATTATCTTGCAAATTCATCAATTCCAATAATGGCGTCAGTTGTAGAAACTCAACAATAAAAGCAATAGATAGGACTATTAAGCCTAAAGTAATTGGTTTTAAGTCTATAAAACTTTTAAATAAACAATACAACATAATAACCACCAAAAAATCGCCAAACGTATGGCGAATGAAGCCACTTTTCAAGAAATAAGCGATGTATGCTTCTATAGTAAATAGCATTAAGAATAGTATGAAATATATTTTTGAGAATTTCATTTTATTTCAATTTTGTCTCCCAAGAATTTTGGATTCTTCCCAGTCATAACATCCAAAACGGCTTTTGTTCTTGCAAAATACTCTCTAAGTTTTGTTTTAAACCCAGACCTTCCTTCAACGTCTTTTGCGTTAAAACCTATAGCTTGTATTTCATGTTTTTTTGCTAAATATATAGCACGCTCGTTGTGAAACTTTTGTGAAATAACTGTAAAAGTTTCTAAACCAAATATTTCTTTTGCTCTTATTACAGAGTCTAATGTTCTAAAACCTGCATAATCCAAAAAGATTTTTTCTTCTGGTATGCCTTTAGTAATTAAATCGTTTTTAAATGTTGATGGCTCATCATAACTTTTAGTGCTATTGTCACCACTTACTAGAACAAAGTCAATTTTGCCTGATTTGTAAAGTTCAGAAGTAGCATTTATTCTGTATTTATAGTATAGATTTATGTTTCCATTTGCTAAGTATTTACTCGTGCCAAGAAGAAGACCTACTTTGTTTTTCGGTATTTCAGAAATAGAATTATATGTTAATTCTTCAGCATTTGAAATAATAATTTTATTAGGAATAAAAAGGCTTCCAATTAAAAGAATGATGCAGATTGTAATAAGTTTCAGGATTTTTTTCATGTCTATTTCCTTTTTTTCTTGGCAAACCATACCCAAGATTGTGTAGTTGTAATATACGCAGAAGCGTAAAAACTTAAAGCAAAAACATCAAACGAAGATTTGTAAATACTATACGCACAGAGCACAAATGCAATTATTGTATATATTGGGAAGTAAGTTTTAAAAATTCTTTGCTTACTATAGTTATCGTTTTCTAAAAACCAAAATATGGGACAAATAGTGATTAAAATGGTTAGCGCACAAATTACATATATTGGAATTAATGAAAGAAAAATATATGGCGCCATATCCCAGTTAAAGGTGTCTGATAAAATAATAATCCAAAATATTGAAGCAGCTAAAAGTGATGATTTCCCAATGTTACTTAGAATATGCATTTGTTATAGTTTTTTTAGCAGTTTTTTTAATTTAAGATTAGAATAGGTGAATTCTTGCCAATTTCTATTGTTGACTGTTTTTATATAGTCAAGATGCTTAGTGAAAATCCTATTATTTTGTTCTGTATTAAGGTTAGTTGACTCTCTATATTCATTAAGTAAAACAGCATTGTTATCTGATAAGTTGATGAGGTAATTTAAGTCTAATGAAGGCGCATGATTAATGTTGTATTTTGTGATGGAATAATCCCAATCAATTATGCTAAAAAGTATAAGAAATCCAAATGCTATTCGCGTATTTATTCTCATTAAAAACCAGAAATTCTTAACCTTAGAAACTTTTAGTAATGTTGTGATTAAGCCAATGAGAGTGAGAAATAGATAAATGTTAACGCCTATTCGCTTGTAGGTTAGTCCAAATGAAGCAATATAATTATAGTTTTTTGTTGCTATTAAAATGACAAGTACTGCATTTAAAAAAATCCATGTATAAGATAGGTTTTTTAGTATTCTATTATCCTTGAAAAAGTTAAGGTCTCCTCTAAAAAAGTAGAGTATTATTATAATGGCAATGATTATTGAAGCAATTAATGTATATATTCCGCTATGAACTTGACTGGAAAGGACTGAAGCGTGAGTTGAATTAATAGTACTTAATGAAATAATATCTGTAGCTAAATAGAAAACAATAAGTATATTAAGTAGTAATAATAGTATAGTGCCTAATTGTTTCTCTTTTTTTAATGCTTCAATTGAAAATGTTTCAGATTTACGTAATGTGTTACCAGTTTGTAAATCTATATTAGTTGCAGAATCTACTTGAACAGGGTTAAATATATTGCTAAATAAATAATAGCCTAATACAGTAAATAGTAACCATTGTAGATTAATAAAATCGAAATTAATTTTTGATATTATATCGTTAAAAATAGGGTTACCATTTTTGTAAAGCACTATAAAACCAATAATGAATATTAAGGGAATGCCAATGAGCTTTGTGATGTGTAAAACATCAATTGCCTTTTTTTGTGTTTCATCTTCATCTTTTATGTTTTGCTTGATAAATTTTCTATGAAAATAACCTACAATACTTGTGTAAATGCCATTATACCATTGCACATAAATGGATGATTTAGATTCTGTTACACTTCCAATCAAGGTCAAAAAGGCTATGATGTTTGCTAGTATTGACAAATTAGTGTATTGAATAAATACTAAAGCTGCTGTTAACAAGTAAATGAATATGTATAATAGGGTAGTTTTATTTTTGAATTTATGTGTATTGCTAACTGCTAGTATTATTACTGTTAATACACTAAAAATTGAAATGTTCAATCCAATTTGTTGATTGTAGAATAAAGTACTAAATAAGATGGATGAGATAATTATTATTATGTGTTTCATGTTTATAATAAATTTCACTTTGAATTTCAAAGTAGATTGATAAATTTTTTTACTTCTGTTTATTAATAATACGTTCTAGGGCATCAATATGGTCTTTAAATGCTTTTTTTCCAATTTTGGTAGCGCTGTAACGTGTATTAGGTTTTCTACCAATAAATTGTTTTTCTATGCTTATAAAATCTTCTTTTTCAAGAGCTTTTAAATGACTTGCCAAATTACCATCGGTCACATCAAGTAATTCTTTAAGTGTATTGAAATCGGCATACTCATTTACCATTAAAATAGACATGATGCCTAACCTAATACGGTGATCGAATGCTTTATTTATATTTGTTAGTAAGCTCATAATACTTCCTGCATAAGCAGGAATCTCTTTTAATTTAACTTCCTGCTAAAGGTGTTCCAAAAATGCCAATAGCCAATTCTGCCCAAATCAATAATAATAGTGCAATAGTCATTACAATTAAAGCTATTCGGTTTTCTTTTGTTTTTACTTTTCTCATTACAAATTCGCATACTAATCCTGTTCCAATAAGTAATACGCCAGCTATTATAAAGTCAGATAAAGTCCAATGTACATCATTAGTAAACTGCATTGCTACTAATGGGATTAAAAGTATAAATGCTATTGATGTGAAAATATAAGTAAGTCGTTTATTTTGTATCATGATTCTATATATTATTTTCTATCGTATTTAAAATGCATTAATGCGCCATAAATAATATGACATACTCCAAAGCCCAAAGCCCAAAAGAATAAACCATATCCTAAAAACCAAACGGATGCTAAACCAATAAGTATCATCGTAATTCCAAAATAGCGAATGTATCCTAAAGTATATTTGCTGGCGTTAACTAATGCAAGACCATAAAAAACAAGTGTGAGTGGAGCAACAAACGCATAGATTTCTTTTTCAATTAGAAATAATATAAAGAATCCTCCAGTTGCTAAGGGAATTAAAAAGTTTATAAGCAAGCGTTTTGAAGCAGAATTCCAGAAACTTTCATTTTGAGTTTTGGCTTTTTGCCAGCTTAAAAAAACGCCAGTAATGATAGACAAAGTAACTACAGCAAATGCTATTAAAACTATATTTATAATATCTTTTCCATCTAGAATCAATGTTCTATAGCCATCATTTGAGATTACATTATCTCTATAAATAATTGTATAACCAAGGTAAGCTCCTATAAGCGCGTAAATACCTGCAAGTATGCCTGATAAACCACTTAGTGACATAAATCGAGATGATTTATTCATAAGATGCTTAATCTCGCTTAGGTCTTGTAAATAATCTTTTGATTCCATATTAAAAGTACTTTGAATTACAAAGTAAGTAAAACTAATCTATATCTACAACTAATTTTTTGTTAAATAAAGTTTACTGTTTTATTTCAGAGAGTTTTTCAATGCGCTTAGTATTAGCTTTAATGGCTTCTTGTGTAAACCAAGCATCTCGCATTTCTTTTTTTGAAAACAATTCTAATTGGTCGCCGTTATGTGGTGAATTTTTTTGTGTAGCATTGCCGTAGCTTAAAAGTACTTTAGCTTTTACTTGCTCGTCAAATTCAATTATGCTTACCCATGAGTCACCTCCGCCAATATACATATAGTCATCGTCTGCGCTTCCAGGCCATGCAACTCTAAACACTCCTAGAGACCCATCAATACCATTTCCTGGTAAGTTTTTACCATTGTAATTTATTTTATAATAATCTCCCCAAGGTGTTTCTAAGCTTCCAAATTTAGTTTCAATCTCAATTGCTACTTGTTCTAAAAGACTTACGGCACGTTCAGGATTTGACAAACCATCAGGGGTTGTATTAGGTTTTTCCATAGACCAAGATTCTATATAGTTTGAATTTCTCCAAACATTAAATTTGTTAGACCAATTATAAAAAAGGAGCATGCCTTTGCTATCGGCATCAGCCTCTCGATCCCAATTTTCTAATACTATTTTTGCTTCTTTTGCTTTTTCTGAATCTGAAGCGTCTATAGCTGCAAATAAATCATCTAAAATTCTATCGGCAAACTCTAATCTTGTCGAAAGCTTATATTCTACGAGTTCCTCAAACGTAATGGATTCGTCTTCTATAAGCATTCTTGCGGAACGTTGTGGTCTAAACGGCATATATTGAGGTGCCATGTACCCAGGATAATCATCAGGATTTAATGTCATTGGTATTGTGCTCGTCCAAGGCGGATCGTTAGCGTTTTGCAGCCAACCATCTTTTGGATTTTTAACTTTTGGTAAATCTTGATAGCTATGAACTTCTGTCCAAATATCGGCACTTTTTCCACCAGGAATTATTCTATCCCAATAACTCCAAGCATCTTCATTTCGTTTAGGAACCAAACCATTAAACAGGTAAAATATTTCACCTTGTTTATCGGCATACATCACATTCCAAAATGGAATTTGAGCCATTTTTAAAGCAGACTCAAATTCGTTAAAATTGTTGCTGTTTATCATTCGCCACCATTGCAAAAACATATTTGGTCTGTCTAAACCTACCATACGTAAAGCAAGAACTTTATCATCTTTTTTATTTACAACAGGGCCATGAATGGTTTTTAACAACGGAATTTCTTGATTAATTAAAGAACCATTTTCCTGTTTTATTTTTATTGTTTTATTTGAAGCTTCAAATTGTTTTACTTCACCATCCAATACATAGCCACCATCTTTTAGTTCTAGTTCATAAGTGTCGGCATTATCTATGGTATTATCTGTATGACTCCAACCAAGATTCTCGTTAAAACCTATGGCAATTCCTGGAAAACCAACAAGTGTTGTCCCATACATGTTTTTTCCTCCAAGATTTAGATTAGATTCAAAAAATAAAAATTCTTGAAACCAAGGTAAATGCGGATTTTGAACCAACATAGCGTTACCTGATGTCGAACGCTTTGGACCAATAGCATAGGCATTACTTCCCATATCTGGCCACTCTTGCACAAGACCTAAATCATTTCCACCAATAAAACGTGTAAAAATAACGTACATACTATGCATGTTCACGTCTTTTGAGGTTAATGGCAAAACGACTTTATTTTTATCATCAATAGTTTCAGGATTGGCTTGTGCATAGGCATTCATGCCATCCACAAACGCTTGGTACATTGTTTTTATTTCTGGGTCTTGTTGAGTTTTCCATTCTTCTGCTAATTCTTCAAAACCAAGTGTGTGAATAAGCATATCATTTTGCAGCTTACTTTGTCCCCAATATTCTGCACCTTTTCCTCTAGAGCTTCCATAAAGTTCTAAAATAAGGTTAGCATGATTATTCATTTGTGCCCAACCTTGCTGGAAGAATAAATCTTCAACAGTATCAGCGTAAATATGCGGTACACCCCAAGTGTCCCAAACAATTTGGGCTTCTTGCGTTTCTTGAGATTTACAGGAAACATTGAGGATAAATAAAGATATAATGAGTACTATTTCTATTTTCTTCATAGAACTTTTTTATTAATAACCAATGGCTGCACCTTCAGGTCTTGAAGAATCTGCAGCACCAGTGATAATGTTGTTTTTGGCATCGTAAGTAATTCCCATTAATGCTCCTAAGCCTCCTGTTGCACGTAAAGTATGCCCCATAGCTTCAAGTGCTTTACGAGTATCTGGCGACATTAAGTGGCGTTCGTATTGTAAAACATCTGGTGACCATTGGTGATGAATTTTCATGGCTTCAATGGCTTTGTCTATTCGCATATCGAACTCTAAAACATTTAGAGTAGTTTGAAAAACGGTGTTAATAATGGTTCGTCCTCCTGGGCTTCCAATAAGTAAATAGGGTTTGCCATCTTTTGCGACTATGGTTGGCGTCATACTAGATAACATACGTTTTTGAGGTGCTATTAAATTGGGCTTAGTACCAATTTGCCAACCAGAAGTTGTGACTCCAGGAACCGGATTGAAATCGCCCATTTCATTATTAAAAATGAATCCAAGTTCTTTGGAACCCATTTTTACACCGTAGCTATTTTCTAGCGTGTATGTCATAGAAATAGCATTTCCATCTTTATCAATAACCGAAAAGTGAGTCGTATTTTTACCATCGTAAATTTGTCCGAATTTAGAAGAGTCACTTACGGAAGCTCTCTCCATGTTTAGGTTCTCAAAACGATTTTTTGCGTGTTTTTTAGATAACAATCGGTCTATAGGCATATCTGGATTAAAATCTGGGTCACCTAAATGTTCAGCCCTATCAGCATAGGCGCGACGCATTGCCTCAGCAACTACATGTACATATTCAGTAGAGTTAAACTCAATGTTTTCCCAATCTACCAATTCCATAGTATTCATCATTTGTATAAGTGTTGCACCACCAGAACTTGGAGGCGGCATTCCATATATATCATAGCCTTTGTAAGTGCCTTTTACTGGTTTACGCTCAATGGCATCATATTTTTCTAAGTCTTCGGTAGTAATAATACCACCATTGGCTTTCATATAACTTTCAATCTTTTTGGCAACTTTTCCTTTGTAAAAACCATCACGACCTTTATCTCGAATTTGTTTTAAAGTATTTGCCAACGCTTGTTGTTTCCAAACTTCATTTGGTTGTGTAATTTCTCCTTTATCATTGTTGAAATAAGTTGCCATAAAAGGATAATCAGCTTCTTGTCTTTTAAAATTTAACGCATTACCGTATAACGTCCAATTGAATTCAAACCCTTTTTCTGCCAAATCAACAGCTGGTTGTACTAAATCTTTCCATGGAAGTTTGCCGTATTTTTGATGCGCTAAGTAGAGTCCTGCAACTGTGCCAGGAACGCCAACAGCTAACAAACCTTTATGGTTACTGTTGTCTTTTATATTTCCGTTTTCATCTAGAAACATGGTTTCGGAAGACGCCAAAGGTGCTTTTTCTCTAAAATCTATCGTGGTTGCTTCTCCTTCGCTATTTAAAAATACTATAAAACCTCCACCACCAATATTTCCGGCGGTAGGATGTGTTACTGTTAAAGCAAAAGCAGTTGCAATAGTTGCATCTACTGCATTACCACCTTGTTTTAAAACATCAACACCTGTTTGAGAAGCTATTTTACTAGCTGACACAACCATGCCGTTCTTGGCGTAAGTTTGGGCTACGAGTTGTGAAGTTGTTAGTAAAAAAATAAGAGTCAATAAAGAAAAGATGAACTGTTTGAAATGTAATTTCATATTAAATGGTGTTTGTGAAAAATGATAATGCTAAAGTTAAACTTTTTTGAATATTAAAATAGAAATTTTGTATTGGGACTTAATTTATTTTAAAGCCTAATACGGGATTTAAGTTTTCATAAAGTGTAAGTATATCGCTAGTATTATTACAATAAATAATTGCGTTATAAGTGTCTTCAGTGTTTTTAAAGACTTTTAGACTTTTAACATACTTGTCTCCAGAGAGTTTATAGAAAAGATTATTCTTTTCTCCTTTTTGTTTGAAACTTAAAACTATTCGTCGTTTAGACACTTTTAAATTGCCTTTTTGTTGCTCATTTAAAACTAGATCACTATTAAAGTAATGCGTGTAAAAAATCGGCTTTTCATAAAACGATTCTAAGCTTATTGTTTTGTTAAGTAATTGCCATTCTTTTAGTTTAGGATAATGAGAAGTAATGAAGTGTTCTGGATTTGTAAGGAAGAAAAAATCATTAAAATCATTAACCCAATCCCCAGAAATATCATCTATAAAACCATTTGCCCAACCAACATCCACTAGTTGCCACTTGCCATCTATTTTTATGACATTCCAAGCATGGTTCTTTGTTTTTTTATTAGAGTTAATTTCTGAAGGACGAACTTTAGCTATACCATTAACTATTTTAGACTCTAAGTCTAATAGCTCACATAATTCTACAAACATTGCACTATAGCCTTCGCAAAGTGCTTTTTTAGTCATTAACGCCATTTTTACTTTACGCTTTAAACGTGCTTTTACATGTCTTTCATAATCTTTTTCAGAGAAATACATAAATGTGTTAAAAACCTTAGGTTTTCTAGTAGTTTCTATATCATAATCAATATTATTGGCAATCCACACGTAGGCAGCTCTAGCTTTATTGATATCAGTTTTAAAATCTTTTTTAATTCTTTCACTTAAAGTTTCCAAGTTTGAATAAGATGGATAATCACCAACTACTTTATCAACTAATTCGTAGTTTTGAGAAAATGCTGTAGTGCAGATGAAAAAGAAATAAAAAATTAGATTACGCATAAAGTAAATATACCAAAAAATCACATTGAAGCCAGTAGACACTTATTTTTTTAATCAAAATGAACCTTATCAATCTATTATGCTTTATGTAAGAAGTGTGATATTAAAAACCTTGCCTGATGTTATTGAACGTTGTAGCTATAACATTCCTTTTTATAATATTGGTAAAAAGCCTATGCTATATCTCAATGTTCTAAAAGGTAAGGATTATGTAGATGTAGCTTTTGTACATGGAATCGTTTTTGAAAAAGAATTTCCAATTCTAAGAAATGATAATAACCGTAAACAAGTACGCTCAATTCAACTTAGAACTATTGAAGATTTAGATGAACTACTATTTGTTGAGCTACTTAAAGTAGCAGCAATTCAAACCAAAAAAAAGAAGAGAGCATGGCTTTTAGATAGTTAAATTATAAACTATTTATGGTTTTCCTAATAGCCACCAAATTAGTCAGTAATTGCTCTAAATTATCTAAATGTAGCATATTAGCGCCATCACTTTTGGCGTTAGCTGGATCAAAATGGGTTTCAATAAATAAACCATCTACATTGTTTACAATACCAGCTCTGGCAATGGTTTCAATCATGTCTGGTCGTCCTCCAGTAACACCTATGTTTTGATTAGGTTGTTGTAAAGAGTGTGTCACATCTAAAACGGTTGGCGCATATTGACGCATAGTAGGAATACCTCTAAAGTCAACAATCATGTCTTGGTAACCAAACATAGTGCCTCTATCTGTAATCCACGCTTTGTCGTTCCCAGCATCTTTTACTTTTTGCACTGCATGTTTCATGGCTTCAGGACTCATAAATTGTCCTTTTTTCAAGTTAACAACTTTACCTGTTTTAGCTGCCGCAACTACCAAATCAGTTTGGCGAACTAAAAAGGCTGGAATCTGTAACACATCAACATATTGTGCTGCCATGTTTGCATCCGATACTTCGTGAATATCTGTAACTGTTGGAACATCAAATGTTTTAGACACTTTTTTTAATATTTCAAGTGCTTTTTTATCTCCAATGCCTGTAAAACTATCAATGCGGCTTCTATTGGCTTTTTTAAAACTACCTTTAAAAATAAAAGGGATTTCTAATTTGTTAGTAATGCCAACTACTTTTTCAGCAATTTGCATCGCCATATCTTCATCTTCAATGGCACATGGGCCAGCTAACAAAAAGAAATTGTTTGAATTAGTATGTTTTATTTTTGGAATATCTTGAAGATTCATTGGCTTAAAAATTTTAAGCTGTAAAGTTACATATTAAATACGTTTCTTTCTAGAATTTCTTATAATCCAAAACATCAACGAAAAATTTATAGTTACTAAAAGACCTGTAAATAATATAGTTTGTTTGGTTTGATTATCAAGCACAAAAAGTGTTGTAATAAATTCTAATACTGTATACCAAAACAGAGCAACACTAACAAAATACACATAGTGATTAATCTTATAAAATTTCATAATTCTATTTTTTAAATTTTAAAGAGAGGTTAGTGGTATTTAGATTAACGTACTTAATATTCTAAAATTATAGGAGTATTTAATAATAACATATTTTTAACTATATTATAAAATAAACAGTACCTTTGCACGCGCAAAATAAGGCACTATTATGGCTAATATTAAAAACATTGCAATTATTGCACACGTAGACCACGGTAAAACTACTTTGGTAGATAAAATTATGTACCATTGTCAGTTATTTCGTGAAAACGAAAATACAGGAGATTTAATTCTTGATAATAACGATTTAGAACGTGAACGCGGTATTACCATTACATCTAAAAATGTATCGGTTGTTTACAAGGACACTAAAATTAATATTATTGATACACCTGGTCACGCCGATTTTGGAGGAGAAGTAGAGCGTGTACTTAATATGGCTGATGGTGTGTTGTTATTAGTAGATGCATTTGAAGGACCAATGCCACAAACACGTTTTGTATTGCAAAAAGCTATTGATTTAGGGTTAAAGCCATGCGTAGTTGTCAATAAGGTTGATAAAGAAAACTGTACACCTGATGAAGTTCACGAAAAAGTGTTTGACTTAATGTTTGAGCTTGGAGCAGAGGAGTGGCAGCTAGACTTCCCTACAGTTTATGGTTCTGCTAAAAACAACTGGATGAGTGACGATTGGCAAAACGAAACTGATAATATAGAGCCATTATTAGATATGGTTATTGAACATATTCCTGCTCCAAAAATTGAAGAAGGAACTACACAAATGTTAATTACTTCTTTAGATTTTTCTTCATTTACTGGACGAATTGCCATTGGACGTTTAACACGAGGCGAATTAAAAGTTGGTCAAAATATTTCTTTGGTTAAAAGAGATGGAAGTATTGTGAAATCAAAAATAAAAGAGCTACACACTTTTGAAGGTCTAGGGCGTTTAAAAGTTGAAGAAGTTCAAACGGGTGATATTTGTGCTATTGTAGGATTAGAAGGATTCGAAATTGGTGATACTATTGCCGATTTAGAAAACCCAGAAGGGTTAAAAACCATAGCTATTGACGAGCCAACTATGAGTATGTTATTTACCATTAACGATTCACCATTTTTTGGTAAAGATGGTAAGTTTGTAACATCTCGACATATAAAAGAACGCTTAGATAAAGAGCTTGAAAAGAATTTAGCGCTTCGTGTTAATGCAACCGATAGTGCCGATAAGTTTCTTGTTTTTGGTCGTGGTGTTTTGCATTTATCTGTATTAATCGAAACGATGCGTCGTGAAGGTTACGAGCTTCAAATTGGGCAGCCACAAGTTATTATTAAAGAAATTGATGGTGTAAAATGTGAGCCTGTAGAAGAAATGACTATTGATTTACCTGAATCTGTTTCAGGAAAAGCGATAGAAATGGTAACCATGCGTAAAGGAGAGATGTTGAGTATGGAAGCAAAAGGCGACCGAATGGTGTGTGAATTTATGGTGCCATCAAGAGGTATTATAGGCTTACGTAACCAGTTATTAACTGCTACAGCAGGTGAGGCCATTATGGCTCACCGTTTTAAAGAATATCAGCCAATAAAAGGAGGTATTCCTGAACGCCAAAACGGATCTTTGGTATCTATGGAAAAAGGACAAGCCATTCCTTATTCGATTGATAAATTACAAGATAGAGGTAGGTTTTTTGTAGATCCAGGCGAAGATATTTATGAAGGTCAGGTTATTGGTGAAAACTCTCGTGGCGATGATATGACTGTAAATGTTACTAAAACAAAAAAGTTAAGTAACGTTCGTTCTTCTGGTGCTGATGATAAGGCAAAAATTGTTCCTGCTATTAAATTTTCATTAGAAGAAGCATTGGAATATATTCAAAAAGATGAGTATGTTGAGGTTACGCCAAATCATTTGCGTTTACGTAAAGTGTTATTAAAAGAAGTTGATAGAAAGCGTAATAAAAGTATCTAAATGGATATTTTAGGAATTTCTTTAACCGATTGGGTTGGATATGCAGCTATGTTTGCATTGTTGGTGTCGTTTATAATGAAGGATGTGAAAAACCTTCGTATAATTAACTCTGTAGGTTGTGGCTTATTCGTTGTTTACGGTTTCATGTTAAGTACGTCTTGGCCGATTGTAATAACGAATTCAGCAATTATTTGTATCAACTTCTATTATTTGTTTATCAAGAAATAGGGCCTTTTTCAATTAAATAAATACTTTTGTTGGTATATTATAAGAAAAACGCACCTAGATATTAAACCTAAAGATTTTTTTCAAACTATTAGAGTGCAACATTGGATAAAAAACACATTTGTTTTTTTACCAATGTTTTTTAATAAGCAATTCTATTATTTTGATACAATATTATTAGGTTTATTGGCATTTATTTCCTTTTCACTTATATCAAGCGCTGTTTATTGTTTTAATGATATTGTTGATGTTGATTTCGATAAAAATCATATTGATAAAAAAAACAGGCCATTAGCAAAAGGTACAATAACCAAAGCTTTTGCAAAAAGAATAGCAATTTCATTTTTTCTTTTTGGAATAATCCTAGGGTCTTTTCTTATAAATAAAGAATTTGTTTTCGTTTTAGTTCTATATTTTATTCTAAATATTGGTTACACATTCGGGTTAAAAAAAATTATTGTTTTAGATATACTAATGATAAGTTTTGGTTTCGTGCTTCGGGTTTTGGCTGGAGGAGTTGCAACAGAAACACCGTTAACCTATTGGATATTAATTATGGTTTTTCTATTAGCCATATTCCTTACATTAGGTAAAAGACGCGATGAAGTATTGTTTTTTAATGATACAAATATTTTGGTTAGAGAAAATATTGAATATTATAATATTAAGATAATTGACAAGTTTTTGTATGGAATTGCTACACTTCTAATAATCTTGTATATAATTTATAGTTTTTCAAAAAATGCCATTAATAATTATGGGAGTGACTATATTTTTATTACAGCTATTTTTGTAATTGCCGGAATGATAAGGTATTTTAATCTAATTTTGAGAAGATTAAACTCTGCTAATCCAACTAAAATTTTATGGAGCGATAATGTCATGCAATTGATAGTTTTAGGATGGATTTTATGCTTTTGTTTTTTTATTTATTTTTAATTGAATGAGTAATTATCTAGAAAACATCAAAATTTTTAAAAATGTTCCATTAATACTGGGGCTTTTATTTTGTGTTTTCGCCTTGTTATCTTTTCAAGGTTTTGATGTTTGTGACGAAGGTTGGTATCTTTCTTTTTACCAGCAAATTTTTGATAATCCGGAAACAGTCGAATATAATTTTGTTTTTTGGCTCACAGGAATCATTGGAGGTACTTGGTATAAAATATTCCCTAATGGCGGCATAGTCTCTTTTAGAATATTGGCACTTATAATCAACCTGGGGACTTTTATAATTTCTTATAAAGTTTTAAAGTCATTTATTAAAAAGGAAATAGTCCTTTTAGGCTTAGTAATGATTTTTTTTATTAATGACTTTGCGTTATTGGCATTTTACTATAATCATCTATCTAGTCTTCTAGCGGTAATTGTTATTTGGTTGTTATCATCAGGATTGAGAAAAAATAATTGGTTGCTAATATTTTTTGCAGGATTAGTTACAGCTGCTAATATTTTTGCAAGACTTCCAAATATTACATTATTTAGTTTCATCTTAGTTTTTCCTGCTCAGTATTTACTGGATAGTCATGATAAAAGTTTAAAAACATGCATAAATAATATGCTGTATTATTCTTTTGGTGCAATATTGGGTTTTGTAATAAGTTATTTTGCATTGTTAGCGTTTGGTCATCTTGATATATTTAAAAATGCTGTTCTAGGTATTATTGATAAAGGAGGTGAACAAGATAGTAACCATAACATTTTTAGGTTATTTAAAGTGTATAAATCAGAATATGCAGGGGTTTTATTAACAGCCTTAAAATTGGTCGTTATTTTTGGAGTATATGGTGCTATTAATAGTTATAAAAATAAAAGTATCGTATTAAAATATGGTTTGCTTTTAGTAACACTTACAGCTTTTTCTTATTTAATTTATTCTCAAAATATAAATATAATGTATGCCTGTGGACTCTTTGGTACTTTGGCGACTATACTTTCTAAGACAGTAGATATTCAAATAAGGTTATTGGCATTACTATCGCTGCTGTTTATGGTGTTTTTGCCATTTGGCAGCGATGGTGGCATACATAATGCAGGCTATGTGAGTTTATGGTTTTCACTACCATTTTTCTTCTGGTATATATTGAATATTAATGATATCGAATTTAGCTTGAAGAGCTTTAATTCGTTAAGTAATATTTCTATCAATCATAATGTAATTAAACAAGTTATTGCTGTTTTTATTCTGGCTTTTTTTATTACCAAGATTTATAAAATGAGTAACACTAGTTATTTTGATTATGGTAGCAGATTAAATAAAGTGCATATAATAAACAGTAATTTGGCCAACACCTACACAACACATAAAAGGGCAACTATTATCAATGATTTATTAGGTGAATTGCAAGATTTTGTTCAAGAGGATGATTACCTTTTGGCTTTTGATAATATCCCAATGATAAACTACTTAACAAAAACAAAGCCCTATATGGGAAATTCTTGGGTTTGGGTATATGATAGCTATACATTTGAAAGAAAACTAATGCAAGCTGAGAGTGAAATTGACGCGCTACCTCTTGTAGTACAGCAAAAATTTGAAACCATAGGAGGCTTTTCTGAGCCAATAAAAGACTATATGGATGAAACCAAGGAAGAAAATTATCTTTATAAAAGAGGTAGAGTAAAAGCCATGAATGCTTTCCTTAAGAGGAATCACTATGTCGTAGTGTGGAGTAATGATTATTTTGATATTTTAAAACCAAACTCAAATTAGTATAACTTTGAAAACGATTGTTGCTTTTGATTTTGATGGTACACTCACAAAAAAGGATTCCTTTATTGAGTTTATTAAATTTTGTAAAGGCACTACTATTTTCTTTTTGAATTTACCATATTTAGCCTTTTTATGGCTTGCTGCTAAATTGAGAATTATTACTGTAGATGGTGCAAAAGAGAAGGTGTTTTACCGTTTTTTTAAAGGACTATCAATCAATGAGTTTAATTTAAAAAGTAGAAGTTTTTCTAGTAAAATTGACCTATTTTTACGTCAAGAAGCCTTACAAACGATTAATTCGTTTAAAAAACCCAATCATGAAATAATAATTGTTAGTGCTTCAATTGAGAATTGGATTAAACCATGGGCAGTTAAAAATGGAATTGATGATGTTGTTGCCACACAAATTGAAGTTGATAAGGATGGATTTTTAACAGGGTGTTTCCTTTCAAAAAATTGTAAAGGAAAAGAAAAAGTGCTGAGAATTTTAAATAAATTTCCCAATAGAGAATCATATAAATTAATTTCGTTTGGGAATAGTAAAGGGGATAAAGAACTTATTGAGTATTCAAATAAGGGATATATGAACTCTATTAGATAATTAAAAACTGTTATCTAAATATGAACTTGTTTACGAAAGTATAGTATGAGTAATAGTGTTTATAATTGTTTAAAGTACACTTCAAAATATTTTGATGAATGGAATAATTTTGTTTCTAAATCAAAAAATGCTACTTTTTTATTTTACCGTGATTTTATTGAGTACCATAATGATAGATTTCATGATTTTTCATTATTGGTTTTTAAAGATGAAGTGCTAATTGCAATTTTCCCAGCCAATAAAGACAAAGAGAATGTGTATTCACATCAAGGATTAACTTATGGAGGGCTCATTCTTAGTGATGAAATAGCTTTTAAAGATGTATTACTGGTTTATAAGGAACTTTTAAAATTTCTTCATAATAAAGCGATTAGCCAGCTTCATATAAAACTTCTGCCAAAAATCTATAACACGTTGCCTAGTGATGAAATGAATTATTTGCTTTTTAAGACTAAAGCCAAATTAACCCGAAGAGATATAACCTCTGTTATTGATGCTAAATATAAATTATCAATTCAGTCTTCAAACAGAAAAAGAGGTTTAAAGAAAGCTAAGTCTCACAATTTGGAGATTCGAGAAATAAATAATTTTGAAGACTTTTGGAATGAAATTTTAATTCCAAATCTTAAAAAAAGACATCTAACAAATCCAGTACATTCACTAGAGGAAATCACCTTTCTTAAATCTAAATTTCTAAAGCAAATTAGGCAATTTAATGTTTTTAGTGATGGCGAAGTCGTCGCTGGAGCTACGATATTTGACACAAAACATGTAGCACACGTGCAGTATATTTCGGCTAACGATGATAAACAAAAACTTGGAAGTTTAGATGTGCTTTTTCACCATCTAATAAATGATGTTTTTAAAACCAAGAAGTATTTTGATTTTGGCATTTCCAATATCAATCAAGGAAAGCAAATTAATGAAGGCTTATTGTCATGGAAAGAATCTTTTGGTGCTAGAACTATTGTGCATGAGTTTTATAAAGTAGACACGAAAAATTATGTAGAACTTAATTCAGTTTTTATATGATATGTTTTATGGATTTGCATAGTGTTAATGTGCGATTTGATAAGGAATTTAGAGCAGCTTACGTTAAATTTTTAGCTTCAGGAAGATATATTTTAGGCGATGAGGTAGATGCTTTTGAAACTAATTTCGCAAATTATTGTGGCACTAAATTTTGTATTGGTACTGCAAATGGTTTAGACGCATTAACAATAATTTTTAAAGCGTATATAGAGCTTGGTTTATTACAAAAAGGTGATGAAGTAATTGTTCCTGCAAACACTTATATAGCATCTATATTGGCTATTATTCATTCTGGATTAAATCCAGTATTGGTAGAGCCAGATGAGAAGTCTTTTAATATTTCTCCTACTAAAATTGAGGATGCCATCACATGGAAAACTAGAGCAATAATGGTGGTCCATTTATATGGTCAGCTTGCAGATGTTGAGGCAATAAAAAAAATATCAATTAAGCATAATTTGTTGTCAATAGAGGATACTGCTCAAGCACATGGAGCAGTTAATGGTGAAGGAATAAAAGCAGGAAATTTTGGTGATGCAGCTGGGTTTAGTTTCTACCCAAGTAAGAATCTAGGAGCATTAGGTGATGGAGGCTGTGTTACTACTAATAATAAAGAGTTAGCGAACATGATTCGCAAATTGAGTAATTATGGAACTGATTCAAAATATGTAAATGAAGTTAAAGGTTTCAATTCTAGATTGGATGAAATTCAAGCCATGTTCTTGAATATTAAATTACCTTTTCTTGACTCGGATAATAAACGTAGAATAGAAATAGCAAAACAATATACCTTAGGAATAACTTCTCTTAAAATATTATTACCTAGTTTATCAGAAAAAGGAAATCATGTGTTTCATCAATTTGTGGTGAGAGTAAAAGATAGGGATGCTTTTGTAGATTATTTAAATAGAAATGGAGTAGAGACAATAATCCATTACCCAATTCCGCCCCACAAACAAAAAGCATTAGAAGAATTTTCATATTTGAGTTTTCCTATTACAGAGAAAATCCATAAAACAGTTGTAAGTTTGCCTTTGTACCCAACAATGACAAACCAAGATGTGCAAACAATAATAGAACTTTTAAATGCCTACTAATTGAAAAAGTTAATTAAATATATTAATAGTAAAGTCTTAGTTAAAGTTGCTTGGTTGCATTCTGCAACAGTATTGACTAAAATTATTTCAGGTTTTTTGACCACCAAATTCATTGCCATTTTTATTGGCGCTGAGGGAATGGCGTTAATTGGAAACTTAAGGAGCTTTTTTACCTCAATTCAAACCTTTGCAACCGTTGGACTTTATAATGGCGTCGTAAAATATATAGGCGAGTTTAAGGAAGATGCGGCCAAGTTGAGTAAAACGATTTCTACAGCCTACTATTTAGGTTTTTTTGCTACTATTTTAGTGAGTTTAATGTGTTATTATAATGCCGAAAGAGTTAATATATTTTTGTTTTCTGATAATTACGATTTTGCATATATCATAAAAATAATGGCATTGGCAATCCCTTTCTATGCCTTAAATATGTTTTGTTTTTCCATTATGAATGGGTTTTCGAAGTATAAAATCCTTTTGGTTATCAATATTATTGGACAAATCATGGGATTGGGAGTGACCTTACTATTAATATGGAAAAATAATATAGATGGAGCACTTATTTCGGTAGTTATTTCGCCATCGCTTATCTTTTTAATTACACTTGTGGGTATTTTAAATAGGCGAAATTTAATTAACCAAATTAAGGTTGAAAACATAGATTTTCAATGGATTAAAAAACTTGGTCCATTTGCACTCATTGCTTTGGTGACTGGTATTGCATTGCCTTTAGTAACTATTGGTATTAGAAATTATATAATTACTAATGAAGGTATGAACAGTGCTGGTTATTGGGAAGCAATGAATAGAATTTCAACCTATTATTTAATGTTTGTAAATTCTATAATGGCGCTTTATTTTCTACCAAGATTTGCTGAAATTAAAGAAAAAAAGGAATTTAGAGCTGAAATAACTAGTTTTTATAAAAATATAGCACCTGTTTTTGGTTTAGGACTTTTGGTAATTTACTTACTCAAACCCTTTATAATTATGCTATTTTTAACAGACGATTTCTTGCCCGTTAAAGAGTTGTTTGGATGGCAATTATTAGGAGATTTTGTGAAAATTCTATCCGTTTTAATAGCTTATAATTTTATTGCCAAAAAGATGTTTTGGCACTTTATTATAACAGAGCTATTTTTAGTATTTATAACTTATTTTACGAGTTTATATTTTGTGGATATGTATGGTGTTGTAGGAGCAAACATGGCGCATTTTGTTAGTTATGTTTTGTATTTTATAATTATAGTAATAATTTTTAGCAGTTCTCTATTTGGTGTAATTCCTGAACATGAAGAGTGAAAATTCATATCGAGATATTTTAAAAACTACATCTTTATTTAGTGGTGTTCAGGTTTTAGGTGTTTTTATTTCTATAGCAAAATCGAAATTAGCAGCTATGCTTATTGGTCCAGCGGGAGTAGGTATAGTAGGTGTTTTAAACTCTACTTTAAATGTTATCATCGGTTTTTCTAAACTAGGCCTGGATGTAAGTGCCGTAAAGGAGATTTCAGCTTTATATGATAAAGATGAAAAGAAAGTATTAAGAATAGTAAGTGTCCTAAAAAGGTTGTGCTGGATTACTGGATTACTGGGAGCTGTTATCACATTTGTATTGTCTCCTTGGTTAAGCAAATTAGCTTTTGAAGATTCATCGCATACAGTATCTTTTATGCTTTTGTCCGTTGCTGTGTTATTCAATCAACTCACAGTTGGAAATCTTGCAATTTTACAAGGATTAAGAAGGTTAAAGAAATTGGCGAAAGCTTCATTATGGGGAAGTTTTTTTAGCCTAATAGTCATTATCCCATTGTATTATTATTATGGTATTAGTGGAATTGTTCCAGCTATTATCTTAATCTCATTTTTCACTTATATATTTTCTTGGATTTACACTAAAAAGGAGTTTGTAAACCAACCTAAACTTGCTGTAAAAGAAACTTTGAGCCAGGGAAAATCTATGATGAAGCTAGGCTTTGTTTTAAGCTTAGGAAGTCTTGCAACTGTTATAACTATTTATGCAATCCAAATCTTTATTACGAATAATGGAGGTGTAGATGAGGTAGGGTTTTACAATGCTGCTTTTATAATAATTAATGCTTATGTAGGTGTTGTTTTTAGTGCTATGAGTAAAGATTATTTTCCAAGATTATCTTCTATTGTTAACGAACAAAAAACTATGCTTAAGGTTGTAAATCAGCAAGCTTACGTAGCTATTTTATTGTTAACGCCTATTATAGTAATCTTTCTGGCATTTATTCCTACCATTATTAGTATACTTTTTACTAAAGAATTTATGCCAATTATTGGTATTCTAACCTTCGGAATTTTAGCCACAATATTTAAAGCAGTGTCTTGGTCTATGGGATATATACTTGTGGCTAAAGGAGATTCTAAACTTTATATAAAAACCGAAGTTGGTTTTAACGTGTTACTGCTAATAATGAGTGTTTTCGGGTATGTTTATGGTGGACTTACAGGTATTGGGATAGGTTATCTTGTGTATTATATTATATATCTTTTTGGAATAAAAATTATAACAAATAATAAATATCAATTTAAGTTTGAAAACGAATTTTATAAAATATTATTTATTTGTTTAATACTATGCTTTGGAACTTATTTGGCAACTTACATTGATAATTTATACATAAAATATGCAATACTGTTTGTTTTTATTGCTGCATCAAGTATTTTTAGCATTAATAGATTAGATAGAAAAACCGATTTAATTAAGCAAATAAAACAACGAATAACAAAAAGTAAGTAGTTTGAGTTTAAGCCAAATTAAAATAATCGATATTCCAAAAATCACTGATGTTAGAGGCAATCTTTCTGTTATAGAAAACGATGTAATTCCTTTCGATATCAAACGTGTTTATTATTTGTATGATGTACCTAGCGGCTCCTATAGAGGTGGTCATGCACATAAACAATTACAGCAATTATTAATCGCTATTAGTGGAAGTTTTGATGTGGTTTTAAAAGATAAAAACGGAGACAAACAAACAATTACTTTAAACAAACCTAATAAAGGACTATTGATTCCTAATATGGTTTGGAGAGAACTAGAGGAGTTTTCTTCTGGAGCCATTTGTTTGGTTGTAGCCTCAGAAGTTTATGATAAAGACGATTACATTAGAGATTTTAATGTATTTTGTGCTAGTTGATTTTCAGGCTTTTCCTTAAAGAAACCAGTTTTCTAATTGTAGGATATTGACTTGCTAAATAATGAATCCTATCTTTTAAAGATTTTGATTTAATGGATTTATAGACCTCTTTTCCAAGTTTCTTATTACTAAAATAACCAGCATAAAATAACAAGGCTTTATTGTGACTGCTTAAATAACTTTTTCTTATTTCAATAGGGAACGTATATTTTTTTGCGAAATAATTAAACAATTTTTTCATTTGAAGTTTTTGAAAAACAAACTTATCTAAATCTTTTTCATGAGAGTAAGAAGCATCATGTGATCTATAAACACACAACGGTTCATTTATTCTTTCAAATTCAGTGTTCATGACCATGTCTACCAGAATGGGATAGTCTTCAATGGTGATGTTCATATTTATATAGGTGTCAAAATCTACATGTTTAAGCACTGCATCTTTTCTAAAACATTGACCAATAGGAGCAACGTTACCTAGTAAGACAGCTTCTTTGTATGCTTCTTTCATAGCGCAAATAATTGATTCATTTTTAAATACGCTGATGGTTTTTGTGTCTTCGTAATAACTATCAAACCCACTGTCAACAAAACCTAAAATATGATTACTCTTAAGTACATTCACCATTTTTTGTAATGCATCAGTAGTTTTAAGCATGTCATCGCCAGCAATATCAAACACAAAAGTCCCACTACATCTATCTAAAGTTGCTTTAAAGTTTTTAAGAATTCCTAATTGCTCACTATTCTTTTTAATATTGAATATGTTTGGATGTTTTGCAGCATAAGTCTCAATAACATTTAAAGTGCTATCTGTTGAACAATCATCACCAACAACAATTTCATAATCAAAATCAACTTTTTGCTTTAAGATAGATTGAAGAGTCTCTTCTATATGTTGCTCGTTATTAAAAGTTATAAGATGTACAGATAGCAAAATCATCCAATGAAACAGTTTTATTGTATAAATTTAGAATAAAGAAAAATAGAATAAATGAATTAATCATTTATTTTTGAAGAAACATTGTTTTAATAATGAGTCGACCAAAAATTGCTTTAGTAGGATATCGATTAAATAAAGGAGGTGCTGAACGAGTAATGGCAAATTTATCTAACTTTTTTCATGCTAACAATGTTGAAGTTCATAACATAATTGTACTTGATGACATAAAGTACCCTCACTCTGGCGAAGTTTTTAATTTAGGAAAGTTAAAGAACAAGTATAATGGCATTTTTAACAAGATTAAAAGATTAGTCGCTTTAAAGAAATATTTAAATAAGCATGATTTTGATTTTATTATTGACTTTAGATTTAGAATTAAACCGATTCAAGAACTATTAGTTTCAAGATGGGTTTATAATACTAAAACGATATTTACTGTTCATAGCTCTAAAATAGATAGCTATATGCCAAATTTTTCACCTTTAACTAGATTAATGTATGGCAATGCATTTCAAAATGTTGCTATTACTAAAACTATGCAACAGCTAATTCAAAATAAACATCATTTAGATAATGTATCGACAATATATAATTCTATAGATATTGATGATATTGTTATTAAAAGTCAAGATGCAATCGAATTGGATTTTAAATATATAATTGGAGTAGGCCAGTACGATACTAATGTAAAACAGTTTGATAAACTTATTGAAGCCTATGCAAAATCTAAATTGCCAAATCAAGGAATTGCTTTAGTAATATTAGGAGAAGGAAAATTGAAGGAAAATTTAAAGTCTATTGCAAAATCTTTTAATATTGAAAGTTTAGTGCATTTTTTAGGGTTTAAAAACAACCCTTTTAAGTATATTAAGAATGCTAAGTTCTTTGTATTATCAAGTGAATTAGAAGGTTTGCCAATGGTTTTGTTAGAATCATTGGCGTGTAAAACTCCAGTGGTGTCATTTAATTGTCCAACTGGTCCAGAAGAAGTGATTAGTCCTGGCGAAAATGGGCTTTTAATAGAACATCAAAATATTAAAGCTTTAACCGAAGGAATAAATACAATGATGTATGATAGTAAATTATATGACACTTGTAAGATGAATGCTTTTAAAACAGCTCAGAAATTTTCGATTGAAGCTATTGGAAAGCAATGGTTAGATTTAATGAAATATAAAAATTAATTTGTCACCAAAACTACTATATATAACTACAAATCTACAAGGCTCTGGAGGTGTTTCTAGATTACTGTCTGTAAAACTTAATTACTTGGTTGAAACATATGGTTATAATATTGATGTAATTACAACCAACAATAAATCCAATACTTTTTTTTATGAGTTTAATAACAACATTAAGTTTCATAAAATTGATATTAAAGATTTTGGATTTTGGCATTTAAGGAAATATAAACGAATGCTGCAAAGTATAATTAATGATGTAAAACCAGAAGTTATTATTAATTGTGACAATGGTTTTAAAGGAACTCTACTACCTCTTTTGGTTAAATCTAATGCGTCATTAGTTTATGAAAGACATGGTAGCAGACAAATTAAAACAACAACATTTGTAGAATACCTTAAGAAAAAGGGAGCCAATTTTTTAATTGACCAAAGTATTAAAAAATATATAGTTTTCGCTGTCTCGAATGATGATGATAGAAAAGATTGGAAATGCAACAATGTCAAGTTAATTTATAACCCAATTTGGTTTAAGCCACCTCTAGATGACCCTAAATTTGACAATAAAATAGTCTTAGCTGTTGGAAGACATTCGGTAGAAAAACAATTTGACTTACTATTAAAAATATGGCAAAAGGTAGTTAAAGATTATCCTGATTGGACTCTTAAAGTTTTTGGTGAAAGTGATAATGAAAAGGCATTAGAAACATTGGTTAAAAAACTAGAGATTGGTACTCAGGTAGAACTTCATCCACCAACAAAAAATATTACAGCAGAATATGTAAATGCTTCAATGCTCTTAAATACATCATCCTCAGAAGCTTTTGGATTGGTGATTATTGAGGCTATGGCTTATGGTTTGCCAGCCATTGCATTTGAAAGTGCTTCTGGTCCAAAAATGTTAATCGATAATGGTACTAATGGTTACTTGATTAAAAGCTTTGATATTGATGCTTATGCTAATAAAATAAAACAGTTAATAGATGATAAAACATTAATAAGAGAACTAGGTGAAAATGCAAAAAAGAGTGTGAAAAAATTTGATATTGATATTATAATGAAGCAATGGCACGACTTATTTCAATCACTAGAATAGAGTTTTACTTTGTATATAAATCGTAATAACACATATATAAAATTTTATAAAGTTGAAGCAATTTAATTTTTGGATTTCTTGATAGCAATTGTGTCTTGATTTTAGAATTAAAAACCTTATAAAGCCCTGAACAGACATAGTTAAAACCAGTTTTTTTCATTAACAGAAATGTTTTAAGTAAACTGTTTTCATGTTTTTTAATCTTACCTTCATAATAGAGATTATGTAATGTACTAACTGCAAACTCTACTTTACTTAAATACTTACTACTGCTTTCGAGACCTAAGTGATAAACACTATTATCTATATGTATTACAGGAACTTTGTGCAGTTTTAGTTGAGGTCCAAAAAAGATATCCATACCATAAGAATTACCAACATCTCCTAAACCAAACTGTTTATATACATCTTTTTTTATACATAAATTGGCAGCAGAAGTTACTTTGTAGGGACGCTTGTTGCGTTTTTTCGCATTAAGTTCTTCACATTGTTTACCATACTTCCATCTTAAAATATTGTTAGAGTTTGGTTGTGAGTTTTTATACGAAATACCACCAAAAATCACTTCGTAACCATTGTTAATCGCTTGTAAATAATTTGAAATAAAGCTATCATCAATTAATTCCATATCGGCATCAATCAATATAATCCAGTCATAAATTGCAGTATCGACTAAGATTTGCCTGTTTACAGCTATACCATTATTCTTATCGGATAGTTTATAAGCGGTATTTGATAACACACTTATGCTTAAATTGGAATCTATAATATCTTGGTTAGACTTGTCATCCAAACAAATAATTTCAAAATCAATATTTGAAGCTACTAGCTGTTTATGTAACTCATTTACTAACTGAGTGATATTGTAATTATAAGCAGGAATTAAAACAGAGAGCATAATTAGCCTTTACGTTGCACAACTTCAAACACTTTATTGTCGTCGCATTTTAATGTTTTGCTTGGATATTTTAAAAGTAAGGCATAGTCGTGTGTTGCCATTAAAATAGTATGTCCTTTTTTGTTGAGCTCTTGCAGTACTTCCATAACCTCAATACTAGTTTGAGGGTCTAGATTTCCAGTTGGTTCATCTGCTAGAATTAATTCAGGGTCGTTTAATAGGGACCTAGCAATAGCAATACGTTGTTGCTCACCTCCAGACAACTCATAAGGATATTTAAATCCTTTGGTTTTCATGCCAACGCGATTTAAAACATCTTCAATTTTAGTGGCGATTTCTTCTTTGTCTTTCCATCCAGTAGCTTTTAGAACAAACTCTAAATTTGCATTTACTGTTCTATCGTTAAGGAGTTTAAAATCTTGAAACACAACACCAAGTTTTCTTCGTAAAAAAGGAATGTCATCTTCTTTTAATTTTGCTAAATCAAAATCTACAATGTTGCCTTCTCCCTTTGTGAGTTCTAAGTCACCATAAAGCGTTTTCATAAAACTACTTTTACCTGTTCCAGTTTTACCAATTAGATAGACAAAATCGCCTTTGTTCATTTCAAAATTCACATCGGCGAGCACTAAACTATCACCTTGATAAATAGACGCATCTTTTAATTGTAAAACTGTTTCAGGCATAAAATCTTTTAGTTTTAAAGTACTGTAAATGTATTATTAAATAAGGAATTACTCAAAAAATACGCAGTATTTAAACGAAGTTAATTGACAACTTTTTAACATTTAATAACTTGGTTTATAATTATCATAAATTTCTAACGTTATAAAAACGATATAAAGTATTTTTGGTATCAATATTGATTACTAAGAAAAGTATCACATTAGTTTATACTAATAATTTCTCAACAAAAAACGAAGTTAATGACTAAATTAAGATTATTAGCAATTGTATTGACACTGACAATTAATCTTGGTGTTTTTGCGCAACAAACAGCAGCTTATACAAGCGACTTAGTAGATTTTCAAAAAGCATTATCACTTTACAATAGCAAGCAATATTTAGCAGCACAATCTATGTTCGATAAAATTGAGGATACAGCAACGGATGAAGTTGTAAAGTCCGATTGTGCCTACTATATAGCCAATTGTGCAGTGAGATTAAATCAACAAAATGCTGACGATTTAATACAAAATTTTGTAAACGATTACCCTACTAGTACTAAACGTAACACAGCATATATTGATGTGGCCGATTACTATTTTGAAAACTCAAAATTTGCTTACGCAAGAAAGTGGTATGATAAAGTGGATGAAGAAGCCTTAGCTAGAAGTGAGCGCGAGAAGTTCTATTTTAATTATGGCTATTCTTTTTATGCGACCAATAATGCACAAGGTGCCAAAAAATATTTATCAAGAGTAGAAAACTCTGAAAAGTATGGCTCTCAAGCAAAGTACTATATTGGATATATGGCGTATGAAGGAGACGATTACGACAAAGCTTCAGAATATTTTGAGCAAGTAAGTGATAACGAAAAATATCAAGAAGGACTGTCTTATTACCAAGCAGACTTAAACTTTAAATTAGGAAACTTCGAAAAAGCAATAGAATTAGCCAAAGAGAAATTGCCAACGAGCGATGATACTGAGGTTTCAGAATTATCTAAAATTATAGGCGAAAGCTATTTTAACCTAGAACAATATGCCGAAGCCATTCCATATTTAAAAGCCTATCAAGGAAAGCGCAAACGTTGGAATAATACCGATTATTACCTATTAGGATATGCATATTATAAACAAAATGACTTTGAAAATGCGATTTCAGAATTCAATAAAATTATTGATGGAAACGATTCTGTAGCGCAAAACGCCTATTACCATTTAGGGGAGAGCTACATTAATGTCGATAAAAAACAAGAAGCCTTAAATGCCTTTCGTAATGCTTCTCAAATGGACTACGATTTAAAAATTCAGGAAGATGCTTGGTTAAATTATGCAAAGATTAGCTACGAAATAGGTAATCCGTATCAATCAGTACCACAAGTGTTAGCAGGCTATTTAGATAAATACCCAGATACAGGCTATAAGGAAGAAATTGAAACCTTGTTGATTGATTCTTACATTACATCAAAAAACTACAAAGAGGCTTTAAATCTTTTAGAAGGAAGAAAAAGTTTCGAAAACAAAGTTGCTTACCAAAAAGTAGCATTTTATAGAGGTGTCGAGTTATATAATGAAAGCCAATACTTAGAAGCCGAATCGTATTTTGATAAGTCTATTGCTGAGCCAAGAGACGAGAAATTTTTAGCTAGAGCTATTTTTTGGAAAGCTGAAACTGATTATAACCTCACCAATTATGACGATGCTTTGGTTGGTTTTAAACAATTTCAAGGTAGTAGCCAATCATCTGGAACTCCAGAAATTAAAAACATCGATTATAACTTAGGTTATACCTATTTCAAGCAAAAAAGCTATGCAAAAGCAACAGAGCATTTCCAAAAGTACATTTCCAATACTTCTGAAGATAAGTTAAGAATCAACGATGCTTTTTTACGTTTGGGTGATGGTCATTTCGTATCCAGTGATTACAACAAGGCGATAAATGCTTACGAAAGAGCAATTAAAATGAACCAGATTGAACCAGATTATGCCTTCTTTCAAAAAGCAATAAGCTATGGTTATATAGGTCAAGGAAGCACAAAGATTAAGGAATTAGAAGAATTTATTACTACATATAAAAGGTCGCCGCTACGTGATGACGCACTTTATGAACTAGGAAACTCCTATGTTAAAAAAGGTGAGGAAGATAGAGCAATGCAGCTATACGATCAGCTAAATAAAGAATACAGGTCGAGCCCTTATGCATCTAAATCGCTGTTAAGACAAGGATTAGTGTATTATAATGCTGGCAAAAATGAAGATGCATTATCTAAGTTTAAAAATGTTGCTAACAATTACCCAGGATCTCCTGAAGGTATGCAAGCTGTGTCCACGGCGCGATTAATTTATATAGATCTTGGTCGTGTAGATGAATACGCACGTTGGGTAAAAGGCTTGGATTATGTGAATGTTTCTGATGCCGATTTAGATAATACAACTTACGAATCTGCCGAAAAACAATATTTAGCGGGAGACACAGGTAGAGCAATTAGGTTATTTAACGGTTATTTAAACGAGTTCCCAAATGGCTTACATGCCTTAAAATCTCATTTTTACTTAGCACAGTTATATTATAAAGATGATTTGCAAACAAATGCAGCACCTCATTACGAATATGTGGTTAATAAGCAAAGTGGTGAGTTCACAGAACTAGCCTTAACGAGATTAGGAGAAATCTATTTGAATGAGAAAGATGTTACAAGAGCAATGCCGATTTTAGAGCGTTTGGAAAACGAAGCAGATTTCCCTCAAAATGTAGTATTTGCACAATCTAATTTAATGAAAGTACATTACCAGTTACAGGATTACAATCAAGCTGTAGCCTATGCCGAAAAAGTACTAGCAAGCTCTAGAACGGATAAGAATGTTAAAAGTGATGCACATGTTATTATAGCACGATCAGCTATGAAAACTGGCGATGAAAGTAAAGCTAAATCGGCGTACGCCCAAGTTGAAAGAATCGCATCTGGAGAATTAGCAGCCGAAGCATTGTATTATAATGCTTATTTCAAAAACCAAGAAGGACAGTATAAATCGTCTAATACAGTAGTTCAAAAATTAGCTAAAGATTATTCAGGTTATAAATTATATGGTGCGAAAGGTTTGGTAATTATGGCAAAGAATTTTTATGCTTTAGGTGATGCCTATCAAGCAACCTATATTTTAGAGAGTGTTACTGAAAACTTTGTTGAGTTTGATGATGTAGTCGATGAAGCAAGGACTGAACTTCGTAGAATCAAATCGGAACAAGCAAAAACAAATGCTTCAGTAGAAACCGATAATGGAAATTAAAATCAAAAAACGAAAACATACAAGCATGTTAAATCAAATCAAAAACATCTTTATAGTTACTTTCTTATTTTCAACTGTAACAGTGATTGCACAAGAAAACAGAAAAACCAAGGATACTATTAACACCGAGGTTGTGAATGTGGTAAAACCTTATACGCCAAAAATTTCGGATGCATTTAAGGTAAAGGAAATTCCGTCGTTAGATGATGAAAACACAACGACCAAAAAAGTAATAAAATATAATATTTTTTCAATCCCAGTGGCATCGACGTTTACACCTGCAAAAGGAAAAGCAGCTGAAGTGGACAAAGGAGAGAAAGCTAAGCTGTATGATAATTACGCATCGTTTGGAGTTGGCTCTTATACCAGTTTTTTAGGCGAAGTATATTTAAATCATGCCATAAATAGAACCGAAAGTGTTGGAGGTTACGTAAGTCACCATTCATCACAAGGAGGGATTGAAGATATATTATTAGATGATGCTTTTTCAAATACACAAATCAATACCAATTACGCAAGAAAACTTCGTGATTATTCTTGGAATGTAGATGCAGGATTTCAGCAGCAAGTGTTTAATTGGTACGGTTTGCCACAGCCTACATACGACCAAGCTTTTGCAGACCCAATGATGCCTCAACATAAGTTTTTTACGTTTGAATTTGGTGGAAAGATAGATTTTGACGACAGATTATTCAATAATGGCAATATGCGTTTTAGACGTTTTGCTGACGACTATGATTCAGGAGAAAATCACTTTGCAATGAGCACGAATTTTGACATTCCATTAAACGATGGTGATTTAAATACAACCATAAAACTAGATTATTTAAATGGGTCTTTTAACCAATCGTATGAAACAAGTGATAAATTAAAATATGGTAATTTTAATGTTGGTGTATCTTCTAGTTATCAAATGAAACAAGATGACTTAACACTTAATCTTGGAGCGTCTGTGTTTTATTTAAACGATACCGAAGCTGGAAAAAACAAAATATATATTTATCCTAACATTACAGCAACTTACAGATTGGTAAATGAGTTATTAATAGCCTATGGAGGTCTTGAAGGGGGTTTAATTCAAAACACGTATCATCAGTTTGCTAATGAAAATCCGTATGTATCTCCAACACTTAATATCTTGCCTACAGACAAGCAATATGATGCTTATGTGGGTTTAAAAGGAAAGTTGTCTAACAATATGAGTTATAATATTAGAGGTAAGTATTATGCCGAAAACGATAAGGCATTATTTAAGAATAATAAAGACATGAATCAAACCACTAACAATAATTATAACAAAGGAAATTCATATAATGTAGTGTATGATAATGTTTCAACATTAAGTGTTTTTGGTGAAATAAATGTAGATGTAAACAGGAACTTCACCTTAGGAATAAAAGCCGAATATTTCTCATACAATACCAAAAACGAAGCAAAACCATGGAATCTACCTGATTTTGAAGGCTCGCTCTTTATGGATATTCAATTTGATGAGCATTGGTTTGCAGGCGCTAATTTGTTTTATATAGGCGAGCGTTTTGACCAAAGTTCTATTGAAGGTTCGTTAGATCCAAGCGAAAGTTTAACAACCACACACACCCTAGAAAGTTATTTCGACGCCAATGCACATTTAGGTTACCGAATTAACGATAAGTGGTCTGTGTATGCTAAAGCAAATAACATTGCAAATCAAGATTATAAAAGGTGGTTGAATTATCCAGTTCAAGGTATTCAGTTTATAGCTGGAACTACTTATAAGTTTGATTTTTAAAAAGCTAGTTGGTAATTCTTGCTAAAAAATCATAATGCTCACCTTCTAAAACGAGTTCGCATTGTAATCCAACAATGTCACAAGCGGTTTTAAGATTGTCAAAATCTAAATACATCCAGGTGAAACTTTCGGTTTCACCTTTGTATGTTACATGGTATTCTAATTCACCATAATAGTCGCTATTTGCATCAAACCAAAACCCACCATCGTCGTCTTCATACATATATTTAATGTCTGAAGAATCAATAAGTATTTGTCCATTTTTATTAAGTAAACCTTTTAAATGATTTAAAACATAAGGTGCTCGTTGTAAACATTCAAAAAACCCAGATCCATTCATAAGCATTAAAATAGTATCAAAGGTTTCGGTTTCATCTAATATATCAAATACATGAGCATTTTCTAAGCCTCTTAGCTTGCAGGTGTCTATAGCACCTTCTGAGATGTCAATAGACTTTACATCTATGCCTTTTTTTTGTAAATACAAACTATGCGAACCTGCACCACAACCAACATCTAAAGTTTTTCCTTTAGCTAGTTGTAAAGCCTTTTGTTCTATGTTTGGCATTTCAGAAAAGCCTCTAAACAAGTAAGGAATAGGTAACACATCGTCATCCGAAATACTTGTAGAAGTAATGATGTCTTCTGTATAGTTTCCGTTTTGATAATCTAAAATAGCTTTTCCAAATACGTCTTTCATTGAATATAGTTTTCGTCAGTTCGAGTGATTTCGATTTATCGAAATTGTATCGAGAACTTTAGTATTTTTACACTATGCAAGACATTATTAATAATCTTCCAAAGCTCGCCAAAGATAAACATAAGGAGAATAAAACCTTCTTTGCAAAGCTAAAAAAGAAACCACCTAAGCAATTAGACTATATCATGCAAGACTTGCACGACGAGGAATTTAAAAAAACAGATTGCCTAGAGTGTGCTAACTGTTGTAAAACCACAGGGCCTTTATTTACTAGTAAAGATATTGAGAGAATTTCAAAACATTTTAAATTAAAACCGCAGCAATTTACGGAACAATTTTTGCGGCTAGATGAAGACAACGATTATGTGTTGCAAAGTGTACCTTGTACCTTTTTAGGAAGTGATAATTATTGTGCGATTTATGATGTACGACCAAAGGCATGCAGAGAATTTCCGCACACTAATAGAAAAAAGTTTCAGCAAATTACTAACTTAACACTTAAAAATGTGGCTATTTGTCCAGCTGCTTTTAATATTGTTGAAGAAATGAAAAAGAACATTCAATGAAACACTCATAACTATAATTTAATCAAACATAAAAATGATTAAATGGATGTTACAAGCCTGTACTGAGCGCAGTCGAAGTATGACAATTGAAAAACAATATAAATGAACACATGAAAAAAACAATCCTTATTTTTTTAATAGCATTTAGCTCAATTACTATTTGTAATGCCCAAGAGTGGTTTACCTCTTTTGATGTAGCAAAGCGTTTGGCATTAGTACAAGACAAAATGTTATTGGTTATGTGGCAAAACACCTTGGATTATCCGTATCCAGTAAGATTAGTTGGCGAGAAAAGCGTTTCAGTTGTGGTAGATTTAAATGAAAACGATGAGGTAAATAGTTTGATTTGGAAGCATTTTGTACCTCTTATCTTATTAGAGACGGAGTATGATAAATTATATAATGAAGCTAAAAAAAATAGAAGCACATGGTATTTAGATAAGTTAAAAGACGATAGCATTAAAATTATGGATGCTAACGGAAATATTTTAAATATTGAGCCATACGATGTTCCAATCGAAAACCTAACGTTATTAATTAAAAAGTATGCTTTAAGCACCACCTTTTTAAAACATGAACTCAACAATTATTCTAAAGAACAAAATGTCACTACAGCATTTAATTTGGGGTCTAAATATTTAGATTTTTCAATATACGTACAAAAGAATGTTAGGCCTGAGGTAATTAAGCTAGCAGATATTTATTTTGATGAAGCGAAGCAATATCTTGATAAAAGCAGTTTAAATAACAAAGTAGGGTTTTTGCAGCGATTGGATTTTCTTGATATTGAAAAAGCGTTAATTTTAAATAACCCTGGTAAAGCGCGTAGATTATTAAAAAGGATAGATGAAGCTGAAATTGATTCGACCAACCAAACATTATACAATTTCTTAAACTACACGACTTTTAAATTGTTAAAAAAAGAAGATGATGCGGCTTTATTTAAGGATAAACTCTCTGCAGTAGATTTAAAAAAGACGGAATTGATTGTTAATAGTAATAGGTAGTCACCGCAGTTAGAAAAGAATAGGAATGAAAGTTAAGTTTTTTTTATCAATAGTTTTTATAGCCTCGGTTTTTGGAATAGGTTATGGACAAATCAAAGATTCAGCAGAATTTGATTTTAAGTATCTTTATGGAGATTTGTCTGAAGTTTGGGAAGTCCAATCTAACCGAAGTGGCGAGAATATTGTATTAGTAAAAAGATTAGCTTATAACAAAGATTATATTAGTCAACTAGTTATATTTTATTACAATGGAGGGTTTGTTTCTGGATATTCTGCTAATTCAATCCCTTGTTTAAACGATAATAGCTTAAATCCTAAAAGAGGTAGTTGGTCTATTGACAAAATAAATATGATTTTGAAAACAAGTGTTGGAATTGCAAGCTATGGAATGGAATTTAAAATATTAGAATTAAGTTATGATAAGTTTATACTAACTAAATTAAAAACTGAATAAAACCGACAGCCAACAAAAAGAATAATTCCTGGTTAGCAAACTTATTCAAGAATTCGGATAGCTTTTGTTGCGAAAGAAGATTTTCTATTCAAATTTTTATTTCCTAAATTAGTCTCTCAACCACATAAAACAAGTTATTGGAAACCATAATCAATTATTTTGAAACCATTCCTTCACTTCATAGAAGTTTGATACTTGTTGGGGGATTAACTTTTTTTTGGTTACTAGAAGGAGCTGTGCCTTTATTTAGGTTTAAATATCATAAATGGAAACACGCTGTTCCTAATATCTTTTTCACCTTTACAACCATCATTATTAATTTTGCATTAGCATTCTTATTATTAAAAGCAGCCGATTGGGTAATAGCAAACGATTTCGGAATTATTAATTGGTTACCAGAAATGCCTTTAGCTTTGTATGTGTTGCTTGGTGTGTTGTTAATGGACTTTATTGGTGCTTATCTAGCGCATTATATAGAGCATAAAGTGAAGCCATTGTGGATGATACATTTAGTGCACCATACCGACCATAAGGTGGATACAACTACTGCAAACAGGCATCATCCATTAGAAAGCTTAATACGCTATGCCTTTACGTTAGTAGGCGTTATCATTATAGGCGCGCCAATTGGTATTGTTATGTTGTATCAATCGATGTCTTTAGTTGCAACTCAGTTTAGTCATGCAAATATTAAATTGCCTAAAAAGGTCGACCATTTTATAAGCTATATTTTGGTATCTCCAGATATGCATAAAATTCATCATCATTACGTATTGCCTTATACCGATTCTAATTATGGCAATATTTTTTCTATTTGGGACCGACTTTTTGGAACCTATATGAAAATGGATAGAGAAAAGCTGGTGTATGGTGTCGATGTCTTTCCAGATGAAGTTAAAAATGGCAACGTTATGGAATTATTAAAACAGCCATTTCAAGAATATCAAAAACCCACGATTCTTCCAGAAGAAAAGTAGCTGATTTTTGAGTTTTCAACATACTTATTAACAATCAAAGTACGTTCCTCTAATATTTTGTACCGTTCATAGATTTTTTTTCTGAATGTATATCAATCTTGCCTAGATTAGCCAACGAGGGTCGATAATTGCTATTTAATTCAAATATTATTTGATATTAAACAGCTTTTTGTATGAAAAAAACTCTCGTAGTGCTAATAATAGCATGCTCTGGTCTTCTATGTAATAGTGCAACTGCACAAAAGAAAGATTTCGCGTTAATCGAAAAGAACGTGAATATTACTGCTAGTGACCTATTCCATGATTTGAATAAAACTAAAGATACCTTAATCCTTAACGGAGATAAGCGAATTAGAAGCGTGTATTCAATAAACACTAATTATAAGCGAGAAACTCAAGAATACATTGATGCTAATTCGGCTAAAGTTGCTTTAAATCACTTAAGCAAAGGGAAGCATATTTTTGTTGTTGAACAAGTGCCTCTAAAAATTGTTTTTGTTGTAAGAGTATTGCAAGACCCAAAAGAATTCTCAAAAGTTGAAGTTGAAAAAATAACGGCTTCTAATAACGATAAAAAATAACTAATCTATAAACACATCTTCTAGCTTTGCTGTAAGTTGTCTAATTGGTACTTGCGAAAGATTTGTAACTATAGATATAACAATATTTTCTTCTGGATACATCATTAAAAACGTGGTTGCTCCCATACCACCACCTGAATGACTGTAACGAGGTGTGTCGTTTTTAGTTTTTACAACACCAAAGCCAATACCATATTCGGTGCTTTTACCATCATCAGTATATAAAGGAGTTACTAATTCTTTAACTGAAGCTTTTGAAAGTATGGTTGGATTAACAATTTCGTTTCCAAACTTTACTAAATCTTCTGAGGTAGCTATAAATCCGCCACCTGCAACTTTATGTTCATTGCTTACAGGAACTCCTAGTTTGATATCTCCAGAGTTTGTTTTAATATAAAATTGCGTGCGATTTGGCATATCAACATCAGATAGGCCTAATTCAGTATTATCCATTTTTAAAGGGTTAAAAATGGTTTCAGTCATGTATTTATTGAACTCAACCCCTGAAGCATTTTGAACAACAATACTCAGCAAATTCCAACCATAAGTACTATAACTATAATCGCTTCCAGGTTTAAATTTTAAAGGTGAGTCTTTAAAAATATCGAGTCCTTCTACGATAGTCATTTTTTTGTTAAGTATAAATTCATTGCCATTATAATGTCTTACACCTGCTATATGTCCTCCAACTTGACGCACGGTAAAATCGTATGTCTTTTTTGGAAAATCTGGAATGTAGGTGTAAATGCTTCCATCAAAATCTAGTTTCCCATCATCCACAAGTTTTGCTAAAGCTGCTGCTGTAATTGATTTTGATATACTGGCAATTCTAAATTGTGTGACACTTGGATTTACCTTTTGCTTGGTTTGAATATTAGAATATCCAAAACCTTCGGACCAAATAAGTTTACCATTTTTTGAAACCGAAATAGACATTCCAGGAATTTTCACATCGTTTAAAAATTGATTGGCAATCTCCTGAGCGTTCTCAATTTTTTCGGCGTATGCTTTATCAAAAGTTTGACTAAATGCAAAACCAGTGAATAGTAGAAATAGAAAAGTTAGTTTGCTCATTTTTTTAAGATTTTGTAAGTTGTAATTATTCAAATTTTAATAATTTAGTTTTTGTTAATAACCATTATCTGCCAAATGCCCATTATGGGCTTTCATTAGTTATATAATAAGTATTTGTTTCGTGTTTTTTTAAAAGCGTCTAGGCCTTCTTGCCAAGTAGCTTTAATGTCTGCTTCAGTCATTCCAGATTCTATTTGTTTCTGCAATATTGTTGTTCCTGCATGTTTTGTAAATCCGTTCGTTAAAAAGAAAAGAGATTTATCAGTTGAATTTTGATAGGCTTTAATAATCCATTTTAAAGTTATTTCATTTGTAAGATTTACATTGCTTAAATCTTCACCATAGCACAATTCGTCTTTATGTTTTGGGTATTTAGCTCCAAAATTTGATTGAGGCGTGTAAGTAAATGTCATTGTTTCAGGATTCAAAAAAGGCGCTCCATATCGTTGAAATTGAAATTCGGTGCCTCGTCCAGCATTCACATTGGTGCCTTCAAATAAGCCGAGACTAGGATAGAGCTTTATGGAATGGTCATTAGGAAGGTTTGGTGAAGGTCTTATGGAAAGACTATAAGGCATATCGTGAGCATAGTTTTTACATGGAATAATAGTGATATTACATTGAATTCCATTTGGCAACCATTTTTCACCATTAATCATTTGTGCATATTCACCAATAGTCATACCATGAACCAAAGGAATTGGGTGCATGCCTAAAAAGCTTTGATGCTCTTTTTTCAAGGTTGGGCCATCAACATATTGGCTATTAGGATTTGGTCTATCCAAAATAATAAGCGGAATGTTATTTTCAGAACAAGCTTCCATGATATAATGCAACGTTGAAATGTATGTGTAAAAACGCACGCCAACATCTTGTATATCAAAAATCATTATATCTACGCCTTCTAGCTGTTCTTTACTTGGTTTTTTGCTCGTTCCGTGAAGGGAAAAAATTGGCAAACCAGTTTTAATATCTACACCATCTGCAACATGTTCACCAGCATCAGCATTTCCTCTAAAACCATGTTCAGGAGAAAACACTTTTTTTACATCTAAGTTTAAGTCAACCAACGAATCAACTAAATGTGTATATGTATTATCATCTTTAAAAATAACGGAAGTTTGATTAGCAACAATCCCAACACGTTTTCCGTTTAAAAGAGGTAAATATGTTTCGGTTTGATTAGCACCAACGATGATGTTTTTGTCCTCCTGAACTAGATTAGTAAGTTCATTATTGTTAGAATGTTGCTCTTTAGTTTTAGAACCACATGAAATGAATGCCAAAAGAAAGAATAAAACTGTATTTTTGAAAACGTTTAAAACCATTATCACAAATTGAAATTCGAGTATTTTATTGCTAAACGCATTATTGGTAGCAAGTCGTATAAAAGTAGTGTATCGGCACCAATAATAAAAATTGGAATTACTGCTATTGCCATTGGCATGGTAGTGATGATGATTGCTATTGCAACAGGTATTGGTTTGCAACAAAAAATCCGTGATAAAGCAGTCGCTTTTAATGGACATATAACCATTACAACTTTTAACTCGAATGCTTCTGATGAATCGGAAGTTCCACTGTCTATCAATCAAGATTTCTACCCAAATTTCTCCAATATAGATGGAATTACTCATATTCAGGGTATTGCCACGAAATGGGGTTTGATTAGGACAGAAACCGATTTTGATGGAGCAGTTTTAAAAGGTGTTGGACAAGATTATGATTGGAAGTATTTTGAAGAGTTTTTAGTTGATGGCAAATTGCCAATATATGGAGACAACATTAGTAATGAGGTGCTAATATCACAGTATTTAGCTAATAGGCTGCAGTTTAAAGTTGGAGATACTTTCCAAATGTTATTTGAGAGAGATGGAGTTGACAGATTACCTTTTATTAGAACATTTACCGTTTCAGGTATTTATAATTCAGGTTTTCAAGAATTAGACGAAACCTATTTACTAGGAGATATTAGGCATATCCGTTTTTTTAACAAATGGGAAGATGACCAAATTGGACACTTTGAAGTTTTTATAGACGATTATTCTCAAATAGTCCAGAAAGAAGAAGAAATCTACCAAAATATTTCTTCCTTTTATACCTCTAGAACTGTTGAAGAAAAATATCCTACAGTATTTGAATGGATAAATATTTTTGATAAAAACATATATGCCATTATTGGTATTATGATTTTAGTAGCAGGAATTAATATGATTACTGCGCTCTTGGTATTAATCTTAGAAAGAACTCAAATGATAGGGGTTTTAAAAGCGCTTGGGAGTAATAATTGGAGTATTAGAAAACTATTTTTATACAACGCCTCTTATTTAATTGTCTTAGGATTATTTTGGGGAAACCTCATTGGTTTAGGCTTATTGTTTGCCCAAAAATACTTTAAACTATTTCCGCTAGACCCTAGTGTCTATTATGTGACCGAAGCACCTGTTTACATAAGTGCAACTTATATTATTGTACTTAATATTGGCACGTTTATTTTGTGCTTAATAATGTTGTTAGTGCCTTCATACATTATCACAAAAATATCTCCAGTCAAAGCTATGCGATTTGAATAGAATAGTCATAAGTTTTACTATTTTTGCATCATCAAAAAATTAAAATGGAATACGCTAAAAATATATTAGAAACCATTGGAAATACACCATTGGTTAAAATAAATAAGTTGGTTGAAGACTTACCATGTTTAGTATTAGCTAAATACGAAACATTTAACCCAGGAAATTCTGTAAAGGATAGAATGGCTTTAAAAATGATTGAAGATGCCGAAGCTGACGGACGCTTAAAGCCTGGAGGTACTATTATTGAAGGGACTTCTGGAAATACTGGAATGGGTTTAGCTTTAGCAGCCATTGTAAAAGGCTACAAGTGTATTTTTGTGATTTCAGATAAGCAATCCAAAGAAAAAATGGATATACTACGTGCAGTAGGAGCTGAGGTGGTTGTGTGTCCAACAGATGTTGAGCCAACGGACCCTAGAAGTTATTATTCCGTTTCTAAACGTCTTGGAGAAGAAACGCCAAATTCTTGGTATGTGAATCAATACGACAATCCAAGTAATGCTAAAGCACATTACGAAAGCACAGGACCAGAAATTTGGAAACAAACAGATGGTAAAGTCACACATTTTGTAGTAGGCGTAGGAACAGGAGGAACCGTATCAGGTGTTGGAAAATATTTAAAAGAGCAAAATCCAAACATCAAAGTGTGGGGAATTGATACTTATGGTAGTGTGTTTAAAAAATATCACGAGACAGGTGAGTTTGATGAAAAGGAAATCTATCCTTATGTAACTGAAGGGATAGGTGAAGATATTTTACCAGAAAATGTAGATTTTAGTATCATTGATGGCTTTACAAAAGTAACCGATAAAGATGCTGCAGTCTATACACAATTGCTTGCCAAAAAAGAAGGGATGTTTTTAGGAAACTCGGCTGGAGCAGCAATTAAAGGGTTGTTACAACTTAAAGAGCATTTTACAAAAGACGATGTTGTGGTGGTGTTATTCCATGACCATGGAAGTCGTTATGTTGGTAAAATGTTTAACGACGACTGGATGCGTGAAATGGGTTATATAGATTAAAGTAATTTACTCATCTAGATTGTGAACAAACAAGCCGCTTCTTAATTTTGGCTCAAACCAAGTTACTTTTGGAGGCATAATAAGGTCGTTGTCCGAGATGCTTATTAATTGCTTCATGCTTACTGGATACATAGAAAATGCGACTTTCATTTCGCCACTATCAACACGTTTTTCTAATTCACCAAGTCCACGCATACCACCTACAAAATCTATTCTCTTATCTTTTCTGAGGTCAACAATATTAAAAATTGGTTCAAGTACATTAGCAGATAGAATAGTAACATCAAGTTGTCCAACGGGATCGTTATCATTGTAAGTCCCATCTTTTGCTGTAAGCTTGTACCATTTGTTATTTAAGTACATTCCAAAGGTATGCATTGTTTCAGGGCGATACTGATTTTCCTTTTGTTCAATAGTAAAATTCTCTTGTAATTTTTCGATTAGTTCATCTTCAGACAAACCATTCAAATCTTTTACTACACGATTGTAATCTAAAATCTTTAATTGATTATCTGGAAATACAACAGCCATAAAGTAATTGTCTCTTCCATTGTCATTGGAGTTTCCATTTCTAGAATTCCTTAATTCTTGACCAACTAAAGCGCCAGCAGCAGTACGATGGTGTCCATCAGCAATGTAAATACTTGGAACGTTGGTTTTAAAGAGCGATTCAATTTGATCAAGTGTATTTGCCTCATCAATAGTCCAAAGACGATGTCTAATGCCATCATCGGCAATAAAATCGTAAACTACATTATTGCTCTTAATATCGTTAACTAAATCATCAATGGCATTTACTTGAGGATATGAAAGGAACACAGGTTCATAATTAAGTTTGCTGGCACGAATATGATTTTTTCTGTCTTCTTCTTTATCTGGACGTGTTAACTCATGTTTTTTAATGATATTATTAAAATAATCGTCAATAGCGCAACAACCAACTAAGCCTGTTTGCACATGGCCATCCATAGTTAATTCGTAAACATAATAACTATTAGAAGCATCTTGTTTAATAATATTTTGACTAACAAGATTATCAAATCTTTCTTTTCCTTTTAAGTAAACTTCAGGAGCATAAAAATTAGAATCCTCTGGGAAATTAATTTCAGGTTTTATAACATTATAAAAAGATACAGGATTTCCTTTAGCCTCTAACTTAGCTTCTTTTGCATTTAATACATCATAGGGTTTACTGGCAACAGATTTTGCGTTTTCTTGTGTAGGACGAAATGCTTTAAAAGGAACAAATATAGACATGCTTTGTAAATTATATGTAACGTTAATTGAAGCGTAAATGTAAAACTTCGAGGGTTTTTTAACAAGAAAAACAAATGATTCTTACCGATAGTTATTAACCTAGTTTTAAGCCATAAATTAGTTGACTACAAATCTGGCCATCTAAATCAATAATATCTGGATAATGTCCCCATTTTTTGAAACCAAATTTTTCCAGAATAGCAATACTTGGTTTGTTTTTATCTAATAAAATAGCGAGCAAACTATTTTTGTTAACACGTTGACACTCATTAATAGTATGCTTAATTAATCTTGACGCAATACCTTGTCTATGGTGATTGTAGTTTATATAATAACTTATTTCTGCAACTTTATTCATGGCTTGTCGTCCAGCTCTATAAGGCGATAAGTAACAATAGCCAACCACACGATTGTTTTGTTCGGCTACGTAAATTGGGTAATCATTTTGGTTAAAAGAGTTAAGCCAATCTAAGCGACTTTGCGCAGTTTCTTCTTGTAACGAACCATTAATTCGAGCTCTGACAGCTTGATTAAAAATTACAACTATTTCATCAAGATCAGAAACATTAGCGAATCGTATGTTAATATTTTGGGCCATTAATTGGGATAGTTATTTCAAGGATTTATTTTCTAATATGTTTTTGGAGGTACAGCTCTATGCTTTGTTCCTTGTTCATATGAATAGGCGAGTTTTATTAATGTTGGTTCGTCATACATTCTTCCAAGAAACTGAATGCCAACAGGTAAATTTCCTGGACTCATTCCCATAGGTACAGTAAAAGCTGGTTGCCCAGTGTGAGGCGCAATAATCTGGTTGTTATCTCCTTTGTATTCTTCTTCAAAATTATCAATTCTGGCAGGTTTGTTATTCCAAGTTGGATAGACAATAGCATCTAATTTTAAAGAATCCATTACGTTTTCTATGGCTTCTCTAAAAGCGACTCTTCTTTCATCATGATAAGCATCTGAGCATTCGGCGTCCGAATTCCCCCATCTACCATCAGCAGTTGTATATTGATTTAATCGACTATTGGAAAATTTGGAAGTTGTGCCAACTCGTATAATGTCTTCAAGAGTTTTCATAGTGTCTCTTTTAACGTATGTTGCTAAATACGTTTCAATATCTTCTCTAAATTTAGCACACCATTGGTTTTGAGCAAGACTTGAAAAATCTGGAACGACTACAGGGTCAATTATTTCGGCACCAAGAACATTTAAATCCAAAAGTGCTTTTTCAAACAAATCTTTTATATCTGTATCTATGTTATTATCACTTAACTCTCTAAGGACTCCAATTCTGGAACCTACTAGCCCGTTTTCATCAAGAAATTGGGTATAGCTGTTAGGTGTTTTTCCTTCAGAATTCTTTGTAATAGGGTCATCGGTATCATAACCTACCATTATTTGCATAACACGAGTTGCATCTTCTACGGTTCGACACATTGGTCCAACAACATCATTTCGTAAAAATAAAGGCGCAATTCCTTCTCTACTAATTAAACCAAGAGTTGTTCTAAACCCTACTAAAGAACAATGTGAAGAAGGACCTCGTATGGAGTTTCCTGTATCAGTGCCTAAACCAACAATACCAATATTTGATGCAATAGCAGCAGCAGTTCCGCCACTTGAGCCAGCTGGCACATGATTTAAATTATAAGGATTATGTGTTGTTCCTCCAGTTGAACTTTCGGTATGCATAGCAGAAAAAGCCCATTCTGCCATATTGGATTTTGCAAGAATAATAGCGCCAGCATCAATGAGTTTTTTTATAACAAAAGCATTTTCGGTTGGTATAAAATCTTTTAGCGCAAAAGAACCAGCAGTAGTTGGAAGATCTATTGTGTTAATATTATCTTTTACTATAATTGGAATACCATGAAGCGGACGTAAAACACCTGTTTTTTTATATTCCTTATCAAGTGCTTTAGCTTGTATAATAGCGTCGTTATTAATAGTTGTGAGTGCGTTTATTTTACTATCTAAAGAATTTATGTTTTTTAAAAATGCAGTGACTAAAGCTTCACTATTGTATGTGCCATTTTTATATGCTTTATGAATTTCGGCAATGGTTAATTCTTCTAGATGTATTGGTTGAGTTTGACTAGGTTTTTGGCAACCTACAAAACATATAATTGCGATTATAAATAGGAGAATGAGTTTTCTAGTCATAATACTTAGTAGTTTAGCACACTAAATATAAGCGATTTTTTATTAAAATGTTTAGTGATAATTGAATTCATAAAATGGGTTACATTGAGTAATAAAGGAACTTAAGTCAAAAGAGAATTAATATTTGTCATAGAATTTAAGAATTTGTAAGTCAAATTAATAGTTCTATTTTTGCCGCTTCTTAAAACAAACCATTATGACTGAGTTTATCAGAAGAAGAACAGCAAATGCTAAAAATGATATTTTAAGCGGATTAACTGTTGCCTTGGCTTTAGTGCCAGAAGCAGTAGCGTTTGCATTTGTTGCAGGAGTGGACCCTTTGGTTGGTTTGTATGCAGCTTTTATGATTGGTTTAATCACTTCTATTTTTGGTGGACGACCAGGAATGATTAGTGGAGCAACAGGAGCTTTGGCTGTCGTTATGGTTGCACTAGTTGCTAAGGGGAATGCTATGGGAGCCGAAGGTGAGCAGCTAGGGTTATATTATCTATTTGCTACAGTCATTTTAATGGGATTTATACAAATGCTTGCTGGTGTTTTTAAACTTGGAAAGTTTGTGCGATTGATTCCACATCCTGTAATGATGGGATTTGTAAATGGTTTAGCTATTGTGATTTTCTTGGCTCAGCTTAAAATGTTTCCAACTTTAGTACCTGAAGATATTTCTTTTTGGGGAGACATGGGGACTTGGTTTAGAGAGTTATTTAACAGTTTAGCAACTAACGGGAAATTTTGGATAATGTTAGGACTCATTGGAGTTACTATGTCTATAATGTTTGGTTTACCAAAACTTACTAAAAAAGTACCTGAAGCTCTTGTCGCAATATTAGTAGTTTCTGCCATTGTGATTTTTGGAGATATAGATGTTGCTACAGTAAAATCTTTTATTGTAGAAGGTAGTGGAGGTAAAGTTGAAGGTCTTAAAGGTGGCTTGCCAGAATTTCAAACAGATATTTTTAGTAAAGTACCATTTAATTTAGAAACGATAGTTTTTATTGGTCCTTATGCCTTAATACTAGCAGCTATTGGGTTAATTGAATCATTAATGACACTAAACTTAATAGACGATTTAACTGAAACTCGTGGAAATACAAACAGAGAATGTTTGGCTCAAGGTGGCGCCAATATTGTCACTGGTTTATTTGGAGGTATGGGTGGTTGTGCTATGATTGGTCAATCAATAATAAACATTAAAGGCGGAGGACGAGGACGTCTCTCAGGTATTGTTGCTGCACTAGCCTTATTAGCCTTTATATTATTTGCATCAGGTCTCATTGAACAGGTTCCAATTGCAGCTTTAGTTGGTGTAATGTTTATGGTAGTTATCGGGACGTTTGCATGGTCTAGTTTTAGAATTATGAATAAAATACCTAGGACAGATTTGTTTGTCTTGATCTTGGTGTCTGGATTAACTGTTTTATTTGATTTGGCAATTGCTGTAATTGCAGGTGTTATTGTAAGTGCTCTAGTGTTTTCATGGGAAAACGCTAAGCGTATTCGTGCTAGAAAACGTATGCGTGAGGATGGTACAAAAATTTATGAAATTTGGGGACCGTTATTCTTTGGAAGTATCACTGCGTTTAATGAAAAGTTTGATGTAAAAAATGATCCTGACCATGTAGAGATTGACTTTGTAGAATCACGAGTGAGTGATCACTCAGCAATTGAAGCTATTTTTGCTTTGGTTAATAAATATAAGGATGCTGGTAAATCTGTTAAATTAAAACATTTGAGCGAAGATTGTAAAATATTGCTCTATAAGTCAAGCCCAATGTTTAGGGACGTTATAGTTGAAGCTATAGATGATCCTCGATATCATTTAGCAGAAAACCCTGAAGCATTTACCAAAGGTTTGGGAGAGTATAATTTATAAATGTTTGTAGAAGTCTTTCTCATCAACAACCAGAGTTGTAAGTTCTACTGTATGATTATCAGGATCTTTAAGGTAAATAGAATGAAAATAAATATGATCTTGAAAATCATATACTTCTCCTAACGCCTTAAAATGTTCTTGAGCTTTAATAAAATCTTCATTTGACACATTAAATGCAAAATGGTCTATTTTTACATGGCGAGATTCTAGATTAAGTTCATCATGCTCCAAATTAGCAGGAAAAATAGCAAGGCCAGATGTTCCTGATAACATAAATACAGGGAATTCCCCCCATGCTTCCAGCTGATATTTTTTGAGTCCTAAGACATGACTATACCAATCAATTGATGCATTCATGTCTTTAACACGAATAGCCACATGATCTAAAAAATTGATACTGAAAGGTTTCATGATTATTTTACTCGTACACTGTTAGGAACTAGCTTGGTATAATCACCATTATTTCTAATAACATCCCTTACAATAGATGATGCTATGTAAGATGTTTGCGCCGATGTCAACAAAAAGACAGTCTCAATAGGTGCTAAATCTCTATTAGTATGCGCAATGGCTTTTTCAAATTCAAAATCGGCAGGATTACGTAGTCCTCTTAATATAAATTCTACTCCTATTTCCTTACAAAAATCTACTGTTAAGCCTTTATAGGTAACTACTTTTACTTTTGGTTCATTAGCAAAAGTATCTTCAATAAACTTTTTACGCTCTTCTAGAGAGAACATATATTTTTTATTAGAGTTTACACCAATGGCTACAATAATTTCATCAAACAGTGTCACACCTCGTTTAATAATATCATAGTGACCTAAAGTAATTGGATCAAAAGATCCTGGAAATATAGCTTGTTTCATGATTTAAATTTACACTTTTTATTTCATAGCTTCTTCAATTGCATTTCCAAATAACTCCTCTAAAGAGATTCCAGCTGCTACTGCCTGTTGAGGTAAGATGCTTTCTTTAGTTAACCCAGGAACCGTATTTACTTCTAGTAAGTGTGGTTCGTCATCTTTAAAAATGTATTCACTTCTTGTGAAGCCATCCATTTTAAGTATTTCATATACTTGTTTTGCAACGGCCTGCACCTTCTTAGTCATATCATTACTAATTCTTGCAGGTGTTATTTCTTGTGACTCACCCAGATATTTAGCTTTATAATCAAAGAAATCATTGTCACTCACTATTTCGGTAATAGGTAATACTTTTACTTCGCCTTTGTATTTTATAACTCCAACCGAGACTTCTACACCATCTAAAAACGATTCAATAATAATTTCATCGTCTTCAGCAAAAGCGACATCAATAGCATTTTGTAAATCCTCTTTTTTATAAACTTTGGTAATTCCAAAACTGCTTCCTGCTTTGTTAGCTTTTACAAAACAAGGTAATCCCACTTTCTTAATGATGGCACCTTCATCAATCTTGTCACCTAAATTTATATAATATGATTCTGCAGTTTTGATTCCGTAAGGTTTTAAAACGCTCAAGCAGTCACGTTTATTAAACGTCAATGCTGCTTGATACATATTACAACTTGTTTGCGGAATATTCAATAGTTCAAAATACGCTTGCATAAAACCATCTTCTCCTGGAGAACCATGAATAGCATTGAATACACAATCAAAATTTGTTTTTTGATTATGTATTATAACCGAAAAATCATGTTTATCAATTGGAAATTCATTGTCATTATCATCTACATAAACCCACTTGTTTTTGAAAATATGGATGCGATAGGTATTGTATTTTGTATCATCTAGTGATTCATATACAACATTTCCACTTTTTAATGAGATTTCATATTCGCTAGAATAACCTCCCATAATAATCGCAACATTTTTTCTCATTGATTAAAAGTATTTAGGTTTCAATAAAATAGCTATTTTGACCGTTTTGTAAAAATATCATTTATTCATGTAATGCAAAACCTTTTTGTTTTAATATACGTATATCTTAAAACTAAAGTTTACCCAATTAATCGTAAAACTATAAAAATGTGTAGTTTTGTTAAATATTTTTCAGCAGTATGAGTATTATTAAATTTGTAACCAGTAAAGAGTTTTTAAAGCAATTAGGATTAGCTATTGTTGCGCTTATAATTATTGGTTTTTTTACGCTTAGGTATTTAAAATTTTCAACCAATCATGGTGATTTTGTTGAAGTTCCAGAACTAAAAGGGAAAACTTTAAATGTAGTTCAAATTGAAATTGATGACAACGACTTAACGATGGTTGTTCAAGATTCAGCTAATTATAATCCAAATTACCCTAAATATTCGGTAATTGACCAACAACCTGCCGCGGGATCTTTAGTAAAAGAAAATCGAAAAATTTACCTAACCTTAAATCCGTCAGGATACAAAAAAGTAGGTGTTCCAAATATTATTAGACGAACATTTAGGCAAGCAAAACCTACTTTAGAAGCCTTGGGTTTTGAAGTTGGAGAGATAATACGTGTAAACGATATAGGTTTAGACCAAGTTATTGAGGTAAGATATAAAGGCGAGAAAATTAATCCTGGAACTATGCTCGAAAAAACTACAAAAATAGACTTAGTTTTAGGGAATGGAAAACAATAATACCTTGATGGAAGACAATAATTTTCCAGAAGAAAACCCTGAACTTTACGAGCATCATTCTTTTACGGTTGAAAAAGGACAACAACCTTTGCGTATCGATAAATACTTAATGAATTTTATAGAAAATGCTACGAGAAATAAAGTTCAAGCGGCAGCAAAGGGTGGAAGTATTCGCGTTAACGGAATTCCTGTAAAATCAAATTATAAGGTAAAACCCTTAGATGAAATAAAAGTCCTTTTTGAGCATCCTCCTCATGAAAATTTATTAGTCCCTGAAGATATTCCAATCGATATTGTTTATGAAGATGAACATCTATTGGTAGTAAACAAACCTGCTGGTATGGTTGTGCATCCTGGACATGGAAATTACTCAGGAACATTAATTAATGCACTCACGTTTCATTTTGATAATCTACCAAATAATTCTAGTGATAGACCAGGTTTGGTACATAGAATTGATAAAGATACTAGTGGACTTTTAGTCGTAGCAAAAACAGAGAAGGCTATGACTCATTTGTCAAATCAATTTGCAGCAAAGACAAGTAAAAGAGAATATATAGCCTTGGTTTGGGGAAATGTTGAAGAGGACGAAGGTACTATTGAAGGAAATATTGGTCGTCATCCAAAAAACAGATTGCAGAATACCGTTTATCTTGATGATGATGAAGATAAAGGAAAACCAGCTGTTACACATTACAAAGTGCTAGAGCGTTTAGGATATGTCACTTTGGTGTCTTGTAGGCTTGAAACAGGTCGTACACATCAAATTAGGGTACATATGAAGCATATTGGACACACATTGTTTAATGACGAACGTTATGGAGGTGAAAAAATATTAAAAGGTACAACCTTTACTAAATACAAGCAGTTTGTAGACAATTGTTTTAAGGTATTGCCAAGGCAAGCACTTCATGCAAAAACACTTGGTTTCAAGCATCCTAAAACAGGCGAGTGGATGAGTTTTACCACAGAATTACCAGAAGATATGCAACAATGTATTAAAAAGTGGCGAGCTTACTCAAAGCATCAAGATAATTTATAAGTCTATATATAATTACTTCTAAAATTAGTTTCATTTCATTGCTGTTACTCTTAAATTTGAGAAACAAAAATGAATCACGATGAAACTAGTTCTTTCTCCAGCAAAATCATTGAATTTTGAAAGTGAATTGCCAACCAATAAAGCTACAGAATCTTGTTTTTTAAAAGAAGCTGAGCGTTTAAATAAATTGCTTAAAAAGAAATCTGCAAGGAGTTTGTCTAAGCTTATGAAGATTTCAGATAATTTAGGGCAATTAAATTATGAGCGTAATCAAGAATGGCAATTACCATTTACCCAAGATAATGCTAGACAAGCAGTGTATGCGTTTTCTGGCGATGTGTATCGTGGGTTAGATGCCTATACAATCCCTAAAGATAAACTGGAAAAAGTTCAAGATACTATTAGAATCATTTCTGGGCTTTATGGTTTATTAAAACCATTAGATTTAATTCAGCCTTATCGTTTAGAAATGGGAACAAAATTTCCAGTAGGTAAAAACAAAAATCTCTATGAGTTTTGGAAGCAAAAAATCACAAAAACTTTGAATGAAGAGCTTCAAGAAAATGAGATTTTTCTTAACCTTGCTAGCAATGAGTATTTTAAAGCAATAGATGCTAAGGCATTAAAAGTACCCGTAATTACAGCTAATTTTAAAGACCTTAAAAATGGTGAGTACAAAACCATTATGACCTTCGCTAAATTAGCAAGAGGCTACATGACGCGGTATATTATTGATACAAACGCAAATACCATTGACGATATTAAAGGCTTTAATTATGAAGGTTATGGTTTTAGCGAATCCATGTCTACAGATTCCGATCTAGTATTTATAAGATAAGTTTGTAAGAGGTAATTCTTTTAGTAGATAATTTTTATTCTCAAAAAAAACTCTAATTTAGGTCTGTTTAATTTTACCTAACTAAATGCCTTATTACCTTATAGTAGTTTTACAAGCCTTTTGCATTTATCATTGTTATAAAAACAGAAATGAGACTTTCTGGTATTTTGTGATTTTCTTTATTCCAGCTCTTGGCAGTATAGCATATATAATTATCAAGGCTTTTAATAAGAGAGATGTTGAAGTTCTTCAAAATGAAATTACTACAATTATTAATCCAACAAAAAAGGTAAATGATTTAAAGGCTCAAGTAGATTTTGCTGATACTTTCCAGAATAGAATTAACCTAGCTGATGCTTATTTTGAAATTACAGACTATAATAATGCGCTTAACAATTATAAAATAGCTTTAGAAGATAATTATGGTGACGATTACCATATTATTGAACAAATAGTTGACTGTTATAGTAAGCTAGGGAAACATGATGAGGTTGTAACTTTTGCAGACAAGGTAAAAACTCATAGAGATTTTAATAATTCTAGATTACAATTTTTATACGGCATTGCACTTCACCATCTTGATAGACTTGATGAAGCTGAAAAAGAGTTAATGCAAATTAATCAACGATATTCTAACTACAATGAACGATTACATTTAGCTAAGTTTTTAAATGCAAGTGGTAAAACATCAAATGCTAAAGAAATTCTTCTTGATATTAGTTCTGAAGCAAAACATATGACTAAGCCTAACAGAAAAAAGTATAGGTTGACAATAATGGAAGTTGAAAAGCTATTAGTAGAGTATAATTGATTCTAAGAAAAAGCGAGGTTTCTATCACTTATTTTTTGTCAGCCTTTTTTGGAGCTGCTTTTTTCTTGGTTGCAGGTTTTGGTTTTGCTGCTGCTTTAGGTTTTTCTGCTGTCTTTTTTACTTTAGGTGCTGCTTTTGTTATTGCTTTTTGCTTTTTTCGAGGACGCCTAACACCATAGCTCCCCATTGTTATTTTTCCACGTTTCGTTTTTTTGTCGCCTTTTCCCATGAGTAACTATTTAAAGGTTAGTTATTTAAAAATACTATTTTTAGCATTGAATTCAAAATACTATGTTTTTTCATAAGCATCCTTATCAAACTTTTATTCAACAAGATACAACAAAATTAATAGTGGGTACTTTACCACCACCACGATTTTCTAAAGGTGAGCTTTTAGAGAAGGATGTTGATTTTTGTTATGGTAGTTATTACAATTCGTTGTGGTTGTTTATAGATAAAATCCATAATCTTGGATTACGTTTTGATAATTCACAAGAAGCTATTAACGAGCGGAAACAATTTTTAATACAACATAAAATTGGCGTTTGCGATATCGTTGAAAGTGCAGAAAGAGAAAAAATTGATGCATCCGATTTAGGTATGAAAAATATTATACTTAGAGATATTGTTGGTTATTTAAAGCATTATCCGAATATTAACACCTTGTTGTTTACTGGAGGAAACAGTAAAAACGGACCAGAATATTTTTTCAGAAAACATCTTAAAGAATATGGTTTGAAACTAGAAATGGTTTCTAATGTTATTCCAAGAATTCATCAATTTAAACTCCCTGTCAAGTCGAGCGTAGTTGAAACCTCATTTAGAATAATCAAAACAGTATCATTAACTTCAGGCTCTGGAGCTGCTAATATTTCAATAAGTAGAACACCCTTTTACAAGCAACAAAAATCAAAGAATCCTAAGTTTAATACGTTTGACTTTAGAGTAATGCAATACAAAGAGTTTCTCTAGTTTTTTGACCAAACGGAATAAATAATATACAGCAATCCAGGAATAGCAAAGGCACTTATTAAAGCGCTTGAAGCTAAATCTGGTCGTATTATATGGAGCAAAATCATTCCTCCAACCGTAATTAAACCACCAATACCTTTCCATTTAAATGCCAATAGCAAGCCTATTATAGTGCTACCTGGAAATAAGAGTAAAGCAATAACGTCTGAATTACTTATAGCAGTAGTATTCGAATCGGTAAATAATTCACCAATAGTCATAAATAACAAAAATATAATGACTAAGGCACCTAGTATTCTTGCAGACCAAAGAATAATTTTAAATAACACTTTTCGAGGGATTAATTAGTGATATGCCCTACTAATATAACTAATTATAAATAACTAATTGGTGTTGTGGTAATTATAGGTTAATTAATTGCTTGGAGATTGATGATCGTAGCTATAAATTCTACTCATTTTCCATTCACCATCAACTAAAATCCATAGTATAGAATATTTTGCAGTACTAGTTAAGTATTCAGGCTTTTCATTAGGTTCTTTAGCATAAAATGCATGTTCACCCTTTAAAATAGCAGCATAAAGCTCGCCGTTTTTATGCATTGGAAACACTTCTATGCTTCCTTGTACTAATTCTCTTCTAGCTTTATAAGACAAATTTCCTAAGCTTTTCATACCATTTATAAAATCTTCTTTGGTATACGTTGCACCTCCTTGGTCGTGGTAAAACTCGATATCATCAGTTGCTAATTCTTCAAGAATACTTGTGTCAAGTTGATTGTACGATAGCTCAAACATTAAACTGTCTTTTTCTTTTAGTAGATTAAATAACTCACCTTTTTCTGAATTGTGATTTGAAATTTCTAAGCGACCATGAACTTGGTTGTCACTAGCTTCTACATGTACCTCATCTTGTTGCTTACAATTAGTAAACAAGATTGACAGTCCTAAAAGGATAAAGGTTGGTTTTAATTGCATTTGATTGATTTTTTTGATTGATATCTATACGTGTAAAGTTTATTAAAAGTGTTACAATTAATGCTTACTTTTATTATAATCCAGTATTTCTTTAGGCAGCTGTTTTCCTTTGTTTTTTGCTAAATATCGACGAAGAACACCGCCTTTTATATGGTTAATATCAAACTCTATTAAAAACGCATCAGGATCTACTTTGTCTATAACGCGATGCATTTTTCGAATATCAATTCTATTTATTACCGAATGTATAATATCAAATTTTAGCATTTCCCCACTGCTCCCATACCCTTTTTCACCTTTATAAATGGTCATTCCTGCACCAAGTTCATTAATGATGACTAACTTAATTTCCTTGTGGTGTTTTGATACAATCATGACTCCAATAAAATCTTCAAACCCTTCAATAAGTAAGTCAATAACTTTTGCAGTAACGATATAGGTAAGTATAGAGTACATAGCTATTTCAACCGAAAGCACCAATGCAGTAATACTAAATAATATAATATTAAAATATAAAATAATTTGACCAATACTAAACCCAAAGCGGTCGTTTAAAAATACACCTAGAATTTCCGAACCATCCAAAACCGCACCATTCTTTACTGTTAAACCTATACCAGAACCAACAAACAAGCCACCAAATATTGAGATGAGTAATTTGTCTTCTGTAACAGTATTAAATTCAACAAAATGTATTACTAAGGCTAACCCAATAATACTAAAAATGGACTTGATTAAAATTCGCTTTGATAGTGTAAAGTAAGCAAGAATTAAAAACGGAATATTAATGAGTACTAAAAGTGTTGAAATATTAATACTCTCAAACTGCGAGTTTAGTAAAATAGCTGTACCTGTAACACCTCCGTCCAAAAAATCATTGGGTAATAAAAAGGCCTTTAAACCAATGCTAGCAAGAAAAATCCCTAGAGCTATTTGAAAATATTCTGAGAAATAAGTATATAGTTTTTTATTAGTCATCTATTCTAAATTATTAAAATTGATAATTGGAGAAACACTTAAGGTTGCCCTTGTAAACATAGTTCCGATAGTGGTATGGTCGTTTGTGAAACCACAATTCATTAAATAAAATCCATCATTTATGATTCCGCCAGAATAATCTAATCGTGCATCCTTTCTAGCAGTTGCATCTGCTGAAAATTTAGCTTCGGTAATTTCATACCATACACCTTTACTATCTCGCATCCATTGATTGTAAAAACCTCCTTGTCTCGCTAATGCTCCAGTATTCGGAATAAAGTTTTCTAAAAAAGAATAAGGTCGCGTTACATAAGTATTAGTTATTGGTCGTCTAAAACTTGCTATTAAATGCCATTGATTAGTGTCAGGATCAAAAAAGTAAGATGTGTAATCTGTAGCGTTTTTACCATTTGGTTTTACTCTTGTAAGGAAACCATACCGAGTTTCAGCTTTCCAATTAAACACCTTATAGCTTTGTCCACCAGAGCCTTCATTACCAAATTCACCTGTGGTAACACCTTCGCCTTTTTTGAGGAGTTTTATTTTTTGGTCATCAGGAATGCTATTTGGGTCGTCGGTTTTAAACGGACTCCAAATAGAAAACAAAATGCGTCTTTCGTTTTCTGAGTTTACTTGAATGCCAAAATAACCTTCGCCAAAACCGTTTGCCATAAAGTAGGAACCAATAACGTCTTGATCTTTATCAATTTCAATTTCGTTATACATCCATTCAATATCATCAGTTGGTGTTTCATATACCAGATGTGTTGAAGGACCTCGTCTGCCAAAATAAAAATCGTCTTTAATATATTTTACCAAGGTATTGTCGTCAGGTTGCTTAATAAGAATACTCTTGATTTCTATATTGTTATTTGTGATGTCATGAAAATCAATATGATTATAGCCTTTACCTTCACTATTATAATTATCAATATAAATAGTGTCAAATTCAGAGTTTTCTAACTTGATAGATTCAGTTTTGTTATTATAAGAAATCTTAAATTCTGAGGTACCTTTAGCTATGATTCCAAAAGGAATACTAGCTTCTTTTTCGGTATAAAAATAAGCTCTAATAGTGTCGTTTGCATCTTGCCAATTTGTAATACCTTCTTTGGTAATCACTTCTGAAGATTTAGACGCATCATTTATTACCCAACTATTTCCTGATGTTATTTCAGTATTTAAAAGCGAAACATCAAAAGACATCTCTTGTTTACAAGCAACAAAAGTAAATACGATTAAAATGCAAAATAACTTTGAGTATTTCATGTTTTTTTAAAGAACCTAATAATTACTAATCTCTTGCCGCTTTAAATTCACTACCATCATACCATTTCGGAAAATAATCTTCGTTAGCTAATTTTGTTCCTACATTGAAAAATAATTGTAAGTCTAGTTGAATACCACTTAATTCTGTAGTTTCAGGATTATATTCGTCAGAAGGTTGATGATATTTAACCATACGGTAGTTATCATTATACTTTTTTATATCTTCAATACTAATGTCAAATCCTTCATAAGCACCACTTGCATACAAAGCAGGTATGCCAATTTTAGCAAAATTAAAATGATCAGATCTAAAGAAATAGCCTTTTTCAGCTTCAGGATCTGGAATAATGTACCTGCCTTGTTTGGTGGCAGCTTCTTTGGCATATTCATCCATTTCAGATTGACCATAACCAGTGATGGTTAAGTCCTTCATTTTTCCTGGACTATCTAAGGCATCTATATTAATATTCGCCACTGTTTTTTTAGGATTGAAAATAGGATTCTCAGCATAAAAAGCAGAGCCTAATAATCCTTGTTCTTCGGCTGTTACAGCAATAAAAGCAATAGAACGTTTAGTAGGACTGCTTTTTTTGAAAGCTTCAGCTATAGCCAATAAACCAGCAGTTCCAGAGGCATTATCTACAGCGCCATTATATATAGAGTCGCCATCAATGGCTTTACCAACACCAAAATGGTCCCAATGTCCTGAGTAAATAATTACTTCGTCTTTTCTGTCAGTTCCAGGAATCATGGCAACTACATTCTTAGACACATCTTTTTTGATACTATTACTTATGCTCACCGATACATTTAATCCTAATGGAACAGGCTTAAAGTCTTTATTTCTAGCTAAGTTTTTATAATCTTGCCCTTTCATAGTAGAGACACTAAACATTTTTTGAGCACTTTCTCCACTAATCCAAGACTCAACATTTAAAAGCGGCAAATCACTTTCTATAGTTAAGCGAGCACCACTCCAGCCAGACTCTACAACATTCCATCCATAGGAAGCAGGCTCTGTGTCATGTATAATAATAAGTCCATCAGCACCTTGTCTTGCTGCTTCTTCGTATTTGTAAGTCCAACGACCATAATACGTCATTTCGTTTCCTTTAAATAACGTTGAATCTCCCGATTTAAATCCAGGATCGTTAATTAAAACAACTGCAGTTTTTCCTTTCCAATCAATACCTTCATAATCATTCCAATCATATTCAGGAGCAACAACACCATAGCCAGCAAAAACCAATTCGGAGTTTTCAAGGCTCACATTTTCCACTGGTTTATTAGTTGTTACCACAAAATCTTTTAAAGGTTCTAAATTAATACTCGTATTATCTCCAGTAATTATCATGTTTTTCGAAGGGGTTCCAGTAATTTCTACTAGTGGAACATCTTGAAAAAAGCTATCGCCATTTCCTGGTAAAAGTCCTAATTTTTCAAACTCATCTTTTAAATAGTTAACTGTTTTTACTTCGCCTTCAGTAAATGGTTTTCTTCCAAGAAACTCATCTGACGCTAACTGTTCAATATGATTTCCAAGCGTTTCTTGACTAACTTCAACTAAACCTGCTGTGTCTTTTTTGTCATTATTACAACTAATAAAAAGTAGTAGTACTAAAAATTTAAAGTAATTCTTCATAAATAATATTTTAAATGAGTATTGTAGAAAAACGAAGTTCGACTAATTTTTACATAAAATCAAGGACATCGCATAAATTAGACTTAACTTTGCAGCTTAATAAAAAAATGGCGCTATAAATAAGAATGTCATTTGCACAATTATTTATATGTCATTTAATTCCCTAGGCTTATCGGATGCCTTATTAAAAGCCGTTAGTAAACAAGGCTACACAACACCATCACCAATCCAACAAAAAGCAATTCCTTTAATTTTAGAAGGAAAAGATGTTTTAGCATCTGCCCAAACAGGAACTGGTAAAACAGCAGGCTTTACGTTGCCAATGCTGCAAAAATTGTCACAAGGACAACATATGCGTAAACGACCAATTCGTGCTTTAGTATTAACGCCAACTAGAGAATTAGCTGCGCAAGTACATAATAATGTAAAAGCATATAGTGAGTTTTTGGACATCCGTTCGGCAGTGATATTTGGAGGTGTTAATCAACGACCACAGGTAGCCACTATTAGAAATGGTGTCGATATTCTTATTGCCACTCCTGGACGTCTTATAGATTTAAATAGTCAAGGACTATTATCGCTTGCAAAAATTGAAATTTTGGTTTTAGACGAGGCAGATAGAATGCTTGATATGGGCTTTAAAAGAGATATTGACAAGATAATGAGCTTAATGCCTTCAAGAAGACAAAATTTATTGTTTTCAGCAACGTTTTCAAGAGAGATAAAAAATCTGGCAAATAGCATATTACACCATCCTGTTTTGGTTGAAGCAACACCTGAAAACACTACAGTCGATGCTATTGAACAAAAAGTATATCGTGTTGCAAAGGCGAAGAAAACCGATTTAATTATTAAACTTATTTCTGAAGGCAATTGGAAGCAGGTTTTGGTGTTTAACAGAACCAAACATGGTGCTAATAAACTTTGTAAAAAAATGGTTAGTGCAGGTATTTCTGCTTCAGCTATTCATGGAAATAAAAGTCAAGGTGCACGAACAAAAGCTTTAGCAGGGTTTAAAAACGGATCCGTTAGAGTGTTGGTGGCTACAGATATTGCAGCTCGTGGATTAGATATTCCTTTATTACCACATGTTGTAAACTTTGAATTGCCTAATATTTCTGAAGACTATGTACACCGTATTGGAAGAACTGGTAGAGCGGGAGCAAATGGTGAAGCAGTGTCTTTAGTAAGTGCCGATGAAACTACGTATTTAAGAGACATTGAAAAACTGGTAGGTTTAAAAATTCCTGTAGAAATTGTTGAAGGTTTTGAACCTGACCCTAATGCATCAACAAAGCCTATAAAACAAGGCCAGGGAGGGGGAAGAAACCAACGAAGATCTAATAAACCAAAATCTCAAAGTTCGAGAAAATCTGCTGATGGTGGTGATTCAGGAAATAGTAGAAATACTAGCAGAAATAAAAGCAGAAGCCGAAATCGTAATAGAAATAGACGTTAATTATGACTACTGAATTACGAAACAAAATTATTGGCGTTTGCAATAAGAAAATAGCTCAAAAAGGAAACACTGTTGGTTTGTCATTCTATGCATTTTTTGCCAATAAGAATGATAACCCAGAGCTATTGATGGAAGCTGCTACATGGTGGATACAAACGCATCAATTAGACCATTTTGAAAAAGCTGTAAAAATAAAAGCGCTTATTGAATAATGGCATCTCAACCAAACAACCCTTTACATGGTATAAAACTAGAACAAATCATTAATGATTTGGTAGACCGTTATGGTTGGGAATATTTAGGCTACAACATTAATATTCGCTGTTTTACTCACGATCCTTCAATAAAATCCAGTTTGAAGTTTTTACGTCGTACACCTTGGGCTCGAACTAAGGTTGAAAATATGTATTTAAAAATGCTAAAAAATACAAGGTCTTAAATATTACCATCTTCATCAATTGGTAAAAATGGATTGTAAGCAATTTCCCAAAGGTTATTATCTAGGTCCGAAACATAACTACTGTAACCTCCCCAAAACACATTTTGTGGAGGTTTAATTATTGTTACCCCTTTTTGTTTTAAATTTGAAATAATAGTATCAACCTCCTCTTTTGTACGTGTGTTATAAGCTAAAGAGAATCCTTTAAAACCTCCTCCTTTACCATTTACAGTAGCGTCTTCTGCAAGAGCTTCTCTATTATATAATGACAGTAAAATACCATTAAGCTTAATAAACGTAATAGATTCGTTACTAGATTCTAATTTTTCCCATCCAAAAATATACTCATAAAAATGAGTTGCTGCTTTTAAATCGTTTACACCTAATCCAATAATAGTAAGTCTTTGTTCCATAGTGTTTATGAGTAGTTGAGTAATAATATAACTAATATAGCTAATTCAAACTGAATAGAATATCCGTGAAGATTTTCGTAAGTGGGTGAGTACAAGCAATGAACTATACACGTTGTTGGTAACTGTTATTTACTCTATCAGTCATTATCTACATGAGTAAATATTTTATTGACTATTTTCCATTCGTCATTTATTTTAAAAAGAGATAAATAGTCATAATAATTAAAACCTAGCATTGGAACGTGCAATTTTACCATTGCAATTTTACCAAGTATATCTATTCCAATGATTGACATTTTTAGAGTTTCTCTAAGGTCATTTGGGCTTTTTCTAACCTTAACGGTCTCAATGTACTCGTTCACACTCTTAGAATATTCACATGTATTTAAATCTCCATGAACAAACGCATTTTCACTAAAACAAGTTACAAGGATTAATGTGTTTCCATAAAAGATTCCCTCTATGTAATTATTAATTAAATTTTCGATTTCTTTAATGTTGTCAATATACATTTGATTATTTTTTACTCCCTAAAGATTATTTTCCATTAAATCCCCAATTTTCAATTGGTATTTCATCTATTACCACGTGAGTTATTTTAGGGTTTTTATTTAAAACGCTAACCACTAAATTTGTAGCCCCTTCAATTAATAGTTTTTTTGTTCGTTTGTTACGTTTGTGTCTGTAACTCTTATGTTAATGTAAGGCATGATTTTTTATTTATTAAAATAATTGAGTTGCTGAATATTAATCCCACTTTGAAGTTGTCGATACTGCATACTTTCCTGCTCCTAATAAAAATATTATTATCGCTCCAAATAGATATAAGCCTTGTAACTCAATTCCCCAACCACCAAATTGATTTAAAGTGAAAATGTCGGAAGAATGTGCCATTAAAATAGCTGTTAACATATTAAAAGCTAAAACTAAACTTGCCATTCTTACTCTAAAACCTATGATTATTAATATTGGTGCAATTATTTCGCCTATAAAAACCGAGTATGCAACAAATTCTGGAATTCCCATGCCATTCAATAAATTTTTAATAAATGAATAATTGGAAGTCAAGTTTGCAATTCCGTGGAATAGAATAAGGATTCCGATACTAATTCTTTGTATTAGTAATCCTATGTCTTTTTTTTGAATGTTTTCTAAAGTACTCATATCATTTAATTTTTTAAAATTATTATGATACAAAAATCAAGAAATAACAACACAGATCATAGGACAATTGTCACTATAAATTTGTGATAAATGTCACGTTTTGAAGTAGTTTATTTTACGAATTTAATCTGCTTAAAGTTTCTCTACTGACACCTAAATATGAAGCGATTAATTTTTTTGGTACTCTTTGAAAAAGTTTTGGATATTGTTTGAGAAGTAATTCATATCGCTCTTTTGAAGAGTTTTTTAATAACGATAAGATTCTGTTTTGAAGTGCTACTCTGCCAAACTTGCTTTTCTTTGCCCAAAATCGTTCCACTTTGTGCATTTCTTTGGTCAGTTTTTCTCTATTTTCAAATGTTATGTAAAGAAGTTCGCAATCTTCAATGCAGTCTATATTGATTTTAGATTTTGATTGTTTTACGAAAGATTCATAATCGGTTATCCACCAATTTTCCATTCCGAACTGTAAAATATGTTCTTTTCCATTTTCATCAAAAAAGTAGCTTTTAGGCAACCTTTCACTATCCAATATTCTTTGTCGGCAATTTCACCTTCTTGCAATAAGTATTGACGTTTGCGTTTATTTGTCGTTTCGAAATGGCTCAATATAAATTCAAACTCTTCGTCTGTTAACTTAATTATTTCTTCTATATGCTGTTTTAGATGATGTTTCATTTTAATTGTTGCCAACGCAGGGCTATGTAAAGCCACATTTTGTGGTTTTAAAAGTAAGCAATTTATTGCATACTTTTAGAATACAAATTAAACGTGGACAGGTTGCATATAGCTATTGATATGTACATCATTGTTTTTACGGATATGCGTCGTTTTAATGACTTATATCCGACGTTAAACGAATTTCGACTATTTTTTTAAGAAAGTCAAGACTGCTTACTTCTTAAATTCACCAATATGCCATAGCACACCAGATGGGTCGTACATAAAAAACTCATTTCCCCAATAGTTATAGCTAATATTGGTTATACGTACATTCTTGTATTTTTTGTCTAGTTGTAAACTCGTTATCTCATCAAGGTGTTGTTGTAGATTGTCAACTTCTAAAAATATCATGGAGTTATCTACCCAATCTTTTATATAAGCATCTTGTAAATAAAACCCAAAGGCACCTAGCTTAAAGTAAGACATTGTAGGCGAGGTTTTTATTTCTTCAAAACCAAAATCCAAATAAAATTGTCTGGATTCATTATAGTTTTTAGCACCAATAAACGCTCGTATTGATTTTACTTGAAAGGTCATTTTATTTGCGATATAGAAAGTAATTATTAACCAAGTCAATATATTGTTGTTTAGCTTGGTCTTGGCTTATATCTTCCGCTTGAAAAAGCGCATTGGTTTTAAAGGCATTAATTAACGGTTCGCGGCTTTTTGGTCTGCCATAATCGTTAGTTGCTTTTTTGTAATAAGCATAAAGTTTTAGTAAAATATCTGCAGGAAAAGGTTCGGTATGCGCATTGATACGATCAACAGCTTCTCTAAATTTTATGTCTAATTCTGCCGAGGTCATTACATTTCTGCTATTATACTTTCTCCACCTTTTACTTTTTGGTTGAGCTGGACTTTAATGTTAGTATCTAAAGGTAAAAATAAATCTACTCTAGAGCCAAACTTTATAAATCCTTGATCCGATCCTTGATTTACTTCCTTTCCTTCTTTTGCATAATTAACAATGCGTTTTGCTAGCGCTCCTGCAATTTGCCTAAAAAGTACTTTTCCGTACGTTGCATTTTCAACAACTACAGTGGTGCGTTCGTTTTCTGTGCTTGATTTTGGATGCCATGCAACCAAATATTTCCCAGGATGGTATTTACTGTATAGTACATTTCCACCAATAGGATAACGAGTAACATGCACATTTATTGGAGACATAAATACACTTACTTGTATGCGCTTATCTTTAAAATATTCGGTCTCTTCAACCTCCTCAATCACGACCACTTTCCCATCTACAGGAGACAACACTTGCTTATCGTTTAACTTTGTATGACGTTTTGGGTTCCTAAAGAACTGTAAAATAAGAACGAAAAATACAAGAAAAGCAATTTGTAGCAACATTCGTAACCACGAAATACTAATAAACTCATCAGCTAACAAAGTTGCAGCGACAACAATAGCTGTAGTTATTATAATAATTTTATGTCCTTCTTTATGAAACATATTTTAAAATTCTTAAGAATAAATAAATAAATGGTGCTGCAAAAATAATACTATCTAAGCGATCTAGCAATCCACCATGTCCAGGCATTATTACACCACTGTCTTTTACATTTGCTTGTCGTTTGTATTTAGACTCAATTAAATCTCCTAGAGTTCCAAATACACTTACAATTATAGCTAGTATAAGCCACTCGGTAGAGCCCAAAGTGTTAGTATATTTCGCTATAAAATAACTGCTAATGCAAGCAAAAAGTAGACCTCCTAAAAAGCCTTCAACAGTTTTTTTTGGCGATATACTTGGAAACAATTTTTGCTTCCCAAAATTTTTACCTACTAAGTAAGCAAAAGAATCGTTTATCCAAACTAATATAAATGAGCCTAGTAAAATATTTGGATTAAATGTTTCGTAATAATTGGCAATGAGAATGATAAAAATAAATGCACTAGATAAATAGAAGGTGGTATTGATATATTTATTGGTAATAAAGAGTGGTAACGTTTTTTTTGAAAATAAATCTTTTATCAAAAAAAGCATTACAAATATGGTAAGTACATGTAATATTTGAATTGCTTCATCAAATCCTTCACTATTAGCAAGCATTAGTTGCCAATAAGAAAAAGTTAAGTAGGAAATTATAAAAATAATATAAGATCTAATGCCTTTTTGGTTGATGAGTTTATTGAATTCTGCAATACAAATCAATCCAAAAACAAAAAACAAACCTATTAAAAGGTGTTGTGATTGTAATGATAATATAAAGAGTGCAATGTATAAAACGCCTGAAATTGCTCTAACAATTAATTCTTTCACGTGGTTGGGTTAAAGATCTTCTAATAAGAGCAAATATAAGTTTTTTGAGCTACTTCCATAACTTAAGAAGTCGTTATCTTCGCTAGCTTTAAAATGTTTTATGGTTGTAATATTTGTAGGTATTTTTTCGCGGTTTTTGTCTTTAATACCTCTTAAACCTTCACTAATAGTTTCTACAAACTGGCTTGTAGTTGCAAAAATGATAAAATTTGGAGGGAGCTCTTTTAGTTTTTTTTCAGCAATTTGATTGGACGAAATTAAAAGCGATCCATCGTTAGAAATTAAATATTCGCAGGTGGTTAAAAAGTAAGTGCATTCACTTGCTTTTTTATTGGTTTTTAGATTAAAGTTTGCGAATTTTTCACTTAACCGATTATCAATAATCATCACACCTTTATCTGTCCAACCGTTTTCTTCTAAAATTAGACCTAAATTTTGGTCTACCTCATCAAAGTCTTCGCAATACAAGAATTTGCCGCCATTAGCTTTAAAATTGATGGTAAAACGCTCATCAATAGGTAGCTTAATGTCAGGCATATACTTGCTTCTCTCATCGTTTTCAATGCTTTCTTGAGAGTCATTGGATTTTAGTCCGAAGATTTTTCGAAATAGGCTCATTTAGGGTTTGCTATTAACCAGTTAAGTCCTAGTTTTTACCAAATATATAAAATCTAAAGTAAACATTGGATTATTTAAGGTTTTTGTAACGGTTCTATTCTTCTTCCGTTATATCTTCATCATGCTTAATAAAAGGACTTTTTCCAAAGATTTCTTCAAGGTTATCTTTAAAAATCACTTCTTTTACTAGAAGCTCCTCTGCCAATAAGGTCAATTTATCTTTATTTTCTTCCAGTATTTTAATTGCACGTTGGTATTGCTCTTCAATAATATCTGAAATCTCTTTGTCAATCAACTCAGCAGTTCGCTCGCTATAAGGTTTTGTGAAACCATACTCATTTTGACCAGAAGAATCATAATAGGTTAAATTACCTACCTTATCGCTTAAACCATATATGGTTACCATAGCTCTTGCTTGTTTAGTGACTTTCTCCAAATCACTTAAAGCACCAGTTGATATTTTATTGAAAATTACTTTTTCTGCGGCTCTACCACCTAATGCAGCACACATTTCGTCTAGCATTTGCTCTGGACGAACAATTAAACGTTCTTCTGGTAAATACCAAGCAGCTCCTAGCGATCGTCCACGAGGCACAATAGTTACTTTAATTAATGGTGCAGCATGTTCTAGTAGCCAACTTATAGTTGCGTGTCCAGCTTCATGGAATGCTACTGCTTTTTTCTCTTCGGGAGTTATAATCTTATTTTTCTTTTCTAATCCTCCAACAATTCTATCTACAGCATCCAAGAAATCTTGTTTTTCTACAGATTTTTTTCCTTTTCTTGCAGCAATTAAAGCAGCTTCATTACACACATTGGCAATATCAGCTCCTGAGAATCCTGGGGTTTGTTTAGACAAGAAGTCTGTATTTAAATCTTTTGCTTTTTTAAGCGGCTTTAAGTGTACTTCAAAAATTTCTTTACGCTCACGAACATCTGGAAGATCCACAAAAATTTGTCTATCAAAACGTCCAGCACGCATTAAAGCTTTATCTAAAACATCTGCTCTGTTTGTTGCTGCAAGTACAATAACGTTTGTGTTTGTACCAAAACCATCCATTTCAGTCAATAACTGGTTTAGGGTATTTTCACGTTCATCATTAGAACCAGAAAAATTAGCTTTTCCTCTTGCACGACCTATAGCATCTATTTCATCAATAAAAATAATTGCAGGAGATTTTTCCTTGGCTTGTTTAAATAAATCACGAACTCTGGAAGCTCCAACACCAACAAACATTTCAACAAAATCTGACCCTGATAAAGAAAAGAATGGCACTTTAGCTTCTCCAGCTACAGCTTTTGCTAATAAAGTTTTACCTGTTCCTGGAGGCCCTATTAATAATGCTCCTTTTGGTATTTTACCTCCTAAAGAGGTGTATTTTTCAGGGTTTTTTAAGAAGTCTACAATTTCTTGAACTTCTTCTTTCGCACCTTCAAGTCCTGCAACATCTTTAAAAGAAGTTTTTACTTCGGTGTTTTGGTCAAATAGTTTGGCTTTAGATTTTCCAATATTAAAAATTTGCCCTCCAGCACCACCGCCACCACCAGACGACATACGACGCATAATAAAAATCCAAACACCAATAATAAGTACAAAAGGTAAAAGTGTTAGTAGAAAATCACCCCAAAGGTTTTCTTCTATCTTATAATCTAGAACGGTAGGTAAGTCAACATTTTCAGCTTTAATTTCATCGATTTTATCTTCAAAGTTTTGAAGATCTCCCAACTGAAACTGATAGTTTGGAGCTTTTCCAGACATTGGTAACAATTGAGGTTTTACAGTGTTTTTATGTTCTGCTTTAGTAATGGCTTCAGGAGTTAGATAGACTCTGGCCTGAATTCTGTTAATGATGACTACTTTTTCAATATCGCCATTTTCAAAATATTCAAAAAACTTATCTTGAGTTGTCGGAGATCCAGTTGTAGAACCCATTCCGCCTGAAAGAACTTGAATCCCTAAAAATATAACTATAATGATTCCATAAATCCAGTAGGGACTGAACTTTGGTTTTTTTGTATTTAACTTATTATCTTTTGACATGTAGTATTTTTTAGTAGCTTGTTTTTATTTCGGTTGTTTTGGCGTCTCCCCAAAGGCTTTCAATATCATAATATTCTCTAATGTGCTTTTGGAAAACATGTACAACCACATTTACATAATCCATTAAGACCCATTCGGCATTATCGCTACCTTCGATATGCCAAGGCTTATCTTTGGTTTCTTTACTAACCTTTTTTTGGATGGAGTTTACAATGGCGTTAACTTGTGTATTCGAAGTCCCTTCGCAAATAATAAAATAATCGCAAACGGTGTTTTCTATTTCTCTTAAATCTAAAATATTAATGTTTTGCCCTTTTACATCTTCAATGCCATTTACTATAACTGATATTAAATGGTCTGCATTACTATTTTCTTTCGTCATTAAATTGTTTTAATTTGTGCAAAGTTATTATTTTTTTGGGTCATAATACCCTTAAAAATCTTAAGAAAATTATAATTTAAATTTTCTAGATGTAATGCATATAATCAAACTTAATGCCATTGACTCTACAAACTCGTATTTACGTGAGTTGGCTTCTAAAAAACGGTTAGAGGATTTTACTGTTGTTATTGCAAAACACCAAACCAAAGGAAAAGGTCAAATAGGTGCTGTTTGGAATTCAGAAAAAGATAAAAACCTTACTTGTAGCGTATTTAAACGTAATTGCTGTGTTTCTATTGATGATGCATTTTACATAAGTATGGTGACGTCTTTGGCTATTATTAAAACATTACAGCAATTTCAAGTGCCAAAATTAGTTGTAAAATGGCCTAACGACATTTTGGCAGAACAAAAAAAAATATGCGGTATTTTAATTGAAAATGTCATAAAACAACAAAATATTGAAGGAAGTATTATCGGTATTGGACTTAATGTAAATCAAACACAATTTTCTAATTTGCCATTAGCGTCGTCTTTAAAGAACTTAACAGGAACCTTGTTTGATGTTGAGGAGATGTTGACTCGAATTGTGGAACAGCTTCAATATTATTTTGATAAACTGGAGAAAGGAAAACATGATTTTATAAAACGCGCATACGAAGCGTTACTTTTTAGAAGGCATAAACCATCTACTTTTAAAGATTTAGAAGGACAACTTTTCTCTGGATTTATTCAAGGAGTTAATAATAATGGGACGCTTCAAATACTACTTGAAGATGGCATTATAAAAGAATTTGAACTGAAAGAAATCCAGTTATTGTATTAGATTGAGTTTGGGATGTTAGTTGCAAGCGTTTCTATAAACTTTGATATAGGCCCTTTTATCATCATAGCCATCATTGGATTAAAATCACCTACAAAACTTAATTGAATATCACTTTTGTCAGCTGAGGTTTCAGTAATATTTCCAATTAAAGAAAAATCTAGTTTACCACCTGCAGCTCCTAGTACAATCTTATTTGGAGGAGTCGCTTCTTTTTGTTTTAAAACAATTTCTGGCATCCCTTTTAACGCAAACAAAAATTTGCCTTCGTCTAAAACTTCAAATTTACTAATGTTTTCAGGCATGAGTTTTTCGAAATTTTCAACATTGGTTAAAAAATCAAAAACGTCTTGTGCCGATTTATCTACAGATACTTTAGGTGATTCTAAATTCATAATGTGTTTTTTAAAGAAGCTATCAATTAGCGTTCCATTCACTTGGATTGGCGTTCCATTGCGACAAAGTTTCCAATTCTTTTTTGTTAATGTAATGTGTATCTAGAGCTTGTTCTAGTAAGTTTTCGTAGTTGCTAAGGGTATGAAGCGTTACATTTTCTTTCACAAAGTTTTCATTGGCAACATCGAATCCGTAAGAGAAAATTGCTACCATTCCTTTTACGCTAACTTCTGCTTCTTTTAGTGCTTTTACAGCATTTAAACTACTTTTTCCTGTACTAATTAAATCTTCAACAACTACTACACTTTGTCCTTTTTGAATATAACCCTCGATTTGATTTTGACGACCGTGTTTTTTAGCTTCTGGGCGTACATATATAAATGGTAAGCCTAAATACTCAGCAACTAAAGCACCAATACCAATAGCTCCTGTTGCAACACCAGCGATAACATCTGGCTTTCCATATTGTTTTTCTATATGTTTTGCCATTTTCTCACGAATATAATTTCTAATTGGAGGATAGGATAATACAATTCTATTATCACAATATATTGGCGACTTCCATCCCGAAGCCCAAGTAAATGGTTCTTTTGGGCTTAGTTTTATGGCGTTAATTTGCAGTAAAACTTCGGCCGTTTTTTTAGCGGTGTTCTTGTTAGCAATCATAGCTGCAAAACTACGTATAAATTTATTTTTAGGAAATGAAAAAATCTTGAATAAAATATTTTTTTGTAGTTGACCTCCTTTGAATTAAAAATTGATATTTTTACATTACCTAACCTTAATATATACCATGTATAAAGTTTTTGTTAATAACAAGCCTATCATACTAACTTCAGAAGTTCCGAAAGGAAAACTCTACAAAACGTATCCTCTAAAATATGTTGATTTGCCAAGAGTGGTTCGTGATTTTCGAAAAACCGAAAATAAAGGGGTTTACTTATACCATCCTAATAAGAAAAAACTTCTGAAAAAGTTTCTAAAAAAGTTTCCAAATGTTATAGCTGGAGGTGGTAAAGTAATTAATGATAAAGAGAAAGTGTTATTTATTTATCGAAACGATAAATGGGATTTACCTAAAGGCTGTGTTAAAAGTAAAGAGACTATTGAAGAAGGAGCTATTCGTGAGGTAGAAGAAGAAACAGGTGTGAAAGGACTTAAAATCACAAAGCCATTAGAGAAAACTTACCATATTTTTAAGCGTAATGGACGTTATAAAATTAAAATCACCCATTGGTTTGAAATGCATACTTCCTATAACGGAAAGCTGAAACCTGAAACTAGTGAAGGCATTACTAAAGTAGAATGGCTAGGAAAGAAAAAACAAGTCAAAGCTTTAGAAAATAGCTATGCTAATATTAGGGAATTATTTTGAATTAAGAAGGAGGTGTTGATTATCATGATATGATTTTTAATTGTTGTAAAATAATCGACTAAAGCACCTATTTTAATCTATTGAATTAATACGTAGTTATACGTATTTCCTCTTACAACTATTTTAGCTAATTTAGTTACATGCAAGAAGACTTTCTACATCATATATGGAAATATAAAAAGTTTCATGCCTTAGAATTGAAAACAACTGAAGCTGAAACAATTGTTGTTAAAAATGTTGGTATTCATAATTTTAACGCTGGCCCAGATTTTTTTAATGCTCAAATTAGTATTGGAGAACAACTCTGGGCAGGAAATGTAGAAATGCACATTAATGCTAGTGATTGGTATGTGCACAATCATGAAAACGATAAGAATTATGACAATGTAATTTTGCATGTAGTTTGGGAACATGATATAGAAGTCTATAGAAAAGACAAAACCATAATACCAACTCTTGAGTTAAAACCTTATGTATCTAAAGAGGTTTTATTAAGCTATGAAAAACTGTTTTCCAAAAAGCAAAGATGGATAAATTGTGAAAACGATTTTGCAGCTGTAGATGATTTTGTCTTGCAAAATTGGCTGGAGCGTTTATATTTTGAACGTTTGGAAAGAAAAGCTAATGATATTGAATTGCTCTTAAAACAATCTAGCAATAGTTGGGAAGAAGCGCTGTTTAAGATGCTTGCTAAAAACTTTGGTTTAAAAGTCAATGGTGATGCTTTTTTGAGTTTGGCAAATTCATTCAATTTTTCAGTATTACGAAAACAACAACCTAAACAGCAAAGTTTAGAAGCTTTATTGTTTGGACAAGCTGGATTGCTTGATACAGATGCTCAAGAACATTATTTAAATGAGCTTCAAAAGGAATATAAGTTCTTGAAAACTAAGTTTCAACTTACTAATATTGGTGTATTACCAATCCAGTTTTTTAGATTGCGTCCATCAAATTTCCCAACCATTAGATTGTCGCAACTCGCAAATTTATATCACAATCACAACAATTTATTTTCCAAAATAACTGAAGCAAAAACGAGTGAAGATATTTATGCAATTTTCAATGTAAAAACAGCTTCGTTTTGGGAAACCCATTACACTTTTAATAAGACATCTAAGCGCTCGGTTAAAAAGCTCACAAAATCGTTTATTGATCTTTTAATTATCAATACTATTGTGCCTTTAAAGTTTTCTTACGCAAAGCATCAAGGAAAAGGAGAGAATGATATCATTCTTAGTATCATTCAACAATTGCCTTCAGAAAAAAATAGTATAGTTAACAAATTCAATACTTTAGCAGAGATATCTGCTTCTGCATTTCATTCGCAAGCATTGTTACAATTAAAAAATGAGTATTGTGACAAAAATAAATGTTTACAATGTGCTATTGGAAGTTCGTTAATTTCATAGATTTAATTACCTTGCAGTATGAAATGAGTTTATGTAAAGGTTCGATATTTCTATATTATAATTAGCCAATTACATTTGACAATTAAATAAAGTATTAATCACCAAATGAATGTTTTTTATAAGGCTTTACTCTATTTTCAAAAGCATGGTTACTATGTATGCCAACGTATTGCAGATCGCTTAGGGATTCGAGCTAAAGTTGTAAGAACATCGTTTATGTACTTAACCTTTGTTACCCTTGGGTTTGGTTTTGCACTATACTTATTTATAGCATTTTGGATGCGAATTAAAGATTTATTATACACTAAACGAAGCTCAGTATTCGATTTATAACCTATGACAAATCCCTTAGTAAAAGTATTTAGATCTAAAATTAATATTGCAGTTATTCTTTTAATTGCGTTATTGTTTATTGGTGTTATAGGATTTAAAATTATGACCAATTACAGTTGGATTGATTCCTTGTATATGACTGTAATTACAATTACCACAGTGGGCTTTGGTGAGGTTAAGCCCTTAGATCCCGAATCTAAAATATTTACTATATTCTTAATCTTAACAAGCGTAGTTATTGTAGGTTATGCTATTAAAGTGATTACAGAATATATTATTACCAAAAACGATCTTGAAGAACTAAAACAAAAAAAGATGCAAAAAAAGATTGATGCACTTTCAAACCATGTTATTATTTGTGGTTACGGAAGAAACGGAAAACAAGCAGCTAAAAAGCTCTTAGCTCATAAAAGGTCTTTTGTCGTTATTGAAGCAAAAAAGGAAACGGTTGATAAGCATCAAAGTGACATGGTGCCTTTTGTTCATGGAAACGCAAATGAAGACGAAATGCTTTTAAAAGCAGGAGTAGATAGAGCAAATTGTTTAATTTCAGCATTACCAAATGATTCCGATAATGTGTTTGTAGTACTATCGGCAAGACAAATAAATAAAGACATGCGTATTATAAGTCGAGCATCACAAGAAACCACCTATGGAAAATTAAAACTGGCTGGAGCTAATAATGTAATATTGCCAGATAAAATTGGAGGTGACCACATGGCATCCTTGGTTGTAGTTCCTGATTTATTGGAGTTTATTGATAATCTCTCCATTATTGGCGAAACCAATATAAATATAGAAGAGGTTTCAGTAGAAAAACTATATAACACTTCAGAAATTAAAACTATAAGAGATCTAGATTTACGTAAAAAAACAGGCTGTAATGTTATAGGTTTCAAAAACGAAAAAGGAGAGTACCTAATAAACCCAGAAGCGGAACTCAAATTAGTGCCTAATTCTAAAGTGATAGTTTTAGGACGACCAGAACAAATCCAGAAGCTAAATTCACTATATAATATTGAAGTAGAGTAGGCTTTTTGCTAGCGAAACACAATGTTAAATTACCATTATACTTTAAAAACTCATTTTTTTTTAGCATCTTGCTAACTTAAACTAACGATTTTAATAAATTAAACTAACTAATAATTTTTAATTATGAAGAAATATTTTCTTTCAATATTTACTTTAATGTTGCCTCTTTTAACCTTTGCTCAAGAAGCAGAAAAAGGACTAGACGAAAAAGTCAATGATGCTTTTATGCCAATTGCAACTTGGTGGGAAGGTTTTGTATTAACAACAGTGCCAATAGGTGAATACAATGTCCCTTTTGTTGTGATTTTATTGGTTGTTGGAGCAACTTTTTTTACAATTTACTTTAAGTTTCCAAGTATTACAAAATTTGGATTGGCAATTAACACTGTAAGAGGTAAGTATGATGATATTGATCATCCAGTAGTAGAACCAGCTTATGGTGATTCAACTCCAGGAGGTGATGCAATTGAAACTATTAGAGATGAAAGTCAAGAGGGAGAAGTATCGCATTTTCAAGCATTAGCAACAGCAGTTTCTGGAACCGTTGGTTTGGGAAATATCGCTGGTGTAGCAGTGGCGATTGCTTTAGGTGGTCCTGGAGCTACATTTTGGATGATTGTTTGTGGATTGATAGGTATGGCAACTAAGTTTGTTGAATGTACACTTGGTGTAAAATATAGAGATGTAGGTGAAGATGGAACAGTTTACGGTGGTCCAATGTATTATATGTCAAAAGGGCTAAAAGAAAGAGGTTTTACTGGAATTGGAAAAGTATTAGGAGTGTTATTTGCTATCTTGTGTGTAGGTGCATCGTTTGGTGGAGGAAATGCATTTCAATCAAACCAAGCTGCAGTTCAGTTGAGTTCTTTATTTGGGATATCAGGAGGCGCAACAGGTCTAATCATTGGTGCTGTACTTGCTGTATTAGTAGGAATAGTAATTATTGGAGGAATAAAGAGAATAGCTAAAATCACAGAAAAAATAGTGCCTTTCATGGCTGGAATTTATGTGTTAGCTGCACTTGTGATTATTTTCGCAAACTTTAGTTATATAGACGACGCTTTTGGATTAATATTTAAAGGAGCATTTACACCTATGGCTGGCCTTGGTGGTTTTGTTGGAGTAATTATTGTTGGTTTCCAACGTGCTGCTTTCTCAAATGAAGCAGGAGCAGGTTCTGCTGCAATTGCACATTCAGCTGTAAAAACTAAATACCCAGCATCTGAAGGTGTTGTGGCATTATTAGAGCCATTTATTGATACTGTTGTTATTTGTACAATGACGGCTTTAGTAATTATTTTCTTTAATATAGATGGAACTAATATGCAAAGTGTATTTGAGTATGGAGCCGTAGATGGAAGTAGTGTGATTTTGAACGGAGGTGGACAATTAGGAGGTGTAGATTTAACCTCTCAGGCCTTTGATTCTGTAATCCCAGGATTCTCATATATACTTACTATTGCAATTGTTTTATTTGCTTTTTCTACAATGATTTCTTGGTCTTATTATGGACTTCAATCTTGGAAATATTTATTCGGTAAAGGAAAAAGAGCTGATTTAGTTTACAAGCTTCTTTTCTTAATATTTGTTGTTATTGGAGCTGCTGCTACACTGGATGCGGTTATTAAATTCTCTGATGCAATGATACTAGCTTTAGTATTCCCTAATATGATAGGTCTGTTCTTCTTATTCCCTAAGGTAAGAGAAGAAATGACTAAGTATCTTTCGGCAATTAGGAGTAATAAAGAATAAGCCAAACTAAAATATTATGAAAAAATCCCATTTCAAGTTCACAAAAGGACAACGAAGTGGGATTTTTTTATTATTGTTAATCATTTTTATTATGCAAAGTCTATATTATTTTGTAGACTTCTCTTCTAAAGATGTATCTGTTAACAAGGATGAATTAAATGCATTCCAGAACGAAATAGACTCGTTGCGATTGGTTGAAATAGAATCGCAGCAAACTAAAATATTTCCATTCAATCCAAATTATATTACCGATTATAAAGGGTACACTTTAGGAATGACTCCTGATGAAATAGATAGGCTATTAAAATTTCGAGAGCAGAACAAATGGGTGAATTCAGCAAAACAATTTCAAGATGTTACTAAGGTTTCCGATTCTTTATTAAATAGTATATCTCCATATTTTAAATTCCCAGAATGGGTCACAAATCCTAAACCAACCTCTAGTTTTAAATATCAAAATGATACACCTAAAACATTTACACAAAAAATAGATTTAAACACAGCAACATCAAAACAATTACAGATAATTAATGGGATTGGAGAAAAATTATCAGATAGAATTATTAAGTTTAGAAATAAGTTCGAAGGTGGTTTTATTGATGATATTCAGTTACAAGATGTCTATGGAATTTCTCCAGAAGTTTTACAAAGATTGTTAAACGAATTTGCAGTAAAAACACCAAGACAAATAAAAAAGATTGGATTAAACACTGCTTCTATTGAACAGCTTGTGACTGTACAACATATAGACTACGAGATTGCTTACGAAATTTTAGACCAAAGAACCTTAAGAGAAGGATTTAAATCTTTGGACGAATTAACCAAAGTAAAAAACTTTCCAGTAGATAAAATTGAGATAATTAAATTATATTTGACACTCAATTAATAAGTACCAATTACATAGCTATGAATTTTAATTATAGTGAAGAGCAATTACTAATTGCAGCTTCAGCTAAAGATTTTTCAGAACAATATATTAGACCCAATATTATGGAATGGGATGAAGCTCAAATTTTCCCTGTAGAGGTTTTTAAAAAAGCTGGAGAAATGGGCTTTATGGGCGTTTTTGTAGATGAGAAATATGGAGGCTCTGGATTTGGATATCATGAATATATTGCGATTATAGAAGAAATTTCAAAAGTTGACCCTTCAATAGGATTATCAGTAGCAGCTCATAATTCGCTTTGTACTGGTCATATTTATTATTTTGGAAATGAAGCACAAAAACAAAAATGGTTGCCAAAACTAACATCGGCCGAATGGATTGGTGCTTGGGGATTAACTGAGCATAATACAGGAAGTGATGCTGGAGGAATGAATACTACAGCTGTTAAAGATGGAGACTATTATGTGCTTAATGGTGCAAAGAATTTTATTACTCATGGAAAAAGTGGTGATGTTGCTGTAGTAATAGCAAGAACAGGAGATAAAGGTGATTCTCGTGGCATGTCTGCTTTTGTAATAGAAAAAGGCACACCAGGATTTACTTCTGGAAAGAAAGAAGACAAATTAGGAATGCGAGCAAGTGAAACCGCTGAATTGGTATTTGATAATTGTCGTATACATAAAGACAATATGTTAGGAGAAGAAGGCGAAGGATTTATTCAATCATTAAAAGTTTTGGATGGAGGACGAATATCTATTGGAGCTTTGTCTCTAGGGATATCAAAAGGAGCCTATGAAGCATCCTTAAAATATTCTAAAGAACGCCATCAATTCGGTAAACCTATTTCTAGTTTTCAAGGGATTTCATTTAAGTTAGCAGATATGGCTACCGAAATTGAAGCCTCCGAACTATTGTTGCATAAGGCTGCATCTAAAAAAAATGCAGGCGAACGCATGACTACCATTGGAGCCATGTCTAAAATGTACGCAAGTGAAGTATGTGTAAAAGTTGCTAACGATGCAGTACAAATTCACGGAGGTTATGGGTATACCAAAGAGTTTCCTGTAGAAAAATTTTATAGAGATTCTAAGTTATGTACTATTGGAGAAGGTACTACAGAAATTCAAAAATTAGTCATAGCCAGAAATATTTTAAAATAAAATATAATTGCATTTGTAGTTTTATAATAAATTATATATTTGCAATCCAAAAATTCTAAAAGAGAGGAGGTTAAGACACTATGTTAATAATACCAATTAAAGAAGGAGAAAATATAGATAGAGCACTTAAGCGTTTTAAGAGAAAGTTTGACAAAACTGGAACAAAGCGTATGTTGCAAACGCGTAAGCAGTTTACAAAACCTTCAGTTGCACGTAGAGCTCAAATTCAAAAAGCGCAATACATTCAAAGGTTAAGAGATTCAGAAGAAGTCTAAAACCCAATAAACAAATACTTAAAAACCCACAATTTATATTGTGGGTTTTTTTTATACATAATATATATGGTACTTTAAAGTTTTGTACTTTTAAACAACCTAAAATTTAAAAATGTCCTTATCGTCTTTTAATGATTATCTTTTATTAGAGAAGAAATACTCAAAGCATACAGTTAATGCTTATACTAAGGACTTGAAAAACTTCACAAAATTTAATTACGAAACTTTTAATCAAGAAAACATAAATAAAGCAAACTATTCGCAAATTAGAAGTTGGATTATTAGTTTGGTAGATTCTGGTTTAGAAAACAGAACTGTAAATAGAAAAATATCATCATTAAATTCGTATTATAAATTTCTAATAAAGACTGAGGTAGTTAAGGCGAACCCATTATCAAAGCATAAAGCTCTCAAGGTTAGTAAAAAAGTTCAAATTCCTTTTTCTAAAAACGAAGTGAACATGGTACTAGATGAATTCAATTTTGATAATTCATTTGAAGGTATAAGGGACAAGTTAATTATCGAATTGTTTTACTCCACAGGAATTAGACGTATAGAGTTAGTGCAATTGCAATTAAAAGATGTTGATGAAGCTAATAAAACGCTTAAAGTTTTAGGAAAGAGAAATAAGGAACGCTATTTACCGTTATTAGAATCTGTATTGGATACAATTAAAGTATATATAAGTAATAGAAATAGATTAGAAAAGATTGTAGATAAAGAAACCTTATTTCTAACCAAAAAGGGTCATAAAATTTACGAAACTCTTGTTTACAGAATAATAAATAACTATTTTAGTAAGGCATCAACTAAAGTAAAAAAGAGTCCACATATATTAAGGCATTCATTTGCAACTCACTTACTAAATCAAGGTGCCGATTTAAATGCTGTTAAAGAGCTACTTGGGCATTCCAGTTTAGCTGCTACTCAAGTTTATACTCATAATAGTATTGCCGAACTTAAAAAAGTATATGCAAAATCACATCCAAGAAATAAATAAACACTACAAATATTGTCTAACTAAAAAGAATTAGAATATGAAAGTAAACACGCAATCAGTTAACTTCAATGCAGATCAAAAATTAATAGACTTTATTCAAAAACGAATGGACAAGTTAGAAATGTATTATGATAAAGTCATAAAATCTGATGTATTTCTAAAAGTTGAAAACACAAGTGATAAAGAAAATAAGATATTTGAAGCTAAGGTACATGTGCCAGGAGATAGTTTCGTTGTAAAAAAACAATGCAAAACGTTTGAAGAAGGCACAGATATGGCAGTTGCATCACTACAAAGACAGCTAAAAAAACGAAAAGAAAAATTAAGAACATATTTATAGAGAAAATTTCTCGAAAAATGTTTTGATTAAAAAAAAATATATATACATTTGCAGTCCGTTAGAAATAGCGGACTTTTTGTTGCGTTAAAAACAACAAATTAAGCCGATGTAGCTCAGCTGGCTAGAGCAGCTGATTTGTAATCAGCAGGTCGTGGGTTCGAGTCCCTCCATCGGCTCAAGTTCTTTTAAAGACTGATGATTTTTTATAATTGGGGAGATACTCAAGCGGCCAACGAGGACAGACTGTAAATCTGTTGGTTTTCACCTTCGCAGGTTCGAATCCTGCTCTCCCCACTTTTTAAAGGATTTAAAAAAAAATTGCGGGAGTAGCTCAGTTGGTAGAGCGTCAGCCTTCCAAGCTGAATGTCGCCGGTTCGAACCCGGTCTCCCGCTCTAATTTTTTTTGGCCGGTGTAGCTCAGGGGTAGAGCGTTTCCTTGGTAAGGAAGAGGTCACGGGTTCAAATCCCGTCATTGGCTCTTATAAAGATTTAAAAATTTTGAACACTAATATTATTATATAACTAAGATTAAATTTTAAATCATGGCAAAGGAAACTTTCGATCGTTCCAAACCGCACTTAAATATAGGTACAATTGGACATGTTGATCACGGTAAAACAACTTTAACCGCTGCTATTACTTCGGTATTAGCTAACGCTGGTTTATCTGAAAAAAGAGATTTCGATCAAATCGATAATGCTCCAGAAGAAAAAGAAAGAGGTATTACAATTAATACTTCACACGTTGAATATGCAACAGCTAATCGTCATTACGCTCACGTTGACTGTCCAGGTCACGCGGATTACGTAAAGAACATGGTTACTGGTGCTGCTCAAATGGATGGTGCTATATTGGTAGTTGCTGCTACAGATGGTCCAATGCCACAAACTCGTGAGCATATCCTTTTAGGACGTCAGGTAGGAATTCCTCGTATCGTTGTTTTCTTAAACAAAGTTGATATGGTGGATGATGAAGAGCTTTTGGAATTAGTAGACATGGAAGTTAGAGATTTATTAAACTTCTACGAATATGATGGAGACAATGGTCCTGTTATTTCTGGTTCTGCTTTAGGAGCTTTAAATGGTGAGCAAAAATGGGTTGATACCGTTATGGAGTTAATGGAAGCTGTAGATAGCTGGATTGAATTGCCTAAGCGTGATGTTGATAAAGATTTCTTAATGCCAATCGAGGATGTATTCTCAATTACAGGTCGTGGTACTGTTGCAACTGGTCGTATTGAAACTGGTGTAGCTAACACAGGAGATCCTGTAGATATTATTGGTATGGGAGCTGAAAAATTAACATCTACTATTACAGGAGTTGAAATGTTCCGTAAGATATTAGATAGAGGTGAAGCTGGAGATAACGTTGGTATCTTATTAAGAGGTATTGAAAAAACTGATATCCGTAGAGGTATGGTTATTTGTAAGCAAGGATCTGTAACACCACATGCTAAATTTAAAGCTGAGGTTTATATCCTTAAAAAAGAAGAAGGTGGACGTCATACTCCATTCCATAACAACTACCGTCCACAGTTCTACGTGCGTACAACTGATGTAACAGGAAATATTAATTTACCTGATGGAGTTGAAATGGTAATGCCTGGAGATAACTTAACAATTACTGTTGATTTACACCAACCAATTGCAATGAACGTAGGTTTACGTTTCGCTATCCGTGAAGGTGGTAGAACAGTTGGAGCTGGTCAGGTTACTGAGATTTTAGACTAATTTAAGTTAATAAATATTAAGTTAAGGTATTCCGATTTTTTCGGAATACCTTGACTTATATTTACGGGTTTAGCTCAGTTGGTAGAGCACTGGTCTCCAAAACCAGGTGTCGGGAGTTCGAGTCTCTCAACCCGTGCAAAAAATAAAAACAAATGGCAGGAATAGTAAATTATATAAAAGAATCTTTTGGAGAGCTTAAAAATAATGTAAGCTGGACTCCTTGGTCAGAAGCACAAAGTTTAACAGTATTGGTTGCTGTGTTTTCTATTATTTTTTCGCTGGCTATTTGGGGAGTAGATACAGTTTTTAGCAGAGTTATAAAGGCGTATTTTAATTGGATTTAAAAACATTTTGAGAATGTCTGAGAGTGTTGAAAAAAAATGGTACGTTGTAAGGGCTGTAAGCGGTCAAGAAAACAAAATCAAAAATTACATCGAAAACGAAATTGCTAGATTAGGTCTAAGCGATTTTGTAGATCAAGTTTTGGTGCCAACCGAGAGAGTGATTCAAATACGTAATGGGAAAAAAGTGCATAAAGAAAAAGTTTTTTTTCCAGGCTACATTATGATTCAGGCAAACTTAAGTGGAGAGATTCCTCATATAATTAAATCTATTACTAATGTAATTGGATTTTTAGGAGAAACAAAAGGAGGGGATCCTGTGCCGTTAAGACAATCTGAAGTGAACAGAATGTTAGGTAAGGTTGATGAATTAGCTGTAGAAGCTGATGCAAATGTTGCGATACCTTTCACAAAAGGAGAAACTGTAAAAGTAATTGATGGACCATTCAACGGTTTTGATGGTACTATTGAAAATATAAATGAAGAAAAGCGTAAGCTAGAAGTAATGGTAAAGATTTTTGGAAGAAAAACACCATTAGAATTAAGCTATATGCAAGTAGAAAAAGTATAATAATTGTTACACTATATATGTATGTTCTTGAGCTTCCAAATTTAAGAGACATCCAAAACTAAATTATTAAAAATGGCAAAAGAATTAGGTAAAGTAGTTAAGTTACAAGTTCGGGGAGGTGCTGCGAATCCGTCGCCACCGGTTGGACCCGCTTTAGGTGCTGCTGGAGTTAACATCATGGAGTTCTGTAAGCAATTTAATGCTAGAACTCAAGATAAGCCTGGTAAAGTATTACCAGTTGTTATCTCTGTTTATAAAGACAAATCATTTGACTTTGTAATTAAAACTCCTCCAGCTGCAGTACAATTATTAGAAGCGGCCAAGGTGAAAAAGGGTTCAGGTGAACCAAACCGAAAAAAAGTAGCTAAAGTTTCTTGGGATCAAGTTAAAACTATTGCTGAAGACAAGATGGTAGATTTAAATGCATTTACTATAGAATCAGCAATGAAAATGGTTGCGGGAACTGCAAGATCTATGGGTATAACTGTTAAAGGTGGTGAAGCACCTAATTAACCTAAAAAGATTTTAAAATGGCAAAATTAACAAGAAAACAAAAAGAAGCTGTTGCTAAAATAGAAAAAGGAAGACTTTATTCTGTTGATGAGGCATCAGTATTAATAAAAGAAATCACCAATGCAAAGTTTGATGCATCAGTAGATTTAGCTGTTCGTTTAGGTGTAGATCCTAGAAAAGCTAACCAAATGGTAAGAGGTGTTGTGTCACTTCCGCATGGTACTGGTAAAGACGTTAAAGTTTTAGCATTAGTAACTCCAGACAAAGAAGCAGAAGCTAAAGAAGCTGGAGCTGATTATGTTGGTTTAGACGAATACCTTGATAAAATTAAAGGTGGTTGGACAGACGTAGATGTAATTATTACCATGCCTAGCGTTATGGGTAAATTAGGTCCTTTAGGACGTGTATTAGGTCCAAGAGGCTTAATGCCTAACCCAAAAACAGGTACTGTAACTATGGATGTTGCAAAAGCTGTTGGTGAAGTAAAAGCTGGAAAAATTGACTTTAAAGTTGATAAAACAGGTATTGTACATGCAGCAATTGGAAAAGCATCTTTTAGTGCTGATAAAATTGCAGGTAATGCACAAGAATTACTTACAACATTAATGAAACTTAAACCAACTGCATCAAAAGGGACTTACGTAAAAAGTATTTTTATGTCAAGTACAATGAGTCCTAGTGTTGCAATTGATCCAAAAATAGGTTAAGCAGTAAAACTTTTTATTATGACAAGAGAAGAAAAATCACAAGTAATTGAAGAGTTAACTGCTCAATTATCCGAAAACGCAAATATTTATTTGGCAGATATTTCTGGATTAGATGCAGGAACTACTTCAAACTTACGTCGTGCTTGTTTTAAAGCAAACGTGAAGTTAGCAGTTGTAAAAAATACCTTGCTTGAAAAAGCAATGGATGCTTCAGAGAAAGAATTTGGAGAATTACCTTCTATATTAAAAGGAAATACTTCAGTTATGTATTCTGAAACTGGAAACGCACCAGCTAAAGTAATTAAGGCTTTCAGAAAAAAATCAGAAAAGCCTCTATTAAAAGGAGCTTTTATTGAAGAAGCAATTTACTTAGGTGACGACCAATTAGATATGTTGGTAGATATTAAATCTAGAGAAGAACTTATTGGAGATATTATTGGATTATTACAATCTCCTGCTAAGAACGTTGTTTCAGCGCTTAAATCTGGAGGAGGTAAATTATCAGGTATTTTACAAACACTATCTCAAAAAGAGGGATAGTATAAAAATGTACGCACTTTTTACAAAATAAATTAAATTACAAAATTATTAAAACGATAGAAAAATGGCAGATTTAAAAGATTTCGCAGAACAGTTAGTAAACTTAACAGTAAAAGAGGTTAACGAATTAGCTGGTATATTAAAAGAAGAGTATGGTATTGAGCCTGCTGCTGCAGCTGTTGCTGTTGCTGCTGGTGGTGCAACTGGTGGTGAAGACGCTGGTGAAGCACAAACCGAATTTGACGTAATCCTTAAAGCAGCTGGTGGTTCTAAATTAGCTGTTGTAAAACTTGTTAAAGAATTAACTGGTTTAGGATTAAAAGATGCTAAAGAATTAGTTGATGGTGCACCAAAAGCAATTAAAGAAGGTGTTGCTAAAGACGAAGCAGAAGCATTAAAAGCTCAGTTAGAAGAAGCAGGAGCTGAGGTTGAGCTTAAGTAAGCTTAACTAACCTACAAAATATGGTTTAGGTCTAGAGAAATGCTCTCTATGACCTAGACCCTTTTGTGTATATAAACGTTATGTGCACGTAAAATTATTTTTTAATCAAAATTTCGTCCGTCGATGTTAGCAACTAAAGCTGAAAGATTAAATTTCTCATCTATTGTAAATAGAACAGAATATCCTGATTTCCTGGATATTCAGATTAAATCCTTCCAGGATTTTTTCCAGTTAGAGACAAAATCAGAAGAAAGAGGTGATGAAGGGTTATATAACACCTTCATGGAAAACTTCCCGATTACAGATACACGTAATCAATTTGTCTTGGAGTTTTTGGATTATTTTATTGATCCACCAAGATACACCATAGAAGAATGTATTGAAAGAGGACTTACTTATAGCGTTCCGTTAAAAGCAAGACTTAAATTATATTGTACTGATCCTGAACATGAGGATTTCGAGACAATTGTTCAAGATGTTTATTTGGGTACAATTCCGTACATGACGCCAAGTGGTACATTCTGTATTAATGGTGCTGAACGTGTAGTTGTATCACAATTACACAGGTCTCCAGGTGTATTCTTTGGACAATCTTTCCATGCTAACGGTACAAAATTATATTCAGCTAGAGTAATTCCTTTTAAAGGATCTTGGATAGAATTTGCTACAGATATTAACTCTGTAATGTATGCATACATCGATAGAAAGAAAAAATTACCTGTAACTACACTTTTCCGCGCCATTGGATTTGAACGTGATAAAGATATCCTTGAGATATTTGACCTTGCTGAAGAAGTAAAGGTTTCAAAATCTGGACTTAAAAAAGTAATTGGTCGCAAACTTGCTGCTCGTGTACTTAATACATGGCATGAAGATTTTGTAGATGAAGATACAGGAGAAGTAGTATCTATCGAAAGAAACGAGATTGTTTTAGATCGTGATACTGTTTTAGATAAAGAAAACATTGAAGAAATTCTTGAAGCTGGTGTTAAAACTATTCTTTTACATAAAGAAGATGGCCAATCGGGAGATTATGCAATTATCCATAACACACTTCAAAAAGACCCTACTAACTCTGAAAAAGAAGCAGTAGAACATATTTACCGTCAATTACGTAATGCTGAGCCGCCAGATGAGGAAACAGCACGTGGTATTATTGACAAGCTATTCTTTAGTGATCAACGCTATAACTTAGGTGAAGTTGGTCGTTATAGAATGAACAAGAAATTACAGTTAGATATTGGAATGGATAAGCAAGTGCTTACTAAAGAAGATATCATAACTATTATAAAATACTTAATCGAGTTAATTAATTCTAAAGCAGAGATTGATGATATCGATCACTTATCTAACCGTCGTGTACGTACAGTAGGTGAACAATTATCTTCTCAATTTGGTGTTGGTTTAGCACGTATGGCACGTACTATTCGTGAACGTATGAATGTTCGTGATAACGAAGTATTTACACCAATCGATTTGATTAATGCGAAGACATTGTCTTCTGTAATTAACTCATTTTTTGGAACAAACCAGTTATCTCAGTTCATGGATCAAACAAATCCGTTAGCAGAGATTACTCATAAACGTCGTTTATCGGCTTTAGGACCTGGAGGTTTATCTCGTGAGAGAGCAGGTTTTGAGGTTCGTGACGTTCATTATACACACTACGGACGTTTATGTCCTATTGAAACGCCTGAAGGACCAAACATTGGATTAATTTCTTCACTTTCAGTATATGCAAAAGTTAATGCTTTAGGGTTTTTAGAAACACCATATAGAAAAGTAGAGAAGGGTGTTGTAGATATTAAAAACACACCTGTATATCTAAGTGCCGAGGAAGAAGAAAATATGATGATTGCTCAAGCAACTGTAAAGGTTGATGACACTGGTAAAATTTTAGATGAAAAAGTAATTGCTCGTCAAGAAGGTGATTTTCCTGTAATCGACCCATTAACTGTTGATTATACAGATGTTGCTCCAAACCAAATTACATCAATTTCGGCATCTTTAATTCCATTCTTAGAACATGATGATGCAAACCGTGCTTTGATGGGATCAAACATGATGCGTCAAGCAGTGCCATTATTACGTCCGGAATCTCCAATTGTTGGAACTGGATTGGAACGCCAAGTAGCATCCGATTCTAGAGTATTGATAAATGCTCAAGGAAAAGGAGTTGTAGAATATGTAGATGCAAACGAAATTGTAATTAAATATAGTCGTACAGAAGAAGAAGCTATGGTTAGTTTCGATACAGATACGGTAACATATCCTTTAACAAAGTTTAGAAAAACCAATCAAGGAACTTCTGTTAACTTAAAAGCAATTGTTAAAAAAGGAGATAAAGTAACTAAAGGACAAGTATTGTGTGAAGGTTATGCTACTCAAAGTGGAGAGTTGGCTTTAGGAAGAAACATGAAAGTTGCTTTCATGCCTTGGAAAGGATATAACTTTGAGGATGCGATTGTAATTTCGGAGAAAGTCGTTAGAGAAGATGTATTCACATCTATTCATATCGATGAGTATTCTTTGGAAGTAAGAGATACAAAGCTTGGAAACGAAGAGCTTACTAATGATATTCCTAATGTTTCAGAAGAGGCTACAAAAGACCTTGATGAGCATGGAATGATACGCGTTGGTGCTGAAATTAAACCAGGAGATATCCTTATAGGTAAGATTACACCTAAAGGAGAAAGTGATCCTACACCAGAAGAAAAGTTACTACGTGCTATTTTTGGAGATAAAGCTGGAGATGTAAAAGATGCATCTCTAAAAGCATCACCTTCATTACATGGTGTAGTTATAGATAAGAAATTATTTGCTAGAGCAATTAAAGATAAGCGTAAAAGAGCTCAAGATAAAGAGGACATTGCTCAACTTGAAGCTGTTTACGATAAAAAGTTTGATGACTTAATTGAAGTTTTAATTGAAAAGCTTTTTGCTATAGTTGCTGGAAAAACTGCTCAAGGTGTATTTAACGATTTAGGAGAAGAGGTTTTCCCTAAAGGAAAGAAGTTTACTTTAAAAATGTTAAATGCTGTAGATGATTACGCGCATTTAGTTTCAGGTAAATGGACTACAGATGAAAAGACTAATAAGTTAGTTGCAGATTTAATCCACAATTATAAGATTAAGGAAAATGACCTTCAAGGGTCTCTTAGACGTGAGAAATTTACAATTTCTGTAGGTGATGAATTACCAGCAGGAATCATAAAACTAGCGAAAGTTTACATTGCTAAAAAGCGTAAACTAAAAGTTGGAGATAAAATGGCAGGACGTCACGGTAACAAAGGTATTGTTGCACGTATCGTTCGTCAAGAAGATATGCCTTTCCTTGAGGATGGAACACCAGTTGATATTGTATTGAATCCGCTTGGTGTACCTTCTCGTATGAATATTGGTCAGATTTATGAAACAGTATTAGGATGGGCAGGACAAAAATTAGATCGTAAGTATGCAACACCAATTTTTGATGGTGCAACAATCGACCAAATTAATGGGTTTACAGATGAAGCTGGAATTCCTAGATATGGTCATACTTATCTTTATGATGGAGGTACAGGATCTCGTTTCGATCAACCAGCAACCGTTGGTGTTATCTATATGTTAAAACTAGGACATATGGTTGATGATAAGATGCATGCACGTTCAATTGGACCATACTCATTAATTACGCAACAGCCTCTTGGTGGTAAAGCACAGTTTGGTGGACAGCGTTTTGGAGAAATGGAAGTATGGGCACTTGAAGCTTATGGAGCATCAGCAACGTTAAGAGAAATCTTAACAGTAAAATCTGATGATGTAATTGGTAGAGCTAAAACTTACGAAGCAATCGTAAAAGGCGAACCAATGCCAGAACCTGGACTACCAGAATCTTTCAACGTATTAATGCACGAATTGAAAGGTCTTGGATTAGACATAAGATTAGAAGAATAAATTAGTTAACAGTTTTCAGTACATAGTTTAACTGCGTACTGAAGACTGAAAACTGAAGACTTAAAAGAACATGGCAAGAAAACAAGATAAGAATACAGTACAGAGGTTTAGTAAAATCTCAATTGGTTTAGCATCTCCAGAGTCTATTTTGGCTGCATCTCGAGGAGAAGTTTTAAAACCTGAAACCATTAACTATAGAACACATAAACCAGAACGTGATGGTTTATTTTGTGAGCGTATTTTTGGTCCTGTAAAGGATTACGAATGTGCTTGTGGTAAATACAAACGTATACGTTACAAAGGCATTGTTTGTGACCGTTGTGGTGTAGAAGTAACAGAAAAGAAAGTACGTCGTGATCGTGTAGGGCACATTAACCTTGTTGTACCTGTAGCACACATTTGGTATTTCCGTTCTTTACCTAACAAAATAGGTTATTTACTTGGATTACCATCTAAGAAATTAGACATGATTATCTATTATGAGCGTTATGTAGTAATCCAACCAGGTAATGCTAAAAATGCCGAAGGAGAACCTGTTCAAAAAATGGATTTCTTAACAGAAGAAGAATATTTAAATATTCTTGAAACACTTCCACAAGAAAACCAATATTTAGATGATACAGACCCAGAGAAGTTTATTGCTAAAATGGGAGCTGAATGTTTAATTGAATTGTTATCAAGAATTAAACTTGATGAACTATCATTTGAACTTCGTCATAAAGCAAATACTGAAACGTCTAAGCAACGTAAAACAGAAGCTTTAAAACGTCTTCAAGTTGTTGAAGCATTTAGAGAGGCTAATTTGAATCGTGAAAATCATCCTTCATGGATGATTATGAAAGCGGTTCCAGTAATTCCACCAGAATTAAGACCATTAGTACCACTTGATGGTGGTCGTTTTGCTACGTCTGATTTAAATGATTTATATCGTCGTGTAATTATTCGTAACAACCGTCTTAAGAGACTTGTTGAGATAAAAGCACCAGAAGTTATTTTACGTAACGAAAAACGTATGTTACAAGAATCTGTAGATTCATTATTTGATAACACACGTAAGTCATCAGCAGTTAAAACCGATTCTAACAGACCTTTAAAATCTCTTTCAGATTCATTAAAAGGTAAGCAAGGTCGTTTCCGTCAAAACTTACTTGGTAAACGTGTTGATTATTCTGCGCGTTCGGTAATTGTTGTTGGACCAGAATTAAAATTATTCGAATGTGGATTGCCAAAAAATATGGCAGCCGAGTTATACAAACCTTTTGTAATTAGAAAACTAATTGAAAGAGGAATTGTTAAAACGGTAAAATCTGCAAAGAAAATTATAGATAAAAAAGAGCCTGTAGTTTGGGATATCTTAGAGAATGTTTTAAAAGGGCATCCAGTTCTTTTAAATCGTGCTCCTACGTTACACAGACTTGGTATTCAAGCATTTCAACCTAAGCTTATCGAAGGTAAGGCAATCCAGTTACACCCATTAGTGTGTACTGCATTTAACGCCGATTTTGATGGTGACCAGATGGCAGTACATTTACCATTAGGACCAGAAGCTATTTTGGAAGCACAACTATTAATGTTAGCTTCTCATAATATTTTGAATCCTGCAAATGGTTCGCCAGTAACAGTACCTTCTCAAGATATGGTACTTGGTTTATATTATATGACTAAGTTACGTAAGTCGACAAAAGACGTGAAAGTTGTTGGAGAAGGATTAACATTTTATTCCCCAGAAGAAGTTGTTATAGCTTATAATGAAAAAAGAGCAGATCTTAATGCGTCTATTAAAGTTAGAACTAAAGATTTTAACGATGCTGGAGAATTAGTAAACCAAATTGTTGAAACAACTGTTGGACGTGTTTTATTTAATGATAAAGTTCCTGAAGTTGCTGGATACATTAATGAGGTATTAACTAAAAAATCGTTAAGAGATATTATTGGTAATATTCTTAAGGTAACTAGTGTTCCTGAAACGGCTGCATTCCTTGATGAAATTAAAACTTTAGGTTATAAGTTTGCATTCCAAGGTGGTTTATCATTTAGTTTAGGTGATATTATTATCCCGCCAGAAAAGCATACTATGATAGACTCTGCAAATAAGCAGGTGGATGGAATTAGAGCTAACTATAACATGGGACTTATAACAAACAACGAACGTTATAACCAGGTTATTGATATCTGGACTTCTACTAATGCAGAATTGACAGAATTGTCAATGAAGCGTATTAGAGAAGACCAACAAGGATTTAACTCGGTGTTTATGATGCTTGATTCTGGAGCTCGTGGATCTAAAGAACAGATTCGTCAGCTTACAGGTATGCGTGGATTGATGGCAAAACCTAAAAAGTCTAACGCAGGTGGAGGAGAAATTATTGAAAATCCAATTCTTTCTAACTTTAAAGAAGGACTTTCAATTTTAGAATATTTTATTTCTACTCACGGTGCTCGTAAAGGACTTGCCGATACAGCACTTAAAACTGCTGATGCAGGTTATTTAACTCGTCGTTTGGTTGATGTTTCGCAAGATGTAATTGTTAATGAAGAAGATTGTGGTACATTAAGAGGTATTAATGTAGAACCATTAAAGAAAAACGAAGAAGTTGTTGAAAGTTTAGAAGATAGAATAGTTGGTCGTACATCGTTATACGATGTTTATGATCCATTAACCGATGAACTTTTAGTTGAAGCCGGAGGTCATATTTATGACCACATTGCTAAGAAAATAGAAAATTCACCAGTTGATGCAGTAGAAGTACGTTCGCCATTAACTTGTGAAGCTAAAAAGGGAATCTGTACAAAATGCTACGGTCGAAACCTTGCTACTGGTAAAATGGTGCAACGTGGTGAAGCTGTAGGTGTTGTTGCAGCTCAATCTATTGGAGAACCTGGAACACAGTTGACACTTCGTACATTCCACGTAGGTGGTATTGCTGGAAACATTTCAGAAGAGAACAAGTTATTTGTAAAATTTGATGGTAAGGCAGAGATTGAAGATCTAAAAACTGTTAAAGGAGAAGATGGAGAAGGAAATATTGTAGATATTGTAATTTCAAGAACATCAGAGATTAAACTTATTGATGAGAAGACAGGAATTACTTTAAGTACTAATAACATTCCTTATGGTTCTTCCATTTTTGTTAAAAATGGTCAGAAACTAAAAGCTAATGATGTGGTATGCCAATGGGATCCATATAACGGTGTAATTATTTCGGAATTTGCTGGAAAAGTAAGATATGAAAATATTGAGCAAGGTGTTACATATCAAGTGGAAATTGATGAACAAACAGGCTTCCAAGAAAAAGTAATATCTGAATCTAGAAATAAAAAACTTATTCCAACACTTCATATTGAAGATTCTAAGGGAGAAACAATACGTTCGTACAACTTACCAGTTGGAGCGCATTTAATGATTGATGATGGAGATAAGATTAATATTGGAAAAATCTTAGTTAAGATTCCTCGTAAATCTGCAAAAGCTGGTGATATTACTGGTGGTTTACCTCGTGTAACCGAATTATTCGAAGCACGTAACCCATCAAACCCAGCAGTTGTAAGTGCTATAGATGGTGTGGTTTCTTTTGGTAAAATTAAAAGAGGTAACCGTGAGATTATAGTTGAGTCTAAGCTAGGAGATATTAAAAAATACTTAGTGAAATTATCTAATCAAATTCTTGTACAAGAAAACGATTTTGTTAAGGCTGGTATGCCATTATCTGATGGATCGATTACTCCTAACGATATCTTAAATATTAAAGGCCCATCTGCAGTTCAACAATACTTAGTAAATGAAGTACAAGAAGTATATCGTTTGCAAGGTGTGAAAATTAATGACAAGCACTTCGAAGTTGTTGTAAGACAAATGATGCGTAAGGTTAGGATCCAGGATTCAGGAGATACTATTTTCTTAGAAGATCAATTAGTTCATAAATCAGATTTTATTACTGAAAATGATGAAATCTTTGGAAAGAAAGTGGTTGAAGATTCTGGAGATTCTGAAAACTTAAAAGCTGGACAAATTATTACGTCTAGAGAGTTAAGAGATGAAAATTCATTGTTACGTCGTGAAGATAAAAACCTAGTTGTAGCTCGTGATGCAAATCCAGCAACAGCAACACCAATTCTTCAAGGAATTACAAGAGCATCACTTCAAACAAAATCATTTATATCGGCAGCATCGTTCCAGGAAACGACTAAAGTTTTAAATGAAGCAGCAGTAGCTGGTAAAGTGGATTCGCTTGAAGGACTTAAAGAAAACGTGATTGTTGGACATAAAATTCCTGCAGGAACTGGACTTAGGCATTACGAAAACATTATCGTAGGTTCTAAAGAAGAGTTTGACGAAATGATGCAAGCTAAGCAAGAAATGAATTATAACTAAACATAAAATTCCCGCAAGAGCGGGAATTTTTTTTAATATTAATATTATGGCAGAAAATAAAAACAACCCAAAGCAAGGTCAAATTAATATAGAATTGGATGAAAAAATTGCAGAAGGAACTTACTCAAACTTAGCAATAATTAATCATTCGGTATCTGAGTTTGTGTTAGATTTTGTTAGCATTATGCCTGGGACTCCAAAGAGCAAAGTGAAATCGAGAATTATTTTAACACCACAACACGCTAAACGTTTAGTAAAAGCTTTAGGCGATAATGTGCATCGTTTTGAAAAAGCACATGGTGAAATAAAGGATTACGAGAAAACGCCAATGCCGTTAAACTTTGGACCGACAGGACAAGCATAATAGGTGTAATTGTAATCTATAAGTGTAATTGGATATTAGGAGATTTCTCGAAATATTTAAAGCGAGAAAACGCCAATGCCATTAAACTTTGGACTGACTGGAAAAGCATAAAAAAAGCCCTTTGTAAATACAAAGGGCTTTTTTTATGCTTTACTAGCTTACTTTTCTTTTCATATTATTTAATGAATATTGTAATGCACCAGAAGGGCACTTATTTATTTGTTCAATAATTCGTTTGGATTTTGTTCCGTCTAAATTAATCCATGGTATCACAGAGGTCCTAAAAACTTGAGATAGTTCTTTAGCACACTTTTCAGCGTGAATGCATTTACAAGGTTCGAAGGTTACTGTAATGTCTTCATTACTGAAGATGTTGTCTTGAGTTTCCATAAGTAGTTCACGTTTGGGGTTATGAATCTATTTTAAATGTATAAACACTAAATGCTAAGTATTTTAAATCATCGTTGAAATGTACGATAATTACGATTAAAAACAAATATATGTTGATTTTTTAGACGAATAACATTTTAGCTATATCAGAATAATTTGATAACTCACTGATTATTAGTTGTATTCAGAAGTTAAATGGAATTTTATACTTGGATATTTCTGTTGCGTCATTTGCAATGAGAACATAGAATCTGCTAGAAATACGAGTTGATTTTGTTTGTCTTTCGCTAAAAAACGTTGTTTTACACGTAAAAACTCTTTAAATTCCTCATTATTTTTATCTGTTGGTTCTACCCAACAAGCTTTATGTACATTCAAGTTTTCGTAGGTACACTTAGCTCCATATTCGTGTTCAAGTCTATATTGTATCACTTCATATTGTAGTGCGCCAACTGTTCCAATTACTTTTCGTCCATTTAAATCAAGTGTAAATAATTGCGCAACGCCTTCGTCCATCAATTGGTCAATACCTTTATAAAGTTGTTTAGATTTCATAGGGTCTGCATTATTAATATACCTAAAATGTTCTGGAGAAAAACTTGGCACCCCTTTATAATTTAAAACCTCCCCCTCGGTAAGTGTATCTCCAATTTTAAATGTTCCAGTGTCCTGTAACCCAACAATATCTCCTGGATATGATATATCCACAATTTCCTTTTTCTCTGCAAAAAAAGCATTAGGACTTGAGAATTTCACCTTTTTATTATGTCTCACATGCAAATAAGGCTTGTTTCTTTCAAAAGTTCCAGATACTATTTTAATAAATGCTAAACGATTTCTATGGTTAGGATCCATATTGGCATGAATCTTAAATACAAAACCAGTAAATTTTTCCTCTTCGGGTTTTACTAATCGTTCTTCACTTTGTTTAGGTCTTGGTTTAGGCGCTATTTCTACAAAGCAATCTAATAACTCACGAACACCAAAGTTGTTTAAAGCTGATCCAAAAAACACTGGTTGCAAATTACCATTTAGATATTCTGTTTTATCAAATTGAGGATAAATGCCTTCAACTAATTCTATTTCATCTCTTAAAGTTTGAGCTGTATTTTCACCTACTAATTTTGTAAGCTCTTCTGATGCTAGATCAGAAATTTCTATGGTTTCTTCGATATTTTTCCTGCTATCACCACTAAATAAGTTGACATTCTTTTCCCATAGATTGTAGATACCTTTAAAATCATAGCCCATTCCAATTGGAAAACTCATTGGTGTAACGGTTAATCCTAATTTTTGCTCTACTTCATCTAATAAATCAAAAGCATCTTTACCTTCACGATCTAGTTTGTTTATAAACACAATCATTGGAATATTACGCATTCTACAAACTTCAACAAGTTTTTCGGTTTGTTCCTCCACACCTTTCGCAACATCAATAACAACAATTACGCTATCAACAGCAGTAAGGGTTCTAAAGGTGTCTTCGGCAAAATCTTTATGACCTGGAGTATCAAGAATATTAATTTTTATGCCATTGTATTCAAAAGCCAAAACCGAGGTTGCTACCGAAATTCCACGCTGACGCTCAATTTCCATAAAATCACTCGTCGCACCTTTCTTAATTTTATTACTTTTTACTGCTCCTGCTTCTTGTATCGCACCACCAAAAAGTAATAACTTTTCTGTTAAGGTGGTTTTACCAGCATCTGGATGTGAAATAATACCAAAGGTTCGTCTGCGCTCTATTTCTTTTAAAAAACTCATTTTGTTTGTTGCAATTGGGATGCAAATATAGGATTATTAGACCTAATAAATATAATTGATGCCATTCGTTTTTAAATCTATGTCTGGGTTGCTGTTATTATAAAATATCTTGGTATTTTTACATTATGAGAGAGGAACAAGTCATTCTAGTAAACAAAAACGACGAGCAAATAGGTTTAATGCCTAAAATGGAAGCTCATGAAAAAGCAGTACTGCATCGTGCATTTTCAGTATTTATTTTTAATGATAAAAATGAATTAATGCTGCAACAACGTGCTTTAAGTAAATATCATTCACCTGGACTTTGGACCAATACGTGTTGTAGCCATCAACGTGATGGTGAAAGTAATATAGAAGCAGGTAAACGACGTTTACATGAAGAAATGGGATTTGTAACTGAGTTAAAAGAAACGACGTCATTTATTTATAAAGCTCCTTTTGATAATGGATTGACTGAACATGAACTAGACCATATCATGGTAGGTCTTTACAATGAAGAACCAAGCATAAATCCTGATGAAGTTGAATCTTGGAAATGGATGGATATAGAAGATGTAAAAGTTGATATGGCTTTACATCCAGAAAAGTACACTGCTTGGTTTAAAATTATTTTTGATAAATTCTACAAACATATAAATTTAGTTGATAATGAAGGTAACGGTTAGTAGAAAAGCACATTTTAATGCTGCACATAGATTGTATAGAAAAGATTGGAGTCATGAAAAAAATGGCGCAGTTTTCGGGAAATGTAATAATCCAAATTTTCATGGTCATAACTATGAACTAATTGTGAGTGTTACTGGAGATATTGACCAAGAAACAGGTTATGTCATTGATATGAAGGGGTTAAAAGATATCATTAAAGAAGAAGTTGAAGATGCTTTCGACCATAAAAATCTAAACATTGAAGTTCCAGAGTTTAAAGACTTAAATCCAACAGCGGAAAATATTGTAGTGATTATTTACAATAAAATAAAGCCTAAACTCAAGGCATCCTTTGATTTGGAAATTACACTCTACGAAACACCTCGTAATTTCGTAACCTATTCAGGAAACTAATTCATGAAAAATCACTTATATCCACTTAAGTTTCACCCAATTTTAAAAGAAAAGATTTGGGGAGGAACAAAACTCAAAACCTTTCTCAATAAAGAAAGTGATGCTAAAAATATTGGAGAAAGCTGGGAAATTAGCGATGTTGATGGAGATGCATCTGTGGTAAGTAATGGTGAATTAAAAGGTGCAACTCTCAAACAATTACTATCAGCATATCAAGAAGAACTTATTGGTAAAAAGAATTTTGACGCATTTGGAGAAAAATTCCCATTGTTAATAAAATTTATTGATGCTAAAGAAGATTTATCTATTCAACTTCACCCAAATGATAAGTTGGCGGCAAAGCGTCATAATTCTTTTGGTAAGACCGAGATGTGGTATGTAATGCATGCTGATGATGACGCTAATTTAATTGTGGGGTTCAATAAAAAAATAACACCAGAGGTTTATTTAAAACACTTAGAAGGTAAAACGCTTACCAAAATTTTGAATTTTGAACACGTAAAGGAAGGCGATACCTATTTTATAGAAGTTGGACGTGTACATGCAATTGGAGCAGGAGTGATGCTGGCTGAAATACAACAAACAAGTGATATTACCTATCGTGTGTATGATTGGGATAGAACAGATGATGAAGGGAATGAAAGAGAATTGCACAACGATTTAGCAATTGATGCTATCGATTTTGATATGGATGATGATTTTAAAGTGCCATATTCAACGCAAAAAAATCAATCAAACAAAATGGTTTCTTGCCCTTATTTCACAACAAATTTTTTACATCTTACACAAACTATCAAAAAGGAGAATTATCATGATTCCTTTATGATATATATGTGTGTTGATGGCGAGATAAACATAAATATTGAAGGTTTTTCTGATACAATTAAGAAAGGAGAAACGATGTTACTTCCTGCAGTTTTAAAACATTTTGAAATTGAAGCAAACAATGCAAAACTTTTAGAGGTTTATGTATAAAATTCCGTAATTTTGCTAAAATTAATTTTACTATAAAATGGCAAACATTAGAAATTTAAAGAAGGATATAAACTACGTTCTTGGAGATATTATTGAAGCAGTATATTTTTGGGAATATGAAAATACAGATAAAGACACCAAAAAAAGTGAGGCAATAATTGATGAAGCTATCGAAACTTTTGACGAGCTAATCGCAAAAGTTAATGATAAGAGTGTAGAAGATAAAAAAGCTCACTTTAAAAGTATCAATCAAGAGCTTGAATCTAAAGGACGAGCTTTAATTGAAAAAATAAACAAACTAAAATAAAAAAAAGGCGCTTAAGGCGCCTTTTTTTTATTGATTATCTTCCTCTTTTCTTTGTTTTATAAACTTGTCTAGTTCAACACCATATTTAGAGCTTGCTATATGCTTAGGCAATGATTTATAAATTGTATCTAAATAAGTGATATTGGTATCATAAATTTCAGACAAAGCAATATAAGGTGCCACTTCACTATCTTTATTATTAATAGCAAAGTTTATTGCAAAGCGATATTTACTTTTCAATAAATTATTAGCTTCTTTAGTTTTAGCATTGGCTTCGGCTGTATCTCCACTTACTTGGGCTTCTAATTGAGCTTTAATAATATCTAAATTCTTATTGTTAAATTGAGTTATCATGTTTTTAAACTCAGTATATTTCTCTTGTTGAGAAGCCCCTTTAATAGTGTGCTTATACGGGAAGTCTTTTAACGTAGCATTGATTTCGGTAATACCTTTATCAGCAAAAAAAGCAATTCTTGAATCTTCTGAACTATTTTTATCTAACATTAGTAATAGTACTTCAGGTTCTTCAAGATCACTTTGTAAAGTAAAAGCTCCTTCACCATTAATAACTATTGAATCTAAAGCTACTAAAGAAGAATCTTTTAGCTGCTGAAGGTAAACGGTTCCTTTTTTTAAACCTTTAATTGTTCCAGTAACCGTTAAATCGGCTTCTTTTTTACCGCAAGAGATAATAGTAAATATTACTAATAGAAATATGAGCTTTTTCATGTACAAAAATTTATGTCGGTAAATATCTTATATTAATTTATTATATGCTAACTCGCTGCTGCTATTTTCATTAATTCGGCACAAAACATGGCACCATAAGTTCCAACCACGTAACCAAAAACTGCCAATAAAACACCTACAGTAGCTAATGACGGATGGAATGCTGCAGCTACAACTGGTGCAGAAGCAGCTCCTCCAATATTTGCTTTACTACCAACAGCTAAAAAGAAATATGGTGCTCTAATTATTTTAGCAATTAAAAACATTAATGCTACATGTATTATCATCCATATTAAACCAACGACTATCAATCCTGGGTTATCCGCAATTTTAGTAAGGTCCATTTTCATTCCTATACTAGCAACTAAAATCCAAATAAACACACTACCAAGCTTACTGGCTCCAGCTCCCTCGTATTGTTTAAATCTTGTAAAAGATAGCGCGATTCCTAAAATAGTTGCAATAGATATCATCCAAAAGAATTGTGAGCCAAATGAAGACATCGCAGAAGTTGTATCACTAACAGCATCAAAATTAGATTTTAAAAAATTTGATATCCCTGAAGCACCAAAATGTGATATTCCAACGACAGTAAAAGCAATTCCTAAAATAACCATATAATCTGCTAAACTTGGATTTCTTGATATTCCAGCAGCATAATTTGATACTTTTTCTTTAAGGACTTCAATAGCGCTCGTATCTGCCTTTAACCACTTATCAATTTTTTCAGATTTACCAATTCCAAGTATTAATATAGCCATCCAAATATTGGCAACAACTATATCTACTATAACCATGCCTGCATAATTTTCGGTATTATAGCCATAAATTTCTAACATTGCTGCTTGATTTGCTCCACCACCAATCCAGCTTCCAGCTAATGTTGATAAACCTCTCCATACTGCATCTGGGCCAGCGCCACCAACTGTTTCAGGCGACACTATTGAAACCAATAATACAGCTATTGGACCTCCGATAATAATACCAACGGTTCCTGTTAAAAACATGATAAGTGCTTTTGGGCCAAGGTTGTAAATGGCCTTTAAATCGATACTTAATGTCATTAAAACTAAAGCCGCAGGCAGTAAATATCTACTTGAAATATAATATACTTGCGATGAGCCTTCTATGACCTCTCCAGATTCTGTTATTTTTGTCCATTCTGGAGCAATAATGCCTAACGTTGTTAAAACACCTGGAAGCATATATGCCATTAAAAGTGCAGGGATGTACTTATAGAATTTTTGCCAATATGGTTTTATACTTGTAGATGTATAAAAAACAAATCCTAACATAAGCATCAATAGACCAAATACAATTGTGTCATCAGTAAATAAAGGTGAAGTATCTTTCATTTATAATTAGTTTAAATATGTCGTAAAATAAGAAAATAAAATGTTCTTTACGGTTTGTGTTAAATAAAAAAGCACCATTTTTTAATTTTAAAATGATGCTTTTTAGAGTTGGTTTTAAAATAATTATATATTAATCCAGTAGGTTAATTTTACATTGAAAGATCTCACTCGAGGCGCAAAAATGTTGTCTGTAAAATAGTTGTCGTTATACACAACAAATAAATCGGATAATGGTGCAAAACGCCATTGTAACCTTGTGTTTATGCTAAAATTATCTCTTTGACTACTATATTGAACAAAGGTTGCCCAAAATATATTTTTATTAAAAGTAACGTCAAACTTTGGGCCTATTAACCAAATAGAGGCATCTGGATAAGGATTTGGCAGATTAATTTTATCATAATTTATTTGTACTGAAGCAGAAAAATAAGGTTGTAATCGCCATGACATCATTCCGCCTAGAGAATATTTTTTACCATTATAAAATTGGCCAATTGACGGACTTATATTATATGAAAATTGTTTTCTTTGATCTGACCTATAGTTGGCTTCAAAACTTGTATAATGATAACCTTCGTTTCCAGGAAGAGGAGTGCCACCATCTGTTCTAGTAGGGTCAAAATCATCGTAAAGATGTGTGAACCTGTTATTCATTTGAAGCTCTATATTTGATGTGTTTTTTAATTCTGCATTCCAACTGGTTATTATGGTATGATCAGATTTTTCGAAATCTAATTCAGGTCTCCATAAATAAAAAGGCATAACCGAAATACTGTGTTTTTGAATGGCTCCTGTTTTTGGCCAAAACACACGTTCAATTCTTGGGCTTATTTTAAACACATCTGTTCTTCTAATAAAACCTAAATCTGACCTGAAATTTTCTCCAACGAAAACAGCACCAAAACGAAAATTCCAGTTTCTGCTATTATATTCTGTTGTTGCACCAGAAGAAACATCTTTTCCACTTGTGTCTGGCGAGAATGATTTATGGAAAAAGTACTTGCCTATCCATGAATTATCTTCTGATGCTAATCGGTAATCTACTCCAAAAACGCGGTTGTATTTGTCTTCATTGGCTAAAAAATCGTAATCCTTAGTCGCTTGTTTATTGATAAACATGAAACTGATATTGGAACGATTAAAAAGCTTATGTTGAGCAGTGATAACTGCATTGTTTGTAGCTGGAATTTCATTAGCTAAATCTTCGGCTGTTTGCATATTTAAAATACCAAGACGAAGATTGTTGCTTATTTTTCCACTTAGTCTAACGCCCGCAATAATATCGTTCTCAATACTATTATCATCTGTATCTCTAGCAATACCTATACGTCTAGAAAAGAAAGGATTGGCATCTCTATCATTACCAAAATCGGCAAATAAATCGCTATTTTCTATAAAAAACTGGCGTCTTTCTGGAAGTGATACTTCAAATCTTGTTAAGTTGGTGACTTGTTGGTCGACTTCAACTTGAGAAAAATCTGGGTTAACGGTGAGATCCAAATTCATACTATTGCCAATAGTCATTTTTGCATCACCACCATATTTAAAATCTTCAGTTGTTGTTCCGTTTTCGTAATCTTTCCCAACCAAACCATTCACATAAGGAATAATAGAAATGGGTGTTTTTGAGTTTCCTAGAGGTTTTTCAAAAACCATATCTCCCATATATGCTAAGCTGAAAATAGGTTGGTTTTGCGGTATTTGTATCCAAGTATTACGTTCGTTAGCTTGTGTATCAAAATGATAGCTGTTAAAACGCCATTTAGTTTCGCCTTCTCGATATTTAAATGCCGAAAAAGGGATAATCCACTCAACCGTGTAATAGTTTTCATGCACTATTGTTTCACTACGCCATTTAGTGTCCCATGCAGTATTAAAACCTCGTAACTCATTACCGCCTCCAGATAACAATATTTCGCGTTGTACTCCAGCTGGATTTGTACCAAATATAAAGGCATTTGTACCATCGTTAAAAGTATCAAACATCAAAGTTATATTGTCGCTGCCTCCAGCTCTAAAATCACGACGTAATGATGGAATCACAAAATTATTTGAAGGTGCATTGACTTTCATTCCAATATATAAATTGGTATCGTCAAAGAGCATTTTTATATCTGCTTGTTGCGTTGCTTGTAGAGAATCGGTTGGGAAATATTGCCAAAAATTTGTTGCAGAATCTGCTTCATTCCAAACGGATTCATTTAAGTTTCCATCTAGAATAATAGGCGTATTTATATATTTAACAACAAATGATTTGTTTTGACTAAACCCAATTGAAATTGAGAATAACGTAAGTAGCAGTAATGTGTTTTTCAATGTAAAGCTTGGTTGGTTAGTATAAAATTAGAAGAATAATTACTAATCTTACTACTATTGAAAAACTTTAAGATTGTTTTAAGACTTTTTTGGTTCTCTCTTGGCGTCTTTAAGACTTTGCATAAGCATCCATTCTATTTGACCATTGGTACTTCTAAACTCATCAGAAGCCCATTTTTCAATAGCTTTTAACATATCTTCATTCACTCGCAATGCGAAAGCTTTTTTCTTCGCCATGTTAATTTATTTATTCATTTTTCTCATATATACAAATATTATAATTGGTAGAATAATGCTAACACCAATAACTACAGGCACAAACCAAGTACCAAGATTGAATTGTTTGCCAAAAGCAGATTCCACTATCATATAGGTTATATATGTCATTAGCAGTACACAAAGAAAGTTTACTACTCTTACTATGCGAGTGCTAAATTTGTAATTCTTTAAAGCATTCTCCTCGGTAATGTTTACCATATAGTTATGCATATGTGGGTATTTATTCAATATAAATAAACCAATATACATAACTGTTGCAATAATTGGGATAACCCAAACAGTTTGCTTGCTTCCATAGCCATCTGGTTCTCCAGCTCCATTAAAATGAGTTGCTATGGTGTCTGGAAGCTCCATATAATTAACAATGCAATAAACCCACATTAAAATAAGTAGTGTTATTGAGATAAATTCAATAATAATATCTACCGTTTCAAAAGGTACTTTTATACGAGGTCTTTTGTTATTCATTATCTATTTTTGTCACGTTCAAATACAATAAAATAGGCGCTTTGTGCAATATGTGATACTACCCAGCCTTCTCGTGCGTGTTGATTTAAAGTGTCCTCTAATCTTTGATTTCTTTCTTTAAACCCTAATTTAGGTGCTACAACTTTATATTCTTTCATAAACTATTATTACCTTGTTTAAAATAAAATACAGCTATTAATATACCAATTATTAGGCCTAACATAGACCCGAACACAATTCCTAATGCAATATTATTAAGTACCACTCCAAAAGTTGTGCCTATGCTTGAGCCTAATGCGCTACCTATTGCTATGCTATATGTTTGGTTTTTATTCATTTTAATGATTTAAAGTGCCTGTATTTAAAACTGGTGATGCATCTTTATCACCACAAAGAATAACCATTAAATTACTAACCATGGCTGCTTTGCGTTCTTCATCTAACTCAACAATTTGTTTTTTACCCAATTCTTCAAGAGCCATTTCTACCATACTCACTGCGCCTTCAACAATTTTATGTCGTGCAGCCACAATAGCGGTTGCTTGTTGGCGTTTTAGCATAGCATTTGCAATTTCTTGTGCATAGGCTAGGTAACCTATACGAGCTTCAAGAACTTCAATACCAGCAATTGAGAGGCGTTCGTCTATTTCTTTTTCGAGAGCTTCACTTACTTCATTGACGCTAGAGCGCAACGTAATATCTTCTTTATGGCCTTCGTCAGCAAAATTATCATAAGGATACATACTTGCTAGTTTACGAACAGCAGCATCTGTTTGTACACGAACAAAGTTTTCAAAATTATCCACATCAAAAGCTGCTTTGTAAGTGTTTTGCACTCTCCATACTAATATGGTGCTTATCATTACGGGATTACCAAGTTTGTCGTTTACTTTAAGACGCTCGCTATCAAAGTTGCTCGCTCTTAATGATATTTTCTTTTTTGTATAGAATGGATTTACCCAATAAAAACCATTCTTCTTTACAGTTCCAACATATTTTCCAAAAAGTAATAATACTCTCGAATTATTTGGTTGTACCATAATAAACCCTGGCGCTATAAATATAGCCGCCAAAATAGCAAAAGCGAACCATGGTCTATGTGTGGTAATTATTGACACAATACCTCCAATAAACAACAATAGGAATACAAATAACATTAGGTAACCGTTAGCTGGGACAATAATTTTCTCTTCTTTCATGATATTTAAAATTAAATGATATTAAAATGATATCATAAAGATATGTAAATAAATTTATTCTTCAAAATATTTTCGAATATTTATTTTTTGGCATGATGATTGAATAAGTATAATTGTTACTGCATAAGAGTTTTTAAAAGTGTGGTTACTTTATAAAACGTAGTAACAATTTTTGGTTGGTTAGTAGAAAAGCCTCGATCTATCTAGAACGAGGCTTTTTCATTTTTATAATCGACAAAAGGGTTTTGTTATTAGTGTATTTCATCGATAAATTAGCTATTTTAAACGATAAATGTTAAAATTAAGTGCATTTCATCGAATAAAAAGCGTTGTTTAGCGATGTTTTGAATATTAATTTTACATTTGGTGTGTACTAAAATTTAGTTTTTAGTTCAATGGATTAATTAATTAATATTTGCGTTATGTAATAGAATTAGAGACCCTAAATCTATCACCGTAATAAAAAGCAAATAAGAAAGCCGAGGTTGAGGGACCTCGGCTTTTATTTTATATTATTGCTTAACTTAGTGGCACTAATAATATGAAATGAAAAAACTACTAATTATTTTCTTGATAAGTTGTACTTGGACATGTACTTCGCAAAATAGACTACCTAAAGGTTTTGATTATGTACGCGACATCATTCCAGATATTCAATTAGAGCTACGTTATTTTGGAAATGATAATTTTATCGGTAAACCTATTGATGGCTATAAAAAGAATGTAGCTATTATGTCCACCGAAGCTATAACTGCTTTAAAAAATGTGCAAGACGAGTTAAAGTCATACAATTTATCTGTTAAAATATTCGACGGTTATAGACCGCAAACTGCTGTAAATCATTTTGTCCGTTGGGCAAAACAATTAAATGATACGGTTAATAAGCAAAAGTTTTACCCAAAAGTAAAAAAAGAACATCTTTTTGAAGAAGGGTATATATCTTCTAAATCTGGTCATACTCGTGGAAGCACAATAGATATGACGTTGGTTGATATTAACACAGGTGAAGAATTAGATATGGGAAGTCCTTGGGACTTTTTTGGACCTGAATCTTGGGTTGCAAACTTAGAGCTGACTGCTCAGCAAAGAGCTAATAGAATGTTATTGCAAACCATTATGCGTAAACATGGCTTTAAGTATTATACTAAGGAGTGGTGGCATTTCACGTTGAAAAATGAACCTTTTCCAGATACATATTTTGATTTTCCTGTAAACTAAATGTCTATAGTTCCTTGAAGATATTTTACTGCTGTACCTCTTATAAATACACGATTACCAGCAAGTTTGCAAAATAGTTCCCCTTTACGTTCTGAAATTTGAAGTGCATGTAATTCATTTTTTCCTAATAAATCTGCCCAAAAAGGAACTAATGTGCAATGCGCGGAACCAGTAACAGGGTCTTCAAAAACAGAAGCTCCAGGCGTAAAAAACCTTGATACAAAATCTGAAGCATTACCCTTTGCTGTTACAATAATACCACCAGGACTTAAATCAATCTGCTCTAAAACGGAAGCACCTACTTTTAAATTTTGAATATCATTTTCAGTATCATAAACCAACACATAATCCCTAGCTTTATAAACCTCAATAGGTTGTACACTTAGTGATTTTAATATAATTTCTGGTAGTTCGGCTTTACTTGGTGGGCGAGAAGGAAAATTCATCTCTAAAAAACTTTCATTTTTAGACACTATCAATTCGCCACTCATTGTTTGAAAAACTACCGAATCGAAATTATAATCCAAACAATTTAGAATCACGAAGGCAGAAGCTAATGTTGCATGACCACAAAGGTCAATTTCAATTTCAGGTGTAAACCAACGCAAATGGAATACGTTATCGTGTTTATGAATAAAATAGGCTGTTTCTGCAAGATTATTTTCTTTAGCAATATTTAATAATGTTGCATCTGGGAACCATTGTTTTAAAGGACATACAGCTGCTGGATTTCCTCCAAACAACTGGTCTGTAAAAGCATCTATTTGAAATATGTCTATGGTCATTAGTTTTCTTTATATCCTGGGCCTCTAACTACTTTTCCTGGTAATGCTCCTGTATGTTCGCCATCTTTTAAAACTTGTTCTCCATTTACAAATACATGTACCATTCCAGTTGATAATTGATGAGGTTCGGCAAATGTTGAATGGTCTTGAATTGTTGAAGGGTCAAATATTGCTAAATCAGCAAAATAGCCTTCAGTTAGACTTCCTCTATTTTTAATTTTTAAATTAGTGGCTGACAGCTTAGTTAGCTTATAGATAGCTTCTTCTAGCGGAATTACTTTCTCATCTCTTACATATTTACCTAACACTCTTGAGAAATTACCATAGGCTCTAGGGTGTGGATTTGAGTTTAAAAACAACCCTTCTGGAGCTATGGAAGCTGCGTCACTCCCAAAGCTCATATACGACAACGCGATTTGTTTTTTTACGTTGTCTTCACTCATCAAGAAATAAACGGTTCCAACACGACTGCCATCTGCAATCACTAAGTCCATGGCTGTTTCTTCAGGGTTTTTCCCATGGATTTTGGCAACTTCAGTTAATGTTTTCCCTGTATAATGCCTTAAGCTGTCGTTACTAAAACCCACTAATAATATGTTATCTGGTGTTCCAGCGGCATACATTAAGTTTTCCCATTCATCCGTTGGTTTGGTCATTTCTTTATAAACACGTTTTCTAATCTCTGGGTCTTTTAAGCGTTCAGCCCATTTAGTATAACCTCCTTCTTGAACCCATGGTGGCATTGAAGCATCTAAACCTGTTGCTCCAGCTGTATAAGTGTACATGTCTGTAGTAATATGCAAACCTGCTGCTCTAGCTGAATCAATTTTTTTAGCGACAGCGTCAAATTTATTCCAGTTATCTTTTCCTGCCATTTTAAGATGGTAAATTTCTGCTCTTATATCTGCTTCGTCAGCAATTCGTATAAGCTCGTCCATGCTTTCTAATAAGCGATTGCCTTCACTGCGCATGTGCGAAATATACATACCATCATATTCCGAAGCGACTTTACAAAGTTCAATCAATTCTTCAGTTGAAGAATAAAACGCTGGTGCATAAATTAATGACGACCCAACACCAAGTGCGCCATCTTCCATGGCTTCTCTCACCATGTTTTTCATAGATGCCATTTCTTCATCTGTAGGTGGTCTATCTTCATAACCTATATGATTTACACGAACTGTAGTCGCGCCAATAAAGGATGCAACGTTTGGCGAAACACCTCGTTTTACTAGTGATTGTAAATATTCGTCTAAAGTTGTCCAATCGATGTCGAATTTTAATTCGCCTTGATTTTCTTGCCATTGTTTCTTTCTGTCTTCTGTAAGTGGTCCCATGGACGACCCTTCACCAAAGACTTCTAAAGTAACACCTTGACGAATATCGCTTTGCGATTTACCATCTGCAATCAACGATTCGGTTGCCCAAGAGAGCATGTTTATAAATCCGGGAGCAACCACTAACCCTGTAGCGTCAATTTCTATACTTCCTGTGACATTTTTAAGTTCTCCAACTGCAGCAATGGTATCTGCATTAATGCCAATACTACCAATATAGGTTGTATTGCCTGAGCCATCTGCAATCGTACCATTTTTTATTAAAACATCGTAATTAGTAGGAGAGGAGCAACTGCTAATTATTATTAGCAATAGAAGGAATTTAATAGATTTCATAATTGGTTGGTTGTTGAAAAATTAAAGTTACAAAAAAACCGCTTCGATAATTTCGAAGCGGTTTTAATTTTTTGATTGATTAGGTAGTATTTTATTCGTCTAATGCTTTTTTAGTTTGCGTATATCCTATAAATAAGCCAACTCCAGCCATAAAGAATATAAGTGCAGGGAATACTTCGTAATCTAAGCTAGTGTAGGTTACTAATAAATGTGCAATGAATACACCTAGCCCAATTCCCATTGATAAAAATGCTAGGTTAATTATAATCACTTTCCAAGATGAGCCTGCTCGTTTACCAACATTAAATATACTTGCATCTGCTCCTTTTTCGATTAATGCTAAACGTTCTTTGTTTCTTGATGAAATAAATAAATAAAATACCCCGAAAATCGATCCGAATATAATTGCCATTATTGCTACTTCCATAATTGTTTGTTTTTAATTGATTATTTTTAATGTGTTCATAGCTTATGACGACTGCTTTTGAATATTGGTTACAAAAAAATTAAAATTTATTTTTTTTCTTAAAAAAGTGTAACCAAATCCATACTTATATAGTCATAGTAACAATGACCACCAACGATCAAGTTTATATAGAGGCTATTTTAAAAGGCGACACGAATGCGTTTACAGTATTGGTAGATCGTTATAAGGACTTAGTATATACTTTGACATTGAGAATGATGAAGCATACAGAGGAAGCAGAAGAAGCAGCTCAAGACACTTTTATTAAGGCTTATAAATCACTTAATAAGTTTAAAGGTGACTCAAAGTTTTCAACTTGGGTCTATAGAGTCGCTTATAATACGTGCTTAGATAGACTAAAAAAAAATAAACGACAGCAATATACTGTTGAAATTAATGAATACACAGAGCATCAGGTTAAGACCTTGGATAATGCTCTTGATCAAATAGAGGCAAAAGAAAAAGAAGAAGCTATACAAGAATGTTTAGCATTATTGCCCAGCGAAGATAGTTTTTTATTAACTTTATATTACTTTGAAGAACTATCGTTAGAAGAAATAGGAAAAATTGTTAGCTTAAAACCTAACAATGTAAAAGTGAAGCTTTTTAGAAGTCGCAAAAAATTAGCGACCATATTAAAAAGGAAATTAGATAACGACATTATTGAAAGTTATGAAGGAACATACAGGGCAGCATTTAGATAATTTAGCAAAAAAGGCGATGACATCGTCTGGATTAAAAGCACCATCCATAGATTTTACAGCTAAAGTGATGAAAGAGATCGAATCAATTAGAATTGGTTCTTCAACAGTTTATAAACCACTAATAACAAAGTATGGTTGGTTTGGAATTATTGCCATATTGATAGGTGTTTCACTATATATGACTCTAGGAAATGTTGAAGGCTCTACGCTGCTAGATGCTGTAGATTATAGTGTTATTTCAAACAATAAGGTCACTAGTGTGCTTTCTGGAATTACCTTTTCGAAAACAGTAATGTATGCCATTGGTTTCTTTGGTTTGGTATTTTTTATACAAATACCACTAATGAAGCATATTATGACTAAGTGCTTAGAATACTAATCTTTAAAATACCAAAACGGAATGGTTGCTACATTCCAATACGTAGTATCTTGATCCTTAATAGCTTTTCGTCTAACTCTTAAAACATGTTTGCCTTCGCTTAAGTTTTTTGTTGGTACATAGCTTTCAAACCCTGGTTTGTTTTGAATGTTACTAGCAAAAATAAACTCGCTTGTGTAAACCATTGTGTCAATTTTTACATAGTAAATATCGTTAAAGGTTTTAATGTATTCTTTTCGTAAGCTATCACGTTTTTTAGAATCTATAATTGGCCCACCATTAAATGTAATATTCGACCCTAAACCACGTTGATCATCATTAGGTTTTAATCCTTTATTGTAAATATACATACGATTTTCAATGTTCTCATTAAACTGCACGAACACTTTTACATAATCATCTGTGATTACTTTGGATTGAATGGCTACATCATCAATAAAGCTTGTTTCAGTTAATAAATCTTCATAATTATTATTGTTTGCAATAATTTCTGAAGATGTTGAGTCTATACCAAAATAATTAGAGGTTTTGTATCTAATTGTTTGGGTTAAAGCTATTAAAATATAAAATGGAACAAGAGCAAGACTTAAACGTTTGCCAAATTTATTATCTAAAAAATTATAGACTAATGGTCTGTACAAAAATGATAAAGTGATAAAGCTAAATACCCAATAAATTGGAAAGTAAATTCTAGAAAGCCATTTTTTCTTCTTTAGAAACCCTAGGGTTAAAAAATCAATTAATGTAAAAAACATTCCAAAAACAACAAATAACATGAGTGTTATGCCAACTCCTTTTGATAACCAATCAGGTAAATCATCACTGTCTAATAAATAATTTGCAATTAAAGCAATTGTAACTATTGTGAAAGTGATAGCCAACACATAAAAAATAAGTAGAAATGTTATAGCAAAAATAACACTACAATAATTTTCTAAAGTAGCAATATATTTATCAAAAGAACCAACACGTTTTTTTAAGTACTTTGTAAATTTTGGACTATATTTTAAACTGTCATAATCAATATCTCCAGACACATAGCGTAAACCTAAAGCACCAATCCATAAACCACGTAGTAACACATGAAGTAATAGATTAAAAATTAAAATCTTGCATGAAGCCCAAAGTATAGAGTAGACAACAAACGCATAAATTTGTTGAGAGAGTTGAGCGTCCATTACTTCTATTTCAATAGTCGAAAGCGCTGAGTATAATCCAAAAATAGCAAAACCAGAAATTAGCAATTCCAATTGCCAACTTTCTTCTTGTAGTTTTTGAAGTAATTTTTTAAAAGCGGGATTGGTATAATCTTGACTCATCTACCTTATTATTTCTTTAAAGATAATGACTTTATAAAGAAAGTAAAAAGTTACTTTTAATTTATCTTATCTAAAAATGAAACCTTTTTATTTTTTGTTCGTTTTTAATTATGAATGCACTAACCAAAGTAAATGAAATCTAGCATAGAAACTCTTATAGCAGGAAGCATAAAAAAAGACGAAAAAAGTCAGATGCAACTCTATGATAATTATTGTAATGCTATGTATAATGTGGTTTGTAGATATGTAAAAAATGACGAAGATGCTAAAGATGTTATGCAAGAAGGTTTTTTAAAAGCTTTTTTGAATATTGAGAGCTATAAAGCGGAGTTTAGTTTTGGCTCCTGGTTAAAGCGCATTATTATAAATCAGAGTATTGATTATTTGAAGAAAAGAAAACTGGAATTAGTCAATGCAGAGGTTGAAGAATTGCAGATTATTGATGCAGAAGATTGGAATTTTAACGCAAGAATTACAAAAGATCAAATAATTGAAAATGTTGAGCAATTAAGCGACAAGTATAAAATTGTTGTGAAGCTCTATTTGTTTGAAGGCTATGACCATGAAGAAATCTCACAAATACTCGATATTCCAATTAAAACCTCGAGGACACATTTACGGCGAGGACGAATAAAATTACAAGATCTTTTAAAAAATAAACGATATGGAACAGGATATTAGAAAACTATTTAAAACCGAGATGGAGGCTGATAAAAAGCTGCCAGTTTCTCATAGAGATGAGTTTCAAAAAAAGCTAAAGGATTATAAACTTAAACGTAGTCAAAAAAATAGCATTCAAAGTGTATTTAAGTATGCAGCTGCAATTATATTATTTGTGGCGCTTGGTTATGTTTCATTAAACAAATTAACTCAGGAATCAATTATAAAAGAGTCTGCTTTAGAGCTTCAAATAAAAGAAGTTGAACAACAATATTTAGAAAATATTGAAAAAGAATGGCAAAGTTTTAAAGCATTAACAGACGATAAAAAATTAGTTGAACGCTACAAGAAAGAGCTTGATGATTTAAATAGAGATTATCAATTTATATCAGAACAATTTAAAGCAGATAGCAATAACATTTTAATTATTGAAAGTATAGTGAAAAATCTACAAACACGCTTACGGCTGTTAAAAGATATACAAGAGCACATTAAATTATTAAATCAAAAAAACGGATATTATGAAACTATTCAAATCTAAAATACTTGTATTGATGCTCATCACATCAATTACAACATTTGCTCAAAATGAGCTTATTTATTCTAAAATTTTTGATACTAATTCAAGCACAACGGCAATTTTTAATTTAGAAAACACAGCGGTTGCAATAGAAGAATCAATAGATGACAAAATTCATTTTGATTATAAAATTGAATTCAAAAATTATTCTAAAAAAGAGATTAAATCTTTTCTAGATAATATTAAAGTAGAAGCAACTATGTTTGAAAATAACATAACACTTGATGCGAAAAGTGCTACCAAAGTATCCCAGACATCTTATGCATTTGACACTCCTTTCGGATTGACTTTGGAATCAGATTTTTTTAAAACAGATTCCATGACCCAAAAAAGCATGCGAAAATCTAAAGATTCAATTATTAAGTTAATTAATGATGAATCTTTATCAAAAGTTATTCTAAAAAGTGTGAAATTTTTAGATAATGATAATAATGAAAAACCAATTGATTTTGATAAAGTAAAGATGTACAAAAGCCAATTTGTAATAAAACTGCCAAATTCTGTAAGTCTTAAAATTAATGCCAAAGAGAGTCAAATAACATTTCGCAATGATATGACTAATGAGTTGTCTATAGATTTAAATAAGGGCCTTTTTAAAGCAAAGAAACTCATTAATAATTACAACAAAATCAAAATAGTTAAAGCAAGTTTTAAATCAGAAAAAATAGTTGGTGGTAATTACGATTTTATCAATGTCAGTAATGGACTCATAGGAAGTATAAAAAATATTAAAATAAACTCAGAGTTATCTAAACTTGAAATTGGGGAAATTGAAAAAAATATTACTATCACCGATTTTAATAGCGAATATTGGTTCTATAATTGGTCTACAGATTTTGGTCGTTTTAATTTGTATTCAGAATATTCAAAAATTCATTATTTCTATCCAGAGTCAGACTATAGTCTTAAAGTAGTTGGTAACAATACTGTTAACTATTTAGGTGAAACAAAAATTACAATGCAGCCTACTAAAAATGGTAAAAAGTTCAAAATGATGGAGCGAAAACCCAGAAAAGAAGGAGTTTTTGCTGGAGCTATTAATTTTGATATCGTTCATGGGGTTATATATTCTTACGACGACCCCATTATATTAATAAATAAAGACAACTAAACACACATAACTATGAAACAATTATTTTTATTAGCTGCTGCTATAATTAGCTTCAGCAGCTTAACAGCGCAACAAACTTTAGAATTACAAACAGAATATGGTTCAGATAATAAAGATATGCATGAACTGCTTAGGTTTGAAGGTATAGAAATTATTGACCTGAATTTTTCAGGAGAACAATTAAAAGAAAAAGAGTATACCATTTTAATTAAGGAATTTACCAATGGGAGTTTATCTAAAACGGACACATTAATTAGTTCAAAACAAGATGATTACTTGCAGCCTATAGAAAAAGACAATTTTGGCTTTAAATTCTTTGTAAAAACACAATTGGACAATACTATAAAAATGACATCAATTTTTGATCGCTTTTCTACAAACAAGGAATATGCTATTAAATCAACTAAAGATAATTATGCATTACATGATTTTTTAAACGGTACTGAGCCCATGAAAATTGAAATAGGGAAGCCAACGTACATAATGGGATATTTTTTGCCTTATTTAGATAAAGAAACTGGCTGGAAAAAGTATTGTGAGGTGTCTGGAAGTAAGCATCATCCAGACGATTGGGGAGCAGTTTTCAACATACCAAATTACTTTCTTGTTGAGATTTTGTTTGAATAAAATTTCTTTACTCTAATTGCTAGGCATACGTGTTTTTATGACTATAGAAGATAAAATAGTAATACCTCCAATAAGTAAAATAGCATAGTCTATGCCAAAAACATCTGCTGTAATACCTGAAATAATGGCGCCAATGGCATAACCTAAATCACGCCACAACCTAAACGACCCAATGCTTTCAGCGCGTTGGGTTGGTGTTGTAGCATCGGCAATAGCTGCTAAAAATATTGGATATACAATAGCAGTTCCTAAACCTAAAAGCGCAGATATTGTTGCTAATTCAAAAAATGTAGTGCTATACGGAATAATAATAATAGCAATCCCTTGTAATAACATACCCCAAAATAACATGGCTTTTTTAGAATAATGGTCTGCCATTTTTCCTGTAAATAATTGTCCTAATCCCCAAACTGTTGGGTAAATAGCTGCAATAATGCCAATGTTTTCAGTAGAGTAGTTTAATGATAATAACACCATTGGTAATAAGCCCCAAATCATACCGTCGTTTAGATTATTTACAAGTCCAGCTTGTGTGATAGAGCTTAGTGTTTTATTCTTAAATGATGTTTCAATAAATACATTTGATAGCTGTTCAGTTGTATTAGTTGTATGTTCTTTATGCATAAATACTCTTGTGTCTTTCACAAAGAAAATTGAAGATAATAATCCAAGAACTGCAATACCAATACCTAAATAAAATGGATAAGGTGTAATGCCAAAATTATCGGCAATATAGCCTGTTAAAAATGCAACGATACCAACAGCGAAATAACCAGCAAATTCATTAAGTCCCATGGCTAAACCTCTATTTTTTTCGCCAACCAAGTCTATTTTCATAACAATAGTACTGCTCCAAGTAAATCCTTGACTTATTCCCAGTAAAATGTTGGCAAACACTACCCAATTCCAATGGTTTGCATAAATTAAAATAAACGGAATAGGTAAAGCAATAATCCAACCAAAAATCAAAAGATTTTTACGACCAAATTTATTTGCTAAACGTCCTGTGAAATAATTGGCTATGGCTTTTGTAATTCCGAAAGCGATTATAAAAGATAAGATAGCAGAAGTGGTAGCTACTCCAAATTCTATTTCTGCAAATTGGGGGAAAATGCTTCGCTCCAAACCAACCATGCCACCAACAAAAGCGTTGACAATAACTAGAATGGTAAATTGCTGCCAGTTTTCTTTTAAACCAAGTTTTATAGAGTTTGTCATGTTATTTTAAAAAGCGTTTTAGTTCTTTTCGCTTTTTTTCAGGTAGAGCATTACTATTAACGATTATTTGTAAATGCTCTTGATTTTTTTCTCTATCGAATATTAGTTTAAAAAAATCAGCAATCGAGATGCTGTTATTTGTTTTTTCAACTAGTTCAAACGTGTCACCAACTGTAACGCTTCCTTCTTTTAGAACTTTAATGTAAGTCCCTGGCCTGCCATGAGCAATAAATTGTTCCATAATATCTGCTGTACCCATTTTTGCAGCAAACGTTGTACAAGGTTCTCTAGGTTGTGTCACTTGTATTAGTGCATTGCCAACTTTATAAACATCGCCGACATATAGTTGCGTTTCGTCTAAGCCTTCAACGGTTAGGTTTTCACCAAGCATACCGTAATGCCATTCTAAATTAGGATATAGATTTTCCCAATGAGAATAATGGTCTGCTGAAAATAAATAACAGGCTTTAAACTCACCACCATGAACTCTACGGTTAGTGACTTCGTCGCCTTTTACATTGTCCTTTTCTAGATGTATTGGTGAGGTTGTTGGTTTTTTATGAATACCAGTGCGTTGGGTTTCACCATTAATGGTTACAAATCCTGGTTTAGCGATATTGGTGGAGATTATTTTCAAGTTTCGTTTAACGATTTATGCTATGGTTTAGTTGCGAAGAGACTAAGATAGCAAAAAGGAAAGAACCCATTGTTCAGCAACGAGGATTTTCCGAGAGGAAAATCTGAAGTAATGAGTTGTGTACGTTGTTGCTATTAGTACTTTATCTTTTTAAAATTTCCATCTCGCTCCTTGATTTTAATCTTTTAGCTAGAGAGATTATGATTATTAATAAAATAATAATATATCCGATTATATTCTTTACAATGCCGAAATTAGCTAAAAACAGAACAATTCCAGTTATACTTCGACCACTACCAATTATTTCATATTCAGCTCCATTTTCAATTTGAATAGCTAAGTAAAGTGACCAAAGAAAAATTCCAGACATAAATAATAATGCGAAGAATTGTGCTTTTCCGTAACTCAATATACTTGGAAGTTTAGAACTATATTTAAAATTCGTCAAGTCAGTTTTTAGAAAGTCAAAAATTTCTTGTTTGACATTTTTGTCTTTTACAATTAATTCATCTTCTGAATCGTTCCCGAAAAATATTTTGATTTCATTCTTTCCGCTTTGATTTTCAATTCTTTTAATATAAGAATAAGGAATGCTAAAAAGGTTTTCTAGAAAAGATAAATTTGAAGTTTCAGAATTCAATTTATTAAGTTCATCATGTTTAGGGTTTCCTTTATAAATTGTTTTATCTTTTATGTAAATTAGTTTGTTTGATTTAGAATCTCTGATCTTCCAAAATTTCTGCATTTCTTTTTTCGGTATTAATGGCAATGCCTTGATATGAACTTTTTCAATTGTTTACATAAGATGTTAAACGAAGTTCGACATTTTTTCTAACAAAGTCAAAACTTAATACCAGCGCTTCTTTTTCTTTTTAGACGCCTCACTTTTACGTCCTTTTTTGTACTTGCTTTTTGGTGTTTTGGATGTGTGAACTATTGGTTTTACTTTTGGATCTAGAGGATAAGGATGGTCTTCAACAACGTCTAATTGTAATTGAATAAGCTGTTGAATGCTTTTTACATAAGATTTTTCATCTGCCGAACAAAAGGAGTAAGCAACACCTTTGTTTCCTGCGCGTGCTGTTCTACCTATGCGATGTACATAGGTTTCGGGTACGTTTGGTAAATCAAAGTTAATAACCGCATCTAAGTTGTCAATATCAATACCACGTGCTGCAACGTCTGTCGCCACTAATATATTGACCTTATTCATTTTGAAATTCACTAAGGCTTTTTGTCTATCGCTTTGAGTTTTATCGCCATGAATGCTACCTACCAAATAGCCGTTTTTAAGAAGTGTTTTTTCAAGCTTATCCACACCAAATTTTGTACGTCTAAAAATGATGATATTCCCTTTAATAGTGTTTCGAAGTAAGTGCAAACACAATTCTATTTTATTACGTTTAGGTACATAATAAAGGGCTTGGTTCACATTTTTGGACGTTGAGGCATTAGGTGTGACTTCAATACGCTTTGGGTCTTTTAAAATTGTATTTGCCAGTTGCTCTACTTTATATGGGATGGTTGCCGAGAACAATAAGGTTTGCTTAGTTTCAGGGCATAAGCGTTCGATTTTTTTTACGTCGTCAATAAAACCCATGTCTAGCATTAAATCAGCTTCATCTAACACCAATATTTGAATATAATCAAGGTTTATCAAATCTTGTTTATGTAAGTCGAGTAAACGTCCTGGAGTAGCTATTAATATATCAACCCCTTTTTTAAGAATATCCTTTTGAGGCTCAATGGATGTGCCACCAAAAACCACTGCAGTACGTATGTTGGTGTATTTGCTGTATGTTTTTAAATTTGAAGCAATTTGTACCGCCAATTCTCTTGTTGGACTCACAATTAAAGCCTTTATTTTTTTACCTTTTTTTGGTGCATCTTGATAATCAAATAATAACTGTAAAATTGGTAAGGCAAAAGCAGCTGTTTTACCAGTGCCTGTTTGTGCTGAGGTAATGACATCTTTTTTATCTAATACTAAAGGAATGGTTTTTTCTTGTACTAGCGTAGGGTTATCATAACCAGATTCTGCGATAGCTCGTAATAAAGGTTTGTTGAGCTTTAAGTCTTTAAAGGACATAGGGTGTTATTGTTTTTCAATCTTAATAAGAATGTAAAGGTAAGGAATAGGTTTTGGATATTTTAACCACATTTTTTTCCTAAATGAAGAAATGGTCTGTATGCATAAAATTGTAAAACTTCTTCTAAAGCCATTTTAAGAGCTTTGTTTATTGGTAGAATGATATTTCCTAAGTTGAAATCTATCTGATTTAATTGCATATAGTATTCAGTAAAAACAGGTACATAAAGTCCTTTAGTTATGGCTTCGGAAGTAGAACTATAATTGTCGGCTTGACCTTCTTTGATAATTTTACAAGTAGCCAATCTTAAATTCCCGTATTTATCAGTATTAGCTGCAAACCCAAAAAGTCTACAAATTAAACCTCGATATTTGTAGTTACTACAACGACCTTGATTAATAATAGCTAAAGGTTTGTAGATTATACAAGTTGAATTTTGGTTTTTCTTAAGCTGAATGAATGTTTTTTCTGCCTCTCCATTTAAAAACAAGTGAAATGCCCACGGTAAAAATTCTATAGGAGAGGCTTCTATATTTGGTTGAGTACAACATTTTCCACAGCCAGAAACACAAGTAAGTACTGATGATTGCTCAAATTGAGCGGTTTCTTGTTCTAATTTAGAAAAAAGACTTTCCACTAATTGAACTTTTCGCTCTATTGACATTATTTTTTACCGAAGGTAGACTTAATATTGCTATGAAGTTTGATTTATTCTTGAAAAGAAATTAATATTGTTTTACTAGTTACAGGAAGATTTGATTTTGAAGTAACTATTGCTAACTTTAATATATGTATGACTTAGCTTTAATTCTGGAGCAAGTTCATCACAAGCAAACGAATTTCGTCTTTTTTTATGAGAATATCAATAAAAAAAAGCCACTCCGATTGAAGTGGCTTTGAAATATGTATTATTGGTAATTAGTCTATTTTTTTTCCTGGTATTTCCTGCCCACCTTGATACAGGGTCGCCAAATTAACTTTACCATTATCGTCTTTACTAAAAACTAATTTTGCTGGTACTACTTTAAAAAAGAAATTGTCTTCACTTTCTGCGAATATCTCAAATTGAGGTTGTCCTGTAGCTTGTGCAAATATTTGATTTCCTTTTACGGTTACCATAATAACAAAACCTGGTTGTAATTCGTATTTGCCTATATATTGTTTTAAAACATCTGGAGCCAAAGTAATTTCTTTTTGTTCGGCTGGTGGTGCTTTATTTATTTCGTTTCCAATAGCTGTTACGTCTGTTACAAACGCTGCTTGTTTTTTACCATTTTTCATGCTAAAATTATAGGTAATATCACCTTCTTCAAAAATGAATTTAGATTCAGACATTGGATAGATTTCCAACTTTGTACTACCTTCTCTTTGGCTGAAAATTTTCCCATTTTCAACAGTAATATGTCTAATAGCACCATCAGGGAATTCGTAAGCTCCAACCCATTGCTTTAGTTTAGCTTCATTTAATGTAATGGCATCTGCTTTATCTAAAAATGGTTTTCCAATAGCTAAGGCTGCAATTTTATTTGCGACACCTCCAGGAGAGTTGCAATCGCAATTTGTAAGTATAGACACAAACACATCTTCTTCAGGCATATAAATACCCTGAGTTGTGTATCCAAATATGCCTCCACCATGAGAAATACTCTTTGAGCCTTGTAACTTTCCTGCTCCAAGACCATAACCATAACCAATGTGCTCGCCACTGTTTAAAGACGAACCGTTTATAGCTTTTTCGTAACTTTTTTGAGATATAAGTTGGTTGGTGTTTAAGGCTTTTTGCCATTTTAAAAGGTCATCTACGTTAGACATTAACGACCCAGCAGCATAAGGTAGGGTTAAACTTAAATATTCAGCATTTTGATAACCATTTTCTCTTTGCTGATAACCAGTAGCTCGATTTTTAATTAGTTTTGTCTTACTGCCATAATAGGAATTTTTCATGCCTACTTTATCAAAAATGTTTTTCTGAACGAAATCGGCATAAGATTTTCCTGTAATAACTTCAATGATATGGCCAAGTATGATATAACCTGAGTTGTTGTATAGAAATTTTTCGCCTGGATCAAAATCCATTGGCTCATTTTTAAAGAAGTCTATTATTTCGGTTGGTGTCATATCACGTCTTGCGTTGGCTTGAAAGCTTTGCATTCCTGTATAACTTTTTATACCAGAGGTATGATTTAATAAATGATGAATTGTAATGGTTTTTCCATTGGTTGGATAATCTGGAATATATTTGGTGATGTCGTCTTCAACTTTTAATTTTCCTTGTTCTTCGAGCATTAAAATAGCAATGGCAGTAAATTGTTTGGTAATTGAGCCTATTTCAAATACATGTTCTGGTTTCATTGCCACACCTAATTCTAAATTAGCACTACCAAAACCTTTACGATAGATAACCTCACCATTTTTAGACACTAAAGCTGTTGCTCCAGGTTGATTTGGTTTATAGGTCGCATTGAGAATATCGTCTATTTGAGATTCTAAGTTTTGTGCTTGATTAGAAAAAGATATGAGTAGGCAAAAAGATAATAAGGCAATTGTTTTACTAAAAAACTTGTGCTGCATAGTATGTGTATTTTGATTTATTATAGATTATAACTTATTCTATATGACGAATAAAAAGATTTATAGTTACAGTTTTTCTACTGCTTTTTATTGGATGCTATATTTAGGTAATAGTAATTAGTGGCATCTGAATTACTTTCAATAATATCTAATCTATTGTCGTTATTTAAATCGGCAAGAATAATGTCGTAAGTCGCCAGTTCTTGATTCCTAAGACTCATTGATTTCCAAGATGCACCTTTTTTAAAATTAAGAAATACCATATTTGGTTTTCCTGAATTAGCGATTACAATATCCTTATTGCCATTGCCATCAATATCACCAATACTTAAAGAATAGGAGTTATTTGAAGACGTATCATACACAATACTACGTGAATAATTCATCGATTTACTTCCAAAATAAATCACATTTGATTCATCAATATTTGCGGTGATTATATCTAAGTGTCCATCATCGTCAATGTCTGCTATACCAACTGCTCTTGTTTCGTCTATTCCTGTTCCGAAAGGAATTTTTTCATTAAAATTTAATTTACCATTGTTTAGATAAACAAAATTTTGTTGTTGGTCTCTATTAGCCAGCACCAAATCGTTGTCGCCATCTTTATCTATGTCAACCACTTCAACATCGATTGTAGAATCATCTTTAGAACCAAATTTCACAATTTCAGTAAACTGTCCTTTTCCATTATTCAAGCATATTTCATTTTCCTTTCCTCTATTAGTGATTAAAATATCAATATCACCATCCATGTCAATGTCTATGGTTTTTAGGTTTCGAGTTGGAGAATAATCATTACCAAAATTACCAGCTCTTGTGAAGTTGCCTTCACCATCGTTTAAATAAATGGCGTTTGGGGCCATGTCGTTTCCTACTGCGACATCTAAATCTCCGTCACCATCAAAATCTGCTAGTTCGGTTGCATAGCTTGTCTCGTTAATATTATCTAATAATTTTGATACCGTAAATATTCCGAGACCGTTATTAATAAAGACCATATTTGGTTCTGGCCAATGTCTGCCATTTGCAACCAGAATGTCCAAATCGCCATCATTATCAATATCACCAACATCAATGGATGCCGATTTTTCATTACCATTTCCTAGAACAGTTCTGGAATTTGAGCGAAATTGTATGTCTTGTGATGTGGTTGTTTGAGTTAGAATAAGAAAGAAAACAAGTATTGAATATTTCATAAAATTGTTATTAAACATTATCAGGAAGTGCGTCGAATTCTGCTCTCTTATTTTTTAGCCATTCTTGCATAGCATTAGAGTCCGGAGAATGCATTAACTCACGCATTTTGTGCATTGCTTGTAAATGAGCTTCCTCATTTTTTTGAAACATTTCCATACCATGTTGTTTGCTCATATCAGAAATTTCATCAAAGGTATTTGCATGGAATTCCATATCGCAAGCGCCTCCTAATTGTTTACAAGTCATAGTTTTCATAGTTGTCTTTTAAAATTTCTTTCAAGTTAGTAAAACAAGGGTAATAAAAAAACCACTTCTAAACTGAAGTGGTTTCGTGATTAATATTATAGCTGCTATTTTTTTTCAAAACCATAAGTTTGTTCATCATCAATGGCTTGGGGAATTAAATCGAAAAACAGAGTTAGTTTATTATCATTTTCAGATAAATCATAATCGGCAGTATATTCAAGCGAATTGTATTCAAATGAGATGATATTATTTTCAAATGTAAAAGGGTATGTACCAGAAGAAACTAATCCAGGATATAGAGCTAAAACCCTATTTTCAACAGTTAAAATGTTGGTGTCGAAATTAAAAGTCCATTCAATATCATCATCAGCAAAGTTATCATTAACTGTAGGTCCAGTTTGAAAACGAATCATTCTCCAAACATCAATATCTGGGTTGTCATCATTATCGTTTGAACAGCCTAAAGTTAAGCTTAAAACTATTAAAATTAGTATTCTTTTCATGACTTGGGGATTAAGTTAATAAATTGATTATGAGGTAATATAGTAATAAAATAATAAAAAAACCACTTCGATTATGAAGTGGTTTCTTTTTTTAGAATAGCAATAGATAGACTATAGCTATCTCAACTAAATAGAGTTTTATCTCTAAATCACGAAATTTAATTTGCATGATTAATAGTTATTGTATGCTCTATACCCCGAGCGATTCATCCAAATCATAAGTTTTATAAAATACGAGACTTATGACGTTAACTATATAAAACTCGATTATTTTATCATATCGTAACTACGTTTAATGAAGTTAGTTAACTCTTCACCTTTTAACAAGCCTTGAGACAGTCGCGCTAAATCTAAACTTTGGTTTATTAAGCGCTCTTGTTTTTTACGTGTTTTGGTGTTGAGAATGTCGTTAACTAGCTCAGAGTTTGTATTAACCACAAGGTTATACATTTCTGGCATGTTACCCATTCCAAACATACCTCCACCACCAGTTTGTTGCATCTCTTTCATACGACGCATAAACTCTGGTTGTGTAATCATAAATGGAGCTGCATTACTGTCCATAGCCTCTAACTGTACCATGAATTTTTCTGAAGGCACAACTTCTTTCAATAGCTCATCCAACTTTGTCTTTTCTTCATCAGATAGCTTAGAAATTTTCGTGTCTTCTTTTTTAATTAAATTATCAATATGGTCAGCATCTACACGAGCAAATGATATGTTTTCTTTAGTCGTTTCTAGTTTTTGCATTAAATGACTTACAATAGGAGAATCCAATAATAACACCTCGTAATTTTTATCCTTTGCAGCTTCAATGTAACTGTGTTGTTCATCTTTATTTGATGCATACAAAATCACCATTTTGTCATCCTTATCCGTTTGTTTTGCTTTTATAGCATTGGTTAATTCTTCAAACGTATAGTATTTACCATCTACAGTTGGATACAACGCAAAAGCATCCGCTTTTTCAAAGAATTTTTCTTCGGAAAGCATTCCGTATTCAATCACGATTTTGATATCATTCCATTTAGCTTCAAAATCTTCACGATTGCTATTGAATAACGATTTTAACTTATCCGCTACTTTACGCGTAATGTAAGATGAAATCTTTTTAACTGCTCCATCTGCTTGTAAGTAACTACGAGACACGTTTAATGGAATGTCTGGTGAATCAATGACACCTCGAAGCATGGTTAAGAATTCTGGAACAATGCCTTCAACATTATCAGTAACAAATACTTGATTTTGATATAGTTGAATTTTATCCTTCTGAATATTCAAATCATTCGTCATCTTTGGGAAATACAAGATTCCAGTAAGATTGAAAGGATAATCGACATTTAAATGGATGTTGAATAAAGGTTCTTCAAATTGCATTGGATACAACTCGCGATAGAAATCTTTATAGTTCTGGTCTTCTAAATCTGCTGGTTGTTTGGTCCATGCAGGATTTGGATTATTAATAATGTTATCAACTGTTATTTGTTTGTGAGGCTCAGTAGTTTCTTTACCGTCTTTATCTTTAGTTGTTTTAGGTGTAAAGTCTGGGTCGTTTATTTCTTTAGTTCCAAATTTAATTGGAATAGGCATAAACTTGTTATACTTCAACAACAACTCTCTAATTCTACTTTCTTCTAAAAACTCGGTAGAATCATCTGCAATATGAAGAATGATTTCTGTACCTCTTTCTGTTTTATCAGAAGCCTCCATTGAGAATTCAGGTGATCCATCACAAGTCCAATGTGCAGCAGGCTCATCTTTAAAAGATTTAGTGATGATTTCCACTTTATCGGCAACCATAAATGCCGAATAAAAACCAAGACCAAAATGACCAATAATGCCAGCATCATCAACTTTATCTTTATACTTGTCTAAAAACTCTTCAGCACCTGAAAAAGCCACTTGGTTAATGTACTTTTCAACTTCATCGGCTGTCATACCAAGACCTTGATCAATAATATGAAGTATCTTGGCGTCTTTGTCAATTTTAACTTCAATTTTCGGATTACCATATTCTACTTTAGCTTCACCAATATTAGTAAGGTGCTTAAGCTTCATAGTAGCATCAGTAGCATTACTTATAAGCTCACGTAAAAATATTTCGTGATCACTGTAGAGAAACTTTTTAATTAACGGAAAGATATTCTCTACCGAAACATTAATATTTCCTTTTGTCATAATTTAATTTATTTGTCACTTCGAGTGCCTTGAGCTTGTCGAAAGGTTTATCGAGAAGTTCTCGATACTTCGACTTTGTCTCAACTCGAACTAACGGTTATTATTTATAATTCGTTTTGTTTCTTATAGTCAAAAAAAATACCAATTGTGTATTTGTGACAAGTTGACATAAAAAAAGCCATTCAATCTAATTTCTTAGAAGAATGGCTTTTTTATAAAAAAACACTTAATTAATCTTTCAATATTTTATTTGGCGTATTCACCGATGGCTTATTTTTTACATGCTCTTCTAGCCATTGGTCTTGTTCCCAAAGTAAGTGCATGACAGATTCTTTTGCTCGATAACCATGACTTTCTTTAGGTAACATTACTAACCTCACTGGAGCACCTAGACCTTTTAAAGCGTTAAAATAACGCTCGCTTTGTAGTGGGTACGTTCCTGAATTATTATCGGCTTCACCATGTATTAATAACATTGGCGTTTTCATTTTATCGGCATGCATAAATGGCGACATGGTGTAGTAAACATCAGGTGCTTCCCAATAACTTCGCTCTTCGCTTTGGAAACCGAAAGGTGTCAACGTTCTATTATAAGCACCACTTCTAGCGATTCCAGCTGCAAATAAATCGGAATGAGATAAAAGATTTGCTACCATAAAGGCGCCATACGAATGTCCTCCAACAGCCACTCTATTTCTGTCAATATAACCTAATTTATCAACGGCATCAATAGCGGCTTTACCATTAGCAACCAATTGCGATCTAAAACTATCGTTAGGTTCTTTACTGCCTTCACCTACAATTGGGAAAGACGCATTGTTTAATACTACATAACCACGTGTTACCCAGAATATTGGTGATCCATACGATGGATATGTAAACTGGTTAGGGTTTGCAGTACTTTGCGATGCGCTACTCTTGTCTTTGTATTCTCTTGGATACGCCCAAACTATCATTGGGTATTTTTTACCTTTTTCGTAATTGGTTGGTAAATACAATTCTCCAGAAAGATCTAAACCATCATCACGCTTGTAGTTAATAACCTCTTTATGTACATTTTGAATGCTTTTAAACGGATTTTCAAATTGTGTTAATGCTACTGCACCTTTTTTACGTTTTATGTTTTTTACATAATAGTTTGGAAACTCGTTTTTAGATTCTACGCGTACCAATATTTCACCTTTTTTCACATCAAGTATATCACTAATATTTTCAAGCTTATTGGTTTCAGTTGATTGATATAAGCGTTTGGTTTGTTTGTTCTTTAAGTCGATTTTATCAATAAAAGGAAACTTTCCATCTTTGCTATAACCAGCTCCAATAAGGTAAGCGTCATCACCACTTAATTCTAAGGCATATCTTCCATATTCATTTCTTTTGGTGGCAAAACTTCCAGGGTCGCTGTAACGGTCTTGGTAATTTCTATCCCAAAGTAATTTTGGAGCTTCTTTATTGTTTGATGGATTAAAGATGTACGTTTTAGAATTTCTTGTATTCCACCATCTATCCATGGCAATAGCAGTATCATCGTCTCCCCAAATTACGCCAGCGTAACGTTGCTTTAGTTTTACAAGCGATTTTGGTGTGCCATTAAAAGGAGCATCCAATTGAAATACTTCATCACGATAGGCCACATCAATAGCTGGGTCACCACCATCTAATGCTTCTGCCCAATACAACGTTGAAGGCCTATCGGCTCTCCATGAGACACTTCTTTTACCTGTTCGAGTTGACATAAAACCTTTTGGCAACTCTTCGATAAGAGGTGTTTTTAAAAACTCGCTTACTAAATTTCCGTTAGTGTCATAAATATTTGTGCTTGAAGGAAAACGTCCATAGGTTACTATATAAGAGAATGGTTTTTGTAGGGTGTTTACCATGATGTATTTTCCATCAGGAGAGAATGATATTCCTGTGTACATATCGTCATCTTTCCACTTGGTTTTATTGCCATCTAACGATACTTTGTATAATTGTGCTAAGGCTAATTGCTCAAAATTGTGTTCATCATTTCTATTTTTTAATAAATCTTGATAGGTTCTATTTTGGGCTTTTACACCTTCTTCACTTACCGAAATAGTTGGACCAGTTGGAACTGCTGTTTTAGTGTCTATTAGTGATTTCCTGTTGTTAGATAGCATTTTAACCAAAAGCGAATTGTTGTCTTTAAACCAATCAAATGGACTTCCCATATTTGCATTGATGCTAGCATCTGTTAATTTTGTAGCTGTTGCAGTATCAAAGTCTAATACCCAAAGTTCAACTCCTGTGTCTGTTGTATTTGTAAATGCTACTTTAGTTTCATCTGGAGAAAAACTAAAATAGGCATAGCGACCATTTTTTGGTAAGCCTTTTACAGCAACATTTTCACTGTTTCTCCCATTTCTCAATTTAATATCAGTATAATAATTTTGGCGACTGCCTATGTTGGTTACTGGATTAATTCTAAGTCCGCCTAAACGCATTTCAGTTTCAGATAATTCGGCAATGGTTTTAAAATTACTTCTAGAAAGAAATAGCATTTTATCACTTTTACTATCCATTCTTAATACAGGAGCAGCAGTTGCATCTGCTAATTCTAAAATATTATCGTGAGGCGTTTGATAGCTTACATTTTCTTGTGCTTGTAAAAGGGCTGCAAAGAAAATAAGCACTAAAACAATTGATTTTTTCATTTTGAGTTGGTTTAAATTAGACGATAAAATAAATGAGCTTAAAGTTACACAATTTTATACTTTGTAAGACCTTAAGTATTAGTTAAAGTTTTTAACAGAATCATTAAATATGAGATATTTTCACAGCTAAATTGTAATAATTCATTACATTTAAAATTCAATTTAATTTAAGAAAAAGAGTTGCTTATGTATAATTCAAGAATAACAGGACTTGGAAAATATCTACCAGAAAACGTGGTTACCAATGATGATTTGTCTAAAATGATGGATACTAATGATGCATGGATACAAGAACGTACTGGAATTAAAGAACGAAGATGGATAAAGCAAGGAAGTGATGATACTTCTGCAATTATGGGAGCAAAGGCATCCGAAATGGCGATTGAACGTGCTGGAATAGATAAAGATGATATCGATTTTATAGTGTTTGCCACAATGACACCAGATTATTATTTTCCAGGTTGTGGTGTGCAAATTCAAGATTTATTGGAATTAAAAAATGTTGGAGCCATTGATATAAGAAATCAATGTTCTGGTTTTATTTATGCGTTGTCGGTAGCAGACCAATTTATTAAAACAGGCATGTATAAAAATATTCTGGTCGTTGGTGCCGAATATCACTCTAATGGTCTAGATAAATCAACTAGAGGGCGAGGCGTTACGGTTATTTTTGGTGACGGAGCTGGAGCTTGTATTGTATCGCGAGAAGAAGATAACTCAAAAGGGATTTTATCTACGCATTTGCATAGTGAAGGTAAATATGCCGATAAACTAATTGTTGAAGCACCAAGTATTAGGCATTGGGTGCCAGAAATAATGGAAGCCGGAGAAGACGATTTATCATATTTTCCATATATGGATGGTACGTTTGTTTTTAAACATGCTGTGGTACGTTTTAGCGAAGTGATTATGGAAGGGTTGATGAAAAACGGATTACAAAAGGATGATATCGATATGTTAATTCCGCATCAAGCTAATTTACGTATCGCGCAGTTTATTCAGAAAAAATTTGGTCTATCTGACGACCAAGTATTTAATAATATTATGAAGTACGGCAATACTACGGCTGCCTCTGTAATTATTGCTTTAACTGAAGCTTGGGAAGAGGGCAAGGTTAAAGAAGGCGATAATGTGGTATTAGCTGCTTTTGGTAGTGGCTTTACTTGGGGAAGTGCTATTATTAAGTGGTAATCTAACACCTTTGGGAAAGGAATTTCATTAAGAAATCATTAATCTTATGAAAAATTATTTATTTTTTATTTTCTTTATTTCAATTAGCAGTTTTACTCAAGAAAAAAATTGTTCCGATTTTAAAACTGGAACATTTTTTTATGTTAATGAAAATTTTCCTGAAAAAATTGTTAGAACTGAATCAATGCAAATTGAAACAAATACTGAAACTGAAGTTGTTATTTACTCTTCAATTAAATGGACATCTCAATGTAGTTATGAAATGACATATGAGAAAATTTTAAATTATCCAGATGATGTAAGTGATGTGATTGGGCAAAAAATTTATGTTGAAATTTTGGAAACAAATGGAAGTAAAATGAAAGTCCACGCTAAAAGCCGAAGTATAGACACTAAAATAGAATTTGTAAAAAAGAAATAAATATTAAAAGTAACAAACTTCCTTACTTCTAAGGAATACATAAAAAAACCCAGAACAAAGATGCTCTGGGTTTTTTTGCTATTAACCAACATTAACATTTAAACTAAATGCTCTTGTATGTAAGACGTTAGTTTTTGCTTTTTATTTCATCACAAGTGTTAATTTAACCAATTTTAACATTTGCACATCTCATTACAAATAAAAACCCAGACAAAAATTGCCTGGGCTTTTTATTAATAACCTAACATTAACACTAACCATCAACTATTACGCAGGTTATTAATGAGTTTTTATATCTAGAAAAGACCTCCTCCGTCTTTTTCGTTGTTATCTCGTTGTTTTCTAGATTTAGCACGGTATTTTCCTCCGCCAAATCTATAAGATAGATTCATGCCAATAGTTCTACTTTCCCATTCAAAGCGTAAACGTTGTTCGTATGGTCTTGTTCCAACACCTTTAAACTGCATCGTGTTAAACACATCATTAAAGCTAACACCTATATTACCTTTTCCTTCAGCAAAACTTAATCGTGCACCAAGGTTTACAAAAAACATGGCATCGACATCAAACTGTAGGTTTTCGTTAGCGCCTTGGTAGAATCCAAAGGCTGTAAACGTTAAGTTTTTAGTTGCTTTAAAGTTGTTAAACATTCTAAAGTTATAAGCTACAACATCTACTTCTCTTACTTCGATAACAATATCATCTATAGTTGCTGTTTCAAGAGGTTCAGTTAAACTCTCAGAAATACCCTTTTGCGTTTGTGAATATAAATCGAAACTAGAATTAATGCTCCACCATTTTGTTGGACGATAATTAGTTGATAATTCCAATCCATAAGCTGAGGTATCATCAAAATTATCGTGTGTTAAAATAACACGTCCAGCACTTACATCAGATCTGTCTATTAATAATGCTTGATTTATTTCATCAGAAATTGAACGGTAAAATACACCAGCTGTTACACTTCCGTTTTCAAGACCACGTGTGTAATTTACTTCTAATGAGTTTGTAAACTGTGGCTCTAATTCTTGATTTCCGTATTGCGATACCAAAGGTGTACTCCATTCTTTTATTGGGTTTACTTGTCCAATTCCAGGACGATCTACTCTTCTGCTATAACTTAATTGATATTGGTTCTTTTCGCTTGGTGTATAGGTAAAGAAAGCCGAAGGATATACACGTACATAATTATTGTCGAAAGCGATAGGTGTTGTGTTTCCTGAGCCTATTTCGGTTTCTAAAGCTAATGCATCTACATTCACACTTTCTACGCGAGCTCCAATTTGGTATGTCCATTTTTCAAATTTTTTGCTAAATGTTGCATATCCTGAATAAATATCTCTTGTATAATCGAAGCGTGTGTCAGGTGTTGGACGCAACATACCTTGGCTATCTAAAGATTGTCCAGTTGAAGAGTATTTTATATCTGTATTAAATAACCTTGCTTGTAAACCAAGTTCTAGTTTCGTAGTCTCAGAAAGCGGATTTACGTAATCTAAGTTTACCGTTGTTCGTAATCTTTCAGTATCGTTAGAATCGATATAATCGTTAGTTCCAGAAATATCGTCATACACCACAGGGCCATCACCATTGTAAATGTTGTGGTCTACTTCCAGCTCAATATTTTCACCTTCTTTGGCAAAATCTAATTTATAATCGAAGTTATATTGCGATGAGTTGTTTTTGTTACTTGCATCAAACTCTTGCATTTGGTCAAAAGAAGGGTTATTGTAAAATAGCGCACTCGTAGCACCTACAGTACCGTTATCGGAGGTACTTTGATTGGTAAAGAAAGAAACGGTGTTCTTATCATTTATATAATAATCGACACCTACTTTATATAAGTGATTTTTTCGTTCGTCTAAAATATCGAAGAACATTTCAGAATTGTTAGTTGGTCTAAAAACTCGTCCAACATTTTGGTTTTTACCTAAATTATTACTGTAACTACCATATAAATTAAACTTTCCATTACGGTAGTTTAAATTTAAGGCGCTATTGAATTTTACTTCTTTTTCATAACTAATGCCTGCACTTACACTACCGTTAAAGCCAACCATCGTGTTTTTGTGAAGTACAATATTGATAATTCCACTCATGCCTTCAGGGTTATATTTTGCTGAAGGATTCGTAATTAACTCAATTGATTTAATAGCTGTTGAAGGAATTTGTTTTAATAATTGAGCTGTTGGAATATTAGATAGTTTTCCATCTACCATAACTCTTACGTTAGAGTTTCCTCTTAAACTAATATCTCCAGATTGTGCATCCACACTAACTGAAGGAATACCAACCATAAGTTCTGAAGCTGTACCAGCAGCAGCAAGGTCTTTACCAATGGTAATAACCTTTCTATCTACTTTTTGCTGTATAGTAGATACTTCAGCAACTACGGTTACTGCGTCCAAACCCGCAGCTTCTTCCTCCAATCTAATTTCTCCAAGGTCAAACTTGCGATTTTTTTTGCTAATGGTTAATTCTTTAACTACGGCTTTGTAACCAATATATTGAGCGGTTACTGTAATTTTACCTTCAGGAATTTTTTTAATTTCAAATGTTCCATTATCAAGTGTGATGGCGCCTGTTACGGTTTCACCTTTATCATTTTTTATGATGATGTTTACATAAGGGAGCGGCTCGTTAAGTGTGGCGTCTAGTACCTTTCCAGTAATAGAGCCATCGATTAATTCGCTAGAGTTGTCATTTGTTGCTTGAGTGTTTTGTACAATAAAGAGTATTGCCAAACACAGTGTGATCAGTTTTTTCATTCGTTTTTTGATTGATTGATGATGTTAATAATAAATGTATTTTACTACATTTATACTTAACAGACGACTATATTTAAATGCTGTTACTTTTTTTAACACGCATTAACATTTTTTTAACATTTACATAAAACTTCCATAACTATAATTCTGTCAAAGTGAAATTGATTATATGGATGTTATAAGTCTGTACTGAGCGTAGTCGAAGTATGACAATTAAAAAGCAATAAACATAAACACATGAAAAAGACCTTAGTTTTTGGAGCATCATTAAATCCTAACAGATATTCTCACTATGCGATACAACGTTTAGTGGCAAATAAGCATGAAGTTGTTGCCTTTGGTTTAAGAGAGGGAGAGGTTGAGGGTGTAATGATTGATACAGAACTTAAGCCTTATGAAGATATTGATACAGTGACATTATATATGAATGCTAAAAGGCAAAAGGAATATTACAATTATCTTATATCATTAAAACCTGAGCGCATCATTTTTAATCCGGGAACCGAAAACCCAGAGTTTTTTAAACTATTAGAAGAAAACAATATTAATTTTGAAATGTCCTGTACTTTAGTCTTGCTTTCTACTAATCAGTACTAATCCAATAAACGTTAGCATGCCATTAATTGGTAGTAATTCGTAACCTACAACATAACCACCAAGGCTTTCAGCTGGAATATTACCAATAACTGCAGTAAGCACCACGGATATAATAGCAACAATCCAAACATACTTGTCTTTTATTTGTTTTTTAGTAAAAATACCAAAGGCGAAAAGCCCAAGTAGTGGCCCATAGGTATAACCAGCAACTGTAAGTAAGCTATCTATAACATTACTACTCAAAACATATTTAAAGATTATAATAACAATAACGAGCATGACACTCATACCAATATGTGTCTTTTTACGAATGCTTTTTTGTTGGTCTTTTGGTTTCTTTTCAATGTTTAAGAAATCCACACAAAATGACGTAGTAAGCGACGTCAAGGCACTATCTGCACTACTATAAGCAGCAGCAATTAAACCTAGCATAAAAGTAATGGCTAGAGTTATTCCTAAGCCACCGTTCAAAGCAATTTCTGGGAATAATAAGTCTGTTTTTGGAGTGCCATCCATTAAAGGAGTGGCAATGTTGTGTTTTTTTGCATATATAAAAAGAAGCGCACCCAAAAGCATGAAAAGAAAGGTAACAGCCACTAACACAATACTAAATGATACCATGTTTTTTTGAGCATCCTTTAGTGTTTTACAGGTTAAATTCTTTTGCATCATATCTTGGTCTAAACCTGTCATACAAATAGTGATAAACATACCGCCAACAAACGATTTAATAAAATGACTTCTTTCTAAAAAGCTATCAGTAACCATAATTTTACTGTATTCTTTTAACTCACTAGATGCTAAAAACTCACTAAAACTCCATCCTAAACTTTCGTTTATAAAATAGATGGATAAGATTACAGCCAAAATCATGAACAATGTTTGTAGTGTATCAGTCCAAACAATGGTTTTAATACCACCTTTATTCGTGTAAATCCATATCAATAAAATAGAGATAACTACTGTAATTTCAAAAGGTACATTCCATTCATCAAACACAAATTGTTGTAATACAATGGCGACTAAATAGAGTCTAAAAGCTGCGCCTAGAACCCTAGAAACAAAGAAGAAGAAAGCACCAGTTTTATGACTTACAAATCCAAAACGCTGCAATAAATACTCATAAATAGACGTCACATTAAGGCGATAGTAAATAGGCATTAGCACATAGGCAACTACAAAATACCCAACCATATAACCCAAAACCACTTGAAAATAGCTAAACTGTGAACCATCAACCCAACCAGGAACCGAGATAAAAGTCACACCAGAGAGTGATGCGCCAACCATTCCAAAAGCTACGACATACCAAGGTGATGTTTTTCCAGCTTTAAAAAAATCGGCATTACTATCATTTTTTCCAGTGAAATACGATATTAATATCAGCACGCCAAAATAAGCTGCAATAAGTAAAAGAATTTGAGTTGGATTCATTTGTTTTAGTATTGGTGTTTCAAAGTACAAATTAAAATTTTCAAATTCCAAATAATTCAAATTCTTTCCTATTTGAATGCAGGATAAAAATTGTAAATTCGCAACTATGGAATTTTCTTCAAAATTACTTGAAAATGCTGTGAACGAAATGTCGCAATTACCAGGAATAGGTAAGCGTACAGCATTGCGTTTAGTGCTGCATTTATTACGTCAACCCAAAGAGCAAACTAGTGACTTGACTAAGGCATTGCTTAAAATGCGTGAAGAGATTAAGTTTTGTAAAAGCTGCCATAATATTAGTGATGTTGCTATATGTGAAATTTGTACTAACCCTCACAGAAAAACTGATATTATTTGCGTAGTTGAAGACATTCGAGATGTCATGGCTATTGAAAACACAAGTACTTTTAGAGGATTGTACCATGTTCTTGGAGGTAAAATATCGCCAATGGATGGTGTTGGACCTCACGATTTAAACATAAATTCCTTAGTTGAAAAAGTAAAACAAGGCGAGATAAAAGAATTAATTTTTGCTCTTAGTTCTACCATGGAAGGCGATACGACTAACTTCTATATTTACAAGCAAATCCAAGATTTAGAAGTGATTACATCAACTATTTCCAGAGGCATTTCGGTTGGTGACGAATTGGAATATGCCGATGAGGTGACCTTAGGAAGAAGCATTGTAAATCGCGTGCCTTTTGAAGCGTCTTTAAAAATGTAATGGCGCGTGAAACTCTCAGTTGTCATATTAAACTATAATGTTCGCTATTTTCTCGAGCTGTGTTTGCATAGCGTAAAAGCCGCTACAACAAATATCGATTCTGAAATTATTGTAGTCGATAACAATTCACATGATGGTAGTTGCGAAATGGTAAAGCAATTATTTTCAGAGGTTATTTTAATAGAGAACAAAGAGAACTTAGGTTTTTCAAAAGGAAATAATCAAGGCGTTGCAGTTGCAAAAGGAGAGTATATCTGCATTTTAAACCCAGATACTGTAGTGCCTGAAGATGTGTTTTCTCAATTATTAAAGTTTTCAGAAGCTAAAGAAAACTTAGGAATAGTTGGATGTAAACTGATAGATGGCTCGGGAAAATTTCTACCAGAAAGCAAACGTAATATTCCTGTAGTAAAGGTGGCTTTGCAAAAAATAAGAGGAAATTCAGCCAATTATTATGCAAATCATGTTCAAGAAGATGAGGTTGCAAAAGTAAATATCCTTGTTGGAGCCTTTATGTTTATGAAACGAGCTGTTTATAATCAGTTGGAAGGTTTTGACGAAGATTATTTTATGTACGGAGAAGATATTGACTTATCGTACAAAGCCATAAAAGCTGGCTTAGATAATTACTATTTCGGAACAACTATGGTGATTCATTATAAAGGAGAAAGCACATTAAAAGACAAATCTTACGCGAAACGTTTTTATGGAGCAATGCAAATATTTTATAAGAAGCATTTTAAGTCTAATATTGTGTTTGATGTGTTTGTTTGGTTAGGAATTAAGCTAGCGTTCTTATTTCGTAAAGCACCAAAAGTGGCTAAGAAAGATTCAAAAAATAGTTATGCGTTTTCAAGTAAAAATGTTGAATTTCTTTCAAAGAAATTGCAAAAACAAATCTTGTTAGTTAATTCCAAAGAGGAAATTAAAAATGCTAGCACAGTTATATTCGACACATCGTCGATGACTTATAAAGAAATCATTTCTAATTTGATACATTTGAATAGAAAGAGCGATATATCATTTAGAATTTTAGTAAATAATTCTAACTTTATAATTGGTAGTGATAGCTCAAATAGTAGAGGAGAAGTTATCACGTTTTAAATCGAATTTATTGAAAAAACTGCAACAGAATTAATCATTTTTCTCTAATTTTGCAGTCAATAACCTAAAAATCGCTTTTGTATTAACGATATGGCAAAATTTGAACTTAAGTTACCTAAAATGGGAGAGAGTGTTGCTGAGGCAACCATAACATCTTGGTTAAAAGAAGTGGGAGACACTATTGAAGCTGACGAAGCTGTTCTTGAAATAGCAACAGATAAGGTAGATAGTGAAGTTCCAAGTGAAGTAGATGGTGTACTTGTAGAAAAATTATTTGAGGTTGACGATGTTGTGCAAGTAGGTCAAACCATTGCTGTTATAGAAATAGAAGGAAGTGCTACTGAAGCACCTGCTGCACCAAAGCAAGAGGTTGCAGAACCAAAGGTTGAAGCACCAACAAAGGCAGTTGCTGATGTTGCTCAAACAGTAGTAGCAGCGAAAGCTGTGGTAGAGACTCCTGTGAGTTCAACTGAAGACAGATTCTATTCGCCATTGGTTAAAAATATTGCTAAAAAAGAAGGCTTATCACAAGCTGAACTAGATAGTATCCTGGGAACAGGTAAAGAAGGTAGAGTCACTAAAAATGATATTTTAGCATATCTTGGAAATAGAGGTAGCGAACCAGAACCACAACCAGTTGCTCAGCAAGAAGTAACACCTGAACCAGTAAAAACACAAAGCGCACCAGTGACTCCTAAACCAGAAGTTAAAGAAACACCTATTGAAGTAAGTGGAGGAGATGAGATTATTGAAATGACCAGAATGGGTAAATTGGTAGCGAAGCACATGGTCGATTCTGTACAAACGTCTGCTCATGTGCAGTCCTTTATTGAAGCAGATGTAACGAATATATGGAACTGGAGAAATAAACATAAAAACGACTTTAAAAAGCGTGAAGGTGAAAACTTAACCTTTACACCAATATTTATGGAGGCTGTAGCAAAAGCACTTCGTGATTACCCAATGATGAATATTTCGGTGCAAGGAGATAAAATCATTAAGAAGAAACATATCAATCTTGGTATGGCAGCTGCTTTAGGTGATGGTAATTTAATTGTGCCTGTTATTAAAAATGCAGATCAGTTAAATTTAATTGGTATGGCAAAACAAGTGAACGACTTGGCGAATCGTGCTAGAATGAACCAACTTAAACCTGACGATATACAAGGAGGTACCTATACAGTAACTAATGTTGGAACCTTTGGAAGCATTATGGGAACACCAATAATTAATCAGCCACAAGTTGGTATTTTAGCTTTAGGAGCTATTAGAAAAGTACCTGCTGTTATTGAAACATCTGAAGGTGATTATATAGGTATACGATACAAGATGTTTATGTCGCACTCTTATGACCATAGAGTGGTAAATGGTGCTCTTGGAGGACAATTTGTAAAAGCCGTAAAAGATTATTTAGAAGCTTGGGATTTAGATAGAGAAATATAATACATTTAGTCTGTCACATCGAACCGAGTCGAGATGTCTTAATAAAAGCAAAAGCACAGTTTTAAAACTGTGCTTTTTTTGTTGCAAAATTTTAGGTCTTTGTTTAATGCTTAGATATGAACTTTTTCAATTGTTTATATCAGTTGTTAAACGAAGGTCGACAATTTTTCTTACAAAGTCAAATAAGGAATTTATCAATTAGCATTAAAACTCACAAGCATCTGCTCGCAGTTTGACCTCGTTAAGTTTATACCAAACAGCATTATCAAATGGTTTTGGCGAATATCTAAAAACCATAATCGTTTTCTTTTGAATCTCACAATAGTAGTATTCAACAAGCACATTTAAGGTCATTGGTAGTTTGGTGTAACGTGTATCTATGGTTTTTACTTTACCTACATATTGTGTGTTCCCTTTTTTAATAAAAACGGCATTTGTTTTTGGTGTTTTAACGTCATTAATTTTATAGAAATCAAGGCCTAATAAACCGTCAAAATAGAGTTGCACATTTTTTTCTAAGTCACTTTCAGATGGTTTTTCAATACCATTAATATTCCAAGCCCAAACATAAGACCAAAAGTTTGGACTCTCTTGGTTAGACCATCCTTGAGGAAATCTTAAATCTTCAAAGCCTTCATAGTTGATGTCTTGAGCAAAATTAATTGGGAATTTTATAATTTCTTTTATCCAGGTGCTATCTGTTGTAAACACTTCAAGGCTTTCCTCTTCTTGACTATATGATAGTATGCAAAAGAATAGCAGCAAAATTGTAACTATATGTTTCTTCATAAGTTTTAGTCTAATAATTTATATTTAAAATTATGGCTTAACAACCCATTAATCCAAAGGAAACCACAAGTTCTTGGTCTACTTCTTTGCCTTCAAAATTTTCAGCAGGTTTCCATGTTCCTGGTGTGTTTTTTATTAACTCAATCATGGTTTTATCAACTAAAGGGTAGTTTGAGGTTCTATCTAACCTAACATTTTCAATAGCGCCTTTTTTAGTTACCGTAAAAAATAATTTGGCAGCTTGTAACTTTTCGGGATCCACATTTGCTTTATCTCTTGATGCTTTGCTATTTTCTTTAAGATATTTTTTAAGTGCCTCTTTGCCTTCTGAATATTCAGCTTGTTTTTCTGGAATAACTGTAAAGTAAGGTCTCCAATGCGTGTTTTCTATAGTTCCTGTTTCTGGGTTCTTCTCTGTTAAATATGCCGAAAACGTTAGATTGGTTGAATAATTTGAGGCCTGTATAAATTCTAATTGCTTATTAGTTAATGCGTCACTGTTTCCAGTTTCACGAATATTTGATTCTTTGTCATCAATAATTTTAATAACACTAATAGATTTGTAGTCAACAATTCGTTGGGCATGCTCCAAGTCAATAAGGTCATTAAATGATCTTACAGCATCTAAGTCTGTTTTTTTAATAGGATTATACCTTGGGCCTACATCGTAAATAAAATCGGTAAAAATTCTATTGGCCATTTTATTAATGACCTCCGTATTCATGGCAACTGTATTGTTTTCTAGTTGTGTTGTTTCGTTGCTTTTTAAATTGTTAAAAGACATAACACTAAATGCTGTTATACTTACTGTAATAACTGCAGCTGAAATAATTAAAACTCTCTTTTTCATTTTGTTTGTTTTATGATTAATAGTATACTTCATGTTAATTGATGATGCTAAACTAGAGCTAGAATACCATGAAAGTGTCAAAAAAATGTAAAAGAAGTGTCAACAGTTGTAAAAAGTCGAGAAATTGTGTGTTATTTACACTTAATTATGAATAACACCTCCAAATATTTAGCTAGTAGCTTAGCCTTCATCATGTTTTTATTTTGCATATTATCATGTAATAATGATTCAAATAGAAACTTTTCAGAAGTTACTAAAGTAGCATTACGTGATGTAGGTCATAAAATACTACTTAACAATCAGGATTCAACATCTTTGGTTAAGCCAGTTTTAGAATTAGATAATCAAAAGTATCAATTGGCCTTTCAAGAATCTGTATCAATTCATCCAGATAGTCTTGTAAATATCATAAAAAGCAGTTTTCAAAAAGCAGATTTACCAAGATATTATCTTACAGAAGTAAAACAATGTGAAGATGGTGAGGTAGCTTACAGTTACGAAATGAAAGAAAATGTTGATAAGGATATTGTGCCTTGTGGAGGAAGACAATTGCACAAAGCCTGTTACATTGTAAGTGTAAGGTTTACTAAGTCATTAAACTCTCAAAATAGCAGCTTAAAATATCTATTTTACTTTCTAGTTGCTGTGATAGTTGTATTAGGAATTGTTTTTTATAAGAGTAAATCAAATAACTTAGAAAAAAGTAATAATGACAACTATGCCTCTATTGGCAGTTTTCAATTTTATCCAGAGCAGAATAAATTAGTTAAGCAAGCGATAGAGATTAGCCTTTCTAAAAAGGAATGTGAGCTGTTGGAAATTTTTGTAGCCAATCCAAATCAAATTATAAAGCGAGAAGAATTAGAAAAACGCGTTTGGGAAGATAATGGTGTAATTGTAGGTAGAAGTTTAGACACCTATATCTCAAAACTTCGTAAGAAGTTAAAAGAAGACGATTCCATTAAATTAGTTAATGTTCATGGTGTTGGTTATAAACTTGAAGTGAGTTAGGAATCTTATAGATAAATGCCAAAGCACAGTTTTATACTGTGCTTTTTGATTACTTTTTAAGTGTTTCTTTAATTTTACTAAAGTGATGGTAACTATGACGAAGTGCGTGGTCTTCGACAAAAAATTGGACAGTCAATGGAGCATTTGCATTTAATGAAACAGTTGACGCATTATCAAGTTCTTTATCTGTAAAGGAACGCACAGCATCGGCTGCAATTTTACTGTTTCTTCTTAGTAGTTCTATAGTCTCAATTTTCCCCACATTTGCGAATTCTTTAGCATGATGAGCATTCATTTGATTTACAACATCCATTGTAGCATCAGTGATTGGATTTCCAGAGGCAATTACTTGAGCTAGTTCAATTTCAAGTGGATAAACACTTGCAACGTGATGCACTACAACACCAATGGTTCTTCCGTCTCCAAGTACAGGTTTATTCCACTCAGAATTAGATAAATTTTCTGCGAAATTAGCGAGTGCATTTGCTCCTAGTGTTAATCTTTCTGCTAGTGCAATTGCACGTGTGTTAGAATTTGTCATAATATATTTATTTTTGGTTTGATTTGACTGAAAAATTAAAGACATCAGGTCTTGAATAATGACCTACAGCATCAAACATTCGTTTGGCTTCTATAATTGTGTTAAGGTCTATATCTGCATATATAATTCCTTCTTGTGCTTCTAATGGACCTGCAATTACTTGTCCTTTTGGGTCTATAATGCAACTGTTACCAGTGTTTATCCATTCCCTACCTTCAGGGTAAAGATGTTTAAATGTATAGTCGTCTGGAATGTCATCAATATGTAATGCCATACAAGTACTTACAACAAATAAGCCTCCTTCTCTTGCAATATGTTGTATTGATTGCAACCAATTTGAGCTTTTATCCCAAGTAGGCGCTGCGAGAATCTGTGCTCCTGTTTCATATACAGCATTTCGTGCTAAAGGCATGTAATTTTCCCAACAGATAAGTCCAGCTATTTTTCCAGATGCTGTATCATATGATTTGAAAGTAGAACCATCTCCCTGTGACCAGATTAGACGTTCGCCACCAGTTGGGATTAATTTTCTATGCTTCCCCGCTATTTCTCCGTCATTATTGATAAACAATAAACTATTGAATAAACTAGTACCACTTGTTTCTGTATTGCGTTCGTGCATCCCAATTACAACACTAATTTTTCCTTTTTTCGCGGCTTCACAAAGTTTGTTGGTTGAATTGTCAGGAACGGAAACTGCATTTTCAACAAGTTTTACATATAGTTCATTGAGTTCAGCTCCCTTGCTATTGGGAACAAGCCATATCCAATCTGGATAACCTGATATAAATGCTTCTGGAAAAACAATTACTTTAGCTCCATTATTACTTGCCTCTAAAATTGCGTCACAAGCTTTTTCAATTGTTTTTTCTTTGTTTAGAAATACTGGAGATAATTGAGCTGCTGCTATTTTTGTTTTGTTCATCATGTTGCTTCTAATTAAATTGATTGAAACTCTATGATACAAATTTAGAACATGTATGTAAGACAATATTTCACAATTGATTCAAATACTGGTACAATTGATTCAAATTCAATTATTCTTTGATTATCTCAGTTGCTTTATGAAATCTGTGGGTAAAATTCCAAATCTTTTTTTGAAAACACGAGTAAAGTATGTTGGACTATTGAATCCTGTGTCGTAGGCAATCTCCGCAATAGTTTTATGACTTGAAGCAATGTTATTCAAAGCGCATTGGAGTCTTGATTCTTGTATGAGTTGATTTGGAGCTAATCCAGTTAAAGATTTTACTTTACGACTTACTTGTGATTTGCTTAATCCAATTTCTGAGATTAATTCTTCACTGTTAAAATCGGAGCGTGTAAAGTGTTTTTTGATTACATCGTGAAGATTAGAAGAAAAGACAAAGTCATCATTATTGAGAACGGTAAAGTTGCTCAGTTTTTCTTTTGGTTCTTGAATTTCTTTTTCTGAAATTAGAATAGTCTCTTTGTCCAGATACATTTTCTTATTTAAACCTAGAGAACAAACCTTATTAATTTTTGCTTTGGCTACTTCAAAAAAAGCCGAACCTTCTTCATCTACAGGTTTGCCACTTACTACGGCTAAATTAAATTCTAAGTCATTTGAAGTATTGATGAATTTCATAATATCTGATGCACAAGAGATGCCATCTGTAGCATATATGAATGTAATCATAATTTGATTGTTAGGCTCACGTACAACTACACCATTGTACTCTAGAACTAGCTCTTTAATTTTGCTAAAATATCTTCGATTATTATTAGAAAAGCTCAAAATATTGACAAGAAGAATTGTTCTGTATCCAGAATCAAGGTCTCCAGAGTCTGTTTTTGCCAAGTCATCCACATCTGTACCTTGTCCCATAAATAAATTGTATTCATTGTCCGCTACTTCAATGATATTACAAGCTGTATTTCCGTGTGACTTTAAGTGTACCTGATTACATGCATCTTTGTTTGGTCCTTCCATCAAACAAAATATTGTTTTTGCTTGCTCATTTACCCAGTACTTTAATTGTTTAACACCAAATTGATCTTGTATCGCTAAATCTTCCATGTGAGCTTTTACAACATCTTCAGCAGAAAATTCATCAGTGTCAACATTGTGAATATCCATGTATAAAGGCATAATATTTTATTTGTGTTAGAGTTATGAATAATCAAATGAGACTTATATGTCTAGTATTTTAATTTTTATATAAGTTGAAAACTAATATCGACTATTTTTTTAACATAGTCAAATGAGGTTTTTAATTTCAAAAGGCTCTTTTTTGTTTATTCTATTTACCTTTGTGTTTAGAAAAATAGTTGATTAATGCAGTTAAATTTAACAAAGCCTATTTGTTTTTTCGATCTTGAAACAACAGGTATAAATATCTCTAAAGATCGTGTTGTAGAAATTTCAATTCTAAAAGTGTATCCTAACGGAACAGAAGAAAGTAAAACATGGTTGGTTAACCCAGGAATGGTTATTCCTAACGAGGTGATTGCTATTCATGGTATTACCAACGAAAAAGTGGCTAACGAACCTACTTTTAAAGACATTGCTAAGGATGTCCATAACATGATTAAAGATTCCGATTTAGGAGGCTTCAATTCCAATCGTTTTGATATTCCGTTGTTAGCCGAAGAAATGCTAAGAGCTGAGATAGATTTCGACATGAAAAACCGTGTGGCTGTAGATGTACAAACTATCTTTCATAAAATGGAACAACGTACTTTAAGTGCAGCCTATAAGTTTTATTGCGATGAAAGCCTAGAAGATGCACATAGCGCCGAAGCTGATACAAAAGCAACTTATGAAGTGCTTAAATCGCAAATAGAAAAATATGACGAATTGGAAAATGACACTAAATTTTTAGCTGAGTTTAGCTCAAGAAAGAAGTTTGCCGATTTTGCAGGATTTATTAATTATAACAAAAAAGGAGAAGAGTGCTTCTCATTTGGTAAGCATAAAGGAAAATTAGTGACCGAAGTTCTAGAGAAAGAACCTGGTTATTTTGGATGGTTGCTAAATGCCGATTTTCCGTTATACACAAAAAAAGTATTAACAGCTATTAAGTTACGTAGCTTTAATAATAAATTATTCTAATGAAGTTAATTTGCATAGGTAGAAATTATACCAAACATATAGAAGAGTTAGAAAACGAAAAACCTAAAGATCCTGTGGTGTTTTTAAAACCAGACACTGCTATTTTACTAAAAAAACAACCGTTTTTTATCCCAGATTTTTCTAATGATGTACACCATGAAGTTGAAATTTTAGTAAAAATCAATAAAGTTGGCAAACACATAGACCGAAAATTCGCACATAAATATTACGATGAAATTGGTCTGGGTATAGACTTTACAGCACGCGATTTGCAAAGTCAATTAAAGTCTAAAGGATTGCCATGGGAAAAGGCCAAAGCCTTTGATGGCGCAGCGGTTATAGGGAAATGGTTGCCTAAAACTAATTTTAAAAACGTTGACAATATTAGCTTCACTTTACATAAAAATGACACCATTGTGCAAGATGGAAACACCAATTTAATGCTTTGGAAGATAGATGAGTTAATCGAATATGTGTCAAAATATTTTACTTTAAAGATTGGAGATATTATCTTTACAGGCACACCTGCAGGAGTTGGCAAGGTAGTTGCTAACGATAAACTAAAAGGATTTATAGAAAACGAAGAAATGTTTTCAATAACAGTTAAATAAATGGAACAACATTACAAACTCGATAGAGTAAGAGAATTGGCTGATAACGATACCGATTTTATTAAAACTTTAGCTATGACGTTTATAGAAGAAGTGCCAGAAGACGCACTCCTTTTACAAACAGCTGTTGTAAGTAAAGACTATTTAGCTGCATACAAATCTGCCCACAAAATGAAACCTACTATAGACTTATTTGAACTTGGTGTTTTAGATGACTTAATAGAAGTTCAGGATTGGGGAAAATTTGAGCAGCGCGATAAGGATATTTTCGAAAAACTAGAAATTGTACTCAGCGCAGTTAGTAAGGCAGTAGAAGAGATTAGGTCAGATTTCAATTTATAATGCAAGCAGAGATAATTACTATTGGTGATGAGATTCTCATTGGTCAAGTAGTTGACACCAATTCGGCATTTATTTCAAAAGAACTGAACAAGATTGGCGTATCTGTTTACCAAATTACGTCTGTCCAAGACGATAAAGAACACATCCTAAAATCTTTAAAAGAAGCCGAAGAAAACGCCGATATCATAATTATTACTGGAGGTTTAGGACCAACAAAGGACGATATTACCAAAAATACCCTTGCGGATTATTTTAGTGACTCATTGGTGCAAAGCGAAGCTGTTTTGCAAAACATTAAAAAACTTTGGAAAAAGTATATCAAACAGGAGCTTTCACAGGTTAATATCGATCAAGCCTTAGTGCCTTCCAAAGCAAAGGTTTTAATGAATCATTTTGGGAGTGCTCCAGGTATGTGGTTAGAAAAGAAAAATAAGGCATTTATATCACTTCCAGGTGTGCCTTTTGAAATGAAGGCTTTAATGAATCATGAAGTGCTGCCTCGGCTTAAAGAACAATTTGAATTACCTTTTATTTTGCATAAAACACTGCTTACTTATGGTCTAGGAGAAAGTAAACTTGCTGAAAAAATTGAAGATTGGGAAGATAATCTTCCAACTTTTATAAAACTTGCTTATTTGCCTAATTTAGGTATGGTAAGACTACGTTTATCTGCAAAAGGAACAAACGAGGAGCTATTGATTGCCGAAATGAACAAGCAAATAGAAATGTTATTACCTCAAATAGAAAAGGAGTTTGCTGGTTTTGAAGAAAATGGCGCAATTGAAGTATTAATTGGAGAAAAACTAACAAGCCTAGGGAAAACTTTGGCAACAGCCGAAAGTTGTACAGGAGGCAAGATAGCCGAAAGAATCACAGCAAATTCAGGAGCATCAGTCTATTTTAAAGGCAGTGTGGTAAGTTATTCCACCGAAGCTAAAATAGATGTATTAAAAATTAACAAAGATTTAATTAATAAATATTCTTTGGTTAGTACTCAAGTAGCAGAAGCTATGGCAAAAAGTGTGCAAAAATTGTTTAAAACAGATTATGCTATTGCCACAACAGGAAATGCAGGACCAACAAAAGGTGATGCAAATGTTGAAGTTGGGACTGTATGTATTGCTATTGCTACTCCTAATGGTGTTTTTTCAGAAATATTTAGCCTAGGAAATCATCGAACAAAAGTGATTAATAAAGCTGTAAATAAAGCTTTTGAAATGCTTCAAAAAGAAATTTTTAAAAATTGACAAAATAAAGTTTGTCAAACATTAAAGAATTCGTAAATTTGCACCTCGTTTTAAAATAACAATATTTTTAAAGTTAGATATCATGTCAAGAGTTTGTGAACTTACTGGAAAAAAAGCGATGGTTGGAAACAACGTTTCGCATGCAATGAATAAAACTAAGCGTAAGTTTAATGCGAACTTACTTAAAAAACGTTTTTACATTCCTGAAGAAGATAAGTGGGTGACTTTAAAAGTTTCTGCTGCTGCATTAAAAACTATCAATAGAGTTGGTATTTCTGCTGCAATTAAAGAAGCTAAGTCTAAAGGATTTTTAAAATAATAGCCTCACAGTTTAAATAGTAGTACAATGGCAAAGAAAGGAAATAGAATTCAAGTAATATTAGAGTGCACAGAGCATAAAGAATCTGGACAACCAGGAACTTCTAGATATATTACAACAAAAAATAAAAAGAACACGCCTGATAGAATGGAGATTAAGAAATTTAATCCAATCTTAAAGCGTATGACAGTTCATAAAGAAATCAAGTAAAAAATAATTGAATCATGGCAAAGAAATCAGTAGCATCATTACAAACTGGATCTAAAAGATTAACAAAGGCTATTAAAATGGTAAAGTCTCCAAAATCAGGAGCCTATATGTTTGTTGAATCAATTATGGCACCAGAACAAGTAAACGACTTTTTGAATAAAAAATAAATTATTTTTTATAATCAAGATATTTCAAGCTGCTTTCTTATAGAAAGCAGCTTTTTTTATACCTTATAATAGGCAATCTTCAAGAAATATTTATTTTCTTTATGCACGATTTAATGACAATGTAGCAGAAATTGTCTTTAGGCAAGAATATTGCTATTTCTAAATTAAGTAATATATAACAATACATGAGTTTATTTAAAAAGATATTTTCCTCAGAAAAAAAGGAAACACTAGATAAAGGATTAGAAAAATCTAAAACCTCATTTTTCAACAAACTTAACAAAGCAGTTGCTGGAAAATCTAAAGTTGATGACGATGTTCTTGATAATTTGGAAGAGATTTTAGTAACTAGTGACGTTGGTGTAAATACTACTTTAAAAGTCATAGAACGCATTGAAGCCAGAGTTGCAAAAGACAAATACCTAGGAACATCAGAATTAAACAAGATACTAAGAGAAGAAATTGCTGGATTATTATCAGAGACTAATTCAGGTGAAGCGACTGAATTTACTATTCCTGACACTCAAAAACCGCATGTGATTATGGTGGTTGGTGTAAATGGTGTCGGAAAAACCACAACCATTGGTAAATTGGCATATCAATTTAAAAAGCAAGGGTTGAATGTTGTTTTAGGAGCAGCAGATACCTTTAGAGCAGCAGCGATAGACCAATTACAAGTTTGGGCAGATCGTGTAGATATTCCAATTGTAAAGCAATCTATGGGAAGCGATCCTGCGTCTGTAGCATTTGACGCATTAGAATCTGGAGTCTCTCAGAATGCTGATGTTGTAATTATTGATACTGCTGGACGTTTGCATAATAAAGTCAACTTAATGAATGAGCTTACCAAAGTAAAACGAGTGATGCAAAAAGTAGTTGACGATGCGCCTCACGATGTATTATTAGTATTAGATGGCTCTACAGGTCAAAATGCCTTTGAACAAGCAAAACAATTTACTGCAGCAACCGAAGTAACATCGTTGGCAGTCACCAAATTAGATGGGACAGCCAAAGGAGGCGTTGTTATTGGTATTAGTGATGAATTTCAAATTCCTGTAAAATATATAGGCGTTGGAGAAGGGATTGAGGATTTACAAGTGTTTAATAAATACGAGTTTGTAGATTCGTTTTTTAAATAATTAATGAGTTTTAATATTTACCATAATCTAGTAATTAATACTTCTCCAAAAGAAGTATTTGATGCGGTGACTTTACCAAAACATTTAGATAATTGGTGGACGTTGAAAAGTTCTGGAAAACCAGAATTACATGCAGAATACAACTTAAACTTTACCGATGAATACGATTGGTACTGCAAAGTGTCACAAGTAAAACCAAACGAATCTTTTCATTTAAAAATGACAAAATCTGATGATGATTGGAATCCAACCACATTTGGTTTTGATTTAGTAGATACAAAAAATGGTACGTTGTTAAAGTTTAGTCATGTAAATTGGCTAAAAGAGAATAACGAATTTAAAAACTCATCATTTTGTTGGGCAATGTTGCTCAACGACCTAAAAAATTATTTAGAAGAAGGAAAGATTGTTCCTTTTGACGAAAGGAATTAGTGATTAAAATAATTAGTATTTTTATTCAAAATATTAATTATGCGTAACATTTTATATTTTCTTCTTATTGCCCTTGTTTTTTCTTGTAAAAATGATACATCTTCAACTGTAACAACCGAGAGAGAAATTCTTGAAGTTGTTAAAGACTCAACTGATTTTAGAGAGTTTCGAGTATTAGATTCTAGATATATTAGTAAAGAAGAGTTGTGGAAACCGTTCAATAAGGATTTAGAAGATTTCACAGAAGAAACTTATAATAAGTTAAAACCACTTGTATTAGAGCAAGATATTCCAACGCTTCAAAAACATATTACTAACGGCGATTTATCTTATGAAGTACTTACCAAATTTTATTTGTATCGTATAAGAAAGTTCGATAGAGAAAATGAGTTGTCACTAAACTCTATAATTGCCTTAAACCCAAATGTGATTGATGAAGCAAAAAAGGCTGACAACACCCAATTTGTTGTGCCACCACATCAAATTTTTGGAATGCCAATTTTATTAAAAGACAATATCAATGCTTCTGGAATGACAACAACTGCTGGTGCTGTGGCATTACAGGAGAATACTTCAGAAGATGCTTTTATTACCGAACGTTTAAAAAGTAATGGCGCACTTATTTTAGGGAAAGCAAATTTAAGCGAATGGGCTTATTTCTTTTGTGGTGATTGTCCAAGTGGGTATAGCGCCATTGGTGGACAAACATTAAATCCTTATGGCAGACGAACTATGGATACTGGAGGTTCAAGTTCAGGAAGTGGTGTGTCTGTAGCTACAAACTTTAGTGTTGGTGCTGTAGGTAGTGAAACGTCAGGGTCTATTTTATCGCCTTCCAGTTCTAATTCTATAGTTGGGTTAAAACCTACTATTGGTTTATTGAGTAGAAGTGGTATTGTGCCTATTTCGTCAACTTTAGATACACCTGGACCAATGACTAAAAATGTGATTGATAATGCCATAATGTTGGATGCTATGAGTGGTTTTGATGATTCAGATTCAAAAGCAATTAAAAGTCAGGTTTTGAGTTATTCTGAATCGCTTTCCGAAAGCAGCATTGAAGGCAAACGATTTGGTGCTTTTAAGAGACTTATGGAAGACTCTTTATATGCAAATGCTATTAAAGTGTTACGTGACAATGGTGCTGAAGTTGTTGAGGTTGATGAAATTGATGTGCAACGTTCAGGATTTATAAGCTTGTTAAATCTAGATATGAAAAAAGATTTGCCAGAATATCTAGCTAATCATGCTGCAAATGTTGTAGAAGTTACTTCTGTTCAGGATGTGATAAATTTTAACAATCTAGACTCGTTAAATCGCGCACCTTACGGACAAAGACTCTTTAAAGGCATTGTAGATGATCCAGGGAGTTTGCAATATCTAGATTCTATTAAAACCGATTTAAAGACAAAAAGTAGATTGTATTTTGATACACCTATTGAGAAGCAAAATCTTGATGGCTTTTTATCAATCAATAATTTTCACGCAGGTTGGGCAGCCACAGCTGAATATCCAGCACTAACGGTTCCAATGGGTTATCAAGAAAGCGGTCGCCCAAGAGGATTAACGTTTATCTCAAAGCCTTTGAGTGAAAAAACCTTATTAGAATGGGCTTATGTATACGAACAAGCATCGAAGAAACGAGTACCTCCAGTAAATTATAACTAGTTAATTAAGGTGCTTATCTTTTCCCAAAGGTCATTGTCAAAAGAAGAAAGCGCAAAATTCACATTATCAGCAGAGTTTCCCATCCTAACAATGACTAATTTTTTGCTGGGTACGATGTATATTTTCTGGTCATTTTTCCCTAAAGCACTATACATGTCGTTTGGCGCATTAGGTATTAATTTACCGGAAAATTCAAATTGACTTTGTGGTAAATGATACGTTGATTTTCCATTAAGCCACCATAAATACCCATATGCTTCATTGATGTCTTGAGAAGTATTTATAGCGTCATTCAAATAACCTTCAGGGACTATTTGTTCATTTTCCCATTTTCCTTTAGCGTAGATTAAAAGTCCAAAACGAGCCATACTTTTTGCATTACTCCAATACACATTAAAATCGTTATTCTGTACCCAAGAGCCAGACATCCCAATTTTATTCTTTAGTTTAGAATTAAAGTAGTTTGACCAAGTTTGATTGCTGTTTTGAGCAATGACATCTTGTAGCTTTACATATACATTATGATATGCCCAACGGCTTCCAGCATCAGATATATATTGTAAATCTTCAGGAGATGTGCTATCACCTAAACTGTCATCTAAGCCAGAAGTCATAGATAGAAGGTTTTTACAAGTAATAAGATTTTCTTTATCTAGTGGAGCACTTGTCCACCCAGTTCCTATATAGTCTGATACTTTATTGTCAATATTTATTAAACCTTCGTCTTCAGCAATACCAACAATAGCAGTGGTAAGTGTTTTTCCTGCACTAGCCCAATACCATGGTAAAGTTGAATTATGATCATTAAAATATTCTTCTACTACTATTTTGCCTTCATGAAGTATGATAAAACTTTTGGTATTTTTTTGTTCTAAAAAATCGAGAAGTGATTGTAAATTAGCTTCATTCCAATCTAGTTCCTCTAAAGGTGTTGTTTCCCATTCATTTGATATAATCGATGGAAAATAAATTTTAGAATCTGTTATTATGTTTTCATCAATTATATCAGAATCATTGCTTGAAGAGCAATTAAATAAAAGTACAGAACAAATGATAAATAGATAAAACTGCATATTTTTCATAAGTAGGGTTTTTAATAAGACTCTCAAATATATGAAAGGTTTAAATTAGATTGTATCTTTGCAAACCAAAATTAAGGCATGAGGACAAAGTCACTTAAAAAGAATAAAATCAACGTAGTAACATTAGGATGCTCTAAAAATGTTTACGACAGTGAGGTGTTGATGGGACAACTAAAAGCGAATAATAAAGACGTTGTACATGAAGAAGAAGGGAATATTGTAGTGATAAACACTTGTGGTTTTATTAATAATGCTAAGGAAGAAAGTGTAAATACAATCCTTGAATATCTTCAAAAAAAGGAGGAAGGCGATGTCGATAAAGTGTTTGTGACTGGTTGTTTAAGTGAGCGTTATAAGCCAGATTTAGAAAAGGAAATTCCTGATGTAGATCAGTATTTTGGAACCACCGAATTACCAAATTTATTAAAAGCCCTTGGTGCAGACTATAAGCATGAACTTATAGGTGAGCGTTTAACAACTACACCAAAAAATTACGCTTATTTAAAGATAGCTGAAGGTTGTGATAGACCTTGTAGTTTTTGTGCAATTCCTTTAATGAGAGGGAAGCATAAATCGACACCAATTGAAGAGATTGTAATTGAAGCTGAAAAACTAGCTGCCAATGGTGTAAAAGAACTCATACTTATTGCCCAAGATTTAACGTATTACGGACTTGATTTATATAAGAAACGTAATTTAGCTGAACTTCTGGATGCTTTAGTAAAAGTTGACGGCATTGAGTGGATTCGCCTTCATTATGCATTTCCAACTGGTTTTCCAATGGATGTGCTAGATGTGATGAATAGAGAGCCTAAAATTTGTAATTATTTAGACATACCATTACAACATATTTCCGATAGTATTTTAAAAAGCATGCGTCGTGGAACAACTCAAGAAAAAACGACAAAGCTGTTAAAGGAATTTAGAGCAAAAGTTCCTAATATGACGATTAGAACAACACTTATTGTTGGTTATCCTGGAGAAACCGAAGAAGATTACCAGAAGCTTAAAGATTGGGTAATTGATATGCGTTTTGAACGCTTAGGTTGTTTTACTTACTCACATGAAGAAAATACACACGCTTATAATCTAGAAGATGATGTGCCACAAGAGGTGAAGCAAGAGAGAGCAAATGAAATCATGGAAATACAGTCTCAAATTTCTTGGGAATTAAATCAAGAAAAAATAGGGCAGGAGTTTAAAGTGGTTATCGACAGAAAAGAAGGCGATTACTTTGTTGGACGCACAGAATTTGATTCTCCAGATGTAGATAATGAAGTGCTTATTGATGCAACTAAAACATATCTAAAAACAGGAGAATTTGCTACAGTAAAAATCACTGATGCAGCAGACTTCGATCTTTATGCTGAGGTTGTTTAATTTACTCTTTTTCTTTTCTTTCGATTTTTTCAAGTTGTCTTGAAATTTTTCGAATAGCAGATTCTATTGATTTTTCAGGTTCTATAATGTTATATTCTCCCCAAAATTCTGGGTCCGAAAATCCTGAAGCTTGATCACTTAAAATTACCGTTGGTCTTATTCTGTTGTCTTTATTTAAAGTAGAGGTAATATTTGTTGTCCAATCGGTTATGGCCATTTCTATATTTAAAGTGTAAATACTACTAAATAGTTTTTTACGCCATTTTACTCTAAATGCTAATTGCACATTACTATAACTATAATACCATTTGCCATCAGGTGTTGTTTTATAATCTACACGATACAAAGCTTCTTCTGGTTCTACTCTAACTAATCGAGGTTTTTTTCTAATAAACAGTTTTACTGCTTCATCTTTGTTTTCAACATTTAAGCTATAATTGGCACTTACTAAAGCGAAAGTTTCAGCATCAATATATAATTTACCTCTATATAATGGTGTTACTATATTTGGTTGTTGCTCAAAATTTACAACATATACTTGACGATCATTTATTTGAGTTGAATTACCAAAATTAAAATTGTAGTAGTCAAATAATTCTTCATCAAAAATATAGTCTTTGTACTTAACAATATCAGAATATAAAGCACTAAATGGACCTCCCTGTAGTTTTACAGCCAAAGTATCCAATCTAGAGTAATTAGTGTTTTTTCTAGATTTCACAAGTTCTACAGCATCTCTCTTAGATGTTGAATAAGGTTCTTTATAAATCTTAACAACAGCTTCAGCTAAAGAGGCATTTTTATTGCGTTTTTTTATGGTTTCCCTATAAAAAGCAGTCATTAAGGTTTTCTCGTTTACATATTTCTCCTCACGATTTTCTAATGTGGCCTTTACAAGTGCACGAGCATCTTTAGGAACGTTAATGTTTACTTGCGATAGTTGAGTAGTAATAACATTTAATGTAATTGTATTGTTCTCTCCTTTTAGGTTTCTTAATGGAACTTCTTGAGTTTCATAACCAAGAAAAGACACTTTAACACTATTGCCAGATAATGATTTAGGCACTTTTAAAGTAAACTCACCTTCTTTATTGGTGATAGTACTAATATTAGAGTTAATTACTGAAACATCAGCAAATACTAATGGTTTTTTAGTGTCATTACCAATAACACGACCTTTATATTCGTCAAAAGACTGTGAAGTTTCTTGAAAAGCTAAGGCGGAAGTATTTTGATTAAAAACCAAAAAAGTAAATAATACTAAAAGTGTAACGAAGCTTGTTTTGTTCTGTTTTAAGTATCCCTTTTTCATGATAACTTTATTTTTATTTGTTGTAAGAGGTAAGAGCCTTTAAGATACTGATTTTTTAGATTTTAACCTAGATTTTTTTAAAATTTAAATGCCAATCCAATTTGTAGGGTATTAAATTTTCTATAGCCAGAATCTTCTTCAATAAACTTCGATAAAGCAAAGTAAGGCCTACCTTCAATATAAAAGTTTGGTGTGATTTGATATCTTGCTCCAAAAGTAAATCCAAACATAAATGAGTTGTATAAATCGCTGTTTTCAGCTTCACCTAAGTCAATTAAAACCTGACCTTCGGGACCTATGAATCCAGAAAATCCATTTCCTAATTCAAAATTTAACAATACAGGAATGTGCAAAAAACTTGCATTGTTTCTGCCTTGAAATTCGGTGGAAGAATAAATAATTTCTGGTTGCACACTAAAAATATCTGAGGTTGGTATATTCACAAAAGCACCAATATAAACACCAGATTTTTTTTGAACATTATCACTGGATTCATTCACAGTTTTATTGTGCATGGAGTTTAAACCTGCTTTTAACCCAAATCCTATTTCTGGTATAATTATCTCTTCGTCTTGTGCAGAAATGTGTCCAACAAAAAACATTAAAACTGTTGCGAGTATAAATTTTTTCATAATTATCATTTTCAAGTTGAGTAAAGTTATACCATTAATTGTTTTCTACAATGGTTCTAAAAGTTAAATTAACTCTTGGGTTTTTAATTTTTTTGGTTGGTGGTAAACGATGCAACCAATGTTCTTGAGTGGTTCCAGTCATGACCAATAAACTTCCGTGTTCTAATAGAAACTCGCACTTTTCTTTGGTTTGCTTATGTTTAAAGGCAAATTTACGTTCAGCTCCAAAGCTTAAGGATGCTATGGCTCCATGTTTCTTTAAATCTTTTTCACCATCACTATGCCAACCCATAGTTTCTTCTCCATTATGGTAAAGGTTACAAAGACACGAATTAAAGGTTTCTCCTGTTTTAAGCTCAACCAATTGTTTTAGTTTTAATAATCCAGGAGTCAATGGTAAGGCTTTTTTTGTTTTTCCTGAATAGGTATATTCAAAAGTTTTATCACCATACCAAGCTACTTTACGTTTGGTTATGTAATGTTTGCCATAAACTGTAGCTTCATCGTGTTTCCAATTTAGGTTTTCTAATAGATTAATAAAAATGGTGTTAGCTAATGCTTCTGGAATGATTTTCCCATAGTAATTAACCACACCATCTTTTGGTAAAAGGTTTTTGGTTTCGTCTATGATGTCGTTAAAAAGTTTCACAGTTTATAATAGGTGCTTTTTTAATCCCAATTATAAAGTTTTCCAAAAGCTCTATAATCTTCTACGTTTTCAATACAATTATAAATTGTGTAAGGTTCTGAAATTTTTTCTACTTCAATTAATTCCTTTATAATTTTATTGAGTTCGGATTTAGAAATGATTTTTTCTATTCTATTTAGCTTTTTAGGTGATTTAATAATTTTTAACTGTCTCCATTTTTTAAAAACACCATTACGCATTAATATTCTAATTTCAGTATGTTCATTAAATCCGTCTCCAGACTGTCTTCTCTTAATCTCAATTCTACCTATTGGAGTATCTATAGATCCACCGTCACTATTAAAAGCACAGTGAAAGATTGAATAGGATATTTCTTTAGAAGATTCCAATCTTTCATCTAATAAAAATTTCTTCTTTTCAATCATTATAAAAGATAATTATCTACTGCTCAATATTCGATTTCGCTTCAACTTCATTTAAGAGAATTGGTTTTCCAAAACCTAAGGCTTCTAGTTTACCCATTTGGGTTTTGGCATCACCAACAACCATGTAATTCATTTTATTGACATCTAAATATTTGTCCGCGAGTTGTTTAATATCTTCAACAGTCATCGCTTTTACAATAGCTTCGCGCTGTTTTGCATAATCATCTGGCAGATTGTAATTACTAATATTACTTAACATTCCTAGTTTAGACCCTAGAGTTTCGAAAGCTCTTGCATTGCTTTTAATCATAAAGCCTTTGGTGATTTCTAAGTCTTTTTCGGTATAATTTTTACCGTAGTTTTCTACAATTTCTTTTACTAAACTAGCCGATTCTAAAGTTACATTAGATCTAACGCCGCTAGAAATAGTAAAAGCACCTTTAATGTTTGAACCAGAAAACCCAGAGCCAATACCATAAGTGTACCCTTTACCTTCTCTAAGTTCTTGAGTTAATTGAGATGCAAACCCACCACCACCTAGACGATAATTTAAAACACTTGCAGGATAATAATCAGCATCTGTTGCAGCTAAAGCTGGATAACCAAACCTAATTACCGATTGTTTTGCATTAGGTACATCGTAAAAGTAGACTTTAGATACCTCAGGAGCCATTGGTGATGCAATTTCTGGAAATAACACTTCCTTAGCTTCCCAATTACTATCTAAATTTTTTAAAGAATTCAAGACCTCCTTTTGTGTAATATCTCCAACAATATGAAAACTGGTTACTGTTGGCGAAACATTGTTTGTATAATAGTCTTGTAGGTCCTCAATAGTAATAGTATTTACTGAAGCTTCCGTGCCAATATTATTTTTTGATAAAATATGGTCATCTCCATACGTTAGTTTAGCAAACTCTATAGATGCAATACTATTTGGATTTCCTTTTTGACGCTGAATTTGACTTATAGTACTTTGTTTTAATAATGCAAATTCATCAATGTCCCAACGTGGCTCTAATAATATTTCTTCTACTAAAGCCATCGTAGCTTTATAGTTTTTAGCAAGAGAATTTCCAGAAATGGTAATTGCTTCGTTCGATGCAAACGCATTAATGGAGGCTCCTAAACTTTGAATAGCATTTTCAAGCTCTTCTGGTGTTTTGTTTTTTGTTCCTTTAGTGAGCATATTAGCTAATAAGTTGGACACACCAATTTTATTAATATCCTCAAGCAACATACCACCTTTAATCTGTATTCTAAATTGTACCAATGGCACTTCATTGTTTTCTATGCCCAACAAATTCATGCCAGAGGATAAAGACTCTTTCCAAACTTCTGGAACTTTTACATCTGGACTGCCTCCATAAGGAGGTTCTATAGATCTATCAAAACTTGATGGGGTTTTTTCATAGGTTGCTACGATGCTTGGGTCGAATTCTTCCTCAGCACCTTCTACAATTTTTTCTTCAACAACTTCTGCTAATTTAGAATCAACTAGTGCTAAATCAGCTTGTCCTTTTGGAACAAAACTAGTGGCTACATAATTTTGATTTTTTATGTAGGCATTATACACACGCATCACATCGTTAGCTGTAACTGCCAATATCTTTTTTACATCTTCATTGATATACGAAGGATCTTCAGCAAATATGTTATACTGTGCTAATTGAAACCCTTTTCCTAATACACTTGACAGTCCGTTATAAAACGCAGTTTCCTGACCAGCTTTAATTCTGTCTAAATCTTTTTGAGGAATACCTTCTGCTTCAAATTTGGAGAAAGCCTCATTAATGGCGCTTTGAACATTGTCTAGTTTTGTTCCGTTAAACGCTGTAACACGTAGCATTACTTGTCCAGCAATTTCTGAATTGTATTGAGACAAACTCACATTACTTGCTAGTTGATGTTCTTCAACAATCGATTTATATAAAGGCGCAGCTTTACCTCTTGATAAATAGCTTGCTAATACACTCAACGCATAAGAATCATCATGATATTGATAAACACCAGGCCACGCAATCGTTAACTGTGGTAAACGTGCAAAGTTATCTTCATAAAACAGCTTTTTAGTTTCAGATAGCTCAACAGGTTGTTTTGCCATTTTTGGAATATCCTCACCACGTTTTATTTCACTAAAATATTTTTCAACCCATTGCTTTGCTTGAGCAGTGTCAAAATCACCAGCAATTGTTAAGGTTACATTGTTTGGCACGTACCAACGGTTATAAAAATCTTTTACATCTTGAAGTGTTGCATTTTGTAAATCTTCAAGCGAGCCTATTACTTGCCAACTATACGGATGCCCTTCAGGGTATAAATTTTTATCGATGACATATTGTGTATGTCCATAAGGGTTGTTGTCAACACCTTGACGTTTTTCGTTTTTAACTACTTGTTTTTCTTTAGCTAAAACTGGTTCTGTCACTGTATTAATAAAAAAACCTAGTTTGTCTGCTTCTGCCCAAATCATTTTTTCAAGTGCGTCCTTTGGAACGGTTTGAAAATAGTTAGTACGATCTCTACTTGTCGAACCATTGGCACCTGAGCCTCCAATTCGAGCACTCATTTTATCTAAACCACCTTTTCCAAGGTTTTCAGATTCTAAAAAAAGTAAATGCTCAAATAAGTGTGCAAACCCAGTACGTCCTTCAATTTCTCTAGCAGAACCAACATGACTTGTAAGTGCTACTGCAACTACAGGATCTGATCTGTCTACATGGAAAATTACTGATAAGCCATTGTCTAAAGTAAACTCTTCAAATTCTACTTTAAATTCTTTGTTGTCTGCAGTGGTTTTTGTTTCGTTAGCGCAAGATGTAACGATAAAAACCAATAGGATTAATAGTGTTTTAGTGATTTTCATTTTGATTGATTTTAATTATTTGCAAAGAAAATGGCGTTTACAAAAAATAGTTTTCCATTTTCCCAAAAACTTCTAAAAAGTGTATTGTCTACCATGTATATAATGCTTCCTCTACCTTGGCGCTCTTCTCCAAAGACTAGGGAGTTTTTAAGTCCTTTTTGAGCGTTAATTCCAGCAAAACCTGATACTTTCATAACATCATCTCCAATATGAGCAACGTTTGAGCCTCTGTCTAATAAACTATAAGAAGTTCCTCCTAATTTTAAAGTAAAATAGTCTTTAGAATATCCATATGCCATTGGATGAGTATTATCTACGTTTGTTTTAAAAATGGCACCAGTAATCATATTTTTGGCAGATTCACGCTGTCTATCTGCATAAGGAATTAAATTGTTTGATTCGTTGTCGTCATCATTATCATTGTATTTTAAGCCAAATCCTTTTTTGCCAGCAAAAGTGCTTAAAGCTCTATCAATAGCAATTACTTTTCCACCAGAACGCATCCAATCTTGTAACTTGCTCATGCCACTGTCGTTAAGCATACTTCTGTAACTACCACTAGGTAAAATTAATACATCGTATTCAGCTAGATTTACTCTTCCAAAATCTTCAGAATTAATAGATGTTACAGGATATTTTAATTGCTGCTCAAAGAAGTGCCACGTAGCGCCATAGCTTAATGACGATGTTCCTTCACCAGAAATCATAGCAATTCTTGTTTTATTGATAAGCCTGATAGACGATGACCCCATATCTGGGAATTTATCAGAAAAGCCTGTTTGAATTTCTTTTAAACGTTGTTGGTTTTTTACAGCAATTTCACTCAGTTCGATTGTAAAGTTTTCAATGTGCGTATTATCTCGTTGGAGAATAATTAAAGAACCTCTATTGAAAGTATTGCCATTTTGAGAAAATGGTTCATGATTAAAACGCACTTTAATATTCTTGTTTAATAGCATTGCTAGAAATTTAGCATCTTTCAAAGAATTCCAGTCACTTACATAACCATAAGTTTTAGATAACGGAGGAACTGGAGGAGGTGGGGCAAGTCGAGATTGCGAACTAACTAAACTTGTACTAGCTATTGTTTCTAAACCATAAGCGTAAGGCAAACTCCATGCAGTAATATCGTAAGTTAAAGAGTCACTTAATTTGGCGTTTGGTTCAAACAAAGCTTTTATCATTTTACCTTTTGGTTGATTGGTACTTACGACCAAATCGTTAGAAGTAGTATTCATACTTCCATTAGCATTGGTAGAGTATTTATGACCAGTTACTTTTTTACTTGTTGCATAGCCATAAGCAATTTCATGTCTGTCCAATAAAGTTTTTAGAGCATCAATTTTCTCTGGGTTTCCAGACATGACATAGCTTTTGTATTTTAAGCCATCATTTTTGAAAAACTTATTAAACTCTTCGTTTAATTTTGAAGCGTTTTTAGAAGATATTTCAACGGTCGATAATCCACTTGTAGTGTGATGTGCAATTCTATCTTTTAGAGTTAATACATGACCTTCGGATGTTTTTACACCTAAAGCACCACGACCACCACCAGCTTGTTCGTAAGTCATACCAATAGCTCCCATGTATGTTGGATAGGTATCACCATAACTTGGATACAATAAATCAAAGCTTTCTCTAGTAAAATACAACCAACCTTGAGGGTCAAAATATTTTGCATGATTCCGTCCTATTTGGAATTGAAAATCTCTTTGCCAATCGGTTATTAACTCATGATAAGGCTCAGCTGCTGGTGCAAAATAGTAAGGACTGTTGATGCCTTGTTCATGAAAATCCACATGAATTTGTGGCATCCATTTATTATACACTTTAATTCTAGCAATCGATTCTTTTTGAGAGGTCCAAGCCCAATCTCTATTTAAATCAAATAAGTAGTGATTTGCTCTACCTCCAGGCCAAGGTTGTGAGTGTTCGCTTGATTGTGGGTCTATATCAAAAGGTGTACTTTTAGTTTCGTTGTACCAATTGGCATAACGGTCACGACCATCAGGATTAATACAAGGATCAATAATAACCACTGTGTTTTTTAGTAATTCTTGTCTCTCCGTCAAAAGCTTATAAATAGTATTCATTGAAGCTTCGGTACTAGATGCTTCATCACCATGAACATTATAACTCAACCAAACAATAACAATATCAGTATTTGAAGGAGCACCAGACATGATACCTGCATTTTTTAAATTATTTTCTCTAATGGTTTCAAGGTTTTTCATATTCTCCTCAGAAGAGATGTAAGCATGAATCAAAGGTCTACGCTCATAGGTTTCACCATATTGTTCTAATTTTACCTGATTTGGCATAGTAGAAGCAACGTGTTTAAAATAATCTACAACTTGATGATTTCTTGAAAATTGAGTTCCTAATTCATAGCCTAAAAACTCACTTGGCGTTTTAATTTGTTGCGCCATTGTAATGGAAACTGAACATAAAACGACTAATACGATTCTATAAAAATTTTGCATTATTGGTTGATTTAAAAAATAGTAGCTATAAAGATATAAACCCAAAGCGAACATTGGTAGTTTTGAACATATTTTTTGCAAAAAATTAGCGTTTGAAGAAAACAGTTAAATTTTAGTCTTTTTTTAACCAAGTGAAAATTTCAAATAGATAAAAGAGCAGTATATTTACAAAAGATTTGAAAGCTAACTATGCCAACCGATTGTATTCCGTTTAGAGACACTAACTATTTTTCTTCTTTAATATGTGATTATCTTGATGAACATCAAGAATTACAACCTTTTTATAACCGTTTTCCAAAGCTGGAAAACTTTAAAGACCAGATTAACGAGAAAGCTACAAGTTATAGCATAGCTAATCGCAATGTATTAGTTTCTGCATTAAAAAAGCAATACGAACATGTTGAAACTTCAAAGGCTACGTTTGATAATATTGCTTTGTTAAAAGAACCAAATGCATTTACAATAACAACAGGACATCAGCTTAATTTGTTCACAGGTCCTTTGTATTTTTTGTATAAAATAATTTCAACAATTAATCTTACTAAAGAATTAAAAGCTAAATACCCTAAGCATAATTTTGTGCCAATCTATTGGATGGCTAGTGAAGATCATGATTTTGATGAGATTAACTATTTCAATTTTAAAGGCAAAAAAGTTAGATGGAATAGAGACGCAAGCGGAGGTGTTGGAGAATTAGATACTAACGGATTAGATAAAATTTTTGAAACTTACTCTAAAGAGTTAGGTCAAGGTCAAAATGCTAATTTTTTGAAGGAACTTTTTAATAGCGCCTATTTAAAGCATAAGAATCTTGCTGATGCTACAAGATATATAGCTAATGAATTATTTAAAGAACTTGGATTAGTGATTATTGATGCTAATAATCAAGATTTAAAAAGACTTTTTGCACCTTATATTAAAGAAGAACTTTTAAATCTAACCTCCTATAAAGCTGTGTCACAAACAAATCAGGATATAAACGATTTGCCAAGTAATTATAAAATACAAGTTAATCCTAGAGAGATTAATCTGTTCTATTTAAAAGATGGTTTACGTGAACGAATAGTTAAGCAGAATGGTAACTATGTTATAAATGATACTGATATTTCATTTACTGAAAGCGAAATTTTAGAAGAATTAGATACGCACCCTGAACGATTCAGTCCAAATGTGATTATGCGTCCCTTATATCAAGAAGTTATTTTGCCAAACCTATGTTATATTGGAGGAGGAGGAGAATTAGCATATTGGTTTCAATTGAAGAATTATTTTAAGGAAGTTAAAGCTCCTTTTCCAATACTGTTGTTACGTAATTCTGTCCTAATTAAAACACCAAAACAATCTGAAAAACTAAAAAAATTAGGAGTGTCATTAAATGAATTGTTTTCTAAACAAAACGATTTAATTAATAAACAAGTTAAAAGATTATCAACTATAGATATAGATTTCTCACCACAAAAAGAACATCTTCAAAAGCAGTTTAAGTCACTTTATGAATTAGCTAAAAAAACTGATAAATCCTTTCTTGGAGCAGTAGCTGCTCAAGAAAAAAAGCAAATCAAAGGGTTAGCTAATTTGGAGAAACGATTACTAAAAGCACAAAAACGAAAATTGAATGACCAAATATCTCGAATTACAGAGATTCAAAACCAATTATTCCCAGGTCAAAGTTTACAAGAACGGAATTTAAATTTTTCTGAACTTTATCTTGAGTTTGGAGACCAATTAATCCAACAGTTAGTATTAAATTTGCAACCTCTAAAGGGAGATTTTTTAATATTAGAACTGTAACACATGCATAAGATAGATTTTGAGCTTATTGAAATGACCATGGACGTCATGAAATACGCTATTGATCGCATTTCACATACCAAACAAAAAGTTGGAAAACCTCAAAAAGCCGAAGTGCTAAAAAGCTTAGTTGGCGAAACAATTACTAATCATGGCATTGGTGGCGAAAAGGCATTTCAATTATGGAAAGAGCATTTAGCAAAAGCCAATGTGCCTGTAGATCATCCACGTAATTTGGCATTTGTGCCTGCTGCTCCTACAAGAGCTGCGGTAATGTTCGATTTGGTGACATCGGTGTCTAGTATTCATGGTGCATATTGGATGGAAGGTGCTGGAGGTATTTTTTGTGAAAACGAAGCCATGAAATGGATTGTTTCTTTAACAGGATTACCAGAAGGTGCCTTTGGAGTATTCACAAGTGGCGGAACTGCTGCAAACCTTTCTGCTATTGTAACAGCTCGTGAGCATTGGAGAGAAGACGATACTTATAAGAGAGAAAAAGGGTTAATTATAACATCAAGTGGAGCACACTCATCAATTAAAGCCATGGCAAAAGTGGCCGATGTTGATATTCTATTGGTGGATTCTGAAGAAAAACTAACGGGAGTTGCACTTCGCGAAACAATTGATAATCTAAACTTCCATCAACGTAAGAGACTCTTTGCAGTAGTAGCTACAGGAGGAACTACCAATGCAGGGATTATTGATGATTTAGAAGGTATTGCTGAGGTTTGCGATAACGAAAGAATTTGGTTTCATGTAGATGCTGCTTATGGAGGAGGTGCTTTGGTGGCCGATTCTGTTCGACATTTATTCAACGGAATTGAAAGAGCAGATAGTATTACCATAGACCCTCATAAATGGATGTTTTCACCTTACGATTGTGGAGCAGTTATTTATAGACGTCCCGAATTTGCTAAGAAAGCGCATTCACAACAAGGGTCGTACTTAGATATTTTTAAAGATGAAGGCGCACATGGTTTTAACCCAACCGATTATCAAATACAACTGACACGTCGTGTGAGAGGATTACCTTTATGGTTCTCATTAGCAACTCATGGAACCGATAAATATAAAGAAGCTGTTGAACGTGGCATTGAACTAGCTCAAATAGCTGGTAAAATGATTGAAGATAATCCTAATGTTGAATTGGTTAGAGAACCTAGTTTGTCTTGTGTATTATATAGAAGAAAAGGTTGGATTCCAGAAGATTATACGAATTGGACTTATGATAATCACGACAAGGGATTTGCTTTAGTTACGCCTACAAAGTGGAAAAACGGAGATACATTTGAAACTGTTTCTCGTTTTTGTTTTATTAATCCAGATACCACCGAAGAAGATATCAAGATGATTCTAGATACTATGGCTTAATGTGGATTTTTGTTGTTAAAAACTTGTAGAAAAGTAGCAAAAATTTCTAATTTAAAAGTTGCTAAAAAATAGCAAATGATTACTTTTGCACATGCAACACGACAAGGTACTTATTTTAGACTTCGGATCGCAATACACACAGCTTATTGCACGTAGAGTTAGGGAACTCAACATCTATTCCGAGATACATCCATTCAACAAAATTCCAACAAATATTGACGATTACAAGGCAGTCATCCTTTCTGGAAGTCCATTCTCAGTAAGAGGTGACGAAGCTTTGCATCCTGATCTTTCGAATATTAGAGGTAAAAAACCTTTATTAGGTGTTTGTTATGGTGCACAATATTTAGCACATTTTTCTGGTGGTAATGTAGCACCTTCAAATACCAGAGAATATGGACGTGCTAAACTATCTTATGTAAAGGAAGGTGAAGCTTTTCTAGAAGGTATTTCTGAAGGCTCGCAAGTTTGGATGAGTCATAGTGATACCATTAAAGAATTGCCAACCAATGGTGAATTATTAGCAAGCACACATGATGTGCAAAATGCAGCTTATAAGATTAATGGAGAAACTACCTTTGCAATTCAGTTTCATCCTGAAGTTTATCATTCTACAGACGGAAAGCAACTACTAGAAAACTTTTTAATAAATATTGCTGAAGTAAACCCAGATTGGACGCCAGATTCTTTTGTAGAAGAAACCGTCGAAGCCTTAAAAGCTAAGATTGGAAACGATAAAGTAGTTCTTGGATTATCTGGTGGAGTCGATTCTACAGTAGCTGCTGTATTATTGAATAAAGCCATTGGAAAGAACTTATACTGCGTGTTTGTAAATAATGGTTTGCTTCGTAAAAATGAGTTCGAAAATGTACTTAATCAATACGAAGGAATGGGGCTTAATGTAAAAGGTGTTGATGCTTCGGCACGCTTTTTGGATGCACTAGCTGGAGAAAGCGACCCTGAGAAAAAACGTAAAGCAATAGGTCGCGCGTTCATTGAAGTGTTTGATGATGAAGCACATTTAATAGAAGATGTTAAGTGGTTAGCACAAGGCACCATTTATCCTGATGTTATTGAAAGTGTTTCGGCAACTGGAGGACCAAGTGCAACTATTAAAAGTCATCATAATGTTGGTGGATTGCCAGACTTTATGAAGCTAAAAGTAGTAGAGCCATTAAAAGCCTTATTTAAAGATGAGGTGAGACGTGTAGGTGCTTCTTTGGGAATTGATGCAGAGCTATTAGGCAGACATCCATTTCCTGGTCCAGGTTTGGCTATCAGGATTCTAGGAGATATTACAGCTGAAAAAGTTCGTATATTACAAGAGGTAGATGCCATTTTTATCAATGGTTTAAAAGATTGGGGTTTATACGATAAAGTTTGGCAAGCTGGAGCAATGTTGCTCCCTGTAAACAGTGTTGGAGTGATGGGCGATGAGCGTACGTATGAGAAATGTGTTGCGCTTAGAGCAGTAGAAAGTACAGATGGAATGACAGCCGATTGGGTAAATTTACCGTATGAATTTTTGCAAAAAACATCAAATGACATAATAAATAAGGTGAAAGGCGTTAATAGAGTAGTATATGATATTAGCTCGAAGCCACCAGCAACCATTGAATGGGAATAAAATATATGTGACCTGCTTGTGTCTAAGTCTATATAAGCAATAATTACGTATATACATTTAAAAATAACACATGAAGAAATTTTTAGTTAGTTTAAGTTTTGTAATTCTTTTTAGCATGTCTGCTAAAGCACAAGGTTATAAAACACATAAAGTAAAGGTTGGTGAAACCATTGAAAGTATTGCAAAAATATACATGGTTACACCTTACGATATTTATGCTTTAAACCCTGATGCTAAAAACAGCCTGCAACCTAATATGGTAATTATTATACCTGAATCTAAGGTGTTAGATAGTCCTGTGGAGACAGAGGTGACTAAATTGGTTGGTTATAAAACACACAAAGTAAAACGTAGAGAAACTTTATATAGCATTAGTAAAATTTATAATGTGACCGTTGATGATTTAAAAAAACATAACAATAGATTATATTCTGAAAACCTTAGAAAAGGAGATAGGATAAATATTCCAAAATACGATAAAGTAAATACTACCACAACATTAGAAAATACCCTAAGAAGTTATCAAGTACAACCTAAAGAAGGCAAATGGCGCATCGCTTATAAATTTGGAATCACTGTCGATGAGTTAGAAAAACTCAACCCTAAAATAGCAGATACTTTACAAGTTGGTCAAAAAATCAATGTACCAAATATTGCCAATAATGAAGAAAAAGAGATTGATGAAGAATTTGGTTATTACACAGTTGTGCCTCGTGAAGGTTTTTTCGCTTTAAAACGTAAACTAGGTTTATCGCAAGAGGAAATAGAAGAATTAAATCCCGAGTTAAAAGAAGGCGGTTTAAAAGCAGGTATGATTATTAAAGTACCTAAAGATGTTAATGACAATAGTGGTTCGGGAGATATTGAACGTTCAGTATTAGCTAATAAAATAAGCAATTTCGAAACAAAGAACTTGGCAGTGATGCTACCTTTTAGATTGGATCGTGTTGATATGAATGCTACAGAGGATGTAAAGGATATGTTAAGTGACGAAAACGTTTTAATAACTAGAACAATAGATTTTCATACAGGTGTTTTAATGGCCTTAGATTCTGCTAAACAGTTAGGTATTTCTACCAAGTTAGACGTGTATGATACTAAAGCAAGAGAAAGCGAGGTTGCAAATATTATAAATGACAAAGATTTCTCAAATTATGATGCAGTTATAGGACCATTTATACCTCAAAATTTTGATCGCGCAGCAACTATGTTACGTCGCGATAATGTACCAATGGTGTCTCCAGTGATGGAAACCAGCAATCTATATAACAATGTATTTCAAACCATTCCAACTAATGAGTTAAAGCGTAAACGCATTGTGGAATTTGTAAAGCAATTGGATACAGTTCCTAGTCGAATTTTAATTATTTCCGATCAAAAACATCGTAATGAAAGTAACCTACTAAAGCAAGAATTTTCATTATCTAATCAGGTTTTTTCTCGTGTTGATGATGAAACAGGAAAAGATCAATTTTACATTTTGAAGGATGATATTGAAAAAGAACTTAGAGAAGGTCTTAATATGGTCTTTCTAGAATCAGACAACGAAGGCTTTATATCTAACGTAACAAGTATGCTGTCTGGGTTTATCGGTTTTGATGAAGACTTGAAAATTGAACGTGAAGTAGTACTGTTAACAAGCGATAAAAATGGGGCTTTTGACCGCGATAATGTATCCAATATTACCCTGTCTAAGTTAAAATTTCATTACCCATCACCCAATAGGCCAATTAGCGAAGATCAAACGGATAGTTTTGTAAAGGCTTACCAAAAAAAGTTTTACACCACTCCAAATCGTTATGCTATTAGAGGTTTTGACCTTACAATGGATGTGTTGCTGCGTTTGGCTTATGCAGACGATTTATACGATGCGTCTTCAAACGATATTGAAACAGAGTATGTCGAGAACAAGTTCCGTTATGGTAAAAAAATGTTTGGCGGTTACTACAACGAAGCAATGTATATTGTAAAGTTTGATAATCTTAGAATTGTTGAAGTAAAACAATAATAGTAATTAATCTTGCGTTTTTTCTGTAATTAATTGCTTTGCTATGCACAGATTTTTTTTAGTTTGTTTTTTATCCTTATTCCAATTTCAAGATGGCCCAACTATAAGTTGGGACTTAAATAATCGATTAGAATGGAGTGACTTTCGTGGCGAGCCAAAACCTAGTAATAACTCAGTAGCTGTTACGGCTTCAGGAATTACTTTTAGTTATTCTACAAAAAAATCAGATACTCGATTAATAGATTATCATTATAATATCCGTGCCGATTTCTATCCGAACAAATCTTGGTATTTAAAAGAGAAAGCGGATAATAATATATTAAATCACGAACGATTACATTTTGATATTACCGAACTCCATGCACGCTTGTTTAGGCAGCGTATTGAAAAAACAAGATTCACAATGAATATTGATAATCAAATGAATCGTTTACATGAAGCCATTAATAAGGAGTTGGAAGCATTACAAAAAAGATATGATGCCGAAACAAGGCATTCTCAAGACTTAGAGAAACAACAAGAGTGGCAAACCAAGATAATTGAAGCACTTAATAAATTGTCACGTTACAGTTCATAATGCTCAACGAAAATCAAAGCAAACAATTTCTAGTAAAACTAGCTAACACCAAAATGCCATATGGTAAATATAAAGGCAGATACATGATAGATTTACCTGAACATTATGTGGTGTGGTATAAAACTAAAGGCTTCCCTAAAGGGCAAATAGGTGAGATGCTCGCAACAGTTTATGAGCTTAAAGTAAATGGTTTGGAAGAGTTGGTGAGGAATATTAGAAGAACGTCTTAATTATCTATAGAACCTATAATACTTGGCTTGTCGGTAGAAGCAACGTGGTCTATTTTCCAGTCGTTGTCATATTTTTTGTAAATAGCAGTCCAAGCAAAATGAGTTTCACTTTCAACTAAACTATCGTTTTCATTTTTGTATGCTACACGCACCACTTTATCAACTATGGTGTAAGCCAAACTACCATCGTCAGAAAATCTAACTATAGGTTCGGAGACATCATCCCATTTTACAAATTCCACAGATGAGAAATAGTTGTTGTATCTTGAAATAGTAGCTTCTTTTGTTGGGTTACTTATTTCGCCTTTGTTTACAGAAACAAAATTTTTAGAAAGTTGATTTGCAAAAGCAATAGAATCTTTGTTAAAGTGATACTCTCTTTGAGCGTGATGTAACTTTAATATGTTTTCGGTTTCCTTTTCAATGGAAAACGATACTGGTTTGTTGCACGAAAAGCATAGTACTATTAAAAGGCTGATGAGGTAAAACTTATTCATAGTTATTTTAGGTAAATTGAATTATGAAATCAATGATATAGTATTATTTAAAGTTCTTTAATAGTAATATTTCTCCAACTCACTTTTACATTGCCTCCACTATGAATTTGTAAAACTATTCCTCCTTCTCCTTCACCAATTTTTTCGTCTTTAAAGTCAACCATTTTAGTACCATTTAACCAAGAAGTTAAATTAGCACCTTGAACTTTAATTTTCATTAAATTCCATTCACCTTCCTTTAAAACTTTTTCATTTTCCGGGTCAGGTTTTATTAACCATCCACGACCATAAGATTCGTAGACACCGCCTGTGTGATTTCCCATTGGCGCAACTTCAACTTGCCAACCTTTTACTTTAATACCATCGACTGTAGATCTAATAAAAACGCCACTATTTCCATTAGATTCTTGTTTAAATTCTAAGGTTAAAATAAAATCTTTATAGTACTTGTTAGTCCCTAGGTAACCATACTCTTTATCATCGCCACTTTCACATATTAAAACTCCATCATTAACATACCATTTTTCGGTACCATAAATTTGCCATCCATCTAAATTTTTTCCATTAAACAGTGATGAGTTTTGCGCATTAGAAATTCCTTGAAAAGCAAAAGCTATTGCAAATAGCATTATTTTAGATTTCATCATTGCTTTATAGTTTTATGATTACTTTACTAAGGTAATTAATTTATGTGAATGTAATTTTGGAGGTTCGTTTAATGTTATGATATGGTTCCGTTTTAATGAACTATATCGATAGTTAAACGAAGTTAGTGTTTTTAGGTAAGAAAATCAATACGTAGTTCTATGTATTCAAGCCATATATGAAGGTTATTAACAATGGCTTATAAATAACCTAAAACAAAGCCCAGATAAGTGTAGAAATTTTGTAAATTTGCCTGCGTTTAAAAGCGCAACATGACTACAGCAACTAAATATATTTTTGTAACAGGAGGTGTAACCTCGTCGCTCGGTAAAGGTATTATCGCAGCATCTTTGGCTAAACTACTTCAGGCTCAAGGTTACAGAACGACTATTCAAAAATTAGACCCTTATATAAATGTAGATCCAGGAACATTAAATCCTTACGAACATGGTGAGTGTTATGTAACCGATGATGGAGCCGAAACCGATTTGGATTTAGGTCATTACGAGCGCTTTTTAAATGTACCAACTTCTCAAGCAAATAATGTTACCACAGGACGCATCTACCAAAGTGTGATAGAAAAAGAACGTCGTGGTGAGTTTTTAGGAAAAACGGTACAAGTCATTCCTCATATTACCGATGAGATTAAAAATCGAGTACAAATATTAGGAAACTCGGGCGATTACGATATTGTAATTACTGAAATTGGAGGAACTGTTGGTGATATTGAGTCGTTGCCTTATATAGAAGCAGTACGTCAGCTAAAATGGGATTTAGGTGAGCACAATGCGATTGTTATTCATTTAACTTTAGTGCCTTTTTTATCTGCTGCGGGAGAATTAAAGACGAAGCCAACACAGCATAGTGTAAAAACTTTAATGGAAAGCGGAGTGATGGCAGATGTTTTGGTTTGTAGAACAGAACATGAATTGCCAGAGGATTTACGTCGCAAACTAGCATTGTTTTGTAATGTTCGTGAAGAAGCAGTTATTCAATCTATTGATGCATCTACTATTTATGATGTACCAAATTTAATGTTGGAGCAAGGGTTGGATAAGGTTGTTCTTCAAAAATTAGAATTGCAAAGTGACACTCCAGATTTAACACAATGGAATGAGTTTTTGTCACGCCATAAGAATCCAAAAGGAGAAGTTACAATTGGCCTAATTGGTAAATATGTAGAGTTGCAAGATTCGTATAAGTCCATTTTAGAAGCTTTTATTCATGCAGGAGCAGCAAACGAAGTAAAGGTAAATGTGGAGTCTGTACATAGCGAGTATTTAATTAGTGAGAATATAAAACTCAAACTGTCACACTTAGATGGTGTGCTAGTAGCTCCTGGTTTTGGTGAGCGTGGTATAGAAGGCAAAATTGCAGCAGTAAAATTTGTGCGCGAGCAAAATATTCCGTTTTTGGGTATTTGTTTAGGTATGCAAATGGCAGTAATAGAGTATTCTAGAAATGTTTTAGGGTTGGCAGATGCTAACTCAACAGAGATGGACGAAACTACTACTAATCCTGTTATTGACCTTATGGAAGAGCAAAAAAGTGTGACTCATAAAGGAGGGACTATGCGATTAGGTGCTTGGGATTGTAAATTGCAAGAGGGGAGTATTGCTGCTAAAGTATATGGTAAAGATATCATAGAGGAACGACATAGACATAGATACGAGTTTAACAGTGACTACCTTGAGCAAATTGAAGCTAAAGGTATGAAAGCTACTGGGATGAATCCAGAAACTGGCTTGGTAGAAATTGTTGAAATTCCTACACATCCTTGGTTTGTTGGTGTTCAATACCATCCAGAATATAAAAGTACTGTAGCAAATCCGCACCCACTATTTGTGGCATTTGTAAAAGCTGCACTTAAATACTCAAAAGCTAAAAATAATGTCAGTATGGCATAATTAGAACAATGGATAGCTTTTTGTTAGGTAAAAACTATATTTGTCCTTCCCTAAAATAGAAGGAATCTTTTTAATAAGACAACAGTAATACATGGAAGAAAAAAAATTAGACATTAATTCAATCATAGGTTTTGTACTTATTGCATTGATATTAGTATACATGCTCTATCAAAACCAGCCAACGCCTGAAGAATTACAAGCGCAGGAAGAAGCAAAACAAGAGCAAATTGAAGCTGAAAAAGTGGCCGAAGATGCCAAAGACGAATTTCAAGCAACACCAACAGATTTTACAGCAACTCAAACAGCCGATTCAACGCAACTAGCTGCTTTACAAAATAGAATAGGCTCATTTGCTTATTCAGCTTCTTTACCATCAGCGCAAGATGCAACAACTGTTTTAGAGAATGACGTGCTAAAAATTACAGTTAATAATAAAGGTGGTTATTTTGAAGAAGTAAAACTAAAGGAGTTTGTAAATCACGATTCTGTTCCTGTATATTTAATTAAGGACCAAAATGCGTTATTCAATCTTAATTTTGGAACTTCAGATAATAGAACTTTAAACACAAAAGACCTTTATTTTCAACCAACTCTAACTAAAAGTGGTGAAAATCAAGTACTATCAATGAAATTGAAAGTATCTGAAACACAATTTTTAGAATATCGTTACGAGCTTAAACCTAACGATTATATGTTAGGATTTACCGTAAGGTCACAAGGATTAAGTAATATAATTAATACTTCCCAAGATGTCCGTTTAGATTGGAAACTAAAAGGAAGGCGTCACGCTAAAAGTATTTCTTACGAAAACCGTTATACACGTTTAACTTATGAGTATGAAAATGGTGATAAAGTAAGTAAGTTGTCTCAAGCAGGAAATGATGAAGAAGTAGAAGAAGATGTCAATTGGCTATCATTTAGACAACACTTTTTTAGTTCTATTTTATTAACCGATAAACCTTTTAAAACAGCGTCATTAACTTCAGAAACATTATTGATTGATGAAGAGGTTGATACATTGTTTACAAAAAGCTATTCAGCATCTATTCCATTACAATTAAATGGAGGCGAACTAAATGAATCTATGAATATGTATTACGGTCCAACTGATGGTACTGTTTTAAAAACATATGATAGAAACCTAGAGGAGAGTATCCCTTATGGTTGGGGAATTTTTGGATGGATTAATAAAAGTTTATTTATCCCATTGTTTGGGTTTTTGAGCGGTATTTTTCCTTATGGGATAGCCATTATTATCATGACTATTGTTGTGAGACTAGTTCTATCTCCAGTACTATATAAGTCGTATTTATCACAGGCGAAAATGAAAATTTTAAAACCTGAAATAGCTGAGATTAGTAAAAAGTACAAGGATAATGCAATGAAAAAGCAAAAAGAAACTATGGCATTGTATAGTAAAGCTGGAGCTAGCCCAATGAGTGGCTGTTTACCAGCATTATTACAGTTACCAGTTTTCTATGCTTTATTCATGTTTTTCCCTACAGCTATAGAATTACGTCAAAAAAGCTTCCTTTGGGCAGAAGATTTATCATCGTATGATATCATTGCAGAATTGCCATTCAGGATTCCTTTATATGGTGACCATGTTAGTTTGTTTCCAATATTAGCAGCAATAGCCATTTTCTTCTATATGAAAATGACAACTGGACAGCAAGTGGCATCTCAGCCAACTCAAGAAGGTATGCCAGATATGCAGAAAATGATGAAATATATGATTTATTTTTCACCATTAATGCTATTAGTATTCTTTAACCAATATGCTGCAGGATTAAGTTTGTACTACTTCATTTCAAACTTAATTACCATTGGTATTATGCTAGTTATTAAGAATTATATTTTGGATGAAGATAAAATCCATGCGCAAATTCAGGTAAATAAACAAAAACCTAAAAAACAAGGAAAGTTCCAAAGGCGAATGGCAGAAATGATGGAAAAAGCTGAAGAACAAAAACGACAACAACAAAACAGAAAAAAGTAACGTTAATAACTATTGAAAAAGCTACCAACTAGGTAGCTTTTTTGTTATGACAATTTTCGTAAAATTGCAACGTTTAACACATATAAAATTGATTTTAAAATGAATGTAAAACTCACATTTCTACTTGTCATTATAAGTACTTTTACGTTAGCCCAAGATATTAATCAGTTTGATTCTGAAGGTAAAAGACATGGTGTTTGGAAAAAGAATTTTGAAGGAACAAAGCAAATTCGTTACCAAGGAACGTTTGAACATGGAAAAGAAGTAGGGGAATTTAAGTTTTATAAACTTGTAAAAAAGAAAAGCATTTTAACTGCAACTAAAGTGTTTAATGCCAATGATAATAGTGCAGAGGTTAAATTTTTAGCTTCTAATGGGAAAGTAATTAGTGAAGGTAAAATGGTTGGAAAATTATATGTTGGAAAATGGGTTTATTATCATAATAAATCCAACAAAATAATGACTCTAGAAAACTATAATGATAAAGGGGAATTAGAAGGTGAAAAGCTAGTATATTATAAAGAAGGAGAAGTTGCTGAACGTGCTAATTTTGTTGCTGGGAAACAGCATGGTAAATCACTTTGGTATTCGGTTAAAGGTGTTGTTTTAAAAGAGTTTATGTACGAAAATGGTGAACTCCATGGTATTGCTAAATACTATAATCCTAAAGCAGAATTACTAGCAGAAGGTAAGTATGAGCGCGGCAAAAAAATAGGAGTATGGAAGTATTATGAAGATGGAAAACTAACAAAAGAAACTAACTTTAGCGCTCCCAAAAAGAAAGAAAAACAATAAAAAAAAAGCTCCTTCATAAAGGAGCTTTTTTTGTAAACCTGACTAGGGCTTACTTCTAACTAAACTAAACTTTGTTTATTCAAATCAATTATAATGTTTTAATCTAAGTTTGGTAATACAACTTTGTCAATTACATGAATCACACCATTTGCAGCTTGTACATTCACTTTAACAATATTGCTAACTCTACCGTTAGAATCGGTTAAAGTAGCTCCTCCTGTAACATTAGCAGTAATGTCACCTCCTAATGTTCCAACAGTCATGTTATCCATTAAATCTTCTGCACGTACATTAGCCGCAGCTACTGCATGATGGTCTAAAGTGGCTTTTAATACTGGTTCTGTAATATCACCTAAACCAGTTGCTCCTAATTCAGTTAATAAACTTCCAAAAGCATCGTTTGTTGGAGCAAACACTGTGAAAGGTGCTGGACTTGTACCAATGTTAGTTGATAGAGTTGATACATAATCAAATGTTAAATCATCTCTTGTTAATGCTGCAACCAATGTTGTAAATGTTGGATCTGCTACTGCAAAATCAACTACTGTCGGTAAATCAATTACAGCATCTACTGCATGAATCACACCATTTGAAGCAACTACATCTGCAGCTGTTACGCTTGAGTTTCCATTTATTGTCACACCACTATCAGTATTAATGTACATACTTAAGTAGTCCATTGTACCATTAAATGTTGCAGCTGTATTTACATACATGTTTTCTAATCCTGAAGACATTGCTGTAGCACCAGGAATAACATGGTTAGATAATATTTGGTCTAAGCTATTTGAATTTGGATTTGTAAATGCACCAAAGGCTGTGTTGTCTGGAGCAAATACAGTGAAATCTCCTGGAGTTGATAGTAAATCTGTAAACGTTGTGCCATAAGATGTTAATGCACCTACTAAACTTGAGAAGTTAGGATTTGCAACAGCATGATCTACAATAGTTGGTAAACCTATTACAGCGTCTACAATATGTATAACTCCGTTAGTAGCTTCAATATTTGGAGTTGATACGTTAGATACGCCATTTAAAGTAACTCCTGATGATGTGTCAACAAACATACTTAAGTTTAAATCTGTTCCAGATTTTGTTGCTACGGTATTTATATAAGTTGTAGTGAGTTCAGTAGACATTACTCCACCTAATACAACATGATTTAATAACACTTGTGTTAGAGCATCTACAGGTACATCATCTAAACTAGCGAATCCGTTTGAAGATAAGAAGCTAGTAAAAGCTACATTTGTTGGGGCAAAAACGGTGTAATCTCCAGGGTAACTTAATATTTGTACTAATCCAGCTCTACTTAAGGCATCGACTAGAATACTTAAATCTGGTGTGTCTAGAGCTATTCCAGCAATACTTGGTTGTTGAGGTAAAATTACTCTATCGATAGCATGAATCACACCATTTGCAGCTTGTACATCTACAACAATAATATTACTTATTCTACCATTAACATCTGTTATTGTAGCACCTCCCGAAACATTACCTGTAACATCTCCTCCTAAAGTACTAATTGTCATATTGTCTATTAAAGCAGATGAGCGAACATTTGCTCCTGCAACAGCATGTAAGTTTAAAGTGGCTTTTAGAGTAGGTTCATCTATATCAGCTAAACCTGTAGCTCCTAGCTCAGTTAACAAATCTCCAAATGCATCATTTGTTGGAGCAAACACAGTGAAAGGTGCTGGAGAAGTTCCTGCTGGTGTTGATAAAGTTGTTACGTAATCAAATGTTAAATCTTGTCTTGTTAAAGCAGATACAAGAGTTGAAAATGTTGGATCAGCTAAAGCAAAATCCACTACTGTAGGAAGACCGATAACAGCATCTACTATATGAATCACTCCATTTGAAGCTTCAACATCTGCACTTGTTACATCAGAAGTACCGTTTAAAGTCACTCCAGATGCCGTATCAATAAAGATACTTATGTTTTCTCCTGTTGATGATTCTCTTGCCATTGTTTTACCATAGCCAGTAGAAAGATCTGTTGATCTTAATTCGCCTCTCACTACATGGTTTAGAAGTATTTGAGATAATACATCAGTTGGAACATCGCCTAAACTAGAGAAACCATTTGCAGATAAAAATGCAGCAAACGCATCGTTAGTTGGTGCAAATACCGTAAATGGACCTCCTGAAAGTGCTTCTGGTAAATTCCCATCTGCTGCTTGTAGGGCTTCAACTAATATGCTTAAATCTGGTGTTTGACTAGCAATACCTACAATGTTTAAGGTTCTAACTACTTCTGGGTTGTCATCGTCTGTCAAACAAGACGTAAAAGATACTGCCACAATCAAGGCAATAAATAATGTGTTTAATTTTTTTAAAGTTTTCATTCTGTGGTTTTTTTTTTGTTGTTTTGTTCAACAAATATATACAAACATTAAACAAAATGATATAGTGTTTAAAAATTTTAACAAAAATTTAAACAAAATGAATATTTATGAAATTTCATGAAACGGTAAGGCTTCGCTGTTTTTCAGCAAATAATTGTAAATTTGCACTCAATTTAAATGATAATGAAACGAGTAATTGTTGGTCTTTCGGGCGGTGTGGATTCTAGCGTTGCAGCTTATGTTCTTAAAGAACAAGGCTACGAGGTCATAGGTCTATTTATGAAAAATTGGCATGACGATTCGGTTACCATTTCTGATGAATGTCCTTGGTTAGATGATAGCAACGATGCAATGCTTGTTGCGGAAAAACTAGGGATTCCTTTTCAGACTGTTGATTTAAGTGAGCAATATAAAGAGCGTATAGTAGATTATATGTTTAATGAGTATGAAAGAGGTCGTACACCAAATCCAGATGTTTTATGTAATCGTGAGATAAAGTTTGATGTCTTTATGAAAATAGCCATTGAGCTTGGAGCAGATTATGTAGCAACTGGACATTATTGTAGAAAAGGAACAATAACCAAAGACGGGAAGGAAATTTATCAATTGCTTTCTGGAAAGGATAATAATAAAGATCAATCATACTTTTTATGCCAATTATCGCAAGAGCAATTGGCTAAGACATTATTTCCTATAGGAGAATTAACAAAACCAGAAGTAAGAGCCATTGCTTCGAAACTAGATTTAGTAACTGCCGACAAAAAAGATTCTCAAGGTCTATGTTTCATAGGTAAAGTTAGATTGCCAGATTTTTTGCAGCAACAGTTAAAACCAAAAGAAGGTGTCATTGTTGAAATCCCAGAGTCACAAGGCGTTTATCATAAAAATGAGCCACAATTCAATTCAAAAGAAGAAGAATTAGCTTATCTATCTCGAAAAATGGAGTATTCAATAAATGATGGAAAAGTGGTTGGTAAGCACCAAGGTGCACATTATTTTACTAAAGGACAGCGTAAAGGATTGGCAGTTGGTGGCACAGTAGAACCACTATTTGTTATTGATACGGATGTTGAAGACAACATTATTTACACAGGACAAGGAAAATCACATCCTGGACTTTATAAGAAGGCGTTATTTGTCACTAATGACGAATTACACTGGATTCGTGAAGATTTAAAACTGGAAGTTGATGAAACAATGGAAGTTTTGGCTCGTATTCGTTATAGACAACCTCTGGAAAAAGCAATACTCTATAAAGTAGATAGTGGATTATATGTAGCTTTTGAAAATCCACAGTCAGCAATAACCGAAGGGCAATTTGTAGCCTGGTATTTAGATGACGAATTAGTAGGTTCTGGAGTAATTTCTTAAATTGCATATACCAAATCACTAATTATGAAGAAGAAACTACTAATATTTGCTTTGATCTGTTTGCCTTTCTTTGCTTCTGCACAAATTGAAGATGCTTGGGTTTATCTTGCAGATAAGGTAGATGTAGCCAATAAAATTGCGAATCCTCTTACTATTCTTACTCAAAAGGCTATAGACAGAAAAAACAAACATAGTGTCGCTATAGATGCTAGAGATGTTGAAGTAAATGAAGCTTATATCACCAGTTTAAAAGGTGCCACAGGAATTACCGTATATGCTAAATCCAAGTGGTTTAATGCGGTACATGTACGTGGAACCGAAACGGATATCAATAACTTAGAAACAACATTTAGTTTTGTAGATCATATAGATTTTGCAGATAAAAGTTTAAATACTGCAAGAATTTCTATACCTAATAAAAAAGCAAAAGATAAGTTTTCGGTCGAAAACACAAGGGTAGTTTTCAATTATGGAAACACGCAAAACCAGGTAGAAATGATTAATGCTGATGATTTGCACCTTGCTGATTATACAGGCGAAGGCGTTACTGTGGCTGTGATAGATGCAGGGTTTCCAAATGTAGATACTATGGGAGCTTTTCAGCGCTTAAGAGATAATAGTGATTTATTGGGTGGTTACGATTTTGTAAACAGAACAAGTGATGTATATGCATCAACTGTTAGTGACCATGGCACGAAAGTATTAAGCACCATGGCTGGTTATATAGAAAATCAATATGTTGGTACAGCACCTGATGCTTCGTATTATTTGTTTTTAACTGAAGATGGTCTGGACGAAAGCCCAGTTGAAGAAAGTTATTGGGTAGAAGCAGCCGAAAGAGCTGATAGCTTGGGTGTTGATATTGTAAATACATCTTTAGGTTATTTAGATTTTCCAGCGTATCCAAGATATGATTATACTGCCGCAGATATGGATGGAAATACTGCTTTTATCACAAGAGGTGCCAATATTGCTTATGAAAAAGGGATGCTTGTAGTGAATTCAGCGGGAAATTCTGGAAATAGTGGCGTAACTGCTCCAGCTGATGCAGCAGGTGTATTCACAGTTGGAGCTGTAGATGTAAATGAAAATTATGTTTCTTTTAGCTCAAAAGGGAGCGCTATCCAACCTACTCATAAACCAGACGTAGCAGCAAGAGGAGGTGCAGCTTATGTGATTGACAAAAATAATTTTATCGTTCAAAATAATGGAACATCCTTTAGTTCGCCAATAATGACAGGTGGTTTAGCGTGTTTAATGCAAGCATTACCAAATATGACTAATGCTGAGATTATGCAATTAGTACGTGAATCTGCTTCTATTTATAACACGCCAGATTATGAAGTTGGCTATGGTATTCCAGATTTACAGCAAGCTCTTGGAGCTGTCCTTAGCGAAGGAAATTCTATGGGAACGGAGTTTAAGATATTTCCTAATCCAGCTGAAAATTTATTGTTCATCAATTTTCCAGAAAATGTCAATGCTGCTGACGTAAAAGTGTTTGATATTTTAGGAAAGTTGGTTATTAATACGGTTATCTATCAAGAGAATAAGGTTCTTAATATAGAAAACTTGTCAAAAGGTATTTACATTACTAAGCTAAAAGGCGATAACAAAAAAACGAATACATTTAAACTCATAAAAGAGTAAATGAATAGACTGACACAACTTTTTAATATTCAATATCCAATTGTTCAAGCAGGAATGATTTGGAATAGTGGTTGGCGACTAGCCTCTGCTGCAAGTAATTCAGGAATTTTAGGACTGATTGGCGCTGGAAGTATGTATCCAGAGGTATTAAGAAAGCATATTCAAAAATGTAAAAAAGCAACGAATAAACCTTTTGGTGTGAATGTTCCAATGTTATACCCAAACATTGAAGACATCATGAACATTATCGTGGAAGAAGACGTAAAAATTGTTTTTACTTCTGCTGGGAACCCAAAGACTTGGACCAAATGGTTACAAGATAAGGGTATTACAGTTGTTCATGTAGTTAGTAGTGTAAAGTTTGCTTTAAAGGCACAAGAAGCTGGAGTAGATGCTATTGTTGCCGAAGGCTTTGAAGCTGGAGGACATAACGGACGGGATGAAACCACAACACTCACATTAATCCCAATGGTAAAAGAGCAAATAGAAATCCCTTTAATTGCTGCTGGAGGTATTGCTACTGGAAGAGCGATGCTGGCCACCATGATTTTAGGAGCCGATGGTGTGCAAATTGGGAGTCGGTTTGTAGCTAGTGAAGAAAGTTCAGCCCATCAAGCGTTTAAAGAGGTTGTAGTCAATACTAAAGAAGGCGATACACAACTTACTTTAAAAGAAATAGCACCAGTACGATTGATTAAAAATAAATTTTTTAACGAGATTCAAGAATTGTATAAAACGTCACCAACACAAGAGCAGCTTAAAGAACTACTTGGTAGAGCTAGAGCAAAGCGAGGTATGTTTGAAGGCGATTTGGACGATGGCGAACTCGAAATAGGACAAATAGCTGGACTCATACACTGTATAAAACCTGTTGCAGAAATTGTTACTGAAATTGTCTCTGAGTTTGAATTGGCTAAAAAAGAATTAGGAAGTTTGTAATTCTTAATAAGTTTGTCTTATTGATATTGACTTTACAGTTAGAAAATTCTAACTTCACTTATAACTTGATATAAAACATTAAAACGATATTTTATTACGTCGCTGTCCATCAATAAAATATGAAGCAAGAAGATTTTTATTCATTAAGTTTTAATTCAAATAATGTGGAATTATTTGTGGAGGTCATTGGTGATTATGATGATAAAAAACTAAAAACAGGTGAGTATAATCCTAACCCTCTGAAAGTCAAAAAAAGTCAAGGAAGAAAAGCTTATGATATAGTCCGCTTGCAAGACGTATTTAATTTTTTGGTATCACCAAGTCTTATCTATGCACTAGAGTCAAATAGTTTGACAGGTTGGAAGACTTTTAGCATAGAGTCAGATATTGAATTAGATGGCTATAAAGGATTTCAATGCACTGGAACTTGTGGTTCTCCAATAAGACCTGAGCAAAGTGGATTTGTAATAGGATATGAGTTTGATATTAAAACATGGGATGGTTGCGACTTTTTTATACCTGAATCAACAATGAAGATTATTTGTACTAAGAAAGCTAAAGATATCATTGAAAAATATAAGATTAAAAATATTAAGCTAGAGAATCTTAAAACTCTTGAATGGTATAGCGTATAAAAAAAGAATGCACAATAGCTAAACCACATTAAAATGAAGACTAAGCTGTAAAGAATAAGCATAGCTCCAATTAGACACTTAATTTTCTGTTAATAACAATTCTCTAAAACCTCACTCAAATCTGTTATTTTTGTTCAAACTTTAATGCATGAATTCCCGAAAAGACCAACTGAAAGCTTTTGATAGATTGTTAACCATCATGGACGAGTTGCGAGAGCAATGTCCTTGGGATAAAAAGCAAACCATGCAAACGTTACGTCACTTAACTATTGAAGAGACTTACGAGTTAGGTGATGCGATTCTAGATAATGATTTACAAGAAGTAAAAGGCGAATTAGGAGATTTACTGCTTCACATTGTATTCTATGCTAGAATTGGAAGTGAAACTAACGATTTTGATATTGCTGATGTGACCAACGCTATTTGTGAGAAACTAATAAATAGACATCCACATATTTATGGCGATGTTAAAGTGAAAGATGAAGAAGAAGTAAAGCAAAATTGGGAAAACCTAAAATTAAGAGAGGGTAAAACGAGTGTGTTGCAAGGTGTACCTAAAAGTTTACCTGCATTAGTAAAAGCAAATCGTATTCAAGATAAAGTAGCTGGTGTTGGATTTGATTGGGAAGAACCAAAACAAGTTTGGGAAAAAGTAGAAGAGGAGCTGGAAGAGTTTAAAGCTGAAGTTGCCAATGGGAATCAAGAAGCGATTGAAAGTGAGTTTGGTGATGTATTATTTTCTATGATAAACTACGCACGTTTCTTAAAAATAAACCCAGAAAATGCTTTAGAAAAAACCAACAAAAAATTCTCAAAACGATTTCAGTACCTTGAAGAAAAAGCGAAAGCATTAAATAAGCCATTAAAAGACATGACCTTAGCTGAAATGGATGTATTTTGGGAAGAAGCGAAGCAATTGCCAAAATAGGGAATTAGAAAATCTATTGATTTTCAAATCTCAAAACATGGGAAGATATAAAGTTGATTAACTTTTTTACTTTAAAAACATCCAAACACATACTTTTACTCGTAAGTATAATAACTCTATATCATAGAGAAATAAAATTGCTCGGATTAATAGCACACAATCCTTTTAAATAAGGATTTAAAAAAAATCAATTTTATTTAGTTTAGTTAGAAGTTTACATCCTACCTGTTTTCGCAAGTAGGATGTGCTTTTTAGTAGTATTGCTTAATTCTTTTAAGCTTTTCTTTCCAAGTGCTTAAGCTGCTTTTATGCTTTTCTATATTTTTATATACATCTTTCACTAAAGGATTGTCATCATCAACATTAGAGAAAAACTGTAAATTATTCTCCAACTGATTTATTTCTCCTTTAATATCACCTATTTTTTTTCTAATAAAGTTATGTTCGTTATCCAATGAGCGCTTATCACTAGACATTGTCATTAATTTATTATCATATTTTAACAATTCGATATCAGCTTTATTCATGTTGAGCTTACCATATAAGGCATCAATTGCTTTATTGAATTTCCCATCAATAAAACGCTTATTATATGGTACACGACCAATAGCCTTCCATTCAGCAATTTTTTCTTGTATGGTTGCTAAACTAGCTTCGACATTATCTGTAAATTCTAAAGAACTTATACTTTCAAGCAATTTTGTTTTCTTATCTAATGCTTCAACTTCTTCTTTATTGGCAGCATTTTTACTTTCATGAAATTTATCAAAGTAATGGTTACAAGCTGTTTTAAATTGCTTCCATATTTTATCGCTGTCCTTTCTTGGTACATGACCAATTTTTTTCCAATCACTTTGAATTTTCTTCATTAACGAAGTGGTCGCTTCAAAATCCTCACTGTCTTTATTGTCTTCAGCGATTTTAATAAGCTCTAATTTCTTTTGAAGATTATCATATTGGTCTTTCTTTAAGCCTTTATAAAACGCATTCTTTTTTCTATTAAACGCTCTAACCGAATCTTTAAACTTTGCCCAAGTTTCTTCGTTTACTTTAATAGGCACTTTTCCAGCATTAAAAAAGTCCTGACGTAGTTGTTCTATGGATTTAATTTTCTTTTGCCAAGCACTATGGTTATTGGTTTCATCTTCAGCTATGGCATTTATCTTCGAGATAATTTCATGTTTAAGCTCTAAGTTTTTTTCGTAGACCTTGTCCATCTCTTCAAAAAACACTTGTCGCTTTTCATGAATGGTTTTAGTGGCAGCGCTAAAACGCTCCCAAATATCTTCTCTATATTCTTTATCTACAGGACCTAACTCTTCTTTCCAAATTTTATGTAGCACTTGTAATTCTCTAAAAGCTCTATTGCTATCACTATCTTGAGCTAATTCCTCAGCACGAGCAATTATTTTTTGCTTCTGCTCTAAATTATGTTTAAAATCTAAATCTCTTAAATCGCGATTTAAATGTAAGAAGTCATAAAAAATCTCAACATGATGGTGGTAATTATTCCATACATTATTGTATTTGTCTCTTGGAATTGGTCCTGCACTTCTCCAACTTTCCTGAAGTTCTTTAAAATGCTTGTAAGTAGTATTTATGTTTTCTTCAACATTTATAAGCCCTTTAATCTCTTCAATAATCTCTAATCGTTGTTCAAGATTGGCCTTTAAATTCTTTTCTAAGTTTTTATAATAATCCTGACGTTTATCGCGATATTCTCTATAAATATCATTGAAGCGCGTTTTTTCTGCACTTTTAAAGTGAAAATCAATTGAGTTGCCTCCACCTTCTATGAATTCTTCTTTTTTCTCCTCTAATAAGGCACTAAACTTAGTGTTGAATTCATTTTTAATGGTTTCAAAATGAGATTTAATTGTTTGAATTTTCTCATTTTTTACTAGGTATTCAAGTTCATCAACTAAAACATCAAGTGACATTGCATGATAGTCTTTTTCTTTGATGTCATGACGTTTGCTATTGGCTTCATCTTCGGCATCTTCGGCGTTTGAAGCTTCTATTTCTTCTAAAACGTCATCGGTTTTTTCAGAGGTGTCATTTTCTGCTAACGACTCTTTGGAAGTTTGTGTTTCTAAACTTACTTCTTCTTTAGTACTTTCTTCTTTTGGAGATTCTTCAACTACCTCAGGTTCTTTTTTTACTTCATCAGTAGCTTGTGTGCTGCTAGTAGATTCTTCTACAGCTTCAGTATCTGTGTTTTCAGATGCATTTTCAACTTGAGGCGTGTTTTCTTCTTTTATTCCATCTGCTTCTTGCAGGTTATCTTTCTCAGACATATCTTTCAATGTTTAGGTTCTTTAAAGTTTAAAGATACTATTAACACAGGGAATTACAAAGTAATGAAGTTTATTTAGACTGGTTTTAGCATTTCTGCCAAATCCTCCATGCTTTTTCTGCTTGTAGTTCTAACATTTTTGAACCGTTGCAAATAGTTGCACCTTTGAGTTTTGCAATGGTTAGAAATTTACTTTCTTCTGGATTGTAAATAAGGTCAAAAACTAAATGTGTTTTATCAATGGCATCGTAAGGAATATCTGGGCATTCGTTGGTTTTAGGGTAGGTACCAAGAGGTGTACAGTTAATAATTATTTGATACGATTTTATGTCATTTTCGGTAAGGGTTACATACGTAAAAACATGATTGCCTGCTGCTTTTCTAGAAACGTATTTGTAATCAATACCTAGTTTTTTTAAAGCATACACAATAGCTTTTGAAGCACCACCAGTTCCTAAAATAAGTGCTTTTTTATGATGCGACTTCAAATGTGGCTCTATCGATTTTTTAAAACCAAAATAATCAGTGTTGTAACCTATAAGTTTTCCTTTTTTTGTGATTTTAATAGTATTTACAGCACCTATTTTTTTTGCTGTTTTATGTAATCTGGTAAGATAAGGAATAACGGCCTCCTTATAAGGAATGGTAACGTTTAAGCCTCGAAGCCTTTTTGTTGAGCTTATAATTTCTGGAAACTTATCAATTGAATCGATATCAAAATTTTCATAGGTATGCTTTAAACCTTCATTTTTAAATTTTTCACCAAAATGAGATTTTGAAAACGAGTAGTCAATATCTTTGCCTATAAGTCCAAATTCAGCCATTTATTTTCCTTGTTTTTTTACCATACCATTCTAAAGCTAAAACTATTAAAATCCCAAGCAATATATAAGCTATTGCAATATATGTTTCGTTTTGCATTTGGGGCATATAGCGACTGTAATTTTCAATAATTTTCTCTCCTCTGGAATCTAGAATTAAAGCACCACTTTTAGTTGTTTTATAAATAGTTTCTTTCCAAGGCCATACAACACCTAACGACCCAATAATAAACCCCATTAGTAATGAAAGTGTGATGTTTCTATAATGCTTTAGTACATAATTTATTATATGAGAAAAAGTTACTAATCCAGCTACTGAACCCAGTGTGAACACGCCTAAAACTTTCAACATTCTAATACGCTCAGGATTGCTTGCAAACGAAAAATCGCCCGTAAAAACATCAAAAATTGTATCGTAAAGCGCATTAACAGAATCTACTAACAGTAAAACATAATTACCTAAAAGAATCAAAATAAATGAACCTGAAAATCCTGGAAGTGTCATTCCAGTTATGCTAATCATTCCGCAGAAAAAGACAAACCACAGGTTGTCATTTTCAGTAGCAGGATCTAAAAAACTAATGCTTAAACCAACAATGATCCCAATACAAACCGATATAATGGTTTTATTACACCAATCATCAAAGTCTTTGCCTATATAGTAAATTGAGCCTATAATCATTCCAAAAAATACGCTCCAAACATATAATTCGTAATGAACAATTAAATAATCTAAGATTTTGGAAACGCTAAAATAACTTACTATCATCCCTAAGAATAACAGACTTATAAAGCGTCCATTTATATAGCGATAAAAGCTTTTAAACCGACCGTTTATCAATAATTTAAAAGCTTTTCCGTTTACTTTTTGCAAAGAGTATATAAACTCTTCGTAAAAACCAGCAACAAAAGCAACTACACCACCAGATACTCCAGGAACTTTATTTGCAGCTCCCATGCCTAGTCCTTTAATGACTAAAAACAATTTGTCTTTAAGTGTTCTGGTGCTTTGCATTAATTAACTTTTTTTGCCTATTCTCTCTAAAAGAATAATTGTTAAAAAGCCAATTAGCATTAATCCAGCAGCGAATAAAACTTGTGGTTCACCATCAAATGATGTGGGAGAAATGCTTTGTTCTAAAAGCGGCACTTCTTCCCCTTTTGAGTTAGTTCTCCAGCTCAACACTTCTTTCCACGGCCAAACTTTGTTTAATGAACCCAAAATAAACCCAGTTAAAATTGCAAGTGTTAAGTTATGATAGGTTTTGAACAGCCATTTTAAAACATGACTAAAACTTAATAAACCAACAACAGCACCACCAACAAATAAGGCTAGCTTCTTAATATCCAAAACGTCTATAGCATCGCTTAATGTTTTGTAAGCTCCAAGAATTACAAGGATAAAAGAACCCGAGATTCCTGGTAAAATCATGGCACATATTGCTATTGCTCCAGCAAAAAATAAAAAATAAGGACTGTCATTTACATCGGAAGCTGGAATGGTTGTAACATAGTATGCTATGGCTGTGCCAATGATAATGGCTAAAACTGTGGCTATATTCCATTTGGTTATTTGCTTTCCAACAAAATAAATACTAGCAACAATGAGTCCAAAAAAGAATGACCAAATTAATATTGGATGGTATTCTATAAGGTACTTTGCAAGTTTCATAAACGATACAAAACTGATAACAATTCCTAGAAGTAATGCTAAAATAAAATTACCGTTAAGCTGTTTCCAAAAAGCCTTAAAGCCTTGTTTTTTTAAAGTAGTAAATAATGATAAATTTACACCACTAATAGTGTTTATTAATTCTTCGTAAATACCTGAAATAAAGGCTATGGTGCCTCCTGAAACCCCAGGAACAGCATCTGCTGCTCCCATCGCCAATCCTTTTAAAGAAATAACGAGATAATCTATTAAACGTCTTTGCATTACTTTAATTTAAGAAACGTAAAGTTAGGTAATTTTAGCTGGAAGGGTTTCTATATTTTTCTATAATTTCTTGTACTTTATTCAAAGAATAGATTGCTGGGAAAAGTTCTTCAATAATAAAAGAGTACTCTGGGTTTATACGTAATGAATTGTTTAAATAAACATGTGCATCATTTTCCTTGCCTAGCATAAAATGTAAACCTGCCAAACGGTATTGCACTTCTTCATTATCAGTATAAAACTCTAAAGTTTCATCTAAGCTAACTATGGCAGCCTCGTACTCACCAAGTTGTATTAAAATATCAGCTCTAGATAACCACGTTTTTAATTCATAATTACCAAGCTCTAATGTTTTTTTATAACCACGTTCGGCTTCTTCCAAAAAGTTCAAGCGTTGGTTTAGTTGTGCATAAAGCTTCCAATATATTACATTTTCAGAATCAATGTTAATAGCTTTGTTTATGTAAAAAAGCGCTTTCTGATAATTTTGTGCTTTGTTATAGAAGCTTGTAATAGCAATCCAACCTTTATCCAATAAAGGATCTTCTTCAACTGTTTTATAATAGTGTTGTACTGCTAACTCTTTTTGATCCAGTTTTTCGTAGCATTTACCAATTCTGAGCAATGCAAAAGATGTTGGGTCGTCTATAGCTAGTGTGATTTTGTAATTTTCAATCGCTTCTTCGTAGCGTATTAATTTTTCTAAAACCTTTCCTTTTTCAAGGTAAGCTCCTACAAATGTATCATCTGAAATAATAGCAAAATCAAAGGCTGCTAATGCTTTTTCGTAATCTTTTACCGAAAAATATTGCTTGCCCAATTGATGCCATGCGACTTGACAATAAGGGTTTGTGTCTAGATATAAGTTTAAGTAATCTATGGCTTCATTGTTTTGCTCTAAAAAGTCAAAACAATAAATGACATTATATAAAGCTGAATAATCTTCGGTATCGACCTCCAAGCATTTCATGAAATAGAACTTGGCGTCTTCAAATTTGTCTAAGAAAAGATACTCCATTCCTAAAAGTGAATAAATATCGGCAGATTCTTCAGTAATTTCTGATGCTTTCTTTAAAATATGAATTGCCTTTAAATGCTCATCCTTTTTTGAAAAAATATTGGCTTTTTGAATATAGATTTCTTCATTGTTAGGCTCTATTTCGTATAGCTCATTTAAAAGCGCATCAGCTTTATCCAGCTTATTTTCAAATACAAAAATTTCAACTTGAAATAACTTTAAATTTATAGAAGCTGGATGTTGTTGCAACCCAAGATTTATAGCTTTTTTTGCTAAAGCTATTTTCCCATTGTCTAAATAATGGTGGATGATATTCTCGAATTCATTTGAGTCAAAAAACAATATATTATTGGTTTTTAACATGGACTCAAATTTTGTGAGAGATAGATTATTGTTGTCGTCGTATTGACTAAACTCCATAGGTGGCATTAAAAGTTCACAAAATAAAATTAGTATTCTATTGCTTAGATTTGAGAAAGAATAATCATTGTTTTCAACAAAGTAATTAACAGCAATTTTCCTACTAAAAGTGACTTTTTAAGCTATTTTATTTAATACTTTTTTTATGATTTCACAGCCTGTAATTAACTCACTGTCAGATATGGTAAGGGGAGGTGTGATACGAATGGCACAAGGTTCAAAAAGTAACCAGAATAGTATTAATCCTTCTTCTTGACATTGTAAAATAACACGATTTACTATATCGTCAGATGGTAAAATAGCGGCTAACATCAATCCTTTTCCTCTAATTTTTTTAATAAGAGGGTGCAGAAGATGTTCTCTAATTAGTGTTTCTTTTTTTAAAGTTTCAGAAATTAAATTAGTAGATGTAATTTCTTTAAGTGCTGCTAATGCTGCTGCAGCTATTAAAGGATGTCCTCCAAAAGTGGTGATATGACCCAATTTTGGATTGTCTTTTAGGCAATCCATCATTGCTTTTGAAGTTGTAAAAGCACCAATTGGTAAACCACCTCCAAGGCCTTTTCCAGTAACCACAATATCTGGAATGCAGTTGTAATTTTCGAAACCAAAGAGTTTTCCTGTACGACCAATTCCTGGTTGAATTTCATCTAAAATCAATAAGGCTCCAACCTCGTTACAGCGCTTTTGTACTTGTTGTAAATAATTATTTGTTGGCTCGATAAATCCAGCGCCACCTTGAATGGTTTCCAATATGACAGCTGCAGTTTTCTTGGTGATTTTTGTTAACTCTTCTGCATTGTTAAAAGTAATAAACCGAACATCAGGAACTAATGGTCTAAAAGGTTGCTTGCGTTCTTCAAATCCCATGATACTCAAAGACCCCATGGTATTTCCGTGATAGGCTTTGTGTGCGGCAATAATTTCAGAGCGTCCTGTATAACGACGCGCTAGTTTAAGTGCGCCTTCGATAGCTTCGGTACCAGAATTGGTTAAATAGGTACTTTCTAAAGGGTCTGGTAAATGTTTTGCTAAGAGTTTTGTTAAATCTATAGCTGGCTTTTGAATATACTCGCCATAAACCATGACGTGTAAATATTTATCGGCTTGTTCTTTTATAGCTGAGACAACTTTTGGGTGACCATGACCTAAAGGGCATGCAGATACGCCAGCAACAAAATCTAAATACGCTTTATTGTTGGTGTCATAGATATAGTTCCCATCTGCATGGGAAATTTCCATTGCCAATGGATGTGGTGTTGTTTGCGCTTGGTATTTAAAAAAATCGTTTTTAATGTTATTGTTGTTTTGTGATTTTTTTAGATGTTTTCTCACCAATTTTTGGTTTCTTAGGAATCTTTCGCGATGCCTTACTTTGTTTTGAGTTACTTTTTTTGTCCGATTCTTTTACACGTAGCATCAATGCATCATCAAAAAATTCATCTTGAGGCACGTAATCTTCCAATCCTTTAATTACTGGTAGTTCAAGCGGAGGGTCATCTTTAAAAAGGTCATCTACACTTTTTGGTCGCTCATCGTCTCTCCATACAAAACCTCTTAGTAAGCTTTCTTTTTCGGGAAAATCACCTTCTGGAAATACATTGCCATCTACATCTTTAATTTTTCGTACTTCATCAATAGCATTATCGGTAATCCATATTTTTATGATTCCAGATCTCGATTTATCTGTACCTACGAGTTCGTTTTTGTCATTTCTCATATAGTAAATGGACTCTGCATTTTTTATAATGTCAATGGTGCTGAGTTTATTATCTTCAAAAAAACCAAAAAGTTGTTTTCCAGACATTTGATGATAGCCATTTCCAAGAGTATCATTACTAATTATAAAAGCGTTATCAAATACTTTTAAGGAATCTAGTTTTTTAGTTTCTGGATTAGAAATGAGGTGGATGGTATCTCCAGTCATTTGGTTGCCAATATTCCATAAAACTGGTGTGCGTTTTTTTGCAAATTTATCATTAGATGAAAAGCGTCCTAAATTAATAAGTTTTGTCAATCCAGTTTTATGATTTACATGAATTGAATCTGCTTTTCCGCTAATATCCGATTTGTAGATTTTCGCGTTATAATAGGCTCTTGTAATTCTGTTTTCAGGCTTTCCTGTGACCATTAAAGTGTCGCTATGAATATAAATAGAATCGTTTTCTTGAACTGAAATTGCCAGGGCACGTTTGGTAATAAATACAGAATCCCTATCCCTAAAAACTTCGGCATAATGGCCTTTTATAATCGCTTTATTTATGGTGTCGGTAATTTTTATATTGTTTGTTGCCGAAGCAAAACTTCTGTTTCTATCAAAATACAAACTATCACCTTCTATAATTCGGTCATCATAATCGATTCGTGATTTTTTTAAGAAATAGCCTGTGTCATTTTTAGTATCGTAAAAACCCCGCTCACAATAAATTGTACTCGTTTCTCCAGTAATAGTTGTTGGGCCAAAAAGATACGCTCTACCAGTTTCAGAATAATAATCTAACTGGTCTGATTCTATAACATATTCAGGGTTTACCAATTTTACATTTTGAACGAACTGGTACTTTTTATTGGACATGTAATAAATCCCTCTTTGACTTGTAATTGTACCAGATGAATCCTTAACAACTGTTCCGCCGCTTTTATAATAAGCTTGCTGTTTTACACGATCCATGTAAAGCGTATCAGTTTTTATGATTGAAGTGGGGTCTGTTAAAACAACGTCACCACTGGCATAAGCTAGTTTTGTGATTCCGCTATACTCAACATATTTCGAGTTCATGTTAATGGAATCCCCTTGTTTTATTATAACACTGCCGTAAGCTTCTACAAAGTTTTCTTTCTCAAAGTATATAGCTTGATCACACCACATATCAATACCATCATGGAAAATGTGAATTTGTTGCGAATCGTCTCTAAAAAAGATCCTTGCTCCAGGATGTTTTTCTTCGTTAAATTCAAAATTTCCAGCATACTTAACTTCTATTTTTCGTTTTTGTTGAGCAAATAAGCAAGTGGAAACAAGAAAAGTAATGAATACAAGTAGATATGTGAATTTATAAAATTTCAAGGCCTATTATTTATGGTAAAAATAACTATTATATTAGTTCTTTATTGCTAGTTAATAAATTTTTAGCATAAAAAACCTGTAAACAACTAGGCTGATTACAGGTTTTATTTATTGAGTTAACTTTATTTACCTAAAAATAGTTTGCTTTCTGTCTGGTCCAACAGAAACTATTTTAATAGGTGTTTCTAGTTCTTTTTCTAAAAAATCTATATAGTCGTTTAATTCTTTAGGTATTTGAAAATCATTCTCCATAGCAGTTAAATCTTCTTTCCAACCTTTAAATTCTTTGTAAATAGGCGTCACGTTATGTGCTTCAATATTAAAAGGCAAATGTGTGATTTCTTCTCCCTTATACTTATAGGCAGTACATACTTTTAGGCTTTTAAAACCTGACAGAACATCAGCTTTCATCATCATTAATTGCGTAACACCATTCACTTGGCAGGCATATTTTAAAGCTACTAAATCTAACCAACCACAACGACGACTACGTCCTGTTGTTGCGCCAAATTCATGACCAACACGCCCCATAGTTTCTCCAACTTCGTCAAATAACTCGGTAGGAAATGGTCCTGAACCAACACGAGTTGTGTAGGCTTTGAAAATACCGAATACTTCTCCAATTTTGTTTGGAGCAATTCCTAAACCAGTACAAGCACCTGCTGCTGTGGTATTAGATGATGTTACAAAAGGATAGGTTCCAAAATCGATATCTAGTAAAGACCCTTGCGCACCTTCTGCTAAAATAGATTTCCCACTTTTTTGAGCCTGAAAAATATACTCTTCAGAATCAATGAAAGTTAGTGACTTTAAAACATCAATAGCTTCAAAAAACTCTTTTTCCAATTCATCTAAATCATATTGAATATTTACATCGTAAAAATCAATCATAGCCTCGTGCTTATTTGCTAAGGCACGATATTTGTCTTTCCAACCTTCTAATTCAATATCGCCAACGCGAATACCATTACGTCCAGTTTTGTCCATATAAGTTGGTCCAATACCTTTTAGCGTCGAACCAATTTTTGCTTTTCCTTTAGCAGTTTCACTAGCAGCATCTAATAAACGATGTGTTGGTAAAATTAAATGTGCTTTTCTAGAGATTAATAATGACTTTCTATAATCTACATTTTGTTCTGCTAATTTGTCCAGTTCTTTTTTAAATATTACAGGATCTATTACCACGCCATTCCCAACAAGATTTGCAGCATCTTCATGGAAAATCCCTGATGGAATTGTATGCAAAACATGTTTCATGCCGTTAAAAACAAGTGTGTGTCCAGCATTTGGACCACCTTGAAATCGTGCAATAATATTATAGTTAGAGGTTAGTACATCAACAATTTTACCTTTGCCTTCGTCTCCCCATTGTAAACCTAGTAGTAAATCTACTGCCATTATGTAATTAGTTAGTTGGTTGTTTTTTTGTTCCGTAAAAGTAGAGTGAATGATTATGAATGTCAATGTCAAAAACTTCTTCGATTGTTTTTTTTATGGACTGAATTCTTGGATCGCAAAACTCGATAACTTCACCACTGTCGGTTAAAATAACATGGTCGTGTTGTTTGTCGAAATAAGATTTTTCGTAATGCGCTTGATTCTGCCCAAATTGGTGTTTTCTAACTAAAGCACAATCCAATAAAAGCTCAATAGTATTGTATAGTGTAGCACGAGATACACGATAGTTTTTATTTTTCATTTTTATGTATAGAGATTCTATGTCAAAATGATCGTTACTATCGTAAATTTCTTGAAGAATAGCGTAACGCTCTGGCGTTTTTCTATGACCATTATCTTCTAAAAATTTAGTGAATACATTTTTTACAATGTCTTGGTTTTTATTTTCGGTTTTTGCACTCATAAATCCGTTGCAAATTTAAACTATTTTTTAAACTCTAGAGACTTTTTCTATACCATTAATTTTTTTAAGTCTATCCATTAATTTCTTTACCAAATTGTTGTTTTTTACAACTACTGTAATTTTCCCATTAAACACACCATCATCAGTATCAAAACTAATATTCTTCATGTTTACATGCATGTTACTGGAAATTACTTTGGTAATTTCGTTAACCAAGCCAAGGTTGTCGATACCATTTAATTTGATAATGGCAGTAAACTCCTGTTGAGAGGAATCTATCCATTTTGCCGACATTATTCTATAAGCATAATTAGACTGCAAGCTAAGAGCGTTTGGACAGTTTTTTTTATGCACTTTTATACCTTCATTTATTGTTAAAAAACCAAAAACTGCATCTCCAGGAATGGGGTTGCAACAATTTGAAAGTTTGTAGTTAAGCTTTTCTTCTTCCTTACCAAACACTAACATATCGTATTTGGCAGTTATTTCGTCTTTCTCAATATCTTCTTTTGAAATAGACGGCTTTCTTGTGATTTTATTTTTAATAAAACTAACTAAAGCATTACTCCTTGAAGATGAAAATTCTTTAAGCATTTTACTATCGATACTACCAATACCAACACGGTAAAAAAGATCAAGACTTGTTTTTAAATTAAAATAATTTACAAGTTCATTGGTCGATTTTTCGTTAAGCGTAATTTTAAGTTGCTTTAATTTTCGTCGTAAAATTTCTTTACCGTCTTCAGCAACAATTTTGGTTTCGGCTTTTAGGGACGATTTTATTTTACTTCGTGCTCTTGCTGTCGTGGCATAATCCAACCAATTGGTATTTGGTTTGGCATTTTCCGAAGTCATAATCTCTACTTGGTCGCCACTTTGTAGTTCATGACTCAATGGTACTAGTTTGCCATTTACTTTTGCACCGCGAGTTTTCATACCAACCTCTGTATGGATACTAAATGCAAAATCTAGAGGTGTAGCTCCTTTGGGTAATGATTTTAATTCACCAGTAGGTGTAAAAACAAATATTTCTTTAGAATAAAGGTTAAGTTTAAATTGCTCTACAAAATCGACTGCGTTTCCATCAGGGTTTTCCAGAGCTTCTTGCAATCGGCTAATCCAGGTGTCTAAGCTGTCGTCCTTCTCACTACCTTCTTTATATTTATAATGCGCTGCGTAGCCTTTTTCGGCTATTTCATTCATACGCTCACTACGAATTTGTACTTCTACCCAACGTCCTTTTGGCCCCATAACCGTAATGTGTAATGCTTCATAACCAGTGGATTTTGGAGAGGAAATCCAATCGCGTAAGCGAATAGGGTTAGGTCTAAAATGGTCGGTTACTATAGAATAAATTTTCCAAGCTAGAAATTTTTCATTTTCAATATCGGATTTGTAAATAATTCTAACTGCAAACTTGTCGTAAACTTCGTCAAAAGATACGCCTTGTTTTACCATTTTTTTGCGTATCGAAAAAATAGATTTTGGACGCCCTTTAATATCATAATTTAAGCCCTCTTTGTCCAGAGAAATTTTTAGAATATCACTTATATCCTTGATGTAGGCATCTTGCTGCTCTTTACTTTCCTTTATTTTATGTAGTATATCTTTATATACTTCGGGCTCGGTGTATTTTAAACTAAGATCTTCAAGTTCAGTTTTAATGTTGTAAAGCCCAATTCTGTGAGCTAAAGGAGCATAAATGTAAAGTGTTTCTGAAGCAATTTTTACTTGCTTATCTGCTCGCATAGATTCCATAGTTTGCATATTATGTAATCTATCGGCAATTTTTATGATTATCACTCGAACATCGTCATGCAATGTAAGCAGCATTTTGCGAAAATTTTCTGCTTGCATCGACACATTCATATCCTTTTTTAGCGATGATATTTTGGTTAACCCATCAACTATTTTGGCAACAGTTTCACCAAAGAGCTGCTCTATATCATCAATCGTGAAATCAGGATTATCTTCAACTACATCATGAAGTAATGCAGCAGCAATAGAAGTGGCATCTAAACCAATCTCTGAAGCTACAATTTTAGCAACTGCAATAGGATGAAATATGTAAGCTTCGCCAGATTTACGGCGTTGATCTTTATGCGCATCAACAGCCACATCAAATGCTTTTCTAATGAGTTTTTTATCCTCATCGGTAAGCATACGGTAACTAATTTTTAGGAGCTCCTTGTACTCTTTTGCAATGGCTGCATTTTCTTTTTCAATCTCAACATCTGTCATAGATTAAAAATAGCATAAAGTAAATTAATGAGCAATATGTTTTTGGGATTTAATTTAATTAATAGCTTTGACGAAAAAGGGCTCTATTCGAAAACACTTTGTTTATACTTCTAGATTGTAGCTCTCCATTAAGTTCAAAGCTTACATCAATACTTACCAACCAATCATTTAGTCCTAGTTTTGTTCCATTAATAGTACCAGATACAATAGGAATGCTTTGTGTGTCTGCACAAAAACAATATTGGTTAAAATAGGCTTTAGCGTTTGTAATATCTTCGGCATTATAAGTGAAATTATCTAAGGAAGGATCAATTTCAAAAATAAGTCTTTCGGAATATTCGTCGTCTTGAATATTAGGGTCGTCTGCTTTAATGAACTCATACTTAAAAACAAGATTCTCACCATATTCAATATTGGCGTAAGTGTATTCATTTTCAGTAGTTAATAAAATTCTGGATTCAGTAGTGAAGTAAAAGGTACTTATATCATAGCTTTCAACATCATCAGAACTACATGAAGATACTACTAATAGAATAAGTAAGGATACAATAGAATTTTTCATAATAACATATCTTTTACAATATAGATGCATTTAACACAAAAACGTTGCGTAAATTTTTGTTATTCTTTTTTCTCTGGGATGGGCGAAATCATTATATGTGCTCTATGAGTTCCAGGATTCATTATCCAAGGATGGTTAGGTGCTATTGGAACCTCAGGTAAACCAGTAGATTCAGCTGTAGCAAATGGCATATATACAACATACCTGTACTTTGCGTTTTTAACTTTAGATGTTTCTGGATTGTATTGTGTTTCAGGTCCAAAGTAAATGTGTAACGTTGATCCAAGCCCTCCCATATCAAGCTTTCCAGATTTAGCTTCTGCTTCTCTAATATTAAATATTTCTTGAAACGTTTTTCCTTCTGCTTTTAATGCTCTACCTCTTGCCATAAATGGTTCAAGATTTTTATGATAGCATGCTGCACTAAAACCGTCTTTTTTTGGGTCATCTGCCAGACAAATAAATTCATTACTACCTTCTTTTAGGGTTACAAACTCTCCAGCCATATTGTATCCAATTACTGTGGCATTTGCTCTACTTTCTTCAGGTGCAGCCATTAATGCGGTTGCAATTAAAGCTTCATCTGTAGTTATGTCTTTAAGAGTGATATCTACTTCTTCTGAAGCATCAGTTTCTAATTGAGTTGTCGTATCAGATTGTTCTGTGCCATTATCTTTTGTCTTAGACTCTGAGTTACAAGATGTTAATATTGCTAAAAAAGCAAATACTATAATTACTCTTTTCATGTTGTTTGTTTTAGTTTCAACTAAGATAATGAAATTAAAAATGCTTTCAATTTTTTTTGAAGTTCGTTTAACGGTCTTGTGTATGGTTTGTTGTGTGTTTCAAGCAACTATTTAGTAAATAATTACCGACCAAGAAAGTCCGCGAGGACTTTCGTAAATAGGGAAGTAGCCAGCAATAAATTATATACGGTGTTGGCAACTGGCTTATCATTCAAGATAGAGTTTTTAATATATTCCAATTTTTTTATTTTTAAAGTCTATAACTATAGTGCTATTCCAAAATAAAAAATTTCCAGCCATTCCATCTGTTTTTTTGTCTATTCCTAAACCTGTATGGTTTTCGTAAATTTTCACATTACAAAATTTCCTACCAGCTAAATCAAATGTGTCAGTAATCATTCTACTATCAACTATATGCTTTTCTCCCCAAGAAGAAATTTCAATACTATCTAAAACTGGATTTGTACTAAAATTATTGATATTTTTTGTACTGGTAGCAAGTGGAAATAAACTTGACCCATTGTCAAATAATATTCTATATTTTTTTGAATTTAATAATAGTGGAAGAACGGGTCTGCCATTTTTATCCAATTCAATATCAACTAATGTCTTTTTGAATTGATCCGGAACTTCTTCACAAATAGCAAATTTTTGTTTTGGATAATCAATAATTAAAACCTTTCCTTGAAATAAATCAGCTCCAATCGTTCCTATATGAATCGTATCTCCTTTGTTAATTTTTTCAACAGATGAAACAAGACCATAGTTTCCTAGCACATATGAACTTTCATTGAAAAGTTCGTAACCTCCAAATGATATATTTAAATTTTTAAAAAGCTTTTTATTCTTGGAAAAATTCAAAGGAAATTTAAATTTTTCTACATTCTCTGACAATGTTTCATTTTGAAAATAGAATGAACTTAGACTTTTTTCATAAAGCATCGTTCTGTTAGAACCTATATCAAATTGGAAAGTCAAATTATTTTCTATTTCTTTTATTTTACAAGGAATAAGCATGGCTGTTTTTTCGAAATATTTTCCATTAATGGTTTGATTTTTCCATATAAAGTCAGCCCATACAATTTCTGCTTTGCTTGATTTTTTTATTTCCCAAATTCCAAAACTAGATTTATAAGTATAGCAGCCACAGGCAACAAATAGAATACATAGTATTGAAATTGAAATAATGATTTTTGATTTTTTCTTCATAATTATCTTTTTTTGATGTGATGAAATCCTTTGAGTTTATGGAAAGTCCAGTTAAACAAATAAAGACTAAAAATGAAAGAAATTAGTGTTTGAAATACCGCCAATTTTATGACAATTCCTCTAATTTCAGTATTATATGAAGCGAACAGGAATGTTTAGTATTCTGAAATTATTTCGCTGTAGTTTAATAGCTGTTAAGTAAACAATAATAACATTAGCAGCATATATCAGAAATAAAACAATTAAGATTATTGATCTGTTTGAGAAAAGCATACGACTTATTAGAGGTGATATGGAAAGAAAAAAAGAAAGGGATATGCACCATATGATTTGAACATTAATAATTCGTTTTACAATTTCATCAACGAACTTGGATTTACGGTTTTTCCTCCAAAGTATTAATGGTAAAATGATATTACCAAAAGGAATTACTAAACAAGATAAAACAGATAAATTAATAATCCTAATGAAAGCCGTTTCAGATTTTTTAGTTTGCTCAACAATTTTGAATTGCTCTAGAAGATCTGATGGATTTATATTAAAAGCTTCAGATAGTACAGTTAGAGTATGCCCTTTGGGTTCTATATTGTTGGATTCTAAACGCTGTATTGTCCTCAAGGACAACTTCGATTTTTTTGCTAACTCTAATTGTGTGTAGCCAGAGTTTTCTCTTTTTGTTTTTAGAATGCTCACGTATATATCTAATTATGAATTTATGTTGCTTGTTGCTAATGTTTTTACAGATATGCGTCGTTTTAATGACTTATATCCGACGTCAACTGAAGTTAATTCATTGAAAGTAAACGAAGTTAGTGGTTTTTTATGATAAAGTCAATGTTTTGTTTCTATTGTAAATGAGTAGAACTTAGCTCTGTAATTAACTTATTCATCATTTCCATGCCTTTCACTAATTCATCTTTTGCAATAAATTCATCTGCTCTATGTGCTTGTGCAATAGAACCAGGACCACATATAACAGCTTGAAAACCTTCGGCAGCGAATTGTCCAGCTTCAGCGCCATAAGCCACAGTATTCAATTTTGAGTTTCCAGAAATACGTTTTATTAAATCTACAACATCATCTGTTTCTTTAGTATCTAAATGAATGACTGGAGGATGGTTTTCTATGGTTTTAATTTTAAAATCTGGAAAAACCTGTCGCAATTCTTGTTCGCGTTCTCTGCAATAGGCTTCAAATTCATTGACAATCGTGTCTGTTTTATCCATTGGAATAGTGCGTAAATCCCAATAAAAATAAGCTTTATCTGCAATAACGTTTGGTGCAATGCCACCATTAACTTGACCAACATGAATTGAAGAATGCGGAGGATGAAAGCGTTTGTCTAATCGATTATCTTCTATGAGGCGATTCATCTTATTTTCTAACCATAAAATGAGTCGCATTGCTTCGTGTATGGCACTTACTTCTTGTTTAATTCTGCTACTATGTCCTGCAGAACCATTTACGTAAGTTTCTAAAATATAAATTCCTTTTTGACCAACAATGGGTTCCATTAAAGAGGGTTCACCAATAATAGCATATTTAGGTGTTTCGTTATAATGTGTTTTTATAGCTTGAGCTAATTCTGGCCCAGCTAAACATCCAATTTCTTCATCGTAGGAAAAGGCAAAATAAACAGGTTTTTTTAAATCGGCTTTTACCATATTTGGTAATGCAGCTAAACAACAAGCTACAAAACCTTTCATGTCGCAAGAACCTCTTCCGTAGAGTTTACCGTCGCCTTTATCTGTGAGTTTAAAAGGGTCTGTTGTCCATTCTTGACCTTTAACTGGAACTACGTCTGTATGACCAGAAAGAATCATGCCTCCATCAATAGCTGGACCAATTCTGCAATGCAATGATGCCTTATTTCCTTCTTCATTTGGAACTAAAGTAGTCGTAATACCATAAGATTCTATATACTCTTTAATCCAATGGATGATGCTTAAATTACTTTCGCCTCCAAGTACTGGAAAGGACACGAGTTTTGCTAAAATATTTTCTACTGTCATAAGTTGTTAACTGTAATTTGTTGCTACTGCTATCACAAGTGCCAAAGATGCGATTAAAAATAGGGTAATTAAGACTGGAAAAATAAATCGAATCCATCTGTCAATTGGTACTCGACACATACTTAACATAGCAATGAGACCTCCTAAAGTTGGATTGATTAAATTAGATAAACCATCGCCAATTTGAAATGCTAAAATGGTTATTTGTCTTGTTAGTCCTAAAGATTCTCCTAAGGGGAGCATTACAGGTAAGGTTGCCAATGCTTGACCACTTCCTGACGGAATAAAAAAGTTGATAACTGTTTGTGAAACCGACATGCTAATTGCAGAAGCATACAAAGGTAAATCTTGAAGCATCACTGATAAATTATAGGAGATGGTGTCTCCAATATTTCCCATTTCCATGAGCACTTTTATTGATGTTGCAAAACCAACCATAAACGCTCCAGGAGCAGCAACAGATACTGCTTTTAAAACAGTTTCACTCATGGTTGTGGCATCCATTCTAGACACAATACCACACACTAAACCAATCATTAAAAATACAGCAGATAGCTCGTTGAGATACCATTTTAAGTTGAAAACGCCATACAAAATGACTAATAAGCCAATGATAAAAATGGAAATTACCATCCAGTTATTTCCTGAAACTCTATAATCCCTAATGGGTTTTGATAGAGACATATTGCTTATATCTAAACCTTTGCCTAAGCTTTTTTCAGGGTGTTTTGTTATTTTTTTGAAGTATCTCACATTGTAATACGCCATAATGCTTAAGCCAACAAAACAAAGTATACTTCGTAACAATGCTCCTGAAAACATTGGTAATTCAGCAATTTTATGACCTGTGCCAACAGTATAAGGGTTGATAGGAGAGAGTCCAAATCCAATGGTCATGGCACCAACCGAAATACCTGCAGCCAAAATTAAATCGCCACCAAGAGCTAAACTTAAAACCGCAGCAATAGGAACCATAGCAATATTATTTTCATAACCAACTGCTACACCTAATAGGCCATAGATAAAAGTCATGATAACGATAATGAGGTTTTTATTTTTTAAACCTAAGGATTTAACGAGTGTGCCAACCGAATTTTCGACTGCTTTAGATTTTTCCATAAATCCAAACATAATCGCCCCAGCGAATACAATAAAAATAATTTCTACAGCTGCTTTAAACCCAAGAGGCATAGCTTTAAACATATCCAATAACCCAATTGGTGTAGACGGAATGACTTTGTATGAATCTGGTACGACTGCTTTTCTGCCATCAACCAAAATACGTTCATAAGCTCCAGCTGGAAGTATATATGTAAGAATAGAAACTAAAATGATGATACCAAACAACATGGTTACTGCATGCGGAATACGCTTGTACCATGGTTTGTTTTTAAGATTGATTTCGCTCATTTAAAAAATAAAGAGCCTAAGATAGTCTTTTCTTTTACGACCTCAAATTCTTAATACGTTGCAATAACGTTGGATGCGAATAATGCATAAACACATACGCAGGATGAGGTGTTAAATTACTTAAGCTGTTTTTGGATAGCTTTTTTAGTGAAGTGATAAGTGGTTCTTCAGCATAGGTGTCTTTGGCATAATTATCAGCCTGATACTCAAACTTTCGAGACATAACATTCATAATTAAACCAGTAATTTCACTAATTGGACTATATAATAATCCAAAAGCGATTAATCCAATATGGAAACTCGATATCTCAACACCTAAAGCATTTGATAACAAAGGGTTTGAAATTAATAATGACAAAATATACAGTGTTAAACCAGTTAGCAAAATAGATGCAGAAAGGTTGAAAATAATGTGTTTGCGTTTGTAATGACCAACTTCGTGAGCCAAAACAGCAACAATTTCTTCGTCATCTAAATCTTTAATTAAAGTGTCATAAAGTGTGACACGTTTTTCACTACCAAATCCTGAAAAATAGGCGTTGGCTTTTGTGCTTCGTTTAGAACCATCAATTACGAATATTTTATTGAGTTTAAAACCAACTGTCTTAGCGTACTCTGCTATTTTATTTCTGAGTTCACCTTCCTCTAAAGGTGTTTGCTTGTTGAACAATGGAACAATCAGTTTAGAGTAGAACATATTCATGAATACTGAAAAAGCAGTCACCAAAGCCCAAGCGTATAACCAAAAATTGCTACCTGTGGCTTCATAAAACCAAATAATCAAGGTTAAAATTCCTCCTCCTAGAATGACTAACACAAGCCAACCTTTTATCTTATCAAGAATAAACGTTTTGGTTGTTGTTTTGTTAAAACCAAATTTTTCTTCGACCACAAAAGTTTTGTAATAAGAAAATGGTGTTGTAATGATGTCACTAGCAAGCATAATAATTCCGAAGAAAATGAGAGCTATGACAATGGTATTATCACTATAGCTTCTAGCAATATTATCGACATATTCAAAGCCATCAAAATAGAAGAATCCTAAGGTTAAAAATAATGAGAATAGCGATGTGAAATTTGAAAATCTGTAATTAACCGCTTTATATTCTTGAGATTTTTTGTATTCATCTTCATCATAAACATCTTGTAATTCAGGAGGTAATTCGTCATTAAAGTGTTTTGCATTTAATGCACCAAGAATTTTATCAATGATAAAATTGATTATGATAATTCCTATGATGATATAAAATAGTGCTGTGCTTGTCATTAGTTAAATTGTCTTTGTCGTTTTGCTTCAAAAATTAATATTCCAGCCGCAACAGATACATTCATGGAGTCAATAACACCTTGCATTGGGATTATGATATTTTGTGTTGCATGTTCTATCCATTTGTCACTCAGACCTGTTGCTTCAGTTCCAACAACTAAGGCAGTTGGTTTGGTGTAGTCTTGTGTATGATAATCAACTGAAGCTTGTAAAGCGGCACAATAGATATTAATATTGTTTTCTTTTAAATAATTAATTACCTCTTCAGTTGAGCCTGTTGCAATTTGATTGGTAAAAACACAACCAACACTTGAACGAATGATGTTAGGATTATACAAATCGGTTTTTGGGTTGGCAATAATAACAGCATCAACATTTGCAGCATCAGCTGTACGAAGTAATGCTCCAATATTACCTGGTTTTTCAGGAGCTTCAGCAACTAGAATTAGTGGGTTTTTACTTTTAAGATTGAGTTCAGCTAAGCTTAATGATTTTACCTTAGCAACTGCCAAAATGCCTTCAGTGGTTTCGCGATGTGCTAATTTATGATAGACATCTTTTGAAATTTCTATTGTGTTTAGTTGTTGTGTAGTTAGGCTACTCAGTTGTTTTTCTGCAAAAAGTTTTGGGTAAAACAAAATAGTTTCAATCTCGTAGTTGCCTTTAATAGCTAAACTAATTTCACGCTGTCCTTCTATTAAAAACAAACCTGAATTTTTACGAGCTCTAGATTTTTCTTTTAATTGAACTAGTTGTTTAATTAATGAATTTTGTATGCTAAAAATTTGTTTTGCCATTGTCGCAAAAATAAGAATTATACTTTGGGGAACAGTGTTTTTAATAAAAAAGGCGAGCTATATAGCTCGCCTTTTAGGATGTTAAAATAATTTATTGTCCTTGATATTTATTATGGTATCGTTTCCATAATTCTGTTTGATGAGTTTCTAAGCTAATAGCACGACCATCAATAAAAGCATGAGTTAATTGGTTACCTCTCATATCTAATGCATCTCCTTCGCTTATAAAAAGTGTAGCATTTTTACCAACTTCTATAGTTCCTAATTGGTCGTCAATCCCTAATATTTTAGCAATATTAGACGTGATTAATTTTAAGGCATCTTCTTTACTCATTCCTTGTCCAACTACTTGCCCAGCGTAAAAAGGTAAATTACGTGTTTGGAAGTTAGAGTTGTTACCAGTATGAATACCCACTAAAACACCAGCGTCTGCTAATAATTTTGGATTTTTATATGGTAAGTCGTAATCTTCATCTTCGGTCTTTGGCAAACTTTGCGTGTGGTCTATTAAAACAGGAATATTATTACTTTTCAATAAACCAGTAACTGCATGAGCTTGATAGCCACCTACAACAACCATTTTTATACCATTTTCAATAGCAAAGTTTACTGCGTCAGTGATACCTTTTTCATCATCTACATGAACATAAAGTTTTTGAGTACCATCAAATAGGCCTTCCATGGCTTCAAAAGGTAAATTTTTAGTTGCACGCTTTCCTTTTAAATAGGCTTTGCTTTCTTTTACAAAATTTGCGATATCACTTACTTGTTTTCCGTAGTTGCTGTTTGGTTTCAATCCAGGAGGTTCACCTAACCACCAACGACCTCTTGAGAAACTACTTGGCCAGTTTAAGTGGATGCCATCATCTGTTTTTATTGCTGCATCTTCCCAATTCCATGCATCTAATTGCATGATGGATGATGTTCCTGAAATTCGTCCTCCATTTGGAGATACTTGAGCTGTTAATATTCCATTAGGTCGCATAGATTCTACGACTTTAGATTCTGCATTGTAAGCAATTAAGCTACGCACATGCGGAATCATGCTTCCCATTTCTACTTGGTCGTTTGTTGCGTTTACAGCATCAACTTCTACAAGCCCTAAGCTAGTATTGGCACCAATAAAACCTGGATACACATGCTTTCCAGAAGCATCTATAACTTTACCTTTAGTAGGAGTATTTGAGCTTCCTACCACTTGGATTTTTCCGTTCTCAAATACTACAGTACCATTATTTATAACTGTACCGTTACCAATATGTACTGTTGCTCCAGTTATGGTAATTGCTTCTGTCTGTTTACCAGCAGGAGTTTGTTGCGCAAAAGTTAGTGAGCAACATAACATTAAAATTGAGTATATATATATAATTTTTTTCATCTGTTATTATTTTTGTTTAGTCCATTGAATCACAATGAAGCAGTTGCTTTTCTTTTACTTTAATTGGTTGTGTCTTCATGCCTTTGTTTTTTTCTTGCAGCATCATTGACATTAAATCGCTACGCTCTTGCTTAATTTTTAATCGCATTTGCTTGTCTTTTTCAATATCAAAATAGGTAGCACCTTCAATTAAAGTTTTTTCAGCTTTAGCATAAACAGATAAAGGATGGTCACTCCACAACACTACATCGGCATCTTTGCCAACTTTTATACTCCCAACACGATCATCAATGTGTAATAATTTAGCTGGATTTAGTGTTACCATTTTCCAAGCTTCTTCTTCGCTAACGCCTCCATACTTAACTGTTTTGCCTGCCTCTTGATTTAAACGTCTCGACATTTCGCCATCATCACTATTAATTGCGGTTGTAATACCAACGTTGTGCATGATGGATGCATTGTAAGGAATGGCATCATTAACTTCGTATTTATAAGCCCACCAATCACTAAAGGTTGAAGCACCTACACCATGTTCTTTCATGATATCTGCTACTTTATAACCTTCTAGAATGTGAGTAAATGTATTTACTCTAAAACCAAATCTTTCGGCTACTTTCATCATCATATTAATCTCAGTTTGAACATACGAATGACAGCTAATGAAGCGGTCTCCATTCATTATTTCAACCAAAGTTTCCATTTCAATATCCTTTCTATAAGGTTGTCCGCTTTTCTTTTTGGCTTCGTATTCTTTAGCTCTAGTAAAATTGTCAACAAATAGTTGTTCAACTCCCATTCTTGTTCTTGGGAAACGTGTTCCGCTTTGTGAACGTGATTGCTTTACATTTTCACCAAGTGCAAATTTTATAAACTTAGGTGCGTTTTTATTTAGAAGTCCATCAGCAGATTCACCCCATTTTAATTTTATGATGGCTGAACGTCCGCCAATTGGATTTGCTGAACCATGTAAAATTTGGGCAGATGTTACACCTCCTGCTAGATTTCTATAGATGCTAATATCTTCTGGGTCGATAACATCTTCTATAGATACTTCAGCTGATGAGTTTTGTCCACCTTCGTTAATACTAGTGGCTGCAATATGCGTATGTTCATCAATTACACCAGCAGTTAAATGCTTTCCTGTAGCATCTACTACAGTTGCATTACGGTCACTCAAATTGCTTCCAACTTTAGCGATTTTGCCGTCTTTAATCAAGACATCTGTGTTTTTTAGAATACCATCAGATTCATTTGTCCAAACTGTTGCGTTTTTAAATAGTATTGTTTCTTGTCTTGGCAATTCTGAAACACCATAGGCTCCGTTAGGATATGTAACAGGCACGATTTTTACATCTTTTGAGCTTCCGCTTTTCTTGCTCATTTTATTTTTTGTAGCATCATCGCTTGGAGCTTTTTGTGCAACTACATAAACACTATTTCCATTAGGATCTATAAGTTTTCCACTGAGATTATCTCCTTGATTCACTCTTGAAGTAAACCTCATAAATTCTTGTTGAGTTGTATCTAAACTAGTAAAGGTTAGGTTTACCCAATTATCTTTATAAGTGATTTTTGCACCTAGTTGTTTTTCATCACTTTTAACATTGGCCTTTGGTTTGCTTGATGATCCAGAAATAGAAACATCGTATGTTTTTCCTGCCATTGTAAAGCTGTAATCACCATCAATATCTTTTACGGTCATGTCGCTAATAATGTTTCTGTCACCTTTAACCCAGTTTTCATAAATTTTTGTGCCTTTACTAAAAAGCTCACCTGATGTAATTAAGAAATTGGCAAAAGCTCCATTTTTTAGAGAACCTATTTTGTTTGGTTGCCCTAAAACCTGAGCAGGAACTGTTGTTAATGCTTCTAATGCTTTCGTTTTATCTAAGCCATATTCAATAGCTTTCATTACACTAACATTAAGCATATTAGGTGATTTTAACCCATTAGTTGTAAAGGTGAATGGTATACCATTATCTGCTAATGCTTTAGGATTGGAAGGTCTTTGGTTCCATTCGCGCATTGCGGATAATTCTAGTACGCTAGCTGCAAAGGTATCTTCAACGTCATACGCATTAGGAAAATTTAATGGTAGAATGAACGTAGCATTAGTAGCTTTAATTGCTTTAATGTTTTCATATTCATCGCCTCCACCTAAAATCACATATTGTGTGCCAAACTCATCACCAATTTTATCAATACGTAAGGCATTTATTTTACTTCCAGCTGCTATTATTTTGACTAAGCTTTTGTTGCTATTAAAAGCTTCAAGCGAACGGTCTTTAACTGTTATACCTCCTTTAGCATACCAATCTGCATCATGATGTACTTGTCTAATTAGTGCAAAAGTCCCCATAATGGAGCTTGGATAAGCTTGAGAAGATTTAACACTTTTGTTTAATGCTAAATAATCTGCTGACTTGTCATCTAGAATACGTTCACCATCACCTCCTTCATTTTTAAGTGCAACTAAGGCACCAGTTCCTCTCATAATACCATCTTGTAAATGTGTGTTTACAACACCAAAACCTGCATTTCGTAAAGCTGATGCAGTTTTTGAATCGTACTTAAAATGGTCTACTGCATTTTGTTCTGGTCGAATGTGATCATTCCAATAAAATCCTTCTCTATTGGCATCATACCGACTACCACCACCTTGACGTTTTGGTTTTTCGACTCCAAATGAGGAGTATAAATCAATAAATGAAGGATAAATGCTTTTTCCTGAAACATCAATTACTACAGCATTTGCAGGAATGTTTACTGTGGTTCCAGTCGCCACTACTTTCCCATCATGGATAAGTAATGTGCCTTTGTTAATTACTTGAGTTGGCGTTACATAAATTTTAGCATTGGTAAATGCTGTATAATTTGTGTTTACTGATTTTACGCCATCATTTTTCGGAACATGCTCTTGTGCTACAATAGAAAATGAACACATGAGCATCATTAAGATAAGATACTTTTTAATCATATTTGGTTGGTAATAAATTAGAACACTAAATATAATGATTATGGAAGTAGTAATATCACGTTAAGATTTTTTTAACGTTTTTATAAGGGTTTATCTTTAAAATAATTGACCAATAATGCCACAGCATAGCTATAACTCTCTATACCTTTGTCTTGATTGTTGGCTTTTAAAAAATTGCTATATACTATTTTAAATACAGGTTCTAGAGGATTTTCGTAAGAAGTCCAGAAGTCATAAGATTCTTGGTAGTTTAGTAATATACCTTTATTTACTTTTTTTCTTAATTTTTCATAAGCATCTTTATCGCGTTTATAAACTTCGTTTAAGCATTGTCTTAATGCTGACACATAACCCGAATATTTAAAATATGCGTCTGGATTATTTATGGCTGCTAAATAGCCAATAAAATTGGTTTCATTTTCAGCTGCATAACCCAATTGATGCGCTTGTTCATGACATGCAGTAGATGGATATTGATACAAAGGAATTAAACCATCTATTTGAGCCTCGTTTGTAAACGGGTTTAAATAACCACTAAATCCCATATATGTGAGCGGTAAACTATAAATGGATTGCTTGATGCTTTTTGCTTGATAATCAAACATGTGATGTTTTTCAGCTAAAACTTTATAGCCATTTATTGTTCCGTCAAAAAGTTCCTTTTTACTGTACGGAACAGTTACTTTAATAGAATCATTACTAGTAATTGATTCGTGAATGCTATTAGATTTTTCAATAAAACCTTCGGTTACTTGTATTAACTCTTCAGTGGTGTATTTATAATCTATGTTAAGAGTTTTATATACTGGAAGGCGATAATAGTTCATTCCCCAAAATATATGAAATGCAAAATAACCAATTGAAACAGCAGAAAACACTTCAATTAGCCAATTTTTTGTATCTAACCTTAAGCGTTTCCTGTTTATTACAAGCCATCTTAAAATGTATATTCCTGCGATTGTATATAGTATATCTCCAACCGAAAAAGGAATCCAACCAAAAGCGAACCTTAATATTTTAGAAGTAAATTGATATAATCCGTTGCTGTAATACGTTTCTATAAATTCAGGGTAATTAGCCATTAGCTTTACAATAAAGTATTGTGGAATAATACTTAAAGCGATTATTAGTTTTTTCTTGTTCAGCATTATCCAAAAATACACAATAGTTTAATAATTCTTTTATTTACTTATATACCTTTGTAAAACTTAATTATAGATAAATGAATTCAGAAATAAGAAACCTTGAACCTAAAGTACTATGGAATAAGTTTGCCGACTTAAATGCAGTTCCAAGACCATCAAAGAAAGAAGAGAGAGTTATTGCTTTTATGATGGAATTTGGAAAACGTTTGGGTCTTGAAACTATCAAAGATGAGGTTGGTAACGTGATTATTAGAAAGCCACCCACAGCAGGAATGAAAGACAGAAAAATGATTGTCATGCAGTCACATTTAGATATGGTACATCAAAAAAATGCTGATACAACGTTTGATTTTGATTCGCAAGGCATAGAAATGTATATTGATGGTGATTGGGTAAAAGCGAGAGGAACAACTTTAGGAGCAGATAATGGTTTAGGTGTCGCCACTATCATGGCGATTTTAGAAAGTAATACTATTGAGCATCCAGCTATTGAAGCTTTATTTACCATTGATGAAGAAACAGGAATGACAGGAGCCATGGGCTTAAAAGGCAATGTTTTAAAAGGCGATATTCTTTTAAATTTAGATACTGAAGAAGATGATGAAATAGGTGTTGGTTGTGCAGGAGGAATAGATGTTACTGCTAAAAGAACCTATAAAGAAGAAGACACTCCAGATGGAAAAAAAGGATATAAAATTATTGTAAAAGGATTACAAGGAGGTCATTCTGGGATGCAAATTCACGAAGGATTAGGTAACTCCAACAAAATATTAAACAGACTTCTTTTTGAAGGTTTCGAAAATTTTGGATTATGTATTAATGAAATTGATGGCGGAAGTTTAAGAAACGCTATTCCTAGAGAAAGCTTTGCAAAGGTAGCAATTGACACTATTCATGATGAAGCTTTTAAGTTTGAAATGAGGCAATTATCTCAAGTTATTTCTAATGAATTAAAAACGATGGAGCCAAACTTGAAAGTTGTTATTTCAGAAACTGAACTTCCAAATAAAGTTATGGAGTTAGGTGTACAAGAAGGATTAATCAAAGCGCTTTATGCAGCACATAATGGCGTTTATCGAATGAGTGCAGATATACCAGAATTAGTTGAAACATCTAATAACATTGCAAGAGTTATAGTAAAAGATGGAAGTATTAAAATTGGTTGCTTAACACGTTCTTCGGTTGAAACTTCTAAAATGGATTTAGCCAATAAACTTCGTGCTACTTTCGAATTAATAGGATGTGAGGTTGAATTCTCAGGCAGTTATCCAGGATGGACACCAAATATGGAATCTTCTATTTTAAAAGTGATGAGAGAATTATATGTTAAGTTGAATAATGAAGAACCACATGTAGCTGCTTGTCATGCAGGCCTAGAATGTGGTATTTTAGGGGCCAATTATCCAGATATGGAAATGATAAGTTTTGGACCTAATATAAAAGGAGCTCACTCACCAGATGAAAGAGCGCAAATATCTTCAGTTAAAAAATACTGGAAGTTTGTTTTAGAAATACTTAAAAACATTCCGAAGAAATAAAAAAGGCAGCTAATTTAGCTGCCTTTTTTATTTACTATAATAGTGTAATCTCTATTTTACAATCTCTACCATTTCAATAAAGAATACTAAATCTGTATTCGGATCTACTGGTGGGCGACCATTTTCTCCAAACCCTAGATGAGAAGGAATATATAAATATATTCTATCACCAACATTCATATTTGCCAAGCCTTCATTGAATCCAGCTATATTTCTAGCATTAGGGCTCACTTGTGATGGCATTGGCGTATAACCTTGTTGTTGGTCTCTAATGGCATCATATCTTCCATATTTTTCAGCAATTTCTTTAACGTTAGTGTCTAATAGTCTACCATCAGTAAAGTAGCCTTCATACCAAACCTTAACTCTATCACCTTGTTTTGGTTTGTCTCCATTACCTTTTTTTACAGTATGAATTATTAATCCCGAAGGTAGTTTTTTAGCTTTATTTTTATATTCATTAAGTGTTGGTAAAATGTCTTTTGCAGCAGCTAGATTAGTTTCTTCAGCCTTCTTTAAAGCTTCATTAGCCTCCTTTTGAGCTTCATCAGCCTTTGCTTTAGCACGATCAGCTAGTAAAGGCAATTCGGTTTCCCAAGTTTTAACTGCATCAAATTTGCGAGCTTCAAAGCCTTGTCTTATAATGTTTACTTCTTCAATTATAACATCTTCAACAGGTTTGTTTCTTTCAGCCACCTTTACATTGGAAATTGAGTCTTGAATATCAAGTCCCAAAACTAACTCACCAAATACTGTATGGATGTTATCTAACCATGGTGTTGGTTTTTCAGTAATAAAAAACTGACTTCCATTGGTGTTTGGGCCGCCATTTGCCATAGATAAAATACCAGGTTTATCGTGTTTTAATGTATCGTCAAATTCATCGCCAAAACGGTACCCTGGGTTCCCACTTCCAGTTGCTAATGGGTCTCCACCTTGAATCATAAAATCATTCATTACACGATGGAAAATTAAACCATTGTAAAACTTTTTTCCTTTATAAGTACTATCAACCATTGGGTGATTTCCTTCGGCTAATGCTACAAAATTTGCAACTGTTACAGGTGTTTTTTCATAATGTAGTTTTGCCACCATTGTACCCTTATTGGTTACGATTTCTGCAAATAGACCATCTCCTAAATCTGGATATTTTTCGTCACAGGATAGGAATGTTGCTAATAAAGCAAATGCAATAATTTTCATAGAATGTTTAAAATTCTTCATTGTTAATTAGTTTCTGTTTGAGTTATTGAGTTTATTGTTACGTTACATATTAATGGAACATTTGTTCCTATTTTGTTTGTGTCTCCGTAGTAGCCATAAGCTTTTTGGGAAGGAAATAGAAAAGTTACAGTTTCACCAGCTTTCATGAGTTTTAATCCTTCTCTTAATCCAGAAAATAATTCTTCTTTATCCATGGCATAATCTCTGGTCTTTAATTCTTCTTCGGTATAGATGGTATTTCCGTTTATATCAGATACGTTATACTTGAAATTAACAATATCACCAAATTCTGGTGTAATGTTATCTTCTTCAATTTTTGTATTGTAGCTGTACCAAAACCCATTCTCAGAGGCAATATATTCTGCAGTTTCATCTTTTTGGATGAGTTCTAATATTGCATTTCTTTCGGTTTCATTTAGTTTCTTATTTCTTTCCACAGAAGCGTCAATAAATGAGCCAGTTTTTACCGTTTTTGGACGCCTTGCTTCAGGCGACTTACATCCAAAGAGTAGAGTGGATGCTAGGGTTAAAATTAGTAGTCTTTTCATGATTTGAGGTCATTTTTATAGGTTGGTAAGATACTAATAAATTTTTCAACGGTTTTTTTGAGACTCAATTCGCTTCTTCCACCAGATGCATTTATGTGTCCTCCACCATTAAAATGTTCCCTTGCAAATGTGTTTACATCAAAATTCCCTTTAGAACGTAAGGATATTTTTATAATACCTTCGCTTTTGTTTTCAATAAAAATAACAGCAAATTTAACACCACTTAAAGATAAGGCGTAGTTAACAACGCCTTCTGTGTCTCCTTTCTTATAATCAAATGTATTGAGTTCTTTTTGAGATAAGGTTATATATGCAGTATTTGAATCGGAAATCAATTTAAGATTACTTAAAGCACATCCTAATAATTGTAATTTGTTATAACTGTTCGTGTCATATACATTATTGTGTATTTGTGCATTATCTGCACCATTATCTATAAGGTTTGCAATTACGCGATGTGTGGTGCTAGTTGTAGATCTAAATCTAAAAGAACCAGTATCTGTCATTATTCCAGTATATAGACAGGTACTAATATCTGAGTTTATTGTTTTAACATCACCGAGCATCTCTATAAAATGATAAATCATTTGTGCTGTTGAGCACATTGTAACATCCGAGTAAATATACTTTGCATAGTTATCTGGTTGTTGATGGTGATCAATCAATATTTTCACCCCTTTTGCTTCAAATAGTACAGTTTCCATGTCGCCAGTTCTATGTAAAGCATTAAAATCTAAGGTAAAAACAAGTTCAGCGTTTAGAATTAACTCATCTGCTTTGGTCTTATCTGTGTCATACTTTAAAACAAACTCGTCTCCAGGAAGCCATTTTAAGAAATCAGGATAATCGTTTGGCGCAATTATCGTTGCGTCATGATTAAAAAGCTTTAGGTAATGGTATAGTCCAAGCGTGGAACCCATAGCGTCACCGTCCGGATTTTTATGAGGTACAATCACTATTTTTTTAGGCGATTTTAATAAGTCTTTTATTTCTGAAATCTCTCTTTTTGTCATAAGATGCGAAGATACAATTTAATAGCAAATCCTTTAAAAGTATTATGCTACTTTTGTAAAAAATTAACCTTTTTTAGAATTACCTATGAAGACTATTTTTAAATATACATTGCTTGTTTTAATCGTTGTTTCTTGTAAGAGCAAGAAGGAGCAATCAATTAATTTAAGCGAAACTACAGAAAATGACCTAGTTATCGCTTTTGGATCTTGTAATAGGCAATCGTTTGAAAACAAACTATGGAAACCTGTTTTAGAAAATAATCCAATAGCTTGGATTTGGGGTGGTGACATTATTTATTCTGATACTGACGATATGGAATTAATGTCACAACACTACAAACAACAACTTGAACAAGAAGGTTATGGTGAGATAGTTAAAAACATGAAGGTTTTAGGAACCTGGGACGATCATGACTATGGATTAAATGATGGAGGGGCGGAATATGTTGCAAAAGCTGAAAGTCAGCAACTATTCTTAGACTTTATGGGAGTTTCAAAAACAGATAGTAGGAGAGAGCGTGAGGGTGTATATCACTCAGAAATTATTGAAACAAATAAGGGAAGCGTGAACGTTATAATTTTAGACACGCGTTATTTTAGAAGTGCTTTAACACCATCTGAAAACCCTGAAATGAGATATCAGCCAAATGTTTATGGAGAAGGAACAATGTTAGGAAATGCACAATGGCAATGGCTAGAGGGTGAATTAAATTCTTCAACAACTGACTTTAATCTAATTGTGAGCAGTATTCAGTTTTTGTCAGCCGAACATGGTTTTGAAACTTGGGGAACCATGCCTCACGAGGTCGACAAACTTAAAAATATGATTAGTGCTTCTAAGGCTAAAGGTGTTATTATATTATCTGGAGACAGACATATTTCTGAATTTTCTAAAACAACAATAGATGGTGTTGATTACCCATTAATAGATTTTACTTCAAGTGGTATGACGCACTCATATAGTAGCTTTGATGGTGAACCAAACCAATATCGTGAAGGCGAGGTTGTATCTGACTTAAGTTTTGGCTTACTAAAGATTAATTTTGAAACAAAAAAGATTATTATGCAAATGCGAGGTGAAAACAATGTTTTGCAACAAGAATTAATACAAGCATACTAACACTTGCAAGTTTACATAAAAACTGTATTTTTGCACGAATTTAAAATTTAAAAATGGCAACAAATAGAACATTTACAATGCTTAAACCTGATTCGGTTGAAAAAGGGAATATTGGTGCAATATTAGAAAAAATAACAGCTTCAGGGTTTAGAATTGTAGCAATGAAGTTAACACAAATGACTAAAGCAGATGCAGAGGCATTTTATGCAGTACATAACGAACGTCCATTTTTTGGAGAGTTAGTTGAATATATGACTCGTGGACCAATAGTCGCTGCAATATTAGAAAAAGACAATGCAGTTGAAGACTTTAGAACTTTAATTGGAGCAACAAATCCAGCTGACGCTGCTGAAGGTACTATACGTAAATTGTATGCAGCATCTATTGGTGAAAATGCTGTTCATGGTAGTGACAGTGATGAAAACGCAGCTATAGAAGGTGCTTTTCATTTTTCTGGAAGAGAAATGTTTTAGTTATAAATAATATGCAATAAAAAAAGCTGCAACGTGAGTTGCAGCTTTTTTTATACATTTATATTACATATAATTCTAAAAAAAAAAATAGCTAGTTGAATTTAGGGAAGACTTTAATGGTGCCTGTTATGCATAGTATAGAATAGTATTTATTATAAGTAATTGCAATACGTATTATTCATATTTGTTTGATTAGTTGCTGTTAAATCTAGTTTTTAAAAAATTTGGTTTGGTAAACAAGTTGTGTAATAGTGTTATAATTTGAAACATTAGGTAGATGCTTACTGCCCAAAATACACCAAGATACCATGGAGACATAATAAGTGCCAAAAATACTCCTAGAACAATTGCAATGAGGGGGTTTAAAAATTGACGATATAAAATAAATGAAACCAAAATCATAGCACTACCACCAATAATAATTAGAATGGTGTTAGAATAAATGTTTCCAGCTAAGAATAAACAAAGAGCTACTACATTAAGAAAGCTTTTAAGACAGAAAATTTTAAGATTTTTGCTCATGAGGGATTGATTTAAAAAAAGAAACTGTAATCCTAGAAATAAGCTGATTCAATTTTAATACAGAATAATCATAGTTGTTATTATGAAAAAAAAGATACAATCTATTTCTGCCTAAACAATAATGCATAAGGTTAGAAACAATGATTGTTGTTAGGGAAAACGGTTTCATTGTTAAACTTTATAGCTATAAATTTGTACAAGATAAACTTGCACAAGTTTTATAGAGGGATTAAAGTAAAATTAGGAGTTTTTTATTTAATGTGCAATACGTATAATTACGTATATGGACAATAAATCACTTTAGAACTAAAGTTTTAATAAGCGGTTTTCCTAATGCTTCATTGAGCATAGCAATAATTTTTTCTTTTCCATAACTTAGTTCTTCTCGTAGTACAGATGAACTAAGCTGAACATATAATGTATCCCTTTTTAATTGTACTGAAGTGGTATAACTATTTACACCATTTCCCATAAGATTTTTCCAAGCATCTTTAATTTCAACCTTGTCTAAACCTTCTTGAAGCTTATTTGTAGAAACAAATTCTTTTAGAACATCTCCTAAAGATAAATTTTCATTATGTCGCTTTTTACTCTTCAATATTAATGCTTTTGTAAGGTTTGTAAATATAACGAAAGCCTTGAGTATTAACTATAACAAGTTCTTCTTTTGTAGCTTTAATAACAGTTTCTTTGGTAATTACATCGTTATGATTGTAATAGATGTTCAAAGAATCGTTTTCAGCTTTCAATGTAAATAGAGCTTGATCTTGTGTAACTGTAAAAGTGCCATTAAGTGTTGGTGTGACTTTCTTTCTAAAACCAGTTAAGTCATCATTTACTTCAAAATAATCAACTGAAAGATTTACATTATACTCCTTAATAAGTTTATTGTCTTTTTTCACTTCTTTAATTTCCCAGTAGCCTTCGATAAAGGCAATTTTATCTTCAGGACTAGAAGTACAGCTGCCAAAAGTTAAGGCAACTAATACAATAAATAAAGATTTTCTAAAATTCATTTTTTTTGTTACTTCAATTTAAAAATTTGATAGGTTTGATGTACTTGTTTTATAGCTTTTTCAGTACGCTCAGGATGTGTGTCAGTTATAAAAATTTGTCCAAAATTCTCATCATCAACCAAAGCTATAATTTGTGTGACACGGTTTTCATCTAGCTTATCAAAAATATCATCTAATAACAAAATTGGCGTTACACCACTTTGTGTTTTAATAAAGTCAAACTGAGCTAATTTTAGAGCAATTAAAAAAGATTTTTGTTGCCCTTGACTACCAAATTTTTTTATTGGATAATCTTCAATTTCAAATTTTAAATCATCTTTATGTATGCCAACACTTGTATACTGTAAGGCTTTATCTTTATTTAAATTAGTCTTTAAAAGTGTGGATAGTGAGTCATCAAATAAATCACTTTTATACGACAGATTTACAATTTCGTTACCATTGCTAATGGCTTTGTAGCGTTCTTTAAATATGGGTGCAAATACTTCTAAAAAAGCATTGCGTTTTTCATGAATAGCTTGCCCTAATTCGTTTAGCTGTGCATTGTAAATATCTAAAGTATCGTTATTAAATATGTTATTAAGGGCAAAATATTTTAATAATGCATTACGCTGTGTTAATACTTTATTGTACGAAATAAGGTGTTGTAAATACGTTTTATCACTTTGCGAAATAACACCATCTATAAACTTGCGCCTTGTGTCGCTTCCTTCTATTATTAAGTCTCTGTCTGCTGGCGAAATAATAACCAAGGGCAAAAACCCAATATGGTCACTAAATTTATCATAAACCTTACCATTTCGTTTTATAATCTTTTTTTGACCTTTTTTTAAGGAGACGATTATTTTTTCTTGTCTATCATTCTTTGAGTACACACCATCAACCACAAAAAAATCTTCATCATGCTTAATATTTTGAGAGGCTATTGGGTTAAAGTAACTTTTACCAAAGGACAGATGGTAAATGGCATCTAGAATATTGGTTTTGCCAATGCCATTTGCTCCAACAAAGCAGTTGATTTTTGCATCAAATTCAAAGGTTTTTGAATCGAAGTTTTTATAATTTAGTACAGATAATGTTTTTAAAACCATTAAAAAAGCAAGTTATAAATCTAAAAAGAAGGTGTAATTCTTTAAAAAGAAGCTGCAAATTATTGAAAAATAACAAATAAATTACCTTTTTTATACCAATAAAAATTTTATTTTTGCGGCGCATTAATATAGAATATATGGCGACTTATAAGAAAAGAGGTTATAAACCAAAAACAAAGGCTGATAAAGCTAACGCAATAGAAGAACAATCGGCAACAGCTGAGGTATTTAATACTTTGGATGAAGGTGCTTCTAGAACTGAAGCATGGGTTGCAAAAAATCAGAAATATATTTTTATTATTGTTGGTTTAGCAGCAATAATTGTTTTAGGATATTTAGGGTATAATAAATTTATCCAAGAGCCTAAAGAAAGCGTTGCAATGAACGATATGTTCCAAGCGCAACAATATTTTGATGAAGCTATAGCAGCAGGCACTGAGCAAGATTCATTATTTAATCTAGCTCTAAATGGAGGTGAAGGTAAATTTGGAATGCTAGATATTATTTCTGAGTATAAAAGTACCAAAGCTGGAAACTTAGCAAGCTATTATGCTGGAATGTCTTATTTAAAACTTAAAGACTATCAAAATGCTGTTGAGCATTTAAGTAATTTCAAATCAGATGATGAGGTTTTAGCACCAATTGCTCAAGGAGGTATTGGAGATGCATTTATTCAGTTAGGACAAAAAGAAGAAGCTTTAGATTACTATGCTAAGGCTGCAAATATGTCTACAAATGCCTTTACTACACCAATGTATTTATTTAAAGCTGGTAATATTACTCTGGATTTAGGTGATAATGCTAAGGCATTACAATATTTTAACAGAATTAAAGACGAATTTGCTTCAAGCACCGAAGCAGCGAATATCGATGCATTTATTGGTAAAGCTGAAGCTGCTAGTAACTAAAACATGGCTACGGTAAATAAAAATTTATCACATTACGATAAGACAACAATCCCAAACGCGAAAGATTTTCGGTTTGGGATTGTTGTTTCTGAATGGAATGATAAAATCACTGAAGGCCTCTACAAAGGAGCTCACGAAGCTTTAATAGATTGTGGTGTTAGTGAAAGCAATATTATTCGCTGGAATGTTCCTGGAAGCTTTGAACTTATTTATGGAAGTAAAAAAATGCAACAACAAAATGTAGATGCTGTTATTGCTATTGGTAGTGTTATACAAGGCGAAACCAAGCATTTCGATTTTGTTTGCGAAGGTGTTTCTCAAGGTATAAAAGACCTTAATGTATTGCATGAAATTCCAGTAATTTTTTGTGTATTGACCGATAATACTATGCAACAAGCCATTGAACGCTCTGGTGGTATTCATGGTAATAAGGGTACTGAAGCTGCCATAGCTGCGATTAAAATGGCAGCCATCAAAGGTTAATAGTATCTTTAAATAATCTTTCTATCTGTATTTGGCATCCTTTTTGTTGATAATTTTAAGGAATCCTTAAGCAATATTTCCTTGTATTTTAAGTACATTTAGAGCTGTGATTTAATTTAGTTAATAGTGATGTTTAATCAACGAAAACCAAGACGTTTTAATTATAAAGGCAAGATTTCGGATTCAAAAAAATCGCCATCTCATGAAGATTTAAAAGCTCAATGGGATCAAATTAGAGGAAATACCAAACGAAAAAAAAGCTTTATTACTTCAATGCCAATGCTTATTGTTTTTTTAGTTTTTGCTTTTATTTTAATGTATATCCTTAATGGATACATAAAACAATAATATTATGGGACCAATAAAATTTAAATTATTTAGGGGATTACCAAAAAATAAAAGGTTTAATTATACACCTAGATATTATAAAGGTAAAAAAGATACTGATGAAATGTCATATCCTACAAAATTTGACGCTTACGCCGAAACATTAAATGATAATGATTTTTCTGGCCATTGGAAAGAGAGTAGAATAAGTAGTAGAAACAGAGGTAATTCTGAGTTTAATAGGACTATTTATATCATAATTATAATTTTAGTGTTTATATCTTTATACATTTTAGACTTTGACTTATCCATTTTCTTTTCATAAAAATTAATGGCAGATATTATACAGTTATTACCAGACCATGTCGCTAACCAAATTGCTGCAGGCGAAGTCGTACAGCGTCCAGCTTCGGTTGTGAAAGAGTTGTTAGAAAACGCTATTGATGCTGGCGCAACTTTAATAAAACTTATTGTTAAAGATGCTGGTAAAACATTAATTCAAGTTATTGATAACGGTAAAGGTATGAGTGTGACTGATGCTCGTTTAAGCTTTGAGCGTCATGCAACCTCAAAAATCACATCAGCAGACGATTTATTTAATTTAACTACCAAAGGATTTCGTGGAGAAGCTTTGGCTAGTATAGCAGCTATTTCGCATGTGGAGCTTAAAACAAAGCTTGATACTGACGATGTTGGTACACATATAAAAATAGAAGGAAGCGAGGTGGTTTCGCAAGAGGTTATTGCAACTCCAACAGGAACGTCTATCGCTGTGAAAAATCTATTTTTTAATATTCCTGCGAGACGTAATTTTTTAAAATCCAATACGGTTGAATCTAGACATATCATTGATGAATTTAATCGTGTAACTTTGGCACATCCAAGCATCACTTTTGTTATGTATCATAATGGAAGTGAACTATTCAACTTGCCAATTACCAATAAAAGACAGCGTCTAGTAAATGTATTTGGTGGTAAAACCAACGAAAAATTAGTGCCTGTTGAAGAATCGACTGAGGTTTTAAAAATATCAGGATTTGTCGGTAAGCCTCAATTCGCTAGAAAAACTAGAGGCGAGCAATTCTTTTTTGTAAATAATCGATATATAAAAAGTGGTTACTTAAACCATGCTGTTAATGCAGCGTTCGAAGGCTTGCTGCGAGAAGGTACACACGCTAGTTACTTTTTATATTTAGAAGTTGATCCAAAAACGATAGACATTAACATTCACCCTACAAAAACAGAAATTAAGTTTGATGACGAACATACGCTTTACGCTTTATTACGTTCATCAGTAAAACATAGTTTGGGACAATTTAATATTGCGCCAGTTTTAGATTTTGAGCACAACAGCAGTATGGATACGCCTTATGATTATAAAAATAAGCAAGCTTCAAATCCTGTTGTAGAAGTAGATAGAAGCTTTAATCCATTTAAGGACGAAAAAGTATCTGGGAGAAATTCTGGAACTTCGTTTAAAAAAGAAACTGCTAGTAGTTGGGAAAGTTTGTACGTTGGTTTGGAGTCTAAAGGCAATAACAAAAAGGAAGTATTTAGTCAGCTACAAGTTGAAAACGACGAAGAAATGCCTTCGATGTTTGATAACGCCAATAAGGAGAAGACACAAAAAACGTTTCAGGTTCATGGAAAGTATATCGTAAATACTATTAAATCGGGAATGTTGTTTATTGACCAACATAGGGCACATCAACGTGTGTTGTATGAACAATTTTTGCAGCATATTACTGTTAAAGAGGCTGTGAGTCAACAATTACTATTTCCTTTAAATATAGAGTTTTCTAATATGGAAATAGCCATATTGGCAAATTTTAGAGAACAATTAGAACAAACAGGATTTATATTTTCTAAGTTAGAAGGCGATACGATTGAAATATCAGGTGTGCCTATAAGCGTTGAAGCTTCTAAGGTTTCAGAAGTATTGGAAAGACTTATAAACGATGTTGAAAATGAAGTTCCAGATAATCATTTTAGCCAAACAGACTTAATAGCAAAAAGCTTAGCAAAAAGTTTAGCTATTAAAAGAGGGCAATATTTAACATTGCAAGAACAAGAACACTTAGTAAATAGTTTATTTGCTTGCAAAGAACCTTCAATTTCACCAACAAATAGAGCTACTTTTATCACCATGCAAGTTGATGATATTGATAAAAAATTTAATTAGAATAACATGATGAGAGGGATAACAGACACAGTAAAGCATTTACTAATCATTAACGTGATTATGTTTATAGGTACTATGCTTGTTGGTGGAGGAAATGGCGAGTTATTTTATAAATGGTTTGCATTATATTTTCCAAAAAACGAATTGTTTCAGCCTTGGCAAGTCATTACACATATGTTTATGCATGGTGGTTTTGCACATTTATTGTTCAATATGTTTGCTTTATGGATGTTTGGTACAGCTGTTGAGCAACAATTAGGAAGTAAAAAATTCCTGTTCATTTATATTTCAGCAGGACTTGGAGCAGTATTGTTTCAGTTAGGGTATTATTATTTTCAATATTTACCTATGCAAGCAGAAGCAATAAGTCTTGGATTCAATGAACAACAAATAGTAGAAATCTTTAAGGAAGGAAAAGTTTTTACGGCAATAGGACCTAAATTTAACGAAATTTATTATGCATCAATGGTTGGAGCCTCAGGATGTATTATGGGAATATTGGCTGCTTTTGGGATGATGAATCCAGAAGCAAAACTGATGCTTATCTTTTTGCCAATTCCAATAAAAGCAAAGTATTTTATTCCTGGAATTATTATTCTTGATATTATTTCTGCATTAACTGGTCAATCATTCTTTAGCCCAAGTAATACGGCTTATATGGCTCACGTTGGTGGCGCTATTACTGGATTTATCATTATGTGGTACTGGAAAAAGAATCAGTTTAATAAAAATCGTTGGAATTAAAATGACGTCGTTATCTCACGATATCCAAGATAAGCTTAAACGCTTAACTGCCTTTGAGAAAATAATTGCAGCTAACTTCGTTGTTTATATAATTGGCTGGCTGATTGCTAATTTTTCAAGCGTATCTAGAAATCAAAGTTTAGCTTGGTTAGAGCTACCTAAAGAATTTTCAGAGTTTATATTTAAACCTTGGACCATTATCACTTATGGTTTTGTACATATAGGTTTTTGGCACTTATTTTTTAATATGCTAGTCCTGTATTTTATTGGTCGTTCGCTCTCAAATTTATTTAGTAACAAATTATCACTCAATATTTATTTTTTAGGAATAATTACAGGTGCATTAGCATATATGTTAGTGTTTGTTGTTTTTCCAAATGGTATTTTAAAATCTACAGGGCCATTAATTGGTGCTTCTGCAGGTGTTAGGGCAGTATTAATCTTTTTATGTGCTTATATGCCTAATTATGAAGTTAGAATAGTAAATTTTAATATTAAACTGTTGTACATAGGATTGGTATTTGTATTCTTGGATGTTGTAGGTTTATTAAACTCAATGTCGGCAGAGATACCATCAAATTCTAATATTGGTGGAGATATTGCTCATTTAGGAGGCATTCTTTTGGGCTTTTTATACGCTACACAATTAAAAAAGGGTACAGATATCGGTAAAGGTTTTGAGCGTATTATGGATAGTGTTTCGAGCCTATTTTCTAAAAAATCAAGATTAAAAACGGTGCACAGGTCTAAAAGTAAAGGAAAGACGTTTGCTGGACATACTAAAGACGAGTTTGTAGAGTTTAATAAACAAAAGCAAATAGATATCATATTAGACAAAATAAGCAAGAGTGGTTACGAAAGTTTAAGCAAGGAGGAAAAAGAATTTTTATTCAGATCTGGAAAGTAAAAAGCGCTATGAAGCAATTAAAGGGCTCAGAAAAAATTATCTTCTTCATCAATTCTCTGGTGGCTGCTGTATTATTGTTATCTTACCTTCTACCTTATGTAGCTCCTAAAAATTTTGCCTTCCTTTCCGTATTAAGTTTAGCAGTTCCGCTATTAATTATTTTAAACGCATTATTTATGTTGTATTGGCTGTTAAAAGCTAAAAAACAACTGCTTTTGTCTGGTTTAGTACTATTGTTGGGATATAGTTATGTTGGGTCATTGTACAAGTTTTCATCTTCAAAAAATGTTGAAGAAGACAACAATATCTCAATAATGAACTACAATGTTAGATTATTTAATTTGTATAATTGGATTGATAGCGATAGCGTTGAACAAGAAATTATAGAGCTCATTAAAGATGATAACCCTGATGTTATTTCCTTTCAAGAATACCATCCTCACGAACGTATTGATTTGTCTTTTTATAAGTATAAATATGAAAAGCTCTCTGGCAATAGAGTAAAATATGGACAAGCTATTTTTTCTAAATACCCTATTATTGGTTCTGGTTCAGTAGAATTTCCAAATACTGCAAACAACGCCATTTTTGCCGATATTGTTAAGCAAGATGATACTATTAGAATCTATAATTTGCATTTACAGTCGCTACATATTGATGCTAATGTTGAAAACTTAAAAAAAGAGGATTCCGAAAAACTTATTAATAAGGTAAGTGAAACGTTTAAAATGCAACAGGAGCAAGCCGAATTGTTTATTAAGCATAAAGAACATTCACCTTATAAAATGGTGATTTGTGGCGATTTTAATAACTCACCCTATTCGTATGTTTATAAGGAGATAAAAGACGATTTAAAAGACAGTTTTGAAGAAGCTGGTAATGGCTTTGGAAGAACATTTAATTTTAAATATTTCCCTGTTCGAATTGATTTTATTTTAGTTGATGACGCTTTTGAAGTCAATAGCTTTAAAGTTTTTGAAGAAAAATTATCTGACCATTACCCAATTCGGGCAAAAGTAAGTTTACATAAATAAGCAATCACACCAATCTGCAATAATGTGAATGCAGAGCCCAATTCCAAGTAGTCTTGTTTTTTTTATAAAAGGTAGAACAATATATAGTCCAATAGCATAGTAGGAATGTAGTGGGTGAAAATTGATGCTACATCTATTAGCATCAAAAATTGGAGAGGCTAATAAATGGTCCAAGTCAATTAACATCGTTGCTATCATGATTAGAAAAGCCTTTATCCAATCATTCTTAAAAAAGATTAAAGCAATAAGTAATGGCGCTAAAAAATGAATACCATAATGTACAAATGGTTGCAGCATTATAATTGAATTTTTTGTGATTGTAGGTAAGGAACAGTATTGGTGCCTTCATTAAATAACAAATCCAGAATACTCAAATTATTAATATATCCGTGTTTGTTTGAAAAAACTTGTGTGTAAGACTCAAACTTGTGTTCTTTTTCCTTTCTGGCGTTTGCCAAAATTCTATAGTCTAAACAATTGTTAGGTTTTTTTTCAAATGTTTGTGTTGTCTCATATTCAATATCTAACTGTAAGCATTCTAAAATTACTTCCAAGCATTTAAAATTAAAATCTAAAAGAAATACTTGATTGGTATGGAATAAAGGTGATAGTTCATCTTGATAGAATTCAAAAAACGGTGAGGTTCTATAGGCGCTTTGTAATGATTTCCAATGTAACGCTTGCCATTTGTCATCATTAAAAATTTTGATGTCTCGATAAAGCTGTCTATTTTTTTGCGAATAAATTACAGGAACAGTTAAAGCTAGTTTACCATTTGCAGCATAGATATTTGTTCTGTTTCTGTAGGTTTGCTTTTGGTAATTATCATGAACTTCAAACAGCAACTTCTCTGAATGAATTATACTTACAAAGTGAGCAACATTTGGAAAATATGTTGGGTGCAGTAATATGTTCATTAATTTGTTTTGTCATTCCTGTGAAAGCAGGAATTTATTTTATTTAAGTGATTTTATAATTGTGGATTCCTGCTTTCGCAGGAATGACAAATTAACTATTTACTTTTCTTATGCTTACGCCATTTTTTAAATCCATAATATCCAAATAACAGTACTAAAAATGGAATTAAATAGGATACAGGTTCTCCACTTCCATGAACAGTTGTAAAGAAACGCTCCCAACGAGGATTTTTTAAACCATCCCAACTCATCCAAATAAAGACTGGTTTTCCAACCACATGATTAAATGGTACAAAGCCCCAAGCTCTTGCATCTAGTGAGTTATGACGGTTGTCTCCCATCATCCAATAATAATCTTGTTTAAAAGTGTAGTTGGTTGCTAATTCATTATTGATAAAAATCTGGTTACCCTCCACACGAAGACTGTTACCTTCATACTCTTCAATAACACGTTTATAAAGCGGTAGCACTTCTAAATTAATATCAATGGTTTTCCCTTCTTCTGGAATATATAATGGTCCAAAGAAATCATTATTCCAGTTATAATCTGGATGGTGCGGAAAAATACTTGGGTCTCTCACACCCTTTTCTTGTTTGTTTGGTGTGATACTTAAAACATTTGGATGATTTTTAAATCTACTTAAAGCTTCATCAGAAATAGCAGAAAAATAGTAAGTATTCTGATTATTCATAATTTGAAAACGATCAGTAATATCATACCTTTCTTTGAGCAACTGTGGATTAAATTGATTCGATTTTGGTTGAACAAAGTAGCTAAACTGCAACTGAGCTCTATCTGGTAATTCATTCTTTACGCCATTAATGTATATAAAGCCATCACGCACTTCTAAAGAATCTCCTGGAACACCAACACAACGCTTAACCAAATTAATTTTCTTGTCTATAGGTTTGTTATAATTTCTATCGGATGTAAAGCGATTTATATTATCAGTTGAATCTGCAGGACTATTAAATACGACTATTTCGTTTCTGTCTATTTTTTCAAATCCTGGAATACGTAAATATGGCAACTGTAATTTGTTGAGCCATGAGGTTTTCTTTTTAGTAATATCATCGTTAAATAAATACGATTTCTTTTTAAGCACAGGAATAGTATCATGAACCATTGGTGCGGCGACAGTAGTCATTGGAATTCTAGCGCCATAATTCACCTTACTTACAAACAGAAAATCACCTACTAATAAGGATTTTTCTAAAGAAGATGAAGGAATAGTATAAGGCTGAATAAAATAGGTGTGTACAAGTGTTGCAGCAACAATCGCAAATAAAATGGAGTTGACCCATTCACCAGACGATGATTTAGGGTTGATATCTCTATTTTCAACATAGCTAACATCAGCTACATAGTTTAAGTAATAGTTGTAAAAACCAAGTGTAACAACTGCTAAAATAGTATCCGTATAAGTGTTTTTGCCAAAACTTCTAGCTGTTTCTACCCAAACAACTGGGAACATGATGAGATTGATAATAGGAAGAAATAATAATATCGTCCACCAAGGCGAACGATTTATGATTTTCATTAGTATCACAGCATTATATACTGGAACAAATGCTTCCCATACTTGTCTTCCTGCTTTTATGTATAGCTTCCAAGTTCCTAATCCATGTACTACTTGAATTATTAAAATGAATATAAGCCACTGCGTCAATGTCATAATCGTAGTTTTTTGTTGTTAGTTAGTACCAAAGTCCTATTTGAGTGTTACAATAATAAACCATCTTAACCAATATTTAACACATCGTTCATTGTAAATACGCCAGTTTTTCCAATAATCCATTCGGCAGCAATGACTGCTCCTAAAGCAAAACCTTGTCTGTTATGTGCTGTATGGGATATTGAAATAGTATCTACATTCGAGTTATAATTTACAAAATGAGTACCTGGAACAGCTTCAATACGCTTTGATTCTATCGGAATGGTGTTGGCTTCATCCGTTTCACCCAAAGACCAGCTTTCATTAGTTGTGTTTTCAATAATGCCTTCAGCTAAAGTAATGGCAGTGCCACTTGGCGCATCCAGTTTTTGTGTATGATGAATTTCCTCTAAGTCAACGTTGTATTGAGATAAGTTAGACATCATTTTTGCTAACTGTTTATTTAACTCAAAGAAAATATTGACACCTAAACTAAAGTTAGAGGCGTAAATAAAAGCACCATCTCGTTCTTTAGCCAAAGCAACCATATCGTTATAGTTTTTTAACCATCCAGTAGTTCCAGAAATAACAGGAACACCATTTTTTAAACAATTGGAAATATTTTTAACTGCTGCTTCAGGAATACTAAAATCTATAGCAACATCAGCAGTTCTAATATTATGATTATTTATATCATCGCTTATTTTAAGCACAATAGAATGACCTCGTTCTAAAGCTATGTTTTCGATAGCTTTTCCCATTTTCCCATAGCCAAGTAATGCAATTTTCATCTATTTAAAATTTAAACCCTACTGTAAGTCCTAAGTTGGTTGTAGCATCCATTTCGTTGAAGTTAAAATGCGGTTTTATAGCCAAATTATCATCCACATTATATTGTAGTAAATGTGCGTCTACATTGGCGTCGATAATGTTTAAAGCGTATATACCAATGGTGACCAATAATGAAATTTCTTTGTTTCTGCGTAAAGTACGTTGTGCTCTAATTAAACCGTCGTTAGATATGTTTGGTGATGATAATGGACTTCCATCAGTGCTTTCTCCCCAAAATTCATCATCACTAAAACCAGCCAAACGACGTTTATAAGCATTTCGGTAGCGTTTATAGTCTTTATTGTTATCTGCATAGAAATAAATACCTGTACCTAAAGCAGCATAGACTATGGGGATTTTCCAGTATTTTTTATTGTATGCTTGCCCTAACCCTGGTAAAATGGCAGAATAAAACGCTGCTTTCGATGGTCTTAAAGGGTCAAATGAGTTTTTGGTAATTGTATCTTGAATGACAACATTTTCACCAATGGTTATTTCCTCATTTTGAGATATTAGCGCAAAGGGTAAAAGTAATATTACTACTAGAAGAAAAGCCTTATTTTTCACGCTTAACGAGTTTCTTTATTCTATTAAAATCTTCTTCAGAATGAAATGGAATGGTGATTTTTCCACTACCATTCTTTCCTAGTTTAACGTCAATTTTATGTCCAAAGTATTCCGATATTTCTTTAATGCCTTTTTTAATATGTTTCGGCATTTCAGTTGTCTTTGATACTGCTACTTCTTTATTTTGGCGATAGTTTTTTACCAACTGCTCTGTTTGTCTAACCGATAATTTACTGGTTAAAATTTTCTCGTAAATCTCAAGTTGCGCTACATGATTTTCTATGTTTATAATAGCACGACCATGTCCCATGGAGATAAACCCATCGCGCATTCCTGTTTGAATTATTGGATCCAATTTCAACAATCGCAAATAGTTGGCAATGGTAGAACGCTTTTTACCAACACGTTCACTCATTTGTTCTTGTGTGAGGTTTATTTCATCAATTAAACGTTGGTAGGACAAAGCAATTTCAATTGGGTCTAAATCCTGACGTTGAATATTTTCAACTAAAGCCATTTCTAACGACTCTTGGTCGTTGGCAATTCTAATATATGCTGGAATGGTTTTTAGACCAATTAAACTCGAGGCTCTAAAACGACGCTCTCCTGACACTAATTGGTATTTATTAAAAGCAATTTTACGAACCGTAATGGGTTGAATAACACCTAGTTCTTTAATTGAAGAAGCCAATTCACGAAGTGATTCTTCATTGAACTTTGTTCTAGGTTGAAACGGATTGACTTCAATTCTGTTTAGTTCTAATTCAACAATATTTCCAACAACTTTGTCGGCGTTTTTGTCTTGTGCAGATGTTATATCGTTACTAGGGTCTTTCAACAAAGCCGAAAGTCCTCTACCTAATGCTTGTTTTTTTGTTGCCTTCGCCATTAATCTTCATTTTTTATGATAATTTCCTTAGCCAAACTTAAGTAATTAGTCGCTCCTTTGCTACTCACATCGTAGTTAATTATACTTTCACCATAGCTTGGTGCTTCTCCTAGACGTACATTACGTTGAATAATGGTTTGAAACACCATATCGGTAAAATGCTTTTGAACTTCTTCAACTACTTGATTTGATAATCGTAATCTCGAGTCGTACATAGTCAATAACAAACCTTCAATATCTAAGGCTTCATTATGTATTTTTTGAACACTTTTAATAGTATTCAATAATTTTCCGAGACCTTCTAAGGCAAAATATTCACATTGTATTGGAATAATTACTGCATCTGCAGCTGTAAGTGCATTTAATGTTAATAAGCCTAATGAAGGTGCGCAATCTATTAGAATATAATCGTAAGCCGATTTTAAATGCGTAATCGCTTTTTTAAGCATGTACTCACGTTCTTCCTTATCAACTAGTTCAATTTCAATAGCCACAAGGTCTATATGTGCTGGGATAATGTCCACATTTGGTGAATCGGTTGCGATGATGCATTCTTCTGCAGAACAGCTATGTTCTAACAGTTGGTAGGTGCCAAGAGAAACGTTTTCAACATCTAAACCTAATCCAGAGGTTGCATTCGCTTGAGGGTCGGCGTCTATAAGTAGGACTTTTTTTTCTAAAACGCCAAGCGAAGCTGCTAAGTTTACCGAGGTGGTTGTTTTTCCAACTCCTCCTTTTTGATTAGCGATTGCTATTATTTTACCCATTGATTGATTTGGTTTTACTCGATAATCGAGATTTTAATATATCGAAGATTACTTCGAAATTCATACTCTTTTCTTAAACACCTCGTACGCTTTATCGAGGTAGTTTATGAGCAGTAAAAATACAATTATTTACGAGTTTAAGAAATTGAAGTTGTTAACAAATAACTTTAACATTAGTCGTAATACAGCTTCTTTGCAAATCCATTATTATCCAATTCAATATTTAGATATTTTTCTATATCCTCAACGAAAAAACGATTCTGTGAAATTGGAAGTAGTTTTAGTTTCATGTAATAATCTTTTATTATTAAATGACTATTCAATTCAATTATTGAAACCTTTTTGCCATCAATGATATAATCACCAACATACTTCGCATTATCTAGTTTTTGTTGGTATAATTTTTCAGGAGTTCTTGGCCTAGTTTTTATTGTAATTAATTCAGGGTTATTAATAGACTTATCAATTTTTGCTTCCAAAATTAAATCGAAAAGTTTTATAGTTTCTTTACTGGTGATTTTATCTTTTTGATATGTATTACAAAGGTTGACGATAATTAAATTATCATTAGGAAATATGGCTACTATTTGACCTCCAGTTCCCGAAGCAAAAAACATTTTGTAGTCACTATAATATTCTGAAACTCCCCATAACCAACCGTACCATCTGCCAATTTTATCGCCTCCTCCATGTTTTGAAGTAGGATAAGTGCTATTAGTTACCCATTTTTTTGAAAATATTTGATTATCATTCCATAGACCTTGTTGTAAAAAAAGTTGACCATATCTTGCTAAATCTCTTGCCGACATCTTTAAGTGATAGGCTGGATGATTTGAATATTCTTTTTCATAAAAATATTCACCATCCATAATTCTGTAATCTTGCATTTGTAGAGGAATTGCAACATCGTTATGTAAAGCTTCATAAATTGAAGTGTTGGTTAGTTGTTCAAAAATGGTCCCTAATACATTAAAATCCCAGTTGTTATAAAACCATAAAGAATCTGGTTGTACACTACTTCTTTTAGGTCTATAATCATCAACCCAACTGGGTTCTGCAGCAGCCTTATGATAAATTCCAGAACGAGCTTTTAATAAGTGAATTATTTTTGCAGATTTTTCAAGTTCAGACAACGAATCTTTATCTGTAATTCCAAGTTCTCCAATAGTTGTATTTAAATCGATTGTTCCATTCTCAGAATAAATACCATATAAGGAATTAAGTATTCCTTTTCTTGTTGAATGAATAATAAATCTTCTGTTAATATCGCCCCAGTTTGCTACTATTTTTCCATTTTGAATAACCAAAAAGGCAGAGGATTTTAACGAATCATAATAGGTTTTAGCAGATGCTAATTTTTCTTTGGAAAACCCAGATTGTTCTATGTGCTTATATTTTTTCCAATGTTTATTTGGGTTTTGTGAATATGTGTAATTATTCAATAATACTATTGAAATAATAAGAAAACTATATAGTTTTTTGATAATCATTTTGCAACTAGCTACATTATTATAAGTTTTTGAAGTAATTTTTGAATTTCGTTTAACGACCTGCTAAACGCAGCTCTGCTTTGCGAACGAAAAGATAATAAATTTAAGCAACAATGATTTGAGAATTGGACTGATGTTTATAATTGGGTATCAAAATATTGTTTATCGACTAGGTATCGAAGCTACCGTTAGTAATTAAATTTATTAGATTGGGAGTTCAATAAGTAGATCCAAATTGCATTTAGCACCTGTTATGGCACGTTAAAGGCTTGAGCCTGTCAGCTGTTAAACGAAGTTAGCTTTTTTCTCGATAAGAATCAAGCTAAACTACTCAATCAAAATCTCTAAAATCTTAATCGCAGCCATACTAATTTTTGTGCCTGGACCAAAAACCGCCACTGCACCAGCATCAAATAAATATTGGTAGTCTTGTTTTGGGATTACACCACCAACAATTACCATAATATCGTCGCGATCATAGGCTTTTAATGCTTCAATTACCTTAGGTACTAAGGTCTTATGCCCTGCAGCCAGAGAGGACACTCCTAAAATATGTACATCGTTTTCTACCGCTTGTTTTGCTGCTTCTTCGGGTGTTTGGAATAATGGTCCTATATCCACATCAAAACCAACATCGGCATAACCTGTAGCAACCACTTTAGCACCTCGGTCGTGACCGTCTTGTCCCATTTTGGCAATCATAATACGTGGTCTACGACCATCTTGCTCTGCAAATTGATCTGCTAATTGTTTTGCTTTTTTAAAGGATTCGTCGTCTTTTATTTCTTTACTATACACGCCTGAAAATGATTTTATTTGCGCTTTATATCTTCCATATACAGCTTCAAGTGCATCGCTTATCTCTCCTAAGGTTGCTCTTTCTCGTGCCGCTTCTACTGCTAAAGATAGTAAGTTTTCTTTTCCTGTTTTAGCCGCTTGAGTTAATTTAGATAAAGAGTCTACTACATCCTCGTTATTTCTGGTCTCTTTAAGTACTTTTAATTGTGCTACTTGTGCTTTTCTAACTGTTTGGTTATCAACTTCTAAAGTGGTAATAGCATCTTCTTGCCCTAAGCGGTATTTGTTAACGCCAACAATAATATCTTGTCCAGAATCTATACGTGCTTGTTTACGTGCAGCGGCTTCCTCAATTCTTATTTTAGGGATACCAGCTTCAATGGCTTTGGTCATACCACCTAACTCTTCAACCTCTTCAATTAAAGCCCATGCTTTTTGAGCAATGTCATGTGTTAACTTTTCAACATAATAGCTTCCAGCCCAAGGGTCTACTGTTTTAGTGATATTGGTTTCTTCTTGAAGGTATATTTGTGTGTTTCTTGCTATTCTTGCAGAAAAATCGGTTGGTAAAGCAATGGCTTCATCCAAGGCGTTAGTATGCAAACTTTGAGTGCCACCAAATGCAGCAGCAGCAGCTTCAATGGTTGTTCTAGCAACATTATTAAAAGGATCTTGTTCGGTTAAACTCCAACCAGAAGTCTGACAATGCGTTCGTAACGCTAAAGACTTTTGATTTTTAGGATTGAATTGTTTTACCAATTTAGCCCATAGCATTCTTGCAGCTCGCATTTTGGCGATTTCCATAAAATGATTCATACCAATTGCCCAAAAGAATGAGAGTCTAGGTGCAAAAGTGTCAATGTCCATTCCTGCTTCTAATCCTTTTCTAATATATTCTAAACCATCAGCTAGGGTGTAAGCCAATTCAATATCGCAGGTCGCTCCAGCTTCTTGCATATGGTATCCAGAGATACTAATACTATTGAATTTTGGCATGTTCTGACTCGTATATTCAAAAATATCAGAAATAATTTTCATAGATGGTGTAGGAGGGTAGATGTAGGTATTACGTACCATAAACTCCTTAAGAATATCGTTTTGAATGGTTCCAGCAAGTTGTTCAGGTTTTACACCTTGTTCTTCAGCAGCCACAATATAAAATGCCATAATTGGTAATACTGCACCATTCATAGTCATAGAAACCGACATTTTATCTAACGGAATCTGGTCAAACAATACTTTCATGTCTTCAACTGAATCGATAGCTACGCCAGCTTTTCCTACATCTCCAACCACACGTTCATGGTCGCTATCGTAACCACGATGTGTGGCTAAATCGAATGCTACAGAAAGTCCTTTTTGTCCAGCAGCTAAATTACGTCTGTAAAAAGCGTTGCTTTCTTCGGCAGTTGAGAATCCTGCGTATTGCCTAATGGTCCAAGGACGCCTCACATACATTGTGCTGTAAGGACCACGAAGGTTAGGTGCAATTCCTGCTACAAAGCCGAGGTGTTCAACAGTGTTTAAATCGTCCTTCGTGTAAACAGACTTAACAGGAATGTCTTCGGCGGTTTTATGGTTTTTAACTTCCGTATTCGTGCTTCTAGCTTCGTGCTTTAATGCTATATGTTGGACATTTTTCCTCATTATTTCAGAAGTATCTTTTCAACGTAAGGATCGAAATTAGTTTCCTCTAATGTTGATAATTGAATAAAAACCGTTTGGCCTTTTGAGGAAATAATATACGAAGTGTTATATACATCATTTTTCATGCTTTTTCCACTTACTTTGTAAATTGCCTTAAATAGTTGTTGGTTTTTATCGCCACCATATTTGGCAGTTATTTTGGTGAATTTTGCATCACTATTTTCTTTTACTTTATCATTATTTTCGGTAATTAAACCTAATAATTGAGGTGCATCTTCTTTTGTAAATGCAAAGTATGGTCGTGTATTAATAGTAAAAGTAGAACCATTTTCTTTATCGTAATATATATACAACGAGCCATCCATTTTGCTTAATGATTCTAATCTTTCGGTTTCAATTTCGTATTCTTTTTTTGTGGTTAACGAATCTAATAATCGTTGATATTCGGTTAATGAATATCTTTCAAACGCTTTAGGTAAGTAAATTTGAGTTCCAGTATCTTCTAAAAAATGATATTTTCCAGATAAATTTTCGGTACTCGCTTTTTTATCATCGTTACAAGACAATGTAATAAGCAAGATAAGTATTAAGTAAAAATTTGATTTAAAATTCATAATATGTAACAGTGGGCTGTTGTTATTTTTCATTGTCTAGGCGCTCTTTTTCAATTTTTTCGGATAAACGATGTGGTATAATTGGTTCGATTAACGTTTTTCTTTTATTTCTTTTTAAAAACGGATAGCGTTCTATATCATTTTTCATCTTATCGTTTTTATTTATGTACTTGTTAGTACCCAACAATACAATTTCTTCTTTATCAAACAATTCTTGTTCTTTTGAAGCACTTTCCTTTATTTTTCTTTGAATAATACCTTCTTTTAATTGCTTTAGAAAACCACCATTAGCCTCAATACTTTTAAAAATAGCTAAGGCTTTATCTGCTAATTGCGTCGTTAAAGTTTCAATATAATAAGCACCTTCAGTAGCATTGTTTACCGCATCAAAATAACTTTCGTGTTTTAAAACCAATAACTGATTTCTAGCAATACGCTCACCAAATTCATTGTCGTTATGATATATCGCATCATATCTTAAATTACTAATAAAGTCTGCACCTCCTAAGCTAGCACTCATGCTTTCTGTTGTGGTACGAAGCAAATTAGTGTTATAATCGTAAATGGTTTTGTTGCGTTTTGTAGGTAACACTTTTATGATGCAAGAAAGTGGGTTGGAGTAATACTCTGAAGCCAATGTGTTCCATAATAATCGTAAGGCTTTTAATTTAGCAATCTCAAAAAAGTAATTAGAACCAACAGAGACTTTAAATAGCAAATTGTTTTTTATAGTATCGCCAAAATGGTTAAGGTACTCATTTGTATGTGCTAAAGCATAGGCTAATTGTTGCGTGATGTTTGCTCCAGAATTTTGATAAAGAGACACATTTATAGATACCGATGATTTTAAAGACTTACAATTTGCTATGATATGCTTTAAAACGATGTGGTCTTCTTTTAGATTTTCAAACCAATTACCGCTTTTAGCTAAATGTCCAATAATATCTATTTGAAGATAAAAAGTAGCATTTTCTTCTTCTGCAATATTATTTAAAGTTAATGCATAAGCAGAAGAAAGAAATTCCAACTCAAAAAATATTGGAACGTTTTTTAAGTTTATATTTTTTAAGAGTTCTAATGCGTTTATTTTTTCATTTGCTATAACGAAATTTAAACTTTCGGCACCTTTGTTTAAAACATCTAAAGCTTTTAAGTTAGCTTCTTTTGTATTTTCAACGTGAACGGTTTGACAAATTTGCCAGTTGTGGTCTGAATTAAATAACGAAGTCTTATTCTTTATGTCTTCTGAGCTATAAAAGGGTTTGACGTCTATACCTTCGGGAGAATTCCAAATAAGGGTTTCGTTATAATCTGCTCCTTTTAAATCTAACTGAATTTTTTGTTTCCAGGCTTTGGCAGAAACTGGTTCGAAATCATTGAATAGCTTTTTACTCATTCTTGTTGTCTTTAAGGCTGTCTTCGTATTCAATTATATAAATTTCTTCATTTTCTTTTTTCATATGGTATTTTTCTCTACCGTATTTTTCAACACCTTTATCGTTACTCAGCTTTTTTATTTCTTTTTTGTCTTTTTTAATTTCGTTCTTATAATACTCTCTTTCATTTTCTAGTGCCTTAATGTCATTATTCAATTCGTTATGAATAAACCACGAATTAGAATCAAAAAAAAGCATCCAAATAGCAAATACTAAAGAAATAACAAAGACAACATTTTTAAACGGTTTAAGAAAGCGCTTGTTTTTATTTAAAAAGTTAACCATCACAATCTTTCGTTTATAATTGTTCTTACTATGTCAACTGCAACGGTATTGTACTTATTGTTTGGTATAATAATATCGGCATATTCTTTCATAGGTTCAATAAACTGTTCATGCATTGGCTTTAAAGTGTTTTGGTAACGAGAAAGTACTTCGTCCAAATCTCGACCTCTTTCAGAAATATCACGTTTTAAGCGTCTTATTAGGCGTTCGTCACTATCGGCATGAACAAATATTTTAATGTCGAACATATCTCTGAGTTCAGGATTTGTGAGTATTAAAATACCTTCTACAATCATTACTTTTCTTGGATGTGTTAAAATGGTATCACCAGTTCTATTATGCTGAACAAATGAGTACACAGGCTGATTTATAGGTTTTTGGTTTTTTAATTCCTTTAAATGAGTTGCTAAAAGGTCAAAGTCTATGGATCGTGGGTGGTCAAAATTAATTTTCACACGTTCTTCATAGCTCAAATGTGTTGTATCTTGGTAGTAAGAATCTTGCGAAATGACACCAACTTCTCCTTCTGGTAATTCGTTTAGTATTTGATTAACAACCGTAGTTTTTCCACAACCTGTTCCTCCAGCAATTCCAATTATAAGCATGAATAGTTTATTTGATTAATCAGGGCAAATTTAAGATTATTTCTTCGGAATTATTTTAACAATACCAACATTTTCCACACCAACATAAATATAACCATCGGGTCCTTGTTCTATACTTCTTACTCGACCTAAACCTTCAATAAGTTTCTTTTCTTCAACAATTTTATTTCCATCTAAGACGCATAGGTCTAAATATTGAAATTTAAGCGAGCCAACTAATAAGTTTCCTTTAAATTCGGGATAAATATCACTTGTTACAAATTCCATTCCACTAGGAGCAATAGATGGTGTCCATTGATGTATAGGTTGCTCCATTCCAGCTTTTTCGGTAATTTCAGTAAATTTTGTGCCACTGTAGTTAATACCATAACTTATTACTGGCCAGCCATAATTTTTCCCTGGAGCAATAATATTTATCTCGTCACCTCCTCTAGGACCATGTTCATGCGCCCAAAGTTTTCCGGTTTTAGGGTGTTTGACCATACCTTGCGGATTTCTGTGCCCATAAGAATAAATGGCTTTTTTTGCGTTTCTATCTTTTACAAATGGGTTATCAACTGGAATACGACCATCATCATGTAGCCTGTAAATTTTACCACCATCTCTTTCTATGTTTTGTGGATTTACATCTCTATTACCTCTATCTCCTATGGAAAAATATAAATATCCATCATTATCAAAAGCCAATCTAGACCCAAAATGCTGTCCTCGTTTGCTGTCTGGTGTTGCTTTATAAAGCACTTTTTTATTGGTTAAAGCATTGTTTTCAAGCTTGCATCGCATAATGGTAGTATTTGCGCCATTTCCATCATCAGAAGAGGCGTATGACAAGTATATCCATCCATTGTCATTATAATTAGGATGCAATTCAATATCCATTAAGCCACCTTGTCCTTGCACCTTTATTTCAGGCAAACCACTAATTGTTGTTTTTTTATTGTTTTTATAATGAATTAGCTCACCGCTTTTTTCATTAATTAGCATGGAGCCATCTGGCAGAAAAATAAATCCCCATGGAATATCCAAATCTGGTACAACAACTTCATGTGAATAGTTTCCTGTTTTTGTTGTTGAATTATTAAAAGAAAGAGAATCGGTTGTTTTACTTTCTTTACATGAAAAAGCGCTAAATAATATTAGTAAGGCGATAGGTAATTTTGATAATTTCATTTCATTATTATTTTGACTTGAAAATACGAATAAAAAATTATTTGTTCTTAAAAGAAAGCTATATATTTGCACCTCTAATTTTGATAACCAATTCGGGGTGTAGCGTAGCCCGGTTATCGCGCCGCGTTTGGGACGCGGAGGTCGCAGGTTCGAATCCTGCCACCCCGACAAAAAAAAGCTGAACATTTGTTCAGCTTTTTTTGTTTTCTTAAATAAAACATCTACTGTTTCCTCAGTTCTTTTTTATGAAGCTTAGCAGTGTCTACAAACTTATTTAGAGTGATTTTTGGATTATCGTAAATATAAATCTCGCCACTTCCAGAAACATCTATAAATAGTTCCTCTGTCACATTTACAGCGACATCGCTGCTGTCTTCTGAAAGTATTTCACAATTTATAGACACTAACTCTTTACCTTCAACATTGGAAGAATTACTAGCTCTTACTTTTAACTTATCTAAATTCCCTCGCACTTTGGCATCTGACCTTTGATATAAATCGATAAGCATTCTGTCTGCATTTATTAAAGCATCTAGTTTACTATTGTCACTAAGTTCAAATTTGGTTTCGTTAGCAGTTACATTAAGTTTTACTCTTGCTCTATCACTACTTGTTAGGTTGAAATTTTGTGATTTAATATTTAAAAATGCCTTTGATGTACCACTACTTTTTACTGAAACATCATCTAGGTTTATGGATGTTAACGAACTAATTTCACCATCGTCGATTGTTTCAATGTCTTTTAAAGAGTTTGTGTAAATAACCTTTATGCTCAATTTTTTACTTGAAGTAATGCGTTTAGTTGTTTTAAAACTTAAAACGCTATCGGAAACATTAAACTTGATGACATCATGTAAGTTATCATCAGCTTCTACAAATACTGATGCATTTTCGCCTTCAATAATATCTATAAAGAAGTCTTCTCCAACTAAAATTTTATTGAATGAATTTATTGGAGTTTCTTGAGTTGTTACATTTTTATTTCCTTTTATTCTCTCTTTTTTTTGAGCGTAAACGACTGTATTACAAAGTAAAATAAGAGTAAGTAGTAAACCTTTTTTATGCATCATAATCAAATTAGTATCTAACAAATATAGACAAAAAACCATCCCAAAGTTATATTTTAACTATGGAATGGTTAAACATGATTGATTAGTATACTCCTTTAAGGAATATATTTTTTGATTGGTTTAATGTTTACGTACGCTACCAGAAACGCCATCTTTTTTAGTGACTTTTTCTGGATTTCCGTAGTATTTTATATCTGCGCCACTTGTAGCTTTAGCATATAATTCTTGTGAAGTATTAACAGTAATATCTGAGCCACTTGTAGCTCTTGCCTCACTAATTTTAGCTTTTAAATTTCCCGCTTTTATATCACTACCACTAGTTGCACTAGCAAATAATTTATTTGTTGTTCCAGAAACTCTAAGGTCACTTCCACTAGTAGAACTACAATCTACAATTTGAGCCTCAACTTCTAATTCCATATCGCTACCACTAGTAGTTGATAATTCTAAGTTATCTGCTACAATAGTGTTTGTTGAGTAGACATCACTTCCGCTAGTAGCTGATATTTTTGAAATGTCTTTAAAGCTAACCATTACTTTTTTAGCTTTTGAGTAGCTTATGTTTTCATTGGTAGTAATACGTAGCACACCATTTTCTACTTCGGTTACGATGATGTCGTGTAAGTTTTCATCTGCTTCAACAGTTAAACTCACTTCGTCACTTTGTGTTAAATACACATCCATTCCTCGGCTAACTTTAATTTCGGTAAAATCTTCGTCAAGAAAACGCTCAGCAGTTTCAACGTCTCCATTTCCTCTAACTCCGAAACCTCCAAAATCGAAGTTACACGAAACCAGCAATAAACTTGCAATTAGGGCTGTGATAAATTTTGATATAGTTGTCATAATTTGATTGATTTAATATTCTTTGTAAATATCTATGTTATTGTTATGTCTACAATTTGTTTTATTCTGAACTGTAGATTTTTGTTTCTGAATTGTTAATTATCTGTCGATTTTATAGTAATGCCACTGGAATCAATAGTGGCTTTTACTTCTCCATCTTTATATTCGATTTTATCACTGTCTATTTCTAATGATCCTTCATCATCTTTAATTTCAATAATTGAATCTTCTTCTTCGCAGTCTAAACACTCAATATCATTATACTTAATTTTTAAGAAATGATTTTCTTTTCCGCGAGATATAATATCTGATCCTAATCTCCAGCTTCTTTTGTTACGTGTACTTTTATCCGAATAAATAACGCTTCCTTCTGGCATATATAAGATAATTGTTACATCTTGATTCCTAAACTTATTATCGGCATCCGTTAAGAAATAATTGTCTAATGCTAATTTCCCATTTGTATAATCAAAATTATAGTCTATTTCTTCTGCACGATCTCTAGCATCTTGATAAGTTCTTCCTCTAGCGTCTTTTACAATTTCCATATAAGCTATAGAATCTTTTGTTGATTTTACCAAGAACCTTACGTCCGATGAGTAAATTTGCTTTTTATTATTCCCATCAAATACGATATCAAAATCATTGCTTCTGTATTTATTGCTAGCATATTTTTCGTTATTTACCATTTCAACAAATAAGGTGTCGTTGGCTTTTACATTCAACTCAATAGTTTCCGTAAATTCACCTTCTCTTGAAAATTCTGCTACTTCTCTCGCTGCAAAAATGGCTAAAGTAACGATGGATGCTAACCATAAACCAAAAAGTGTGAAATTGGCTGTTTTACCTAAGGATTTAAGGTTATCAACTAAAATTTTCAATCCTAAAATAAAGATGAAAAAGAATGGTATTCCTACTGCAAAAAGCACTAATAAAGATACTACCCAAATTGGTAAATTGGAGGAGTAGAAGGTGTGTGCCATATCGATACCATCAAAATTGAAAATATCTACTACGCCAACAGATAATAAGCTCACAATGAGAGAAATTAGCGTTGTAGCACCAACAATAATTAAGATAATACCTATGAATTTGGCAAAAATCTTAAAGAAAAACATAATTACATTTCCAAGGGCATCAAAGAATGAACGTGATTTATGCTTTACCTTATTGCTAACACCGTCATAATCGGCATTAGAAATTCGATCTGCTACGCCATCAAGACTTTCTTTAACATTACTAAACCCTTCTTTTACTTTTTCTTCTATATTAGTAATGTTAACTGGCTTTCCCGACATTGCCAGTTTTTCAGATGTTGTTTCTGCAGCTGGCATTAATATCCAAAGTAAAATATAAACAAGAATTCCTGTTCCTGCGCCAAAAAACAATAGCACCCAAATAAGCCTAATCCATAGAGGTTCAATACCAAAATAATGGCTTAAACCAGATGAAACACCACCTATATAAGCATTTTCGGTATCTCTATATAATTTTCTCGTAGTGTCTGTTCTTGAAGATTTGTAAGATTGTTTTGGCTCGTCTTCAAATATTTCTTCATCTACTATATAGTCCTCAGGTTGTCCCATAATAGTAATAACTTCGTCTACTTCTTTAATAGATACCACTTGTTTGTCGTTTTCAACTCGCTCATTGAAAAGTTCAGCGATTCGTGTTTCTATATCAGCTATTATTTCATTTCGACCTTGGGAGTCTGTAAATGAACGTTTAATAGCCTCAAGGTAGCGTTGTAACTTTTGGTAAGCATTCTCATCTATATGAAAGAATGTACCTGCTAAATTTATATTGACTGTTTTATTCATTTTTTTGTTGTTTTTTCTCTTGTTACTAGGTTAACTGCGTTTTGTAATTCGCTCCAAGTAGTATTTAATTCGTTTAAAAATAGTTTCCCCGTTTCGGTTAAGCCATAATATTTTCTTGGAGGTCCAGATGTTGATTCTTCCCAGCGATAATTGAGAAGACCTGCGTTTTTTAAACGTGTAAGCAACGGATAAATCGTGCCTTCGACAACGAGCATCTTTGCATCTTTTAAGGTGCCCAGAATCTCTGCAACATAGGCATCGTCGTCTTTTAAGACCGATAGTATGCAGTACTCTAAAACGCCTTTACGCATTTGTGCTTTTGTGTTTTCTATCTTCATGTGTTCATTTTTGTTTGTTTTCTAATAGCATTTTAAAACTGATGAGGTTTGGTGATATTAGAATTAAAGTTTTTAAATAACTGTTCATTTTTTGATTGATGATCGATTGATGATTGTTTTTTATTTTAAAAAATTGATTGTTAATGGATATTTATAAGGTTCGCCTTGATTTGCCTTACTTGTAGCAATAATGATGAAAATGATTTCCAGTATAAAAGCTGCTATAACTAATAAGCCTGCCAAAATTGAAAATATAACCACATTATAACTGTCTCTATTTGACAAATGAAAATCAAAGTCAAAATCATAAGCTTGCCAAAATTCAGGAAAATTTATATGGTTTAAAACACCAAATAAAAAAAGTGGTATTGTTATGGCTCCAATAAAAAACGTGTAAAGCAAAATACTTAACTGAAAGTTGATAGCTTGTTTACCGTGTTTGTCTACAAATTCAGATTTATCCTTATTCATCGTCCAAAAAATTAATGGCATAATAAAATTTCCTAACGGAAAAATAAATTTCGATAATGCAGATAAATGAATAATTGCTGCAACATTTTTATGGTGGTTTGATAACATGATATTAAAACATATAGTAATTTCTTATGCAAATATATGTCTAAAAAAAGGTATTATGCAATACAAAGTACTAAAATTTAACAAAAAATTAACAATTAAGATATCACCATTTTTGAGTAACTTAGCATCAAATAATCGTTCGTAATGACTATAAACCCGAGAAAACTCAATACTTTTTTAATGTTTAAATTACCTTCAGCATATTTTACTGGAGTTAGAACAAAGTATCTAGATAATGAAAAATGTATTGTTTCTGTAAAGCATCGATGGATAAATCAAAACCCTTTTAAATCACTTTTTTGGGCTGTGCAAGGAATGGCTGCAGAGTTAACAACTGGAGCATTAATTATCAAAAAAATTAAGGAAACTGATAAAGACATTGCCATGTTATTGGTGAAAAATGATGCTAGTTATTCGAAAAAAGCTACAGGACGAATCACTTTTGAATGTACTGAAGGAAAACTAATAGATGGTATTATTAAAAAAGCCATTGAAAGTAGAGAAGGGCAACTAATAGCCCTGAATGTTATTGGAAGAAATAGCGATAATATTGAAGTGTCTAAATTTAGTTTTACTTGGTCAATTAAAGTTAGAGCTTAATTGTAACAAAACGCAAAACAAATCAACATATAGAAGAATTAACACTTTAACAATATAAAAAATGACAGCACACGAAATTGATTACAGAATTTATGGAGAGGAAATGCAATACGTTGAAATAGAGTTAGATCCGCAAGAAGGTGTTGTAGCCGAAGCAGGAAGCTTTATGATGATGGACGATGGCATAAAGATGGAAACCATTTTTGGCGATGGCTCACAAAAAGATTCAGGATTTTTAGGAAAGATTCTAGGAGCAGGAAAGCGTATTTTAACTGGAGAAAGTCTATTTATGACTGCCTTTTATAACAACGTAAGTGGCAAAAAAAATGTATCGTTTGCGTCACCTTATCCAGGAAAAATTGTTCCAATTGACTTATCTGAGTTTAGAGGAAAATTTGTGTGTCAAAAAGATGCGTTTTTATGTGCAGCCAAGGGTGTAAGCGTTGGCATAGAATTTAGTAAAAAACTTGGACGTGGTCTGTTTGGTGGTGAAGGTTTCATCATGCAAAAACTAGAAGGTGATGGTATGGCGTTTGTACACGCAGGAGGCACTATGTCTAAGAAAGTGTTACAATCTGGAGAGATTTTAAAAGTAGACACAGGTTGTATAGTAGGTTTTACACAAGATGTAGATTACGATATAGAATTTGTTGGAGGTATTAAAAACACGGTCTTCGGTGGTGAAGGGTTGTTCTTTGCAAAATTGCAAGGTCCAGGTACTGTATATATACAGTCGCTACCTTTTAGTAGATTAGCAGGTAGAGTATTAGCTACTGCTCCAAGAGGAGGTGGAAAAGATAGAGGTGAAGGAAGTATTTTAGGTGGTATTGGAGATATATTGGATGGTGATAATAGATTCTAGGAGTTTATTTTAAACTATTTGATTTTCAATATTTTAACATGAATAGCCTGTTAAAGTTTCCACAAAAATGAAATTCAATCAAATTTTTTCTTAAATTTAAGATTAAATATTAATAAACTTTTAGCCTATAGAAACATTTCTACTTTTTATTATTTATCTATAAAACCTAAGTAAACTATGGCAAGAGCAATGTTTGAGTACACTAAAACAGTACTTAAAAAAGTAAGCTTTGACGCTACATTGTTCTGTAGAGAACTAGAAAAAGCACTTCAAAGATTATTACCTTATGAAATTGAGGAGCTTAAAATTTTTATTAATTCTCTAATACAACAGAACCCAGAATTAAATAAATGTTTAATCTATTTAAAAGCATAATTAAAAAGCGACTCGAAAGAGTCGCTTTTTTTATTTAGGCAATGGGCTAATAATATTGACGTTCTGAAAAGCAATAGCTCCTCTAATAATACCAGAAATAACAGTATGTAGAGCTTCAATAATTTGCATTTTAAGTTCGCTTTTATGGTAAATAATACTCACTTCTCGTGCTGGAACTGGATCGTTAAAACTATGTAAGTTAGATTTCTCAGATTCTTTAATATCTAAAGTGTTCAAATAAGGCAATAAGGTCATGCCTAACCCTTCGTTTGATAGTTTAACTAGCATTTCAATACTTCCACTTTCCAATTGAAAATTATCGTCGTCATGCTGTTTAAAAGATTTACATAGATTAATTACACCATCTCTAAAACAGTGGCCATCCTCAAGTAACAGCATATCTTCGATTTCTAAATCGGAAGCATCAATTTTTTTCTTGTCATGTAATCGATGTCCTTTTGGAATATAGCTTACAAAAGGTTCGTAATAAAGTGGACGTTCTTTTATGGATTCATTTTCTAATGGTGTAGCTGCAATAGCTGCGTCTAAATGCCCATCGTTAATTCGTTGTATGATTTCGTCTGTAGTTAATTCTTCAATTTTCAATTTTACTTTAGGATATCGCTTAATAAAAGTTTTTAAAAACATGGGTAGTAAGGTTGGCATAATGGTAGGGATAATGCCAAGCCTAAATTCGCCACCAATAAACCCCTTTTGTTGGTCAACAATATCTTGTATTCTATCAGCTTCATTTACAATGTTTTTTGCCTGATTTACTATTTTTTTTCCAACCTCAGTAAGCTCAATAGGTTTTTTACTTCTATCAAAAATTTGAATGTCTAATTGGTCTTCAAGCTTTTGAATTTGCATACTTAGTGTAGGTTGCGTCACAAAACATTTTTCGGCAGCTTTTGTAAAATTTTGATGTTCGGCAACAGCTAAAACATAATATAGTTGTGTAATTGTCATGCTTATAATTTTATGCTATAAAGATATAAAAACTATCAATAAAATTTATACAAAACAACCTTTTTAATAGATTTAATTTGTAGTAAATAAAAAAATAAAGATATGACAACATTAAATAGTATAGGTTTAGATAGCAAAAAGGCTAAATTTTTAGCTGAAGATTTAAATACATTATTAGCCAATTTTCAATTGTATTACCAAAACTTAAGAGGCATACATTGGAACATTAAGGGACGAGCGTTTTTTGATTTGCACGTTAAATTTGAAGAGCTTTATAATGACGCAAACATTAAGGTAGACGAGATTGCAGAACGTATTTTAACACTTGGTGAGACACCATTACATACGTTTGATGATTATACTAATTACGGAAAAGTACCAGTTGGTAAAAACGTTTCAGAAGATATCAAGGCAGTGAAATTAATAGTAGATTCTTTAGCAGACTATTAAAAATTGAAAGAGATATTTTAAATAAGTCAGGTGAAGCAGACGATGAAGGTACCAATGCAATGATGAGCGATTTTATTTCGGAACAAGAAAAAACCGTTTGGATGATGAAAGCTTGGTTAAATGAAACAGTATAACTATTGATTAATAGTTAGTTTTTTGATTGATTGAAAAAGGAGCATGTTTTTTACATGCTCCTTTTTGTTTTTGATTGATATGATGTGTTGTTAGAATTTTATAGTTAACTCAATATTTTCTTTTCCTACCTCAAATTTCCCTTCTGAAAAAGTTGGCGGACCCATTAACATTGGGTTATTTGATATTCCAAATGACTCCATTGGCATTCCGTTAGGTTCAAAGTCCATACGTTTGTTATCGTTTTCGTCGTGCAACGCTAAAAGTGCATAATTTCCTGGAGCAACATTTTTAAATGTATAGACTACTTTTCCATCTTTTACTTTTGCAGCAGCTTGTTGTAAAGCCTCAGTTTTCATAAAGGTGCCATTAGTATGAAGCCCAATGATAACATGACCTCTTTCATTTGAAATATTTTCAATAGTTACAGTTACATCTTGACCTTTTTCTGTTTGTGCAAAGCTTAATGTTGTGCTTAAAATTAATGTGATGATAAGAGATAAAATTTTCATGATTTTTTGTTTTATTTTGTTTTACACTGTAAAAGTCAGTTATAAAAACAAGGTATGGTAATTTGAGTTACCGAACTGTAATTTTTTGCTTCTGAACTGTTAAAGAAGTCCTCTCGCTTTTATTTCTAGGTATTTATTGATGGTGTCGAGCGTTAAGTTTTCTGGTGTGGTAAGAATAGAGTAAATACCATATTTTTTTAGCTCGTTAACAATAAGGCGTTTCTCAAAGGCAAATTTTTCGGCAATAACTTTATCATATACTTGTTGGATTGTTTCAGCTTTATTTTCGATTAAGCTGTTCAACTCCGTATTCTTAAAGAAAATGACTACTAACAAATGGTTTTTTGCCATACCTTTTAAATAAGGTAATTGTCTATGTAAACTATCTAAGGTTTCAAAATTGGTATATAGTAGCAATAAGCTTCTATGAGTAATGTTTCTTCTTACATCACCATATAAACGACCAAAATCACTTTCAAAGTAATCGGTTTTAATATTATAAAGGCCTTCAAGAATCATGTTCATTTGTGAAGTGCGTTTTTCGGCAACCACCATATTTTCAACCATCTTTGAAAACGTGAAAATTCCAGCTTTATCATGTTTCTTTATAGCAACATTAGATATCACCAAAGCAGCATTTATTGCATAATCCAATAAACTTAATCCATCAAAAGGCATTTTCATTAAACGACCTTTGTCAATAACTGAGTATACAGGTTGTGACTTTTCATCTTGAAATTGATTAACCATTAATTGATTGGATTTTGCTGTAGCCTTCCAATTTATAGTTCGTAAATCGTCACCTAAAACATATTCTTTAATCTGCTCAAATTCCATGGTGTGACCAATTCGCCTAATTTTTTTAATACCATATTGATGTAAATTATTACTAATTGCCATCAAATCGTATTTACGTAATTGAATAAAACTTGGATACGTTGGTACCATAGCATCGTCACAAAAACTAAAGCGCCTTGCAATTAACCCAAAAACAGTAGTTGCATAAATATTTAATTTACCAAAGTGATATTCACCTCGCTCTGTTGGTCGTAATTCGTATTGCAATTTGGTTTTACTCGTGGCATCTAATTTTCGTTCAATACTAAAATTACGCACTTGAAACTGCTCTGGGATTTCATCGATAATCTTAATAAATATGGGAAACGTGTAATAGTTTTCAACACTTATCTTAATTGGATTTTGATCTCCATTTGAAAATTTTTCAGGAAGAATTCTTTGACCATTTACACCCTTTTTTGCAGCAAATAATATTAAAACATCGAGCAGCGTAAATATGAAAAGCACTAAAAATGATAGCTTTACAATTACAAACCATCTTGGAAATACAAAGCTGAACACAAATAACACCATGAGTGTTATGCATGCGAAAAAAAAGCGGTTTTGTATGTAAATTGGTTTAATTAGTTTCACTAAGCTCGTTTATTCTGTTTACTGAATTATCTTTCGTTTTGACGAATTTTACCAGTTTCTTCAGGACCTTTTAGCCCTTTTGGGTTTAGACCATATTTATTTTTTTTAGGTTCACCATCTTCAACTATCATCCAAAAAAAATAAAATGGAATAAATTGATAAAACCCATTTCTACCAATATCATGACATCGTTTGGCTCCTTGTGCAAGAATGAACCAAGCTAGAATTATAAATATCGACCAAAAAATTTCATCTTCATAAGGTAATCCACGAATTAAATAAACAATTGGAAAATATATTATAGCTTGAAATAATATACTTAAAAAGTATTCTATTCTGCGGATTCTACCTTTAAATGAAAATGGTTTTTCAAACATTTTGTTATCTTGGAATTTCTACTGCTTCAATAATTTGATTAATAATTTGTTTAGTCGTAACGCCTTCCATTTCACGTTCTGGAGTAACAATAACTCTATGTTGTAATACTGGAATTGCCGATTGTTTAATATCTTCTGGTGTTACAAAATCTCGTCCATTCATAGCCGCAAAGGCTTTACTTGCTTTTAATATTGCGATGGACGCTCTTGGTGAAGCACCTAAATATAAAAATGGATTATTTCTTGTATTTACAATAATATCAGCAATATATTTTACCAAATGCGATTCAATAATCACTTGATTTACCAAGCCTTGAAATTTGGCGACTTGCTCTTTGGTTAAATGCGAGGTTATTTTAGCTGTTTTGTTTGCACCTTGAAGTCCATGTTCACGATTAATAATCTCTATTTCTTCATCGAGATTAGGGTAATCAATATCTATTTTGAATAAAAACCTATCCAATTGCGCTTCTGGTAATCTATATGTTCCTTCTTGTTCTACAGGGTTTTGAGTAGCCAAAACGATAAAAGGTAAATCCATTTTGTATTTATGACCATCAATAGTTATTTGGCGTTCTTCCATTACTTCAAACAAAGCTGCTTGTGTTTTTGCTGGTGCACGATTTATTTCGTCAATAAGTATCATGTTAGAGAAAATAGGCCCTTGCTTAAACTCAAATTCTGAAGTTTTCATATCAAAAACTGAGGTTCCTAAAATATCACTAGGCATTAAATCTGGTGTAAATTGAATACGGCTAAAGCCAACATCCAGTGATTTTGCCAACAACTTAGCCGAAATAGTTTTAGCAACTCCTGGCACACCCTCGATTAGTGAATGACCATTGGCAAGAATAGAGGCGATAAGCATATCAATCATACCTTTTTGGCCAACAATAACCTTGCTTATTTCATTTTTAATAAGCTCTACACCAGCTTGGAGTTCTGATAAATCAATACGATTTTTAAAGCTCAAACTGTCTTCTTGAGATTCTTGAACCTCTTGTTGTGGTTCATTCTCAATAGGTAATTGCTCTTGATTGTCTTGATTTAAGTTATTTTCCTGAGAGTAGTTTGTGTGCTCCATATATTAGTTGTTATAAAAGTCTTCTATTGTTTTATTTAAGTTTTTTAAATCGTCTTCATTACACATTTGTTTCGCTTTTAAATGTACAATAAGATTCATGGTTTTTTTAGTTTTCCCTAGGTCTTTTCCAGATTTTAAAGCCAGATTTTTCATGAATTTCTCATCTAGTAACTGTGTATCTAGATAGTATTTGCGCCTAATGGACTCTAAAAAATAGGTGATTTTTTTCTCTATTAAGTTATTATGGTCTTTTGTTTCGTAGTATAAGTTCCCAATAGTTTTTGTAAACGCTATGGTTGAATTTTCCAATGGTTTTATGACCTTTACAATACGTTGCTTTCGTTTGGCATTGAATAAAATAAATATGAGAAGCGAAACCAAGCCTAATATCCAAGCCCATTTTAATGCTGGTTGACTTAACACAAAGCGTAATGGAGAATCACCTAATTCAGTACGCTTTTTATTGCGTGAATCATAAAAAATAGTGTCATCTGGTAAATAAGATAAGATGGCTGCTGCGTATTTTTTATTATCATTTTTTAGTAGCGAAAAATTTGTAAATGCCATTGGTTGTAAATGCAAATAAACTTCGCCTAATTCATGGTCGACTTTAATAAAATTTATACGCTCTTCTTTATTAAATTTTTGATAGCCCAAAACCGTTGTTCTAGTTGAGTCTAACTTAGAAAAATAAATATTACTCAAACCTCTATCAATAGTGATAGAATCATTTTTAAAGGTAGAATTTGATAAACGAAACTCAGCTTTACCTTTAAAATCAAAATCATTTTTTAGTTCTATTCCTAAAGTATCCAGAAACTTTTTTGGCAAATAATTTGTTGACATGAAAATGGTGTTTCCATGTGAGGAGAAATCCAATAATTCTTGAGCAGATACATCATCTACTTCGGCATAATCATCAATAAACATATAGCTTCCAGAGGTTGTGTAAGATGAGTCTGACCAATTAAAATACTCGTCAAAGTACTCGTAAGGAGATACTGCAATATCTTGTACCTCACTTTCAGGGAACAAATTTGGTAACTCATTATACAACACAAACGTACCATAAGGAATGGTGTGCGCTTCATTAAATGTTCTTGTCCAATTAATAGGCTTTGGCTTAGAAAACTCAATGGCAATGGCTCCAACAAAAAGCAAGATTAACAACCCAACATATATTTTTATGGTTTTGTTCATGCTTTAATGGATTTTATAAATGAGTCAAAAGCACGTTTTGCTTTATCAAACTGCTCATCGTTTACATTAAACTCGCCATACCATATATAGTTGTACAAGTATGATGTGTAAGTGAATTCTTTTTTTACTTCAAGGGCTTCTATTTCGTTTCGGTAGTCATTATTTGTTTTTTCTACATCATAGTGAATGATTTCAGCAGTACTTAGTTTTTTGAGTAGCCATAAATAGTAATATCTAACAGCCAATCTGTAATTAGAATTTTCTTCTGCTTCAGCAATTAAGGCTTTAAAATCAGTTGCATGAATATTAGCTTCAATATCAGTAACAGGAATGATACTTTTATCAGACGATTTCCCAAAAACCCAAGCACCCTCTTTATTAATAATGGCTCTAAAAATAAAATATACAACCAAAACAAAAAGAAGAACGCCACCAATTTTAATGGCTAAATCGGTCATTCTTGAAGCTTGTCCAGCATTTTTTATATTAAAAAGGCTACGGAATTTATCGCTTATCCATTTTTTAAAACGCGTCCACCAACCAGAGTTTTCAATAGTGCGTTCGTAAATAAAATCATCGTCGCTATATGTTTCTTTTAAATCATTAAAGTGTCGAGGTTTTACGTTTGAAGTATCTACATTAAGCGTATCACTTTCAATTGTTACAATTGAGAATTCGTGGTGAGTTTCAGCTTGAATTTCTTGAAATGAAAAACAAACTAACAAAAATAGGACGATATGTAAACTAAGGTTTTTATCCACCTGAACCAATTTGGTCAATCACACTTTTGGTATTAATGTTTTCGTTGTCTTCTTTTAGACTATAGAACACAATACCTTGGTTTAATTGTGTAATATTATTTAGAATAATACCAACAATAAAAGTGATAAAAAATATGACTAGCATCATCACCATAAGTGAGGCACCAACTTCCTCAGGGTTTAGGCTCTCTCCTTGTTGTGCGCTTGTAAACATATCCCCTAAAAAAAATAAATAAGGAATCATGGTGATAACATTTTGAACAACATAAGCCATTAAGTAAAACAAACCAACACTACCAATTGATGCCCAAAATTTACTGGTCATAAGTGTCCAAGCATACCCAAAACTATCCCAAATACCTCTTTCTTGACGTATGTATTCCATAAGTGTCATGTTGTAAAACAACGAAAAAGAACCAGCTAAAAAAGGCAATAGTAAAATTCCAATAATGGTTATCATTAATACAAAAGCTCCAATACCTAATACAAATATCAAAGGAATTCCAAGTAAAATACCGCACAATAGAAAAATGAAAAGTTTCCCTAAGTTTTGTTTATACATCTGGATTATTTCTTTGGTCTCAAAATTTTTACCATCATTTTCGGCATACAACTTTAAATAGATAGCAGAATAGGAGTATGAGATAAGTCCAGCGATAAGTGCTACAACTAGAAAGAATATCATTAATAGAATGAAGATTCCAAAATTCTCATTCATATACTCTTCAATTTGTGTGTTACTGTTGCCTTGTAAAACACCACCAAAAACAATATCTGTGTAAAATTTGGATATAAAATACCCAATAGCCATTAAAATTAATAAGAAAACACCATTGACAATAAAGAAGTGTTTAAAGTAATGCTTTCCATTTAGCTTTATAAAGGTAAATGTATCTTGAAAGAAGGCACTAAAGCCTCTTGATTTATATAACTGCATAAGTTTGTTTAAGTTTTTTATGTACTAGACGAGGGTAAATTAAATAGTAATATGAAATGATGCTAAGTGTAATTAGAATAATGCCAACCGATAACCAATTAGGCATCGCATTAGAATAACGTGTTACATAACCTTCCAACAATCCTGCGGCTATAGTAAAAGGAAAGGTGCTAATTAATATTTTCACACCATCTTTCACGCCTATTTTAAAAGAGGTTAGTCGTGAATATGTTCTAGGAAACAAAATACTTGCTCCTAAAATGAGTCCAGCAGCTCCTTCAATGACAATGGCAAAAATCTCCATTGAGCCATGAATCCAGATGCCTCGTACACTTTCCCATAGTACGCCTTCTTTGTAAAAGAAAAACTGAAATGCACCAACCATAATACCGTTAAAAAGTAACACTAATCCTGTGCCTATGCCACCAAAAACGCCAAATATAAAGGACTTTATACCAACATATAAATTGTTAAGTGTAATACCAAAAGCACTTCCCCAATTGCTGCCACTTTTGTAAACAGCTACAGGATCACCAGCTTCAATATTTTCCAAAGTCATATTAACATAATGGTCACCCAAAATAAGCCTTACAAACGTATCATCGTAAGCAGCAGATAAGGCTCCAATAGCTACAAACGATAAAAAAAGCACAAAGGCATAAAGTACATAACGCCTATATTGATAGACTATAAGTGGTACTTCAACTTTCCAGAAATTCACAAAACGGTTGGAGTCTTCACGTTTGGTTTTATAAATTTTTTGAAAAGCTTTAGCAGCTAAGTTGTTTAAATAAAGAATTGTTTTACTTTTGGGATAATAAGTTTGTGCGTAAGACAAATCGTTTACTAAATGAATATATAAAGACGCTAATTCATCAGGATTTTTAAGTGTTTTTCCAAAAATGGCTTTTTCAAAATCTAGCCATTTTTCTTTATTTTGTTTGATAAACGCGACCTCTCTCATAGACTTTCAAATTAACAGAATAAATGGTAGAGTTACAAATAAACACTACTCAAAATGTAAATATTAATTTTACCGCAGCAAGTGTTGGTGAGCGTATACTTGCTTGGGGAATAGATTGGTTAATTAAAATAGCTTATGGTATAGTGATTTACCAGATAATGTTTAAGCTGTTAACAATTGATGAATTTATTGAAGATATGGACTTTTGGTCTCAAATGGCTATTATTGCTGTATTTTACTTACCAGTCATTTTCTATTCATTATTATTCGAATCCCTATTGGATGGACAAACTCCTGGGAAACGTATTTTAAAGATTAAAGTAGTAAAGATTGATGGTTACCAAGCTACTTTGTCGGATTTTATAATTCGTTGGATTTTTAGAATAGTCGATTTAAATATGATGAGTGGTGTTATTGCCTTGATTACTATAATTACCAGTCCTAGAAATCAGCGCCTTGGTGACATGACAGCAGGAACATCTGTGATTACTTTAAAGAATAATGTAAATATTAACCATACTATTTTAGAAGACTTAAAACAGGATTATGTGCCAACATATCCTAGCGTTATCAAGTTGTCGGATAATGATGTTCGAATTATAAAAGATACTTTTAAAACAGCAAAAAAATCTAAAGATTACAAAACACTTATAAAACTTAGGAGTAAAATTGTAGAGGTGCTAGAATTAAAAGAAATTAAGCATAATACAGATCATGAGTTTATTGATGTGATTTTAAAAGATTATAACTACTACACACAAAACATGTAATGTTTTATACTATTGATATTTTAGGAACGATCGCCTTTGCCATTTCTGGTGTATTAGTGGCTATGAACAAAAAAATGGATTTGTTCGGCATATTAATTATTGCATTTGTAACTGCAGTTGGTGGAGGAACGCTGCGAGATGTTTTAATTGGTCAAACACCTGTAGGTTGGATGAAGGATATGACCTTTACCTATGTTATTTTAGGTTCAGCAGTATTTGCAGTTTTATTGAGAAATAAAATTAACTACTTAAGAACTTCCTTATTTTTATTTGATACTATTGGAATTGGACTGTACACCGTTGTTGGTGTAGAAAAGGGACTTTCTGCTGGTTTGCATCCAATTATATGTATTGCCTTAGGAACAATATCTGCTTGTTTTGGAGGTGTAATTAGAGATATTTTGTGTAATGAAATCCCAGTTATTTTTAGAAAAGAAATTTATGCTACAGCATGTATATTAGGAGGTTTAAGCTATTTTCTAATTAGAAAGCTACCATTAGAAAGCGATTTTGTATTTATTATTTCTGGAGCGATAGTTATTTTAGTACGCTTGTTAGCTGTAAAATTTAAAATTGCATTACCAAATATTTATCGAGCAAGTTAATCACTCAATAATTTCCACTTTTCTAATATAAATATTTTGCAATGGCCAATCGGCCTCATCTGTATCGACTGCGGCAATTTTATCAACTACATCCATACCGCGAATTACCTTTCCAAAAATAGTATAATCGCCATCTAAAAACTTCGCACCACCTCGTTGAGAAACGATAAAAAACTCAAAAGGTGATGCCAATTTATGTGGATTGTCGATCTCGCTACTTGGCATGCTTATTACACCTCTATCATGAGTATAACCTTTTTTAGTATCAGTTGGTAATAAGTACCTGCCAATATCTGTTCTCTTTCGTGAAATTGCTCTATTGTCGCTATTTCCCGCTTGTACTATAAAATTGTCTATGACCCTATAAAACTGTGTATTCTCAAAATATTTTTGTTTGGTGAGAAAAATAAAATTTGCACGATGGAACTTTGTATTATCAAACAGTAAAATATCAATTTCACCAAAATCGGTTGTCATTCTTACTTTATTCTCTTTGTTTTCTTTTTCATACTCTAAAAAGAAAAGCATAGCATTTTTGTTGTCAAGTTTTGGAAATTCTCTTTCATTGGTGTTAGTAACCGAGTCTTTCTTTTCGGTGTTAGATGTGGCTTCAATTGTAGGTTTTGCTACTTTTTTAGTTTCAGATTTTTTATCTTCACAGTTTAATAGCAATAAAAAGCATACAAGCAATAAGACTCTCATAGATGAATTTTGATGAATTTTCAGTTTCACTGTCAAAAATAAAAAATATACCATTGCCAGCCGAAGCATCTCAGTTTAAAATGTCACCACCTTTTAGAAGAGAGCTTATTGAAGAGTATAAAGAGCGAATTAAAGATGCTAAACGAGCAGGTGTGATGGCATTATTTTATCCAGGTAATGCAATGGAGACTCACTTAGCGTTAATACTACGAAAAACCTATAAAGGTGTTCATTCGGCTCAAATAGGTTTTCCTGGAGGTAAATATGAAGCAATAGACAAAACATTAAAAGATACAGCAATTAGAGAAACTTGGGAAGAAATAGGAGTGCCTAATCATCAAATACAAGTAATTAAACAAATGACAGAGGTTTATATACCACCAAGTAATTTTTATGTGCAACCTTTTATTGGAATTGCTGCCCAAACTCCTAGATTTATAAAACAGGATGAAGAAGTTGAAGGTATTATTGAGGTGTCTTTAGCCCATTTTTTAGATGAAACTAATGTGGTAACTAAATCTGTAACAACATCTTATACAACCAAAATTGAAGTTCCTGCATTTGAACTTAACGGACACATAGTTTGGGGAGCTACAGCTATGATGTTAAGCGAAATAAAAGATATTTTAAAAAAAGTATTATAATATTCGTTGGCTTTATGTTTTCTAGAATTTGTTAATTAGGATTAGTTAACGACCTAAAACAGAAAAAATATGTACGTTTGCATTCACTAACTAATAGACTCGACTAATTAATTTATGGGATTATTTAAGAAAAATCCTTTTGGACATATACTATTCGTAAAAAAATGGTTGATTAGAATTTTAGGAGCCATTACCCACAGACGATTTAGAGGATTTAACGAATTACAAATTGATGGTTCGGAAATTTTAAAAGGGCTACCAGAAACCAACGTACTATTTATTTCAAATCATCAAACATATTTTGCTGATGTTGTTGCCATGTTTCATGTGTTTAATGCTAGTTTAAGCGGTCGTGATGATTCTATAAAAAATGTTGGTTACTTATGGAATCCAAAGCTTAATATATATTACGTTGCTGCCAAGGAAACCATGAAAGCTGGTTTACTTCCTAAAATTTTGGCATATGTTGGTTCGGTTAGTATTGAGCGTACATGGAGAGCCGAAGGGCAAGATGTAAACAGACAAGTAAAAATGAGTGATATTTCCAATATTGCCAAAGCGTTAGATGATGGTTGGGTTATCACATTTCCGCAAGGAACAACAACACCTTTTAAACCAATTAGAAAAGGAACAGCACATATTATTAAGCGTTATAAGCCAACTGTGGTGCCTATAGTTATTGATGGTTTTAGGCGTTCGTTTGATAAAAAGGGGTTACGCATTAAAAAGAAAAACATCCTTCAATCTATGGAAATTAAAGAGCCTTTGGATATAGATTATGAAAACGAAACAATTCCTGAAATTGTTGAGAAAATTGAATATGCTATAGAGCAACATCCATCATTTTTAAAAGTAATTCCAAAAGAAGAATTATTAGCTAAGGAAGAGTTAAATAAAAAGCGTGAGTGGTAGCCTTAAGTTGGTAGTAATCAGTTTTCAGTTGTAGTAAGGTATTTTTTAGGCCTTATACCTCTAATTTTTTAAGTTCTCGATAATTCTTATTCAAACGTTTTAAAAGCAAGCCATAAATTAGCCAATAAAACAATAATAAAATCACTATAACAGCTGCAAGCATTAATAATGTAACAATAATGATTCCTGCATAAAACTTGAATAATTCTCCATTTGCAGTAGCATTTTCTATAATTGTTTGTGCTTCTGGGTCTTGATTTATAAAATAAGGTAGTAAAACACCAACACTAACTACTATGGCAATTAAGTTAAAACCAACGTATTGTTTAACGGTTCTTCTGGTCTTTAATATGTTTTCCATTAATGTCGTTGCATTATCTGTAGTATTAATCGTTCTATAATTCATATAAAACCTATAAAAGAAGTAGGCTAAAATAAGGTATGAAATGATGCTCATGACAATAAAAGTGGTATTGGATTCAACATTGGCAATGTCGTCACTAAATCCAGTATATTTTAGAGTAAATGAAATAGCAACCCAAAACACAAATTCAAGGATACTTATTATGAATATCCATTTTACAATAGACGATGATTTTTTGAGGATCATCTTATAAATTTCGTTATAAGACAATTTGGGGAAGCTGTTGCCTTCCTTTTTCCAATCTTTTTTTAATAATTCTAATTCATCCATAGTATTACGGATTTAAAATAGTTCTAAGTTTTGTTTTCACGCGATTCATTTTCACTCTTGCATTTACTTCACTAATCCCCATTGTTTCACTTATTTCTCTATAATTCTTGTCTTCTAAGTACAAGAATACCAATGCCTTTTCAATATCATTTAACTGCCTTACAGCATTATATAATAGTTTTAGTTGTTGCTCTTCAGTATCGTCATATTCTTCTGCCGAAATTTTAAACTGCACATCGTTAAAATCTTGTGTGCTAATTCGTCGTTTCGATTTCCTGTAGAGCGTAATTGCTGTATTTAATCCAACTCGATACATCCAAGTGCTAAACTTTGCATCACCACGAAATTTTGGATATGCTTTCCAAAGCTGTATGGTAATTTCTTGAAATAAATCGTTGTGTGCATCATAATCATACGTATACAGTCTGCATACTTTATGTATGATGTTTTGATGCTTCTCCAGCAATTCAACGAAACTATGTTCTAGTTCTTTGTGCAATTTGATAAGTTAGTTACTTTGTAAGTAGCTTTATAGCTTAAAATGTTACAACTTATTTTGATATTGTTTAATCTCTATATTTTAAAGCAGGTTTTCTATTTCCTAAAAGTGGAATGTATTTAAAGTCAGTACCTCTACTAGATTCAAACTCTGCTTTGGCTTTTGTTATTAGATCTGTATTAGAAAACAACTCTATAGCAGTAGCTGATAATGTTTTGGCTGCAATCATCATTCCTTTAGTTCCAATAGATGTTCCACCAGCAGCAACAGCTTGCCAACTATGAGCTGGAGTCCCAGGAACCCATGTAGCAGCACTCATCCCTACGGTTGGTACTGCAAAGCTTACATCACCTACATCTGTTGAGCCATAAGCTTTTGCCTTTTCAGTATATGGTACAACACCTTCACTAAAGGAAGTGTTTAATTTTTCAAGCCCTAGAGTTTTAGTAATCTCATTGGCAAATTGTAATTCTTTTTCATCAAATGTAAAACCACCTATGGCTACTAAATTTTTATACATAACCTCTTGAAGTACATAATTTGGTAGTAACTCGTGAGTACCTCCAATCATTTCAAATTCCATTGTAGTATCTGTTCCTAGAGCTGCTCCTTTAGCAGCATTAACAATACGGTCGAATATATCGATTACTACATTTCTATTGTTGTGTCTAGCGTAATAATAAACTTCAGCATAATCAGGGACTACATTTGGTGCTTTTCCTCCATCAGTTATTACATAATGTATACGTGCTTCTTGAAGAATATGTTCACGCATCATATTTACCATATAGTTCATGCTTTCAACAGCATCTAGTGAAGAACGTCCTCTTTCAGGAGTACCTGCTGCGTGAGCAGACACACCATGAAATCTGAATTTTGCTGATTTATTTGCTAAAGCTGCTCCAGGATTTGAAGCGTTTACCGATGATGGATGCCAATGTAGTGCTACATCAACATCATCAAATAAACCTTCGCGAGTCATATAAACTTTTCCTGAACCTCCTTCTTCAGCAGGACAACCATAAAAACGAATACGACCTTTAGTTTTTGTTTTGGTTAGCCATTCCTTAATGCTTATTGCAGCCGCAGCAGCACCAGTTCCAAAGAGATGATGTCCACAAGCATGACCTGCAGCTGCATCAGCTGATTTTTTTTCAGCTACAGCTTGTTGTGATAGACCAGGAAGAGCATCGTACTCTCCTAAAATTGCAATAACTGGTCCTTCATTGCCAAATTCAGCAATGAAAGCAGTTGGCATACCAGCTACGCCTGTTGTGATTTTAAAACCTTCATCTTTTAAAGTTTTTTGTAATAAAGCAGAACTTTTAACTTCTTTATATCCCATTTCAGCATAACCCCAAATTGTTTGGGCAATATCACCATAAAATGAAGTTTTATTATCTAATTGGTTAAGTATTTTGTCTTTGCTCTTTTGCGCTTGTATGTTAGTACTTATTAGTATTAATAATAAAAGTGAATAAATTGATTTCATTGGTTGGTTTTTGTTGGTTATACATCAAATATAAATGTTCTATTGCTATTATTTAAAACGCAGGTTGTTTTTTTGTAAAACACTAAAGCATCATGAATATTCCTAAATCTAAATTGCCTCGAGTTGTTATTATTGGTGGTGGTTTTGCAGGAATTAACCTTGCTAAATCTTTAGTTTTTTTGCCTTAAAACCCCAAGAGCAATACAATACTGAGCTAAGGCATAAGTGCTCATAATAATAATATGAGATTGTGGCACAGTTTGATAGAACTTATTTAAGGCAAGAGTACTATCTGACACTACAAACAAAAGTGCACCAATAAAAACAAGCAGATAACTTAATTTGGAAACAGCTCCTTTCCTTAACCATGCAGTTATTGCCATAGACAGTATAATTAGTATATAAAATATCACAGGAATTAGCATATCTCCCAAGCCATCCCTTAAAAGATAAAATATACCTAGAGCATATATCAATAACACAACTAAAATTCCTGATAAGGAATTATCTTTATTTCTTTTATCTAGAAATACCTTGACATACATTATATGTGCTATTAAAAAAGCAATTAAGCCACCTATAAAATAGTTTGGAGAAGCATCAACGAACATTAATAAAACATCACCAGTTAATGAAAAAGTAAGACCAAGAGTCATAAACAATTTTGTGGTTGAGGTTAAGTGTTTGCTCTGTGTTAAAAAAAAGATAATAAGAGATAATAATATTAATGGTTTAGGTAAAAATCTAACTGAAAGAATCTGTAATGTACTTTCAGACAAAAGCTCTAAGAATACTATTATTAGGAAAATGAGCGTGAAGATTTTTTCAGCCTTGGTGAAACGCATCTCGGTGGTTTTTTTCAAATATATTCAATTCATCATTAAAATTTTACAGTTCAGTCATTTTAAGTTTCATTCACGTTGCTAATGCCGCAATTTTGTCTCATCAATTAAAAACGAACAATTAGATACAAGATGAGAACACTAATCACCTCGCTATTAATTTTACTAAGTTTAAGTTTATCTGCTCAATCTGTTATTAGTGGAAAGGTCGCCAATAATAAGGGTGTCCCAATCGAAGGTGCCAATGTATACCTTGAAGGTACTTACGATGGAACCACGACAGATAAAGAAGGAAAATTTAGTTTTAATACTACCGAAACTGGTTCGCAAATCTTAGTAGTTTCATTTATTTCTTATGAAAAATTTACAATGGTAGGCGACATATCATATATGAAAAATCTAGATATTAAACTTCGTGAGGATGTTAGTGCTCTTGACGCTGTAGTATTGTCTGCAGGAACTTTTGAAGCTGGAGATAACAGTAAAGTCAATGCACTGAAACCATTAGATGTAGTCACTACAGCAAGTGCATTAGGTGATTTTGTAGGGGCTTTACAAACCTTACCAGGAACAGCAACCGTTGCCGAAGATGGTCGTTTGTTTGTGCGGGGTGGAGAAGCTGAAGAAACTCAAATTTTTATCGATGGTATTCGTGTGTTTACACCTTATTCTCCAACAACCAATAACACACCAACAAGAGGTCGTTATTCACCATTTTTATTTGATGGAATTACGTTCTCAACTGGTGGATATTCAGCAGAATATGGTCAAGCCTTATCGTCTGTATTGCTTTTAAATACTATCGACGAGCCAGATCAAGAGAAAACAGACATTGGTATTATGACTGTTGGTGGCACGCTTGGAAACACTCAAAAATGGGATAAAAGCTCGTTAAGTATTAACGCCTCATATATTAATCTAGCACCTTATATTGGTTTGTTTCCAGATAGAAACGATTGGAAAAAACCTTATGAAGGGCTTGCTGGCGAAACTGTTTTTAGACAGAAGTTTGACAACGGTTTGTTAAAGCTTTACGCTGCTTTTGATACGTCTAATTTTGAATTAACACAAGAAGATATTAATTATGATGAAGGTGTGTATTTTAAAATGAAAAATAATAACCTTTATGTTAATAGCTCATACCAAGGCATGCTTAGTGATACATGGACTGTTTTTGGTGGCATGAGTTATACGTACGCCGATGAGAATATTAATATTATTGATAGCGATATTCGTGACCAAGAGCACTCAGCGCATTTTAAATTCAAACTAAAAAATAGAGTTAGTAATCGACTTAAATTATATTTTGGAAGTGAATATTTCACAACAAATTTTAGCGAGGAGTATGCTTCTGATTTTGTTGCAAAAACAGATTACGGATTTAATAACAATGTTTTTGCAAGTTATGCTGAAGCTGATATTATTTTCTCAAAAGCATTTGCTATAAAAGCAGGATTGCGAGCAGAACACACATCCTTATTTAATGAGTTTACTATATCTCCACGAGTATCCTTGGCTTATAAAACATCACCTAAAAGTCAAGTGTCTTTTGCTTATGGAAACTTTTATCAGAATCCGCAAAGCAATGTGTTGAAGTTCACTAAAAATATTGAATCACAACAAACAGATCATTATATATTAAACTATCAGTTCAATTCCGAAGGACGCATTTTTAGAGCTGAAGCTTACTATAAAGACTATGATAATTTATTAAAGTATGATGATGAGTTTACCAATTTTGACACCAATTTTTCAAACGACGGTTACGGTTTTGCAAAAGGAATTGACTTATTTTGGAGAGATAATAAAAGTATTAAAAACACCGATTATTGGGTGAGTTACTCTTATTTAGATTCTGAGAGAGATTATCGTAATTATCCAACTAAAGCACAGCCAAACTTTGCAAATACACACAATCTATCGGTTGTTGGAAAATATTTTATAGAAGATTGGAAAAGTCAAGTAGGTTTTAGTTATACCTATGGTTCTGGACGTACTTACACCAACCCAAATATGGATGGGTTTTTAAACCAGAAGACAAAAGCTTATAATAACTTAAGCCTAAATTGGGCTTACTTGTTGAGTCCACAAAAAATACTCTATTTCTCTATAAACAACGTAACAGGTTTTAAAAATGTAAACGGTTATCAATATGCTAACACACCAGATATTAATGGCAATTTTGCAAGCAGAGCTTTAAAACCTGCTGCAGACCAGTTCTTTTTTATTGGTTTCTTTTGGACCATTAGTGAGGATAATACGAGTAACCAGTTGGATAAATTTTAAGAAGCTTTTTTAAGACTAACATTTTGATGCGTCAATTTGTTAACAATAGATACTCTTAAAAAATCGTTAATTAACAGTATGCTAACAGCTTACATCATTTTAGATTGTAACTTTAATTTGGTAAAAAGTCAATTAGAAAACGAACATTTATCAATGTCAGTTTATAACTCAAAGCGCTTAGGTTGGTAGTGTCTTTGAGTTTTTTTTATTTTTTAGCTTATATAATTCCAAATGTTTTTGTACTTACTAAGTAGTTTGTACGTATTTAGAATCGATTTATTTTCAGAAAGCGTAAGGGTAGGGTCGCTATTTAAAACACGTTTAGCATAAAAACGTGCTTGTTGTAGAATGTCTTTGTCCTTTACAATGTCTGCTATTTTAAGGTTTAATACACCACTTTGCTGTGTTCCCATAATATCTCCTGGACCACGAAGTTTTAAATCGACTTCGGCAATTTCAAAGCCATCATTGGTTCTAACCATGGTTTCTAGTCGTGCTCTACTATCATTACTTAATTTATAACCAGTCATTAAAATACAATAGCTTTGTTCGGCGCCACGACCAACACGGCCACGTAATTGGTGTAATTGCGATAAGCCAAAGCGTTCTGCACTTTCTATAATCATAACAGAGGCATTAGGTACATTAACACCAACCTCTATAACAGTGGTGGCAACCATGATTTGTGTTTCACCTTTGGCAAAGCGTTGCATTTCATAATCTTTATCGGTAGCTTTCATTTTTCCATGTACAATAGAGATTTGATAATTTGGCATTGGAAAATCTCTTGAAATGCTCTCATAGCCATCCATTAAATCTTTATAATCCATAGCGGAACTTTCCTGAATTAATGGATAGACAATATAAACTTGCCTACCTTTTTTTATTTCATCACGAATAAACCCAAATACTTGTAAGCGATTTTTATCAAATCGGTGGACGGTTTTTATGTCTTTTCTGCCTGGAGGTAATTCATCAATTACGGAGATATCCAAGTCGCCATAAACAGACATTGCTAAGGTTCTTGGAATTGGTGTTGCAGTCATCACCAAGATGTGTGGAGGAGAGGTATTTTTCTTCCAAAGTTTGCTTCTTTGAGCAACTCCAAAACGATGTTGTTCGTCTATAATTGCAAGGCCTAAATTCTTAAATTTAACCTTATCTTCAAGTAGCGCATGCGTCCCAATTAAGATGTTTAATTCGCCATTTTCTAAAGACTCATGAATTTTTCTTCTATCTGAAGCTTTGGTTGAGCCAGTTAATAGTTTTATACTGATATTCAGTTTTTTACATTGTTCATTTAAATTATTATAGTGCTGTACTGACAAAATTTCAGTTGGTGCCATTAAACAGGCTTGAAAACCGTTGTCAATAGCTATTAACATTGACATTAGCGCAACTATGGTCTTTCCAGAACCTACATCGCCTTGTAGTAATCGGTTCATTTGTGCATTGCTTCCTAAATCTTGTCTAATTTCTTTGATAACTCGCTTTTGAGCATTGGTTAATTCGAAGGGTAAATGCTCTTTAAAAAAAGTATTAAAATGGTCGCCAACTTTTGTAAATGGGAACCCTTTTATTTTTGATTTGTGGATGAGGTTTTTTAAAATTAACTGCAGTTGAATGTAAAATAATTCTTCAAATTTTAATCGGAATTGAGCACGTGCTAAAAGCGATTGAGACTTCGGAAAATGCACATTAAAAAGTGCTTCAGATTTCGATAATAATTTTTGTTCTTCAATTAAGTTTTTAGATAAGGTTTCTGTAAATTTTCCTTTGGTTTCCAAAAACACTTGTTGCATGATTTTTATAATCACACGATTGGTGATGCCTTTATTTGATAATTTTTCGGTTGAAGGATACACAGCTTGCATAGCCGAACGCAAATTCTTTTCATGTTCTGCTACTAATTCTAGTTCTGGATGAGGTATGCTAAATTTACCATTAAACCAATTAATTTTGCCAAACGCTACATAAGTTGTGTTTAGTTTAATGCTGTCGCGAATCCACTTATGTCCCCTAAACCACACAAACTCCATGGTTCCAGTATCGTCTTGAAACGTGGCTACAAGTCTCTTTCCGCGCTTTTGAGCGACTTCTTTAAGGCTTGTTATTTGACCAATAATTTGCACTTCAGCTGAGTTTTGCTGTAATTGGTTGATTTTGTAATACTGTGTTCTATCAATATATCTGTTTGGAAATAGGTTAATTAAATCCTGATAGGTATGAATACCAAGCTCCTTGCGCAATAAATCCGCACGATTTGGACCAACGCCCTTTAAATAATCTATTGGAGTTTGGAGGTTTGTGTTCATTCAACTAAAATAATTCTTTTGTTAATAATAGCAAGGTCAATTGATAATTTGGTTCTAACTTTGTATAGCACAAATATTTATGAGAGCATTAGTTATATCAGGAGGAGGAAGTAAGGGTGCTTTTGCAGGAGGTGTTGCGCAATTTTTAATGCAAGATCTAGGTAAGGAGTACGATATGTTTCTTGGCACTTCAACGGGTAGCTTATTAATTCCACATTTATCATTAAACAAAATAGATAAGGTTTACGAGTTGTTTACAAATGTCACACAGCGTGATATATTTAGTGTAAGCCCTTTTGTACAGCGCAAAAAAGGTGACCGTGAATTTGTATCTATTGACTTTGTGAATTCGTTGTGGCAATTTATTCGTATGAAACGCACTTTTGGAGAGAGTAAACACTTAAAACGAAATATACGACGGAATTTTACAAGAGATGAGTTTGAAGCTATTCTAGCCACAAAAGAAGATGTGGTTGTAACGGTTTCTAATCTATCAAAGAATAGTGTAGAGTATAAATCAATTAAAGATTGTACTTATGAAGAATTTTGTAATTGGATATGGATTTCATGTAATTACATTCCATTTATGTCGCTTGCCACTGTTGATGGTTTTGAATATGCAGATGGTGGGTTGGGTTGTGTAGTACCAATAAGAGAAGCTATTTTGCGAGGAGCAACAGAAATTGACGCTATTGTTTTAGAAGCTGAAACTATGGAGCAACAGAAAGTGTTAGGTAAAAATCCATTTTCATTGATGCTTAATTTATTTGGTCATTTACTGAATCAAGTTGAAAGAAATGATATCACGATTGGAAAGCTTGCGGCAAAAAACAAAAATGTAAATCTAAACATCTATTACACACCAACAACTTTAACAGAGAACTCACTTATTTTTAGCAAACGTTTAATGGTGAAATGGTGGAAGCAAGGCTACGAATATGCTAAGAATAAACATCAGGATTCTTTGTCTAATGAATTAAAGTAATTTTAAATTACCACAATTCGCCAACCTCTTTTTTAATAAATGCTAAGGCGGCATCACTAGGCGCTCTTTTTTCCATCATTTCGGTTAGAATGACTTCTCTAAGTTTGTCGGCTGTCCCCGTTTTTTCCAATAAACCTGCTTTTCTAATAAGCTGGATAGTAGTGTTTTTTGCAGCGACAATGATGTTCCAGCACTCGTCACTTACATATATTTGTTGAGATAAATTGTGTTCAAATTCCTGTTCAATAGTTGCTACAATTAAAGATTCGTAAGTACTTTCATCAGAACTAGTTGGCTTAACTCTAATTAGTAATTTTGATGGTGTTATTCGTTCTAAAAATAATGCCATGCGTTCGTAAGCTTGTAATCGAATAGGGAGTGTGTTTACTTGCATGTCTTTATGCAATAAAAAACGTCTGCGGCCATCTTCATTTTTTGTGTGTTCCTTAAAAAAGTAGTAGGCAATCATTCCTGTAATTAGTGCAGGAACTGCATATAATATGACTTCAAAAATTTTTTCAATTTCCATAGTTTATGTGTTTGAGGTTTGTGGTTGTCCTCCCAAATATATGCAATCTTTTAAATCTTGCATATTTGTGTAAGGGACTGGTGTTTTTTCGTAGTTGTATGTTTTGTTTAATTGTTCTGATAAATTGTGGTCATCTACATTAACATCAATATCTTTCATTGTGAATTGACATGGGTGTTCATAACCTGCTGCATGCGTAATCTCTACCAGTTCTTTTCTAAAGGTTTTAAAATATTGCGCAAGACGTAAGGATTTTATTGGAATATTTATACCGTTTTGCAGCCATTTACTTTGTGTAGCAATACCACTAGGGCATTTATTGGTGTGACAAACTTGTGCTTGAATACAACCAATACTCATCATAGCTTCGCGTGCTACATTTATACAGTCAGCTCCCATGGCGAATGCCATTGCTGCAGTGGCTGGAAAACCTAACTTACCACTTCCTATAAAAACGATACGCTCGGTTAGTTTTTGTTTTTTAAAAACTTTATATAAATCACTAAAGCCATATACCCAAGGTAGTGATACATGGTCGGCAAAACTTGGAGGCGCAGCTCCAGTGCCACCTTCACCACCATCAACAGTAATAAAATCTGGACCTTTTCCAGTTTCTAACATGATATTAGCGAGTTTTTCCCACTCGTCAAGTTTGCCAATAGCTGCTTTAATACCAACTGGCAGTCCTGTTTTTTCGGCTATATCTTCAATAAAAGTCATTAATTCTTCAACATTTGAAAAAGCTGAATGATTTGGAGGAGATAATACATCTTTACCAACTTCAACACCACGAATATCGGCTATTTCTTGTGTTATTTTTGCTCCAGGTAAAACGCCTCCTTTACCTGGCTTTGCACCTTGAGATAGTTTTATTTCAATGGCTTTAATAAACGGATTGTCATTTACTAATTGCTTCAACTTTTCCATCGAAAAATTACCATTGGTATCACGAACACCAAAGTAACCTGTTCCAAAATGAAACACAACATCACCACCATTACTGTGGTAGGGCGATAAGCCACCTTCTCCAGTATTGTGATATGCACTAGCAATTTTAACTCCTCTGTTTAAGGATTCAACAGCTTTTGCTGAAAGTGAGCCAAAACTCATAGCCGAAACATTAATGATAGACGCTGGGCGATATGGCTTTTTCCGTTTATTAAATGAACCCATGACTTTAGCACAAGGCAAAAAGGTTGGGTTTATGGTATTTGGATGATTCTCAGATAGCTTATAGGGCATCATCGCATTATTAATAAAAATATGGTGATGCGCATAAATATCTCGATCGGTTCCAAAACCTTCGTAGTTGTTTTCTTTTTTAGCCGAAGCGTAAATCCAACTGCGTTCAATGCGATTAAAAGGTAGTTCTTCTCTATTGTTAGCTACAAAATACTGACGAATTTCTGGGCCAATTTTCTCGAATAAATAGCGTAAATGTCCAATAATAGGGTAGTTATGACTAATTGTATGTTTTTTTTGAATGAAAACATCACGTATGGCAACAAGTGCTATTACGATTAAGACCCATATCCACCAAGGAATTTTAGGTAAGAACTCCATTTATTTTTCTTTTTTAATCATTTAAATAATCTAACGACAATTGTATAAAAGCTTTTACGCCCAATAGCATACCGCTTTCATCAATAAAGAAATCTGGTGTATGGTGAGGAAAAGGTTCGGTATTACCTTTAGTCATACCTCCTAAAAAGAAATATAGTCCCGGAATTTTTTGTTGAAAGAATGAAAAATCTTCAGCACCAGTTATCGCTTTCATGACAATTACATTATCCTTTCCTGCAGCTTTTTCTAACGAAGGAACCATTTGCGAAGTAAGTGTAGGGTCGTTATAAGTAATTGGGTAACCTTCATCTATATCAATTGTTGCTTCTGCACGATAAGCTTTAGCAATGTCAGCAACCATTTCTCGCATACGTTTATGTATATGTGATTGCATATCTGTATCTAGTGTGCGTAAAGTACCAACTAATTCAGCTGATTCAGGAATTATATTACTACGTACACCACTAGTAATTTTTCCTATGGATAACACAACTGCTTCTTGAGTAAGAGGCATTTCACGACTAACTAGGGTTTGCAAGCCATCAATTATTTTTGCGCTAACCATAATTGGATCTACACCTCCCCAAGGTCTAGAACCATGAGTTTGTTTTCCTTTAACATTTATTACAAAACTATTTACAGCAGCCATGGTTCCACCAGATTTATAACCAATAGTATTTACAGGTTGTCCAGAACCAATGTGCAATCCAAAAATAGCATCAACATCAGGATTTTTTAAAACCCCTTCTTTAACCATTAATTTTGCACCACCTTCTTCTCCAGAAGGAGCGCCTTCTTCAGCTGGTTGAAAAATAAACTTAATAGTGCCTTTGATTTTGTCTTTGTTTTTTGACATAATTTCGGCAACTCCCATTAATATTGCAATGTGTGTATCATGACCACAGGCATGCATTACAGGAACTTCTTCGCCATTGTACTCTCCTATGGCAGTCGATTTAAAAGGTAAGTCTGATCTTTCAGGAACAGGTAATCCATCTATATCTGCTCTAAGAGCCAATACCTTTCCAGGTTTTTTTCCTTTTAATATGCCTACAACTCCAGTATGTGCAACATTAGTTTGAACTTCTAAGCCTAGAGATTTTAAATGTTCCGCAATTTTTTCGGCAGTTTTAAATTCACGATTGGAAAGCTCAGGATTTTGATGAAAATGACGTCGCCATTCAATGACTTTTGATTCTATAGCTGAAATTTCTTTGTCTAAACCATATTGAGCGAAACCGAAAGTGCTGAATAAAAAAGTAGCAATTAGTAATAATTTTTTCATGCTTTTGTGTTTTTAAAATTTAATAAACGTAAAACCGTTTTTTTGATATTGTATAAGAGCTGTCATAGCAGATAAAGCAAACTTTACGTTTGGGTTAGCATTATCTTTGGTGATGCCTCTAAATGAGGCTGTTTGTCCACAAATAATAATATCTGCTCCAGCTTCTGTAAGCTCATTAATTAATTCCAGATTAGGATTGTCAACACCATATTTTTCTTTGTAAGCCTCATTGTTTAATACATCTTGCCACGCACCACCATGAATGGTCATAGCAACTTTTAGCTGCTCCTTTTTCATACCTTCATTTGCATGCATGTTTAAAAAACGCGCTGCAGTAACAATGTATTTATTGATAACACTTTTATCGCTTGATGATTGAGAGACATCAAAAATTACTTTAAAGTCTTCAGAAGTATTGGTTTTTATGTCTAAACTTTCAACATCGAAAGTTTCTCCAAAATTTTTAACAATCTTTCCTTCAATACGTTCACTTTGTGCAAACATAGAAAAGCAAGTTAAGGTTAAAAAGGATAAAGTAAATACGGTTTTTTTCATATAAATGAATTAAGAATGCTAAAGATATTTAATTTTTTAGGAAACCTAATAGCATTAATATAATTGTTTATAATTATTGCTAATATCATTAAGAAATCAGCATAACATTGGCTAAATTCACGCTTTAAAAATAATAGTCTTGGAGAAGTATTTAAGTCAATTAAATGAAGCGCAATTAGCACCAACTTTGCAAAAGGATGGCCCTATGATTGTGATAGCTGGAGCAGGTTCTGGAAAGACCAGGGTACTTACTTACCGAATCGCTTATTTAATGAGTCAAGGTGTAGATGCATTTAATATTTTGGCATTGACCTTTACCAATAAGGCTGCTAAAGAAATGAAAGGTAGAATCGCTGAAATTGTAGGCGATGGTGAAGCTAAAAACCTTTGGATGGGAACGTTTCACTCCGTTTTTGCTAAAATTTTGCGTTTTGAAGGGCATCATTTAGGGTTTCCTAGTAATTTCACTATTTACGATACGCAAGATTCTCAAAAACTATTAGGCTCAATAATTAAAGAAATGGGCTTAGAGAAAGACATCTATAAAACCAAACAGGTTTATAGTAGGATTTCATCTTATAAAAACAGTTTAATAACAGTTAAGGCATATTTTAAAAACCCAGAACTCATGGAAGCAGATGCTATGGCTAGACGGCCGAAAATGGGAGAGATTTATGCAGAGTATGTTGACCGTTGTTTTAAAGCTGGTGCCATGGATTTTGACGATTTATTGTTGAGAACAAATGAATTATTGACACGCTTTCCTAATGTTTTAGCACAGTACCAAGATAAGTTCCGTTACATTCTTGTCGATGAGTATCAAGATACAAACCACTCGCAATATTTAATAGTTCGTGCTTTGGCAGACCGTTTTCAAAATATATGTGTGGTTGGAGATGATGCCCAAAGTATTTATGCGTTTCGTGGTGCGAATATTAATAATATCTTGAATTTTCAGAAGGATTATGACGACGTAAAACTCTATCGTTTAGAGCAAAATTATCGTTCAACAAAAAATATTGTGGGTGCAGCAAACTCAGTGATTGAGCATAATAAAACCAAGTTGGATAAAGTGGTTTGGACTTCAAATGAAGAAGGTCAAAAAGTAAAAGTGCATCGTTCGTTGACAGATGGGGACGAAGGGCGTTACGTAGCAAGTACCATTTGGGAAGAAAAAATGAATAACCAATTTCAAAATAGCGATTTTGCAGTGCTATATCGTACCAATGCGCAATCACGTGCCATTGAAGATGCATTGCGAAAACGTGACATCCCTTATCGTATTTATGGAGGCTTATCCTTCTATCAGCGTAAAGAAATTAAAGATGTCACAGCTTATTTGCGTTTGGTTTTAAATCCTGCAGATGAAGAAGCGCTAAAGCGCGTTATTAATTTCCCTGCGCGTGGTATTGGACAAACTACTATTGATAGATTGGTTGTTGCTGCAAATAATTACAATAAAACCATTTTTGAAATCTTAAAAAACCTTGATGCAATTGATATTAACATCAATAACGGAACAAAAAATAAGTTAAGAGATTTTGTGACACTTATTGAAAGTTATCAAGTGATGAATCAAACAGCTAATGCTTTTGATTTGGCTGAGCATGTAACCAAAACCAGTGGTTTAATAAGAGAATTTAATAAAGATGGCACGCCTGAAGGGATTACACGCTTGGAAAATGTGCAAGAACTTTTAAATGGTATTAAAGATTTTGTTGAAGGACAAATGGAACTAGCTGATGCAGGGGATTCTTTAGCTGAATTTCTAGAAGATGTGGCACTTGCAACAGATTTGGACGGTGACAAAGGTGACCCTAATCATGTGGCATTAATGACCATTCACTTAGCAAAAGGACTAGAATTTAATCATGTGTTTATTGTTGGTCTTGAGGAAGATTTGTTTCCAAGTGCTATGAGTATGAATACACGTAGCGAACTAGAAGAAGAGCGACGTTTGTTTTATGTGGCTTTAACTAGAGCTGAAAAACAAGCGTATTTAACCTATGCATTGTCGCGTTACCGTTGGGGAAAATTGATTGACTCAGAACCTAGTAGATTTATTGAAGAAATTGAAGATGAATTTTTAGATGTCATTACGCCTATTGAAGAACGACGTATCAACCCAATGCTGTCAGCAGATATTTTTGGAGATATTGAGCCTAATAAAATTAGGTTTAAGCCACCTAAAAAATATGAGTCAAAAAGGAAAACTAAAGTAAAACCTAAACCTGAAGGTATTAAAATAAGTACACCCAAGAATTTTAAAAAAATAACAAGTTCTAATGAAAACACCAATTTGTTTGATAGCAAATTAGCTGTGGGTAATATCGTAAAACATTTGCGCTTTGGTAAAGGCGAAGTTGTAAAAATAGAAGGGGCAGGAGCTGATATAAAAGCAGAAATTAACTTTGAAAATGGAGGTTCAAAGAAGCTATTGCTACGTTTTGCTAAGTTGAAAGTTATTGGTTAGAAGTAGTTAAAATAACTCCATATTTGTTTCTTATTCCAAATACGTTTGCGTAAAAGCTTTTAATTTTAATACTGTATCTAATAAGTCTGTGCCAACCCAACCATGTCCAGCATCAGGGTATAAAGTAAATTCGTGAGTTACACCAAGATCTGATAACTCATCCCTTAAAGCTGTGCCTTGTGTGGTAGGAATAAGTGGGTCTTGTCCTCCATAAAACAAAATTGTTGGTGGCGCAGAGGCTGTTACACGATGTAACGGACTTACTTCTTCCAAAAAGGCGGTGGTAGGTTCTACTCCAAACAAATCGAGTAATTCCTGTAAATGAGCATCATTATTATTTAGGTAAGCAGGATCGGTAAAATTTGTTGGTCCAACAACACTGCATACCATTTTTACATCATTATCTGTGTCAAAAGCATAACTCCATAACAACGATAAATGTCCACCAGCACTTACGCCAATAAAGCCAAAATCATCACCGATAGTATAATGTTCACTATTCTCTTTTAAATGATTAATTACAGAAGTAATATCATTTATTTGCATTGGATACGGATTGTTGTTATCGTCTGCCAATCTATAATTCATATTAACAATGGCAACATTTGGATGCTCTTGTCTCACAAAATTCTTAAATAGATTCATTTCACTTTTGTCACCACCAGACCATCCACCACCATGAACAAGAATCATCACTTTTGTAGTATTTTCTCTATCTGCTGGCAAGTATATATCAAATGTTTGCTTTGCATCATTTCCATAGGCTACATCAAGCTCTTGGTAGTATTGAGTAGGATTTAACGTATTTGTGTTTGGAATGTTATTGTCATCATTTAATGAGCAAGCAAATAGCAAAAATGTGCAAATAATGCTTAACAATGCAGATTTTGGAGTCTTCATATTTAAATAATTAGTTTATTTGTATAACGCATTAGCAAGATAATAATTATGGCCGAATTTGTGAAAATTTATGAAGATAACCCAAACCCAAAAGAAATTGCAAAAGTTGTTGCTGTCTTAAAAAGGGGAGGTTTAATTATTTACCCAACAGATACTGTATATGGTTTGGGCTGTGACATTACCAATAATAAAGCATTAGAGCGTGTTGCCAGAATAAAGGGGGTTAAACTCGAGAAAGCAAATTTTTCGTTTGTGTGCCATGACTTAAGTAATTTAAGTGATTACGTTAAGCAAATTGATACTGCAACATTTAAGGTTTTAAAACGTGCACTTCCTGGACCTTATACATTTGTGCTTCCTGGTGCCAAAAGTTTACCTAATGCATTTAAAAAGAAAAAAACAGTAGGGATTAGAGTACCTGATAATAATATTGCTTTAGAAATTGTGAAGCAATTAGGAAATCCAATTATTTCAACATCAATTTATGATGAAGATGAAATATTAGAATATACTACAGATCCCGAATTGATTCTTGAAAAATGGGATAATCTAGTTGATATGGTGATTGATGGTGGTTATGGAGATAACGAACCGTCGACCATTATAGATTTTTCTGGAGATGAACCAGAAGTGATCAGAGAAGGGAAAGGCAGCTTAGAGATATTTTAATAAAAAAAGCCCAACCTTTCGGTTGAGCTTTTTTATTATTTTGAAATACGATTAACTTCCAGCAGAAAGTGTTTTCATTTCTTTTTCTATCATATCGTAAAACTGATCAATTTTTGGCATAACAACAATGCGTGTACGTCTGTTTTTTGCTCTATTTTCAGCAGTATCATTATCAACTAAAGGTACATGGTAGCTTCTACCAGCAGCTATTAAACGTGAAGAATTAACGCCTAAATCTTCTAAAACTCTAATAATAGATGTAGAACGTTTAACACTTAAATCCCAGTTATCTAATAACACACCTTTTTGGAAAGATTGACTATCTGTATGCCCTTCAACCATACATTCAAAATCTGGCTTGTCATTAACTACTTTAGCAACTTTAGCTAATACATTTTTAGCATTAGATGTCACTACGTAGCTTCCGCTTTTAAATAATAATTTATCAGATATAGAAATAAACACTACTCCTTTTTCAACATTAATCTCGATATCAGGATCGTTTAAGCCAACTTCTCGTTTCAAACTTGTTACTAAAGCTAGAGTTACACTATCTTTTTTGTTGATAGCATCTTGTAAACGTGTAATCTTAAGGTCTTTTTCTTTAATACTTTCTAAAGTTTTTTCAATGTTATCAGCTCCTTTTGCAGTAAGCATTGTTAGGTCTTTAGTTTGCTGAATAAGACTTTCGTTATTTTTTTTCATGTCTGCAAGTCGATCTTGTAAAGATTCTGCTCGTGCATTTGCAGCAGCAGCGTCAGATAGACAAGCATTTAATTTAATAGTTGCAGTATTTAATAGGTCTTGCGTTTCTTGTTGTTTTGCCTCTAGAGCAGCATATTCTTTTTTAGATACGCATGAGCTTAAAACAAGCATTGCAGATAGGCTTAACAATAAAATTTTCTTCATGATACGATGTTAATTAATTTATATTTGACGAATATCACAAAATTATGTAAAAAAGCCCAATTATACTTAGTATTAACAAAACTTTTACTAACGGACTTATAAACTTTTAAAATATCGTTTTTTGGTAATAAAATATGTCCAAACAATACTTTTTTGAGAGTAGTATTTTGGTAGCCTATTTTGAGATTTTCTTTGTTTGAGAAGCGTACTTAAATGACTGTAAAAAGAGAAGTGTGCTTTAATAATTGCAAATGTGTGCTTAGGTTTTATTTCTAATAGAAATTTTATTCCAGCAATACCATCTAGAAGCAATCTCACTAATACAAGATAAAAAATGTTTCCAGATGCATTTTTAACTAGCGTGTATAAACTGTTTCTAAAATTTAAATATGTTTTTTTTGGACTTGTATTACTTAATGTAGCTCCTCCAACATGGTAAATGGTTGAAGTGCCTACATATTTAATATCGAATCCTAAATTTTTAGTTTGCCAACAAAAATCTATTTCTTCCATATGAGCAAAAAAAGCTTCATCAAAACCTCCTAAAGTCTTATAAACGCTACTTCTCACAAATAAACAAGCACCAGAAGCCCAGAAAACATCTGCTATATCATTATATTGACCTTCATCTTTCTCTATAGTGTTAAAAATGCGTCCACGACAATACGGATAACCAAATTTATCTACAAATCCACCAGCTGCTCCTGCATATTCAAAATAATCTTTGTTTTTTTGGTCTAGAATTTTTGGTTGGATAATTGCAGTATTTGGCTCATTAATAAAAGCTTCTTGAATTGGTGATAACCAGTTTTTAGTTACTTCAACATCACTGTTCAATAAACAGAACACATCTGCTTTAATATGTTTTAACGCATCATTATAACCTTTGGCATAACCACCATTTGTACTGTTTTGAATAATAGTTACTTGTGGAAAATGCGTTTTTAAAAACTCAACCGAATTATCACTAGAAGCATTATCTGCTACATAAATACCTGCTTCTGAGGAAAATGATATTACCGAAGGCAAAAATTGTTCTAACAATGCCTTTCCGTTCCAGTTTAGTATGACAATGGCTATTTTCACAGTTGGTATTCAGGAATATCCCTTAAAAATTGATAGCGTTCTTCATCAAAATTGATACTACAATAATAATGATTTAATCCGTTGGTAACCATCAAAAATGTGGCATTTAGTGCCAAATTGTATCGAGCAATTTGGTCGAAAGCACTTTGATTAATGGTGATTTTAGGCGCTTTACATTCTACAATTAAGTGTATAGTACCATCACTATTAAACACAACGATGTCATAGCGCTTTTTAAGGTTATTTATTTTTAATTCCTTCTCGACATTAATTAATGATTTGGGATATTTTTTTTCATTAATGAGATATTGCACACAATGTTGGCGCACCCATTCTTCTGGTTGTAAAACCACAAATTTTTTGCGGATGTCATCAAAAATATAAGGTTTATTTTCGCTATTTTTGAATCGGAAGGTATATGTGGGAAAATCTAATTTTTGCACATCACAAATTTATAATTATAATGTCATTTCGAGTGATTTTCAAAGAAAATTTTATCGAGAAGTTCTCGAAATTTTGAGACGCAACTCGAACTGACTTAATTAATCATATTAATTGCTTTGGACGAAGTTAAACAGCTAGTAAACGATATTAAAAATGGCAATTTAAAACCTATTTATTTTCTAATGGGTGAGGAGGCTTATTATATTGATAAGATTTCTGATTTCATTGAAGACAATGTTCTTGCAGAAGAAGAGAAGGGTTTTAACCAAATGGTGTTATATGGTCGTGATGTATCGGTTGATGATATTGTAGGAAACGCCAAACGTTACCCAATGATGGCAGAGCGCCAAGTAGTAATTGTAAAAGAAGCGCAAGACCTGTCGCGTAGCATTGAGAAATTAGCTTCTTATGCCGAAAACCCACAACCAACAACTGTTTTAGTTGTTAATTATAAATACAAAAAAATAGACAAGCGTAAAGCGTTGTATAAAGCGATTAATAAGGTTGGTGTAGTTTACGAAAGCAAAAAACTCTACGAAAACCAAGTAGCCGATTGGATACGTCGTGTATTGTCGCCTAAAGGTTATAGTATTTCTCCAAAAGCTGCACAAATGTTGGTGGAGTTTTTAGGAACCGATTTAAGTAAAATAAATAATGAGTTGGAAAAACTGCAACTGATTATACCTAAAGACACTCAAATTTCGCCAGAGCTTATTGAGGAAAATATTGGCATTTCTAAAGACTACAATAATTTTGAATTACGTAAGGCAGTAGGTGAGAGGAATGTTGTTAAGGTACACCAAATCATCAATTACTTTGCTGATAACCCAAAGGACAACCCAATGGTAGTGACTGTATCATTGTTATTTAGTTTTTTCGCTCAGTTATTGCATTTACATGGCTTGAATGATAAATCGCCACGAAATATTGCTTCAAAACTTAGAGTAAACCCATATTTTGTGAATGAATATACAAATGCAGCAAGAAACTACCCAATGAAAAAAGTAAGTAGCGTGATTGCCACCTTACGTGAGTTTGATGTAAAAAGTAAAGGTGTTGGTGCTAACGCTGTACCTCAAGGTGATTTATTGAAGGAGTTAATGGTTAGGATTATGAGTTAGGGTGATGAACTATATAGGGTGTTGGCAACTGGCTTTATTTTCTTTCTTTCCACCATTTTGTCAATTCCGCATTTAGTTTTTCATCAACTTTCGGACAAGAGTATAATCCTAATTCAACTTTTTGTTTCTCTTTATATGCTTTAATAAAAATTCCAGCGTAACCGCCTTTTTCGGCAAAATTGTCAGTTGGTATATAGGACGAAAATGGGTTTAGATAACAGCCACAAATTTCTTTTGATTCCAACGACCTAATTAAATATTCAATGTGTTCTACTTTTACCCAATCAAGTGGAAAATCTCCAATCATTGTCATTCCGATTCTTAAAGTATCTTTCTCAGTTTTTAAATTTGAAGAAACTTCTTTTAGAAATGAAATTGGGTCATAATTTTCGGGTTTTGCAAATGGATATTTAGGTTTCCAAAATGAACTAACTAATGTTGAATCGGATAAAGAATAAGTCCAATCATTTTTTTCTTTTATTAGATTTCTATTTGTCCTGAACTTTCTTATTGAATCATTTTTGAGTTTTAGAATTATCCAAAATTCAGGTCCCATTTTATAAAGTCCTTCTGACTTTGCGTTATTCCATTCCTTTACAAAGAGTTCAGTTTGTTCATTGGTCAAACGAATTGAGTCAGTTTCGTTAAGTCTTTTTTTAATGTAAATATTATCAACCAATTCAAGGTCGATTTTTGTTTGAGTATGAATAGAATTTTTAGAATCATCGCAACTTGATAGAATTAAAAATGTCAAAATAAAAGAGAGGATTTTCATTTTTAGCGTCCTGTTTTTTTAGCTTGTTGCCAACGTGCTTGTGTATGATTTCGTTATTTTTTTCTGTCAGCATCAAACCATTCAGATGAATTCCAATTTGGAGTTATTCCGCCCAATTTTGGAAAATTCAAATCAGGATTGTTTGATTGTACAAGTCCGATTAATTTTTGTCCAGTTACGAGCCAAATTCTAGATTCGTCCGCAATATTGTCAAGAATTCCTTCCGCAAATCTCCCATCTTCTTCCACAAAGTTGTCAAAATTCCTAAAAACTAATATTAAGCCTTTATATTTTTTGTTATATAAATCTCCAAGACAATCATTGAATGCGTCTAAATTCTCTCCATAATAATCTGGAGAATTCAGAGCGATTTTTAATTTCTGATGAGCGTTTTTTCGATTCCAATTCTGACAATTCATTTCTATAATCTCAAAATTGTTATTGCTAAACCAAATTAAATCTTCGTTCAAAATTCCATTTTTGAAATATTTACATATTGGTCCGTCTTTCAGAATTTCAATATCTCTCTCTATTTTATCTTCTTTTAGTTCCATTTTTCGTATTCAACACGTGCGTTCTGGATAATGAAGCACAACTTATTTATATAATGATATTTATAAGAATTAGATGTTTATAACTCAGGGCTTATCAGAGTTTCTATTTCCCATCCACCGAATACTTTCCAGGACCAGCTAAAAATATAACTAAAAATGCCATTAAGTAGAGTAGCGCTTTTTCTTGTTTCCCAAAAGGGTCATCTAAATGCACAAAAAAGAAAGCCACTAACATGGTTGCTATCGGGAAAATAGCAGCTAGTTTTGTTCTAAACCCAAAAATGATAAATAGTGGTGCTATCACTTCACCTATTAAGGCTAAAGTTAGAGATGTTGATGCACCTAAACCTAGAAAGTCCATAAACTGAACTTCATCAGCAAACAAACGATTTATTTTAGGGATTCCATGGGTTAACATCATTGCTGAGGTACCTATTCTTAAAATGGCTAAGGCTATGTCGTTGTAGTTTTTTGTAAACATGGTTATTAGTTTAATGACTTTAAAAAGTCCGATTTATAAGTTTGACCAATAGGAACTGTTTTATCTCCAATGGTTATCACATTTCCTGCTAAGCTATTCATTTTTTTTAAATTAATAGCAAACGACTTATGACAACGCACAAATTGTTTAGGCAAAATTTTTAAAATATTGGTAAAGGTGCTATTGGTTGTTATTACCGTATTTTTTTGATGCACTTTTACATAATCGCCAAATGCTTCCACAAATAAAATATCATCTGGATGTACTTGGTGAAGTACTTTGTTTGCTTTAATTATAATTGTGTCATCACTATTATTCTCTGATTTTTTCTTGTTTAAGGCTTTGTTTGCAGCCGCTAAAAAACGTTCGAAAGAGAAGGGTTTTAGTAAATAGTCTATGGCATTTACTTCAAAGCCATCTAAAGCAAATTCTGAGTAGGCTGTGGTGAAAATGACATCTGGAGGGTTTAATAATGATTTATAAAAATTCAATCCTGATAATTTAGGCATATTAATATCAAGAAACAGCAAATCAATATCGTTTTGACTGTTTAAAATAGACATTGCCTCCAAAGCGTTATTGCAAATTTTAATAACGTTTAGAAAGTCCACATCTTCACAAAATATTTTTAATATGGATTGTGAAGAAGGCTCGTCGTCTACAATTAAACAGTTAAGCTTCATAGCCTTATTGTTGTGCGTTTATAGTTAGTTTCACAGTAAAAATATTATCCCTATTGTCTGTTATAAATGTATGATTATTTGGGTAAACAATGTCTAGATTTTTTTTGATGTTTTCAAGTCCAACGCCAGATGCTTCAAGAGTATTATTGTCATTTTCCTCTAAACTATTATTTTCAATTTTAAAGCTAAAATTATCGCCTTTCTGACTCATTGTTATGTTAATGAATGTCTCCTCTAAATCGCCTTTTACACCATGTTTAAAGCTGTTTTCAATGAGAGGCAACAACAACATGGGATAAATTTCAAAAGATTCATTCTCTATTTCGGTTTTTAGGTTGATATTATTAAACCCTTGTACTCTAAATTTTTGAAATTCTATATAGTTTTTTAAAAGTATCATTTCGTCTTTTAAAGTGACTCTTTCGGTATTTGAATCATAAATTACATAGCGTAATATATCAGATAATTGTACAACAGCATCCTTGATATTGTCTTTCTTTTGTATAGCTAGTGCATAAATAACGTTTAGCGAGTTAAACAAGAAATGAGGATTTATTTGCGAACGTAAAGAAGATAATTGAATTTGTATGAGCTCGTTTTGAGACTTTAGGGCTCTATTTTCATTTTGATTAAAATAAAACCAATCTTCAGATAGCTTTAAAAGTGTTGTTGAAATTAAAAATATGCTAAATATGATGATATGTCTGGTGTTTGAGAAGTAAGACATAAAAAAATAATTTGGGAATAATTTATCTAACAATGGTTCAAATAACCAATTGTGCAATTGTGTAAATACGATGAGATTTGCAATAAATGCGATTCCAAACAACAAATATTTTTCTTTTTTTAGTAGGCGTGGTAGTAATACGTATAAGTTAATTAAAACAGGAATTGCGACACTAACTAAGAAACTAATAGTGTAGATATAATCTATCTTAATTGGTTTTTGTCCTTTAGAAAAAATGAATAGTAAAATAACAAACGAGCAAAACCACAGTGCCAAATTAAATAAAAGTGGACTGTGGTTATTTAGTTTTTTTAAATATGGATTAAGGTTGAGCATTCGTTTTAGTTAAAGTAAATTTTTCAGAAGATTCCCATTTGTTTTCGATATCAGATTTCATGTATTTTTTTAAAAACGCGTACAATTCCTCAGAAGTAGCTGTTAGTACAAACGATTCTTCTAAACCAATAATTTCATATTCAAGTTTTAATTGGTTTTTCTCAAACAAATCTGTTAATCTAGCTTCATCTAGCCATGTAATGTTTAGTTGACCGTTTGCTGTTTTATCTATTTTCGCTACCGAATGTGTTCTAAGTAAATGCTGACTCACTAAGTCATTACCAATATCTTCATAGTTAAAAGGAATAAAATCCATAAACAATTGGTTGTCTATTTTAAATGGCATTCCCATAAAAACTGCTTCATTGTTCTTTTTTGTGTAGGTAATTTGGTAGCCATCTTTGTATTTTTCGAAAGTAGCTTTCTCCTCCACACTAACTTTAGACCAATCTTTATTTTCTTCTAAAAATAGTTGTTTAAATGATGCAACTGCCCAACTGCCTTTTTTGTTATCTGTCCATTCTCCTACCAAGTGTGCTTGATATTCTGTGGAATCAGCTGTGTAAAATGGACGAATAGATTTTACAATACAAGAACTAAAAAATGCTAAGCAGCAAATTAATATTAGTGATTTAGTTTTCATAATTTCTAAGGTTTTTTGATTTCTTAGAACAAAACAATAACAATGTAATGTGTAAATCAACAAATTTCGCCAAACATGGATTAACTCATGTCGAACAATTTATTTTCCTTTTAAAAGGTTAATACTAACTGTAGCCAATTCACTATTTGGGAATTTTGTAAAATAGCGTTCATCAGGATATAAGCCAGCTTCTTTGGCAACAGAATTAAATACATCGACTTCCAAAATATATTGGTCGGAATAACCATGAGTAGCATCGTAGGCCGTTGCAGCAGTTTTGCCTAAATTCTCTGAAACAAGTTTTGGATTTACTGTATGTAATTCTATTATTAGTAATCCAAATTTTTCAACATAAGGTTTCCATTTTTGTAAATGTTCTTTTAAAGAATCTTCAACTAGATTATTACTAAGCCTTTTTCCTTCAAAAGCGTAAGCGCCTGAGGATTTACTAACCTTATTGATTGCTTTTTTTGGAGGCTCCCAAATACGGTTATGGTCTAAAAATGTACGAACGTTTAATAAATCTTTTAAATCGATGTCGTAATCTTCTTTTAAATCGTTTGCCAATAAATCAGGTCTGCCAATATCTCCCCAAATCACCTTTGCCCAAATATCAGCTTTAATAAGATTTGCTCTTGTTACTTTTAAAGCAGCTTGATTAAAATCGGCTCCAACGAGAAGCAAAGGGTGTTCTTCTAGTAGTTTTCCTCTTAATGTTTGGTGTTCAATAACATCAAAAATATGCTGAATAAATGCACCATTGCCACAACCCATATCTAAAATACCTTTTGGCTGATCGTCTATGGGTTTATTAAAAAGCTCAATGATTATAGCGTCAATCACTTTAAAATAGGTAGAATGTGCGCCACCGCTTCCCCAAACATTCATTTCACGATGCACATGCTTTTCGGTGTCGTTTGGCGACTCTGTTTTTAATACTAACGGATTCCCAAAAATTAGTTCATCTAGCTTGTAAAACGTTGGTAAATAAGAAACTGTAACGCCATAAGCACTAGCGCGTTTTGCAAAAAACAAACCTTTATCTGTAAATCTATACGTGTCATTTTTTTTAAGAAACCAACCTAGATAAGTGAAGAAGTCTAATATTTTTTTAAAACTTTCAGGGTTTTGATGATATTCCTGAGCTCTAAAAGAAGCTTCCATAAAATATTTATGAAATAATCCGTTAACACCTAACATCACAATAATTGGCGCAATAATCACCCCTTCTATGTGCATTAATATTTGATGCTCAATGGAACCTTCTTTTATATTCTTTAAGCCAAAATCATTTTCGTATTTATTAAATATTTTCTCCAAGACACTAAATGCATCTGGTCCAATGCGTTCCTCAGGAAATTTAATGAAATAGGCGATGAGGTTTATTGCATCTTCGTATAATGGGATTAAATTAAAAGCTTGATTGCTATTTTGGTTGGTTGTATACGTAATAGTGTTTTTTTTGTTATTAAAACTTCTATCTAACCAACCTTGTGAGCATAATATTCTTAAGGCTACATTTAAATAACCTTCGTTTGCATTGAAAGTAGTCGTTAAATCACTTAAAGTATCTTGATTATTATCTTGTAAATGCTTGATGATGCCTTTTTTATGCAAGGCAAAAGCAGTAGTGGCAACAGCAATGCCATCTAAGTGACGAAAAATGATGCTTCTAAGCTGTTCTTTATCTTTTTTTGTGAGCATATTTAAGCTGTTAATTACTTAAATATATGAAAAAAGCGCTATTAATAAGCGCTTTACATTTTTTAATAGATGAATTAAATTAACGCAGTTTAGGGTAATCTTCGGGGTTTACCTCATTCATCACATTATAAACTGCTTCAAAAATATCTTCTAATGATGGTTTTGAAAAATAATCACCATCAGTGCCATAAGCTGGTCTGTGTTCTTTGGCCGTTAGTGTTTTAGGCTGACTATCAAGATGTAAGTACCCTTTTTGAGTATTCATAATTTTATCTAGAATATATGCTGAAGCACCTCCAGGAACATCCTCGTCAATAATCATCAGGCGATTGGTTTTTTCAAGACTTTTTAGAATATCATGGTTAATATCAAATGGAATTAGTGATTGCACATCAATCACTTCAGCATCTATACCAACTTCTAGCAATTCTTTTGCAGTTTGTTCCACCATTCTTAAAGTAGAACCATAGGATACTAAAGTAATATCTGCTCCTTCTTTTACAGTCTCAACAACACCAACAGGTGTTTTAAATTCACCAATATTATTAGGCATTTTTTCTTTTAACCTGTAACCGTTTAAGCATTCTATGATTAAAGCTGGCTGGTCGCTTTCTAGCATGGTATTATAAAAACCAGCAGCCTTGGTCATGTCTCGAGGTACAAGCACATAAATGCCTCTTACTAAATTTAAAATTCCACCTAATTGTGAACCAGAATGCCAAATACCTTCAAGTCTGTGGCCTCTTGTTCTAACAATCATTGGTGCTTTTTGTTTTCCTAAAGTCCTGTAATGTAAAGTAGCAAGGTCATCGCTTATTATTTGAAGCGCATACATTAAATAATCTAAATATTGAATTTCGGCAATTGGGCGCAGTCCTCTCATCGCCATACCAATACCTTGACCAACTATGGTGGCTTCACGAATTCCTACATCTGCTACTCTAAGTTCGCCATACTTTTCTTGTAAGCCTTCTAGTCCTTGATTAACATCACCAATGTTTCCAGAATCTTCACCAAAAATTAGTGCTTCGGAATATTTACTGAAAATAGCATCAAAATTATCCCTAATGATTATTCTACCATCTACCATAGAAGCATCAGCATCATAGGTAGGCGTTATTCCTTCTATATTGGTAGCTTTTTGGTTGGATTGACTATAAAGATGAGAACTGTATTTTGGCTGATTGGTTTCAAAGTAGTTGTTAATCCAATCTTGTAAATCTTCTTTTTCAAGAGAGTCATCAAAAGTAATGTAACGTAGCGCTTTACGTGCTGCTGAAACTACATCTCTTCTTGTTGGTTCATCAACAGTATTCAAGTCATTTACTATTTTTTGAATAAACACCTTGTTGTGACTTGTTTGTGAAACTTTGTTGAGTAATTCTATAAGTTCACTTTTATCTTTGAGAATAGGAGAAATAAATGCGTTCCAAGCATCTTTTTTACCGTCTCTTACTTGTTTTTTGATGTTTTTTTCTAATTGCGTAGCTTCTTCGTTTGTAATAATACTATTACTAATCATCCATTCTCGCATTTTAGCAATGCAATCGTGTTCTTTTTCCCATGTTAATCTTTCGGGACTTTTATAGCGCTCATGCGATCCAGAAGTAGAATGACCTTGCGGTTGTGTCAATTCCTGAACGTGCAATAATACTGGAACATGCTCTTCTCTTGCAATTTTAGAAGCTTCTTCAAATGCATTGACTAAGCTTGCATAATCCCAACCTTTTGCTCTTATAATCTCATAGCCATTGCCATGTTCATCTCGTTGAAAACCTTTTAGAATTTCAGATATGTTTTCCTTAGTAGTTTGATGTTTTGCATGTACCGAAATACCATATTCATCATCCCAAATACTAATAACCATAGGTACTTGTAAAACACCAGCAGCATTGATGGTTTCAAAAAATACACCTTCACTTGTACTAGCATTCCCAATAGTTCCCCAAGCAACCTCATTTCCATTTTCCGAAAACTTTGTGCTATCAATTCCTTCTACATTTCTGTAAATTTTCGATGCTTGCGCTAATCCTAATAACCTTGGCATTTGTCCAGCGGTAGGAGATATGTCTGAACTGGAATTCTTTTGTTTGGTAAGATCTTTCCAATTATAGTTTTCGTCTAAGCTGTGAGTTCCAAAATGGCCACCCATTTGTCTTCCTGCACTCATTGGATCTGCGTCAATCTCGGTATGTGCGTAAAGACCAGCGAAAAATTGTTGGATGGTTAATTCGCCAATAGCCATCATAAATGTTTGGTCTCTGTAGTAGCCTGATCTAAAATCCCCATTTCTAAATGCTTTTGCCCAAGCTAGTTGCGGAATCTCTTTCCCATCACCAAATATTCCAAATTTAGCTTTCCCAGTTAATACCTCACGACGACCAAGTAAACTACATTCTCTACTTGTAACTGCAATGGTATAATCGTTAATGATTTCGCTCTTAAAATCATTAAAAGACATGCTTTTGGTTATCTCTGGATTTGTTTGCATTTATTAGGGATTAAGGTGTTGCAAATTTAGCTATTTTTTATGTTTTACGCAATGGCACACATTGTTAATAAATTAATAAATTCTCAATAAAAAACAAATAAAACTGATGATTAATCAAAAAAAACAAGAAAAATAATTCTTTGGTGAGAATAATTTAAATTAACTAGTACCATTTTCTACGGAATAATCCTAAAAGAGATTTTGGGTCTACCGTAAATACAAAGCGTATTTTTTGATCGTAATTTGGTTGTCCTATTTCCCATCCAAGATTTGAGTAAATAGGGAAGTAGACTTCAAAATAATCGGTAACTAAATTGACTCTTAAACCTGAATCATATTGAAATTTGACAGGATTAAGGGCATTTTTCACTAAACCAAAATCGGTATAGGCCTGAATATATTTCCAAAGAGTAGTACTAAAATTGACAGAACTTATCCACCTGTTTGCAAATGGGGTATTTAATTTTGATTTAAAACCACCTTCGGCTATAATGATTTGTTGACTGAATATTCCTGAAGCTTCTGAGCGCCCTAAATAGTTATAATCAAATAAATAATCAGTTGGTCGATCTAGAGCGAAGCTAAAATAATCGGAACCTGTAGGGTTTTTGTTGTATAAAAAAGCACCAGCAAAAAAGCGAATATTGATTTGTCTGTTGCTTTCAAATAGTTTTCTAAATTCATAATTAAACGATAGCTTTCCGAAATTTTTTGACAACTGAAAATCGGTAAACCACTTGTAATAGTTTATCAATCCTGGGTTTGTATTGACGTACCTTGCGTTAAAAATACTATAGTTTGGGTTGGTGTTATTGGCTATGTTATTAATATCTTCATCTCTGTTAATATCTAAATACCTAAAATTAAGAGATTGAAATTTGTTTGATCTATAGTCTGTATGATCTCTAAAATTAAACCTTAAATAAGGTGTGATAACTCTTGCGAATAAATCTGGCGCATACGAAGAGTACTTCCCAGATAGCCCATATGAAACTGCATATAAATCCTTGTTTTCAATATTATGTGTGTAACTGACTGAAGCCGAAAAAGTAAATGACTTAGATTTTGTACCATAATTAGGTGAGATTTTATAATTAAATCCACGACGCAATAAGGTTTTGTTATAAAATTTTCCACCAAGAATCAATCCATCATATATATTTCTAAACTCCACAACTGGCATTAAAAATAGTTGTGTTTTAGATGGATCTTCCAAATCCTTAAATAGTCTAACTTGTAAAGGTTTGTTATTTGCTAAAAAACCGTTTAAAGACTTCCAGTTGTCTCTTAAGTTGTATTCTGGAATAGAGTTGTCGTAATTTAAAACTAACTTGTTAATGTCATGTTTTGGAATAGTAATGGTTTTACTATTCTTGATATTCTCTATCCAAGTTTTTGATGTTACAGTATCGTTTCTTAGTGTGAACAACGAAATTGGCATACTGTTGTTTCGCTTATTCTTTATGGTAAGTGTTACAGAGTCTTCAGTCTTTTTTACAGCCTTAATTTTAAAATCTATCTTTTTATTGGTGTTGATGTACTCTTTAAAAAACCAATCGAGGTTTTTATTGGTTTTAGATTTTAAAAATGTTTCAAATGCTTTGGTAGACGTATTCTCCAGTTGGTTATTTTTTAAAAATTCCTTTAGTGTGTTTTCTAAAGTTTGAGCGTTAATAAAATCGTCCAGGTATTTTAATCCAACTCCAGCTTTATATTTATTTGCTAAATCACTATTAAAACGCAATAGAGAATCTTTTGAAGTTGTTAAAGCTTGATCTCTATTGGTTCTGGCCATGTGTAAATACACTAAATTATATTGCTCATTAAATTTTAAAGATGCAGCATGAAAAGATCTTAGTCCCCAAATTTCGGCTAGAGTACCAGCTAATTTCATATCTGGATAATTCTCTTCAATATATTTAATTAGAAAATATACTTGAATTCCATCTTTTAGCCATTGCTCTTTCCTTGGGTTGATAAGTAAGGTGTTGTCTAGATAATTACCAAGAGTGGTTTTTAATAACTGTAATTCGTATTGGAAATTTTTAGGAAATGGTCTTATAAAATCTGGTAGTTGGTTTAAACCATACACAGGATCTTTTTTAGTATCAATATTTGAAACAATAAGTTTTTTATGAGGATATGATCCAAGATGTTTTGTTACAAAAGCTGTTATTTTATCAGTGATAATGGCTTTTTTAGATGGTTCTAAATCTTTTTCGGTGTAATTTGATACTATAGAAAAATTATCAGTTTGAACTGTTTTATAGGATGGTAGTTTTTGTAAAAACAATTTACTATCTACTCTATTAGTTCCTTGCAAGAGAATTGTTTGAGAATTGTTGCTTTGCGTGGTATTTACTAAATCTAACTCTGAAGTCAACACATAATTTCTCGGAAACTCTACTTGTAACGTTATGTCAGCTTTTGGGATAAAAAGATCATCCAAATTTTTATTGCTATAGTAATTCCAGTCGCCATTATATACAGCTGGTGTTATGTACCAATATTTTAAGTTGTAATCTTTTAAAGGCGTGACACCATAATCTGTGAATTTTGTTTTGGGCAGTTTTACAATATATTCTAATATAATATTATAGCTTTCGTTAGGAAGTAAGGGATTTGCTAAATCTATTTTTAATACATCTGGATGTTCTTGTAGCCTTTCAAAATTTAAACGGGTATTTTTTGTATTGACTATGGATGTTATAACCGTAAATCCACGTTCTTCACTTTCGGCAAAATGAAATTTGCCATCATACTCTTCGGAAAAACGTTTAGCTAAAGGCGTTGATTTTGTTGAATAGCTATTACTCCAATCGTTTAAATAGATATTCTTTAAAGTGTCTTTCGATACATTTTTATAAGCAATGAACTGGTGGATTTGTATTTGATCAAATTCTACATTAAACGTCGCTTTTATGTCAATTTTATCTTGACTGAATGCGTTAGCACATACTAAAGCAGCAATTAATATATGTAGAATTTTGTTTCTCAAATTAGCGTTTGATAAATTTTAAGGGCTCTGTTAATTTTTTGTCAGCAATAATATAATACATACCAGTTGACAAGTATGAAACATTTAAAGTTGCAAAATTCCTATCATTAACTTGGAATTCTTTCATTTTTTGACCTAGAATGTTATAAATAGTTAATCTATTTATATCTAGTTGCTCACTTATTTTTAATGTAACGATGTCACCCACTAAATTACTTCCCTCAATAGTTATTCCGTTTTTAAACTCTACTGTTTTGGTATTTAATAAAGACCTATTGGTTTCTAATGTTAATGTTACTGGCAAGTGGTCGCTAAAATAGTAAAGCGCATCTCTAATGGATTGGCTAAAGGAGGCACCACTACAATTCGCAGAATTAATATCAGCGTTATAACAGTTAATATTATTATTGTTTCCGTAGGCTTGATAAGTTCCAGAAACAAAAGAAATATCAGGATTTGTAGTCATATTTTCAGATGTCATAATAAAATCAAATCTATCGTCAAAACCACCACTTGCGCCACCTAGAGCATTTGTGGTTCTTGTAGATTGTGTAAATACATCCAAATATGTTGTGTTATTACTCCAGCTTCCAATACGATTTGCTGGATCCATTAAGGTAATATTATTGGTGTTATCAAGTAATTCTTGAAAAGCAGGTTCAGAAGAGGTATATAGGTTTAAATCTCCAGCTAATAAAATATTACTATCGTTAGGCATCGTACTTAGATATGCCACAAAAGCATCAACCATTTGTTTGCGTAAATTTTTGTTGGCAGTTCCGCTGGAAGATTTTAAATGCGTTACAAATACGTCTAGATATACAGGATTACTAGCTTGATCGGTGGCGTTTAACTTTAATTTATAATGATTAAAATCACGGTAAATAGTTGTAACAACTGCTTGCGATTCTAAAATAAATTTAGAGCTATCATAAAAAATCATATTCTGTAATTCATTCTGGTCACCAAAATTATCATCAGAAGTGTTTTCTACAAAAGCGGCTCTTTGGTAATCTGGATTAATAAATTGCATGGTTTGCAATATGGTATTTGCTCCAGCTTCAGTGTTTAACTCACAAATCATGAATAAATCAGGCAAATAGTCATTTAGAACCACATCTAAATGTTGAATCCTACTTGCTGGTTGCTGTAAGGGAAAGTTTAGCACATTATAAAACATAGCTTTAAAGGTTTCTTGTGAAAACCCAAAAAAACTAGTGAGCATTACTAAAATTACTACTATGTATTTTTTTACCATTCTTAGGGAGAAAGGATTAATTATATTAAAAGTTTGGACTTAGCTCGTATTTCTTATAGAATGAATCTAAAATGTCAATAACTTCAGCTTCTGTATCTACTAGATTGATTAAATCTAAATCGGTTGCGCTAATATTTCCAAATTTATCAAGTAGCGTGTCTTTAACCCAATCCATAATACCACTCCAAAACTCAGTGCCAACTAGGATAATTGGAAACTTCTCAATTTTATTAGTTTGAATAAGAGTCATCGCTTCAAACAATTCATCAAGTGTGCCAAAACCACCAGGCATTACCACAAACCCTTGTGAATATTTTACAAACATTACTTTTCTAACAAAGAAATAATCAAAATCAAGGCTCTTGTCACTATCTATATATGGATTGTCATGCTGCTCAAAAGGTAAGTCTATATTTAATCCAACTGAGGTTCCTCCAGCCAGATGTGCACCTTTGTTACCAGCTTCCATAATTCCTGGGCCACCACCTGTAATAACGCCATAACCAGCTTCTACTATTGCTTGGGCTACACTTTGCGCTAATTTGTAATATTTATTATCTGGTTTTGTTCTAGCAGATCCAAATATGGACACACAAGGACCAATGCGACTTAATTTTTCATAACCATTTACAAATTCTCCCATGATTTTAAAAATTGCCCATGAGTCATTTGTTTTTATTTCATTCCAACCTTTTGGATGTAATTCCTTATTCATAAATTCTTTTGTTTAATTTTAACCAAAGGCTAATTTAGTTCTTTTTTTAGGAACTTAGCTGTATAGCTTTTTGGATGTTTTGCTACTTCTTCGGGAGTGCCTTCTACAATGATTTGTCCACCACCTTTACCACCTTCATAGCCAATATCAATAATGTGATCTACCGTTTTTATAACGTCCATATTATGTTCAATAATTAGCACAGTATTACCTTTGTCTACTAACTTGTTAAGTACTAACATTAATACTCTAATATCTTCAAAATGCAAGCCAGTTGTAGGCTCATCGAGAATATAAAAGGTGTTTCCTGTATCGCGTTTACTTAATTCGGTAGCGAGTTTTATACGCTGTGCTTCACCACCTGAAAGTGTCGTACTTTGTTGACCCAAAGAAATATAACCCAAACCAACATCTTGAATGGTTTTTAGTTTTCTATGAATTTTTGGAATCAATTCAAAAAACGGAACAGCTTCTTCAATAGTCATATTCAACACATCGCTAATCGATTTTCCTTTGTAGCGTATCTCTAACGTTTCACGATTAAAACGCTTGCCTTGGCAAGTTTCACACTCCACATAGACATCTGGCAGGAAATTCATTTCAATCACTCGCAAACCACCACCTTTACAGGTTTCACAGCGTCCACCAGCGACATTAAAACTAAAACGACCAGGTTTGTAACCACGTATCATCGCTTCAGGAATTTTAGCAAACAAACTCCGTATTTCACTAAAAACGCCTGTGTATGTAGCAGGATTACTGCGTGGTGTTCGGCCAATTGGCGACTGATTAATATCAATCACTTTGTCGATATGCTTTAAGCCATTAATTTTGGTATAAGGCATTGGTGTTTTTACACCATTAAAATAGTAGTTGTTTAAAATAGGGTAGAGGGTTTCGTTAATTAATGTGGACTTCCCACTACCAGAAACACCAGTAACACCAATCATTTTTCCTAACGGAAACTTTACCGACACATTTTTTAAATTATTCCCAGTGCAACCAGTTAAACTCATTGTTTTTCCGTTACCGTTGCGTCGTTTTTTCGGAATCTCAATTTCTTTTGTTCCGTTTAAATAATCTGCGGTGAGTGTATGGTGTGTTAATAGTTCTTTAGGAGTCCCTTCGCTAATAATTTCACCTCCATGTTTTCCTGCAAAAGGACCAATATCTATCACATGGTCTGCGCGTTCAATCATGTCTTTATCATGCTCAACCACAATGACTGAGTTACCAATATCTCTCAGAGAGATTAACGAATTGATGAGTTTTTCGTTATCACGTTGGTGTAAACCAATACTTGGTTCATCTAAAATATAAAGTACGCCAACCAATTGCGACCCTATTTGAGTTGCTAAACGAATACGTTGTGCTTCACCACCAGAAAGAGATTTTGAGCTTCTGTCTATGGTTAAATACGTAAGACCAACATCTAATAAAAACTGAACTCTTGCCCTTATTTCTTTGATGATTTCTTCTGAAATTGCTTTTTGCTTATCCGATAAATGGTTTTCTAGATTCTCAAACCAATCTGCTAAATCAACAATATCCAAATTGGCTAATTCCGAAATGTTTTTACCATTAACTTTAAAGTATAATGATTCTTTCTTTAATCGTGAACCTCCACAATCGGAGCACACCACCTTATCCATATAGTCTTTTGCCCAACGTTTAATTGAGGTAGACTCTGCATTTCTATATTGGCTCTCAATAAAATTAGCTATCCCTTCAAAATCGATGCTATAATTTCTTGATACACCTAAGGTTTTACTATCTACGGTAAATTTTTCGTTACCACCATACAAAATCATTTGCATAGCATCTTTAGGGATTTTATGTATTGGGTCAGCCAAATCGAATTCATAACGCATTGCGATTGCTTCCAATTGCTTAAAAATCCAAGAGTTTTTTTGTGGTCCTTGAGGTGCTAATCCACCATTTTTTATAGATAATGTTGGGTCTGGAATAATCTTTTCTTCATTTACTTCGTATAAGGTTCCAATACCATTACACTTGCTACAAGCGCCTTTTGGAGAGTTAAATGAGAAGTTATTTGGCTCAGGGTTTGGGTACGAAATTCCAGATGAAGGACACATAAGGTTTCTACTAAAATAGCGAACTTCGTTGGTGTCGTTATCAATTACCATAAGCACATTGTCACCATGATACATGGCAGTATTAATGCTTTCAGTGAGGCGTTTGTCGTTATCAACATTCTCATCAATTTTGAGTCTGTCAATCACAATTTCTATATCGTGAGTTTTATAACGATCCAGTTTCATGCCTTTTACAAGGTCTTTAATTTCTCCATCAGTTCGCACCTTTACAAAGCCTTGTTTGGCAATTTGTTCAAAGAGTTCGCGGTAATGTCCTTTTCTAGAACGTACTACTGGTGCTAAAATATTGATACGTTTGCCTGCGAAACTCTCTATAATCAAGGCTTGAATTTGCTCATCGTTATAGCTTACCATTTTTTCGCCAGTGTTAAAACTGTAGGCATCACTTGCACGTGCATATAACAGACGTAAAAAATCGTAAATCTCAGTAATCGTGCCAACAGTAGAGCGTGGTGATTTGCTGGTTGTTTTTTGCTCTATGGCAATAACTGGCGAAAGACCATCAATTTTATCGACATCTGGACGTTCTAAACCACCTAAAAACTGTCGTGCATAGGCAGAAAAAGTCTCAATGTAGCGTCGTTGTCCTTCGGCATAAATGGTGTCGAACGCCAAGGATGATTTACCACTACCAGATAAGCCTGTAATTACTACAAGTTTTTCTCTAGGGATAGTCACATCTATGTTTTTTAGGTTGTGAACCCTAGCACCTTGAACATCTATATAGTCTTTAAAATTGGTCATAAATTGGCAAAGTTGCAAAGGTACAGATTTTATAGGTAAATACGAAGCAAAGTACTAACAGTGAATTGTTGATAAGTGTGGGTTTATATACGTAGTTATACGTATTGATTTTATCACTTTAAAAGGCTAACTTCGTTTAACATTTAATATAAACAATTAAAAAAGTTTATATTAAAGCATTAAACGAACTTCAGAAAAAACACTTTCAATTACTAATACTTAATCCAATCAAAGAAAACGATTTATATCAAACCAAAGGGTTTAAAGAAGCGGGTATATTAAGAGATAGTATTTTTAAAGATGGAGAATACCAAAGCCTAATAATTATGTCGATACTCGAATTGGAATATAAAAATTAAAAAAAATAAGTTTAACATGGAGTTTTTCCGAATTATTAAACAAAAGACACAAGATAAAGATATACAAGAGCTATTAACTCTAGAAAACCTAGAATTGATGAGCAATGAAATAATTATTATTAGTATTCGAAATAATATTGAAGCCAGTATTGGAAGTATTTGGGGTGAATTTACTTTAACTAGAAATGAAATTAGAGGAGGATTGCGTTTTACATTGTTAGAATGTCCTAATGCTTTAACGTGGACTATTACAACTGGACTTCAGCCAGAAACAGAATCTATAGTTATCCATCTAACAATAAATCGAGAAGAACAAAAAGAAACATTTATTGAAGAGATTAATGAGTTTTTAGATGATCAAAGTAATTGTTTGCAACAAATTTTTCCTTCATAAAATCATCTATTTTAAGCACATAGTATAATTGTTATACAAAAAACAGTGTCGCCTACCAGCCACCACCTCCGCCGCCACCGCCTCCGCCGCCAGAGAATCCACCACCACCAGAACCACTACCACTGCTTGATGGTGGCGTTGCAGATTTGCTTAAGGAATTGGATAATGATGAATTTAAGGTATGGTTAAAGGTCGAGAAGTTGCCAATACGTCCTCCAGTGTACCATGTTGGTTGATAGCTTTGGTCTATTAGCGATTTATCAATGAGGTTTTGGAATTTGTTTCCCCAGACATCTTCTGCTCCTAACACGACTGCATATGGCAATAATTTTTCAAAAATTTCAGGAGTTAAATTTGGTGGATTAAAGTGGGCAATTTGCTTTTCTTCGGCTGCACTCATGTACATTTTAAAACCATCAATTAATGACTTAAGCCTTAGTTTTTCTACAGCAGGTTTTCTAATTAAATATTGGTAAATTAAAAAGAATACAATATTTGAAATCAAGAATAAAACGAATATCACTCCATCATTTTCACCTTGGAAATATTGCGACGCTAAAAAGACAAACAAAAACACATAAGCGATGATTGTTAATATTGGAACTACCCAAAATTTTGCATTGAACCCTTGATAAATTAAACCATGATGCTGTTTCCTTAATGATGATTTAAAGGCGCTAACCGCGCTTTGTATTTTTGAGTCGTATTTTCCATCTAAGGTTACAGTAGATGTGGTCGAAAAAAGTTTTTTAAACAGTACACGTTCTTCATCGTTGAGTGCTCCTGTATCGTCCTTTACTTTATGGATAAAAAACGTTTTGCTTTTAAAGATGCCAAAAACATAATCTTGAGTATCTTCTTCAATTTTAAGATATCCTTTTACTGCTAAATTTAAAATGGAACCTGTAATTAAATCGCCATGATAGCGGAACTTATCTAACATGCCAACTGAAGCAGGTGTCATATTTTCTGGAACTTCAAATTGGGGAAATACCGTTGGTTTTTCTGGGTCAATACCAAACTTTAACCAAGTAAAACCGTAATAAAATAAAAGTATTAAACTTATAAGTCCACTTAAGATAAGCGCTCCAAACTTTTGAAAAAATGTTGGAGGAGGTGGTGGTGGAGGTTGATTTACAATGCCTTTGTTAAAACCTACTGCAACCGTTAGGTTTTCTCCAGCTCTAAAATTATTAGCATTAAAACTTATACTATTGTCTGATATTATTGTAGCACTACAGTTGCTACTTTCGCTGCCATAGCTACCGGTATAACAAGCGTTTTGAATAATGCTTCCGCCTTCTGGTAATGTGATTTGACTGGACACTTGACCAAAAGGCAACTCCCAATCAAAACCATTGACATTCCAGTAAATTTCATCGTAAGTGTCAAAAAACCGAATTTGTCCACTCATACGATAAGTAATTGTGTAGTCGTATTCACCTTCATTTAAAAACACATCACTTTCTCCAACATAAATGGTAATGGCATTACTTGCTTTTTCTGTATGGTATTTTGAAACTCTACCATCTCTTTCTACAGACAGTATTTTATAATCTAATCTTACGCTTCTACCAGAACTATCTCTACTTACTGTTGGTATAGTACGAGTAATACCTCTTTTAAAAACGTTTCCGTTAGCATAAATTTTAATAGATTCTTTTACAGTGATGGTACTTGAGGTGTCTACTTCAATGTCTGAATGAAATGAAAGCACTCGTTCACTTTGCGAAAACAAAGAAAAAGTGTTTGTAATTAATAGTACAATAAAAAAGAGTTGTTTCAACGCTTTAAAATTTTACTTGAGGGTTTTGTCTTTCAGCTTCAGTGTCAATTTCAAAAAATACTGCTTTGGTGAATTTAGTAATTCCAGCAATAATATTTGAAGGAAACGAATCTATTAATATATTATAATCTCGCGTTGTACCATTATAATATCGTCTTGATTTTTCAATGTCAGATTCTACAACAGACAATTCGTTTTGCAAGCTTAAAAAATTCTCGTTTGCTTTTAGCTCAGGATATTGTTCTGCTACTGCAAATAAATTTATTAGCGATTTGTTTAATTGATTTTCTGCAGCTTGTTGTCCTTCAACAGTCGTCGCATTTTGTGCTTGACTTCTTGCTTTAGTGACATTTTCAAAGGTTTCCTTTTCATGGCTTGCATAGCCTTTTACGGTTTCAACTAAGTTTGGGATTAAATCATAACGTTTTTTTAATTGCACGTCTATGCCACTCCAAGCCTCGGCTACGAGTGTTTTTAATTTTACTAATCTGTTGTAAATTCCAACACCATAAAATGCTACTAATACTACAAGACCAATTAATGCGTATGTTACTGTCATAGTAATTAAATTTTAAGTATTAAAGATATTAAAATTTAATGAAAAAGCTATGTCTTTAAAATACTAACAAAAGCATAATAAATTGTATAATTGTAAAGTGCTATAGATACGATTTGTAACTTTCTGTGCAGTTAAGCTACATATACATAATCAATCAAAACAATCAACTATGTATTCAAACAAAAAAACTGGAAGAATTTCTGGCTTATTATTTCTATTCGTTTTTATTTCTGGTGTAGTCATCTTTCAGGTGCTACAAGGTCCTGTACTTTTCTCAGATGATTTTCTTACGTCTACATCTGAAAATTCAAGCAAAATTATTAGTTCTGCATTACTCGGTATTTTAAGTGGTCTAGCATCTATCGTTATTGCGACGTTATTGTTGCCGATTTTTAAAAAACACAGCTACTACGTGGCATTTTTATATCTGACTTTTTGTATTCTAAATTTTATTGCGCTCATGCTTGATAACGTAAGTGTTGTATCTATGTTGGAGTTAAGCAATGACTATGTAACCAATGGAGATTCTAATACGTTACAAGCAATGGGCAATCTAGTTTATGAGAAACATCACTGGACACATTATATGTATTTGCTAGTTTCTTGCTTTCCTGTATTTGTGTTGTATTATGGTTTTTATATTTCAAGGATTGTACCAAGAGTAATCTCTATTTTTGGAATATTTGCTGTTTTACTCATGTTTGTTGAGGTGTTGTTTTCAATTTTTGGACAGAGTATAAGTATGAACATGATGCTTCCAATGGGATTAATACAATTAGCACTTCCAATTTGGTTAATAATTAAAGGCTTTAGTTCTCCAGAATTAAAAGAGGAAAGGGAATAAGAAAAATGGCACACGACGTGGTTAAGCTAAATCATACTTTTTAACTTTCGAAGTTTTCAAAAAAATCTATATACTTGTATAGTAATAAGACAGATTCCCACTTTTACGGGAACTTTAAATAAATTTATATGAGATTATTAGGGATAGGCTCTAGAATAAGCCACTCAGACTTCGGAAAAGGCGTAGTGACAAATGTAACATCAAGACATTATTGGGTAACCTTTATAGACAAAGGTTTAGAGACCATAGAATTAGATAGCGAATTTGAAGTGATTGAACGTTCAAACGCAGACGATGTAGATACAGTAAGCTTGTTTGATGTCGAAAGTAGTTTAGTAGAGATACTCAAAAAGTGGAGTGATGCTAGTGAGGTTGTGCCCATTGCAGATAAATGGAAAGGTGGTAACCTTATTCTAGAACCTGGAGATACAGCGTTGCAAAGTAAAGAAGTGCCAATAGATACATTTTTTCATAAAATAGTCATGCTTCGCGACAGACTACGAGTGATGGAGCAAAAAATAAACTCTAGTAAAAATCTTGACGAGCAAGAAAAAATAGACTTGCAACAATACATTACGAGATGTTACGGGAGTTTAACAACGTTTAATGTGTTGTTTAAGCAAAAAACACAACAGTTTTCAGGGCAGAGTAGTAAGTAGGATTACCTCGTCGTTTTAATATGGTTTATTTCAAACCCAAAGAAGAGTATTTTATGAAAGGTTGGGAGTTGTGCTCCTGTTTTAGTGGTTGTCCAATCACTCCAAGAAGCTTCTAGGCCATCCATAGGTAAAAGGTCTGTCCACATTTTAAATTTAAGAGGTTTTCCTGTGGTATCAAACGACCATAGATACGAATCACCTGGAGTCGTGCCACCTTGTGTGTAAGTGACTAACAGTGCATCTTTGCCATCTCTTTTTACGACACTGCGTTTTACACCATCGTCATAGACTTTATAAGGAGCAGCAATCCAAAAAGAATCATTATTAAAATAATTTAATGCTGTAGTAACTAATGCATCTTTTTGATCGCCAATAATATTAAAGCTATGGACGTAAGCCTTACTTCGTTCAGGGAAATTAAGATGTAAATCTACTTTAAACTCTTTCCAACGAACAGTACATAAATTATTGGCTTTATCCCATTCGTAACGACGTTTGTTTTGGTACGTCCACTCAATATATTCTGTTTTTTTGTATGCTTCGTAATCTAAAGCATCTAGCATATTATCTGCTAAAGCATCAGCTGCTTCACCTTCAATCCCAACAGGCACATCCTCGTTGTATTTAAAATAAATGTAGCCTAAAAGGAGTAAGGTTGGCAATGTAAAAAACACAACCACACCAGCTATAATTTTTAATGTCTTTTTCAACTTCATTTATATAATATTTCTAATAGCTTCTCTATGGCTTAAAGGCTTTAAACTGGTTGAATTTACGAAATTTAATACAGATTGAGGGCTTGTTTTTCCATATTCTCGTAGTGCCCAACCAATGGCTTTTTGTATAAAGAATTCATTAGATTCTTTATGAGCCATACATTGTTTAAACAATAACTCTTCGTCGGTATTGTGTTTGTATCCCAACTGAAAAATAATCGTGCTTCTGTTTAGCCATATATTATCTACGTTTGAAAACCTAGTTATGGTTGTTTTAACCATGTCTGGATACATGGTTAAATAGTTACCTAAGACCCATTTGGCGATAAAATCGACAGTGTCCCACCAAGAGTTTTCCGTGATTAACCTTTCAATTAAAACAATATCATCTTTTAGATATTTTTTGCGGAGTTGTTTGTCGAAAATCTCATTAGCTGTAAGGTGTAATTCGCGCTGAGGCAAATCGTATAATTGAAAAGTAAGTTCGCGAACATTTGTAACCACTTCTTCTTTATTATTGGCTATGGCTTGTTTTAAAAGCGTTCTACGTTCCTTAGTTTTTATACCATAAAACTCGAATTGACCTCTCATGTAATTTTTCATGTGAGTTGCATTTTCGGCATTGGCATGCTTACTGTATAAGTCGATGAGGTCTTTAATAAACATATATTACAATGTTTTTTGAGCAGATAAATAAGCTAGCTTTTCTTTAGCAAAGGTAATGAGTTCCTTAAAAAAAGAAGTGAATTCTTTCTCAAATTCTTCATAGAACTCTTCAAGTTCGTTTACAGCTAAATTCATTTGTGATCTGTTGTGAGTTCTTCGATTCATGCCTTCTAAAATCTTTGCAATCCCTTCAATTGAGGCATAACTCAACAGCCAATTATTGGTAATCATATAAGGCATCATTTTTTGAATGCGTAAAGGTATAATATCGAAATTGTCTTCTAACGAATCGTAAAAATGTTCAACATATTTGTCCAACGGAACATCGCAATAGCTTTTCCAATTTTTAGCTAAAAAATGGTCATACAAAATATCTACAATCACGCCAGAATAGTGACTGTATTTTTCATGTAATCGTTTTGTACTTTTTCTTACGGTTGGATGCGCATCAGTATACGTGTCTATTTCGCGATGAAGTAGAATGCCAATTTGCAATTCTCTACGGTATTTTCGGTATTCTTTTCCTTTAATACCATCAGCCATAAAATTACCAATGGTTACTAAATCGCTATCGCCTGAGAGATAAATATGTGCTAAAAAATTCATTGGTCGAATTTACAAATTCGTAACGAGGAATACGGTTTTGAAATATTATATTTGTTCAAAATATAAACATATATGACACTTATAAAATCTATATCAGGAATTCGAGGTACCATTGGTGGGCAAGTAGGAGAGAATTTAACACCTATCGATGCGGTTAAATTCGCATCGGCTTATGGTATGTGGATTAAGCAACAGCGCAAAAAGGAACACTACAGAGTCGTAGTGGGGCGTGATGCAAGAATTTCTGGCGAAATGATTCAGAACCTGGTAACGAATACGCTTGTTGGTATGGGAATTCACGTGATAGACGTTGGTTTGTCTACCACGCCAACGGTTGAAGTTGCAGTACCTATGGAGCATGCAGATGGAGGTATTATATTAACGGCAAGCCACAATCCTAAACAATGGAATGCCCTAAAGCTATTAAACCATAAAGGTGAGTTTTTAAATGGTGCAGATGGTGAAGAGATTTTAAGATTGGCAGAATCTGATGATATTACCTTTAGCGATGTTGATAGTTTAGGTAAAATCACAATTAACGACGCATATATAGATATGCATATTGATGAAGTATTAAAACTGCCATTAGTAAACAAAAAAGCAATTGAAAAAGCAAAGTTTAAAGTGGTAGTAGATGGTGTTAATTCTACAGGAGGTATTGCTATTCCTTTGTTGTTAGATAGATTGGGCGTGCATGCTGTAAAATTGTATTGTGACCCAACTGGACACTTTCCGCATAATCCAGAACCTTTAAAAGAACATTTAACAGACTTATCGGAAAAAGTGGTTAAAGAACATGCTGATTTTGGTATTGTGGTCGACCCTGATGTAGATAGATTAGCCTTTGTAAGCGAAGATGGAGAAATGTTTGGTGAAGAATACACCTTAGTCGCTTGTACCGATTATGTGTTGAGCCATACACCTGGAAATACGGTTAGCAATATGAGTTCTACTCGTGCGCTTCGTGATGTCACAGAAAAACATGGAGGCACTTATGAAGCAAGTGCTGTAGGTGAAGTAAATGTGGTGGAGTTAATGAAAAAGAATAACGCCATTATTGGTGGTGAAGGTAATGGAGGTATTATCTATCCAGAATTGCATTACGGAAGAGATGCTTTAGTAGGTGTAGCGTTGTTTTTAAGCTTATTGGCAGATAAAAAAATGAGAGTTAGTGAGTTGCGAAAAACGTATCCATCCTATTTTATGAGTAAGAATAAAATACAGTTAACACCAGGTTTGGATGTTGATGGCGTTTTAAAAGAAATGGAAGCACGTTATGCTCATGAAAACATTACCACTATTGATGGTGTAAAAATAGATTTCCCAGAGAATTGGGTGCATTTACGCAAAAGTAATACGGAGCCTATTATTAGAATTTATACCGAAGCAACATCGCAACAAGAAGCAGATGATTTGGCGACTAAAATTATGGGTGAGATTAAGGAAATTGCAGGTATAAATTAATTTTTAATAATTATGCATTGTAACAATAATTGAAAATTACTACTAATTAGATAGATTGAATATTGTATGAAAAATAATTATATAGCTTCAAGCTTAATTTTTGGAGCAGGCATAGGAATTAGTATTGGAGTAGCAACAAATAGTCTTGCAGTTGGATTATCTATAGGTATTGGAACAGCTTTGTCTTTTGCGGCAGCTATTAGAAACGAAAGTAGAAAGTGTAGAAGAAAAAAAACTAATTAAATCTTCAAAATATTTATTGAAACTCTTCAGGAACATTATCCTTATGCTTCCAACGTTTATGCGTCCATAAGTAATACTCGGGCGCTGTTTTAATTTGTGCTTCAACTAACTTATGAAAGGCATCAGTTAAATCATAATCTTTAAAATCTTTAGGAGTTTTAGTTATCGTGCTGAAAGTGGCTTCATAAAACCCTCTTTTTACTTTTTTTATTGCCATAAAAACTATTGGTAAATCCAATCGTTTGGCAAGCATTTCAGAACCTGTATAACAAGGTACTTTCACTCCCATAAATTCTGTCCAGTGATAAGCTTTATTTAGTTTTGGCGATTGGTCGGCTGCCATTCCGCATAAAAAAAGTTCATTGTTCTTTTTTGACTGAACAAGCTTAGGGATAATTTCTTTAGTAGGTATTAAAAAAGTGTTGTATTTTCCTCTTACACGCTTAACTAATTTGTCAAAGTAGGGGTTTCGTAATCTTTTGTAAACACCATAACCAATAAAATCGATGTGTTTTTGTAAGCTCATGGACCATTCCCAACTCGCATAATGGCCACACATAAGTATAATACTTTGTTTAGATGCTTCGTATTGTTTAAGCTCCTCAATATTGGTAACTTTAAAGCGTTTTAGTATTTCTTTTTCCGAAATAGTAAGCGACTTAATCGCCTCAAACATCATGTCGCAAAAATGATGATAAAATTTCTTCGAAATACGATTTATGTCTTGTTCGCTTTTTTTTGGAAACACTAATTTAAGATTGTCTTTTACTACCTTTTTTCTATAGCCAATTATATAGTAGAGTAATACATAAACACCATCAGATAGTATATATAAAACCCTAAGTGGAAGTACTGAAATAATCCATAAAACAGGATAAATTATTATGTAAGCTAGAAGTTGCAAATGCTTAATTGTTTTGGCAAATATATGTTATATTTCTTCTTCAAAAACTAAATTCAGTTTAATAAAATGTACTAAATTTAGTTTTGCTTCAGTAACTACTTCGTTAATCCATAAATTTTTTTCATTTGATTTTTGATAATTTCCAAATGAAAAAAATCATGTACTTTTGGCTTTTTACGTTTATACCTTATGTTTGATTTAAAAGCTATTACAATTATTATTATTGGTGCAAATATTTTAGTCTCCTTAAAAGGCTTTAATGACTTTTCTTTTTTTGAAAAATACAAGTTCAATATTGGAGGTATACGAAGAGGTGAACAAGTGCGAATGCTAAGCTCTGGCTTTTTACATGTAGATGAGATGCATTTGTTTTTTAATATGTTTACACTTTACTTTTTCGCAAATCCTGTATTACAATTAGGTACTTTTAATTTTGTACTAATATATTTTGGAAGTTTGGTTTTTGGTAATCTTTTATCCTTTTATTTTCATAAAAATGAATATCATTATAGTGCAGTAGGAGCGAGTGGAGCAGTAACAGGAATTTTATATGCTGCTATTTTATTAAATCCTGGAATGAAGCTGTATATGTTTTTTATTCCAATTCCAATTCCAGCCTATTTGTTTGGAATAGGTTATTTGTTGTATTCCATTTACGGAATGAAAAAGAGAATCGGCAACATAGGTCACGACGCCCATTTTGGAGGTGCTATTGGTGGTTATGTGATTACCTTGATTTTAGCGCCTTGGTTGTTTACAGAGCATTTACTTATGGTAATTCTATTAGCAATACCTATTGTAATACTGTATGTGATGCGAAAAACAGGAAGGATATAAACTAAAAAAACCTTCAACCTTGAAGGCTTTTTTATTAATCTAACATTGAAGCTATCTGTTTTTCTAGAGCACTTCCACGTAGTTTTTTTGCAACAATTTTACCATTTTCGTCTAGTATAAAAGACGCTGGAATAGAATTTATGTTATACATTCTTGCAACTGGATCATTAAAGTATTGTAAACTACCTACATGATGCCAGTTTAAGTTGTCGTCCTCTATGGCTTTTTTCCATCGTTCTTTATGTCCTGGTCTATCTAAAGATACGCCAATAATTTCTAAGCCTTTATCTTTATATTTCTCGTAAACCCTTACAATATTTGGATTTTCACGTCTGCATGGTCCACACCAAGACGCCCAAAATTCTATAATAGTAGCTTTTCCTTTAATATCGTTTAACGAAATCATTTCACCATCTATAGAAGGTGACGTAAAGTTTGGTGCTATTTTACCAATGTTAAGGTTAGCGCTTGCTTCAATGATTTCTATTTCGCCTTTTATTTTAGCTCCAATAGATTTATAGGCAGCATTCTTATTAATTAAAGGTTGTAAAGCTTTGTAGTTGTTTTTTAGTTTTTCTAGATTGATGTCTGGATTCGTAATCTGGGTTTCAAGCAATAATAATGAAAAATCTGATTTAGGGTTGTTTGCAATAAAATCCATACCAAATGCATCTAATTCAGCAGTTATCTCTCTTGCTTTTGCAATAATTTTATTTCTTTCTTCTTGCGTTGTGGCTTTTCTATACTCATCATTTAAACCGTTAATTGCTGAACCCTTTTTTCTGTATTCAGTTTTATAAGAATTATAATCTTCGTTGTTCTTCGAACCAATAATAGGTGAATAAAATAAGCTGTCTTTGTTAATGTTTATTGTAATTTTTCCAGATTCTAAAACAAACGGTAAACTACCATTTACACTATTTATAGTAATGGTTTTTATTGAAGGATTTGCAACTTTTCCTTGAAATATAAATTCTTCATTCATAACAATAGCAGTATCTATGGTAACTTGTCTATTGTTTTCAACAGAATTTATATAAGCTCTAAGGCCATTAACAACACCTTTAGCAGTACCTTTAATTTCGTAGGAATTAGGAGCAAGAGGCTCTTGTTCGTTAGTTTTACAACTGTAATTTAATATTACTAAGACCAAAAGTAGGATTGTCTTTTTCATTTTCTATATTTTTTCACAAATATACATCGATTTTGTTTTCTTTTAAATTTATGTAGACGACTTACGCTATAATCAGACAATATGTATAAAGTCCGTTGTCAATTTCCTATTTTTGCTTAAAATTTAGATTAGGTGACAAATAACGATACTATAATTGCATTAGCAACGCCTTCAGGTGCTGGAGCCATCTCTGTTATAAGGGTTTCTGGTAAAGACGCTATTAGCATAGTTAATAATAGCTTTAGGTCTGTTAAAAAACAGAAGTCGCTTATTGACCAGAAAACTCACACCATTCATTTAGGGCATATTTTAAAGGATGGTAAAGAATTAGATGAGGTGTTGGTTTCGGTTTTTAAAAACCCAAATTCTTATACAGGTGAAAATGTTATTGAAATATCGTGTCACGGAAGCCCATATATACAGCAAGAAATCATTCAGTTATTTTTAAGGAATGGTTGCAGAATTGCAAATCCTGGAGAATTTACCTTAAGAGCATTTTTAAACGGAAAATTAGATTTAAGTCAAGCCGAAGCTGTAGCAGATTTAATTGCGAGTGATAATGAGGCATCGCATCAAGTGGCCATACAGCAAATGCGTGGAGGATTTAGTAATGAGATTAAAGCCCTACGCGATGAGCTTATGAATTTTGCTTCTTTAATTGAGTTGGAATTGGATTTTGCTGAAGAAGATGTAGAGTTTGCTAATCGCGACCAATTTAAAGACTTAATTGAGCGCATTACGAAAGTTTTAAAACACCTCATAGACTCTTTCGCTGTTGGGAATGTGATAAAAAATGGCATTCCAGTAGCTATTGTTGGTGAGCCAAATGTTGGTAAATCGACTTTACTTAATGCATTGCTTAACGAAGAAAAAGCGATTGTAAGCGATATAGCTGGAACGACAAGAGATGCCATTGAGGACGAATTAACCATAGGTGGTATTGGTTTTAGATTTATTGATACAGCAGGTATTAGAGACACAAAAGATGTGGTTGAAAGTATCGGTATTAAAAAAACCTTCGAGAAAATAGACCAATCGCAAGTGGTTATATATTTGTTTGATAGTGCAACAAGTATTACTAACTTAGGAATTGTACTTATTGAAATTGAAAAAATCAAAAACAGACATCCACAAAAACCATTAATCATCATTGCCAATAAAATTGATAGGTTGGATGACATACAATTGGCAGAACTTACCAACAATATTTCTGAAGCTATCTTGCTTTCGGCCAAAACAGGTTTTGGAGTAGAGGAGTTAACCAATAAACTATTGAGTCTTATCAATACAGGAGCTTTAAGAAACAATGATACTATAGTCACTAATTCTCGTCATTACGATGCGCTTTTAAAAGCCTTAGAAGAAATTCAAAAAGTTAAGCAAGGCATGGATTCAAATCTTTCTGGAGACTTATTAGCTATAGATATTAGACAAGCCTTGTACCATTTTGGTGAAATTACAGGAGAGATTACTAGTGATGATCTTTTAGGGAACATTTTTGCTAATTTCTGTATCGGAAAATAGCTTTTTAAACGCTACAATTACTATACAATTTCTGTTTAAAGCCCTGTAGATCCTATAGTAAATAAATTTCGTACCTTAACAACTTTAATAATTGGCCTAGGCATGAGAAGTGTTTTTCGATTAATATTTACTATTCTTTTAGTTGTTCCAGTGCTTTCTTTTTCACAAGAATTACCACCTATTAATGGATATGCACCAAATACTTATAACGCTGGAAGACAAAACTGGTCTATTACTCAAACAGATGATAAAAACTTATACTTTGCAAATAACAAGGGATTACTAGAGTTTAATGGAGAGAAGTGGAGATTGTATGAATCTCCAAATGAATCTATTATGAGATCTGTTATAGCTACTGAAAATAGAATATATTCTGGATGCTATATGGAGTTTGGATTTTGGATAAGAGATTATTACGGACAATTAAATTATACTTCTCTAGCTAAAAAGTTAGATATTCCATTAAAAGAAGATGAAGAATTTTGGAATATTATTGATTTTGAAGAAAACATATTATTTCAATCTCTTGATAGAATCTATATTTATAATATTGTTGATGAAACATTCAATATTATAGATTCTAATTCCAGAATCACTAAAGTTTTCAATCTCAATGATGCGATTTTTTTTCAGCGTATAAATGACGGCATTTATAAAATTGAAAATGGTAAGGATATTCTATTCACAAATGATTCTAGTATAGTTAATGAAGAGGTAATTAATATGTTTCAGTATGATGATGATTTATTAATTCAAACACAAAACAAAGGGATTTTCACTTTTAACAATAACCAATTAAAAGAATGGGATGTTTCACAAAGTAATAATTTATCTAGTTTAAGTGTGTACAACAGCACTCGTCTTGAAAATGGAAGTTTTGTTTTTGGAACTATTTCAAATGGCTTAGTTTATCTAAATAATGGTACTATATCTTATAACATAAATCAAAAAGAAGGATTACTAAATAATACCGTATTGGCTGTTTTTGAAGATGTTGATAACAATATCTGGTTAGGTTTGGATAATGGTATTAATAGCTTGAATATTAATTCTCCTTTTAGAATTTATTACGATAATGTAGGCTCATTAGGTTCTGTTTATGTTTCAGCGGAGCACAATAATATTTTGTATTTAGGAACTAATCAAGGCCTGTTTTACAAAAATCTTTCAGCTATTAATAGTGATTTTCAATTTATTAGTGGTACTAAAGGCCAAGTTTGGAGTCTAGAAGTTATTGATAACACGTTATTCTGTGGGCATAATTCAGGAACTTTTTTAATAAATAGAAATTCTGCTACTAAAATTTCAGAAGAACAAGGAATTTGGAATTTAAAACAGATACAGCATTCAACAAACCTCATTCTTCAAGGAGGCTATAATGGGTTATCTGTTTTAGAAAAAAAGAATGGTAGATGGACTTATAGAAATAAAATTAATGGATTTGACATATCGTCTCGATTTGTTGAAGTATATAACCTAGATAATATTTTAATTAGCCATGAATACAAAGGTGTATTTAAATTAAAAGTGACTAATAATTATAAAGAGCTAATTGAAATAGAAGAGTTGAGTGTAGAAAAGGGTATAGGCTCTAGTCTTGCTAGTTATAATGAAGATATTTATTATGCTTATAAAGATGGTGTATTTAAATTTAATTTTTCAAGTGAAGAATTTACTAAAGACAATGAGCTTAGTGAAATTTATAACGATGATAGTTATATATCTGGCAAATTAATGTTTGATGAAGATTCTAATTCCTTAATCGCGTTATCCAAAACACATATAAGTTTTATTTCTCCAAGTAAATTGAGCTCAAAACCTAGTATTGATAAAGTCTACTTGCCTTCCAATTTAGGTGATAAGGTATCTAGTTATGAAAGTGTTTTAAATCTTGGTAACGAGCAGTATTTATTTGGTACTTCAAGAGGTTATATTGTAATAGATTTAAATAAAAAATCAAAAATCAAAGATTATCAAGTTACTTTAGACATAATAGAAAATAGCAGAAGTAAAGAACAAGACAGTCTCAAAGTTGTTGATAAGTCAGAAAGTGGAGTATTTGAAAATCAACAGCACAATTTCAAGTTTTCGTTTAGTGTGGCAGACTATTCAAAATTCAACATTAAAGAATATCAATATAAATTAGAAGGCATCTATGATTCTTGGAGCGCTTGGTCTACAAATTCTTCAGAGTTTTTTGAAAATTTACCCTATGGTAATTATACATTTAAAGTAAGGGGCAAAGTAGGAGATACTGTTACAAATAATGAAGCGTCTTATTCGTTTAAAGTAAAACGACCTTTATTACTTTCTAATTTAGCTATTACCATTTATGCATTACTATTTTTGTTGTTAATAATACTAACACATAATATTTATAAATCGTATTATAAAAAACAAAGAGAAAAACTATTGTATAAAGCACAAAGGGAATTGGCGCTTAAAGAACTTGAAAACAAACAGCAATTAATGAATTACAAGAATGAGCGTCTTGAACAAGATATTAATAATAAGAATAGAGAATTAGCAATCTCTACAATGAGTTTGATAAAAAAGAATGAGTTTTTAAATAACATTAAAAACGAATTAAAAACTACGAAAGATGGCAATTCGTCGTATGTGGTTAAATTAATCGACAAAAACTTAAACAATACAGATGATTGGAAATTATTTGAAGAAGCCTTCAATAATGCAGACAAGGATTTTCTAAAGAAAATGAAAGAGATTCACCCAAAACTTACTTCAAATGACTTGCGCTTGTGTGCTTATTTAAGACTTAATCTATCTTCAAAAGAAATAGCTCCATTACTAAACATATCACATAAAAGTGTTGAAGTTAAGCGATATCGATTGCGTAAAAAAATGGGATTAGCTCACGAATCAAGTCTAACAAATTATATTTTAGAAGTATAGTAACTTAACAAAACTTAAAAACACCACAACATTACCACTACAGGCATTGTTTTAGCTTAATACATCACAAATAATTAAACATTGTAAACTCGTTAGTTTTATTACCTTTTATTGATAAATTCACAATTTTTAGGCGTTTTTTTTATTATGTATGTTTTTTGTTTAGGTGTTATTTACAGATTTAATAAATCATATCTTTAGTTTTATAGAGTTCGGAAATCATACACAACTTTTTTTGTTAAACCTATTAGGAAAACAAAAAAACTTAACAAAAATGTGTGAGCTATAAAACTTAATTTATATGAAAGGAATTTTAGGAATACTAATTACATTGTTTGGGGTAATAACAATTAGTGCCCAAACTTTAGATGTAAAAGGAACTGTTCTTGATGAAACTGGAATGCCAATTCCAGGAGTAAACATTATCGTAAAAGGAACATCCAAAGGAGCTTCAACAGATTTTGATGGTAATTTCAATTTGAAAGACGTATCAGTAGGGTCTGTTTTATCATTTAGTTACATAGGGTATGTAACTTATGAAGTTGCTGTTAATGACAACTCAGTTTTAAATATTCAATTGCAACCAGATGTGGCTCAATTGGATGAAGTAGTTGTAATTGGTTATGGAACCCAAACCAAGAAAGAAATTACAGGAGCTGTTTCTGTGGTGTCAAGTGAGACCATAGAGAAATTAAAACCAACACGTATTGAACAAGCTTTACAAGGTCAAGTAGCAGGTGTAAATATTACAACCAATTCTGGATCTCCAGGTGGTGGTTCAACTATTAGTATTAGAGGTGTATCTACAAACGGAGATAGTCGTCCATTAATTCTAGTAGATGGTAATGTTGTAGAAGATCTTAGTGTTGTGAATCCTAATGATATTGAGACTATAAACATTCTTAAGGATGCTACTGCTGGAATATATGGTGTAAGAGCTGCTAATGGAGTTATTCTTATAACTACAAAGACTGGGCGTAAAGAAATGCCATTAACTATAGAATATAATGCATATGGAGGCTTTCAGCAAACAACACGTAAAATTCCAGTATTAAATGCAACACAATATGGTGTAATAGTTAATGAGGCATATGCTGCAGGTGGAGGCACACCTCCTTTTCCAGACTTGTCTATTTTAGGTGTTGGAACTGATTGGCAAGATGAAGTATTTGAATCGGCTCCAATTATGAATCATAGTATCACATTTAAAGGTGGTAAGGAAAAGTCATCATATTCATTTAGTTCTTCATTTTTAACTCAAGATGGTATTGTTGGTGGTAAGAAATCAAATTTTACACGTGTAACAAATAGTGCAAGTTATAATTTAGACTTCTTAGAAAATTTTAAGTTTAAATCAGGTCTTACTCTTACAGGAATAAATAGTCAAGGTTTGCCAGAAAACGCATTAGGTTCTGTACTTTTTAATGCTTTAAATATGGCACCTAATATTCCAGTAAGAAACGAAAATGGTGAGTTTTCATTAGCTGACGGATTAGGTGCAGAAGTTATTAATCCAGTAGCTCAAATGGCTAACACATATAATAGAAATAGAGTCATGAAGTTTAATGGTTTTGGAGGTTTGTCATATAATTTTTTAGATCATTTTACCGCAGAAGCTAATTTTCAATTTAATTATGCCGAAGTATCGAGCTTCTCATTCGATCCAATTGATTATTATGGTAGTGGAAAAGTTTTTAATACTCAAAGAAGTGGCGTTTTTGAAGGGTTTAATATTTTTAGAGACTATACTTTTGATGGATTTATTAAATACCAAAATACATTTAATGACGTCCACAAACTTGATGTACTCTTAGGGACTTCTGTTTTTAAAACTACAGGAATGTTTTCTGGAGCTACTGCCTCTGATATAAAGAATAATGATATACGTTATGCTTCAGTAGAAGAAGGATCAGAACAACAAGATATATATGCAGAAAGAGGTAGTAACCCTAAATTTGATGGTAGATTATTATCTTATTTTGCACGATTGCAGTATGATTATAAAGGAAAATATTTATTATCCGCAGTAGTGCGTAGAGATGGTTCAACAAGATTTGGGCCAGGTAATAAATTTGGTGTTTTTCCTTCTGGATCTATTGGATGGGTTGTTTCAGATGAAGAATTTATGAATGATAATAATTTCTTTGATTTATTAAAACTTAGAGGCTCTTACGGAGTTTTAGGTAATGATAGAATTGGAGATTATAGATTTGTATCATTATTGACTGGGGAAGGGACCTATTTTTTCGGAGGAAATGATCGTGAAAACGAAATCTTTGGAATAGCAAGTGGACCAATTTCTAACCCACAAATTAAGTGGGAAAAACAAAAAACATTAGATATAGGTGTTGATTTGCGCATTTTAAATAATAAAGTAGATATCACTGCTGATTATTTTAAAAAGAGAACAGAAGATTTATTAGTCTCACCTCAAATATCTGGACTTTTAGGAACAGGAGCGCCGCCATTTGTTAATGCAGGAGTTGTTGAAAATAAAGGTCTTGAGTTTGCCATTGGTTATTCAGATGATCTAAGTGAAAACTTCAAGTTTAACATAAAGTATAATGTTACCACTTTAAAAAATGAAGTTCTCGAAGTAAGTGGAGAAGGTGAATATCTTGAAGGCGGTGGTTTTGGTATTTCACAACCTGCTATATCTAGAATGGAAGCAGGGTTTCCAATGGGTTATTTTATTGGTTACCAAACCGATGGGGTTTTTCAAAACCAATCAGAAGTTGATAATTCCGCAGTTACTAAACTTGGAGCACGTCCAGGAGATTTAAAATTTGTTGATCAAAATGGAGATGGAGTTATAGATTTGGACGATAGAGTAAATCTAGGTAATCCAATACCAGATGCAACAATGGGTCTTAACATATCTTTTGATTATAAAAACTTTGATTTCTCAGCATATACGTTTGCATCAATTGGGAATGATATTGTACGAAATTATGAACGTAACCAGCAATTAGTGAATAAGCCAATTTGGTATTTAGATCGTTGGACTGGAGAAGGTACTAATAACTACTCACCACTACATACAATTGGAGCGACTTCTAACACAGTTTTTTCTGACTTTTATGTAGAGGACGGTTCATTTGTAAGATTACAAAATATACAATTAGGATATACTTTTTCTGATGGTGTATTAAAAAACCCTAAAATAAGCAAGTTTAGAATTTATGTTTCAGCTAGTAACGTATTTACATTAACTGAATATAAAGGATATGATCCTACTATTGGCAATGGGGCTCCAATTGGAGGCGGAATTGATAATGGATTTTATCCAAGTGCTAGTACATTTTTATTGGGTCTTAACGTAAAATTTTAATTAAGTATTATGAAAAATTTAAAAATTATATTTTATCTCTTTACATTTTTAATAGTGTTTTCATGTAGTGATGATTTTGTGGAAGTTGATTCAGAAGATCAAAATTCAGAAAGCTTTTTTAATACCGAAGAGGATTATCAACTTGCACTTGTAGCGGCATACGATTATTTACAAACAACAGCAAAATTTTATCAATTTGCAGAGATAGCTTCAGACAACACATTATGTGGAGGAGAGAGTGCTACAGATTCACCATATATTCAACAAATAGACGATATGATTCACTCAGCCGATGGTCAGAGTGATGGTGGTTTAAGAACTATGTGGCAATGGATGTACGAAGCTGTAAACCGTTGTAATTATATTATGGAATTTCAAGACAAAACAGATTTTTCCAATAAAACCAGCGTTATTGCTCAAACAAGATTCTTAAGAGCTTATTATAACTTTATTTTGGTAAAATGGTGGGGAGATGTTCCAATGCTTGTTGATAAACGCATACAATTTGGAGACCAGTTTACTATTGATAGAACGCCAAAAGAAGATGTTTATGCTTTAATTGAAGATGATTTAATCTTTGCTGCAGCCAATTTACCATATGTACAAAATCAAACAGGTAGAGTTACTAAAGGTGCTGCACAAGGAATGCTTGGTAAAGTATATTTATATCAAGATAAGTTTGAAGAAGCTGCGACAGTTTTGGAAGACTTAATTAATAGTGGACCTCATCGCTTGTTAACATCTGCAGAGTACCCTAATATGTTTGAACGCGATTATGAAAATAACATAGAATCTGTTTTTGAAATACAGTATTCAGATGTTGATGGTGGAAGTTTTGAGTGCTTCCAATGTCTTGAAGGTAACTATTCAGTGTATTTCAATGGACCAAGAGGGTTTGTAGATGCTGCTGAAAAGTTTGATTCTGGCTATAGTTTTAATGTGCCCGTTCAAGAAGTAGTAGATGCTTTTGAGCCTGGAGATTTACGTTATGAAACTTCTATACTAGACATGGAACAGTATATTATTGATAATCCAGGATCTAGTTGGAGTGGAGATGGGTACGAACAAACAGGTTATTTCAATAGAAAATATATAGCACGTTTAGGAGATTTAAATATTGGTGATGCAGCGTTGACCAATCCTGATAATTACCGAGCCTTAAGGTTTGCAGATGTATTATTAATGGCAGCCGAAGCTTTAAATAGGGGTAATATTAGTGATGCAAGAGCACAAGGGTATTTAAACCAAGTGCGTAATCGAGCAATGCTTCCCTCTGTAAGTACTACAGGAGCTAATTTAACTAACGATATCTATAAAGAGCGTCGTGTAGAGTTAGTAGGTGAAGGGCATCGTTTCTTTGATTTGGTAAGAACAGGAAAAGCTGCTCAAGAAATTGATGGGTTTGTTTCTGGTAAGCATGAACTTTTTCCAATTCCAATCGAGGAAATTCAATTATCTGGAAATAGATGGGCACAAAACCCAGGATATTAAAAAAAATTATTATGAAAAAAATTAAATTTATATTCGGTTCGCTTTTCGCAATGCTTTTAATTTGGAATTGCGCAGATGACGACAATCTAAACTTTTTAGATGATGTAGTTGCACCATCTAATGTAACAGCCTTAATGCAGGTAACACAAGATAATACAGGGTTAGTTACTATTACACCAAATGCCGTTGGTGCATCATTATTTAATATTGTTTTTGGAGATGGAAATGAAACTCCAGAGGAAGTTGTTTCTGGTGAATCTATTACACACACTTACGAAGAGGGTAGTTATACTGTAAGCATTGAAGCAGTTGGTATTACTGGTTTAAAGACAGTCTCGACGATGCCTTTAGTTGTTTCTTTTAAGGCTCCAGAGAATTTAGATATTGTTATTGAAAATGATATTGCTATCTCTAAACAGGTTAATGTAACAGCAAATGCCGATTTTGCAATATCTTATGAGGTGTATTTTGGGGAACCAGGAAATGATGATCCTTTAGTAGCTAACATTGGAGAAACAGTATCTTATACTTACCAAGATTCAGGAACATATACAATTAGAACTGTGGTTATGGGAGCGGCAATTGAAACGACAGAATATGTAGAAGAATTTGTTGTAACCGAAATTTTGCAACCTATAGCACCAGCTCCATCTCAGCCTAATAGAGATACACAAGATGTGATTTCAATATTTAGTTCTACATATACTGATGTATCAGGAACTAATTATTTTCCAGATTGGGGACAAGGAGGTCAAGGTAGTAGTTGGGCTTTATTCGATTTGAATGGAGATGAGATGTTACAATACATTAATTTAAGCTACCAAGGGATTGCTCTCGCAGATGGGACATCTGTTGATGTTTCAGGAATGGAGTTCTTGCATATGGATGTTTGGACTTCTGGAGATACTTCAAGAATTGAAACATCGCTAATTAATAATACTCCTGGTGGCGCTACAGAAGCACCTGTATGGAGTGATTTAACTGCAGGAGAATGGACAACAATAGAAATACCTATTTCAGATTATACAGATCAAGGACTTACAGTTACTGATATTTTTCAATTAAAATTAGTTGGAGATCCTTGGGCAGCTGGAACGGTGTTTGTTGATAACATTTATTTCTTTAAGCCATCAACTGTAGCTACAGTCCCAGAATATAATGCACCTTCCCCTACATACGGTGCTGGAGATGTGATATCAATTTTTAGCGATAGTTATACGAGTGTTGGTATAAGCGAATTAAACCCTAATTGGGGGCAAACAACAACCTTAACACCTGTAGATATTAATGGAAATAATATTTGGTTGTACGAAGCTTTAAATTATACAGGAATTGTAACAGACTATGGAAATCCTACAAACTTATCAGGAATGGATTACCTACACTTTGATTATTTCACACCAGATGTAACTCCGTTAGGGTTTAAAATTGTGAATACTGTTGTAGGGCAAGAAGATATTGTTTGGGTTTCTACTGTTGGTGAACCAGGAGTAAGAGGAACATGGGTAAGTGTTACGATTCCATTAGATGATTTTGCTATTGATAGATCTGGAGTAACTCAATTATTATTTGATACAGCTGGAGGCAGTGCGAAAGTGTATGTAGACAATCTATACTTCTATTCTGAAACTGGAGGGCAACCAACAGTAGAGGCGCCAGTACCCACCATTGATGCTAGTGATGTCATGTCGATATTTAGTGATAGTTATACAAGTGTTGGAATAAGTGAATTAAATCCTAATTGGGGACAAACAACAACATTGACACCTATAAATATTGGAGGGAATAACATTTGGCAATACGACTTACTAAATTATACAGGTATTGTAACAGATTATGGTAATCCAACAAATTTATCTGGAATGAAATATGTTCACTTCGATTATTGGACTCCAGATGCAACAGTTTTAGGATTAAAAATAGTGAATACAGTTATTGGTGAAGAAGATATCGAATTTGTATCAAATATAGTGACAGGTACATGGGTGAGTGTTACTATTCCTTTAGGCGATTACGATATAGACCCTTCAGGAGTAACACAGCTGCTTTTTGATACAACTGGGGCAAGTGCTACTGTTTATATTGATAACCTTTATTTTCATAATTAGAAAAAATAAATCATGAAAAAATTTAAATATATTTTAGTTTTATTTGGCATTGTAATGGTTACAGTGTCATGTCAAGATGATGACTTTTCAGTAGGAGAAATTATTGCTCCTACTAACTTACAGTTAACAGCAGAGATTGTTGGAGCAGATGCTGCTAACCCTAACGGTGATGGTTCTGGAATAGTAAATTTCACATCTTCATCAGACAACTCTATAACCTATAGATATGATTTTGGAGATAACACAGATGTTGTTGTAGCTCCTTCAGGAACTATATCACATAGATTTACACAAACTGGAGTTCAATCTTATGCAGTAACTGTAATAGCTTCTGGAGTTGGAGGTGTAACAAGTTCGACTTCAATAAATGTGGAAGTTTATAGTTCTTTCGAAGACCAGGAAGCAAAAGACTTTTTAAGCGGAGGAGCAGGAAATAGTAAAACATGGTATTGGGCTGCGGATAAACCAGGGAATATTGGACTTGGACCTAATAATCCAGCAGATGGAGAGCATACATGGTCTCAGTGGTTTACGTCAGATGCTTGGCATTCAGATAAACTTTGTATGTATGATGCCGAATTTGTATTCTCACAAGATGGAAATGGAAATATTACTTTTGAACAATTAACAGATATTGCATATACACCTGGCGATTTTGCAGGTTCAATTGGTGTTGATGGAGATACTTGTCATGGAGTTGATGTGGCACCATCACTTGATGGTATTAAAAATGTAAGTTTTAGCCCATCAAATTCTACGGCAACTATTGATGGCGAATATAGAGGTACTACTATTAATTTTTCAGATGGTGGTTTTATGTCATGGTATGTTGGAGTGTATTCTGTTGAAATTATTGAGATTACAGAAACTACATTGTTTGTTAGAATGACAGATAGTTCTAATCCAGCATTGGCTTGGTATTGTAAATACCAAACAGATAATCCTAATGATTAATTATAATTGATTTTTCTTAAAAAATAAGGAGACATAAAGTAATTGAATATTGAATAGAGTTAGTCGCATATTTTTTCGCAGTGTTAAACTGTTATTGATTTTTTTGGTTTTTTCATGTTCTAGTGGTGGAAGCGATGACGATTCAGTTAGCGAACCACCACAGGACATAATTCCTTCTAATCTGGTATTAAATATTGATATAGTTGGTTCAGGCGCATCAAATCCTAATGGAGATGGTTCAGGAGAAATTATTGCTAATGCATCGGCTACTAACGCTGTTAGGTACGTTTTTAAATTTAACAACGAAGAAATTCAAAGTACCAATGGAAGTGTAAATTATACGTTTTTAACTCAGGGAAACAATAGTCATTTAGTATCTGTTTTTGCGTATTCAAGTACAGGACATTCAATTAGTACTTTTAAGAATGTAACTGTTTTTGTTAATGATGAGCCACAATTAATTTGGTCTGATGAGTTTAATACTGATGGAGCACCAGATAGTTCGAAATGGGGTTATGATATTGGAGCTGGAGGCTGGGGTAATGGGGAATCTCAATTTTATACTGATAGAAGTGATAATGTAATTGTAGAAAATGGTCTACTAAAAATTACAGCTAAAAAAGAATCATATCAAGGAAGCGATTATACATCAACAAGAATGACTACTCAGGATAAGTACGAGTTTACTTATGGGAAAATTGAAGTTAGAGCAAAATTACCTGAGGGTGCTGGTACATGGCCAGCTATTTGGTTATTAGGAGCAAATATAGATACTGTTGGTTGGCCAGCTTGTGGTGAGATAGATATAATGGAGCATTGGGGACATAACCCAACTATTGTTTCAAGTGCAACGCATACACCTTCATGTTCTGGTGGTTGTATGGATGCTAATGTTGGAGAAATCACTGTTTCAGATTTTGCTACTGAATTTCATGTTTATGGTCTTGAATGGACCGAAAATAAACTGCGTTTCTTTTTAGATGATAATTTTTTATATGAGTACAACCCAACAGTAAAAAATGCTTCTACGTGGCCTTTCAATAATCCACACTTTTTTATTTTAAATATAGCAATGGGCGGAAATTGGTTTTCCATAGATTCCAATTTTTCTGAATCCACCATGGAGATTGATTATGTTAGAGTATACCAATAAACTATTCTGTTGATTTTTAATGACTTTTAGTAATTAATGAATTTTTTAGATCAAAAAATATTGAACAACGATACAACTATAGATTTTATAAAAATTAATAGCGAAAACTATTATAAGATTTCCAATAGTGATGCAATGCGATCATTTTTTATGAGCATTGTTAGTGATTCTAATCATTGGATGTTTATTTCGAGCAATGGCGGACTAACTGCTGGGCGTAAAAATGCTGAGTATGCACTATTCCCTTATTATACAGATGACAAAATTACTGAGTCCGCTGATATAACTGGGAGTAAATCAATTTTTTTGGTAAATCAATATGACAAAACACATATTTGGGAACCATTTTCAGATCGTTACGAAGGCTTATATAGTACCACAAGAAATCTCTATAAGAGCCAATATGGTAATAAAGTAATGTTTGAAGAGGTTAATGATGACTTAGGACTTACATTTAGATATCAATGGAGCTCAAGTAATATTTTTGGTTTTGTTAAAGAATCAACTCTTATAAATCATAGTGAAGGTTCAGTAAGTATATCATTATTGGATGGTATTCAAAATATTATGCCTTATGGTGTTGGAAGTGATTTACAGAATCAAAGCAGCAATTTAGTTGATGCTTATAAACGTAGCGAATTAGAAGAAAAAACAGGATTAGGTATTTTTGCTTTAAGTGCTATTATTGTAGATAAAGCAGAACCAAGTGAAGCATTAAAGGCTAATATTGCTTGGTCAATAGGATTAGAAAACCCTAAGCATCTTTTGTCTTCTCGTCAATTAAAAGCTTTCAGAAATAGACAATCTATTGCTCAAGAAACAGATGTTAAAGCTGAAAAAGGAGCTTATTTTTTAAATGATACTTTAGAGTTGCATCCTAATGAAGAAAAAAAATGGATGATAATTGCTAATGTTAATCAAAATCATTCTGAAATTGCAGCATTATCTAAGAGTATTCAAGAAGATGCTCAATTGATTAACAAAGTAAAAGAAAACATCAATTTTGGTACACAACGATTAATTTCACTCAATGGTTCATCAGATGGTATTCAACTAACAGAAGATAAGTTCAGGGATACCAGACATTTTTCTAATACATTGTTCAACATAATGCGTGGTGGCATTTTTGATGATAATTATCAGATTGAGAAAAGTGATTTTAAAAATTACATATCAAAAGCAAATAAAAAAGTAGCAAGAAACAATGAGGTAATTATTAATAAATTGCCAGAGGCGTTTACACTTTTTATGCTACATGATTTAGCAAACAACAGTAACGACCCAAACTTTAGACGCTTATGTTTAGAGTATATGCCACTTAGGTTTAGTCGTCGTCATGGAGACCCAAGTCGTCCTTGGAACAAGTTTTCAATTAACACGCGTAGTGAGGTAGATGGTTCAAAAATCTTGGATTACGAAGGTAATTGGCGTGATATTTTTCAAAACTGGGAAGCTTTAGCGATTTCTTTTCCTGAGTTTATAGAAAGCATGATTCATAAGTTTTTAAATGCTACTACTTTTGATGGTTATAATCCTTATCGTGTAACTAAAGATGGATTTGATTGGGAAACGATTGAGCCAGACGACCCTTGGTCTTATATTGGGTATTGGGGAGATCATCAAATTATTTATCTACTTAAATTTTTAGAGTTTATAGAAAAACATAAACCGGGTAAATTGCAAAGTTATTTTACTACTGATTTATTTGTTTATGCTAATGTCCCTTATAGAATAAAAGATTATAAGAGTATCCTAAGTAATCCAAAAGATACTATAGAATTTGATGAAGTGCTAGATGCTAAAATTAGACAAGAAAGATTGGAAGTTGGAGCTGATGGCGCTTTGCTGAGAGATGAAAATAGATTTATCGTTAAAGTAAACTTCATTGAAAAAATATTAGCTACTACGTTGGCAAAGCTTTCTAATTTTATTCCAGAAGCAGGTATTTGGATGAACACACAGCGACCAGAATGGAATGACGCGAATAATGCATTGGTTGGTAATGGCGTATCTATGGTAACGCTATATTATTTGCGTCGTTTTCTGGACTTCTTTAAAACAGTTTTTGAAAATACCAATCAGGATTCATTCGAAATTTCAATAGAGCTAGTAAAATTTTATAATAAAGTTCATGACACTTTAAAAACTCATCAACATCTTTTATCAGACAATTTTGACGATGCGCAGCGCATGCAAGTATTGGAGCCTTTACTAAAAGCTGCTAATGATTATAGAACTAAAATTTATAATAATGCATTTACTGGTCGTAAAACTCAAATTTTGTTAGATAGTCTAAAGGATTTTGTAAATACAAGTATTGAGTATTTAGAACATTCAATTCGTGGTAATAGGAGAGAGGATAAATTATTTCATGCCTATAATTTGATAACAGTTGAAAATGATACTGCTAAAATTTCATATTTAAATGAAATGCTTGAAGGTCAGGTAGCAGTATTAAGTTCTAAATACTTATCTGCTACAAAAGCTGTTGAAATATTAGATGCAATGAAGCAAAGTGCTTTATTTAGAGAAGATCAATACAGTTACTTATTATATCCAAATAAAGACTTGCCAAGCTTTATTAATCGAAACACAATTCCAAAAGACCAGGTTTTAAAATCAGAGTTATTACAACAACTTGTTGCTGATAAAAACACCCAGACTATAGAACAAGATGTAAATGGCGATTATCATTTCAACGGAAATTTTAAAAATGCAAATGATCTAAAACTGGCATTGAAATCTTTACAAGAACCAAGATATAAAGCACTTGTAAAAAAAGAAATGGAATTAGTACTCGAGATTTTTGAAGACATTTTTGACCATAAATCATTCACAGGTCGTTCAGGTACTTTTTATGGTTATGAAGGTTTAGGCTCTATTTATTGGCATATGGTTTCTAAACTATTATTAAGTGTCCAAGAAAATTGCTTGAAGGCTATTAGAAAAAATGAAAGTCCTGAGGTTATAGGGAGACTATTAGACCATTATTATGAGATTCACGCAGGAATAGGTGTACACAAACCACCAAAATTATATGGCGCATTCCCTACAGATCCTTATTCTCATACACCTGCTGGTAAAGGAGCACAACAGCCAGGAATGACTGGTCAAGTAAAAGAAGATATTTTATGCCGTTTTGGTGAGTTAGGAGTTTTTGTTGAAGGTGGTAAATTACAATTCTATCCGTGCTTACTTAGACAAAGAGAATTCTTAAAGGAAGAGAAAACATTTAGATATATAAGTACAAATCAGGAACAAAAAAATATAGAATTATCTAAAAACTCGTTGGCATTTACGTATTGTCAAGTACCTGTGGTATATGAAATTTCGAGAAAAAATAGTATTGAAATTTTTAAGAATGATAATTCAATTGAACTATTAGATAGTTTAATTATTGATGCACAAACAAGTGAGAAAATATTTCAAAGAACTGGAGAGGTTACACTTATAAAAGTGAGTATTCAAGAAAATATTTTAAAGTAAAATGTAAATATGAAAAACAAAGCAAACATTATACTACTAGCTATAGCTGTTGTGCTTACTTTTTCATGTAAAAAAGAACAAACAAAAGAACAATTAATGCAGTCGCAAAAAAGCATATCAGCTAAAGATATTTTGGGTAACTCAGAGTATTTGGCAATTTCTTATGGAGCGTATCGAACTAATTCACGTAAAACACAACCTACTATTCCTGAAATAAAGGAAGACCTTAAGATTATGGCTGCTATGGGAATTAAAATATTACGCACTTATAATGTACATTTTCCTCATGCTGAAAATATTTTGAAAGCAATTTCTGAACTTAAAAAAGAGGGTTCTGATTTCGAAATGTATGTAATGTTAGGAGCTTGGATTGAAGCAAAACATGCCTTTACTGATGTGACAGAAAAGATTCGTAATCAAGATGGAGAGAGATATATGCCTCAAATCGACAAGATGATTGGGAACGAAGCTGAGATGAAAGAGGCTATTAGACTCACTAAGCAATATCCGAATATTGTTAAGATTTTGGCAGTTGGGAATGAGGCTATGGTGCATTGGGCTACCGAATATTTTGTTGAACCAGCAATCATTTTAAAATGGGTAAATCACCTTCAGCAATTAAAGAACAAAGGAGAACTCCCTAAAGATTTATGGATTACAAGCTCTGATAATTTTGCAGCTTGGGGAGGAGGTGATTTAGTCTATCATAAGGAAGATTTAGTTAAACTAATCAAAGCAGTTGACTATATTTCTATGCACACATATGCGTATCACGATACCCATTACTCACCTGATTACTGGGTTAATGACACCACGACATATGATACCGATTTGCAAAAAATTGAAGCTGCAATGTTAAGAGCCAAAATGTATGCTAAATCTCAATATAATGGTGTAAAATCTTTTATTGATGGTTTGGGAATAGATAAACCAATTCATATTGGTGAATCAGGTTGGGCTACACAATCCAATGGGTTATATGGAAGTAATGGTTCAAAGGCTACAGACGAATACAAAGCTGCACTTTATTATAAGCATTTACGTGAATGGACAAATGAAGCTGGAATATCATGCTTCTATTTTGAAGCCTTTGATGAAAACTGGAAAGATGCTGGAAACCCAGGAGGTTCAGAGAATCATTTCGGATTATTTACCCTAGATGGAAAAGCTAAATACGCACTATGGGATTTAGTGGATAAAGGTGTTTTTGACGGTTTAATAAGAAATGGTAAACCTATTACTAAAACCTACAATGGCAATAAAGAAGAGCTAATGAAAGATGTTTTGGTTCCAAACATAAAAGCTGAGGTTATTAATAATTAAAAAATGATTAGGAAAATACTATACATATTAGCTTTTTTAAACATGTCATTAATGTCATGTAACGGTGAATCACAAGTTGATGAAGTATCCGTTTCTGAAAGACAGTTGTTGGTAAACAAAAAACCATATATCATCAAAGGTATTTGTTACCATCCAGTTCCTAAAGGCAGTGAAAATTATAGAAATTTTGATAATCTCACGCAAGATTTAGCTTTAATGAAAGAAGCAGGAATAAACACGATTAGAGTTTACGAACCAATTGATGACTTACAGGTTTTAAACCAAATTCATGATGCTGGAATTAAGGTTATTATTGGTTTTGGTTATGACCAAGATGGTTTTTACGACATAGTTTCGGGAACATTCATCAATTACGTAAAAAAATATAAAGACCACAATGCCATACTAATGTGGGAGTTAGGTAACGAATATAATTACCACCCAGAATGGTTTAAAGGCGATATTAAAAATTGGTATGCCAAAATGAATGATGCTGCTGGGTTAATTAATGAAATAGATTCAAATCATCCTACAACTACAGCACATGGTGATTTACCTGATGAACTAGCTCTCGAAATGGGAACAAATATAGATGTTTGGGGAATGAATGTATACCGTTGGGATAATCCAGGAACCATTTACAAAGAATGGGAAAAAGTAAGCAGAAAACCCATGTATTTATCTGAAGCTGGAGCAGATAGCTTTATGAAAATTACCAAGGCTGGATACCAAGAAGGTGAAAATCAACAAGCACAAGCTGATGCAAATGCAAAAATTTTAGATGACGTTTTTGCAAATACTAATATTGGTTCAGGAGTTACTCTTTTCTCATTTTTAGATGGCTGGTGGAAAGCAGGAAATCCTAGTATTCAAGATACAGGTGGAAGTGCTCCAAATAGCACTGGAGTGCCCTATGATGGAGCGCCAAATGAAGAATACTGGGGAATTGTTGATATAGATAGAAATAAGAAAAATACTTTTGAGGTTGTAAAACAGAAGTATAAATCATCAAATAACTAAAACGAGATGATAAAACTAAAACATCATATCATTGTATTAATTGGATTATGTATGAGTTGTAATTCTAATGAATTTGAAGTTTATGAAACATCGGCTTCAGGAAATAAATTGACAAAACTAACTGTATTCACGCCTTCTGATAACCCATCAGAAATCATAATTAATCCTGATAAGACGTATCAAACCATCACTGGTTTTGGAGGCTCATTTACAGAATCTTCGGCCTATTTACTAAATCGATTGAGTAAAAAAAATAGAGATACAATCTTACAAGCTTATTTTGGAGAAGATGGTGCTCGATATTCACTTACCAGAACGCATATTGCTTCTTGTGATTTTTCATTGAATAACTATACCTACGCTCCAATTGAAGGCGATTTAGCATTAGAAAATTTCTCAATTGAAGAAGATAGAGATGACCTCATTCCTATGATTAAGGATGCTATGGCAATTTCAAAAGATGGATTTAACATCATAGCATCTCCTTGGACAGCACCACCTTGGATGAAAGACAACAAAGCCTATGTTGGAGGAAAACTTTTGCCAGAGTATTACGATGCATTTGCCTTGTATTTCAATAAATATTTAGATGCATATAAAGCTGAAGGTATTGATATTTGGGGTTTAACTCCAGTAAACGAACCTCATGGAAATGGTAACAATTGGGAAAGCATGCACTTTTCACCAGAAGAAGAAACCGATTTTGTGCAAAATCACTTAGGTCCAAAACTAGAAGCAGAAGGAAAAGGTAGTATTAACATATTAGGATATGACCAAAATAGAGCTGGCTTAAAAGAATGGGTAGATGTAATGTTTAAAGATAAAGCATCCTCAAAATATTATGCAGGAACAGCCATTCATTGGTATGAAAGTACTTATGATTATTTTCCAGACGATTTGCAATACGCACATAATAAAGCACCAAATAAGTATTTGATTGAAACTGAAGGCTGTGTGGATTCCGAAGTTCCTAAATGGAGAGATGATGCATGGTATTGGAGCAAAGAAGCTACAGATTGGGGTTGGGATTGGGCACCTGAAGAGCAGAAGTATTTGCATCCAAAATACTCTCCAGTTTATAGATATGCAAGAGACATTATTGGATGCCTCAACAATTGGGTTGATGGTTGGGTAGACTGGAATATGGTGTTGGATAAACAAGGAGGTCCAAATTGGTTTGAAAACTGGTGTGTAGCTCCTGTTATTGTGGACCCTGATAATGATGAGATATATTTTACGCCACTATATTATACCATGGCGCATTTTAGCAAATTCATTAGACCTGAGGCTAAAATAATTGAAGTTAAAAATTCAGATAATGAGCTAATGGTTACTGCAGCTAAAAATCCCGATGGTTCAATTGCAATAGTTGTTCTCAATCAAGGCAATGAGGTTAAGAACATGAGTATTTCTATTGGTGAAAAAGAAAAAAGTTTATCAATTAATGCACAAGCAATACAAACTATTATCCTAACAAAATAAGATATGTCAAGTACTACTCTAAATAAAGTTCCAATGACAAAGAAAATAGCGTTTGGCTTTGGTATGCTTGCTAACCAAATGTTTCCAGCTATTATAAGCATATTTATTGTAGTTCTTGTTCAAAGTTTAGGGTTTCCTGGTTGGATGTGGGGTGTGGTATCTTTAGTTCCAAGACTTTTTGATGCTATTACTGATCCAATAATGGGCTTTATTTCTGACAATACGAAATCGCGATGGGGAAGAAGAAGGAAGTATGTAATGTTAGGAGCTATAATTATGGGTGTTTCTTTTATAGTAATGTGGCAATTATTTAAAGACAATAGTCTTGATTATAATTTTTATTATTTCCTTTTTACATCATTAGTGTTTTATTTAGGATTGACCATTTTTAGTGTGCCTTATGTAGCTATGGGTTATGAAATGAGTGATGACTTTCATGAACGAACAAATATCATGGCTATCGCTCAATTTATTGGGCAATGGGCTTGGGTAATTGCACCATGGTTCTGGGTTTTAATGGATGATAAAGATTGGTTTTCATCTAGTGAAGTGGCTGTGAGGGAGTTAGCTGTTTGGGTTGCAATTATATGTATGCTTTTTGCAATGATACCAGCAATATTTATAAAGGGGAAGTCAACTATAAATGAAGATTATGAAAGTATAACTTTTTCAAGTATTCTAAAAAAACTACGCACAATATTTGTAGTAAATTTTGGTGAAGCATTTAAATTAAAGTCATTTAGAAAATTATGTATTGCTACTTTTTTGGTTTTCAATGCATTTCAAACAGTAGCTGCTTTTACATATTTTATTATTGTGTACTATTTATTTGATGGCGTTACTGGTCCTGATGGTGCATGGTGGTGGCCTACCCTTTTTGGTAGTGTAGGAGCGTTAGTTACTTCATTTATAGTAATTCCATTGGTAGCGAAAATGTCCAAAATTTTAGGAAAAAAGAAGGCATTTATGGTTTCACAGTCAGTATCAATCTTTGGTTATATACTGTTATGGTTTTTATTTATACCTGGTAAGCCTTATATGTTTTTATTTGCACTTCCATTCTTTTCATTTGGTATTGGTGGCTTATTTACATTAATGATGTCTATGACTGCTGATGTAATCGACTTAGATGAACTGCAAACAGGGAAACGACGTGAAGGAGTTTTTGGAGCTATTTATTGGTGGATGGTGAAATTTGGTTTTGGTATTGCTGGTGGTTTAAGTGGAGTAATATTTTCAATTATTGGGTTTGAATCTGGTGCTTTGACTCAAACTGAAGAGGCAATTACTGGATTGAGATTGTTCTTCTCAGGATTGCCAATTTTCGGAACTTTAATAGCATTGTACGTTATGTATGACTACGATATTGATGAAAAAAGAGCTAATGAAATTAGAGAACAATTAAACGAACGAAAAAACAGCTTAACAGCAATCAAATAAAGGATTAAGATTATGTCACTTAGAGAAGAAAAATTTTTAGCATTAACTGCTGTAGATTATGATGATGTATCTATTGAAGGATTAAGAAAGACATTTAAAAAAACACTAAAAAATGGCATGCACGGGCTATGTTTTAGCCCTTATATGGATGGGCAAGAACCTGGTCAAGTTATTTCAGAAGAGCAAATAAGACGTCGTATAGAAATTATTAAGCCTTATACGAATTGGATTCGTTCTTTTTCATGTACCGAGGGTAATGAACTTATTCCAAAAATTGCTAAAGAATATGGCTTAAAAACACTAGTTGGTGCTTGGTTAGGAGATGATTCTGAAATTAATGAAAGCGAAATTAAAGGTTTGATAGAATTAGCAAACAATGGCTATGTTAATGTTGCAGCTGTAGGTAACGAAGTCATGTATCGTGGAGACCTAACCGAAGCGGAATTAATTGATTTTATTCTTATAGTAAAAAGTGAAATTAAAGATGTTCCTGTAGGCTATGTTGATGCTTATTATGAGTTTTCAGATAAACCAGCAATAACAGAGGTTTGTGATGTTATTTTAGCTAATTGCTACCCTTTTTGGGAAGGTTGTGACCAAGATTACTCGTTGTTGTATATGAAGGATATGTACAATAGAGCTAAGCGAGCAGGTGGCGATAAACGTATCATCATCACAGAAACTGGTTGGCCAAATGAAGGTACTAATTTAGAAGGCGCATTTCCATCTGAAGAAAATGCCTTAAAGTATTTTATAAATGCCCAAAAATGGTCAAAAGAAGAAAATATAGAAATGTTTTATTTTTCTTCTTTTGATGAATCATGGAAAGTTGGCGCAGAAGGCGATGTAGGCGCTTTTTGGGGGATTTGGGATAAGAACGAAAATTTAAAATATTGAGAAAATAAATCAAAGACGCTCTTTTTATATTAGTATTAATATATGATAACATTAAAGAATTTAGCTGAGAGATTAAACGTTTCTATTTCGACAGTTTCTAAGGCATTAAGTGATAGTGATGAAATAAGTAAAGAAACAATTAGTCGTGTTAAGAAATTAGCTGGAGAACTCAACTATCAACCAAATAGAGTTGCCTTAAGTTTAAAGCAAAATGAAACAAAAACTATTGGAGTTATCATTCCAAATATTTTAAATCGCTTTTTTGCAATGGCTTTATATGGTATTCAAAATGAGGCTACCAAATTGGGATATAGTATAATTACTTGCATAACCAACGAACAATTGGTTAAGGAACAAGAAAGTATTTCACTATTATCAAATGGAAGTGTAGATGGTTTTATTATTGCAGTTTCAGAAGAGACGTTAATGTCCTCTAGAATTGAACATCTTCAAACACTTAGTGAAAAAAGAATCCCAATGATTATGTTTGATCGTAACTTAAATGATGTTGAATGTAATAAAGTTATAATTAATGATTTTAAAGCTGCGCATGAAGTAACAAACATGTTTATAAATAGAGGAAAAAAGCAAATTGCTTTTATTAGTACTATAAATGATTTAAATGTTGGAGCATTAAGAAGAATAGGCTATGAAAATGCTATTAAAATGAGTGTTGTTCCTGATTTAAATCCTATGTATTTATTTATTAAAAAAGAAGATGATTATCAAGATTTGATTAAAAAATTCTTAATAAATAATCCAAATATTGACGCTATCATTGCTGCTGATAATATTACAGGAACCATTACAGTAAATGTAGCTATAAACATGGGTTATGATATTCCAAAGAATATAAACTTAATTGGATTTACAGATGAAGTTGTTTCAAATTTATCTATACCAAAGTTGTCATATATTGATCAAAATGCTGAAACAATTGGAGAAAATGCTTTACGATTGTTAGTTAATGAGTTAAAAAATAAGGATTTGGATAATGCGCATTCAACACTTAAAATTCCATTTAAAATAGTACATAAAGAAACAACAAGAAGTTCAATTTGAATAACACAATGTTCAAATTAGAGATGTTATTCAATTTCTTATAAAAAATTACTAGGATTAATAGTATTTACAGAAGAAACAAAGGACAAATATAAAAGTTATATATGTGAAATGAAGTACAGAACTTTGACCTATGTTCGAACATTTATTAGATTTATTTGAAAGTTTGGAGTGAGTTCAATGAAAAAGATCACTGGGTCCAGACCAGTTAACAAAGCAAGTAAGTCTCTCACTTTTTGTTAAGCATTAAAAGATTAGACTGAAAACAGAGCCTTCGCCTTCAATACTTTTTACGATTATTCTTCCTTTATGAAGTAACATAATCTGCTTGCAAAGACTTAAACCGATTCCACTTCCTGTTGTTTTGCTTGTAAAGAAAGGAACAAAAATATTTTCTAATATATCTTGAGGAATTCCTGAGCCATTATCATAAACTTTTATTACAATATTTCGATTAGAATTTTGAGTTGCTAGAACTTTAATTTCTGGATTATCATGATTTTTGCATGCATCAACAGCATTTAATAATAGATTAATTAAAACCTGCTCGATTAGATGTGTATCTATATCTAATTCTAGCTTTGGACTAGAAATTTTAAACTCTATATCTATATTTTTGGCTTCAATAGATGGAGCCATTAATAGTTGAATATTACTAAACAGTTCAGGGATTTTTACATTTTGCAATTTAAGTTTAGTCACTTTGCTTAGACTACGATAGGTTTTAGCAAATTTTAAAAGCCCTTCACTACGGTTTTTAATAGTTTTAATACCAGAATTTAGGTCATCAAGTTCTAAATGAGAATCTTCTGGTTTTTCAATAGCAATTTGTAGGCTTTTTTGAAGTGTATCTGCTAATGATGAAATGGGTGCGATGGAATTCATTATTTCATGAGTCATTACGCTTAATAGCTTCTTCCAAGATTCGGATTCATTCTTATTTAAAGTATTATCGATATCTTGAATAACAATGAGTTTAAATGCATCTTCTTCAACTTGAAAAACAGTATCAGAAATTAATATTTTGATATTTTCATTTTGTAATGCTATAGAAATTGAATTTGGTTCTCTGTGATACGTATCAAAAATAGTATTGAATAATTCTGGCTTTCTTTTTTCTACAAATTTTATATTCTTAAATGAAGGAATGTCTAGTATTTCTCCAAAAGAATCATTACTCCAAAGAACGTCTCCAGATTCAAGGTTATATGCTATAATCCCAATATCTACCATTTCTAATATCTTTTGCAGATAAACATATTGCGCTTGATTTTTTGAGTTAATTTCCTTAATAGTTCTATTAATTTCATTAAAACCTGTATATAAAAACCTTATATCTTTCGGACCTTTATCTTCTGGAAACCATCTTGAAAAATCACGATACTTTACAGCTTCAAAAAAATCATCCATTGCTACAAAACGACGCTTTACAAATATGTAAGTATTAATCAATAAATAGACTAAGCTGACACAAATAATAACGGTATAAGCTGTATAATTTTGGTTAATTGTATAGGTTAAAGATAGTATAGCACCAACTAGAAGTAGAATTCTAAAAAACAGCCTTAAGATGTAAGTTTTATAGTTCATACTTATCTAGTCGTCTATATAAAGCGGCTCTTGTAATTCCTAATTCTTTAGCAGATTTTGAAACATTTCCTTTGTTTTTTTCTAGAACATTTAAGATGGCGTTTTTTTCAATATCATCTAAATTTAAACTTGCAGTTAAATTGTTTGTTACAATAGTGGAACGCTCAATAGAAGAAAATACTAAATCCTCTGGTTTTAAAACAGAACCATCAGTCATAATCACTGCACGCTCTAACACATATTGAAGCTCTCTGACATTGCCTGGGAAGTCGTGTTTCTTTAATTTTGAAATAAATCCAGAATCAAACGAAAAAGGACTTTTATTATATTTCTCCGCATATAGTGAAACAAAATGATGAGATAATTCAGTAATATCTGTACCACGACTTCTAAGAGGCGGAACGGTAATATCAACGGTATTGATTCTATAGATTAAGTCCTTTCGGAACTTCTTTTCGTCAGCTAATATGTTTGGGTCTATATTAGTTGCACAAATCAACCGTATATCAACAGGAATAGACTCATTGGAACCTAAGGGTGTTACTTGTCTATTTTGTAGCACGGTCAGTAATCTAACTTGCTGTCCTAAGCTAATGTTTCCGATTTCGTCAAGAAATAAAGTGCCACCGTTGGCAGCTTCAAAACGTCCTTTTCTATCTTCTCTAGCGTCTGTGAAAGCGCCTTTTTTGTAACCGAAAAGTTCACTTTCAAAAAGAGAAGACGTTAAGGCTCCAACATCCACCTTCACAAAAGGTTTATCGCGTCTGTTAGAATTATCATGAATGGCACGAGCAATTAAATCTTTACCAGTTCCATTCTCACCTAGCACTAAAATATTGGCATCAGTTGGTGCTACTTTTTTTAGTTTTACAAAAACATCATTCATAACTTCACTATCGCCAATAATCTCAACGCTACTGGAATTAAGGTTTTCTTTTTCAGAAGCTTTGGACTTTTTCCTGCTGACTAAAGTTGTTATGGTTTCTATGATTTTATCATTCTTCCATGGTTTCATTAAAAAGTCGGAAGCACCCTCTTTAAGTCCTCGTATTGCCAAATCGATATCAGCATAAGCGGTCATTAAAATAACTGAAGTATCTGGTTTTTGATTCCGAATTTTGTTCAACCAAAAAATACCTTCATTACCTGTATTGACTAGGCCATTAAAGTTCATGTCTAAAATGATAACATCATAATTGGCACGTTCTATTTGCGATGTAATATTGCTTGGGTTTTTTTCGGTAACTACTTCTTTAACCAGTGGTTTGAGAAGAAGGCGTAATGCAGTGAGTACATCTGCATCGTCATCTATAACTAATATTGAAGCATTTTTTAAAACCATCAATACAATATTACGATTTTATATTCAGCTATTTTATATTCAAAAACTAAAATTTTTTGGGTGTACAAAAGTGTGCATTTTCGGACATAATGTGTATCAAAACCGAACACTTTAATTTTTTGCTAAATCAATAATCGTTTGATTTTCAGCTTGTTATTATTTTGGCATCATCTTCACTATATAAATAGTATAAATAAAAAACCAACAATGGACGTTCCAATTCAGAAGAAGAAATTTTCAAATAAAAAATTAGGCCTCATAATAGGGATATTGGCAATTATGGCTTTAATCGTTTATGTAATTATGCAAACCTCTGGAGGTTCAAAATTAAATGTCGAGAAAGAGCGTATTTCTATAAATACGGTAAGTGAAGATGTGTTTCAAGAAAATATTCCTGTGAATGGTATTGTATTGCCAATTACTACAATTTATCTAGATGCTTTGGAAGGTGGACGCGTAGAAGAGAAGTTTGTTGAAGATGGTGCGATGATGAAGAAAGGCGAACCAATTTTGCGTTTATCAAACACAGATTTGGAGTTAAGTTTAGTCAATCAAGAAACCTCAGTTTATAATCTATTGACACAGATGCAAATTTCCCAAAATGCTGCACGTCAGAATACAATCAATAGACAAAATCAATTCACAGATGTTGAAAATAGTCTAATTGAAGCTGAACGTATCTATAAGTTAAACAAGAGACTCTACGAAAAAGATGCAATAGGTAGAATGGATTATGAATCTTCTAAAAATAATTTCGATTACCAAAAAGAACGCATGAAATTGGCAGAGCAAGTATTATCTGAAGATTCTATCTCATCAAAACTGGAAATTAACCAAGCTAAAAGTTCATATGCTAGAACACAAAGTGCTCTAGAACTTATGCGTAAAAAAGTAGGTGATCTTGTGGTACGTGCACCAATTGATGGTCAACTAACATCATTAGATGCTGAGATCGGTCAATCTATAACCAAAGGAACACGATTAGGGCAAGTTGATGTAACGAGTGGTTACAAAGTAAGAGTGGATATTGATGAGCATTATATCTCTAGAATTTATAACGGGCAAACAGGAACATTTATACTTAATAATAAAACCTACACTTTAACAATTAAGAAAGTGTTTACGCAAGTGACTAACGGTCGTTTTCAAGTAGATATGAATTTTGAAGGTGAAGTTCCAGAAGGCATTAGAAGAGGTCAAAATTTACAAATACGAGTTGCTTTAAGTGCAGAAAAAGAAGCTTTATTAGTTGCTAAAGGAGGTTTTTTTCAGAAAACAGGAGGTAATTGGATTTTTAAAGTCAGTGAAGATGGTAACACTGCTTATAAAGTAAATATTAGGCTAGGAAGCCAAAACACAGAATATTACGAAGTACTAGAGGGTTTAAATCCAGGAGATAAAGTAGTGACGTCGAGTTACGATTCTTTTGGAGATACAGAAGAATTAATATTAAAATAAGAAATCAAAATAACATGAGCACAATGATACAAATTAACGATTTAGAAAAATTTTACAAAACTGAAGAGGTTCAGACCATTGCTTTAAACAAACTGTCCTTTGAGGTTAAACAGGGTGAATTTGTAGCTATAATGGGTCCTTCGGGTTGTGGCAAATCTACTTTGCTAAATATTCTTGGTTTGTTAGATAACTCAGACGGTGGTAGCTTCAAATTTAATGGAGAAGAAGTGTCTGGGTATAACGAGCGCAAACGTTCTGAGCTACGAAAACATAATGTTGGATTTGTTTTTCAAAGCTTTAATCTTATTGATGAGTTAACAGTTTTTGAAAATGTAGAATTACCATTAATATATACAGGAGTAAAACCTGCCGATAGAAAAGTTCAAGTAGAAGCTGTTTTAGAAAAAATGCAGATTATGCATAGACGTAATCACTTCCCACTACAATTATCTGGTGGTCAGCAACAACGTGTTGCTGTAGCTCGAGCTGTTGTAAACAATCCTAAATTGATTTTGGCAGATGAGCCAACTGGAAATTTAGATAGTACAAACGGTAATGAGGTTATGGATTTACTTATCGATTTAAATGACGCTGGAACTACTATAATAATGGTAACGCATAGTGAGCACGATGCAAAATATAGTCATCGTATTATCCGCATGTTGGATGGGCAAAAAGTAACCGAGAATATTTTAGCTTAAAAATAATCATCAATCAATAATCAATCTGGCGATTTCACTTCAGTATAAGTAATAACTAACCAACCAATTTATACTGAAGTGTTAAAGTCAAATCAATCAAAAAACGAACAGTAATTCTTAAAAATTATGCTTAAAAATTATTTTAAAATAGCTTTAAGAAACTTGTTGAAAAACAAAGTATATTCATTTATTAATATATCTGGTCTAGCTATTGGTATGGCTGCAACCATTATGATAGGGTTGTGGATAGCAGATGAGCTTAGTTATGATAATCATTTCGAAAATAAAGCGACCATAGCTCAGGTTTACGAATCGTCATCCAATAATGGGGAGATAGATACAGGGCCTGCAATTCCAAGGCCATTAGAATTTGCTTTACGACAAGATTATAATGATAATTTTAAGCATATTGTAATGTCGTCTTGGACACAACCTAGATATCTTCGTTTTGGTGAAACCAATATATACAGGCAAGGAAATGCAATGCAAGAAGGCGGACCAGAAATGTTGAGCTTAGAAATTGTTGAAGGCATAAGAGATGGTTTAAAAGAGAAAAATGCAATTATGCTTTCTAAATCTTCTGCAAAGGCTTTATTTGGCTCTGAAACTGCCATTGGCAAAATCGTAAAAGTTAATAATCAAGACGATTTAATTGTCTCTGGAGTTTATAAAGATATACCTGAAAATAACACATTTAATGACACGGATTATTTAATCCCATGGAAGTATTATATAACTACTCAGCCATGGTTAGAACGCGCTAAAACATCTTGGGGAAATAATTCGTTTCAAATGTTTGTGCAAATTAATGAAAACACAACAATGGAAGCAATTACTGCCAAAATTATTGATGTTAAGAAAAATGCATCACCAGAAGAAGCAGAATTTAATCCTCAGGTTTTCTTATTTCCAATGAAAGATTGGTATTTAAGAGGTGATTTTGAAAATGGTGTTCAGTCTGGTGGACGCATTGAAAATGTATGGTTATTTGGTATTATTGGCTTGTTTGTACTGTTATTAGCTTGTATTAATTTTGTTAATTTAAGTACCGCACGTTCAGAAAAAAGGGCGACAGAAGTAGGCATCCGAAAATCCATAGGCTCACAAAGAGGGCAACTAATATTTCAATTTTTAAGCGAGTCGTTTTTAATTGTTATTCTATCATTTGTTGTTGCTCTAGGTATTGTATTACTGTTTTTAAATGGTTTTAATAATTTAGCTAGTAAATCGATTGTTTTTCCTTGGGCAAATTTCATGTTCTGGATAGTTTCATTAATTTTTATAGTAATCACCTCATTTTTGGCAGGTAGTTATCCTGCATTGTATTTATCGTCTTTTAATCCAGTTACCGTTTTAAAAGGAACTTTTAAAGCAGGACGTTATTCATCGTTACCAAGAAAAATACTTGTTGTGACACAATTCACAGTTTCTATTGCATTAATTATTGGGACTTTGGTGGTAATGAATCAAATTCAACATAGTAAAGATAGACCTGTTGGATATGATAAAGAAGGCTTGATTCAAATTCCGGTTATGAGTTCTCAGTTTGTAGGAAAACACGAAACCATGCGTAATCAGTTTATTGCTTCAGGTGGAGTGGTAAAAATGACGGCAATGAGTAGCCCAATAACAAATGTTTGGTCTAATCGAAGTGGTTATACTTGGGAAGGAAAGCCAGTAGGTTTTCAAGAAGATTTAGCACATACTACAGTTAATTATGATTTTGTTGAAACTTTAGGTTTGAAGATTATTGAAGGACGAGGGTTTTCACGTGAATTTGCAACAGATTCTAATGCTGTAATTCTTAATGAAACAGCCGTAAAATATATGAATTTAACCAATCCAATAGGTAAGCTTATTAAAGATTCTGATGTAGATGACCCTAACCCAGAACCGCCTTTGAAAATTATTGGAGTTGTTGAAGATATGGTTATTCAATCACCTTATAGCCCAGTAAAACAAGCTATGTATGTTTTTGAAAAATACGGCAACATAGCATTCTATAATTTGAGATTAAATCCTGAAAAAGGAACTAGCGAAAATTTAGAGCTTATCGAAAGTACTTTTAAAAAGAATTTCCCAAATACACCTTTCGACTTTCAATTTGTAGACGAAGAATACGGTAGAAAATTTAGATCTGAAGAGCGTATCGCGAGTTTAGCAAAAGTATTTACAGGATTAGCCATATTTATTAGCTGTTTAGGACTTTTTGGTTTGGCAGCCTTTGTAGCAGAACAGCGAACAAAAGAAATTGGTGTTCGTAAAATTTTAGGAGCCTCTGTTAGTCAATTATGGATGATTCTTTCAAAAGACTTTATAACACTTGTTATTATTTCACTTTTAATTGCTTCGCCAATTGCCTATTACATTATGAGTCAATGGTTACAGAAATTTAGTTACCGAACAGATATTTCATGGGGAGTGTTTTTAATTGCGAGTTCAGGAGCACTAATAATAACCCTTATAACGGTAAGCTTTCAATCTGTTAAAGCAGCGACATCAAATCCAGTAGATTCATTACGAACAGAATAAATCAATCATCTAAAAGCGAACATCATGATTAAAAATTATTTCAAAATAGCATGGAGAAATCTAATAAAGAATAAAGGCTTTACAGCCATTAATATTATTGGTTTGTCAATGGGTATTGGTTGCTTTATTATGATTTCTATGTTTGTCATAGATGAATTAAACTATGATCGACACCACGAAAAAGTAAATCGCATTTATCGAGTAAATTCTGATGTCATTTTTGGAGGCACCGAAATGAGTATGGCTGTGAGTTCAGATCCTATGGGAGAAGTTCTAATGAAAGATTATCCAGAAGTTGAAAACTATGTAAGATTTTATGCATCTAACGGATCTAAATTAATCAAAAAAGGAAATGAATATATTAACGAATCAGCAGTTGCTCACGCAGATTCTACTTTATTTGATGTCTTTACTTTGTCAGCAATAATAGGCGATACCAAAACAGCACTTAGTAATCCAAACACTGTGGTTATCACAGAAACTGCTGCTAATCGTTATTTTGGAAGCCCAGAGCTAGCAATTGGACAACTGTTAGAAACTGATGATAATCAAAGCACGTTGTATAAAGTAACAGCAGTTATTGAGGATATACCAAGAAATTCGCATTTCAATTTCGATTTCTTTTTTTCCATGGCTAATGTAGATTATGGTTTTGGAAATTATTTAAGCCATAATTTTCACACCTATGTACTATTAAAAGAAGGTGCAAATTATAAAGCTTTCAATAAGAATTTCAAAGAAGTTATTAATAAATACTTACTTCCACAAGCAGCACAATTCATGGAAATTTCTAGTATGGATGATTTTGAAGCAAGTGGTAATAAGTTAGAGTATTCTTTAATGCCACTTACAGATATACATCTACATTCCTCGAGAGGTGCTGAATTAAGTGCAAATGGCAACATTCAATATGTCTATATTTTTTCTGCTGCAGCTTTATTTATATTATTGATTGCTTGTATTAATTTCATGAATCTTACCACTGCAAGATCGTCTGGTAGAGCAAAAGAAGTGGGCATTCGTAAAGTTTTAGGTTCTGAAAAGAAAGCGTTAATTGGGCAGTTTTTAACAGAATCAACCTTAATTGCAGTTTTGGCACTTTTTGTAGGCTTATTGTTTGTATGGTTATCGTTAGGTTGGTTTAATGGTGTTTCAGGAAAAGAAATGTCAATGGCTTCTATATTGAGTCCAAAATTTTTAATCTTTATTCTTATACTACCTTTTATAGTAGGCGGATTAGCAGGTACATATCCAGCATTCTTTTTATCTTCATTTCAACCCATTAAAGTTTTAAAAGGAAAATTATCATCAGGTAGTAATAAAAACACATTAAGAAATTTCTTAGTCGTGTTTCAATTTGCCACATCCATCATATTAATTGTTGGAACTATTGTTATTTATAAACAAATAAACCATATACAAAACTCCAATTTAGGATTTAATAAAGAGCAGGTAGTAGTAGTTAATAATTTTGGACTATCACGTGAGACTAGGCAATCTCTAAAGAATGAAATTGAGCAATTGACAGAAATAACATCCGCTTCGTTTGCAGGTTATTTACCAGTAGGTAGCTCTTCGCGTTCGGATACAACATTTTCAACGGAAACTGTTATGACAGAATCTAATGGGTTTAATATGCAGTATTGGAATATAGATTACGATTATTTGGAAACAATAGGTATGGAAATGGAAGCAGGTCGAAATTTTTCGCGTGATTTCGGTTCAGATTCAACAGGTATCATCTTAAATGAAACTGCTGTTAAATTAGCAGGTTTTACAAACCCTATAGGGAAAAAACTATATACAACAGATGGTGATAGTAATCTCGAAGCATATACTATTATTGGTGTCGTTAAAAATTTCAATTTTGCATCACTACGCGAAAATGTTGGAGCCTTATGTTTCCAATTAGGAAATAACAGTTGGGAAACTGCTTATAGATTTAGTACAACCGATGTTAGTGGATTATTGGCGACAATTGAAAACAAATACAAAGCAGCAGCTCCTGGTATGCCATTTAATTATGAATTTTTAGATGAAGCCTTTGATAATATGTATCGTCAAGAAAGGCGAGTTGGTAAAGTTGCAATGTCTTTTGCAATACTTGCAATAATCATTGCCTGCTTAGGCTTATTTGGATTGGCAACTTATATTGCTGAACAGCGTACTAAAGAAATTGGTATTCGTAAAGTACTTGGAGCTTCAGTAACTAATATTGTAAAAATGTTATCTACAGATTTTGTAAAACTAGTCATGCTTGCATTTGTAATAGCAACACCTATTGCATGGTGGTTTATGGATAAATGGCTACAAGATTTTGCATTTAGAATAGATCTTAATTGGTGGATTTTTGCAATAACTGGATTTGTAGCACTATTAGTTGCATTAATAACATTGAGTTTTCAAGCCATTAGAGCTGCAATAGCTAACCCTGTAAATAGTTTAAAGACAGAATAAAATCTATCAATCATCAAAAACAAACAATCATGGTATTTAATTATATAAAAATTGCATTTAGAAGTTTACTTAAAAACAAAGGCTATAGCTTCTTGAATATTTTTGGACTAGCCATTGGTATTACCTGTGCAAGCTTAATTTTTCTTTGGGTTGAAGATGAGATGAGCTTTAATAATGCATTTGAAAAACAAGATCAAGTATATATTATTCCTACAAATCAGAGTTATGAGGGAGAATGGCGTACATTTTATTCCACCCCTGGGCCTCTAGCACAAGCCATGAAAGATGAAATTCCAGGAATAGTAAGAGCAACGCGTTCAAGCAGTGAAGAACGTATGTTTACAGTTGGAGAGAATGTTATTAATAGAAGAGGGAGATATGCAGATGCCGATTTCTTAGAAATATTTAGCTTGACATTTATTGAAGGAAATGCCAAAGATGCTTTTTCTAACCCAGAAGCAATAGTACTTACAAGAAAAACCGCAGAGGATCTTTACGGTAAAAATGTAAAAGTATTAGGGAAAGTTTTAAGAGTTAATAATACTGATAATTATTTAATTACTGGTGTTGTAGAAAATCTTCTAGAAAATGTATCTTTTCCTTTTAGTTGGGTGGCTCCCTTTGAGCGTTATAGAGATGGTGCAGAATGGATGACTGAATATGGTAGCTTCTTTTCAGATACTTTTGTTGAATTGTCGCCTGAAGCTGATTTTGATACTGTTGATGCACAAGTCCGTCAAATTCTTCAAGAGAAAACCGAAGAGAGTGATACGTATGCTTTTTTGCATACCATCAAAGATTGGCATTTGAGATCTAAATTTGAAGGTGGTGAAAAAGTTGGTGGCCGAATAACTTATGTGCGGTTATTTTCCATAATTGCATTAATCATATTACTTATTGCCTGCATAAATTTTATGAACCTATCAACAGCTCGTAGCGAAAAACGTGCGAACGAAGTTGGTGTGCGTAAAGCTATGGGTTCAGGACGTTCACGATTAATTATTCAGTTTGTTTCTGAGGCATTGATACTATCTTTTATAGCCACGTTATTTAGTGTATTCTTACTATTAATACTATTGCCTCAATTTAATCTATTAATAGAAAAAGATTTAATATTAGGATTATCTAACCCAATACATGTACTAGTTCTATTAGGAATTACATTGATTTGTGGTGTTTTTGCAGGCTTATATCCAGCATTTTATTTATCATCCTTTAAGCCTGTTGAAGTTTTAAAAGGAGTTAAAGCAACTCATGGTTCGGCAACATTTATACGCAAAGGATTAGTTGTAGGACAGTTTACAATATCTATTGTATTTATTATAAGTACGATTTTAGTATATCAACAAATTCAACATGTTAAGAATAGAGATTTAGGTTATGATAAAGACCAATTGATCTCAATGAATGTTAATGGTACCATGATTGAGAAGTTTTCGGTTATAAGGCAAGATTTGATAAACACAGGAGTTGTTAAAGATGCTACATTGAGTAATTCTCAATTGTTACAAGGTGGAAATAATGGATCAGGTTTAGAATGGACAGGCGGAACCAATACAGAAGACGTATTAATTTCCTTTAGGTATGTAAGCTCAGATTTTTTGAATACTACAGGAATGGAATTAGTTGAAGGTAGAGGGTTTAATAAAAATGTTGATGCTGATAGTACAAATGTGATGATTACTGAATCTTTTGCAAAATTAATGGGAGAAGGGAGTGCTATAGGTAAACAAGTTACAAGAGGAGATACCTATACAGTGGTTGGTGTTGTAAAAGATTATTTATATGGAGATATGTATGGCGCTAGTGATCCAGTATTATTTTTTAACTACCATAATTATGCACGATATTTTTATATAAAAACGAATTCAGATATAGCAGCAGGAGAGATGCTTTCTGAAGTTGAAGCTGTATTAAAAAAGCACAACCCAGCTTTTCCTTTTGAATATACATTTGTAGACGAAAGGTTTAATGCGAAGTTTAAAAGCGAACAACTTGTTGGTCATCTTTCACAAATATTTGCATTGTTAGCAATATTTATTTCATGCTTAGGGCTTTTTGGTTTGGCTGCTTATACAGCAGAACAACGAAGTAAAGAAATTGGAATTCGAAAAGTGTTAGGAGCCAGCGTATCTACTATTATTAAGTTACTATCTAAAGATTTTTTAAAACTAGTTTTTATTTCAATTTTAATTGCAGTTCCAATTGCGTGGCTAACAATGAGTAACTGGCTTCAAGATTATGCATATCGTATAGAAGTTAATTGGTTGATTTTTGTTATTGCAGGAATAATGGCAACACTTATTGCTTTAATTACTGTGAGCTTTCAAGCAATAAAGGCAGCATTGGCAAACCCAGTAGATAGTTTAAAAACAGAATAAATATTAAAATATATTATGAAAAATTTAAAACACATAGCATTTGTGGTATCAATTTGTATATGTCAAGTTGCATTGTCGCAAACAGCAAAAGAAGTAGTATCCTTTAATAAAGTAATTATCAGCCCACACATCGAGACCACATTTGTGCAAGGCGATGAAGAATCCGTTACAATTCTAAACAGTACAGAACCTGAGAATAAAATAAATATAGAAGTAAAAGGAGAGACACTTAGGGTGTATTTAGATGATGCTAAAGAAACTACTAAGCATGAAAAAATTGTGAAAAATGGAGTGAAGATGAAGGTGCCAATTTATAAAGGTAAAGTCTTAACTATTCTTGTTACTTATAGAAGCATTAATAATTTATCATTACGAGGAGAGCAAAAAGCTGTTTGTGAAAGTTTGATTGATGTAGAAAAATTTGACTTAAAGATTTATGGAGAATCTCAGGTAACTTTTAATGAAGTAAATATTAAAAATTTTGATGTTGATGTTTATGGAGAAAGTCAATTGACAATAAAAAAGGGTAATACTGAGAATCAGTACATAACTGCTTTTGGAGAAGGAGAAATTAATTTAGTTGAAGTGGATAATAAAACCTCAAGACTTAAAGCTTATGGAGAAGCTGAGTTTAGAGTGCAAGCTTCAAAGAGAATAAAATTTACTGCTTATGGAGAAGCTGAATTATATCATAAAGGAACAGCAGAAGTAAGCAAAGGATTGAGTTTTGGAGACTCAAAAATAAGTCGTATCGATTAATAAAAATATCGACAAAAAATGGCAAATAAACTATTAAGCTTAAACGAAGCAACAAAAACTGTTAATTCAGGAAGTAATAAAGTCACTTTACTAGATAATATTGATTTACAAGTGACAGAAGGTGAGTTTATTTCATTAATGGGACCATCGGGTTCTGGTAAATCTACACTTCTAAATTGTATCGGAATGTTAGATAGTTTTACAGGAGGAGGTTATACCTTTTTAGGTGAACCTGTGCACAGTATGAAAGAAAAAAATAGATCCAAATTATATAAAGAATACATAGGCTTTGTATTTCAAGCGTATCATCTTATAGACGAGTTAAACGTTTGGGAAAATATTGAAACCCCTTTATTATATAAAAATGTAAAATCTTCTGAGCGTAAGGCACTCGTAGCAGATATGTTGGATCGGTTTAATATTGTTGGAAAGAAAGACTTGTTCCCAATTCAATTAAGTGGAGGTCAACAGCAATTAGTTGGGATTGCTAGAGCATTGGTTGGAAAACCTAAATTGATTTTAGCTGATGAACCAACAGGAAATTTAAACTCAAAGCAGAGTACAGAAATCATGGAACTGTTTTCAAAATTGAATAAAGAAGGGGTAACAATTATTCAAGCCACACATTCAGAAGACAATGCGTCCTATGGTTCAAGAATTGTAAACCTGCTAGATGGTAAAATAGTTTCATAATAAAATAATAATCATGAAATATAGACAAGTAATATTTGCCTTGATAGTATTGATGTCCTTGGTTGGACACGCTCAAGATATAAATCGAAAGAGTTATTCTCTGGATGAGTGCATATCAATTGCATTAGAGAATAATCTTGATTTAAAATCAGCAAATTTAAGAGCTAATTCTACAAAAATTAACCATCAGCAATCAAAAGCCAACTTATTACCGAGTGTTAACGGAGACTTTAATATAGGTGTTAACGACGGAAGAAGTATTGACCCTTTTACAAATGATTTTATTAATCAGGAATTGACATTTTCTAATGCTAGATTGAATTTGGATGCCATAATATTTAATGGGTTTAGATTAATTAATACTGTAAGGCAAGAACGCTTAAATAGACAGGCCTCAGAACAAGAAACAGATGAAGCAAAGCAAAATTTGATATTAGAGGTGACCTTAGCTTATTTGCAGGTTCTTAACAATCGTGATGTGTTAGAGCTGGCTAAAAAGCGTCTAGATGTTACTAATAATCAATTGCAAAGACAAGAAGAAATCTATCGAGAAGAAGTTGGTAATCCAGCAGATTATACAGATATAAAAGCTCAGAAAACCCTTGACGAAACTAATATACTTAACCTAGAAAGTGCGTTGAATAATTCTAAACTTAATCTGAGAAGATTGCTTAATTTGGATGAAAATATTTATATAGAGACCATTGATTTGTTGATAAATTTTGAGCGCTATGAGCTGTCTTCTGAAGATGTATTTAATGATGCTTTAAATAGTTTAGCAACTATTAAAGCTAAAGAAACAAGGGTGGAAGCTGCAAAAAAAGGAATTAGTATTGCTAAAGCACAATTTACACCACAAATATCTGCTTTTGCTGGCTTGAACACGAACTATTCTAGCTTAGCAGAAACGTTTTCGGCAACAGGCTCAAACATTATTGAAACTGGTGATTTTGTAACCATTAACAATCAAGACACTCCCGTTTTAAGAGAGCAAACAGTCTTTAATAGTAACAAAATTAGTTATAAAGACCAGTTTGATAATAACTTAAGTACTGTTGTTGGTGTATCTGTTAATTTACCGTTATTTAATGGTTTTAGAGCAAAAAATAATGTCGCTCTTGAAAAAATTAAATTTGAAGAATCTCTTATTGAATTAGATAGAACTCGACAAGAAATTAAAAATACGATTGATCAAGTTTATTTTGATATGAATGCTAGTTATATGCGTTATCAGAGTTTGGTAAAACAAGTTGAGGCGTTTAATGAATCGTATCGAATTAATGAAGTTAGGTTTAATAATGGCGTGTCAAACTTTTTGGCTTACATCACTAGTAAAAATAATTTTGATAATGCCAAAACTAATCTTGCAAATGCCAAATATGAATATTTATTACTAGTTAAGATTTTAGAATACTATAGAGGCAATTTTTAACCAAAAAACCTCCAACCAAAAAGGTTGAAGGCTTTACTGTACTCAAGGTGGGAATCGAATAAGTGACTTTCTTATTTTTTGAATAATGAAAACCTTATTCTATTTTTTTATTTTGTTAACAGTTGTGCCAAATTTGTAACCTTACTATTAAAAGCACTATAATGCTTAATAGCTTAGTTTTTGTATTGGGAAATAACTCTATACCAAAACATAACATATTTTAGTTAGATAATTTCATCCTATAGCATATTATTATTACCAAGGACTACGATTACTAGTACATGCACAATCACTTATGCCTCTTAGGAAGTCTAGTCCGATAGTAACTACGTGAGTACCAGAATTATATGCAGATAATCCATTAGTGGTAAACTGATAAGCATATCCAAAATAGAATACAGATTGTTTAAACCCAACCATTGGACCTATGTTAAGCGGTTTGAAAAATTGATCGTTAAGAAAACGATACGATATGCCTCCCCAAAAATAACTTTCATCTTTGCCAAACTTTCTAAGTTTCATATTTACATCTGTGCTTGAACGATTATCACTCGTGAAATATTGAAAATATACTGAAGGTTCAAACTCAATGCCACCTTCTTTAGCTTGACCATACGTATAACCTGCATAGAATTGATAGTTTAATAATAAACTAGGCTCTAATACTCTAACGTTTTCATCAATTTTTTTCTTTAAAATGTTATTAAGATTCAAACTAAAAAAGAATGCTTTGTATCTATATAGCGCACCAACATCAAAATTATTATTGTTTGTTCTTCTATCATCAGTAATAAACGGATCTATTATTGGGTTTTCTGGAGTTGTAACAAAGTTGTCAATATCAATCCTAAAATTATTAAAATTATATGAAAGCCCTAACGATAAATATTGCTCGGATACTAAATCTAAAACAAGATGATGTGCAAACGAAAATTTCGCTCCTTTTTGTATAGTATTTCCATTTCTGTCATTATAGAATGATAATCCTACACCAGAACGATCGGCAATTCTAAAATCTCCGTAAAACGATTGATTATCTGGAGCACCTTTAATTCCAACCCATTGTGTTAAGCCATTGGCTCTAAGTTTTAAATTATCTCCAATACCAGCATACGTAGGTGAAATAACAAAATTGTTATCTGCCAAATATTGTGTAAAAACAGGTAGATTTAATTCTTGTCCATAACTGTAACTTACAATTAAAGTTAAAAGATATATGATACGTTTTTTCATTTTATTAGTTTTAATGTTAAGGCGCATAACACCTTTTTTATTAGCGATACAAAGTGAAATGGCCAACAAAATGGCGATTATCATTCGTATCGTTTAATTTCACTACATACCAGTAATCTCCAGTTGGGAGTTCATTGCCATTGTATTTACCATCCCATTTGTCGCCTTGATTAAGCGTAGCTATTACACGACCATATCTATCAAAAATATCGAACGTAAGATTTGGGTATTGAGCCGTACAACCTGGCCCCCAATTATCTTGAACACCATCGCCATTAGGGGTAAAATAATTTGGTATACAAACATCTACATAGGTCATCTCAATTAAAGCAGTAGCTATACAGCCATTAGCATCAGTTACAGTGACGGTATAAGTACCAGTTTCATAAATAATAAATGTATCTGTACTTCCATAATCTTCTCCGTTTAACGTGTAATTATACGGTGTTGAACCTCCAGTAGTTGTAGCCACAATTTGATTTATTTCACCTTCATGTAATGTTAGTACTAGAGGGTCAAAATCAGGAATATCAAATAATTCAGTTCTTTGTATGCAACCGTTTGTATGTCTTACATCAATATAATGTCCTGTCCCTGCAGGTACATCAACAAACACGTTGCTAGCTTGATATGGACCACCATTTAATGAATAGTCTAAATCTGAAAGATTGGTGATACTATCATCAACAGTCACTGTGACAATATTTGAAGGTGCATTATTTACACAACCAAATTCTACTTCAACTTGTGGGTCTATTAACACTGATTCAGGGAATGAAATATTCCATTCCGATTCACAGCCAAGTGCATCACGTACATAAACAATGTGGTCGCCTCCAGCTAATCCAGTAAAATCAAATTGTGTTTGAGTTGGACCACCTATTGTATAAGTACCATTTATGTCATCTAAACTAACGCTGTATGGTAAATTACCTCCAAAGATGTCAACACTAAATTCACCGTCTAAATCACCATCGCAAATCTCAGGGAGTATAGAGCCTCCAACAATAGTAAGTGATACAGGAATTGGATCGTTTATTGTAAAATCAATAATCACAAAGCATCCAAGTTCATCTTGAGCGATAGCTTGATAAATTCCTGGAGCAAGATCTTCAAATATTGGTGATTCAAAAAATTGATTTAATTGTGGAGAAATGGCATATTTGATAATTCCAGTTCCACCAGAAGCAGTAATCTCAACCATTCCGTTATTGCTACCACTACAAGTGATGTCTGTTACTGTATAATTAGCAACTAGAGGTGACGATGGCTCAGTAATATTTATGATGTCTGATGTTGATAAACAATCACCACTTTCTACTTCTACTTGATAGGTTCCTGCTGGAAGATCAGTAAACACTCCTGGGCTATTTTGTGTTGGAGCTGGTAAAATATCATTTCCTGATCCATCTTGTAAGGTGTAAACGTAGCTTCCTAATCCACCTTCGGCAGTAGCTACAATAACGCCAGTATTATCTCCAACGCAATTAATAAAGATATCTGTAGCTTCTAAGTTAACATCCAATGTTGGAAGCGGATCAATTGTTATTTCGTTTGATACAGCAGAAATACATCCATTAGCATCTCTAACGTAATATTGATATGTTCCTGGAGTTACAGAAAATGTAGTTGATGATGCAAAAGACCCTAAAACAGTCGAAAAACTAGCATCATTACTATATGTGTAAGTTCCTGTCCCTCCTGAAGCACTTAATGTAAGCGTCGCATCAATTGTACAGGTTGGAGTAGTAGCTGCTACTAAACTAGCTTGTACTTGAGTTGGTTCATTAATAGTAATATCAGCTGAAATAAACTCACAATTATAACCATCAGTTACGACTACTTGATAAGTTCCAGCTCCTAGGTTACCGAACACATTCGATGATTGCGGACCAGACGTACTTACCGTAGGCGACAACATATTTAATGTATATGTATAGTTTGCACCTTGGCCACCAGTTGTGGTATTTGCTGTTATTGTTGCATTGTCATCTCCAAAACAAGACAATAGTGTTGTACTTGCTGTTACTGTTGAGGCAATTGGCGGTGGAATGTCTAGTGTTACAGTATCTGATGCTATACATCCTCCAGCGTCTCTAACATTTACTGTGTAAATACCAGCTGATAAGTTTGTAAACGTTCCATTTGCTGAGTAAGCAACTGTGGCTGCTCCAGTTAATTCATATTCGAAAGTTCCCCAACCACCACTTGCAATAGCAGTTATGGTACCACTATCATCATCACAGGTTACGTTTGATGTTTCAGTTGCAACTACTGTTAAAGCATCTGTTGGTGATGAAATAATAACACCTGTTGTATTAGAACAGAATGGGCTAGCAGTTTCAGTAATCACAACTGTGTAAGTTCCTGCAGTTAATCCAGTTACTATTTCTGGATTTGTTGAGGTGTTTGCTGAAACAACTCCAAAAACTGACGTACTTGTACTATCAAACACTTCATAGCTATAAGCACCTGAATAACCGCTTACATTTAATTCAAAAGCACCTGAACTATATCCATAACATGTAACTGCTGTTGGTGTTGTAGTTAAGGTTGGTAATGTTGCTTCTGGTACAACTATTTCTACATCTTCAGTACATAATGTTACTGTGTCAGTTATTGTCACTGTATATGTTCCTGATGGCACACCTGAAAATACATTGCCAACTAAGGTAATTGATGCTGGATTTGGACTTATAGCATAATTATAGGTTCCACTTCCTCCAGAACCTGTGATGGTAATTTGTCCATCATCATTATTACAAGAAGGCATCGTTGTTATATCTGGAATTATTCCTAAGGGAGCTTCAATATCTACTGATACTAAATTTCCACAACCGTTAACATCTTGAATTTCTATGGTATGCGTTCCTGAAGCTAAATTAGATATTGTAAATGGTGCAGTAAGCGTTTGGAATGCACCACCATCTATGCTATAGCTATATGGCGCTATTCCAGCGGTTGTTAAAGTTACATCTATTTCAAAATTTCCATCTGTAACTGTACATTGATTACTTACTGAAGTAGCAATTACTGGTTCAGGGTCATTTGGTAATACAATTACAGGAGTTGTTCTAATACATCCATAAGCATCTATAACATGCACATAATAGCTATTAGCATCAACGTTGAACACATTGGCAGATGCCCAAGATGGGTCTGTTGCCAATGGTGGTGTTGCTGAGGTAGTTAATTGATATAAATAAGGTGCAGTACCATCGGTAGCAATTGCACTAATAACACCTGAATTTGGGTTACAGTTCGCGTTTTTATCAACCGTTGCTGTGATATTTAAATCAAAAGCAGATTCTGTGATATTGAAAGGTACTGTAACAACAGAACATCCAGCATTTGGTCCAGTAGTTTCTGTAATCAATACAAAATAATTCCCAAATAGTAGAGAACCTAAATTGTTTATAGCTAACGACCCTCCAGCTGGAACTATGCCAGAACCAGAAACGCCAGGAATGATTGGTAAGGTTGATAACGAATCATATATTTCATAATCAACATTTACAGGCACACCATAAACACTATTTATAGTAAACGATACGTTTCCATCCGCACTACCAACACAGGTAATATTATTTGCTGTTAAGGCATCAGCTGTTAATGTTGAATTGGTTGGAATTGATGATGTGGCAGTTTCAAAATAACTACAACCAGTAGAGGCATCATAAACAATAAATGTATAAGTAACTCCAGGTAATAAACCAGTAAATGTATAAGACGAAGTTCCATTAGTAACCCAAGTTCCTCCTGGTGGAGCTGCTGGAATAACGCCTCTGTAAATATCAAAATAGAAAGGACCAGAACTAATTAATGTTGTACCAATACTCACTACGGCTTCTCCACCTAAAGCACAATCAACCGTTGATGTTATAGAAATGTCTAAATCATCTGGTGGTGAAGCTACTAAGACATCTTGAATTAATACAGAACAACCATTGGTATCAACCACATTGATTTGATATAACCCAAAATCAACTACATCAAACGTTGTAGATGTTGTACCAGAGGCATTAAGCTCTGATGCTGAATAGCCATTAGTTCCTGTAACAAAATAGTTATATGGTGCTGTTCCTCCAGTCACAACATCGATTATTATGGAACCTTGTGACACACCACTTGGGCTACAGGTAATATCTACAGTATGGTAGGTTACTAAAATGGGGTCAGGTTCGGTTATGGTAATAGTTTCAGTATCTGTACAAGATTTTGCATCTGTTAATGTTATTGTATAGTCGCCAGCAGGTAAACCACTTATTTGAGTTCCATAATCTGTACTAGTAGTAGTATTATAAACGTTAATTGTAAATGGTGGTGTACCAACACTTGGATTTATTGCTATTTGTATAGAGCCATTGGAATCTCCATTACATACATTTGGTGTTGATGTTACTGAACTTATTTCAGGCAACGAAATTGCATTCACCGTTTGCACACCTGATTCTGAAATACAACCATTAGCATCGGTTATTTGGAATTGGTATGTTCCATCTGTAGAAGCAGCGTAAATAAATGGAGACCCTGTTGCACCTAATGAGGTATAAGCACCTCCGTTTATAGATACTGCATAAGTAAATGGCGCAGTTCCTCCAGCAATTGTTCCAGTAATAATAGCATCAGGAGAGGCTGTACAATCTAAATCTTTTGTTAGAACTGTACTTACTGTCGTTGGAGGTAATGGAGCAATGGTATATGATTCGCTATAGGTACAATCATTAGCATCTCTCACTTGAAACGTATAAGTTCCTGGAGCAAGTCCTGGGAAAATAGTTGATGTTTGGTAAGGAGTTGCTGATACTGCTGGAGCAATAATTTGATACTCTAATGGAGCTGTTCCACCTGTAGTTCCTGTTATTGTGACATCTGAAGTAATTGACGGACAACTTAAAGGCGTATTGCTAAAAGTTAAATCGGTTGGTGGATTTAATACATCAATCGTTACAGGCGCAGCTATAAATGTACAGTTGTTATCATCTTGTATAGTTATATTATAAGTTCCTGCTGTTAATCCTGTAAAAGTATTTCCTGATTGAAAAGTAAATCCATCTATGCTGTACATATAAGGAGGTGTTCCTCCAGTAACTCCCGAAACTGTAATAATACCATTTGTGGTACATGTATAAGGTGTTGTTAATGTTGCAGTTCCATCAATGGCTGTTACTGCAGAGATAGTTACTGTTTGCGGTGTAGTTGCACATACATCTGTTCCTAATGTGTATTGAACCACTACATCATAATTTCCAGCCGCTAGTCCAGTAAAAACATTTGAATTAAAGAATGTTGTACCACCATCAATACTGTATTCTAAAGTATTTCCGTTAGGATTAGTGACGTTAATGCTAATTCCTCCAACATTTCCAGCATCTGAACATAAAATATCTGTTGTGGTGATATTAAAATCTGGAGCAGGAGCAACGTCAACTGTTATAGTAGTGTCTGCCGTACAGTTATTAGAATCTACAACTGTAATATTATAAATTCCTGGTGTTGTAACCGTAATTATTGGTGTTGTTTGGAAAACAGTTGTGCTATTAACAAAATAAAAGTAAGGTGGAGTTCCACCTACAGGATACACTGTAATTTCTCCATCGGTACACGTTAGAGGTTTTGTAAGTGCTGCTGTTGCTGTTAGTAAAGGAGGTTCAATAATTTCTATATCTCCAGTGTAAGTACAACCATCTTCGGTAGACACATTTATTGTATATGTACCAGGTGCTAAATTGCTAAACGTATAATCGCTAGGTACTATGGGTCCAACGCTATTAATGAGTGTAGCTCCTTGATAAATTGAAAAGAAATATTGAGGATCTGCATCATTAGCAGCAATATGTACACTCCCTAATTCACCATTACAATACGGTTGCGTAATAATTGTTGAAACCGTAAAATCTCTTTCTCTTATTTGTACATCAGGAACTGAAAAAATGCATGGGTTAGGAGAGACACCAATTTGTCTAATATAAACTGAATATATTCCTGGTGTAGCCACAGAAAAAATATTACTAGCTTGATAATTCACACCATCAATGCTATATTCATAGCCACTTGGAACATTGTTTACGACAATTTCTCCAGGTGTTGTACATACAATATCTCTTGAAGTAACTGTAGGTTCTAATAAATTGGTATAGACATTAAAATAGAATTGGTTAAAACAACCACCTTCATAATTTAAAGTTAGTCTGTATTGCCCAGCAGTATCCACTAAATAATCTGGTCCTGTGGCAACTTGATTCCATGTACAAGTAGCATCTTCGTTTGCACAATCTTGGTTTGCAACTGCAGAACAACTAGTTTCATCTAATTTTTCCCAAATCATTGATGTAGTGTCAGTAATTCCCGTTTGAATGAATCTTTCATCATTCGCACCACATAAAAAGATATTTGGAAGTTCTTTTCCATCATTTGGGCATATAACTATCTGGTCTGCATAAGGAATTATTGGATTAGGTACATTGGCTCCAAACGTTATAACATCATATTCTTGTTCTATAGACTGACAAGGTGCTGCTGCTGTATTGAATGAATAATATGTTCCTGTTGTTGTAACAGTAATAGATTGTGTTGTTCCAATTACTGGCGTACCCGTTGGACTTGTTGACCATGAATAAGAATCGTATCCATTAGCTGCAGTTAATGTTACACTATCACCACATAGAATGACTTCTTCCGAAAACGTACAGTTTAAATCAGCCAGAAAGTTAGTTGCAGCAGGTGTTAATAAACAACCCGTATTACTACTTAAACTTGGATCATCCGTAATTTGAAAAGTAGGGTTTAATGTTCCATAATACGTAGTAAATGCTTGATTGCTTATAATATTAGAACAAGCATCGCTAAGCAAACTGCAAGATTCTACAACTGTTACTTTAAATCTAATTTCAGAAACTGGATCATTTTCCTCAACTAAAGATTCATCAATTCTAAAAACAATTTCTTTTGTCGTTGGATTATAGCTATCCACAGTAACTCCAGCGGGTAATGAGACTATATCTGCTGGATAATTAAAAATAATATTAGTTGGTAGTACGTCTCTAATAGTAATATTCGTAGCATCATCATTTCCAGTATTTTGAAAGCCTATCACATAATTAAGCTCATCACCAAGATTTACCAACTGACCACCAATATTATTTCCAAAAGTATCTTCAACAATTTTGGTGAGTACAATGTTTGGTTCAATAATATCAACTGCCAAAGCGAAAAAATATGGAAAAAAAGTATCACCATCAGTTTCTAAGCGTACAGTTGCATTCGTTGCATCATTGGCAATAACTGTATTCCCAGGGTTTGGAACTACCATGACACCTGTGTCAAATCCTAAGGTATTTGTGCTATTAGGATTTCTATTGGTTACTGGTGTAGCATCTAATCGCGTTACCGAACTATTAAAAAAGTTATCTGCAGGTCTGTCTGCTGTTGAAAGGTTAACACTATTAAGCAATAATTGATCGCCTACAATGGGACTATCACCTTCTAAAGTTGCAAATGCAAAATTTGCTCTTACTGGAGCAGGTGCAGGAATTGTTCTGAAACCTGAAACTGGAATATCCAAAGCAGGATTTCCTCCTGGAACACTAATAGCACTAAAACCATCAAAACTGGTAATAGATTTTCCAGGCATAGTTGGGTCTTCATAAACAATAAATAATGACCAACCAGCCGAATGACCAGTACCATTAAATGGATCGTAAGTATCTGTTTGACCTTGAGCACTAGATACATTTGCAATTGTATAGGTACCAAGGTTAGTTCCATTACCTATACCTGTAACAATGGATGTTACATCAGCATATGCTGCGTAAGGAAAACTATCGCCACCATCTACAGAAGTACCATTAGCATTAAAAATTACAGTTCCAATTACATCATGATATGGACCAACTGGACCCTTAAATTTTACATCAGTAATTGATTCTGCTCCATTGGTAACCGCTCCCCAATATAATCCAGCATGAATGATTCTATAACAATTTGGATTTGGTATTTCTAAATCTGCACTAGAAGAATTATATGTTGACGCATCTGAATCAATGTCAATATATTGCATATTAACATTATGATTGTAAACTGAATTATCGTTAAATGCATTATTGTCTGGTCCTAAAATATTGTTACCAATCAAAACGATATCCCCTTTTACATCTTGATCAAATCTAGGAGTAAATGGAACATAGTTTTGTGCAAAAGACTGTATTCCAAAAAATAGTGCTAAAACAACTAGGCTGGTTTTTAAATAAGTAGGTTTTTTCATGGTTGTATATTTTTGCATTTTTTTCAGCGTTGGGGAATCGTTGAAAAAAATGGTACGTCTTCAATATATTTTATTTCTCAATTTTCACTATCGACATTTTACTATTATATGGCTTACCATTGTCTAATTGTATGGCTTTTCTTGCTTCGTCTATACTTTGAAATTTTTCATAATAAATAAAGTATTTACTTGAATTAATATCGTAGAAGAAGTCTATTTTTGGTTGACCAGCGGATATTACTTTTGTCAAGAACTCATCCCTTTTATCAACATCATTGTGCACTGCGAGTACAACATAATAACCTTCATCTACATGCTTTACATCTTTAACAATTTGTATATTATCTAAAACACGTTCCTCACCAAAATCAAAATCTCCTTCGTTTAATAATCTATTTCCACCAATTTCTGTGCTTTGTTTTATTTGATTAAGCGTCGCTCTATCTTTTTCATATCTATCTTCTTCATTATCATAAAGAGCTCTTTTTATTCTTCGGTTTCGCTCAAATTCTAAATCAAGATCAATTTTTTCTAATCGAGATACTAAAGATGCTTTTGACCTTAGAGATTGTTCTTGCTCGTCTTTTAATTGTTGAATAGCATCACGATAATATTGATTAGTGGCATCGTTTTTATCTGAAACATTTTTAAGTCTATTGTTATATTGTCTCTCTAATTCTTCAATATTTTTAGAGCGTTCACTTATTGCATTATCAACTTCTACCTTTAAAGCTTCCAAGGCTCTGTTTTGAGCAGTAACACTTTTAAATGCCTTTGGCTCTTTATAAATACCTTGTTCACTTAAATCGTTTTCTTCTTTTAAATCCTTAAGATCTTTATTTTTATCCTCTACTGCTTCATTCAGTCTGGTTAGTAAATCTTCTTGTTTTTGTTTGGAAATTTTTGCCAACTCAGTCATATTAAACATAGTTCTTGCAAGTTCATCTTTATGAGTAATCTCAAATTGGACTGCTTTTTCAGCTTCTAAGCGTTCTCTTTCAGCTTTAGCTTTCAATTCTATTTCCTTAAGCTTTTCTTCTGCGATACGTGCTTCTTCATCTGCTTTAGCTTTTGCTTCAGCTTCTAATCTTGCTTTTTCGTCAGCTTTAGCTTTCAATTCTATTTCCTTAAGCTTTTCTTCTGCAATTCGAGCTTCTTCATCCGCTTTAGCTTTTGCTTCAGCTTCTAATCTTGCTTTTTCATCAGCTTTAGCTTTCAGTTCTATTTCTTTAAGTTTTTCTGCTGCAATTCGAGCTTCTTCATCCGCTTTAGCTTTTGCTTCAGCTTCCAATCTTGCTTTTTCGTCAGCATTGGTTTTTAGTTCAATTTCCTTAAGTTTTTCTGCTGCGATACGCGCTTCTTCATCTGCTTTGGCTTTTGCTGTTGCTTCTGCTGCTAATCTTGCTTCTTCTTCTGCGTTTGCTTTTTCTTGTTCTCGTTTTGCTCTGTCGGTATTAGTTGTAGTTGATTTTGCTACTACTCTTTTTCGTTTTTTTGTTTTAGGAATTACAAAAGCAGATTCTTCATCATCGCCACCATAATAATAGCTTTCTTTTTTCTTAAATCTATAAGCTAAAGTTATATCGTGTGAAGACCTAAATGTTTCTAAATCTCCAACTGTTTTTTCAAAATTATATTCAATAGCGATTTGTTCTGTAATGTTTAATCCAATCCCACCAGAAAATCCATAGAGGGTATTATAACCAATTTGTCCCCAAATTCCTTTAGGGACTGTAATCATTGCAATTCCAGATATAATAGTATTGTCTTTTTGAAACTCAGACTTGACTAGTGTTGAAAATTTGCTTTGATCAAAAAAGCCACGAGAATCCATGTAGCCTGTATACATTACATGCGTCTGAATTGATTGCTGCGGATCTTCTTCTATTAACTCTGAAGAGGTAATATTATATTGTACTAAATTGTTTACAGATACACCTAAATCAAAAAATTGTGTTCCATAATTAATACCAGGACTTATGCTTAATAAGAAGTTCGATGGAATATTGCTAAGTGATGGATCTGGAAGATTGGTAATAACCTTGCCTTCATTTATTCCACTATTATAGGCGCCTAAATTTATACCAAAAGTTAAATTGCTGTCTTGTTGAAGCCTTGCATTGTAAGCGAAATTTAAAACACCTCCAAAAGATGTTAGTACACCATTGTTTTTTTGAAACAGACCAACTCCAATACCTATGTTTTCTTTGAATCTACCAGAATAACTAGCTAAATAAGTAAGTGGTGCATCGTTAAATTGTACCCATTGTCTTTTATTAGTAAAACTTAGATATTTATTTTGTTCTCTTACAAAGCTAAAAGTAGGGTTTACAATAAACCTATTGAATCTTAAAGAATTTCTTACTGGTATATCAAGTGAGGCTACTCCATCTTCTTGTGAATAGGAAAGCTGCGTTGCGCAGATAAGAATCAATATGATTAATAAATTTATTTTCATATTTATTTTACTACCGTAATTGAGCCCTTTCTTGTTTTATTATTTTGAGTTGTAATCACGTAATAATAAACTGGATTTACGTTTTTAAAATTTAGTTCATTTTGTGGCCAATCGTTTCTATAATCATTTGTTTTTAATACAATATTTCCATTAGAATCTAAGATCATTACCTCAGTGTTTGTTCCAGAAACATAAGCTTGTGGAATCATCCATGTGTCATTTATATTATCACCATTTGGACTTATTAAGTTTGGAATGTTTGAAACATCTGGAAAAGGATTGCTAATCACAAATTCAAATTCTTTTGATGCATTACAGCCAACCGTTTGAGTAACCACAACTTTATAATTACCAATTGCTGAAGCCTCATAGCTATTTTGGGTTGCGCCAGAAATAATCACATCGTTTAAATACCAAACATATTCTGGAGTATTGGCAGTTGTAGTAACAGTAACCGTTAATGTTTCACCTTCAGCTATATAGTTTATTTCAGAAGCATCAATGCTACTTGTAAAACCAGTGTTATCAAGTTCAATGGAAGCACTTGCAGTGCAATCACCTAAATCAATACTAACCTCAAATAAACCAGATTCATTGGTAACTAGCATTTGGTCTGTTGCTCCCGAAATTTCTTCACCATCTTTAAACCATTTATAACTATTTCCATTTATGGCACTTAAAGTGGTAGAGCCTTGAGTTGAACAATAGGGATTTCCTAAACTAGAACTTATTGATGATGTAGTTTGCCCTGAAGATGCTTCACTTACAGTGACACGATTTGAAAAAGAATCAGACGTACAAGAACCATAATTAGTTTCAACAAAGTATGTTCCTGGTTCAGTAACAGACAATGTCTCTCCTGAAGCTACAAAAACCGAAGTTGTTTGACTAGTTTCCTTATACCAATTAAAGGTTAATGAAGGGTATTGTAATGGCGAGTTATTACTCTCATTTCCTGGATTATCAATACTCAATAAATAACTGCTTCCTGAGCAAAAAACAGCTGTTTCAATTAAATTATTAATTGAAAATGGTTCATCTTGAATTTTGTAGTAGGCTGGAAAAGATACTGAGCCTGTACTTGTGGCAGATGGAGCAGTACTCTTTATTCTAACTTTATAGTTTTCACCAGCTGTAGTAGTTGGCAACGAAAAACCTAAAGTTGCTGGTGATTGTGTTATAGCACCTTGTGCAGAGGTGTAAACTGTTGTAGGGTTTGAAAAACTTCCTGTATTATCTGAAAGCTCTATTATGAATTGATTTGTTGGAATAAGACTTGATTCTGGTGAGAAAGTAAATGTTACATAATATGTATTAAAAGATTCGCTTGCACAGGCTTGACTAAAGCCTAAACTAGGCGTGCTTATAACTAACTGAGCACTAATAGTATTAGTGAAAGAAAAGAATAATAAAACAATTAAAGTAAAGTTTCTCATCATACATTGTCAAGTTACTAGTCAAGTGTTTTTGGTTGCGAATGTTTTAATGTTAACTGGCTTAAAACAGTAAGCTTTATTTTCCCTGGCTTTTATAAACAATAGATAAGGAAGGTAAATGAGAAAGCTTAAGGTTTTTTAGCGCTATAGCACTTATTAAACATACTTTTGTTTTGCTCATTAATGAGTTTTAATCATCAGTTGATGCAAGTATTTTATTAATTCTTAATCTAAAATCTGGTCTTTTATTACTATCAAAATTAATAAACGTTTCAGCGTCATCACCTTTTGAGTATACATTAAAAAACGCACTGTTACCATACCAATTTTCTAAGTCATCATTATTAGAATTATATTCTGTAAAAATGTTTCCGTTACAATTATTAAAATACATATTGATGAATTTTATTTTTTCCAGATTTTCTTGATTAATAGTTATGTTTTCATCAAGTAATACTGCTGGATTAAAACCAGAAATAACACTCTTTTCCATTTCTAATGATGCGTTTTCAGCAATGAATATTGCTTCTTTTACTAACCCAGACTCGACATCAGATTTAAGATCTTCACTTTTATTTATAAATGTTAAGTTTTGAGCAACGACCGAAGTTCCTTTTTTAGTAAAATCAACTTCCTCCTTTTCATCATAAGATTTAACTAGTAGGCTTCTAGATCCATCACTACTTGATACATAAGGCGATCTAATTGCTAAGGAATTATATAATTGGCATTGTGCACCGTAGTTAAATTTGAAATCATTTTTATCAGATTTGTAGGATACCACTTTTTCTAAATAAACTTCTCCTCCTAAAACTTCAAAAGAATTTCCGGCTGAGTGACTTATCATAATATTTTCTAGAATTGTTTGATTACCAACACTAGCTAATAACAAACCATTAAAATTACCAGCACCTTTAATTCTTTTTCCAGCGTATTCAATTCTAACATATTTTAAAATACCTGAAGAGCTAGTAAGACTATCTCCACCATGATTGGTATATTCATATTCTGATGGTTTAAGCTCTGGATGATAGGAAGCTACAGAACCATTACCAAACTTGTTGCTTGGTGCATCACCTAGAATAATAATTCCTCCCCAATCTCCAGACCTCTTAACACCTCTATTTGATGTAAAAACAATAGGGTCGGTTTCTTCGCCTTCCGCAATTATTTTAGATCCTCTGCTTATGGTAAGAGAAGCTTTTGATTCGTAATCGCCAATTATTACTGTTCCAGGCTCTATATTAATCGTAGCATTGTTTGTAACAAACACACTACCCATTAACATGTAAACATATTTTTTGGACAATGTAATATCTTGAGTGATATTTCCAGCTAATATTTGTGTAGGTTCACCATAGTCAACTGAGTTAGAGTTAAATTCGGTCCAATTGTTTAACCAATTAGTTATACCTACAATTCCTTTTTCTTGTTGGGCAGAAATGCTTCCAAAAGCAAATAGAAACATGCAAATGATTTGGGTAAAGTTTTTCATAACGAAAATTTATTTTTTTTATTTTCTTGAATAACCCAAACTTATGCAATATACCTATGAAGCACAAAAATATTCGATGAACTACACTAATTAATAGAAAAATTCCTACATAAAATAATATTTTCATCTAAAATGAAACTTTTATGCTTATATGCTAACTTTTTCTATTAAATAAATCAAACATATATATGTTGCTAGATTTTTTTTAAAATAGAGAAGCTGTGAAAAAAATAAATTTTCACAGCTAATTTTTTAACAAAAAATATAAATAAGTCTAAATATAAATAATCTTTAGCTTAATGTCTAAACTCATTGTATTCATGTAAGGATTTCATTGTTTCTTCATAAAACAAAATTGCAGCAATTAAGTTGCTCTTATCGGAATATGGTAACATTTTTTTTTGGAATTCAATGGTCGTTTCAAGAAAATCGTTTGTGCCTTCTATCTTGTCTTCAAGCGTTTTTCTATTTTCTTTAGTATTAGGGATTCCATAAGTAGACATAGTTTTGCCAGGTTTTGTAGCAAATGCTATATATGGTAAAGTTTGAACAAGACTTTCAATTCGCTCAATATATAAATCTAATAATTCACCTTTTTGCATTCTATTTAGCTCTTCTTTATTGTGGTATTTTTTTATACCAACATTTACGCTAATAATACTTTGAGGTTCATTCTTCTTTTTTTGAGCATTGCTAATACCAAATACTAACAAAAAGCTAAATAATATAAGCTTCTTCATGATTACGATTTTGGGGTTTAAAGGACAAATTTATGCTATTAATCGAAAAAAACAAACATTTTATCGATTATTTCAATCTAAAAGAACAATTTTATTCCATTTTGAGTCACTAAATTTTTGTTAATATTCATTTCATCGTTTAATCGATGAATTTTGACTTTCATTTGAAATCTGTTCAATACATCGTAAAATTTATGCGTTCAGACGATTTTTATTTCTAAGAAAACATAATGGGCTAATTTTAAGATCGATAACAAAAATTTACCCCATGAAAAATCTACTTACACTTATTAGTTTTGCTTGTTTTGTTGTTTTTGGTTTTGCTCAAAATACTCAAGCAGCCTTAGATGACTATGAAAAACGCAATCCGATTTATGATTATTCAGAAAACCAATTAAATAATACGGATACAATTCCAGGTTTTGAAGCTAAGGCTAATAAATTAAAGATTACAGGAACTATTTATGAAAGTGACGGTGTAACACCTGCAAAAGATGTAATTCTTTTTATTGAACAAGCCGATGATAATGGTGATTACCAAATAAAGGAAAAAAATAATAAGCGTTACATGTACCATAGAGGTTGGGTGAAAACAAATGCTGATGGGCAATATACGTTTTATACTTTCATACCTGGATCTGCTATAGCTCCTGTAACATATCCTCGTAGAAAAGGGCTTAAAAAAATATTGCCTACCATAAAAGAAGATGGTAAACAAGAGTATTATTTAGATGCATTACTTTTTGATAACGATCCCTTGTTAACTAAAGCATGCCGTAAGCGTTTAAAAAGAAAAGGGATTGATAATATTTTAAAACCCGAGAAACAGGGAGATATGCTTATAGTAACAAAAGATATTGTGCTTGAAAAAAACTCTACCTTGTAAATATAGAATTGCGGTTATTTGAAAAATAGAGGATAAAACCGTAAATACTTTTAATCCTTTATTATAACCAAAGTGGCTTTATAGCCAGTTCTAATTAGCCATCTGTTTGAAGCCAAAGTATTTCCATCTGGGTCTAACACCATAAGTTGTGCTGTGTTTGGAGAAGACTCACCTTCGTTTAATGCAATAAAATTAATAGTATTATAGCCTTCCTTTAAATCTACATCTATAGTGTAAAAATCTCCATATAACCTTATGTTTGGATGAATAACTACATCATTTACGGTAAGTTTTATTCTGTCACCATCAACATATTCATGATCTCGACACTTTATAACAATTGTTTTTGAAGTTGTTCTTAAATCACCTAAATAGTAATCTTTCTCGAATTCACTTAAATCTTGTCTGTCTTCACTAAAGCGTTGCTTAATTGTCCATTCTTTATCGACCAAAGAACTTTTCTTGGTCATATCTACGGTATATTTCTTTTTATTAGATTCTGGTAATGATTTATAGCTGAGCGTATATCTTACATTTTTATTTGTTAGACCCTTAACAGGAGAGAGTTTAAACGATAATTTTAAATCAACTTGCATAGTGCTATCTACAGGGTCAATTTTAAACCCTTTTTGAGAATCGTTTATTTGAGCCATTGTAGCATATACAAAGCACAAAAAGAATATTAAAGTTGTAAAAAATTTCATAGCTTACTTAGCATTAATAATGCTTGGGGTTAAAGATATATATTTGATTTTTAATTTTTTTAATCCATATAGAGATTAACGATACTTTATAACAATTTATAGTAATCTTAACAAAAAGTATTCCATAGCCTTAATTTCATAACTGTTTCTTATTTTTACAACTGTAATATAAAGGTTAAAACTAAACTTATGATAGAAGGATTGCAGAGAAATTACGCCTATTTGTTTGAAGATGAGCTCTTAAAAGAAATAAGTGAGATAGGTACTTATAAAGAAGTCCCTGAAGGGTTCATTCTAATGGATATTGGAGATTATATAAAGAGTATGCCGTTAATTTTAAGCGGTGCGATAAAGGTAATGAGAGAAGATGAAAAAGGAGATGATCTAATACTCTATTTTGTTGAACAAGGTGATACTTGTGCTATGACAATAACGTGTTGTATGGGTGAAACCAAGAGTGAGATTAGAGCTGTAGCCGAAACAGACACTAGAATAATAATGATTCCAATCCAAAAAATGCAGGAATGGATGCATAAATATAAAAGTTGGCAAAGTTTTATTCTTCAAAGCTATCACGAGCGTATGAAAGAGCTTTTAGAAGCAGTAGATACTATAGCGTTTTTAAAAATGGATGAACGTTTGTACAAATATCTTAGGGATAAAGCTATGGTTAATAGAGATGACCTCATAAAAACTACACACCAAGAAATTGCTCAAGATTTGCATACATCAAGAGTAGTGGTGTCGAGGCTGTTAAAAAAACTTGAAACTGAAAATAAAATTAAACTATATCGAAACAGTATTAAAATAATCAATTTATAGCACTAATTTTTTCAAGTAACAAATGTTACATACTTACATATATTAATTACTTATTTTGAAAAAAAATATAATATGGATTTTATATTAGAACCTTGGCCATGGTATGTTGGTGGGCCACTCATAACATTAATCATGTTTTTTCTTTATTATTTTGGAAAAAAATTCGGAATTTCATCAAACCTTGAATCTATTTGTGCCATGGGAGGTGCTGGAAAATTACACGAATTTTTTGCTTTCGATTGGAAAAAAAATAGCTGGAACTTAATGTTTATTGTAGGTACGGTTATTGGAGGCTTTATAGCTTTCAAATTCATGACACCAGACCAAGCAATTGCGCTAAATCCTCAAACTGTGAGTGACTTAGCTGACATTGGATTTCAAAATGCTGGAGCACAATATTTACCAGAAGAATTATTCGGACTTGAGGCATTACTATCCATAAAAGGTGGAGTAATATTAGTTATTGCTGGTATTTTGGTTGGCTTTGGAGCCAGATACGCTGGAGGTTGTACATCAGGTCATGCCATTACAGGTTTGAGTAATTTAGAACTACCTTCATTAATAGCTGTTATTGGTTTCTTTATAGGAGGACTTATTATGACTTGGCTTATTTTACCATTACTATTTTAATTTCGAAACATTATGAAAAACATTAGATTTATTATTTTAGGTATTCTCTTCGGAATTATTTTAAGTAAAGCCGAAGTTATTTCGTGGTATCGCATCTACGAAATGTTTAAATTTCAATCATTCCACATGTATGGAATTATTGGTTCAGCAGTAATTTTAGGAGTTATCCTATTTTCATTCTTCAAAAAAGGAGTTATAAAAAACTATTTAGGTAAAAAAATAATGATTGAACCTAAGAAAAAAGGATTCTATAGAACCATAATTGGAGGAACTATTTTTGGTTTAGGTTGGGGATTAATTGGCGCTTGTCCTGGACCAATGTTTATTTTGTTAGGACGAGGAGTCTTGTCAATTTTAATAGTCATATTTGGAGGACTTTTAGGAGTTTTATTTTACCATGCAATAAAGCATAAATTACCTCATTAAATAGAATTATAATAAATAGGGTAGTTAAGTAACCATTGTTACAGTTTTTTTACAGAAAGTTGGTTAACTTTGAGAGGTAAGCTAAACATTTAACTATCCAATTTTTATTATATGAAGTACGGCTTTATAATTGATAACCGAAAATGCATTGGTTGTCATGCCTGTACCACTGCATGTAAATCAGAACACGATGTTGCAGTAGGAGTTAACAGAACATATGTTAAACAGGTTGAAAAAGGAGAATTCCCAAATACTCGTCGAATATTTTCAGTCATGCGTTGTAACCATTGTACAGATGCTCCTTGTGTGGAAATTTGTCCAGTTGAAGCATTGTTTATTCGAGAAGATGGTATTGTAGATTTTGATAATAACCGATGTATTGGATGCAAGTCCTGTATGCAAGCATGTCCTTACGATGCATTATACATTGATCCTGAAACACATACCGCGGCCAAATGTAATTATTGTGCACATAGAGTAGATGTAGGAAGGGAACCAGCATGTGTTTCTGTTTGTCCTGAACATGCTATTATTGCTGGAGATATGGACAACCCTAATACAGAAATCTCTCAACTTTTAGCAAGACAAGCTGTAAAAGTGCGTAAACCTGAAAAAGGAACTAATCCTAATCTGTTCTATATAGATGGTGACGAATCATCGCTAAATCCAGAAGCAACTGCTAAATCTGGTCCAGGTTTATGGAACTCTCAAGCACGCGGTGTTGGTCATTTTGCTAAAGCTGCCGAAAAAATGCTACATACTAATGATGATGTCGATTTATTACAAATGAGTATTGATAATGAAATGCAAGCTGCTTATCAAAGAAAAGATAGTGAAAACCCTAACTATATTGATGTGTTAAGTGGAAAAGCAAGACGAGTTTACGACACGCCAGATAAGGGAATTCTTTGGGGTTGGGAAGTATCTGCTTATGTGTTTACAAAAGCCATTGCCGCAGGCGCATTCTTAATTCCATTTCTAGCAATTCTTTTAGGATATGAAATTTCTGATACTGCTAAATTGTGGTCAGTTGGAATCTCATTAGTTGGTTTAGCCTTAACTGGGCTATTCTTAGTAATGGATTTGGATAGACCAGACAGATTCCTAAATGTATTATTACGTCCACAATGGAATTCATGGTTAGTAAAAGGCGGTTATACCATTACAATATTTGGATTATTAGTAACCCTTTGGGGAGTAAATACTTGGTTTAATTTAGGTATTCCTGAAATGCCATTATTATGGGTAACTGCAGTATTTGCAGTTCTATTAGCCATCTATACAGCGTTCTTATTTGCTCAAGCAAAAGGGCGTGATTTCTGGCAAAGCCCAACGTTACCTCTACATATGTTAGTTCATAGTGTTATGGCTGGTGTTGCCATTTTTGTGTTGGCTTCCCTAATTTTTGGAAATGAAGATTGGATGTCAATGTTAAAAATAACATTAATAGTTGCTCTAGGAGTAAATCTGTTCTCATTGGTAACTGAATTAACTATTACACATCCAAGTACAGCTGCACATACAGTGGTAGAAATGATTACAAAAGGAAGGTATAAAAATTTATTTTGGATTGGAGTCGTACTAATTGGGAACATTATTCCATTAGCATTGTTAGTGTTTGCACCGAGTGCAACTATGTTAACTGTTTCAGCAATTCTCGTATTGATAGGAATTTATGTTACAGAAAAAATTTGGGTAGAAGCTCCTCAGCGAATTCCGTTAGCTTAATTTAAAAGAAAAAAATCATGGGATATAAAAAGCCATCATTTATAGAAAACATAGCAGAAAAACTAGGAATTATTCCAAACCTGCATAAAGAGAACTATCAAGAGTTTCAAGATGATATGCGTCATTTTACTGATGAGGAAGTTGCTGGAATGTATGAAAATTTCCCACCTCCTGAAAAGTGGGACAATTGGGTAGAATATGATCCTAAAGTTTGGCCTAAAAAAGATAAAAAAACCTATCAAATAGTACCAACAACCTGTTTTAATTGTGAAAGTGCTTGTGGCTTAACAGCCTTTATTGATAAGGAAACCCAAGAAGTTAAAAAATTTGAAGGCAATCCACATCATCCAGGAAGTAGAGGAAGAAACTGTGCCAAAGGACCTGCAACAATAAATCAAATAAAGGATCCGGACAGAATATTATTCCCACTTAAAAGAAAAGGTAAAAGAGGAGATGGAGAATGGGAACGTGTTTCTTGGGATGAAGTTCTAGATACTATTGCAGCTCGTATTAGAAAAGCGATAAAAGAAGATCGACATAACGAAATTGCCTATCACGTTGGCAGACCAGGACATGAAAAATTCATGAACTGGATACTTCAAGGTTGGGGAATTGATGGACATAACTCACATACCAATATTTGCTCTTCTGGAGCTCGTTTTGGTTACAATTTGTGGTATGGCTACGACAGACCTTCACCAGATCACTCAAATGCAAAATTTATTTTATTGGTATCTGCGCATTTAGAGTCTGGACATTACTTCAATCCGCATGCACAGCGTATCATTGAAGGCAAAATGAAAGGTGCTAAATTAGCAACTATGGATCCACGTTTGTCAAATACAGCGTCCATGTCCGACTATTGGTTGCCGTCATATCCTGGTACTGAAGCAGCTGTTTTATTGGCTATGGCTTTAATTATTCTTGAAGAAGGTCTATATAATAGAGAGTATCTTGAAAATTGGACAAATTGGAAAGAATACCTAAAAGCAAGGCATTCAGAGAAAGACGTTACTTTCGAGAATTATATAGCTGCAATGATTGATGAATATAAAGAGTTTACACCTGAATTCGCTGAAAAAGAATCAGGAGTAAAAGCTGATATGATTGTTGAAATTGCTCATAAAATTGGCGAAGCAGGAGAACGTTTCGCATCTCATAACTGGAGAGCAGCAGGTGCATCAAACCTAGGTGGTTGGTGTGTTGCCAGAGCGTTACACTTCTTAACCGTTTTAACTGGAGCAGTTGGAGCTAAAGGAGGGACGTCACCAAATTCATGGAATAAATTTAAACCAACACAACCAAACCCTCCAGCACCTCAAAAAAAATGGAACGAATTACATTTCCCTAAAGAATACCCTTTAGCATTTTTTGAAATGAGTCAATTATTACCTCATTTCCTAAAAGAAGGAAGAGGGAAAATGGATGTGTATTTCTCAAGAGTGTTTAACCCAGTTTGGACTTATCCTGATGGCTTTACTTGGATGGAAACACTAGCCGACGAATCTAAATTTGGAATACATGCAGCCTTAACACCAACTTGGAATGAAACAGCATTTTATGCAGATTTTGTTCTGCCGATGGGATTAGCTTCTGAACGACATGATTTAAATAGTTACGCAACTCATGGTGGAACTTGGGTGGCTTTCCGTCAACCAGTATTAAGGGAAGCGGCTCGAAGAAATGGAAAACCTGTTGAATTTACATATCAAGCAAATCCTGGAGAAGTTTGGGAGGAAGATGAATTCTGGATTGAATTATCATGGAGAATTGATCCTGACGGAAGTATGGGAATTAGAAAAACCTTTGAATCGCCTTATAGACCAGGAGAAAAGATTACAATTGACGAATATTACCAATATATTTTCGAACGTGTGAATGGTTTGCCTGAAGCAGCAAAAGCAGATGGATTTACTGGACAATTTGCAGAATTGGAATACATGAAAAAGTATGGTGCTTTTGCCATTGAAGAAGGCGAGTCCTACAAAGTCAATGAAAATGAGCTCTCAGAAGAACAATTAAAAGGCTCAATTGTAGACCCAGTAACAGATGTTATTACCAAAGATGGCAAATCAATTGGTGTTATGGTAAATGGTAAAGCTTGTATAGGCTTTCCAACACCATCACGTAAAAACGAATTCTACTCTCAAACTATGGTTGATTGGAAATGGCCAGAATATGCAACTCCAGCATATATAAAGAGTCATATTCATAATGACGTATTAGACAAATCAAAAGGTGAATATGTTTTAGTGCCGACGTTTAGATTGCCAACATTAATTCACACACGTTCTGGTAATGCTAAATGGTTGATAGAGATTTCTAATAGAAACCCAATTTGGATGCATCCAGATGACGCTAAAAAATGGGGATTCAAAACAGGTGATTTAGTTAAATTGAATACTGATATTGGTTATTTTATTGACAAAGTTTGGGTAACCCAATCTATGAAACCCGGAGTTGTAGCTTGTTCGCATCATATTGGTCGCTGGAGAAGACCACAAGACAAAATTGGAAACCGTTGGGCAACTAATACGGTTAATATTGAAAATGATGGAAAAGGAGGTTGGAAAATGAATACGATTTCTGGAGTAAAACCTTTTGAATCTCATGATAGTGATTCAAAGCGTATTTTCTGGAAAGATGGAGGTGTACATCAAAATATCACACATGCTGTGCATCCAGATCCAATTAGTGGAATGCATTGTTGGCATCAACGTGTTAGAATAGAAGTACCTGGGAAAGATGAAAAATATGGTGACATTTATGTAGACACAAACAAGTCGCATGAAATTTATAAAGAATGGTTAGCGATGGCACGTCCAGCTCCTGGACCAAATGGTGAAAGAAGACCACTTTGGTTTAATAGAGCCTTTACTCCAGATAAGTCTGATGGAGGATGTTATTACATACCTAAAGAAGATAAATAATTAGAATAAGTATTCCCGCGAAAGCGGGAATCTTATTTTAGGCAAAATAAAATAATTAAATTAGTGCATGCTAAAGAAAGTTTTTCCTTTTCTTACTTGGTTACCAACAGCAAAACATACGCTTAAGGACGATATAATTGCTGGCATTACTGGAACAATTATTGTCATTCCTCAAGCTGTGGCTTTTGCAATGATTGCTGGATTGCCACCAGTATACGGTTTTTACACAGCAATGATTACCCCAATTATTGCAGCATTATTTGGATCTTCATATCATTTAATTTCTGGACCAACTACCGCAATTTCGATTGTAGTGTATTCTACCTTAATAAAATTTGTAAACCCAGAAACCGATTTAGAAGGATTTGTGTCATTAGCTCTAGTGCTTACTTTTTTAGCTGGTTTTTTTCAATTTGTAATGGGTTTATTACGGATGGGAAAGTTAGTGAATTTTGTGTCACATTCCGTGATTATTGGCTTTACTGCTGGAGCAGGAATACTCATTGCTTTTAAACAATTAAAGCATGTTTTTGGTGTGGAAATTCCTCAGGGAAGCTCAATTATTGACATTGTAGTCTATATATCTAACCATATTTCAGACACTAACTGGTATGTGTTTACAGTAGCAACAGGAACTTTGCTCATCGCGCTTATAATAAAATTATTAATTAAACCATTGTCTAGATATTATATGTTATTGGCAATGGTATTAGGAAGTGCATTGGCAATTTTTCTTGGAGGAGATGCAAATGGTATTGAAACCGTTGGAAAAATACCTTCAAATTTGCCGCCTTTTCAAGTTCCAGACTTTACTTTGAACAATATTAAGCTATTAAGCTCTGGAGCAATGGTTTTAGCATTGTTGGGTTTAATAGAAGCTGTAGCTATTGGTAGGGCTATAGCATTACATACTCATCAAAAAATTGATGGTAATCAAGAATTTATTGGTCAAGGCCTATCCAATATGGCAGCAAGTTTTTTTTCAAGTTACGCTGGTTCAGGCTCGTTTACACGTTCAGGTGTTAATCATCAGGCTGGAGCTAAAACACCTATGTCGGCCATTTTTGCCTCAGTCTTTTTAATGGTTGTTCTGTTATTATTTGCAAAATATGCATCATACTTACCTAAGGCAGCTATGGGAGGAATTATTTTATTAGTAGGCTATAATTTAATAGATTTTCATCATATAAAACAAGTTTATAAAGCAAGTGGAAGAGAATTAATTGTTTTATTCATTACATTATTTGGAACATTATTCTTCGATTTAGAATTTGCTTTATTAGCAGGTATTTTAACATCGTTTTTCTTTTATATGGAAAGGACTTCAAAACCAAACATCGCAATTCTTGGTGTTGATAAAAACCAGCGTCTTATTAATATAATTAGAGATGATGAAACTAAAGAATGCTCTAATCTAAAGATTGTTCGCATAGATGGATCATTATATTTTGGGTCAATAGAAAAAATTTCTAGCTATTTCTCTAAGCTTTATGAAGAAAATAAAGTCCAATATATTTTAATAGCTGCAGATGGCATTAATTTTATTGATTTAGCTGCTGCTGAATGGTTAACAAATGAAATTAAAAAGTGGCAAAAAAATCGAGGAGGTATTTATTTTTCAGGACTAAAACTAGTAAGTCAGGATGTTTTGCAAAAAGGAGGTTTTGTAGACAAAATTGGAAATAACATCTTCTTCCAGAAAAAGAAAGAAGCTATTCGTGAAATTCATAAAAAAATAGATGGACTTTGCTTGGAAAAGGTTTTTGATGAATGTAAAACCAATTAAAGTCTTTTAATTGTAATTTGGGTTACATACTATATTACAACTTGCACTATCTTTGTTATTGCAAATTAATTCTATGAATTTAAAATCTATTTTTCCAATTTTTAGTTGGTTGCCAAATTATAAAAAAGAGTGGCTTAAAGGAGATATTAGTGCAGGTTTAACCGTAGGAGTGATGCTAATTCCTCAAGGAATGGCGTATGCTTCTATTGCAGGATTACCAGCAGTTTATGGCTTGTATGCATCGATTGTTCCAATATTAATTTATGCTTTTTTGGGGACTTCAAGGCAGTTGGCTGTTGGTCCAGTAGCAATGGTGTCTTTATTAACAGCTACAGCAATTGGTTCTTTTCAAGGTTTATCTACTTCTGATTATATTTCTTATGCAATTTTATTAGCATTGTTGGTTGGAACAATTCAGTTCTTACTCGGGATTTTTAGATTAGGTTTTTTAGTAAATTTCCTGTCACACCCTGTTGTTAGCGGATTTACATCGGCTGCAGCATTAATAATTGGTTTAAGTCAATTAAAACATTTATTGGGAGTAAATATTCCTAGAAGTCATCACATACATGAAATTATTTTGAATGCTGTAGATAAATTCAACGAAATAAATTGGATTTCACTAATAATTGGTTTGGCAGGAATCTTTATCATAATCATTTCAAAAAAACCAAAGAAATCTTTACCAGGACAATTGTTTGCTGTGATATTTGGTATTCTAGCAGTTACATTGTTTGGTTTAGGAAATGGGAGTACTACTGTTGATATTGTAAAGAATATTCCAAGTTCTTTGCCAAGTTTTGTAATTCCAACCTTTAATTTGGAAATTATCCAGTTATTATTACCCATGGCATTAACGATCTCACTTATAAGCTTCATGGAGAGCATAGCCGTTGCTAAAGCAATTCAAACAAAACACAGAGATTATAAAGTAGAGCCAAATCAAGAACTTATTTCATTGGGTTTGGCTAATGTCTTTGGTTCGTTCTTTCAGTCATATCCAACAACTGGCGGATTTTCTAGAACAGCAGTAAATGACCAAGCTGGGGCAAAAACAGGTTTGGCTTCAATTATTAGCGCTACACTCATAATTGTAACTTTGTTATTCTTAACACCTTATTTTTACAATCTTCCAAAAGCTATTTTAGCATCGGTTATTATGGTAGCAGTTTTTGGGTTAATTGATTATAAAGAAGCCATCCATTTATTTAAGAGTAATATTACCGATTTTTGGATGCTCATTGCTACGTTTATTTCAACATTAGCTTTTGGTGTAGAAATTGGTATTGGTTTGGGAGTTATTTTATCATTAGCAATGGTTTTATTCCAAACTACCAGGCCACATACAGCAAGACTAGCTAAAGTGCCTAATACACATTTTTATAGAAATATGGAACGTTTTTCTGATTTAGAGATTAATGAAGAGATATTAATTTATCGTTTTGATGCTCAACTATTCTTTGCAAACACAAACTTTTTTAAAGATAAATTGTATGAGTATGAGAGATTAAAAAAGGAAAATCTTAAGCTATTAATAATTGATGGGGAAAGTATAAACAATATTGATAGTACAGCTATTCATGCGTTTGAAGAAATAGTATCTGACTTTAAATCACGAAATATAACGGTTTACTTTACTGGAATTAAAGGTCCTGTACGAGATAAATTATTGAAATCAGGATTTATGGAAAAAGCTAAACCAGATCATTTTTTTATGAGTATTCAAGAAGCTGTAGATTATTTTGAAACAGATAAGAAAAAAGAGATTGTTGAAAATAATTTTAAACAATATATAAATCAAACCAATAAATAGGTATATTAATTGTGTAACACAAGTTACAATGGTTGGTGTAATTTTTGATTAAATTTAGCTACTAAATAATTATGAATCAATAAAATAAAATAATATGAAAGTAGAACAATTGTTTACTGGATGCCTTGCCGAAATGGCCTATTATATAGAGTCAAATGGGGAAGCTGCTGTTATTGATCCTTTAAGAGAAACAGAGCCATATCTAAGAATGGCTGAAGCTGATGGAGCCAAAATAAAGTACATTTTCTTAACACATTTTCATGCCGATTTTGTGTCTGGGCAATATGATTTAGCTCAAAAAACTGGAGCCAAAATTATATTTGGACCAAATGCAACTGCCGATTATGATATATACAATGGTAAAGATGGCGAAGAATTCCCGCTAGGTGGAGGTAAAATTACGTTGCTTCATACACCTGGTCATACTATGGAATCGTCTTCATATTTAATTACCGATGAAGAAGGGAACACACCTTACGTATGTACTGGCGACTGTTTATTTATAGGTGATGTAGGTCGTCCAGATTTGGCTGTAAAGCAAGGAGAATTAACAGAAAGAGATCTAGCAAGTCATTTATTTGACTCTTTGAGAAATAAAATAATGACTCTACCAGATGATATTATCGTCTATCCTAACCATGGAGCAGGATCTGCTTGTGGTAAAAACATGAGTAGTGAAACTTTTGATACTTTAGGAAATCAAAAGAAAACAAATTATGCACTTAGAGCAGATATGACAAGAGAAGAATTTATTGAGGAGGTTACAACAGGTTTAAAGCCACCACCACAATATTTTCCAAACAATGTACGTATGAACAAATCTGTTAATACTAGTATTGATAAGATTTTGCATAGAGGAACAACTCCTTTAGATCCTGCGACGTTTAAAGAAATGAGTGAGCAGAAAGATGTCCTTGTAGTAGATACACGCTCAAAACAATTGTATACTGAAGAAGGTACAGTTCCTGGAGCTTGGTATATTGGTATCGATGGTAGTTTTGCACCATGGGTAGGTGCGTTGATTAAAGATATTAATCAGAAAATCATTTTTATTGCTGATGATGAGTTACGTGTAAACGAAATAGTAACACGTTTTTCTAGAGTTGGTTACGATAATACATTAGGTTATTTGAACGGAGGAATCCAAGATTGGAAAGCCTATGGATATGAAGTGGATAAAATTGGCTCTATTTCTGCACATACATTTGCAGAAAAATTAGCAAAAGGAGAAATGGAAAAGCCTGTCGATGTTCGTAAAGAATCAGAATACTTATCTGAGCATGTAAAAGGAGTTGAAAACTTCCCATTAGATTTTATACATCAAAACTTTGCTGAAATAGATCCTAATAAGGAGTATTTCTTGCACTGTGCAAGTGGTTATCGTTCTTTAGTGGCAGCTTCAATTTTTAAAGCCAATGGTGTTGAGAAAGTTACGGACGTAAGAGGAGGATTTAAAGATTTAAAAGAAACAGATGCTCCTATGACAGATTATGTTTGTCCAACTACTTTATTGTAGAATTTAATAAATTATTTTAATAAAAAAAGAGCAGCTAAAAGCTGCTCTTTTTTTATGTGCTGTATGTAACTAATGTTACTTCAAAATATAAGATTATGCTTTAATTTTAATATTAAATTAAGCGCACTGTTATAAAGCGTTTTTCTAGATAAAACAGCCATGAAAAGTACAATTAGAATCCTTACCGTTACAATAATTTTATTACTACTTGCCACCTTGTTTTTTACTTACATACAACTAAGACCTGATTATGAAGACGTTGCTATAATACAAAAAAATGAGCATCCTGGAAAAAAACTAATGGAAACTTATTGTTATGCTTGTCATAATCCAATGGCCTCACATGATAATAGATTAGCACCTCCAATGATTGCTGTTAAGAAACATTATAAAAAAGAGAATACCACTAAGAAAGAGTTTATTGATGATATTAAGAAATGGGTTAAGGCTCCTTCAGAAGAAATATCAAAAATGCCTGGAGCTATTAGGAATTTTGGAATAATGCCTTATGCACCTTATGAGGAAGAGGATGTAGAACAAATAGCTGATTATATCTATGATAATGATATAGAACAACCAGAATGGTTTGAGGAACATTATCAGCAAGAAATGGGAAAAGGCAATGGCAAAGGAAAAGGCATGGGAAGTGGAAAAGGAAAGGGAAAGATGCAGCATCAACAATCTAGTTTTAATAAAACAGATAAGAGTTTTGAAGAAATAGGAATGCATTATGCGTTAGCAACAAAAAAAGAACTTGGAAAAAATTTGATGGGTGCTATTCAAGAAAAAGGGACAGTTGGAGCTTTGGAGTTTTGTAATGAACAAGCATTATCAATAACAGATAGTATGGCTAACGTCTTTTCGGCAAACATTAAAAGAGTTTCAGATAAGCCTAGAAACCCATTAAATACTGCAAATGCAATTGAGTTAAAGCATATCAAAACTTTTAAAAAAGAATTGTTAAATAATACTGGCCCAAAACCAATTATTGAAGAATCGAAAAATGATGTGAGTTTCTATTATCCAATAACAACAAACATGATGTGCTTACAGTGTCATGGAAAGTTGGATGAATACGTCCAATCCGATACATACAAAACAATTAAACAATTATATCCTAATGATATGGCAACAGGATATGGTGTTAATGAAGTGCGAGGAATATGGAGTATAAAATACAGTAAATGATTAGTAAGTTTTCAGAAATAATTGATAAGCCAATCCCTGTTTTAGTGGATTTTTATGCCGAATGGTGTGGACCTTGTCAAGTAATGAGCCCAATATTAAAAGAAGTTAAAGATCAATTAAATGACATAGTATCTATTGTAAAAATTAATGTAGATAAAAATCAAGAATTATCTGGGAAATATCAGGTGAGAGGTGTACCAACATTTTTAATTTTTAAGAAAGGACAATTAGTTTGGCGTCAATCGGGTATTGTTAAAAAAGAAGAGTTAATAAACATAATTAATAAATTTAGTTAGTATCGATTTTTAATGTTCATAGTGTTTATTGATTTCTAAGGCAGCTTTTTAAGCTGCCTTTTTTTGTAACTAAGGTTACAGATATTTTAAAAAATAGACGTTAATTTTAGTAAATTAATAATCAGATACTTCTAACTAAATTTTATTGTTTTATGAGAACTCACTATCAAGTATTAATAATTGGAGGAGGCACAGCTGGAATTATGGTTGCCTCACAATTAAAAAGAAAAAACGCAAGTTTAGAAATTGGTTTAATAGAGCCATCCGACAAGCATTATTACCAACCAGCTTGGACATTGGTTGGTGCCAATACATATAAATTTAAAGATACTGTTAGGCCAATGGCATCATTAATTCCTAAAGGTGTCGATTGGATTAAAGAATATGCTGATGTTTTTAAACCAGAACAAAATAGTTTAATTACTAAAAATGGTACTGAACTCACCTATGACTATCTTGTGGTAGTTCCGGGATTAAAAATTGCACCAGAATTGGTAGAAGGACTTACAGAAGCAATGGAAAAAGGCGTTGTATGCAGTAACTATACAGATCCAAACCATACTTGGGAAACTTTAAAGAACTTTAATGGAGGTACAGCTTTATTTACCCAACCTACAACACCTATTAAATGTGGAGGAGCACCTCAAAAAATAATGTATTTAGCAGATGATTATTTTAGAAAAACTGGAGTCAGAAAAAAATCAGATATAGTCTTTGCACTACCAAGTGGTTCTATTTTTGGAGTAAAAATTATTGCTGATACACTTATGAATGTAGTAGACAGAAAAGATATTAATGTGCGTTTCTTTCATAAGTTGGTTAAAGTTGATGCAGATAAAAAAATTGCATGGTACGAAATAGATAAAGACTTAACAGCTGGTGGTTGTGTAACTATCGCCGATGGTGACGTGGCTTCGTTAGACAGAGATATTCAGTATAACTATAAAGACGTAAAAGTAACTAGAGAGGTAGATCGTTTTGGGATTCATTTCGACATGATGCATTTGGCACCACCACAATGTGCACCAGATTTTATTAGAAACTCTCCTTTAGCAGCCGAAACGGGTTGGGTTTCAGTAGATCCTAAAACCACGCAGCATACTAAATATCCTAATATTTTTAGTCTTGGAGATGTATCTAATCTACCAACCTCTAAAACAGGAGCAGCTATTAGAAAGCAAGTTCCAGTAACTGTTGCAAACATTTTAAAATTGATAGAAGTAGAGGGGTTATCCTCAAAGGAATATAATGGTTATACCTCATGTCCATTAGTTACAGGTTATGGTAAAATGGTGTTAGCTGAGTTTGACTATGATAAGAATTTTGAACCAGACCCTAAATTAAAAAAATTCCCAATGATGCTTAATGATTCTTCAAAAGAGCATTGGAGGTTATGGATGCTTAAAAAATATGGATTGCCATATTTATATTGGAACAAAATGATGAAAGGGATTGAAGTTTAAATTTGACTTTAGTGTAACAAGAGTTACTCAAGGTGTTTACTTATTTAAGTAATTTTACCAAGCATAAAGTTCACTTTTTTGCACCAAATCAATTTAAATAGGACATAGTTTCGTTTAGAGTTGATTAATAGTTGAGCCCAAGGAAACTTGGGCTTTTTTGTGACAAAAGTCATAAAATATTAAGCACATTACATATATTTTTGAAAAAATAACAGTAACAATTTAAGATATGATAAGTAGTAGTATTGCATTATACGATTGGAGCAATGGCGTAATTATGATGGCAGTTTTTGGTCTAATCTGTTTAATATTAATTATAGTGTTGATTTCTTTTATGAGTAGTGGGAAAAAAGATAAAAATCAGGAATAGATTGATTTATTTAAAACAAAAAAGAGGACAAAATTTGTCCTCTTTTTTTTGTTGTTTAAAACTTGTATTGCAAGAAAGCAGTTAAGTTTCTTCCAGGTTCATTAATAGGGACTCTACCTAAACCCGATTGGTTGTTAAATGAAAAACTTAAATGGTCATTGTAGGTTTGATCAAAAAGATTAATAGCAGCCAAACCTACTGTTATATTTTTTATTGGTTTTAGTCCAACACGAATATCTAACGTTTCATAGCCTTTTGTATAAGTTTCACCAAAGCTTTCGGCAATTTTATCTTGTTTGCAAACTAAGTTAAAAGTTGCATTTGCCCAAAATTTCTTTTTCTCGAATCCAAAGCCTAGTTTGGTTGTTAGAGGAGGAGTAAGTGGAAGCGATTCTTTTAAATCTTTGTTTTTTGCATAAACATAAGCGATATCTGCTTTTAAAAAGAAATTGTCCATAAACTCAAGTTTCATCGAAGCTTCTAATCCTGTTTTATATGCTTCATCTAAATTTCTAAATACTTTAGGGTGTCTTGGTTCTAACATTGGCATATACAATCTATTTAAAGATTCATCAACAATACCAACAATATAGTTCTCGAAAAATGAATAATAAAATGATGAAGAATAAGTAAGTTTATTAAAACCGTTCGTTAAATCCTTTTTGCCTTTAAATCCAATTTCAAATTGGTTATTGACTTCTGCCTTTAAGTTTGGGTTACCAACATATTCATAAGGGTCTTGACCAACTGTAAAATGGTTTATAAAGCGCTCAACCATACTTGCTGAACGAACACCTCTACCATAAGCTATTTCTAAAGTAAAATCTGGTGAAATAACCTTTTTAAGACTTACAGTTCCACTTAAATTACCTTCTGTCCGTTTTTCTAAATCATACATCGCTGCAAAATTAACGGCAGGATCTTTTATATCGCTAATAACAGCGTTGTAGCGCAATCCGAAATTAAAAATGGTAGAATTGCTCGCAAACCACTTTGCTTCGGTAAATACTCCTATATCTGTTATTTGTGAATCCTGCCAAATCTTGTCTGTAAAAGACATTGGCATAGGTAAAGGATTTCCATTCATTATTTTCACTAAACGGTTTCTATTACCTTCTCGTCCAATGTAAGTTGCATCAAGACCACTATACAGTTGCCAATTTTCGTTTGGTACAATTTTTAGCTCTATTTTACCTCCAGCAGTTGTAGCCTCTACACCAGATTCAGCTTCAACCATCATAAAGTTTGGTCTTTTAAAGTTGGTCATTAAGTGATCAACATAACTATAGTATAGTTTGCTACTTAAGCTTTTAACCTTACTGTTTGTATATTCTTTTTTATAATCTAGTGAAAGAATACTACTGTTATCATAATCTGTATCCATAGGTAAACCTGCATGTAGAACATCTCTACCAAAAGATTGTCGCCAATGTGCTTGAACACGTTCGCTTTCTGATAAGTTATAGCCAAACTTAACCCCATAATCCGTACTTCTAAATGATGAAGGAATCTCTAAGTCTGAACCATCTTTATAGTTACCAAAATCTTTATAGCCTCCATTAACTGTAAAATCATATTTTTCTGAAGCATACTTAAGAGCTAGCATATTAGAAATAGAATTTCCATTGTCTTCATATCCAAAAGATGCATTACCATGAAAGCCATAGTCATCAATTCCTGGAGTTTTAGTCACCATATTAATAATACCGCCAAAAGTAGTTCCATATCTAACAGTGTATGGTCCTTTAATAATTTCAATTTTGGCAATTTCCTCAGGAATAATGTGAGTTGTAATAGGATCCATTCTATTTGGGCAAGCATGCATTGCTTTTGTCCCACCATCATACTGAACGTTTAATTGTTCATATTGAGAGGCTCTAAAAGAAGGGTCAATAGCATAATTCCCCCTTTTTATTGTTGAAAAACCATTGATGTTCTTAAATAGGTCGGCAACATTTTTTGGTTGTATTATATTTTCGTCATATTTATTTGATACTTTAGAGTGTGTTGGATCTGTCTTTACATTTCCAATAATAATCACTTTATTCAGTTCTACTGTTTTTTGGGTTGTCGTGTCTTTTGCTTTCTTATTTTGAGCAAAAGACATTGTTGAAATTAGCATACACAAAAGCATACCATAAATCTTTCTCATGATTCAAAATTTTAAATTTTAAATGAAATTGTTTTGGGTTTGGCTTAAAAAAGCCTTAAAAATGGGTTATGAGAATGATTTTTGAGGTGGATGGAAGCAATCTGAAAACTTTAGGTAGTTATAGAAGTTTTGGTAGCTATAATTTTGGAATACCTTCTCTACATTTTTTACTAAAAAGTAATTGTTTGAACTTTCTTTATAGAGTAATATTTCTTTGAAATCAATAACATTTGGCACGTTTTTATTATCTGTAGAATTGGTTTCTGCTACTTTTTTCAACTGACATTTACCATTACATTCTAATTCAGGCTTATCTAAATTCTCACATAACCTCTCAATAAAGTCAATAGGATCAATTTCGTAATATGCAAATGTTAGTGATACTTGCATACTATTAAATAGTATTAATGCAGATAAAGTTAATGATAATATTACGGAGCTAAGTTTCACATTGCAAAGATATTTATGACTTAAATATCTTAAACTGACTTTTATCATGTTTGAAGATATAATAAAAAAATTAACAAATAATTAAATAGTTGCATATGCAACTATTTAATTATTTGTTTACATTTGTCGTATGAAAAGAGAAGAGGTAAATATAGATTTTGAGAACTCAATAGGTCCTTGGTTAGGGAAAACTGTAAAAATTCTTGAGTATCATCTACAAGAATTGTTTAATGATCATGGGCTTGATTTAACTAAAGAGCAAATGATTGTTCTTAAGAGGCTGCATAATGACGATGGTTTGAGTCAAAACGAGTTAGCATTTTTAACGCTTAGAAATAAATCATCTTTAACACGTTTGCTAACTAAAATGGAACAGAAAGAGTATATAACAAGACAACAATCCAAAGAGGACAAGCGAATTAATAATGTTTATTTAACTCAAAAAGGTAAAGAAGTTTTCCATTTAACGAAACCAGTGATAAAAAAAATGATTACTAAAATGGAAAAGAATATTGCAGCTTCTGAAAAAAAGCAAATCATAACGATTTTAAAAAAAATTCAAAACAATTTCGATTCAAAAATAGAATCTATATAACTGACTAAAAATGAGAAAAATTATATCTATCGCTTTAGGGGTTTTATTATTAGTAGGTGCATTCTTTGTTGCCAAATATTTAATTGATAACAAAAAAAGACCTAAGCCAAAATTCGACAAAATTGTAAAAACAGTTTTTGTTGAAGAGGTTAATAATAGAGAAATACCTATAATAATTACAACAAGTGGAAATTTAGTTGCTAAACATAAAATTGACCTTTATGCAGAAGTACAAGGTGTTTTAAAAGCTTCCTCTAAAGAGTTTAAAGCTGGAACTATGTATAATAGAGGAGAATCTATCCTTAAAATTAATAGTGATGAGTTTTATGCCAATCTTCAGTCACAAAAGAGTAATTTCTATAACAGTATTACCTCAATTATGCCTGATATTCGTTTAGATTACCCAGACGACTATCAGAAATGGCAAACGTATCTTAATAATTTCGATATAAACAAATCAACTCCAGAGTTGCCACAAATTAATTCTGAAAAAGAAAAATATTTTATTTCAGGGAGAGGGATTAATACAGCATATTACAACGTTAAGAATTTAGAGGTAAAACTTAGTAAATATAATTTGAGAGCACCTTATAAAGGTGTATTGACTGAGGCATTAGTGACTCCAGGTAGCTTAGTAAGAGTTGGCCAAAAATTGGGAGAATTTATTGACCCAAGTATTTTTGAAATGGAGGTGTCAATTAATGCTGAATTTGCCGATTTATTAAAAGTTGGTAATGCGGTAACACTTCAAAATCTAGATAAAACTAAAACATATATTGGAAAAGTTATTAGAATAAACGGTAAGGTTGATGCAACCTCACAAACCATTAAGGCTTTTATTCAAGTAGCGCATGAAGATTTAAGAGAAGGTACTTATTTGGAGGCAAACTTAACAGCCAGAAGTGAAAAAGATGCCATAGAGGTTTCTAGAAAGTTATTGGTAGATAATAAACAATTATATGTTGTAAGAGATTCTATTTTAGAACTTATAGATGTTAAACCTGTGTATTTTTCAGCAGAAAGCGCTGTTATTAAAGGAGTTAAGAACGGCACACTTATGCTTTCTAAACCCACTCCAGGAGCATATAACGGTATGCAAGTTAAAATATTTGAAGACAAGCAATAACAGATGAAAAAGGTAATTAGTTATTTTATAAAGTTTCCCGTTGCAGTTAATGTATTGATTTTTGCATTCATAATTTTTGGAACTATTGGAGCTTTGTCAATAAAATCATCGTTTTTTCCATTAACCGATTCAAAATTAATACAAATCAATCTTATTTACCCAGGAGCTTCTCCAGTAGAAATGGAAGAAGGTGTGGTTTTAAAGATAGAAGATAATTTAAAGGGAATAGTTGGAGTAGAACGTGTTACTTCTGTTTCTAGGGAAAATGCTGCTACCATTAGTGTAGAGACAGAAAAAGGAAAGAATATTGATGTTGTTTTGGCAGATGTTAAAAATGCTGTAGATAGAGTACCATCGTTTCCAAGTGGTATGGAACCACCTGTTATTGCAAAAGTAGAAACGGTAAGACCAACCATAAGCTTTACCTTGAGTGGTGATAATATTCCACTTACAACTTTAAAACAATATGCAAGAGAAGTTGAAAACGATTTAAGAGGGATAGAGGGTATTTCACAAGTATCTATTTCTGGGTTTCCTGCTGAAGAAATTGCAATTTCTGTAAGAGAAAATGATTTAAGAGCTTATAATTTATCTTTTCAAGATGTCGCCAATGCTGTTAGCAGAACAAATATTTTAATAACAGGTGGTAATATAAAGACAAGTGAAGAGGATTATTTAATTAGAGCAAGAAACCGATCGTATTATGGTAATGAACTTTATAACATAATTGTAAGAGCTGAGCCAAATGGAAACATTATTAGATTAAAGGATGTTGCAGATGTTCAGGATACTTGGTCCGAAACACCAGACAGAGTCTTTTTTAATGGTAAAAATGCAATTAGTATTGGAATTAGTAACACGAATAATGAAGATTTGATTGCCTCAGCAGAAGAGGTAAAAAAGTATATACATAAATTTAATCAACAGTACGATAATGTTCAATTAGATATTTCCAGTGATTCCTCTATTACATTAACACAACGTACAGATTTGCTAGTGAATAATGCTATTATGGGAATTCTATTAGTACTTCTTTTTCTAGCAATATTTTTAAATGCACGATTAGCACTTTGGGTAGCAGTAGGAATTCCAATTTCTTTCTTCGGAATGTTCATTTTTGCAGCTCAAATGGGAGTTACTATTAACGTGTTATCACTTTTCGGAATGATTATCGTTATTGGTATTCTAGTAGATGATGGTATTGTTATTGGTGAAAACATTTATCATCACTACGAAAAAGGAAAATCTCCAATTAGAGCAGCGATTGATGGAACTATCGAAGTATTGCCACCAGTTGTATCAGCCTTATTAACTACCATGATAGCATTTTCAACATTTTTCTTTTTAGATGGAAGAATAGGTGATTTTTTCGGTGAGGTTTCTACAGTAGTGATTTTAACTCTATTGGTTTCAATGATTGAGGCTTTAATAATTCTTCCAGCTCACGTTGCACATTCAAAAGCATTACAACGTAAAGGAAGAAAATATAATAGGATTGATAAATTTTTTAGGAGATTAAATGAAGGAGCAGATAAAGGATTGGTCAAGCTTAGAGATACTATTTATGTACCATATTTGCGTTTCTTTTTAAAGAATAAATTTTTAGGGTTTGCTATTCCAATAGCATTGTTCATTTTTAGTATTGGTGCCATTGGAGGTGGAATTGTTGGTACATCGTTCTTTCCGAGAATTGCCAGTGATACTGTGTCTATAAATCTTGAAATGCCACAAGGAACTAATGAAAAAATTACAGACTCTATTATTTCAAGTATTGAAGAAAAGGTATGGATAGTTAATGAGCAATATGATAAGAATCTATTTAATAATGAATCTGTTGTTCAAAATGTTATAAAGCGAATAGGACCAGGAACTTCTAATGCCTCATTAACGGTTAATTTATTGCCAGGAGAGTTGAGGGGTGATTTAGCTTCACAGGAAATAACAAACAAGATTCGAGATATTTCAGGTACAATTTATGGTGTTGAAAGTTTAACCTTTGGCTCTGGAGGTAATTTTGGAGGTAGCCCTGTGGCTGTATCATTATTAGGAAATAATATTGAAGAACTTAAAGCAGCAAAAGAAGAGCTTAAGGCAGAGTTAGTCGCCAATCCAGTTTTGAAGGATGTAGCAGATAACGATCCTGAAGGAATTAAAGAAATACAAATAGAATTAAAAGACAAAGCCAACATATTAGGATTAAATCTACAAAGTGTAATGGCTCAGGTACGTTCAGGTTTCTTTGGTTTTCAAGCACAACGTTTTCAACGAGGACAGGACGAAATAAGAGTTTGGGTTCGTTATAAAAAAGAAGATCGTTCATCTATTAAAGATTTAGATGATATGTGGATTATTGCACCATCTGGTAGCAAAGTACCGTTTTCAGAAATTGCAACCTATAAAATTGAAAGAGGTGATGTTGCTATTAACCACTTAGAAGGTAAAAGAGAAATTCAGTTGACAGCGGATTTAAGATCTCCAGATGACAGTGCTTCCGATGTTTTAGATGATGTTAGAAATAGAATTATGCCAGAGCTGTCATCAAAATATCCAACCGTTTCTGCATTGTATGAAGGTCAAAATCGGGAAGCATCAAAAACCATAGATTCACTAGCGTTAGTTGGTCCAATTATATTGATATTAATCTATATGGTTATTGCATTTACCTTTAGAACCTATAGCCAACCATTTTTATTAATGATAATGATACCATTTAGTTTAATAGGTGTGGCCTTTGGACATTGGGTACATGGTTTTATGATTAATATCTTATCATGGTTAGGTATTATTGCTTTAATAGGTATTATGGTTAATGATGGTCTGGTCTTAATAGGAAAGTTTAATGGTTATTTAAAAGAAGGTATGACATATAATGAAGCCTTGGTACAAGCAGGTAAATCACGTTTTAGAGCAATCTTTTTAACCTCATTAACAACAATAGCTGGTTTAGCACCTTTATTGTTAGAAGGTAGTAGGCAAGCACAATTTTTAAAACCAATGGCAGTTTCCATCTCTTACGGAATAGGCATTGCAACAGTATTGACTTTAGTAATGTTACCATTATTGTTATCAATTTCTAATTCTGTTAAAGTGTTTTTTAAGTGGATGATAACTGGAAGGGAAATCACAAAAGAAGAAGTAGAAAGAGCAATTATTGAATCAAAATATGAAAACGATGAATTACACTAAAAGATTAATATATACTTTTCTAGCTTTTACTTTGTTACAAGCTCATGGACAAGAGATATTGACCAAGAATGAAGCATTAAAAATAGCTCTACAGAATAATTATGGTGTAAAAATTGCCAATAATAATCTTGAAATAGCTAAAAATAATTCCAGCGTATATAACTCTGGTTTTTTACCAATTGTATCTACCAGCGCTGGTGCAAATTATAATAATAGTAATCAAGAAATTGAAAGACAAGACGGAAGTATTACCAATATTAATGGAGCGGAAACCAAGAGCTTCAATGCTTCTATAAACTTAAATTATACAATTTTTGATGGTTTAGGAAGAAAATATAATTATAAGCAGTTAAAGGAAACATATAACCTCACAGAACTACAAGCACGTGAAACTATTGAAAACATGTATTTACAATTGTTTAGTGTGTATTTTCAAATTGCAAGATTGTCTGAGAATACAAATAATTTAAAGGAAACTTTAAAAATTTCTAAACAACGATTAGAACGTGCTAAATATCAGTATGAGTATGGTCAATCTACAAAGTTGGAGCTATTAAATGCCGAGGTTGATGTAAACAACGATAGTATAAACTATATTTCAACAAGACAATTATTTTTTAATGCAAAACGCAATTTAAATATTGTGTTAGGAATACAAAATGATATTAATTATGAAGTAGAAACAGATGTTAATTTTACCACGTTAATTTCTTTTGAAGAGTTATTGGATAAAGCAAAGGAGAACAATGTACTATTAAAACAAAGTGAAAAGAATATTGCAATAAATGAGTTCAATATCAAGATTAACAAATCAAACTTTTTGCCTACTGCATCATTAACAAGTTCGTATGGGTGGAACAAAAGTATTAACCCACCAACTTCTTTTTTAGCAGGATTAAATTCTACTGGCTTAAATGCTGGAATCAATTTATCTTGGAATTTATTTGATGGAGGAAATACTAAAACACGTGTTGCTAATGCTAAAATTGCACTTGAGAATCAAAAAATACTAAAAGAACAACAAGTAGAAACAATAGAAACTACTCTAAAAAATGCATTTGAAGCTTATAATAACGCACTTTTTGTACTTGAGGCACAAAAACAAAATGTTCTTACTAACCAAAACAATTTTGACAGAACTCAAGAACGATACAAATTAGGACAAGTAACTTCTATAGAATTTCGACAGGCACAAATTAATTTATTAAGTACGCAAACAGCTTTTAATAACGCTAAGTATGATGCCAAATTAATTGAACTGGAACTTTTACAATTAAGTGGTGAATTACTCAATGTAGAATTTTAAATTAGCTACTGTTAAAACATAAGAAGCAGCTTTTATAGCTGCTTTTTTTATGCTCAATTCTTTAGCAATTATAGTTTTATAATTAACTATCAATTTTGTTGAGGTATTATAAGACATAATTCAGTAGTATTTAAGACATTTTTATCTTAAACTGACTTTTGTCATGTTTTTTACTTTTTTCGTGAGTTACTTTTGAAAAAGACAAAAAGGTCTTTTTTATAAATCAAACTAAAAAACCAATTAACATGTTATCTAAAAAACAAGCAAGAGCTTTCTTTCTAGGCGGTACCTTGGTAACATTTTTAGTATTCATCGGTTTGACTGTGTATTCTTTATCGTTGTCACAGGATCAATCTAACCATGAAAATATTACTGAATCTGTTGTTCGAGGAAAAATAATCTGGGAAGAGAACAATTGTATGGGCTGCCATACAATATTAGGAGAAGGAGCATACTACGCTCCAGAATTAACTAAGGTTATAGACAGGCTTAACCAAAAGTATGATGGACAGGGAGAAGAAGTCATTAAAAGTATTTTAATGTCAGAAGTTCCATGGCAGCCAAACGGAAGAAAAATGGTGGCCTATAGTATGACTGAACAAGAAGCAGAAGATATGATTGCCTTTTTTGAATGGATAGGCGAAATTGACCTTAATGGCTTCGATAGAATTGTATCTCCACTAGCAAAAGATAAAATCAATAACTAAACTAACTAATCATGAAATATAAATCACAAAAAGTTGCCTATTGGTTTTTTGCCCTTTCAATGCTATTACTAGTATTACAAATAGTATATGGCTTTGTAATGGGTTTTGCTAGAATAGGCCTCGACAATTTACACGACTTCATTCCTTTTAACACAGCTAGAGCTGTGCATACTAATTTGTTAGTTGTATGGTTATTATCTGGTTTTATGGGAGCTGCATATTATATTATTCCTGAAGAAGCTCAACGCGAATTAGTGAGCGTAAAATTAGCTTATGTTCAATTAATAAGTTTAGCAGTTGTTGGTGTGGTTGCTATAGTAGGTTACCATTTTAACTATTGGGAAGGAAGAAAATTTTTAGAAATACCAAGGCCATTAGATTTCTTGGTTGTAGCAAATGTTCTATTATTTTTAGGACTCATTCTCGTCACACTTTTTAAAGGAAAACGAAGAACAACAACAGCATTAGTTCTATCTATGGGATTATTGTTTGCTGCTTTGTTATACTTACCAGGTATGCTGCCATTTGATAGTCAAGTAACCGATTCATTTTTTAGATGGTGGGTTGTACACTTATGGGTAGAAGGTGTTTGGGAGTTAATTATGGGAGGTATTTTATCTTTCTTATTAATTAAACTTACTGGAGTAGATAGAGAAGTTATAGAAAAATGGCTGTATGTAATCGTTGGATTAACATTCTTATCTGGAGTATTAGGTACAGGACATCACTACTATTACATTGGTGTAAATAAAATTTGGTTAATAGTTGGTGGTATATTCTCAGCACTTGAGCCTTTGGCATTCTTAGCAATGGCATTATTTGCAGTTAATATGTATAGAAAAGGAGAGAAAAAACATCCTAATAAATTAGCATTATACTGGACTTTAGGAGCTGCTATTGTATCCTTTGTTGGGGCTGGATTATTAGGTTTTGCACATACATTACCACAAACAAACTTATATACTCACGGAACACTAGTTACTGCAATGCATGGTCACTTAGCATTCTGGGGAGCTTACGGTATGATAGTATTGGCAATAATAAGTTATGCTTTACCAAATTTAACAGGACGAAAATTATATCAAAGTACAAGAGGGCGAGCAGCTTATTGGCTATCTAATATTGGTATGATTGGTATGACAGTGGCTTTTGGAGTCGCTGGTGTGGCTCAAGTCTATTTAGAAAGAAAATTCGGTATGGACTTTATGCAAGTGCAAGGAGAAATAAGTGTACATTTTGTCGTATTAATTCTATGTGCTACAATTTTTACAACAGGCATAGTGCTGTATGTAATAGATTTTTATAAGCATGGAAAACCTAATGATGAAGCATTAGAGCAAACAATAGATTAAATAAAATCAAATAATAAAATGAAAAACTTAAAATTTTTAGTAATAGTTCTTATTGCTTTAACATTTAGTTGCAAAAGTGATAAAAAAGGAGGGTCGGATTATTCAGTAACTAAAAGTGACTCCGAAGATATAGCGGCAGTTAGAGTTTCTGATGAAGAAATGAAAAGAGGTAGTGAAATCTACTTTGATAGATGTGCAGGTTGCCATGGCTCAAGTAGACTAGGGGCAACTGGTACGCATTTATTGCCAGTTAGACCTGAAGGAAGTGATAAACCTGGTACCTTAGAGTTTGGAACAGATGGTCTTAAAGCATTTATTGAAAATGGTACTCCTGGAGGAATGCCAGAGTGGAAAGGAATTATGACTGATGAAGAAATAGAGTTGATGACTCGTTTCCTTCAAGTTGATCCGCCTGTAATTCCACCTTATGGAATTGGTGAAATCACCAATAGCTGGAATTTAATTGTTCCAGTAGCAGATAGACCAACCAAGCCAGAACATAATAGAAATATAGATAATTACTTTGGTGTAATTATGAGAGATGCTGGCAAAGTAGCCATTATTGATGGTGATACTAAAGAGCAATTAGCTGTTTTAAAAACAGGATTTGCAGTACACATTTTAAGAACATCGGCTTCTGGTAGATATATTTATTCAGTTGGTAGAGATGGTAGAATTACTATGATTGATACCTACACAAAATCGCCATCTATTGTTGCTGAGGTTAAAGGAGGTTTTGATGCTCGTTCAGTTGAGGTTTCAAAATTTAGAGGTTATGAAGATAAATACTTAGTATTTGGTGGATATAGCCCAAGTCATATTGCCATTTTAGATGCGCAAACACTAGAGCCATTAAGTGTGACTCCTACTGCTGGAAATGCTTGTGATGGTGATAAAGAGTATTTAGAAGAAGCTCGTGTTGCTTCAATTGTTGCGTCTCATACAGACCCTGTTTGGATTTGTAATGTAAAAGAAACTGGTATGGTTTGGATTGTAGATTACACAGACCCAAGAAACCCTGGTATTACTCAAATTCCTTCAGCTAGATTCTTGCATGATGGTGGTTGGGATTCTACAGGACATTATTTCTTAGTGGCTGCCAATGCAAGTAATAAAATTGTAGTTATTGACGTGCCAAATAAAAAATTAGTTAAAATTATTGAAACTGGTATCAAGCCACATCCTGGTCGTGGAACAAATATTAAAAACGATTTGGGTAATCTTTGGGTAACATCTCATTTAGGTGAAAACAAACTATCTTTTATCAAAACAAATCCTGGCGAAGGTCAATGGACAGTTGTAAAAGAAGTTCAAGCTACTGGAAATGGTGGTGGAGCTTTATTTGTAAAATCACATCCAAAATCCAAGCACCTTTGGGTAGATAGAACTTTAAATCCTAATGCTGAATTAAATTCTGTAGTAGATGTATTTGATACAAATACTTTAGAGTTGAAAGCTACACTCCCAGCACCAGAAGGTGTTGATGGTAGAGCTGTTCACATGGAATACAATAAAGCAGGGGATGAAGTTTGGGTGTCTTACTTTATGGGTGAGAATAGTGCTATTGTTATTTATAACGATAAAACCTTAAAAGTTAAAAAAATTATCCAAGGAGACTGGGTAGAAAACCCAACAGGAAAATTCAACGTTTACAATACCACAAACGATATTTATTAAAAACAAAGTCTAAATCATTCGGTAGTCGTTAACGACTACCGAATGATTTTAAAACACTAAATTATGAAGAATTATTTATATTCTTTAGGCTTGTTATTGCTTTTATGTAACCCGCTTTTTGCACAAACTAAACCTATAGATTCGACAAAAGTTGAGAAACTTGATGAAATTGTTATTACAGCACAATTTGCACCAACTACTGAAAAAAACGCGATTTATAGAGTAAAGGTTATCGATTTAAAAACTATTCAAGCGAAAGCAGCTACTAATCTTACTGACGTTTTAAGAAACGAATTAAATGTAGATTTATCATTTAATTCTGTGTTTGGAGCTGGTATTGAGTTAAATGGAATTTCCAAAGAAAACATAAAAATTTTAGTTGATGGTGTACCACTAATTGGACGTGTAAATGGTGTTTTAAACCTAAATCAAATTAATATTGATAATATAGAACGTATTGAGGTTGTCGAAGGTCCTGTTTCGGTTTTTTATGGAACAGATGCTATGGGAGGCACTATTAATTTTATCACAAAAAAAGAGCAATCTAAACCAATAATAGGAAGTTTAAATGCATATTATGAAAGCGTTGAAGCAAAAAACATCGATGCATCTTTAGGATATAAATTTGGAAAAAACCTAATTCGAGCAGAAGGAGGTTATTATTACTTTAATGGTGTTAACACCGATGATGAGTTTGATAGAACCCAGAATTGGCCAAACAAACATCAGTACCATACTAATGCAAAGTACATTAGAGAGCTAGGGGACTTTAAATTGCTTTTTTCCAGTAATTTCTCCGAAGAGGAAGTTAACACTTTAGGTGAAATTAGCTCTAGAAGCGGCACAGCAACAGATGTTGATTATACAACAAAGCGTTGGGATAATTCGCTTAACTTTCAAGGTAAATTAAAAAATCAAAATTATATCGATGTTACTTTATCATATTTAAATTATGACAGATTTGACACCTCTTATACGTACGACCCAGCAACTAATTCTTCAGAATTAATTGAAAATAACCCAAACGAAAACGCAAATTATTTCGACACGTTTTTCTCTAAAGCACAATATGCTAATAGTAATTTAGATAATAAATTAAACTACGTTATTGGGGTCGAGTTTGAATTAGATTATGCTAAAGGAAATAGAATTTTAGATGGTAAAAAAAATGTTAGTAATACCTCAATTTTTAGTAGTATTAATTATAAAATAACTGATGCATTTGAAATTCAACCAGCACTAAGATATACTTACAATAGTACATTTAATAGTCTTTTATCTCCAGCACTAAACTTAAAATATAAATTCAACAATCAAAATATATTACGTTTTGCCTATGGAAATGGCTATAGAGCACCAAGTTTAAAAGAACTGTATTTAGATTGGATGCCAACATTTGGACCAGTAACCTATACCTTTTCAGGAAACGAAAACTTAAAAGTAGAATCGTCACATAATTTTAATTTATACTACACATTCACAAAACAAATTAGTAATAGTAGCTCATTACAAATTGAACCTTCTTTTATATATAATGAAATAAAAAACCTGATAGGGTTAAGTGAGTTAGATGGTTTTGAAAGGCATTACGTCAACCTTAATAAAACAAAATCTTTAAATACTTCGATAGATATTAAGTACAAAGCATCTGACGATTTAAAGTTGAGTTTAGGATTCTCATATTTAGGCAGATATTTGGAATATACAGATACATTTAATTCTGATTCATTTCTATACACACCTTATGTAAACTCATCGGTTTCATATAATTACAAGCCTTTTGATTTAAGCCTTAATGCATTCTATAAATATTCAGGAAAGCGCAAAGGGCATTATATTGAAGAAGAAAATGGCGAAGATGTCTTAAAAGAGTCTACAAGAGAAGATTTCAACAACTTAGATGTATCGTTAACAAAAACATTTCTTCAAAATAAGCTGTCGATTTCCTTAGGAGGAAAAAATTTATTAGACGTAAAAGATATTGATACGTTTAATCAAATAGGTTCTGCTCACGAACGTAACATACAGTTTTGGGGAGCAACATATTACTTACAAACAAGATTTAATTTTTAATAATAATAGCAATGAATATAAAAGAAGATAACACAGTAGCCGAAATTGTAGTAAAAAACATAAAAGCTGCTCATATATTTAAAAAACATGGTATAGATTTTTGCTGTGGAGGAGGCATTACAATAGAAAAGGCGTGTGCAAAAAATAAGGCTAATTTTGATGAGTTAAAAGCTGAATTTGAGGCTTTAGACAGCAACTTAGATAGGTCTTATAATTACGATAAATGGGAGTTAGATTTTCTAATTGACCATATTATCAATATACATCATACTTATGTTGAAGAGAATATTCCATTATTAGTGCAGTATACAAATAAAGTAGCAAAAGTACATGATCATCATTATACCGAATTAATTGAAATTAACAATCTAGTTAGCGATGTTGTAAAGGAGTTGTCTGCTCATTTAAAGAAAGAGGAGTTAATCTTGTTTCCATACATTAAAAAACTCGTAAAGGCTTTTAAGGATGGTACCGAATTAGAAAGACCACATTTTGGCTCCATAGAGAATCCAGTTCAAATGATGTATGAAGAGCATGACCATGCTGGAAGCGTATTTAAAAGAATAGCAGTTTTAACTAATAATTATAATACTCCAGAGGGTGCTTGTAACACTTTTAAGGCTTTGTATTCTAAGTTAGAAGAATTTGAGCAAGACCTACATCAACACATACATTTAGAGAATAACATATTATTTCCTAAAGCAATTACATTAAAAAAACAAATTTCAAAATCGTTATAGTCATGAAAAAAATAATTTTAGCAGTAGCAACAATAATACTTTGTTTGCCAACAGTATTGGCTCAACAATTAGATATTTCAGCAGAGTTAAGGCCACGCTATGAAAACAAACATGGTTTTGGTACACTTCTTGAAACTGACGCAGATGGTTCTAATTTTATATCACAAAGAACTAGGCTTAATTTCGATTTTAAACAAGACAACTTAATATTTAAACTCTCCATGCAAAACGTAAGGGTTTGGGGGGATGTTAGTACATTGGCTAGCGATGATAATGCGACGGCTTTACACGAAGCTTGGGGTGAAGCATTATTTGGTGATGGAATATCTTTAAAACTTGGTCGTCAAGAAATCTCTTACGATGACCAAAGAATTTTTGGTAGTGTAGGTTGGGCGCAACAAGCTAGAAGCCATGATGCATTTTTGTTTAAATATGCACCAAATGCCAATAACAGATTGGACATTGGTTTGGCTTTAAACTCTGATTCTCAAAGTAATTTAGATAATTTGTATAGTAATGCTGCTGGTTACAAAACCTTCCAGTATGCGTGGTATCATGGTAATTTTGACAATTTAGGTTTAAGCGTATTACTTTTAAATACAGGAATAGAATATTTAGATAGTAGTACCGACCAAACTATAGATTATATGCAAACCATAGGTTCGCGATTAACTTATAAGTTTGATAAGTTTAATGTTGATGGAGCTGCATATTTGCAAGCAGGAAAAGCAATCGATAATGATGTGAGTGCATCTAATTTTACAGGAAACTTAGCATATAAAGTATCTAGCGATATTTCGTTAGGTATAGGGTATGAATATCTTTCAGGGAAAGATCAAGATGATGTCGATTCAGATATAAAATCATTTATGCCTTTATTTGGAACTAACCATAAATTTAATGGCTTGATGGATTATTTTTATGTAGGTAATCATGGTGGATCAGTAGGACTTAATGATATTAGCTTCACATTTTCTTATCAAAAAGATAAATTTTCGGCTAAATTAGTACCACATTTATTCTCATCGGCAGCAGATATTTATGATGGCTCTACGAAAATGGATAATAATTTAGGAACCGAAATAGACCTTACATTTGGATATAAGCTATCTAAAGACATTACATTAAATGCTGGCTATTCTAAAATGTTAGCGACCGATTCTATGGAAATATTAAAAGGAGGAGATAGCGACGAAAATAACTCTTGGGCTTGGTTAATGTTTACTTTTAAGCCAAAATTATTTTCAACTCAACAACAATAAAACAAAAGCAATTGAATACTATAGCACCATATTACCTTCCAATAGGAAAAGAAGTAGAAGTTTTTGAAAAAACCTATTTAAACAAATTGCCATTTTTGTTAAAAGGTCCAACAGGGACAGGAAAGTCACGATTTATAGAGTATATGGCTCATCAGTTAAATAAGGAGCTTATTACAGTGTCTTGTCATGAAGAAACCTCCTCAACCGATTTAATTGGACGCTTCATTATAAAAGGAGCAGAAACAGTTTGGTTAGATGGTCCATTAACTTCAGCTGTAAAAAAAGGAGCTATTTTGTATTTAGATGAGGTTGCAGAAGCACGTCCTGATGTAATTGTGGCGATACACTCATTAACAGACCATAGACGTGAATTGTTTATAGATAAGCTAGGTGAAACTGTAAAAGCACACGAAGATTTTTGCTTGGTTGCGTCGTTTAACCCTGGTTATCAAAGAGGTTTTAAAGAGTTAAAGCCATCAACGAGACAGCGTTTTGTAGCTGTGTCGTTTGATTATCCTGATGCAAAAACTGAAGCAGAAATTTTGGTTTCAGAAACTGGAATTGACGCACCAACAGCTAAGAAATTAGTAAATATTGCTACTAAAATTAGAAATCTAACTGAACTTGGATTAACCGAAACGGTATCTACGCGTTTATTAGTGGATGCAGCTAAATTAATCCATAGTGGGTTGCCTAAACGTTTATCTGTTCACGTGGCAATAGTAGAGCCATTAAGTGATGATTTTGAAGTGATAACTGCGTTAAAAGACTTATCAGATTTAATGATATAATGTATGTTTGAGTTTGAGCCAGATGAATATATATTTACAAAACTTGCGTACTATTTTAAGCGTAAGAAGAAAGAGAAGCTAGAACAGATTTCCCATACTGTTAATTTGTATGATATTAAACCAAGATTAACTCTAGTAGCTCGAGCAATTACAGGTAAACCAATTGAAATATATGAAGCTGAAAGGGAAGGAGGGTATAAAAACAATAATTTCTTCCTTCCTAGTAGCTTTTCAGAATTTAAAGAGGTAGATTTAAATATATCCTTTTATCTTTTTCGTGTATTATATCTCTCTGTTCAGAAACAATTTGACTTAAATTGGATTGAAAAAAGTCCAGATAACTTAGAACTTTCAAGACAGAAAGCAATGGAGAGTTCTACAAAAGTTTTAGAGCAACTCTTTGATGAGTTTCCATCTTCAAAAAACATTCATAATGTACTTGTTGAGCATTATAAAAATCAGGTTAAAGATATTTCTAAGCTAGACCTTACATATGTTTATGGCAAATGGATGAAAAATAACCCAGAAGCAGATTCAGAGAATACGCTCGAGAATTTTTCAGAAAAGGTAAAAACAAAAGAAGAAGACATTAAAACAATTCTTAAAGCAAATGCAGTAGAAGAAATTGTGTCGGTTGAAGTAGATGAAAAACAACTTGAAGATGCAGTATTGCAGCATCAATTTGAAAAAGTTGAAACGGCCGAAGAATTTGGAGGCAATTGGCGAGATATGGATGGTGATGATGATTTGGATGATCACTCAAATGCCCTAGAAGACCTCAATATGAAATATACAGTTAGGGTAGATGATACAGCACACTCTGTCTATCAAGCCGATTTTATTGAGAACACAACTATTTCAGAAAGTGCTGAAACTGATGCTCAAGGGTTTCATTTAAAATACGACGAATGGGATTTTAAAACTCGAACCTATAAACCAGATTTCTGTAAGGTCTATCCAAAATCGATTCTAAAAACCAATCCAGAATATTACAAAGAGACTATTTCAAAAAATAGCTCAACGTTGTTGGGTTTACGTAAGTTATTGTCTAATGTTAATAACAGATTTCAACAGCAACGACGACAACATCAAGGCGACGAGTTTGATATTGATGCTATTACCGATTTGTTTGTAGATGTGCATACAGGGCACACACCATCTGAGAAGATTTATTTATCAAATAGGAAGAAAGAAAAAGACCTTTCTATTTTGCTCTTGCTGGATGTTAGTTTGTCTAGTGATGGTTATGCAGCAGGAAATAGAGTCATAGATGTAGAAAAACAAGTGTCCATACTTTTTGGAGAAATTTTAGATGAATTTAATATCGATTTTTCTATCAACTGCTTTTATTCAAAAACCAGAAACTACTCAAATTATATTACTTTAAAAGGTTTTGACGAAGATTGGAACAAAGCAAAATTTAAAGTTGGAGCTGTTGAGCCTAGTGGTTATACACGTATTGGTTCGGCATTGAGACATTCTGGAGCATTATTAGATACAAGAGACACCAAAAATAAATGGGTTATTTTGATTTCTGATGGTAAACCAAATGACTACGATAAGTACGAAGGAAAATATGGCGTTAATGATGTTAAACAAGCTTTGCGCGAGTTAAATGAGCGACAAATAAATTCGTATGCATTAGCAATAGAAGCTCAGGCAAAGTATTATTTACCGCAAATGTTTGGGCAAAATCATTATCAAATTCTAACCACACCAGTTGAGTTGTTGCAATCGCTTGTAAAGTTGTATGAAAAAATTAAACATCAATCATGAAGCAATTAGTGTTTGTTGTATTGTTAGTTTGTTGTTCTTGTGTAAAGCAAGAAAATATAACTAGTGTTATTCTTGAAAATGAACAGATTAACACCGAGGTTATTAAATCTTTGAGCAATTCTGAAAGAGCACTACTATCTTGGTATTTATATGCTTACGGTAATGCATGTGAAGAAAATTCTACAAAATATAAATGCCAAATACTAAAAGACTTAAACATTGATGATGAATGTGATTCTGAGCATTTAAATAATTTATTACAATGGTTTTCTAAAGATATGTTAGCGCCTTATAAACTCAAAAAATGCCCTAATATAGCTTCAAACTCAGCAATTCAAAATACGTTTAATAAAATTATTTTGGTAAAAGAAGGTGACACACTTTCCATAGATTATAACATAATGGGAATGAATAATAGCCAAGAAAAATCTTGGAATTTTGATGGAGTTGATAAATACTTAGTAGAAAAGAATACTCTTGTGAAAATCGCTAAGAAATAACTGAAATTTTTGTAACATTTCTTATAAACTTGCGTCAAACAAGTACATCAATCAAATTAATCTAAAAATCATGAGAAAAGAACATTACATAGCAATGAGAGAAGATAGGCAACTTATAGTGCTAACGCATTTAAGTCAGTTAATCACCTTAGTTATTGGTTTTGGAAGTTTAATACTACCATTAATTTTATGGGCAACGAATAAAGAGCGTGTTTATGAAATGGATGATCATGGCAAAAGTATCGTAAATTTTCAATTGAGTATTTTAATTTACTCCCTTATTTGTATTCCGTTGATACTGTTATTAGGTTTAGGAATATTAGGTTTAATTGTATTAGGGATTATATCATTTGTTTTTCCAATTGTTAATGCCATAAAGGCTAGTAACGGTGAAAAACCAAGTTATCCAATGTCAATTCAATTTATTAAATAATATAAAGACGTATTATCTCTTAGTTTTATTAGTTAGTTAGTTTATTAGAGATAAAAAAAGCTCACTTTTTAGGAAGTGAGCTTTTTGTTTTATATAAGGTTGGTATTGTTGAATATTAATTATTCAACATTACAGGCATTACAAGCATGGTTACATTTTCACCTTCATCTAAGCCATCAATTGGCGTTAAAATTCCAGCTCTATTTGGCAAACTCATTTCTAGTTGTACTTCGCTTGCACTAAGGTTACCTAACATTTCGCTTAAAAAACGCGAGTTAAAGCCTATTTGCATATCGTCACCTTGGTAATCACAAGTTAGACGCTCTTCGGCTTTGTTGCTGTAATCAATATCTTCAGCAGATATGTTTAATTCTGCTCCTGCAATTTTTAATCTAATTTGGTGTGTTGTTTTATTTGAGAAAATAGACACACGTTTTACAGAGTTTAAAAATTGTGTTCTAGCTATCGTTAATTTGTTTGGATTCTCTTTTGGTATTACAGCCTCGTAATTTGGATATTTGCCATCAATTAAACGACAAATTAACACAGAACTGTCAAACGTGAATTTAGCGTTAGAATCGTTGTATTCAATTAGCACATCTTCATCGCTTCCTGCTAGAATTCCTTTTAAAAGATTTAAAGGTTTTTTAGGCATAATGAATTCCGCTGTTTCATTGGCAGACACATCACTACGTGTGTATTTTACTAATTTATGAGCATCAGTTGCAACAAAAGTCAAACTTTCTGTTGAAAATTGAAAGAATACACCACTCATCACAGGTCTTAAATCGTCATTTCCAGCAGCAAAAATGGTTTTTGAAATAGCATTAGCTAGTACATCGCCAGAAAGTGTCGTAGAACTTGGGTTTTCAAGAGCTACTGCTTTTGGAAATTCCTCACCATTAGCATAAGCCAAAGCATATTTACCATGGTTAGAGCTTATTTCTACTGTGTTGTTTTCTTCTACAACAAAAGTTAATGGTTGCTCAGGAAATGTTTTTAAAGTATCTAGTAATAATTTTGCAGGTATTGCAACACTCCCTTCACTATCGCTTTCAACATTTATGGTTGAGGACATTGTTGTCTCAAGGTCACTAGCTGAAACTGTTAACTTAGAGTTGTTAAGTTCAAACAAAAAATTATCTAAAATAGGTAAGGTATTCGAGCTATTAATAACGCCTCCTAAAACTTGTAATTGTTTAAGTAAATAGGTACTTGATACTATAAATTTCATGTATATCTTTCGTATAATTAGTTATTACAAATATATCTTATCGCTGCTTAAATTGGAAACAAACTTATTAACAACTAAGCGGCATATTTTTTCTTTCTAATAAAGTTGAAAGCAAAGCCAAAAAGTGCAAGTAAAATAAGTGGTAATGCGATATTTACAATTTGCCATTTGCTTTTTTCGGCTGAAATTTTTTCCGAATCCATAAAAGCAACTGCAATTTCTTTAGAACGAATGTTTATAAGTCCGTCATCATCCAATAAATAGTTGATGCTATTTAGTAAAAATTCTTTGTTTCCATACATGCGTCCTGTCCAAGCATCAAAACCTAATTCTAAGGGACCACTTCGTCTTATTTCATTCTTTATTACATCGCCATCTGCAATCACAATCATTTTTGTCGAGACACTTGTGGATTTGTCATCTGTTAACTCAAAAGGTTTTACACGATTGTTATAAACTGAGGTGAATTCTCCTTCTAAAAGCACTGCTAAATTCTGATTACCATTATTGTAAGTGCTTCTATCTGGTTCTTGGGTAATACTTTCTAAACTAATTTCTTTTGGAACACCAACCAATTTTGACAATGGTGAGCTTTTTAAGAGTACAGTTTTTGAAACTGAATTTTTTAATGTATCAATCTGATTGGCAAAATCAAACTTCACCAAATTTAAATTATTACCAATGGGATGGTTGCTATTTCCTGAAGCTAAAGGCGAATATTGCCATTGTACAGGTTGAAATTGTGCCTCACTACCTTCACCAATAGCTAACGCAATAGGAGCAGAGTACATGTCGTTTACCAAAACAGGATTTATACGAACGCCATATTTAAAGAAGAAATCGGTTAAATTTAAATCCCTAACTGTGGCAAAACTCACACCAGATTCGTTATAAAGACTGTCCTTGTCCATAGTCACTTTATCAACTAACCATAAACTTTTACCACCATTCATGGCATATTGGTCAAGCACATATTTTTCTTGTTCTGTAAATGCTTCTGTTGGTTTTGCAGATACAATTAAATCGTAATTTTTTAAATCGTTGAGTGTTTTTTTCGGATTACTCGCAACGCTATCTAATGTGAAAGGTGCTGTTAAATAGTATTGACCAATCGTCTTGACAAAGTCCGCTATATAACGATTGTCAAGCTGTCCATTGCCTTTTAAAACAGCAACTTTTTTACTCTTAGGGTTTATTAATTTATTAAAACCATCGGCAAAAGCATATTCTAAATGCTGAATAGAATTGGCTACTTTTTCTTCGGTTGAAGCACCAATATTATTCTTTAAAAGCGAAATCTTTACGGTTTGGTCGTTATAACTAGCCAAAGCCCAAGGGAAAATGACTTCTTGAGTTGTTCTTCCGCTTTCTTGCACATTCAACTGCATTGGTGTTAAGCCTCTTTCAGACAATTGCTGAATATTTATATTTCTATTCGCTTCATCTGCAATGGGATTGATAAAACCAAAGTTGATGTTCTTGTTTGTATTACTGAACTCTTCTAGTAATTGTTGCGTTTCAGTTTTTAAACGTCTAAATTCTGAAGGGAAACCATCGCCTTCTAAAAACACATCGATAATAATTGGGGAATTTACATCCCTAACTAATTGTTTTGAAGCTTCGCTTAAGGTGTAACGTTTGTCTGAAGTTAAATCGAAACGTTTATACATTGAGTTTGAAAAAATATTCACCACAAAAAGACCAAAAAGCAATATAGATAAGGTAATCCACTCTTTTTTAACGATATTTTTATTACCAACTTTTACAATGGTGAGAGCAAGAAAAAATATAGTCACACTTACAAAATATAAGACATCTCTTGTGTCAATAACACCACGACCAATACTTTTAAAGTGGTAATTCATGCCTAATTGTTCTACAAAGGTACTTGTAGCAAAATCGGCAATTGCATCAAATCCGTAATAAAAGAAAAAACTTATAGCAATAGCAGTAATAAAAGCTACTATTTGGTTATCAGTTATGATTGACGCAAATATCCCAATAGACGTATAAGCTGCAATTAGAAACAGTAAGCCAAAATATGAGCCAATTGTGCTTCCCGTATCTAAATTCCCAATAGGATTTCCTAATTGATATACTGTGTAAACGTAAAGTAGCGTTGGGAGTAAGGCTATAAGAATAAGTACAAATGCACCTAAATATTTACCTAAAACTATATTGGTATGCGATATAGGTTTGGTAAGTAAAAGTTCTAAAGTGCCTTGTTTTTTCTCATCGCTAAAACTTCGCATACACACCGCAGGAATTAAAAAAAGCAATATCCAAGGAGCTAAAAAGAAAAAGGATGATAAATCGGCAAATCCATAGTCTAAGACATTGAACTCACTTTTAAACACCCACAAAAACAACCCATTGGTCAATAAAAAAATAGCAATAACTAAATAACCAATTGGTGAGGTAAAAAACGACTGAATTTCTTTTTTAAGGATTGCAAACATTCTCTAGTTTATCTGTTTATTTGTTGATGGTTTTTTTTGTTAACTAATTATTATGACGAATATATAATTTATTTATTGCTTACTAAATATTGCGATAGTTTACTTTAACGACACAATTTTATCCACACTCCAAGCTTGTGGTTTATCATTAAATAGTGTTTTGGTTTTAGACCAAACGTTTTTAAATAACTCAGAGGTTCTATAATTTTCTAAATCTGCTTCATCATTCCAGTAACTATAAGTGAAAAATATTGATGGATTGTCTTTGTCTTGATACAATTCTAAGAAGCGGCAACCAGGAAAATTTCGTATAGATTCTTTGTGTAAATGAAAAACATTTAAAAAGCTATCAATCAAATCTTTATCAAAACTCATCTTAACTATTCGTACAAACATAATTATTCTTTTAAAAAGTTTATAGTTACAGTATCCATCATCGTTAATCCCATAAGTGTAGAGGCACTCCCAACTGTTGTGCTATTACTTTTATAAATGGCAATCTCTAAATAGTTTGACGAGTTAAAAACGACTAAAGATTTCCCTTCGTCATTGCGTTTGTCTTCTTCTATATCAAAGTTAACGACTTCACTATATTTAGAAAAAATGGTTCTGAATTTATAATTCCTCGCAGAAATTTCGAAAGCTCTTCCTTTTTGGATACCCTCAAAAAACTTTTTTCTAATATTGGTTACGACATTCCCATAATTATCAATATAGATAACATTTCCAATAATTTGATTTTTTTCATCATTTACAAACGGCATCAAATTTCTTATAGGTTTAATGCTGTCAATAGTTTTACCTATCACCTCCAATGTTCCTCCCCTTGATATGTGGCTAGCCACTTTTACAAATACATCGAGCACTGGAAAACTGGTTTCTATTTTATCGTGAATATTGATTTCTACAATTTTTTCTGGTGCAATAACCGAGCAAATCATGCTCATAATACCATTATTAGCACATATAAAATAATGACCATCCAATTTTACGGTAATATGCTTATTCTCTTGGTTTAACTCAGAGTCTATTCCAATAATATGGATAGTACCCTTTGGAAAACTACTGTAAGCATTTTGTATGACATAGGCAGCTTCTGAAATGTTAAACGGAGATATTGAGTGTGAGATATCAACAATTTTTACTTCAGGTTGCTCACTATAAATAGCGCCTTTAATTGCGCCAGCAAAGTGATCTTTCTCTCCAAAATCTGTTGTTAATGTAATAATTGCCATTGGCAAATTTGTTGATATTTTTTTTAACTAGTTTGCTAGTAATTTTTGTACTTTTGAGTCTTACAAAACTAATAAATCCAAAGTGATTTATCTTATAAAATTTTCAGCATTTGAATGAACTAATTATCGAGCTTGAAGAGATAAGCCCAAAAGAGTTTTTTGGTGCCCAAAACGCCAATATAGAACTTCTAAAAAAATACTTCCCAAAATTAAAAATTGTTGCACGAGGAAATAAATTAAAAGCTTTTGGTGATGAAGAATTACTTGAAGAATTTGATAGACGGTTAACCATGCTTATAACCCATTTTGGGAAATATAATAAGCTTGACGAAAACGTTATTGAGCGTGTTTTAACTAGCTTGACAAGTGATGATTATGCAACTTCTGAGGCTAGTGGCGAAGTATTGGTGCATGGTGTAGGTGGAAAGCTCATTAAAGCACAAACAGCAAATCAACGTAAACTGGTGGAGAGCATGCGTAAAAATGATATGGTTTTTGCAATTGGTCCTGCTGGAACAGGAAAAACTTATACAGGCGTTGCTTTAGCTGTAAAAGCCTTAAAAAATAAAGAAGTAAAGCGTATTATACTAACACGTCCTGCTGTTGAAGCAGGTGAGAATTTAGGATTTCTTCCAGGTGATTTAAAAGAAAAACTGGACCCTTATATGCAACCCTTATATGATGCTTTAAGGGATATGATTCCGCATGAAAAATTGGATGGATATATAGAAAAAGGAATCATTCAAATAGCACCTTTGGCATTTATGCGTGGTCGTACACTAGATAATGCCTTTGTGATTTTAGACGAAGGTCAAAACACCACACATGCACAAATGAAAATGTTCTTGACCAGAATGGGGAAAAACGCTAAGTTTTTATTAACTGGAGATCCTGGACAAATAGATTTACCAAGACGTACTATTTCGGGTTTAAAAGAAGCCCTATTAATTTTAAAAGACGTTGAAGGTGTAGGTATTATTTTCTTAGATGATAAAGATGTGATTCGTCATAAATTAGTTAAGAAGGTCATTGCAGCTTATAAAAATATTGAAAATAGAGAATAGAATCAGTTGGCAGTATGCAGTAGCAGTCAACAATAAAATTAGTTGTCACACTGAGCGTAGTCGAAGTGTCTTTTAAATTGTAAAAATGAACAACACCATCACAGATACCAATTTTAATTTCCCAAACCAGAAAAGCGTTTATAAAGGAAAAGTTCGCGAAGTTTATAACATCAATGATGATTTGTTGGTAATGATTGCAACCGATAGATTATCGGCTTTTGATGTCGTAATGCCGAAAGGTATTCCGTATAAAGGTCAAATACTAAATCAGATTGCTACCAAAATGATGAAAGCAACTGAAGATTTAGTACCAAATTGGTTGGTGGCAACGCCAGACCCAAATGTAGCAGTGGGACATTTGTGTGAGCCCTTTAAAGTAGAAATGGTGATACGTGGTTATATGTCTGGGCATGCTGCTCGCGAATATAAAGCTGGTAAACGCATGCTTTGTGGTGTGCCAATGCCAGAAGGCATGAAGGAAAATGATAAATTCCCTGAACCAATTATTACGCCTGCTACCAAAGCAGAACAAGGCGATCATGATGAAGACATATCTCGTGAAGATATTTTAGCTAAAGGCATTGTCTCTGAGGCGGACTACTTAGTTCTTGAAGATTATACCAGAAAACTATTCCAAAGAGGCTCGGAAATAGCAGCATCACGTGGACTTATTTTAGTTGATACCAAATACGAATTTGGAAAGACGAAAGACGGAAAAATTGTGTTGATTGACGAAATCCACACACCAGATTCATCACGTTATTTTTATGCCGAAGGATACCAAGAACGTCAAAATAGAGGAGAGGCTCAAAAACAACTCTCAAAAGAGTTTGTGCGTCAGTGGTTAATCGCTAACAATTTTCAAGGATTAGAAGGGCAAACCGTCCCTGAAATGACTGACGAGTACATAACAACGGTTTCGGAGCGTTATATTGAGCTTTACGAGAATATTACTGGAGACACTTTTGTAAAAGCTGATGTGAGCAATATTCAAGAGCGTATTGAGAAAAATGTATTAGGATATTTAAATAGTTAATCCAATTTTAATTTCTCTAGTTTTTTTCGTGATTCAGGATTTTCATTTATAGATAATGCTTTCTCAAAGTTGGCTTTAGCTTTAGCTTTATCCTCGTTGGCTAAATAATAATCTCCAAGGGAATCATATACATTTGAACTTTTTGGATAGTAATCTACATTCATTTTAAAAAACTCACCTGCTAAATCGATTTTCCCCATTTCCATGAGTTGATAGCCCATGCCATTAATCATAGCTTCATCTGGTTTGTTTTCGTAGCCTAGAGTTTTAGTAACATTACTGTAATGAGCTTTCATTCTATCAACAATGTCTGTATTTTCAGCCATAACATCTGCAAAACTGACTTCAAATTGATAAAAGTCAAAAATAAACCTGAGACCATCATAAGTAGTCATTAATGGTGCAGAACCATGATTATCATTCTCATAAAATTTAGATGCAAATAAAAAACCATTATTATTAATTTTATTAAATGCATCTCTAGTATCTAATATGGAGTTTATATGAGCAGTCATAGGTCCTTTTATGTCACGAGTTGTATCTATATCCAAACCTTCTTGCAAAGTATTTGCAATACCTAAGTAAAGTGCTTTTTTATTGTATTTGGCATCATTGAAATCTGTAGTTTTAATGGTATTTAAAAGTAAGGTGTTATCCCACCACATAGAAGGATCAATAGCAATATAACTATTAAAAAGCTCAGGTTTGTCCAAAAGCGTGTCCAAAACTAATAATCCACCAAAAGAATGGCCAATAAACATGCGATATGGCACAGTAGGATAGTTGGTTTCAATATATGGAAATAACTCCTTTTCCATAAAACTCACAAAGTTTTTCCCTCCTCCAGATTGATCTGTTAAGGCTTTTGGTGCCATGGGTGGTTGTGGTTGCGATTTTGTTGGAGTAAGGTCTCTATTTCTATTTGTATTTGGTATGGCAACGACAATCATTTCGGGTGTAATGGTATTTCCATTTATTTGACTGAATTGTTCTATCATACCTACAACCGAAGTAAAATGCGCATCTCCATCTAATAAATAAACTACTGGATATTTTTTATTAAAATTTGCAGGATTAGACATATCATTTGGTGTATAAATCATTATTTTTCGACTTTCGCCTAAAATTTTTGATTCAATAGTTTCAATTTTTCCTATACTAACATCATCTTGAGCATTGATTGAAAAATTAATTGATAATACAAAGAGCAGAAGAACAAGAATAGAATTTTTCATAAAGTGATGGTTTAAAGTGCACGAACTTACGATTAATGAATGAACTTAAGCATTATTTTTATACATTGATGGAAACTGGATTTATCATTTTAGTTTTCAATTCAGATAATTTCTTACTGTTTCCCATTTAGGGTCTTGATTAATTTCATATCCAAAACCTCTAATTAATCCTTCTTTGTTTATTTGAGTTTGAAGCCATTGATGAACTTTTTCAGGGTCATCAAGATATATGTAAACATCCAGAAAAGTGTCATTAAATAAATGTCCAACGTAATGAGCAGTTGTTATTCCTTTTATTTTTTCAAGTAGTTCATTTTCAAATCGATTGGCTGTTGATATTTCTTCCGATTCTGGAAGTCCGTTTTCTTTACAATTTTCCAGTTTGAGTCCAATAGAAATACTTAAACACCAAGGGAATTTCGATTTCTTGTCATAATCTTTATATGACATATTAAATGAACCAACTACTGGATTTCCATTTGTCAGAGTTGCTTCCAAAATCGAAAATTTCTCTTCGGGAAAGATTTTGTCAGATTCAGAGTTTTTATTTTGTCCGTGCCCAAAAAGTGATGTAAGAATTCCCATTGTCAGTATTAAAACTTTATGTTTCATTGTTTTTTTTGCTTGTTGCCAATGTTAAGATAAATTCAGTTTTAATTGATGTTTATCGACTGTTACTGAAGCAAGTTCAGCACAAGTAAACGAAGTTAGCCTTTTAAAATGATAAAATCAATACGTATAATTACGTATACGCATTACTTTTTCTTTTTAGACTTACTTGCTTTAGCCAATGGGTTAAATGCTAAGCATAAGTCTAGGTAGTGCGATAAATCGTTTTCGTTATCAAATCCTTCTGGAGTCACAAAAATATAACCTCGCATTGGACGACCTGTAAAGTCCATTGGTAAGCAATGCTCGTTTTTAATAGCTGTTTTATAAGCGTCTTCACCAATTCTAGCCATAAGTAGGCTATCGCCATATTTTTTATCGATATGAATACCACAAAGCATTTTGTTATCTACTTTAAAGCATAAGCCTCCCATCATTTTAAGTTCGGTAAAGATAGTTCGCTTTTCTTTTAGAGATTGTCTTATTCTGTCAGCTAAATATTCGTCGTATGCCATTACTAAGTTGTTGCTTCGTCTTATGTTATCAGTTCTATTTGCTTTAAAACTAGTCAGGTTTCATTTCAATTTTTTTAAACTCTTTTATTGATTGGTTTGTTGTATTAAACTGAACGCGATCATCAATTGTAAGATTGAATTCAATATCGTAATATTTTTGGTCAATAAATATTTTTTGTTCAGGATTGTTTATACAATAGCTTAACCCTTTTATTCTTTTGGGATAGTAGGTCTTCTTAGCAATGACATATAGAGTTTCCGAAATACTACCTTCGTCATTTTCAAGTTTAGTTGCGAATCCAGGCATTGTCATTTTGTTTTCTAAACTCACGATAATTTGATAGTTGTCCTTACCGTCAATAATAGTATCATTTAATCGCTTAATTGAGTATGAATCCATATTATCTAGAATATACTTGAACTCATATTGCATCCCATAAAGTGTATTATGGCTCCAGAAATGGCTTTTTTTGAAATCAGGAAATTTGACTAAATCGTAAACTCTTGCAATGCTATCTCGGTTGTTTTTTCTTATTAATTTATTACCATCGTAGATATCTTCATAAATTACATTTTCCTTATCGTTTACATACATGTACCAGTGACCTTTTACACCTACAATGGAATCTTTTATCAATCTTTTAAAATACATTTCTCGAAACCGAAAGATTGTATCATTAATATTTTGAGGATTTGACCTCGACATGTCTTGCTTATAGTAAATCGTTTCAATTGTATCTATTGAATGAATGGTCTTTTGTAAAATATTAGAGGCTGTCTCTTTCTCAACACATGCGTATAATACAATTAAAGCGGTCAAGAAATAAAGAATGCTAGTTTTTTTTGTTTTAAATAGACTTCTTATACTGTCTGTTGAATATTCGTCGTATGCCATAAGCTTTTGTCTCTATTTAGTTGTTGCTTATTATGTCTACAAATACTTGTTTATCGGTATCTCCTTCGGTACTTATAAATAAAATATTACTATTGGTATTAATACCAAGGGATTTTTTGACTGTTTTAAAATTAGCATCATTCATAATGGCTAGAAATCCAGCGAAGCCACTAGCACCAGATTCACCCGAAATAATTCTTTTATCATCTGCGGTAGGATAATATAGTTCTCGCATAGCTTTTTTAGTATAATCATCACTGATTTTTATGGAAACGTCTGCACCATTTTTTAATAAACTCCACGCTCCTAAAGAAGGTGTTCCACAATTTAATCCTGCCATGATGGTACTGCTATTCCCTTTTGATGTGGAAATTTTGTTGTTAAAAAACGATAGTAAAATACCATCGGCTTCTTGAGGTTCTACAATCACTATTTTTGGTTTGTTAGCACCATATTTGTTTAGGTAATAATAAATGCCTGAAGCAGCCATACTTCCTACACCTGCTTGTAAAAACACGATATCTATTTTTGGTTTTGAAGCCGTGTGAATACTATTTTCAAGTTCCTTAAATAAGGTTAAATATCCTGCCATTATCATTGCAGGAATTTCTTCGTAACCTTCCCAAGCAGTATCTTGAATTAATGTCCAATTATTGGTATTGCTTGCATTTTCTGCTTCTAGGCAAGCGTCATCATAATTACCATCAACCTGAATGACTTTAGCACCTTCCTGTTCTATGACATTTATACGCTTAAGAGTTGTGTCCCTTGGAACAAAAACCACAGCATTTTTTTTAAACTTTTTTGCAGCCCAAGCGACAGCACGTCCATGATTTCCATCGGTAGCTGTACAAACCGTTTCGATGGATGGATTTTTTTCTAAACATTGTTTAATGGCATACGAAGCTCCTAAAACTTTAAATGCGTTAAGACCAAATCTGTATGATTCGTCTTTAACATAAATAGTTCCAACATTGTGTTTTTTAGATAAGTTAGGCAAGTGAATTAGTGGTGTTGCCTTATAGCCTTTTAAAGATTCATGAAATTTAGTTGCGTTGTGAGCTTTCAATATGTTATTGGTAAAACTATTGCTAATACTATTGTTTGGTATGTTTTGGTAATAAATTTTACTCATGTTAGTTAAAATATCATTTTGATATACTCAAAGAAGTGAATAGTGTGTTTTTAGTAATAGCCATGTCCATATTACGTTTCCGCTTATAAATGATAGTAAAACCTATCGCTAAAGTAATGGTTAATCCTCTAAGAATATTTGGTAGTAAGCCTCCAAGAGCAGTTTCGTCCATGGCAAATAGATTCCATGATAAATTCATTAATGCGTGTAGAAATATTGGAATCCATAAATTATAATTCCATTCTACATATAACCAAGCAAACAAGACAGCTCCCATAAAAGTTACTGTAAATATGCCAAACAACTCAAAAATATCTTGACTTTGGTAAAGGTGCCCCATGGCAAAAACCAAAGCTCCAAAAAATATGGCTGGAATAAAACCAAGCTTTGTGTTTTTAAAGAGTTGACCAAAAAGGAAGCCTCTAAAAAACAATTCTTCTATAAATCCAATGACAATACTTCCTGCTAAAATATTTTGAGTATTAATATCAGCGTTAAAATCAAAGAAAATAATACCTCCTAGTAACATAGGTATTGCGAATAACAAGGCGTAAACAAAAGGTTTGATTATGTTAAGACTTAACCCTAAATCTTTCCAAATGTTTTTATTAAAGTTAATAAGATAGGTTCCAATAAAAAGTGGAATTCCTAGAATTACATAGGTTAAAAAATAGCTCAATAAGCCAAAGTTAGTGATTGGGTCTAGCCAAGTTTTAATTGCTTTAAAATAGTCACGAAAGTAAAGATACATTGAGAAGCAAATGATAATTATAATTATTGTCTTTGCTGTTTTACCTACTTTCATATCTATAAAGTTAGCTCTACTTATAAGTATTTAAATATCTTTATTTGATAACTAGTATTCGTGGGTTAACAGGGTATAACCATTCTATGCCTCTTTCAGTTATCACAGCATCATCTTCTAGAGGAACTCTTAACTTTTTACCTCCCCATTCTGGGATTTTCGTGTAAGCAAATAATTCAATAGAAATTAGATTACTTGGTTTAAGTTCATATCCTAACCTAACAGGATTGAAAAATGCAATTGATGGGCCAATGCCATGTCCCCAATTTCCAACAGAGTGACAACCAATAATAACATCGGTTTTATCAAGATTAGTAAATTTATTAAAGGCTTCCATTTTGTTAAAACCAGCGTTTGTTAAGGCTTCATATACATTGTTTTCTGCTTCTTTGGCAGTGACTCCAGCTTTTATAGTTTTCTTTATGATATCTCTCACTTTCACACCTTGATCAAAAGCGTTTTGAATACCTTCTGGAACACGAGTTTCACCTTCTTTAAGCACATATGCTATACGTTTCATATCTGTGTACATGTTCATAAGACCGACTCCCCAATCAATCATAAGTACATCGCCTCGTTGAATAATTCTATCAGAAGACGTTGCTTCTACACCATCAGGACCAGTAATATAAACTGAAGGCATCCCAAAAGACGAGCCCAAATTATTTTTAAATTGTTGCTCTTTCATCCACCAAGCCACATCTTCGAGGGTTGTGACTCCAGGCGTGATTACTTCATTAGAAAATGCACGTTCGGCAATAGTGTAAGACAGTTCTCCAGCTTCACCATAAATAGCTATTTCACTAGCTACACGACGAGACCTAAAATCAGAAACTAATTTTTCAGCCGATACAAATCGGTTTTGATATTTTTTTCCAAGAATTTCAGAAAGCTCTAGATAACTTGAGTGGCTAAGTCCATCAGCGCCTCCATAGTTTTTAGAAATATTAAGTCCAATTCTTTTCGGATTACGAGCTTCAACAAATGCTTTAAGCTCCGTTTGAGAACCAAAATAATCAAAAGCACCACTTCCTTCCAGAAGGTAGCCGCTAATTCCAAGAACAGCTCTTTCTATTCTGTCACCGCCTTTATCTGTAAATATGTAATAGCCTGTAGAACCAACATAACCTTCTCCCATATCGACATATAAAGGGTCAAAATTTCCTTCTCTATTGGTCACAATCCACATATCTATATTATTTTCTCTCATGGCTTCAGGCAAAACCAAATCGAATTTGTCGTTTCTTACTTGGTTCATTTTTCGCCATCTACGGTGAGATTCTTGACTAAATGTATTAATGCTAAAAAGGAAAATAAGAGAATAAAGAATAGTTTTCATATTGGCTGGTATTATTGGATTGTATTTCAATTATTATTCAAAGCTAAGTTATGGTTTAATAGTGTATTGGTCAATGCTATATATAATCTTGAAAGAAGAAATTATTAACATTGTTAGTTGTTTCAATCATCTTTCTTACATTTATAACTTCAACTAACTAAATTTTCATGGAAAAACTAAACCAAATAACTGAAGCTTTTTCTGGCGCAGTTTGGGGATTACCTTTGTTAATACTACTTATTGGAGGTGGTTTATACTTACTTATACGTTCAAAATTTGCACCTTTTTTAATGCTAGGACATGCTATTCAGGTACTACGAGGTAAGTACGACGACCCTAACGACCCAGGACAAATAAGTCATTTTCAAGCATTGACTACAGCCTTATCCTCGACCATTGGTATGGGAAATGTTGCTGGTGTTGCAGTCGCTATTTCTATTGGTGGTCCAGGAGCAGTATTTTGGATGTGGATAAGCGCAGTTGTTGGGATGTCTACTAAGTTTTTCACATCGACGCTAGCCATTATGTTTAGAGGAAAGGATAGTGCTGGAGAATTGCAAGGTGGACCAATGTACTTCATTATGGAAGGCTTGGGTAAATCTTGGAAACCATTAGCCATTATGTTTGCTTTTTGTTGTATGATTGGCGCATTGCCAGTGTTTAATGTCAATCAGTTAACACAAGCCATCAACGATATTTTATTAGCACCTAATGGTGTTGAAGTAGGTTTCACTTCCAATTTAATTATAGGATTAGTATTAGTTGGTATTACATCTATAGTCATTCTTGGAGGTTTAGGACGCATTAGTAAAACGGCAGCCAAAATGGTGCCTTCAATGGTCTTATTATATTTTGTGTCTGTACTAATCATTTTAGCTGTTAACATTGATGTAGTACCACAGTATTTAAGCTTGATTTTTACGGATGCTTTTGCAGCAGATTACTTCCCTAAAGAGGATACGTTTTTAGGAGGTGTCGTGGGAGCTTTAATTTTGCACGGAATAAAGCGTGGAGCATTCTCAAATGAAGCTGGTTTAGGTACAGCACCATTGGCTCACGGAGCGGCAAAAACAGACGAACCTGTTCGTGAAGGATTAGTGGCTATGTTAGGTCCAGCTATTGATACGTTGGTAGTTTGTACGCTTACTGCTTTGGCTATTTTGGTGACTGGTGTTTGGGAAACAACCTCAAATAATGGCGTGAGTTTAACAGCTTCGGCCTTTGGAGAGGCAATGCCTGTGTTTGGTGAATATTTATTGTTAATATGTATCGCTGTGTTTAGTATTTCATCACTATTCTCCTATTCCTATTATGGCACAAAATGTATGTCCTTTTTAATAGGCGCAGATAAAAAACATTATTACAATTACATATACATTGTCAGTATTATACTGGGAGCCACAACGTCTTTAAGTGCTATGATAAACTTAATTGATGGTGTATTTGCACTTATGGCAATCCCAACAATGTTATCTACTATCATATTAGCTCCAAAAGTCGTCAAAGAGCTAGGAGCTTATAGGCAACGTTTAAAAGAAAACAAAGCATGACACCACAGGAAAAAGCAAAAGCCTACTGGAAAGAAAACATTAGGTATGTTTTAATCTTACTAACGATATGGTTTCTAGCGTCTTATGGTGCTGGAATCATTTTTAAAGATGCGCTTAATAGTATTAGAGTTGGTGGTTTTAAATTAGGATTTTGGTTTGCTCAACAGGGATCTATTTATGTGTTTGTTATTCTCATATTCGTTTATGTTCGCTTAATGAACAAGCTTGATAAAAAATATGGCTATGATGAATAAAACATTATTAATCGAAGCCGTAAGTGTTCAAAACTGGACGTACATTTTAGTTGGTGTGACGTTCGCAATTTATATTGGTATTGCTATCTGGTCTAGAGCGAGTTCTACAAAAGAGTTTTATGTTGCTGGCGGAGGTGTGTCTCCTTGGGCAAATGGTATGGCTACAGCAGCCGATTGGATGAGTGCTGCATCATTTATTGGTATGGCAGGAATTATCTCGTTTGCAGGCTACGATGGCGCTGTGTATTTAATGGGATGGACAGGAGGTTACGTATTATTAGCTTTATTGTTAGCACCTTATTTACGTAAGTTCGGAAAGTTTACAGTCCCTGATTTTATTGGAGACCGCTATTATTCTGATACTGCTAGAATTGTGGCTGTTATTTGTGCGCTTTTAGTGTCGTTTACATATGTTGCAGGTCAAATGCGAGGTGTTGGTATTGTGTTCTCTCGTTTTCTTGAAGTAGACATTAATACAGGTGTTATCATCGGAATGTTAATCGTACTCTTTTATGCTGTTTTAGGAGGAATGAAAGGGATCACCTATACTCAAGTAGCTCAGTACTGCGTGCTCATATTTGCTTTTATGGTACCTGCTATTTTTATTTCTATTCAAATGACAGGAAATCCAGTTCCTCAATTAGGTTTTGGAGGAGAATTAGCTGATGGCTCAGGAACCTATTTGTTAGATAAGTTAGATGGACTAAGTACAGAACTAGGTTTTGCCGAGTATACCGAAGGCTCAAAATCTTTAATAGATGTCTTTGCAATCACTTTGGCATTAATGGTAGGAACCGCTGGATTACCTCATGTTATTGTGAGGTTTTTTACGGTTAAGCGAGTTAGAGATGCTCGTAAATCTGCAGGAATTGCATTGCTTTTAATTGCAGTTCTATACACAACAGCACCAGCAGTAGCAGTGTTTGCAAGAACGAATATGATTGAAACGGTTTCTAATCAACCTTATAGTGACGTACCACAATGGTTTAAAAAATGGGAAACTACAGGTTTAATCACCTTTACAGATAAAAATAACGATGGACTGATTCAATATGTCGCTGATGAAGCACAAAATGAGTTAGTAGTAGATAGGGACATTATGGTATTAGCAAATCCAGAAATTGCCAATTTACCTAATTGGGTTATTGCACTGGTAGCCGCTGGTGGTTTAGCCGCAGCATTATCTACAGCAGCAGGATTGTTATTAGTCATTTCATCATCTGTATCGCATGATGTGATTAAGAAAGTATATAACCCAAACATCTCTGAAAAAGGGGAATTAATCGCTGCTCGTATCTCAGCAGTAGGAGCAGTTTGTGTGGCAGGATATTTTGGAATTAATCCACCAGATTTTGTAGCAGCGGTCGTCGCCTTGGCATTTGGCTTAGCGGCAGCCTCATTTTTTCCAGCAATCGTGTTGGGAATTTTCTACAAGCGCATGAATAAAGAAGGCGCTGTGGCTGGTATGGTGGTTGGTATAGGGATTATGTTATACTATATTGTTAAATATAAATTTGGGTGGCTAGATGACACTATTCCAAATAAAAGCGAATGGTGGTTTGGTATTTCTCCTGAAGGTTTTGGAGCAGTGGCGATGGTTATTAATTTTATAGTTTCCATTACTGTCATGAAATTTACGAAAGCACCACCTGAAGACGTTCAAGAGATTGTGGAGAATATTAGAATTCCGAGTGGAGCGGGAGAGGCTTCTAATCATTAATAAATTTAATTATGAAACTCATTTTAAGTATACTTTGTATTGGCTTTGTTTTAAATATAAACGCCTTTCAAGTAGAACCAGCTTTAGATATTTTAAGAGATTACGTTAAGGTTCGTGACTTTACGATGAATAATAATGAAACCGAAGCTTACGTCTCTGCACAAAGCTATCTAGAAGAGAAATCGGTTATTATAAGAATCACAAAAGAGAATGGAACATGGAATAAAGTAGATATTGCTTCTTTTTCTGGAACCTATAAAGACTTAGAACCTTTCTTAAGTCCAGATAATTTAAAACTCTTTTTCGTGTCTAACAGACCTCTAACCAAAGGAGGTAAATTAAAAGATGTCGATATTTGGTATGTAGAAAGAGCTACAACATCTAGTGAGTGGTCTAAGCCCAAAAACATAGGAGCTCCAATTAATACGGAAGCAGATGAGTTTTACCCTAGCGTTGCAAAAAATGGCAACCTATATTTTACATCTGTTGGTCATAACGCCATGGGTGAAGACGATATTTTCGTAAGTGAATTTAAAGACGGAACATATTCAAAACCTGTAGCACTTAAAGGCGGTGTTAATACCAAAAGTTACGAGTACAATTCATTTATTTCACCAAACGACGATTATTTGATATTTGGAGGCTATGCAAGAAAAGATGGTTTAGGAAGTGGCGATTTATATATCAGCTTTAAAAACGATGATAATACTTGGACGCAAGCCAAAAACATGGGAGACAAAATCAATTCTAAGTATATGGACTTTTGTCCTTTTGTAACAAATTCAGGTACACAGCTATACTTCACGAGCAGACGCAGTAATATTGATGCTAACAAAAGCATCACATCTGCAAAAAACCTATTGAATGTATTTAATGGATATCAAAACGGTTTTAATAGAATATACAAAACAAGTTTTGATGTTAACGCTTTCAAAGACTAAAGGCTTCAAATCATTAATTAATCAACGTCTTGTCTGTTCGAGTGTTTCGCGAAGCGAAATGTATCGAGAACCATATTAAGATACATCTCGATACATCCTTTGTAAGGCTCAGGACACTCGATGTGACATATAATAATCAATGTCTTGTTTGTTTGAGTTGAGGCTTTAGACGAAGTATCGAGAACCTTGTTAGTATGCTTCTCGATACAATTTTTCTATGAAAAACCACTCGAAGTGACATTAAATTTTTAATTTTAGATTTCTAAAGTCAAGCATAAATCTATGAGCAATTACCACATAAAACACCTCGAAGAATATTATCAAGTTTATAGAAAGTCTGTACAAAATCCCGAAGTATTTTGGGAGGAAATAGCCGAAGAACATTTCATCTGGCGAAAAAAATGGGATAAGGTCTTGTCATGGGATTTTACAAAACCAGAAGTAAAATGGTTTGAAGGCGCACAGCTTAATATCACAGAGAATTGTATCGATAGACATTTAGCGACTCGTGGAGACAAAACAGCTATTTTATTTGAGCCAAATAATCCAGACGAACCAGCTGAACATATTACCTACAAGCAATTATACGCTCGCGTTAATAAGTTCGCCAATGTTTTAAAAGCACAAGGCATTAAAAAAGGCGATAGAGTTTGCATTTATGTACCTATGATTCCTGAATTGGCTATCTCTGTATTAGCTTGTGCAAGAATAGGCGCTATTCACTCTGTGGTGTTTGCTGGATTTTCGGCAAAAGCTTTAGCGACTAGAATAAACGATTCCGATTGTAAAATGGTCATTACTAGCGATGGTTCTTATCGTGGTGCAAAAACAATTGACTTAAAAGGCATAGTAGATGACGCTTTAGAGAATTGCTCATGCGTAGAAACAGTATTGGTAGCAAAGCGTATCAATTCAGATATTACTATGAAAGAAGGACGTGACAAATGGTTACAACCCTTATTAGACGAAGCCTCTCCTGAAGGCAAAGCTGAAGTGATGAATGCCGAAGACCCTTTATTTATTCTCTATACCTCAGGTTCTACAGGCATGCCAAAAGGGATGGTGCATACAACCGCAGGTTATATGGTATATGCGGCGTTTTCGTTTAAAAACGCTTTTCAGTATAAAGAAAAAGATGTGTATTGGTGCACCGCAGATATTGGTTGGATTACAGGACACAGTTATATTGTGTATGGTCCACTAGCCAATGGCGCAACTACGGTGATGTTTGAAGGCATACCCAGTTATCCAGATTTTGGACGCTTTTGGCAAATAGTAGAAAAACATAAAATCAACCAATTTTATACCGCACCAACTGCTATTCGTGCCTTGGCAAAACAAGGTGTCGAGCTAGTAGAAAAATACGATTTATCATCCTTAAAAGTATTAGGTTCGGTAGGCGAACCTATTAATGAGGAAGCATGGCATTGGTATAACGACAATGTTGGTAAAAAGAAATCACCAATTATAGATTCTTGGTGGCAAACCGAAACTGGAGGTATCATGATTAGTCCAATCCCGTATGTAACGCCAACAAAACCAACCTATGCCACCTTACCATTTCCAGGGATTCAACCCTGTTTAATGGATGAAGAAGGCGAGGAGCTAAGCGGTAATCAAGTAAGTGGTCGTTTGTGTATTAAATTCCCTTGGCCAAGTATGGCAAGAACCATTTGGGGAAATCACCAACGTTATAAAGACACCTATTTCTCTGCTTTTGCAGATATGTATTTTACAGGTGATGGTGCTTTACGTGACGAAGTAGGCTATTATCGAATTACAGGTCGTGTGGATGATGTGATTATCGTGTCTGGACATAATTTGGGGACAGCTCCCATTGAAGATGCAATCAACGAACATCCAGCTGTGGCAGAATCTGCTATTGTGGGCTTTCCGCATGATGTAAAAGGAAATGCCTTATATGGGTATGTGATATTAAAAGATACTGGCGAATCTAGAAACCATGATAATGTACGTAAAGAGATTAACCAGATTATTACAGAACATGTTGGACCTATTGCGAAGTTGGATAAAATCCAGTTTACCGAAGGTTTACCAAAAACACGTTCTGGGAAAATTATGCGTCGTATATTACGTAAAATAGCAGATAACGATACTAGTAATTTAGGTGATACAAGTACCTTGTTAAATCCTGAAGTGGTAGAAAGTATTATTGAAGGCGCTAAAGATTATAAAAACACCAATTGGTAACATTAACCGAACTGTCACTTCGAGTAATTTGCGAAGTATGAGCAAATAGTATCGAGAGAGTAAAATTATATATTAATGTCAGTTCGAGTGAAATTGCGTAGCAATTTAGTATCGAGAACCTTATTAAACTACATCTCGATACAAAACCTCTCAAGTTCGGTTTCACTCGATGTGACAAAGAAACATACCTGTCACTTCGAGTGATTCACGAGATTCGAGTGAATTGTATCGAGAAGCATAATATCAAAAAATACTATCTTCGCTAAACAATCATTACAAAATGCTAAAAAGCAGCAACTCAAAAAATTGGATAAATATACTCATCGAACTTCTCGAGGCTTTTTTTAAAAGCTCAAATAGCAGACCAAGAACTTGGCACCAACATGTTGTGCCTTATGAAGACGATTGGGCTGTACGACGTGAAGGCAACAAGCGTATTACCTCTAAACACCGGAAACAAAGCACAGCCATACGCAAAGCTAAGACACTTGCCAAAAAACACAAAGCCGATGTCATTATACATCGTGCGGATGGTACGATACGTGATAGGATTAGTTTTGACTAGGGTTTCTTGAAAGAAGGACGAGTAGAAATTAATTATACACATTGTTAGGCGTTAGTGCTTTTATCTGTTCCGTTTATTATTCTTTCAATCCTATCAAATATTTTCAATTCGTAGTTATCAAAATTCGCTTTAATTTCACTAGATTTATTTTCTTCTTCATAATATTCAACTATACTTGAAGGAACTCCATAATCACTTGCGATTCGACCAAAATCTGTTAAGGCATTATATTCTAGTTTAACTAAAAGTCTATCAATTCCAATAATTTCTTCAAAGAGCTTGTTCTCTTCTTGAGACTGAATGAAACGATACATAATATTAAAAACACCAAGGTATTTAACTACTTGATATTTTAAAGTGTTGTAAACAAATTGAGCTGTTTCAGAAATGGATTTATCTATTGTTTTACCTTGTGTTATTTTAAATCTCACAGAGCTCATAAATCCACCAACTAAATAAAAGTGTAACAAATGAGTAAGTATTGAATATTGTTGATTTCTATCTTTTTCGGTTATCAAAAATTTAAGTTTTTCATTTTTGATAATTGGATATACTACTTTTAAAATTGCTTGAAAGCCATCATTGTCAATATCCATTTTATACGTTATTATTCTAATTAAACTCTTTATTGATTCAATTTCTACGTCTGACAGCTTTTTTATTTCGTCATAAATAATAATTTTATCTAGTCTACTTACAACTTTATATAAATTAAATATTTCATCAGGAATTCCTCTTTTTTCTTGTTCTAATTTTATGTTTATTTTTTTGTCTTTATCTGATTGGGAAAGAAATTCATCTTTAGAGTAGAATAAATCAATTTCGTCTTTTGGTGCTTCTAAATCATAATTCTTATGCTTAATACCTTCTGGTTCTGATTCAATTGCTTTCATAAAATCATTTTGAAGAACAATTACTCTTCCTGAATAATGGTGTAAGAATCTTCCAGCTCTTCCTGCAATATTTTTAGCATCAAATTTTTTCAGTTCTTTATCACCTTTTTTACTGTGTAGTACAATTAGATTTTTCGCAGAAGTATTAACGCCTTCAGTAATTGTTGTAGTTGATAATAGAACTTTTAAATGACCTGAATTAAATAATGAAACTATTTCTTTTTGGATATATTTTGGAATCAAACCATGGTGAACACCAACACCTTTTTTTAATGCTTTTATTATTGTCCAATCCTTACTGAAGTTCTTAGCGATATGGTTCACAAAATCAGAATAATCTGTATAAGAATGATTATTAATAACATCAGATTCCAACAGTATTGTAGCATATTTTTCCGTATAATTTCTTGTTGAACAATAAACAATAGTATTTTCTTTAATTTTATTTATAGTTTTTACAATATTTACTAGTCTATCTGTTTTTCTTGTTGACTCAAAATCGAACTCTAAATTATTATCAATATCAACGTGTTTGCTAGATTTTATATCATCATAAGATTTATTTACAATTTCATATTTGTTATAATTGATTAATTCAATTTTATTCTGTTTTAGAAAATTGTCGAAAGAGCTATTGTAGTCACTATTTAGCGAATTGAAAAATTCAATATAAGGACCAGCGAGTAATACATCTACATTGTTTTCGAGTGCATAAAAAACAGATAAACGATAAGCTACATCTCTCTCATTCTCCCTTACTTGTTCGTCGAGTATATATTGGTTATCAATTTTATATATTTCATCAATAAACGCAAAATCAAAATTAATGGTTGTTGGATTTTTTTCTTTAAAGGATAAAAATCTTTCAGGTGTGTATATAAATAAATTGTTTGTCCCAAATTCAGTTACCTCACTTAATGTGTGAATTTTATATTTATCTCTGAAATAAATATAGTTATCATCAGATATTAGTTTTTCTAAGTTTTCTGAAAGCAAAGCAATAGTTGGAAAAACTAGAACTACATTTCCATAATTCATTTTTTTTATTATTTCGAAAACTATATGAGTTTTACCAAATGAAGTGCTTGCTGATAAGAAGAACCTATTTTGCTTTCCAATTTGGAATAAGTCCATAATTTCCATTTGATATTTATGGACTTTTAAATTTTCGCTAGTATGTAAAGTACTTTCGTATAGTAATGACGAAAAAGTATTTAAATTATACTCTTCTATTTCAGTATTTTGGTCAAAATTATTAAGTAAATCAAAATAGTGAGGAATTCCAGCAATATTAGAAATATATTTTAGAAATTTTAAATCAGATTGATTTAAAGAATCATGCTTAATTTCATTAAAGTAATCGCATACTTTTTTAATAAGAATATCGTCTGATATTTCTTTTGAATTGAATCTGTTGATTTGTTTTAAGACATAAGTGGTTTCCTCAATTCTATCCATTTAATAACTTCTTCTTTTATTTTTTTAACATCTTTCATTGGAACCAAAATAAAGAAAATGGAATAATCTACAGTTATACTAAAAGTACTTGCGGTATATTTTTTTTGAATATATTTCGGTATGTTTTTTATGCTCTCATCAAAACCTAAATCATCTTCTTCATACAACAGCATAACTGGATATACCAATTTCATATTGTGTTGTTTTATTTCATCAATAATCGATAAATAAGGGTTTTTCTCCCAATCTTTCATAACAGTTTCTATTTTAGAACCTTTATAATGAAGATTATTAATTTGGTTTGAAATTGCAAAAACGTTTGTTTTTAAATAGTCATCAGAAATGGCTTTGTCAATATTTTTAAAAATACTGTCAATTCCAGTTTTAAAGTTTTTATGAAACTTGACTTCTCCGAACCAAAGTTCTGGTTGATGATTATTCTCTATTAAGTGGTAAGAATCATAGCCTTTAGTTTCAGAATTCTCAAGAGGATTATAAAAATATCCTCGAGCAATTAAAGGTTGAGCTTTAAACATAACGTACAGAACGCTAAATAATATGACCTCTCCTAAAAAGCCATACTTTATTTTTTGGTCTAGACCAATCGTAGGATTATATTTTATTCTTTTTTGTAATGCTATGTAATGTAATTTATCATAGTCTTTATTTTCAATTTCGAATTCGTTAAAAGAATATTCTAAAATTGAATTATATATAATTTCACAAAAATCGGCTTTGTTTAGTGACTTAAAACATTGGTCATTGTCAACAGAAACAATTGTTTTATCAATTCCAAAAGTTGTATTGGGTAATTCATATTGAAATACAATAGTTTTTTCTATAAGGTCAAGTAACGATTGTCTCATTCTGTATTCTGTTGTTCATATTCGTAGCCATTCATGTAAAGCACCAGCCTTTTAACTTTTTACATACGATGTTAAACGAAGGTAATAGTTTTGCAAGTGCAAAACAATACGTAGTTATACGTATATTATTAACATTGTTAATATGTCATGCATCTTAGCTATGACATATTAATTGTCTATTTTTGAGCATGCAAAATTTAAAAACCCAACCCAAAAACCCAACCAAAAAGCAACCAAAAGTCACCATGACACAAGCGTTTAAGACCATTATTTGGCCTAGACGTAACTTGGTGTTTATTGGATTGATACTTATCGTAATAAAAAGTTTATCTGGTTTGGTTTTGCCATGGCAAAGTAAAGTATTACTAGATGAGGTGGTACCTAGTAAAGACACGAGTCAGTTAACGACGTTAATTATTATTGTATTATCTGCCATTTTAATTCAAGCAGTGACCTCGTTTTTATTAACACGAATTTTAAGCGTACAAGCACAGTATTTAATTAGCGAATTACGTGCACAAGTGCAAAAGAAAGTACTGTCGTTACCCATTAGTTTTTTCGACAACACGAAGTCTGGCGCTTTAGTCTCACGTATTATGACTGATGTAGAAGGCGTTAGAAATTTAATTGGTACTGGATTGGTGCAATTGGTTGGAGGTTTGTTTACTGCCATTATTTCGTTAATCTTATTAATTAAAATAAACCCATGGATGACGCTGTTTGTATTTGTGCCATTGTCCATATTTGGGTTTATAGCTTTAAAGGCGTTTAAATACATTCGACCAATTTTTAGAAATAGAGGTAAGATCAATTCAGAAGTTACAGGGCGTTTAACTGAAACCCTTGCTGGTGTACGCGTAATTAAAGCCTTTAATGCCGAAGCACAAGAAAATGAGGTGTTTGAAAAAGGCGTGGATAGATTGTATCAAAATGTAAAAAAGAGTTTAACAGCCACAGCTTTAATGACGAGTTCATCTACCTTTTTAATTGGTGTGGCTACTACTGGTATTATGGGAATGGGTGGTTATTACATGATTGAAGGCACCATGACTACAGGTGATTTCTTATTTTTTACATTGCTATTAGGGTTTATGATTGCACCCATTGTACAAATGAGCAATATTGGGAGTCAATTAACCGAAGCATTGGCAGGATTAGATAGAACCGAAGAGTTAATGAATATGGCTTCGGAAGAAGAAGATGACAATAGAACGATTGAATTAGAACAACTAGATGGCGATATTGTGTTTAACGATGTGTCATTTTCGTATGAAGAAGACAAAGAAGTACTGCATAACATTAATTTTAAAGCACCATCAGGCTCAGTCACCGCATTGGTAGGAAGTTCAGGTTCAGGGAAATCGACTATTGCTGGTTTATCGGCAACGTTTTTAAATCCAGATTCAGGCACCATTACTATCGATAGTCAAGATTTATCTAAAGTAAAATTAAACAGCTACCGACAGTATTTAGGCGTGGTCCTGCAAGATGAATTTTTATTTGAAGGGACTATTAAAGAGAACATAATGTTCCCTAAGCCAAATGCCACCGAAGCCGAACTACAAAATGCGGTTAATGCAGCTTATGTAAACGAGTTTACAGATCGTTTTGATGATGGCTTAGAGACTTTAATTGGCGAAAGAGGCGTGAAGCTATCTGGAGGTCAGCGACAACGTATAGCTATTGCAAGAGCTATTTTGGCAGACCCAAAAGTGATTATTTTAGATGAGGCCACGTCTAATCTCGATACCGAAAGTGAAGGCTTAATTCAAAAAAGTTTATCGGAACTAACAAAGAATAGAACTACGATAGTTATCGCTCACAGATTAAGTACCATTAAGCGTGCAGACCAAATTTTGGTGATTGAATCTGGAAATATTGCCGAACGTGGTACGCATGATGAACTTATAGCTTTAGAAGGCAGGTATTATGATTTATACACCTATCAATCTAAAATTTAAAGCAAAGTTTAAATTTTTCATTTTCAACGGATTACTGCTTGCAGTTTTCGTACCTTTAAATAAAATTTAAAACGATGGCAAAAACACAAGATGCAAAGCGAAATGTTAAAAAAGAACCCCTTTTAACAGCAAAAGAAAAAAAGGCAGCAAAACGCGCTAAGAAAGCTTCTAGAGGATAATAGTAAGACAAAAAATTAAAGTAAGAAACTACAAAGTATATATGGATATTAAATTAGCAGTACTTATTGATGGTGATAACATTCCATCGGCTTATGTGAAAGAAATGATGGAAGAAATTGCTAAATATGGTAATCCTACCATTAAGCGTATTTATGGCGATTTCACTAAGCCACATTTGTCTAAATGGAAGAATATGCTCTTGGAAAATGCCATTACACCTATACAACAATACGGTTATACCACAGGAAAAAACGCCACAGACTCTGCAATGATTATTGATGCGATGGATATTCTGTATTCTGAGAAAGTTAACGGATTTTGTTTAGTCTCCAGTGACAGTGATTTTACGAGACTTGCAACGCGATTGCGTGAAGCAGGCATGAAAGTGTATGGTATAGGCGAAAAGAAAACACCTAATCCGTTTATTGTTGCTTGTGATAAGTTTATCTATATAGAAATTTTAAAACATCAAAAATCTGAAGGTGAGTCATCATCTGGTGACGCTTCTGAAGACTCTAAAGATGATTATGATAAAATAACAGCTAAAGACATTCACATCATATCGTCCACCATTTCTGATTTGGCAGACGATGATGGTTGGGCATTTTTAGGTGATGTTGGGAGTTTGTTGCAAAAAAAGCAACCTAATTTTGACTCTAGAAACTTTGGTTTTGAAAAACTGACACCACTTATTAAATCTATTGGTAAATTTGAAATTGAAAGACGTGAAGACTATAGAGGGCGTTCAAAATTGGTGTATGTAAAAAATAAACCAAAGCCAGCAAGACGTTCTCGCGCAAAAAAATAATAGTCACTTTTTTACATACAATTACAATCTACTTTTTTTAAGAGCAAGTTGTTAATAAGTTTCGGTATTCTCTAGCGTTATTATTCGCTATATTTGAGAATAATCAACCAATTTTATTTTATGAAACGTTTACAATCTCTTGCTTTATTGGCAATCGCTCTTTGTTTGTCAATGCCTGCAATGATGGCTCAATCGCCAATTATGGGCTTTAGTGATGAAGCTTCAAAATCACAAATACAATTAGAAGAAGATTACGATAAATTGCTTACGGCGACGAATCTTGATGAATGGATGAAGTATATGACGGCGCGTCCGCATCATGTAGGGTCACCTTACGACAAAAAAGTTGTCGATTTTGTGGCTGCTAAGTTTAAAGAATGGGGTTATGAGGTGCGTATTGAAAAGTTTGATGTCTTATTTCCAACGCCAAAATTAAGGCTATTGGAGATGACTGCGCCAACGAAGTATAAAGCTAAACTCATAGAGCCAGCTATAGAAGGCGACGAATCGTCTAAGCAAATAAAAGAAGCGCTTCCAGGGTATAATGCATTTTCTATTGATGGTGATGTGACTTCGGAATTAGTGTTTGTAAACTATGGTATTCCTGCCGATTATGAAGAATTAGAGAAGAGAGGCATTTCGGTAGAAGGAAAAATTGTCATAGCAAAATATGCAGGCTCATGGAGAGGGATTAAACCAAAACTTGCAGCTGAAAAAGGTGCTATTGGATGTATTATTTATTCCGATCCTAAAGATGATGGTTACTATCAAGGCGACGTTTATCCTAAGGGTCCATTTAAAAATGAATATGGCGTACAACGTGGAGCCGTAATGGATTTACCTTATGCTCCTGGAGACCCATTAACACCTGGTTATGGTTCGACTGATGGTGCTAAGCGTTTAAAAATTAGTGAAGCCACGTCTTTAACCAAAATACCAGTATTGCCAATATCGTATAACGATGCCTTACCATTATTAAAAGCGATTGGTGGTCCTGTGGTTCCTGCCAATTGGAGAGGTGCGTTACCAATAACCTATCATATAGGCCCTGGACCAGCAAAAGTACGGTTGAAATTAGAGTTTAATTGGGATTTGCAACCAGCTTATAATGTGATAGCTACTTTAAAAGGAAGCGAATTACCAGACGAATGGGTGATTAGAGGAAACCATCATGATGCTTGGGTTCATGGTGCTGCCGACCCTATTAGCGGTTTGGTAGCAATGATGGAAGAAGCTAGAGCAGTGAGCATTTTAGCTAAACAAGGTCATACACCAAAACGTACGCTTATGTATTGTGCTTGGGGAGCAGAAGAACCAGGTTTAATTGGCTCGACAGAATGGGTGGAAACACATGCCAAAGAGTTGAGCGAAAAAGTAGTAGCATATATTAATACTGATGGAACTGGTGCTGGATTTCTTGGTGCTGGTGGTTCACATACCTTAGAGAAATTCTTTGACCAAATTACACATGTGGTAGACGACCCACAAAAAGGCGTGTCTGTGTTCGATAGACGTAACGCTAGAAATATTGTTAATGGGCAACCAAGTTGGTCGCATTATAAGTTATCGGCTTTAGGGTCTGGGTCTGATTATTCACCGTTTTTTCAGCATTTAGGAATTTCGTCTTTTAATATGGGATTTGGTGGTGAAAGCTCAGGAGGAGAATATCATACCATGTACGATTCTTATAAGTTGTATAAGCGTTTTAAAGATCCAACGTTTCAATATGGCGTGACCTTGGCTAAGGTTGCTGGACGTACAAGTTTACGTTTAGCAAATGCTGAAGTATTGCCATTTGAGTTTAAGCATTTCACAAAAATTGTATCTGGTTATGTTGATGAGGTGACCAAGTTGGCTGATAAGTTGCGTAAAGAAGCTGATAGCCATAACAAATTAATTAAAAGTGGTGCCTATGATTTAGTTTCCAACCCAAAAGATAATTTTAAAATTCCTGGACCAAAAACACCAGTGCCTTATTTCAACTTTGCACCAATAGAGAATGCCTTAAAAAACTTAAAAGAGAAAGCCTCTGAGTTTGCCATGGCATCAAAGAAAGGTGTCAGTAATTCGGCTAATACTAATAAACTGAATAAAGTTTTAAAAAGTATGGAAAGCAAGTTGATTCGAGACCATGGTTTGCCGCGTCGTTCTTGGTATAAGCATCATATTTACGCGCCTGGATTTTACACAGGTTATGGTGTTAAAACCTTACCAGGCGTGAGAGAAGCGATTGAACAGAAAAACTTTGATGAAGTAACAGAGCAGATTACTATTTTAAGTGAAGTCTTAAATGCTTTTAGTGCAAATATTGATGAGGCTATAAAACTCATGAAATAATACTTAAGAAATATATTCATTATGAAAGCGCCTTTAACGAGGTGCTTTTTATTTGTGTAATACTTTTAAGCGTAGAAACACCAAAAGCGAAAGAATTCCGAATATTGAAAAACCTATAAAAAGAGGTAATACAGAATTTGATACAAAGCTACCAATATAATTAGCTATAGGCACAGCCATTACAGTCGATACAAATCCGTTAATTGCAGCGCCAATACCTGCAATATGACCTAAAGGTTGCATTGCCAACGAACGTAAATTTCCGAAGAGAAACCCAATAGCAAAAAATTGTAAGGCAAAGAAACCAATAAGGACTTCAATACTTGGGTTTGTTCCAGACCAAAACAAAATGACGTACAAAATTGAAATTATGCAATACGCAATCGTACCTGCAAATGCAATTCGCCACATCCCAAACTTAACAACATAGCGACTGTTTAAAAAAGTGGCTAAACCTACAGCTATGGCTAAACTTGCGAAGATAATAGGAAACTTATCTCCCAAATTATATTGTTGCTCAAATATTTGTTGAGCAGTGCTTAAATACACCATAAATGACCCAGTTATAAAACCAGACACCAACGTGAAAGCGACAGCATTTTTATGTTTCATAAACTCCTTGCTGCCATTTACAAAAAGCATAGGCGTAAATTTTATACGTTTATCTTTACTTAAAGTTTCATCTTGCCGCTTCCAAAACCATAGCATGATAATAAGTCCAAATGCTAGATTTACATAAAAAATAGATTCCCAGTTGTAGTAATTTAATAAAAACTGCCCAAGCGTAGGAGCAATAACAGGAACCAAAATGAAGAACATCACAACAATGGATAGTACTTTTGCCATATAATTACCACTATACGAATCTCTAATCATGGCAATGCTTAATGTTCTTGGTGATGCGAGTCCAACTCCTTGTAGGACACGACCAAAAATCATCATTTCAAAACTATTAGTTGACACACAAATAAAAGTGGCAATAATAAATAGTGTAAAACCAATATATACAATGGGCTTTCTCCCAAAACTATCAGATAAAGGTCCAAAAATAAGCTGACCAAAACCTAAACCTAAAAATATCATGGTCACCAATAATTGGTTGTCATTGGGATTTTCGACACTTAATGCTGTGCCAATTTCAGGAAGTGCTGGTAATAAAGCGTCAATAGAAAGTGCTACAATAGACATTAATGACGCCATTAATGCTACAAATTCAAATTCAAAAGTTTGCTTATTTTGCATTGTGCAAATGTAATTTAATTCTGCAGAGTACATTAAAACTTATGGTTAATATGCTCTATTTATATTGTTACATTTGTAATACATATTTAAAACAGTGATTTGGCATTTAAAAAATTAATTGAGCCTTTAAAAAATACTTTAGAGCATTTAGAATTTGAAACACCCTTAGATTTTCAAAAAGTAGGTTTACCAAAAATAAAAAGTGGTGTTAATGTATTTGGTATTGGTCCAGAAGGTTCAGGAAAAACAACGACTTTGGTATTAAGTGTAATTCAAAAGCTTAATGGAAAAGCGTTTGAAGATGTGCCACGAGCTATTATTGTGGTTAAAAACAAGCAAGAAGCCTTGGCTTTACGAGATAAGTTTAATGTGTTTACGAGACACACAGATTTACGAGTGTATTGTGCCTATGAAGAACAAAATATAGAAGCTCAGCGTGATGAAATTTATGTAGGTGTTGATGTGATAATTGCAACACCAAAACGTTTAAACAAATTGTTTCTTCTAAATAGTATTAGTTTTAGTTTGTTAAAAATGTTTATTGTTGAAGATGCTGAGTTTACAACAATTAGCAATAATTTCCAGGATATTAACCGAATTTCAGAGAGCATAAATAAATGTCAGTATGTAATTTTTGCTAATAAATTTGATACTAAAATTAAGCGTTTTCGAGAGTCGTTTATGTACAATTCTCAAGTTGTAGAAATTAAATAATCAATTTAATTAAGAACCTATGTTACTAGAAACATTACTAAAAATTTTTAATAGAGACCTCAATAAATTAAAAGAAGAAATAAAAGCCTATAAAGTAGAATCTAACTTATGGATTATTGACAAGGAGGTTACTAATTGTTCTGGAAACTTATGTTTGCACTTAATTGGGAATCTAAATCATTTTATTGGTGCTGAGTTAGGAGGTACTGGTTATGTTAGAAAGCGTGACTTAGAGTTTTCTTTGAAGGATGTGTCAAGAGATGAGTTATTGAGACAAGTTGATGAGACTATGACTATTGTGGAAAGAACCTTAAATAAATTAACACCAGAAGATTTAGAAAAGGAGTATAGACGAAGGGTTTTTGAAGATTACATGACTACAGGTTATTTTTTAGTGCATCTTTCTACGCATTTAGCATACCATTTGGGACAAATAAATTATCACAGACGTTTATTAGATTCGTAAATAATTCTAATTATGAAAGATCACTATCAATTTACAGATGAAGAGTTTGAATCGCAATTTTTAAATTGTACGTTAGATTCGTCTATATTTAATCATGAAGCACATATTCGTTTGGCTTGGATTCATATTAATAAATATGGAATAGAGCAGGCTTTAATTAATTTAGATAGTCAATTATATAGCTATGTTTGCTCACTTGGTGCAGAAGATAAATATAATAAGACGGTGACCATAGCTGCAGTTAAAGCAGTGTATCATTTTATGCAAAAATCGAACTCTAATAATTTCAAGGATTTTATTTTAGAACACCCAAGATTAAAAACAAACTTTAAAGAACTGTTAGATAAGCATTATAGTATTGATATTTTTAATTCAGATATTGCTAAATCATCATTTTTAGAACCTAATTTATTGCCCTTTACATAATATGAAACCAGCCACAATTACCGAACTCAAAAAAGAATTAAAGTATCGTTCGCAAGAGCAACTAGTTGACTATTGTTTAGCTATGGCTCGCTTCAAATTGGAATCTAAAGAGTTATTGACGTATTTAGTGTTTGAGTCTGAAAATGAAGCTACATATATTGAGAGTGTAAAAGGTTATATTACAAGCAGCTTTCAAGAGATTAACACCTTGAGTTATCATTATATAAAAAAATCTGTACGCAAGATTTTAAGACAGGTAAAACGTTTTATACGTTATTCTAAGAAAAAAGAAACCGAAGCTGAGTTGCTCATCTATTTCTGTAAAGAACTAGGCGAAATGAAACCGTCTTATAAGCGAAATACAGTATTAACGAACACATACAACAAACAGTTGGAGTTGGCTCAAAAAGCCATTGCAAAAATTCATGAAGATTTACAATATGATTTTAACTTGATGATTGAAGAATTAGAGAGTTAATTCGTTAAAGCCTTCATAAAGTGAGATTATAAATAAAACAATTTTTTACCTTTAGTTTCTTAAAAATCATATTATGAATATTAAACACTACTTCATACTTAGTTTAGCCTTTTGTATTACCACAATAACACTAGCGCAAGAAATGTCTTTTGAAGACTATAATCCAAAATCGACTCTCGTTGTTCCAGGTGATAGTATTTTTAAAGCTAAATTCCCATTTATAGATGTTCATGGACATCAATATAGAATGCCAACACAAGATTTAACTTCTGTTGTTGCTGACATGGATAAGTTAAATATGGGAATTATGGTTAACTTAAGTGGTCGTACTGGTGATCAACTTGTGCAATCTGTTAAGAATATAGCTGATAATTTTCCAGGTCGCTTTGTGGTATTTGCGAATATCAATTTTCAAGATGCAGGAAGTGAAGGATGGACTGAAAAAATGGTAGCTCAATTAGAGCAAGATGTGAAAAATGGTGCTCGAGGCTTGAAAGTGTATAAAAGTTTAGGATTAAGTAATAAAGATGCTCAAGGAAATCGTTTGGCTATTAATGATGAGCGCTTAGATCCAATTTGGGCTAAATGTGGTGAATTAGGAATACCAGTATTAATTCACTCAGCAGATCCTGCATCCTTTTGGGATGAGTTTGATGGTGATAATGAACGTTGGCTAGAGTTGAAAACACATCCAAGACGTAAGCGTGATGATACAAACCCTGCGCCATTTCAGCAAATCATGAATGAACAATATAGTATTATTAAGAAACACCCAAACACGACTTTTATTAGTGCTCATATGAGTTGGTTGGCTAATGATTTAGGGAGGTTAGGTGAGTTGTTTGATGAGATGCCAAATATGAATGTTGGTATAGGTGCTATAATTGCTGAATTAGGGAGGCAACCACGATTTGCAAAAGCATTTATCACCAAATACCAAGACAGAGTGTTATTTGGTAAAGATAGCTGGAAACCAGAAGAGTTTCCAACCTATTTCAGAGTACTAGAAAGTGCCGATGAATATTTTCCATATCATAAAAAATACCATGCGTATTGGGCAATGTACGGATTAGATCTTGATGATGAGGTATTAAAAAAAGTGTATTATAAAAATGCACTACGTATAGTTCCAGGATTGGATAAGAGTTTGTTTCCTAAATAATAACTTTGGTTGTGAGATTTTCTGTAATTCTAGTTTTAATGTTATTGTTTTTTTCTTGTAATGAAGAGTTTAAAGTTGAAGACAAATTGAGTCTAGAACATAAATTATCTGGGAAGTGGATAGCAAAAGCCTTTGATGGAGAACTACACGAAACTTGGAAACTTGATAGTGATGGATGGATGCTTCAAGAAGGGTATTATATTGAATCTTCGGATACTAGTTATAGTGCAAGAACTCGTATTGAAAAAGTTAATAATGAAATCATTTTATTTAGTGTAATAAAGAATTCTACACCTAAAATATTTCAATCCAAAGAACACAATGAGAGCAAAATGGTTTTTGAAAATATGGATTATAAAAATCCTTATCAAGTCGTTTATGAATTCATAGATGATAATAATTACCGTAGAACTATAAAAGGCTTTGAAAGCGATAGCCTTGTTACTTATGTTTTCGACTTCATAAAAAGAAACTAGAAAAATTATTTTCTATAATGGAATATTCCCATGTTTACGCTTAGGTCTATTAACCTGTTTGTCTTCCAACATTGAAAACGCTTTTAATAACTTACGTCGCGTGTCTTTTGGCAAAATAACTTCATCTATAAAACCACGTTCGGCAGCACTGTAAGGATTAGCAAACAACTCAGCATACTCAGCTTCTTTTTCTTTCCATTTGCCCTCAGGGTTTTCTGCTGATTGAATTTCACGTTTAAAAATAATTTCGGCAGCTCCTTTAGCTCCCATTACGGCAATTTCAGCATTAGGCCATGCAAAATTCATATCAGCACCAATGTGTTTTGAGTTCATGACGTCATAGGCGCCTCCATATGCTTTTCTGGTAATAACTGTAACTCGCGGGACAGTCGCTTCACTAAACGCGTAAAGCAATTTGGCGCCATGTACTATAATACCATTCCACTCTTGGTCTGTTCCTGGTAAAAATCCAGGCACATCTTCTAAAACCAACATTGGTATATTAAAACAATCGCAAAAACGAACAAAACGTGCTGCTTTCTTTGAGCTGTCCACATCCAAAACACCTGCTAAGAACATAGGCTGATTAGCAATGATACCAATGCTTTTTCCGCCTAAACGCGCAAATCCAACTATGATGTTTTCAGCGTAATCTTTGTGGATTTCATAAAATGAATCGGTATCAATAATACCTTTTATAACCTCATGCATGTCATAAGGTTTGTTTGGATTGTCTGGAACAATAGCCGAGAGGCTATCTCTAATTTCATCTTTTAGCTCATAAGCAAGACTCGTTGGTTTTTCTCGATTACTTTGTGGGAAATAGCTCAATAATTCTTTAACATCCTCTAAGCACTCAATATCATTAGCCGAGGTTTTATGAGCTACTCCAGATTTTGTAGAATGTGTTGAAGCACCACCAAGTTCTTCGCTAGTAACTTCTTCGTTAGTAACAGTTTTAACAACGTTAGGTCCAGTTACAAACATATAGCTTGTGTCTTGAACCATGATGGTAAAATCTGTCATAGCTGGAGAGTAAACTGCACCTCCTGCACAAGGCCCCATGATTGCCGAAATTTGTGGTATTACCCCAGAAGCCTGAACATTTCTGTAAAATATGTCTGCATAACCACCAAGGGAGCGAACACCTTCTTGAATACGTGCACCACCAGAATCATTAAGACCAATTAATGGTGCGCCAACATTTACAGCCATATCCATAATTTTACAAATTTTTTCAGCATGTGTCTCAGATAAAGAACCACCAAAAACAGTAAAATCTTGAGCAAATACATATACTAATCGTCCATCAACAGTACCATAACCAGTAATGACACCATCTCCATAAAATTTCTGTTTTTCCATCCCAAAATCCTTGGTACGATGCGTCACTAAGGCACCTATCTCTTCGAACGAACCTTCATCCATAAGATAATTGATACGTTCGCGTGCAGTAAGCTTCTTTTTAGCGTGCTGTTTTTCAATACGTGATTCACCACCACCTAAATAGGCTTGCTGAAGTTTTTCGTTAAGTGCTTTTATTTTTGAGTCCATAAGTGTCTAATTTGGTAATTGTAAAAGTTGTTGGTCTTCCAGATAATGCTTTAAGGCAATGAGTGCTGCAATTTCAGCTTCTTCATTATGCTGTTCTAATAGTTTTTCTGGAGAATAATAGTTTTTTACAAAGTGCGTATCAAAATTCCCAGAAACAAAAGCTTCATGTTCGCAAACAAATTTTCCAAATGGCAACGTGGTTTGAACACCTTCAACATGGTAGTTTTCAATAGCATGTAGCATTAATTGTATGGCTTCATTACGTGTTTTACCATAGGTTACTAGTTTGGAAAGCATAGGATCGTAATAAATAGGAATCTCCATACCTTCTTCAAAGCCATTATCTACACGAATACCCTTTCCAATGGGTAATTTGTAAGTTTCAAGCGTTCCAACACTAGGTAAAAAATCGTTCAATGGATCTTCAGCATATACTCGAAGTTCTAAGGCATGACCATTGATTTTTAAATCTTCTTGTTTTATATCGAGGGCTTCGCCACGAGCTACTCTAATTTGAAGTTCTACTAAATCTACACCCGAAATCAATTCCGAAACAGGGTGTTCTACCTGTAAACGTGTATTCATTTCTAGAAAATAGAAGTTAAGGTCAGCATCCATTAAAAACTCAACAGTTCCAGCTCCTAGATAATCGCAAGAGCGTGCTACATTAATAGCAGCTTCTCCCATTTTTTTGCGTAATTCAGGTGTCAAAACAGATGAAGGTGCTTCTTCAACTACTTTTTGATGTCTACGTTGAATACTGCATTCTCGTTCAAAAAAGTGCAATACGTTCCCATGGCTATCTGCCATAACCTGAATTTCGATATGGCGAGGAGAAGTAACATACTTTTCGATAAATACAGAGCCGTCACCAAAAGCAGAAGTTGCTTCACTAATGGCGCGATTCATTTGTGACTCTAATTCACTTTCTTTTTCAACAATACGCATGCCTTTTCCACCACCACCAGCAGATGCTTTTATTAGAATTGGAAAGCCAATATCCTTGGCAATATCTTTAGCCTTCTTAACATCTGTAATGGCTTCGTCAATTCCAGGAACCATAGGGATATTGTATGCTTTTACAGCCTCTTTGGCTGCCAGTTTACTACCCATAATTTTAATGGCTTTAGACTTTGGGCCAATAAATGTGATGTTATTATTTTCGCATAATTCAGCGAAATGTGCATTTTCACTTAAGAAGCCATAACCTGGATGGATACCATCGACGTGTAGCCTTTTTGCTACTTCAATTATTTTTTCTCCTAATAAGTATGATTGATTAGAAGGTGCTTTACCAATGTAAACTGCTTCGTCTGCATAACGTACGTGTGGTGCATTTCTATCAGCCTCAGAGAATACCGCAACCGTTTTTATTCCCATTTTTTTTGCAGTTCGCATTACACGAATAGCAATTTCTCCTCTATTTGCTACTAATATCTTTTTCATATTATTCGAATTCGATTAACAGTTCATTTTTATCAACTGCGTTTCCTTTTGTAACTGAGATGTTTTTTATTATTCCATCACGTGGTGAAGTAATAATATTCTCCATTTTCATGGCTTCAAGAATTAATAAGGCGTCATTCTCTTTTACTTCTTGACCAACTTCAACACTAATATCAAGGATTAACCCAGGCATCGGTGCTTTAATCTCATTTACTAATTTCGATACACCAACCTCAAATCCCATTTCTTTAATTAGCCTATCTAAATCATTGTTTATGTTTATGTTGTAATTATTGTTATTAACTTTTACTTTATATGATTTCGCCTTGAAATTTGAGTCGATAGTCTCAGTAATTATTGATTTATTATTGTGAAGTACATGGTGTTTTGATTTTGATAATCTTATTATATCTGCTTTGGAGATATCTAAATCATTTAGTTTAAATTCATAATCAGAATTAACTTTTAATGTATATGTTTTGCTCATTACTTTATATGTGGATTAGGTAACTTTTAAAGCTACGAAATTAATAGTAAGTTTTGTTTAATAACATGAAGTAAGTCATGTTTTCAACTATTTTTTTGAATCTTTAAAATAGGAAATATTTTGATGTGCCTTTATGGCTCGTTTGGATAATATTATTCCTATAATGAGAGAGATAAATGCGCCAATGGATATGCCAGGTATAAAGCCAATAAAGAGGAAGAAATCGTAAGCTCCATGGAATAAAACTGCTAGTGATAAACCAATAAGGTTCCATTTTACTCGGTTGTTAGTGAACTTTGCTTTTCCCATATAATAGCCCATTAATACGGCAAAAGTTGCATGAGCAGGAATTGCGGTTACAGCTCTTATTAAGGCAACTTCAATACCACCCTGTAAGACATAAAATAGATTTTCGACTGCTGCAAACCCCATAGAAACCATCACTGCGTATACAATACCATCAAACGGCTCGTTGAAACCTTTTCTTGGTTGTGCGTAATAGCGAACCATGATATACTTACTAAACTCCTCAATTAACCCAACAACGAAAAAGGCTTTTACAAATTGTTGCAAAATACTGTAATTATCAGGTAATGGTAAAAACAAATCAAAAAACACATACAAAAGCGTTGTGATGACAATGCTTAAAATGGCTCCAAGTAAGAAGCTAACTAATAATACACGTTTGGATTCCTTTTCGTACTTATCCTTAATATAAATGTAGATAATAACGATAAGTATTGGAGTAGCAGTAGCAACTAAAAGATTCATGCAGGGAAATTATAAAAATTAAATTACTTTGTTTACTTGTTCTATGATAAAAGCATAATAAGTGTAATCTGCAGGAACTAATTTGAATGTTTCGTTGTGGTTTTCGATATAAAATTTCAATTTATCTAAAGAAATTAAGGTAATATCATCAACTTCTTCATCTTGAATTTTTAGATCGTTAATATCAACCAATAATTCACACAAAAATACATGCTGGAACTCACAATCATTTATACCATTTGCATGTATGTTTACATTCTTTCTAACATCAATTTGTAATAGGTCTTTTTTTAAAATGGTTAAACCAATTTCTTCTTTGACCTCTCTTATAGCGGCTTCCGAAATAGATTCGCCAGACAAAACATGTCCAGCGACCGAAACATCCCAGAAACTTGGAAAAGTGTTTTTGTGCTTACTTCTTTGTTGAAGCAAAATGCAACCACTTTTGGTATAAAACCAAATATGAACAGTTGGGTGAAATAGACCTTTTAAATGAGCTTCTTCTTTTAAACTACTTTTGCCAGTAGGCACACCATTTTCTGTCCAAATGTCTATATACTCTTGCAATTCTTTAAATTTTCAATCAAAGATAAGTTTAAATGGAAAATATGTAGCTTAAAAAATTAAATTGATTATAGTAAATAGTATTTTTGAGGATCAAACTTCATTTCATGCGTATTTTTAAGAAAATCTTATTAGGAATTCTAATATTTCTCGTAATTGTTGCTATTTCTGGCTTTATATATATCAACTCTCTAAAGCCTCAGTATTCTGGAAATCTTGAGCTTCAAAATTTACAATCAGAAGTCTCAACGTATTTTGATGATTATGGTATACCACATATTTATGCTAAAAATCAAGAAGATGCGTATACAACTTTAGGATATTTGCACGCTCAAGACAGGTTATGGCAAATGGAGCTTCTAAAACGTATTGCTCCAGGACGTTTATCAGAAATACTAGGGAAAGATTTGTTAGTAACCGATAAATTTTTTGCAACTTTAGGAATAGAAGAGGCGACAGAGAAAGCCATAAAAAATATAGATAAAAGCAGTAATGCGTACAAGTTCGCTATGGCATATATTAACGGTGTCAATCAATTTATTGATGAAGGCGCAACGCCAATAGAATTTACTTTAATTGGTATTGAAAAAGAAGCATATGAACTAAAAGATATGTATAACATTTTTGGTTATATGGCTTTTAGCTTTGCCATGGCACAAAAAACCGACCCAATGCTAACTGCTATACAAGAAAAATTAGGAGCAGAGTACTTGAAGGATTTAGATGTAGTACCGAACACCAAAGGGACATTAATTAAGAGCAATTCAGAAAATATTAAAGCATTAAATGAATTATCTAATCAAATAGCCCAAGTAACAAAAAGGCTGCCAATGCCTGCCTTTATAGGTAGTAATAGTTGGGTGGTTAATGCTAATAAAACAAGCACTGGGAGTGTGTTATTTGCTAACGACCCACATATTGGATATGCGCAACCATCCGTTTGGTACGAAGCGCACATTGTAACACCAAATTATGAAATGTATGGTTACCATATTGCAGGAATTTCTTTTCCCCTATTGGGACATAATAGAGACTACGCCTACGGCTTAACGATGTTTGAAAATGATGATATCGATTTTTATCAAGAGACAAATAATCCATCAAATAAAGATGAATATAAAACACCAACAGGTTATGCGGCATATAAGAAAAGCACAAAAAGCATAAAAGTTAAAGATGAAGATGATGTTGTTTTAGAGATTAAATCGTCCAGACATGGACCAATAATGAATGGCGTGCAAGATGAAATATCACATGACAGACCTATTGCTATGTCTTGGGTATATACACAACATAAAATTGAGATTTTACAAGCTGGTTATAAGCTTTCACATTCTAAAACGATGGAAGATGTAAAACAAGCAGCTTCAATGATTCATGCACCAGGTTTAAATGTCATGTATGGTGATGCTAAAGGAAATGTCGCTTGGTGGGCTTCTGGGCAGCTTTACACACACAAAGAGCATGTGAACCCTAAGTTTGTTTTAGATGGTGCAAGTGGAGAGGATGACCCAATAGAGTATCTAGACTTTTCTAATAACCCAATGGCTGAAAATCCTGATTGGAATTATGTGTATTCAGCAAATAACCAACCAGATTCTATTGCAGGAATGTTATATCCTGGTTATTATTTGCCAGAAGATAGAGCAAAACGCATTGTAGAACTTCTTGAACCCAAAAATAATTGGAGTAAAGAGAGTTTTTCTAAAATGATTGTAGATAATACATCATCTGTTGCTACTAGTAATGTTAAGGTGTTGACCAAGGTTATTAATTACAATAAATTAAACAAGAATCAACAACGCGCAATGGATATATTGCAGCTTTGGGAAGGTGATAATGCTGTAGATGGTATTGCTCCAACCATTTATCATCGTATTATTTATCGTTATTTAGAAAATACGTTTAAAGATGAATTGGGCGATACATTATATAGCCAACTCCTACGTACACATTTAATCAAGAGGTCTATAGCACTACAAATTGGTAATGACACCTCTATGTGGTGGGATGATATTGAAACTGCCAATGTAAAAGAAACAAAAGCTGATATTATTAACGCATCATTTATTGAAGCTATTTCGAGTTTAGAATCACAATTTGGTGAAGATATTATGAATTGGAAATGGGGAACAGTACACACCTTAGAGCATGGTCATGCATTAGGCGCTGTAAAGACTTTGAAACCTTATTTTAATGTTGGGCCATTTGAAACAGGAGGAACAGAAGAGGTAATTGATAATAAAGCGTTCGATTTTAATGATACAGGATTATATGACATAAAAGCAGGGCCTTCAACCAGACGTATAATTGATTTCTCAGATGTTGAAAATAGTATTAGTATTTTGCCAACAGGACAATCTGGAAATCCGTTTAGTGAACATTACGATGATCAAGCAGTCATGTATAGCAAAGGAGCGTTTAGAAAAATGAAAATGAATAAAGAAGAGATTATAGAGACATCAAGATTACTTAAGGTAGTTCCGAAAAACTAATCGAAATTAATTGTAATAAAAAAGCCCTCAATTGAGGGCTTTTTTATTTATTCAAAATAACTAAACGTATCTCCGTCTTTTATTTTTAGAACCGTTTCATAAATCATTCTAATCACGTTTTCAACATCATCACTATGTACCATTTCTACGGTTGTATGCATATAACGTAATGGTAACGAAATTAATGCCGAAGCAACACCACCATTACTATACGCAAAAGCATCAGTATCTGTTCCAGTGGCTCTGGACAATGCCGAACGTTGGAAAGGTATATTCTTCTCTTCAGCAGTATCGATAATTAAATCGCGTAATTTTTGCTGTACAGCAGGAGCGTAGGCAACTACAGGGCCTTTACCTATTTCCAAATGACCTTCTTTTTTCTTTTCAATCATTGGAGTAGTAGTGTCATGAGTTACATCTGTCACAATTGCCACATTGGGTTTGATTGTATGTGTAATCATTTCGGCACCACGCAATCCAATTTCTTCTTGAACTGAATTTGTGATATAGAGACCAAAAGGTAATTTCTTTTTGTTTTCGTGCAATAATCTTGCTACTTCAGCAATCATAAAACCACCCATTCTGTTGTCTAAAGCACGACAGACAAACTTGTCTTTGTTAAGTATATGGAACTCATCAGGGTAGGTAATAACGCAACCAACATGAACGCCCATTTTCTCAACTTCTGCTTTGTCCTTAGCACCAATATCAATAGTGATGTTATCAGGTTTTGGTGGTTCTTCTTTCGAACGATTTCGTGTATGAATTGCAGGCCAACCAAAAACACCTTTTACAATACCTTTTTTGGTGTGGATATTCACGATTTTGCTGGGTGCAATTTGATGGTCACTTCCACCATTTCTAATCACATAAATTAATCCGTTGTCTGCAATATAGTTAACATACCATGAAATTTCATCAGCATGACCTTCAATAACTACTTTGTAATCAGCTTCTGGATTAATAACACCAACAGCTGTTCCGTAAGTATCTGTAATAAATTCATCAACATAAGGTTTTAGGTAATTCATCCAAATTTTTTGCCCATCCCATTCGTAACCTGTAGGTGCTGCATTATTTAAGTATTTTTCAAGAAAGTCCATGGACTTTTTATTGAGTATCTTCTTTTTTGCCATTCTAAAATATTTTGCTCTAAAATAATAATATTAATAAGAATTTAAGGTTTAAAAGAGTGTAAAATATTAACTTTACACTGTTAAGTTTTATTCAAAGCACCTCAATTTGAATTCAACCCAATTATGAAAAAGATTCTTTGCATATTATTTGTATTACCATTGTTTTGTTTTGGTCAGGTTCAAGAGACTGAAACCGATACTTCTCAAACAAAATATTTGATAATAAAAGGCGATTCTATTCCAAGATTAGCCATAGATTTAGACGAAGTTATGCTACTCCATAAATTGGAGTTTGATAGTAAAGAAGATAGACGACGTTATTTAATTTTAAAACGTAAAACCTTAAAAGTGTATCATTATGCACAATTGGCTGCTACTAGATTAGATACACTTAATGCGCGGCTAAATAGATTAGAAAAAAAGCGTGATAGAAAGCAGTACGCTAAAAAAATACAACGGTATATTGAAGGTGAATTCTCAGATGAATTAAAAAAACTCACACGAACCGAAGGACAAATACTAATTAAATTAATCCACCGACAAACAGGACATACGACATTTGAGCTTATTAAAGAGCTGCGTAATGGATGGCGTGCCTTTTGGTTTAATAATACAGCAAGTTTATTCGATTTGTCTTTAAAAAAGGAGTTCGACCCAATGAATGTAAAAGAAGATTATTTAATTGAAGATATCTTGCAACGAAACTTCCAAAGTGGACGTTTAGAACGACAAAAAGATGCTTTAGGCTTAGACTTCTTTGAACTAACCCAGAAATGGTTAGGAGATAAACCCAAAACTACCCAAAATACCAAAACCATTGAGCGTACAAACTAAGTTAGAGGAACAGCTCAATACATTCTCTCATGCCATTGGAGCTGTATTTGGTATTGTTGGTTTAATTATACTAGTAAGCAAACAAGTTAATGCTCCGTGGAGTTTGTTTAGTGTATTAGTATATGGTCTTTCGATTATTGTGTTGTTTAGTGCTTCTGCATTATATCATGCAGCCAAAACCGAAAAACGCAAGCACTATTTTAGAATTGTTGACCATATAAGCATTTATTTATTAATTGCAGGAACCTACACTCCTGTGTTATTGTTAACGTTATCAGATAGTAAAGGTTGGCTTCTGTTTTATACCGTTTGGGGAATTGCAGCCTTTGGTGTATTTCTAAAACTCTTTTTTACAGGACGTTTTGAAGTATTTTCAACGCTGTTGTATTTGGTAATGGGTTGGTTAATCGTCTTTGATTTTAGCGTTCTAGCAGAAAGAATGCACACCAACGGATTACTATTTTTATTTGCAGGTGGTTTATTTTATACGGTAGGCATTGTGTTTTATGCCATTAATAAAATACCTTATAATCATGTAATTTGGCACGTGTTTGTGTTGGCTGGTGCTATTTGTCACTACTTTATGATTTTATGGTATGTGGTTTAGTTAAAAATGAAGAACTAAATATTGAGGTTCGTTTAACGTTGGCATAAGCAAATGTGCGTATTTGGAATTATTTAGTTTCATTTTACTACTTAGCCAATTTTATTTGTTTGCACCAATGTAGTCAATTTTCTTTCCGCAAGGAAATAAAATTGGCGGAGCTTATTACTTGTACACACTTTCAAGTTGCTAATTTGCAGCATTTTGTTTATGCATTGTTAGCCTTTGTTATTCCTTAATTGGTTTAAGACTTTCATATTTATGTGAATAATGTTTTTTGTTATCAAATCCGATATACTTAAACTTATCGTTTTCCAATAGTTTTAAATCTCCGTTCTTCACATTCGTGCGTACAAACCTGAAATCAACTAATTTATCCATTTTACTAATAAAGTCTATGTTATTTAATTCGCCACATTCATTAAAACAAAATGTTTTTAAGTTTGGAAGTCCCGTAATTGATTCAATGTCTGTGATTCTTTTGCAGTTTTCAAAGTATAGATACTCAATAGTCTTATGATTTTTCAAATTTGAAATGGATTCCAATTTTGGATATCTATGAAATTCAATCTTCTTGATTTTGTCAGATAATTGTAATTTATTCAGATTTTGAGCATTTCCCCAAAATAGATTTAAAACTTCAAGACCTTTTAAATGCGGAAAATTAGAGAAGTCTTTCTCTTTTGTATTAAAATTCCATAAATTTAGGTGTTTTAAATTATCGCACTTTTCAAAATTTAAAATCTTCTTTGACCATTTAATAATTAGAAATCTTAAGTGAGGGAATGCACTTAAATCAATTTTTTGTTCGTCATCAATTCGCAGATATTCTAATTCAGAAAAGTTTTCTATTCCTTCCATTGATATTAATCTGTCATGTTCTTGGTATTGCAACTTTTTAATACCTTTCAAGTCAAGAAGTGGTTCAATTGTATTTAAATTATATCCGTGATGTCTGCTAATATATAAATTTGAGATTTTTTCTTTATTAATATACTTGATGGTTTCTGATAATCTATCAGTTTCTATTTTTAAGAATTTTCCATCATTTATTGAGTCAAAAAATCTGAACTTACTCATTCTCGGTTTTTTTTAATAAAGGCTAATGTTTTTACGGATATGCGTCGTTTGAATGACTTATATCCGACGTTAAACGAAGTTCGGCTTTTTTTCTTACAAAGTCAAATGTCTTTAATCGGATAGTGTTTCCTTAAACGATATATTCAACCGCTGTACTTTTGGTGATTTTTCAGGTGTTAACGTAAAAAACATAGAGATGATACCATTTTCAGTTTGCACATTAAAGCGACCTCGTAATTGGTTTAAAGGTGTTAGGTCTTCTACTTTAACAATCGCTCCAGCTTCAGCAAAAATTTGTTTGGCTTGAGACATTCGCTTCTCTCTAGACCTATCTAAGTAAAAGTTTTCAGCAATAATTTCCTTTTCAAGGTTAGCATCCCAATTTTGTACTAAGTCTAAAACTTGTTCTTTTCGCTTCTCAAGAATGTCAGATACTGGAAGTTCGCGTGGTTCTAACCCAGCTTTATCAAATAATAATTGTTCCACCTTACTTATTGGCAAAGGTCCTGTATAAGTAAGGTTTCCAAACGCCATCACACCAACACCATACTCAGGGTAAAAATAGTAGTTGCTGCCAAATCCAGGAAGCGCACCTCCATGCGATACGCGCTTTATATCGTTGCAGTAAGTAGCAATTCCTAGTCCAAATCCGTAGCCATTCATTAAGGCACAAGTATCACCATTGTAATCTCTTGCATTTGGATATAGTCTTGGAAACTGTGGTGTTTGCATCTCACGAAGTGAACTTCTTTTAATTGGTCCATTATCGCTATCACTTCTTGGAGGCCATGCCGAAAGATGAAAACTTACGTATTTACTAAAATCTTCAATGGTGGTGATAAGCCCACCCATAGAGCCAAACGAACCATCATGCAACATAGGTTCTAGTTTCCATTGTTCGTCTTCCCAACGGTAGCCTATGGCAAGTTCTTCTTTTGGCACATCATTCCACTCCCAATAGGTGTTGTTCATCCCTAAGGGTTGGAGTATGTTATTCTTAATGTATTCTTGGTAAGGCTCACCAGAAACGCGTGATACAATATTACCAAGCAAAGCATAACCAGTGTTGCTATATTCAAATTCAAATGATGGTGCGTTAGAGAATGTCACACCTTCGTCTATCATACTAATAAGCATGTCATTAGGTTCATCTAATTGACGGTCTCCCCAAGGATTATCTTCTGGAAAACCTGCTGTCATAGTTAATAGATTGTTTATGCTGATAATTGGACTGTCTTTTGTGAGATACTCTAGATTTGACATTTCGGAAATGTATTTACTAACTGGATCATTTAAAGCTAGTTTACCTTCATCTCTTAATTTTATGATGGCCATTGCTGTAAAACTTTTAGTCATAGAAGCGATTCGAAAAGCCGAAGTTGTAGTTGATGGGTTTTTAGTATCAACATCCAATACACCATCTGCTGAAGCAATAACTAACTGATCATCGACTACAATACCGTATGCTATTCCAGGAATATGTCTGCCTTTAGCATGTTCAATCATCACTGTTTCAATCTCTGGAGCTACTTGTTTAATTTTTTCTACGCGATTATCGTTTTCAAATGCTGGAGCTTTGTATGAGTTAGAAAATGAAGTAGTTGTACTAGTTTCAATTTCAGTTGAAGTATTAGAATTACAAGACGTTATAACAGTTATAATAACTATATAACATAGAAGATGCTTTAGATGTTTCATTGGTTGATAGTTTAGCATTATTAAGATGTTGAGAAAGTTAGTCATTTTTTATGTTAACGTATTTTAAATGCTTGTTAATAAATCACAACTTTTTATAAAGTAATTAATTGATTTTGAAGGGATAAAAATTTACATTTGGTAGAACATCAAAAACAACCAACCAATACATATCAACTCATGAAAAGATTTATCATTTTTTGTCTTGTCTCTTTTTTTGCGACAGGATTTGCTTTTAGTCAAGATCAATACATATTCCCTTATGGAAGTGGACCAAGTAAAGCATTTATTAAAGAAATCATTAAGTTAACAGGAAAAGAAAAACCAAAAATTTGCTATTTACCAACAGCTTCAGGAGATAGAGAAAGTGGTATTATTAGATGGTACGAATTGGTGAACGACCTTGAAGTAGAACCTTATGTACAGCGTGTTTGGATAAGCTCTTACAGACAAAAATATACGTTTGAAGAATTTCTATTAGGGATGGATGCCATAGTTGTAGGTGGCGGAAACACACTAAACATGATGGCCATTTGGAAAGCTCAAGGTATCGATAAAGTTTTAAAGAAAGCATTAGAAAAAGGCATTGTGTTAGCAGGAGGGAGTGCAGGCTCACTTTGTTGGTTTGATAATGGCACAACCGATTCCAGACCAATAGAATTAAGTGTTGTGGAAGGCTTAGGCTTTTTGCCTTATAGTCATAGTCCACACTACGATGGTGAGGAATTCCGAAGACCATTATATGAAAAAAATATAAAAAACGGCATTTTTGAAGCTGGTTATGCTATGGATAATCAAGCTGGAATTATTTTTAAAAATGGCAAACCTTTTAAAGTAGTTTCTATGGGCGAAGAACGCAATTGCTATTATGTATCACTTGTAAATGGTGAAATAGTTGAAGAGAAATTAGATAAGGTTATTTTGAAGGATTAGCCTTTTATAACATCTTTGTATTCTTCAAAAAAAGCTTCAAAGAGCAACATTTTTTCATTAAAGAATTCCATAGTATCTCTCCAAGTGTTTTTGTTATGGATGGATACTTTTTGTTCTAAAGGCACGAATATTCGTGATATTTCTTTACCGTTATCTAGATAAAATTCTTCTTTGTAAATGGCGCTAGGTAGGTAGTCGTCTAACAAAATATTTTTTAATGCAAGCAATTTTTCCCAGCAATTAATTCGGTTATCTAAATCATCTTCTAGGTCTAAACAAACAAATGCTTTTTTAGTATCAAAGTAGAATTTAAAAGAAAGGCCTTTAATTTTAGTGTTATACAATAACCATTTTCTTGGAAATGATTTTCCAAAGCTTGTCCAAAACTCCTGTCGTAATAGTCGCGAATCTTCTTTGCTAAACATTTATATAAAATAGGCAATTGCCACAGCAACAATAATTGCTAGAATCTTGTTTAGATTAAACTTATGACCTTCACTGCTTTCAAATAAAATAGTAGTCGAAATGTGTAAAAATATTCCAATAACAACAGCATTTATGTGTGGTAATAGTCCGGGTCTTAAATAGACGTTGTTAGAAATAACTGTTCCAAGTGGAGTCATTAATCCAAATACAGTTAGAAATGCAATAATTTGATATGTTTTAAAATCTGATTGAAATAAATATGAGGTTATAAGTATGGCTATTGGGATTTTATGAATTATAATACCATATACCATATCATTATGCTGATGTATTGGAAAACCTTCTAGAAAGGCATGTAAACACAAACTTAAAAACAATAACCAAGGGAAGACATGACTGTTTTTGTGTATGTGTACATGACCATGTTCTGCTCCTTTAGAGAAAAACTCCAAAAATATTTGAAAGAGTACACCAATCATAATACATAAACCTGCACGTTTAGCATCTAAATGTTCAAATACTTCAGGGAACAATTCGAAAAACGTGATTGACATTAAAAATGCACCACTAAAAGCAAGCAAAATTTTAATGTTCTTTATGGGTTTGTTTCTTGTAAGTTTTACAATTATAAAACCTAATAATACTGCGTATATTGGGAATAGATATTTATTCATAATTACATAAAAATCATGATTAGGCGTTCCGAATTATCCTTATTAAATTTATTGAGTTTGTAATCTCCAAAAACATCTAATAATTGAATGTTAGCTTTGGTAAACATCTTTTCAAAATCATTTAGTGTTAATGCTTTAACTAGTTCTTGGTAATGATAAGGTTTTCCATCAGCTTCAAAAGAGATATCTTTTACAATAAAGCCATTTTCAACATAACGCTTTAAATAAAAATCGATGCCATCTATAGTTTTGGTGTTTTCTTTTACTAGATTATTTACAATAAAATCAGCATTTAAAAAGTCAATGACACCAACACCATCTTTTTTTAAATTTGCTTTAATCGCTTTTATTGTATTTAGGTCATCTTTATCATCATCAAAAAAACCAAAACTCGTAAACAAATTAAAAACAGCGTTAAATTGTTTTGAATAAGCTTCACGCATATCATGAACTTCAAAGTGTAAGGTATCGTTTTCAAATTGTTTAGCGAAAGAGATGCTCTTTTCCGAAAGGTCTATTCCTGTAACATCATAACCAATACTGTTTAGGTATACTGCATGGCGACCTTTACCGCAAGCAAGATCTAGGATAGAACTATTTTCAGGAATATTAAGGTAACTCGTGAGATTTTCCATAAAAGCGTGCGCTTCTTTGTCGTCTCTATGTTTATACAAAATATGGTAGAATGGTGTATCAAACCATGATGAGTACCAATCTTTCGTGTCTTTTGTCATACATTAATGTGTGTCGCAACAAAAATAAAGTATTTTTGCAATCTATTTGCTCGCTAAGCGAGATTTGAGTATTAAATTTTATTTGATAATCTAAGAGTTGTTTTAATTATCAAAAAACGAACTAGCTCTAAGATTTAATTAGTATATGGAGAATAATTTTAAAATGGTAGCCAAAACCTTATTTGGTTTTGAAGAGCTTTTAGCAAAAGAACTAAGAAATTTAGGCGCTCAAGATGTGAAAATTGGAGTGCGTAATGTAAGTTTTGTTGGAGATACAGGTTTCATGTATAAGGCAAACTTAGCTTTGAGAACAGCTATAAAAATTTTAAAACCCATTAAGACTTTTAGGGTTGCTAATGAAGAAGATTTATACAGACAAGTGTATAAAATGCCTTGGGATAATTATCTATCTGAAAACGGATCTTTGGCAGTAGATGCTACAGTGCATTCTACTGTGTTTACCCATTCAAAATATATTGCTTTAAAGACTAAAGATGCTATTGTCGATAAGTTTAGAGATACTAAAGGAACAAGACCAAATGTGGATTTGCGCTTCCCAGATTTAAAGATTAATGTGCATATCGACAGACAGTTGTGCACCGTGTCTTTAGATAGTTCTGGTGAGTCGTTACATAGACGTGGTTACAAAACAGCAACTAATATTGCACCAATTAATGAAGTGTTAGCAGCAGGTTTAGTGATGTTGTCAGGTTGGGATGGACAAAGTGATTTTATGGATCCAATGTGTGGTAGTGGTACCATTTTGATTGAAGCTGCGATGATTGCTTGTAATATTCCACCAAATTTATTGCGGAAAGAATTTGCATTTGAACGTTGGCAAGATTGGGATGTCGATTTATTTGAAAAAATAGAAGAATCGTTGCTAAGTAAAACCAGAGATTTTCATCATAAAATGATAGGGTATGATAAGTCGCCATCAGCCGTTAGAAAAGCTCAAGACAATATTAAAAACGCCAATTTAGAAGACTTTATAAAAGTGAAACATGAAGATTTCTTTAAAACGCAAAAAGCAGGTGAGGAGCATTTACATTTGGTATTTAATCCTCCTTATGGTGAACGTTTAGAGAGTTTGAATGTAGAAGAATTTTATGGCGATATTGGCACTACTTTAAAACATGGTTACCCTGGAACCCATGCATGGTTTATTACTTCTAACATAGAAGCTTTAAAATTTGTTGGACTGAGACCTTCACGTAAAATTAAAGTGTTTAATGCAAAATTAGAGGCACGTTTTGTTAAATACGAGATGTACGAAGGCAGTAAAAAGGCAAAAAAGCAATAAGGCTACAAACATTTAGTTCATAGCCTTAAGTTTTTATAATGCGCCACCTATTTTTGGGTATTCATTAAATAAGGTTTCTACCAATTCGTTTATATAACCTGGTAATTTTTTGTTATAGCGACTCATGTCACAAGTCATGGATGCTTGCCAGATTATTTGATTTTTCTCAAAATCAGATACATAAACCACCAACGTTTCTTCAGTGTAAATAGTTGTGTTTATTGTACATTCTGCCCAATAACTGTATTCGTCTTGTTCTTTACAATCGTAAAATGTGGCTTCTTTTTCTTCAACCAGTAATTTAAAACCTGCTTGTAATTGCGGATCCATAACATTGGTTTTGTGTCCTCTATTAATCATTTCATTCTCTACAGCGTTTCCTATGAGTTCACGTACTTTATTGTTATCATGGTTAGGGAAATTAGTGTTTTCAACAAACAAATCGTCTATACATAATACAAAGGTGTTATAGCTATCAAAATCTACGCTTTCATCAAACTCAGCTAATACTGCTTCGGTAGATGCACAGCCGTAAAGGGTAAGGAGAAAAATAATACTTAGTGTTTTTAAAGTTTTCATAGTCAAAGGAATTTAAGATTGATGTTTTTATTGAGTTAAAGGTCTTTAAACTCTTAGGGAATTACTATGATAAATGTCAGTTTAAATTGTTAAAAAAATGAAGGTTTGTTTAGCAGTCTTGTATTGGCTTAATTGATTAAGCACCTAATTTAACAAACACATATCGCATAGAAAACCCATGAAGATTTTAGTAAGTAGGCGAGTACTAGCGATTACTTAAAGCCATTGTGGCGCTCAGGATTTTATAGGATGATTAAAATCCGTATAGTTTTTTTGCACTTTCAATTTGTTCTTTTTCTGTTGTTTCTGGGTAGAGAACATATTTAGGCGCAATAATTGGTTTAATTTGTTCTATAGTAATTTCTGTAATGGTTGCAAAAGGAATAGTTCCACCTGTCATTTTTGTCAATATTCTTTTCATTTCCAAAAATCTAGAATCAGTTTTTCCAATTATTTTCGCTTTTCCTTTTACTTGAAACCCTTTTTGCACCAGAATGTCAATAAAACTTACACAAACATTTTCGTTCTGCTTAATATTTCGAACGGTTTGAGGTGAAGCAATATTCGCAACAATTATTTTGTCCGTATTATAATAGTTGAAGATTTCTTTTGGAGAAACATTCGGCAGGTTTTCAGTTGATGCAGTTGCTAGCCAGCACAAAACACTTTTGTTTATGTATTCCTTAATTTCAACTGTTAATTCCATGATGATTTAGCTTACGTACAACAGTTTTGTATAAGAATTGCTGCAGATTTCTACTCACTAACTTTTCTGTTTAGCATAAACCTACGTTTTACGTTTATGCTTTGTTTTTTTATCGGTTAAACCGCTATGATTGATACACTTTGTTAGCACCAGTTTCTACTTTTTTTCTTCACGCAAAATTTTCTCCATTTTGCGCCCTCTTGCCAATTCATCAATCAGCTTTTCCATTTGTCTACATTGTTTATATAACTCAAATTCATCCTCTATTTCTTCAATTCGATAACCACAAACGACTCCTTTAATCATGTGTGCGTTTGAATGTATTTTAGCTTTTTGGAAAAATGTTCCAAAGGTTACCTTTTCATCAATAAGTGTTTGTAAGGTATCTTGATCAAAACCAGTGAACCATTTAATTACTTGATCGAGTTCTTCTTTTGTTCTTCCATTTTTTTCTAATCTATTTAGGTAAAGTGGATAAATGGTTGCAAATATCATATTGGCAACCTTTTCATTTTTTTCGGCTGTAACTTTCATATTGATTAATTTAATTATTACCAACGGTCTCGGCTATGAGTAGTTTGGTGGTTCAGCACTAAAGTTAGCAAATAAATCACAGACATAAAGCCAGCGAGGATTTTCATAAGTAAGCTATAACTAGCAATAAATTATACACGGTGTTGTACACAGTTTTTTATTTTCTCAGTCAAGTCTTTTATATGATATTCTGTATTTCTGCTTTCTTGAAAATTGGCGATGATATAATTCAAATCAGTTTGTGCTTTGTCACATTCATTTTTTCCAAGATAGTTCAATGCTCTATGAACATATGCAGAAGATAAAATATCTTTGTCGTTAGTGTGTTCAATAACATAGTTTGTGATTTCTATTCCTTTGGCAAACTCTTTATTATAAAAATAAGTCAGACCTAAATTAATTGCAGGAATATGATATGTCGAATCAGATATTGTATAAGATTTTTGATAATATTTTATTGCGTTATCATAATCATAATCTAAAAATCTGTTAAGCCCTAAATTGCTTAACGTGGTTGGATTATTAGGTTCAATTTCTAATGATTTAAAAAACGCAGACTCCCCACCTTTGTAATTGCCAGTTTTACTCAATTCTATTCCCTTATCATTGAGTTTTTTTGCTTCTTGATTTTCAAAATAATCACCAGGAATTGATTTATGCTGCACATTCTCGATGGATACTTTTTTATTGTCTTTGCAACTTGTCAAAGATATTATAAATATTAAAAAAGTAAATAGTATAGTTAATCTCATTTGGGTTTGGTTAAATTTTACACAACTAGGTTATAATAACTAAAAGTATAAAAACAATTACTTGTCCTTTTTAAACAAAGGAATTAAATAGGACACATTGTAACCAAAACCTATACTAAAGTTTCCGCTGTCGTAAGTGCGTCCAAATCCAGGAATATAGAGATTTTCAAAATTATTAGGCTCCGTTTCTGTAATGCGACCTTTTAGTTGCACGTTAAATCCAACATACAAATTGTTAAGTGTTTCGGCTTTGACACCAAGAATAAGTTCACCCCAAATAGCAGTTAAACCACTTTGTTTGGAACCATCTGTAACTGTTGTTTGGTTTCCCCATGGCTGTCCATTGGTGTCAAAAATGGTATAGCTATTAATAGTTTGGTTAAACGTACCGAATCCAGCACGAAAACCACTATAAATCATATTTTCCATACCAAACCAATTGTCGTATAAATTAAAATCTATACCTCCTTTAAAATAACTTCCTTGCGCTGTTGCGTTTAGGTAATCACTTTTGGTAGTTTTCTCTTCGGTACCCAATTCTCCAGCTATGTATAGGTTTTTTGACAAACGATAATCACCATTAATTTCAAAGCCTGTATAATCATCATCAATAAAAGACCTCACTAATTTGCTCACATCACCACCTAATCGTAAGCCATATTTTTGAGCATAACGAATGGAATCGTTTGCGACACTATCGTCTTGTGCGCTTACTGAAAATGTCATCAGCAGTACAGCAAAAATACTAGTGATATATGTTAATGTGCGCTGCATTTTCATTGTCTATGGTGTTATTTTCGATAGTAATTTGTGTTGTCCAATTGTCAGTATCAAGTGTTAAAACGGCTCCTAAATTGGTGAATGTCGCTTTATAGCCACAAGCACGTGATACATATATATCGTCTCTTGCGTAGTTGACATCAACAGTATCAGGATTCCCTAATACAATATCGTCACTTCCATCATCTGGAGTACCATTATCATCAATACTAAAATCTGAATGAAATACTAATTTAGTCATATCACTATCTGTTCTTAATGGAATAGCAATAGAATCTTTTGTCCCAACTGTAATATTCTTAAAAAACACAGCTTCATTAGCATCATTAATACCATATACAAACAAACCCGAGACGGATTTGGTATCTTCTGGAATAAGTGCATCGTAGAATCGCACCACTAGTTGAGGTGTCGTAGCCGTTGCTTCGGAGCATATATCATCCTTTTCGCAAGCAAAAACGGCTAATAAAATAAGTAGAATGAGTATGGATGTTTTTTTCATTTATTTGTTATGTCTGTTAGCGACGTTCCAAAAGTACAACATTTTCAACATGATGTGTTTGTGGAAACATATCAACAGCTTGCGTCTTAGTAACTTTATAAACACTGTCCATTAAAGCCAAATCTCTTGCTTGGGTTGCACTATTGCAACTTACATAAACAATTTTTTCTGGCGAAATGTTTAGTATTTGTTTAACCACATCTTTATGCATGCCATCTCTTGGAGGATCTGTTATAATGATGTCTGGTTGCCCATGTGTATTAATAAATTCTTGATTAAATACATTTTTCATGTCTCCAACATAAAATTCAACGTTGTCGATGTTATTTAATTGTGCATTTTCTTTGGCAGCTGTAATGGCATCTGGAACAGACTCTACACCAACCACGTGTTTAGCATTTTTTGCTACAAATTGTGCGATGGTTCCAGTTCCAGTATAAAGGTCATACACTAATTCGCTTCCTGTTAATCCAGCAAAATCCCTAGTTATTTTATAAAGCTCGTATGCTTGTTCAGAATTTGTTTGATAGAAGGATTTGGCATTAATTTTAAATTTTAAGCCTTCCATTTCTTCAAAAATATGATCGCGACCATGATAACAAACAACTTCTTGATCGTAAATGGTATCGTTAGCTTTTCCATTAATGACGTATTGTAATGAGGTTATTTCTGGGAACGTATTTTTTAAATGGTCGAGTAATAATTTACGTTTTTCTGAATCCTCTTTAAAAAACTGAATTAGCACCATAATTTCACCAATACTTGTTGTACGAATCATCATGGTACGAAGCAATCCTGTTTGATTACGAGTATTAAAGAACTCCAGATTATTATTGATTGCAAATTGCTTTACCGAATTTCTAATAGCATTCGATGGGTCGGCTTGTAGCCAACATTTTTTGATATCCAAAATTTTATCCCACATACCAGGAATATGAAAACCAAGGGCGTTTCTATCACCTAAATCTTTATCAGACTGTATTTCTTCAAGTGTTAACCAGCGGCTATCACTAAACGAAAATTCCATTTTGTTTCTGTAAAAGTACTGTTCTGCTGAACCTAGGATTGGTGTTACTTCTGGTAATTCTATATGTCCAATACGTGTAAGGTTATTGGTAACTTCTTTTTGTTTGTAAAACAATTGGCTATCATAGCTCATGTGTTGCCACTTGCAGCCACCACAAGTACCAAAGTGTTCGCATTTTGGCTCAGTTCTTTTATCAGATAGTTTATGAAAAGCTATGGCCTTACCTTCGTAATAAGCCTTTCGCTTTTTAAATGTTTGTACATCAACCACATCTCCAGGAACTGCATTAGATAAAAACACAACCTTACCATCTGGTGCTTTAGCCACAGTTTTGCCTTTTGCACCTGCGTCAATAACTTCTAAATTTGTAAAAACCTGTTTTCTGTTTTTTCTTGCCATGCGGCAAAAATAAGAAAGCATCCTGTAACTCGAACAAATTTCAACTATCTTTATAAAACTTCAGTGAAAATTGAACCTATTTTGGGTTTTAGCGTCTGTTATATAAAACAACCATTTAATGAGCCAAACCGAAAAAGAAAAAGACGGACTTTTAATTCTAGATTACCAATCTGGAAATAAAATGGCTCTTGCAGCATTGGTAAAACGTTGGCACAAGAAGTTTTGCACAAAGGCATTTTATATTGTTAAAGATGCCGATGAAGCTAAAGATGTTGCACAAGATAGTTGGCGAATCATAATTGATAAGTTAGAAACTATAAAGGAGCCGCAAAGTTTTAGTGGTTGGGCAATGCGAATTGTTCATACAAAATCTATTGATGTTTTAAGAAAACGTCAAAAAGAGTTAAAAGGAAATAATTCATTGAAATTTGATTCAGTTGAAGAAGATGAGCCTTATGATGAAAAAACTGCTCTTAAAAAGAAGTTGTACAATGCAATTTTGGAATTACCAACAAATCAACAGCAAATAATAAAACTTTTCTACACCGAAGAGTTGTCATTAAACGAAATATCTAAACTATTAAATGTTAAAGCTGGCACAGTCAAATCAAGACTGTTTCATGCAAGAGAAAAATTAAAAATAATCTTAAAAAATAATAATTATGAGAACTAACATGGAAGACATAGACAAGTTAATAAAGGACACATTAACAGAAGAAGAAGCAAAATTTTATGATGAGTTAGACGAGCAAAACGTATTTCAAATGCTTGGTGGATTGTTTAAAGGTAAAAACTCATGGCTTTTAATTATTATGAATATAATTACTGCCATTGCTTTTGGATTACTCATCTATTGTCTTATTCAAACTTTTGATGTTGAAGAGACTAATGATTTAATACTTTGGGTTGCTGGTGTATTCTTTTGTTTTATGATGATTAGTATGCTAAAGATATTTGCTTGGATGCAGATTCATAGAAATGCCTTAACACGAGAAATTAAACGCCTAGAGATACAAGTATCGTCATTGTCACGATAATTTTGGATTAGAAAATATTGTGAGAAGATTTTTGGAAGCAACTAATATTTAGTAATTTGCAAGCCTTTAGGGATGATTTCTTTCCCACGCTGAATTTTCGATACCTCGAAAGGATAAAGGTAGATAAGGAATGGTTATTTTACTCGCTAAGCGAGATTTAATTATTAATGTTTGCATTATAATATGATGTTAAACGGTGTCTTATTTAGATAAGGCATAAACCTTAAATTATTTTTAAAATGGCTGTTTTAGACCACATTTCATCGCAAGAGGCGATGGCATTAGAAAACAAATATGGTGCGCAAAACTATCATCCACTACCAGTAGTTTTGAGTAGAGGAGAAGGTGTACATGTTTGGGACGTAGAAGGTAAGCAATATTACGATTTCTTATCGGCTTACTCATCTGTTAATCAAGGGCATTGTCACCCAAAAATTGTTGAAGCTTTAACAAAGCAATCACAAACACTTACATTAACATCTCGTGCGTTTTACAACGACATGTTAGGCAAATACGAAAAGTATATCACCGAGTACTTTGGCTTCGATAAAGTGTTACCAATAAATACTGGAGCTGAGGCTGTTGAAACGGCTTTAAAAGTTTGCAGAAAATGGGCTTATGAAGTCAAAGGTATTGACACAAACAAAGCAAAAATCATTGTTTGTGAAAACAACTTTCACGGAAGAACAACGACTATCATATCGTTTTCTAATGACCCTGTAGCTCGTAAAAACTTTGGACCATACACAGAGGGATTCATGAAAATTGAATACAACAACTTGCAAGCATTGGAAAATGCTTTGGAAAGTTCAAGTGATATTGCAGGGTTTTTAGTAGAGCCAATTCAAGGCGAAGCTGGAGTTTATGTGCCTAGTGAAGGTTATTTGGCAAATGCAAAAGCATTATGTGAAAAGTATAATATATTATTTATTGCAGATGAAGTCCAAACAGGAATAGCAAGAACAGGAAGAATGCTTGCTGTAGACCATGAAAATGTAAAACCAGATATTTTGGTTCTTGGTAAAGCATTAAGTGGAGGAATTTATCCTGTGTCTGCAGTATTGGCTAATAATGAAATTATGAATGTTATTAGACCTGGAAACCATGGTAGTACTTATGGTGGAAATCCTGTAGCTGCTGCTGTAGCTATTGCTGCTTTAGAAGTTGTAAAAGAAGAAAAGCTTACTGAAAATGCTGAATTTTTAGGTAAGGTTTTTAGAGCTGAAATGAACAAGTATATAGAGCAAAGTAACATAGTTAAACTTGTAAGAGGAAAAGGCTTGTTAAATGCTATAGTAATTAATGATGATGAAGACAGTGATACAGCTTGGAATATATGTTTAAAACTTAGAGATAATGGGTTATTGGCAAAGCCAACTCATGGTAATATTATTCGTTTTGCACCTCCTTTGGTAATGACCGAAGAACAATTATTAGATTGTGTTTCAATTATTATTAAAACACTTAAAGAGTTTGAAAATTAAATAAACTATTTATGGAAAATAATCCGTCATCTTTTGACACTTTTGAGCTGAATATATCAACTAATATTAAGCGTTTTTTAAATGAGATTGCTAAATGGTCTTTCTTCTTGTCAATAATTGGTTTTATCGGTATTGGACTGATGGTTGTGGTAGGTTTATTATTTGGGACTATCATGTCGACTATGGGAGATTCACCTGCTTATCAATTAGGATACACTGCAGGAATGGGAGTTTTCTATGTAGTTATAGCACTTATATATTTCTTTCCAGTTTATTATTTATATAAATTTTCAAGAAAAATGAAAAGAGCATTACATGCAAATAATAACGATGATTTTGAATCAGCATTTTCTAACTTAAAATCTCATTATAAATTTATAGGGATTTTTGCGATAATTATTTTCAGCTTATATCTAATAATGTTTTTACTCGCTATTGTTGGAGCATCATTATTTTAATATAGATTTCAGGATAAAAAGGCGACCAATAGGTCGCCTTTTTTTATGGTGCTAATTCAGTAAATGGAAATAGATTGATATTTCGAAGAATCCAAAATAATATCACAATTATAAGAATACCCAATGTAACTTTAGACTTGTGTAATAAATTAACGATTCCTTTTTGTAATACATTATTCATTATAAACATAAAGGCTTGATATGATAGTACCAATCCAAGTAACCCAATTAAGTAATTGTGTCTTATGCCTTCAATAATGTTTCCGTTTAAAATTTGATGTGCAGCTCGTTGGCTACCACAACCTGGGCAATAAATACCTGTTACTCCATAAACAGGACATTTAGGGAAAATATTTGTTTCTGTGGGATTCCAAAAAATATAAAGTGCTAACATTCCTAAAAACGTTAGCACTCCAATTATAATTATTGATAATTTTAGTTTAGAAATTACCATTACTTAATGCTCCAAAAATGGCAACTCCAAATATCAGTATATAAATGAGCAAACCAACAACTGCAACACCAACAGAAACTAGTCCCCAAGTTTTTGCATTTTTTGAAGCTCTAATAGCTTCGTCGTAATTGCCATCAGCATAAAGACTGTTTACCTTTGTAGCATAAACAATGCTAACAATTCCTAAAGGCAAGCAGCATATTATGGTACTAATAATTGCTAAAGCTAAATAACTATCTGGTCTTGGTGGTTTGATTTGTTCCATTTTAAAAGTTTAAGTTGTTATTGGTTTCGTTGCATTTCTTCCATAGCTTCTTGATATTTCATCATAAATTCATCCCATCCACCAGTCGAAAACCAATAAACATTGTATAAAAAGTAAAGACTACTAATGATAAGTGCTACTAATGCAACTGTTTTTGCTGTTTTCATTGCATCTATGTTTTCATAATTTTCTGGATTGGCATAGGCTTCCTTTAGTTTAGTATGCGCAATATAAAATGCAATTCCTGCAAAAATAAATCCTATACCACCAATACAGCAGCATAAAAACCCTAAAATTGCAAGTATATATACTAGGGTAGTGTTGAGTTTTTGTTTTTCCATAATACTATTTAGTTGGTTATTTTTAATATATAGTTTGTTACAATAAATACAATGCTTAAAACTACTAAAGTTATTTTAATTTTTTCAGCATTTTTTATTTTTAAAAAGAAGTTTAAAATTAGAAACACGCCTAAAGCAAAAAGCGGATAAATTCCAGGGTACATTTTAAATGCAGCTATAAATTCCCCCTGAAACAAGAACGATATGGATCTTTGAAATCCGCAGCCAAAGCACTCTATTCCTAGGAATTTTTTACTAAGGCAAGGTAACATGTAATCTTCAGGAGAAAGCATTGTAAGTTTTATAAGTTTTTCAAAGTTAAAAAAGTATCTCTAATAAATAGAAAAAGAACCATCATATAGATAGTTCTTTTTTAATATTTATACGGTGTAATGTAAAACTATTTATTACTAATCACTACTTTTTTGTTAATAGCACTTTTGTTGATTTTTACTGAAACTAAATAAATGCCACTGCTCAAACCTTGAGTAGAAAATTCGTGCTTAGTTCTTGAATCCAAATCTTTGTGATGAAATATTAACTTACCACTCACATCGTACAATACCACATCGTCAATATTTAGATTATTAGGGTTTATTATAGTTAACTGCGAATCTGGGTTGTTTTGATAAACAGCTAAACTATCAGACTCAAGTTCTATATCAATATTCTTATTATTAGTAAAAGTTATTTCAAATCGGTTGGTGTAATCTCCAGCTTCAAGATTTACTTCATGGTTTTCTTGAGTTAAATCTGTATAAACATCTGTCTCAATATCATGCAAGTAAATGGTTTGATTAGGATTAAAGTTTTGTACATCAAAAATTCTAAATCTAATTAATTGATTTTGGTTGTTAACCTTTACAGCCAAAGGAATTTTTATACTTTCATCAAAATTAAAAGCTTGAGCTACGTAAGCTTTGTCATTTAAAACCCAATACGCATCAGAATCAACTCCTTCTGGGCTTTCAATTTCTAAACCATAGTCAAAACGATCGCTTGCGGTATGATGGAAATTTTGTAATATCTGTCTTGTGTATACATCGTTAAAATCAATGTTTAACCTAAAACGTTTGTACTCGTTGGGTAGAATCTGCAAGCCATTATCGTTGTATATTATTTTATCAATATTTTTGTTTGGTTTCTTTTCTTTTTTTGAATTTCCGGTTCTAAAAAACTCACTATCTATATCAGATTGTTTATAATATTCTCTATGAGAATTCAATGTCCTTGCAGTACTATTTGCAGTACCAATTATCATAAAGCCTTGACCAATTGGAATATAGCGTCTTGCTGTTTTTGGACTTGTTCTAGAACCACCTGTTGTGTTTAGTGAGCCATCACTATTATAAGTGTCAAAAGTAGCGTCTGTATAGGTTTCTACTGTGCCAGCTGCGTTAATGGTATATGATGCGTAACCGCCAACATAATCGGCAACATTATGTGAATTAACAGTTGCATCTTGTTCCCAATAGTATAAAGCTCCATTTATGGACGTTTGGTTTTGTGTATCGTGAATATAATCAAGAGCATCAAGAGCAGAAGGGTAAGGGTTTCCTACCAAAGTCCAATCTCCAGCTACAACATTGGTTGAGATGGTGCCATTGTTTGGTTTCCCTCTAAAATCATATAATTGGTTACCACCTGTAGTTCCTTTCATTGTAAATCCATAGCCAACAGCAGCTGTTCCAGAATCTGATATATAATTCCACTCACTATAAGTTGTCCCAGGGTTGTATGTATATAGCCAACGACTTGATATTACTAATGGTCCCGAAGTTCCATCTAAACCAGTTGTATAGGTAGCTAAACTACTTGTAATTGGCGTAGCAGTCACATCATAAATATTATTGTTAGGTCTAAAAGATCTATTGGCATTATTGTCCAAATCAGTATTACCAACGGGTGAACACCAATAATTATAGGCGAAATTATTTACAGTGCCACTTTGATAAGCACTTAACTTCCCAACACCAGAATTGCCAGTTGAACCTGTGCCTTGAAGCAATTGAGCATCATTTCTTAAATAAAAATAAGAGTTGGAGTTTTCTAAATTCACATCATCTTCAACAAACACATATACATCTGGAGCATCAACACTAGTAGTGGCATATATATAGTTATTGCCACTCACAGAAATCTGAGCCATGACGAAGTTTGAAACTAAGCATAGAACAAGTAATATTTTCAATTTCATAACCTTACATAGGCTTTAGATTAATTTGCTCGTAAATATAGATATATTTTTGAAAAAATAGTATTTCATCGATAAAAAATATACGTTTGTCGACTTATTTTGTATGGTTTTTTAATGCTATTTTCAATAAAAGCCATACTTTAGAGAACCAAAATTATAGTATAATTAAATTAGAATTATGTCTAGAATAATAAATATCATTTTAATCTTAGGAGGAGGTATAATAGCTCTTTATTCACAAGCAGAAGAAAATCAAAATGAATACATTTTGATTGGAGGCATTGTAATGCTTATGACTGGTTTGTATAGACTGTCTCGTGGTATTTCGGGTAAAGATGATGATGATAGTTTTATAAAAAGCGAAAAAGAATAAATATGCCGTTAAAAGTAGGCGATTATGTTGATGTGTTGGATGAAGACCTTTCTGGAGAGGTTATCTTTGCTAAAAACAATATTATAACAATTCAAACTGAGGACGATTTTGAGTTTGAATTTGAGGCATCACAATTAGTAAAAGTAGAAAATCCTAAAATATTAAAATCGTCAGGTTTTAACGAGGATACATTTCAAAAAATACATTCCGATAAAAATCCACAAAAAAGGAAAGCTACCGTTGTTAAGCGAAAAGAAAGAACACAGCCAGCAATGGAGGTAGATTTGCATATCCATCAATTGGTGAAATCTTACAAAAGAATGTCTAAGCATGAAATTTTAACCCTGCAATTAGATACAGCAAAACGACAGTTGCAGTTTGCAATGCGTAAGCGCATACAAAAAATAGTATTTATTCATGGTGTTGGAGAAGGAGTGCTTAAACTTGAATTGGAATACTTATTTAAGCAATATGATAATATTAAATTCTATGATGCTAATTACCAAAAATATGGGTTAGGTGCTACCGAGGTTTATGTTTATCAGAGCAAGTAAATTTTATAGAGTAAACGTATAGGTGTAAGTGCCTAGAAATTCGTTGGTTGAATTTAAAATATCTAAATCTAAATTTTCTATAGTGAATTCTACTGTTACAGTTCTAACCCCTAAGTCATCTTCGTAAGTAGTAGTGTAGTAAACAGTACCATTCTCAGCTTCGTAGTCTCTAATGATACTAACTGTGGATGATGGGATTTCTTGACAAATCATTTCTTCTGGATCACCATTATAAGTTCTATAATTAAACTTTACTGTATTGTTATCAATGTTGAAAGAGCCACTATGTGGATTGTCAATAGGATTGAATATCAACTTGTTTGCATCGTTAACAGGAAACAATAGTGTTAAAGATTCATTTGTGTCGGTTTTAATATCATAAATTACATAATTAGCACTATTCTCATTACCACACAAAGCTAGCGTTTTATCAAATTCTAAATCTACGGTAATGATATCGCCATCATCACATGATGTAATTGTAAAGATGGTTGCTAATAAAATGAAAAACGATTTGCGCATTGTAAATGGGTTTAGAAACAAAAATAAACGAATTGTATTTTAAAACGAATCATAATGAAAATAATTTTACTTAATGTATTTTTGTGCCTCTAAAGACGTAAACATGAAGCAAGTATATTTTGATAATGCTGCCACCACTCAAATACGTAGTGAAGTGATTGAGGCTATGACTAATTCTTTGAAAAATAATTACGGAAATGCTTCATCTTCACATAGTTTTGGTCGTTCATCTAAATCTTTAATAGAAGGTATTAGAAAAGATATAGCGTCGTATTTTAATGTGTCTGCTGGCGAAATTGTATTTACTTCAGGTGGTACAGAAGCTGATAATTTAGTACTTAGAAGTGCTGTAAGGGATTTGGGTGTTACTGAAATTATTACCTCTAAAATTGAGCATCATGCAATTTTGCACACCATTGATGAACTTGTAAAGGAATATGGAATTGCTATAAAATATGTAAATATCGATTCTAAAGGAATGATAGATTATAATCATTTGGAAACCTTATTGCAATCTGATAAAAAACAGTTGGTGACCTTAATGCACATAAATAATGAAATTGGGAATAAACTCGATATTTCACGTGTTGCCAATTTATGCAAAGCCAATTCTGCTTTGTTTCATAGTGACACCGTACAATCTGTTGGGCACTATGATTTAGATTTGCAGGAAATTCCTATTGATTTTTTGGCAGCAAGTGCACACAAATTCCATGGACCAAAAGGTGCTGGTTTTTGTTTTATTAGAAAGGGTTCAGGGTTAAAACCCCTAATTTTTGGAGGTGAGCAGGAGCGAGGGTATCGCGCAGGAACTGAGAGTGTACATAATATTGTTGGTTTAGGTGAATCACTTAAACTTGCATACGAAAACCTTGAAAAAGAAAGTACTTATGTGAAAGGTTTGAAAGAGTATTTCATTTCAAGAATTTCAAAAGAGCTGCCAGAAGTTGCTTTTAACGGTTGTTCAGGAGATATGGAAAACAGTACTTATACTTTGGTTAATATGCGTTTGCCAGTGTCTGAAGAAAAATCTGCTATGTTGTTGTTTCAATTAGATTTAAAAGGTATTGCTTGTTCTAAAGGAAGTGCTTGCCAAAGTGGTGCAACATCCAATTCTCATGTGCTTTCGCAGATACTTACTGAGGATGAATTGAAAAAACCATCGGTTCGGTTTTCTTTCAGTATTTATAATACTAAAGAAGAGATAGATTATGCAGTTGAGGTTTTAAAAGAATTAATCAATTCTTAATTCTTGTTATTAAAATTTCTGCAAAAATTAAATTTGGAACCCAACACAGCCAAGAAATAATTGGATAAGCTTCACTAAAGTCCAAATTAAAAACAGCAGGAAGTATTGGCATCCAAAGTCTTAATGTAACAGCAGCAAAACATAGAGCATAACTTCTTATCATCCATTTTTGATGTTCGATAATTTTTTTATTTCTTATAGCTTTATATGCCATAATAGTAGTAGCTAACCAGAGTAAAGCTAGAATCCCAAACCCAAGTTTTGTTCCTATGCCACCAGTAGCGTAAAACGCAATATAAAGACCAGCTATCCCACTTAATAAAACAGATATAATGTAAGCCTTTCCAATAGTTCTATGCAATTTAATTTTTCTTTGCCTCTGTTTTATTGAGAATTGCATCCAGCCAATTAAAAGCGCAAATCCTCCAAGAAAAATGTGAGTGTAAAAGCCAATATTGTATATGGATGTAGCTAGAAGTTCTTGATTTTTGGAAGCTAATAACCCATTACTTTTCATATCAGTAGTTAGATATATAATTGGGTAGAGACCAATGGATACCGCTAAGATTGCTACCAGAACCCAAAAAGCTTTACTAAGTTTCATAATAATATGATTGATGTTGTGCTAAGATAGTAATTAAAACTGCATGCCAACACGAACATTAAAAACCCTTGGTGTTAAGTAATTAGGTATTGAGTATTGACGTTTGGAATATACATCTCTTACCCAAGTATTGGTAATTGAATTTTGTACATCGAACATGTTAAATATTTGGAAACCAACACTCAATTCTTTAAATTTTTGCTTCCATCCAGAATAGGTTTTGTCTTTATTTATGATAACATACGACAGTCCAATATCTGCTCGTTTATAATCTGGTAAACGTTCTTGATAATCATAAGGGTTTGCATAACTTGGAGAACCACCAGGAACTCCAGTATTATATACCAAGTTTAAATACATTTTTAAGTCAGGTATGTTTGGCATGTAATCTTGAAATAAGACACCAAATTTTAAGCGTTGGTCTGTTGGTCTTGAAATATACCCTTGGTTGTTTATGTTCTCTTCTGTTTTTAAATAACCAAAGCTAAACCACGATTCAGTACCTGGAACAAACTCACCATTTAGGCGAAAATCTAATCCGTAAGCATAAGCTTTTGCAATATTATCGGCTTCATAACGAATTCTAACGTTGTCTAATGTATAAGGATTAACATCACTCATGTTTTTGTAATAGCCTTCAGAAACCAGTTTAAAAGGGCGTTCCCATATCTTGAAACTATATTCATTACCTAATACAATGTGCACTGACTTTTGTGCCTTTACATTTGGATTCACTACACCATTTTTGTCTCTTACTTCACGATAAAAAGGAGGTTGGTAATACAAACCACCACTTAATCGAAATAGCATATCTTTTTCCCAATCTGGCTTTATGGCAAATTGCGCTCTTGGACTAAGTACAATTTGAGAATTACTTTCTATACCTTTACCACTAACAGTCCAGCTATGTGCTCTAACCCCAGCGTTGTAAAAGACTTCATGGTTACCAATTTCAGAACGCTTGCTCCATTGCCCATAAGCTTGTATACGGTCAATTTTTGTATTATTCGTCGCTCTTACATTTTGGAACGGCACTAAAGGACCTTCATAAGCTTCGTAAGGTTGCTCATTGAAATTATCAATATTTGGTGGATTAATTGAAAAACCTGCTGAATCGATTACTTCCCATTCTACAATACGGTCTCTAATATCTTCATGCGTATATTTTACAGACCATTCCAAGAGATTATCATTGTAATTATAGCTTCCTTTATGTTCAACATTTGTAATAAGTGCATCTAAATCGTTACGAGCATGATTTAATTGACTTCCAATACCTTCACTAAATTCGACTTCCCCAAGGTTTTCATCGCCAATATTGCTGTTTACTTCTCCAAGCCTGTATTGTGCTAAAATGTCAAAGTATTCTTCTTCAGTGGTATGATATTGTGATGCAATTAGTTTCAATGTCAAATCATCACTCACAAAATAATTTGCTTTAAAAGCACCAAAATATGTTTGGTATTTGTCTTTTTCTTGACCATCATAATATACCAAAAGTGCAAGCGGATTTGTAAGAGTACCAAAGTTAGTTTGTCTTGTTTGCGGCTGATAATTGTAGCTATTGATAGATGCGTTTCCTAAGAAATTTAGATGAAATTTATCTGAAAACTTATAGGTAAGATAGGTTTGAACATCGGCAAACTTTGGTTTGTAGTTGGTTTCGGTTTCTTTGGCCTCAACTAATAAACTGTTATCACGATAACGTAAACCTATAACGCCTGAAAATTTTGAGTCTTTTGAAATAGCTTCAGCAGAAACGCTTCCACCTAATAAGCTTAAATCAGCACTAACGCCAAATTTAATTGGACTTCGATAAGTTATATCTAAAACCGAGGATAGTTTGTCACCATATTTTGCTTGAAAACCACCAGCTGAAAATTCGACATTTTGAACTAAATCGGTATTAACAAAACTTAAACCTTCCTGTTGCCCAGAGCGTATAAGAAAAGGTCGATATACTTCAATTTCATTGACATATACTAGGTTTTCATCAAAGTTTCCACCTCTAACAGAGTACTGTGTGCTTAATTCGTTGGATATATTAACTCCAGGAAGTGTTTTTAATAAATTTTCTACACCTGGTTGTGCGCCTTGTATGGTTCTTATTATTTCTGGTTTAATAGTGGTGACACCTTCAACACGATTTCGTTCGGTACTTGTAATAACAATAGTTTCTATTTGTTCGATTTGTGTATCAAGAACTGGATTAAACTCAAAGGATTCGCCATTCTTTAAATTGAAAGTTGCTGTAATTTTTTTAAAGTTTAAATGCGTAAACTCAACAGCTATATCTTTATTTGCTTCAATTTTAATTAAATAAAAACCATTATCGTTACTAGTTGTACCATTATCGCCTGCCTTAATATTAACATTTTGAACAGGTAAGTTATTTTTATCAAGAATAATCCCTTTCAAGGTTGCTGTTTGCGAAAACCCTATGATTGGTAATAGGATAAAGAGAGTGAGTAGTAAAAAAGGTTTGATTTTCAAGAGGTTTTTATTTTCTAAAAAATGTTGCTTCAAATGTAGAGCTATTTCCAACATTATCGGTAACAATAATCTTTAAATTATTTTTCGTTTCTGAAATAATGTTGTCGTTAAAATCATAGATTAAGCTATTCTTTTTATAGTCATACTCCATTAAAATCCATTTACCATTAATAGTTGCTCTATAATTTTTTATTCCAGAGACATCATCGGTTATCTTCATTTTTAAATAGCGATACTTACTTAACCACTTTCCATCTTGAAAATTTATTGGTCTTATTTTTGGACTATCAACATCTGTTGACAATGTATATGTACCAAGTGTTTTAGTACTACTGCTTAGAATATTTCCTTTTCTTTTAGTGGAAGAATAAGTTACAAAGTCTTTATAACCAATCTTTCTGGCTATAAATAGTTTGTCTTTATCTTTTTCTTGATATCTGCTTATATCAAAACTAATTGTGAAGTTTTTTTGGGCAGGAACAGTGCTTTCATGTAATGTTAAAGTATCGTTTTTGGCATCAAAATCAATAAAAAAATCATCATAAAAAGTATTACTTGGGATATACACCGAAATATTATCTTTCTCTAAAACATTGGATTGGTCGGCATAAACAAAATGTTGGGTGGTTTTTCTAGGCTTACTTTTAATAGTATTGCTTTTTTTGCCAGAAATTGGAATGGTTACCCAGGTGTCGTTTCCTTTATAATCACTCACCCTTAACTTGTAAACTGATGCTGTACTGTCTTCAGCTATGATATAACCATCATCGACGACATTATTATACATACTAAGAGGATTGTTTTTTTCTACAAATAATTTTTGAATTCTAGATTTTTCCTCTTTAAAATGTGCATAATCAATTAAGCGGTTTAAATGCTTTGTCTCACTAAATGAAAACCGTTTAAAATCGATTTCAAAGTTTTTGTTGCCATTGTAGAAAGCTTGTATGTTGCTCACACCATTTTTATTGGCAGCCAAATCTTGTTGATCGTAGGTTACAACACCAAAACCTATTTTCCCAAAAGCATCAATAGCTTCTGTTGTATAATCGCCATCATTTGTTGGCACAATGCGTAACTTGGTTTTTTCGTTAATATTATTAACATGAGAATCCTGACCGATAGGATAAGCGTATATACCAAGAATCATAGGTCGTTTACTATCTTTTACATCGATACCAAAAAGCATTGGGTTAATTGGACGTTCTTTGTTATCTCTAATTTCAAAATGCAAATGCGGTCCTCCAGAGCCTCCTGTATTGCCACTATATGCAATCACTTCATCCGTATCAACCAATAACTCTGTTATTTTAGGAAACACTTCTATCTCATAACTCTCTTTCTCATATTGCAGTTTCTTTATATAGGCTTCAATCTTTGGAGCAAACTTTTGTAAATGTGCATAAACAGTTGTATAGCCATTAGGGTGTGTAATGTATAAAGCTTTACCATAGCCCCAATGAGAGATTTTAATTCTACTAATGTATCCAGCAGCAGCAGTATATACTTTTAAGCCTTCACGTTGTTGGGTTTTAATATCCAATCCAGAATGGAAATGATTGGAGCGTAACTCAGCAAAAGTTCCAGAAAGCACCAAAGTCACATCCAAAGGGTTTCTAAAATAATCTTGTGGATAAGGATTTTGCGCAAATGATAATTGCGAGACAACAATAAAAACAATGATGAGGGATTTTGCCATAAGTAAGATATTACTGCTAAAATATTAATTTGTAGCAAATTTGCAAAGGATATTCAAAACGCATGCCAATAAATATAACTACCTGATAATTAATGCCTTTTAAAATTTACTCAAAAACTATTGCTAATTAACTATTGGTATGTTAACTTTGTGTAATTAGTATTGAATTTGATAAATGAGTAATATTGAGGCAATTGTAGATTCTTTAGAGAACAGAATTAGTAAAGTATTGCATAAACTAGAAGTGTTAAAGCAAACAAACGCTAAATTAAGTGAAGAATTGTCAATATCTCAAGAAAGATTATCTAAACAAGAAGCCGAAGTTGCAACTTGGGTTGATAAATACGAAACACTAAAATTTGCAAATTCCATACTAGGCAGTGACGAGAGTAAAAGAGAAACGAAGCTCAAAATAAACGCATTAATTAGAGATATCGATCATTGTATATCGCAATTATCTGAATAATGTAACATATTTTAATAATGTCTGAAAAGCTTAAAATAAAGCTATCCATAGCTAATAGAGTATATCCTTTAACTATTGATTCAAGTCAGGAAGAAGGATTGCGTAAAGCCGCTCAGAAAATAGACGCTATGATTAAGCAATTTGAGCAAAGTTATTCCGTTAGAGATAAACAAGATGTTTTAGCCATGTGTGCTTTGCAATTTGCTTCTCAAACAGAACAAAAAGAAATAGATAAAGATAATTTAAGTGAAGAGGTCGAGCACAAGTTAATAGCTATGAACCAGCTTTTAAAAGAGTGCTTAAGCTCTTAAGTTCTTTAAAATAAATAAGGTTACTGCCTACATTAGTTAATTTTTGATAAACTCAACGTTAATTCTTTAAAAAGGGTGAGTTGAAGTTGTAAAAGCGAGCTGCATGTGTTGAACTTGTTTCAGTGCAAAACAGATACTTGATCAGCTTATTAGCCCTAAACTTGTTTTTAAGGAGTTTATACAAAACAAACTGATGTAGGCTTTTTTTATTAAACTAAGCAAACAAAATGGAAACGAACACAATTTTATTAATTGTTGGAGGAATTATATTAGGATTAATAGTTGGATTTTTTATAGCAAAAACGCTCGAAAAAAGCAACGCTTCAAGGTTAATTAAGAATGCAAAAAAGGAAGCTTTAAGCATTATTAAAGAAGCTAACCATGAAGGCGAATCAATAAAGAAAGATAAAATTCTTCAAGCAAAAGAAAAGTTTATAGAGTTAAAATCTGAACATGAAAAAGTTATTTTGTCCAGAGACAAAAAAATGGCTGAGTCAGAAAAGCGAACTCGAGATAAAGAATCTCAAATATCTTCAGAATTATCTAAACAAAAAAAGCTAAACAGCGAAATTGAAGAAAAGATTAAAGATTACGACTATCGTATAGAGCATCTTGATAAAAAGAAAACGGAAGTTGATAAACTGCATAAAAGCCAAATACAACAATTAGAAGTTATTTCTGGACTGTCTGCAGAAGATGCAAAAGCACAACTAGTAGAATCTTTAAAAGGCGAAGCAAAGGATGATGCAATGGTTTATGTGCAGGATAAGATGGAAGAGGCTAAACTTACTGCCGAACAGGAAGCTAAAAAGATTATCATTAATACTATTCAACGTATTGGAACCGAAGAAGCTGTTGATAATTGTGTATCAGTTTTCAACATAGAGTCTGATGACGTTAAAGGCCGTATTATTGGTAGAGAAGGGCGTAATATTCGTGCCATTGAAGCTGCTACTGGCGTAGAGATTATTGTTGATGATACTCCCGAAGCTATCATACTATCTTGTTTCGATTCTGTAAGACGAGAAATAGCTCGTTTATCATTACATAAATTAGTAACTGATGGAAGAATTCATCCAGCAAGAATTGAAGAGGTTGTTAAAAAGACGCAAAAGCAAATAGAACAAGAGATTATTGAAGTTGGTAAACGTACAGTTATAGATTTAGGAATTCATGGTTTGCATCCTGAGTTAATAAAAATGGTTGGTCGCATGAAATACCGTTCTTCTTATGGTCAAAATTTACTTCAACATTCACGTGAAGTTGCTAAACTTTGTGGGGTCATGGCTGCCGAATTAGGCATTAATCCAAAACTAGCTAAAAGAGCAGGATTGTTACATGATATAGGAAAAGTGCCAGATGCTGAAGCAGATATGGAAACACCTCATGCTATTTTAGGAATGCAATGGGCAGAGAAGTATGGTGAAAAGGCTGAGGTTTGTAATGCTATTGGAGCTCACCATGATGAAATAGAAATGAAATTTTTATTGTCGCCAATAATTCAAGTATGTGATGCGATTTCTGGTGCTCGTCCAGGAGCAAGACGCCAAGTTTTAGATTCATATATTCAACGTTTAAAAGACCTTGAAGATATCGCATTTGGTTTTACAGGAGTAAAGAAAGCTTATGCTATACAAGCTGGTAGAGAATTACGTGTTATTGTTGAAAGCGAAAAAGTAAGCGATGAGAAAGCTGCTAATCTATCGTTTGAAATATCTCAAAAAATTCAAACAGACATGACTTATCCAGGTCAAGTTAAAGTAACAGTAATTCGAGAAACTAGAGCAGTAAATATTGCAAAATAAACTTTAAGAATAATTATAATTAGTATTAAAGCATCCATTTTTTGGGTGCTTTTTTATTTTCTAGGGTGAAACTTATCTACAACATTCCGTAGATGGCTTTTGTCTACATGCATATATATTTCGGTAGTTGTAATACTTTCGTGACCTAGCATGAGTTGTATCGCTCTTAAATCTGCACCATTTTCTAGCAAATGTGTTGCAAAAGAATGTCTAAAAGTATGTGGCGAAATGGTTTTTTTTATGCCAGCTTTCTCTCCTAATTGTTTTACTATGGTGAAGATCATGGCTCTAGTTAGTTGTTTACCTCTTCTATTTAAAAATAAAACATCGCGGTATTCACCTATAACTGGAACATGGATACGTACTTCGTTTTTATAGATATTAATATACTTTTGAGTTAGGTTTCCTATAGGCACAAACCTTTGTTTATCTCCTTTACCTGTAACTTTAATAAAACCTTCATCAAAAAATAAATCTGATAATTTTAAATTAATAAGTTCGCTAACACGTAATCCACAGCTATACAATGTTTCGATAATGGCTCTATTACGTTCTCCTTGAGCGTTTGATAAATCTATAGAGCTAATAATTAGATCTATTTCACTAATTGATAACGTGTCTGGTAGTTTTCTACCAATTTTAGGAGCTTCAATTAACTCTAAAGGATTGGTTTCTCTGTAGTTTTCGAATATTAAAAAATCAAAAAAACTTCGTAAACCAGAAATAATTCTTGACTGACTTCTAGCATTCACCTCTTTGGCTATATGGTATATAAATTCTTGAATGATTGTCTTTTCAATTTTAATGGGAGACATTGATATATCGTTGGCTTCTAGAAAATTAATTAGCTTTTTTACATCCCTAGAATAACTACTAATAGAATTTAAAGAGAGACCTCTTTCAATCTTTAAATAGTTACTATAATCTTCTAAAGCCTGAAGCCATTTCATGTTTATAAGTCAGTTTTATTAACAATACGTAAGTTAAATACTACATTGTTTTTATCAGTAATACTGCGGTTTTATCGATAAAAGTACTACTTTTTGGGTTAAATTTTTGTTGAAAAGCGTTTTTATTTTTTAATTTGATGTGAATTAATCAAAACTAAATTTACAAATTATGAAAAAATTATTATTAGTTATGGCAGTTGTGGCTTTTTGTTTCACTGCTAATGCTCAAGAAACCACATTTGGTTTGAAAGCAGGTGTTAACTTTGCTAGTGTTGGTGGAGATGATGCTGATGGACTTGATAGCAGAACATCTTTCCATTTTGGAGGTGTGGCTACAATAGGAATATCTGAAAAATTCGCTGTTCAACCAGAATTGCAATATTCATCGCAAGGAGCTTCTGAAGGAGATGCAGATTTGAAATTGGACTATCTTAATGTTCCTGTTCTTGCAAAGATTACAGTTGCGGAAGGATTTAGTGTAGAGGTTGGACCGCAAATAGGGTTCTTACTTTCAGCTGATGCTGATGGTGAAGATGTTAAGGAGTTTCTTAAAAGTACTGATTTTAGTGCAGCAATAGGAATGAATTACCAACTAGAATCTGGTTTAAATTTTGGAGCACGTTACAACTTAGGATTAGGGAACGTTGTTGATGAAGAAGATGCTGATTGGAAGAATAATGTATTCCAAGTTTCTATAGGTTTCAATTTTTTATAAAAAACAATATTGATTAATAGCAAATCAAGAAAGAAGGAGCGCACATTTTGGCGCTCTTTTTTTTGTGGTATTTTATATTAATTAAGCGTAAGAAATTTACACTAAATTAAAGTTAATTTTGTTGCTTTATTTCTTTTAACCGTTTAGTTTTGCCAATCAATAAAATTTAAAACCAAATTTATTATGAAAAAATTATTATTCGGAACATTAATCGTAATCCTTGGATTCACTCAGTTGAATGCGCAGAACGATTCTGGTGACCTTACCATTGCACCACAATTAGGTTTAAACCTATCAAACTATACTAGCAATGAAAGTTTGAGCAATAAAATTAGAATAGCATTTAACGCAGGTGCAATTGTTGAGTATTATTTAAGTGATCGCTGGAGTTTACGTTCAGGATTACTTTATGATTCAAAGGGTACAAAAATTACTGAATCTGGAGATGATTATATAGATAAATTGAATTATATAGCACTACCTATTCATGCTAACTGGCATTTTGGATCTAATAGAAATTGGTTTTTAAACTTTGGGCCAACCTTAGGGTTTTTGGCAAGTGCTAAAGCTGATACTCCTTCAGGAGAAATAGATATAAAAGGTGAACTGGACAGTACATTTGATCTAGGTTTAGGTTTGGGTATAGGCCATAAATTTAGTATTACAGATAAAACACAGTTGTTCATTGAATATCAAGGGTATAACGGCTTCATAAATATTATTGATGCCGATTTTAATCTGTTAAATGCAACTTCAGCTTTCAATATTGGAGCAATTTTTCAGCTTTAATAACGACATTATTTCAAAAAAACCGAAGTTCAAAGCTTCGGTTTTTTTATGCATTATTTTTTGATACATTTGATATATGAAAAAAATTATCATCATAAACGGCCCAAATCTCAATTTGCTTGGAAAACGAGAGCCAAATATTTATGGAAGCTTAACATTTATGGAGTTTTTTGAAACTGTTAAAGAAAAATACCCAGAAGTGAGTTTAGAACATTTCCAATCTAACATAGAAGGGGAGCTTATAGATAAATTGCAAGAAGCTGGTTTTGCTTATGATGGTATTATATTGAATGCCGCTGCGTATACACATACATCTGTTGGTATTGGAGATGCTGTAAAAGCTATTGAAACACCAGTTGTAGAAGTGCATATTTCTAATACATTTTCAAGAGAAGAGTTTAGACATCAATCTTATATTTCTCCTAACTCACATGGTGTAATTCTAGGTTTTGGATTGCAGAGTTATGAGTTGGCTATTCAAAGTTTTTTATAAAAAAAAGCAACCCATAAAGGGCTGCTTTGTATTTAATATTTTTTGTTTTTTTATTAAATATGAATTACTTCACCGTAAGCAGCAGCTACAGCTTCCATAACCGCTTCACTCATGGTTGGGTGAGGATGTACCGCTTTTAATACTTCGTGTCCTGTAGTTTCTAGTTTTCTTCCTAAAACAGCTTCGGCAATCATATCAGTTACTCCAGCACCAATCATGTGGCAGCCTAACCATTCGCCATATTTGGCATCAAAAATCACTTTTACAAAACCATCTTTATGTCCGCCAGCACTTGCCTTACCAGATGCTGAAAAGGGAAACTTACCAACTTTAATATCTAAACCTTGTTCTTTTGCTTGAGCTTCAGTTAGACCAACACTTGCAATTTCAGGTGAACAGTACGTACATCCAGGAATATTACCGTAATCTAGTGCTTCCACATGCTGTCCTGCAATTTTTTCAACACATAAAATCCCCTCAGCAGATGCAACGTGAGCTAATGCTTGACCTGGAGTAACATCTCCAATAGCGTAGTATCCGGGAATATTTGTTTGGTAGTAATCGTTAACTATAATTTTATCTTTATCTACAACAATACCAACATCTTCCAATCCAATATTTTCGATATTCGTTTTAATACCAACTGCCGAAAGCACCATATCTGCTTCTAACACTTCTTCTCCTTTTTTAGTTTTCACTGTAGCTTTTACTCCTTTACCAGAAGTATCAACACTAGTCACTTCAGCCGAAGTCATTATTTTAATACCACTTTTTTTGAAAGAACGTTCTAGTTGTTTTGAAACATCTTCATCTTCAACAGGAACTATTTTTGGCATATACTCAACTACAGTAACCTCTGTTCCCATTGAGTTATAGAAATAAGCAAACTCAACGCCAATGGCTCCAGAGCCAACTATAATCATCTTTTTTGGTTGCTTTTCTAGTGTTAAAGCTTCACGATAACCAATAACTTTTTTACCATCTTGTGGTAAGCTTAGTAATTCTCGAGAACGTGCTCCAGTAGCAATAATAATATGATCTGCACTGTACTCAATACCATCAACATCTACTTTTTTGCCAGGTTTTATTTTGCCATACCCATTAATAACATCAACTTTGTTCTTTTTAAGAAGAAACTGAACCCCTTTACTCATACCATCTGCAACATTTCTACTACGCTTTACAACCGCATCAAAATCTTTATCGGCATCTTTTACAGAAAGTCCATAATCTTCGGCATGTTTTAAATATTCAAAAACTTGAGCCGATTTTAACAACGCTTTCGTAGGAATACAGCCCCAATTTAAACAAACACCACCAAGGCTTTCCTTTTCAACTACTGCTGTTTTAAATCCTAATTGAGACGCTCTAATAGCGGTAACATAGCCTCCTGGACCACTTCCAAGAACAATTATATCGTATTTACTCATGAGTATATATTTAAGTCTTAAATTTAGGCTACGAATTTACGAAATCACATTTGAATAATTAAATAGTTATGATTTTAAAATTTAATGGTATATAAATTGTGGTTAAATAATTACTTTTATACAAAGCTAACCAATTATGAAAGCACAGAATATACTTTTTGTTTTATTAATTATTATTTACGTTTTTTCATGTGAGAATGATAATAGAAAATCAATAATTAATGTATCAGTGCTCAAAGGAACTGTAGTAGATAGAGTGAGTGATACTCTTTTTTTGTTGAAGGCTACAGATGATCCCAGACAAGATATAATAGATACTATTCCGATAATTAATGGCAAGTTTGAGCATAAGTTTGTGTCTGATGAGATAGAAATGTATCAACTTATTTTTAAAGATGAACTAGTAACTGGAAGTTTTATGCCTACTCAGTTTTTTTCGGAAAATGCCGATATAGTTTTTAATTTATATGACCAAGATAATTCTAATAAATTTACACGTGAGGGTGGCGAAAACAACAATTTATATCAAATATATTTAGATTCAATTCAAGATGGTTATAATAACCAACTTACTGCTGTTTATGAAGATTACAATCTATTTGATTCATTTGAAAAATTCAACTCAAAAGAGTACAATGAGTTATTTTCTCGTTTGAGAGAAGCTAAATCTCAGGAAGAAAAAGTACCAATTTATCAAAGCATTAGAAAATTAGAAAAAGCTAAAAAACACAGAAGTGAAATAGGAAAAGAATTAGATTCAGTCGTTAATATATTGTCTAAACAATTTCAAAATAAAAAATATGAATTTATAGAAGCAAACCCTTCTTTAGTATCTTATTCTATTTTGATGAGAGATATGCAAAGTTTAAATTACAGCAAAGCACCAAAGGAAAAAATAGTAGAGGCTTATAACACATTGAGTGCTAAATACCCAAATCATCCATATTCTAAACTCGCTCAAAACCTGTGGATTGGCTATACCGAGCTTCAACCTGGTGGTCAGTATATTAACTTTAAAGCACCAGATATCAATAATGTAGCCTATGAACTAAAACCAATTGTAGATAAAAATAAGATTGTATTATTAGACCTTTGGGCAACTTGGTGTGGACCTTGTATTGTAAAATCTCGAAAAATAAGACCAGTTTATGAAAAATATAAGGACAAAGGGTTCACCATTGTTGGTGTAGCAGGAGAGTTTAAAAATTTAAACGCTTACAACAAGTTTATGGATAAAGAGCAATGGCCTTGGTTAAATTTAATTGAGTTGGATAGGCAAAATAAAATTTGGGAGAAGTATAATGTTATGAATGGCGGTGGCGGCATGTTTTTAATTGATGGCTCTGGTGAAATTTTAGCTGTTGACCCAACTGCTGAAGAGGTTGAAGCCATCTTAAAGGATAAATTGGTTAATACATCTATTAAATTATAAATCGTCTGTAAAATGTCTTCTGCCTTTATCTTTAGCAAATTTTTCTTGGTTGTAACTACTTGATTTTCCTTTGGGTATTGATAAGGGTTTCCAATGATTATTGGTTATCATCTTGCCTAAAAAAACAATTTGCCCTATGTGGTAAGAGTAATGCGCCAATTGTCTGTTAATAGCTTCGGTAACTGTATGTCCTTGGTTACGAATATAGATGATTTGTTCAAGTTGATTTTCTTCTAAAGGTTTTATGGCTTCAAAAAGACATTCCCAACCTTTATTCCAATCCATTAACATGTCTTCTTTGTAGTTGTAAGTATCTATGAATTCTTTATCACGTTCACGCCATATTTTTTCACCATCTTCTGTTAAAAAATTGGTCCAGCGAGACAACATATTACCAACAATGTGCTTAACAATTATGGCGACACTGTTGCTTTCGTTATTATATTGCCAATGAATATGTTCATTACTTAATTGCTCAAAAGTCTTATCACCAAGTGATTTGTAGTATTCAAATTGTTTTATTATGCTAGATAAATAACTGTTAGTCATCTTTTTTTGAAATAAATTTTAGTGCAGCACCATTAACACAATGACGTAATCCAGTAGTTTCTCTTGGTCCATCATCAAACACGTGTCCTAAATGACCTCCACAAGTGGCGCAATGTTCTTCTTTTCTGGCAACGCCTATATTATAATCTACTGAAAAGGCTACATTTCCTTTAATTTCTCTATCAAAACTAGGCCAACCAGAGCGAGAATCGTATTTGTGATCGCTTTTAAACAATGGTGTTTCACAAGCTGCACAAACATATACACCTTTTAAATGGTTATCGTTAAATGAGCTACTAAATGCAGGCTCTGTACCAGCTTCTCTTAGTACGTAATATTGTAAATCTGTGAGTTCTGCTTTCCACTCGGCTTCAGTTTTTGTAATTGGAAAACTTTTTTCAGATTCTTTTTTTTGAGCTGAGCTATTGCAACTTAAACAAAAGCTAATAAACGAAAGAAATAAAATCTTTTTCATAGTATTAATTTAGCAAATTTTTGGTTCTTTTTAATTAAGTCGATAAAAAATTGAAATTATTACAAAGTTTTTAATGTGACAAATTATCATTAGTTGTGTCTTAAATTTAAGAAACCTTTTTTGTATTTTTAAAATGTCTTAACAAGATATTAAATATTAAAGGTTGCATTTAACCATTAAAAAAATAAACAGATGAAATCTCGTAAATTAATAGTTACTTTTGGAATAATAGCTTTATTTCTTTCATGTGCTACAAATCCTTTTACTGGAAAAAAAACAATGGCTTTGGTACCAAACGACCAGCTTTTTCCGACTGCTTTTGCACAGTACGACCAGTTTTTAAGTGAAAATAAAGTGGTAAAAGGAACTAAAGATGCTGAAATGATAACTAGGGTTGGACAGCGAATTGCAGTAGCTGCTGAACGTTGGCTAAATGCCAATGGATATCAAGGATATTTAAATGATTATAAATGGGAATATAATTTAGTAGATGATAAAACAGTTAATGCTTGGTGTATGCCTGGAGGTAAAATAGTCTTTTATACAGGGATTTTACCAATTGCTGCTAATGAAACAGGAGTAGCTGCTATTATGGGACACGAAGTTGCACATGCTTTGGCAAATCATGGTCAGCAACGTATGAGCGCTGGTTTATTGCAGCAAGGAGTTGCAATTGCGGGAAACATAGCAATTAAAGATGAAAAGTCAAGAAATGCTTTCAATCAATACTACGGAATTGGTTCTACAGTTGGTGTAATGTTGCCTTTTAGTAGAGCACATGAAACTGAAGCAGATAGAATAGGGTTGTATATAATGGCAATTGCTGGTTATAATCCTGATGAAGCAGCTGAGTTATGGAAACGTATGAAAGCCAATAGTGGAGGACAAGCACCACCAGAATTTTTAAGTACTCACCCTTCTAATGACACCAGAATTGCTAATTTGCAAAAGCTAGCTCCGACGGCAAAAAAGGAAGCTGCAAAATTTGGAATCACTTCTTTTAGAGAATAAATCATTCTTAAGGTTAAAAATAAATGTTTACTTTAGAAGCTGCTCATAATAGAGCAGCTTTTTGTTTATGGCAATATTAAAAAAGGGAAGCAAAAAATTGCTCAATGCTTGGGCGTTTTACGATTGGGCAAATTCGGTTTATACGCTAACTATTGCTTCTGCTATTTTTCCAATATTCTATTCAGCTTTATTTTTAGATGCTGTAAAAAGCGTTCGTTTTTTAGGTTTTGATTTTAAAAGTACAGCACTTATATCTTTTGTAACTGCTTTTACATTTTTTGTAGTTACTATTTTATCGCCTATTTTATCTGGAATTGCAGATTATACTGGAAACAAGAAATTATTTTTGAAGTTTTTCTGTTATATAGGAAGTTTGGGATGTATAGGTATGTTTTGGTTTAGTTTGGAGCATATTTACATAAGTTTGTTCTTCTATTTTTGTGGGTTAATAGGGTATTGGGGAAGCTTGGTATTTTACAATTCCTATCTACCTGATATTGCTTATCCAGAACAACAAGATGCCATTAGTGCCAAAGGATTTTCTATAGGGTATATTGGAAGTGTAATTTTATTATTAGCCAATTTGGCAATGGTTATGAAACCTAATTGGTTTGCTATAGAAGGAAGCGAACAAGAGGCTGCTATGGTAGCGATGAGAATTTCTTTTATAACTGTTGGTGTTTGGTGGATGCTATTTGCTCAATACACTTTTTATCATTTACCTAAAGGAAATTCACAAGAGAAAAAAGTTATTAAAGATGTTTTGTTAAACGGTTTTAAAGAATTGAATTCTGTTTGGAAACAACTTAAAGAAAACTTAAGGTTGAAGCGTTTCTTATATGCCTATTTTGTTTACAGTATGGCTGTGCAAACTATTATGTTAATGGCTGTGTATTTTGGAGAAGAAGAAATTTCCTGGGCAGACAATAATGAAAAAACCTTAGGGCTGATTATTAGTATTTTGGTCATACAATTAGTGGCGGTTTTTGGTGCAAGCTTGACATCTAGGGCTTCAGCCAAATATGGAAACATACCAACGCTAATTGGTATTAATACTATTTGGATGCTTATTTGTGTGTTTGCCTATTTTGTTAAAACTCCAATAGAGTTTTATATGACTGCTGCAGTTGTAGGTTTTGTAATGGGAGGCGTGCAAGCATTATCACGTTCAACGTATTCAAAATTTTTACCAGAGACTAAAGACACAACATCATATTTTAGTTTTTATGATGTGACTGAAAAAATAGGAATTATTATAGGAATGAGTATTTATGGAACTGTTGACCAAATTACAGGAACCATGCGAAATGCCATTTTATTTTTGCTTGTATTTTTCTTATTTGGAATTATTTTACTCTTTAGGATTCCTAAAAAATTACAATTAACAACAAAGTCTTAATATGGCAACATTAGAAAAAGGTAATAAGAAGCTACTCAATGCTTGGGCGTTTTATGATTGGGCAAACTCGGTTTATTCATTGGTTATTAGTACTGCTGTATTCCCTATATATTATAGTAGTATGACGTCTTCATTTGCCAATCTAGAAGGTAGCATAACTTTTCTTGGGACAAGTTGGAATCCTACCACACTTTATAATTATACACTGTCTCTTACTTTTTTAATTGTAGGAATAATATCTCCAATACTCTCTGGTATTGCCGATTATACAGGGAACAAATTAAAATTCCTTAAATTCTTTTGTCTGTTAGGATCACTATCAGTAATGTGCTTGTTTTTCTTTAAAGATGAATCTACACTTTGGGTTGCCTTATTTTTTACAATTACAGCAGGTGTAGGTTTTTGGGGAAGTATTGTGTTTTACAATGCCTACTTACCTGAAATAGCTTATCCAGAACAACAAGATAATGTGAGCGCTAAAGGTTTTATTTTTGGTTATATAGGATCAGTGATTTTAATGGTTCTTTGTATGGTTCTTATTCAAACAGGCGTTTTTGGGTTTTTGGATGAAGCCTATGGTTCAAGAATTACGTTTTTATTAGTTGGTATTTGGTGGTTAGGATTTGCACAAATAACCTACAGACATTTACCTAATAATGTTTATAATCAAAAACCAGAAAAAGATTATATATGGAAAGGTTTTAATGAGTTGAAGAAAGTGGCAAAAGAATTGAATGAATACAAAGATTTAAAACGCTTTTTAGTGTCTTTTTCTTTTTTTAGTGTTGGCGTTCAAACAATTGTGTTAATGGCTGGAATTTTTGGAAGCGAGGAGTTAGGCTTACCTACTGCCAACCTTATTTTAACTATTCTGCTCGTTCAAATTGTAGCTATAGCTGGAGCTTTTATTTTTTCAAGACTATCTAATAAGTATGGTAACTTAACAGCCTTAAAAATAACCTTGATAATTTGGGGATTGGTTTGCTTTTTAGCTTTTAGCTTAGACAAAAGTCAAGAAAATGTTGATATGTATTTTTACGTGCTTGGAGGTGTTTTGGGTCTAGTTTTGGGTGCTACACAATCTTTAGCGCGTTCTACTTATTCAAAACTTTTACCAGAGACTGAAGACCATGCTACATATTTTAGTTTTTATGACGTTACAGAAAAAATAGCCATTGTATTAGGAATGTTTGTTTTTGGGTTATTAATTTCAATTACAAATTCTATGCAATGGTCTGTACTATTTTTGGCAATATTCTTTTTAGTAGCGCTCATCGTTCTATTTACTATAAAAGGTAATAAATATGTGAAATAAAAAAAAGCCGCTCATAGAGTGGCTTTTTTACTAAAATAATTGTTCTTAGTTACTAATAGTACCAGAACCTGATACTTTAGTATCTTCTTTTTCAGGGTTGCCTTTATATTCAATGTCACCAGAACCTGAGACACGAGCTTTTAAGCTCTTATTACTTACTACTTCAATATCTCCAGAGCCAGCAATAGAAGCTGTTGTATTATTAGCTTGAAGTCCAAAAGCATGAATATCTCCAGATCCAGCAACTTTTACTGTTAAATCGTTAGTACTACCTTTTAAGGTTAAATCACCAGAGCCAGCAAGACTACCTTTAACAGAAGAAGCTTCAATATTAAGTATAACATCACCCGAACCTGCTAATGACACACCAAAATTAGTAGCAGTAATTTCATCTTTATTCCATAAATCTCCAGACCCAGCTAAAGATACATTGCTAATATCTTCAAAAGGAATCGTAATCTTGATGGTTTTATTCCAACTTGGACTTAAATTAACTTTGTTTTTTACCTTTACAATAAGATTGCCATCCTTAATTTCAGTAACAATATGTTCTAATAAATTTGATTCCCCTTCAAGAGTAATTTTTCCTTCTTTTCCAGCAACTAATATATAATCCATTGAGCCAGCACATTTAATACCTTCATAATCTCCAGTATTTCTGGTTTCAGTTGTCATGTTTCCGTTGCCTTTAATTTTTTTTCCTCCCCACCATTGCGCATTAATTGATGAGACACTTAAAATAGCTACTAATAATAAAATTGATTTCTTCATTTCTGTTTGTTTTTTGATTGATATTTAATTTTTCTTGAAAGTTACACTTCCATAATCTGATGTAATATTAATAGTATTTCCAGATCCTTTAGAACCATGATAACCTGAATATTTTTTGCTACTAGATTTTTCAATTCTTTTAGACACCTCTAAGTCATCATCACCACGTAATGATGCATAGCTAAGGTCTAAGTCGAAGTCAAAACTATACCCAGAAGAATATCCAATTGTTATTTTCATATAGTCAGATTCTATGTTTACATCGCCAGCGTTACTAGTCATGTTATCAATTTTCATGGAGCCATAATCTGCAGTTACAGATACATTTTTATAAACTTCACCAATACGTAAGGTTAAGTAATCACCATCACCTTTAATATTGTTAGCTTTTCCAATTGTTAAAGAACCATAATCGCAGTTATAGGAAACATCTTCAGCGATTTCTATTGTTGATTTAGTATAATCTGCATCAATTTCTAAATCGTTTGTCTTTCCTACAGTATAGCTACTATAATCTGCATTAATCACTCCACTTTTAATGTATTCGAAGTATGAGTTTTTTGTGTAGTCAAATGAAATATCATTATTATCTGCCATTAATTCTTTAGTGGTAATTTTTCCATAATCACAATCAATAGTGGCACGACCTTCAAGTTTATCTAAATTAATACTACCGTAATCGTTTTCTAGGTCAACATTATTACTCATTGGCATTTTAATAACGTAGTTAATTTTCATACTAACATTGTTATTTCCCCAATTCCAAAAAGATTTGCTTTTAGAAAAGCGTGTTTTTGCTATAACACGACTTGAAGAACCAGAAAACTCTATATTGATATCTTTTAATTTTTTTTCAACTTTTTCTAGATTGTTTCCGTTTGTAGTGATGGTTACATCTATGACAATGCGGTTTTCATTCCAAGTAACTATGTCTATATTTCCATAGCTGTTATCAACTTCTAAAGTAGCATCAGCGCTTACTGAAAACTCTTTATGTACTTTTTTTTCTTTAGTGTGTTTGCCATTTAAATCATTGTTGTTAGCTAACACTAATGATGGCATTAAAATAAGGGTGATTAAAGCTCTATAAAGTAGTGCTGTTTTCATATTGTTCGTTTTTTGTTTGTTTTAATTCATCTATTTGTTCTACTACATTTTGTAATAGGCCTATTCTGTCTTGAAAATTGGATATCATGGCGTAAATAACACGTTCATCTTTACCACTTGCTTCGAGATCTAACTTTAATTGTTCGTAGTTTTCTTCTAAGATTTTCATTTGAAACATAGTGTCAACAATTAAATCTTGATATTCTGGAGATTCTTCACTGTTAAGTTTTTCAAGTTCGATAGTGATTGCATTTGTAAAAAAGTCTTGCGTTGTAGCCATTTCTGGAGAAATGTTTGCTAAATCTATTGTTTCGTTACTTTTTAGAACTCCAAAGGATACCGTAATCAGTAAAACAATAGAAGCAGCTATACCAATAATTGGTTTCCATAACTTAAACATCGATTTTTTTTCAGTTACAGCTACAGTGTTTAACTTATCTAAAAAGCGTTGTTTATGTCCAATAGCTGGTTCTTCAGTATCGAACTGACCTTCGGTGTTTTTAAACATGTTATTTAAAATATCTTCACTCATAATTTTAATATTCAGCAGTAAGCTGTATTTTTTGTCTTAGACTTTCTTTAGCGCGTGATATGGTTGTTCGACAATTTGAATACGAAATATCCATAATATCACTAATCTCCTCATAATCATATCCCTCAATTAAATTTAGGGTTAATGCTATTCTATAATTGTCTTTAAGGTTATTTATAACCTTAAGCACCTGTTGTGCTTTTAAGTTTGTAAAATCATAATCACTACCAATGTTTTGATTCTCTTCAACTTTATAAAGCACATTGTCAAAAGGAACGTTTTGGTATTTATGACTCTTTTTATAGTGATAAATACTATTGTTTGTTACAATTCGCTTTAACCAGGCACCAAAGGTTTTTAAATCTTTTAATTCACCTAATTTTGTAAACGCTGTTAAAAAAGAATCTTGCATAATATCTTCTGCTTCAAAACTATCCTTAACAATCCTCAACGAAATGTTGTACATGGCTTTGTAATATCTATTGTATAGCTCCAATTGTGCATTTTGGTTGCCAGATTTACAAAGCTCTGCAAGCGCTTCAGTATTTAGGTTTGGTAGTGACACTAAAACAAATTGTTTATTAGAAAGATTAAGGTAATTAAACTTTGTTACAGTTTGATAAAAAAAAGTTTGGTTTTATTTAAGAAAACTAGCATTATAATGGCATAACAATTGAATATTAGTAAGTGTAAAGCAATTAAAAGCCCTTTGAAATTGGGATTTTTAGCATATTACTTAGTTTATAAATTTAATTGAAATAAAAAATAATTCTGTTTTAATGACAGAATGACCTAAAAATAGTATGGCGAAGTCTAAATTTACAAGTCTTGACAGTTTGTCATTTCAGGAGTTTGATGAAAATTCAGAATTAATTCCGTTAATGACACCAGAAGATGAAGCAGAAATTAATAACGAAATATTACCAGAAGCCCTTCCAATATTGCCATTGCGTAATACCGTTTTATTTCCAGGTGTTGTTATTCCAATTACTGCTGGAAGAGATAAATCGATAAAACTAATTAACGACGCTAACAAAGGAGGTAAAGTCATTGGTGTTGTATCACAAAAAGATGAAACAATAGAGGATCCTACTGCTAAGGATATTTATAAAAAAGGGACAGTTGCAAGAATATTAAGGGTTTTAAAAATGCCAGACGGTAATACAACCATTATTATTCAAGGAAAAAAGAGGTTTGAAATAAACGAAGTAATTACCGAAGAGCCATATATTAATGCAACAATAAAAGAAGTTGCTGAGGCTAGACCAGCTGCAGATAACAGTGAGTTTAGAGCGATTATAGACTCTATTAAAGAGTTGGCACTTCAAATAATTAAGCAGAGTCCAAATATTCCTTCCGAAGCTACTTTTGCTATTAAAAACATTGAGAGCAGTTCGTTTTTAGTAAATTTTGTGTCTTCAAACATGAATCTTTCAGTTGAAGAAAAACAGAAGCTTCTTGAAATTAACGATTTAAAAGAACGCGCTTTAGCGACTTTAAAGAATATGAATATTGAGCTTCAAAAATTGGAGCTAAAAAATGATATTCAGTCTAAGGTTCAAAGTGATATGAACCAACAGCAACGTGAATATTTTCTGCATCAGCAAATGAAAACCATCCAAGAAGAGCTAGGAGGTGTATCATCTGATGAGGAAATTGAAGAAATGCGAGTTCGCTCCAAATCAAAAAAATGGGATGAAAAAGTAAAGAAGCATTTTGATAAAGAATTGGCCAAAATGCAACGTATGAATCCTCAAGTTGCTGAATACTCCATCCAACGTAACTACTTAGATTTATTTTTGGATTTGCCTTGGAATGAGTTTAGTAAAGATAAATTTGATTTAAAAAGAGCCAAAAAGATTTTAGACCGTGACCATTATGGTTTAGATGATGTTAAGCGAAGAATCATAGAGTATTTAGCTGTTTTAAAGTTACGTAACGACATGAAGTCACCAATACTATGTCTATACGGTCCTCCAGGAGTTGGTAAAACATCGTTAGGAAAATCTATTGCAGAAGCCTTAGGTAGGGAATATGTGCGTATGTCATTGGGTGGTTTACGTGATGAAGCCGAAATTAGAGGACATAGAAAAACATACATTGGTGCAATGCCAGGACGAATTGTTCAAAGTCTTAAAAAGGCAGGGACATCCAACCCAGTTTTTGTGCTTGATGAGATTGATAAATTGTCCAATTCCCATCAAGGCGACCCATCATCTGCAATGCTAGAAGTTTTAGACCCAGAACAAAACTCTGAGTTTCATGATAATTTCTTGGAAATGGGTTACGATTTGTCAAAGGTCATGTTTATTGCTACATCTAATAGCTTGTCAACCATTCAGCCTGCTTTATTAGATAGAATGGAAATAATAAACGTCACTGGTTATACTATTGAAGAAAAGGTAGAGATTGCAAAACGCCACTTATTACCTAAGCAGTTAAAGGAACACGGATTAACTACGAAGCATTTAAAAATTGGGAAACCGCAATTAGAAAAAATTGTAGAAGGTTATACGAGGGAATCTGGTGTTCGTGGTTTAGAAAAACAAATTGCTAAAATGGTACGTCATGCTGCCAAAAATATAGCTATGGAAGAACCATACAATATTAAAGTGACCAACGAAGATATTATTGAAGTGCTTGGTGGGCCAAAAATGGAGCGCGACAAGTACGAAAACAATAATGTTGCAGGTGTTGTTACTGGTCTTGCTTGGACACGTGTTGGTGGTGATATTCTGTTTATAGAATCAATTCTTTCAAAAGGAAAAGGCACTATGACTATTACTGGTAATCTAGGAAAAGTCATGAAAGAATCGGCGACCATTGCTATGGAATATATAAAAGCAAACGCAGATACTTTTGGAGTTGACCCAGAGATATTTGAAAAGTACAATGTGCATATTCATGTTCCAGAAGGTGCAACTCCTAAAGATGGTCCAAGTGCTGGTGTTACAATGTTAACCTCTTTAGTATCATTATTTACACAAAGAAAAGTTAAAAAAAGCTTAGCCATGACTGGTGAAATCACACTTCGTGGAAAAGTATTGCCTGTAGGTGGAATTAAAGAAAAGATTTTGGCCGCTAAACGTGCTAGAATCAAAGAAATTTTGCTGTGTGAAGAGAACCGTAGAGATATTAAAGAAATTAAAGAAGAATATCTAAAAGGATTGACGTTTCATTATGTAAGTGACATGAGCGAGGTTATTGATATTGCAGTTACAAAGCAAAAGGTTAAAAATGCAAAGAAATTATAAACCAAAGCCTCGATTTTAAGTCGAGGTTTTTTAAATAATTTAAAAATAAAACAGATTGCAAATCGTTTTAAGATAGATTTAGTTACTTTGCCTTCTTTATGATAAGAACTATTACCACAGTATGTTTTTTGGTTTTTTTTATAAAAACCTCCTTTTCTCAAGTAGGAGGTGAGTCAACATATCAATTTTTAAATCTTATATCATCACCACGTCAGGCAGCTTTGGGCGGAAAAGTAATTACCAATGTAGATTATGATGTCACACAAGGACTTTACAATCCTGCAACCATTAATGTGGAGATGGATAACCAATTAGCACTAAATTATACGAGTTATTTAGGAGGTATTGGTTATGGTAGTGCTGCTTACGCTTATACAATAGATAGACGCACACAAACCATACATGGAGGTGTAACCTATATTAACTATGGAAGCTTTGATGGTTACGATGAAAATGGCGTATCTACAGGAAGCTTTTCTGGTAGTGAGACAGCGCTCTCGGTTGGTTATGCTACGCAAATTGGATATTCCGATTTTTATGCTGGAGCAAATTTAAAACTAATTACGTCCAAATTAGAACAGTATAGCTCTTTTGGTGCTGCTGTAGATTTAGGATTGTTATATATAAATGATAATTTAGATTTTAATGCAGCAGTAGTTGTTAGAAATTTGGGAAGTCAAATTACAACCTACGCAGGATTAAGAGAACCATTACCTTTTGAAGTGGATTTTGGCATGTCACAAACACTTGAGCATGTCCCTTTACGTTGGCACATGACTTTTGAAAATCTGCAAGAATGGCCAATTGGAAGACCAAATCCTGCAAGAGCAACAAGTGATTTAGAAGGTAACCAAACTCAAGAAAAAGTAAGTTTTTTTAATAATGCTTTTCGACATTTAATTTTAGGAGCCGAATTATTTCCAGAGAAAGGATTTAATATTAGATTAGGCTATAGTTTTAGACGTGCCGAAGAGTTACGAATTTTGGAACAGCGAAATTTTTCAGGTTTGTCTTTTGGGGTAGGAATAAAAATGAATAAAATGCGATTTAGTTATTCGCATGCAAGATATACAAGTGCTTCAAACGCAAGCTTTTTTGGATTACAAATAGATTTGCAGTAGCTTATTTTTTCTTGATTTTTTTAAGATAATAGACGACCTTTGATTGAGATATAACATTAAAACGAATACATATAAATTTGGCTGGCTTAACTTGAAAAATGAAACACATTTTTAAAATACTACCATTTTTTTTATGCTTTATTTCCTTTGGACAAAGTATTAAAAAAGAAATCAAAATGTTGGAAGGTATTTGGATTGCTGAAGAATATTACAACTCATTTGAAGAAAATAATAGTGCTATCAAATCTAAAAATGCATTCGACCCTAATTATCCAGTTGCTCTAAGAATCAATTCAAAAGAAATCAAAAAAGGAATACTAAATATTGGATATTCAGTACTTCATGACCACTTACTGCATCCTGAAGTGTCAGAATATTTAATTAATAATAAAGACACGATACGAGAACAAGGTAAATATAAAATTAACTTAAAAGCTAAAGATTCTCTTAATTACTACAAAACGACTGATATTTATTATTTCAATTATGATTGGATTTCATATTTTACTTGGGATATTAATAATAATTCTGTTTCTCTATACAGACCTAAAGGAAATGGACATGAAGAGAAATTTATTGTATTCAAAAGAATTCCCTTTGAATTTAAAAATGATTATTTATTTCCTAATCCTCTATATTACTATACAAGAAGTAAAACTCTTAGTGGAAATTATACTCTAAAAGACAATTTGGGAAACATTCTATCTGAAAGCTTAACTATTGAAAATAACGGAATTGTTAAAGGATTTGGTCTATTAGATAATTTTACCGTATACTTTTCAACTGACATTTATTGTGGACCACCTGCAAAATATGACTTAGTCATGTTTTTTGATGATATTTTAATTGACGAAAGCGAGGCTTTTCATTATTTGTATGTAAAGAATGAAAATGGTAATATTGATTTCCATAATATATTGTCAAACAAAGAAGATGGTACATATATACTTGGAGAAAGAGTTTATGAATTAGAAAAAAACTAATTATATATAAACAGTTAAACAAAACATCAAAAGAACAAAACCTACTACTTAAAAATAACATGCAAAACATTACCATAGCCATCGACGGATTTTCATCAACTGGAAAAAGTACTTTAGCAAAGCAAATAGCTAAGGAATTAGGCTATGTTTATGTAGATACAGGAGCGATGTATAGAGCAGTAACCTTGTACGCATTGCAAAATAATTTTATTAACGAAAATTCTTTTAAAGTCAATGACTTTGTGCTAGAGCTTGATAAGATTAATTTATCATTTAAATTCAATGAAGCTTTGGGGTTTTCTGAAATGTATTTAAATGATGTAAATGTTGAAAAAGAGATTAGAACGCTTGAAGTATCTAGCTATGTTAGTAAGGTGTCGGCAGTTCCCGAAGTGCGATATCAGTTGGTAAAGCAGCAACAAAAAATGGGAGAAGGAAAAGGTATAGTGATGGATGGACGAGATATTGGCACTGTAGTGTTCCCTCAAGCTGAATTAAAAATATTTATGACTGCATCTCCAAAAATTAGAGCGCAACGTAGGTATGATGAACTTATAAAAAGAGGTGATAAGGTTAATTTTGATGAGGTGCTGCAAAATGTCCAAGAACGTGATTATATAGATTCACATCGTGAAGATTCACCTTTAATAAAAGCACAAGATGCTATAGAAATAGATAATACCAACCTTACTTTAGAAGAGCAATTTGAGAGTATTATGAACTTGGTTAGAATGACGCTTGAGAACCAAGAATAGTTATTTCATTTTCAATACTTTAAAAACAGCATTTCTACTTAAATAAAATTAGGCAATTTCACAGATAATATGTATTTTTGCACTCCTTTTAGCGGATTATCAGAAAATAAAAGGAACAAAAAAACAAATTATAACACTTCTGTGTGTACATCGCTTAATTTTTCTGAAAGCATACAGAATACAAATGTTAAATCAGCAATGGCTGAAAAAAAAGAAAAAGCAGTAGAAGCACAAGTTGAAGAAGCTGCAACAACCGAAGCTCCAGTAGTCTCTGAAGCTCAAGCAAATCCAGACAAATTTCTAAAAGATTTTAATTGGCACAATTACGAAGAAGGAATTGACCCAGTTGATGACAAACAATTAGAGGAATTTGAAAAATTAGTATCTGAAAATTTTGTAGACACTTTAGATGATGAAGTTGTTGAAGGTGAAGTAATTCATATTAGTGATCGTGATGCGATTATTGATATTAATGCAAAGTCTGAAGGAGTTATCTCTTTAAACGAGTTTCGTTACAATCCAAATTTAAAAGTTGGAGACAAAGTAGAGGTATTAATTGATGTTCGTGAAGATGCAACAGGACAATTAGTGTTATCTCACCGTAAAGCTAGAGTAATTAAGGCTTGGGATCGCGTAAATGCTGCTCACGATTCAGGAGAAATAGTAAATGGTTTTGTTAAATGTCGTACTAAAGGTGGTATGATCGTTGACGTATTTGGTATTGAAGCTTTCTTACCAGGTTCTCAAATCGATGTGAAGCCTATTAGAGATTACGATCAATATGTAAACAAAACAATGGAATTTAAAGTTGTTAAAATCAACCATGAATTCAAAAACGTTGTAGTATCTCATAAAGCACTTATTGAGGCTGATATCGAGTTACAGAAGAAAGAAATTATTGGTCAACTAGAAAAAGGTCAAGTACTAGAAGGTTCTGTTAAAAACATTACTTCTTATGGTGTATTTATGGATCTTGGAGGTGTTGATGGATTAATACATATTACAGATCTTTCTTGGTCTAGAATTAACCACCCTAGTGAGGTTGTTGAACTAGACGAGAAAATTAATGTTGTAATCCTTGATTTTGATGAAAACAAATCAAGAATTCAATTAGGTCTTAAGCAATTAAGTAAGCACCCTTGGGATGCTTTAGGTGAAGAGGTTAAAATTGGAGATAAAGTAAAAGGTAAAGTTGTAGTAATTGCAGATTACGGTGCTTTTATCGAAGTAGCTGAAGGAGTTGAAGGACTAATTCACGTTTCTGAAATGTCTTGGTCTACACATTTACGTTCTGCACAAGATTTTGTGACTGTTGGTGACGAAATTGAAGCACAAATCTTAACTTTAGATAGAGAAGAGCGTAAAATGTCTCTTGGAATTAAGCAATTAACTCCAGACCCTTGGACAGATATTACTAAGAAATATCCTGTAGGTTCTAAGCATTCAGGTATTGTACGTAACTTTACAAACTTTGGTGTGTTTGTTGAATTAGAAGAAGGTATCGACGGATTAATTTATATCTCAGATCTATCTTGGACTAAGAAAATTAAGCATCCATCTGAGTTCTGTGCAGTTGGTGATACATTAGATGTTGTAGTATTAGAATTGGATGTTGAAGGACGTAAACTAAGTTTAGGTCACAAACAAACAACAGATAATCCTTGGGATAAGTATGAAACTGAGTTTGCATTAAACTCTACACATACTGGAGCTATCGAAGAAATAGTAGACAAAGGTGCTACTGTTACATTTAATGAGGATATCGTTGCTTTCATCCCTTCTCGTCATTTAGAGAAAGAAGATGGTAAGAAACTTAAGAAAGGAGAAGAAGCAGAGTTTAAAATTATTGAATTCAATAAAGAATTTAAACGTGTTGTAGCTTCTCATACTGCCATCTTTAGAGAAGAAGAAGCAAAAATTGTAAAAGCTGCTGCTAAAAAAGCTTCAGCTGCTGCTGCAGAAGCAAAGCCTACTTTAGGTGATGCTAATGATGCTTTACAAGCTCTTAAAGATAAAATGGACGGGAAATAATATTTCTTAGATATTTATATAAAATTAAAGCCTTCCGTTTGGGAGGCTTTTTTTATTGCTATATAAAACCATTGCAAACCCTAATTTTTTAACTTAACTTTGTCGACCAAATACGTTTGGATATTATATGAGTCAAAAAGTGTTACTTAATGCAAAAGAGGTAAACATCATTCTTCATCGATTGGCTTGTCAACTAATTGAAAACCACAACGATTTTTCTAATACTGTTTTAATAGGTATTCAGCCAAGAGGCAAATACCTTGCTAACCGTTTGTGCAAAATGCTTCGAGAAGATTATAAAATAAAAAATGTTAGGTTAGGTCAGTTGGATATCACCTTTTTTAGAGATGATTTTAGACGTGGTGATAAACCATTAGAAGCAAATACCACTGAAATAGATTTTGTTGTTGAAAATAAGAAAGTGGTTTTTATAGACGATGTGTTATATACTGGACGAAGTATTCGTTCAGCTTTAACAGCTATTCAATCATTTGGAAGACCAGCTGAAATAGAATTATTAACACTCATAGACAGACGTTTTAGCAGGCACTTACCAATTCAACCTGATTATAGAGGTAGACAGGTAGATGCTATTAATGATGAAAAAGTAAAGGTGAACTGGATTGAAAACGAAGGCGAAGATTCAGTGTATTTAATAAATAAATAAGAAATATGAGCGAATTAAGTGTCAATCACTTACTGGGAATAAAATATCTTACCAAACAAGATATTCAGCTTATTTTTGAAACAGCCGACCATTTTAAAGAGGTTATTAATAGGCCTATTAAAAAAGTGCCTTCGCTTAGAGACATTACCATTGCAAATTTATTTTTTGAAAACTCAACCAGAACGAAGCTCTCTTTTGAACTTGCTGAAAAACGGTTATCGGCTGATGTCATTAACTTTTCAGCATCACAATCATCTGTTAAAAAGGGAGAAACCTTAATAGATACCGTTAATAATATCCTTTCTATGAAAGTAGATATGGTGGTGATGCGACATCCAAATCCTGGAGCAGGTGTGTTTTTATCTAACCATATTAATGCAAGCATTATTAATGCAGGTGATGGTGCTCATGAGCATCCAACCCAAGCGTTATTAGATTCGTATTCCATTAGAGAAAAGCTAGGAGAGGTAAAAGGTAAAAATGTAGTGATTGTTGGTGATGTGTTGCATAGTCGTGTAGCCTTGTCAAATATATTTGCTTTGCAATTACAAGGAGCAAAAGTGATGGTTTGTGGACCTAAAACATTAATTCCAAAATATATTGATAAATTAGGAGTAAAAGTTGAAACCAATTTGCGTAAAGCATTAGATTGGTGTGATGTAGCAAATATGCTTCGCGTACAAAATGAACGAATGGAAATTAATTATTTTCCATCCACAAGGGAGTATGCACAACAATATGGAGTTACTAAAGAGCTACTTAATTCTTTAGACAAAGAAATAACCATTATGCATCCTGGTCCAATTAACCGTGGTGTAGAAATCACTAGTGATGTAGCGGATTCTGACCAAGCAATTATTCTTAACCAAGTTGAAAACGGAGTAGCTATACGTATGGCTGTTATTTATTTATTAGCTTCTAAAATAAAACAATAGACTATGATTTTTGATAAAGATGGTAATATCTCAATTATTACTCAAGAAAAAGCATCAATTGTTGAGCTTGTTAAAAAACTGCAAATAATTTATAGTAGGTTCAAAAATGATAATATCATTATAAACCTTACAACTTTAAAACCTTTAAGTGCTGAAGATGTTATCGAGTTTTTACAGATTTCCAATCAGCATAGAAAGGCTAAACATTCATTTGTAATTGTAACTGATAAAATCAATAGTGACCACATTCCAGATGAGTTGATTATTGTTCCAACATTGCAAGAAGCCTATGATATTATTGAAATGGAAGAAATTGAAAGAGATTTAGGTTTTTAATTTATGAAGCTTACTATCCTTGGTTGCCATAGCGCCACTCCACGCATTATTACACATCCTACGTCTCAAGTGTTAGAAATACGAAACCATATCTTTTTAATAGACTGTGGTGAAGGTACTCAGGTCCAACTTAGAAAGTATAAGGTTAAGTTTAACAGGATAAAGCATATTTTTATTTCGCATTTGCATGGTGATCATTACTATGGTTTAGCAGGATTAATTTCAAGCTTTAAACTCTTAACTAGAGAAACCGATTTACATATTTATGGGCCAAAGGGATTGAAAGAAGTAATTACATTGCAAATGAAACTTGCCGATTCCTGGACAAATTATAAATTAATTTTTCACGAATTAAAATCAACTGATTCACAATTAATTTTTGAAGATGATAAAGTCGAGGTATATACCATTCCGTTAGACCATCGTATTTATACCAATGGATTTTTATTCAAAGAAAAAGAAAACGAGCGCAAATTAATGTTGGGAGCAGCTGAAGATGCTAACATAGACAAAGCATATTTTAGAAAGCTAAAGCAAGGTTTTGATGTTATAAATGAGGATGGTGTATTAATAAAAAATGAACAAGTAACAAAAAGAGGTGTTGTGCCTAGGAGTTATGCGTTTTGCAGTGATACAGCTTACTCCGAATCTATTGTGCCAATAATTAAAGGTGTAGATGGATTATATCATGAATCTACTTTTTTAGAAAAACTCTCTCATTTGGCAAAAAAAACGAAACACTCAACAGCTAAAGAAGCTGCAATTATAGCTAAAAAGGCCGATGTTAAGCAGTTAATTTTAGGGCATTTTTCAACACGTTATGAAGATGTTTCGGAGTTTATCGATGAAGCTTCAAAGATTTTTGAAAATGTGGATACAGCCGAAGCAGGAAAAACCTTCGAGTTTTAAGGTTTTTTCTTAAACTTCTTCGCACTTATTATCATAATAATAACACCAAGTATTACGATAGAACTGGTAATTAGCAAACCATAATGCTCTTTTACTTTTATAAGACTCATAATCAATCCCATAACAATTATTAAAGCACCAATAGTAATTAATGCTCTTTTCATCATTGAAGACAAATTCTCTATATCAACTTTTTCTTTATCATCTTCACTTAAGGTGTTATATCCTGCAATAAGATTGGGGTATTTCTTTACTAGAAAGCCACAGATAATAAGAATAACCCCCATTAACAAAGATGAAAAAAGCATAATAATTATTTTTTAGTACAAGTTAATAGTTTTTTAAATTCTGATAAAAATATGATTATTAAATCTTGTAAATTGCACTTATGAAGAATAACGATTTAAGTAATTATCGTAAATCCTATGAAAAAGGAGCATTGCTAAAAAGTAATATTCCTGAAAATCCAATGGAATTATTTCAAAAGTGGTTTTATGAAGTTGACAATAACAATTCTATTGATGAAGCAAATGCTATGACTGTCTCTACAATAGGTCTAGATGGCTATCCAAAGGGTAGAGTAGTGCTGTTAAAAAAATATACATACGAAGGTTTTATTTTTTATACGAACTACAATAGCGAAAAGGGAAAAGCTATAGAAACAAACCCTAATGTTTGTTTATCTTTTTTTTGGCATGCTGCCGAACGACAAATAATTATTAAAGGTAAAGCAGAACGTATAGTAGAAAACTTAAGCGATGGCTATTTTGAATCACGTCCAAGAGGGAGTCAACTAGGCGCAGTAGTATCTAACCAAAGTAATGTTGTTAAAAACAGAAAAGAATTAGAAGATAAATTACAAGATTTAGAAAAGCAATTTGAAGGTAAAGAAATACCACGACCAAAGTATTGGGGTGGCTTTATTGTTAAACCTGTAGAAATGGAGTTTTGGCAAGGACGAGCCAATAGGTTGCATGATAGAATACGTTACAAGCTTCTGGAAGATTATAATTGGCAAATAGATAGATTAGCACCATAAAAAAAGAACCGCTATTTAACGGTTCTTTTTTATGTTTATACTATGAGTTATTCTTAACCTATTTCTTTATAAATATGTTGGTAAAATACCATTTTCCTTCTGAATCTTTTTCAGCAGATATGTCAAAGTTTGTAAAATCACCTTCTATGATTTCTTTATGACCACTACTGTTTAACCATGCATTAACTACAGATTGAGCAGAACTAAAACCATAAGCTACATTTTCTCCTACTTTGCTTGCTCCAGGGTTATTTTTTAGACTACTACTACGTTGATAGAAATTATCATGAGATACCTCTTGTTTGTCTCTCATATAGTCTGTATGGCTATACGCTGTTGCTTTTACTTTACTCATGTCGTTTAGTGCATTTAAACCAACTGTAATTCTATGATTGTTTATTAATTCTAGAATTTCAATTTCAATAGCTTTTGTTTGTGGGACATAAGATGTTGAAAGCGCATCAATATTATCTTCTTCAATAGAGTCTGTAGAACAAGAAACAGTCATTAAAGCTAACAGTGCCAAAGCTGGCAAAAACTTTGATAATTTCATAAGTAGGTTATTAAGATTTGGGACTGTAAAGTTAGCAGGCGTCTTAAAAAACACTGTTAAATAAATGTTAAAATCGATGAAAAACACGTATTTCATCGAAAGTATAATACATATTATCGATGAAACGCACGTTTGTAGATGTTTTTGTACTTTTTATCGGTGGAAATTAAAATATTGTGGTTTGGGTATAAAATTCAAGAGCGAATAATTGCTCTTTATGAGGAGATAATTATAAGGTAATTACTACTTATTTGAATTGCTTTTTTTTACTTTTTAACAATAAAAAAGCCGCTCTTAACGAGCGGCTTTCAGTGTAATAAGTTATTATCAGAATTTACAACCAACCAATAAGTAAATTTCTATTCTTCAAACATAAGTGTAGGGAAGATTATAACATTATTACATTATTTTAGTTTTCGCATTTTCCTTGAACAATCAAGAATTTAGAGCGTCTATTTTTTTGATGTTTTTCTTTCGAGCATTTTACACCATTGCTACATTCGTTTAGCAACTGTGTTTCACCATAACCAATAGCACTTTCAATACGTTCAGGTGCAATGTTGCGAGATAAAAGATAATCTCTAGTAGATTTTGCTCTTCTATCCGATAGTTTTATGTTGTATGCATCTCGACCACGACTATCCGTATGCGATTCAATTTTAATCACCATTTGTGGATGATCTCGCATAACACTTACAATGTTTTCAAGCTCATATTGTGCATCTGTTCTAATATTCCATTTGTCAAAATCAAAGAATATAGGGTTGATTACAATTTCAGAATCAAAGCAAAGCGGTATTAAGTTAAGATCTACTTTATTTTCAAAGTTGTTCTCGCTACCTGCTATAAAATGTTGTACATCATCTTTATAGTTAGGTTTAGATCCTCTAATACTATACTTTTGGTTACAATCAACCTCGTAAGTATAAGCACCATCAGCAGCAGTTGTTACTGTTTGAATAATCACACCTGCATCATTGATAATTTCAATGGTTACAGCATTAAGAGGTTCTTGTGTTTTCGAATCACGAGCAACACCTGTAACAGTTTGCTTACATTCGTAAGCAGCAAAACTGTATATGTCATCACTTCCTTTTCCACCTTCACGGTTAGATGAGAAGTACCCAGTTTCGTTTTCAGTAATATAGAAAGCAAAATCATCGGCACCACTATTATAAGGTGCACCTAAGTTTTTAGGTTTATCAGTACTTCCGTTTAATGCATCAGATTTATAAATATCCAATAGACCAAGGTTTAAGTAACCATCAGAAGAAAAGTATAAAGTATTGTCTTTAGCAACAAAAGGGAACATTTCGCGACCTTCGGTGTTTACAGCTGCTCCTAAATTTTCAGGCTCTCCATAAGAACCATCGTCATTAATGGTAACTTTATATATATCAGTTTGTCCAAAACTATTAATATCATCTCTATCAGATACAAAATATAATGTTTTGTTATCTGGACTTAAAGCTGGGTGACCAGTAGAGAATACATCATCGTTAAATGGTAATTCCTCAATATCGGACCAATTTCCATTATCTAAAGATGCTTTATAAATTTTTAAATGAGTTGTTCCTTTTTTATCATAGTCTAAACGGTTACGTTTATTAACGTTATCACGTGTAAAATAGATAGTTTTTCCGTCGTTTGTAATAGCTACCGATGCTTCATGGTAATTCGTGTTTACATCTTCAGCCATAATAAATCCAGGCTTTCCAAGAGCTTTTACACCATTATCATCTTTAACATCTACTTGATAGATATCTAAAAATGGTTCTTCATTCCAGTCGTACAACTTATTACTTGTATTTCTTGCCGAAGCAAAGTATAGGTTTCCATCGTATTCAAAACTTCCAAAATCAGAGTATTCTGTATTAATATCTAAGTTGGTTACTTCGATATATACTTTTTCCATTGAAGATAACTCATCATAGATTTTAACATCCCCTAAGATAAACTTGGTACGACTATCTTCATTTTGTCTTTCTTTGAATTTCTGCAAATAATCTTCAGCTTCTTGATAGTTTCCTAAACTACGTTGTACTTGACTGTACTTGTAGATATATTCTGGATGAATATCTGAGTATTTATCTAAAGCTTTTTTGTACCAAGTAGCAGCTTTTGCGGCATTGGAGTTATTGTAATAACAATCACCCAAGCGTGTAAGTACGTGCTCACTATCATCTCCATTAGCTACAGCTTCTTCATATAGTTCGCTAGCTCTAACGTAAGCAAAATTTTCAAAGAATTTATCAGCAAGCTTGCTTTGAGCATAAGTCAAAGAGCCACTTATTAATAATATTATGAGTAAAACTTTTGTTTTCATAGTAGTATATTTTAGAAGTATCTTGGGGATTTAACACGTTTACTTTTAAACACTTCAAACATTAATAAAATTTCATGCGTTCCGCTAGAGTATGGTCTAATATCTGAAATAGGATGCTCGTAAGCATATCCTAAGCGTAATTGTTTAGATACCTGAAAATCAAATATGCCTCCCAAAGCACCAGTAGATTCATTAATTCTGTAAGCAGCGCCTAGCCACATTTTCTCATTAAATAAGAAGTTGGCAGTTAAGTCATATGACAAAGGCGAACCATTTGTTGCTTTAACCATAAATGCAGGTTTAAGCTTTACAGTATTACTAAGTTCAAACACATAACCACCAGTTAAATAGTAGCTCACACGCTCTAATGCTTTAACATCATTGTGGTCATTTAAATCTGTAGTCAAGATTCTTGGAGCAGACAAACCTAAATACCATTTGTTAGTATGCAAAAACCCACCAATTCCCATATTTGGATTCCATCGATCTTCAATACCATATATTGCAGGATCTGTTGGATATGCATTTCTTAATTCTTGATCAATACTATATGAAGTAAATCCTCCTTTTAAACCAAGTGCTAACTTTGTTTTTTCACTAAGATTAAGCGTATATGAGAAATCTCCATATATATAGGTGAAGTTCTCGAATCCTAATTTATCATTGATAAATGATAATCCTAAACCTACCTTTTCATTTCTCATAGGAGAATGAATAGAAAAGGTTTGAGTGGTTGGCCCTCCATCAATTGCTGTCCATTGACTTCTGTGAAGTCCAACAAGACTTAGAGTTTCTCTACTTCCTGCATAAGCAGGGTTTATTGAGATAGTATTATACATATATTGCGTAAACTGTGGTAACTGCTGACTTATAGCTGTATAAGAGCTAAGCAATACAATAGCAATAATGTTAAACTTAATAAACTTTTTCATGATAGGTTAAATTTATTTGGTTCCTACGTAAATTGGTCCTGCATGTGATGCAATCAATCTACCATTTTCAATTAATTTTAATATATAGTAATAAGTTCCAGTCGGTACTTTACCGTGAGATCCTACCGAATTGTTGTGAGATTCTCCACCCCAATCATTTTGATAGTCATTAGATTCATAAATTAATGAACCCCATCGGTTAAATATTTGTAACTGCATAGTTACATCAAAGCACTCAGAATCTGTGTCTAATACAGCAATACGGAACGTATCATTCATATTATCTCCATTTGCCGTTACTGCTTTTGGAATATGTTGATCTGCATCAAATGCATCTAGACATGGTAATACAATACAGGCATCATTTAAAGTAATAATTACTTCAGTTTCACTTGGACATTCACCTTCTGTGTCAGTATAAGTAAATCTATATTCGCCTAAACTTAACTCGAAAGGATTAAATAGGTTACCGTTTATTGTTGCGTCTCCAGATGTTACTTCCCATGTTCCATTTGTTCCAAAGTTTCCACTTAGTAAATCAAACAAATCGTAGTCAAAATTATCACCAACACATAAGTCAGTTGATCCACCTGTAACGCGTCCTTCTAGTATTACATTTATTGTTTGAGTATATATTCTTGCGTTATCACACTCATCACTTACAGTCCACTCTCTTGTAATTACATAGTTGTCTCCACTACCATCATTAGTATCTGTTTCATTGAAAGTTACATCTATTTGAGATGAACAAGCATCTTCAAACTCTAATTCTGGAACACTAGGTATATCACCACAACTTACTGTAATGTCAGATTCAAAATCTGTTGTTGTAATTGGTGCTGTAGTGTCTGCAACAGTAATGATTTGAGAGTATTCAGCAATATTTCCACAATTGTCCATTGCTGTCCAACTACGAGTTAGTATATAATCTCCTCCACAAGAACCATCAGTTCTTACTTCGTTATATTCTACTTTAATGAAGTTGCTGTCACAATTATCAGTAGCAGTTAATACATCAGGAGTAGGGATTGTGTCATCACATTCTAAAGTTAAATCAGCAGGAAGTGTTTCCACAAATGTAGGTGCAGTTGTATCTTGTACTGAGATAGTTTGTGTATGGCTAGTTTCCAATCCACAAGCATCAGTAGCTGTCCAAGTTCTAACTAACGTGTAGTTAGAC
>NZ_JAATJT010000002.1 GCF_011777505.1 Gaetbulibacter sp. S0825 | reverse complement strand
GTGGTAACGAGTATGACTTCAAACAAGAATTTAGTGGAGAAGATAATACTGCACCAGAATTAATTGGAACAATTCCAAGTGATATGAGTGATTTAGATGCTTGTATTGATTCTTACGAAGGACCATCAGAGCAAGAGATTGCTGCATTATTCCATGAAGAATGTGGTTTATCAGTAGTGAAAACTACTCATAGAACTGGATCTAATTGTGGAAACGGATGGATTAACTCATTCGAGTACACAGTATCTGATGCTTGTGGTAACTCTTACCCAACATTCAAAATTATCTACCAAGGTAGCGATCAATCGGCGCCAGTTTGGGGTCAAGAAGTTCATGATAAAAAAACTATTCAACTATTTACTGAAGACGGAGCAGATTGCCCATCAGACGCAACAACATCATTGAGTGTTGGTGATAAGTTAAACATAAATTCAACGTTTAGTGTTGCTGGTACTCAACAAGAGTTTTATGCTGCACTTTACCAAGAAATATTTAATGCACCACTTCTTTATGATAACTGTACTGCAACTAACGATATAGTTATAGAAGTTGCTAATGTTACTAAATCTGGTGGAGGATGCTATGCAGAATTATCAATTGATTTTGTAGCGCACGATCTTTGTGGTAATACCTCAAGTATTTACACAAAATATTTTACAATTTCTGATAATACAGCACCAGTAATTGCTGCTGCACCACAAGATATTTCAGTGCAATGTATTGAAGATGTTCCAGCAATGATTAGTTTAGATTGGACAGATAACTGCCAAATAGGTGGATCCATCCAAGGAGTAGACGGTGAATTAGTTGGAGGTGAATGTGGTGGAACTATCACAAGAACTTGGAATGTAAAAGATGCATGTGGTAATGAGGCTATTACTAGAACTCAAATTATTACAGTTAAGGACACTATCATTCCTGTTTTAGAAGCAGCTCCTCAAGATATTACTGTACAGTGCATTGAAGATGTACCAGCAATGATAAGTTTAGCATGGACAGACAATTGTGACGCTGGAGGAAGTGTTGAAGGAGTTGATACAGATTTGGTAGGCGGCGAATGCGGAGGAACTATTACTAGAACATGGAATATAAAAGATACATGTGGAAATGAAGCAGTTACTAGAACACAAGTTATTACTGTAAACGATACAACTAAACCTGTAATAACGTTTACACCAGCTGATGTTACTATTGAATGTGATGAATCTACGGATCCTTCTAATACTGGAGGAACTGCAACAGCTACTGATAATTGTGCTACACCAACTGTTACTTTTAATGATGAAGAATCAACTAATAACGGTGGAGGAGAAGAAACGTTGCTATTTGAAGATTTCGAAGACGTTACAATTACTTATACACCATCTATTGCTGATGATATTGATGAATTAGGTACAAGTGATTATTTTGGACGAGTAAACAATGTAGATTTACCTTCTAGTATAAATTATTCAAATGTTCAAGGTAATTCATTCTATACAGCACATGATACCGATGGTACAAGTAGTGGTAATATAGATAACCTTCAGTTAAACTGGACAGGAATTGATATTACTGATGTTTCAAACCTAAAATTAGCTATCAAATTGGCCGAAGATGATTCTTCGGATGGGGCTGAAGATTGGGACACCACGTCTAGTGTTAAATTGCAAGTTCAAATTGATGGAGGTGGCTATAATTCAATTTTAGCTGTAGAATCTGAACTTGGTACAGATGGTAATGAAACCAACGAAAAGCCTAGACTTGATACTGACTTTAATGGTGTTGGCGATGGAACGGAAATTACTGATGCATTTGCAGAATTCATCTCTAATATTTCAGGAACTGGGACATCATTAGATATTCGTATTACTATTGTCTTTTTAGATAGTGGTGATGAAGATATCGCTATTGACGATGTAAAGTTAACTGGAGAAAGAGCTGCATCTTTATGTACAGATAAAGTTATTACACGTACATGGAAAGCGACAGATGATTGTGGAAACACCATTACATCTGTTCAAAAAATAACAGTTAAAGATACTACAGCACCTGTATTGGCTGCTGCACCTGTAAATGTTTCAGTACAATGCATAGAAGATGTACCTGCTATGATAAGTCTTGGATATACAGATAACTGTGATGCAGACGGTACAGTAGAAGGTGTAGATAGCGCCTTAGAAGGTACTGACTGTAATGGTACAATTACCAGAACATGGAATATTACTGATGCTTGTGGAAATGTTGCAGAAACAAGAACACAGATTATAACTATTAAGGACAGTACAAATCCAACAGCGAGTAATCCAGCAGATATCAATGTAGAATGTGAAGCAGATGTACCAACTCCAGATGTTACAGTAGTAACGGACGAGGATGATAACTGTAGCACACCAACAGTAACGTGGGTTAAAGATGAGAGTGATAATGGCAGTTGCCCAGAGACAATTACAAGAACGTACAAAGTAGAAGACGCTTGTGGAAATAGTATAGAAGTACAGCAGAAGATCATTATCAAAGATGAAACACCACCTACGTTAGTTGTTCCACAAGATATAACAGTACAGTGTAATGCTGTACCGCCACCACCATCAGTATCAAGTTTAAAAGCTCAAGCTACAGATAACTGTGATGATGATGTTCAAGTCATTTATCAAGGTGAAACTGAACCTGAAAGCTTAGGGTGTGCTAATAGTTATAAATTCAAGAGATATTGGAGAGCTATTGACGCTTGTGGAAATATAACTAATAAGGAACAAGAAATAACTGTTATAGATACTACTAAGCCAGTTCTTGCTTCTGCACCAAAAGCGGTAACAGTATCTTGTTTAGCTGATGTGCCAACAATGGTTAGTTTAGGCTGGACAGATAACTGTGATACAGGTGGAAGTGTAGAAGGCGTAGATGGCGACCTAGTAGGCGATGCATGTAATGGTACAATTACTAGAACATGGAATATTACAGATGCTTGTGGAAATGTTGCAGAAACAAGAACACAGATTATTACTATTAAGGATAGTATAAATCCAACAGCGAGTAATCCAGCAGATATCAATGTAGAATGTGAAGCAGATGTACCAACTCCAGATGTTACAGTAGTAACAGATGAGGATGATAACTGTAGCACACCAACAGTAACGTGGGTTAAAGATGAGAGTGATAATGGCAGTTGCCCAGAGACAATTACAAGAACCTACAAAGTAGAAGATGCTTGTGGTAATAGCATTGAAGTGACTCAAAAGATTATCATTAAGGATGTTACTAAGCCAATATTGGCTTCTGCACCAAAAGCAGTAATAGTATCTTGTTTAGCAGATGTGCCAGATATGATAAGTCTTGGATATACAGATAACTGTGATGCAGACGGTACAGTAGAAGGTGTAGATAGCGCCTTAGAAGGTACTGACTGTAATGGTACAATTACCAGAACATGGAATATTACTGATGCTTGTGGAAATGTTGCAGAAACAAGAACACAGATTATAACTATTAAGGACAGTACAAATCCAACAGCGAGTAATCCAGCAGATATCAATGTAGAATGTGAAGCAGATGTACCAACTCCAGATGTTACAGTAGTAACAGATGAGGATGATAACTGTAGCACACCAACGGTAACGTGGGTAAAAGATGAGAGTGATAATGGCAGTTGCCCAGAGACAATTACAAGAACATACAAAGTAGAAGACGCTTGTGGTAACAGTATTGAGGTGACTCAAAAGATTATCATTAAAGATGAGACAAAACCTGTGATAGTAAATTGTCCAGATGATGTTGATTTTGGAGAAGTTACCGAAACACCAACATTTGCTGAAGTAGCAGATATTACAGCTACAGATAATTGTGATACAGATCCTCTTGTTACTTTTGTAGGAGATACAGATGATAGTACTTATGTACCAGGGACACCTAGTGGTAATGCACCAGGTTCTATATACAAGTTTACCTGTCAAACTCCAGGGACACCAGATTTTGACTTTATAACCTTTGTTTGGGATGGTACAACTACAGTTGTAGGTACTTCAGGGCCTCAAGCTAATTATACACCAGTTGTAAATAATATGGGTACATATACGCTAACGTTTGAAGAGGGTATAGACAACCCTAATACAAACCCTGTGGAATCATTAAATGATTGGGTATTACGCTTAAATGGGCAATTAATTGCTTTAAAGAACTCGCAGAATAATGATGAGTTCCCTGATTGTGATGCGAATTGGATTGAAACCGATTATTTAGAAAACACACTTAATTGCAAAATTTTACGTGTAGATTGTATAGGTGATGCAGCAGGACCAGGTGTGACTAATTATATGAAAATTAGAAGCTTTAAAGCTACTGACGATTGTGGTAATGAAAGTGACCTATGTACAGTGGTATATAAATGGAGTATTGCTGATAGTGATGAAGCTGCATTTATTACGACTTGGCGCACAACTAGTAATAATGAGTCTATAACGATACCAACTAATGGTAGTTATACATACAATTATCATGTAGATTGGGGAGATGGTAGTACACCAACTAACGAAACTGGAGATGCCACACATACGTATACAACTCCTGGAGATTATCAAGTAAAGATTACTGGTGTTTTCCAAGCGATTTATTTTTATAATAGCACTCCAGCTAACAGAAGCAAAATAATTAGTATTGATAATTGGGGCGATATTGAGTGGATATCAATGTTTAGAGCATTTAGAGATTGTGAAAATTTAGATGTTTTAGCAACAGATATTCCTGATTTATCTAACACCACTGATATGACAGATATGTTTGGGTCTACTGCATTAATTGGTAATGCTTCATTTAAGTATTGGGATGTGAGTTCAATTACAAAAATGGGAGGAGTATTTAGAAACACTAAATTTAACCAAGATATTAGTGGTTGGGATGTTAGCTCAGTAACCGAAATATATAGTTTGTTTGCTATAAACGAATTTTTTAATCAAGATATTAGTGGTTGGGATGTCAGTTCAGTTGAAAATATGGGACTTATGTTTTTTAATGCTAAAGCATTCAATCAAGATATTAGTGGTTGGGATGTCAGTTCAGTTAAAAATATGCACTGGATGTTTATTGATGCTGTTTCATTTAATCAAGATATAGGGAATTGGGATGTGAGTCAAGTTGAAAATATGCAGTATATGTTTCGAGGCGCTATTTCATTTGATCAAGATTTAGGTTCTTGGGAAATTAGTTCGTTAACTAATGCAGAACTTATGTTTGGTGGAGTAACCTTATCTACAGCTAACTATGATAACCTACTACAAGGTTGGGCTACAGATAGTAGTGGTATAGCTGGTGATGGTATTGATGATGTACCAACTGGTATTACCTTTAGTGGAGGCAATAGCATGTATTGTGCTGGTGAAACAGCAAGAAATACCTTGTTAGCAGCACCTTATAATTGGACCATCACCGATGGTGGTTTAGATGGCAGCTGCCCACCACCACCTTCAGTTAATGATGGAGATAAAGGTACAAGTGATGCTACAATGCTAGATTTTAAAGCATACCCAGTACCATTTAACCAAGATGTGACTTTAAGTTATAATTTTGAGTTTGATACAGAAGTAACTGTAGAGGTTTACGATACTAAAGGTTTATTAGTATTGTCCAAAAAAGTAGCTTACAAAGCTGACGTAGATGCTACAATGCCATTGCGCATCAACGGCGCAGACCAGATGTACTATGTAAAATTAATTACTAATAATGGTACTGTAACTAAGAAGATATTAGCTTCTAAACTATAGTAAATGTTTTAGATAAGTAATTATCATAAATTCAAAAGGAGTCATGAAAATGACTCCTTTTTTTATGCGTCATTACGAGGAGCGTAGTGACGAAGTAATCTGTTAATTAGGAATTATGCATTATAAGATTGCTTCGCTTTGCTCGCAATGACGTAAATTATCTAGCACAATTCACACAATACCTTGCATGCGGCATAAGTAATATTCTACCAATAGGAATTTGGTTATGGCATTTAAAACACAACCCAAAGTCAACATCATTAATATTAGATAAAGCAACATTAAGATTTTTAAGTTTTTGTTCAGCTTGTTTTAAAGCAGCTTCATTAACAGACTTGTTGTTAATTGCATCCATTCTAGAAATTCGTCCAATAGCATTTTCGGGTGCAATAGGTTTAGTAAGTTCTTTGTAATGTAGAATTGAAGCTTCTGTTTTAGAGATTTCTTCGACTATTTTTTCCTCTACATGATTTAAATCTTCTTTATTCATCAGGAATCAAAGATTTAACCCATTCTATTGCGTCATTTAAATCTGTAAATATCTCAAAAGGTTTCTTTAAAAACAATTTTTCTACTTCAGCATTTCCTTTTGATAAAGGAGCTTCGGCTACTACAGCCATTCCTGCTAAATTTTTAACTTTTGAAGTTTGTAAATAAATAGAAGGGTCTACCGAGTAGGAGTTTATTCTATGTGTAATGTATACAAACGGCTTATCTTTAAAATAGTCGTTTACAATTTCTTCTAATACTCTGTTCTTATCTGGTGTTAAATGAAAACCTTCATTAATACGTGAAATAACGTAATTACTATAGATATCAATAGTACAGAAAGGGTATTTTAGGGATTTTAGCATAACTAAAGTTACTTAAAAAATAATAAAAAAAAACTCCACTTTAAGAAAAGTAAGTGGAGTTTTTTTATAATAAGTTATATCTAAGATTCAGTAGGTTTTTCTGAATGCTTAATTTTTACTGTCAATTCGGTAGCGTCTTTTTCGTAATCCATAGTAATCACATCCCCTTCATGAATTTTAGACACGATTATTTCTTCAGCTAGAGCATCTTCTATATATTTCTGTATTGCACGCTTTAAAGGTCGAGCACCATACTGTTGGTCAAATCCTTTATCTGCGATAAATATTTTTGCTTTTTTAGTTAGCTTAAGAGTGTAACCAAGTTCCTTAATTCTTGCTAGAAGCTTTTCTAGTTCGATATCGATAATTTTATTAATGTCTTCTCTTTCAAGAACATTAAATACAACAACATCATCAATTCTATTCAAAAACTCTGGTGCAAAAGCCTTTTTTAAAGCATTTTCAATAATACCTTTTGCATGTGAACCTGCTTGAGATTTTTGTGCCGAAGTACCAAAACCAACACCTGTACCAAAATCTTTAAGCTTTCTGGCACCAATGTTTGATGTCATAATAATAATGGTATTACTAAAATCGATTTTTCTTCCTAAACTATCTGTTAAGAAGCCATCATCTAATACTTGTAATAACATATTAAAAACATCTGGATGCGCTTTTTCTATTTCATCAAGCAACACCACTGCATAAGGTTTGCGTCTTACTTTTTCGGTTAACTGCCCACCTTCTTCATAACCAACATAGCCTGGAGGTGCTCCAATTAAACGAGAAATGGCAAACTTTTCCATATACTCGCTCATGTCCACCCGAACAAGCGCATCTTCGCTATCAAAAAGTTCACGAGCTAACACTTTGGCTAATTGGGTTTTACCGACTCCTGTTTGACCTAAAAATATAAATGAACCAATTGGCTTATTAGGATCTTTAAGTCCAGCACGATTACGCTGAATAGCCTTAACAACTTTTCCAACTGCTTCATCTTGGCCGATAACCTTACCTTTTATTAATTCAGGTAATTTTGCAAGCTTGTTACTTTCGGTTTGTGCAATTCTATTAACTGGGATTCCAGTCATCATAGAAACGACATCAGCAACATTATCTTCTGTAACAGTTTCACGATGTAACTTAGAGTCTTCTTCCCATTTCTCCTGAGCTTCAGCGAGGCTTTTTTCTAAGCGTTTCTCATCATCTCTAAGCTTGGCAGCCTCTTCATATTTTTGCTTCTTTACAACGGAGTTTTTGGTTTCCTTTACTTCCTCTAATTGTTTCTCTAACTCAATAATTTGATCAGGAACATTAATATTTGTGATGTGTACTCTAGAACCAGCTTCATCTAAAGCATCAATAGCTTTGTCTGGTAAGAAGCGTTCTGTCATGTAACGATTAGTAAGCTTCACACAAGCTTCAATAGCTTCATCTGTATATTCTACATTGTGATGTTCTTCGTATTTTCCCTTAATATTATTTAATATTTCAATGGTTTCAACAACTGTTGTTGGTTCTACGATTACTTTTTGAAAACGACGCTCTAAAGCACCGTCTTTTTCTATATATTGTCTGTATTCGTCAAGTGTTGTTGCTCCAACACATTGAATTTCTCCTCTTGCTAGAGCAGGCTTAAACATGTTTGAAGCATCTAAGCTTCCAGTTGCGCCTCCAGCACCAACGATGGTATGAATTTCGTCAATGAATAAAATGATATCATCATTTTTTTCAAGCTCATTCATAACGGCTTTCATCCGTTCTTCAAATTGCCCTCTGTATTTTGTTCCAGCAACTAAACTTGCTAAATCAAGTGTAACAACGCGTTTGTTGAATAGTATTCTTGATACTTTTTTGCTAATAATTCTATTAGCTAATCCTTCAGCAATAGCAGATTTACCAACTCCTGGTTCTCCTATTAATAATGGATTGTTCTTTTTACGTCTGCTCAATATTTGTGAGACACGCTGAATTTCTTTTTCTCGACCAACAACAGGATCTAATTTCCCTTCTTCTGCCATAGCAGTTAGGTCTCTACCAAAATTATCTAAAACAGGGGTTTTAGATTTTTTTGCACCTTTAGCTGTTGATTGGCTAAACGGATTATCTTTTGAACTTTGTTCAGCAGCATCTTCTCCTTCATCAGAAAACGATTCAGCTTTTGGAGAGTCCATAAAATCCTCATCGTTCGCAATCATATATTTAAATTGATCTTTAACGTTATCGTAGTCCACTTTAAGTTTGTTTAGTAGTTTTGTAGTTGGGTCATTTTCATTTCTTAAAATACATAGCAACAAATGTGCGGTATTAATAGATGTACTTTGAAATAACTTCGCTTCCAAAAAAGTAGTCTTTAAAGCACGTTCTGCTTGTCTTGTTAAATGTAGGTTCTTTTTTTCGTTCGATGCCGTAGTAATGTTGGGGTTAGCTGGACTTAATATTTCTACTTTTCTTCTTAAGTGATTTAAATCAATATCCAAAGCACTTAAAATGTCAATAGCTTTCCCATTTCCATCACGTAATAGACCAAGCATTAAGTGTTCAGTGCCAATAAAATCGTGGCCTAAACGCAATGCTTCTTCTTTGCTGTATGCAATTACATCTTTTACTCTTGGTGAAAAATTATCATCCATAAATTTGGTTTCTTTCTGCATTAAAAATAATAAAATCTATGTTATTAAGGCAAAAACTATACCTTAATTACAGTTTATAACAGTAAATGACAGTAAAAAGTCTATTAAATCAAAACAAATCTATGTATAGTTATTAACTAAAAACACCTAAAATATTGTTGATAAAATGTCTTAAAAAAGCCTTATATTGATAGTATTCGGACTAACAAAATTATTATATTAGCTCGATTTGAAAACCTACAAAAACTAATAATTTTATTTATGGCAGAAGGAGAAAAACTCATTCCAATAAATATTGAAGATGAAATGAAATCGGCTTACATTGATTACTCAATGTCGGTCATTGTGTCACGTGCACTACCAGATGTAAGAGATGGCCTAAAACCAGTTCATAGACGCGTACTTTATGGTATGCATGAATTAGGAGTAAGGTCAAATACAGCTCATAAAAAATCAGCTAGAATCGTTGGAGAGGTACTAGGAAAGTACCATCCACATGGTGATACATCAGTTTACGATACTATGGTGCGTATGGCCCAAGAATGGAGCTTGCGCTATATGCTTGTTGATGGACAAGGAAACTTTGGATCTATAGATGGTGACAGTCCTGCAGCAATGCGTTATACCGAAGCACGTATGCGTAAAATATCTGAGGACATGTTGGCAGATATTGACAAAGAAACAGTCGATCACAAGTTAAATTTTGATGATACCCTACAAGAACCTACAGTGTTACCAACCAGAATCCCAGGACTTCTTGTAAATGGGGCATCAGGTATTGCTGTTGGTATGGCTACAAATATGCCACCTCATAACTTAACTGAAGTTGTAGATGGCATTATTGCTTATATCGATAATAACAATATTGAGATTGACGAGCTTATTACACATGTCAAAGCACCTGACTTTCCAACAGGAGGAATTATCTATGGGTATGATGGTGTAAGGGAAGCTTTTAAAACTGGTCGAGGTAGAGTAGTAATGCGTGGAAAAGCAATAATAGAAGAAGTCCAAGGACGCGAAAGTATTATTGTGACCGAAATCCCATATCAAGTTAACAAAGCAGACATGATTAAAAAGACTGCCGACCTTGTTAATGATAAGAAATTAGAAGGGATTGCCACCATCCGTGACGAATCCGATAGAAACGGTATGCGTATTGTCTATGTTTTAAAACGTGATGCTATACCAAATATTGTTTTAAATAAGCTTTATAAATACACTGCATTGCAGTCATCATTTAGTGTTAATAATATTGCACTTGTAAATGGACGACCAGAAATGTTGAATCTTAAAGATATGATTCATCATTTTGTTGAGCATCGTCATGAAGTAGTTGTAAGAAGAACCACATACGAACTTCGTAAAGCAGAAGAGCGTGCACACATATTAGAAGGACTCATTATAGCTTCTGATAATATTGATGAAGTTATTGCATTAATTCGTTCGTCTGCAAACGCAGATGAGGCTAGGCAAAAATTAATTGATAGATTTGAGCTTACTGAAATTCAAGCAAAAGCTATTGTTGAAATGCGTTTGCGCCAGCTTACTGGTTTAGAACAAGATAAACTACGAGCTGAATACGATGCTTTAATGATAACGATAGATGATTTAAAAGATATTCTTGATAAGAAAGAGCGTCGTATGGATATCATCAAAGAAGAGCTTCTAGAAGTTCAGCAAAAATATGGTGATGAGCGTCGTTCTGTAATAGAATATGCAGGTGGGGATTTAAGTATTGAAGATATGATACCTAACGAGAAAGTGGTTATAACCATTTCTCATGCAGGATATATTAAAAGAACATCGCTTACCGAATACAAAACTCAAAATAGAGGAGGTGTTGGTCAAAAAGCATCGACCACTAGAAACGAAGATTTCCTTGAACATTTATTTGTTGGTACTAACCATCAATATATGTTGTTCTTTACCCAAAAAGGAAAATGTTTCTGGATGCGCGTTTATGAAATTCCTGAAGGAAGCAAAACATCTAAAGGTAGAGCCATTCAAAACCTTATAAATATTGAGCAAGATGATAAAGTAAAAGCCTTTATCTGTACTCAAGATTTAAAGGATGATGATTATATAAACAGCCACTATGTGATTATGGCTACTAAAAAAGGTCAAGTCAAAAAGACATCATTAGAGCAATATTCTCGTCCACGTACAAATGGAATTAATGCCATTACCATTAAAGAAGACGACGAATTATTAGAAGCAAAACTTACAACTGGTGAAAGCCAAGTGATGTTAGCTCTAAAATCTGGTAAGGCTATTCGTTTTGAAGAAGCAAAAACAAGACCTATGGGTAGAAACGCTTCAGGTGTTCGTGGCATTAGACTTCAAGACGAGAAAACAGATGAAGTTATAGGTATGATTGCTGTTAACGATATGGAAAGCGATATCCTTGTAGTTTCAGAAAATGGTTATGGAAAACGCTCTAGTTTAGAGGATTATAGAATAACTAATCGTGGAGGAAAAGGAGTTAAAACTATTTCTATTACCGAAAAAACAGGTAACTTAGTAGCAATCAAGAATGTAAGTGATGAAGATGACTTGATGATAATTAACAAATCTGGAATTGCTATTAGAATGGCTGTTCAAGATTTAAGAGTTATGGGTAGAGCCACGCAAGGAGTTAAGCTTATTAATTTAAAAGGAAGTGATTCCATTGCTGCTGTTGCTAAGGTAATGCACGATGAAGATGAGGTAGAGTTAGATGAGGAAGGCAACACAATAACTTCTGAAACAATTGATAACACTAGTCAAAATGAAGATGGCACAACTCTTGATAGTAACAAAGAAGAAGAATAAAATACAATTAACAATTAAACTATTAAAAATGAAAAAACAGGTTATATTAGCATTAGCTCTGATAATTGGTTCTTTTTCTTTTGCACAAAAGAAAGAATTAAAAACCGCAGAGAAAGCTATAAAGAGTAGCAACTTTGCAGACGCTAAAGCTGCTATTCATGCCGCAGAATCTTTAATGTCTGCAATGGATGATAAAACAAAAGCTAAATTTTATTTCCTAAAAGGTCAGGCTTTGTATGCAAATGGTACAGGAAGTAATGAAGATATTGATGGTGCTTTAGAGAGTTTTAAAATGCTTTCAGATGTTGAGAAAACAGGAAAAAAAGTATACACTCCTCAAGCAAATAATCTTAAAGAACAAATGGGCATAGCTTTAGTACAGAAAGGTACAACTGCCTATGGTAATAAAAACTTTGAACTAGCAGCTAGTGATTTTGAAAAAGCGTATAGAATATCTCCGACAGATACTATTTTCTTGTATAATGCAGCAACAGCCGCTGTAAATGGAAAAGATTATGATGCAGCTTTAAGAATTTATAAGGAATTATCAAATATAGGGTATACTGGTGTTTCTAAGCAATACCTTGCTACCGAAGTCTCAACAGGAGAAGATCAAGCTTTTCCGAATGAAGTTACTATGAATTTATCTGTAAAAGGAAAGACTCATACTAATCCACGAGTTGTCGATTCTGAATCTAAAATAGGCGAAATTGCGAAGAACATTACCTTAATATATATAAGTCAAGGTAAAAACGAGGAGGCGATAAGAGCTATTGAAGATGCAAAAAAATTAAATCCAAATGATGTCAATCTAATCTTAGCTGAAGCAGATTTATATAGACAAATGGACAATACGGAAAAATATACAGAACTTATTTCTAAAGCATTAGATTTAGATCCCAACAATGTTGCTCTAGTTTTTAATTTGGGAGTTACAGCAGCGGATAATAACGATTTTGATGAGGCAAAAAAGTATTATGATAAAGCAATTAAGATGGATCCAACCTATTCAAATGCTTATATGAACATGGCTGTGTTGATCCTAGATCAAGAGAAAGGGATTATTGATGAGATGAATAAGCTTGGAACATCTGCTGCAGATAATAAAAAGTATGATGAACTAAAAGTGAAAAGAGAGAAAGTGTATAGAGATGCAACACCATATTTGTCTAAGGTTTTAGAATTAAATCCTAAAGATATAAATGCCGCTACAACATTAATGAACTTATATAGTGCTCTTGATGATACAGAAAATTTCAAAGCAATGAAAGCTAAAGTTGAAGCTTTAAAAAATGGAAATTAATCTACTATAGATTTACTGATATAAAAAAAAGGCCGTTTATATTAAACGGCTTTTTTTTATATAATCTTTTTAATTACTCGAAGTTTATGTGTGTGAGTTTTTAACTCTGTGTTATATATACCTGTATGGTCAAGTCTATCAACTCTTACTTTTCCATGAGCATGGATAATATAGTTGTCTTTCATAATGATCCCTACATGAATAATATGGCCTTCTGTATTATCAAAAAAGGCAAGATCACCAGGTTCACTTTCTTCAATAAAGCTTAAAGCCTCTCCTTGAGTAGCTTGCTGCGATGCATCTCTTAATAATTTATACCCATTAAGTTTATAAACCATTTGCGTAAATCCTGAACAATCTATTCCTAAGGGTGTTTTGCCTCCCCATAAGTAAGGTGCATTTAAATAAAAAGAAGCCGTTTGTAATATGTTGTTTTTTGGAAGAACACCAGATGTAGTATTTCCATCGTGAGCATGCTTTAAAATTGACAGCCCATTTAGTGACGCTCCTAATGGAATAGGGATTAACTCTTTTGAAGTGTTTTCTATAAACTCTACAAGGTCTGTGGCATATATCGGTGTGCCTTGTTTTAAGCTTTTAAATTCTAACTCTGAAATCTCGACATATTGTTTATTATCAATCCAGCCTTCATATCCATCAAAATCCAAACGTATTTTACTCCATTTTTTTCGTTGCTCTAGTACTTTAAAAAAATCACCATAGAGTAGCTGAGAAACTAGCTCAGAAGCATCAGAGACTTCCAATCTTAAAGGGACTATACTCAAGCTACAAATTCCGTATTGCATCAAATATATTAATTGCGTTCTAAAACAATTGCCGAAGCACCGCCACCACCATTACAAATAGCTGCAGCTCCAATTTTGCCATTGTTTTGTTCTAATACATTCAGTAAAGTTACAATTATTCTTGCTCCAGAACATCCCAAAGGATGCCCTAAAGAAACAGCACCACCATTAACATTTACTTTATCATCTGTCAATTCAAGAAGTTTCATGTTTGCTAATCCAACAACAGCAAAAGCTTCATTGAACTCAAAATAATCCACATCACCAATATTCAATTCTGCTTTAGCAAGAGCTTTTGGCAAAGCTTTTGCAGGAGCTGTAGTAAACCATTTAGGTTCTTGAGCAGCGTCTGCATAACTTTTAATAGTTGCTAAAGGTTTTAGACCTAACTCATTGGCTTTATCCTTGCTCATTAATACCAATGCAGCAGCTCCATCATTAATTGTAGAGGCATTAGCAGCTGTAACTGTACCGTCTTTAGTAAACGCTGGACGTAAGGCAGGAATTTTTTCCATTTTTACGTTAGTATATTCTTCATCTTTATTTACAACTATTGGTTCACCTCTACGTTGTGGTACTTCAACAGGAATTATCTCATTATTAAATTTACCAGCGCCCCAAGCTGCTGCGGAACGATTATAAGATTGTATTGCAAATGCGTCTTGGTCTTCTCTTGAAAAGTTGTGCTCTGTAGCACAAGCATCTGCGCAAACTCCCATGGCATTTCCATCATAAACGTCTACCAATCCATCTTTTTGCATACCATCTTCAAAAGTTGCTGGTCCAAATTTTGTTGCAGTACGAGCGTGATAATAATGAGGGATTAAACTCATATTTTCCATTCCACCAGCAATAATAATGTCTGCATCTCCTAGAGCAATAGATTGTGCTGCTTGGATAACCGTTTTCATACCAGAAGCACAAACTTTATTAATAGTTGTGCAAGGAACAGTATCAGGGATTCCAGCGTAAATAGCTGCTTGTCTAGCTGGTGCTTGTCCGGTTCCAGCCTGAACAACATTACCCATTAGAACTTCTTCAACCATTTCTGGATTAAGCTTAATTTTATCTAAAGCTCCTTTAATTGCTATTGCCCCTAATCTTGGAGCTGGAATAGTTGATAAAGCTCCTAAAAAGCTACCAATAGGAGTTCTAACTGCTGAAACGATTACAACCTCTTTGCTCATTATAATTTTATAATTTATTTGAGTTGCGAAATTAGTCAAAATTTGGAAGAAAATAGAATGATTATGTCAATATCATACCCATGTTGCATCTTTATTTTATTACTTTTGAAATAATCTTAACTCAATTCATGAAGGATTTTATAAATAGGTTATATAAAAATCATTCCTTAATATATAAGGTCTTACTTTTTATAGCTACTTCCTTTTTAATAGTATACTTATTTCCAAAGAGCGGAAAGTTTAAGTATAGTTTTGAAAAAGGAAAGCCATGGCAATCGGAAAACTTATATGCACCTTTCGATTTTGCTATTAAAAAAGCAGAAGAAGAAATTCAGCAAGAGCGTAAAACCATCCAAGAAAATGCTTCGGTATATTTTGATATTGATAATACGGTTGCTCTACAAGTAATTAAAGATTATGAAACTCAATTTCCAAATGTATTTTCTGACTCCTTATCTAAACTGGAAAAGACATTATTATTTAATCAAGGTTTATCGGTAATAAATCAAATATATTCAAAGGGAATTCTAGACAAAGACTATGATTATTCAGATAATAGAATAGTCATCCTTTTGGAAGATAGAAACCAAATTGAAAACACAAATTATTCAAGTTTTGTTAAGCCTAACTTTAGAACCTTTGCTGAAGAAAGCATTAACGAATTAAATCTTTCTGTTGAAAACTCACAGAAATTAATGTCGTTATTTTTCGATATAGTTAAACCTAACGTTTCATTAAATAATAGTCTTACGGATAATTCTTTGCAAGAAGAATTAGATAAAATATCTTTGGTGAGAGGTCGTATTGCACAAGGCACTATTATAATATCTAAAGGTGAAGTTGTTGAAGGTGATAATTACGAAATTTTAAAATCACTTGAATCAGAGTATGAGTCGCAAATATGGAGTGAAGCTAATTATAATTGGATTTTAGCAGCTTATACTTTGTTAGTGGCCTTGACATTGTTAATGCTGCTTCTTTTTATAAGAAAATATAGGCCAGATGTATTTAAAAACAATACAAAAGTAACCTTTATCTTTTTTAATATTTTATTAATGGTATTACTAACCACTTTGGTGGTTAATTATAATTCTGCATATGTTTACATAGTTCCAATATGTATTTTACCTTTAGTTTTAAAAGCATTTTTCGATGCTCGTTTAGGTCTATTTGCACATGTTATAACAGTATTGTTGTTAGGTTTTGTAGTAACAAATAACTATGAATATATGTTCTTGCAGATTATTGCAGGAATTGTTACAATACTCACAGTTTCTGAGCTTTACAAAAGGGCTAATTTGTTTATTTCAGTAGGACAAATCACATTAATTTATTTAGTTGCTTATTTTGCTTTTTTTGTCATACATGAAGGAGGTATAGATAATTTAAAAGGAGAGACTTTTGTGCTTTTTATACTTTGTGGTTTAGCAACTTTGTTTGTACAACCTTTAATATATGCTTATGAGAAGCTATTTGGACTGGTTTCTGATGTATCGTTATTAGAACTTTCAGATACCAATTCAAAATTATTGAAAGAATTATCGAATAAGGCTCCTGGAACATTTCATCATTCTTTAAATGTTGCAAATTTAGCCGAAGCATCTGCAAATGAAATTGGAGCAAATGCTATGCTAGTACGAGTTGGTGCTTTGTATCATGATATTGGAAAAATGAAGAACCCCACTTTTTTTACCGAAAATCAAGCAACTGGAATTAACCCTCATGATGATTTAATGCCAAAGGAAAGCGCTCAAATTATTATTAACCATGTAATAGATGGTATAGAATTAGCAAAAAAGTACAAACTTCCAGATCGTGTTATAGATTTTATTAGAACACATCATGGAACTAGCTTGGTATATTATTTTTATAGTAAAGAAAAAGGAATGGATGGTGGTATAGATATTAATGATTTTAGGTATCCAGGACCTAGTCCATTTAGTAAGGAAACAGCAATATTAATGATGTGTGATAGTGTTGAAGCTGCTTCAAAAAGTATAAAGGAGCCTACATCTGCTAAAATAGATGTATTCGTTGAGAATATTATTAGTAAGCAAATAGAAAATGGTCAATTTTTGAACGCAAATATTACTTTCAAAGAAATTCAATCAATTAAAAAAGTTTTAAAGCATAAGTTGGCTAATATCTATCACTTACGTATAGAATATCCAGAATAATAATATTCCTTTAAAAAAGTAAAAAAATAGTTTGCGTTCTTTAAGATGAAAAGTTACATTTGCATCCGCATTTGAAAATAATGCAACGTTCTTATATATTAGAATAGGAGAGGTGCCAGAGTGGTTAATGGAGCAGTTTGCTAAACTGTCGACGGGTAACTGTCGCGTGGGTTCGAATCCCACTCTCTCCGCTTTTTTTAAGATAATCGTTTCGGGGTGTAGCGTAGCCCGGTTATCGCGCCGCGTTTGGGACGCGGAGGTCGCAGGTTCGAATCCTGCCACCCCGACAATTAAATGGTGGCATAGCTCAGCTGGATAGAGCACCTGCCTTCTAAGCAGGCGGTCCTAGGTTCGAATCCTAGTGCCATCACAAAAAGCCTTACTCTATTAGAGTAGGGCTTTTTTGTTTTTTAAGCTTAAAAAGAGGGTTATTACCTGAGATTCTTTATTATTTCTTTATTGAATTCTTTATCATTTTCTAGAATTTCGAAAAAACTTTGAATATACTCCCTAGCATTTTCAAATTCTCTGGCATTTTCAAATAGAGATTTATGTTTATCAATAATATCAATCATTTCGAGTTTTTTGGAAATATATTCTTGCCGAACTTGCTCTATTAAAACAGGATTTCTTTTAAACCCTCTATAAACTCTTTGTGTGACACGTGATATGTTTGATTTTTCACTAATTGTTTCAGATACAATAGAGTAACTTGTGTTTACCAACCCAGACATGTCAAAATCATATGGAATAGGAAAGATTTCTTTGTCTACATAAATTAATTTAGAATTGTGCTGTTCAAAATTTGAGAAATCTGTATTGCCAATCATATATTGAAAAAACTCAACACGAATGGAGTTTAACTCTTCTTGAGCCATTGGATGAATTGAGCGTTCAACAATTTTTCCATCAAATTGCTTTGCAATTTTTTTATCATCTTCTATTAAAAAAGCTTTTATGGAATGATTTTTTTCTTTTTTACCTACAGGTTCAGTTAATTCAAGGTTGACTAGTCTAGTGTTAAAATGGTAAGGCGACATTATTTCATAAAACTTATAAGCCAAATACTCATTCAAAACGTTGTCATTTCCATCTTTGGACAATTGACAAGGTACTACCATTTTTAATTTTTTATGACTATCAAATATGGTATTCTTATAATTCTTCTTCTTAATACTGATTTTTACAGGAACGAAGTAACAGTTGTTTCTTCTAAAGTTTCCTCGTGCCCTTAAGTCTATATTCAAAGAAGTCCAAGAACCATTATCATTTTGATAGGATAGTTTAGACGCAATATATGTACTGTCATTAGTGTCTTTTTTTAAAACTTTATTTGAATAATTAAGTTTAATTGGAAGAGTTTGTTGATTACTGAATAATTCTATTTTTGTTTCTTTACTGTTAGAATTAGAATCGTTCTGAGAAAAAACTGTTGTATATTCAAGCAAACTTATAATCAATAAAGTGCACCAAATTTGTTTTTTCATTATATTGTATGTTGTTTAACAAATATAACATTTTAAGAGGCATTTATGAATCAATATACTACTGTCGTTAATCGCAGAACTTTAATTGCCTTAGTTATTTCGTTTGCAACTTTATATGTTGCTTACAAATACAATATTAATTACAACATAGACCTCACCTTAATAAGTATTGCAATTGTTTTTCCTTTAGTGTTTACCATAAGAAGTTCTTTTAGAAGGAGGGAAAAAGCTTTGGAGCATTTAAGTCAGTTTAGAGCGGCAATAAAAACGGTAGATTACTTTTTTATGAGTTCACCAACTTTAACTGATGAAAAGAAACAAGAGATATCTAATATTTTAATTGAAATTAGTGAAAAAACAATTTCTCATTTGAATGTGAGGGACAATTATAATACTAATGATTTAGATGATGAAGTAAATAAAGTGTACTTATTTATTATTGATAATTCAGAGGTAATTCCAAAAAACTTAAAAGATAAAGTTATTAGGTTTATGAACGATTTGCATGAATCTGTAGAAAATTTGCATGCCATACACGCGCATAGAACTCCAATTAGTTTAAAAGCTTATTGCTTAATATTTATCTATATTTTTCCATTAATATACACACCAACAATTATTAATAGAATAGGATTGGATACTACTATTTGGATTACCTATTTTGTAGTGATTTTAAGTGAGTTTATTTTAATATCTCTCTACAACATTCAGGATGATATGGAGTATCCATTTGATGCTAAAGGACTAGATGATATTAATTTGAATAACTTTAAAATTAATAGATGAATGCCTTAATTATTAAAGATCTTTAATTTTATTAAACGAAATTTCTTTAAAATTTTCTATCACTTTATTAGCTGTTGAGTAATCTTGATTTTTGGAGTGTTTGCTTTTGTAGCCAATGCAATAAATATTTGCAGAATTAGCTGCTTTAATGCCGTTGGTAGAATCTTCAATAACAATACATTCATTTCTATTATAGCCCGAAGATTTTGCAGCGTTGATGAAAATTTCGGGATGTGGCTTAGACGCTTTTAAATCTGCACCACTGTGTTTAGAAACAAAATATTTATCTAAATTAAATTTTGTAAAAACATTATTGATAGTCATCATTGAAGCTGAAGATGCTAATACTAATACTAGATCGTTATTATAGTAATCTTGAATAAGGTCTTGAACACCTTCGATAAGTGATAAATCGGAATCATTTTCGAAAATATACTTAAAATATTGACGCTTTAAATTCACTAATTCTTGAGGGTGATTTTTTAAATTGAAACTTTTGCATAAGGTTTTACAGATGCTAAAAGTGGATTTTCCTGTGAAAGATTCATACAACTGGTTAGAGACATCAATACCTACAGTTTTAAACATTTCATTATATGCTTTTCTATGTAATGGCTCGGAGTTAACTATTACGCCATCCATATCAAATATTACCGCTTTTATCACTATTCTTAGTTTTCTGCGAATATATGTGTTTTTGGACGAATTATGAGAAACAATCTACTTGGTGTTAACTGAAAAATTGAACTTAACTCACTGACTAAAATGAGTGAAATTTAAATACTCAATTAAATCATCTCTCCTTAAATTTTAGTAATAATTATTTTATGAACCAATTTTTATACTTTTTCGCAGATAACTACTACTTTTTCATCATTAGCATTAGTAGTAAAAAACACATAAGTATCACCGCCATCTTTAATATTAAATTTTTTTCTAAGAAAGCTTACTGATTCAGGAAAATTTCTGACTGTGATATTTGCCTTTGTATTGCTTAGAATTCTTTTGATATTCTTTTTGTTATAAAGAAGTTCTTCGGTTATTTTAAAAACTCTACCTGGAAAATTTATAAGCACTTTTGAAGTATATAAATGTGAATGCCTATGAAGCTTACATATATCGAGTTTTTCGGCTATAGTTTTAAAACCACCAGATTTTAGTATTGCTGCATTTGGCTCATAAAGATAGGTTAGTGGTAAAGAATAATTGGCTTTTGCATTTATTTCTGATGAATATGCAAATTCAAAAGCTTCATTTTTATCACCTTTAGTATTAATAGTATTTATTTTAATCTCACCTGAATATCCTTTGCATAACACAAAAAGTAATTCTTTCACATCATTATTGACCGCCACTATATGAATAGCTTTGGTCTGTTTTAATTCTGTTATTCCAATAGATAAATCCAACATTGGCGATGCTTTTATTAGCACGTTATCAGTATGCTCAAAAAGCAAGTCAAGATGCTTAGGAATGTTTGGTAAACAATCTTTTAAATAAAACACTTTCCCTTTGCTGTCGTGCCTTCTCGAAGGATCAACATAAATCCAATCGTAGTTTTGTTTGGAGCTTTTTAAATGCTCAATTCCATCAGTATTTACGGCTTTAACATTGTCTATTCCAAATTGCTTAAAGTTATATGAGACAATTTTGGATAGTTTTTCGTCAATCTCACAATGGATAACCTCTTTGAAAGATTTCGAAAAATAAAAACAATCTATACCAAAACCACCTGTTAAGTCAATAATGGAGTTACCACTCATCAACTTAGATTTATAACCTGCTGTGATTTCAGAGGATGTTTGCTCAATATTGAGCTTATTTGGATAGTAAATATTAGGAGTGTTAAACCAAGTTGGAAGCTTTGCTTTGCATCTTTTTTTTGCTTCAATTTGTTCTGCAATCTCTTTTAGTTCAACATTTTTAAAAGAAGTTTTTTTTAGCAGTAGCGCAGCTGTATTCGAATTAATATTATTATTTATAAATTCTTGAATTACAGTATTTAAAATGTGTTTATTCAAATGAATGCTACAAATCTTTGGTAAGTTGTTTTACTATCTTATTATCAGCTAAAAACTCCTTTAAAATAACTTTTAGAGCAGTATAGGTTGGTATTGCGACAATCATGCCAACAACGCCAAATAAAATACCAGCAATAATAATCACTAGAAAAATTTCTAAGGGATGTGCCTTTGTAGCTGTCGAAAATATTTTGGGTTGACTAAAGAAATTATCTACCAACTGTCCAATAATAAAACCAATCATTACATAGGAAGTTTTTGGTAAAATTACCTCACTAAAACTTTCACCCATAAAACTTGACATGGTTAGCGTAAGCATTAAAACACCTCCAATCATAGGGCCAACATAAGGGATTAAGTTTAATAACGCACACAAAAAGGCTATAACAACAGCGTTTTTCACTCCAAATATGAGCAACACAATGGTATAAATAACAAATAGTATAAGTATTTGGAAAATCAAGCCTACAAAATAGCGAGACAATAATGTTTTAATTTTTTCGAATGATTTTTTAGACCTCGATTCTTTATTGTCTGGAACAAACACTAAAATTCCTTGCTCTAGTAACTGGCTATCTTTAAGTAAGAAAAATGCAATAAAAATTACCGAAAACAATCCAACGCTAAAACTGCCAAAGCCACTTACTACAGAGTTTAAAAAGTTGGGAATGATAGAATAATCCAGTTTCGAAAGCAAATTAGATTCTTTTAATGAACGCTCAACTTCATAACTATTAACGCCAAAGTAATCGGTTAGCTGAAAGTATAAATCTTCAACATTTCCTTGTAATTGCTCAATATTTAATAGCGATAAATTATGACTTTGCTCCACTACTAACGGTATAAACATACGTACCAGGCCAACTAACAATGCAATTAAAAGTACCATAGTGGTAACTACTGCAAACGTATTTTTAAACTTGAGTTTCGATTTTAAAAAGCGCACAATAGGCAAACCAATTAATGAAATAACTGCTGCTATAGCTATGTAAACAATTACCGATTGTATTTTATATAAAAAATAAACCAATAAAGCGACACCCACAATAATTGCCAAAGCCCTTAAAATACCGTTTGCAATAATTTTAGAATTCATTTAGTAAATATATAAAAGAGTTTACAAAAGCTGCTTGGTAATTTCATAAAGTGCAATATTTGCTGCTTGAACAACATTCATGCTGCTATTTTGCCCAAACATATCGATATGGATTACATCACCCGAAAGCTTTAATGTATCGTCTGAAACACCAAAGTTCTCATCACCAACCACTAACGCAATAGGTTTGTTTTTTGGAATTTTAAATTTATGAATTGGTTTGCTGTGACTTGTGATTTCTAAAGAAATAATATGATAGTTTTTAGATTTAAGTTTTGCAACAACGTCTAAAGCAGAAGTTTCTACTTCATAGTTCACCACCTTTTCCGTAGCCCTAGAGGTTTTGGTCATTTTACGACCTAACGGAATATGTTCACCACAAAAAATAAGTTCGCTGATACCAAAAGCATCAGCAATTCTAAATAAACTACCAAGGTTTGGCGCATTGGTAATGTTGTCACAAATTAGTGTGATTGGAAACTGTCGTTTAGTAAAATTGGTATTATAATGGTTTAATTGCAATCTTAATTAGTTTTCTTTGTTTGTTTCCCAAAGATATTTATGATGATTACCGCAATAATATGATAAATGATTTGGTGATTGGTCAAGACAATCACTAGGGCCACAAATGTAAACTCCTCCTTGAATTTCAAATGAGTTATTGATTTTTGATAGAGGCATCACAATCAAGAAAAAAGAAAATACTATAGCAGCAATTTTATATTTTAGAGGTAAAATATTCATAAGTCTTAATTCTCAAAGGCATACTTTATTATATTCGCTCCCATTTTAAGCGCTTTTTCTCTAACATCGTCTGGGTCATTGTGTATTTCTGGGTCTTCCCAACCATCTCCTAAATCACTTTCAAACGTAAAAAGCACTACCAATCTTGACTCATAAAAAATCCCTAAGGCTTGCGGACGTTTACCATCATGTTCATGTATTTTTGGCAAACCTTGTGGAAAGTCATACGCAATATTAAATATCTTGTGATTTGCTGGAACTTCAACCAAATCAGTATTTGGAAATACTTTTTTAAGTTCTTTTACAATATAGGACTGCATACCGTAATTATCGTCGATATGTAAAAAACCTCCAGAAGTTAAATAATCTCTTAAGTTTCTCGCATCATCATCATTAAAAAACACATTACCATGTCCAGTCATGTGTAAAAATGGAAACTGGAAAATATCTACACTATTGGCTTCAACAGTTTGAGGTTTAGCTTTTATCTTGGTATTAATATTCTCGTTACAAAATTCTATTAGATTTGGTAAAGCGGTTGGATTACTATACCAATCGCCACCACCACGATATTTTAATATAGCTACTTCTTGAGCAAATACTCCAAAAGCGAAAAAGCTAAAGGCAAAAACTAAAAAGAATTTTTGTTTCATGTTATTCATTGACAAAAGCGACACTATGACAAGCAACTATTGCTGCAGTTTCTGTCCGTAATCTGGTTTCTCCCAAAGTTACAGGAATAAATTGATGCTCCAAAGCCATTGCAATTTCTTTAACACTAAAATCGCCTTCTGGTCCAATTAGAATAGTAATGTCTGTATTTGGCTTTAGCTGACTTTTTAAGGATTGTTTATTTGTGTCTTCGCAATGCGCAATAAACAATTGCCCTTGGTGTTGTTGTTCTATAAAATCTGTAAAAGGGATAGCATCATTCAATTTAGGTAAATAATAGTGTAATGATTGTTTCATAGCAGATTGTAATATCTTCTCAAAACGCTCTGGTTTAATAACCTTACGTTCGCTATGGTCACAAATAATAGGAGTGATGCTGTCGATTCCAATTTCGGTTGCTTTTTCTAGAAACCATTCGTAGCGGTCGTTCATTTTTGTTGGTGCTACTGCTAAATGTACTTGATGAGATTTTGGTTCTTTATAAGTCTTTGAAACAATAGTTACCATGCAATTTTTTAAATCGGCCATTTCAATTTCCGCTTCAAATAGCCAACCATTACCATTGGTGATGTAAAGTGTATCTCCAGTTTTTTTACGTAACACCTTAGCAATATGCCTGCTTTCATCTTTTGGAAAAGTGAATTGCAAGGTGTTGTCGTTGATGTCTGGATTGTAAAATAGTTGCATGACTCAAATATACTTTGAAATTATGATTTTCTTTTGAAGTTCTTAAAAGGGCTAATGCTAAGATTGATAATAAATAATAATTGTGCAATTATAACAAATAAGAATAGTAATGTTAAAAACAGGTTTTCATCAGATAAATCATCAATTAATGGAAAATTAGTATTTGGTGGCTTCAACTTAAATAGTTTTAAGCCTAAAAAATATACTGGAACGCTACCAATTGTAATTAGTACATGAAGTTTAGTTAATATTCTAATTAAAAATATTTTGGTTTCATAAAAAGCCCAATAAATGAAACCTATAAACCCATAAAGAGCAAATAACAGTTTGACTATATGAGAATTAGCAATAACAAAATAGGTGTCATGTATGTTTATATCAATTGCATCATCAGAATTTGACCAATAAAGCCAAAGTAGCAGAAAGAATAAACATGTAATCCAAAAATATTGATGTGCCTTAAATTTAAACATAAATCTATATCTTCAACCTTGCAGAAGCCGTAATATCTTGTTCTGCAAAATCTTCTTCTAGATATTTTAAATACCCAACAATAGCTATCATAGCAGCATTATCTGTGGTGAATTCAAACTTTGGCACATAGGTTTTCCAACCAAATTTTTGCTCACCATCTTTTAATGCCTTTCTTATACCAGAGTTCGCAGATACTCCACCACCAATGGCTATTTGATTAATTCCAGTTTGTTTTGTAGCTACCTTTAATTTGTCAATTAAAATACCAATAATGGTGTATTGTATTGAAGCACAAATATCATTTAGGTTCTCCTTTATAAAATCTGGATTCTTCTTTGATTCACGTTGAATAAAATAGAGTATGGCAGTTTTTAGTCCTGAAAAACTAAAATTTAATCCGTCTACTTTAGGCTTTGTAAACTTAAAAGCTTTTGGATTACCTAGTTGTGCACGCTTATCTATTTCTGGTCCCGCAGGATATCCTAAGCCTAATATCTTACCGCTTTTGTCATATGCTTCACCAACAGCATCATCAATTGTTTCTCCAATAACGTCCATGTTAAAATAGTTATTCACTTTTACTATTTGGGTATGTCCTCCAGAAATTGTCATTGCTAAAAAAGGGAATTCTGGTTTTTCAAACCCTTCTTCGTCAATAAAATGTGCCAAAATATGTGCTTGCATGTGGTTAACATCAATTAGCGGAATATTTAATCCGTAAGCAAACGATTTTGCAAAAGAAGTTCCAACCAGTAAAGAACCCATTAATCCTGGGCCTCTTGTAAACGCAATGGCATTAAGTTGTTCTTTTGTAATTCCAGCTTTTTCAAGAGCTTGATGTACTACAGGAACGATGTTTTGTTGGTGCGCTCTAGAAGCTAATTCGGGTACTACACCACCATATTCTTCATGAATTTTTTGGTTGGCAACAACATTGCTTAAAATGCTTCCGTTGTGTATAACAGAAGCGGCTGTATCGTCGCATGAAGACTCTATACCTAATATGTAAATATTTTGTGATGTCATTAAGAAGTTTTAGGCATAATAATTGCTTATTTTGTAATAAAATAAACGTCTGTGTTTTTTTGTTTTAACGTATATACAAATAAATAAAAAAATAAAGAGCTAATAGTTAAAAATAGGCTTAAAAATTGATAAGTTTAAAGCTAGTTTTAAATTAGGGTTTAGAATCAAATTTCATAACTTTACTACAACATTAAAAAGGCACTTAAAATAGCGTTAAAAATTGTAGCAATCTTTTTGCTATTGTTCATCATTTTGGTGCTATTACTATCTATTCCTGCTGTTCAAACTCGTTTGGGTAAATATGCTACAGATAGAATTAACGATGATTTTGGTACGAATATCAATATTGAAAAAGTTGGGTTGCAATTTAACGGCGATGTCGAATTGCTAAATATTTATATCGAAGATTACAAAAAAGATACTCTTATAAGTATTAATGAGCTTAACACTTCTATTTTAAGTGTTAGAAAAATGATTTACGATAATAAACTAACTTTTGGTGATGTAGATATTGAAGGCATGCTTTTCAATCTTAAAACGTATAAAGACGAAACAGATACCAACCTTGATGTTTTTGTAGAAAAGTTTGTTGAAGATAACCCAAGCCAAGAGAAAAGCGATTTTCTATTATCTTCTAGTGATATAACAATTTTAGATAGTAAATTTAGGTTAGTCGATGAAAACAAGGTAGATAGTGAGATATTCACATTTAATAATTTAAATATCAACGCAACCGACTTCTTAATTTTAGGACCAGATGTTAGCGCAAGAATCAATAAGCTTGGTTTTATTGATAATAGAGGACTTGAAGTAACCAACATGACAACTAATTTTGGTTATACTTTAACTGGAATGACTTTTGAATTCCTCCAAATAAAAACACCTAATTCTACTTTAAAGGGCGACTTGAAATTCGATTACAAAAGAGAAGATTTACAATATTTTGTTGATAAAGTAAAACTTACTGCCTCTTTTGAAGATTCTGATGTTACATTAAGCGATTTAAATATTTTTTATGATGAATTTGGAAGCAATCAAAAAGTAAACCTAAATGTAAATTTATTTGGTACGTTAAATAACCTTACAGCGAGTAATATAGAATTGCGTAATTCTAGAAATACTATAGTAGATGGAAATATGGTTATTAAGAATGCTTTCGATAATATGGAAGATACTTTTATAATGGACGCTAATTTCAATAGACTTACAACAAGTAATAATGATCTTGCAAGAATGCTTCCCAATGTTTTAGGAACTTCTATCCCAACAATTGTAGATAGTTTGGGCGTATTCACAATCAAAGGAAAAACAAATCTTACAACAAAAAATCTAAACACAGATATTGTATTAACCTCAAATCTTGGGAAATTAACTGCAAATCTCGACATTAATGATATTAATGCAAAAGATGATGCCATTTATACAGGTAATGTTGTCATGGATAATTTTAATGTAGGTACTTTGGTAGGAGACTTAAATGTTGGTAACATATCTGCTAATTTAGATGTTAATGGTACAGGTTTTACTGCTGAGAGCGTGAATTCGCAAGTAAAAGGAGACGTATTCAATATTGTGTATAACGATTATGAATATGAGAGAATCAAGGTAGTTGGAAATATTAAGAACAAAATATTTGATGGCAACCTATTTGTTAATGACCAAAATTTAATTTTAACGTTTAATGGTTTAGTAGATTTTTCTGAAAAAGAAAAAAAATATGATTTTAACGCCAATGTAGAACATGCCAATTTAAAAGCTCTAAATTTTATTGAAAACGATAGTATTTCAATTTTTAAGAGTGATGTTAGCATGAACATGAATGGTAGTAATTATGATGATGCTTATGGCAGCATAAGATTTGAAAATACACTCTATAAAAATCAAAACGATGAATATTATTTTAAAGATTTTGCCATTTCTTCACGGTTTGAAGAAGACGTAAGGTTTTTAGAAGTTAATTCCCCAGATATTGTAAAGGGCAGTCTTAGTGGTAAATTTGTCTTTAGGGATATATACAAGCTTTTAGAGAATTCGCTTGGTAATATTTATACTAATTTCAAGCCACACGATATAGCTTCAAACCAGTTTATCAACTTTAAATTTAATATCTATAACAAAATAGCCGAAGTGTTTTATCCAGATTTGGAACTAGGAAGCAATACTTATTTTGAAGGTAGGGTAGAAAGTGATGCTAAGAAATTTAAATTGGAGTTTAACTCACCGCAAATAAAATTCCGTGATTATTTTGCCAATAAGATACATTTGGAATTAGATAATAAAAACCCACTTTACAATACATTTATTGAGATAGATAGTATGACATCAAAGTTTTATGATGTATCAAAATTTAGCTTAATTAATGTTACAAAAAACGACACCTTGTTTGTTAAAACAGAATTCAAGGGAGGGAAAGGCAATACCGACGATTTTGATATGAATCTTTTCTATACCATAAACGAAGAAAACAACTCTGTGTTAGGTTTTAGAAAATCTGCTATTGTTTTTAAGGATAACGATTGGTTTATAAATGAAGACAAAGATAACATCGATAAAAATAAAATAGAATTTGATAGGCAGTTTAAAAATATTAATATCAGAAGCTTACGAATGAGCCATGAAGAAGAAGTTATCAATCTTTATGGTATCATAAAAGGCGCAACAAATAAAAACATAAACTTAGATTTTAAAGATGTAGAACTTGCTAAAATAACTCCTAGAATTGATAGTTTGGCATTAGCTGGGAATGTAAATGGTAGGCTAGAAATTAAACAAAATCAAGGTGTTTATATTCCTGAATCAAATGTTGCTATTGATAATTTTAAGGTAAACGATTTTAACCTAGGTTCATTTAACGCAGATATAAAGGGTAATCGTTCATTAACTAATTATTCAGTTAATGTTAGTTTAAAAGAAGACGATACCGAGTCGCTAGCTATAAGAGGAGTTTTGGATTTTACAGGCAGTAATTCGACCATAAATCTAAATGTTGCTTTTAATGAGTTTATTCTTAACCCACTAAATCCATTTGGAGAAGGGGTTATTACCAATATTCGTGGAGAAGTATCTGGTAATGCTAGAGTTTCTGGTTTATTAAGTAGGCCACAAATAACTGGCGAGTTAAATTTGGATAGTGGAGGACTTAGAATTCCACATCTAAATGTTGATTATTCTTTTGGAGATGAAACAAAAATCGCACTGCAGGAACAAAGTTTTATATTTAATAATGCAAGGTTAACAGATTCTGAATTTTTCTCAAGAGCAACTTTGAGTGGCAATATTGACCATGTGAATTTTTCCAACTGGCAGTTAAACTTAGATATAGACTCAGACAGATTATTAGTGCTAAACACAAGTGATACAGAAGATGCATTATATTATGGTAGAGCTTTTGTAAATGGTGATATTGGTATTGTAGGCCCTACGGATCAGTTAGTAATTAATGCTAATGTATCATCTCAAGATGGAACAGTTTTTAAGATTCCATTGAATGATGCAGATTCCTTTGGAGAGAGTTCGTATATACATTTTTTAACTAAAGAAGAAAAGGAAGCTCAAATAAGTGAAGAGCAAGTGGTTGCTGAGGTTATTAAAGGCTTGGAAATGAACTTTGTATTAGATATCACTGATAATGCCGAGATTGAAATTATCATGGATAAAAGTACAGGGAGCTCCATCAAAGGAGTAGGTATTGGAACTTTGTTAACTCGAATTACTACTAATGGTATTTTTGAAATGAATGGTGATTTTTTCATTACTGAAGGTACGTATAACTACAATTATCAAGGTATTATAGAAAAAGAATTTAGAGTATTATATGGAGGTACTCTGGTTTGGGAAGGAGACCCTTTAAAAGCCCAAATAAATATTGAAGCAGTTTACGATAAAATTCAAGCAAATCCATCGGTATTGTTAGAAAACCCAATTAACACAAGTATTCCTGTTGAGGTCAAAATTCATTTAACCGAGGAGTTGGAACAGCCAAACATTGACTACGATTTAGCATTTCCAACAGTAAGTTCTACCTTAGATTCTGAGCTGCAGTATCGTTTAAACGATAGAGATAGTAAAGAACTTCAGGTAATTTCTTTATTGTTAACAGGCGGTTTTAGAAGTGAATTAAATTTTGGTTCACAGGATGCTTTTGGATTGGTTTCCGATAGGGTGCAATCAATGCTTAATGAAATCCTGTCTTCTGAGGATGGTAAACTTAATTTAGGTGTAGATTTTCAAATTGGTCAAAACACACCAGATTTTGAAACTAGTAGTCGTGTAGGTGTCACATTGTCTACCAAATTAAGCGATAATATTCTTATTAATGGTAAAGTTGGTGTACCAATTGGTGGCGTAAGCGAAACCGTTATTGCTGGAGATTTTGAAGTAGAAATGTTAATAAATGAAGATAGAACATTGTCACTAAAATTCTTTAATCGTGAAAACAGTATCAGATATTTTGGGGAGAATATTGGTTATACACAAGGAATTGGGCTTTCTTATAATGTTGAGTTTGATAACTTAAAAGAATTGTTGCAGAAAATATATAGTAAGAAAAACAAAGAAAAAAAGAAAGAAGAAATAACCACCGAAAACAACTCAACTTCATATATTAATATCAAGAGAAAAGACTCTTTAAGCACACGTCAATCCAATAATTAAATAATCATTTCTTTATCATTTTACAGCGAAAACGTTTGAGTTTCAATTTTAGTTAAAATATGATGAAACTTAGCTTTTTTCTTGTTTAAGTTTATTAGATTTACCTGTTCTAAGGTTTAAAAATGACAGAAAAAATTAAAAAAATAGGAGTGATGACTTCAGGAGGAGATGCTCCAGGAATGAATGCTGCAATTAGAGCTGTGGTTAGAGCCTGTGCTTATCATAGCATTGAATGTATTGGTATTTACAGAGGTTATGATGGTGTTATTGAAGGTGATTATAAATCTATGGATGCACGTAGTGTAAAAGGCATTATAAACAAGGGTGGAACGGTTTTGAAATCTGCACGTTCTGATGATTTTAGAACTAAAGAAGGCCGAAAAACGGCTTATGATAGCCTAATCAAATCTGGGGTAGATGCTTTGGTCACTATTGGTGGTGATGGTACTTTTACAGGAGCTCTTATATTTAATGAAGAGTATAACTTTCCTGTTATTGGAATCCCTGGAACTATCGACAATGATATTTTTGGAACAACACATACTTTAGGTTATGATACTGCCTTAAATACTGTAGTTGAGGCTATCGATAAAATTAGAGATACTGCAAGTTCTCATAACAGATTGTTTTTTGTAGAAGTTATGGGACGGGACGCTGGTCATATAGCTCTTAATACAGGTGTTGGAGCAGGTGCTGAAGAAATATTAATCCCAGAAGAAGATTTAGGATTGGATAGATTACTGGAATCTTTAAATAGAAGTAAACAATCTGGTAAAACATCGAGTATTGTTGTTGTTGCCGAAGGCGATAAAATAGGTAAAAACGTATTCGAATTAAAAGACTATGTCGATGAGCATATGTCGCACTATGATGTTCGAGTATCAGTTTTGGGTCATATACAACGAGGCGGAAGCCCATCTTGTTTTGATCGTGTTTTAGCTAGCAGAATGGGAGTAAAAGCAGTAGAAAGCTTACTAGAAGGAAAAACTAATTTCATGGTTGGATTGCTAAATAATCAAATGGAATTAACACCTTTAGAACAAGCTATTAAAGGAAAATCAACAATAAATTTAGAACTATTAAGAGTGTCAGATATAATGACAACATAAAAATTAGAAGAAAGAATATGTCAAAAGTAAAAATAGGAATTAACGGATTTGGTAGAATAGGAAGACTCGTTTTTAGAGATACATTTAAAAGACCTGATGTTGATGTAGTAGCCGTAAATGATTTATTGGATGTCGACCATTTGGCATACTTGTTAAAATATGATTCGGTTCATGGTAATTTTGATGGAAATATCGAAGTCAAAGATGGTCACCTAGTTGTTAATGGCAAGACTGTTAGAGTTACAGCCGAAAGAGATCCTCGTAATCTTAAATGGAATGATGTGGATGTTGATGTGGTAGCCGAATGCACTGGTATTTTTACAACACTTGAAACTGCAAACTATCATATTGAAGCAGGAGCTAAAAAAGTTGCAATTTCGGCACCTTCAAAAGATGCTCCAATGTTTGTAATGGGTGTAAATCATAACAATATTAAAGACTCAGATGTGATTGTTTCTAATGCGTCTTGTACAACCAATTGCCTAGCGCCAGTTGCTAAAGTTTTACATGATAATTTTGGTGTAGAAGAAGCATTAATGACAACCATTCATGCAGCAACTGCAACACAGTTAACTGTTGATGGACCTTCAAGAAAGAATTATCGTTTAGGTCGTTCAGCATTAAATAATATTATTCCATCTACAACAGGAGCAGCCAAAGCGGTTGGTAAAGTAATTCCAGAACTTAATGGAAAGCTTACAGGAATGGCGTTTCGAGTACCCACTGTAAATGTGTCAGTGGTTGATTTAACAGTAAGACTTCAAAAAGAAACAACATACGAGGCCATAAAAGAAGCCTTTAAAAATGCGGCAAATGGAGAGCTTAAAGGTGTTTTAAAATATGTTGACGAACCTGTGGTATCTCAAGATTTTGTTGGTGAAACACATACAAGTAATTTCGATGCTGGAGCAGGAATTGAATTAAATTCTAAATTCTTTAAAGTAGTTTCTTGGTACGACAACGAGTATGGCTATTCAGCAAAATTAATCGATTTGATTGAGTATATTCACAATCTTTAAAATCAGTAATAAATATAAACTGCTAATCATTATCTTTGATTGGCAGTTTTTTTATGTCTTAATAGTTTTTATATGATTTTTATAGTTGATAGTGGTTCTACAAAATGTGATTGGTTAGCAATAGACAATCAAGGGAATCAATTGCTGGAAAAGCAGCGTACTAAAGGGATGAATCCTGCAATTTTAAGTAGTAAAAAACTCTATAAGACCATAAAGAAAAACGAAACTTTGGACCAAGTAAAAAACGATGTTACACATATCTTTTTCTATGGTGCAGGCTGTGGTACTGAAAAGCCAAGGCAATTACTAAAGGATGTACTTCAAGAGTTTTTTCCAAATGCAATAGCTGAAGTAAGAGAAGACACCTATGCTGCTATTTACTCAACCGTTGGGGTTGATTTGTAACCAGCAGTTGTTTGTATTTTGGGTACAGGTTCTAATTGTAGTTATTTTAACGGAACAAGTGTAGAACAGAGAGTAAAATCACTTGGTTATTCTGTAATGGATGATGCCTCTGGTAATTATTTTGGAAAACAGCTTATTAGAGATTATTATTTTAACCATATGCCACAGCATTTAAAAGTGTCACTTGCCGAAAAATATAATATGGATTCTGATTTCATAAAATACAACCTTTATAAGCAACCAAATCCTAATGCCTATTTGGCATCTTTTGCGGAATTTATGTTCCTTAATAAGGACTCAGAGTATATTGTAAATGTTATAAAAGTGGGTATTCGTCTTTTTGCAAAAAATATGATAATGCAATACAAAGATGTGTTGCAAGCAGTTCCTGTGCATTTCGCTGGTTCTATTGCCTTCTTTTCACAAGATGAAATAAAAGAAGTTGCTAAAGAATTAGACTTTACTGTTGGTAATTTTGAACGCCGCCCAATTGAAGGTTTGGTAAATTACCATAGTAAACAATTATCTAAATAGTTTTAATAGAGACTACTATAATCTTTCCTTGTTATTAGTTATTAACAACTTTTGACTGTTTATACAAAATAAAATACCTTGTAGTGCATTGCATGTGTTATTGCATTTACAATCAACCAATTTTAAAATTCTAGTACTTCAATATTATGAGAAAAATTGTTCAATCCATTTTGCTGTCCCTTTTTATTATCCCAACGTTTGCTCAAGAAACTCCATTTTTAAATGATGCAGAAATAAGGATGTTAATCAATGAATTGTCTGGAGACAGGTCTTTTGAGCACATTCGCGTTTTAACGCAGTGGCATCGTAATTCTGGAATGGAAGGTTATTTTAAAGCTGCCGATTATGTTGTTGAAGAAGCCAAAAAAGCTGGATTAGAAGATGTGAAATTTATTGAACAACCACTAGGTGGTCCAAATTATACAGCTAAGTCTGCAGAACTTTGGATAACCGAACCTGTTGAAATTAAGCTCGCCGATATTGGCGACCATGCGCTAATGCTATCCGATGGCAGTCATGATGCAGATGTTACTGCCGAATTAGTTTGGGCAGGATCTGGTAGTAAAGCTGATTTAGAGAGTTTAGATGTCTCGGGTAAAATTGTATTAGTAAATGGTTCGCCTGGTGCAGCAGTAACTAATGCTGTATATGCAAAAGGTGCCGTAGGTGTGGTATGTTACACATCTTCTGAGAATAAAAATCAAATGGATTTCCCTGATCAATTGGCTTGGACTAGAATATCAATGAATGTTCCAGAGGGAAAGCATGGTACATTTGCATTTAATTTATCGCCTAGAAAAGGAGAGCAGTTAAAAAAGATGTTGCAAACAAATGCAATACAAGATGTGTTTGCGACTGGTAAAAAAACCATGGGAGGAAAAGTTGTATTGAAAGCAAAAGTTGATACCGAAATTGGTGAAGCTCCTGGTAGAACAGGTTTTGTAGAAGGTTGGATTAGAGGTTCTAAATATCATGATCAGCAAATTATGATTACTGCACATTTGCAAGAAGAGCAAGGCTCTGCAAATGATGACGGTAGTGGCTGCGGTAATTTATTAGAAATTGCTAGAACACTTAATAAACTAATTGAAGAAGGCAAAATAGAACGTCCTTTACGTGATATTCGTTTTTGGTGGACCGATGAAATTTATTCAGAGTATAGATACTTTAGAGATTACCCAAAGGAGCCAGCAAAAATGCTAGCCAATTTACATCAAGATATGGTTGGTGCAAAGCAATCTATTGGAAGTCGTACACAACACCTTATTTATTCGCCACATTCTATAACAAGTTATGTTGACGCTATATTTGAAAGCGTTGGGCAGTTTGTTATAGAAACTAATAATCCTTTTATAACAGCAGGTAGAATGGGAGGTTTGCCTCGTCCACACTCACGACCAATTTATGCTACTAGAGGCACTAAAGAAGGTTTTGGTGCTCGTTTCGTGCCATTTTTTAATGCGTCAGATAACTTGAATTTTGTTGAAGGCGCTATTGGTGTTCCAGCCGTTGGATTAATTAATTGGGATGATTATTACATCCATTCATCAGATGACGATTTATGGCAAATTGATGCTACGCAATTACAACGTAATGCTTTTATTATTGCATCCATGGCTTATTATTTAGGAAAGTCTGAAAGTGAAGAATTGCCATTACTACTTTCAGAAACGTATGCTCAAGGCACTAAGCGATTAGCTAATGATTTAGAAACTGCATTCCACCAAATTCAATCGCAAAGTGATACAAATTTTGGATGGAAAAATGCTAATATTATTATTGAACAAGGGATTATTAGAGAAGAAGGAGCTCTAAAATCTATTACACGTTTACTTGGAACAGATGCAGTTATCATGAGTAAAATAAATACGGTTTCTAAGCAGCTTCAAATTAAAAAGAAAAGTATGTTGGCTGAAGCGTCTAATGTGTTTAGTAACACACATAATGCAAAAACTCCAAAAATAGTTCTGACTGCACAAGAACAAGCTGCTACAAAAAAAATCCCAAAAAATAATCCTATACTGGATGAGTACTTTGGAAAGCGCAGAGGTGGTGTTGCTGGTGTGCAAATTCACTCGACTATGCGAATGGAAGTGTTTAATTTTGTAGATGGTAAACGTAGCTATTACGAAATTTACAAGGCAGTATTAGCAGAGTCATTAGCAGCAGGCACTTGGTATTATGGCACTGTAACTTTAGATGCTGTGGTGAAATTGCTCGATGCTAATGTAGATTCTGGAGCTTTATTTCTTAATAAGCAAGGTTAAAAAAAATATCTCATCCGAATATTATAAATGGAAAATTTAAATAAAGCTATAGAAAACCATTATCTTAAAGAAGATCTTTTTGAAGATATTATTGGTCGATTAGAAGAACAAGGTGTAGATTTAGATAAAGTACAAAGAGTTCATATATCTGATGTGGATGAGTTTCATGTTAGAGGAGCAATTGTTTCTAAGGAATTAGCTAGCTCAATAAATATGAAAGGACTACACGTTTTAGATGTTGGATGTGGTCTTGGTGGTCCATGTAGAATGCTAGCTGATGAATACGATTGTATAAGTACTGGGATTGATTTAAGCAATGAATATATTAGAACAGCAACAAAACTATCAAAACTTGTAAAGTTAGATGACAAGACAAGTTTTATAAAAGGAGATGCGGTAAATCTTCCTTTTGAAGATAACACATTTGATGTTGTTTGGACACAGCATGTACAAATGAATATTCCTGATAAAAATAAATTTTATTCTGAAATTAAGAGAGTCTTAAAAAAGAATGGACATTTACTTTATTATGACATTTTTAAAAAAGGAGATATTGAAGTAACTTACCCAATGCCTTGGGCCAGTAACTCAAGTCAAAGTTTTTTATTCAGTTTAGAGAATAAGAATCAAATATTGAGCAATCTCGGTTTTTCAAAAGTTCAAACAGAAAACCAAACAAAAAAAGGTGTTGATTTTTTTGAAACTCTAGTAGCTAAACTTAAAGAGGTTGGTCCACCAAAAATGGGACTAAATGTCCTAATGGGAGAAACTACGAAGCAAAAACTAGTTAATTTAATGAATCATTTAAAAGAAGAAAAACTAGTTCTCCAAAGCGGAACATATAAATATTGAAAACAGTCTATTTTATAGCAATCATACTAATCTCCACATTCACATTTTTTGGCAAACAAGCAACTTGCACAGTTTCACGAGCAGGAGCAGTTGCTTCATCAAAATAAGAACCATACACAGTATTTATTGCTCCAAAATCGTTCATATCGCTAATAAAAATAGAAGTTTTTACAACGTTTTCAAATGTCATTCCAGCAGCAGCCAATACTTCTTTCATATTTTCCATGACTTGCTTAGTTTCATCAGTAATGTTATCTAAAACCAATTCATTTGTTTCTGGGTTAAATGCTATTTGTCCCGATGTGTAAAGTGTATTCCCACTTAAAACAGCTTGATTATAAGGGCCTATTGGTGCTGGGGCTTTGGTAGTTGTAATTATTGTTTTCATTTAAAAAGTTATTTTATTATTCATTAGACTGTAAACTGCGACTGTGGACTGAGCACTACCAATTGATTAAAGGTCTCTATCACGTTGTCTTCGCTTCTCGTATTTAATATCTTGTAAAATACTAGATTTAATACCTATAAAGAAATTCCACTGCTTATTGGCACTAAATGGTATCCAAGAAAAATTCATTCTCCAGCTTTCTAAATCACGTTCAAAACGTAACTGTGTATAGGTAATGCCTTTATTTTTTAAATCGTAACCAGAAGATGCACCAAGTTTCCAACGAGGCGAAATATTTACATCTCCTGAAAACATTAACGAGTGTGACGAGATTTCGTTTTGCCTCCTAGTATTACTATAGTTTACAGCATAGGCTATTCTTAAATTCCATGGAATTTTATACTTATAAAGTTCGCTAGTTTCCTCGCTATCATCTTCATTATCATTAAATGATTTATCGGCAAAATCTTGAGGTTTTCCAAATAAATCATCATCACGACCACCACTTCGCAACGATTCTTGCTGCGCTCTATTGTTGGTATTGTCTTTTTTAGAATTATCGCTGCTAGAAAATGAATAACCTGTAGTTAAATTGGCACTAGTTAGCCTAAATAAGCTCCCTCCATTATCGATATTAAACTTGTCAATTTTATTATTGTTACTGTCTAAGGCATATGGGTCTAAAGTAGCACCAAAATTCACAGTCATGTCTTTTAGCAATTTGAAGCCACCATTAACCCTAACAGGACTCCAGTTTAATGAATCACCAGCCAAATTATACGCTGTAGAAAAGTTTAAGTTATTAATAAGTGTAATTTTTCTTGGCTCAACAACGGTACTGTCTCTATCTCTTACTTTGGCTTCAAAATTATTACTAACAGAAATACCAATAGCACTGGAATAACTATTTGTTGGGCTACCGAAAATAGATTGCTCAAAACGTGTATATTGAACATCTTCTATTGTTAATTCATCAGCACTAATAACTTCATACGTATCATAATACTGGTCAAAAGCTGGCGAAATATTATAGCTAATCGAAGGTCTCATAACGTGCCTAATTGCTTGAATTTTTTTGTCTTCTCCAAACTCGAACATACCATAAAGGGTTGTTCCTAAGCTTGCACTAAAATTGTATGTTCTAAAAGAATCAAACCCATTTTTTTTAGTTATTATAGTTTCTTGTGTTGCTTGGTTGAATGATTTTTCAATAGTATTAAGTGTCCAGGTTTCTTGAAAATTTACCCCAGCACTTAAACTTAAATAGTTTAATACTTTAAAATTAGTACTTAACGGAATGCTATGTTGCATACCTACTTTGGCATCTTCAAACATTTCCTTTTTAAAGAATAGGGAATCTGTTGTTTGAATTCTATTTTCGGCCCTAGCATTGTATTGCAAGTTTATATTTTGAATCATTCCTTTTTTTGCACCAATTTTTGGAGCAAAAGGGAATACACGACCTACACTTCCTTGAAATGTTGGAAGCGTCATGTTAATGGTTTGGGTATTGGTGTTTTGCGAATGATTTGCAGTAAGGCTTACATTTACCTGCGGCTCACCTTGAAATGTTTTGGAATACGAAATAGATGAACTCAACGTATTATTTAAGTAATTGGATGCGTTTAGTTGATTTATGGATTGTTGATAATAACGGCTACTACCAAGGTTAACAGATGCCGAAAAACGCGAATTTGGGTTTGCCTTTCCGTCTTGACTATGCGACCAGCGCAAATTATAAATTGAGCTTTTGGAATAGTCTGGAAAACCACGTTCGCTACTAATAAGATTTTCGTACCTAAAACTTAAGTTACCTCTAAATTTATAACGTACAGCATAGTTGCTTTCTACGCGCATACCATAACTACCATTGGTGTAATAATCACCTAACAAAGCTAAATCAAAATAATCGCTTACCGCAAAATAATAACCACCGTTTTGTACAAAATACCCACGACTATTTTGCTCTCCAAATGACGGAAAAATAACACCAGAGGTGCGTTTTTGAGTTAATGGAAAATAGGCGAAAGGCAAACCAATTGGTGTGGGTACATCTGCAATAAACATATTGGTTAAACCAGTAACCACTTTTTTACCAGGAACTATTTTAGCTTTACGCATTAAGAAATAATACTCAGGGTTTTCAAGATTTTTAGAGGTTGTAAATTTTCCACGGTCAATAAAATAAACCGAATCATTTTCCTTTTTTGTGGTTTCAGCGATAATAATGCCGCCACTTTGTTCAGTTCTGGAATTAAATATTAAGGCTTTTTGAGTGTCGAAATTAAAACGAATTGAATCTGGTTCCACTACATCGTTACCTTGCTTAAAAATAGGTTCTTGCGTATAATTACCTAGTGAGTCTTTTAACCTGCCTGCATAGACTTCATTCTTTTCATAATCAATTACAATGATTCCTGCGGTAATTTCCATATCCTCATAATTGATTTTGGCATTATCATATAAGGTGATTTTTTGGTCTTTTCTTGTAATAGATGTATAACCAGAAGCACTATATTTTACAATATCTTTTAAGAGTTTAGGTTTATTAGGGATACTGTCTAGTTTAATTGTATCGTTAACAATAATATTTGAATCAATATTTTTAGCCCTTAAACTATCAACTTTTACAGGAATGGTATCTCTTGCTATCGTAGGTTTAATTTTTTCCTTTTTTGGTGGAATATCTTGAGCGTAGCTAAAAGTGTTTATAAACACTGTAAAACTTAAGGCAAAAAGTATTTGAAAGATGTTTGTTTGCAACGCTTTTAGATGTATTTTTGTAAAAGTATGGCTCGGTTTTTGAATTGCCAAATGTACATATATTTTTTTGTGAATATTTTAATAACTAAAAAAATATAGAATTTAAAATAAACCTAGTTTTAATGCCGTTTTAGACTTTATATGAAAACGAATCTGAAATACCTTTTAGTATCTTTTTTCTTTATATTTTCCATCTCCGTTTTTCCTCAAAAATCAACAGATAAATTTGTGGTTGTGCTAGATGCTGGACATGGAGGTAAAGACCCAGGAAATATTGGAAATGGTTATAGAGAAAAAAGCATTGCTCTTAAAATAATTCTCCTAGTTGGTAAAGAGTTAGAAAAGCATGACAATATTAAAGTTATTTATACACGTAAAACCGATGTATATTTAGAGTTGCATGAGAGAGCTGCTATCGCTAACAAAGCTAATGCAGATTTGTTTGTATCTGTACATTGTGATTCTTGGACTAAAAGTAGTGTGTTTGGTGCTTCCACATTTGTACTTGGTCTGCATATGAATAAAGCCAACCTTGAAATAGCCAAAAAAGAAAACTCTGTTATCTTTTTAGAAGAGAATTATGAAGAAAAATATGAAGGATTTGATCCAAACTCTCCGGAGTCATTAATTGGATTGACTTTAATGCAAGAAGACTATCTAGACCAAAGTATATTATTAGCCAAATATGTACAGGATAATTTTGTGCAAAAGCTAAATCGAAAAAATAGAGGTGTAAAACAGGCAGGTTTTTGGGTGTTGCACAATACATACATGCCCAGTATATTGGTTGAAACAGGTTTTCTAACAAATAAAAGTGAAGGTGCATATTTAAATTCTAAAAAAGGACAGGAAGCAATGGCTGAAGCTATTAAAAATGGTGTTTTGTCATATAAAAATAATTTAAGCAGTGGGTCAAGTTCAGTTTCAATTGTTTTGGAAAATCCAGAAAATGAAGAGGAATTAAATTCTGATATTACATTCAAAGTTCAAATAGCAGCTGGAGCGCGAAAACTAGAAACAAAACCCTATAATTTTAAAGGATTAAGAGGCGTGACATCTGAAAGTATTGGTAATGGTTACAAATATTTTTATGGAGAAACTTCTAATTACGATGATATTAAAAGACACAAAGAAGAAGCTTTAGAAAAAGGTTATACAAGCTGTTTTATTGTCGCTTACAAAAATGGTGAGCGCATAGATATTAAGGAGGCTTTAAAAACTATTTCAAATTAAGGCTTTATTTAAATTAATTGCTAATTTTGTGTTTAATCAAAAAAAATAATATTGAAAATCACTAGAGAAGTAAAAACGGCAGTCTTAGTCATTAGTGGATTGTTACTCATTGTATATTTATTCAATTATTTAAAAGGAGAAAACCTATTGGATTCTTCTCGAACGTTTTATGCAGTTTACGATAATGTTGAAGGGTTAGCACCATCGGCTCCTGTTACCATTAGCGGAAATGTTGTCGGTAAGGTTCAAGAAATAGTATTTACTGAAGATGGTTCAGGAAAGCTTCAGCTTAAGCTTATGATAGATAATGATTTTCAGTTTTCAAAAAACAGCAAAGCTCAAATTTATGAAACTGGTCTTATTGGAGGAAAAGCAGTAGCTATAGTACTAGCCAATGATGGCTCTGAAACTGCTGTGGATGGTGACTTCTTGGAGGGTTCCATTAAAGCTGGTTTGACAGAGTTGGTAAACCAAAAACTCACACCATTACAAGGGAAAATTGAAAATGTGATGGTAAGTGCAGACTCACTTCTTGGAAACATTAACGATGTGTTTGATAAACAGACTAAAACCAATTTAAAAAGTAGCATTTCAAGCTTAAACGAGACGATTTTATCATTTAAAAACACGTCTAATTCAATTAATAATTTAATAGCGAATAATAAAGAAAAATTAGACAGCACTATTACAAGTTTTGAAAGTACGTCTGCTAATTTAGCTTCGTTAACAGATGAAATGGCTAAGGCAAATCTAGGTCAAACCATTACAGAATTGCAAACAACCATTGATAGCTTTAAAAATATATTATCGAGTATAGAAAAGGGTGAAGGCTCTATGGGAAAACTTATGAAAGAAGATGGCTTGTACAATAATATTGAAGGAGCTACTAAAGAACTTGAAGAACTACTAAGAGATATTAAGCTGCATCCAAAACGTTATTTTAGAATCCTTTCCAAAAAAGAAATTCCATATAGCGAAAACTAATACACTTTATAAATCAACCAACTATGAATTATTTACCAAACATACTTTTTGCAATCGCATTGGTTATTGGTATTGGATATTTTGTTAGAAATGTTCAAAAGCTTATTCGTAACATAAAATTGGGAAAAGATGTTGATGTTAGCGATAACAAGTCACAACGCCTTAAAAACATGATTAACATTGCGCTTGGACAAAGTAAAATGGTACGTCGTCCAGTAGCTGGTTTTTTGCATGTTATTGTCTATGTTGGATTCATTATTATAAACATTGAGGTTTTAGAAATTATTATTGATGGATTATTTGGTACGCATCGTGTTTTTTCTGGAATAGGTAGTTTGTATGGGGTTTTAATAGGTAGCTTTGAAATTTTAGCAGTCTTAGTTTTAGTATCTGTTATTATATTTTGGGTTAGAAGAAATATTATAAAACTAAAACGTTTTTGGAATAGCGAAATGACTAGTTGGCCAAAGAATGATGCTAATTACATTTTATATTTTGAAATGGTATTGATGTCGTTGTTTTTAATTATGAATGCAACTGATGCTTCATTTCAGGCTATGGATTCAGGAAATTTTATTAGTCAATACATAGCACCTTGGTTTAGTGGATTGTCTGAAAATAGTTTGCATTTAGTAGAAAGAACAGCTTGGTGGATTCATATATTAGGAATATTAGTATTCTTAAATTATCTATATTTTTCAAAACATCTACACATATTATTAGCGTTTCCAAATACGTATTATGCAAGTGTCAAACCAAAAGGGCAATTAGATAATTTGGAGTCTGTCACAAAAGAAGTGATGCTCATGATGGATCCAAATGCAGACCCTTTTGCAGCACCTGAAGAAGCAGATACTGATGAAGCTCCTGAGAAATTTGGAGCTAGTGATGTCACCGATTTAAATTGGACACAGTTGCTAAGTGCTTATACATGTACAGAGTGTGGTCGTTGTACCTCATCTTGTCCAGCAAATTTAACAGGAAAAAAATTGTCTCCTCGTAAAATAATGATGGATACTAGAGACAGATTAGAGGAGGTTGGTAAAAACATAGATGCTAATAAAGGTGAGTATAAGGATGATGGAAAGCAATTATTAGGTGACTATATAACAAAAGAAGAGCTTTGGGCTTGTACTACTTGTAACGCCTGTGTTGAAGAATGTCCAGTAAGCATTAGTCCTTTATCCATTATCATGGATATGAGGCGTTACTTGGTAATGGAAGAATCTGCTGCACCAACTGAGTTAAATAATATGATGACCAATATTGAGAACAATGGTGCTCCTTGGCCTTATAATCAGATGGATAGGCTGAATTGGAAAGATGAATAATAATAAAAGATGATGATTAAAAAAAATAAAATTCTGCTGTTTTGGTTCATTCTATTAGGATGTCTAACTTATAGTTATGCGCAAGAAACAGTTAACACCAGAGAAGTTGAAACTGTTGCTCATAAAATGTTTGTCGATTTAAATAATCTAGATTATGATGCAATTCTTGGTATGACACATCCAAAGGTTTTTGATTTGGTTTCTAAAGAGCAAATGAAAACCTTGTTCATGAGTATGTTTGAAGGTAACGACGAGTTTTCTGTAGAAATCCCTAAAACTATTCCAGATTATAAAGTTTCGGATGTGTATATAGGCAAAGAAAATAATTTAGAATATGCATTTGTTTCTTACGACATGAGCATGAAAATGACTTTCAATAATCAAGAGTTTGACGAAGAAGGTAAAGAGATGATGATTAACATGATGAAAGTACAAGGAATGGATGTTGCCTTTTTATCCAATAGCACTATGGATGTCTTAATGAGAGATAGGGTGACAATTTTATTAAAAGAAGATGCTACTGAAAATAAATGGGTAATGATAAATTATGATCCAGATTCGCCAATAACCTATCAACTTTTGTCTACAGATTTACTTGAAAAAACTAAGGAATACAGACAAAACCTATTATTGAACAGTAAAAAGGAAAGTGATAACTAGTTAAACACTTAATGAAATGACTGTAAAAACAATGGCAGAATATATGGCTGAAGGCAAACAACCCGAAATTCTATTTTGGGTAGGGTCTGCTGGAAGTTATGATGATCGTGCTAAAAAAATAACCAAAGCGTTTGTAAAATTGCTTAATGCAGCAAACATTGATTTTGCAGTACTGGGTACAGAAGAAAGTTGTACTGGCGATGCTGCAAAACGCGCTGGAAACGAATTTTTGTTTCAGATGCAAGCAGTCACTAACATTGAAATACTAAATGCTTACGAAGTAAAAAAAATAGTGACGGCTTGTCCGCATTCTTTCAATACATTAAAAAACGAATATCCTTCACTTGGAGGAAATTATGAAGTCCTGCATCATACGCAGTTTTTACAGCAATTAATTAAAGAAGGAAAATTAAAAATAACTAACAATTCATTCAAAGGAAAACGCATAACTTTTCATGACCCTTGTTATTTAGGAAGAGCTAATGAAGTGTATGAAGCACCTCGAGAACTTTTAAAAGAGCTTGGAGTAGAATTAGTTGAAATGAAACGTAACAAACGCACTGCACTTTGTTGTGGAGCTGGAGGCGCTCAAATGTTTAAAGAACCTGAGAAAGGTGATAAAGATGTAAACGTATTACGGACAGAAGATGCGTTACAAACCAACCCAGAGGTTATTGCAACAGGTTGCCCTTATTGTAACACCATGATGACAGATGGCGTCAAGTTTAAAGAAAAAGAAGCAGATGTTCAAGTGTTGGATGTTGCGGAATTGTTGGCAAGTAATCAAGATTTATAAAAAATGCTAGTAGATTTTAACACATTACCAGAAACCGCTAGAGTTTGGATCTACCAAGCCAATCGTTCTTTTACCGAACAAGAAATAGAAGACATTAGTTCTAAGTTAGATGTTTTTATTGAAAATTGGACAGCACATGGAGGTGATTTGCATTCTGGCTATGAAATTAAATATAAGCGCTTTATAGTTATTGGTTTAAATCAAAACTTAAATAGTGCGACAGGTTGCTCAATTGATGCTTCAGTGCATTTTATTCAACAGTTAGAAAAAGAGTATAATGTCGATTTAATGGACAAAATGAATGTGTCCTATAAACAAGGTGAGTTTATTGCTTATAAACCTTTGACAGACTTTCGTAAAATGGCAAAAGACAAAGCAGTTTCCAAAAACACAATAGTATTTAACAATTTGGTTGCCAATAAAGCAGAGTACATAGAAAACTGGGAAGTTCCTGCAAGTGAAAGTTGGCATAGCCGCTTTTTAAATTAAAATTATAACCATTGTTAATTATCTTGGTTATAAATCTATCTTAAAGTTTTTTATTCTTAGTTGTAAAAATGCTATTTTGGCATAGTTTTTCGTTTTCCATATAAATATGGATCATTAATTAATCCCAAACTATGCGAAATATAACTTTACTATTGCTTTTTACTTGTGTATTTGTTTCAGCACAAAGTAATCACCCTCTTGCAACAAAAGATTTTGAAGCCCAAGAAAAATGGGTAGATAGTGTGTATAACTCAATGACTTTAAAAGAAAGAATCGGTCAGCTCTATATGGTTCAAGTTTATTCAAGTCAAGATAAAAAAGCTAAGCAAGCACTTGTAAAGCAAATTAAAGACTATCATTTGGGAGGTATTATCTATTCTAAAGGTGGACCAATTAGACAAGCTAAACTAAATAATGAATTACAAGCTATGTCCAAAATCCCTTTGCTTATTGGTATGGACGCCGAATGGGGATTAAATATGCGATTGGATTCCACTTATGCTTTTCCGTATAATATGGCGCTCGGTGCAATAAAAGACAATAAGTTGGTCGAAAGTGTAGGAAGACACATTGGTGAACATTGTAAGCGATTAGGTGTGCATTTTAATTTTGCGCCTGTTGTAGATATTAATACAAATCCTAAAAATCCTATTATTGGAAATCGTTCATTTGGCGAAAGTCGTGATAATGTCACTAATAAATCCTTAGCTCTTATGAAAGGGATGCAGGAGGCTGGCACATTGGCGTCTGCAAAACATTTTCCTGGTCATGGAGATACTGAGCAGGATTCGCATCATACCTTACCAACAATTAGTTTTAATAAGCAAAGAATAGATTCGGTAGAGTTATATCCTTACAAAGAGCTCATTAAAAAAGGACTGTCTAGTGTTATGGTTGCGCATTTAAACGTACCAAGTTTAGAACCAAGAGATGGTTATCCTTCATCATTATCAAAGCATATAGTAACAGATATCTTAAAGGATAATTTAGGTTTTAAGGGGTTAATTTTTACTGATGCTCTTACCATGAAAGCTGCAGCTAATTTTAGCAACCCTGGCGAAATAGACTTAGGAGCTTTTAAAGCAGGAAACGATGTTATGCTAATGTCCGCAAGCGTACCTCAAGGGATCGACAAAATTTTGGAAGCCTTTAATAGTGGAGATATTACAGAAGAGCGTTTAGCGCATTCGGTAAAAAAAATATTAATGGCTAAGTACAAAGTTGGTCTCAACAATTACAAACCAGTTGGGACTAAAAATTTGGTTGAAGACCTTAACCGTCTACAAGATGATTTGTTGAATGAAACACTTATAGAAAATGCATTAACAGTAGTAAAAAACAGTACTAAATTATTGCCTTTTCGTCAGTTAGAAAATAAGTCAATAGCGTATGTAAAACTTGGAGACGATAAGGGTTCAGTATTTTTAAATGAACTAAAAAAATATGCCAAAGTCCATGAAATAAGTGCAGCAAATCTAGATGACCTTATTTCAAAACTCAACAATTACAATACAGTTATCGTTGGGTTTCATAAATCAAATAAAAGTCCTTGGGAAAGTTATAAGTTTTCAAATCAAGAATTGGTTTGGCTATATGAAATAGCTAGAACTAATACTACAATTTTATCTGTGTTTGCAAAGCCTTATGCACTATTAGATTTAAAAACCAATGAAAACCTAGAAAGTATTCTAGTTACCTATCAAAATAGTGATGTTGCACAGCAAAAAGCAGCGCAACTAATATTTGGAGCTATTCCTGCAAAAGGTGTTTTACCCGTAACTTCTGGTGAGGAGTTTAAAGTTGGAGATGGGATTCATTTTTCATCTTTAAGTAGATTGGGTTATAGCTTACCAGAAAGCGTAGGCATGAATTCTCACAAGCTTGCTAAATTAGATTCAGTGGCACAATATGCTATAGACTCCACAATGACTCCAGGAATACAATTGTTAGTAGCAAGAAAAGGAAAGGTTGTTTACAACAAGAACTTTGGAAAGCATACATATCAGGGAAAACAAAAAGTAAGATTTACGGATATTTACGATGTTGCTTCGTTAACCAAGATAGTCGCTACATTGCCATTGGTTATGGAATTAGAAGAAAAAGGCATTATTTCTTTGGAAAGTAAATTATCTGATTTACTACCAGAATTTAAAGGGACTAACAAAGAAAATGTGACTATTAAGCAAATGCTTTCTCACTATGCACAATTAAAACCTTGGATTCCTTTTTATGCATCTACTTTAGACTCAGTTACTAAAAAACCTGATGCAAAATATTATAGAAGAAAAATAAGCAAGGGTTTTGATATTGAAGTTGCTAATAAATTGTTTTTAAGAACTGATTATCAAGATTCTATTCAAGGAATTATTAAGGAGAGTGATATGTTATCTCGATTAAGATATCGTTATAGTGATTTGCCTTATTATATTTTAAAGAAATTTATTGAAAAACATTACGACCAACCTTTGGATGAATTGGTACAACAGCATTTCTACAAATCTCTAGGAGCTAATTATACAACGTATAAGCCTAGAGAAAGATTTAGTAAAACGCAGATTGTGCCAAGTGAAATTGATAATTATTATAGATATCAAGAAGTACATGGTTATGTGCATGATATGGGAGCTGCAATGCAAAATGGAGTAGGTGGTCACGCAGGTGTTTTTAGCAATGCCAATGATATCGCAAAGATTATGCAAATGTACTTGCAAAAAGGATTTTATGGAGGTCATCGCTATTTTAGAAGGGAAACATTGGAAAAGTTTAATGAATGTTATTACTGTGAAAGTGATAACCGAAGAGGAATAGGGTTTGATAAGCCACAGTTAGGAGATGATGGACCAACATGTGGTTGTGTATCCATGACAAGTTTTGGTCATTCAGGTTTTACAGGAACTTATGCTTGGGCAGATCCTGAAGAAGAAATTGTATATGTATTTATGGCAAATAGAACCTATCCAACATCCATGAATGGAAACAAATTATTAAAAGAAAATATTAGAACCGAAATACAACGATTGATTTACGAAGCCATTGAAGAATAAAAAAATGATAATAGGTATAGTTTGCTACCCAACCTTTGGAGGTAGTGGTGTAGTAGCCACAGAATTGGGTTTAGAACTATCTAAGCGAGGACACGAGGTACATTTTATAACCTATAGTCAACCTGTGAGGTTGGATTTATTAAGTCATAATGTTCATTTTCATGAAGTAAATGTACCAGAATATCCACTATTTCTTTACCAACCTTATGAGTTGGCTCTTTCAAGTAAATTAGTAGATACAGTAAAGCTTCATAACATAGATGTGTTGCATGTGCACTATGCTATTCCGCATGCTTATGCTGCGTATATGGCCAAAAAAATGTTGCACGAAGAAGGTATAGAATTGCCAATAGTGACAACACTTCACGGTACAGATATTACGCTTGTTGGGAGTCATCCATTTTACAAAACTGCAGTTGAATTTAGTATTAACAAATCAGATGCAGTAACCTCAGTGTCTCAAAGTTTAAAAGAAGATACCTTAAGGTTGTTCAATATTAAAAATGACATACAAGTAGTACCAAACTTTATTGACCTAGAAAGGCATGTAAATCATTTTACGGATTGTCAACGAGCTATGTTAGCAAATGAAAATGAAAAGGTAGTTACACATATTAGCAACTTTAGAGAGGTAAAACGAATTGATGATGTTATTCATATTTTTAACAATATTCAGAAAGAGATACCTGCAACACTAATGATGGTTGGTGAAGGTCCAGAAAAAGAACCAGCAGAAAGACTATGTGAAAAATTAGGAATTGAAGATAAGGTTAAGTTTTTGGGGAATAGCAGCGAAATTGATAAAATACTATGCTTTAGTGATTTATTTTTATTGCCATCTCAAACTGAAAGTTTTGGACTAGCTGCTTTAGAAGCCATGGCATCAGGTGTCCCTGTTATATCAAGTAATACAGGAGGAATTCCTGAGGTAAATAAACATGGTGTATCTGGGTATTTAAGTAATGTAGGCGATATTGAAGATATGACTACAAATGCATTGAAAATCCTTAAAGATGAAGCTGTCTTAGCTGAATTTAAGGACAACGCTAAAAGAGAGGCTATGCAATTCGATCTTCATGCTATAGTACCACATTACGAAGAAATTTATAGGCAAGCACTAACTAGATGTGTGTCAATTTAACATCAATTATAGAACTTTAATCTGGCAAGGCTTCGCAATAGAAGCCTTTTACCTTAACCAAGTTTTTTACATCATTTTCATTTAATGTATCAGTAATCTTAACTTTTAATACTTTGTCAATATCTTCTAAATCTATTGACCAATTAATAATGCTAGATTGATTATTAAATAGCATTTGTATTGCTTCAACACTTTTTTGGGTTTCGATATTTGTTCTAAATATTAATACTTTTTTCATGTTTTTAAGCATTTACTACTATTCAATTGAATTATCTTCCTTATTATCATTGTTTTGGCGTTCAACATACTGTTTGTAAAGCATGTCTCCTTCTTCTTTCCAAAATTTGTCATAGTGCTTCCATTTTGAAAAACTTGTTTTAGAATCGGTTTTGCAATCTGATTTCAAATCTTTTGATGAATCACAGCTACTGCTACCACAACTTCCAGTAAGGATTTTAAAAAGTATAAACAGCCCAACTCCCTGCCAATAAGTTATTGTTGTTAAGCCAAAAAGCTCAGGCATTAACCAGTTCCACAGCCACATTATTATAAAACCAAAAAGAATGGCAAGTCCAGATATTCCTATAATTGCTAGTATTATCAATCCTGCAATTTCCCCAGGAGATCTTCCTCTTAACTTATGATTGAAAAAATTTGTCATTGTATTCTCTTTTTAATTAATATTTTTTGTTTCTAATTTCTTATAAAGTATGCCTATGGCTCTATGTCTTCTAGACATTAAAGTGCCTTTAGGTATTCCAGTTTCTAATGATATTTCTTTATAACTATATCCTTCAAAGTCAATTGCTATAATAATATCTCTATACTCAGGTTTTAGATTAATGATTGCCTTCTTTAGTACATAATTCATTTCTTCGCTATAAGGGTTTTCTGCCGTATCATATACCATTTCTGCCAATTCTTGCAGCTTAATTTCTGCATTATTTTCATAACTATAATTATACTTCTTAGATCGCATAACATCAATAATTTTGTTTTTTATTGAATTGTATACAAATCCAGCTACATTATTTATGGGCGAATATCTATCAGCTCCAGCAAACAATTTTAAAGCCACATCCTGAATTATATCTTCGGCATCACGACTGGCAGTTGCCTTAATTCTTGAATTGACAAAAACTTTAAGAGATTGATATTCTTTTCCAAAAAAGTCTTTAAGTTTTTTATTGTTTTCTGATTGATGGGTCATTTAACGCCTTTTAAAACAGGTCTTCAATTGTAAAGACGAGGTTTTTTAAATCTATTGCATTTTTAGTTAAAAAAAAGACCACTTTGCTAAGTGGTCTTTAATAATTTAATATCTATTTACTATTAGAATTGATAACGTAACCCTAAGGCGATATCAAAATCTAAATCATCATTTATATCTCCAAAACCAAGTTCTGGTCTAAAATCTAAAGATATAAGTAATGGAATATCAAAATCATATTCAATCCCTATATTACCAGCAACTAATAAGGAAGTACTACTGTCGTCCACTCCAGGTGCTGCATTGTCTAAGCTATAAGAAGCAAAACCACCACCAACACCAGTGTACCAGTTGAAGTTTCCATCAAGCGGCATTACCCATTGGTACAACCCAACAGCTCTTAAAGCACTATAATTCTTGCCATCTCTCCAGCCTAAACCAAATTCTAATCTATTCGAATCGCTTAAACCGAGTTGATAGGAAATTTCAGCACCAAAACCATCACTATCGCCTAGTCGTAATCCTATGGCATGATCTGAGATGTCTTGTGCTTGTGCAGTAAATGCAAACCCAAATAAAGTCAATGATAATAAAAATAATTTTTTCATAATTTTTAAGTTTTTGTAAAAGTAATTATTTTGATAAAAAATATAAATCTATAACGCTAATATTATGCCAATATTGAAATTTGCCAAAAAATCATCAATAAATATGGCTAATAATTAAAATCCATTTTTGTTTCTCTAATAATACAATTACATTAGCGAAACTAACTAATAAGAATACATAATTAATGGCTGGAAATTCTTTCGGTAATTTATTTAAACTCTCTACCTATGGTGAATCTCATGGAATAGCCATTGGAGGTGTAATAGATGGTTGTCCTGCAGGGCTTAAATTAGATTTTGATGCTATCCAGCATGAAATGAATAGACGTAAACCTGGACAATCTAAAATTGTAACACAGCGCAAAGAGCCTGACACAGTTGAATTTTTATCTGGAATTTTTGAAGGTCAAACTACGGGAACTCCAATAGGGTTTGTCATTAAAAATGCTAATCAAAAATCTAAAGATTACTCTCATATAAAAGATGTGTATAGACCAAGTCACGCAGATTATACATACGACCAAAAATATGGCGTGCGTGATTATAGAGGTGGAGGACGAAGTTCTGCAAGAGAAACAGCATGTCGGGTTGTAGCTGGAGCGATTGCTAAGCAATTGCTTAAAGACGTAAAAATAAATGCATTTACATCTTCAGTTGGAAAAATAAACATCAACCAACCGTATCAGGATTTAGATTTTTCAAAAATTGAATCTAATGCTGTTCGTTGTCCAGATGAAGCAGTAGCCGAAAAAATGATTACTCTTATTAAAGACATTAAAAAAGAGGGCGATACCATTGGCGGAACGGTGACTTGTGTTTTGCAAAATGTTCCTGTTGGATTAGGCGAACCTGTTTTTGATAGGTTGCATGCAGAATTAGGTAAAGCTATGCTTTCTATAAATGCCGTAAAGGGATTTGAATATGGCAGTGGATTTTGTGGTGTAGAAATGAAAGGGAGCGAACACAACGATATTTTTAATTCAGATGGAAGTACTAAAACAAACCTGTCTGGCGGTATTCAAGGAGGTATAAGTAATGGAGAAGATATTTATTTTCGAGTTGCCTTTAAACCTGTTGCAACCATTATGCAAAAACAACAAACCATCGATGCAAAAGGAAATGAGTTGGAAATGCAAGGGAAAGGACGTCACGATCCATGTGTCGTCCCTAGAGCTGTGCCTATTGTTGAGGCTATGGCAGCTTTAGTATTGGCAGATTATTATTTATTGAATAAGATTACTAAACTATAGGATATATGAAAAAACTAGCACTACATTGGCAAATTTTAATAGGGATGCTTATTGGTCTCATCTTTGGTTTCATCATGCTACAAATTGATGGAGGAAAAGAGTTTACTGACGATTGGATAAAACCTCTAGGTAGCATTTTTGTTAAGCTATTAAAATTGATTGCTATTCCATTAATATTAGCTTCTTTAATAAAAGGAATTTCAGATTTAAAAGATATTTCAAAATTTAAAAGTATAGGTATTCGTACTATTATCACTTACGTTATAACAACTGTAATTGCTATTTCTATTGGGTTAATGGTAGTAAATGTATTACAACCAGGTGATGGAGTTTCGGAAGAAACTATTGAAAAACTTTCAAGTACTTATAAAGATAACAGCAGTGTACAAGGTAAAATTGCTGAGGCTTCTAAACAAGTAGAGAGTGGACCATTACAGTTTTTGGAAGATATGGTGCCAGACAACGCCTTTAAAGCAATGAGTGAAAATGGTTTGATGCTTCAAGTGATTTTCTTCTCAATATTTTTAGGGATATCAATGTTGTTAATTGGAGAAAAAAGAGCTGAACCCTTAAAAAATCTCTTTGATTCGCTCAACGATGTGGTGTTAAAAATGGTAGACTTAATAATGCTAACAGCACCTTACGCAGTGTTTGCTCTTTTAGCAAGCGTTGTGGTGTCTTCAGATGACCCAGATATTTTAGTTGCATTAGCACAGTATGCTGGAGTTGTGCTTCTTGGACTTGCATTAATGATTGTTTTTTATACAGTTATTGTTGCTACTGTTACAAAGAAAAATCCGTTCTGGTTCTTAAAAGAAGTTAGTCCTGCGCAATTATTGGCATTTTCCACAAGTAGTAGTGCTGCAACACTTCCTGTAACTATGGAACGAGTTGAAGAGCACATAGGAGTTGATAAGGAAGTATCAAGCTTTGTACTTCCAGTAGGAGCAACCATAAATATGGATGGAACAAGTTTATATCAAGCTGTTGCCGCTGTATTTATTTTTCAAGCATTAGGTTTAGACCTAACTTTTGGCGACCAGATTACTATTGTTTTAACAGCCTTATTAGCATCCATTGGTAGTGCTGCTGTCCCAGGAGCAGGAATGGTAATGTTAGTTATAGTACTGGAATCTGTTGGTCTTCCACCAGAATTATTACCAATAGGATTGGCCCTTATTTTTGCTGTAGATAGACCACTTGATATGTGTAGAACTGTAGTAAATGTAACAGGAGATGCCATGGTGTCAATGTTAGTTGCTAAATCTGTAGGGAAACTTGGTGAACCAAAAGTGCAGAATTGGGATGATCATTACGAAGAAGTAAAATAGTTAAATTAAGTTTCAAGAATTTAAAATATAAGAAGATGAATGTTTGTTTTATAATGTACCCTTGGGAAGATATTGATGCAGAAAACGATACAAGTTTAGCGTTAATGAAAGAATGTGCTAAACGTGGTCATGGCGTCGCTATGTGCTCTCCAGCAAACTTAACGATTAGAAATAGTGTAACCAATGCTTTCTGTACTGTTATTGGAAGAATGGATAAAGTACCTGGTTCTTTAAAAGCATTCTATAATAAAGCAAAACTACGTGAAGAGATGTTGCCACTGGCTGGTTTTGATGCTATATTTTTCAGAGCAAACCCTCCATTAGATCCAATAATGTTGAACTTTTTAGATTCTGTAAAAGATGATGTATTTATTATTAACTCACTTCGTGGTATGCGAGAAGCTAATAATAAATTATACACAGCAGCTTTTGGAGATGCGCATAGTAATATTATACCTGCAACTCACGTATCCAAAAACAAAGACTACTTAGTTCAACAAATAAAAGAATCAAAAGCAGATAAAATGATATTGAAACCATTAAATGGTTTTGGAGGTTCAGGCGTGATTCTTATTGAAAAATCGGCAATGAGTAATATCAACTCCTTACTGGATTTCTATATTTCAGGAGCAGATGGTTCTTCAAATTATGTAATTCTTCAGGACTATATTGAAGGAGCAGACCAAGGAGATGTTAGAATTTTATTGCTTAATGGAGAACCTGTTGGAGCTATGAAGCGTGTTCCAGGAACCGACGATCATCGTTCCAATGTATCAGCTGGAGGTAGTGTGCAAAAACATACACTTACTAAAGAAGAAAAAGCATTGTGCAAACAAATAGGTCCAAAATTGGTTAGTGACGGATTGTATTTTGTTGGTATTGATGTTATAGGCGGTAAACTTGTTGAAGTAAACGTGATGTCTCCTGGCGGAATTACTTACATAAATAAGGTTTACAAGCCAAAGATAAGAGTTGAAGAAAAGGTAATTGATTTTCTTGAAAGCAAAGTGATTGATAAACTGCAAGCTTTTGATAGACGCACTAGATTGCGAAAAGCAGTTGATGAAGCTTAAATAGTATGAGTTTTATAGTTGCAGTAGCAGTATCCAGAAATTTAAATGATTATGGCAAATTTATCTACTCTAGAACCTTTAGTATCAGTTGAATGGTTGAACAATCATTTAACCGATAAAAACTTGCTCATATTTGATGCAAGTATGAATAAAGTGACTTCTAACGATAATGAAATTGAAAACTCACAAATTCCTACTGCACAATATTTTGACATAAAACATGTGTTTAGTGATACAAGCGCACCTTTTCCTAGTACGGTGCCTTCAGAACAACAATTTACCAGAGAAGCTCAAAAACTTGGGGTGAATACTGATAGTATAATTGTAGTTTATGATGATAAGGGTGTTTATTCAAGCGCTAGAGTTCGGTATCTATTCAAAGCTTTTGGCTTTGATAATGTAGCGGTTTTAGATGGAGGATTGCCAGAATGGAAGGCAGCTAGTTATGATGTTGAAGAAAAAAAAATCAATGCTAAACCAAAAGGCAATTTTATTGCAACATATAGCCCTGAGAAATTTAAATTTTTCGATGATATCCTGGAGTCTTCAAAAAATAAAAATCATTTGATTATTGATGCACGCTCCGAAAACCGATTTAAAGGTCTAGCTCAAGAGCCAAGAGAAGGCTTACGAAGTGGAAGTATACCTAACTCTGTGAATATTCCATTTTCAAAACTTTTAGAAAACGGATATTGTTTCAAATCAAAAGAAGCTATTAAAAAAGAATTTGAAACAATTAATGCAAAAGAGCAACATCTAGTGTTTTCTTGTGGCTCAGGAATTACTGCATGTATTTTAGCTCTTGGAGCAGAATTAATTGGAAAACATGATATCTCAGTTTATGATGGTTCATGGACTGAGTATGGAACATTAACAACAGAATAATCATGAAACAACCTCATTGGACAAAAGAAGAATTAGTAGCGTATATATTGTTATATACTGCACATTCAAATTTTGACGAAGCTAATACAGAAAAAAACGTCATTATTTCTAAGGTTGATATGCAAACATTTCAAAAAATTCATGATGAGTTTGATGAGGATAACGATTATCAAAGCCTTCAAAAAATAATTCAAGGCGTAAAAGACCATAACTATAATGAAGATGAGCTTCAATCATTATTTACAGATATTAAAACATTGTTTCTAAGCGATGGTGAATATGATATTATGGAGCGTAATATGTTTTTATACTTAAAAAAAATATTGAGCTAGGTTATGGAGAAATTATCAGTTGAGGTAATAATAGATAAAATAAAACAACAACAGCCGTTTCATGCAGTAGCTGAAGATTACTCTTTTACAATAAAAATTGAAGATTATGTACCTTATGTTTGCGCAGCTATACATGATGGCCATCAATTTAGAAAAGAACTTTGGGATAATTGCTTACATACCGAATATGACAGATGGTACGAAGAAGATCCTGAAACGAAAAACATGATTTCTAGTCATCCAATAGTAATTGCTGGCTGTGATTCTCGATTTGAATACGATTTAAACAGACCTCCTGAAGAAGCTGTTTTTGAAACTGCTTGGGGAAAGCAACTCTGGAAAACCCCATTGCCAGAAGCACAAAAACAAGCATCATTAGCAAAACATAAAGCATTTTATGATGTGGTTCACGCTTTGATTGAAACTATTGAGTCAAAATATGGAGTAGCTATCGTTTACGATATGCATAGTTATAATTGGAAACGTTGGGACAGGGAAGTGCCAACTTGGAATTTAGGCACAACCAATGTTGATAATGAACGATTTGGAGATGATATTGAAACATGGCGACAAAGCCTATCTGAATTGAATTTGCCAAATAACATCAAGTCTACAGCATTAATAAATGACACTTTTTTTGGTAACGGATATTTCCTGAAATTTATTACCAATAGTTTTAAAAATACACTAGTTTTGGCTACCGAAATTGCTAAAGTGTATTGCGATGAATATGAGCAAGTTAATTTCCCAGAAGTTGTAAGTAGTGTTGAATCACAGCTTAGAGAAAGATTGCCAAAACATGCAAAAACATTTATGGAAAAGCACAGTAAACAAATTACTTAATGAAGCAAGGAATAAGTACAGCAAATAAAACACTACTTGAAATAGACACCTATTTGGACAAACTGGTTAAAAAAATTGAACTTTTAACCTATGTAAATCCTATTAATATTGAAAGTGAAAAAGAGCGCTTTTTTTCATCAAAGTATTTATCTGAACCAGATTTTATATATCCTAACATTGATTTCGATAAATTCAAATTGCATAAGGAGTTATTTTCTTTGCCAATCGAAAAGATTGATGATGAACGAATTAAAAACTTGTACGAAGACATTATCTATTTCTATTCAGGCTTAATTCAATCTATTGAAACTATTGGCACAGGTAAAAAGTTTTACTATAATAGTTTGCATTCTTTTGGGACACCAACAGAAATGGATGTAGATAATGCCAAGTTTATTTTGCATTTTGAGGAAAATCTAGCCGCAGAACATTTTCAACCAAAATATTCAGCATTAGAAACAGAACAATTTTTTAAAGACTATTCTAAAAGATATGATTTCACTTATAGCATAAAACATTCTGAAAGAATGGGAGCTATAGCCATGGTGCTTAACAATCAACAAACTTTAGTGTTAAACAGCAATCATGTGTTTAGTGATAACGAAATTGGAGTACTCACAAATCATGAAATTGGAGTGCATATGGTTACCACGATGAATGCTTTATTGCATCCATTAAAAATATTTTCTCACGGCTTTCCAAACAATGTCGAAACCCAAGAAGGCTTATCAGTTTTTAGTGAATATATGTCTGGCAACTTAACTATTAAACGTTTAAAAGAATTGGCATATAGAGTATTGGCAGTAGATAGTTTAGCAAAAGGCTATTCCTTTTCAAAAACCTTTAGGATGCTGCATAGTAATTACGATTTAAATAGAGAAGATGCTTTTTATATAACAACAAGAACACATAGAGGTGGAGGGTTTACGAAAGATTATTTGTATCTAACTGGCTTAAAAAAAGTGTATGACATTTATGAAAAAGGAGACAGTCTTGATGTGTTGTTAACTGGAAAAGTATCATTGGAACATAAAAATGATATCGAATACCTTCAAGAAAAAGGATTGGCTGTGAAACCAAAATACATCACTGATTCTTTTGCCGAGAACAATAATACCAACAAAACAATTGACTTTATTTTAAGCAGTTTAAAATAAAGGATAATTCTTTTATCAAATAAAAAAGGTTTTTAACGATAATTTAGTGTGTTTAGACAAATGCTTGATTATATTTATAATCACCAAAATAAGTGTGCTAAGATTTACATTTAATTGTGTTAATTGTTAAATGTACTTAAACCCTAAAATTCGTTTTAGGGTTTTTTTATTCTAAAAATTTCGCCTTTAATTCTGGTGTAGGTATCATACAAGCATCTTTTTTACCATACCATTTGTATCTATTCTTTGCGATATAGTTATATACCAAATTTCTAATAAAAGGAGGCACTATGTAAAACGCAATCAGTAAACTTCTTGGAAACCCTAGTCTTGATGCTATTGCTAATGCTGCCGAAGATTTAATTTTTAACCCTTTTTCTTCAGAATATAACAGTATAGAATCGGTTTTTGAAGTGTCTAAATTATATTTTTTTATAATAGATTTCCCAACTTCACTTTGCAAAGGAGCAAGCATAAACACATCATTTTTATCATATTTTATCACATAATTAATGCTAGAGTTGCAAAGGTTGCAAACACCATCAAAAAGAATTAATTGCTTATGTTTTGGTAAGTTTTTTATCACTTAACAAAATTACAACTTAATTAAAGAGCATTCAAGTATTCGTTAAGGTCTTGCTCTTTGTTTAAACTAAGTTTTTTCTTTAATCGATATTTGGATTTTAGTACACTATCTGGTAATACATTTAGCATTGAAGCTATTTCTTTAGTAGTTAGATTCATACGAAGAAATGATGCCAAACGAATTTCTTTTTCTGATATATCTTCGGCAATGGCCTTTATTTTATTATCAAAATCGTTGTGCACTTCAGAGAAGTACGACTTAAAAACTTCCCAATCTTTATCCTCTGCACTTTCTTTTTTGAGCAACATGACCAAACGTCTAAACTCAACTTTAAACAGTTCGGGTGATTTTTTAATCTTTTCTAAATTATCTTTTAATTCTTGTATAAACGTGTTTTTTTGGACTAAATGTAGTGTCTGACTTGTTAATTCTTTCTTTTTAAATTCAATTTCCTTTTTAAGGATTTCTTCTTGCCTTTCACGCTCGATTTTGTTTTTCTTCATACGTTGCTTAAATCCAAAATAGAGTAGTGCTGCAATGGTTATAAACGAGAACATGCCTATACCATAGAGAGTTTTGGTTAGTTTGTCGTTTTCGGCTTGGGCATTAAGAGTTTTTATTTCTTCTTCTTGTAAAGCAATGGCTGCTTCTTTTTTTTCGGTTTCAAATTTTAAGTGCAATTCATTTATCTTGTCATTACTTTCTTTATTAAAAATAGAGTCTTTTATTATACCAAACTTCTTTTTGTATTCAAGAGCATTTTTGTAATCTTTATTTCTTTCATAATATTTGGTAATTAAGCTGTAACCATCTAAAATGCCTCGTTTTATATTAGCTTTTAAATTAACATCCAATGACTTTTTATAATAATAAATGGCTTGGTCATCATTTTTTTCTAGTCCAGCAACCCTACCTAAATCTCTATAAATCATTGCAGTTAGTATTGGTTTATTTGTGTCTTCAGAAATTTTTAGAGCCTTATTATACCAAATCTTGGCATTATTAAAGTCCAATGCACGTTTGTATGCTTGTCCAATAAAATTGTACATTCTTGCTAAAGCAAAGGTGTCATTTACTTTTTTAAAATATGCAGCCGATTCCTGGTATTTTTGTATGGCTTCTTTGTAGTTTTTTCTCCTTAATTGTATATTAGCTATGTTTGCTTTCACTCGCATTAAACTAGGTTGATTATTACTTTTAATATAGGCTGATTCAGCTTGTTCAAGGTACTCAATGGATTTGTTTATTTTTCCTGTATTCATATATACACCAGCAATATTAAGATAAAATCCAGCTAATTTTTCTTCTGAATACTCTAAACTTTGTGCTTTTTTTAGTGCCTTTAATTGCGAATCTAGAGCATCATCAAAATTTCCTAGTTGCATTTGTGTAACTCCTAACATACTATAGGCACTAGCAACATCAGGTCCCAATTGTAGGCTATCAAGCATAGGAATGTTTTTTAAATAAAGTTCTTCTGCCTTTTTAAGTTCAGCTTTTTCCATAAGGTAAAAAGCGCGCATAATGTTAGATTTAACATTGTATTCAATATTATTAAGGGCTAAGGATTCATTTTTTAATGTATCAATATATTTTATGGCAACTTCTGGTTTGTTTCCCATATATAATTTTCCTAGTTCCCAATACGATTTTAATTGAACTGCACCATTTTGATTTTTTATAATACCATTAATACTATCAATTTTAGTTGCAGTATTCTCATCTATAGCTTGTGAAAAACAAAATGCAGATGATAATATTAGGGATAAGGAAAGAAGGGTTTTCATATAAACAATAGTTGGTTTAACTTTTTAATCGCCATGTAAAATTATAGAAAATTACCTTACTAAATACTTGATTTTTCTAATATTGAATTTGTCCAGTCTATATTTTGTCCATTAATGACACTAAGATTATAATTCATAAACACATGATAATCAAAGTTGTATGATATTTTGTTGATTCTGTTGTCTATTCCCACTTTTATAAAAAAATTCAAATCTGTCCATACTTTGTCCATACCAAAAATTAGATTTTAGCTTGGTTGCTCCATAGTTTTGAATTGTTGAATCACAAAAATTTAGAAATTATGAAAACACAGCAATTAACCATTAAGCAATGTATACACGTTTTATGCACAGTTATTATCTTTTCTTTTTTTACTGCTTGTAGTAAAGAAAGCGTAAGCGATGACGATACTGTTTCGCAAAATAAGATTGAAGAATTTAATAATGCACTAGCTGCATTAAATAATTTTGAACAGCCAGCAGAATCTAGTCCAACTGAACTAAGCCAAGAAGCTCCAGAGCGAGATACCGAAGACACAAGCCTAGAATGTGTTGTAAAGCATTATAAAGCAGCACCTGGTTATAGCGAATTACTTGCGCTGGACCCAACTAGCGATGTTATTTACCCCGGAGGGATGCTAAAAGGCGAGTCTATACCAACAGGAGAATATATTGGCATTAATGGTGGTAGAGCACCAATCACACTTTCGGTATCATTGGAAAACATTAATGGTACTGCCTCGGTAGAAGTAGAGAATCCTAGTTTATCAACGGTAAGAAATGGTATAAGTAGTATTTTGCAACAAGGTGTTAGTGGTGCTACACCAGCAAAAATCAATTTTGAATTGTCTGAAGTTTATTCCGAAGAACACTTAAATCTAGCTTTAGGAGCTAATTACAGAAGTGGCAACAGAAGTGTTTCGGCATCGTTTGATTTTTCTAATTCTCAAAAAAAATACAAGTACGTACTAAAATATTTCCAAGTGTATTATACCATTGATATGGATCTTCCTGAGAACAACAATCCTGGATCACTGTTTAAAGAGCTTCCAAATTTAAACTCTACCAGTCCTGTGATGGTATCTTCGGTTAAGTATGGTCGTATGGTGTTATACACCATTGAATCTGATTACGAAAAAACAGATGTGCAAGCTGCGTTTAGTGCTTCATTTGAATCGGCTGATGCCAATGGTAATGTTGGGTATCAAAATATTGTGAGTTCATCCAATGTCAAGGCTTTGGTTATTGGTGGCTCTGGTGAAGATGCTGCACAGGTAATTACTGGACCTTCAGGTGTTCATGAGTATATTACAAATGGTGGTAATTATTCTGCAGACTCTCCAGCTGCTCCTTTGGGTTATACCCTAAGGTATATAAAAAATGATTTCCCTATCGCAAAAGTTGTATTGTCGAGTGAATATGCAATACGTACTTGCGATTTGGCATATCCTAAATTTAGAGTGGAGCTTATTAAAATTCGCGTAAAAGAAACTCCAGGAGGAACTGAAGGGAGCCATCTTGAATTGTTTGGTAATGTGAGAGGTAGATTATGGCAAGAAAATGATGAAGACTATGTAAAAAATAGTGATGGCACCCAACGAAAAGTGGAATGGTATAGAAGCGAAAGCAATAACTTACAGGTTGAAGATCATCATCATATTTATGAATCTATTGAATTTGAAGTGTATAGACCAAATTACGATGATGATTATGTCTATTTATCTGGCCATTTATACGATAAAGATTGGGGAGTAGATGATTTGGGCTTCAGGGGATTTAAATTTAAATTAAAGGATATACCATACAATCTACCAGGTAATCCCGATAAAATATTTTCTGATGATAATAGGGAGTTTAATGTTAGGTTGGATTTTGATGAGAAAGCAAACCACGAAGCAAGAGCATACTTTGCTGTAACAAGAATAAAATAATTATAAATACAGTCGGCACCTAAAGTTGTAGATTCAACAACTTGGTGTTGGCTGTTATTTTTTTGTTTCCACTAATTCCAACTGTTCCACACTCACATTAGTCGTAAACAAGCCATAATTCACTATGGCTTTGTTTTTTTCTATTTTATCGATACTACCTACAGCGCGTCCATCTTCAAGTCTCACTCTGTCACCAACTTTAAGAATTGGTTTAGGTTTAGGTGTTTCAATGGCTTTTTTCTTGGCGGCTTTCTTTTTCTTTCTAATGATGTTTACTTTCTTTTCAACCTCTTGTTTTATCTGAGTTGATTTTGCTTTTTGCGAGCGACTTTCTTTAACAGATATTTTTTTACGTTTAGAATTTTCAATTTGAACAAGCTTAAAAAGTTCCGCCATTAATTCACGCTTGCGTTTATTATTAAAGTATTTCTCTGATAAGTCGTTTACTTTTTGTCCTAAATAAATCAATCGTTGATTGCTATCATACAACTCTTGGTAGTTTTCCAGTTTTTTCTGAATTTTCTCGTTAATAGCTTCTAGTTTATCTGCCTCAGCGAGTTTCTTTTTTTCATTTTGCTTTAACGATTCACCTGTTTTTTCAAGCTTAGAGCGTTCTTTCTGTAATTTTGCAATGGTTGCATCAAAGCGTACTTTAGAGCGCTCAATTTTCTTTTTTGCTTTGTTTATTAAGTTATACGGAATACCGTTTTTTTGTGCCACTTCAAACGTAAAAGAACTTCCTGCCTGACCTAAAGCGAGTTTATATTTTGGTTCTAAGGAGCGCTCATCAAACAACATATTGGCATTAATCATATGCTCTTTTTCATTAGCCAATAATTTTAAATTAGAATAATGCGTTGTAATAATTCCAAACGCTTTGCGCTCATAAAATACTTCTAGAAACGTTTCAGCCAGAGCACCACCAAGTTCAGGGTCACTTCCTGTACCAAACTCATCAATTAAAAACAGTGTTTTTTTGTTGCACTTTTTTAAGAAATAATTCATTTGCTTGAGTCTGTAGCTATAAGTGCTCAAGTGGTTTTCAATGGATTGATTATCCCCTATATCACTCAATATTCTGTCAAATAAACATGCTTTGCTACGTTCATGTACAGGAATTAACATGCCACTTTGTAACATCACTTGTAATAACCCTACGGTTTTAAGCGTAATGCTTTTTCCGCCAGCGTTAGGTCCAGAAATGACAATGATCCTACTATCATGTTTTAATGCAATGGTCTGCGGAAATGTTTTTTCCTTCTTTTCTAAATTGGTTAAGTATAGTAGCGGATGATAGGCATCACGTAAGTACATTTCACGCTCTTCGGTAATTTCAGGAAGAATTGCATTCATGGACCTTGCATACTTAGCTTTTGCAGCAATCACATCCATAGTTGTTAAAAACGATTGGTAGTTTTTTAATAATGGTAAAAACGGACGAATATAATTGGTAAGTTCCTTTAAGATTCTAACCACTTCTTCGCTCTCCTCATACTCCAAATTGTTGAGCTCTCTAGAATGCTGCAAAGTAGCTTCAGGCTCTATATAAACGATGCTTCCTGTTTTACTACCACCCATTATTGCGCCTTTTACTTTGCGCCTGTACATTGCTTTTACAGCTAAAACACGCTTGTTTTCAACGACAGACTCACGGATATCATCGAGATATTCTAGATTATGATAGGTGCTTAAAGCAGTGGCAAAACTAGAATTAATTTTGCCTTTTAGTTTATTGATGCCTTGTCGTAATTCATATAATAGTAGAGAAGCATCATCTTTCACATCCCCAAAGCGGTCCACAATAGCATCTACTTGTTCAATGATATCGGTGGTTATTTCAATGTGAGATGTATAACGATATAAATTTGGGTAATACTCTTCAAAGTTTTTTAAGAATTTAAGTATGTCATTTACCGTTAATGATATTGAAACTAATTTCTTTAAACTATGAGTTTCTAAATACGTGTTTTCAATATTTAATAACTGAAGCTCTTTAATAATAGGGTCAAAACCATGATTTGGTATGCGATTGTCATTATAAAAAGACGAGACATACTCATTAGTTAACTGTAAACTAATAAGCAACGTTTCTTTTTTATCATAAGGCAAAATCTCCAACGCTTTTGCTTTCCCAAGAGCAGTGACACAGTGGTCACTAACTTGTTGTAAAACGGTAGAAAACTCTAAATCTTGAAGTGTCTTTTCGTGAATGTTAATCATCCTTAGCAACCCTGTTGTTTTTACAGGATGACAAAGTTACGTATTACAATTGATATGTGAAATTGTGGAGATGTACATAGTAATAGCCAACTTTAATTTTTTAATTGCTTTAGTTTATTAATAGCATTCTGATTTTCTGGATTAAATTCCAATGACTTCTTGAAGTTAGCAACAGCTTCTTTAAAATCTTTCTTGTGAAGATAAACTTCAGCTAAACTATCGTATAAGTTTGCCGATTTCGGATAGATATGCAATGCCAATAACAACACATTTATACCCTGTTCAAACTTTGAAGGGTTAAATGAAAATCGCAAGCCCATGGTGTTTAACATGCCTTCTTCAAGCTTTAGTGTTGGATGTTTTACTACTGTTTCTTCGTATAACGGAATTAAATCTTGATAATCCTGACTAAGTGCTAAATCATTAAAATCTTTATAATCAAATGTTGTCGCAAGTGATTTTTTCATCTTTTTCGAAATCAGTGTTTTGGAAATACTATTTTTGTCAGGGTTGTTTTCAATGAATTCCTTTGCGTTCTCCTCATTTTTCAAAGTAGCATTTAAAAACTGTAAGGTATGTTCAGAAAGGAGTTTATAAGAAGCCATAATTTCTGCATCACTTTTGTCTTGTCTTTTATCTCTATTGGCAAATAAAACACCAAAGGAGCTAAAATAAGAATGTGTTAGGTCGTGGAATCTGTAACTATAGGCGTCACTAAATTTTAAAGAATCGTACAGTTGAAATTTGTAATTCAATTCGGCAGGAATTTTGTCACTAGTAAGTACTTCTTTTGGAATCTCTTTTTGAGCAAAATGGATATAAGGAATATTAAACCTATCTATATTAAAGTAAGGTGATTTTTCTAGTACAGGGTAATTGAATCTTTCAGTTCCATCTAAGCTTACTATTGCGCTTATGTTCTTATTTTTCATTACCGTTATAGCATTCGATAGTCCACAAAAACTAAAGCCCATAAGTGCTGTTCTATCGAAGTCTATAGATTCGTATTTATGAATTTCTTTTAAAAGAAATTCTACATCTCTAGATTGTGTTTCCATATCTTTTGTAGTTCCTCTTTCTAACCATCTTGTATCTGTCCCTCTTGAAGGGCTTGATATCACTACGAAACCATTACTTGCCAAAAATTCGAATAAGGCAAAATTCTCAATGGATGAGGCTTGATAACTTGGTGCATAAACTACGACTGGAAATTTGCCTTCTAAAACGTTAGTATTGGAGACGGCATTTACTCTTTCTAACAAATGAGATCTATTTTGTGGTGTATTCCATAAGTAAGGAAACCAATCTAACAAAAACTTGTTTGGTAGGTTTCTCCATTCTTCCTCCTCTTTTAAGACCTCCAAATAATCCAAAACAATTAATTGCTTAGAATTACTGTATTACTGTTTTTAATTTCAGCAGGATACCAAATACTAATAGAAATTGGTCTTAGTATGAATTGATTATTATGCTCATTGTGGATTTGGTAAGTTCTCGTGCTATCAATAACTGTGTAGTGCTGAAAGCCAACTTCATATTTTCCTTTATTTAGGTTTATTTCTTTTAATGAATCTTGTCCAGATAGTGAGCATATTTGAAGAAATATAAGAGATGCAAAAATTATGAAACGCATTATTTGGTATTAGTATGTATTTAATGAAGTTAGTTTTTTAAGTTCTTAATGTCAAGTAGTTGTTTGTCATAACTAATAATTATGCAAACAAACTGTTAGTAACTAATTGCTTAATTAATTAGTTGTGTAAAGAGAGAGTTTTATTTTTGTTTCTTAAGTAGATTCTGTATCAATTGCGGAATGATAAGAACTAATATGGACGTAAACATTCAATCAAGTTGGAAAACACATTTGCAAGACGAGTTTAGTAAACCATATTTTACTGAGCTAGTTAATTTTATAAAACAAGAGTATAAAACGCAGCAATGTTTCCCTCCTGGAAAAGAAATTTTTGCAGCATTTGACCATTGCACCTTTAATAATTTAAAGGTGATAATTATTGGTCAAGACCCGTATCATGGTGTTGGTCAAGCTAATGGCTTATGTTTTTCTGTTCGAGATGGTGTTAAACATCCACCATCACTGATTAATATTTTTAAAGAAATTACAACTGATGTAGGAATTCCATACCCAAAAAGTGGAAATTTAGAACGTTGGGCAGATCAAGGTGTATTACTTTTAAATGCAACACTAACTGTTAGAGCACATCAAGCTGGCAGTCATCAAAATAAAGGCTGGGAACAATTTACAGATGCTGTAATTACAACAATTTCAAAAAATAGAGAAGGGATTGTGTTTCTGCTATGGGGTGGATTTGCCAAAAAAAAAGTAAAACTTATTGATACGAAAAGACATCATGTGTTAACGTCTGGACATCCCTCACCATTAAGTGCTAATAGAGGTTATTGGTTTGGAAATAAGCACTTTAGTAAAGCTAACTCCCTGTTGGAGACAAACGGCCTGGAACCTGTCGAGTGGTAAGTGTTTTTGGTGCTTTTTTCAGTACTATAGGTCTGCTAGCTTTGGCTTTTTTAGGTTTCGAAAAACTCTTAATTTTATTTGTGCTAAAAACCAATAGGACGAAATTTATTGCTACTAAAATTAAAAGAATTAATGTAATTTTATAAATCATATACTAAGGGATTTGGGCAACATTATTTCGGCAAAATACAAATAAATTCGATGAAATGCAAAAACTATGTTAACATATGTTAATAAAGGTAAATAAAAAAATAATACGAAACAATACGTATATATACGTATATAACAAGTATTCGTTGAAAACTCCTACTTTTTGGATGAAAAACGTTAAATGTTGGTTACCAGCTGGTTAAAAGGTATTTTTTTTGGGATTATCTTCAAAGCCAAAAGTTGCTCCTGAACATTGTTTACTGTTTCGATGTCTAAGTTGTCTTGAGACCATTCAGTTAAATTAAGCCACTGCTGCACATCTTCTAGTTTTTGATTGTATCTATTAGCAATAGTAACATCAATAGAAGGAATATTTTTAAACTCCTTAGTCATCCTATTAATTATATTTAAAATAGTCTTTAAACATTCTTCTTCATTGGCTAGAAACTCTTCTCTTACAGCAATGACAAAACATGGCCAAGGAGAGGGACAATCGTCAATATGTTCAAAGATATTAGTGTCTACTAATGGCTTGGTTGTAAATTTTTCCCACATAAAATAATCGGCTGTTCCATTGGTAAGAGCCTCAACTGCGCCATCTAGATTTTTTACGACTTCAAAATGCAAATCGGTTTCTAAATTCCAATGATTGTTTTGAGCATTAATATATGCCATTAAATGAGACCCAGAACCAAAACGACTTATTGCTGCTTTGGTTCCTTTTATATCATTAATTGCCTTATATGGGGAATTATGCGATACATGTATTCCCCAAATTAATGGCGATTTCACATAAACTTGAACAATTTTACACTTGTTGCCTGCAATAATATCCTTTATAATTCCTTCAGTTAAAATTACAGCTAAATCTATTTCATTATCCCTTAATGCTTTGCACATTTGACCAGTACCTCCAAAGTAATCCTTCCAGCGTAAATTAATACCTTCTGCTTTGTATTCCTTATTTTTAAGAGTTAAGTACCAAGCTAGATTGAAATGTTCTGGTACGCCTCCAATTCTGACAGTTTTTAAACTTTCACTCATTTAAGAAACTAATTTATTTAGGGTGTATTTTATAAGTTCTTCAACAGCTGCTTTTGGATCTTTGCTAAATGTTCCGTTTGGTCTATTGGCTATAATTGCATTTAAAGAGCAGGCATGATGACCTAACAGTTTTGACAATCCATAAATGACTGATGTTTCCATTTCGAAGTTGGTAATATTTATGCCATTATGATTAAAAGAGTCCATTTTGGTATTCATATTATTATCGAATAGAGGTAACCTAAGCACACGCCCTTGAGGTCCATAAAACCCACCTGCAGTAGCAGTAACACCCTTATATACTTTTGGGCTATCTAGAAATTTTTCAAGAAATTTACTATTGCCAATTATTACTGGTCTTGCTTTGTCTTTATGCCAATTGGTGTGTTTAATAAACGCATCTTCAAGCTCTGGATTACAAATGTCTTCAATTTGATAGAAGTGTAACATGCCGTTTAAATCCAACCCATGTGTACTCAATACAAATGAGTCCACAGGAACATCACTTTGGAGAGAGCCAGATGTACCAACACGAACAATGTTTAGCGATTTAAGTGTTTGTTTAGGTTTTCTGGTTTCAAGATTAATATTTACTAAAGCATCTAGCTCATTCATAACAATATCAATATTATCGGGACCAATTCCAGTAGACATTACCGTAAGTCGTTTACTCTTATAATATCCTGTATGGGTTTTAAACTCTCGTTTTTGAGTTTCAAATTCAATTATATCAAAATGTTTAGATATTTTTGCAACACGATCTTGGTCGCCTACAAAAATAACAGTATCGGCAATATGCACTGGTTTTAAATTAAGATGATAAACACTGCCATCTGGGTTTAGAATAAGTTCGGATTCCTTAATTGACATTATATACTGTTTTTATGAGTTTGTTTTGTTTTTTGTTAAACTGATATTTTAATCTATTTATACCTCCATATTGAATATCGTTATGTATTTCATTTGAAAAGTTATGCTGATTTAATAATGCGTCATGACCTTTACGGTTTAATTCTAATCTTTGGTCAGTTTCTTCAATGAATATACTCAAATTGCCAATCATACGTTTTATTTGTATGTCTCCATAACCATAATATCCTTGATAGTTTAATACATAACCTAATAGATGATGTTTAGATTTTATATCGTTATCTCTAATTATTTCCAATATATGCTTTTCAAGTCTATCTAGACCATTTTTTGAGTTTGGAAAACGTTTTAAATGTGCTTTTAAGCAACTATTTAAATACTTAAATGACGAGGTTTTTAAAATATATGGTCTTAACAAATTATGGTCTTTACCACAGTATGTTTTCCAAATTGACGAAGCTAATTCTATATCAGACTCGTTCAATTCAATTTTATTATCAAAATGATCTAGAAGCTGACTCTCACTTAACTCACCTAGTCCTTTAAAATCTTTTTCTCCTTTAATTCTACCACTACAAACTAAAAATAAAGGTAGTTTAACTTTTTGTTGTTGTAATAAGCTAATGACTGCCATAAGATTTATATGGCAAAATAAATCATACTCAAACCAAAGAATTATTTTGGAATAGTTTTTAATATCATCAATTACTCCTAGTTCATTATGAAACTTATATTCATCAATATCTATATTATAATATTTATTTAGAAAAGTGCGTCTTATTTCTACAAACTCTTGAGTATCAATTTTCTCAACAGTTGGGCCTTCGCAAAGCATTTCATGCCAAGTTAAAAAATCGCCTGAGAAGTTTAACTCATTTAAATAGTTAGTTAGGCTTGATCCATTTGTGATATGAAGGATTTTATTTGTCATTATTAACCACCAACACGCTTAACATTAAACCCTTTGTCTTTTAAAATAGTCATAATTTTATCGCGATAATCACCTTGGATGATGATTTTCTCATCTTTAAAACTACCTCCAACGCTTAACTTGGTTTTTAGTTCTTTTGCCAGTTTCTTAAAATCTTCTGTAGCTCCATTATAACCTTCAAGTATGGTTATTGGTTTGCCTTTACGTTTTTCGTATTTACAAATTATGGGATCATCTTGAAGCCAGACAGCATCTGTTTTCTTAGTTTCTTCAGTTGTTTCAGGTACTTGGTGATCTGGAAACAGATTTTTTAATTGATCTTGTAAATCCATGTGTATTAGTTTATAGTCTCAGTTTACAGTTTCAGTTACAGTAATAAAATTTATTTGCGACTGTGACTGATTTCTGAATACTACTTTTTTATCAATCCTAATTCTATCAAACGTTCATTTAAAAATTCTCCAGCAGTAATATCTTCAAATTTTTTAGGGTGTTCTTCGTCAATACAGCTATCTAGTACATCTAACTTCATACTACTTACTGGATGCATAAAAAATGGTATAGAATAACGTGATGTTCCCCAAAGCTCCTTGGGTGGGTTTATAACTCTGTGAATTGTTGATTTTAGTTTATTATTAGTATGCCTTGATAACATATCACCAACATTAATCATAAGTTCATCAGGTTCTGCAATAGCATCTAGCCATTCACCTTTATGATTTTGCACTTGTAATCCACGACCTTGAGCACCCATTAACAAGGTGATTAAGTTAATATCTCCATGCGCAGCAGCTCTAACTGCATTTTTTGGTTCTTCTTTAATAGGTGGATAGTGAATAGGTCTTAATATACTATTACCATTAAATATATATTCATCAAAATAAATCTCATTTAAACCTAAATGAAGAGCTAAGGAGCGAAGCACATATTTTGCAGTTTTTTCAAGCATTCTATAGGTTTCTTTTCCAATAGCATTGAAAGCTGGAAGTTCTTCAACACTTACATTTTTTGGGTACTCAGCTTCCAAATCAGGATTGTTTTCTACATACTGTCCAAAATGCCAAAACTCTTTTAAATCGCCTTCTTTTTTTCCTTTAGCACTTTCTTTTCCAAACGATACATAACCACGTTGACCTCCAATTCCAGGAATTTCATACTTTCTTTTAGTTTCTAATGGAAGGTCAAAAAAGTTTTTCACTTCTTTATATAGGTTTTCAACTAATTCGTCATCCAAAAAATGACCTCTTAGTGCAACAAAACCAATGTCTTCATAAGCTTTTCCAATATCATTAATAAATTTTTGTTTTGTTTGAGGATCTTCTGAAAGAAAATCTTTAAGATTTACGCTAGGTATCTTATTCATCGTCTTAAAATTAAATATAATAGAATAACAAAGATAGCGAAATTGGTCACTAAACAAGGCTAGTATTGACAAATATCTACCTTATAGCTTATTATAAACTAGATAATCGATGAAATTTGTGCAATAGCAAAAATCTTGCTACCGTTACCTTATTTTTGCTACTTTTGATTAAGATTTTTTTTAGATGGCTAAAACAACAAATACTATTAGAAATATAAATTATGACAAAAAGAGCTTACGTCGTAATACACTTATTTCACTATATATTAATATGCTTAAACCCAGAATGATAGAGGAGAAGATGCTCATTCTATTGCGACAGGGAAAAATATCAAAATGGTTCTCAGGAATAGGTCAGGAGGCAATATCAGTAGGTGTTACTATGGCTTTAAAGGATGACGAATATATTTTGCCAATGCATCGAAACCTTGGTGTTTTTACAACAAGAAAGATCCCACTTCATCGCTTATTTGCACAATGGCAGGGAAAAGCTAGCGGATTTACTAAAGGTAGAGACCGCTCATTTCATTTTGGTACTCAGGAGTATAATATTGTTGGTATGATATCGCATCTTGGACCGCAATTAGGTGTAGCAGATGGTATTGCACTTGCAAATCTATTAAAGAAGAATAATAAAGTTACAGCTGTATTTTCTGGAGAAGGAGGGACAAGCGAAGGTGATTTTCACGAAGCGTTAAATGTGGCTTCTGTATGGAAGCTTCCTGTTATATTTTGTATTGAAAATAATGGTTATGGTTTATCTACACCAACATCTCAGCAGTATAATTGCAAGAACATTGCAGATAGAGGTAAGGGTTATGGAATAGAGTCATTTATTATTGATGGTAATAACATTTTGGACGTTTACTCTAAGCTTACGAAACTAGCAGAGAGTATTAGAAAGCGTCCAAGACCAATACTTATAGAGTTTAAAACCTTTAGAATGCGTGGTCATGAAGAGGCCAGTGGTACAAAATATGTTCCGAAAGATTTAATGGAGCAATGGGCTTTAAAAGATCCGTTAGTGAATTACCAAGCTTATCTTAAAGAAGAAGGCATTTTAACCGAAAAGGATGAAGTGATAATAAAGGAAGACATTATGAAAGAAATTCATGATGGCTTAGAAAAGGCTTACGCTGAAGAAGCGATTGTTCCTAATTTAACATCTGAGTTAAATGATGTTTATAAAGCATTTAAATATCAAGAGGTTACGCATAAAGGAAAAACTAAAGAAATTAGATTTGTTGATGCCATTTCTGAAGGCCTAAAGCAATCAATGCAAAAGCATAAAGACTTGGTAATAATGGGACAAGATATTGCCGATTATGGTGGTGTTTTTAAAATTACCGATGGCTTTTTAAAGGCCTTTGGAGAAGAACGTGTTAGAAATACACCTATTTGCGAATCGGCTATCGTTGAAGCTGGAATGGGATTATCTATTGCTGGCATAAAAAGTGTAGTGGAAATGCAATTTGCCGATTTCGTGACTTCTGGATTTAACCCTGTAGTCAATTATTTGGCCAAATCGCATTATAGATGGAATCAAAATGCCGATGTAGTACTAAGAATGCCTTGCGGTGGTGGTGTAGCAGCTGGCCCATTTCATTCGCAAACAAACGAAGCATGGTTTACTAAAACACCAGGTTTAAAAGTTGTTTATCCAGCGTTTCCTTATGATGCTAAAGGACTATTAGCAACAGCAATTAACGACCCCAACCCTGTGTTATTCTTTGAACACAAAGCATTATATAGGAGTATTCGCCAAGAAGTGCCAATAGATTATTTTACTTTACCTTTTGGTAAAGCATCACTACTACGTGAAGGTACAGACGTAACGGTTATTAGTTATGGAGCAGCAGTACATTGGGCTCTTGAAACACTTGATAACAATAAGGATATTGATGCCGACGTCATTGACTTGAGAACTTTACAACCTCTAGATACTGAAGCGATATTAACTTCGGTTAAAAAAACTGGTAAAGCAATAATCTTACAAGAGGATTCTCTTTTTGGTGGTATAGCTTCAGATATAGCATCCATGATTATGGAAGAATGTTTTGAATATCTCGACGCACCAGTTAAACGTGTAGCAAGTATAGAAACTCCAATTCCGTTTATTAATCAATTAGAAGAGCAGTATCTGCCAAAAAATAGGTTTGAAACTGAACTTAAAACACTTCTAGATTACTAATTTTATTGCCAATGAAGTATTTTGATGCTTTTATCAATTCAATATTGGGAACACTAGATTGGACTTGGCGTTCCATAACTTTTGATGTCGTTTGGTACAATAATTATTTTTGGGGATTGATACTTATTTCATTAATAGTTTGGGGACTTGAAATAGCATTTCCTTGGCGGAAAAACCAATCGGTTTTTAGAAAGGACTTTTGGTTAGATGTCTTCTACATGTTTTTCAACTTTTTCATTTTTGCCATTGTTATCAGTGGCTTTTATAAGGTTTTTGAGTTATTCTTTCTAGATGTTTTTGGAATGGATGCCAAATCTTTAGCGCTTATAGATATAAAGCAACTTCCAATGTGGAGTCAATTACTAATCTTCTTTATTCTATCTGATTTTGTCCAGTGGTTTACTCATGTGTTGTTGCATAGGTTTAATGTGTTATGGCGTTTTCATAAAGTGCATCATTCAGTGAAAGAAATGGGGTTTGCAGCACATTTGCGTTATCATTGGATGGAAAATGTTTTGTATAAACCATTAAAGCTCCTCGTTGTGATGCTTCTGGGTGGTTTTGAACCAGAACAGGCGTATATAGTTCACTTTGTAGCAATTTCTATTGGTCATTTAAATCATGCTAACATTAAGCTTAGTTACGGACCTTTAAAATATGTATTTAACAACCCTGTTATGCATTTATATCATCATGCTTATTCACTTCCAAAAGACAGGTTTTATGGTGTCAATTTTGGAATTAGCTTAAGCCTATGGGATTATATTTTTAAAACTAATTATATTCCAGAGGATAGTGGTAGTATAGAATTAGGATATGAAGATGATAATAAAATGCCTAAGGGATTTTTTAGGCAGTTGTTTTACGGATTTAAAAAAAGTGATTAAATAAAAAAGTCAGCTATTAAGCTGACTTTTTATTATGTTAGAAATTGAAATTTATGCTCCAGCTTGAATTTCTTGAGCAACTTTTCCAACTTCATCAAGTACTCTTAACAAGTTACCACTCCAAAGCTTTTCTATCTGCTCTTCAGTATAACCTCTTTTAACAAGTTCTAATGTTACGTTGAAAGTTTCAGAAGCGTCGTTCCAACCTTCAACACCACCACCTCCATCAAAATCACTACTAATACCTACATGTTCTAATCCTATTTTTTCTACTAGATAGTCAATATGATCTACAAAGTCTAATACATCAACTTTACCAGGAAAATCTGGCATTTTTGCAGCCTTAGTATCAACAATCTCCATAACTTTACTTCTGTTTTCCATGAATGCTTTTTGCTCTTCTTCGGTTAATTTTCCAAAATCAGCTCTACTTGTAATCCATTTTATTCCCATAGAATCTGCTACTTGCATTTGAATCTCTCTCGATTTTTCATTACGAGCATCATTCTTTTCTTTATTTACATAACTAGTGAAAGCTACAGTTTGTACAACACCTCCATTTTCTTTAACCCATCCTAATTGCTCATCATCAAGGTTTCTGCTGTGATCGCATAAAGCTCTAGCAGAAGAATGCGACGCAATAACTGGCGCTTTAGATAATTCTATCATTTGCTTAATGGCTTCTTTTGATGGATGTGAAATATCTATCATAATACCATACTTATTCATTTCTGCAACCACTTGCTTACCTAAATCACTCAATCCGTTATGTAGCCAAACGTCATCACGTTCACCAGTGTTAGAATCGCTTAACTGACTATGTCCATTATGAGCTAAAGACATATATCTAGCTCCTAAATCGTAAAATTCTTTTACTCTGCTAATATCTGTACCAACTGGATAGCCATTTTCAATACCTATCATAGCTACTTTTTTCCCTTCTGCATCAATACGCCTAACATCATCTGACGTAACTGCTAATCCAATTTGATCTGGAGCAATTTCTTTTGTTAATTTATGAATGGCATTAAACTTAGACATAGCATTTTCGTATGCCTTTGCATAACCTTCGTCTGTTAATGTATCTTGACCTGTGTAAACTATAAACCATGCAACATCAAGTCCTCCTTTTTTCATTTTAGGTAGATTTACTTGGTTGTCTAATTCTTGTGTATAGTTAATAGAGTCGGTAAAATTATTTACATTGATATCGCAGTGAGTATCAAGTGTAATTACGCGTTCGTGAATATCTTTTGCTTTAGCAATTAGATCCTCTTCGCTCATTGGTTTTTCTTCTTGTTCCTTACAGGAAACACTTAGGAGAACGATACATAAAAAAACAAGCTTAAAAATCGAAATAGACTTAAAAGCTTGAGCTGTTTTGTTGTTTTTCATTATTAAATTGATTGGTTATTAGTATTTATTCAACCAAATATAATAATAAAATGTAAGTTACTTTGTTTGTGCCTCAGAGATTATAAAGGGATAAGCTTTTTTTAACAAAATCATATCGTTTTCATTTAAGTTATCTAAAGATTTACCTAATACGTTTATTGCATATGCTTTTCTAAGCTCAAGATAAGCTTTAGTTAATTTGTCTTGAACGTTAACAAATAACTCATAAGATGATAGTGGGTGGCTTGTTAAGGATACTACTGCTTTTGATGGGTTATCGGAAGATGAGGCATCCTTAATACCATTGCAATATGTACAAGTATGGTCTCCATTGTTATCAACAAATGTTTTTACAATATCTTTTAGCTTATCGATTGCAACAATTTCATCTTGAACCATAATTTCTTGGTTGCCATTTAAAGAAATCCTTAAGATGTTCCGTTCGTAAATCTCTCCTCCACAGTAGTCTGCTACACATATTGGAGGTAATTTTCTTTGAATGCCTTTGTCGTTTGCCATTGTGGTTGTTACTAAAAAAAGATGAGTAACAAGAATGCAATGTCTGCCATAGAGCCAGCGTTGACCTCTGGCGCTGATTTTTTTGTTTTCATAATTAAAGTTTTAAATGTTAATAGATTCTTAAAACTCAAAAATGATACCATAAAAAAAGCCAGAACTAATGCCCTGACTTTTAATTGTGCTTTTTTTTGTTTAAGCTAATATACCTTTAGCTTGTTGGTTTTTAGAAAACCATACCCAAAATGCGCCTAAAACTATTACAATTGTAGGCATTAAGTACGGTTGCATATCTGCATAAACTTCTGATGCATTAGTACCAAACATCCAATATAAATGTTGTATTGTAGCTGCTACGAATGATATTACAAATAGCGTTACTGCAATTTTTTTTCTCATTAAGAATAAGATTGAAGCAATTATTCCAGAAAATACTGCAATTGCGAATAAAGCTGTTAACCAAGCAGGTGTATCATTCATCATTGCGATTTGCTCAGCATTTAAACCAGCTGTTGAAGCTTCAGTTTTAAAAGCCATTTGAAGGTAAGTGTTTACACCCATTCCATTCCAAAGTAGTGCTATAATACCTATAATCCAAAAGGCAATTCCAGGTTTGTTAGAATTAGACATAATAATTAGTTTTTAGTTAGTAAAATAGTGTTTTACATAGAGTTATGTTATAACAATTTAGGTAGAAAGCCCTAATAAAACAAATTATATTTTAAAAGTTTAGTGACTTGCAGATTGGTTATTTGAATTGATTTTGTTAATAATCCTTGAAAACTTTCGGAAACATTTTTTATAAAACATAGAAAAAACTCAAGAAAGACAGTATTTTTGCAACTTAATAATAATTGCATTAATGCTTACATCTACAACATTAAAGGGAGAAACTAAGGAAGGAAAAGAATTATATAGTTACCAAAAAGGAGCTATTGACAAAATTTTTAAGGCTTTTGAAGATGCTCCCGATGATTATCATTTATTATATCAATTGCCGACAGGTGGTGGTAAAACAGTGATTTTCTCTGAGATTGTAAGACAATATTTAAAGCATCATAATAAAAAAGTGTTAGTAATGACACATCGTATTGAGCTGTGTAAACAAACCTCAAAGATGCTTTCGGAGTTTAATGTTAAGAATAAAGTTATTGATAGTAAAGCAAAACTTGATGACCAAGGAGATTATTCTTGTTTTGTAGCCATGGTCGAAACACTTAACAATCGACTAAATGAAGACAAGTTAGATATATCAGACATTGGATTGGTTATCATTGATGAAGCACATTATAACTCATTTACCAAGCTATTCAAATTCTTTCATAAGTCTTTTTTATTGGGCGTTACTGCTACACCTTTAAGCTCGAATATCAATCTTCCAATGACCGATAATTATGATGAATTAATTGTTGGTGAAACTATTGAGTCGTTAATTGAAAATAATTTTTTAGCTCGTGCCGAAACGTTTTCTTATAATGTTGGATTAACATCGTTAGTAGTAGGAGCGAATGGCGATTATACCGTGAAATCTTCAGAAGATTTATACACAAACCACGATATGTTGGGTAAATTAGTACATGCCTATGAAGAGACATCAAAAGGTAAAAAGACGTTGATTTTTAATAATGGGATTAATACATCTTTGCATGTTTATGATACTTTTAGGGCTGCTGGTTATCCTATTGCACACTTGGACAATACACATTCCAAAAAGGAGCGTGAGCTTATTTTAAAATGGTTTAAAAAAACACCTGATGCTATTTTAACATCAGTAAGTATTCTTACCACTGGTTTTGATGAGCCTACTGTAGAATCAATTATATTAAATAGAGCTACTAAATCTTTAACGCTTTATTACCAAATGATTGGTCGTGGATCAAGAATTTTAGACAATAAAGACACTTTTAAGGTAGTTGATCTTGGAAATAATTTCCATCGCTTTGGACCTTGGGGAAGTGATTTAGATTGGCAGCGCATATTTAAGTCACCAAATTATTATTTAGATGGTATTTTAAATGACGATGAAATTGAGAGCAATTTTAGATATGAAATGCCTCCTGAAGTTCGCGAGGAATTTAAAAATTCCAAAGAAGTATATTTAGATATTCGAGAAATTTATGTCGATAGTATTAGAAAAGGTGAATCTACTAAAACCGTGCTTGAAAAATCAATTAAACACCATGCTAAAATTTGTATTGAGAACAGCGAAGATGTTTTTGATGCCTTATTGTTGGTTAAGCTTTTAAGTGACGATATTGACCATAGAATTGGGCGTTATACCAAATGCATAAGTAAAAGTACTTTTAATTTTGTTGAATGGTTAAAAGAAGATTATCGCAAAAAATTACGCTCGTATCTAAGAGAAAATTTCGATGTCATTTTTGAAGAAATCCACGGAAGACCTCCAGAAGAATAGAATTATATTATTGCACTACCTTAAAAATCGCAATAGCATACAAATAAAACCTTGCAAATCGTAATAGGCCAAATAGCAAATAGTTTTTAAATTCATACCTAATAAAACCTGCTGCAATACTCGTTATTGCAAATGGAATAGGGAATAAAGCTCCAACTACAATTAAGAAGCCTCCCCACTTTCTAGTGTTTTTAATATGCTTTGCAAGTCTGTTTTCAATAGCATAACGAACTTTAGGTATTCTAGTAATGCTAAGTCCTGTAATATATGAAATTACACCACCCAAATATGACAATAGTGCCAATATAGATAAGTATAAAATTGGCTGCGGTAATTTTTTGGACCACGCAATAAAAATTTCAGGAGGAATAAGTCCTAACATTGATTCCGAAAGAAAAAATACCACAAGAACACTAACTGTACTAAAGGTTTCGGTAATAGTTGTTAAGGCTGTATTAATATCAATAACAAAATAATGAATACCTAAAAGCACACCAATAAAAAGTACAACAGGGATAATAGATTTTTTAAGGCTTAAACCAATAAACCTATAAAACCCAGTATAAGAGTAATACTGATGCAGTAGTCTAAACCTACTTTTTTTTGTTTTTGTGTTGGAATCCATGCAATTTTTAATGGAAAGCAAAAATAGAACAACCTAATAAAAGAACAATGTGTTTTGGGGAAATTTTAGGACTTATGCTGTGTTAAAATATTGAATACAAATTCTTTGGTAATGGTTTTGCCATTTGCAGCATTCTTAATATCAGTGAAAAGCACTCTGTAATTGCAGTTGTTTTTGTGATTACTACAACCATAAGCTGTTTTACCTTTAACTATTGTACCAGATTTACATTTTGGGCACATGATAATATCTGGAGCTTTTCTGGACGGTTCTTTCTGTTCTAATACCAATTCATGCAACTCATTAAATTTCACTAATCCTTCTGCTTTAATATTATTTTCTTGGAAGCCTTTTAACTTTACTGTTGCTCCTTTATCTAGCAATCTTATATATTGATTATCCGATATTTTCTTTCCCTTAAATTTAAATGGTAAAATAAATTCACAGCCTTTATTATAGTTAGAGCACCCATAAGCAGTAGAGCCTTTAATAAGTTTACCTGTCTTGCATTTTGGGCATGTTCTGCCCACAATACCTTTTGAAGTTTGCTTTTTAGTAGTTGCTTTACTTTTAATGGTTTGAGCATGCGAAATATTAGCTTTTATGGATTCACTTCGTACCTCATAAACCAAATCATCAACCATCTGTTTCATATTCTTAATAAACCTACTTGCACTATAATGTCCTTGCTCAATTTGCTTTAACTGTTTTTCCCACTGGCCAGTTAATTCGGCAGATTTTAAAAGATCATTTTGTATAATATCAATAAGCTGAACTCCTGTCAAGGTTGGAAGGATTTGTTTCTTATTACGTTTAATGTAATTACGTTTAAATAATGTTTCAATAATATTGGCTCTTGTAGAAGGACGACCAATACCATTCTCTTTCATTAAATCGCGCATTTCATCATCATCAACTTGTTTACCTGCGGTTTCCATAGCACGTAATAATGATGCCTCTGTAAATTGATTTGGTGGCTTTGTTTGTTTTTCTAAGAATGAAGGTTCATGTGGGCCTTTTTCGCCTTTAATAAAAATTGGTAGAATTCCTAAATTCTTTTCCTTAGGTGAGTTCTTTTCTTCGAAAACGATGCGCCAACCCTTAGATAAAATTTCTTTCCCAGTAGTTTTAAATATCACATTTTCTACAGTACCAAGCACAGTAGTGTTTGATACTTGACAATCATCATAAAACACTGCAATAAAACGTTTCACAATAATATCATATACTTGCTGTTGGTTATGCTGCAAATTTATTTGAACTCCTGTAGGAATTATTGCATGGTGGTCGGTTACCTTTTTATCATTAAAAACTTTTGTTGATTTTTTTATTTTTTTTCCTAAAATTGGTTGCGTTAAAGCACTGTAATTGGTTAAGTTTTTTAAAATCCCTGCTACTTTTGGATATATATCGTTTGGCAGAAAAGTAGTATCGACTCTAGGATAAGTAACCACCTTTGATTCATATAGTTTTTGAACAATTTTTAACGTGTCTTCTGCCGAAAAACCAAATTTTGTATTACAATATACCTGTAAACCTGTTAAATCAAACAGCTTAGGAGCATACTCTTTGCCTTTCTTCTTTTTAATTGAAGTTACTTCAAAATCACTTTCCTTTACTTTATTGGCTAACAGTTCTCCATCTTCTTTGTTTAAAAACCTACCATCTTCGTAGCTAAAAAGCGTGTTTTTATATAATGTTTGTAATTCCCAATAGGGTTGTGGTTTAAAATTGTCAATACTTTTAAACCGCTCTACAATCATTGCAAGCGTTGGTGTTTGCACACGACCCACAGAAAGTACTTGTTTATAGCCTCCATGCTTAAGTGTATACAAGCGTGTGGCATTCATTCCTAACAACCAATCTCCAATAGCTCTTGAAAACCCTGCGTAGTAGAGATTGTCATAATTTTCAGCTGGCTTTAAGTTTTTAAACCCTTCTTTAATTGCCTCGGTAGTTAAGGATGAGATCCATAAGCGCTTTACTTTGCCTTTGTAATGGGATAAGGACATTACCCATCGCTGAATTAATTCTCCTTCTTGTCCAGCATCACCACAGTTTATAATTTCATCAGCTTTTTCAAATAGAGTTTTAACTATATTAAATTGCTTTTTAATGCCTGAATTATCGACTACCTTTACTTCAAATTTTTCAGGAAGCATTGGCAAATTATTTAAATCCCAACGTTTCCAGTAGGGTTTGTAATCATTTGGTTCAAATAGGGTGCACAAGTGCCCAAAGGTATAAGTGACTGCATAACCATTGCCTTCATAATAGCCATCACGCTTTGTATTCGCTCCTAGAACAGAAGCAATTTCACGGGCAACACTTGGTTTTTCGGCTATGCATACTTTCACTAAAAAAGGTGTTTTTTTTAAGGAGGAGCAAAGTAATAAATTTTAAAAAAAGAAGAAGGATTTTTGAAGTTATTTATAATGATTTAAATACTGTAAAAATTAAAAAAGCCAAAGCTAACAGTATCGCTATTATAGTGATACAAATTAGTTTTGGCTATTAACTAATAACAGTAATAGATTATAATCTAATTATTATTAATATATTTAGCAATCGCCATCCCACTTGGAGTAATGTTAACAGTTATGCCACTAATAACAGTTTTATAAGCTTTCTTTTGAATCAAGCAATGCCCTTCTGGTAATTCGAATACTATTGTTAATAGATGGGTTGATCCATTTTTATACTGTCGAGTACTCTTGTCTGACATTACCTGAAATCCACCACATGCAGTTAATGTCCAAACTTGTCCCTTAACAACTTCTACAATAGTTCCATTGTTATCTACTTCAACTTCAGTATTTGAAGAAAAAGAACTTAATGTAAATACTAGCATAAACATTAATGCCACGCCACTTGTAATTTTAATTAATTTTTTCATAATATGTTGATTTAATAGTTTAAAGTAAATGTATAGCTATGATATTATCAAGTCAATACTCAATTTGAGTATTTTTAATAAAAAAGAGGCATTAAAAATAATTTATAAGAGATTTTGTTGAGATTTAAGAATATTAACTAACTCTCCTGTTGAGGTTAGCTTTAGTTTTCTTAAAATATTTCTTCGATGTGTGTCTACTGTATTAGAACTAATAAAAAGTTGTCTGGCAATAGATTTGCTAGTCTTCTTTTTTGCTAATAACCTTATAATATCTTTTTCTCTATTACTAATATTTTTAAAAAATGTTAACTGAGAGCAATTTGTAATATACTTAGTTTCTAAATCATTGTTTGAGTTAAGAGCTTGTATAGAAGCTTGGATAGGGATTTTTTTATTTGAATTTATTACTGTAAAGTAGGTTAATGCTTTATGCTTTTTACTCGAATTAATAAAAAAAGGAGTAGTATTTTGAAAAATATTTGCATAACTATTATCCTTTTGTTTTATTCTATAGTTCCAAGAGTATGAATATTGTTCTGACTCTTTTTGACTTAAGTCACATTTTATAAAATTAACAATGTCACTTAATGAATTTACTAAACATGATAAATCATCTTCATGAATATGATTCCATAAAAACTCTAATCCATTAGACGTTAAATCACTTTCATTATAGCCCAAACAAGAATGCATGTTATTACTAACAAAATCTATTCCAAAATTTTCCCAATTTATAATGCATAAAAATGTTGGGTTGTATGTTATAGAATAGTCAGTTGAAATCATTCTATTAACCTCCTCAATGGTCAACATTGGGTTTTCAATAGAATTTGAAATTCTTCTATAAATTTCAGAAAAGTTGGTTAGTAACATACTGTAAAAATTGCTATAATCAACAAATAATTTTTATTTAAAAAATTACCCAAGTTCATTACAGTAAAATGTTTAATAACTAAAACAGGTTTTGCTACTAAGGTTTCTAGGGAAGAAGTATATTACAAATATATATAATAAATTAACATAATTATTTAAAAATAAAGCAAGTTATTAACATATTTAATTAGTAATAATTAAATTTTTGAATCAAATGATAATAATCATTAAATTTTGTTAAAACATAATTCTAACTTTAAACTCTAAGTTCATTTACCTACCTTTAAGTCATTATTTAACCAACCAATATTTATATAATGAAAAAGCGAGCGATTACTCTTTTCAGTGCTCTTGCTTGTTTCCTTGTAAGCTTTTCTGCATTACAAGCACAGCAAGATATTTTAGAAAAACTTAATGAAATAGCTATTGTTGACCAAAAGGTCATGATGCCAATGCGCGATGGTGTTAGATTGGCAACGGATATATACAGACCAAAGGGAGATGGTAAATATCCAGTAATTTTTTCAAGAACACCTTATAATTTTAACTCTTGGGGAGATGGAGAAGAACGTACACGTAATTATCAACGTGCATACGAGTATATTAAAAAAGGATATGCTTACGTAGTGCAAAATGAGCGTGGGCGCTATTACTCTGAAGGCGAATGGGATATTTTAGGAGTACCATTAACCGATGGTTACGATGCTTTTGAATGGATGAAAAACCAATCATGGTCCAATGGAAAGATAGGGACTGTTGGATGCTCTTCAACTGCTGAATGGCAAATGGCTGTGTCTGCACTAGACCATCCATCTCATGCAGCAATGGTGCCTCAAGGGTTTGGTGCTGGAGTTGGTAGAGTAGGAGACATTAACGAACAAGGAAACTGGTATCGTGGTGGAGCTGAACAAATGTTATTTTTTGCATGGCTTTATGGTGTTGAACATGACAAATTTAAGCCAAGAATTCCAGAAGGAGCAACTCAAGAAGACTTGATTAGAATCTCAAGATTTTATGATTTAGCTCCTGAGAACCCGCCAGTAGATATGTCTGAAGCGTTAAGTCATTTACCAATACAAGACATCTTAAAGAATATTAATGGAAAGCATGAGGTTTTCGATAAAATGATTCGTCGTAAGCCCAATCATCCAGATTGGTTTAAAGGTGGAATTTATCATGACGATAAAGATATAGGAGCTCCAAGCTTTTGGTTTGCTTCTTGGTATGATGTATCTATTACACCAAACATCAAACTTTTTAATCATGCAAGAAATAATTCAAAAGACCAATTTATTAGAGATAATCAATACTTGGTAATAGCACCAACGTTACACTGTGGTTATACTAGAGCGACAGAAAACACTATTGTTGGAGAACGTAGTGTTGGCGATGCACGATTAAACTACGATGAACAAATTACTAAGTGGTTTGACCTTTGGTTAAAAGGAGTTGATAACGATTTTAAAGAAACCACACCTAGAGTACAGTATTATACTATGGGAAGCAATGAGTGGCAATCTGCTGAACAATGGCCTCCAGCAAATACTGAAATGGTAACCTATTATTTAAATAGTGGTGGAAAAGCTAATAGTAGATTTGGAGATGGACGCTTATCCACAAAAAAAGCTGGAAAAGACAATCCTGATGGGTTTATTTATGACCCAATGGCTCCTGTGCCATCTTACGGTGGAAATGTTTGTTGTACAGGAAATGCAGTAAGAGGAGGTGCAATGGATCAGCAAGACATGGAAGCAAGACATGATATTTTAGTTTATACAACCGATATATTAAAAGAAGATACTGAAGTTACAGGCTTTATTGAGTCAAAACTATTTGTGTCATCCGATGTTAAGGATACTGATTTTACTATCAAATTAATTGATGTGTATCCAGATGGTACAGCTTATAATTTAGATGAAACTATTCAAAGAGTACGCTACAGAGAAGGTTACGATAAAGAAGTGTTTATGGAAAAAGGTAAAGTATATGAAGTTGATTTAACGCCAATGTCAACTAGTAATTTATTCAAGAAAGGACACCGTATTCGTGTAGAGATTTCAAGTAGTAATTTTCCACGTTTTGCAAGAAATTTAAATACAGGAGGAAATAATTATGATGAGAAAGTAGGTGTGGTTGCTCATAATAAAGTGCACCATTCTAGTAAGCATCCATCTCAAATACGCATTCCAATAGTTAAAAATTAATATTCAGAAAACTAAATAATTTTTATATGAAGACATTTCACAAAATGTTGTTTCTATGGGCTTGCCTATTAGGAATGATATTAACTTCGCAATCCCAAACAATTAACGAATCTACATTTAACGGTCTAAGTTTTAGAAATATAGGTCCAGCATTAACATCTGGACGTATTGCTGATATAGCCATTCATCCAGAAAATGAAAATATTTGGTATGTAGCTGTAGGCTCAGGTGGTGTATGGAAAACAACAAATTCAGGAACTACATGGAAACCAATTTTTGACAATCAAACTTCATATTCAATAGGTAGTATTGCAATAGACCCATCAAATCCTCATACTATTTGGGTAGGAACAGGAGAAAATGTTGGTGGTCGTCATGTTGCCTTTGGTGATGGTATTTATGTAAGTCATGATGATGGAATGTCATGGAAAAATATGGGGCTTAAAAAATCCGAACATTTATCAACAATAATAGTGCATCCAGAAAACTCTAATATTGTTTGGGTGGCATCACAAGGACCTCTTTGGAGTAAAGGTGGAGAACGAGGTGTTTACAAAACTACAGATGGAGGTAAAACATGGAATCGTACGCTTGGGGATAGTGAATGGGTTGGAGCAACCGATTTGTTAATCGATCACAACAATCCAGATGTACTGTATGCTGCCAGTTGGCAAAGACATCGTACTGTAGCAGCTTATATGGGTGGTGGACCAGGTTCAGGAATCCATAAAAGTACTGATGGTGGAGAGACTTGGACAAAACTAAAAAAAGGATTACCAAGTTCTAACTTAGGTAAAATAGGTTTGGCAATGTCTCCTTTTAATTCTGATGTTGTGTATGCGGTTATTGAAACGGATAGGAAAAAAGGTGGTTTTTATATGTCAACTAATCGAGGTGAAACTTGGGTTAAGCAATCCAATACCGTTTCAGGTGGAACAGGGCCTCACTATTATCAAGAGCTTTATGCCTCACCACATCATGAAGGTAAATTATTTTTAATGAATAATTACGTTCAAATTTCAGATGACCATGGAAAAACTTTTTATGGAATGAATGAACGAAATAAGCATGTTGATAGTCATGCCATGGCATTTAAAGCGTCAGATCCTAACTATGTGTTATTTGGCACAGATGGAGGCTTATATGAAAGTTTTGATTTAACCAAAAGCTGGAAGTACGTAAGTAACTTACCTATCACTCAGTTTTTTAAAGTAGCTGTGGACGATAGTAAACCATTTTATAAAGTATATGGTGGAACACAAGATAATGGGTCGCAAGGTGGAGCATCTAGAACTGTATTTGCAGATGGTATAAAAAATATTGATTGGTGGAAAACTTTGGGAGCAGACGGTCATCAGTCTGCAACAGAGCCAGGAAATCCAAATATTACTTATGGTGAGTTTCAGCAAGGTGCTTTATGGAGAATTGATCAAACCACAAGGGAAACAGTATTTATTCAACCACAAGCCAGAGAAGGAGACCCTTTTGAGCGTTATAATTGGGATGCTCCAATATTGGTAAGCCCTCATAACCCTAAAAGGCTTTATTTTGCCTCTCAAAGGGTTTGGAAGTCTGAAAATAGAGGAGATGCTTGGACTCCAATTTCATCGGATCTTACTTTAAACCAAGAAAGAATCACATTACCTTTTTATGATGGCAAACAACAAAGTTGGGATAATGCGTGGGACATTGGAGCAATGTCTAACTACAATACAATAACATCGCTAGCTGAATCTCCAAAACAAGAAGGATTGATTTATGCAGGAACAGATGATGGTATAATACAAGTAACTGAGGATGGTGGAGCAACATGGCGAAAATTCTCATTAAAAAATATAAAAGGCGTTCCTTCTATACCTTTTGTAAACGATGTAAGAGCTGATTTGTTTGATGCTAATGTAGTGTATGCAGCTTTAGATAATCATAAATATGGCGATTATAAGCCATATTTGATTAAAAGTACAGATAAAGGAAAATCTTGGTCACTTATTAATGGAGATTTGCCAAAAACATTATTAACATGGCGATTGGTTCAAGATCATGTTAAGAAAGATTTATTATTTGCAGCTACAGAATTTGGAGTCTATTTCACTAGAAACGGTGGAAAAAATTGGATGCAACTTAAAAGTGGTATTCCAACAATTTCGATTAGAGATATTACGATTCAAAGAAGAGAAAATGACTTAGTTGCAGCATCATTTGGTCGAGGAATTTTCATTTTAGATGATATCACTCCATTGCGTGAAATTGAAAGTTCTATGCTAGCAAAAGACGCTACTTTATTTCCAATAAAAGATGCGCTATGGTATAGTCCTAATAGTAGAGCTGGAAGCCAAGGAGATAATGAATATTCAGCTAAAAACCCACCTTTTGGTGCAATTTTCACCTATTATATGGCTAACAAAGTAAAGTCCTTAAAAGATGAACGAAAAGCTAAAGAAAAAACCAATACAAATTTTCCTGGATGGGACGCTATAGAAGCGGAAAACAGACAGCAAGGACCACATATTCTTCTAATTATTAAAGATAAAAATGGTAATGTAGTTAATACTGTTAAAGGCACAAATAAAAAAGGATTCAATCGTGTAAATTGGTCTTTAAGATATCCAAACAAAGGTGGCGAAAGATTACAATCTCGCGGAAGTGGTTTTGGTGGCGGAGGAGTTATGGCAACTCCTGGAGATTATACAGTTACCATTGTAAAACGAGTAGATGGCGTTAACACGGAGCTTGAAGGACCTAAACCATTTAAAGTAGTACCGATGTACAATGGCGCTTTAAAGAGAAAATCTTATACCGAAATGGATGCCTTTAGAAATGAAGCTTTTGCATTCCAGCAGGATTTAACAGCAACGAATGTGGCATTGTCTAGAAGTATTCAAACAGTTGATGCTATGGAAAGAGCCTTAAATAAAGCAGAGAAGCCAAGCGACGATTTATTCAAAAGAATTAATGATGCCAGAATTGTATTATTAGATATCGATAAAGAACTAAACGGCGATGATACAAAAGGTGAAATAGGCGAACGTTCAGACCCAAGAGCTAGTGAAGGAAATTCTCTAGGTTGGAGAGCATCAGGAAATACTTATGGACCAACTGAAGAGCATCAAGCAATGCTAAAAAGAGTAAAAAGCCAACTAATAAAAGTGAAGTCAAAACTCTCAACAGTTCTTAAAAATACTTTACCAGGAATTGAAAGGGATTTAAAATCTACTGGAGCACCATGGGTTGAAGGGCAAGGAATGAAAAACGATTAATAGCATATTTAAAGAGCTACTAACACTTTTTAGTAGCTCTTTTAAAATTTTATAAAAGTAAAACGAAACTCATGAAACAAGTACTTTGCATTATTTTATTATGTATTGGAGTAAACTCATTTGCTCAAAAAAAGATTTTAGATCATAAAGATTTTGATATTTGGAATACCATTAAAAATCAAGCTATTTCTGTAGACGGAAAATATATTATGTACTCTTTAGAGAAGGGTGAAAAGGATAATTACTTAAAAATTAAAGAAGCGAATGCATCATTGGTTTTCGAGCATGAACGATCAGAAAATGGACGATTCACTTACGATTCTAATCATACATTATTCACCATAAAAGCTTGGAAAGATAGTATTACAGAAATGACACGTCGTAAAGTAAAAAAGGAGGATATGCCACACGACACCTTAGGTATTTTTGATTTCAAGACAAAATCTCTTACCAAAATACCAAATGTAAAGTCGTATAAAATTCCAACTAAATGGTCAGGTGTTGTTGCATATTACTTGACAGAAATTAAAAAAGAAAAATCAAAAGATACTAGCGAAACAAAGACAAAATCAACTAAAAAGAAACCTAAAAAGGTAAGTAGTAAAAATGGTTTTCATTTAGTTGTTAGAGACTTGGCGTCTGGGAAAGAAGATACTTTAAAGTATGTTACAGATTTTAGTTTTGCTAAAGAAGGTAAACGTTTGGTTTATACAACTACTGGTAAAGACACTAAGTCAAATTCTAGTGTTAATGTTATGAATATTGAAAACGGAAACTCTGCTACTGTTTTTGAGGCCAATAATAAATCGAAATATTATAGGTTACAATTAAGTGATTCTGGTAAAAACTTAGGTTTTGTAGTTGATTCTGACACTACTAAAGCACTTGTTAGACCAAACAAATTATACCATTGGAGTGAAGGACAATCTAAAGCATCCATGATAGTTGATGCTGCATCTGCACCTAAAGGATATCGTGTGTCTTCTGATGGAACTGTAAGTTTCTCACAAGATGATTCTAAAATGTATTTTGGATTAGCAACACCTCCAATTGTACAAGATACCACTTTACTAAAAGATGAAATAGTGAATGTAGAAGTTTGGACGTATGACGAGCCTCGTTTATATACTGTGCAAGAGCTTCAGGTGAAAAATGACCAAAAGAAATCGTATCAAACGGTTGTTCATTTAAACAATAAAAAATTAGTGCAACTAGCAACTACTGAATATCCAAATGCTAGATTAACAGACAAAGGAAATGCTTCAGTAGCATTGGTAAGTAATCAAGAACCTTATTTATTAGAAAGCCAATGGACAGGAAGAAGGAACAGTGATTATGCAATTGTAGATGTAACCACTGGAACTAGTAATAAAGTGCTGACTAATATTTCATCCTCAATGAGTTTGAGCCCAAAGGGGAATTATGTTTTTGGTTATCATGCACCAGATAGTACTTGGGTGGCATATAATATAGCGACAAACAATCGCGTAGATTTAACCAAAGGCAAGGTGTTTTATAATGAGTTAAATGACTCACCAAATTATCCTGGATCATATGGTACAGCTGGTTGGACTGAAGATGATGAGTCTGTGCTAATTTATGATAGATACGATATTTGGAAGTTCAACCCTAATAATGGTACTAGCACACGATTAACAAAAGGTAGAGAACAAAAAGTAACCTATCGTTATGTGAGATTAGATCCAGATGAAGATTTTATTGATACTTCCAGAAAATGGTTATTAACCACATTTAATGAAAATAATAAACACTCTGGCTATTATGAGTTTAATGCTAAAAATGGTAAAGGAAAGCAATTGCTATCTGGACCATACTCATATTCAAGACCTAGTAAAGCTAGATTGAGTGATGCTGTTATTTTTTCAAGACAATCTTTTGAAGAATTTCCAAACATTAGAATATCCGATTTAAACTTCAAAAAAGATAAAGTAATTAGCAACGCTAATCCACAACAAAGTGAATACAACTGGGGAACAGCCGAAATAGTAAAATGGACATCCTTAGATGGTATGGAGTTAGAAGGAATGCTCATTAAACCTGAAGATTTCAATCCAAACAAGAAGTATCCAATGATTGTGAATTTCTATGAAAAGAGTTCAAATGGCGTATTTAGACATAAAGCACCTTCCGCAGGAAGATCCACAATTAACTATAGTTTTTACGCTAGCAGAGGCTATTTAATTTTTAATCCTGATGTGTATTATCGTGATGGTTATCCAGGTGAAAGTGCTTATAATTGCGTGATTCCAGGTATCACTTCTTTAGTTGAAAAAGGGTTTGTAGATAAAGACAATATAGGTACTCAAGGTCATAGTTGGGGAGGTTATCAAATAGCCTATTTGGTAACTAAAACAGATATTTTTAAAGCTGCAGAATCTGGTGCTCCTGTAGTAAATATGATAAGTGCTTTTGGAGGAATTAGATGGGATTCAGGCTTAAGCCGTCAATTTCAATATGAGCATACACAAAGTAGAATAGGAGGAACGCCTTGGGAATATCCGCAACGTTATGTAGAAAACTCTCCAATATATAATATGGATAAAGTTAATACACCTTTATTGATTATGCATAATGATAAAGATGGTCATGTGCCATGGTATCAAGGAATTGAATATTTTACAGCACTACGAAGACTAGGGAAACCATCATGGCTTCTAAATTATAATGGAGCTAGACATTGGCCTTTAAAAATGCAAAATAGAAAAGATTTCAATATTAGAATGCAGCAGTTTTTCGATTATTACTTACAAGGTGCTCCTAAACCTGTTTGGATGGAACGTGGTGTTCCTGCTTTAGAAAAAGGAATAAATCAAGGACTAGAGCTATTACCAAATAAAAATTAACAACCAAATAAATCAATATATGAAGCGTTCAATTTTAATAATGTTAATATTTGTTTCTTTAGGGACATTTGCTCAGAAAAAAGTATTAGACCATCCAGATTTTGATATTTGGAATACCATACAAAGATCTACAATTTCAAATGATGGAAAATTTGTAATGTATTCTTTAGAAAAAGGAGAGAAGGATAATCATTTAAAGATTAAAGATGAAAATGCGTCATTAATTTTTGACCATGAACGCTCAGAAAACGGACAATTCACTTACGATTCTAATCATGCCCTATTTACTATAAAAGCATGGCAAGACAGTATAGCTGAAATGAAACGTCGAAAAGCAAAAAAAGATGAAATGCCAAATGATACCTTGGGTGTTTTTAATTTAAAAACGAAAACATTGACAAAGATTGCTAATGTAAAATCGTATAAAATACCAAGTAAATGGTCAGGAGTTGTTGCTTATTATTTGACAGAAATTAAAGAAGAAAAATCAAAGGACACTAGTGATTCTAAGAAAAAAACTAGTAAAAAGAAAGCTAAAAAGGTAAGTAGCAAAAACGGTTTTCATTTAGTAATTAGAGATTTAGCTAGTGGAAAAGAGGATACTCTAAAGTATGTAACAGATTTTAGCTTTGCAAAAGAGGGTAAACGTTTAGTATATGTTTCTACTGGTGAGGATACTAAAACAAACTCTAGTGTATTTATTAAAAACTTTGATAATGGAGGAGTTACAAATGTGTTTGAATCAAATAATAAGTCCAAATACTACCAATTAAATTTTAGTGACTCTGGAAATAATTTAGGATTTATTGTAGATGCTGATACTACAAAAGCATTAGTGCGCCCAAATAAATTATATTATTGGTCAGATGGACAATCTAAAGCATCTTTGATTGTTGACGATAAGTCTGCTCCAAAAGGTTATCGCGTTTCTTCAGATGGAAGTATCAGTTTTTCTAAAGATGATTCTAAATTATATTTTGGATTAGCAACACCTCCAATAGTACAAGACACAACACTTTTAAAAGAAGAAATCGTAGATGTTGAAGTTTGGTCTTATAATGAACCAAGGCTATATACTCAGCAAGAAGCACAATTATCTCGCGACAAAAAGAAGTCTTATCAATCTGTTATTCACTTAACAAAAGGAAATAAATTAACTCAACTGGCTTCAATTAATTATCCTAACGCGCAAATTGGAAACGAGGGAGATTCTAATTATGCTCTAATCAGTAACCCTGAACCATACTTTTTAGAAAGCCAATGGACAGGAGTTAGAGATAGCGATTATGCACTTATAGATGTAAATACTGGAAATGTAAGTAATATTCTTACTAGAGTGTCTTCGTCCATGAGATTAAGCCCTAATGGCGAGTATGTATATGGTTATAGTTTAGCAGATAGTACATGGCTTACTTATAATATAGCAACCAAGAAGCGTTTAGATTTAACAAAGGGCAGAGTCTTTTATGATGAAATATTGGACAGACCTGAATACCCAAGATCTTATGGGATTGCGGGATGGACTGATGAAGATAAGTCTATGCTTATTTATGATCGTTATGATATTTGGGAATTCAACCCTAGTACAGGAGAAAACACACGTTTAACTAAAGGTAGAGAAAGTAAAACTACTTATAGGTATGTTAATTTAGATCGTGAAAATAGATTTATAAATCCAAATGGAAAATGGTTGCTTACAACATTTAACGAAACTACAAAGGAATCTGGTTATTATGAATACAATGCAAAAAACAAAAAAGGAAAGCAATTAATAGAAGGACCATATAGATTTACATCACCTCAAAAAGCACTGCAAAGTGACAATTTGTTGTTTAGACGTCAATCTTTTGAAGAATTCCCGAATATTCATATTACAGATCTAAGTTTTAAAAAACATATACAAATAAGCGATGCAAATCCACAACAAAAAAATTATAATTGGGGAACTTCAGAATTGGTGAATTGGACTTCTTTAGATGGTAGAGAATTAACAGGAATGTTATTTAAACCAGAAAATTTTGATCCAAATAAAAAATACCCAATGATTGTTCATTTTTATGAAAAAAGTTCCAATGGCGTATATTCTCATAGAGGTCTAAGATCAGGTGGACTTAATTACAGTTTTTATACAAGTAGAGGCTATGTTATTTTTAACCCAGACATTTATTACAGAGATGGTTATCCAGGAGAAAGTGCCTATAATTGTGTAATTCCAGGCATAACGTCTTTAATAGAAAAAGGCTTTATTGATAAGGATAATATTGGTGTACAAGGACATAGTTGGGGAGGTTATCAAAACGCCTATTTAATCACTAGAACAAATATTTTTAAGGCAGTAGTATCTGGAGCTCCAGTAGTAAATATGATAAGTGCTTATGGTGGAATACGATGGGCTAGTGGATTGAGTAGACAGTTTCAATACGAGCGTACACAAAGTAGGTTAGGAGGTTCGCCATGGGAATATCCACAGCGTTATGTAGAAAATTCTCCAATTTTCACTTTAGATAAAATTAATACACCTGTGTTAATATTGCACAATGATGGTGACGGCGCTGTACCTTGGTATCAAGGTATTGAGTTTTTTACAGGTTTAAGACGTTTAGGCAAAACTGCTTGGTTATTAAATTATAATGGTGAACCACATGGTGTAAGAAAATTTCAAAACAGAAAAGATTATACTAAGAGAATGTCACAGTTTTTCGATTATTACTTGCAAGGTGCTCCTAAACCTGTTTGGATGGAAAGAGGTGTTCCTGCTATTGAAAAAGGAATTAATCAAGGATTGGAACTAATAAAAAATTAATGTCATTAAATTCTTTATGGAATATTACCTTAGCTTTTATATGTATCATTTTGGGAATTGTTTTGATATATGTTTATGAAGTGAAAATTAAAAATAAAGGAGGCTTTGATTATAAACTTAGAACTACTGGAATTGGTTTGATAATTATTGGAATAGGACTTATTTTAAGAGAGTTTGATGTTTGTTGCTAATAAATAAAAAGATAATATGGTAAAAAAAATAAATTGGGACGATGTTCCAGTAGAACAAGTCACAGATAAAATGCAGCGCAGAATGATTTATGGTGACAAAGTCATGATTGCCAAAATGAAATTTAAAGATGGATTTTTAGTGCCTCTACACGAACACCATAACGAACAAGTTACGCAAGTAATATCTGGAACTATTCGATTTTGGTTTGGAGCTAATAAAGAGCAAACTATGGATTTAGGTCCAGGTGATTCTGTAGTAATTCCAGCTCATGTACCACATGAGGCATTAATGATTGGCGATGTTGAAGAAATTGATACCTGGTCGCCAATTCGTGAAGATTGGTTAGATGGCACGGATGATTATTTACGTAAGTAATTCATGGATTTAGGCTTAAAAAATAAAGTTGCTTTTATTGCAGCATCAAGTGATGGCTTAGGTAAAGCTGTAGCTATGGAGTTAGCTAATGAAGGTGCTACTATTATCATTAATGGTAGAAATAAAACAAAACTAGAAAACACCAGAAATGACATTGAACAAGCGTATAATACGAAAGTTCTTGCTATTTCTGGTGATTTAGCTAATAGCGAAGAAAGAGAAGGTGTTATAAAAACCATTTTCAGTCATTACTCTACCATCGATATTTTAGTCACAAATACTGGAGGACCACCTTCTGGAAAGTTTGAAGACTTATCGATGGACGATTGGAATAACACTTACAAATTACTTCTTGCAAGTACAGTATCATTAATAAAAGCGATTCTTCCTGGAATGAAAGATCAGCACTGGGGAAGAATTATAGCCATTACATCACAAGCTGTGAAGCAACCAGTTGATAATTTAATTTTATCAAATTCAGTTCGTGCTTCTGTAGCTGGATTGATGAAAACCTTAGCAAGTGAATTGGGTGAGCATAATATCACGGTAAATAATGTGATGCCTGGATATACTAAAACAAACAGGTTATTATCGTTAATTGAAAGTAACCCTTCTTTTAAATCGGCAATAGATGAAATTCCGTTAAAGCGTTTTGGTAATCCTGAAGAGTTTGCTGCAGCTGTGACGTTTTTGGCTAGTGAGCGTGCTAGTTACATTACTGGAACCTCGTTAGCAGTTGATGGAGGTTGGATTAAGCATATTTTATAATGACACATATAGATTTAGCAAATAAAAATATTTTAATTACTGGAGCTTCTAAAGGCATTGGGCAAGGCATAGCTGATTATGCTATGAAAATGGGAGCTAGGGCGGCTGTGCATTATAATTCGGATAAAATAGCAGCTGAAAGCTTGGTTACAAAATATCCAGAAACTAACTCTAAAACCTTTCATGCAGATTTAAGTAAAACTCAAGATGTTATCAGTTTATTTAAAAATGTTGTTACAGCATTTGAACGCATAGACAGTATTATCTTAAACGCTGGCGTGTTTTTGCAACATTCAACTAAAGATAGTTTTGAAAATTGGCTAGAAGTATGGAAATCGACTATTGACATAAACCTTAACTCAGTTGGTACGATGACTAAACTAGGTATTGACCATTTTAGAGAACACCATGGAGGACGCTTTGTTTATATAGGAAGTCGTGCAGTATTTAGAGGCGAAACCGAAGAATACCTTGCGTATGCGGCCTCTAAAGGAGGATTAACCTCATTAGCAAGAAGTGTTGCAAGATCGTTTGGTAAAGAAAACATAAAATCGTTTGTCATTGCTCCAGGATTCACGAGAACGCAAATGGCTGAATCGTTTATTGAAACGCATGGCGAGGAACGTGTCCTTAATGAAATTGCATTAAATGAATTGACAAAACCAAGTGATATTGCGCCTTTGGTGGCTTTAATGTGCAGTGGACAAATGGACCATGCTACAGGAGCAACTATTGATGTGAATGCTGGAAGTCATATTAGGTAATTTTCGACAAAACTGTAACCTTTTCAAAAAAAAGTATTCTTATAAGTATAACTAATCAATCAAAATCAATCAAAATGAAAAAAATATTATTTTTCATCACCTTTTTTATGGTGATGATTTCGCATACCCAAACAAATCTTACAGCTGCACAATGGCAGGAAGACCTTAAGTTTCTTCAGGAAACCGTTCATCAGGATTATTCGTTCTTATTCAAGAAAACAACTGCAGATATATTTAATTCAGAAGTTGCCAAGCTCCATAATGATATTCCAAACTTGCAAGAACACGAAATAATTGTTGGGTTAGCTCGTGTGGTGTCTTTGTTCAAATATGGTCATACAGATATTAGCTTTAGTCAAAAGCCATTCGCTTTTTCACAGTTACCTATAAATCTATACCATTTTAATGATGGTATTTATATTCAAGGCACACATAAAACACATCAAAATGCATTAGGAGCTAAAGTTGTGACCATTGAAAACATTTCCGTTAAAAAGGCTTTAGAACTTATTTACCCAACTGTTCCTTCCGAAAATAGCCAATTCTTTAAAGCTTATGGTACAAACTATTTAAGAATTCCTGAGGTCTTGCATGCACAAGGTATTACTTCGAGTTTAAAAACTTCGATAGAATTTACTTTAGAAAAAAACGGAAAAATATTTAAGCATGTATTCTCTGTTTTACCAGATAATCAAAGAATTCCTGTAAGCTATAGTATTACAAAACAAGATGGTGATTGGTTAGATGCTCGAAATCAAAACGAAACACCAAATTATTTAAAGCACTTAGACAAGATTTATTATTATGAATATCTGCCAGAGCAAAAAGCAGTGTATGTTAGACAAAGTCAAATACAAGACGACCCATCTGAAACTATACCAGAATTTTATGAGCGTGTTTTTAATTTTATAGACACTAATGATGTTGAGAAATTAATCATTGATGTTAGACTAAATGGAGGCGGAAATAATTATAAAAACAAACCAATAATTACTGAGATTATTAAATCAGAAAAAATTAATAAAGTAGGCAATCTTTTTGTAATTACAGGACGTAGAACATTCTCTGCATGTCAAAATTTAGTAAATGAAATGAGTAATTATACCAATGCTATTTTTGTAGGAGAACCTACAGGAGAGAACATAAATTTTTACGGTGACAATCGTACAGTTGAATTACCAAATAGTAAAATCCCTGTTTTCTTATCGTTTGCTTGGTGGCAAGATAAACCACAATGGGAAAATGCAGATTGGTTAGCTCCTCATATTGCAGTGGATATGAGTTTTGAAGAGTATAAAACCAATAAAGATCCTGTGCTTCAAACTGCTTTAGATTTTGCTGATAATAATTTTGTAGTCAACCCAATGCAATATTTGACTGACTTGTTTATGAAAGGTGATGTTGAGAAACTTAAAAGTGAGGCAGCAAGAATGGTAAAAGACTCTACATATCAGTTTTTTGATTTTGAAGGCGAATTTAATAAAGCAGGTTATAATGTTTTAGGAAGTGGTCAAATACAAGAAGCCATTTTTATATTTCAAATGGTTACAGATTTATTTCCAAATTCAGCCAATGCTTGGGATAGTTTAGCTGAGGCTTATTTAAAAGCAGGTGATAAAACTAAAGCATTAGCATATTATAATAAAGCTATAAAATTAGATCCAGAAGGAGATACTGGCAAAAATGCAAAAAAGATGATTAAAGAGATTAATCAATAATACTAATACATAAAGCCAAGAGAGAAATCTTGGCTTTATGATTATTTAGAAACCATATAACTAAATATTCGTTCTGATATTTTTGCTAGTTTATTAGTGCCTTCATCAAAATCTTTGAGGTTTTTTGATAATAACACCAAAACATAATCTTTTCCATTTGGTGGATATACAATAGCTGCATCATGATGCACTCCAGTTATAGATCCAGTTTTATGAGCTACTTCAACATTATCTGGTAAATATTTAGGAATCATATCATTCCATTGTTGGTCTTTAAGTATGGAAAGCATTACTTCGCAATCTTCTTTTGTGCCAGCAGTGCCATTGGCAATGGCTTTCATGATAACCATCAAATCTCTTGCTGTGGTTGAATTGCTAAGTCCTTGTTCGTAAGCTTTTATATCTTCTACACCACGCAATACTTCAATTTTATTAGCACCTAAATCACGCATGGTTTGTGTGGTTTTTTTGGCATCCACAATTTCTATCAACACATTGGTTGCTAAGTTGCTGCTCACTGTAACCATTGGCACCATAAGATCGTATAAGGTTTGCTTTGTGCCTATTTTACTATAGATAACATCATCACTATCATCACCAATATCCATTTTATAGGAACTTCCATCCACAATACTTTTAAATTCATTAACTAATACAATAGAATCGCTTAAGCTGATTAATCCTTGGTTTTGTTGTTTATAAAGCTCAATCATGACAGGTACTTTCATGGTGCTTGCAGCATGAAATTTTTCATCTACATTTATGAGAATCGTATTTTCTTCGTTAGATAAATCCAGAAAGCCTACAGCAATATCGCCTTCTATGGTTTGTATTTGTTGCTCTATATCTGTTTTAAGTATATCTAATTGATTAGCTTCTTTACACCCAAAAGTGGTAAGTATAATTAATATTGCAAACCTTCTAAATAAAGTCATTTAAAGTATGATTTAATGAGGACTAAATTTATGAATAATAAATCAAATTATAGAATACTTATGCAGGCCTCCTCGTTTTGGTTAGATGAAATTTATTACTTTTAGTTTTTTATTCAACTAACCATGTAAATTATCTTAATATGATTTCTTTTTCCTCGAAGTATTCTAAATTAATTTTCAGTATTGTTACTATATGTTTTTCGCTAATGGTAAATTCTCAAGACACTCAACTAAAACCAGTTCCAGAAGAAGATTATGGGAAATGGGAGCGTATTAATTGGGGAACGACGTTTACTGAAGATGGTTCATGGATTCAATTTGGTATAATTACTAATGATGGAGATAAAACCTTAAATGTGGTTAACTCAAAGACAAAAGAATCAAGGCTATTAACAAATGCAGAAGCTGCTGTTTTTTCTGCAGATAATAACTGGATGGCTTATAAAAAGGTGCTGTCTGGAAAGGCTCAAAAAAAGCTAGATATTTCGAATAGACAAAAGAAAACTAAAAAGAAAGCTCCTCAAAAAATGGGTGTTATTAATTTATCAACCGGAGATTCTTTAGAGTTTATGGATGTTGTTAATTATAAGTTTAGTGGTGTTAATTCATACCTAGCCATGAAACGCGAAAAAAATAAAGTAAACACATTAATTGTTAAAGACTTAAAGAGCGGTCTAGAAGTCACCTTTGGAAATGTTAAGCAATATGAGTGGCAGGACAAAGGAACACTTTTGTCAATGATAATAAATACTGACGATAAGGTTGGAAACTCGGTGCAATTATACAACCCTATTACTGGGAACCTAAAAGTTTTAGACCAAAAAGAAGAGGTTTATAATGGTTTACTATGGCGAAAAAAAAGCGCTGACCTATTGGTTTTGAGAACAGCTAAAGACACGCTCTATAAAGATGATTCGTTTGATATTTTGTTCTGGAAAGGATTAAATAACCCTAATGTTAATAATTCTGCTAAAGTTTTTAATCATGGTAAACACACAAATTTTCCAAAAAACACAAAAATTAAGAGTAGAGGTGTTTCGTTTTCAGATAATGGTGAAAGCATATTTTTTAGCACAGATTTTAGAGCTAGTAAAATTCCAAAAGAGAAGAACGATGAAAATAAGACAGATGATGAGGCTGCCGAAGTTGAGATATGGAATAGTGGAGATGTCGACATAATTCCTGCCCAAAAGAAAAATGTAAACTATGGGTCTAAGGCATCGGTTTGGAATACACATAGCGACAAGTTTTATCTATTAGAAAACGATGTAATCGATCGCATAAGAATACAAACAGAAACTTCAATTAGTATTGGTCAAGACCAAACTCCTTACGATTTTGAGGTTATGTTTGGAAGGCCTGACTACGATTTATATACAGTAAACACTTTAAATGGTGTTTCAGAAAAAGTAGTCACAAAAGCCAGTAGATACTGGAATGTTAGCCCAAATAATAAGTACTTTATATATTTAAGTGATAACCATTTGCATCTGTATAATATAGATTCTAAAAAATCAATAAATATTACAGAAAATATAAATGCAAGTTTTATTGATATTGAAAATGACCATCCAATGGCTCAAAAACCTGCATTTGGTTTTGCTGGGTGGAGTAATGATAGTAATTCTTACCTTGTTAATTCTGAGTTTGATGTTTGGCAATTTTTTACTGATGGTACAGCTGCTAAGAGGCTTACCAATGGGAAAGCTGATATGATAATCTACAGATATCAAAATTTTGACAGAACACAAAAAAGCATAGATTTTAAAAACCCAGTTTATTTTAGATTATTTGGGAAGTATAACAAAAACTCTGGAATGGCTGTGCTATCTAAAGGGAAGATGAAGACCTTAATCTATAAGGATGCTATGATTTCTGGAACTATTAAGGCAAAGAAATCTGATGACATTGCATTTATGGAGCAAACTTATAGTCAATCTCCTAATTTATTTCTAGCCAATACATCGTTTAAAAAGCCTAAACAAATTTCTAATACAAATATTTTTCAAAAAGATTATGCTTGGGGAAAAGCAGAGCTAATTACTTACACAAATGCATTAGGAAAAGAAGCTCAAGGAATTTTATATTATCCAGCGAATTATGTGAAGGGTAAAAAGTATCCAATGATAACTTATATATACGAGAAACTATCTGATGGATTTCATAGATATATTAATCCATCTAGAACTAATTATTATAATACTACAGTTTGGTCTCAAAATGGCTATTTCGTACTAAATCCAGATATTGAATTTATAGCTGGAGATCCTGGAGTTTCTTCTGCTACGAATTTAGAGAACGTAGTGAAATCAATTATAGATAAAGGAGATGTGGATGCGAAGAAAGTAGGTTTAATTGGACATTCTTGGGGAGGTTATCAAGCTGGTTTTGTACCTACACAAACAGATATTTTTGCAGCTAGTGTTGCTGGTGCAGGCTTAACAGAGCTAATTAGCATGAACCTTGCTGTAACTCCAGCTTTTGGAGGTATGCCAGAAAACGCACATTTTGAAGTAAGTCAAGAAAGAATGGAGGTAGCACCATGGAAGGCACCCGATAGTTATTTAAGAAATTCTTCAGTAATGAATATTGAAAAACTAAATACACCAATTATGTTTGAGGTTGGCGATAATGATGAAAACGTAAATTGGTTCCAAGGCATTGCATATTATAATGCAGCCAGAAGAGCTGCTAAGCCTTTTGTCTTACTTGTGTATGCAAAAGAGGGGCATGGTTTGCGTCAAGACAAAAATAGAAAAGATTACCAGCAACGTATATTAAAGTGGTTTGGACATTATTTAAAAGGCGAACCTGCGGAAGATTGGATGACAGAAGGAATACCTTATGCTGAACAACAACGTAGATTGAAAAACAAATATAAAGACTAACAAAAAAGGGAAGCAATATTGCTTCCCTTTTTTTATTAATAATATTAAGTATTAGTTCTTAAATTTATCTGTCTCACTTTGATTAATGTCACTTTCCCATGGATTTCTAAGAACTAAATGCTCAATAAAAAATTCCATCATACGTTCAGTATTCATTCGTGTATGTCCTTTATCTGGACCCACTTGAACCTCAAAGCTTTTTCCAGCTTTTTGTAGTGCTTGGATTAACTGTAGTGAATTTGAAGGATGCACGTTATTATCATTTGTTCCGTAGAAAATCATTAACTCCCCTTTAAGGTTATCTGCATAACTCATAATGCTAGAAGCATCATAACCTTCTTTATTGTTTTCAATTAGGTTCATATAACGTTCAGTATAAACATTATCATAGTTTCTCCAGTCAGTTACTGCTGAGTTAGCAACTGCCGCATGATAAACATCAGGGAAACGCAATAGGCTAGTAGCTGCAGTTGTTCCACCATAAGACGTACCCACAACACCTACTTTATCTTTGTTGAAATATGGTCTGTTATGTAATGATTTTATCCCTTCGGCAAAATCGTCCATTTCAACAATTCCTAAATTACCATATAATTTATCTAACATTTTTTTACCTCTTCCTCCAACATTTCTGCCATCAAGATTCACAACTAAAAACCCATATTCAGTCATGGCATTTGGGAGGGTAAAATTTTCCCTAAACCCATTAGTTGAAGGTCCCCCGTAAATTGCTAAAATTGACGGATATTTTTTATTAGGGTCAAAATTTGATGGATAATGGAGCATACCGTGTAACTCAGTCACACCATCAGCAGAAGTAAACGTAAATGCTTCAACCTTTTTTAGACCAAGCTCATTAAATTTGGTCATGTCGCTTTTTGCCAACTCATCAATTACTTTTCCTTTTGAATTTACCAAGTTGGTAAAAGGAGGGATGTCATGTGTTTGAGAAATATCTACAAAATATTTTCCGTTAGGAGATATAGAAACACTATGATTAAATGCAGGATCTGTTAAACGAGTGTTTTGACTACCATCTAACTTTACACGATGCAATTGCATTTTCATGTGATTATCACCACTTCTAGCATAATAATATACATATCCATTTTTTTCATCAACATCTATAATTCTAGATACTTCATAGTCATGAGTCGTAATAGGGTTTATTAAAGTACCATCAATGTTATATAAATAGTAGTTATTGAAACCGCTTCTCTCTGAAGCCCAAATAAAACGTTTGCCATCTTTCAAAAATCGCATTTCAGGAGAGTTTCGTGTAAAACTTGCTGGCCATTCCTCACGTACTACTACTCTAGATTTCCCAGTAGTTGGATTGGCAGCTTTATACTCCATAATATCTTGCTTTCTATTGGTGCTATGGTAAAGTAATTCGGTGCCATCTGGAGACCATCCAATATTGTAAATATAAGTTCCAATAGGACCGTCTTCATAAGGTTTACCATCTCTTAGGTCAAGCGATGTTATTTTTTTAGTGTCCAAATCATACACCATTAAATCTACAGGTAAATTTTTAGCACCTACTTTTGGGTATGCTTCAATTTCAACAGAATCTTGAATTTTTGTTTGGTTATAGATGACATAATATTTTTTAGCCTCCTTTTCATCAAACCTGTAAAAAGCGATTTTTTTACTATCTGGAGACCACCACATGGCAGTATTTTGGCCTAATTCTTCTCCATAAACCCAAGTAGCAATACCAAACTTAATTTGGTTCTCATCGTTGCCTTTTGTGGTAATTGGAATAACATTACTACCATCAGAATTGCTTAGGTACATGTTTCTATCTTTTGTAAAAGCTTTTAGCTTTTTGTCTGGTGATTCAGCCGATGCATATTGCCTACCTCTTGCTGGTCTGTTACCAAAACTTCTTCTTGGTCTTGGTTTGGCATCACCAACTTCGGAAGCTTTTTTTCTTTTTACATCATATTTGTAATGCTTTCCATTTTCATTATAAGTGAAAGAGTTGCCATCTTCACTCCAAGTAACTGACAAAGTCCCAAATTTAACTGAACTACGAATTTGTGGAGCCATTTTTTGATATTGCTCATAACCTGGCATCTTTTTTAACTTGTCTTGAGAAAAACTTGAGTTAAAAGGAATAATTAGTGCTGCTACAAATGCCATAAGTGTTATGGCTTTAAAACGATTTTTAAACATTTTGGTTGGATTTATTAAATTTTAGTAAAGGTAAATGAATTAATAACATTGATAAATTCATTTTACAGTGAATTTGGTTAATGATTTGTTAAAATTAATTACTGCTTCTTGAATAATTGTGCTCTATATTTTGGACGCATTAAATTTTCAAAACTTAGTATTTCATCTAATTCCTCTTCAGATAGTAGCTCTTTTTCGAGTACTAATTCTTTGATAGATTTCCCAGTAGTCACAGCTTCTTTACCTAACACGTCTCCCATGTGATGGCCAATATATGGGTTCAAGAAGGTAATAAGCCCAATAGAGTTTAATACCATGCTTTTGGTATGCTCAGCGTTGGCTGTAATTCCTATGATACATTTATTAGTTAAAGTACTACAAGCATTAGACAATAAGTCAATAGACTCAAATAACGACTGCGCAATTACTGGTTCCATTACATTAAGTTGCAATTGTCCAGCTTCTGCAGCAAATGAAATAGTCACGTCGTTACCAATAACTTTAAAACATACCTGATTTACAACTTCTGGTATTACAGGATTTACTTTTGCAGGCATAATAGAAGAACCAGCTTGCATTTCAGGTAGGTTTATCTCGTTTAGTCCACATCTTGGACCAGAAGATAATAACCTTAAATCATTGCAAATTTTCGATAATTTTACTGCTGTTCGTTTTAAGGCTCCAGAAATCATCACATAAGCACCACAATCGGATGTTGCTTCAATTAAATTTTCGGCTTTAACAAAATTTACTTTGGTTAGTTCCTTTAGATAGTCTATCGATTTCTCTGAATATCCTTTAGGTGCATTTAGCCCAGTTCCAATAGCAGTGGCACCAAGATTTACTTCTAACACTAAATCGCGACACATCTTGAGGCTCTTAATTTCTTCACGCAAATTAGTTCCCCATGCCGAAAATTCATCACCAAGAGACATTGGCACAGCATCTTGTAATTGCGTACGACCCATTTTTAAGACTTTAGAAAACTCATCAGATTTTTTATCTAATTGATTAATAAGCTGTTCTAGGTGTTTAAGTAAACTGTTAATATATAAGTAAATGGCAACTCTAAAACCTGTTGGATAGGCATCATTTGTAGATTGAGATTTATTTACATGGTCATTGGGGTTCAAAATATCATAATCCCCTTTTGCATGACCATGCAGCTCTAGTGCTACATTAGCAATCACTTCATTAGTATTCATATTTACTGAAGTTCCAGCTCCTCCTTGAAAGACATCTGTTGGAAAATAAGCAGAGTATTTATCAAGATTTTTTAAGATCTCATCACAAGCATCAATAACCATATCTGCCTTATCATCAGGAATAGCTCCAATCTCTTTATTAGCCAATGCACATGCCTTTTTTGTTATTACTAAACCTTTTATGAACAATGGATAATCACCAATTTTTGAATTAGATATATTAAAATTATTAATGGCTCGTTGGGTGTGAATCCCGTAATAACTGTCTTGATTTATTTCTAATTCGCCTAATAAATCAACTTCGCTTCTAGATTTCATTTGTAAATGCAGATAATATTTGTTAAAAAATAACACTAAATATAGCGTAATTTTTACTTAACTTTGAGTTCTAACCAACCAATTTTTTCTTTTATGAAAACTCAATTATTTTCTCTACAATTCTTATTATCATTATTTATTACAAGTACTTTAATTGCTCAAGATTTTAAAGCCTTAAAATATAGAACCGTTGGTCCAGAAAGAGGCGGAAGAGTTACTACTGTTACTGGAACACCAATGCTTCCGGGGACTTTTTATTTAGGTGCTTCTGGTGGTGGTGTATGGAAATCTGATGACTACGGTACATCATGGAAAAACGTATCTGATGGTTTTTTTGCTACACCTTCAATTGGTGCTATTGAAGTAGCTGTAAATGACCCTAATATTGTATATGTCGGAACAGGCTCTGATGGATTGAGAAGTAATGTCATTAGCGGAAAAGGAGTTTATAAATCGATTGATGCAGGTAAGACCTGGGATCATATTGGGCTAAGAGAAACAGGGCAAATTGGTGCTGTTGAAATTGACCCAACCAATAACCAAGTAGTTTGGGTTGCAGCTATTGGTAATGCTTTTAAAGCCAATGAAGAACGTGGTATTTATAAAACGACAGATGGTGGACAAAATTGGGAAAAGGTATTATATATATCAGATACCGTTGGTTTTACCGATTTAGAGTTACTACCAGGAAATCCGAATATTGTGTATGCTGCTGCTTGGAAAGCTGAACGTAAACCATGGACGATTATTTCTGGTGGGAATAATGATGAAGGAGGAATTTATAAGTCAATAAATGGAGGAAAAGATTGGGTGAAGTTGGAGAAGGGACTCCCTAAAGGATTAGTAGGTAAAATAGATTTGGCTGTATCACCAGTAAACTCAAGTATTTTATATGCAGTAATTGAAGCTCCTGGGAAGGAGGGTGGTTTATATAAATCGGTAAATCAAGGAAAGTCATTTAAACAAGTCTCAAGTAATAAAGGCTTAGTGAATAGACCATTCTATTATACCAACATAGAATTAGACCCAACAAATCCAGACATTATATATTCTAATGCCAACCCTTTACTAAAATCAGTAGATGGAGGAAAAACATGGAAACGCATGAGTGTTCCTCACGGTGATAATCACGATATTTGGCTTAACCCAAATAATCCAGATTTACTTATTCAAGCAAATGATGGAGGCGCAAATGTCTCTCATAATGGTGGAAAAACATGGTCCACACAATTTAATCAACCAACAGCTGAACTCTATCAAGTAGAAGTTGATGATCAATATCCTTATTGGTTATATGCAGGAATGCAAGATAACTCATCGACCATTGCTGTGCCTAGTTTCCCTCCAAGTGCGATTCAAAAAGCGGGAATAGGATGGGTTATTAATTCAGGAGGCTGTGAAACTGGTCCAGCTGTTCCAAAACCTGGAAATCATAATACTGTTTATGCCAATTGTAAAGGACGTTTTGGTGTGTTCAATAAACTCACAGGTGTTGAAAGAGGTTATTATGTGGGTGCTTCAAATATTTATGGGCATAATCCTAAAGATTTAAAATATAGATTTCAGCGTGTAGCACCAATTCATGTATCACCACATAATCCAAATGTTGTATATCATGGATCACAATATTTGCATAAAACGGTGACCGATGGACTTATTTGGGAAACTATTTCACCAGACTTGACTGCATTTGAAGACGATAAGCAAGTAATCTCTGGAAGTCCAATTACTAGAGATATTACAGGTGAAGAGTATTACAGTACTTTATATTCCATTAGAGAATCAAAATTAGTAGAAGGACTTATCTGGACAGGTTCTAATGATGGTGTGGTGTCCGTAACTAGAGATGGTGGAAAAACTTGGAAAAACGTAACACCTAAAAAATTACCAAAAGGAGGCAGAGTAGAATCTGTTGAACCATCACAATTTAATCCAGCGAAAGTATATATAGCAGTTGATAGACACTTGTTAGGTGATGAGAAGCCGTATATTTATGTAACTAACAACTATGGAGAAAAATGGGAATTACTAACTACTGAAAAAAGTGGTATTCCTGCTGATTTTACTACTCGAGTGATGCGAGAAGACCCAGTGCGTGAAGGGTTATTGTACGCAGGAACTGAGTTTGGTATGTTTGTATCATTTAACGATGGAAAATCATGGGAAAAATTTCAGCAAAATTTACCTGTAACTCCTATAACCGATCTTAAAATATTTAGAGGCGACCTTGTGCTCAGTACCATGGGAAGAGGGTTTTGGATTTTAGACAACATTACATCATTAAGACAGGCTCAAATAAATACATTAACTGAAACACCTCATTTGTTTAAGCCAGATAATACGATACGTTATAGGTACCCGAATGCTCGTAGTTCGTTTCCTAGCTATCCAAGAACAAGTGTTATAATCGATTATTATATCCCAAAAGACACAAAGGGTGGAATTCAATTAGAGATTTTAAACGCTAATAAAGAAGTTGTTAGTACAATACTAAGTGATAGTACAAAATTAAAGTCAACAGTAAAAGAAGTTGAAGACATGAATTTAAGTCAAATATTACGATACGTTGATAAAAAACTAGTTGATAAACCAGGACTAAATCGTTTTGATTGGGATCTAAGTCAAAAAGGCGCTTGGAACAAAGATAAAAATCGACGTTACAAAGGAGGACCTATGGTTGCTCCAGGTGTATATACGGCTAGATTAACTGTGGGAGAGCAGTCGTTTGAACAAAGTTTTGAAATTATTATGGATCCAAGAGTCAAGGCCGAAGGGTTTACAACTTCAAAAATCGAAGAGCAAATTGCTATGCAAAAAAAGGTGATAAACCTTCTTTCTGATGCTAGAAAACTTGAAGCAAGCCTTGAAAAGGAAGCCAAATCTTTAAAAAAGAAAAAAGCTAAAGCTAAAGTTGCACGCCTAGAACAAATTAATGTAGCCTTAAAACAATTGCAAAATGAAAAGAAAGGTGCTTACCCTCAACAAATGATGTTATCGCAGATATCTTATTTATTGAACATGATAAGTAGAGCAGACCAATTACCAGGTGAAGAAGCAAAAAGTAGATACGAAGAACTGGTTGCTCAATTTAGCAAGCTTATGCAAGAAGCCACCGAATAAATGCAAAAATCACGTGATACGGTACTAATTGTATTAGCTTTTTTTGCTATTTATGTAATTTGGGGCTCAACTTATTTACTTAATAAAATTGCTGTATCGGAAATTTCGCCACTTTATTTGGCTTCCATAAGATTTACAGTAGCTGGACTACTCATTTTTTTAACAGCCAAACTATTAGGTCATAGTTTAGCAATCAATAAACGTCAGCTTATAAATTCAATTATTGCTGGCTTCTTATTTCTTACTTACGGCAATGGCGTATTTGTTTGGGCATTAAAATATGTAGATAGTGGTTTTGCTGCATTAGAGGCTTCTACACAGCCACTTATTATACTTGTACTAATGCGATTGATTGATGGTAAAAAAATTAAGATAATGTCTGTTATTGGGGTTTTACTAGGAGTTGTGGGAATATATCTTTTAGTTAGTCAAAAGGGTATTACAGCAGATAAGGAAAGTATTTTTAGTATTATCATGATTTTTACTTGTGTGGTGAGCTGGAGTTATGGAAGTATTTTTGTAGCTAAAGCACAATTGCCAAGTAAATATTTAATATCTACAGGTTATCAAATGGTTTCAGGTGGACTATTATTATTGATTTTTAGTGCGTTATTGGGAGAAGAATGGTTGTCTCCTTTAAAATGGAATAGTTCTACACAAATATCAATGTTTTTATTAATAATATTTGGAGGTATCGTAGCATTTACTGCATTTAATTATTTGCTTAAAAAAGTATCAGCCGAAAAAGTAGCTACTTCGGCTTATGTTAATCCAATAATTGCATTGCTACTTGGATGGTATATTCTAGATGAACAAATAACAGGTCAATCAATAATTGCAGCTATAGTGTTATTAACAGGAGTCTATTTTATAAATACTAAAAGAATTATTAGGCCACGAATAACTGGACGATAGTTTACAACTACATCTCAAGTACAAGTTTCTGTCCTACTTTTAAAACACTCGTACTTTTTATATTATTAGCTACACAAATAGCCCTAATGGATACATTGTTACGTCTGGAAATACGTGATAATGTATCGCCACGTTTAACAATATAGATTTGCTTTTCTTTTGTTAGACTTGCAATAGCTTCTTCTTCAGTCTGAAGTAATTCCAGCTTAGTTTTTTGTTTTGAACTATGATAATATGGAGCTGTCCAACGTTGGGTAACCCATAATTCATTGGACCTAATTTTATTGGTACCACTAAAATCAAATAAATATTCTGGATTTATGGCTACACCTTTATAATTAACAACGAGATGCAAATGGCTACCACGTGCATTACCAGTTGCACCACCTTTTCCTAATACTTGACCTCGCTTTACAGAATCATTTACTTTTACTGCAAACGAAGACAAGTGTGCATAGACAGTTTCTAAACCATTATAATGACGTACTATAACAACTTTACCATGTCCAGAATGATATCGTACAAAACGAACAACACCATCCAAAATAGACACGACATCGTCTCCAGTAATTAAGTCTATATCAATCCCTTTATGTGCTCTTCGGTTTCTCCATCCAAATCTTGAAGTAATTACCATGCTATCAAGAATTGGTGTACGATATAGGCTGTCTTTAAATTTTATTTGAATTGGAAACTTAACAAGCTCGTCTTTATATGGATTAAACTTAGTTGTATCCCAATGGCTACTTTTTATGTCAATTAAATCATTTGATTTTCCTCCTGTAGACTCTTTTAAAGAGTCATTTTCAATTAAGGAATACGGAAATGGTTTAGAATCGGGAAACTTAGTAATAGATTGGGTAAATCCTTCAATGGAAGAACAAAAAACAAAAACTATACAGATTATTAATTTCATTTAATAGCAAAAATAATCAGTAAGTAGAACGATGTGTAGAATTTGGATTGTTAAGGAATGCGAATTTAATAAAAAAATGAATACAACAAATTTATTAATCAAATATGCCTATAAATTGATTATATTCAAAGCCTCTAACAATAAAAACCAACCATGATTAATTCATTTATTTTTTTGTTGGCTCCAAATTTGTCATTGATATTTTTTACTCAAAACCCTGAAATAGGTTTAGCCAATCGCTTTGTAATTATACTTATAGCCATATTAATTGCACTTTTTTCACGATTTATTTTAATGAAAGTTATGAATCGTGGTATGATGTCTAAATCCAAAAAAATAAAAGATTCAGATATAGAATTACAAATGGCAGAAATTCAAAATAGTAATACAATTAAGTTTATTGTTCTAGATTCTGAATCAGATTTTAGTGACACCTCACTTAATCGGCACCAAATGGTTGATAATGCAAAAAAAGTCATGAATCAGCAATTTAAACTAGACCTTTTAATTGTTCTAGTGTATTTTATTGTAGCCTTAATTATTTACGCCGAGTATCCACTAGATGCTTTGCCTTATTTTTTATATCTGACTTTATTCTTGATTTGGACAATAATGCGATTTATTGGATTTAGGCATCAATTTAAAGCCTATCAAGAAGGGTTATTTAGATTTGTTTCACCTATATGGAAATTGGTATTTGCAATTTTTCAAACAAGATGGTATATGTTATTGGCTTTAGTAGTGATATTAAGTACATTGCTAAAAGCTCTCTCAGGATTTCTTTTTGGGGACTATGATGATGGCATAATTTTTCTTATCCCAGTTATTTTTCACTTATTCCTAATTAATAGAATAAGAAGCAAGGCTAGGAAAAGACCTAATTTAAAGCTTTTAATTCTTCGTGTATTCTTAATAAGTAAAACTTCAATGTTTACTTTTTCTAGTTTAGCAAAATTTTGGAAACACTTTGGTTCGTATTTTACAGTTGCAGACCCTTCATTTTATCGAGTATATTGGAAAAGAAAATTTAATCATAAGTTTCCGGTTATCATTGTTTTTATATTTTTAATATACACTCAACTTGAAAATTCATCAGCGGACTCTGGTACAGGCTCTCCATTTGCACCATTTGTTTTTTTAATGATCATTGCTGCAATTATATTTATTATATATAGCAGACGTCGTATGAAATTGGATTTTGTAAGTAATAAGGAAGAACTAAACAAAGAACTTGAAAAACTTATAAAACAACCCGTTAAACTAGACAATACATTTAAGGAAAAACCAATGTCTTGTCATGATAACACATGGAAAATAACTGTAGAAAAATTAGTAACAACAGCAAATGTGGTGCTAATGGATCTTCGTGGTTTTTCTGAGAAAAATAAAGGCTGTGAATACGAGGTGAATTTATTACTTAATTCTGTAAAACTTGAAAATATCTTATTTTTAGGATACACTACCGCGATACCTCTAATTAAAAAGGTAATTCAGGAAAAGTTTAAAACGTTAGATAAAGGCTCTCCAAATTTGGAAATACCAAATCCAAATGCCATGATTTATGAAGTCAAAAAAGAGAATAATAAAGAAACTCAACAAATAATGGATTTGTTAATAGATAAAGCCATACAGAATTAATAATATTAATATTTAAACATCCAACCATGAATTTAATTAGAAAAACCGTTTATCTTTTTTTAGGTGCGAGCATCATTTTTACTACCAGTTGCAAGGAAGAATCTTTATTAAGTGATAAAGCATTAGCTGAATTTTCGGAATCTGTAAATACAGAAGATATTAGGCATCATATTGCTGTGCTTGCTGATGATAGCTTAAAAGGTAGACTTCCTGGAACATCAGAATATAAGCAGGCTATGGCATATGTAGCTGATAGATATAAAGAATTTGGCATTACACCAATAGGAGATAAGGAGCGAAGTACATATTATCAAACACTGGAGTTGAGAAACTCTGTGGTTAAGAACGAACAATCTCATATGATTCTTAATGATAAGGATACTCTCCAAGTGGGTGAAGATTATTTTTTTACAGGAAATGCCAACGAAATTTTAACAGAGTTTTCAGCAGATTTAGTGATTGCTGGTTTTGGTGTTCAAGCACCAGAATATGGTTTTAACGATTTTGAAAACTTAGATGTTGAAGGAAAAATTGTTGCCATATTTAGTGGAGCTCCTAGTTCTTTACCAGCAAGTGAAAGAGCCTACTTTAGTAATACCAATACAAAAATTGCAACATTAGACAATTTAGGAGCACAAGGCATATTATTTGTAACAGCTCCAGGGGGGCGAGGTAATTTTAAAGGAAGTTTTGATAGAATGTCGCAACGAGGTATTAATAGTGTATTATTGCCAAATGGAACAGCCCTTGGTAGATCTAATTTTGGCAATATGAAATTTGGTGGCTATTTTAATTGGTCATCATTATCTAAACTTACAGGGTTTACTGAAGAAGATTGGAAAAACTATAGTGAAAATGGTAATGCTCTAAAACAGCCATTAGAAACTATTCAATTAAACGGAAAGGTAGTAACAACACTTAAGCAATTTGAAAGTGCCAATGTACTTGGATTGTTAGAAGGCGAGGAGCTAAAAGATGAATATATAGTCCATACAGCACATTTAGATCATGTTGGTATTGGTAGACCAATAGATGGCGATTCTATTTATAATGGTGCGCATGACAATGCCTCTGGAATAAGCGCAATGATAGAAATAGCAAGATTATATAGTAAATTACCAACTAAGCCAAAGCGATCAGTGATTTTTGCTGCGGTTACAGCCGAAGAAATGGGGTTATTAGGTTCTAAATATCTAGCTGTTAATCCTCCTGTTGCTCAAGAAAAGATTATAGCAAATGTAAATACGGATATGCCAACTTTAATAGCTCCAATGCTATCGATCGAGCCATTAGGAGCAGAGCAGAGTAGTATTATGAATTTAGTTGAAAGATCAGCAAAACAATTAAACTTACGTATTGATCCTGACCATATGCCAGAGCAAGTAAGGTTTGTGCGAAGTGATAATTTAAATTTTGTGCTTGAAGGTATTCCTGCCTTACGTATGAAATATGGTCTAAAAACCGAAACGTCAGAAACTGGCTTGGACTCTATTATTAATGATTTTACAAAAAATCATTATCATAAACCATCTGATGAGTTAAATGATGATATGTTTAATTTTGATGCTGCAAAAACTTATGTAAGGCTACAATTTATGAATAGTTATTTAATTAACGATACAGAAGAAAAGCCAGCATGGAATGAGGATTCTTTCTTTAGAAAGTTTAAAAAAGAAAAAAAATAGATGCACTTTTTTTAAAAATCTGGAAACAAATTTTGTATTGTAAAACGGCTAAAAAACTAACTATTTTTAATCTTTTTCCATAAAAAATAGTTTTATAAGCTTTCTGGCACTATCTTTGACAACTAAATAGTAATATTAAATATTTTATAATGAGTAAAGGAACAGTAAAATTCTTCAATGACACCAAAGGTTTTGGATTCATAACTGAAGAAGGTTCAAACAAAGAACATTTTGTACACATTTCTGGATTAATTGATGAAATTCGTGAAGGCGATGAAGTTGAATTTGATCTAACAGAAGGAAAAAAAGGATTGAATGCAGTAAACGTAAAAGTTTTATAACATATACGCTTAACTATGTTACAAAGCCCATCTAAATTTTAGATGGGCTTTTTATTTTTAATTATCTTTTTAACAATTATAATTTATAAAGTAGGCTTTAATTATAGAGATGTTTGCATTAATCTTTGCATAATATCAATGCATACGGTATCTTTGAAGAATTAGGACTACTATTAGTTAACACATTTTAAATATATAAATGGCAAAATCGCAGCAAACATTTAACAAAAGTGAAAAAGAAAAAAAACGTTTAAAGAAACGTGAAGAAAAAAGAAAGAAGATGGAAGCTCGTAAGCTTGAAAAAGAAGAGAGCGGGAAAAAAGGTATAGAGTTTGCTTATGTGGATCACAATGGTAATTTAACCGATACACCACCAGATCCTTCCAAAAAAATTAAGATAAAGGCTAAGAATATTGAAATAAGTATTCCAAAAACCTTAGAAAGCGATAGAGAAGAAATAGACCCAGTTAGAAATGGAAAGGTTTCTTTTTTCGATACTTCAAAAGGGTTTGGATTTATTATCGATTCTGAAAACCAAGAAAAATATTTTTGCCATGTAAGTGGTTTAGTTGATGAAATTGCTGAAAACGACAAAGTCTCCTTTGAACTTGAAAAAGGTATGAAAGGGATGAATGCAGTTAAAGTAACACTTATAAAGTAAATACTTTATTAAGCACTTTCAAACCGCTTACGCATTGCAGTTTCCTTTATATGTAGTAAACTATTTACCACTGCTGCGAGTTCAAAATGTAAAAACCGTTTATTTTTCTTGCTAAAATGGGCAATATGGTAAGTGTATAAATTGTGCTTACCCTTTTTTATTTTAATAAAAAACGTGTCTTTCTCTGCATCTAGAGCCAATGAACTTTTGTAATTGCTCTCTACTAAAAACCAATACGATAAACTATTAATTTGGTTGAATAATGATAAGTTTGCGTCCATAATCAAATAGGTTTTGGGTTGTAAATCTTTTATTAAATTATGTCTAACTAGTTTCTAATCAAACTTTATTTGTTTAAAAACATTCTTAGCACGACAAAAAGATTTATAACTTAAATTTCTCGGATGAAATGTTTGAATAAATTTCTTAAAAGTGAATTTTAGACATTGACAATCATTATTAGTTAAGCCAAGATACTTTCATGTCCAGAATCGCGGACAAATAAACAGCTGCTATTGGTTTTTGATGACATATTCTTTATAAAATCATAAGGCAAGGTATCTTGCATACCAAAAATATTAAGATCAGCTGTAGGCGCTTGCATCACAAACTCATTAAATTGGCCAACATAAACTTCGGTTAATGTTTCAGGCAAACGAGCCAAATTAATTAAGGAATTCAAGAAATTTGAAGCATTTTCTTCTTCATCAGAGGTATCAACAACAGTAATTAAACGAATTTTTGCTTTCCAGTTCATCTTCAGTTTATAAGCCACTAAAATTGAAAGGTCTAAATTACCAATATCCCAGCCATCTAGCTGCCAGTTTCCTTTACGGTCGCTAATCCAAACATTTATTGTGTTTCGCTGTCCTAATAAAGCTGTGGTATGCAAATTAAAGAGTAGAATACCAATCTCTAAACGTATTGACTCTTTCATTACTGGTTTTAGTTCATTATCATAATCGTCATGATCTTGTAAATTTAAAAACATGATATTTGGTCTAAAGAAAGCGCCTTGTAATGCTTGACTTCCATAATTAATACCTTTTGAGAATTCACTAGTATGAATGACTGTAGAAGATGAAAAAACACCTTTATTTCTAAACGAGGCCGAAATGCTTTCTAATTGTTCTGCCAATATGCTATTCTCAGTGAAAGGTTCAATTCCCAAAAGTTTTATTGAACCTTTAGGGTTGGTAATATTTCTTAAAAATTCAAAAGTTCCTTTTAAGCCGTTTACATCTCTTACTGGCACCATAAGATTAGCTTTCCAAGCACGCTGTTGCATTTTTTTCATCCCCCATGTGTGTTTTGCTGCCCACTCGGCAAAGGATACAAAAAGTCCAGAACGTACGTCTTCAAATGGCGTTTCAAGGTTTTGACGAGATAAATACCAGTAGACCATTAACACAATAGCTATAGAAATTAAACTCACAGATGGGTTAATAATAAACATAGCAAATATGGATGAAATAAGCCCAAACCATGGTACCCACCTATGGATTTTAAAAATTGGACGATAGCTAATAAGTCCTAAACGCTGTTCTATAATTACTACAATATTTATCATAGCATAAGTAATTAAGAAAAATAGGGTTACTAAAGGAGCGACAGCATTAAGGTTTCTCAAGAGTAGAGTAAAGAAAATCAATACTCCAGTAACAATCATTGCATTTCGTGGTTGACCATTTTTACTGGTTCCTGCTAGCATAGTAGAATAGGGAAGGACCTTATGTTCACCCATAGCAAATAAAATTCGTGATGAACCTACAATAGATGCTAAAGCCGATGAAAACGTAGCGCCCAAAATACCAGCTATAATTAGTGGCCCTATATAGGCTTTATCAACCATGATATAGTAATTTGTAAGTAGCTCTTCCTCTGATGCACTTCTAGAAATCCAAAAAGCTAACAGCATATAAATAACAAAACTCACACCAATAGCCCAAAGTGTTCCTGTAGGAATACTTTGCTTAGGATTTTTTAATTCTCCAGACATATTAGCTCCAGCCATAATACCAGTTGCAGCAGGAAAAAAAACTGCAAATACAATCCAAAAATTACTTCCGTTAAACCCATTTTCTAAAGAACCTTTAAAAGAACCCCAACTTAACGAGTCGCTTAAAGGTTGTTCCATAGAACCATTATATGCAGCGATAACAATAGAAATTAGTGATAGTACAATAATTCCCATGATAATAAACTGTGTCTTTATAGCCAGATTAGCACTTATATAGGCAATTGTAAAAAGTGATGCAAATACAATGATGTCCACAAGAAAAGCATTATGCTCAGGGAAAATTCCTAGCCAACCTTCTCTAAAACCAAAAATATACATGGTAACTGCCAAACCCTGAGAAATATATCGTGGAATACCTAAACTACCACCAACCTCTAAACCTAAAGCTTGAGATACTATGGCATATGCACCTCCAGCACCAATACGAATATTAGTAGTAATGGCAGACATTGATAAGGCTGTACATAATGTTATGAGAAAGGATATTAGAATAATAAGCCATGCACCTAATAAACCAGCATTACCTACAACCCAACCTAAGCGCAGGTACATGATTACACCCAGAATTGTTAATAAAGTAGGTGTAAAAACGCCTCCAAAGGTGTTAAATTTCTTAATGTTTTTTGGTTGGTTATCCATCTGCATTGTAAATGTACAATTACAAAACTTTAAATTACTAATTATCTTGTAATTGAAGGTAATATTTAATCATTCAAATTTGGCTTCATTAAACTCTAGCAATTTGAGATTAGAATAAGTGAAGTAAAACTAAATTATCATAAAGGAGGTGCAAGAGTAACTAATTTTAAAAGTAGGAGTGGAGCTAGCAAACTCTTTTATGAGACTGGAAAAAACGATATGGTATGTTATCATATAAATATGTTAGACCTTATCATAACAATTTTATATAGGTACACAATACAAATATTGACTCAAACACCACAAATATTTATTCTACTTATTAATAAATAGATTTCCTATTTATTTATAGATTGCTATTTAATATTATTATTAGTTTCAATAGATTTGTCATTGTAAGCTTTTATTGCCCTTTGATGATAAAAGTATATTTAAGTTATGAAAAGCATCAAAATTTCTATTTTATTAACCTTCTTATTTTCACCAATAATTCTAATATCACAAAATGAAGAAATAGATAGCCTTAAAATTGAATTGGAAAATCGTAAAGAACAAGATACAACAAGAGTAAACTTATTAAATAAGTTAGCTTTTGTCCACTATGAGAAAGACATAAATAAAGCAGAAGAATATCTAGACGAATCAGAAGAACTAGCCAAGTTAATTGATTTTAAAAAAGGAAAAGCCAGAGTTTTATACATAAAAGGGGAAATTCAAGTGGCTCAATCAAATTTTGATGAAGGGCTAAGGTTGATTAACGAAGCACTTCAATTGTATGAAGCATTAAATGATAAACCTGCTGTCTCTCTATGTTATGAAGGCATAGGGTCGATCCTCAAGGATAAAGGCGAACGAAAAGAAGCTATTGCATACTATCTAAAATCAGTGCAAATTAGTGAAGAAATAGGGGATAGAATAGGCGTTTCAAATACATTTAGATCAATAGGTGTAACATATTTTGAAATAGGTAATTATACCGAAGCCCTTAGCTACTATGAAAAAGCGCTACAAATAAGTAAAGAAATAAATAATGAAGAGACAGCATCGCGATCTCTTATGAACATAGGTAATGTACATCTAATCCAAGGAAATTACCCATTGGCTTTAGAGTATCATAACAAATCATTAGAGATTAATGAAAAACGAAAAGACACCTTTTTGATTTCATTATCTTTAAGTAACATAGGGCATATCTACAATAATCTAAAGAACTATGATAAAGCACTAGTTTACTCCAAAAAGGCTTTAGATATTCAAAAAAAGATTGGAAATAAAAAGCGTGTCGCAGAAATATTACTCAATTTGGGTTTAACTTATTCTCTAGTGAAAGATTATATACAAGCTGAAAGTGTTTTAAAGGAGGCTCTCACTATAACCGAAGAAATACAGAATAAGCATCTTATGGGCTTTGCTTTAAACAATATTGGGTACATATATCAGGAGTTGGGAGATTATGATATGTCTATTGCTTACTATGAAAAAGCAATAAAAAACGATTTAAGCATTGATGGTAAACGAGTTTTGGAAAGGTCTTATTATGGCATTGCCAAGACACTTGTATACCAAAAAAAATACAAGGAAGCATTGCATTATGCCCTAGAGAGTAAACAGCTCTCTCAAAATCTAGACATTATAAATTCTGAGAGAGATACACAAGAATTACTCTCAATTATCTATAAAAACACAGGTAATTATAAGGAAGCACTTGAAAGTCATGAACAATATAAAATTTTAAATGATAGCTTATTTAATAAGAAAAACATTGAAAAAATAGCACAGTTAGAATCTGAGTACAAATACCAAAGAGCATTAGATTCTGCTAGTATAAGAGAGTTGCAATTAAAAAAAACAGTTACAGCAACTAATAAAGATTTAGAAAAAACACAACGCAACTACTTATGGGCTGTTATAGGTGTTCTTATAGTGTCTATGCTATTAGGGTCTGTTATTTTTTATCAAAAATTACGTCATGCCAAAGCAAAAACTCATAATGTTGTTATAGAACAAAAACTATTACGCTCGCAAATGACACCACATTTCATTTTTAATTCATTATCAGTTTTACAAGGTATGATATTGAATAAAGAAGAAAAGAAGTCAGTGTCCTACTTATCAAAATTTTCAAAATTATTACGCATTATTTTAGAAAACTCAAGAGATAAGACAGTCTCCTTATCTCAAGAATTAAAAGCTATACATAACTATCTTGCACTACAAAATCTAGAAAACGAAGCTTATGAACATACTATCTTAGTAGAAGATTCAATTGACGTGCCTTTGTTTGAAATCCCTCCAATGCTTATTCAACCATTTGTAGAAAATGCTATTGAGCATGCTTTCGTAAATAAAAAAGACCATATGAAAATTGACATTCGTTTAACATATATAAGCAAAAGGTTAATTTGCACTATTACTGATAATGGGATAGGGTATGAGTCTCAAAACGGAGTTAATAATGGTAATAAGAAATCATTATCAACAACAATTACTTCCGAGCGCCTAAAAATATTGTCAAAAGATTTTAAAATGGAAGGTTCGGTTGTGATTAAAGACAGAAAACAATATAATGAACAAGGCACTATTGTAACTTTGGTAATTCCTCATAAAATTATTCCAGCATGAAAACATTATTAGTTGAAGACAAAGCATATATTAGAAAAGGGCTGCTTAACTTATTAAAAACCATAAATACTAAAGTTGAAGTGATAGGTGAGTGTGGCTCTGTAAAAGATGCTGTAGTTGTTGCTAATGCATGTAAGCCAGAATTGATTTTTTTAGATATTAACCTTACAGATGGCAACGCTTTTGAGTTTTTAGAACAAGTAGAACACCTAGACTTTAAGGTAATTTTTATCACAGCTTATGAAGAATATGCCCTAAAAGCTTTAAAAAGTGGTGCAGTAGATTATATTTTAAAACCTGTAGATGTTGATGAACTAGAAGCGGCTCTAGAAAAAGTGAAACATTTACCGATAACAGAACAGAAACAACAAATTAAAACTGCAAAGCAAGCTTGGAACAATGAAGACTCAAATTTAATATTATCACTTCACGATAGCTTTCAAGTTATAGATTTAAACGAACTATTGTTTTGTGAGTCTGACAAAGGATATACCACGTTTTACTGCAACGATGGTAAAAAATATGTAGTATCTAAAACCTTAAAAGAGTTCGAAGATCAATTAACTTCCACCAATTTTGTTCGTCCTCATCAATCGTATATGGTTAACTTAAAGTTTATTGATAAGTACGAGAAATCTGGGGCTATACATTTAAAAAATGGAAAAAAAATACCAGTATCTTCAAGAAAAAAAGAAACTTTCTTATCCGCATTTCTAAAAGCAAAGCAATCTTAAATGCTGTTTTTTATAACTGAAGACCTTGATATATATGGGTTTTTACTTCTTTTTAATACTGAATACTTTAAACGTATATTTTTTTAATTCTCACACTTATTTATTTTGAGGCACCACAAATAGATTCCCTATTTCATGCTTCACATCTAGAATATACTTTTATCTGCAAATCGATTAAGTATCATGAAAAACACCTACTTAAAACTTCAAAATGCAAAGCTTGTATTGACCATAATAGTTACAATACTAATATGCGCTTGTGCAAACAAAATAAGCAATCAAAAAGCCAATGCAGAAGGCTTTAAAGCAATTGAAAACGAACTTGACTCTAAGTTTGGAGACAACGCTTATTACACAGACTTAACAATTATATATGATAAATCCATAGGAAACATGATAAACGTGACAGTTACAGATGCACCAGAATCATTAAAAATGGAGCAATGGAACTCAGCCCAAGGTACATGGAAACAAAGCTCTGAAATAGTATTAGAAGTCCCACAAGGCACTAAAGCAGCAGACTATATGTTCCAATTAGATGACCAAATTAACTTAACAAAATTAGGCGAGTTGGTTGAAAAATCAATTGAACAATTAACAAACGAAAAAGATATTAAAAACCCAGCATTAGATATGGCTTTTATAAAGTTCCCTAAAAATGGAGATGCCTCTAAAGCTGAGTATTCTGTGAAGTTGGAGCCAGAATATGGAGGGACTTCATTTACTTTTTACTATAAGATAAGTGGTGAACTTATAAAAATGGATTATTAAAAAATATTTATAAACAAATTAAATTAAAACAAGATGAAAAAAGCACTCAAATTAACCAGTTTATTAACACTAATTTTCATGCTAACAATTTTTAGCTGCAATAAGGACGATGAAGATGTCAAGATAAATCTTCAGGATTTAGAAGTTACTATTAATGAAAACCCAACTGATGGGGAAGTCATTGGTACAGTTCAAAGCGATAGCAACAACTCATTAACTTATAGTATAACAACACAAACACCATCTGGCGCTATGAGTATAGATGCTGCCACTGGCGAATTGACCGTAGCAGATGGGTCATTATTCGATTTTGAAACAAATCCTATAATTACAGCAACGGTATCTGCTACTGAGGCTGTAAATACAGCTACTGTAACAATTACTATTAATAATTCAAGTGAGGTTACTATACTGGATTTTGAAACTATAATCGATGAAAACCCGACAAATGGGCAATCGATAGGTACAATACAAGCCACTGGAGGTGTAGCATCTAATTTTAGTATAGTATCACAAACACCAGCAGGAGCTTTAAGTATAAATGCAACTACAGGAGAATTAACGGTAGCTAATGCAACTTTGTTTGATTATGAAACAAGTGATCTTTTTATTGCTAACATTACTGTTGATGATGCAATAAATTTAGGCCTTGTTGAAATAGAACTTGATAATGTAGATGAAATTACAATGCAAGATTTTACAGTAACTATAGATGAAAATCCAACAAATGGGCAATCATTAGGTACAGTTCAAACTACTGGAGGTCCAGCAATAGATTTTGTTTTAATATCAGAACCAATACCAGGAGCTATAAATGTAGATGAAACCACTGGGGAGTTAACCGTTGCTGACGCAGCTTTATTCGATTTTGAAACAAACCCAACAATAATAGCAACTGTAACTGTTGATGATGCAATAAATCCTGCAACTGTAACAATTAATCTTAATGATATAGCAGAACCTGCTAGTATTGGAGATTTTAGAGATGGAGGAGTTGTATTTTGGGTAGACCCTACAAACAATAACCATGGTTTGGTAGTTGCGGTAAGCAGTCAGTTTTATTCTGGAACATGGGGCTGTTCAGGAACTAATACAGGTGCTACAGGTTCTGCAATAGGTACTGGAATATCAAACACATCTGCTATTGTTAACTCTGGGTGCGCAACAACAGGTAGCATATTCGAAGTAGTTTCTAATTTAAGTTTAAATGGATATGACGATTGGTTTGTACCTAGTGAAGGTGAATTAAGTGAAATGTTCGCAAATATAAATGTTGTTAATGCTGCTATTACTGCAAATGGAGGGCAGGTAACCTACCAATTTCATTGGAGTTCTACCGAAATTAATTCTACTGCTGCCAGACTTGTAAACCTAACGACAGGTGTTATCGGTGGTAGCGGGAAAGATGGTAACATATACTTTACAAAACCAGTAAGAGCATTCTAATTCAATTGAAAACTAATGGGTAGCAATAAATGCTACCCATTTTAATTATCAAAATCTAAAGAAGTTTAGCTAAAGGTTACTGATACTAATGTTATTAATAAACACCAATACTAATAGATGGTTGAATCAGTTTTAATGTTTTATTATACATATCTTAAATATCAGAGTAGAGTCTCTTAATTATCTATTTGACATAATATAAATTATAGTACAAATGTATTGTTTTGTTAATAAGAGTGGTTTATCCATTTGATAGCTATAATTCTATACTATGTAAAATACCCCAGAAACATTTGTCTATTAAAGAAACTACAGAACTTGGGGCAATTAAACTTATAAGCGGTTTGCTTCGCAGAGTTTATAAAACATTCTGTACTATAATTTGACGTTATGTAAAATAGCCGCTGCCAAACGCTCGATTGTTTTTATAAAATCAAATTGCTTATTGCAATTTATTTATATCTCAATTTCCAGCCGCTTGCCAGCGCCAAAATAAAAGCTAACCTTTTTGCTGTTATTGAAATTTTAGCGTATTTGAATAATTGTGCACAATATTTTTTTCTACGCGATTCTCGTCAACTTGCCATAAGAGCTTAAATTTTAAAAAAATAAAATTCTAAGCACTTATTCTATTCTCGCTATTTTTTGAGCCTTTTTATTTATAACTATTAATATTATGTAAAATAGAATTTGGGCATTCTGAATTGTTCAAGGTTTTATTAAATCTTTTTTTCTTGATAAAAAAAGAAACAAAAAAATCAAGACTGCATAAACTTTTGGAAACAATTACGGCTCGTTACGCTATATTTTAGGAAACATTGTAACTAATTAAGATTGCTTTGAAATCCTTTGTTTAATTGAAACAATTAAGAAACTATATTACTAAATCCCTAAAATATATACGCTCCACTTGCCTATTGTTTTGCCAAAATTTTATGAGGTCGATTGGCATCATGATTATGTTTTTATTTTTAAGTTTGGATTACCATATAAATGCATTGCTAATCTTCCTTCAGGAACAAAAAATGCATTCGATATATCATCCTTATATATAGCTAATTCCGCATTTGCTAAATGAACAGCAGTAGAAAGTTTACAGCCTTTTTTAAATTCATTAAAAAACACTTCTAGCCAATATGATGGAATAGATATTTCTAATCTCCAGAATGGTGCTATAACTGCTTTGTAACCAAGTTTTAAAATATCATAACATAAAGAAGTTACACTATTGGCAAAAATATCTTCGTTTGTTAAGCCTGAATTACAAATGAATAGAATAGCAATTTCTCCTTTTCCAAATAAAGCACCTACATTTAAAATTGCACTTTCAGAACTATGATTAGTATATATTGCCTTGAAATTATTAAATCCAATTTCTCCATGTGCAAGAAAAATATTTATATCTGTATCAATATATTTGCTAAGGTTTCTTGACTCAATTATTTTAGTACCATTACTATCTAAAATGGGTTTTAGTTTATTAAAACTAGAATTTATTGGAATATCGCCATCTTCAATTGGTATCCAAGCAGTTGAGGAGAAATCTTTCTGTAAATAAAATTCATTTCCATTTTTAATAAGCCATTCAGCTGATATAACATTAGTCAATGGGACTTTAGAACTTATGAAGTCTTTTTTATTAATTATTAAGTTAGATGGAAATTGGGTTAAATCAATACTACTTGAAAACAATATTTCATCATAATCGACTTCAATATCTAAATCACAAAAAGAAAGGGTTTCTAAACTTTTTTGATAAGCATCTTCTTGTTCACCAAGATCAAAATATTTTTTTGAATCAAAAAAGAAATCTTCTTTTTGCTTAATCCAAGCTCTCATTTTACTAAAATCCCAATTGGGAATCTCTTTAAAAGTTACTTCATTTTCACTCGTTATGATAATTGAGTAAAATACTTCACTATGATAGAAAACCCATACGAAAACCTGATTATCAAGAAGTTTTAAATTCTTAGAAATATACTCATAATAGTTTTTTAATCTTTGTTTAGTATCATCGTTAACTTCTATAGTTGCTCTTGCGATAGTATTTGATTCAAAATATTTTTCATCATAAGTCAAGGTGTTGTCATTAAGAACTATACCTGAAAGTAGAATACTTTCAATATCATTTTGTTTTATTGCTTCTGTGAGCAATAATTTAACAGGTAGTTCTAAATGTTTTATTTCATATTCAAAATCATTTGATGAATTTGTTTCAAAAACACCATTAAGTAAGTTTATTATATTTTTCTTATTGTCTAATAAATTTCCAAAGTGTCTTTGCTTAATTGATTTATAACTTTCGGTCTTTAATTCATTTTCAAGGTTTTGTATAAAAACTTCAATTGGCTTATCAAACTCTTTAACTCCAACGTCTTTATATCTTTTTAAATTATATAAATAATTTAACCAAGGCAAAATACCTGTTTCTTCAAAAGAAATAATTTGAGTTAAATTATTTTTTAAATAATTTAATGACTCATCAATAGTATCAGGTTTATCATTTAAAGCTGGAAATCTTCCCAAATAGTAACTAAGCTTAAACTTTTGTTCGTCATATTTATTTAGTTTAATTTGATTTAATATCTCGTTCACTGAGTCCATCATATTAGGCAAATGAAACTCCCTAAAGAATTTTAATGCATTATATAATGATTCCGTAATAACTGAATATTTGAAATCAGTAAACCTTATAAGAGAAGTAAAATATAATGCTCCATATATTACTGCCTCAAAATTATTCTTTTGATAAGTAAAGCATTTAAATAAAATTCCCCACCCATAATGATGTTTTTTCTCTTCTTTAGAGATTACTAAAACTTCTTCACTAAAGTTTCTTGCTCGTTGAAATTTACCATTGAAGTTTAATGAATCTACCATATTATTGCATACTGCAAAGAATTCATTATCTAATCCATATTTTTCCTTAAAAGCCTTGATAATAGCTAATTGCATAAACATACTTTCAAAATCTCCATCCTCTAAACTTTTTGGACCAAGAACAGATAAAACACTCAATGCTGATGATATAAGTTTTTTTTCTTCAGTTTTGGTAAAAAGATTTTCGTCTATTTTAAAATCAAATAATCGAATTTCATTATGCCTTCCTTTAAATATTTTGTCTAATAATGGGAAAATTTCATCAAACTCAAAATCGACAAATTTGAATGATTTATCCTTCTTAACTTTTGTATAGGAGACGTTTGAAAACGCATTGGTTAAAGCATAAATCATATGACTAAAACCTTCGAGTTTTGCTTTTTTAATAATTCTATATAATTCGATTTTTGATTTTGATAATTCGTAATCTCCATAAGCTATGGACAAAAGAATATTACTTAATGAATATGAGATAGAGTTATCATAAAGCTCATTTTTTCTTTTATCATGATCGTAATAAAATTTGTTATTTAGAGCATTATCTAGGACTTTTAATCTGTTATATATATCATCACTATTCTCAATTTGGTCAATGGTATCTACAGTTATTTTTATATTAATGTCATCAGGTGTGACTTGTATCTCTTTCCATACCATTTTTTGAAAAATAGATACAATTGGTATTGGAGACGATAAGAAATTAATGAAATTATTATTAAATTCTTTTTCGTCTTTATAATATTCAATTTTAGATATTTCTTTTTCTATCTTTTTATCTTTTTTGAATGCTACTTGAACGTTTCTAAATTCCCCTGTAAAAAAATAATTTTTGAATAATTGAAAATCAAAAACTGATATATTATTAATATGGAGAGAACTAAGAGCATTATGATTTGATACAATTAGTGGAATTATTCCTTTGTCATTTAACTTAGAATCAAGAAATGTTACTTTATCAGCTACATCATAAGTCCTATTACCAATTATTTTTACTACATCATCGATTTCCTTTGGTTCTATTGGATGGTTGTAGCATATCGGTTCTATTAGAATATAATAATCATTTAATTCATAAAGCAAATTATTAGATAGGTCAATTGAATCACTTATAATTTTGTTTAAATCAATTTGGCTAAAAGAATATTTAATTCTTTCTGTAGATAACTCTTTTTCTATAAGTGTTTTAAGTAAATTTTCGCTATCATTAGTTGAATAACCAGCATCATAAATCAATTCTTCTACTAATAACGAATAATTTGGAGCATTTAATGTAGCTAAACAAAAATATAAGTTATTATCAATTTCATAAAAGGGTTTTCTCCATAAATAAGGTTTTTTTGCAGAAGAAGAAATTGCAGAAACTATTCTTTCTAAAGTTTTTCTTTCATAATCCGTGCATTCAATCAAAAATTTAATTAATTCTTTTTTATTAATTCTAGAAGGAGTATCATAAATAGATAATAAACCATTTCCTGTTTTGCTTAATTTTTCAGATATTAAATTTATAAAGCCTACTATTAAAATTAGGACTTCATTTATATCCATTAAAGTTAGATTGTTAAAGTGCTTTATTTTTTCTCTTTCAAAATGATAAAATCGTACAAATATATTTGCATCAGCAAATAATTTTATTCCAGTCTCTTTTACGACACCTTTAGTAATATTCAAAAAACCATTTTCAACAATTAAAGATTCAGCTCCAAGCTTTTCTTTATATACTTCTTTGTAAAAACCACTTAAATAATATGAAGTTTCACTTAGATTACTGTGTGTTCTAATATCTGCTGTTTGCGTTAGTAGTTTAATCCATTTAAGGTTAGTAGTAATTTTAAATTCATCAAAATTTGGATTTGATTCAATATCACCATTTTCAAAAATTAAAACCTCATATGACGATTTAATGTTTAATAAGATATTTGTATTATACCATATGTATGTAAAATATTTCCAAAGTTCTTCATCATCTAGATTAATAGATGGAGAAAATAAAGTTTTAGAAAACTTCCATTCATTTACTAAAGAAATTAAGAAACTGAGAATATCTCCTCCTATCTCTATAATTTGTTGAACATTTATTTCACTTCCATTTTCTTGTTTGAATTTTGAAAATTCAATATTCCCAATACTAGAATCGTCATTTTCGTCAATATATTGAGATAAAACTTTAGGTTTAATTTCTATAAAATGCTTATTAATAGCTCTATGCAAGAAGTCTATTGTTTCAATTTTTGTTAGATTTAATCGAGTAAAAGCATCAATAATATTCTTTTTAACTTGAACATTATATTGATTACATATTGCTATAAATTTTAAAATTTCCTCCTCTTTATCTGTTACTTCTTCACCAAATTCTTCTGCTATTTTTTTTAAATTAAAGCTTTCTGAAAATGGGTTAGAATAATCATTCAGTAAAATGGACATAATTCTATCCGAAATAGGTAATTCTTGCATGTTTATTAAGTAAATTAAGCGACTAAATAGATAATCTTTTAAATACTTACAAGGTAAGTATTTTCAGTAATTATTTATTTAGTGAATACCGTAATTAAAAAAAAATGAGAAGTAATAAATCCATTCCACACACATTCCACTACTCTCCTATCGTCGCTTCGTAAAAAGAGTGTTCCATTAACATCGCAGAGGAAATCTATAGAAGAAAAAAATAAATAAAATGATGTAATAAACTTTCGCTTTTAACCAAAGCTCAAGTTACATAACGCGGTACATTATAGTACAAACATGATAAATTAAAATTATGGTTTTAACCTAATGCTTATATTATTAGTCAAATCCTACTATTATTAATAATCTTAACCAATTTTTCTAATTGTGTATCTTTTCCTGTAAAGATCTGTTCTAAATCTATAGGAATGTAAATATCTGGTTCAGTTCCATTTCCATCCAAGGTTTTTCCATTGCGTTGAAACGATAACATAGTAGAAACTTTTACTCTGATATTAGAATTTTTTAGATTGAATCTTTTAGAGTTTCCGCTAGAGCCATCGGTTGTGACACCCACAGTTTTAACATTTGGTAATCCTTTAAAGGCACTTGTAAATACGGTTGCCGCACTAAAACTTTTTTCATTGGCCAATATATAAACTGGCTTTGTATATGAGGTTTTACCATTACGTAAGACCATATAAAATGGATGACTAAACTTTGATGCTTCAAACTCTTTTTCAGTTTTAAACATTGAATTAAATGCATCTATAGCTTTTCTGTCTTCATTAGACCATTCTTCTGAGTCATATGAATATAAAAAACGTCCACTCATCGAAGGCTCATCTGCATTAATCCTTTCATCAGTTCGTAAATAAGCGACATTGGCTACCCAAGGCGAGACTTTAGCTGGTACAATATAGTCGGCAAACGTTTGTAAAATTTCTCGCCCACCTCCAGGATTATTACGAACATCGATAATTAAAGCTTTGGTGTTATGAGAAAAATCATTAAGCGTAGTCTTTATAAAGGTTTCTAATTCTTGTGTAGGCTCATAATGAAGCATACTAGGAATATTAATGTATCCAATATTATGGTCTATAACCTTGATAAGTTGACCAAATTCCTTGTTTTTCATAAATCGACCAGCATAGTAATTATCAATTTGCGACTTTGATGTAAAGCCAACTTTTTCCTTTATCGGTTGAATATTTTTCTCAACATCACTTTTTCCGTTTGTAAAGGTTACCCTAACACTATCTGTTGGTTTTTCATTATTATGAAACTGAAAAGATGCAAAATTCTGAATAGCTGCTGTTCCCCAAGCGAGCTTTGAAGCTATTGGTGCTTTCTTAGCTTTATACTGGTTAACATACATGTCTATAGACCTACCATTGATGCTTTTTATATAAGGATAATCTTTAAATAAATGCTTGTAATTATAAGTATTAGGCGTGTTATGTAGAGCCAAAAACTTTCCATCGTAAGGAGCAATGCCAAACGGTAAGCGCAAATTATAGTTTTTATATTCCTTACTATTAAATTCTCGGTCTTGTACAGAAGAATGCCTATCTCCTATTTCCGCCATAATTTTTGCCATTTCGTTAGCAAACACAATGGTAGTTATGGTTTGTTTATCTGAATTAGACAACTTCTCTTTGAGCTTTTTTATAGCATTCTTATAATCATAGTCCGTAAGTCTGCTATAGGATGATTTGCTATCTAAAATGCTCTCGAACTCATTAAGATCTTCTAAAGCTTCGGCTATAGTAATTTTTGGTTCTTTTAATTCCTGTAAACGCTCTGGTAATTCTATTTTTAAGTCATGATATTTCTCCAACGCAGCAGCTCTGTAATCGTTTAAATACGCTCTGTGTTTTTTAACCAATTGCTTTTTGTGCTGTAGTATAAAATCCTCTTTTGCTTTATAGTTATCTATGGTTCTAAAATCATCTATGGCCTTGATGCTATTACTATAATTGGTTTCTAGCTTACTTACAAAAGTTTCAGGAAGCTTGTAGTATGCCGAATCCTCAATCATCTTTTGCAAATAGTAGTCAGAATTGGTGATATGATTTTTTCCTAAAAACTGATTTTCTGGAATTCGTGTCCCTTTAATAGTTGCTGAATGTGTATTGTTTTTGATAGCTATATCAACTTCAATGCTGTCATTAGCTCCAATAAACACGTCGGTTTTATATTTTTTATCAAAGACTAATCTATAATTTGTTGACGGTAAACTATCGCTAATAACGATTTTAAAACCATTGTTTTCAACAGGAATAAAAAGTGTATCTCTTGAGGTTCGATTGATAAATCCTACGTTTTCAACTGTAACATTTCCTATTATTTTCCCTTGAATTACTGTTCTGTTATGTGATGAAAACTGGTTTGTTTTTTGAACAAACATAAACAAAGCTCCAAATATTATTAGTGCACTCAAGGTCTTAAACAACATATTGTTTTTTATAGAAAATAGTGCTGCAAAGCGTTTTGTTTTGAACCAATAAAAGCCAATATATAAGATTATGATGCTTGCAACTAAGCTCATATAATCTATATAAGTCAATATATTCCCAACTTCACTCCCACTCGGAAAGTTATGTGCCATGGCTATTGGTGTATATGGAAACCAGCTTAAAAAAATATTGCTCTCATTAAAGTATGTATTTAGGGCAAATCCTAAAATTCCGATAAAAATCGGTCCTAAAAAATTGGACATTAAAACAGATATCACATACTGCAAAGCAGAAAGAAACAAACTGGCAACTAGCAACCTGATAATTAAATTAACACAAAATAAAATCGGAATGCCTGTTAAGCCCATTTCTGGTATTTTACCTAACCAAATAAGTATAAACACCAAGCATACACTAAGCAACACAAAGCTTACAATGGCAATTGTATTGGTAATTAACAGGATTAAGAATTTAGAAAAATAAAGGTTAAACTTTCTTACAGGAAGGCTTTCCATAAGGTTCCAGCCTTGGTTTTTGTGGTCTAATTGTGTTATTCTGCTAGCTGCTAATATAATAAGGAACGGCAATATATAATATGCAAACAGTTCTAAAGCATTTTGAATATAGTTGATGTACATATTATGAGGTTCCTTAGGAATAAACCGTGTGCTTCCGTTTAACCTGGATATAAAAAGAATAATTGGTGATAGTATACCAAAGAACAATCCCAGAGTATAAATTAAGGTGTTCTTTTTCTTTAAATGTTCTGCAATAAAAGCTATTTTAAAATTTGTAAACATGGTTATCTTATTTTGATAGGTTTAAGAATAGGTCTTCCAAATCTTCATTTGTTTTTACCTCTACAATGTGAGCGCCAAGTTCAATGAGTTTAAGCAAAATGCTATCGATAGCCTCTTTTGTATCAACTTCTATAGAAAGTGTGCTTCCTTTTAAGTAGATATTGTTACAGCTATCTTTTAATGGATTAACATATTGTTTGGCATCTTTTAGTGTAATCATTACTTTTTGCGATCTTCCCGATTTTTGTTTCAATACATCAATCGTATCATCAAACACTAATTTGCCTTTATTGAGTATACCAATATGAGTACAGATTTTTTCAATTTCATCTAATAAATGACTCGATATAAAAATGGTTATTCCTCGTTCTTTATTAAGCTTAATTAGCAGATTTCTTATATCTATAACTCCTTGCGGATCAAGGCCATTAATAGGTTCATCTAAAAGTAATAGTTCAGGATTTCCCAGTAATGCCATACTAACTGCCAAACGTTGTTTCATCCCTAAAGAGTACTCCTTTACTTTTTGATGTGCACTTTCAGATAAACCTACCAAGTCTAAAACTTCCGTTATATTGTCTGTTGTCGTTTTTTTAAGCGTAGCTATATAATGCAAATTATCATATCCACTTAAATGATAATACAATGAAGGAGAATCAATTAAACAACCTATCTTATTAAAAACCGATGGTAATTGTGGTTCTAAAGGTTTTTCAAAAAGATGAATAGTACCACTATTTCCAAAAATACTGCCAGTTAGCAACTGCATGGTAGTTGATTTACCAGCACCATTGGCACCTAAAAAGCCATAAATAGCACCTTTGGGTACTTTCATGGAAATATCATCAAGTATAATTTTAGATGATTTAGAGTAAGCAAAGCTTAAATTTTGTACGTCAATTATGTTGGTATGAATCATCGTTTTTGATATTTGATGATACAAAAGTTATCTTTTACAGTATCTTGCAAAAATGAAATAGACAAACCTAGGTTCAAAATCGACAAACAATTAGTTCTATCGGACAACTAAAAATGTATTTGTATTACTTTTGAAATATGACAACAAAAACATTTAAGATCGTATTTCACATTCTCTATTTTGCTACACTCATTGGTGTTTTTATGTTTGGAGGATATGAATATGATTTAGACACTTTCTTAAGTAAAGATTTTTATTCGCGTGATATTTTCGAAATCTTGTTGGTAACTACCTTAACTTACTTTTTTTACTATAAGTGCTATGTAAAGAAAACATTAGTTGGCAGCAAAATCATTTGGTTGTTATTATGTGTTTTCTTACTTACAGTTGTTGCAATTAACAAGAAGTATACATCTGTAGTACCGAATGGAGTGAATGTATTAATCACTTTATTTCAATATATAGGATTTGGTGCTGTTCTGTTCTTTTTTCTATGGACTTTAGACAATGCTAAATTTTTAAAGAACGAACGTTTTTTTAGCACAAAAAAAGCTCTTAAGGAGGCTGAAAGTAAGCTCTTACGACAACAATTCAATCCGCATTTTTTATTTAATGCGTTTAACTCTCTATACAGTTTATCGTTACAAAATCATCCTAAGACACCTGACACAATTTTGAAATTGTCAAATATGATGCGTTATTTAACGGATGACTCAATTCAAAGCAAAGTGAAGTTAACTCAAGAATTAAATTTTATTGAAACTTATATTTCAGTTGAAAAAATAAGATTTGGGAATGACGCCAACATTAATTTAGAAATAGATGGACATCCAGAAGATTATAACATAGAACCATTACTACTCATTCCACTCGTAGAAAATGCTTTTAAGCATGGATTTTACACTAATGATGCTGATGCTTTTATTAATATTAATGTTAACGTTAGCAATAATTTATTGATATTTAAAGTAGAAAACAGTATACAAAAACAGCAACATTTTAATACTATAGATAGAGAAGGAAAAGGATTAAACAACTTAAAAAAACGCTTACAATTGTCCTATCCAAAGAAACATGACTTAGTGACTCAGAATAAAGACAATGTGTATTTGGCAGAATTAAATATAAATCTAAGTTAATGCAAAAGTATAAGACGATATTAGTTGATGATGAGCCCTTGGCAATTGATGTGCTTATACATTATTTAAAAAGTTTTCCTGAATTTGAAATCGTTAAAACCTTCACCAATTCAGTTGAAGCTTTCAAATTTCTACATACTGAAAAAATAGACCTTGTATTTACAGATATTGCAATGCCACAGATTTCTGGAACTGAACTGGTTAAGTTGGCTCAAGATAAAACGCAGTTTGTCATGGTCACATCATTTTCGGAATATGCTATTGAGAGTTTTGAACTAAATGTTATTGATTATCTGCTTAAACCAGTTTCTTTTGAACGTTTTTCTAAAACAATCGAGCGATTTAAGTCCAGTGTCACTACATCCTCATTAAGTACAAAACAAGACGAAAACGCCACTTTTTTTATTAAAGAAGGTGATGAATTTATTAAGGTAGTAGTTGAAGATATTGATTATATAGAAGGCATGAAAGATTACGCCAAAATTGTTTGCGGTAAAAATTATTATCTAGCTTTAAAAACCTTAAAATCTATTGAAGAAAAATTAAGCTCTTTTGGCTTTATTAGAATTCATAAATCGTTTGTAATACCTATTAACAAAGTTATACAGTATAATAGTAAATCCGTTTTGGTTAACACACACCAAATCCCTGTTGGTAACAGCTACCGAAACAGTTTAAAAAAATATTTGGAAGAGAATAAATTGTAGCAATTCCATTCCACACACATTATTCTTCCCTCCTATACTTCGACTTCGCTCAGTACAGGCTTGTCGCATAAAAAGTGTTCCATTAACTTTATATAAGAAGCCTTAGAGAAGAAAACTTTTTAGAAGAAAAATTTGCAAATGAAACTATTGCTTTTACCAAAGCAAAGTAACATAACGCTGACCATTATAGTACAAATGCTATCATTGGTTTAAAGATTCTTGGCTTTACGCAAGATTTTAACAACTCGAGTATGTGTTATTTCTAACAAATTCCATTGGTAGCCTTCAAAATCGGTTGTATTCATAAATTGAATGACGACTGCATCAATATCTTTATGATATTCTGCCATACATTGATAACCTGGTACCAATCCTCCATGATTAAACTCATAAAGTGAACTATAGAGTTTCATTTCATTTTCATTAAGCAATGAACCATCATTTAATGCTCTTAAGAATTTACCAACATCTTCTGCGGTAGCTAACATACCTTGATCCTCAGTCTTGAAATCGTCTTCTATTCCTACATAATAACCACTCATAATGTCGTCTGGATTTTTTACTTCATCAAGAGAACCAAAAGTATTCTTCAGCCCAAGTGGTATTAAAATTTCCTTCTTAAAATAGTCTTGACGACCTCCTCCTGTTACTTGCTCAATGATTCTTGAAAGCAATAAATAATTTGTATTTGAATAGCCATAATCTTTGTTTGGCTCAAAGTCTGCTGGTAAATCAAGTGCATATTGAAGCACATCTATATTCGTGTTTGCTTGGTTTTTCCAAAAATCAGGATTGTCTGTGAAATTAGGAATGCCACTTCTGTGTTGCACCATCATTCGCAAAGTGATTTTATCTACATTTTCTATTCTTCCTACTAGTTCTGGAAAGTAATCAGCTACTGTTTTATTTAAAGACAAACGATTGTCATTAGCCAATTTAGTGATAGCAACTGCAACATATAGCTTACTAATACTTGCAATTTTGAACAATGCATTAGGATTGGCTGGTATTTTAAGTTCTCGGTTATGATAACCTGCTGCATAAAACGCTGGTGGTTTTCCAGCTTCATCTACATATACAATAACTCCGTCAAAACCATAACTTAAAGTTTGATCTACTTGCTCCTGAACAGTATTTGGCAATGGCACTATCCATGCCTTTACTAATATCCAAGGCACAAACCATAAGGAAATGAATGTACTAACAAATAATATGATTCTGAATATTTGCTTTCCTTTACTGGTCTTATGCCTACTATTTTTCATTGATCAAAACTAAATATTATATTTTATGACACAAATATATTTAAGATTGCAATACAGGTAAATTGTAGATAACCGAACTGTAATATTTAATAGATGAATTGATTTTATTTATTGGGTTTATCTAAAATATCCCAGAAACATTTGTTTTCAAAAAAAAATTGGAATCTAGTCGTTAAATGACAAAACTCAATTGGATTTTTTAGCTACCAATAACCACATTATTTTATCTTCATCATTTTGCCAATGTCCTAAATCGTTAATTTGTTTTACAATTGAAAAATTTGCATCTTTCATTTCTTGCTTTACATATTTTGGCCCTAAGGTATGTGCATTGGTTTGTTCTCGTCTTGTAGCATTTTTTACTCTGCTTTTTAATTTTTCGAGTATTACAAGTTTTCCATTAGGTTTTAACGCTTTATACACATGATTTAAGATGACTTTATAATCGGTCATTTCATGGTATGTATCAACAATAAATACTACATCCAAAGTTTCATTGGGCAATTTAGGATTATCATAATCTCCAACAATAACTGCTACATTATTCAAATTTCGAGATTCTAGGTGTTCTTTAAGACGATCCAAGCGGTCTTCCCTAACATCAACAGCATAGACTCTCCCGTTAGCTCCAACATTATTTGCCAAATGAATGCTTAAATAGCCTTCATGACAACCAATGTCAGCAACTTGACTGCCTTCCTTAATATTGGCTAATTCAAATAGTGTTTCAATAGGCATCCAAGTATCTCTTTCTTTCCAATCATTTTGGGTGTATTGAGCATGACCAATTATTGGTAAAAAACATAAAACTAAAAACTTGTTAAATAACTTCATAGCAACAAGTTATAAAAAACATCGCATAGTTACCTTAAAATTGTCTTAAAACAAACTAAGTTATTAAATAGCAAAGAAAAAGGCCACGTTCTATAAAAAAAACATGACCTTTTCGGTTGGTTGGTTAATTAAATTTTTAGAGCCATTCACGGAAATAATCCATCATGTCTTCTTTTAAATCGTAATGCATTCTAATATATGTACGCATGTCTTCTTTTAATGTATGTTGTTCGTTTTGTAAACGACCATCTATATTTTCATTAAAATCTGCATTGTTAATATTAGCCATTTTATTTCTAATTCTGTGCATTAATTTTGAAATGGCATTTTTTTCAATCATTATTTTGTTTTGAAAATTCTCCAGAGGAATAGTTGCTTGCTTTCCAAACTCTCTACTGGCAATTTCTTCTAACTTTTCTTCAAACGTATCCATTTCATTAAAATGAAAACGTAATTCTCTTTTCCAAGTTTCTAAATTGAACTTGAGGTCACTTAAGTAAGATACTTTCGCTTGCATATGTTTTGTTTTATTATGTGTTAAACTTCTTCTTTTACTAATTCTTTTTGAACATTTGTTGGTACTGGCTGGTATGATACGAATTTAGAGCTAAAGGTTGCTCTACCTTGGGTTAGTGAGCGTAAATCGGTTGAATACCCAAACAATTCGGCTGCTGGAATTTGGCATTTTAGTATTTGATAATTATCTAAATTTTCAAACCCTTGAATCACAGATCGTCTTGATTGCAAATCTGTCATAACGCTTCCAGTCATTTCTTCTGGAACTTTTACAGTAAGTTCGTTTGTTGGCTCTAAGAGCTTTGGATTGGCATTTAAAAATGCTTCCTTAAAGGCATGTGCTCCTGCTATTTTAAAAGAGATATCATTAGAATCTACCGAGTGCATTTTTCCATCATATACCATAACGCGTACATCACGTATAAATGATCCTGTTAGCGGTCCAGACTCCATAACTTCTAATACACCTTTCATAACCGATGGTAAATAACGTTGGTCAATAACACCTCCAACAATGCAGTTGTAGAATATCAATTTCCCTCCCCAAGGCAAATTAACTTCTTCCTTACCTCTTATATTAAATCCTTCTGGCTCTGGCATATTGTCGTGCCAAGGTTCAATTTTCATGTGTACTTGTGCAAATTGCCCTGATCCTCCAGATTGTTTTTTGTGTCTGTAATTTGCTGTTGAAGAACGCTGTATGGTTTCTCTATATTGAATTTTTGGTTTTTTAAATGTTGCTTCAACACCATAGATATTTTCTAATGCCCATTTAATGGTTGCTAAATGAAGTTCCCCTTGACAACCTAATAATTGTTCTTTAGATTCTTTTGAATATGAAATAACCACTGTTGGATCTTGGCTATGTATGCGTTTTAAAGCCTCATTTAATTTTTCATCATCTTTTTTGTTAACCGCTTCCACTACTTTAGTAATACGAGGCTCTGGATACTGTATAAATTTCATACTTATTGGTGTATTACCACTGTATAACGTATCATTAGTTCCAGTATGCTTTAGCTTTAGTGTTGCGCCGATATCACCAACTGAAAGCTTGGAAACCGATTCCCTATTCTTACCATCCATAATAAAAAGCTGGTTAATGGTTTCAGTCTCGTCAGTATGTGAATTTGTAAATTTATCATTGATATTTACCTCACCAGATTTTACTTTAAAGAAGCTTATCTGTCCTAAATTTGGCTGATATAATGTCTTAAAAACAAATAAAACTGTGTCAGCATCTGTTTTAGCTTCTACAGTTATACCTTCTCTACTTTGCACTGGTTTTAAATCGGCAGCAGCTGGCGCCACATTATCAATAAATCCCATTAGTCTTCCTGTTCCCATATCGTTAAGTGCAGAAACACAGAATACAGGAAATACTTCATGGTTAAGCATTCCAGCTTTAATCCCTTGTCTCATTTCATCTTCATTAAGCGTACCTTTGTCAAAATAAAGTTCTAGTAAGTTTTCATCATTTTCAGCCGCTTTTTCAACTAACTCATTATGTAGCTTATTGGCTTTGTCTAATTGATCTTCTGGAATATCCAATTTTTCTGGCTTCCCTCCATCTGGTTTAAACTTATAGCAACGCATTTTTAACACGTCAATAATGCATTGTGCACCATCAATTTTAATAGGATATTGCATCATGACAGCATTATTACCAACTAAACTTTTAATGCTTTTAAAGCTGTCTTCAAAATTTGTGTCAGGGTGATCAATTTGATTCACCACAAATAACGTTGGTCTATGATATTTGTCTATATAATTCCAAATAATTTCTGTACCAACTTCAACCCCTTGCCTGCCATTAATAACAGTAACAACAGTATCTGCAACACGAATAGACGAAATGATTTCTCCAATAAAATCATCCAATCCTGGAGTGTCTATAATGTTTATTTTGTAATTCCGCCATTCTGTATGCAAAGGTGTTGCAAAAACTGAAGCACCGCGTTGGTGCTCTATCTCATGGTAATCCGATATGGTGTTTTTGTCTTCAACAGTACCTCTTCTTTTAATAAGACCAGCCTCAAAAAGCATGGTCTCAGAAAGGGTTGTTTTACCACTATTGTGCGCGCCAACAAAAACTACGTTTTTGATGTGCTTATCATCAAATACTTTCATATGCTTTAATTTAATTATCCAATAAAATTAATCACATTTATTATTGAAAAATATGATTTTTGTTAGTTAATAACTACAAATTGCACATGGTGGGTTTTGAGACAAATTGGACATTTAAGATACAAAAAACTTGCCTTGTTTTCAACTCATTTTTATTTTTTTAATAAAAAAGCGCTTTTAAAAAATCCAATTATGGATTATAACCGTAAATACTCGTAAACAATTTAATCCATAAAACTAACATTATGAAAAAAATCTCAATTCTATTATTAAGCGGATTGATTCTTACCTCTTGTGTATCTAAGAAAAAGTATGTTGCATTAGAGACTGAAAACGGACAAATTAAAAGTGAGCTTACTAAAACTAGAGTTGCTAAAGAAGATTTAGAAACTAAGTTTAATGCCATTCAAGTTCGTGTAGATCAATACAATAAAAAGATCAATTCTTTATCGGAATTAAATACAGAATTAAGTATTGAGAATGATGCAAAATTAGAAACTATTGAAAATGTTGCAGTAATTTCTAACGATACTAAAATAAAAATGCGTGAAACTTTAAAAAATGTTGACCCTGCTCTTTTAAGTCAGGCAAATACATTAAAAGATTCTATGAATCTTGCTGTTTCTCACAATTTGACTAAAACATTAGACACTTCTAATCTTAATGAAGATGAGGATATTGCCATTAGCATTGACGAAACTGTAGTAATGATTTCAATTTCTGATAAATTATTATTTAATACAGCAAGTTATAGAGTGAGTAATAAAGCTGATGCCATTTTACAAAAATTAGCAGACGTTATAAACTCTGAACCAAGCATCGATGTTATGGTTGAAGGGCATACAGATGCTAGAAGTATTAATAATGCGAAAGTTAGCGACAACTGGGATTTAAGCGTATTACGTGCAACATCGGTAGTTAGAAAACTTCAAGACCAATATAATGTTGCTCCTGAAAAGCTAATTGCATCTGGACGTAGCAGTTACCAACCATTAGTTGACAACGATACTAAAGAGAACAGAGCAAAAAACAGAAGAACTCGTATAGTGATATTACCAAACATTAATAAATTTTTCGCACTAATGTCAAATTCGACAGTCGGAGAATAATTCTATTGCCTCAAATTACATCAAAAAGCGCATCTTTTAAAGTTGCGCTTTTTGTTTGTTAAATACTTGGGTAGACACATAGGTTGTAATATCTTTGCACGAATTAAATCATACCCATGTTTTCACTTATTAATATATTTAGAGTTACAGCTTTTTTAGAAGGCGTATCTTACATTCTACTACTTTTTATAGCCACACCAATTAAGTACTTTGGTAATGACCCACAGTATGTAAAAATGCTAGGAATGCCTCATGGTATTTTATTTATGCTTTATGTGATACTTGCTTTTATGCTAAAACAGGAAAATGAATGGTTTAAAAGCAATTTTAAAATGGTGTTGCTCGCTTCTATTATTCCGTTTGGCACCTTTATCTTAGAGCGTAAATACAAAAAAGCTACAAACTAATGGAGTATTTTAAGCACTTGCTGTACGACTATTTTATAACCCATGGAATGTCAAGTTCTACTGCTAGTTACTTAAACATGCTGGCTTTACTCATTGGACTATTTATTGTTATTTTTATCATCGACTTTATTGTACGTCGCATATTACTTACCATGTTCTCTAAACTTGCCGAAAAGTCAAAGTCAAACTTTGATGATATTATGGTAGAAAATAAAGTTTTTAGAAACGTTGCACATATTATTCCGTTGCTTGTTGCTGTAGAATATGTTCCAATGGTATTCTCAGACTTTCCATATTGGGAAAATATTATAGAAAAAACCTTATTGGTATTCGGAATTATATTAACTCTATGGGTTGTACGTAGTTTTTTGCATACACTAAAAGATTATTTTAAAACCTTACCAAGACTAAGAGATAAACCCATTGATAGCTATATTCAAGTATTTATGATATTTGCTTGGGTAGTTGGCATATTCTCAGCATTTGCCATTATAACTGGTATTCCATTCTTAAAATTTATAACAGGACTTGGCGCTGCTTCTGCAATTATACTTCTTGTATTTAAAGATACTATTCTTGGGTTTGTAGCAAGTATACAAGTATCCATAAACGATATGGTGCGCATTGGCGACTGGATTACGTTTGAAAAATATGGTGCAGATGGTGATGTTATTGAAATCACTTTAGCGACAGTTAAGGTGCAAAACTTTGATAAAACCATTACTACTATTCCAACCTACGCTTTAATATCTGACTCTTTTAAGAACTGGAGAGGTATGACTAGTTCTGGTGGACGACGTATTAAAAGATCGTTAAGCATTAAATTAAGTAGTGTAAAGTATTTATCTGTAAATGATGTTAATAAGCTGAAAGAGATTCAAATTATTTCTAATTATTTATCATCGCGGCAAAAGGATATTGAAAAGTATAACACTAGTATTAATGCTGATAAATCGTTATTACTTAATGGTAGAAATTTGACAAATCTTGGTGTTTTTAGAAAGTATCTTGAAACGTACATCGAGACGCATTCTGCAATAAACAAAGATATGACCATCATGGTACGTCAATTAGCTCCAACTTCACAAGGTATTCCTATCGAAATTTACGCTTTTAGTAGTGATAAACGTTGGCAAAATTATGAATATATCATGGCTGATGTTTTTGACCATGTAATAGCTGCTGTACCTTATTTTGATTTGGAAATTTATGAGTTGGATGCGGTAATTAATGCATCTCAATAGTACTTTCTTATTTTAATCTATCCTTTACAAACTCTACTTCTGTCTTACCATGAGGTTTTGGTTTTCCATCTTCCCCTAGATTAACCATGATAATATTATCAACGGTTAAAATAGTTTCACGAGTCATCTTATTTCTGGCTTCACATTTAAGAGTTATAGACGATTTTCCAAACTTAGTCACTTGCATACCTAACTCGATAATATCCCCTTGTTTAGCAGAACTCATAAAATTAATTTCAGACACATATTTTGTAACAATACGCTTGTTTTCTAATTGAATAATGGTATATAACGCAGCTTCTTCGTCTATCCACTCCAACAAACGTCCACCAAACAATGTACCGTTGGGATTTAAATCTTCTGGTTTAACCCATTTACGTGTATGAAATCTCATCATATCTTTTCATCTATTAGAGCAATCATTTCATTTTCGTTAGTTAAAGTTTTATCGAATATCGATTTTGCTTTGTTCAATAATTTTTTCGCAGTCTCTCTGTTTTTAATGTCTTTTGCATTAATACGAACATTAAAGTACGCTCCATAAACGGCTGTTCTAGCGCATAAAGTTCCTACGCCAGCGTCAGATAATGAGTTTTGTAAACCACCTTTTGCCATTGCCATCATCACTTCCATTGAGTCACAAGCAGTTTCCATAACTAATAAAGGCACTTCGGTTGCATATATAGTAGCAGACTCAATCGCTTCTGCTCTCGCTTTCTTTTCTTGGTCTGTACTTTTAGGCATCCTGAAGCCTTCAATAATTTTATTAAACGCATTAGTGTCTTCATCTACCAAAGCCAATAATTTGTTTTTATAAGCTTGTCCTTTTTCAGCCCAAACCGAAAACTCTTCCCAACGGTCGTCCCAACCTGGTTTATGAGCAGATAAGTTAGCCACCATAGTACCTAACGACACACCTAGTGTACCAACATACGCTGAAATGGAACCACCTCCAGGTGCCATAGATTCACCAGCAGTTTCATCCGCAAAATCAGTTAAGGTCAAATCTATAAGTTGCTTAACACCTTTATCTCTTAGTACGTATTCTATAATTTTTTCATTGGGATTAAAGGGTTTTAAATCATCTAACCCTAAAGATTTCACAGCGATTTTAATTTTTTCAGCCTCAGAAACTCCTAAAGAACGTTCCTGTTTCTTTAAAAAGTAATCGCCAGCATCTAACATCGCTTTCAGCGGAATTAACCCAATAAGCTCTGAGCCTGTTACTCGTAAACCTCTTTCTTGTGCTGCCTTATCAGTTTCATCAAACGCTTCATGCATTGAAGTGATGCTTATATTGGTAAGGTTATAAGATATTTGCGCAATACCATATTCTTCAATAAACCAACCAATACCTTTTACAGCTTTTAGCTTACCAGGAATACGAACGGGTTCTCCATTATTGTCCAATACCTTCTTGCCTGTAATTGGATTGCCTTCACGTTTTACACGTCCAGCTTCACGGATATCAAACGCAATAGCATTGGCACGACGTGTAGATGTGGTATTTAAATTCACATTATAAGCCACTAAGAAATCCCTTGCAGAAATAGCTGTTGCGCCAGTCGTGGCAACTTTATTATTAAACTCTGCTGGCCCAAAATCTGGTTTCCAATTTGGGTCTAATAATTTTTTTGGCAATCCTTCATATTCACCTGCTCTACAGTTAGCCAGATTCACTCTTTTTTCTTCTTGAGCGGCATTTTCATATAAATATACAGGAATGTCTAGCTCCTCTCCTACGCGCTTTCCTAGTTTATGAGCATACTTAGCAGTTTCTTCTAACGTAATCCCAGAAATAGGTACTAATGGACACACATCGGTTGCACCAAAACGGGGATGCTCGCCACTATGTTTACTCATATCAATAAGCTCAGAAGCTTTTTTAATGAGTATAAATGCTGCCTGAATAACTTGTTCTGGTTCACCAACAAAAGTAATTACAGTTCGATTGGTTGCAGCTCCAGGATCAACATCTAAAAGCTTAACGCCTTCAACAGTTTCAACACAATTGGCAATGGTATGTATTTTATCTAAATCGCGACCTTCACTAATATTTGGTACGCATTCTATGAGTTGTTTTTGCATGATAAATAGATTCGTATTTGTTTAATTTCAAAGATAAGGATTCGATTAGTTTTTGATGGGTTAGAATTTTAAAATCCTACTGAAAATTTAAAAAGTTGTTAATGTTAGTTTAAACTTTTCTTAAACACTCTGATTCACAGCAATATAAATGTATCTTTAATTAAATTCCAATTATTATGAGACAACTATTTTTTATAACGATTCTTTCATTGTTCTATACTTGCAATGGTGAATCGCAAAACCGAAATAAAATCGTTGGTGGTCCTTGTCAGGGTTGCGAAGCTATTTACGAATATGGCGATAAAGTATTAAAGGTTGTAGATACGTTACCGAAATTTAACGTATTACCAAACCCTATTAAGATTAGTGGTACAGTTTATAAAGTTGATGGAAAAACACCTGCAAGTGATGTAATACTATATGTGTATCAAACTGATGATAAAGGTATATACCCATCGAAAGCAAATTCCAAAGGCTGGGAAAAGCGACATGGTTATTTACGTGGCTGGATGAAAACTGATGCTTCTGGAGCCTACGAGTTCTATACGTCTAGACCAGCGTCTTACCCAAATTCAACAGCTCCGCAACATATTCATATTACTGTAAAAGAACCTGATAAGAATGAGTATTATATTGAAGATTTTTACTTTCAAGATGATCCGCATATCACTAAAAATATTCTAAACAGAAAACTCCCACGAGGTGGCTCAGGAGTTATTTTACTTGTAAAAGACGGTAATCTTCAAGTTGCAAAGCGAGACATTGTTTTAGGTTTAAACATACCTAATTACTAATCTAAAACAATGTATCTGTATCTTTTCCCATTCTAGGGACAGTAAGATTTGTTCCTAAAGTTTTATTTGCATTCTTAATGAAGTGCGCAGACAGTAATGGTGATGCCTTTTCAATATTTTGATGCACAAAAAAGTCAACTTCACCAACTCCTTGCTCCTTCCAAGTTGCAATGCGTTCAACCCAATCATCTAATCTGTCATAATCACTTTGGTGATTTGCGCCAACATAGCGAATAAAGGCGTTGTCATTTGTTAGGCGCATGTGCATTAAATCACGTCGTCCAGCTGTATCTACTATTACATTGGAAATATTATTTTCTTCTAAAAGTTGATATAAATCTTCGGCTACTGCTTTGTCGTTATACCAATTGGTGTGCCTAAACTCAATAGCTAAAGGAATTTCTTTTGGCCAGTTCTCCACAAAATTTACGACTCTTTCAAAGTCTTTTGGAACAAAATTATTATGCATTTGCAAGAAAATGGTTCCAAGCTTTTCTTTAAGGTTGGATGCATTGTATAAATAGTTTTCTACTACTGGTTTTGCTTCATCGGTTAATCGTTTCCAATGACTTATTTCTTGATTGAGTTTTGGAAAAAACTTAAATCCATCAGTTGTTTTGCTATACCATTTGGCAAAGGTCTCGGGTGGAAAAATTCTATAAAAAGTAGCATTTAACTCAATGGAATTAAATTGGGTTGAGTAATACTCTAATTCATCTTTTGTACCTCTAGGATAAAACCCTTTTAAATCTGCTCTGTTCCATTTAGCACAACCAACAAACAAGTTAAATTCAGATTTACTTTTTAATGAGTTCAAGACTCTTTTTGTATCTGGATGGTCTGGAGGTAAAGTAAAATCTATATTTCCAGGATTATCTACACTTCCAAATTTCATATTCTTAGTTTTTTCAAATATAAGAAATCAATGTCTTAATTTTTAAATGTTAATAACATGGTTAACAATGAAAAGTAGTATCATTAAATTGAAACTAGTAGTTTACTATTTTTAATCAAAATCTTTGCCTTATGATTAATAGAGACCTTGACCTAAAACGCATTCGTCCCGAATTTATGACTACCACAATAAACGATGGCATGTCTACCGATGAGCGTTTTCAAAACTTAGTATTGCGTCCAATTATAAAACTTCAAAACGATTTGTTTATTGAAGTTTTTAAGAACTATGTTGCTAAACATAAGAATGTTTTTTACGACTTATCTGTTGACAAACGCATTGATTATATTGGGAATACTATACATAAGGATATGAAATTCCGTAATAGTCTTAAAGGGATAATAATTGGAATGTTTACTATCGAGGAATACAAACTATATATTCAAAACTCATCGGCTTTAAATAAGCGTATGATGAATATAGTTAAAGAGCGCTTAATTGATAATGTACAAGCAATATCTGATACAACAACACTAACTGCCGTTTAAATCAATGATTCCCCATTAAGGTTGGTTGTAAGTACATCACTCATATAATTAAAGAAAGGCCTTATGGACTTAAACGATTCGTCAACTATATCTAAAAACTCTTGAGAAGCAACCTCTTTATCGGTGAATTTTCTAGTAAAAATGTACATTTTCTTTCTTATTAGGTCAATATTCTCATGTTCTTTATCAAAACCCTTAGGCGCCGTTTTTAACTCGTCGCCAACTAAATCTCCCCAGACTGATTTAAACTTCTTATCACTCATGATAGCCCTCATTTCTGAGGCATCCATCTCAAATTCTTTTCTTATTCTGAATAAATCATCCTTATGTGGTTCCCAGAAACCTGTAGCTATAAAACTTTCATCATTTGGTTGAATATGTAAATAATAACCACCTCTTAGCTCTGGTTTTTTCCTGTGAAAACTACCACCAAAATGCGTTTTATAAGGTGTTTTATCTTTTGAAAAACGAACGTCTCTATAAATTCTGAAAATTTTTAGTTTATCAATTTCGTCATGAACGTTTAACCTTTCATTTAATTGATTGTAAAATTGCTTTACTTCCTTTTCTAGTTCTTTAAATTCAGGTTTATTATCATTAAACCAATCGCGATTATTATTTTTATCTAATCGTTTAAAAAAAGAAAAGACTTCTCTTGGAATTGTTTCGTTCATTTTAAAATATTTTGTTCAAAATACAAAAAGTAAACTACTCTTCAAATTTGATTTTATTAAGTATTAACCCTGAAGCTGGAGCGATATAATCCATAACTTCAGAACTTTCAGCCAATAAGCTGTTTTTAATATAGTCTAAAGTTATTTCACCTCTACCCAATTTTATGAGCGCACCCATCATTAACCGTATTTGATTTCTTCCAAAACCTTTACCTGCAACTCTTAAAGTATATGTTTTCTTGGGAAAAAAATTTGCAGTATATAATGTATTTTCTGTGAGCTCGCAAGTATCAATGGTTCTACTGTAAACACCATCATTTGTTGGCTTATAACAGTAGGTTTTAAAATTATGCTTGCCTTGAAATAATGTTGCACCTCTTTTCATGAGTTCTATATTTAAATCATCTAAAATGGTTGTCATTATGGAAGCACAAAATGGATGGCATTTTTCACCATAAGTGAATAAGTATATATACTCCTTTGTTTTTGAACTTTGAATAATATTAAAATCTTCATTGACTTGTTGTATCGATAAAGCTCTAATGTCTTGGGGTAAATTGTGGTTGAATAATTCTAGAAAAGCGAATTCATCACTAATTTTATGATGCAGAAACAACTCAAAAGCAGCTTCATTTGCCGACACCATAGCATCTGTACGTCCTGCTGCAAGTGTCTTAAAGTATTTATTTTCAAGAATGTACTTAAAAGTTCTATCAATCATTAAATGAATAGTTTTCACTTTAGGTTGCTTTTGCCAACCATGAAATCGATAGCCCAAATACTGGAATTTTATGAGATAGAAATACTTCTTAATAAACATTCGAAAAAACTGTGTTTTTAAAATTTCAATGTACAAAAGAATTAGGAAATAGATTCGTATTTTCGGTTTAAGAATGACACTAACAACAAACCAAATTCAACGACATTTTGATGGATTCTTGCAAACACCGAGTTTGTGGGAGAATAATGATGTTTTTGAGTTGAATCAGTTTACCATTGAGCAAAAATCTCTACCAATTAATGTACATATTGACACAAAATTACGCCTTGGGAAATATATTGAGCGTTTTGTGTCGTTTCAATTGCAACACGAAAAGTCTATGCAATTGCTTGCAGAAAACATCCAAATTAAAAAAGATAAAATTACAATAGGGGAAATAGATTGCTTACTAATTAAAGATGAAAAGCCAATACATCTAGAGGTTATTTATAAATTCTATTTGTATGACGCTTCAATCGGAAATACTGAAATAGAGTACCTTATTGGGCCGAATCGTAAAGACTCGTTAGTAGAAAAACTTAATAAATTAAAGCTTAAACAATTGCCACTGCTCTACTCTAAAGAATGCGAATCGTATTTAAAAACCCTTGATTTAAATGCATTAGAAATTGAACAGCAAGTGTATTTTAAAGCTCAATTATTTGTTCCATATGCAAAAAAAGAAATGCAACTGGAAACTTTAAATCAAAATTGTATTAGCGGTTTTTACATCTATAAATACGAAATAGAACAGTTTTCAAGTTGCAAATTTTACATACCAACAAAAAAAGATTGGCTAATAGTACCGCACACAAATGTAAACTGGGCTAACTTTAATGTTTTTAAGCATGAATTAAATACCTATTTTTTGCGTGAATTTTCACCTATGGTTTGGGTAAAACACCCTTCTGGTGAGATAGAAAAACTATTTTTTGTTTGGTGGCACGCATAGCGTGTTTAAATATGATTAACTTTTGTGCCTTTCTTCAAGAACTTTCACTATATCTTTTAGCTTAAATCCTTTGGCTTGTAAGAGCAATAAATAATGAAACAGTAAATCGGCGCTTTCATTTAAAAATAAATTATCATTATTATCTTTGGCTTCAATAACCACTTCAACGGCCTCCTCTCCTACTTTTTGGGCCACTTTATTAATTCCTTTCTCAAATAACGAAGCCACATATGATTTTTTAGAATCTACATTCTTTATTCGGTCTTCAATCGTGTTTTCTAGTTTAGAGATGAACTCAAAGTTTTGCTTGTTTGTTTGATTCCAACATGTATCTGTTCCCTTATGGCACGTAGGCCCTTGAGGATTAACTTCAATTAAAAGTGTATCATTGTCACAGTCGTTTTTTATGGATATAAGATCTAAAACATTACCACTTTCTTCACCTTTCATCCATAATCGTTGCTTGCTTCTACTGAAAAAAGTGACTCTTTTTGAATCTATTGTTTGCTCTAATGCTTCAACATTCATATAACCAAGCATCAGCACATTTTTAGTTTGTGCATCTTGGATGATTGCTGGAATGAGTCCTTCTGAATTGTATTTTACTTCCATTATATTCTTACTTCTATATTATTATTTCTTAATTCTTCTTTTAGTACTTTAATTGGGATTTCGCCAAAGTGAAACACGCTAGCTGCTAAAGCTGCATCTGCTTTTCCCTCAATAAAAGTATCTACAAAATGTTGTTTCGTTCCTGCGCCTCCAGAGGCAATAATTGGGATGTTAACTATGTTTGATAACTTAGCCAAGGCTTCATTAGCAAATCCATTTTTGGTGCCATCATGATTCATGGATGTAAATAGAATCTCTCCTGCACCACGTTTTTCAACCTCTTTCGCCCAATCAAATAATCGAATTTCAGTAGGAATAGTCCCTCCTGCTAAATGCACAATCCAATCATTATCAATTTGCTTTGCATCAATAGCTACAACAATACACTGAGATCCAAATTTATTGGATAGCTCATTAATTAAATCAGGATTTTTAACTGCTGACGAGTTAATCGATATTTTGTCTGCTCCATGTTTTAATAATGCATCAACATCTTCAACAGATGAAATACCACCACCAACTGTAAAAGGAATATTTACCTGCTCAGCAACTCGCAAAACCATTTCTAAAGTTGTTGCTCTTCCTTCAAGTGTCGCTGAGATGTCTAGAAACACAAGTTCGTCTGCACCTTCTATAGCATATTGTTTAGCTAATTCAACAGGGTCACCTGCATCAATAAGATTTACAAAATTGACACCTTTAACGGTTCTTCCGTTTTTTATATCTAAACATGGTATGATTCGTTTTGCTAGCATTTTAATTGTTTAGTATAAATTGTTCTAACTGTTTTAAACTGATTCTATTTTCATAAATAGCTTTACCAATAATAACGCCTCCACACCCTAGCTCTTTGAGTTTTGGGAGTTCTTCGAAAGTTGAAATTCCACCTGACGCTATGAGTTTGAGGCTTTGATTAGTTTCTGACAAAATACGTTTGTACAAATCAAATGATGGTCCCTCAAGCATACCATCTTTTGAAATGTCAGTACAAATCACATATTGAATATCTTTAGATTGATATTCCTTTATGAATGGAATGACATCAAGTTCGCTTTCTTCTTGCCATCCAGCAACTGCAATTTTTTCGTTATTGCAGTCTGCACCAAGAATTATTTTATTTGAACCATAAGTACTAATCCAAGATTCAAAAATAGCAGGGTTCTTAACAGCAATACTGCCTCCTGTAATTTGATTAGCACCAGATTCAAAAGCGATTTTCAAGTCTTCATTAGACTTAAGTCCACCTCCAAAATCAATCTTAAGATTGGTTTTAGTGGCAATTTGTTCGAGTACTTTATAATTAACTATATGGCTTGCTTTAGCACCATCTAAGTCAACCACATGCAAAAACTCAATTCCTGAATCTTCAAATAGTTTTGCAACTTCTAAAGGATTTTCATTATATATTTTTTTTGTGTTATAATCACCTTTAGTGAGTCTTACACATTTTCCTTCTATGATGTCTATTGCTGGGATTATTCTCATATTTATTTCCTGCGAAGGCCGTAATCTCATTAATTATTATTTATCTTTTTAAAGTTTGAATAGCTGTCAAACCAGCCCTTCTTTATACTTCTAGTTGTATCAAAATCATTTAGTTTTCTTAAATTATTCTCCATAAGTTTGCAAAATATTTCCCAATTTGATTTTTCTCTTTTCCAATATTTAATATCGGATGTCAAAACACTTTTTAATAAATCTCCTTCGTAAAAATGTCCTTCAGCTAATATGTCATTGTCTAAAACTTCAATTGCTAATGGGATTAGAAAATCAAGACCTATACTTTGACCTATCATAATTCTCAAATCTTCAACATCAAAATCTCCTACAGGTTTCTTTGTCAATTTATAGCAAGTCGTCAAAAGATAACTTTCTTCATTACTTAAAAAATCCCAATTACGCTTTTCAAGGCTTTCTAAGCTTTTGTATTTCCAATTATTTTCTAACTTCATAACTCTAAAAAATTCTTTAATAATTGTTCACCTGCTACACTACTTTTTTCTGGGTGAAATTGCACACCATAAAAGTTGTCTTTTTGCAATGCCGTAGCATAATCAATTTCATAATGCGTTGTTGCAATGGCTTCTTTGCATTGTTCTGCATAATAACTATGCACCAAATACATATACTCACCATCTAAAATATCTTTAAACAAACTAGATTTTAAATTTGAAATAGTATTCCAGCCCATTTGAGGGACTTTAACAGCATTGGTAAACTTTCTCACTTCGATATCAAAAATGCCTAAACCTTTAGTGTCGCTCTCTTCAGTGTGTTTACACATGAGTTGCATACCCAAACAAATGCCCAATACAGGTTGTTTTAAAGTTGGTATTATTTTATCTAAGCCTGAAGCTTTCAACATTTGCATTACATGACTTGCTTCGCCTACTCCTGGAAAAATAACCTTATCTGATTGCTCTATGGTTTCAACATCATTTGTTAAAACTGCATCATAGCCTAAGCGCTTAAAAGCAAATTGTATGCTTTTAATGTTTCCAGCTCCATAATCTATTATTGCAATTTTCATTATAACATACCTTTGGTTGATGGTAAAAACATTTTATCTAAATCTCGTTTTACAGCCATTTTAATTGCTTTTGCAAAAGCTTTAAAAATCGCTTCTATTTTATGATGTTCGTTGGTGCCCTCAGCTTTAATGTTTAAATTACATTTAGCACCATCTGTAAACGATTTAAAGAAATGCATAAACATCTCTGTTGGCATTTCGCCAATCATTTCACGTTTAAAATCGGCTTCCCAAACTAGCCAATTGCGTCCACCAAAATCAATAGCTACTTGCGCTAAACAATCGTCCATTGGTAGGCAAAATCCGTAGCGCTCAATACCTAATTTATTACCTAAAACCTGATTAAACAATTCTCCTAAAGCAATAGCTGTATCTTCAATGGTGTGGTGTTCGTCAACTTCTAAATCGCCATCAACCATTATATCTAAATCCATTTGTCCATGACGTGCAATTTGATCTAACATATGATCAAAAAAGGCAATTCCTGTATCAATGTTGCTCTTTCCAGTGCCATCAAGATTTAGCGATATCTCTATTTTGGTTTCATTAGTATTTCGTGTAATAGTTCCTGTTCGCTCTTTAGCTTTTAAAAAACCGTAAATTTCTTTCCAATCATTGGTTTCAAGAGCTATAAAACTATCCAATTCTTCACGTTTGACTGTTATTTCATTGGTGCCAAGATTTGTATTATCATTAATATAAATCCCTTTGGCATTAAGATTCTTTGCCAATTCAACATCTGTTAAACGATCTCCTATCACAAAAGAATTTTCTAAATCATAGTCCTCAGAAAAATATTTAGTCAGCAATCCTGTATTAGGTTTTCGGGTTGGTGCATTATCTTTTGCAAAGGTTCTGTCTATAAATTGTTCTTCAAAGATAATACCTTCATTTTTAAAAGTATCGATAACGAAGTTGTGAACTGGCCAAAAGGTGTTTTCTGGGTAAACCTCAGTTCCTAATCCATCTTGATTGGTAATCATTACGATTTCAAAATCCAATTCCTTACAGATTTTACTCATGTATTGGAACACTTTCGGGTAAAAAATTAATTTATCAAATGAATCAATTTGTTCGTCAGCAGGTTCTTTTATCAAGGTTCCGTCTCTGTCTATAAATAATACTCTCTTCATGATACTGTTTTAAGTGTCTCAATTAATTTTTCATTTTCAGTTTTTGTGCCAATTGTAAATCGCAAGCAATTTTTACAACCTACTTGGTTGGTTCTATTTCTAACAACGATTCCTTTTTTTATTAATTCGTTATATCTTTTTGAAGCGTTATCAACCTTTACTAATACAAAGTTAGCATCAGAAGGATAAACAGTCTCTACAAATGAGATTTTTTCTAGTGTTGTGTTCAGCCAATTACGTTGCTGCAATATGTTTTGAATTTCTTTAGCAACATCATCAGGCTTAGATAAGCGTTCTAAAGCCTTTTGTTGCGTTAACTCATTCACATTATAAGGAGGCTTTATTTTGTTTAAAACCGAAATGATCTCTTTAGATGCGTAACAAATACCTAATCGAATTCCTGCCATACCATGAGCTTTAGAAAGCGTTTGTGTGATAATAAGATTTTGAAATTCACCTAATCTATTCAACCAGCTTTTTTGCTCTGAAAAATCAATATAAGCTTCATCAATAACTACAATTCCATTAAAATTTATTAAAAGTTTTTCTACCTCTTTTGCATTGAAACTATTCCCGCTAGGATTATTTGGTGAACATAAAAATAGAATCTTTGAAAACTGATCTACTGAATTTAGAATTTCATCAACTTTAGGTTGAAATGAGTCCGTTAAATTGATTTTTATTACTTCAACTGCATTGACATTGGCTAAAACCTCATACATACCATAGGTTGGTGGTAATGTGATTACCCTGTCTCTATTTGGTTCACAAAATGCTCTGAAAATTAAGTCTAAAACTTCGTCACTTCCATTCCCAAGCAAAATATTGTCTTTTGACATCCCTTTTTGTTGCGCTAAAACAGCTTTGACACTCGTTTGCTGAGGATCAGGATAACGATTTACGCCATTGTTATATGGATTTTCATTAGCATCAAGGAACACCATATTTGTAGAAGCATCTTTATACTCATCCCTTGCTGATGAATAAGGCTTTAATGCTTTAACATTATCTCTTATGAAATCTTGAATATTCATTTCTTTAAGTCTTTTAATCTGATTGAAACTGCATTTTTATGTGCTTGTAAACCTTCGGCTTCTGCCATTAACTCAATAGTTCTTCCAATGCTTAATAAGCCTTCTTTATTAATTTTTTGAAACGTTATACTCTTAGTAAAACTATCCAAATTCACACCTGAGTAGGCTTTTGAAAACCCATTTGTTGGTAAGGTGTGATTGGTTCCTGATGCATAATCTCCAGCACTTTCTGGTGTGTAATTCCCTATAAATACAGAACCAGCATTTACGATATTATCTACAAAAAATGCATTGTTTATTGTTGAAATAATTAAGTGTTCTGGACCATAATCATTGATTAATTGAAGTGCTTCTTCTACATCTTCAATTAAAAATGCTTTTGAATTTTGTAATGCCTTTTGAGCGATACCTTTTCTTGGAAGACTTAGAAGTTGATTTTCAATTTCATCTTCAACTATTTTAATGAGATTTTTTGAATCAGACACCAAAATAACTTGACTATCTGTACCATGTTCAGCTTGACTTAACAGATCTGATGCCACATAAGATGTATTAGCTGAATCATCTGCAACAACTAACAATTCACTTGGTCCTGCTGGCATATCAATGGCAATTCCATATTTAGTTGATAATTGTTTGGCAACTGTAACAAACTGGTTTCCTGGACCAAAAATTTTATAGACTTTAGGAATTGACTTTGTACCAAAAGTTAAACCAGCAATCGCTTGAATACCACCAACTTTAACAATCTTAGTACATCCACATAATTGTGCTGCATATAAAATTTCATCAGCGATTTTTCCTTCTTTATTTGGTGGCGAACATAATACTATATCTTTGCAACCAACAATTTGGGCAGGAATTGCTAGCATCAATACCGAAGAAAATAAAGGAGCAGTTCCTCCAGGGATATACAATCCGATTTTTTCTATTGGTCGCTTTTCTTGCCAACACAAAACACCTGTAGTAGTTTCGACTTCTACTTTAGATGTCCTTTGAGCTTTGTGAAATGTTTCTATATTTTGTTTTGCCATTTTAATGGCATTTTTTAAATCTTCTAAAATATTTTTTTTAGCTTCATTTAATTCTTCTTCTGAAACAACAAAATCATTAAGTTCAACGCCATCAAATATTGACGTGTACTTGGCTATTGCAAAATCTCCATTTTGTTGCACATCTTGAAATATTTGATTGACCGTATTTTCAATGTCTTCAACAGATTGGGTTGGCCTTCGTAGTAATGTTGACCAATCTTCTCTATTTGGGTTTATTATTGTTTTCATAACTATATTACCATTTTTTCGATTGGACAAACTAATATCCCTTGGGCTCCTTTAAGTTTCAATTCATCAATAATCTCCCAGAACTGGTTTTTATTAATAACTGTATGCACTGAACTCCATCCTTCTTCGGCTAATGGCAACACTGTTGGGCTTTTCATTCCTGGTAGGATTTTAATGATATCATCTAGTTTATCACTAGGTGCATTTAATAAAACATATTTAGATGCTCTTCCTTTTAAAACGGATTGAATTCTAAACTGGATTTTATTTAAGATATCTTTATTCTCTTTAGAAATCTTTGGAGACACTGCCAAAACAGCTTCAGATTTTAAAATAATCTCTTCTTCTTTTAAGTTGTTTTTGAATAAAGTGCTCCCACTTGAAACAATATCTACGATGGCATCAGCTAGTCCAATGTTGGGGGCAATTTCAACAGAACCATTAATAATATGCAATTCTGCTTTTACATTATTTTTTTTAAGAAATTGGTCAACCGTGTTTGGGTAGGATGTAGCAATACGCTTATTTTTCAAATCTTCAATACTATTATATTTAGTAGATTTTGGAACAGCAATACTAACTCTACACTTTGAAAAACCAAGTTTTTCAACAAACTGTATGTCGTTACCTTTTTCGATCAATACATTCTCTCCAATAATGGCTGCATCTACTACGCCATCTCTAAGGTATTGTGGAATATCTCCATTACGCAGATAAAATACTTCAAGAGGAAACCCATTTGCTGAAGCCTTAAGCTGGTCTTTACCATTATCAATAGAAATGCCAATGTCTTTAAGAAGCCTCATTGAGTCTTCGTTTAATCTTCCTGATTTTTGAACTGCAATTTTTAATTTACTCATTTTGTTTTTCTTGTGTTTGAGTAAATCTTTTAAGGTAGTATTTCGATATATTGAAATAAAAAACCGTTTGATTTACTCAAACGGTTTTAAAATATTTTGGTTTTATTCAATACATTTTCAACTCGCTTGAGCGAAGATATGAAAATGATGATGATGTAATTGAATAAAATTCATTTTGTTTTTGTCTATGCAAATATTGTGAATTAAAATTATGAATTCCAAATATTTTTAATTATTTCCTAAAATAAGCGGCAAACCATCATCTGAAGAACCAATTACTACAACTTTACTATTTGGAGATTCAGCTAATTTTATAGTTGCTTCAATACCCTTGTCTTGAAGAATTTTATCAGTTAATGAGGCACTTAAAATACGGTTTGCATCTGCCTTACCTTGCGCTTCAATAATTACTTTTTCAGCTTCTTTTGCAGCAGTTACTAATCTAAATTCATACTCAAGAGATTCTTGTTCTTGCTTTAATTTACGCTCAATAGCATCTTTAATTGTTGGAGGCAAAGTTACATCTCTTACTAACACCTCATTTAATTGAACATATTGTTTGTCAAGTATTTTCTTGGTTTCTTCATAAATCTCAACTTGGATAGCATCACGCTTAGTAGAATATAAATCGTCTGGCGTATAACGTCCAATTACACTTCTAGCCGCACTACGAATGGCAGGTTGAATAACACGTTGCAAATAATTTTGACCAAGAGATTGGTGCAAATTACCTAATTCCCCATAAACAGGCTCATACCATGCTGATGCATCAATTTGAATTTCTAATCCGTTTGAAGATAATACTTTCATTTTTTCAAAAAGCTCTTGTTGACGTACTTCGTAAACAAAAACTTTGTTCCAAGGTGCAACAATATGAAATCCCTCTCCCATTGGTGGTTCATCAACTACAACACCATCTCCAAAGGTTTTAAAAAGCACTCCTGCCTCTCCAGATTCAATTGTTACAGCTGATTTAGCAAAGAGGATAATAAGGACAATAAGTCCAATAATGATTGGTAACCCAATCTTTGGTAATTTTTCCATGTTATTTTTTATTAATATTGTTAAATAAGTCCGTTGTATTTTCTTAAAAACCACTCGATAGATAGACTTAAAATAATAAGCCCCAAGAGATATTTAAAGTCAATCAAAGGTACAACATTTTTATTGCTTTTTTGAACAGTTACAAATCTTGAGTCATTTATCAAGTCATCAATTATAGAAGTGGTGTCATCAATCAAGTAGCTACTGCCATTACTGCTGTTGGCTAACCGTTCAAGTTTTGATACATTGGCATTTAAAAATTGTTTTTCTACATTGTAATCGAGTATTTTAGTACGACCCGAAGAAGTTACTTCTCCTCGATTTGCTCTAACAGTAAAATCATAATCACCTGAAGGGAAATCGTTTAAATTAACCTCATAAGTGTTTTGTTGCAAAACAAATGGGATAACTGTTGTTTTATTTGTTTCTATATTCTTAATCACCATCTCTAAGGAGGCAGCAGCATCAAATTCGTAATTTTTATTAAAAAACTGAGCTGTTATTTTTATGTTATCACTTCCATTATAGAAAGGTTCATAATTTATGTTTAGTCTGTTTCGACGCTTATTAGAAGCTGTATATTGCATGATTTTTCCAATAAAATCATCAAATTGATTAAAAGAATTTGTGTCTAGATAACTTTGAGAACGCCAACGCCAAATGCCTTCTCCAAATAGCATCACACCTCTTTGGCCAACATTTTCGTAAGTAGCCATTAGTGTTTCTTCTATTATATTATTATTAATACTCTTGAACAATAATGCTTCTATAGGAATATTAAATTCTACATCACCAAATTCAGATTCTAATGGTGGTAAATTATCAAAGGCTAACTCACCAGGCAGAAAAGTATTGAAATTATCATTGAAAATAGCTTGAAAACTTTCCTCTTGATTAGTGATTTTTTGCTGAAAAACATTCTGAATACTATTCAAGAACGCCCAATCGGTATTTATTCCTGTAATGATAAATCTATTCTTTCCTTCTACATCTAAAGACTCAAAAACAGTTTTAAAGCTACTATTTGGTTGATATAGAATCACCATTTGATAGTCTTCCTTATTACTAATGTAATCCATGGGGGAAACAATAAAAGCAGTACGTTGCTCATTACTTTCTATTGCTTTTTTTAATGTTCCAATATCTGGATGCGATATAGAAGTGACAATAGCAACATTAGTTTTTTGGTCGATAACCTCTAAAGCAAATGGCTTGGAATTGTTTACAATATTCTTTTCGGTTGATAAAGGAGATAAAGACGCTACATAACTGTTAACACCAACCTTATCTGAAGGTAAAGTTATATTTAGAGTTTGGGAATTATTAGTTTTTGAAAACTGCAAACTGGTTGAATACAGCGTTGTATTCCCATTTTTAATAGTAAATGTCGAGTTTACCGGAGTATTACCATTATACACGGCAATAACTTCAACTGGAAATTTATTTTTTAAGTAAGCATACTTATTAACGTTGAGTTGTTGGATTTTTAAATCGGAATACGTTATCGTATCACCTAGAATAACAGAAAAGATAGGCTGTTTGTATTGCTTTGAAGAAAACTCAAAATCTCTCCCAAAAGTCTGATTACCATCACTAATTAGTACTGTTGGTGAGTTAGACTCTTTATAAATTTGTTGTAAATTACTAAATACAGATGTGTAATTTGTTTGTGATTGATTGAAATTTAGCGAATCTAATTTTTGGAAATCCGACCCAAAACTATAAATATCAAGATTAAATTTATCGTTTAACTCTTTACTATTCTTGATAGAAGCTAGTAATTCATTTACATTTTTATCCTGTTCTAGATGTTTGACCGACTCTGAATCATCAACAACAACTACAAGATTAGGCTTTTCATTATATAACGCAACTTTTTCGAACTTTGGGTTAATTATTAATAATAAGACACTAAAGATTGTAATAAACCTTAAAAATGAAAATATTGGATTTAACTTTCGTTTTTTAGATTTATATATATACTGAAACAGCGCTAATAAAAGCGCTGTTATTCCAGCTAAGATTATATATAAAAGTGTATTTCCTGACATTTATAAATTAAGTCAACATTCCTCCGTCAACATGTAATGTTTGTCCTGTTACATAAGCTGATAAATCGCTCGCTAAAAACACACATGCATTTGCAATATCTTCAGGTGTTCCTCCTCGTTTTAAAGGAATTGCTGCTCGCCAACCTTTTACCGTTTCTTCATCTAATTTTGCAGTCATTTCAGTTTCTATAAAACCAGGAGCAATCACATTACTTCTAATATTTCTAGAACCTAATTCTAATGCTACAGATTTTGAAAATCCAATAATACCAGCTTTAGATGCTGCATAATTAGTTTGTCCAGCATTTCCTTTTACACCAACTACAGAACTCATGTTTATTATTGAACCTTTACGTTGTTTCAACATAGTGCGCTGAACAGCTTTGGTCATGTTAAAAACAGATTTTAGATTAACTTCAATCACTTTGTCAAAATCTTCCTCACCCATTCTCATTAGTAAATTATCCTTTGTGATTCCTGCATTATTAACTAGAATATCAATGCTTCCAAATTCTTTAAGAACTTCATCTGCTAATTCTTGAGATTCATTGAAACTAGCGGCATTACTTTTATAACCTCTTGCCTTTACGCCTAAAGCGTTTAATTCTTTTTCCAGTTCTTGCGCAGCTTCAGCTGATGAACTATATGTAAATGCTACATTTGCACCTTGTTCTGCAAATACTTGTGCAATTCCTTTCCCTATTCCTCTACTTGCGCCAGTAATAATTGCTGTCTTGCCTTCTAATAATTTCATGGTTTAATTAATGGTTTATAGTTATTCAAATATAGTAATTACAAGTTGCACCTAATAAAAAAACCTCACAAAATCTTGTGAGGTTTTTAACAGAACATCAACGTTCATTTCTATTTTTTAAGCCATTACTTCGGCTACTTTTTTACCAATTTCTGCTGGAGAATCGACTACATGAATTCCACAGTTTCTCATGATTTTCTTTTTAGCTTGTGCAGTATCATCACTTCCTCCAACAATTGCACCAGCGTGTCCCATAGTACGTCCAGCAGGTGCAGTTTCACCAGCAATAAAACCAATAACTGGCTTTTTGCTTCCGCTTTCTTTATACCACTGCGCTGCATCACCTTCTAATTGTCCTCCAATTTCCCCTATCATTACCACACATTCAGTTTCTGGGTCGTTGATAAGCATTTCAACAGCTTCCTTGGTAGTTGTTCCAATAATTGGGTCACCACCAATACCAATAGCTGTTGTAATTCCAAGGCCTTGCTTTACAACTTGGTCAGCAGCCTCATATGTCAATGTTCCAGATTTTGAAACAATACCAACAGTTCCTTTTTTAAACACAAAACCAGGCATAATACCTACTTTAGCTTCACCAGGAGTAATAACACCAGGGCAATTAGGTCCAACTAAACGACAGTTTCTGTCCTTTATGTAATCTGAAGCTTTAATCATATCTGCAACTGGAATCCCTTCTGTAATAGTAATAATTACTTTAATTCCAGCATCAGCAGCTTCCATAATCGCATCGGCTGCAAAAGCTGGCGGTACAAAAATAATTGTTGTATCTGCTTGAACTTGCTTAACAGCTTCTTCAACAGTATTAAAAACTGGTCTGCCTAAATGTGTTTGACCACCTTTGCCAGGAGTAACACCTCCAACTACATTAGTTCCATATTCAATCATTTGTGAAGCATGAAAAGTTCCTTCACTTCCTGTAAATCCTTGAACAATAATTTTTGAATCTTTATTTACTAAAACGCTCATTTGTGTTTTGTTTATTTATTTAATTTAAGACGTGGCAAAAGTAATTTTTTGTAACTATATTTTAAAGTGTTTTGGGCTTTAATTTTTGCAAAATCTGAATCTGGTTAAGCTTTTATATTTTTAAGCTTTTCGATAATCTCTGGAATTTTCTTAACATAAGCCATTTCTTTAAATTTGTCCCTAGCTTCTGATGCAGGAGAGCCAAAGTAAATCTTATTCTCATCTGTAGAATGCCCTAATCCAGATTGCGCATATAATACAGTTCCTTTTGCTATAACAATTCCACTTTTCACTCCTACTTGACCCCAAATAGTTACATTATCTTCTACAATAACACAGCCAGCAATACCAGTTTGTGAAGCTATCAAGCATTTTTCTCCAATGATAGTATCATGCCCAATTTGTATTTGATTATCTAGTTTAGAGCCTTTTCCTATTTTTGTGTCGGCTGTAACTCCTCTGTCTATAGTGCAGGCTGCACCTATATCAACAAAATCTTCGATTACAACACGACCTCCAGATATTAGCCTATCGTAACCCTCAGGCCTATTTTTGTAATAAAAGGCATTTGCTCCTAAAACTGTTCCGGAATGTATTGTCACATTATTTCCTATAACTGTATCATCATAAATACTAACATTAGAGTGTATGGTGCAATTATCACCAATAATCACGTTGTTTCCGATGAAGCAATTAGGTTGAATAATAGTATCAATCCCAATTTTTGCACTTTCTGAGACAGAGCTATTTGAAGGTTTAAAAGGTTTGAAATGTTTTGTTAACTTATTGAAATCTCTAAATGGATCGTCTGAAATTAAAAGTGCTTTTCCTTTAGGGCAGTCTACATCTTTGTTAATTAAAACAATCGTTGCATTAGATTGTAGTGCTTTATCATAATATTTTGGATGGTCTACAAAAACAATATCTCCAGGTGTTACAACATGAATTTCATTCATTCCTAAAACTGGAAAATCATCAGCACCTACATAATTACAATCAATAATTGATGCAATTTCTTTTAACGAATACTCCTTTGGAAATTTCATGTGTGGGGGAAAACTTATTCTTTAATTCGCTCTTTGTATGTACCTTTATCTGTCTCTACTTTAATTTTATCTCCCTCATTAATAAATAACGGCACATTTACAGTAGCGCCAGTTTCTACAGTAGCAGGTTTTGTGGCATTTGTTGCTGTGTTTCCTTTAACTCCAGGTTCTGTAGCTGTAACTTCTAAAATGACACTTGCTGGCATTTCTACAGACAGAGGCATGTTGTCTTCTGTATTAATAAGTATTGTTACTACTTCACCTTCTTTCATAAGTTCTGGACGGTCTAAGGCAGCTTCCAGTAATCTAATTTGAGTATAATCAGCCTCATTCATGAAGTGATAAAACTCACCATCATGGTATAGAAATTGAAATTTATGCGTCTCAACCCTTACATCGTCAATTTTATGACCAGCAGAAAACGTGTTATCCAATACCTTTCCTGTTGTTACACTTTTAAGTTTTGTACGAACAAAAGCGGGGCCTTTACCAGGTTTTACATGTAAGAATTCAATGATTTTATATATATCGTGATTATATCTAATGCATAATCCATTTCTAATATCTGAAGTACTTGCCATAATATTGTTTAGTTGTTGAATCGTTTAATTGTTGAGTTGTTTTACTAAACTTTTACGTTTATCTCAACAATAGAATATATATATATTTATTATTTTTTTAGAATCAATTTGATTTAAAATACCCCTTCATTATTCCACGATGTGAATTCTTAATAAACTGAAGAATTTCATCACGTTCAGGTGTTGCCTCCATTTCAGCTTCTATTATTTCTGAAGCTTGTGTGTTATTATAACTTTGCTGATATAGAATACGATAAATATTTTGTATTTCTCTAATCTTATCAGCAGAAAATCCTCGACGACGTAACCCAACCGAATTAATTCCTACATAAGATAAAGGCTCTCTAGCAGCCTTAACAAATGGTGGAACATCTTTTCTAACCAAAGAACCTCCAGTTACAAAAGCATGATTACCAATAGAGCAAAACTGATGAACAGCTGTCATTCCTGCTAAAACTACATAATCACCTACAGTGATATGGCCTGCTAAAGTGCTGTTATTTGAAAAAATACAATTGTTACCAACAATACAATCATGAGCGATGTGGCAATATGCCATTATGAGGCAGTTATTACCAATAACAGTTTTCATTTTATCTGTAGTTCCTCGATTTATTGTAACACACTCTCTAATAGTTACGTTATCTCCAATCTCTACTGTAGTATCCTCATCATTATATTTTAAGTCTTGCGGAACTGCTGAAATAACTGCTCCTGGAAAAATACTGCAGTTTTTTCCAATGCGAGCACCTTCCATAATCGTTACATTAGATCCTATCCAAGTTCCTTCACCAATTATAACATTGTTGTGAATGGTTGTAAAGGGTTCAATGACAACATTCTTAGCTATCTTTGCGCCAGGATGTACGTAGGCAAGTGGTTGGTTCATAATTATTTAACTTTAGTTATTTGAGCCATTAATTCAGCTTCTGCGCAGAGTTTTCCATTTGCATAAGCATAGCCTTGCATATGACAAATACCTCTTCTAATTGGTGTTATTAACGAGCATTTAAAAATAAGCGTATCTCCAGGAACAACTTTTTGCTTAAACTTAACATTATCCATTTTCATAAAAAATGTCAAGTAATTCTCAGGGTCTGGTACTGTACTCAATACAAGAATACCTCCTGTTTGAGCCATGGCTTCAACTATTAAGACTCCAGGCATTACAGGGGCTCCAGGAAAATGACCTGCGAAAAAACCTTCATTCATAGTCACATTTTTTGTGCCTATAACATGAGATTTTGATAATTCGAAAACCTTATCTAATAATAAAAATGGTTGCCTATGGGGTAGCATATTCATTATTTGGTTCACATCCATTAATGGTTCTTGGTTTAAATCGATATCAGGAACATTATTTCTCTTTTCAATCTTAATAATTTTTGACATTTTTTTTGCAAACTGAGTGTTTACATAATGTCCTGGCTTATTTGCAATTACTTTTCCTTTAATTCTAGTCCCGATTAAAGCTAAATCGCCTATGACATCCAGTAACTTATGTCTTGCTGCTTCATTAGGGTGATGCAATGTTAAATTATCTAATATACCATTAGGCTTAACTGAAATATTATCTTTTCCAAAGGCCTCCTTTAAACGCTCCATAGTATCTGGCGATAATTCTTTATCTACATAAACAATTGCGTTATTTAGGTCTCCTCCTTTTATCAATCCATTTTCTAGCAACATTTCAATCTCATGTAAAAAACTAAATGTTCTAGAATCGGAAATATCTTTTTTAAAGTTAGAAATATTCTGCAATGTCGCATTTTGAGTTCCAAGGACCTTAGTGCCAAAATCTACCATTGTAGTTACTTGATAAGATGGTGCTGGAATGACTGTGATTTCACTACCAGATTCTTCATCAATATAAGAGATGACTTCTTTTACAACATATTCTTCAATGTAGGCATCTTGCTCTAAAGTCTCAGCGGATTCAAGAGCTTCGACAAAAAACTTAGAAGAACCATCCATTATTGGAGGTTCTGAAGCATCGAGTTCAATAATCACATTATCTATCTGCAATCCTACCAATGCAGCTAATACGTGTTCACAAGTTTGAATTGTTACTCCGTTTTTTTCTAAACAGGTTCCACGCTGCGTATTAGTTACATAATTAGCGTCAGCTTTTATTACTGGGCTTCCTTCTAAATCAATTCGCTTAAATGTATACCCATTATTGGCTTCAGCTGGCTTAAAAGTTAATGTTACATTTTTTCCAGTATGTAGACCAACTCCAGCAAGCGAAACTTCTTTTGCTATAGTCTTTTGCTTAATTTCTGTACTAATTACTGTCATTTATTTTCTTTTCTAGATCGTTAATACCTTTTACAATTTTTGGCAAATTTTTAAAATACACGTAAGATTTATTATAATCCCCATAAGTTAATGCTGGTGAACCTTGTAATACTTCGTTATCTTTTACATTTCTACCTATTCCAGATTGTGCTTGTACTTTTACATTATTACCAATAGTAATATGACCAACTATACCTACTTGCCCTCCTATTTGGCAATTTTCGCCAATTTTTGTTGATCCTGCAATACCAGTTTGCGCTGCTATTACAGTATTTTTTCCAATCTCAACATTGTGAGCTATTTGTATTTGATTATCTAATTTTACACCTCTTCTAATAACAGTAGATCCAAGAGTAGCTCTGTCTATAGTTGTCGCTGCACCTACGTCTACATAATCTTCTAATATGACATTACCAGTTTGAGGTACTTTGTTATATTCGCCTTTTTCGTTAGGTGCAAAGCCAAAGCCATCAGCACCAATAATTGCTCCTGAATTAATTACACAATGATTGCCGATAACGGTTTCGGAGTATACTTTAGCTCCAGCAAACAAAACAACATTATCGCCAATAACTACATTATCACCAATATAACACCCAGGGAAAACTTTAACATTATCGCCAATTACAACATTATCACCTACATACGAAAAAGCACCTATATAAATAGCATCACCATACTTTGCAGAGTCAGAGATAAAACTAGGCTGTTCTACTCCAAACTTGTTCAACTTTACTTGATTATAATATTCTAATAGCTTTGAAAATGCCTTGTAAGCATCATCTACCTTAATTAGAGTAGTTGTAATTGCTGTTTCTGGCACAAAATCTTTATTTACAATGGTAACTGAAGCCTTTGTGTCGTAAATAAAATGAGTGTATTTTGGATTCGCTAAAAAAGTTAGAGTCCCTTCGGTTCCTTCTTCTATTTTGGCAAGTTTAGAAACTTTAACGTCAGGGTTGCCAACGATATCGCCTTCTAAAATTCCGGCTATTTGTGATGCGGTAAATTTCATTGTCGCAAAAGTATAAAAAATGTACTAAAGTTTAGTCTTTGGAAAGCATATATAATACTTGGTAACAGGTTTTGCCAATGCTTTCAAGTTTAAATAATCCGATGCCTTAGCAACTTCAACCACTTTACCCGATTTATAGAGGATGCTTATTTGCTGGGAATCCCGTTGATACGCTTGGTTTGATATTTCGCCTTTAAACACAAAATATTCAGCTTCAGCAGAACTAATATTATAAGTCTTTTTAAGATTACCTATATGCTTATTCAAGTTTTCTTCTTTAATCCTTTTATTCTTTATTTTTATTTTCAATAATTCTCTATTAATAATCATTTCGCATAAGTTACTAAGCACAAAATCTTCGTGGTTTTGCCATTCTTTTAAAGCTGAAATGATATCATAGTCGTCTAATTTTGAGAATATCTCTAAGCTTTCAGCAGTAAAAGAGTCTTTATTAATATCATTATTCAAAAAGTACAACAATGCCTTACTCGCAGATAAATTTATACCAGTTTTAGTTAACTCGTTTGCTCGTTTTAGAACCCTAATCAATAATTGTTCGGCGACCAATCCTGTTTTGTGTAAGTACACTTGCCAATACATTAATCGCCTTGCTGTTAAGAATTTTTCAATGCTATAAATACCTTTTTCTTCAACTACTAAAGTATCGTCTATAACATTTAGCATAGTAATTAACCGCTCACTATTCACATTACCTTCGGCTACTCCTGTATAAAAACTATCACGTTTTAAATAATCGGCTCTATCCATGTCTAATTGACTAGAAACTAGCTGATATAAGAACCTTCTTGGATGATCGCCATTAAATATTTGTATAGCAAGCGTTAAACTTCCGTTAAATTCTTCATTCAACTTTTCCATAAAAAGTATCGAAATTTCCTCATGAGAAATACCATTAACAATACTATGCTCCATGGCATGACTAAATGGACCATGACCAATATCGTGCAAAAGTATGGCAATTAATAAGGCGTTTTCTTCATCATTTGAAATTGTAACTCCTTTAAAACGAAGTATTCTAATTGCTTTCTGCATTAAATGCATACTTCCAAGTGCATGATGAAATCGCGTATGATGCGCACCTGGATAAACTAAATACGACAACCCCATTTGTGTAATTCGACGTAAGCGCTGAAAATATTTATGCTCAATTAATTCGAAAATTAAAGAATTAGGAATAGTAATAAATCCGTAAATTGGGTCGTTAAATATCTTGAGTTTGTTCTTCGTGTTCAAACTTGTTTTAATTAAAAGTTATACAAATATAATTATATGAGCAACATAAACATCCTTTGGGTTGATGATGAAATAGATTTACTTAAGCCACACATCCTATTTTTAGAAAAGAAAAATTATAATGTTACTACTTGCCAAAGTGGTACTGAAGCCATTGAGGTTATTGAAGATAAGAATTTTGATATCGTTTTTCTTGATGAAAACATGCCTGGACTCACAGGTTTGGAAACCTTAGCCGAAATCAAAGAAAAGCGTGCTAACATTCCTGTGGTAATGATTACCAAAAGTGAGGAGGAGTATATTATGGAGGAAGCTATTGGAAGTAAGATTGCAGATTATTTAATTAAACCAGTTAATCCAAACCAAATTCTTTTGAGTTTAAAAAAGAATTTAGACCACACACGTTTAGTCTCCGAAAAAACGACTTCTAACTACCAGCAAGAGTTTAGGAAAATTGCTATGGACCTATCTATGGTCAATACCTATGAAGAATGGGCCTCACTATACCAAAAACTTATTTATTGGGAAATGGAGTTGGAAAATATTGATGATCCAGCTATGTTCGAGATTTTAGAATCGCAAAAAAGTGAAGCCAATGCGCAGTTTGGAAAATTTATCGATAAAAATTATGCAAATTGGTTTGGTAGTTCCGACGCTCCAACAATGTCGCATAATCTTTTTAGAGAAAAAGTAGTTCCAGAATTGAGCAAAGAGCAACCTACTCTATTTATTGTTATTGATAATTTAAGATACGATCAATGGAAGGCTTTTGAACCTATAATTCAAACGTATTACAAAAAGGAATATGAGAAACCATATTATAGCATATTGCCAACAGCAACCCAATACGCAAGAAATGCTATTTTTTCTGGATTGATGCCTAGCGATATGGAACGATTACACCCAAATTATTGGAAAAACGATACTGATGAAGGCGGCAAAAATATGTTTGAAAACGAATTTCTTCAAGCACAATTGAAGCGTTTAGGACTAGGGCATTTAAAATGTGAATACACAAAAATCACAAATTTAAAATCTGGAAAAAAATTGGTTGATAATTTTAAGTCTAAAAAGGATAACGACTTAACGGTTGTCGTATATAACTTTGTAGATATGCTTTCGCACTCAAAAACCGAAATGGAAGTTGTAAAAGAATTAGCATCAAACGATAAAGCTTACAGATCCTTAACGGTAAGCTGGTTTAAAAACTCTCCCCTATTAGAAATGATTCAACAAGCGCAACAAATGGGCTTTAAATTAATAATCACCACAGATCATGGTACCATAAATGTAAAAAACCCTTCTAAAGTTATTGGAGATCGAGACACAAGTTTAAACCTGCGCTACAAAACTGGTCGTAGTTTAACGTATGAAGACAAAGAGGTATATGCAGCCACTAATCCAAAGGACATACATTTACCAAGCCTATCCATGAGTAGCTCCTTTATTTTTGCAAAAGGAGATTTCTTTTTCGCATACCCTAATAACTACAACCATTACGTAAGCTATTATCGTAATACATATCAACATGGTGGGGTATCATTAGAAGAAGTTATCATTCCATTTGCAGTATTGAATCCTCGTTAAAATGAATCACTAATTTTACCTAAAACCATATATCAACATAGGACAAAACGCAAAAAACATCGATGAAATACTCATTTCTGTTGTTTTTTTGCTATATTAGCCCTATAATTGCATAAAAATTTGCAATTGAAAAAGGTATTTGACATACAATCTATTGATGAGGTAGCCAAGGAGCTACTTGCCAATGTTAAACATAAAACCATATTGTTTTATGGCGACATGGGAGCAGGTAAAACAACACTTATAAGTGCGCTAGTAAAAGCTCTTGGCGGATTAGACGATGTTTCTAGTCCAACATTTTCAATAGTAAATGAATATGAAGTGACAAATGACAAAGTATATCATTTCGATTTTTATAGAATTGACAATGTTACAGAAGTATTAGACATTGGTATTGAAGATTATTTTTATTCAGGACATTGGATTTTTATAGAATGGCCAGAAAAAATAGAAGAAATTCTGCCGTTAGAAGCAGATATTTCTTACATAAAAATGAATAAAGATGGATCCCGAACGCTTGAATTAGGTGTTTTTGGAGAAAATTTAAAAATAAATTAAAAAAATATTGTAAAAAAATAGCACTTACACCCCAAATAAGAATCACGATATTACGGTTTTTCCGTAGCTCGTAACCCGCATGAATAAAGGGTTTTAACATTTTATTAACACTTTTAGAAGGTAATGTATTTTATCTTTGTAGTATTAATTAATTAATTAAATCCCTTGAAATTATGAAAACTAAAAAGTATTTATTAGCTATCGCTATTTTTGGAGGTGTATTGTTTACTGCGGAAGCAACTAATTTATTAGATTTAAATGAGCAATTCACAACAAAAATTGACAAGACAAAAATCAAAATCCCTGGGCAAGGACCAAGGTAATAAGAAGGAATTAATAATAGGAAGTTTAATAGCAACCTTTATTGCAATTACTCCTTATTTATTTACGTTATGGGAAAGTGTTCCAACTGATCAAGTTTGGGACACTTTTCTATTTACATATGATAGTGTTTACTATGAATCTGCTCAAGTTATGGTTTGGACATTATTAGGGAAACTAATTCCACTTTTATTATTATTAATTTGGATGTTTACGTGTCGTCATTGGTGGTATCATGCTATTATTGTTCCAATTGCTATGTATATTTATCAAATTATAACTTTATTAAATGACGATTTACAATTTGCTGAAGAAAATCAAATTTTATATTTATTGCCTGTAATGGCTATAATTATTCCTTCAATATACTTGTTAAGAGCTCGAATGTTTAATAAAATAAACGAAGCCAATAAAACCCTTGAAGAACTAGAGGAAGAGTTTAAAATAAGCGGTAAAGGCTTTTGGGGTAAGTTTTCGGATTATTTTTAACATAATAGCAGCTTACAAATTAGAATTATAAAATTTATTTGTAATTTGGTTATTCAATAACCAAACTATGAGTAAATCTCTCTCTCCTTTTACTAAGGAACAACTTCTACCACAAGAAGAAACACTAGAAGTTTTAAAACGTAAAGGCAAACTGTTTATTGGTATTCCAAAAGAAACTTCATTTCAAGAAAAACGTGTATGTTTAACACCAGATGCAGTATCTGCATTAGTAAATAATGGGCATCGTGTATTATTGGAATCTGGAGCTGGTGAAGGCGCTAAATTTAAAGATAAAGACTATAGCGAAGCAGGTGCAGAAATCACCAAAGACACGTCCAAAGTATTTTCTTGTCCAATTTTATTAAAAGTAGAGCCTCCTACCCTTGACGAGATTAAGCTTATTAATCCACAAACCATACTCATTTCAGCATTACAACTAAAGACACAAAACAAAACGTATTTTGAAGCTTTAGCTAAAAAAAGAATTACTGCCATAGGATTTGAATTTATTAGAGATGAAGATGGTGCTTATCCAGCTGTAAGTCAATTAAGTGAAATTGCAGGAACTGCTTCCGTATTAATAGCCTCTGAATTATTATCCAACGTAAACAATGGTAATGGATTGCTATTTGGTAATATAAGTGGTGTCCCTCCTACCGAAATTGTTATTATTGGTGCAGGCACTGTTGGAGAATTTGCTGTAAGATCTGCATTAGGGCTTGGAGCCAATGTCAAAGTTTTTGACAACTCTATTTCAAAATTAAGAACTTTGCAAAGCCGTTTTGGAACAGCCATTTATACATCTACTATGCAACCAAAAAACTTATTAAAAGCTTTAAAACGCTGTGATGTTGCTATAGGTGCTGTACGTGGAAAAAACAGGTCGCCTATTTTAGTAAGTGAAACTATGGTGGAAAGTATGAAAATTGGTGCAGTAATCATTGATGTTAGTATAGATATGGGAGGGTGTTTTGAAACCAGTGAAATTACAAGACATGATAAACCTACATTTATTAAACATGGTGTTATTCATTATTGTGTACCAAATATTCCTGCAAGATACTCGCGAACTGCCTCAGTGTCAATAAGTAATATTTTCACACCTTACCTTTTAAAAATTGCAGATGATGGTGGTATAGAAAATGCCCTTCGTTTTGACCGTGGATTGAAAAATGGTTTGTATTTTTACCACGGAATTTTGACAAATAAATCTGTTGCAGATTGGTTTGACCTAGATTATAGCGATGCCAATCTTCTAATTTTTTAAAAACTTTTATGAAACTTATTCAGCGTGTTGGCTACTATCTTGGTGGTTTCGCAATTGGGTTAATTTTTTTGGCTTTTTTTTTAAGCGGAAAAAGAGCATCCTGTAGTTATAGCCCTAACGCAAGGGTTTTAAAAAACATTGGCATAAAGCCCTTGAAGTATTCTGATGAAGCTTTATCCTATATGAACGAAAAGACTCTAGACACTTCAACAATCAATACAGTTTTAAGAAAGGGAAATGTGAATTTTTCTTTAAGTAATACGTCATTAGATTCATGCAAAGTCTATGTAATTGAGGAAGATGTAGAAGATGTAGAAATTCTGCTTACAGTAGAAAACTGTGATAGTTTAGCTACGTTAAAAAACATTCGTATAAAATAAAACACTCAACAATACTACTAATATGTTGAGTGCTTTACGAACTAAAAAATCCCTATTTAATTAAAGATAATCTTTTTTGTAGTGCTTTGCTCTAACTCTTCAAGCGTTACAAAATATAATCCTGTATTGAATCGAGAAATATTTATTTGCTTCTGAAACATCGATCCATTATTATCATTAATAGTTTCAAAATGAATTAGCTTTCCAATAGCATCATGTATGTAAATGTTGGAATTATTACTTAAGCCTCCTAAAAATATTTTTAATAATCCATCACTTGTTGGATTTGGAAATACTTCAAAATGATAACTTGGGTCAGTTTCCTCCTCATCATCTTCACATTCAATTACAGTTACTTGTACGTCGTCACTAGCTGATGCAAATTGTGTTGAAACAACGACAGTATAAACCGTATCTGTAGTTGGAGACACTTCTATTATTCTAGTAGTTTCTCCTGTGCTCCACAAATACTCATCACCTCCTGAAGCTGTTAACGTAGCTGTATCACCATTACAAATTATTTGGTCTTTACCTGCATTAGCATTCACAACATTTTCTACTGTTACCCTCACTTGAGCAACATCTGAACAATTGTTGGTATATCCTGTTACATAATAATCTGTTGTTTGCTGCGGACTAACAGCAATATTGGGTTGTGTAGCTCCGTTGCTCCATAAATAGGTATCGGCTCCAGTTGCTGAAAGCGTTACATATTCACCAAGATTTATGGTTTCATCATTACCCGCATCAACATCTGGTATTTCATTTACATAAACGGTCACGTCGTCTGTTCCAGTTGAGATTGGATTGGAAACCTCCACAGTATATGTAGTAGTAATATTTGGGTTCACCCTTATTGTTGCAGTGGTTTCGCCTGTACTCCATAAATAAGTATCGCCACCAGAAGCTGTTAAAGTTGCTGTTTCACCATCACAAATGGTTTTATCTGCACCTGCATTAGCATCAACAGTTCCAATAACAGTAACCTTAACTTCATCATAAGCAGTACAACCATTAGTTTCGGTTACTTCTACACTATAGGTGGTTGTAACTGTTGGGGTTACTGTAATGCTAGACGTAGTTTCTCCTGTACTCCAAAGCACGTCACCCACTCCAACAACTGTTAGAGTAGTGCTTTCGCCAAGATAGATGTCCACGTCATTACCAGCGTTTATCGTTTGCCTGGGTTTGACTGTTACAGTGACCTCGTCGGTACTGGAACAGCTATTCTGTGTGACAATGACGGAATAATTTGTGGTGCTATTTGGACTTATTGTTATAGTTGGTGTGGTCGCTCCGTTACTCCATAAATAGGAATCTCCTCCAGAAGCAGTTAACGTAGCGTCTTCGCCTTCACATATTTCTATATCTACTCCAGCGTTTGCTACAGGAATAGAACTTACATTTACAATAACACTATCGGTACTTGTGTCACCATTTGAAGCTGTTCCTGTTACTGTAAAGGTAGTAGTCTCATAGAGTGTTACTGTGATACTTGCTGTAGTTTCGCCAGTGCTCCACAAGTAACTTTGAGCTCCTGTTGCAGTTAAAGTAGTGGTGTCTCCATCACAAATATCTTGATCTGCACCAGCATTTACATTATTAGAGCCTCCTCCACCCATTGATTTATGCCTGAAATCTGCAATATAAGTTTGAACAGGTGGTGCATTATTATTCCAATCGCTAGCATATAATACTCTACTTCCTGATGGTGATGGAACTGCATGAGGTTGGTTTTCATAATCACCCCAACTACCTCTTATACTTACAATTCTTTCTACTCTATCTCCACTTGAACTAACGCCTACAATTTCATCATAGTAAGGCCCCCAACTTGGTGAGTCAGACATTTGTGTAAAAACCCACCCCTCTCTTTGAATTGACCTTGCTGAACCATGACTACCATAGCCTCCTTGAGTTAATACTGTAACTTCCCCATCAGACATTCTGCGTCTAATAATTCTACCATCATCAGGATTAGATTTAGAATTACCTATAACATATTCTACGCCTTCAAATAAGGTTACATCATAATGACTCGGTCTACCATAACTACTCCATAATGGTCCCGTTTGATTACCTGTAGACATCACATATATTTTAGTAACATCATTACTACCACTATATGTCCCATTAACTACTATGTAAGTACCTAAAGGAGATGTTGTAGAATAATCAATATCGCTCCATCCTGTTAAATCTACGTCTGGAAATTTAGTTTGAGTAGCTATATTAACTCCAAATGCAACTTGTTGTCCATCAGAATTTCTTGTTGCAAACATACCAAGTACATTTCCATCCATCGAGTAATTACCTGTATATCCTAATGACGTATTAGAATACCCATTTATATCTATTAATTTTGTTAGTGCTTCAGTTGAATAACTCCAAGAATAAATGCCATCATCTCTAAGTATTAAAAATAAGTCAGGATTTGTTGAATGCCATCTATGTTCATTACCACCAGGTACATTAGCTTGCTTAATCACTTCATATGTTTCTCCATCTAAAAATAAACTAGGGCCACCTATATGTCTATCAAGATATAGAATAGATTCATCTGCATTCCAGGGCTGTCTTGCAGAGTAACCGTGTCTGGCTATGTTCTGCCATGAGCCACCAACATTTGGAATACTAGTTCCTACATCACCAGTAATTCTGGTTATTTTGGTATCAAATAATGGATCAGTAACTGATTGTAAATAATTTGGTTTATTTAACGCTGGTGGGACTCCATAATTATTTAAACTTGTATCTAAATCATAATTCTGGGCTAAAGCAGTTAGACCAGCAAAATAAAAGATACAGGTAAAAATTAATGCCGAAATAGCAGGTTTAATGTTTTTCATCTTCTAATAATTTGGGGCTGTTTCGGTAAACATAGACAAATAATTAAAGGTTAAATAACCTTCACTAATTTAATCGATAAATTACATCTTTAAAGTAGGTTTTTACTTACTAATATTGTTAGTTGGTAGATGTTACTTACCTTTTTGTCGATGTTTTTACTTTCAACATTGTTTAGAGATATGTACGATAAAAAATAGGTTTTGGATTTTTTAGCTAAGAAAAAAATATTTACTAATCGTTTTTAGAGCAAAAATGCGTTAATTTATCCTCCCTAAAAATTGAGTTTGGACTTAAAAAAACATTTTTCACTAATTGAGAATTTTATATCGTATTTCCTTTTTAAGGCAATAGATGCGGTAATACCCTTAATTATTATTCCATATTTACTAAATGTTGTGTCTGAAAAGAATTATGGGATTTATGCCTTTGCATTTTCTTTAATTTTTTATTTTCAAAATATTATTCAATTTGGGTTCGATTTATCAGCTGTAAGGGATATTGCTTTGATAAGGGATGATAAAAGTAAATTAGCCAAAGTGTATAATGACACATTAACTGCTCAATTCTATTTATTTCTTGGCTCTATTGTTGTTCTGGCTGTTTTGCTATTAGCTGTTCCTGATCTTCGTGAACATTATATTATTTACTGCTTTTTTGTTATTCTACTTTTTGGTGAGTTATTATTCCCTATGTGGTTCTTTTTAGGGATGGAAAAAATGCGTTTTATTACGATAGTAAATGTTATATCAAAATCGATGTTTGCCTTATTTTGCTTTACACTTATTAAAACTGAATCACAGTTTATATATATTGCCCTTTATCACTCAATGGGGTTTTTAATTGCTGGATTGATTGCTCAAATATTTCTTTACAAGAAATTTGGTATAGTATTTAAGCTTTCAAAATTTCATGATGTAAAGCAAACACTTAAGGATTCTTGGAGTTCCTTTTTAACTATGGCCTCTCCTACCATTTATTATAATACGTCTATCTTTTTGGTTGGGTCACATTGGCCAAAGAGGTTTGCTGGTGTAATGGAAATTGGAACTAAAGTATCTGGAGCCTTTGGTGTTATTAATACAATTATGACTAATGTTTTATATCCTTTTTTGAATAGAAACAAAAACGCAATGTATATAACACGATATATTTTCGTTTTTATGGGCATTATATTATCGTTAATCATGTTTTTCCTATCAGGTTTTTTGTTAGAATTATGGTTAGGTCTAAGTGAAAATACTTTAGAAATTGAGCAAGCAGTAAAATATTTAAGTCCTGCACCTTTTTTAGCTTCAGTAATTTCTGCTTTTGGTGTTAATGGGTTAATGATTTATAAGAAAGATAAACTCTATTCTAAAATTATAGTATTTGGTTCAGTTTGCGGATTAGTAACTGGACTAATACTCATACCGACTTATAATTATATTGGTGGTGCAATTACAATTATTACTGCTTTAAGTGTAAAAGCAGTATTTTCGTTTATATTTTGCACAAAAGTGATTAAAGAAAACAAACATATATCTCATGAAATTTAGCCATTACATTTGGGCCATATATTTAATAGTATTCCCTTTTTATATGTTTGCAGAGGGTAATCCGCAATTAGCAGATTTGTTTGGTGCACTATTAATTATTGTAAATATTAAATCCATTCTTACTAGTATTAGCGCCAATAGATATACCAAATATTTATTTCTTTTTGTTGTTTACACCTTTATTGTAAACACAATTTTAATGTTAATGATTGGTGATATAAAAATACTTAAAAACAGTGTGTTTTATCTGTATAGTTTTTTTATGATGTTATTTATTTTTAATAGACTTAAAGACATCTCTTTTTTAGAAATAACATTCAAAGCACTTTCAGTTTCACTAATAGTGCAAACGCTTTTATTTCCATTTATTAAAGATCAAGGCGTCAGGACTCAAATGTTTTTTAACAATCCTAACCAACTAGCTCTTTGGGGCTTATGTTTATTAGCCATTATCTATGTTTTAACTCGTTTGCTTAACAAAAAAACGCCATCTACGGTTGTTTTATTGGCACTTTGCACTTTGTTTATATTAATTTCAGCATCACGAGCAGCGCTTGGTGGTGCCATAATTTTCTGGATTTTTTTTATAATAAAATCCAGAAAGAATCTAATGATTTTTGCTGCAGCCTCAGTTATTGCTTTTATCGTAATTGATTTCAATTATGATTTGAATTTAGAAAATTTTGCTGCCCTAGAATATAATATGGACAGGTTTTCTAATAATACTATTTCGGGTAATCAAGGTATTGGTACGAGAGGTTTTCAGCGTATTGGTAAAAACCCCCAGCATTTACTTTTTGGTGCTGGTGAAGGTGCTTATGAGCGTTTTAACGAAACCATAGAATTACATTCTATATTTGCAAATATTCTATTCTGTTATGGAATTATTGGATTGTTTTTATACTTAGGTGCATTTAAATCATTTGCAACAAAACTTTCTAGAGAAACAATGGCAGTCATCTTTCCAGTGCTTTTATTTGCAGCTGTACATATGACATTACGTTTGCCATTATTTTGGATAGCTCTATTATTTGTTCTTTATTTACATGAAGAAAAAATCCGAACAAATAATTTTTTAAGTACTGATTAGTAGCGAATTAGTTAAATTTATTAAAATTATATTAAACCTATGTGCGGAATAAATGGCGTTATTCATTCTTCTCTCGTTGATAATCAAAGCTTAAAAGAACAGTTAGGCTCTATGAATGATTTAATTTTTCATAGAGGTCCTGATGAAGATGGTATATATACAGATAGTAGTGATAATGCATCTGTCGGTATGGCTATGCGTCGTTTGTCAATTATCGATTTAACTACTGGAAAACAACCAATGCATACAGCCAACAATAGTATTTCTATTGTCTTTAACGGCGAAATTTATAACTACCAAAAATTAAAAGCTCAATTAGAAGCAAAAGGTGTCACTTTTAATACAACTAGTGATACTGAGGTGATTTTAAAATTGTATGAACAAGAAGGACCTAGTGGGTTTAAAAAACTAGATGGTATGTTTGCGTTTAGCATTCATGATAAAATAAAAAACAAGGTTTTTATAACACGTGATTTTTTTGGTGAAAAACCTCTATACTATACAAAAACAAATGATAGTTTTATATACGCTTCAGAACTGAAATCGTTAGTAAAACAACTTTCTAAAAAACCTGAAATTTCAACAACTGGCTTAAATTTATATTTTAGACTTACTTATATTCCTGCACCTTACACTATTTATGAAGATGTATTCAAGCTAAAGGCTAATCATTACATTGAATATGATTTAGAATTAAAAAGCTTGAAAATAGAAGAAATTAGCCAAGTAAATAAACTTGATAATAAGCACATTTCATTTGATGAAGCTAAAAAAAATGTTAATGCACTTGTAAGAGAAAGTGTTGAAAGTAGATCCATTTCCGATGTACCAATTGGTACGTTTTTATCTGGTGGTGTGGATTCATCTGTTGTCTCATTATGTTTGTCACAAATGAGTGATAAAAAAATTGACACCTTTTCTATTGGTTTTGAAAAAGCTGAATTTGATGAAACAGATAAATCTCAAGTAGTTGCTAAACTTATTAATAGTAATCATCATGAGTTCATTATCAATGAAAAAGATTTAGAGCATAATGTTGATGAAATTCTTTTAAATTTTGATGAGCCTTTTGCAGATTCATCTGCCTTACCAACATATTTAGTATCCAATAAAACTAGAGAGTTTGTAAAAGTAGCTTTAACTGGTGATGGTGGCGACGAAGTTTTCGCAGGTTATAATAAACACTACATGGGTAAGTTAAACAGAAGGTACACTTCAGTTGTCCCGAAATTTGCACACAATGGTATTCAAGGTATCGCTTCAAAACTTCTAAAAACTAGTGATGACAAGCGTGGTAAACGATTTAAAATAAATCGCTTATTAAAAGCCATTGATTATAGTGGTGAGTTTTATTGGAATATTATTTCATTAGCTTTTACAGATAAAGAAAAAGAAAGTTTATTTCTCCCTCATATGCATCAGTCTTCTATTTTTGAATCTTACAAAAAAGACACTGGAATTGCAGCTCCAAAGACAATAACAGATTTTCGTGAAATAGATAGACATACAAGTCTTGAAGGTGACATGCTCGTTAAAGTTGACAGAACAAGTATGCTCAATTCTTTAGAGTGTCGAGCACCTTTTTTAAATAAATCTATTTGGGAATACACGAATAGCTTACCTGAAGATTATTTAATGAAAGGATGGAGTAAAAAACACATACTAAAAGAAGCATTTAAAGACGAATTTCCAACAGATTTTCTTGAAAAATCAAAACAAGGATTTGGAGTTCCTGTTGGCGATTGGCTACGTGCTTCTCTTAGAAAAGAATTAGAAAGTTATATTGAACCAAAATTTGTAACCTCTCAAAATATTTTTCAGTCAAACACTATTATTCCTTTAGTGAAAAATCATCTTTCTGGTAAAGAAGATAATACCATGCGAGTTTGGACATATTACTGTTTCCAAAAATGGTATTTAAATACTTACAGCGTAATTTAATTTACAAATGAAAAAAATATTACGCATAACTACTGTACCTATTTCTTTAAGAAATTTGCTTAAAGGACAGCCGAAATTCATGAGTCAATATTATGAAGTTGTTGGTATCACTAGTTCAGGAGAGGAGATTAAAGACGTAGTTAATGATGAAGGCATAAGAGTGATTGAAGTAGAAATGACTCGCACCATTTCTCCAATAAAGGATTTAGTTTCCTTATGGAAATTATACAAGGTTATAAAAAAGGAAAAACCATTTATTGTACACTCACATACCCCAAAAGCTGGAACATTGGGCATGATGGCGGCAAAACTTGCAGGTGTACCTAATAGGTTGCACACCATAGCAGGACTACCATTATTGGTAGCAACTGGAGCAAAAAGAAAACTACTCGATTTTGTAGAAAAAATCACCTATGCTTGTGCAACAAAAATTTATCCAAATTCATTAGGATTAAAAGACATTATCATCCAAAATGGTTATACAAAGCCAAGTAAACTAAAAGTAATTGCTAATGGGAGCTCCAATGGTATTGATGTCAATCATTTTTCTGTTGAAAATATATCAGAAGAAACAAAGACAACATTAAGAGAAGAACTAAATATTATTGAAGATGACACTGTTTTTGTTTTTGTTGGTCGTTTAGTTACAGATAAAGGTATTAATGAATTGATTAGTGCTTTCAAAAAACTATCTGCAGACCATCAAAATATCAAATTACTATTAGTAGGAACTTTTGAAAGTGAATTAGACCCATTACAGGATAGCACTTTAAATGAAATCGAAAGCAACAATAACATTATCAATGTTGGTTGGCAAACAGATGTTCGTCCGTATTTTGCCATATCTAATGTTTTAGCATTTCCTAGTTATAGAGAAGGATTTCCAAATGTTGTGATGCAAGCTGGAGCTATGGAATTACCAAGTATAGTAACCAATATTAATGGTTGTAATGAAATAATTAAAGAGGGTGTAAATGGTTTAATCATTCCACCAAAAGATGAAAATGAACTATATTTAGCAATGCTAAATATCATAGAAAACCCAAGTAAGCAGAAAGAACTAGCTAATGCTTCAAGGAAAATGATTTGTGATAATTACCAACGCCAAGTAATTTGGGAAGCACTTTTACAAGAATACAGAGACCTAGAAAACAACTAATTTATGTACGCAAAAGTTCTAAAACCAATATTAGATATTTCATCAGCAATTATAGGATTTATCATCTCCTCTCCTATTTTCTTGGTTCTAATTGTGATTTTGTTGTTTACTAATAATGGTAAGCCATTTTTTTATCAAAGACGTGCAGGAAAGAAGGGAAGAGTTTTTAATATCATCAAGCTTAAAAGCATGAACGATAAGCGCGATAAAAATGGTGATTTATTACCATACCATTTACGTGTTACAAAAATTGGAAGTTTTATTAGAAAAACATCGCTTGATGAAATTCCACAATTAATTAATGTTATTAAAGGTGATATGAGCCTTGTTGGGCCAAGGCCTTTACATCCAGAATACTTGCCATTATATGATAAGGAACAAGCAAGACGACATGATGTAATGCCTGGAATTACTGGTTGGGCACAAGTAAATGGTAGAACCTCAATAAGCTGGGAACAAAAATTTAAACATGATGTCTGGTACGTTGATAATCAATCATTTTTGCTCGATCTTAAAATATTATTTCTTACAATATATAAGGTCCTTCAAAAAAAAGATATGGATGGCGCAGTCAATAAAACTATAGCTCCTTTTAAGAATGCACAGGTTGAATAAAGAAATTGGATCAAATTTTTACTTATTAGAAAGTAAGGATCCAGAGTATAATTTACTAGAGCAAAACAAAATACCTCTAGATGTAAATGATTATTCATTTTATTATTCTGGTAGAAATGCTCTTTTAGCTATCATAGAAAAAATAAAGGCTACAAATACCATTGAGGCTATTTGGTTGCCTTACTATTACTGCTACACAATTTCAGATCTCATAAATCATTATTTTAGTAACATTAAGTATTACAAAGTCAGTCCCTTTGAATTTACAAAAACAATTGACATTACTTCATTTTCGAACAAAAATGACATTGTAATTTTGAATAATTTTTGGGGCTTATCAACTTTCGATTATCCTGAAACAGATAGAGCCTTTATTATTGAAGACCATACACATGGTTGGTTAAGCAACCAAAGCTTAAATAGTAAAGCAGATTATTGTTTCGCTTCATTACGTAAAGTTTACCCTATCCCATTAGGAAGTGTAGTTTGGAGTCCTAATACTAAGGAAAAACTGGATTACTACCAAGACACAGCTGATGAGAAAATTGAAAATGCTTATAAAATGATTGAAGATTCCACGCTATTGAAACGTCAATTTATTAAGAATCAAAGTTTGGTAAAACCCGAATATCTTTTGTCTTTTATACAAGGAGAGAGTCTTTTAAGTTTTTCAGAAAATTATATTAAGCCAAAAGCAGAAACTATAGATTTAATAAAATCCTTTTTTATTTTAGACCCAAACCCTATTAAAAAGCAAAATTTAGAATGTATTCTCCAGCATATAGAACCATCGAAACATTTCAAAATTGTTAAAAAGGAAGGTTATACTCCTTTTGGTTTATTATTACTCTTTCGTAATTATCAAGTATTTGACTCTTTTCGAATTTGGCTTATATCCAATCAAATTTTCCCAGCTCACTTGTGGCCAAATAATAAGGTGTTATTAAAGTGGAAATATCTTTTAAACATTCACGTCGATTTTAGATATGATATAGATAGTATGAGTTACTTGGTCGAAAAAATTAACGTTTGGGTAAAAAACAACGTATAATTGTTGCCTGTTAATTAAGACAATGATTAAAGAAATTACTTCAAAAAAAGATTGGAATGCAGTTTTAAGTGTAGTAGACACGTATGATTTCTACCATACATTTGACTATCATCATATTTCAAAAAACTCTGAAACAGAAACTCCAATACTTATTGTTTACACCAGTAATAATGATGTTTTAATTGCATTACCTCTTTTATTACGTCCAATTGAGAACACAGATTATTTTGATTTTACATCAATTTATGGTTATGGTGGTCCATTGAGTAAAAATGTGACATCAAATTTTGATAATTCAGAATTCATAAATGAAATCCAAGCATATTTTAAATCAAAAAATATTGTATCTATTTTTTCACGATTGCATCCATATATCGACTCTCAAAAACCAATCTTAAAGGATTATGGAAACATAACGTCTCTTGGCAAAGTTGTGAATATTGATATATCCTTACCACTAGAAGAATCACGTCGTGCTTACCAGAAGTCTCTAAAAAACCAAGTAAATAAATTACGTCGTACTTGTAATGTTCGCAAAGCCAGTACAAAAGAAGATGTATTGGAATTTGTGGACATATATCATGAAAATATGAATCGTCTCGATGCTAATAGTGACTACTTCTTTAAGCCTGAATATTTTTTAAATTTCCTTGACCAAACCGATTTTAAAACGGATATTTTATTAGTTGAAGAACAAGAATCGCAAAAGATTATAGCTGGTTCAATGTTTGTTAAAACGAACGGTATTGTGCAGTTTCATTTATCTGGAACTCGAACAGAGTATTTACGATTAAGACCATCAAAATTATTTTTGGATGAAATGAGGGTCGAAGCGACCGAGCAAAATTTTAAGTATTTTAATTTGGGCGGCGGTTTAGGAAGTAAAGAAGACTCACTTTTTGAATTTAAATCATCGTTTTCAAAAGATTTTAGAACCTTTGAGATTTGGAAACATATTGTAAATCAGGAAGTATATGATAAATTAAGTACCACTAATAGTGCTACTAGCGATTATTTTCCATTATATAGAGCTAATTAAGGTATGATAAACGATAATGGACATTTTGTTATTTCATTAGATTACGAATTACACTGGGGTTTTTTCGATCTTAAATCTGTAGAAGAATATCAAGAAAACCTCGAAAACACGCGTAAAGTCATTGAAAGACTCCTTGACTTAAGCGATAAGTACAATGTAAAACTCACATTTGCTACTGTTGGTTTTTTGTTTGCAAAAAATAAGGATGAACTTATCGAGTATATGCCTGAGCAAACACCAGATTATGCTAAAACCGAACTAGACCCTTATGCCATATTAGAAGATGTAGGCTATAACGAAAAGGACGATCCTTATCATTTTGGACATTCAATACTAAAAAGAATTATTGAAAACAATAATCACGAAGTCGGAACTCATACTTTTTCACATTACTACTGTACAGAATCTGGTCAAAACAAAAATCATTTTAAGGAGGATATAACTGCAGCATTGGATATTGCAGAAAACTTAAATACTAATATAGAAAGTATTGTTTTTCCAAGAAATATGTTCAATCCTGAGTATTTAGATGTTTGTTATAAACTAGGCATAAAAAGTTACCGTGGCACAGAAGACTCATTTCTTTATCAATTAGAAAACAGTCCAGAATCCCCTTACTATTCTTGGCAAATATTTAGAGTGTTAAGAATGCTAGACAGTTATTTAAACCTAACAGGGAAGCACACTTACGACTTAAAAAAAATAAATAACAAAGACAAAATAATTAACTTACCTCAAAGCCGCTTTTTAAGGCCTTACAACAAAAATTTAAAGCTGTTAGAACCATTTAAAATAAGAAGAATTAAAAAAGCAATGCAGCATGCTGCAAAACATAACGAGTTGTTTCATCTTTGGTGGCATCCACATAACTTTGGTATGCATATGAATAAAAACTTTGAAAATTTGGAAGATATATTCAAAGAATATAAAAGGCTAAATGAAAAGCACCAATTTAAAAGTGAAACCATGACATCCATGGCAAATAAAGTTATTGCCTCCCTTATCTAATCACTAACATATTAGTTTATCAAGATAAATTGAACTTTTATCTGTTTATTTTGACTGATAATTAATTTAAATTGATATTTACAGTTAGATACTACTACTTATGAAATCAAAAGTATGGCTCTCTTCTCCACACATGAGTGGCAAAGAGCAAAAATTTATAAATGAAGCTTTCGATACTAATTGGATAGCGCCACTTGGTCCAAATGTCACTGGATTTGAAGAAGATATCTCTCAATATTTGAATGAAGACACGTATGTAGCAGCATTAAGTTCGGGTACTGCAGCAATACATTTAGGGCTCATTCTACTTGATGTTTCAAGAGATGATATTGTATTGTGCCAAAGTAAAACGTTTTCGGCTTCAGCTAACCCAATAGTATATCAAGGAGCTCAGCCTGTTTTTGTAGATAGTGAGGAAGATACTTGGAATCTATGTCCAATTCAATTAGAAATAGCAATTAAAGATTGTATTTCAAAAGGAAAAAAACCCAAAGCAATTATAGCTGTTCACTTATATGGTATGCCATATAAAGTGGATGAAATTCACACAATTGCAAAAAATTACGACATACCAATTATAGAAGATAGTGCCGAAGCATTTGGTAGTAGTTACAAAAATAGAAAATGTGGGACTTTTGGAGATATATCCATTCTATCATTTAATGGAAACAAAATAATTACTACATCTGGTGGTGGTGCATTAGCAACCAATAAAAAGGCTATAAAAGACAAAGCGGTATTTCTTGCAACACAAGCCAGAGATAAATCTGTAGCATATTTGCATTCTCATATCGGTTATAATTATAGAATGTCTAACGTAGTTGCTGGTATAGGACGTGGTCAAATGACGGTTTTAGACGAATATGTAAAGCTTAGACGAAAAAACTATAAATTTTACGAAGATGCTTTAGGTAATTTAGATTCTGTAAAGTTATTAAATGAACCTCAAGGTCATTTTTCAAATAGATGGTTGTCATGTATTTTAATGGATACCTACAAATCAAGGGAGTCATTAAGGTTAGAATTTGATAAAGAAAATATCGAAACAAGACCTTTATGGAAACCAATGCATCAGCAACCCATTTTCAGCAACTGTAAAAAGTATATAAACGGTGTATCAGATGATTTGTTTGAAAGAGGTTTGTGCTTACCAAGTGGCTCTAACTTAAATGAAAGTGAACTTAATAGAATTTATAGTGTTCTAAAATCATTTTTCTCCTTAGGTTAAGATAATAAGCTAGTTTTTTTTAGTTACTCCTGTCTTACTTTTTTTGATTAAGTAATTATCTAAAGGGGTTATTAAATTTTCATATCGGCAAAATTTGTTATTTGTCGTTTTTATTTGATGAATCCCAATGAAACATAGATATTTACTTTAATAAAATTATGCGGTCTTTTATTTTTAGAACGTTTATCTGTTAAAATATAAAAATACAGAAAATTTAACTGCCTAATCTTATTTAACCCCTGAATAATAAAGCTAGCACTTTATTAAAAATGAATTTGATTACATAGCATTAGTACCATATCGGTAGTAAATTTTAAATTTTAGTCGAAAATACCGAGTTAATGTAAAAATGCCTATTTTGAGTTATGTTTAAAGATGGATTATATAATATTTCGCAAAAATATGCGTCAAAATGGCTAGTGCTTATTTTTGATGTTTGCATTGTATTATTCACATTTTTTCTTGCCTATTTAATTCGTTATAATTTCAAGCTGGATTTTGACTTTGGTAAATTTCTTGCTGAAATTCCTTTTGTTGCAATTAATGCAATTATCAGTTTTCTAATTGTTGGAACGCATAAGGGTGTTGTTAGATTTATTGGTATTAAAGATGTTATAAATATTATTATTGGCGTTAATATTCTTGCCACTATTCTACTTATTGAAACATTTTTAACAAGACAATTCAACTTTTTTATTGCTTGTGATATCCCAGGTTCAATTATATACATACATCTTCTTTTAAATATACTACTCTTAATCTCTACTAAGTTTTTTATTAAAGCAAGTTATAAAGCCATTATATCTGGGTTTAAGCCTAAAACTAATGTCTTAATTTATGGAGCTGGAAATTCAGGTAATTTAACTTATGATGCCATAGTTAATGATACTAAAAGTAATTACGAAGTAATTGGGTTTATAGATAATGACGAAAGAAAGATTGGTAAAAAAATTAATCTTCTTAAAGTTTATAGCGCAGAAGATATAGATGATGATTTCATTGAAAAACATGCTATAAATGAGGTTATAATATCCATTCAAAGTATAAGCTACCACAGGTTGTTGGAAATTTCTAGTGTGTTTCTAGAGAAATCTATTAAAGTAAAAATAGTACCTCCTGTCCAACAATGGATAGATGGAGATTTGCAAGCTTCTCAAATTAAGCCTGTTAAAATTGAAGACTTATTAGGACGAGAACCAATTAGCCTAGAAAACCCTCTTCTGGTTGAAGAATACGATAATAAAGTCATTCTTGTTTCTGGTGCTGCTGGATCAATTGGAAGCGAAATAGCAAGAAATTTATGCAGTTTCAACTTTAAAAAAATGATTTTAGTTGATATTGCAGAATCTGCTCTATACGATATACAGCAAGAGTTTGTTCAAAAAGGTATTACAGACTATGTTACCATAGTAACAGATGTAAGATGCCCAATTAGAATGGAAAGGATTTTGGCAGAACATAGACCAGAAATTATTTTCCATGCAGCTGCTTATAAGCATGTGCCTTTAATGGAGAACAATCCTCAAGAAGCGGTTAGCATTAATATTGGAGGAACTATCAATATTTCAAACCTAGCAGTAAAACATGGCGTTGAAAAATTTGTAATGATATCTACCGATAAAGCTGTTAATCCAACAAATGTAATGGGTGCAACTAAACGTGTAGCAGAATTATATATTAGTTGCTTAAAAGGAAAAGGGAAAACAAAATTTATCACAACTCGATTTGGTAATGTACTTGGGTCTAATGGCTCGGTAATACCTTTGTTTAAAAAACAAATTGAAAATGGAGGTCCATTAACTGTAACTCACAGAGATATAACTCGATTTTTCATGACTATTCCCGAAGCGTGTTCGTTGGTATTAGAAGCAGCAGCAATGGGTAATGGAGGTGAAATTTTTGTGTTTGATATGGGAGAATCGGTTAAAATATTTGATTTAGCTGTAAACATGATTAAATTGTCTGGTCTAAAATACCCAGAAGATATTGATATAAAAATTGTAGGACTAAGGCCTGGAGAGAAAATATATGAAGAGCTTTTAGCCGATGGAGAAAACACTAAACAGACCTATCATGAAAAAATTATGATAGCAAAAAGTAAAAAAATTGATATTCAAGAAATTCAAGAAAAAATATTAGAACTTAATAATACTAATCTTAACTGCCAAAGCATTGAAATTGTTTCAAAATTAAAAGATATTGTGCCAGAATACATATCTAACAATTCTAAGTTTGAGGTTTTGGATAAGGCTAAAAATTAATAAATATGAACTCAAAAATTACATTATCATCCGTAGTAAATAAATTATTGCTGCTAGCACTATTTGCAATAACTTCTTGTGGCTCTCGTCAGGATATTATCTATTTTCAAGACGAACCACTATCTGAAGCAATTGAAAATCAAAATTCAGATTTTGAACTTCGATTTAAAACAGACGACCTTTTAGTTATTAACGTTTCTGCTGATGATCCAGAAACCGTGGCGCCCTTCAATTTAAATGTGGTTTCTACAAATACCTCGGTTATTGATGCACAAGGAACTTTGAAAATGCAAACCTATTTAATAGATAGCTATGGCAATATTGAGTTTCCAACACTAGGTACTTTAAAACTTGCTGGTTTAACTAGAAATGAAGCAAATGCTTTACTTAAAGATAAACTTAGTATTTATTTTAAAAAAGATGCACCTCCAATTGTTAACATTAGACTAGCTAATTTCACAGTCACTATTTTGGGTGAGGTAAAAAACCCTGGAACCTATACAATTCAGGATGAAAAAATATCAATTCCTGAAGCTTTAGGCTTAGCTGGAGATTTAACTATTTATGGCAAACGAAATAATATAAAATTAATTCGCGAAGTTGATGGACAAAAAAAGTTTGCAAAAATAGACTTAACGTCTGTGAACGTGCTTAATTCTCCTAACTATTATTTAACTCAAAACGATGTTATTTATGTTGAGCAAAATAATGCCAGAGTGAGAGCATCAAGTTTTAATCAAAATAATGGTGTAATTATTTCGGCAATAGCAACTTTGGCAACAATTGCAGCCATTTTAATAAAATAATAACCTACTATTAAAAATGACACTTCAATCCAAAAACAGTTCGAGTTTAAGAGAACAAGTAGATAAATATTTCTCAAATTGGAAATGGTTTATTCTAAGCTTATTTATTTGCTTTTCATTAGCATTTCTCTATTTAAGGTATGCTACAGATACATATAAGATCTCGGCGACAATAAAAATAGCAGATAGTAAAGAACAAAACACTTCTAGACAATCAAATCAAAATGATTATGGCTTGTTTAAACGTGACCAAAATAGTGTTTTAGATGAAGTGCAAGTCATAGGCTCACGCTCTATTATCAATAGTGTTATTGAAGAATTGGGCTTGAATATACAATGTTACATCCAAGGATCCATTAAAGAACTTGAAATATATAAAAACCCACCGTTAGCAGTTAATTTTCTTGAAAATGACAGCATTTTAAAAACTGTTGACACCTCTGTAACACTTGATATAATATCGAAATCACAGTTTACATTTAAGAATAGTGATAAAAAACTAAACTTTGGTGATAATATTTCTATGCCATTTGGGAACATCATTTTTACGCCAAATTTTGAGCAACCAGAATTAAAAGTAGGTAAAAGTGTTACTGTAAAAATCACACCTGAAGAAAGAGTTGCATCACACTATAGTGATAAAATAAAAATATCTACTACTGCTTTAAACTCAAGTATCATAAATATCACTCTTGATGAACCAGTAACAGAAAAAGGTATTGACATTCTTAATTCTCTGGTAAATCAATATAACAAAGTAGTAATTGAAAATAAGAATGCAGTAGTTAAAGCAACGTCTGATTTTATAGACAATCGATTAGCTATTGTGTCTCGAGAACTATCTGAGGTTAATCAATCATCAGAAACCACGCAACAAAATAATAGATTAACAGATTTGTCATCTCAATCCAGTATTTTTTTACAAACCGAAAGAGATATTGAAAACCAACTAATTGCTACAAGTACTGAATTGCAAGTAATTGATTATGTAAAGAAACACATAAATGATAACAATGGAAATGGAGATTTAATACCAGAAGGGATGTCCTTTCAAGATAATTCCATTAATAGTTTAATGCAAAGGCATAATGAATTGGTAATGCAGCGTAACAAACGTTTGGAAAATTCTAGTGAGCAAAATCCAGTTGTTAAAAGATTAGATGCACAAATAGCCAATTTGAAACAAAATTTTTCGGCTAGTCTAAATAGCTTAGAGTCTACTTATCAAATCAAAAGAGATAATTTAAATAGAGAAGAAAACAGAATTTCTTCTCAAATTTTTTCTGCACCAAAAAAGCAAAGAATATTAGGTGATTTACAGCGTCAGCAAAGCATCAAAGAATCTGTTTATGTGTATTTGCTACAAAAACGTGAAGAATCGGCTGTTTCCCATGGTGTGTCATCGCCTAACGCCATTATTATAGATCACGCTTATGCAAGTGCATTGCCTATTTGGCCAAAGAAAGGCATTGTATTTTTAGGTGCATTTGTTTTAGGGGTATTAATTCCATTAATAGCAATATATTTAATGGACTTACTAGACAATAAAATAAGAAATAAAGCAGGCTTAATTAAAGAGTTAGCGATACCTTTTATTGGAGATGTGCCAAAATCAAGTGCTAAGCAAGTATTTATCAATAAGCACGATTATTCACCAAAAGCAGAATCCTTTAGACTAATTAGGACAAATATAGATTTCATGCTTTCTAGCGTTACTAAAAGTAAAGGCAAAACTATTTTTGTTACTTCTACAACCAGCAAAGAAGGTAAGTCTCATACATCCTTAAACTTAGCAAGGTCACTTTCGTTTTCGAATAAAAAGGTCCTAATAATTGAAACAGATATTAGAGTACCGAAACTAAACAAGTACATGGGAGTTGAAAATAAAACTGGCCTTGGACTTACAAACTATATTGTTGACGATAAAATCAATTTTACAGATATCATCAATAATGTAGATGAAAATCTAGACATGATTAGTTCTGGTACCATACCTCCTAATCCTGCCGAATTATTAATGGATGAAAAGCTAGAAGTTTTATTTAATGCCGTTAAGAATAAGTACGATTATATAATAGTTGATACTGCTGCAGTTGGACTAGTAACAGACACGTTACTAATTAGTAAATTTGCGGATATGGTAATTTATGTCGTTAGAGCCAATTATTTAGATAAGAGACAGTTGCATGTTGCTAAATCTATGTATGATGAAAAAAGATTACCAAATATGGTAACACTATTAAATGGCGTTATTCATAAAAGAGGCTATGGTTACGGTTATGGTGATTCGCCAAAAAAGAAACGAGGACTATTTGCTAAGTAATTTTTTAAACTTAAACTTTACTTTTGTATACCATAAATTAATATTCTTATCTCTAAGGTATTGTTTTGTTCTATAAAAAGAACTAATACTATTGGCTGTTAAAGTGGATATCAAGGACTTTGAGTCGTAAATTACATGGCACTCAAAAGCATATAACGTATCAGACCATCTATCTTTGTAATCGGCTTTACCTTTAGAGAAGTCTAAAATGTTAATTCCATTATCTATACACCATTCAATAAGTTTATAAATTTCAAGATTTCCAATATTGTATTTGTAGTGACTTATATCAAAAGATCTGATGGCAATTGCTACCATATCATCATAAACAAAGTTTATGGACATTGCAATTGGGGTATCTCCGTCGTTTATAACATTAAAAACCACCTTTTTCTCGAGTATTAAAGGGTAAATTAAATCTACATAAAATTCCCATAAAGGCACAACACTATTATGCTCATTCCTTTGCTCAAACCTACTTACAATAAAGCTTTTAAGAACGTCCATTTTCTTTAAATAGTCATCTTTATCTATTTCTCCAAAATATACTTCTTGCGAAATATCAAAGTTGGCTTCAATTTGTCTAATTCTTCCTCTAAATCTACTTCTACTTTTTGAGCTAAAGCAAGACACCAAGACTTCATCAATACTCTTTACTTCAGATAAATTAGCATACAAGCCTTTGTATTGAGGAATTGTCTTAACTTTTATTCTACTATTCTTTAAGTCCTGTTCTTTCTGCAAATAACTTAAAACATCATGAATCAATACTGTCTTGTTCTTAAAATCATTAGCTGAGCCATCTAATTGATAGGTCATACCATTGGTTTGATTTTTTCCAGCATTAACATAAAACGGGAAACGGTTATCCCTAACAAACTTTAGACCTTTAACAGCATCAAATGAGCGTATTTTACTGTCGCATGAAAAATGTTTTGTCCATATAGATTCATAAGTATGTGAAGTAAATGGGTTATTTGTCATTTAGATAGGTTTTGTTAAAGCTTTCTGCGCTTTCTTTCTTGTTTAAGCAAATTTAGTTCTCTATTGGTTTGTCCAGCGACTGATGTGTTTTCTTCTGCCCTTCTAATTAAATAAGGCATCACATCTTTTACAGGTCCAAAAGGCACATATTTTGCAACATTATAACCATGATTGGCTAAATTATAACTGATGTGATCACTCATTCCATATAACTGACCAAACCAAACACGGTTATCGTTTTTTGATATGTTATATTTTTCCAATAAGTCCATGGCTAAGTACGAACTTTCTTCATTATGCGTTCCTATAAACACTGAAATATCTTCTAAATTTTCTAAAATATAACTCAATGTTTTATCGAAATTTTCATCTGTAGAAGCCTTATCTGTACATATAGGAGACTCATAACCTTTATCTTCGGCGCGTTCTCTTTCTTTTTCCATGTAAGCTCCTCTCACAATTTTAAAACCTAGTTTAAAACCTTCATTTTTAGCTCGTTCATGAAGAGATTTTAAATAATCTAACCTATCCCATCTATATAACTGCAGAGTGTTGTATACTATCGGTATATCGGTATTATAAGTTTTCATTAACTCTTCGAGTAAATCATCGGCAGCATCTTGCATCCAGCTTTCTTCTGCATCTATCAAAATTTCAACATCTCTTTCTTTTCCAAGCTTACAAATCTTATGATAGCGTGCTACTACTCTATTCCATTCTTCAGTTTCAGATGGTGTTAGATCAATACCTTCTGTCTTTTTTTGGTATAGAAGAAATCGTCCCAATCCAGTTGGTTTAAATACTGCAATTGGCATCGCTTCTTTTGTATGAGCAAATTCTATAAGTTCACAGGTTTTGTTCATAACTGCATCAAACTGCTCCTCTGTTTCTTTCCCTTCTACCGAATAGTCCAAAACACATGATACACCTTTGTCAAACATCTTATCGATTACTTCTTGGCAATCATGCTCATTAACACCGCCACAAAAATGGTCAAAAACCGTTGACCTTATTAATTTTTCTACTGGTAAATTTGCCTTTAAAGCAAAATTCGTCGCTGCAGTACCAATACGTACTAATGGCTGAACAGAGATCATTTTAAACAAAAAATACGCTCTTTCAAGCTCGGAGTCACTTTTCAATTGAAAAGCAATTTCGGTATTATCAAAAATTCTTGTTCTTGACATAATTACAATTTCATATAAAGCAAATATATTTATTACTAAGATACTTTTTTAATAATTTTCTACTTATTTTACCACTCAAATTTTATGGCGGAAATACATGGAATCAATCATAACAAAAGACTACGCAATATATTTTAATTCAACTTGTTACAACAAGCTGAACACCTACATTAACGAATCAAATTTTTCGAAAATATTTGTTTTAGTAGATACAAATACGCATAAGCATTGTTTAAGCCCTTTTTTAGCTAAGTTAAATACTTCTCAAAACATTGAGATTATTGAAATAGAAGCTGGTGAAATTAATAAAACTATAGACACATGTGTTGGTGTTTGGAATGCTTTATCTGATTTGGATGGTGACAGAAAATCACTTTTAATTAATCTTGGAGGTGGTGTGGTTACCGATCTTGGAGGCTTTGTAGCCTCATGCTTTAAACGCGGTATAAATTTTATTAATGTACCTACATCATTATTGGCAATGGTTGATGCATCAATTGGCGGAAAAACTGGTGTTGACCTTGGCACACTAAAGAACCAAATTGGTGTAATTAATTGTGGTGATATGGTTCTTGTAGACACAGAGTTCCTTGAAACTTTACCTCAAAATGAAATGCGCTCTGGCTTAGCAGAAATGTTGAAACATGGATTAATTCAAGATGAGACCTATTGGCATAAAATGAGTGATTTGTCCAAATTCACTCTTGAAGATTTAGACCAACTAATCTATGAATCCATTATCATTAAAAAGAATGTTGTAACTGAAGATCCTAACGAAAATGGACTGCGAAAAACCTTAAATTACGGTCATACGCTTGGTCATGCCATAGAGTCCTACTGCTTAAGCAATGATAAAAAAGAGACATTATTACATGGTGAAGCCATTGCTATTGGCATGGTATTAGCCACATATATATCACATAAAAAATGTGGTTTTCCGCATGAAAAATTAGAAAACATAAAAGCAACCATTAGAAACATTTACGGACTAGTAGAGTTAACCAATGATGACTATTTAGCAGTTATCGAACTCTTGAAGTTTGACAAGAAAAATACGCATGGAAACATTAATTTCGTATTGCTTGAAGATATTGGAAAATCAAAAATAGATTGTAAAGTAGAAAATGCGCTTATTATGGAAGCTTTCGATTACTACAAAGCGTAAAAAACTATAGGTAGTTATCCTTTATGACATTACAGTGATGCTTTTCATGACCAATTATTATATAGCCAGCTGCTCTTACCGATAATGTGCTATTGCTTGCTACTCCTATTTGAAGAAGCATTTCTTCTGAAAAACTTTTGAACAATGTAATTGTTGCTTTTCTAACTGATAGGTATTCTTCTATAATACTTTCTTTACTTCTAGAATTTGCGTTAGAATTAATTAAATACTCATCTTGGTCAAATCCAGGAAGTTCAATGGTATCTTTTCTCGAAAAGCATAATGCTCTATAGGAGAAAACACGTTCGGTATCTAATAAATGCTGAACAACCTCATTAACTGTCCACTTTCCTTTAGCATAAGAAAATAGCCATTTGTCCTTTGGAATTGAACTATAAAAAGACAATGTTTCTTCAAAACTCTTTTCAAGTGAAACAATTATATCTTTACTTTCTACCAAATTAATGTAAGGAGTATAGTAGTTATTGAACTCTTCAGGTTTTAAATATTCTGCAATCATAGGTTACTATATCTCGTTAAATATTGAGTGCATTAAGCGTTTCTTATCATTTATACTTTCTTCAAGTGATATCATTGTTTCGGTTCTATAAACACCATCAATATCGTCTAACTTAAAAATAACTTCTTTAGCATGTGAAGTATCCTTAGCTCTAATTTTACAAAAAATATTAAATTTCCCAGTTGTTATATGAGCTACTGTAACATGAGGGATTTCGTTTATGCGTTCCAATACAAATTTTGTTTGCGAGGTATTTTGAAGAAACACACCAACATACGCAATAAACGAATAACCCAACTTATGGTAATCTAAGGTTAAGGATGACCCTTTTATAATACCTGCATCCTCCATTTTTTTTACTCTAACGTGTACTGTACCAGCCGAAATCAATAATTTTTTTGCAATATCTGTAAAAGGAATTCTTGTGTTATCTATTAACATATCAAGAATCTGGTGATCGATTTCGTCTAATTTAAACTTTGCCATTTTTCAAATTTTGTTAAATAAAAATCAAAAATAGCGCATTTTTAATAATAATAACGAACAAATTAGTGGTTATTTACTAATTTTAATGAGAATAATTCATTGTTGATTGTAACGAAATCGATTGCGTTTTTGCTTTGCAACGACTCATTATCTCCCAATATTACATTTTGATTCCTTGCGTCAATCTCTTTATGTCCGAAATACTTTGAAAGCTTACCAAAATCTTTAATTTTTGGTATAAAATCAATTTTTCCACCAATCAATACCTCATCATATTGAATAGCTAAATCCAGCGTTTTTTCTTCGGAAGCAACCAAAACCTTAGAATTTCTAATAATAATATCATAAAACAGTTTATCATTCATTGGGATATCAAAATACGCTTCATATTCAGTTCCGAGCTTTTCCTTATTGCAAATTGCATCTATAGCAACTAGCAATGAACTAAAAATAAAATATCTCACTTTTTCTCTGGTATAATCATCTTTATAATGTCCAGCTTCAAATAACACAGTAGGTACATTTTTACTTTGAAAAGTATCGCCAACACAATTTATATTAAAAGCATCGTCATAAATACCAACACTATTTGGAATGATATTTTGAAGCATATTATTCATGGCTACAATTATTTCCATGGCAACTTTACGGCTATTAGTAACTGTACATTGCTCATCTTGTGCTGGAGCTAGAAAGCTTACTGTAGCTGGCTTATTGACAGTTCCAGCGGTAAAAATGGTTCGTTGACCATGTAGGTTAAAACAAAAATTTGGCTTAAAACTTTCGAATATATTTTTCAACACTACACTTTCAGGTTGTGTAAGATCCTGTGCATCTCTATTGAGGTCAACACCATTAGCATTTAGTCTAGTATACGCCTTTGCGCCATCTGGATTTAAGATAGGAATAATGTATAATGTACAAGCTTCAAGTGTTTTATTGTTTTTTTCGAGATAATTCAATAAGTCAAAGCACGCTTTTGTGGTGGTCGATTCATTTCCGTGCATCTGCGACCACATTAAAATGCGCTTTTGACCATTTCCAAGTTGGATGCCATAGATTGGTAATCCATTAACTGAATACCCAATAGTTGCAACATCAAAATTTTTAGATACTTTTTTTAGAACAAGCTCAATATGGTTGTTGGTAATATATCTATTTGATAGATCCTCTGTTCTGTAAGCATCGAATATGGATTGTAAAGACGAATAATCTAGCATAGCTTTTATTAAGTTACAAATGTAAATAAACTAAATTTTACAATTGTAAACAACTCCATACAACTCCTTTGTTTACAATTGTATGCAATATTAACGAGTATGGATTCATAAAAAGAACAAAATTACATTATCATACTTAATAATCTATATATCATTTATTTATGACGCTTTATATGAACTTTAAATTTATATTTTAAATAGTATTATCATATTTTAATATCAAATTTTACAATAAAAACACATCAATCTTAGTTATAAAATAAATATCTTTGTTTACAATGATAAACTCTAAAAATTTCACCATAAGGCTGCAACAAATTATAGATTTCTATAGCCTATCGGCGTCTGCATTTGCAGATAAAATTGGTGTGCAACGTTCTAGCATTTCACATATATTATCTGGTAGAAATAAACCTAGTTTAGATTTTGTCATGAAAATACTCTCCTCTTTTCCTGAGGTTGATTTGTATTGGTTGTTAAATGGCAAAGGCACATTTCCGAAACATATAGAAAACGAACCGAAAAACGATACTGCAAATCTTAAAGAGAATACATCATTAGATGTTTTCAACGCAAAATCTAAAGACATAGATAGAGTTATTATCTTTTTTAAGGATGGTACATATAAAAATTATAAGAATTAAGCATATTCTTTATTAAATTTGCATGAAACGCTTTTCAATGAAATATTTCTTTATAATCGTTCTTAGTTCAATGCTTTTTAGTTGCTACCAAGTTGAAAGAAACTGTACAAACTTTAAAACTGGAACTTTTGAGAGCTCTATTGTTATTGATAACATAGACTATACCTCTACTTTTACACGAACTAACGATTTACAAATAGAAACTTTTGAAAACAAAACAGATTCTGCTACTGTACGTTGGATTAATGATTGTGAAGTGATTTTTAAAACTATAAATCCGAAAAGCATGGCAGAACGAAAAGATATCCATTTAAAAATACTAAGCACTACTGACTCATCATATACGTTTGAGTATTCGTATGTTGGCGAAGTAATAAAACAAAAAGGAATCGCAAAAAAATTAAAATAGTACTATGTTAGATTTCCTACTTACTAGCGATGCAATTATGGCATTACTTACTCTCACTTTTTTAGAGATTATTCTGGGTATTGATAACATTGTGTTTATATCTATTGCTGCTAACAAACTCCCAGAACACCAACGCGCAAAAGCCACAAACATTGGCCTAATACTCGCTATGGTACAACGTATCATATTGTTGTTTTTTGTGTCGTTCTTAATTAGTTTAAGCGAACCTTTTTACATTTTTGAGAATAGTTGGTTGCACCTTGCATTAAGCTGGCAAGGTATTATTCTATTTGCTGGAGGGTTGTTTTTAATCTATAAAAGCACCTCTGAAATTCGTGAGAAAGTAGAAACACCATCGCATGATGAAGACGCTGTAAAAGGAAAAAAAATAAAATCGCTATCTCAAGCCATTGTTCAAATAATTATTATTGACTTTATATTCTCAATTGATTCCATTTTAACAGCTGTTGGTATGACCAATGGTTTATCTAGCAACCACAACTATAATTTAGTATTAATGATTATTGCTGTGGTTATTTCTATAATAATCATGATTGTTTTTGCCAACCCAATACGTAAGTTTATAGATGCACACCCAAGTATACAAATGCTTGGTTTAGCATTTTTAATACTTATTGGTTTTATGTTAATTACCGAAGCTGCGCATTTATCACACACATCTGTATTTGGAAATGAAGTTGGTGCTATTCCTAAGGGTTACTTATATTTTGCTATTGCTTTCTCTCTTTTTGTAGAGTTTTTAAACTATCGCATAACAAGAAACAAGAAGCCATGAGGAGGAAGCTAAAATTCCTATTATCCTGAGAATATTTGGGATAATGAGTATATTAGTACACATATAACCCGTTTTGTGAAATATTATGAACAAGAGTACTTACATTAAAGCTATAGAATGGGGGCGAACTAAATCATCTGGATTTACCGAAGATGAAATATTAGGTATCTCTGAAATTACAAGTGCAGAACAAAAAATAATATCAAGACATTGTAGAAATGCTTTATGGAACGAAAATAAGGAAAGGCCTCCTAAAAACTCTATGTTTACGGTACTTAATTCTAATAGACTTATCGTGACTTTAGAATCCGAATTCAACTACATAAATTTCTTGGAATTGAATCACGCTAGAAAAAATGCGAAATATGCATTTATTTTATCTGTAATCGCAATAGTTGTATCTGCCATTGGATATTTCTTATAATACTATACACAACAATGTGTACAGCTCATTGCGTCTGAACTCCTAATCGGAATTCATTGCAATTCACTATCTTTCGGTTACGTCGGAAAATCATAGTTGATATTCCTCAACGAGCCATACACAAACACGTTGGCAGCAATGCCAAATAAACTTTAGTTTAATTAAACAAAAGGCGGAATGAAAAAAATGTTTTCACTATTAATTGCACTTACAATTTGTTTTTTAACTTCTGCTCAACAAACAGTTGAAGAATTGGATATCGAATCTGAAAAAGCAGCTGTAAAAAATTTAGTTGAAGAATTTCTAACTGCTATTGGTAATCACGATATCGAGACAGTACAGACATTGTTTAGCGATAAGGCTAACATATCTGGTGCTTCTTTAAGAAATGGAAAATGGATTACTAATACATATACCATTCAGGAATTTTTGGAACGCTTAAAAGCTTATAATAACCCAACAAAATATACAGAACCTGTTTCTGATTTTATAGTTCATATGGAAATGGGAATGTTAGCATTTGTAAGAGCTGATGCAATTTTTACCATAAATGGTGAACCAAGAAATAATAATTTAGACTATTTCACACTAATTAAAGAAAATGGCAATTGGAAAATATTGAACGGCTCTTATGTATCAGTACGAATTAAGAACTAGTATAATTACTGTTTAATTAAATACACAGCAGCCAACAACATGTAAAGTCAATTACTAAGTTCTCGCCTACTTGGAAATTCCTTTATAATTTCCTATGGTTTGTTTTCTTTTACTAGGTTAGTTCTAACCAACGCAACTAACTATACACAACAAGCTGACAACAAGCAACAAGACCAAAATCACAATGACCTTTAGAAAAGCAACTATAAATGACATTTCTGAGATTGTAGAAATGATTGCAGACCATATGCTAGGAAAAAGAGAGAAAACTTCCAAAGCCCTTTACCTAAAGAATACTTACATGCTTTTGAAAAATAAACGCTGATGAAAATCAAGAATTAATAGTTGTCGAAAACGAATATGCCGAAATTATTGGGACTTTACAGCTATCCTTTATTCAGTATCTAACTTATCGTTGCGGAATTAGAGCACAAATAGAAGCAGTAAGAATACGAAAAGACAAAAAGAGGTAGCGGGATTGGAAAAACCATGTTTAAATGGACAATAAACAGAGTCAAAGAACGAAATGCAATTTGTTACAATTAACAAGTGACAAAAATAAAGACCAAAGGCTATTAAATTTTACGAAGATTTAGGATTTAAAGCAACTCATGAAGGGAAGAAAATACATTTTTAATAAAGCCTTAATAGCCAATACTAAAACAAGGTAATCTGCCCTTCATCATCAATATCTAAATCCTTTGATGCTTCGCCATTTTCTGAAGGTTTTACAACCGATTCTTTGTTTTCAACAACTTCTTCATCTATCACTTCCATTTCATCAGCAGGCATTTCTTCTGGAGCCTCATAAGGCAAGGAATCAATTAAATTAATTTGATTGACTTTATCTCTAGTTAATTGATTTCCAAGAGCATTAACACCTTTTACTGCAATAAATTCCTCAAGGTTAACTTGTAAGTTATCTTTCCTATCTTTTCCTCGTTCTTTAGCAAAAACCACCTCGGCCATCGGCCTCCAATCAGTAGATACTATTTCCAATTGTGAGTTTTGGTTATCAGTTATAAAACTTTCAATTTTATTTTCGTTTTCAACTAAGAAACGTTTCACATAATAACGTTCTTTGTCACCATCAAAATAAATTGCTGAAATTGGTTTTTTAGGAATCCATTTTTCCATTACTATCATATCGTTATCAAAACGTGCAGTAATTTCTGGAATAATTGTTTTAATCAGTCCAGATTGTGTAATTATGAGTATTCTATCCTCTCCTCTAAATTCGCCAACTAATTCACCTCTGCCATCCACATTTAAGCGTTCCACGGTATCGTCAAACCATATCTTACGTGGCTTTAAAGTGCTTACGCCTTTTTCTTTAAGCTCGATACGTTTTATAGTGTTCTTTGTAACTAAATTACCTTTAGAAGCTCTTCCTTTAATAATAATATCTGCAAAATCTAAATCCCATTTTAACTTTTTAATACTACCTACCTGTCGTAACATCACTGTCACCACTTCAGCTTCGCCATTTGGATTAGCCGAAAAATAATTCACTATCGAATTGCTAGTTCCATTCGTTAAATCGTACTCTCTATCTCTAGTAATAGAGGTCACTGCAAAACGTTTTACATACGATGGACCACCTTTGCCATCACGATAAATCATATTGTAAATAGTACGCTTGTCCTTTTTCTTGAAAACAGCTACATGTATAATTCCCTTGCCGATAAAGGTTTTTGAGTCTACTTTAGTAACCATCATTTTACCATCTTTGGTAAACACGATAATATCATCTATATCACTACAATCACATACATATTCATCTCGACGTAATGAAGTTCCAACAAATCCTTCTTCTCTATTTACATAAAGTTTGGTATTTCTAATAACCACTTTGGTAGCATCTACATCATCAAATACACGAATTTCGGTTTGACGCTCTCTGCCTTTACCGTATTCCTTTTTCAATCTAGTAAAATAAGCAATGGCATAATCTATTAAGTTAGCCAGATGATGCTTCACTTCGGCAATCTGATCTTCGAGGGCATCAATTTTTTGTTGTGCTTTATCGATATCAAATTTTGATATACGTTTGATTCTAATCTCAGTTAATCTAGCGATATCTTCATCTGTAACAGCTCTTTTTAAATGTTTTATATGTGGCTGAAGTCCTTTGTCTATAGCTCTAATAACACCTACCCAAGTTTCCTCTTCTTCAATATCACGGTATATTCTATTTTCAATAAATATGCGTTCTAAGGAAGCGAAATGCCATTGTTCTTCAAACTCACCGAGTTTTATTTCAAGCTCTTGTTTTAATAACTGGACCGTATTGTCAGTCGAGCGACGTAACATTTCGGTAACACCAACAAAAAATGGTTTATTGTCTTCAATAACACAACCTAAAGGCGAAATTGAGGTTTCACAATTTGTAAAAGCATATAAAGCATCAATTGTTTTATCTGGAGAAATTCCTGAAGGCAAATGCACTAATATTTCAACATCAGCAGCAGTATTGTCTTCAATTTTTTTAATCTTGATTTTTCCTTTGTCATTCGCCTTTAAAATAGAATCTATTAAAGACGAGGTATTTGTTCCAAAAGGAATTTCGGTAATGACTAATGTGTTTTTATCGTATTGCGAAATCTTTGCTCTTACGCGTACCTTCCCTCCTCTTAGACCGTCATTATAATTGGTGAAGTCGGCTATTCCAGCTGTTGGAAAATCTGGTAAAATAGTAAATCGCTTTCCTTGAAGATGCTTTACTGATGCATCAATCAATTCGATAAAGTTATGGGGTAAAATCTTGGTTGACAACCCAACTGCAATTCCTTCTCCTCCTTGAGCTAAAAGCAATGGGAACATCACTGGAAGATTAACAGGCTCTTTACGTCTACCATCATAAGAAGCTTGCCATTCTGTGATTTTAGGGTTGTAAACAACGTCTAAAGCAAATTTTGATAATCGTGCTTCGATATAACGTGATGCAGCAGCTCTATCTCCTGTTAGAATATTTCCCCAGTTTCCTTGGGTATCAATCAATAAATCTTTCTGACCAATTTGAACCATAGCATCAGCAATACTTGCATCGCCATGAGGATGATATTGCATGGTATGACCAACAATGTTCGCAACTTTATTATAACGACCATCATCCAAATCTTTCATGGAGTGCATAATACGTCGCTGTACAGGCTTAAAACCATCTTCAATGGCAGGAACTGCACGTTCTAGTATGACATACGAAGCATAGTCCAAAAACCAATCCTTGTACATCCCTGTAACTTTAGTGATTGTTTCTTGGTTATCGTCGTTATTATTATTTATTAAGTTTTCGTTTTCTTCACTCATAGTTAATTATCCTCTTCTACTAAATCAAGCTCAACTTTCAAATTATTAATAATGAATTCTTGCCTTGTTGGCGTGTTTTTTCCCATATAAAAAGACAGCAACTTTTCAATAGACATTTCTTTATCTAACATTACAGGGTCTAAGCGAATATCTTCCCCAATAAAATGCACAAACTCATCTGGCGATATTTCTCCCAAACCTTTAAATCGTGTAATCTCAGGCTTTGGTTTTAATTTTTCAATAGCATTTCTTCGTTCTTCTTCAGAATAACAATAAACAGTTTCTTTTTTATTTCTAACCCTAAATAATGGCGTTTGTAAAATGTACAAATGACCTTCTTTAATTACCTCAGGAAAAAATTGCAAAAAGAAGGTAATTAACAACAGTCTAATATGCATACCATCTACATCTGCATCAGTTGCAATTACTACATTGTTATAGCGTAAATCTTCTAAAGATTCTTCTATATTTAAAGCAGCTTGAAGCAAATTGAATTCTTCATTTTCATACACAATTTTCTTGCTTAAACCATAACAATTTAATGGCTTTCCTTTTAAACTAAAAACCGCTTGTGTGTTAACATCCCTTGATTTTGTGATACTACCAGAAGCAGAATCTCCCTCGGTAATAAACAAAGTCGTTTCAAGATTACGCTCATTTTTGGTGTCACCAAAATGCACACGGCAATCACGCAATTTTTTATTATGAAGACTTGCTTTTTTTGCTCTATCTTTTGCTAATTTTCTAATACCAGATAACTCTTTACGCTCTCGTTCGGCTTGAAGAATTTTTCGTTGAATTTTCTCAGCTGTATCCGGATTTTTATGCAAGAAGTTATCAAGCTGTGTTTTTAAAAAGTCGTTGATGTACGTTCTTACCGTTGGAAGATCACCACCCATATCAGTCGACCCTAATTTTGTTTTTGTCTGACTTTCAAAAACTGGTTCCATCACTTTTATAGAAACTGCTGAAACTACTGATTTTCTTATATCTGAAGCCTCATAATTCTTTCCATAAAACTCTCTTATGGTTTTAACCAAAGCCTCTCTAAAAGCCGATAGATGCGTACCACCTTGAGTGGTGTTTTGACCATTAACAAACGAATGATATTCCTCACTATATTGCGTTTTACTATGCGTTAAAGCAACTTCGATGTCGTTTCCGCGTAAATGAATAATTGGATATAATCTATCAGACTCATTTATGTTATCACTTAATAAATCTTTAAGACCATTTTCACTGTAAAATTTTTCACCATTAAAAACGATAGTCAACCCAGGATTTAAGTACACATAGTTTTTGAGCATTTTTGCAACATACTCATTTCTGTACTTATAATTTTTAAAGATAAGTTCGTCTGGCACAAAAGACACTTTTGTTCCTTTACGTCGTGAGGTGTCATCAAGTAATTCTTGATTCGTTAAGTTTCCTTGTTCAAACTCAGCAGAAGCCGATTTCCCTTCACGTGTAGATTCTACTCTAAAATAGGTAGAAAGCGCATTTACAGCCTTTGTACCCACTCCATTTAGTCCAACAGATTTCTTAAATGCCTTGGAGTCATACTTCCCTCCAGTGTTCATTTTTGAAACTACGTCCACCACTTTTCCAAGAGGGATACCACGTCCGTAATCCCTAACAATGACTTTGTTACCTTGAATGGAAATTTCAATGGTTTTACCTGCTCCCATGACATATTCGTCAATAGAGTTATCTAGTACTTCTTTTACAAGAATATAAATACCATCATCAGGAGAAGAACCATCACCAAGTTTACCAATATACATTCCCGGACGCATTCGGATGTGTTCTTTCCAGTCGAGTGAGCGTATATTATCTTCAGTATATTTGGTTTCTTGAGACATAAATTGGGTAAAATTTTGACAGGTTGCTAATATAACACAACCCTACAAAAAAAGAAACACAGAATATACAAAGTAATTAACAAAAAATAGCCAATATTGTTGAGAACGTTGGCTATTTTGCTAAATTTTTATTACTGCTATAATTTGTAGACCAAACCAATAATTATTCTAGGCATTAAGCTTGGTTGTTTTATGGCTTCGTTAGCATCAGCATATACAAACTCCACATTGTCGTTTTCGTTGTCATTTCTTGCATTTACATTATCATTATCTGGGCTGTAATGTGTATCGTGTCCTTTTAAAGTATTATTAAAAAAATAGTCTAATCCAACTGCTGTCACTAAGTTGAGGTTTTTATTCATTTTAAACTGACTTTCTGCACCTAATCCAACACCAAACTGTTTGGACGTGACATCAAAGTCTTCGTTGCCTCCAACGTACTTGAAATTAGCCTTAAAACTAGAATATCTTGGACCAAAAACTATATGAGAAGCATCAGAAGTTAAAAAATTTGAATTTAGCATAAAATCTAATCTATAATCAAAAGACCTTGCTTTTTCTTCAGGAACTCCATTTGTGGCATTATTAATAAAAATTCGCCTTGAATCTGCCGAATTTCCAGGATCCAACTTAGTCATTCCCAATCCAAAACGTATTTGCATGGAAACATTTGCTAATGGTTTAAGGGCAGTTGCGTTTAGCTGAATACCAATTCCTCGATTGTATCCAGTTGAAACACCAAGGGCTAATTTAGAGTCGTCGGTAGTTATTTGAGCGTAAGTTAGGGTTGTAAAAACTAATAAAAGAGTAACTACAATTGATTGCTTTGCATTCATAGGTTTGGGTTTGTTTTAATAAATAGGTTATTAAATACATACGAATGAAAAGAGCTTTTAGATTATGAAGTATGGCAATTTATTTCTTCTGCTTTTTGTTTAAGGAATTGATTTCTGATTGCGAGAAGGTTAGTCATATACTTTTTTAAAAACAAAACATTTATCAATCGCCCAAAAATGCCAAAAGGAGATTCAAAATCAAACCTATCTATCATTAAAGTTTGTTCATCATGTATTTCAAAAATATGCTCATGCTTAAAATATTTGAATGCTCCCGAAACTTGTTCATCAACAAAATAAGTAGGTGAATTAAATTTGGTTATTTTAGAAGTCAACTTCTGTTTAACACCAAAATGTCTAGCTTCCCAAGTGACCCATTCGCCTAAATCAATTAGACCTGATGTTTTCCCTGCAATGGCTTTTTCGTTGGAATGTTGCAATGATTCTTTGTGGAAATCTATATTACGAGCTGAATCAAAACATGTTTTAATATCTGCATTAATAAGTGTTTTGATTTCTATTAGTGACATTATTTTATTTTAGGTTTCGACTTACTTTGTAAGCTAACTTCGCTCAAAATATATTTTAATCTCGCTAATGCTCAACCTGACAGTCGATTTAGTTATAAACAAAAACCCAAACTATACGTTAAACAAGAAGTGCATCACATCGCCATCTTTAACAATGTATTGCTTTCCTTCTACTCGCATTTTTCCAGCCTCTTTCACCTTTGCTTCGCTACCATAGTGAACATAGTCGTCATAACTAATTACTTCTGCTCTAATAAAGCCTTTTTCAAAATCTGTATGGATTACACCAGCGGCTTGTGGAGCGGTTGCACCAATGTCAATGGTCCAAGCACGGACTTCTTTGACACCAGCTGTAAAATAGGTTTGCTGATTTAACAGCTTGTAAGCTGAACGTATTAACTTAGAAGATCCAGGTTCATCTAAGCCTATATCATCTAAAAACATTTGACGTTCTTCGTAATCATCTAATTCATTAATATCTGCTTCAGTACCAACAGCAAGCACTAATACTTCGGCATTCTCATCCTTCACTGCTTCTTTAACTTGTTCTACATAAGCATTTCCTGAAACAGCAGAAGCTTCATCAACATTACAAATATACATTACAGGCTTATCTGTAATAAACTGCAGTGGTTTTACAAAAGCTGCATAATCTTCATCCGAAAATTCTAAAGCTCTAATTGAAGTTCCAGCTTCTAAACCTCCTTTTATTTTTAAAAGCACAGCTTCTTCTTTTTGTGCCTCTTTATTTCCTGTTTTAGCTGCTCGCTTTACTTTGTCCAGTTTCTTTTCTACCGTTTCTAAGTCTTTAAGCTGTAGCTCAAAATCTATTGTTTCTTTATCTCTAATTGGATTTATATTTCCATCAACATGAACAATATTATCATTATCAAAACAGCGTACTACATGAAGAATTGCGTCAGTTTCACGAATATTTGCAAGGAATTGATTTCCTAGACCTTCTCCTTTACTAGCACCTTTGACTAAACCTGCAATGTCAACAATTTCAACAGTTGCAGGCAATACTCGCTCAGGATTAACTAGCTCTTCTAATTTTTCAAGCCTTGGATCTGGGACATTTACCACACCAATATTTGGTTCAATAGTGCAAAAAGGAAAATTTGCACTTTGCGCCTTTGCATTAGATAAACAATTAAATAATGTTGATTTTCCAACATTTGGTAATCCTACAATTCCTGCTTTCATCGAAATAATTTTAAGGTGGCAAATGTAACTATTTTAACAAGAATTTTATATACTAAATGTTACAAATGCGTAATTTCATCGTCTATCTTTTATAATCATCAATTTTTCTATGCAAACCTATCTTTCAATTTTTATCTTCCTAATAACAACTTCATTGTTTGGTCAAAGCCTAACAGCTAAAGTTGTAGACAGTAATAACAACCCTATTCCATTTGCAACAGTACAAACCGATCAGGATTCTGGTGTAATTACTAATGAAGAAGGTTTTTTTACAATTGATCTTGAAGATGTAGCTTCTAATGAAATTACGTTTAGCTGTCTTGGGTTTGCCTCTCGCTCTATTTCTATTGAAGCCATAAAAAACAATAATAATATTATTGTTTTAGAGGAGTTTATTGACGAATTAAGCAAAGTATTCTTGAGTAATTCTAAGCCTAATGCCGATGACATTATCCAAAAGGTAAATAACAACCTTGCAAAAAACTATAAACATGATAACCAAACTGTTCAGTTTTTTCATCGTAATACAGCCTATGCCGATTTTGACCGCTTTGAAGCTAAAGTAACCAAAGCATCTGGAATGCGTAAAAAGCAACATGAAGGTGTTAATAAAAGTTTAGACTCTTTAACTAGAACCATTGTTAATAGCAATACAATGTATTTTCAGGATTATTTAGGTGATTTAATGATTAAAAATAGAAAAGAAGCTAAGCTAAATATACATAAAGCAACAAGTTTAGTAGACAATAGCAAAAATTTCTCATTAGACAATGTGCAAACCAAAGCACAAGATATTATTTTAAAATACTTAGATACTACGCTTACTTATAAATTAAAAACTGGACTTATTAAAGTTGAAGATTCACTCTCTTTAAAATCGGATAATAATAACGATAAGGACAATGAAAATATATACGACATTAAAAATCTTAAAGGAGAAACACATGGCTTGCTTCATGACGCACAAACCTATAATGATTCGTTTTTGAGAAAAATTATAAATCCAGAATTATACAATTACGAGTTTGTTGATGTTACAGGTTTTAATGGTGAGTTAGTTTATATTATTAATTTCAAACCTAGAAAAGCAAAATCAAAATACGCTGGCAAATTATACATAGCAGATGAAACCTTTGCAGTTATTAAACTAGATTACGATTTTGGTAAAGGCAAAAGAGGAGAGAAATTCAATCTTAAATTATTGCTAGGCATTAAGTATGTAGAAAACATTAATAAAGGCACTATTATCTTTCAAAAAAACGCAGACAGCACATATAGCCCAAAATATATTAATCAAGAAGAAGGGCGTTATTTTTATGTAAACAGGCCTATTAAATTTATTGAGAACAGTAGAGAGAAAAACAAAGTAGGCTTTAACTTCTTAATTGAAGGAAGCGCACGATCGAAAAAGGAACTATTCATTATTAATAAATCCAGCTTAAACCAGAGTGAATTTTCTTCATTTACTGAAGCAGAAGATGTGCCTTATCAAAAATTAAAACAATACGACCCATCTATTTGGAAAACCCACAACGCCATTGAACCTTTAGCCGAAATGAAACGTTTTAAGAGCAGTGAGGAGAATTAAAAATTTTGAATGATTTTTTTGGTTTTGCAAAACTTTTTAAGCGAATGATCTTTTTTAATTGTTTATACACAACTTAATGCGAAGTTAGTTTTTAATAAATTTTAATATCAAGATAACCAAAGCATTAAACACTAAAACTTATAAACAAAAAAATCCCAAGCAAAAGCTTAGGATTCTTGTATAATCAGAAATCGATTATTTATGCAGAATTTACTTCAATATCGATTAATCTTCAGGATGCATAAAGCGTTGCTTACCTAAAAGCACTTCTTCAGTCTCTACGTTATCCTCATCAGGCACACAGCAATCTACAGGACAAACAGCAGCACATTGCGGTTCTTCATGAAAGCCTTTACATTCGGTACACTTATCTGGAACTATATAATAAATCTCGTCACTAATAGGCTCTTGAGTCTCATCAGCATCAACCTCTTTTCCATTTGGCAACACAACACCGCCTTTTAAACTAGTACCATCATTGTATCTCCAATCATCGGCACCCTCATATATAGCAGTATTTGGGCATTCTGGTTCGCAAGCCCCACAGTTAATACATTCATCTGTAATTATGATCGCCATAACAATTTTTCTTTTTAGTTTGCTTAAATTTGCAGCTGCAAAAATAAAGCCAAAACAATTCATAACCAAACCTTATAATGAATTTAGAACAACGAGTTAATGCATTTACTGAATTGGGGAAATTCCTAAATCAATTCAGCAAAGAAAAAGTTGAAAAACTAGAAAATGTTAAGCATAATGATTTGTTCTTTGTGGGTTTTAAACATCAAATAAAACTAGCACAAGAACATAACGGCTGGTTTACAAACAAAAATATTATATATGCTATTAATGGATGGTCTAAATTGCTGAATAACAATTACATTAATAAATGGTTAACAAAGTATAACTTTAATAATGTAACACCTCAAAAGGTTGCCATAATTATGGCAGGAAACATCCCATTAGTTGGCTTTCATGATTTTATTTCGGTACTAATTTCTGGTCATGATATTTTGGTAAAACAATCGTCAAACGACAAGCATTTATTGCCATATTTAGCAAAATATTTAGAGTATGTCGAGCCAAATTTTAAGAATAAAATAACATTTACTGAAGAGAAACTAGAAGCCTTTGATGCTGTGATAGCAACAGGAAGCGATAACACAGCAAGATATTTTGAGTATTATTTTAAGAATAAGCCATCAATTATCAGAAAAAACAGAAACTCGGTAGCAGTTTTAACAGGCAATGAAAACAAAGAGCAGCTAGAAGCACTATCCGACGATATATTTAGATATTATGGCTTGGGTTGTCGTAATGTATCTAAGCTGTTTGTACCAAAAGATTATGATTTTAAGGACTTTTTTGAAGCAGTATACAAATGGCATCCAGTTATAAACGAAGCCAAATACGCCAATAATTACGACTATAACAAGGCTGTATACTTAATGAGTGAGTTCGAAATGTTAGAAAACGGATTTTTAATGATTAAAGAAGATGCAAGCTACTCCTCGCCTATTGCAACTTTGTTTTATGAACATTACGATTCTAAAGAAGAGTTAAAAGAAAAACTGGAGGACGATGAAGATAAAATCCAGTGTGTAGTGTCTTTAGGGTTTGTGGATTCAGAAATCAACTTTGGAGAAACACAAAACCCCAAATTATGGGACTATGCAGACAATGTGGACACCATTGCGTTTTTGTTGAAAATTTGATGATAATTTTATAATATTATTAATACTTAATAGGTAATAAATTCAGACATTTACGTCGCAAAAAATAATTAAATAAATGAAACAACATAATTTTAGCGCAGGACCTTGTATACTTCCTCAAGAAGTACTTTTAAAAGCATCAGAAGCTGTAATGGATTTAAATGGCAGCGGTTTATCTCTCATCGAAATTTCACATAGAAGTAAAGACTTTGTGGATATCATGGAAAAAGCAAGAGCCTTGGCTTTAGAATTACTTGGTTTAGAAGGAAAAGGTTATAAAGCTTTATTTTTACAAGGTGGAGCTAGCATGCAGTTTTTAATGGTAGCTTTAAATTTATTAGAAAAAAGAGCTGGCTATTTAAATACAGGGACTTGGAGTGACAAAGCCATCAAGGAAGCTAAAATTTATGACGATATTTACGAAGTAGCTTCTTCTAAAAACGCCAACTATAATTATATCCCAAAAGGATATGACATTCCAACCGATTACGACTATTTTCATTGCACATCAAACAATACCATTTTCGGAACACAGATAAAACAATTTCCAGACTGTCCAATTCCTATGGTTTGTGATATGAGTAGTGATATTTTTTCACGTCAATTGGATTTTTCAAAATTTGATTTGATATATGCTGGAGCACAAAAAAATATGGGCCCAGCAGGAACAACGTTAGTAGTTATCAAAGAAGAAGTATTAGGAAAGGTTTCAAGACACATTCCTTCTATGATGGATTACAAAGTACATATAAGCAAGAGCAGCATGTTCAATACGCCTCCTGTTTTTGCCGTGTATACATCAATGCTAACAATGGAGTGGCTAAAAAATTTAGGAGGTATTGCTGCTATTGAAGAAGAAAACGAAAAGAAAGCACGGTTAATGTATTCTGAAATTGATTTAAACCCTTTATTTAAAGGCTACGCAACAAAAGAAGACCGCTCTATAATGAATGTCACATTTACATTAGCAAACGAAGATTTAAAAGAAACGTTCGATACTATGTGTAAAGAAGCTGGAATAAATGGCATCAATGGTCATAGAAGTGTTGGAGGTTATAGAGCCTCTATGTACAATGCTTTACCTCTAGAGAGCGTACAGGTATTAGTAGAAATTATGAGTGAATTAGAAAGTAAAGCATAAATAAATGAAAGTATTAGCAAACGATGGAGTTTCACAAAGTGGAATTGACACCTTAACATCTGCAGGTTTTGAAGTAAATACAACAACAGTAGCACAAGAACAACTAGTTAATTACATTAATGAAAATACAATTGATGTATTATTGGTAAGAAGTGCAACAACAGTTAGAAAAGAATTAATTGATGCTTGTCCATCTTTAAAGATTATTGGTCGTGGTGGAGTTGGCATGGATAATATTGATGTGGATTACGCAAGAAAAAAAGGTGTTCATGTAATAAATACTCCTGCTGCATCTTCAAATTCAGTTGCAGAATTAGTGTTTGCTCACCTATTTGGAGGTGCACGTTTTCTATACGATTCTAATCGAAATATGCCATTGGATGGCGATACCAAGTTTAAAAACCTAAAGAAAAGCTATGCTAAAGGTGTAGAATTAAGAGGTAAAACTCTAGGGATTATTGGTTTTGGTCGTATTGGTCGTGAAGTTGCAAAAATTGCCTTAGGAATTGGTATGAAAGTTATCGCAAGCGATAAGTTTGTTGGTGATGCAACCATTAAGGTTGAATTCTATAACGGTCAGTTTATAAATGTAAATATTAAGACTGAACCTATGAAGGAGATTCTTAAGCAATCAGACTTTATTACCTTACACGTACCAGCTCAAAAAGAGTATGTTATTGGCAAAAAACAATTAGAAATGATGAAAGATGGTGTTGGTATTGTTAATGCAGCTCGTGGAGGAGTAATTGACGAGGTTGCCCTAGTTGCAGCTTTAGAGTCTGGAAAGGTTGCTTTTGCAGGTTTAGACACCTTCGAAGAAGAACCTACTCCAGCTGTTCAAGTTTTAATGAATACAAAAATATCATTAACGCCTCACATTGGAGCCGCAACAAACGAAGCACAAGATAGAATTGGTGAAGAATTAGCATCTCAAATTATTAGCCTTCTTGCGTAAAAAAATAAATGTGACTATTTAAGTATATATGAGTCCTAACTAATAGGTGTTAGGACTTTTTTTGTACCTTAACGCATTATCATTAACCATATTAAATTTAAATTATGTCAGGAATTTTAGACTTATTAAACAGTGATCTAGGAAAAACCATTGTTAGCGGTGTATCTAATCAAACAGGTCAAGATCAAAACAAAACAGGAGATGTATTAACTATGGCATTGCCTGTATTAATGCAAGCTATGAAAAGAAATGCAGCAACACCTGAAGGTGCTCAAGGACTATTGGGAGCACTAGAAAACAAGCATGATGGAAGTATTCTAGATAATTTAGGAGGTCTTTTTGGAGGTGGCATATCAAATGATGTTATGGACGATGGTGGAAAAATTTTAGGTCATGTTTTAGGAAGTAAACAACGTAATGTAGAAAACGCCTTAAGCCAAAAATCAGGAATGGATGCTGGTTCTGTCGCACAAATTTTAAAAGTAGCTGCACCAATTTTAATGGGAGTTCTTGGAAAACAAAAAAGACAACAGCAAGTTGAAAGTCCTAGTGGCATTGAAGGGCTTTTAGGAGGGTTACTAAAAGGCAACTCACCTCAACAAGAGCAAAGTTTTCTTGAGTCTATGCTAGATGCAGATGGTGACGGAAGTATTATTGATGATGTTGCAGGAATGGTTCTTGGAGGAAATAAAAAGAAAGGTGGTCTTGGCGGATTGCTAGGTGGTCTTTTTGGAAAAAAATAGCAGTCTACTAAATACATTTTAAAAGCTAGGTATCTATCTGATATTTAGCTTTTTTTGTGTTAAAAATTAAAAATTACGAAACGATTTTTGTAACTTTAAGAGAAAAACAAAGAAAATGAAAAATCTATTTTTAATCTTTTTGATTTGCTTTGGTGTAATAAGTTGCAAAACTTCCCAAAAAGCAAATGTAAGCAACCAAGTTTCAGAGGTTGAGCAAGATACCGTTAGAATAGCAAACGACAAATTAGAATACGAAATAATTATAATAGAGCCAGGTTTTAGCACTTGGTTATTAAGCACTGCGAAACCAGAAGGTTATTACTCTCAAGAGTTTTTGGAATCAAGAAATCAAATGTTAGTTTCAGAGTGGAACAGTAGAGTTTTACAACCAAATAGATACAGCCCTAGTCTATATGAAGCAAGAATAGACTATGAACCAAATATTGATTATGGATATGAAGTTAATTACAAGCTTTATAATTATTTTATTTACTTTCAAATAACACACAAACAACAATTAACAGGTTTTACTCCAAGAATTTAGTAGAACGCTTTATATTTGCGGCACATTTTAGTTAGTGCTATGAAAAAATTTAAAGAACGCTGGGAGATAAAGAAAAATTGGCAATTATTTTTTCCAATATTAGGTGTGGTATTGTTAGTTTATAGTTCTTATAAATTATCTGGGATATTTTTTAACAGGCACGAAGCTCCAAATATTCCATATTTAGTCTTATTATCGGCTATTTTCTATTTTATCCTATTAAAGTTCTTTCTTTTCTGTTTCAATAGACTGGAAAACAAATGGATAGTTGACTACAAATGGGAAATGATTCGCATTTTTATTGTGTTTGCCATAACTGGAACATCATCAGTTTTTGTAAGTAAACCTATTATGAAATTTATAGGAATTACTAAAGAAAACTTAAATATATTTGTCTATTGGATACTTTATGTTATTATTGGACTCATATTTTATCAAATCCTGTTAATTACAATAGCTTGGATTTTTGGTCAATATGCATTTTTTAGAGATTTTTTAAAAAGATTGGCAAAGCGAATTGGATTAAGCAGATTAGTAAAAGAAGAATGAGTAAATACAAAAAAAGCATCATTTTTAAAAGCCTGATTGTCACATTAGTGATTACGCTTTTAGTACCTTCTTTTGTAAAGTTAGCTCATGCTTTCGAAAATCATGAACATGAAATTTGTGTAACACCTCAAAAGGAGCATTTTCATGAGTACGATATTGATTGTGAATTCTATAAATTCAAAACAAATCCTCAAGTTGCTATTTCATTTGATTATGAGGAGAGCATAAATATTGAAAACAACACTTCTCCAATTGTTTCGCAATATCAATTTATAAGCGATTATCAACGATTATCTTTTAGTTTAAGAGGACCTCCTACTGTTTAGTATTATTATTAGCTATTTTAATAAACACTAAACAAATTCAAAAATGAAATCAAACATATTTTGGCTACTATTACTAGTAGCATATTTACCTATACAGTCACAAAACACAGTAAAAGGTACCATTACAAATATTGATACTCACGAAGTATTACCTTTCGCCAACATCTATTTTCCAACACTCGAAAAAGGAGGCATCACTAACGAAAATGGAGAGTTTACCATTTATGATTTACCAAACGGAAGTCATAAAATGATTATATCTATTATTGGTTTTGAGACTTATGATGCCATTATAACTTTACCATTAAACGATTACTTAAAAATTGCGTTATTTCCATCGGCAATAGAAATGGAAGAAATCATTCTTTCAACACCATTTCACAAGTTGCAACGAGATAATGTGATGAAAGTAGAGCAAAAAAACATCGGTGATTTAAAATCTACTGGTGCAGTAACGCTTTCCGAAGGTATTAATACCATATCTGGTGTAGAAACTATATCTACTGGAGTTGGTATTGGTAAGCCTGTTATTAGAGGTTTAAGCAGCAATAGAGTGTTAGTATACGCACAAGGGGTGCGATTGGAAAATCAACAATTTGGTGAAGAACATGGCTTAGGGCTAAGTGATGCTGGTGTAGAAAGTATTGAAGTTATAAAAGGACCTGCTTCCCTACTCTACGGTAGCGATGCGCTTGGAGGTGTTCTATATATCAATCCTGAGAAATTCGCTCCAGCAAATACAAAAAGCGGTGATCTAAACTTTAATTATTTTACAAACACCCAAGGTTATAATACCAATGCAGGTTACAAAACTTCGATAGATAATATTAAACTTATTTTTAGAGGAAGTATTACTGAGCACGCCGATTATAAAACCGAAGACTATCGTGTTACCAACTCTAGATTTAAAGAACAAGATTTTAAAGCTGCTTTAGGTTACCAAGAATCTAATTTTAACACGGAGTTTAGATATAATTTAAACACTTCTCAATTAGGGATTCCTGAAGAGATTGGTGTACAAAATACCAACACAAATCCGTTATTACCAAACCAAAATATCCAAAATCACATTTTTAGCTCTAAATCGAAACTATTTTTAGAAAATTCTAGTTTCGAGCTTAATGTTGGCTATATCTATAATAGTAGAAAGGAGTTTGAAGAACATCATCATCACGACGACGATGATCATGAAGAAGAAGAAGAAGAAGAAGAACATGAGGAAGAGCATGAAGATGAAGAAGATTTAGAAGCTGCGTTACATATGAAGTTAAAAACGTTTAACTACGATTTTAAATACAATCTGCCAAAACTAGGTAGGTTTGAAACAATAGTAGGCTTACAAGGTATGTCTCAAACCAATACTAATTATGGAGAAGAAGAATTAATTCCAGACGCTACTACCAACGATGTCGGATTATTAGCAACATCTCACATTCATTTTGAGACTATGGATTTACAACTTGGTGCGCGCTATGACAATAGAATTATTGATGTTGAAAATGGTTTTTCCAAAAACTACAGTAGTTTTAATGGTGCTTTTGGTTTAAAAAAGGATTTTAATGATGAAGTGACTACAAGAGTGAATCTTGCTTCAGGTTTTAGAGCGCCTAACTTGGCCGAATTAACCTCTGAAGGGAGTCATGAAGGTACTAACCGCTATGAAATTGGAAATAGCAATTTAAACAATGAGCAAAATTTTCAAGTAGATGTTGCCATAGAATATAATGCTCCTCATATGGAACTATTTGTAAATGGATTTTATAATAAAGTGAACGATTATATTTTCTTATCACCAAATGGCGATGTTATTGATGACGACCCAGTATTTGTGTATTTACAGAACGATGCGAAATTATTTGGTGGTGAAGTCGGTTTGCATTTCCATCCGCATCCATTAGATTGGCTGCATATTGAAAATACTTTTGAAACAGTTACAGGAAAGTTAGAAGACGATAGTTATTTACCTCTTATTCCTGCTAATAAAATCACTAATACAGTTCGTGTGGAATTTGATAACAACTGGTTTAAAAAAGGCTACGCATTTGTAAAACTACTTACCAATTTAAAACAAAATAATATTAGCGATTTTGAAACAGTTACACCAAGCTATTCTCTAATAAGTACAGGTATTGGAGGTGAGTTTAATGTGTTTAACAACATCATGTGGTTAAGTATTACTGGTAATAACTTAACCAATAAAAAGTATATTAACCACTTATCACGTTTAAAGCCTGATGGTATATACAATATGGGACGAAATATTAGTTTTGCAATGAGTTATAAATTATAAATAATTGTTGGTATTTTTATACGTTTGATAAATGACAAGAAAACGCAGAGTTAAAATTTTAAAACGTATAACTATAATTTTAATAGTTCTAGGGATGATTTCTGTTCACTTTTTCATCCCTAGACTTATTTCAGAGATTAGAAACCCAGTAGTTAGTCTAATTAAACGAAATCATAATGTTAGTCATGAATTGACTCTCGACAATCAATTTAAAATAAAAAGAAAAACTTTTTCAATAACTTCATTTGATGGCTATAAGCTATCTGCCAACTTAACTTATTCCAGTTTAGATTCAACAAAAGGCACGATTATTTTATTGCATGGAATAAGATCTAATAAGAGTCATTTTAATGAATTGAGCCGTTTCTTGTCGTCTGAAGGATTTAATTCGGTTGCTCTAGACTTAAGAGCTCACGGAGAGAGCGAAGGTAAGTTTTGTTCTTTTGGAGTAAATGAAAAAAAAGATGTTAATAAATTAATCGACTATTTAATTGATAATGAACAATTAAATAATATTGGTATTTGGGGACAATCGCTTGGTGGAGCTGTCGGTTTGCAAGCAATGGGGTTTGATAAAAGAATTAAGTTTGGGGTTATTGAAAGTGCATTTTCAGATTTTAAAACTATTGTGAATGATTATTTTGACTTTCACTTAGGTTTTAGCTTTGCTCCATTCTCTAATTATCTAGTAAACAGAACTGGTAGCATTGCAGAGTTTGATTCAAATGATGCAAAACCAATCAAATACTGTGAAAGCATAGAACAACCTATTTTAATAGTACATGGTAACAAAGACAAACGCATTAATATTAAATATGCCAAAGAAAATTTTGCTAAGATTAAGAGTACTGATAAAAAATTTTTAGAGATAGATACAGCAAATCATTCTAATGTGTGGAAAGTTGGTGGTGAAGACTATTTTAAAAAAATACTGAAGTTTCTTGAAAAGCAAACACAAAATCAAACAATTACCGATTAAACTTTTTGCGCCTAAAGAATAAAACAATATAAAGAGTATATTAGTTGTCTTATTAAAGTATAGGAATCGATAGACCACAAATTTGGGATTGAAAAACTACACTTCTATTACCTTCTCCTCAGTTTTAAAAACATAACTATACAACCACATTAATGTAAAGGTTGGCACAATATCTAGAAAAGGCATTGCCTCTTCAATAAACACAATAGCACCTGCTATTTTGCCTGTTCTACCCTTATATAGTTTGGTCATTAAATAACCTGCTAATGGTGCCCAAACTATATCAAATGGTGGAAACACAAACGATACATATCCTAAGGCATCACACACCAAGCCTATAGCAAGCTTTTTATATTTATTCATAGTGAAAAATTAATTAAAGTATTTATTAAAACTATAACAAGAAATATACCAAGTTTATTATTATAGTATAAATGTCATTATAAGAGCCAAAACAAGTATTAACACTATATTTTTGTTTTTAACGTTTACTTATGAAAAAGCAACAAATACTCTTTTAATTTTACAATATTGTAACATTCAAGATTTTTGTTAGTCTTTGTAAAGTACATTCATCTAATCAATCAAAAAATGAAAAACATTCTCTCTGTGTTTATTGCACTTTTGTGTATTACCACCATCTCTTCACAAGAAAAAAAATTCGTAAACCTTAAAAGAGCTAAGATAGCACCAAAAATAGATGGTGTTTTAAACGATGTTGCTTGGGCAGAAGCCGAAGAAGCCAAAGATTTTATACAGTTTAGACCAGATATTGGAGTCAAAGAAACTGTGGATGAAAGAACCATTGTCAAAGTTACCTATGATGACAATGCAGTGTATTTTGCAGCTTTTATGCAGGACGACCCTTCTAAAATTATGAAGCAATTTACAACACGTGATAATTTTGGTCAAGCCGATTTCTTTTTAATATCTATAAACCCAAATAATGATGGACAAAACGATACTGAGTTTTTAGTATTTACAACAGGAACCCAAGCAGATGCTATTGTTACATCAGATGGCAATGAAGATTGGGGCTGGAATGCTGTTTGGGATAGTGCAGTCAAAATCGTTGACAACGGTTGGGTTGCAGAAATTAAAATACCGTATTCGGCATTACGATTCTCAAATAAGGGCGTGCAAACTTGGGGAATAAACTACCATAGACGTTATATGAGGGATAATCGCCAGTATACCTGGAATCCTATAGATCTTTCATCAGGAAAAAAAATCGGGTTAATGCATGGTGAGATACGTGGTATCGAAAATATTAGCCCACCAACTAGATTGAGCTTATATCCATTTGCTTCAGCTATAACTAGAAGTTTCGATGGAGAAAACGATAGTGATTTCAGTTTCGGTATGGATATAAAATATGGAATTACTGAAAATTTCACCCTAGATGCGACCTTAGTTCCAGATTTTAGTCAAGCTGGTTTTGATAATGTACAATTAAACTTAGGCCCTTTTGAGCAAGAGTTTTCAGAACAACGACAGTTTTTTACTGAGGGTGTAGACCTCTTCAGTAAAGGTAATCTATTCTACTCTAGACGTATTGGCAATAGACCTAGCGCATACCCAACACTTGGTGCTAACGAAAGAGTTACTAAATATCCAAACAATGTAAAAGTAATAAATGCATTAAAACTCTCAGGAAGAACAAAGGAAGGTTTAGGAGTCGCATTTTTTAATGCTATTACCGAGAAAACCGAAGCGACAATTAAAGACAATACCACTCAAAACACTAGAAAAGAAATAGTTGAGCCTCTTGCTAACTATAATATTTTAGTAGTTGATAAACAGTTTAATGGTAATTCATCTGTTAGTTTAGTAAATACTAATGTAATGCGTGATGGAGGTTTTAGAGACGCAAATGTTACGGCTGGATTGTTTGATATTAATAATAAGAAAAACACGTATAATTATGAAGGAGCGATAAAAGTTAGCAATGTAAATTATAAAGGAATAGATGAAACAACTACTGGTGTGAGTGGTGGTTTAGGGTTTAATAAAATTAGTGGTAATTATAGATTTGGTGTTGATTACGAAATGGCTGATAAAAAATTCGACATCAATGATATGGGAATCCAATTCCGAAATAACTTTAGTAATTTTTCTACCTATGCTTCCTACCAAACATTTAAACCTACCGAAAAGCTTAATAATTACCGAATAAATATGTGGTTTAACTATGAGCGTTTATTTAGGCCAAGCACTTATACAAGTAAAAACATAGGTATTAACTTTAATGCACAAACCAAGAAATTATTCAATTTTGGTGGAAATATTAATTGGGAAATTGGTAAACAATTCGATTATTGGGAACCAAGAACCGATGGTCGATATTTCACTTTCAATAATGGTTTTAACATGAATGCTTGGATTGGTACAAACAGAGCTAAAAAGTTCTCGTTTATGACACGTCAAGGATTTGCAACACTTTTTGATAAAAATCGCGATGTGTTTGTACACTTTTGGGCAGTAGATCCAACTATAAGAATTTCAGATAAATTTAGTCTTTCCTACTCATACCAGTATAATCGAGGTAATGGTGGTCGTGGCTATGTAGCAACAGCAGACAATGACGATATTATTTTTGGTGAGCGTCTACAAAAAACAATTGAAAATAGTATTTCTGGCACGTATAACTTTAATTCATTTCATGGATTATCATTAACATTTAGAAACTACTGGTCATCTGTAGATTATGATTATGATCTATTTAGCTTAGAAAATGATGGAAGCACAATTAATAATACTGGATATAATTTAGACAATATTGGCACCTTTTTATCTGACAATCCAAATTTCAATCCTAATGTAAACTTTAATACATGGAATTTAGATTTTAGATATTCATGGCAATTCGCTCCTGGAAGTCAGCTAACTGCTTTATATAGGAATTCGTTATTCAATTTTGATAATATGTCAAAAGAAAACTTTTTTAATAGTATAGATACACTTTTCAATCAGCCAATAGAACATATATTCTCACTACGCATGGTGTATTATATAGATTATAACAATGTTAAAAACGTATTTAAAAAGAAAAACACCTAAGAAGAAATCTATAATTTTCGCAACAAGACCTGTTATTTTAATATAATGGGTCTTTTTTTTAACATTTAGTTAGGACAATACTTACGTTACTAAGTGTAGTTTTGAGAAAATTTTGCAGTTTTTTAAGAATCAAGCTTGCAAATAAAGACTAAACTATACTAATCATCATTAAAAAATGAAAAGAGCCTTCTTCTTTTTATCCATCTGTTGTTGGGTTACACTGACTACTGCGCAACAGAAAAAAACACTAAATATTACAAAAACGACCAAAGCTCCAAAAATTGATGGTGTATTGGACGATGCTATTTGGAGTACTGTTGAAGTAGCTACCGATTTTGTACAATATGACCCAGAAATGGGAGTTAAAGCAGCAGAAAACAAAAAAACCGAAGTAAGAGTTACCTATAATGACCAAGCTATTTTTATTGCAGCTTACTTACATGATAACCCTGAAGATATTTTTAAAGTCTTTTCTCCTAGAGACGATTTTGGTCAAGCCGATTATTTTGGAGTAACATTTAATCCAAATAACGATGCACAAAACGATATAAAATTTTATGTAATGAGTTCAGGAACTCAAGCAGATATTGTAGGAGGTTCAAGTGGGCGAAGAGGTGGTGGCCCAGGACCAAGAGGAGATAGAGGTTGGAATGCTGTTTGGGATAGTGCTGTGAAACACGTGGATGATGGCTGGATTGTTGAAATGAAAATTCCTTACGCAGCTCTTCGTTTTTCAAATCAAGAAGACCCTGTTTGGGGAATTCAGTTTTATAGAAAATATAGAAAAGGTGGACTTGATTATAGCTGGAGTCCAATAGATAGAACGGTTGGGCAACAAGGAATTTATGATGGTGAACTTCATGGTTTAAAAAACATTTCTCCTCCTACTCGATTGAGCTTTTATCCTTTTGCTTCGTATACCGCAATTAACCAAAGTGGAGAAACTGTGAGTAATACTGGTTTTGGTATGGATGTAAAATATGGAATTACTGAAAGTTTTACATTGGATTTAACCTTGATTCCAGATTTTAGTCAAGCTGCTTTCGATAAAGTAGAATTAAATTTAGGTCCTTTTGAGCAACGTTTTGACGAACAGCGTCAGTTTTTCAAAGAAGGTGTGAATTTGTTTAGTAAAGGAGATTTGTTCTATTCAAGAAGAATAGGTAATGCTCCTGTTGGACGTTATGATATCTATGACGATTTAATTGATGAAATTGACGAAGTTGAAGAGGTTATTGACAATCCAAAAAGTGTAAAAATGTTAAATGCCATTAAGATTTCTGGTAGAAATAAACATGGGTTAGGAATTGGAGTATTTAATGCAATTACCGAAAAAACAACAGCAAGAATTAAAAACACAAAATATGACCTTGATATAAACGATGAAAAAATTGACTCAACAATAACATACCGAGATCAAACAACCGAACCTTTTACAAATTATAATATCATTGTTTTAGATCAGCGTTTTAATCAAAATTCTTCAGTGAGTTTTGTTAATACAAATGTAACAAGAACTGGTGATTTTAGAGATGCAAATGCATCTGCTTTGCTTCTAAGTTTAACAGATAAGACCAATACGTACAGGGTCAGTGGTCAAGGAAAAATGAGTAGAATTACTGATATTGAAGATAATTCTACTGGTTTTGATGCAGGCTTTGAAATAGGAAAAGTTAGTGGTACTTACCAATACGGAATTGAAGGAAGCATAAGAGACAATAAATACGATGTCAACGATTTAGGATTTGGAGTGAGAAATAACTTTAAAAACTTACAGGGTAAATTTCGCTATGAAATTTTTGAGCCTTTTGGCATTTTTAACAGTTTTAATGTCAGGGCTGAAAGTCAATTTAACTGGAGACATAGTAATAACGATTTTACTGGAAATAGAACAAGTATAAACGTAAGTACCAGAACAAAAAACCTCATGTGGATGGGTGGAAACATTACGATGATGCTAGGTGAACAACGTGATTACTTCGAGCCTAGAGATCAAGAGAATGACCGCTTTTTCTCATTTTCAAATTGGATACAAGGACGAACATACCTTTACACCAATAGTAATAAAGCACTTTCCACTAATGCCAATTTTAGCTATGGTAAGCTATTTCAAGATGGACTAGACATCCGTGAATACGGTATTAGAGTTGGACCAGAATATAGATTTAGTGATAAACTAACAATAAAATATCAAATAGATTATCAAAGAAAAATTAATGATCGAGGTTATGTAGATAATATAAATGATGGTGAAATTATCTTTGGCCAAAGAGATGTAAAAACTGTTGAAAATACAATCTCTGGAACGCTTAATTTCAACTCATTAAACTCGCTAACCCTATCTTTTAGAAATTATTGGTCTACAGCAACTTACGACGAAAACCTTTACACTTTACTTGAGGATGGTGAACTTACAACTAATACAGGTCATACAATTACTAATTTAGATCTTGATCCTCATAGAAATTTTAATATTTGGAACTTAGACCTAAGTTACGAATGGCAATTTGCTCCAGGAAGTCAATTAATTGCTTTATATAGAAATCAATTATTTAATTCTTCTTCTGCATCCAGAGATTCTTTTAGAGATAGCTTAAAAGATTTGTTTGATCAGGACATTCAGCATACATTCTCTTTAAAAATGGTGTATTTCTTGGATTATAATTCGTTAAAAGGTATTTTCAAGAAAAAAGATTCAACAGTTGGTGTGCCATAAACAAAAATCAATATTGTTCAAATTTTATAAAAAGGTTACACTTCAATTCTGTATTTTTACTTTATTACAAAAAGTATGATTAAAGTAAAAAATATTCATAAGTATTACGATGATTTACATGTATTAAAAGGTGTAGATTTAACTATCGAACAAGGTGAAATAGTATCTATAGTTGGTGCTTCAGGTGCAGGAAAAACCACCTTATTGCAAATATTAGGCACACTAGACGAAGCTTCCAAAATAGAAACTCATGAATTAATTATAGATAATACATCTATCACTGATCTTAAAGAAAAAGAGTTGGCGAAATTTAGAAATGAACATTTAGGCTTTATTTTTCAATTTCACCAATTACTGCCAGAATTTACTGCTCTAGAAAATGTGTGCATCCCTGCATTTATTAAAGGAGCTCCAAAAACTGAAGCGGAAAAAAGAGCAAAAGAACTTCTAGAGTTTTTAGGATTGTCGCATAGAATAAATCATAAACCTAATGAATTATCAGGTGGCGAACAACAACGTGTGGCTGTCGCTAGAGCATTAATAAATAATCCTAAAATCATTTTTGCAGATGAGCCTTCTGGTAATCTAGATAGCGAATCTGCTGAAACCCTTCATAATCTATTTTTTAAACTTCGTGACCAATTTGGACAAACCTTTGTTATTGTAACCCATAATCAAGAATTGGCAAATATGGCAGATAGAAAACTTGTAATGGTCGATGGCAAAATGGTAAATAATACTTAGTAATATATATTATATGAAAAAAATGGCATTGCATTGGAAAATTCTATTAGGAATGCTATTAGGTGTTATTATTGGTCTAGTCGCTATTCAATTTTCTTGGGGACAGGGTTTTGTAACCGATTGGATTAAACCCATAGGGCAAATATTTATAAGCCTTTTAAAGCTCATTGCTGTTCCGTTAGTGATTGTGTCACTCTCTAAAGGCATTACCGATTTTAAAGATTTATCCGATTTATCAAAAATTGGAGGTAGAACTATTGGATTTTATTTATTTACAACAGTTTTGGCCGTTGTCTTAGGATTGTTTTTAGTAAACACCTTTTCACCAGGCTCTAATGTAAATCCTGATGCTTTAATCAATCTGTCTGAAGGTTTTACAGCAAGCATGAGCGATAAAATAGCTTCTGCTGATGTTGGGGATAAAGGACCGTTAAGCTTTTTTGTAGAGCTAGTGCCTCAAAATATGTTTAGTGCATTTACTAATAATGCAAGTATGTTGCAAGTCATTTTTGTGACCATCTTTTTTAGCGTATGCATGCTCTTAATACCTAGTAAACATACAAAACCAGTAAAAAAGTTGATTGATTCAATAAATAGAATCATGCTTAAAATGGTGGATGTTATCATGCTTACTGCTCCTTACGCAGTTGCTGCTTTAATCGCGACGCTTATCGCAGAAACTACCAATGCCGAGTTATTTATTGCTTTATTAAGATATGCTGCTTTACTCCTATTTGGTATGTTGTTATTGGTTGGTGTGTATGTACTACTAATTATGCTATACGCCAAAAAATCGCCTAAATATTTTTTAAAGGGCATATTACCAGCGCAACTTACAGCATTGACTACAAGTTCTAGTATGGCAACACTACCAGTAACCATGAAATGTGTTGAAGAAAATCTAGGTGTTGAACAAGAAATAAGTAGTTTCGTATGTCCAGTTGGAGCTACCATAAATATGGATGCCACAAGTTTAATGCAAGCCATTGCAGCCGTTTTTGTATGCCAAGTTTTGGGACATGATTTAACTTTAACCGACCAATTAACTATTGTACTTACAGCAACGCTTGCATCTATTGGTGCAGCAGCAACACCAAGTGCTGGTATTATTATGTTAGTGATAGTTTTAGAATCTGTTGGATTTCCTTCTGAGAAATTAGCAGTTGCCTTAGCGATGATAATGTCAGTTGATAGACCTTTGGACATGGCACGAACGGTAGTGAATATTTCTGGTGATAGCTGTGTATGTGTATTAGTTGCTAAGTCTTTGAAGAAGTTGAAGTAATCAGGGTAAGTTTTGAGTTACGCTTATTGTGTTTATACGCCTAATTTAGAAAATATAAACCTTATAGAAAATCCAAAGGATTTTCCGAATGGATACAGAACAAGCAATTAATTATCACGTTGTTAACATTTGTTTTTCATTTAGTTTTTTTTAAAATATTTCGATTTATTCTGGTTTTGAATATTCAATTAATTCCTCTACGTATAAAAAGTCTCCTTGATTCTGAGTGAGTTTAATAAAGTTTTTTATTGCTGGTGCGTACAACCAAATTTCCTTTTCATCTGCGCTATAACCTCTAGAATTGGTAGTTTTACCTGTATATTCAATTGTATAAGCCATAAATGTTCCAGCTTCAACTGTTTCTTCTCGGTATGATAATATTTCAGCTTCTTGATTTTGACTTCCAGTTGTCCCATCTTGACTAGTCCAGTTGTTTTCGTATTTCCACTTTTTTCCCACTTTTAGAGGCCAAGCGTATTTAGGTGTTTTGCTTTCATCCTTTTTTACAATTTCAGTAACTGGAATGGTGTCCTTACCGATTGTCATACCTAAAATCCCATCGATATTGACTATTTCTCTTGTATCTATTCCATCCGAGCGTACTTCTCCTTCCGTAGTTATACCTTTATATTTCCAAACCCATTTCTCACCAACCTCATAATCAGCGAGAGTTGGTTGGTTGGTGGTGCTGTATTTGGTTGTGTCGTTACATGCGCTAACTATTACTACTGCAAGTAATACTAGAATTTTATTTTTCATATTTTTTAATTTAAAACAATAAGACGAGTTATATTGAAACTTGTTACAGTTACTAGAGTTTTAAATATAAACTCTCCATTTTCTAATAAATGCTAACTTTTTTGATATGATTTTTTTTAATGATTTATATCAGACGATACTGAAGCAAGTTCAGTACAAGTAAGCAAATTTTATTTTTTACTTTAGCATTTCAACAGCAAAACCATTAAAGTTATACACTTTTTAAACACTAAAGACCTCAAAGATTTTCTAGACACAAAAGTCGCTCAATACAATAACACAAAGTTTATTGAGAGCGACCCTATTCAAATTTCGCATCAATTCAATAAAAAAGAAGATATTGAAATCGCTGGTTTTCTAACAGCTACCATTGCTTGGGGAAATAGAAAAAGTATCATCAATAATGCTAAGCGAATGATGCTGTTGATAGATAATGTTCCTCACGATTTTATAATCAATCATCAAGACAAAGATTTAGAAGCTCTAAAACCATTTGTACATCGCACATTCAACGGAAACGATTTTATACAATTTATTAAAAGTTTACAGCATATTTACAAAAAGCATCATGGCTTGGAAGCTGTGTTTGTAAAGCATGCTAAACAAGATTCCTTACAAGCATCTATCCATCATTTTAAAAAACATTTTTTTGAGATTGAGCATTTACCTAGAACTCAAAAGCATATTAGCGACCCTTTAAAAAATTCAGCAGCAAAGCGTATTAACATGTTTTTACGATGGATGGTTAGACAGGATAACGCAGGCGTTGACTTTGGTATTTGGAAGACCCTCTCTCCTAGCCAGCTATCTTGCCCTTTGGATGTCCATTCTGGAAACGTAGCCAGAAAACTGGAATTACTCAATAGAAAGCAAAATGATGCTAAAGCTTTAAATGAGTTAGACGCTTCATTGAGAACATTAGACAAAAACGACCCCGTTAAATATGATTTTGCGCTTTTTGGTCTTGGTGTTTTTGAGGGTTTTTAATAGTTAATAACAATTAATAATTATTCTTTACTATTTCTTCTAAAATAGTACCTTAGTATTATTCAAAATCAACCAACAAAATTTTCTAATCAATGAAAAAAATAATCACACTTCTATGCATAATAGGAATAACAACATCGTTTGCTCAAAGTAGAACAATTCCAGTAGATACCTTAGTTAAAACAACACATAACACAACTATAAAAGGTGTGAGTATGTCATACACAGCCGAAACAGGCACACAACCTGTTTGGGACGCAAAGGGTGACCCAGTTGCAACATTGTTTTACACATATTACACCAGAAATAATATTAAAAACAGAGCGTCTAGACCATTAATCATTTCTTTTAATGGAGGTCCTGGTTCAGCTTCGGTTTGGATGCATGTGGCTTATACAGGTCCAAGAATTCTAAATATTGATGACGAAGGCTATCCTGTGCAACCCTACGGATTTAAAAGTAATCCCAACTCTATTATAGATGTAGCAGACATCGTGTTTGTAAATCCTGTTAATACAGGTTATTCGAGAATGGTTCCAGATAAAGAAGGCAAAATGCCTGATAGAAAACAATTTTTTGGAATTAATGAGGATATCAAATACTTAGCAGAATGGGTAAATACGTTTGTGTCTCGAAAAAACCGTTGGGAATCGCCAAAATATATTATTGGCGAAAGTTATGGAGGCACTCGTGTTATGGGATTAGCAAACCAGTTGCAAGGTAGCCAATGGATGTATTTAAATGGTGTGATATTAGTATCACCAGCCGATTATAATGCCTATAATGTAGATAATCAGCCAGAGTATTCGGCGCTTGATTTACCCTATAAAGCTGCAGCTGCATGGTATCATAAAATGTTACCCCCTGCTTTACAAAGTAAAGATTTAACAGATATGCTACCAGAAGTTGAAAGCTACGCTATTAACACATTAATGCCTGCAATCGCCAAAGGTGGCTTTATTAGTGATGCTGAACGAAACAGTGTCGCTGAGAAAATGTCGCAATACACTGGTTTAAGTAAAAAAGTGATTTTGCAACACAATTTAGTAGTGCCAAATAATTTTTTCTGGAAAGAATTATTACGCGATAAAACTGGACAAACCATTGGTCGTTTAGATTCACGTTATTTAGGTATTGACAGAATGCAAGCTGGAATGAGTCCAGATTATAGTGCCGAATTAACGTCTTGGTTACATTCGTTTACGCCAGCAATTAACCATTACATAAAAAATGAGTTGAACTTCGATACAGATATTAAATACAATATGTTTGGTCCTGTACACCCTTGGAATAATGATAACAACACTACTAGAGATGATTTACGTAAGGCAATGGCAACTAATCCGTATTTACATGTATTAAACCAATCTGGTTATTATGATGGAGCGACCACCTATTTTACAGCAAAATATACCTTATCGCAAATTGACCCAAGTGGAAAATTAAAAAACCGTATGAGTTTTAAAGGGTATAGAAGTGGTCACATGATGTATCTTAGAAAGGAAGACTTAATTAAGGCTAATGAAGATATAAGAGAGTTTATTAAAAAATCTTCAGCCAACGGAAAAGCTGCAAAATATTAATTATGAAATATCAAATTTTATTAAGTGCCTTTACACTAATCCTTTTTTCTTGTAATAAAGAGCCAGTAAACGTAGTCACTTACATTCCTGCTCCTATTGGCCTAAATGGTTCAGAATCTAGTTTGCATAAAGCTGATGATGGCTCTATTTACATAAGTTGGATAGAAACTGGAGAGAATGATTCCAGTGAGCTCTTACTGTCAAAATTAAATAATGACAATACATGGTCTGAATCACAGACTATAGCAACTGGTGATAACTGGTTTTTAAATTGGGCTGACTTCCCTTCTGTAGTTTCCTTTGGAAATAATTTAGCAGCACATTATTTGGAAAAAAGTGCTAGTGATACGTATGCTTATGATGTTAAACTCACCATATCTAACGATGATGGCAATAGTTGGAGGGCTGCTATAACACCTCATACAGATAGTACAAATACCGAACATGGTTTTGTTAGCAAAGTTGCTTTGGATGATAATTCGTTTTTATCGATTTGGTTAGATGGTCGACAAATGGCTTACGCAGAACAAGACTCCACTATTGCAAAACAAATGACACTTCGTGGAGCTATTTTTGATAGTCAAGGTAATGTGAAAAATGAATACTTACTAGACGATCGCGTATGTGATTGTTGTCAAACAGATGTTGCAATGACAGAAGAAGGTCCAATAGTTATTTATAGAGACCGTTCTGATACAGAAATTAGAGATGTTTATTATGTGAAGTTAGTTGATGGATTATGGACTGAACCTAAAGCCATTTATAATGATAATTGGGAAATTAAGGGTTGCCCAGTAAATGGGCCTGCAATCTCAACTAAAGCAAACAGTGTTGCTATTGCTTGGTTTACTGTTGCTAATAATTTACCGTCAGTAAAAGTAGTATTCTCCAATAACAATGGAGAAACATTTAATGAGCCCATAGAGATTGGAGATGTCACTCCTTTAGGTCGTGTAGATGTTGAAATGCTTGAAGATAACTCTGCGCTTGTAAGTTGGATGGATACTGTTGAAGGCAGAACAAGTATTCAGTTGCAACGTGTTGCCAAAAATGGAAAACTAAGTAATATCATAACTTTAGCAGAATCATCGGAAAGTCGCTCGAGTGGCTTCCCTAGGATGGTTGTAAAAGATAATCTAGCATATATTACTTGGACTAAGGTTAACGAAGGAAATAAGCTGTCTATTGAAACAGCTATTGTAAATACAGATTTAATAGAATAAGGAACTTATAAAATGTACACAAAAAAAGAGGTTGATATTATATCAACCTCTTTTTATTTTATATAAACTTAAGTATTATCCTTTTAACCAAGCATTTCTCAACTCCACTTGTGCTTTTGTAGCATCTGGTTTTGCTTGTAGTTTATTTCCAACTGTATAACCTTGAGTTAATGCTGTTTTAATAATAATCTCCTCTCCATTTCTATCCAACTTAATTTCAATCTCTTTTCCTGGTTGCCATCCATATACTTCTTGGAAAATGGCGTTTGCATTTTGAAGTGTTACTTCTTGCCCATTTACCATTTTAATCACATCATTCGCTTTCACTCCTTGTTCTGCCCAAAAGCTATTTTGTTCTGCTAAAGCAGTGAAAAAGATGGTTCCTTTTTGACCATCACCAGATACTATTGGTGCTCCATTAATTAATAAGTAGTTTGCTTTAATTTTAGACTCAGCAACGTGTAAACCAACTTTTTCAAAGAATTTATCGTAATCAATAGGTGTTGTGCCAACAACGTGAGCATCAAAAAATTCTCCCAAAGAAGGATACGTCATTGCAACAATTTCATCTAGAATTTTATCGTCTTCAAAAGGTTTGTTTTTACCATATTTAAGAGATAACTCTTTCATTAATGATAAAATCCCTCGGTTACCGTTACTTCCCTCACGCATTAAAATATCAATACACATACCGATTAAAGCACCTTTTTGATATACATTGTAATACTGACTAGCATAAGGCTCTTCTAAAACATTTTCACTCATTTCGGTAAAACTCATTGAATCGTTCAACGCTCTAGATGTTTGTATTTTACCCATTATTTTGCTGTAAAACTCATCTTCAGATACCAAATCTTGGTCTACTTGAAATAAGCTTGCAAAATATTCTGTTACCCCTTCATACATCCATAGATGTTTAGAAAATGTAGGATTGTTATAGTCGAAATAATGAACATCTTCAGAATGCACACTTAAAGGCGTTACAATATGAAAAAATTCATGTGAAACAATATCCACCATTTGTGTAGCTAAAGCTGCTTCTTGCATAGATTCAGGCATAACCACAACAGTCGATGTGTGATGCTCTAAAGCACCAAACCCTTTAGGAGATTCTGGTTTTCCTTCAGATAGATATACATAAATATCATAACGAGGAGTTGCATTTACATCTCCTAAGTATGCTTTTTGCCCTTGCATCATCTTATACATCGTTTCTTTCATTGATGCAGCAGAATGCACTTTATTTGGAGAATACACGCTTAAAACAATTTTAATATCACCAACCATAAACTCTTCAATATCCAGTTTCCCGTACATCATTGGGTTATCGGTAATATCAAAATACCTTGGTGCCAAATAACTAGAAGTTATTGAACTACCATCAGTACTTGTTGTGCTTCCAGCTTGTTGTAATGCTGATGTACGTACAAAATCGGCTGGAGCAGTAACATCTAATGTGTATTGATTGTTCTTTAAAGAATCAAAGTAACCAATAAATCCGTGTAAGTTTAACACATAATTATCTGGCTCAATATTAGTTCCAGCTGGTGAGAACGGTGTATCACCACCTATTCCTCCTGAGGTTTCAACATCAAAAGTATCATTTACATTATAAGTGATATAATCCAACTTTGTAGCGTCATTAATAACCCAAGTATTTGTATCACTTTTACTAAAAGCTAGTTCATTTCCATCATAGTCAACTGCCTTAAAATTATCTAAATACTTCCCAAAATCACTTACTGAATAAGTACCTTGGACTACTTTTGGCAACCTGTAAGTTACAGTTTCAGTCGTGAATCTTCCCGGGTTTATAGTTACAGGAGCTTTGTCTGCAACAACTTTTGTTAAATCTATTTTTGTTACGATTGGATTGCTAATTGCTAAATCGTTTGTTCTTTTTGCAGAGCCACATCCTAGCAACAATCCGCAAACACCTAACATTAGTGTGATTTTTTTCATGTATAATTTTTTTAAGTGCAACAAAAATAATATTCCATTTTATATTTTATAGTAAATCATTGTTAATTTGTGTTAATAGAAGAGTTTAATATCTTCGCCTCATGCAACAACCTCTTATTAGTATTCTAACGCCTTTTAAAAACACCTCCAAATATCTAGAAGAATGTTTAGACTCAATTATTAATCAGACCTACTCTAATTGGGAATTGTTGATTGTTGATGATACTTCGACTGATGATAGTTATAGTATCGTTTCAGCATATTCAAAAAAAGACTCTAGGATTAAACTCCATAAAAATATTGGCTCCGGGATTATTGAGGCTTTGCGTTTAGCGTTTCAACACAGTTCAGGTGATTTTATTACAAGAATGGATAGTGATGATATCATGACACCAAACAAACTTGAAGTGATGATGAATTCACTGCTAGAGTCTGGAAAAGGACATGTTGCATTGGGTTTGGTTAGCTATTTTTCAAAAGAAGGGATTAGTGAAGGTTATGCAAATTATGAACAATGGCTAAATAAACTCACAAGATTAGGTAGCAATTACTCGGAGATATATAAGGAATGCGTCATCCCTTCACCTTGTTGGATGACTTATAGAGAAGATTTTATAAATTGTGAAGCTTTTATACCAAATCGATATCCTGAAGATTACGATTTAGCGTTTAGGTTTTATAAATACGAGCTAAAATGCATTCCAACTGAAGAAATGCTTCATCATTGGCGAGATTATCCAATTAGAACATCTAGAACGCATGAGCATTATGCACAAAATCATTTTATCGATTTAAAATTGCATTACTTTTTAGAATTGAATTATGATAGTTCAAGACCCCTAACAATTTGGGGAGCAGGGCTTAAAGGAAAGACAGTAGCAAAATCATTAGCAGCTAAAAACATTCCCTTTCATTGGATTTGCGATAATCCAAAAAAAATAAACAAGCATATTTATAATCAACAACTTAAAGAGTTCAAGTATTTGGAGAACTTAAAAAACCCTCAGAGTATTATAACTGTGGCTAATAACGAAGCCCAAAAGGAAATTAGAGACTATTTGCACAAACAGAATATGAAGACGATGATAGATTACTTTTTCTTCTGCTAAACGTTAAAATTCTCAAATAGGCAACAGCAAATCTCAATTCATTTTCTATCTTTACCCTTATAAATAATACTTACGAATGCAGTTTAAGCACCCAGAAATTCTATACTTTTTATTTTTACTGCTAATTCCTATAATTATTCATCTTTTTCAATTACGTCGTTTTGAAAAAGTACCTTTCACCAATGTTCAGTTTTTAAAAAACGTGATTATACAAACGCGTAAAAGTTCACAGCTTAAAAAGTGGCTAACACTTATAACACGGCTATTACTTTTTACAGCAATTATTTTTGCCTTTGCACAACCCTATTTTTCTGAATCTGAAGGTTTAAACATAAAAACAGAAACGGTTGTTTATTTAGACAACTCTTTTAGCATGCAAGCTAAAGGAAGTAAAGGAGAATTGCTTAAACGCAGTGTTCAAGATATTTTAAACACACTAGACGATTCTGATGAAATAACACTATTCACAAACGATAACACATTTAGAAACGCTACTCGAAAAACGCTTTCTAACGAACTATTACAACTCAATTATTCACCAAATCAGTTAGATTACGACGCAGTAATCCTTAAGGGAGAAAAATTATTTAGTCAAGATGATGCTTCTGCTAAAAACCTAGTGTTACTATCTGATTTTCAAATAAATAACACTACATTAAGTGATGATTTAAATGCAACATACACTCTAAACTTAGTGCAACTGGAAGCTGTAACAAATAGAAATATTAGCATTGATAGCGTTTACATTTCTAAGGAAACACCATCAAATTTTGAGCTTACTGCTACTATTTCGGGTAATGAAAGTTTAGAAAACACATCTGTCGCCTTATATAATGACGACTTGCTATTGGCAAAATCTGCTATTGATGATTCAAAACAAGCCCAATTTACGTTACCAACAAATACTGTTATTAATGGGAAAGTGACTGTAGAAGATTCTGGCTTAAACTTTGACAATACCTTGTACTTCAATGTCAATAACAGAGATAAAATAAATGTGCTAACCATAAATCCAACTGAAAATAATTATCTAGAACGCATATTTACCAACAATGAATTTAACTACAAGGAGACAGATTTAGACAAGCTAAATTACAACGAGATTGGAGACCAAAACTTAGTGGTGCTAAACGAGATAGATAATATTCCTGTATCGCTAATCAATTCATTAAATAGCTTTATAGCCAATGGAGGTAATATATTAATTATTCCTTCAATTAATGCTTCATTAAATTCTTACAATCAATTATTTAATTATAATTCAGAAATAAATAACATTGAAAAAAGAATAACAACTATTAATTATTCACATCCAATATTAGATCAAGTATTTGATAAAGAAATAAGCAACTTTCAATACCCAAAAGCTAATAGTTTTTATGAACTAGGATCAGGCTCAAATATTCTTAAATTTGAAGATGGAAAACCCTTTTTAAATCAACAAGGAAATATTTTCGCTTTTGCATCTGCGCTAAATACATCAAATTCAAATTTCATTAACTCTCCTCTTGTAGTGCCAGTGATTTATAATATTGGAAAACAAAGTTTAAAACTACCCAATCTTTATTATACTATTGGAGAAGAAAACACTTATGATATTAACATAACCCTTCAGCAAGACGATATATTAAAATTGAAATCTATAAACGAAGAAATCATCCCTCAACAGCGTTCATATAGCAATAAAATTAGTGTTATTACTAGAGATATGCCATCAGCTGCTGGAATTTATAGCATTAATAATAATGGAGAAACTTTCAAAAAGGTAAGCTATAATTACAATAGAAATGAGAGCAACTCACAGTATATGAATTTGTCCAATTTTCAAAACGCTACGGTTTCAAACTCTATTGAGGATGTATTCACTTCCATAAAAAATAAATCAAATATTAATGAGCTATGGAAATGGTTTACTATTTTTGCACTAGTCTTATTAGTAATAGAGATGCTCATATTAAAATATTTTAAATGAACGTACTTATAAAGTCTGCTACAATACTAGATTCCAAAAGCGATTTTCACAATCAAACACAAGATATTTTAATTGAAAAAGGAATCATTACCAACATTTCTAAACGCATAAAAAACCCCAATAATTACAAAGAAATCCAACTTGAAAACTTACACATTTCTCAAGGTTGGTTCGATAGTAGTGTATGCTTTGGTGAACCTGGGTTTGAAGAAAGAGAAACAATAGCAAATGGTCTTAAAACCGCAGCAAAATCAGGCTTTACAAATGTAGCATTAAATGCTAACACTAACCCTGTATTAGATACTAATTCAGATATTTCCTTCGTGAAATCTATAGCCCAAAACAATGCTGTATCCTTACATCCAATTGGTGCCTTAACAAAAAATAGTCAAGGTAAAGACTTAGCCGAATTATTCGATATGACCAATGCTGGAGCTGTCGCTTTTAGTGATTACAAAAAACCTATTAGCAATCCAAACTTAATGAAGATAGCGTTGCAATATGCTGGTAGTTTTAATGGGTTGGTTTGTTCTTTTCCACAAGAAAATAATATTGCTGGACAAGGCGTGATGAACGAGCATATTACAAGTACTACTATTGGACTTAAAGGTATTCCAGCGCTTGCGGAAGAGCTTCAAGTTGCCAGAGACTTATTTATTTTAGAATATACAGAAGGAAAATTACACATCCCTACGATTTCTACTACAAAATCAGTAGCATTGATAAGAGAAGCGAAAAAGAAAAAACTCGATGTTACTTGTAGTGTAGCTATACATAATTTAGTGTTTAGTGATGATGCTTTAACAGGTTTTGATAGTGATTTTAAAGTCTCTCCTCCTCTTCGCACCAAACAAGATATTGACGCATTACTTAGTGGTTTAAAAGATGGCACCATCGATATGGTAACGAGTGACCACAACCCTTTAGATATTGAGCATAAAAAATTAGAATTTGATTTCGCATTAGACGGCACTATTGGATTAGAAAGTGCATTTGGAGCATTAAACACAATACTTCCAACTAAAACAGTTGTAAAGCTATTAACTAAAGGAAAAGAACGATTTGGAATAGAAGATAGCACCATTAGCATTGGAAACAAAGCGACTATGTCTCTTTTCAACCCAGATATCTCTTATGAATTTTCAAAAGAGGATATTATCTCGAAATCAAAAAACGCTATTTTCAAAGGATATACTCTTAAAGGAAAAGCATATGGCATTATAGCCAATAAAAAAATAATCTTATAATTTTAAAATTATGGATAATCAAACAATAGAAGAAGGTCGAACAATTGCAATAATTAGTTACTTGACATTGTTTGGAGTCATTATTGCATTTTTTATGAATAATGAAAAGAAAAATAGATTTGCAGCTTTTCATCTTAGGCAAGCTCTAGGCTTATGGCTAACATTTTTTGCCTTAGGATATTTTGTTGGTCTTTTTGATAATTGGCTTATAACTATTGGCTTTTGGATTTTCTTTGGTGTATTATTCATCTTTGGATTTATGACAGCAGTTACAGGTCGCAACCAACCTACTCCAATTTTAGGAGAATTTTATCAACGTATTTTTGCAAGTTTCGGTAACTAAATGACAAACACTAATCTTTCCCTAGAGCACATAATAAGACCTTCGTCTTTAGCAGATAATGCTCCTTTAATCATAATGCTTCATGGTTATGGCAGCGATGAAAACGATTTGTTTTCATTTGCTTCAGAATTATCAGAGGAACTCTTTATCATTTCTGTTAAAGCACCTTATGCAATGCAGCCCTTTGGAAATGCTTGGTATGCTATAAATTTTGATGCTGAAAAAGGAAAATGGAGCGACAATGAACAAGCGATAAAATCTAGAGATTTAATTGCTAAGTTTATAGATGAAGCTTGTGATGCTTATCCTGTAAATAAAGATAATGTCACTTTGTTAGGATTTAGTCAAGGCACTATTTTAAGTTACGCTGTGGCACTCACCTACCCAGAAAAAATTAAGAATATAGTTGCATTAAGTGGCTACATTAATCCAGATATTATTCCTGAAACATTTGATAAAACTAAATTATCACATCTAGATTTTTATTGTTCACATGGTAGTGTAGACCAAGTGATTCCTGTAGAGTGGGCAAGACAATCACCAAAAATTTTAGAATCTCTAAATGTTAAGCACCAATATTCGGAATTCCCTGTTGGACACGGCGTAGCGCCTCAAAACTTTTATGACTTTAAGACTTGGCTAGTGAAGCGTACCTAATAGCTTTGTGGAGGGTATAAAAAGTGCTCAACCAATCTATAAGTTAGTTGTTTATCTTTAGTAATTTCATAAGTTAAAAACAATTCACCCCAATATTTTCCATCAGAGAAATCGGCAATTATCCATTTATGATTCAAGAATTTAATATTGTTAATCATCATCTTTCCATTAGTCATAGCGACATAAGGGACCAATGGATGTTCACCTTTTGCTTCGTTTAATTTATATAACTCATCCTTTAAAAACGGAATTAAGGTCGTTACATCGATACCTTCTTTTTCAAAATAAGTAATGGCATCTTCATTATGTTCCAAATTAAAGTACATTAGGTCATAATTTTCATCTTGTAAAACAGTTAATGAATCCTTATATATTTCTATACGCTCTTTAGCGGTAGTAATATCTTTTTCATATTTCTCTAAAATACTTTTAGAATTAACATACATAAAAAGCACCAATAACAAGGTGAACACAAATAGGTATAGGTAAATTTTACTTTTCATAAAATAATTAATTAAACAGTCACTACTAAATTATCGTAAGCCAGAAAAACATTTTTAGGTAACGATTTTTCAACGTCGTCATGAAACCCAAGCAAGGAGCTAATATGCGTTAAATATGCTTTATTTGGGTTTACTTTTTTGATGAAATTGAGCGCTTCTTTTAAATTAAAATGCGATTCATGCTTCTCTTCCCTTAAAGCATTTACAACAAGTACTTCAACTCCTTTTAACTTCTCTATCTCATGCTCTTCAACAGTTTTCATATCTGTGAGATAAGCAAAGTCTTTAAATCTAAACCCAAAAACTTGTAATTTATTATGAAATCCATTAATTGGTATAATTTCTAAATTACCTACTTGAAAAGGTTTGTTCTCAACAACAATTTTCTTAACACTTGGAGCTCCAGGATATTTGTTTTCAGTTTCAAAAATATAGTCAAAACGCCTTTCTAAAGACCTCATAACCCTTTGATGTGCAAAAACGGGAATATCTCCCTGTCTAAAAAAAAACGGTCTAATATCGTCTAACCCAGCGGTATGGTCGGCATGTTCATGAGTAAATAAAATACCATCAATTTTAGACACATTTGCACGAAGCATTTGCTGCCTAAAATCTGGTCCACAATCAATAACATAGGAATAATTGTCCCATTCAATTAAAACAGATACACGCAAACGCTTATCCTTTATATTCTTACTTAGGCAAACTGGATGATTGCTTCCTATTACAGGAATTCCTTGAGATGTACCAGTTCCTAAAAATGTAATCTTCAAAAGTGGAAATTTTATAACAAAAGTAATGTTATTTTTTTTCTTTGCGCCTCTATTTTAATACCTTTGTGAACACAATAAAAAACGTTACAATTGCGATGGAAATTACTCTAAAAGGAGATATGGATATTGAAAATATCCCTTCACTGAAGCAAAAAGCACTACGAATAAATTTAAACGAACATATTTACGGAACCTTTGCAGAAATTGGAGCCGGGCAAGAAACCGTTAGACAATTTTTTAGAGCTGGTGGAGCTTCGAGAACCATTGCAAAATCAATGTCGGCTTACGATAAAGATTTTAGTGACGCAATTTATGGAATTGAAAATGATAAACGTTATGTAACCGAATCGAGATTACGCAAAATGCTTTCTCACGAAATACAACTTATTGAAGAACGTATAACAAGAGATAAGCACCCAAATAAAATGTTTTTTGCGTATGCCAATACCGTTACTACTATTGACTTTGCAAAAAAATTTAAAGGACATGGTTGGGTTGGTATTAAATATCAAATTGACCCTAATCAAGATTACAATGAAATTATCTTGCATTTTCGCTTTAAAGAAAATGATGCACGATTGCAACAAGAAACTCTTGGAAAACTTGGTACTAACCTAATTTATGGCGCTTTTTATAAATATAACGAGCCTAAAAAATTATTGCGCTATTTATACGATCATTTAGATAAAGACCAATTGGAAATTGATACCATAAATTTTTCTGGACCAATTTTCGAGAATGTCGACAATCGTTTGATGAGTTTGCAACTAGTTAAAAACGCTATGACTGATGCTGTAATGTTTGATCCAGATGGTCATAATGTATTGCCAGCAAGAGTCCTTTATAAAAAGAATATTTTAGCACTTAGAGGTAGTTTTAGGCCTGTTACCAAGGTAAACATGGATATGTTTCAAAAGTCTTATGAAATGTTCTTAAAAGAAAATAGAGTTGACGAAAAAAATACACAAACCCTTTTTGAAATTACGCTTTCCAATCTTCGAGCTGAAGGTGAAATTGATGAACAGGATTTTATGGATAGAGCAGATTTGCTTTGTTCGTTGGGGCAAACAGTATTAATTTCCAATTTTCAAGAATATTATAAACTAGTAGAATACTTCTCTCAATACACAAAAGCTCGTCTTGGATTAGCAATGGGAGTGAACAATTTGGTAGATATTTTTGATGAAAAATATTACAGACATTTAAGTGGAGGTATTTTAGAAGCCTTTGGTAAGCTGTTCTTTAAAGATTTAAAAGTTTACCTATATCCAATGGTTGACAAAAAGTCTGGTGAATTAATAACAAGCAAAAATTTAAAAGTACACCCTCGAATGAAAGAATTATACAAGTTCTTTAAATACAATGGGAAAGTTACAGATATAGAAGATTACGACCTGGAGACTTTAAATATTTTCTCACGTGAAATATTAGAGAAAATTGCAACCGGAAAGCGAGGTTGGAGCGATAAATTACCTGAAGGAATTGGTGACTTAATAAAAGATTATAGAATGTTTGGTTTTACAAGGAAACCAATTGTCATTAGTAAGAAAAAAATAAAAAAATAAAAAAAAGCGACTTTCTGGTCGCTTTTTTTATTTCTACTTAAGTATTTGACTCGTGTGTTCTTTGGTTTTTACCTTAGTAATTACATCTTCAATAACACCATATTCGTCAATCACAAATGTTGTTCGATGTATACCATCAAACTCTCTACCCATAAATTTTTTAGGTCCCCAAACTCCAAATGAATTGATAACAGTTTTGTCTTCGTCAGCTAATAATGGATAAGGGAAATCATATTTGTTTCTAAAATTTGATTGTCTTTTTTCGCTATCAGCGCTTACTCCTAGTATTTCGTAGCCTAAAGACTGAAAACGTTCGTAATTATCTCTTAAATTACAAGCTTCCACTGTACATCCAGGTGTGCTTGCCTTTGGATAAAAGAATAACACCAATTTTTTTTCTTTATAATCGCTTAAAGAAATAATATTACCATCTTGGTCTTTGGCTTGAAAATCTGGAGCCTTATCCCCTATTTTTAAACTCGTCATATTTAGTATATTTGATTTTTTACAAAGATAAGTCAATGACCAAGCAAGAAAAAGTAGATTTTGTTATAAAAACCTTAAATAAGCTCTACCCAGAAATACCTATTCCGTTAGATCACAAAGACCCTTATACATTATTAATTGCTGTACTAATGTCTGCTCAGAGTACAGATGTGAGAGTAAATCAAATAACACCTTTATTATTTGCAAAAGCCGATAATCCATACGATATGATAAAGCTAACTGTAGACGAAATACGAGATATCATAAAGCCTGTAGGACTATCGCCTATGAAAAGTAAAGGAATACATGGGCTATCCCATATACTTATTGACAAGCATGATGGCAAAGTACCTCAAAGTTTTGAAGCTTTAGAGGAATTGCCTGCTGTTGGTCATAAGACGGCTAGTGTAGTGATGTCTCAAGCATTTGGTGTGCCTGCATTTCCTGTAGATACACATATTCACAGATTGATGTATCGCTGGAGTTTAACGAATGGAAAAAATGTAGTACAAACAGAAAAGGATGCTAAAAGATTGTTTCCAAAAAAATTATGGAACGATTTGCATTTACAAATAATATGGTATGGTCGTGAATATTCGCCTGCAAGAGGATGGGATCTTGAAAAAGATATTATCACTAAAACTATTGGAAGAAAAACAGTAATCCAGAAATATTATGACGCAAAAAAGCCCTAATAATTAAATTAGGGCTTTTTTTCGCCAAAGTTTAGTTTAAAAGCGCTTCAAACTTTAATTTATTATGACTGATAACACTTAAAGCCTGAGAATAATTCAGAAGAAAATTAACCGTCTCTTCCTTCGGTTTTAACGTTTCAAAATGTTTTGAATCTTCAATGTAAAGTTTTGCCATCTGACTAAATTAGTTGTTAATATAATAGAGTAACGTGGCATAACTTTATTTATTGCATTAATTTGTCAAAACTATATTATGTTTATCTATAACCTTTCTTAAATTAATAAGTGCGTAACGCATTCTACCTAATGCAGTATTAATGCTAACTCCTGTGTTTTCAGATATTTCCTTAAAACTCATATCATTATACATACGCATAACCAATACTTGTTTTTGGTCTTCAGGAAGTTCTTCAATTAAACGTCTAACGTCTTCTTGTACTTGTTCTTTTATAATTGTTTTTTCTGCATTTAAAGACGAATCACTTATTACCGAAAAAATATTAAATTCTTGATTGTTATCAAATTTTGGCATTCTGCTATTTTTTCTAAAATGATCAATCACCAAATTATGAGCAATACGCATTACCCAAGGAAGAAATTTTCCTTCTTCATTGTATTTTCCAAGCTTTAGCGTTCTAATAACCTTAATAAAGGTGTCTTGAAAGACATCTTCGGTAACGTCACGATCGTAAACCTTAGAATAGATAAAACTGTAAATTTTTTGTTTGTGTCTGGTAATTAAAACTGATAAAGCGCTCTCGTCGCCTTTAATGTAGTTACTTACTAACTCAGCATCTGTGATAAGTTCTTTTTTCATAGTCATTACTTTAATTCGCAAAGAAGCAATCTTCTTTGTTAGGGGTTTAGAATTTAAAAAGTAATGTTATGCTATAAGCTAATAGTTTAATTTGCTGATTAATATGTTCCAAATATAACAACAATCGTTCCTAAAAAACAAAAAAAACTCTTTTTTTTCTTAAATATTCGATGAAACATCCATTTTAAAAGCTAAGATAGAAGTGGTATCTTTGCAAAATTATTCCTTAAAAATGTCGATAAATACTAGCATTATAAACGTAGATCCTAAGAAAAACATCATTATTAAAGGTGCAAAACTGCATAACCTAAAAAACATTGATGTTGTTATCCCAAGAAATAAACTAGTTGTTATTACTGGACTTTCGGGATCTGGAAAATCTAGTTTAGCATTCGACACGTTGTATGCTGAAGGACAACGGCGTTATGTTGAAAGCTTGTCGAGCTACGCACGTCAATTTTTAGGAAGACTTAATAAACCCAAGGTAGATTTCATAAAAGGTATTGCTCCTGCTATTGCCATTGAGCAAAAAGTCAATTCAACAAATCCGCGATCAACTGTAGGTACTACTACCGAGATTTACGATTATTTAAAATTGTTGTTTGCCAGAATTGGTAAAACCTACTCACCAAAATCTGGAGATGAAGTCAAAAAAGATACCGTTTCTGATGTTATCAATCATATAAAATCATTTGATGAAGGTGAAAAATTATTACTCCTCGCTCCTATTCATTTAGAAGAAGGAAGAACTATGAGCGATAAGCTTAAAGTTTTATACCAACAAGGATATGCGAGAGTTAAAGTTAACGATACTGTCATTAGAATTGATGAGTATATTCAAAAACCAAATAGCAAAGACGTTGTGTTTTTGGTTATAGACCGTGTTATTACAAAACACGATGAAGATTTCTTTAATCGTTTAGCTGATGCTATTCAAACAGCATTCTTTGAAGGAAAAGGGCAATGTTATATTGAGTCTTTAAAAGATAATACGCAGCAGCACTTTAGTAATAAGTTTGAATTGGATGGTATTAGTTTTTTAGAGCCAAATATTCATTTATTTAGTTTTAATAATCCTTATGGCGCTTGCCCAAAATGTGAGGGATATGGTGATGTTATTGGTATTGACGGACATTTAGTTGTTCCAAATACAGGGTTGTCTATTTACGAAAACGCCATTTTTGCTTGGAGAGGTGAAAGTATGAGTTGGTACCGAGACCAATTAGTAAATAATTCTCATAAGTTCGATTTTCCAATCCATAAGCCGTATTTTGAATTGACCCTTGAGCAAAAACAACTTATTTGGACAGGGAACGAGTATTTTGAAGGACTTAACAGTTTCTTTGAAGAACTAGAATCTAAAGCCTATAAAATCCAGAACCGTGTCATGTTATCTCGATATAGAGGCAAAACAAAATGTAACGTATGTAATGGTAAGCGATTACGTCCAGAAGCTAACTATGTGAAAATTAGTAATGCAACCATTACCGATTTGGTAGAAATGCCTTTAAATAAGTTAGTCACATTTTTTCAGCAATTAGAGCTAAACGATTACGACACTCAAATTGCTAAACGCTTATTAAAAGAAATATCCAATAGATTATCTTTCTTAACTAATGTTGGATTAAATTATTTAACGCTTAACAGAAAATCCAACACCTTGTCTGGTGGTGAAAGCCAGCGTATCAACTTAGCGACATCGCTTGGTAGTAGTTTAGTGGGTTCTATGTACATTTTAGACGAACCAAGTATTGGCTTGCATCCACGTGATACAGAACGTTTAATAACCGTATTAAAGTCTTTACGTGACCTTGGAAATACTGTGATTGTTGTAGAGCATGATGAAGATATTATGGCTGCAGCTGATGAAATTATTGATATTGGACCAGAAGCCGGAACCTTTGGTGGCGAAGTTGTTGCTACTGGAAGTTACAATGATATATTGAATTCCGATTCTTTAACAGCCAAATACTTAAATGGCACATTTGAAATTGAAACCCCAAAAGAACGAAGAACTTCAAAATATTTTGTAGATATAAAAGGTGCCAGAGAACATAATCTAAAAAATATTGATGTAACCTTTCCTTTAGGAATGCTAACAGTAATTACGGGTGTTTCAGGAAGTGGAAAAAGTACTTTAGTTAAAAAAATACTGCATCCTGCGCTTATCAAAGAAATTGGGAGTTATGGTGATAAACCTGGAGAGTTTACTTCTATTTCTGGTAATTTCAGCAATGTAAAACATATTGAATTTGTAGACCAAAATCCAATTGGTCGTTCATCGCGCTCAAACCCTGTAACTTATATCAAAGCTTACGATGACATAAGAGCTTTGTACTCAAAACAAAAATTAAGTACTATTAGAGGCTATCAAGCAAAACATTTTAGTTTTAATGTCGATGGTGGTCGCTGTGAAACCTGTAAAGGCGAGGGTGAAGTAACCATTGAAATGCAATTTATGGCAGATGTGCATTTGGAGTGTGAAACTTGTAAAGGCAAACGCTTTAAAAAGGAAGTACTAGAAGTCGCTTTCGAAGGCAAAACCATTGATGATATTTTAAACATGACCATTGATGATGCCATTTCATTTTTTGAGGAAACCGCTCAAACTAAAATAAAGAATAAGCTACAACCCTTACAAGATGTTGGTTTAGGCTATGTGACACTTGGTCAAAGTTCATCGACATTGTCTGGTGGTGAGGCGCAACGTATTAAACTAGCAACTTTCCTTGGTAAAGGAAATACTAAAGAAACTGCTTTATTCATTTTTGATGAACCTACTACTGGATTGCATTTTCATGATATTAAAAAACTGCTAAAGTCGTTTAATGCTCTTATTGAAAAAGGGCATTCCATTATTGTAGTAGAACATAATGTAGAACTCATTAAATGTGCAGATTATATTATCGATTTAGGTCCAGAAGGAGGCGAGAATGGTGGGCAACTATTAGCTTCGGGAACTCCAGAAGAAGTAGCAAAAAGCAAAGCATCGTTTACTGGTAAATACTTAAAAGACAAGCTTTAGAGTTTTAATTCTATAATTATTGCTATCTTTAAGCAACAATTCTCCCTAGTATTTATAAACCAATAAATCACTTAAAATGAAAGTTATTAAAACCATCCTTTTGCTTTTGGCAATTGTAGGAACCACTTACGCTCAACCCGATTGCAGACCTTATGTACCAACAAATAAAGGCGCTACTTGGGAGATAACAAATTACAATGCCAAGGGGAAAGTTCAAGGTGTAACAAATTATGAATTGTTAGATAAAGTAGTCACTGGCAATGATGTAACCTTTAAGATTAGAGCCGTTTCAGTTGACAAAAAAGGAAAAGAAGCATACACTAATGAGTTTGAAGCCGTTTGTAAGGATGGTAAATTCGATTTTGGTATGGCTTTTAAAATGGATGGCAATCAATTACAAGCATATGAAGACATGGACGTTCAAGTAGATGCATCGAAATTTGAAATTCCAGATATGGATGCTCCAGCTGGAACAACCTTAGATGATGCAACTCTTGGTATAAGTGTAGATACAGGAATTATGGCTGTAAACATGAATATTGAAATTACCGATAGAAAAGTACAAAAAAGAGAAGAACTAACGACACCTGCTGGAACATTTGATTGCCTTGTATTATCACAAACCATTTATACAAAAATGATGATAAAAGTAACTGCGTCTTCTAAAGAATGGTATTCAGAAAATGTTGGTATGGTTCGCTCTGAATCCTATAATAAAAAAGGCAAACTCATGGGTTATAGTGAATTGACTAAATTCAGTAATTAATAAAGTAAAAATGACAATACAAGCATAATTGCAATTGCCATAGGAACTACAACCATCATATACATAAATGTGAGCATTGATGATTTTATCAAACTAATAAAAAAGCCTTGTTCATAATAATTTCGTACTGCAAAAACTAAGTAGAAAAATGTTGAGAGAAGCACCAGAAAATCTATCCAATCTGGGATTTCCACAATATAATTTATGCCAATTATAATACACATCACAGTAAACAAAAAGGAGAAATAATAGAAACTAAATACTAAATGATGTGCAAATCGTCCTCGGCGCCAATAAAATATTTTAAGCAACAGTGCAAATATTGGTAAGAGAATAAATAACGAAATAGGCACACTATCAAAAATTGCTTGCACAATACCTCCTCCTCTATTTTTATGAAACTTAATTAACTGCCTAAAAAACTGCTTTTTAAAAAATCCTGCATCTTCTTTCATACCTACAGCCTGCAATTGCTCCTTTTCAGGTGCATTAATAGCTATTAAGGAGTCTAATTTTTTTGTATCATACCCAAAATTGAAGTTATTCTTAACATTAGCTGGATTAGAAGCAGCTGTCAATATAGAATCCATAGCTTCTTTTTCCTCTTCAGAAAGTCCTGACATTAAGTTTTCGTTCTGCAATGGCTTAGCAATCTTAGCAATAGCAGCAGAATCTAAAGGTCTTAGGTTAATAGAGTCCTTAGATTGCTCAACTTCAAAACCTTTCCTCAAAACTTTATCAAAATTGGCATTATACTCTCGAATTGTAAACGAAAACATGAAGAAAAACACAACAGAAATAAACAAATACATTTGTGCTGGATGCAAATACATTAAACGTTTACCACTTACAAAACGTTTTGCTAAAATCCCTGGCTTAAATACTAAAGGAATAAAGCTTCTAAAAAATCGTGCATCGAACGAGAAATAATTGGCAATGGTATTATAAAACAATACGCCAACCGTTAGCTCATCATTGGTTTGTTGTCCGCAATGAGGGCAAAAATCAAACTCGATATTATGCTCCTTTTCACAGTTTTGACACGTCGTTATGTTTTGCTCTAATGCAAAATCTACGTTCTCGTCATTTTCTGAAGAATTGGTTATTTCGGAATTTTTTGCCATCGATGGTTGGTTAACGATTTTATAGTGCGATATAAATTTAATAAAAAGAAGATTACTTCTTCATTATAATGACGAGTAATACCAACAACTTGTTACAAAATCATGTTAACTGTTGTATTTCAGATACTTACAATTTTGGCACGATAAATGAAAACTACCTTAACAAATAGCGTAAGCCGAAAAGCTAAATGAGTAGGCATTAATCTTAAATACTTTTACTATGAGAAAAATTACTTTAGTATTAGCAACTATGTTACTTGGAGTAACATTTGCAACAGCATCAGAACAAGTTTCTGAATTAGACAGTAAAGATTTAAGAATTACGAAACGCTATCGTTTTACGCAACCTATTTTGTTTGTGGAGCGTGGTGTGGAATTCTTAATCTTTCCAAATGGTGAATTCGATTTTAATACCGATGTCAATTATGGACATTTTGGTGATTCATATTACCGAAAATCGAGAACTAAGCGTGGTAGCATTAATGCCACTTTTGGAGCACCAGGAGTAAGAATTAACTACAACCGTCCACGTGGTGTTATTATTACCCATGACCGATTAGGACGTGTACGTAGAATTGGTAATGTGTTTATTAACTATGATTATCAAGGACGTGTAAAACGTATAGGTTCAGTATATATGCAATATCGTTTTGGTCAACTTAAACAAGTTGGTGGTTTGCATATACAATACAACCGTTGGGGTGATATGATTGACGTACGAGGAAAAGTTAATAGAAGCAACCAAGGTTGTGGCTTTTGTGGAATGACAGGTTGCACAACCGATCATTTCCATAAAGACAACGATTGGTATGATGATGATAGATATGATGATAGATGGGATGGTCGCGATGACGATTACTACTATTACAGAAAGAATGATAAAACCTTAAAAAAGAAAAAGAAAGGCGTTAAAAAAAGACGCAAGTATTAACCTATTGTTCGTAACCTACTAAAATTGGTTATTTAGAAACCTCATTAGTTATTTCCCAATGACTTTTGGGGTTTTCTATTGCTTAATAAATTCTAAATTCTTAACCCTGCCAGCATCAACAAAAAGGCCAGTTATCTTACCATCTGTTCTAATAAATCTAAACACAACACCATCAAATAAAAATTTATCATTATCAATTCGTACAATTTCTTCGGGTTGTTCATTTGGTATTTTTACTTTTAAAACACCATCATGCAATACTAATTGGTAAATAGCATTAATTTCTGCATTATAATAATTACCCAAGTATATTTTTAAATTGATTTTTAATAAAGTAGCTTCTTCTTTCCGCTTAGAAGTAGTTTTATTACCATTTTGAACAACTGTAAGCACTTGAGTTTGATCATTCTTTAAATTTGAAAAAATAAATTGTATTGTATCATTATTAGGTATCTCGAATATATTTCCGTTTGTATTTACTATAGGGTAGGACGAATTGTTCCATTTTTGCAAAACATTTAACTTTCCGTCTTTAATAGTAATTTCTGCATCAACTCCTTGTTGTATTTCATAAAGACCAGTCATTTGCTTTAAGGCAAATTCTGTTTTACTATTTGAAGTTGGCGTAACGGGTTTCTTAACAACTTTTTCAGGCTTTTCTTTGAAGTTATCTTTTAAAAGAATGTCAGCAACTTGGTAACTCATAACAGTTGGATTTGCATCATTTCTATTAGCCAAAATAATTACAGAAAAACTTTGATCTGGAAAACGCATTAATTGCGCACGATACCCAGCTAAAGAACCACCGTGACTAACAGTTTTTAATCCTTTATAAGTTCCATTATTTAGCGCAAAAGCATACCCACTACTCTTTCCATTATTAAGCAGTCCTTCTTGATGCATTTTAGTAATAATGTCTTGACCTCCTTTACCTAGAATATTATTATAAAAATTTTGATCCCACAACAAAAGATCTTCTATACTGGAATAAACACCTCCAGAACCAACTAGATCAAACCTCATTATTAGGTTATTAAAACCCTCTCCTTCTGTTTTCTTTTCATAACTAAACACTTTATTCTTTATAAGATCTCTATTATCATCATAAAAAAGTGTGTTTTTCATCCCTAGCGGCCCAAACATCTTTTCTTCAGCAAAATCTCTTATGGATTTACCTGCTGCTTTTTCAACAATCATTGCTAACATAAAATAGCAGGAGTTACTGTATAAGTATTGATCTCCAGGAGAAAAATTTAGAACTTTTTGGCTCTTTATTAATTCGTATACCTCATCCACTTCCATGTTATCTAGATAACTTCTTCCTTTTAAAGCCATCAATGTTAAATAATCTCTAACACCACTGGTATGGTGTATAAAATGTCTAATCGTTAACGGAGCTTCATATTTTGGAAAGTCTGGTAAAAAGACTTGAATTTCATCATCTAAATTCAATTTACCTTCTTCTTCAAGTAATAGAATAGCAAAGGTTACAAATTGTTTTGAAACAGATCCTGTATAAAAAACAGAAGAAGGCGTGATTGGCAAATCATGCTCTAAATCTGCCATACCATATCCCTTAGCATAGATAAGTTTTCCGTTTTTTACAATTCCTAGAGCAGCTCCTGGAGCGTCTATTTTATTCCAGTCTGCAAAAACTTTATCAATAGCCTCGTTATCTTTTACTTGTCCAGGTGCTGTGAATGATAAGAGACAACATATTATTAAAAAATAGTTTTTCATAATTCGCTTTTTATTTTTTATCCACTTCCTTAATAAACTTAATCAAGCCTTTAAAATACGTTTCTGCATCATCGTACATAGACATATGACTACCATTTGGACAATGCAAATATTGACCGTTTTGTACTTGTGTTGCAATCCATTCCATGTGTTTAGGATCCATGGTGTCGTAAGCGCCACCAATACTTAACGTTGGTACTGTAATCTTTGGTAATTCTGCAGTAATATCCCAATCTTTTAACTTTGCGTCACCAACAATGCCAAATTCACTTGGCCCTTGCATAGTGATATACAAGCCATGATTCATCTTAGCAAACGCTCTATTTACTGGGTCTGGCCATTCATCAAGAGGCATTCTTAAAATATGCTCAGTATAATAATGCTGAAATAAGAGTTCACTGTATCTAGGGTTATCAAACTCTCCTTTGGCTTCTAATTCTTTAACTTCTTTTAAAACTTCTGGCGGCAACTGTGGCCCTAAAACTTCATTGGCATATTTATTATATTCAGGAACAGACGCCATCATATTGGTAATAATCAATCCTTTTAAATTATCTTGATATTTTAAGGCATATTCCATACATAAAATGCCTCCCCAAGAATTTCCTAATAAGTAAAAATTATCTTTATTTAAACCTAGAGCTTTGCGAACTTGTTCTACTTCATCTACATATCTATTAACACTCCATAATGTACTGTCGTTTGGTTGGTCGCTGTACGCCGATTCCAACTGGTCGTAATAATAGTATTCAATTCCAGCATTTGGGAAATACGAATCAAAAGCTTCAAAGTATTCGTGGGTAGCACCAGGACCTCCATGAAGCAATAACACTTTCATTGTTGGGTTATTCCCTACTCTTTTGGTCCAAACCTTAAATTCACCAGAAGCAGTTTGTATTGGAATCATTTTTACGCCACCGCTAAGCTTGTCATCACGCTTGGAATAGTCTAAGTAACTACTTTTTTCAGAATTCTTGACGTCTTTTTCTTTTGAATTATTACAGCTAAAAACAATGAGTGATAATGTAATAAAAAGTGCTAAATTTTTCATGGATGCTAGTTTAAGTTAATAAGTATGTAGCCTTTTGCCATAAACAAATACTAATTTTTAATAAACTTATAACTTTTATTTGAGTTTTCAATTTGTAGAAAATATATGCCTTTAGAAAAATTTTGAATATTAATTGGTTTTGTTTTGCTAACAACACCTTGCTTAATTAATCTCCCAGTTATAGAATACACATTATATTTTTCTGAAGTCTCCAAATTTGCCATATTAATAAAATCTGATGATGGGTTAGGGAAAACAGAAATATTGTTTAGCTCTTTGTGATCATTTGATAAAACATTTAATGTCCAAGAAAATGCATCCAATGCCATATAATCTAAATTTCCAGTACTAGAAATAACTAATTCATCAATTCCTTTAATAGAAAAATCTGATGCTCCTTCTGTTGCAAAATCAATAAATGTAAACCCATTATTTGGTGTAAATGTAACTGGGCTTGCAAATCCAGAAGATTTTGAGAAAGAAAAAACTTCTACTCCTCCTTTATTACCAGTAATAGTTAATGTACCAGTAGTTGCAGCTAAAGATCTTGTTGAACAAAAAAGATACAGTGATTGTACAGTCATTTCAATTCCAACTGGAACAATTGAGAAACTACTTCCATTGTTATCTCCATCATAATTACCATTACCTGTATTATCAACAAATTGTTGGTCTGGAGCAGAACCACTCCAACCGCATCCAGTACAATTATCTGTTCCTGGTCCAATACCATTTACTGTACCATGAAGAAAGACATCATACCCTTCTGCAGAAACTATATTAAATGTTTGTCCACCATCAGTAAACGTTGTTGATTTACCAGCTTCGCCTTCAAAAGCTTCGGTAGATTGAGCAACAATCACTTGTGTGCTTATAAAAATTAAGCAAGTAACAATACAATGTAAAATGTAATTTTTTTTCATATCAAATAGTGTTTAATTAATTTATAGGTCTAAGGTCGTAAACTCTCACAAGATAGAGTAATGATTTTCATACACTTCTTATAAACTTATCAACATCTAAATATTCTATTCATACTTATTAGCTTAATATTCAAGTAGTTTTATTTAAAAACATCTTTTGGCACGATGCTTGGTAACTATTAAGTATCAAGAGAAAAACGAATTGTTTTGTAGTACATGTTTGTTGTATTGCTTAACGCAAAAATCAAATTAAGATGAAAAAGTTACTATTATTTTTTGCAGGTGTGCTCCTTACAGGAGTCTCTGTTAGCGCAACATCAACCGACAACAGTTTAGATATTAATGCTCATGCACAAAACACTTATGTGAGAGGTTATGGTAATTCTTTCATCTTTGTGGAACAAGGTGTAGAGTTTTCGGTGTTTCCAGATGGTCAGTTCGACTTTAACGTACTAGATTATGGTCCACGCTTTAGTGCTTATAGCGATTTTAATGGTGTAAGTATTAGTTTTAACACAGGGCACAGTTACGATGCCTATGTACAATATGATGATTATGGTGCCGTTGTGCAAATTGAAAACATTCCAATCTATTACGATTATTATGGTCGTATTGTTCGCGCTGGTGATGTACGTATTAGATATAACAACTATGGTTACGTAAACCGAGTTGGTGGATTATATGTACACTACAATGCATACAATAGGTTTTCGCACTGTACAGGATTTATTAATGTTTACAACAGAGGTTATGTATATAGACCTTGGCACACCTATTATAGCAGACCTTTAATTGACTTTAGAATTGTATTTAATAGACCTTATAGAAGATATTACGAACCTATAAGACATACTTATTACAGACCTTATAGAGATAATTATAGACCAAGAGTGTCATATAGCTCAAGCAGACGCACAAGCTCTGTAGCTCAACGTTCTTCTTCAAGACAAAGTGATAGATATGCGCAAACGCGATCGTCAAGACGTGGTGATGCTACTACTACAAGAAGTAGCAGACGTTTAGCAAGTGTAGATCAAAAAGTAAGAACTACTAGAAATAACAGTGCTACAAGGTCTTCTACTAGAAGAAGTAATGATGCTACAAGGTCTTCTACTAGAAGAAGTAATGATGCTACAACAAATAGAGCTAGAACTTCTAGTGACACTAGAACTACTAGGTCTAGAACATCAAATGATGCAAAAGCAACACGTTCTAACAGAACAGTAAACAGAAATGATAACGCTAGTAGGTCTCAAAAAAGAGCAACAACTCAGTCACGATCTCAACAAGCGAAAAGAAATACAAGTACAAAACCTAGAGTACGTTCAACGTCTAAAAACACATCGAAGCCAAGAACCACTCAAAGAGCGAGTACACAACGTAAAACGCAAAGTGTTAAGCAACGTGCTTCACGCAGCAAGAGTTCTCAAGCTAGTAAAAAGAGAACACCACAAGCAAGGCAAAAGTCTAAATCTAGTTCTAGCAGAAGTTCAAGCTCTAGAAGTAATAAAAGACGTCAATAATATTATAATTTTGGTTAGTTAGTTGGATAGTCCTGCAAGATGAATGCTTCAAAGCACCTTGCGGGATTTTCTTTTTATTGGTGGTTACTTCTTAAGAAACTTGTTAAGAATTATATAAATATCATCAGAAAAATTCATTCTGTAAACTATCAATCCATAACACAATCCAATGAGTATAGATTTTAGTCCAATATTAATAATTGGATGAAATGGAAATTCCCAAAAATAAAAGACTACAGCTAATATTACAATTAGTACCAACGTTTTAAACGTGTTTACACAAAAAGGAGATATTTTAAATTTATAATAGACAAAAGCTACTTTTGCAAAATTATAGATTATAACGGACATAAATGTGGCAAATGCTGCACCATTAATACCGTATTCTGGAATTAAGATCGCATTAAAAACCACAGTCATAATAGCTAGTAAAACTCCTAATGCTAAAACAACTCTGTAATAATCGCTATTAAATAAAATAGCATTGTTATTACCAATAATATTGTCGGATAATTTTGCAACACTTATTAAAAGTACAACTATCAACCCTCCCGTATATTTATCATCAATAAGCAAGTAGAGTTGGTTAATATTTAAAATAATAAGCAAAAATATAAGTCCGCTGATTATAAACAAATTAAGTGAACTTTTCTTATACAGCACTTTAAGTTTATCTTTCTCTCCTTCGTTAAGCAATTTAGCAGTCAACGGATTGGTGATTTGGTGCATCGAACGTGCTGGAACACCAATAACAGTCGCAATATAAATAGCGACGCCATAATAGGCTACTTTTTCAATCTCGATATACTGACCAATCATAAATTTATCAATTTCCAATATGATATTAGCCACCGAACCTGCAATAATAATTAGAGCTGAATACTTTAAAACCGCTTTTAGGTTAGGTAGTTTTCCAAATCTAAAAATTGGTCTCCTTACATAAAAAGCATATAATTTCATTATTAGCATTCGCAAGATGTACACACCAACCACAGCATACACAAAGGTTTCAATAGCAATAACCTGAAAATATAAGCAGAACAATAGTATCATCACTCCTGCTCTATGAAAAACTTCTTTCATAAAGTTTCCAAACACACTGTTCATGTGTACTTTAGTCCAAGAATAGAAAACTTCAAAGTATGAAAACGCTATTGCTGCAACATAAATAAGCCACACATAATCTTTAATAATAGGATTGGTTTCTGATAGAAAATTGCCAATTATTTCAAATGATATATAACCCACTAATCCTAAAGGAACTATCATTAATAAAGGCAAGAATAACATCCAGGTCAAAAAACTATTGACATTATTCCTAGATTTATAAGCTGAATAGAATTTAACCAATGTATTATGTGTGCCAAATGCTAACAAAGGCATCATTACATAAGCTGTTGATAATATGTAGGTGATGAGTCCGTAATATTGTTCAGACATGAACTCAGTATAAAGGAATAACGTATTAATCGCTCCAATACCAAAGCCAATATAGGTAGTGATAGTGTTTTTAAACGATTGATTTTGAACTATTCCCATTAACCAAGATTTAATTTATGAGTTCAGCTAATTTTTTAGTCAAGGACTTTCTACTGTATTGTTGAAGACCAATACCATTACTTTTCAACTCACTAGAACTAAACGCTTGAAACATGTCTAATATGGCTTCTTTTATCGCATCATGGTCGCTATATAAGAAGTAGTTCCCTGTATTAGTCGTTCTTAATATATCATGAACATCAGACCCTTCTGGTCCAATAGCCAATATAGGTCTATTAGATACCATGTATTCAAATAATTTCCCAGGAATGATGCATTTGGTTTCTTCTGAATCAATTTCTATAAGCAGCAAAATTTGTGATTTTCTTTGATGTTTTACCGCTTCTGCATGTGGAACGTAGCCAATTAAATTTACATACTGCGAAAGTTTATGCTCTTCTAAACTTCTTAATACATCCTTACTTACAGCACCCACAAAATTAAGCTGCAACATGGATGCAAATATTTTATTATTAGTCATAAGTTCTTCCAAAACCTTCCAAAGCACTTCAGGGTTTCTATCGGATAATAAAGAACCGATATGTGCTAACGAAAACTTAACATCTAATTCAACATTACCAACAGATTCATAATCATAACCGTTTGTAATGACCTCAATAGGTTTTTCGGTTAATGATAAGAAGTTCTGCTTCGTGTTATTACTCGTCACTACAATGGTATCTGCAGCGTTTAACACTTTTGACTCTAAAAACTTATGCTTTTTTTTTGCCATTGGCAAAAGTTTTAATTTTTTATGATAACCAATAGTTGTCCACGGGTCTCTAAAATCTGCAATCCATTTTATATCCAATCTGCTTTTAAGTTGTTCACCTATTAGGTGCAAACTATGTGGAGGTCCAGTGGTAATTATGGTGTCAATATTATAATCCCTGATATATGTTGACAAATAGTTAACTGAAGGCTTTACCCATTTTTTACGAGCATCTGGAATAAAAAAGTTACCTCTTACAAATAACATAAGCCTTTCCACTACACTTTGCTTTTTTGTATCTGGAATAATCCCTTTGCTAATGGTGTCTGATTGCCCCTTTGAAATTTTACTTGCCAACTTATAAGGTTCAACTATTGGTTGCCTAATAATTGTTAAGTCATTAGGAATCTCATCTACCAAACTTTCATCAATAATAGGGTAATTTGGGTTTTTGGGAATATAAACGATTGGTTCAATATCGAATTCAGGTAAGTACTTAATAAACTTCAACCAACGTTGCACACCTGGACCTCCAGCTGGTGGCCAATAATAGGTTATAATAAGTACTTTTTTACGCACTTGTGGTAGAGTTTACATTTTCCTTTTTAAACTGATAAAATAATCCTCCTAGCAATAATAGCACGACTATTATGCTAGTCCCTAAAGCAATAGAGCTTCCTGTTTTTACTACTTGTGGTTCGAATTTAAATTCAATAGTGTGGTTACCAGAAGGAATCTCCATGCCTCTCAACACATAATTTACACGAATATGTGATGCTTCTTCCCCATCAATGTAGGCTTGCCAACCTTGTTGGTAATAGTTCTCAGAAAACACAGCAAATCCATCATTTGTATTGTTGGATTCGTATTTTAAATAGTTGGGTTTGTAATCGATTAAATTAATACCTGCTAGAGTATCCAATTGAAATTCCACTAAAGGCTTTTGGGGCATGTTCTTAAAAAAACCATTTGGTTTGCTTAAGGAATAAATTGCTTTGGTTTTAGTGTCTAAACTGTCTAAAGCCAAAATTTCTGCATTCGCATCAGAGAATTGTTCAAGCTCTGAAACAAACCACGCATTCCCATTTGCATCAGTGTTTGTAAATACCTGTGGCTGACCATCTTCAGCTGGTGCGATAATGTATTTAGCATTCAGCATATTAAGCACTTCTAAATGATTTCTTCTTATATAGAAATCGAAAAGCTCATTAAATCGCTTCATACGCGCTGCTGTATAGCCATTTAGCGAGTTATGAAAATAGGATGGCTTCGTGTTTCCGGTGGTTAAATCATATACTCTATAATGCGAGTTATCTTTTAAAATTTCTTGGTCAGCAGCATTCGCTTGATACGGTTTTTGTATTTGAATCGCTGAAACAAAATCATCATTGTTTACGTAACGTCTGTCAACACCTACCAAATCGAATACAATTAAAACAGCAAAAGCAATAACCACTAATTTTTCAGATAGCTTTTCTTTTAAAAATAGCCAAATGATTCCAGCAGAAAGTAATACTAAGATTAATGACCTAATAGTGTCAGCATTAAAAATAGCTTTTCTATCTTCCTTTAATGCGTCAATGAATGTTTGTCCATAAGCTTGAAGAAATTGCCCATCTCGCATTCCTACGAAATCAAATAAACTTCCTTTAAATAACAAGAATATAAGCGCGATGCCTGCTGTAATTGCCGTAGTGTATTTTAATGCTTTTAGCTTTACTTCTTTTTTTCCAAAGTCATTAAATAATCTCACGAGTGCAAAAACCCCAAATACTGGAATACACAATTCCAAAATAACTTGAATAGAACTTACGGCTCTAAACTTATTATATAATGGCACATAATCAATAAACAAATCTGTTAGTATGCCAAAATTCTTTCCTAATGATAATAGCCAAGACAAAATAACACCACCAACAAGCCACCATTTTAAGCGTCCTTTTACAAGAAAGAGACCAAGAACAAATAAGAAGACAATCACTGCTCCAACATACGCAGGTGCCTCAACAATAGGTTGGTCCCCCCAATAGGTTGGAGCTTGCTTAACTTCATTTAAAGCCTGTACAGGTGTTGCTCCCAAACTAATGAAAGCATCATAAACATTAGAGTCCCTACCGACGTCCTCATAAGTTCCTCCTCCCATAAATCGAGGAATATATAAGTTAAAAGTTTCTAATATGCCATAACTATACTCAGTAATATATTCCTTATCCAAACCATTGGTGACTTCTTTTGGAGAACCATCTGGATTAATAGTCAGCTCGCTTTTTCCACGATAACTTTCACCAACATATTCTTGAGTTGCCAAAATACTAGTCGCATTTAGTCCAATAGATAAAATTACAGCAACAACTAAAATACCGACAGATTTAAAAAAATGTGGCAATTCTTGCTTTTTATAAGCATCTATTAAATACACTATACCAAGCACTATCACCAATAGCAGAAGGTAATACGTCATTTGAAAGTGATTTGCCACAATCTCCAATGCCATGGCAATAACAGTTAACAAAAATCCGAGGATATATTTTCGCTGAAATGTGAGCAATATTCCTGATAACACTAAAGGCATATAAGCAATAGCATGTGCTTTACTGTTATGACCAACACCCAACAAAATGATTAAATACGTTGAAAACCCAAAGGCCAGGGCACCCAGAGCGGCGAGTTTAAAATCGACTTTCAATACCAAAAGAAGAATATAGAATCCTAAGAAATATAGAAATAAATAATCTGCAGGTCTTGGTAAAAACCGTAAAGTTAAATCCAGTTTTTTAATATAGTTATGAGGATATTTTGCTCCTAGCAAATACGTAGGCATTCCTCCAAAGGCACTATTGGTCCAATAGGTTTCTTCTCCTGTGCTTGTACGAAAATCGTTTTGCTGTTTAGCCATTCCGTTATACAGCATGATATCACTTTGGAATATCTGTTTACCTTGTAAAACGGGGCTAAAATATATTAAGGAAGCTACCACAAACGCTAAAAGAACTAGTAAATGCGGTATGATTTTTTTAAAAGAAAAATTCATGGATTAATTCAGTAAAAATATTTGTAGAAAATTAATCAATTTCTTCGTAATCTACGTATTCGCCAACCTTTTTATTTGAAGATGTTTTCTCATTTGGCATTTTATCTATAGATATTTCGCCCTCTTTCTTTTTTTTAGGCTCAGGTTGTTGATATTGATTGAATTGTCCTCCAAATTTCTGTTCAGCTTTTTTAGCAACATAGCGCATTAATACAGGAGCAAATATTCTAGATAATATTTTTATTCCGTACCAAACCAGCAGAATTATTAAAATGGTTCTTAAAAACCCAGTAAGTGAAGCGTACTGCAACATGAATCAAATTTTATTCAAAAATACAATTCTTCTAATTTAAATTCCGTTTTAAGTTCATAAAAAAATAATAAAATCTATATATTTGGTAAATAACAAATCGATTATGACATCTACAAAAACCTATTTATTCTTACTAGTTTGCTTTAGTTTTTCTATAAATTCTTTTGGACAATACACCGAAGTAATTAACTCCAATCGTCCTGGAGTCTCACGGAGTGCTTTCTCAGTTGGAACAAATGTAGCACAATTTGAAATTGGACCATATTTAATAAAAGAAGAACGAACTCCTGCTACTCGTTATGAAATCTCAGGCTTTGGAGCAGATTTCGAAGTACGCTATGGCTTACTTTTTGAAGAGCTCGAATTGAACATTGAAGGAACATACCAAAACGATACTCAAACATATTTTACATCTCTAAGCTCTGAGCAAGATAGAGCTAATTTTAAAAGCTTAGTTGTTGGAGCTAAATACATGTTTTTTGACCCAAACAGAAATGCTGGAGAAGATAAACCAAACCTTTATAGCTACCATGCAAATAGAGGATTTAAGTGGAAATCGTTGATTCCAGCAATTGCTGTTGGAGCAGGAATGCATTATGATACAAAAGACAATCCTTATACTGCCCCAGGAATTGAAGGTATTAGTCCTAGAGTGATGGTTGCTACGCAAAACAATTTTGCTGGTGGTTGGGTATTTGTAATGAATTTTATTAAAGAGCGTATTGGTACAGAACAGTCTGATTTTCAATACATTTTAACTTTAACACATTCATTTAGTCCAAAATGGGTGATATTTGCGGAGACTCAGGGTATTCAAAGTGATTTTTATGCCGATAATTTGTTTAGATTTGGAGGCGCATATTTATTTGGGAAAGATTTTCAGTTAGATACTGCAGTAACATTTAATACCAAAGACACACCTTCGGTGTTTAGTGTAAATTTTGGAGCCTCATATCGCTTAGATTTTCATAGCGATAAGGAGCAATAGAAATTGATATATGATTGAAATTAAAGAAGCACTTTCGAAAAAGGATTTAAAGAAATTTATAAAATTTCCATTTTCGCTCTACAAAAACTCAAAATCTTGGGTACCTCCTATTATTAGTGAAGAACTAAGAACATTCGATAAAAATATTAATCCAGTTTTTCAAGATGCTGACGGACGCTTTTTTCTAGCGTACAAAGATGGAAAAATTGTTGGCCGTGTTGCTGCTTTAATTAATTGGATTGAAGTAAAAGAGCAAGAGATAAAAAAAATGCGCTTTGGTTGGTTTGATGTCATTGACGATCAAGATGTTACTAACGCACTACTTGATAAAGTAGCAGAGATTGGTAAAACTAACAAATTAGAGTTTGTGGAAGGTCCAATTGGATTTTCTAACCTAGACAAAGTTGGTGTAGTATATGAAGGTTTTGACCATATAGGCAGCATGATTACTTGGGAGAACCACCCATATTATGTTAAGCACCTAGAAGCATACGGGATGACTTTTGGAAAAGGATATTCTGAAAATAAAATGGCTTTTAGTGATATTAAACCAGAATATTTTTCTAGAATTCAGGAGCTTGTAAAAAAACGCTATCAATTAAAAGCCTTAAATTTTACTAGCAATAAGGACATATTACCTTACACAAATCAGATGTTTGAGGTGTTTACCAAGTCGCACTCGGTATTATCCTCTTTTGTTGACATTAATGATGCCCAACGAGAATACTTTAAAAAGAAATTTATTGGTTTCTTAAATCCTGAATATGTAAAATTTGTTTTAGACAAAGACGACAACCTTATTGGTTTTGGAATAGTGACTCCATCTTACGCTGAAGCTTTGCAAAAAATGAATGGAAAGCTATGGCCTTTTGGTTTTAAACATTTATTACGTGCAAAAAAGCATAGTAAAACTGTTACGTTTTATCTTATTGGTGTACTACCGGAATACCAAAACAAAGGGGTGACTGCTGTTATTTTTGAGGAGTTTCATAAAACTTTTAGCGAGAAGGGAATTACAATGTGTATAAGAGGCCCTGAACTTGATGACAATACTGCTATTCAAAAACTTTGGAAGAATTTTAATCCGCAGGTATTTAAAAAACGATGCACATACGTAAAAGACATAAAATAAAAAGAGCCACTCAATGAGTGGCTCTTTTTATTATTAATTCTTAAAATTTTATTCACCCATAGCAGCACTAACTGCAGCTGATAGACGCTTATATGTTCCGTTTTCTAAACGCTCTCTAATTGCTGAAAAAGCATTTAAAGTTATCTCAACATCTTCTAAAGTATGTGTTGCTGTAGGTATCATTCTTAGTAAAATAATTCCTTTAGGTACTACAGGATAAACCACTATAGAACAGAAGATTCCATAATTTTCTCTTAAATCCCTAACTAACGCCATCGCTTCTGGAATACTACCTTTTAAATATACAGGTGTCACACAACTTTGAGTTGTACCAATGTCAAAACCACGCTCTGTAAGTCCAGATTGTAATGCATTTACAATTGTCCAAAGATTGTTTTTAAGCTCTGGCATTGTTCTAAGCATATCCAAACGCTTCAATGCTCCAACAACCAACTGCATTTGCAATGATTTTGCAAACATTTGCGAACGCAAGTTATATTTTAAATAATCGATTATTTCTTTATCTGCAGCAATAAATGCTCCTGTACTTGCCATTGATTTAGCAAAAGTTGCAAAATAAACATCTATATCGTCTTGTACACCTTGCTCTTCTCCTGCTCCAGCACCAGTTTTTCCTAGAGTTCCAAAACCATGTGCATCATCAACAAATAATCTGAAATTAAATTTCTTTTTAAGCGCAGCAATTTCTTTTAAACGCCCTTGTTCTCCACGCATTCCAAACACACCTTCAGAAATTACTAAAATTCCTCCTCCAGTTTGTTCTGCCATTTTAGTTGCACGTTCTAGGTTTTTCTCTAGACTTTCTACATCATTGTGCTTATAAGTAAAGCGTTTTCCCATATGAAGACGTACACCATCAATAATACAAGCATGTGCATCAACATCATAAACAATAATATCATCTTTGGATACAAGTGCATCAATAGTCGACACCATTCCTTGATAACCAAAGTTGAGCAAATACGCAGCTTCTTTATTGACAAAAGCAGCCAATTCATTTTGTAATTGTTCGTGAAGTGAGGTATGACCAGACATCATTCTAGCTCCCATTGGATACGCAGAACCGTAAGCAGCTCCAGCTTCGGCATCAACTTTACGCACTTCAGGGTGATTTGCTAATCCTAGATAGTCATTGATACTCCAAGTGATAACTTCTTTACCTTGAAATTTCATTCTGTTACTAATCTCACCCTCAAGCTTAGGAAATACAAAATAACCTTCTGCTTGTGAAGCCCATTTTCCTAATGGTCCCTTGTCTTTATATATTTTTTCAAATAAATCCTTCATTCAGCTATTAGTCTTAGTTAGATGCAGCAAAATTATGCAAATTAATCTTTACTACATAATTAATTTATACACTATATGTTTATAATACTTAGTCCACAAAAAAACCTGTAATACTTGTATGAAAAGCATTACAGGTGGGTATGGTTAGTTATTTTGGTTAATTAATATATTGTGTCTTTTTAATTGACGCTTCATTTTCACTATCAAAAAAGCCTTGGTCTTCCATCCATTTATCACTGTATATTTTGCTCATATATCGTGATCCATGGTCAGGGAAAATAACAACGATTTTATCATTTTTCTTGAATTCACCTTCTTCGCTAAGCTGCTTTATCGCTTGCATTGCTGCGCCACTTGTATAGCCAACAAATAAGCCTTCAGTTCTTGCAATCTCACGAGCTGTGTGTGCGCTTTCTTCGTCAGTTACTTTTACAAATTTATCAATCATATCAAAATCTGTAGCAGTAGGAATTAAATTTTTTCCTAAGCCTTCAATTCTATATGGATAAATTTCATCTGTATCTAACTCACGGGTTTCATGGTATTTTTTAAGCACCGATCCATAAGCATCAACACCTATTATTTTAATACTTGAATTTTGCTCTTTTAAATACTTAGCCGTTCCTGAAATTGTACCTCCAGTTCCACTACAAGCAATCAAGTGTGTTATTTTACCTTCTGTTTGCTCCCAAATTTCAGGTCCAGTCGTCTCGTAATGCGCTTGCAAATTAAGTTCATTGAAATACTGATTGATATACACCGATCCTTTTGTTTCTTCGTGTAAACGTTTTGCTACTTGATAATATGAACGTGGATCGTCTGCACTCACGTGCGCAGGACACACATACACTTTCGCTCCCATGGTGCGAAGCATATCTATTTTGTCTGCAGATGACTTAGAACTTACTGCTAAAATGCAATCATACCCCTTAATGATACTTACCATGGCAATACTGAAACCAGTATTTCCAGAGGTAGTTTCTATAATAGTATCACCTGGTTTTAGAATACCTTTTTTTTCGGCTTCTTCAATTATGTAGAGTGCTATTCTATCTTTGGAAGAATGACCAGGATTAAAAGCTTCTACTTTTGCCAAGTATTCACCTTTAAAATCTGAGGTCATTTTATTAAGTTTGATTAGAGGTGTTTTTCCAATGAGGTCTAACACGTTATCAAATACATTTTTGCTTTGTTTCATAAATGTAATTTAAAGTTGCAATAACAACTCTTCAACTTGGCAAAAGTACAATTTTTTTTTAATTAGGCAGAAATCCCTTCTAAGTCTAATAAAAATGCAAACTCTAGCGCATCTTCTTTTAAAGATTCAAAACGTCCAGATGCGCCACCATGCCCTGCATCCATATTCGTTTTTAGCAATAAAAGTGCATCATTTGTTTTATGAGTTCGTAATTTGGCCGCCCATTTTGCTGGTTCCCAATATTGTACTTGACTGTCGTGCAAACCTGTTGTTATCAATGTATTAGGATAGTTTTGTTTACTTACATTATCATAAGGCGAATATGATTTCATATAGCTGTAATATGCTAAGTCATTTGGATTTCCCCATTCGTCATACTCTCCAGTAGTTAATGGAATGGAATCATCTAACATTGTTGTTATAACATCTACAAAAGGTACTTGTGCTACAATACCATTATAAAGGTTTGGTGCCATATTCATGATACTTCCCATAAGCAATCCTCCTGCGCTTCCTCCCATAGCATATAAATGGCTAGGTGATGAATAATTTTTTGCAATTAAATGCTTTGTGCAATCAATAAAATCGGTAAAAGTATTTTTCTTCAACAGCAGTTTTCCGTTTTCATACCAAGGCCTTCCTAAATATTCACTTCCTCTAATATGCGCAATCACGTATATAAAACCTCTATCTAAGAGCGATAATCTTATCGTTGAAAAGTATGGGTCTATTGTGTGTCCATAGGATCCATAAGCGTACATTAACAATGGTGTGGCTTTGCTCTTTGTTGTGCTCTTATGATGCACTAGAGACATTGGAATTTTTGTACCATCGCCTGCTGTTGCCCAAATACGCTCAGATACATAGTTTTCTTTTTTAAACTTTCCACCTAAAACTTCTTGTTCTTTTTTAATGTTTTTGGTTTTGTTAACCATATCAAAATCTATGATAGAAACTGGTGTTGTAAGTGCATTATAGCCATAACGCAAAATGCTTGTATCGAAATCTACATTAGTACTTGTGTAAGCAGTATAAGTTTCGTTATCAAAAGGCAAATAATAATCATCTGTATTGTCCCAACGTTTAATTCTAATATTATTTAAGCCATTTTCACGCTCGCTCATCACTAAAAATTCCTTAAAAATGTCGATTCCTTCAAGCATCACCTCTTTTCGATGTGGAATGACTTCTTTCCAATTTTTAATGGCAGTATTGACGACATTAGTTTTCATTAGTTTGAAATTAGTCGCATTATCCAAATTAGTTAGTATGTAGAAATGCTCTTCGAAATGTGAAATACTATACTCTAACCCTCTTATACGTTCCTGAAATAGTTTAAAATTTGCATTAGGTGTGTCAGCATTTAACACTTGATATTCATTGGTTAGTGTACTATGACTTCCAATAATGAGGTATTGTCGTGATTTTGACTTATACACAGACACGTTAAAAGTATCATCTTTTTCATGATATACGAGCTTGTCGTTTTTAGAATCTGTCCCTAAATGATGCTTAAACACTTTTTCTGAACGAAGAGTTTGCTCATTTTTAGAGGTATAAAACAAGGTTTTACAATCATTTGCCCAAGTTGACGAACCTGTTGCATTGGTTATTTTGTCAGAAAAAAGCTCGTTAGTTTCTAAATCCTTTATATGAATTGTGTATTGACGTCTTCCAACAGTATCTAAACCAAATGAGACTTTTGAATTATCTGGACTAATACTAATCCCCGTGAGCTTAAAATACGAATGACCTTCAGCCATTTCGTTACAATTAAACAACAATTCGTCTTGAGAATCTAGTGTGTCTTTTCGCCTGATGTAAATAGGATAATTTTTACCAGTTTCAAATTTCACGATATACCAATAGCCATTGTATTTGTATGGTACAGATTCGTCATCTTCCTTAATGCGTGATTTCATTTCTTCAAACAAGTTCTTCTGAAATTGTTCAGTATGTTTCATCATACTATCACAATACGCATTCTCTTGCTCTAAATAATCAATAACATCTGGGTTATCTCTATCGTTTAACCAAAAGTAATTATCGATTCTAACATCATTATGGGCTACCAATTCCTTAGGGATTTGTTTAGCGATTGGAGGAACATTATTTTTTTTCAAGAAGATGAATTTTAAGCATTCTTTAGCGTTCAAAAATAGAAAAATTAAATAGTTTTGTACTAGAAACCAAAAACTAAAAATTATGTTTGGAGATTTAATGGGAATGATGGGAAAACTTAAAGAAACCCAAGCTAAAGTTGAAGCTACTAAAGAACGATTAAAAACGGTTTATATAGACGAGTCTAGTTCTGATGGTTTATTAAAAGTAACCCTTACTGGAAATAGAGTCATTAAATCTATTGAAATTGACGAACAACTTCTTGAAGATAAGGAACAATTGGAAGATTACTTGATTTTAACGATAAACAAAGCGATTGAAAAAGCTGGTAATGTACATGAAGCAGAAGTAGCTGCAGTTGCCAAAGAAGGTATGCCAAATATTCCTGGAATGGATAATATGTTTAAATAGAATCTTTTACTTCTAGGCGATACTTTATTGTTAGTTTTTTACGTCCCCATTCTCTAGCAGCTTTTACATCATTTCCCATATAAATATCAATACGGTTTTGCCAACGTCTATTCATTTTGTCTTTAACGAGGTAAATACCTTCTAATCCCTCAATAGTAATTAGCGTATTGTGCTTTAAGCCTAAAGCCAATAAATCTCTAGACACAGCTATACATTTCATTCCTGGTTTTAAAGAATCTCCAAAAGCAGTAATATTTGGTTGCTCGCTTGTTTGATATGCTAAGGAGTTATAGGCAGTTGCTGTCACTTCACGAGAGTGCCAAACGTATTTTTTTGAGTCTCTATAGTTACAACTCACAAGTAAGCCAATGACACAAAATAGATAGAAGATATTTCGCATAAACTAGTGTTACAGTTTATTTGAAGATACGAAATTTAAAAGATGCTAAATATTCTCATTGGGAAGTTATTAACTCTACCATAACCATTAAATCTTTGTTCCTAACTTTTTTTAACCCATAGTTTTTGGCAACTTTAACAAATTTGTGTAAATCACCATTATCAATAATATCTTTAATCTCTAGTTTTAGTTCAGTAAACTCTTCTTCTCCTTCGAAGCTTTTATACATTTCAATATGATCTTTAATAATAGCCTCGTTTAATTCTGAATTATTCGTTGCAAACATAGCAATCCAATGATTAAAATATTCTCCGGGATATTTTGTTGAAAGTTTCATTAGAAGGGTTGTTTTATAAATCTTTGAGAGTCTTTAACAACTTCTCATGCATCGCATCAGTATAATCTAAATGGGTTACCATTCGTAGCTTTCCGCCTCCCATTCCTATAATATGAATATTATTATCAGTTAATTTTTGAACAAAGTCAGTTTCGCTAATACTAGGATGCAATTCAAAAATGATAATATTAGTTTCAATAGGTTCAACAATCTTTACAGCAGAAAGAGTACTTAATACCTCACCTATCTCTTTAGCTTTTTTATGGTCTTCAGCTAATCTTTCAATATTATTATCCAAAGCATATAATCCAGCTGCTGCTAAATATCCTACTTGACGCATACCTCCACCAAATATCTTTCTAATTCTAATAGCGCCTTTCATGAGGTCATCATCACCAACTAATACTGAGCCAATTGGACAACCCAAACCTTTGCTTAAACACACCGAAATAGTATCGAACACTTCTCCGTATTGCTTTGCAGTTTCTTTTTTGGTGACTAAAGCATTCCATAATCGAGCGCCATCTAGATGGTATCCTAAGTTATGGTTATCACAAACCGTTCTTATGTTTTTGATTTCATCAAAATCCCAACAGGCTCCACCACCTTTGTTAGTTGTATTTTCAACAGCCACTAAACTTGTTAAAGGGCTATGGTAAAAATCTGGTGGATTGATAGATTCTACAACTTGACTCGCAGTAAACATACCTCTGTGTCCATCAATAAGTTTACAAGACACACCACTATTAAAAGATGCACCTCCACCTTCGTAATTATATACATGCGCATACTTATCGCATATTACTTGTTCCCCAGGATTGGTATGCAACTTAATCGCCGCTTGGTTAGCCATACTTCCGGTTGGAAAAAATAATGCGGTTTTCTTCCCAAACATTTTTGCAATACGTTCTTCTAATGCATTAACAGTTGGGTCTTCTTTATAGACATCGTCACCAACTTGCGCCGATAACATAGCATCTAACATGCCTTTAGTTGGTTTGGTGACAGTATCGCTTCTTAAATCTATAATCATATTCATTTCCCACGAAAGTGGAAATCTTTTTAGTTAAAAACTTATTTTGAAAAGGTTTCGACTGCGCTCAACCTGACACATATCTTAATTTGGGTTGTAATTACACATATCACTACCTATTGGAGAACCATCAGGAATTCCTGGAGCTGGAGGTAATTTAAATTCTTTTGGATTTTCAGTAAACTGTGTCATAATCATGGTATATTGCATTTTATAAGCATCGTTAAAACTTATAGATTTCATCGCTATATCTCTAATCGCTTTATTTGCTATGGCTTTTACTTGAAAAAATGATTGGTCACTTGCAGCAAGATTCATTAAATACTTTAATACGTTTAAATTAATCATCTGCTGAACTTCAGCTAAATAAGCATCTTTATGTGTTTTATCAAACGTGTTTTTAATAAGCGTATTTAACATTTCCTCAAGACCTAATTGTTTACTATCTAAACTTTTCTGTTGAATCATTCTATTAGCACGTTGCGGATGCAATAAAAAACGAAGTGTCATATCACTAGCCGTAGATGCAGCACTTAAAGGATCAAAGGCTACACCTGTTTTTCCTTTAAAAGACTCTCTACTTCTTCCATAGCCCATGGCTCTTGGTGGAAACAATTCTAATTTGTTCTTCGGAATAGCTAAGGTTGAAGCATTAATTGTTGTTAAAATTGCATTTAAAGCCTGTTTTTGAGTTATTGGATCAATTGTCTTCGATGTAAACTGCCCATCTCCTTTTATAGCATAGTTATAATCTAAGCCTCCAATCACTTTTGATGCTGCTTCAGTTTGGTATCGATGAAAGAAATACAAAGGCACAAATACATCTTCTAACATAGAATATGGTTCGTTAGTACGAATATTATCTACTGAAAAATTAGTAATTGCTTTTTCTCTTACCATTAACACATTTATTAATTCTTCTGTTGCAGTTTTTCCATTGTCCCAAAGATGTGCTAAGGCATGTGCGCCACCTTGTGCTCTTGCATCACTATCAGTTATAAAACGAAGTCCATCGTTTTTTGCTTTGTCTAAAATTTTATTAAGCTCTTCTCTCTCGTTTACTCCTTTGTCGAATTCAGCATAACTGTATGCAACTGTGACTTTATCCCAATCTCCAATACCAACGGCATACGCATTGCTTAGATCTACTTCACCATTTTTTAAAGTGATTGTTGGATGAGGGTAATCCATTACTGATGCTCTACCGTTAGTACTTGCTGCAAAGTTATGTGCAAATCCAATAGTATGTCCAACTTCATGAGCGCTTAATTGTCTAATTCTTGCCAAAGCCATATCCAACATTGGTTTGTAGTTGTCATCACGTTCTGCAAAAGGCTTATTCATTAAAGCTTGTGCAATCAAGAAATCCTGACGTACTCTTAAGCTGCCTAAACTAACGTGTCCTTTAATAATTTCACCCGTTCTTGGATCTGTTACGCTACCTCCATAACTCCAACCTCTAGTTGAACGGTGTACCCATTGAATCACGTTATATCTACAATCCATAGGATCTGCATCATCTGGTAACATTTTTACTTGAAATGCATTAATAAAACCTGCTGCTTCATAGGCTTGATTCCACCATTTAGCACCATCCAATAAAGCTGAGCGAATAGGCTCAGGTGTTCCATTGTCTAAATAATAAATAATTGGTTCAACAACTTCACTTTTTGCAGCTCCAGGATTCTTTTTTTGTAATCGATGGCGAACAACAAAACGCTTTCTAATTTGTTCTTGGACTGGAGTTGAATAATCCATATAAGACATTGAAATAGCTCCACTTCTTGGGTCAAACTCTCGCGGTTGGTAATTATTATCTGGCAATTCTACAAATGAGTGATGCTGATTAACAGTTACTAACGAGGCTGTAGGTGTCACACTTCTTAAGTTACGCCCTGTTGGCTGTCCTTTAAAAGTCAGTAATACATCAAATTCTATGTTTTTTGGAAATGCCTTTGTTCGCGGCAACCACATAGCACTTTTACTTTTATCAAGGCTATAAGAGCCTTCACGAGAACCTCTTAATCTATTAGAAACCCCATGGGTATCTTGCATTAAAAAAGGTGTCAAATCGATAGTATATACGCCTTTGTTTTCTTCTTTAATTGGAAACCCAAAAAGTACTGATTTTGCAAAAGCTTGTTCAATACTTGCACGTTCTAGTGCGTTATCGGTAAGAGCTCTATAATCTTGATTTGGTTGTACAAGCAATAATTTATTACCTGTTTTAATAAATTTCACAACACGCTCACCTCCTAATTGACCTCTATCTAAACCTATATCGTTAGATCCAATACCACTAGATAACGAACTTACATACAAAAACTCTTTATCTAAATCTTTAACGTCCAATAAAATTTTGTCTTGAGATTCGTCATAAGAGAAATTAAAATATCCTTTATAATTTTTTAATGCTTTATCGGATTTTTCTTGAGCATAAGTAAATGTCGTAGTTAAGGCAATTACTGTGAATAAAATGAGTTTTTTCATTATTTTGAAGTTGTTGGTTGCGTAAAAAAGTATGTTTTAAAAAATAGATTATAAATCTACATAAATTAATTATGAGAAAAAAGCATCAAAAAATGAATTTCTATGCTGCAAATAAATTTTTCAATATTAATTTTTAACACGATTTAATAATCCTATTTTTGTTGAAAATTGAATCATGATTACATCCGATCAAATAAAAAATCTTAATACACGCCTTGACAAACTAAGGCACTATCTTTGACATTGATGCCAAACTTATAGAAATTCAAAACGAAGAAGAACAAACGTTTGATCCTAATTTCTGGAACGACTCAAAGCATGCCGAAATCGTTATGAAATCGATTCGTGAGAAAAAAAGTTGGGTTGAAGATTATAAAACTTCTAAGACATTAATTGAAGACCTCGAAGTGATTTACGAATTTTTTAAAGAAGAGGAAGCTTCAGCTGAAGATGTCCAAAACAGATATGACAAAGCACTAAACCTTATTGAAAAATTAGAGTTTAAAAACATGCTGTCAGAACCAGGCGACTCACTTAGTGCTGTTTTACAAATAACCGCTGGTGCTGGTGGTACTGAATCTTGTGATTGGGCGAGTATGCTTATGCGTATGTATTTGATGTATGCTGAAAAGAGCGGTTTTAAAGTTAAAGAACTAAACTTTCAAGAAGGTGATGTTGCTGGAATAAAAACAGTCACTCTAGAAATTGAAGGCGATTATGCTTTTGGTTGGCTAAAAGGCGAAAATGGCGTCCATCGACTGGTACGAATTTCTCCGTTTGATAGCAACGCAAAACGCCATACCAGTTTTGCTTCGGTGTATGTATATCCTTTAGTAGATGATACCATAGAAATTGATATCAATCCAGCAGATATAGAGATTACTACTGCTCGTTCTAGTGGTGCTGGAGGACAAAACGTTAATAAAGTTGAAACTAAAGTTCAACTACTGCACAAGCCTTCAGGAATACAAATACAATGTTCCGAAACAAGATCACAGCATGATAATCGTGCAAGAGCCCTTCAAATGCTAAAGTCACAATTGTATGAAATTGAACTACAAAAGCAAATGGCTCAACGTGACGACATAGAGGCTGGAAAAATGAAAATTGAATGGGGAAGCCAAATACGCAATTATGTGATGCATCCTTATAAATTGGTAAAAGACGTACGTTCTAATCATGAAACTGGAAACGTAGATGCTGTAATGGATGGAGACATTGAACCGTTCTTAGAATCGTATTTAATGATGATGGGGCAAAAAACCGAAGACAAAAACCTATAATATGATACAAATATACCATAACAACAGATGCAGTAAATCTCGTTGCGGACTACAAATTTTAGAAGATTCAGGGAAAGAATTTCAAGTGGTTAAATACTTGGAAGACATCCCAACAAGCGAAGAATTAAAAAGCATTATCAAGCTTTTAGGCATTTCGCCAATAGATTTGGTTAGAAAAAACGAAGCCATTTGGAAAAAACACTACAAAGGTAAAAACCTAACTGATAATGAAATTATTGATGCAATGGCTAGTAACCCAAAACTCATTGAAAGGCCTATTGTTATTAATGGCAACAAGGCCGTTATTGGTCGTCCTCCAGAAAGTATTCTAGATATTCTTTAATTTTGTTTAATTTTTGTTTGTGATTAATTAACAAAGTGTTGATTTCTTTTAACATAAGTTTAACCAAACTAGGTTAAACCCTCTTCTATTTTTGCGGTCTAAATTGCAAAAATCACACAAGAACAACATGAACAAACTAACCCTAACCATCCTTTTTATAGGACTATTCGTAAATAATTTAGTTGCACAGCAAGGACCAAGTCCTTCAAATGTGTTAAAAGATGTAAAAATAACTGGTAAAATTATCGACAAAGAAACAAAAGAGCCTTTGGAATATGCCACAGTTGCATTTTTTAGCAAGCAACAAAATAAAATTGTTACAGGCGGCATTACAGATGTTAAAGGAAACTTTAATATTCCTGTCCCAGCCGGAATATATGATGTATCTATAGAATACATTTCATTTAAAAAGATAACCTTAGGCGATCGTCGTTTATTAGATGATACTAATCTAGGGACTTTCGAAATGGAAATCGATGCACAGTCACTAGGCGAAGTAGAAGTTATTGCCGAAAAAACAACCGTAGAAATTAGATTAGATAAAAAAATCTACAATGTTGGTAAAGACCTCACAGTAAGCGGAGGAACTGTTAGTGATGTATTAGATAACGTTCCATCGGTTTCGGTAGATGTTGAAGGAAATGTGGCTCTAAGAGGTAACGATAATGTTCAAATTTTAATCAACGGAAAACCATCAGGTCTTGTAGGATTAAACTCAACTGATGCTTTACGTCAATTGCCAGCTGAATCTATTGAAAAAGTGGAGGTTATTACATCACCTTCTGCTCGATACGAATCTGAAGGAACTGCAGGGATTCTAAATATCATCTTACGTCGTAGTAAATTACAAGGATTAAATGGAGCAATAACACTAAATGGTGGCCATCCTGATTCTTATGGAATCAACGGAAATATAAATTACCGAACTGGAAATATTAATATTTTTAATACGTCTGGATATAGATATAGTAATTCTCCTGGAAACTCTTTGTCTTTAACGGAATATTATAGTACAAATAGCTTTGTAGATGAGTTTAGAGACACTGAGCGTATTAGAAAAGGTATTAATACTAATTTTGGAGTAGAATGGTATATAAATGACTCAGCTTCATTAACTAATTCAATTGTATATAGAGATAGTAATAATGAGAGTACAACACTTAATGAGATTTTTCAATACGACAGTAATCGCAATTTAACTGGTGAAAGTTCACGTCTAGATCCACAGTTTCAGGATAACAAAACTGTTCAATTTAGCTCAAACTTCACTAAAGACTTTGAAAATGATGCTAAATTCACTTTAGAATTTCAATTTGAAGACACCAATGAAGACCAAGAATCAAATGTTATTGTAGATAACCTTAACTCTGAAATTGTAACTACACTTCAAGAAGAAGAACGCATACTATTACAATCTGACTATGTGCTTCCTATTGGAGAAAACACACAATTTGAGTTAGGATATCGTGGTAGTTTTAAAGACAATATTACAGACTACACCGTTGAGATATTAAATGACATGACCAACAATTTTGAAATCGACACAAACCTTTCAAATGTTTTAAATTTTAAAGAAGATATTAATGCACTTTATACTCAGTATGGTACAAAATTTAATAAGTTCTCTTTCTTATTAGGTTTGCGTATGGAAAACACAAGAATTACCATAGATCAACCAACAAGTGGTGATTATATTAAGAAGAATTATACAGGTTTATTTCCTACAGTTAATTTAAATTATGAAATAAGCGAAACCGAAAATATCACTCTAGGATATAGCAGACGTTTACGTCGTCCACGCTCACGAATGATTAACCCTTTCCCTTCTAGATCTAGTGTTACAAGTATTTTTTCTGGTAACCCAGATTTAGACCCAACTTACTCTGGAACTTATGACTTAGGATATTTAAACCGCTTTGGCAAATTTGTGTTAAGTACATCTATTTATCATACGCATTCAACAAATTCTTGGAACTTTATTAGCTTTGATAGTGGAGAAACTGCCACAGTAAATGGACAAGAAGTTCCAGTAATACAACGATCACCTATAAACTTGTCGACTAATGATCGTTATGGTTATGAATTTAACTTAACCTATAGTCCAAGTAGAGCATGGCGTATTAATGGTGATTTTAACTTCTTTAAATCTATTGACAGAGGTGAATTTAATGGGATAAACTTTGATAATGAAAACGTTAGTTATAGAGCACGTTTAAGTAATAAATATACATTACCAGCCAAGATTGATTGGCAAACTACAGTATCGTATAGAGGCCCAAGTGAAGGAGCACAGTCTAAAAGCAAAGGAGTCATTTCAACCAATATGGCCTTTAGCAAAGATGTATTTAAAGGTAATGGGTCTATTTCTGCAAGAGTAAGTGATTTGTTTAACACAAGTATGCGTCAATCAGAAACGTTTACTGATACTTATGAGAGCTATGGAGAATTTAGATGGAGACAACGTAGTTTTAACCTATCATTCACTTATAGATTCAACCAGAAAAAGCAGCGTCAACGACAAAGTCGAGAAGATATGGGTGGTGACGAGGAAATGATGTTCTAATATGATAGAATAATATATAAACTAAAAAAGGAAGCCAATTGGCTTCCTTTTTTTATATGATAAAACACAAATTTATTGTGTTAATGCGTCGCGTTTTGCTTTCTTTTCAGCTTTAATTTCTCTAAGTCGCTCTATTAACGAACCTCCAATCCAGTAAGGCACTACAAAGGTTATTAAAAAAATCATTAACCAGAAACCTATGGTTAAAATGGTTAAAAAAGCTAAAAATCCTAAATATTGGTCAAATTCAAACATAATTGTGGTCTATTGTTTTAAACTGTGTACAAAGATAAGTTAAGAAATATTGTTATACAATAGGAAATTTCAAATTTATTAACAGGATATGAACGGTTGGATTTTGGAGTTTCGTTTAACTATTAATGTGTATGAGTTCGTTTTAATAACTTATACACTACGTTAAACGAAGTTATATTTTTAATTATATAAAGTCAATACCTTATATGTTTGTACTTAATTATTTTATTAACATATATAACTTAATCCCTCACCTTCCTAGGCACCATGGCTTCATTTTCAGATAACTTATAAATAGTCCAAGCTAAAATAACTGCATTTTTCATAATATCTTCTTCTGGTACATACTCCAACACATCTAATTGTGTATGATGTGTCACATTACCATAAGCTAGTTCATCTTGTATAAATTGAAACGCTGGAATATTGTAATGGTCAAACGTTTCATGGTCTGTGGACAAGGTGTTCTCAATTGTTAAAGCACCTTCACTTAAATTATCTATTGGTGCAAACACGTCTTCAAACACAGGACGAGCCATTTCATTTTTTTGCAAGTATAAACCTCTAATAGCTCCTGCACCATTGTCTAAATTCAAATACGCTGAGATTTTCTTTGACGCATTATTAGGTTTTTCTAGCAAGCCTCCAAAATGTTGTCTTGCATAAGCCGCAGAACCCAAAAAGGCTTGCTCCTCGCCTCCCCAAAGTCCCATTCTAAGGGTACGTTTTGGTTTGTAACCAATGGCTTTTAAAATACGTAAAGCTTCAACTAGTACAACACTGTTTGCGCCATTGTCTGTAGCTCCTGTTCCAGAATGCCATGAATCGAAATGTGCACCAATTAATATCGTTTCAGATTTTAATTTTGGATCAGCACCAGTTATTTCACCAATAATATTGACATTATTACCTGGTTCGTTATAAAATTCAGTTTCAAGATTCAATCGTATTTTTGGAGTCGCTCCTAGCTTTATCATTCTAGCTAATCGTCCAAAATGCTCAGGCATTATGGTAAAATATGGTAATGGTTTTAAAGCTCCTGTTTGATAATAATACGTGCCATCTGGATGCAATATTCCTAACAAAATAGAACGCGATTTTAAGACAGCTAAAGCACCTTCGGCTTCTATAAATTCTAAAAACTCTTTATCATATACATCACTTGTTTCCCAACCTTTAAACAAATCTGGCAAGGGTGTTTGCTTTGTTTTTGGTACCAATTTATCTTCCATTTTGTCTAGCTCATCTTCACTATAGCGCTTAGACACTTTTTCATTAAGAGGCATTTGTCTAGGTTCTGTACCTAACAACACAACTTTACCTTTTAACTTCCCTGCATATTGCTTCCTTATGGCGTCCATACTTCTAAAACTCTCAATATGAACTACTTCTCCTTCAACTATGCCATTACTGCTTTTGGCCATTGCTAGTGGATAAGCATTAATATGCATAAAATTTGGCGATGTCATTTCTACATTAAAACTTTTCATACTCCATCCGCGACAATTATCGCAGTAATTCTCAAAATGTACATTATCCAAACCCAAACTTTTCATTTTATTAGAAATAAAATTTGCAGCTGCTAAATATTCTCTAGAACCTGTTAGGCGGTGACCATAAACTTCAGTAAGTTCTTCTAACATAGACATGGCTTGCGTGTTTAAAAAACCTTCTGTTCTTATTTGAGCTAAAACCTTTTGATCTTTACTGATTTGCGAAAAGCTATTTGGCATTATTAAAATAAATGCTAGAATGAAGAAAATGTTTTTAAATTTCATAATGAATCTGGTTATCAATTTTAAATTTTGAAATCGAATATAACATTTATTTAATCTATAATTTAGTTTTATAACTAAAGTGTTTAAAACTTTACCATTTTGTATATAAATCATTGAACTTAGAGATAAAAAAAGTAAGTGAAATGACGTAAATTTGTTACGTAAATAAAATCATTAAAAACAATGAGTTACCGAATAGAAAAAGATACTATGGGAGACGTAAAAGTCCCATCTGATAAACTTTGGGGAGCGCAAACTGAACGCTCTAGAAACAACTTTAAAATTGGAGCGCCAGCATCAATGCCTTTAGAAATAGTTTATGGGTTTGCATATTTAAAAAAAGCAGCAGCTTATGCAAACTGTGAACTTGGTGTATTACCTAATGAAAAACGTGATTTAATTGCTCAAGTTTGTGATGAAATATTAAGCGGAAAGCATGATGAACAATTTCCATTAGTAATTTGGCAAACAGGCTCAGGAACACAAAGTAATATGAATGTGAATGAGGTTGTTGCTAATAGAGCACATCAAATTGCTGGAAAAGTAATTGGAGAGGGTGATAAAACCATTCAACCTAATGATGATGTCAATAAATCGCAATCGTCAAACGATACCTTCCCTACAGGAATGCATATTGCAACTTATAAAAAGATTGTAGAAAACACTATTCCTGGAGTAAAGCAATTACGAGACACACTCCATAAAAAAGCTAATGATTTTAAGGACGTTGTTAAAATTGGTAGAACCCATTTAATGGATGCGACACCTTTAACACTTGGTCAAGAATTTTCTGGTTATGTGTCTCAATTAGATCACGGCTTAAAAGCACTTGAAAACACCTTACCACATTTAGCTGAATTAGCTTTAGGTGGAACAGCCGTTGGAACTGGTTTAAATACGCCAAAAGGCTATGATGTCTTAGTCGCCAAATATATTACTGAATTCACTGGATTACCTTTTATAACTGCCAAAAATAAATTTGAAGCCTTGGCAGCTCATGATGCCATTGTAGAGTCGCATGGTGCTTTAAAACAACTAGCTGTATCACTTAATAAAATAGCCAACGACATTCGTATGATGGCTTCTGGGCCACGCTCAGGGATTGGAGAAATTATTATTCCAGCCAACGAACCAGGAAGTTCTATTATGCCTGGAAAAGTAAATCCTACTCAATGTGAAGCTTTAACAATGGTGTGTGCTCAAGTTATGGGGAACGACGTAGCTATAACTGTTGGAGGCACTCAAGGGCATTACGAATTGAATGTCTTTAAGCCAATGATGGCAGCAAACTTATTACAATCAGCTCAATTATTAGGTGATGCTTGTGTAAGTTTTGATGTGAACTGTGCAATAGGTATAGAGCCTAATCATGCTGTAATTAAGGAGTTGTTAAACAATTCGTTAATGTTGGTAACAGCTTTAAATACAAAAATAGGGTATTATAAAGCAGCCGAAATAGCAAACACCGCTCATAAAAATGGAACAACTTTAAAAGAAGAAGCTATAAATTTAGGCTATGTATCAGCAGATGATTATGACGAATGGGTAAAACCTGAAGATATGGTTGGAAATTTAAAATAACATCTATTATTTAATTGAAATAAAAAATATTAACCTTAATAGCATCACTATGAAAAACAAATTACATTGGTTTATTATTCTTTTCTGTATATCAATTGTTGTAAATGCACAAACAACTTTTAGTACTAAGAATATTATTGCTCTTACTGGAGATCAACCGTATAGGATGGTTTCTGGAGACTTTAATAATGACGGTAATATAGATTTAATTGTTGCAACTTTTGGAGATAACACCATTGAGTTATATAGTAATGACGGTACTGGCTCTTTTTCATTGCACTCGTCATTAATAAACACATTAGATGGAATTACAGGAATAAAATTTGTTGATCTTAATGGTGATACTTTTGAAGACATTGTTGCTTGTTCATACAGTAATGATAAAGTTGTCTGGTTTGCCAACGACGGTGGAGGTGGTGGAAATTATGGAACAGAACAAACAATATCAAGCTCAGTTAATGGAGCCTCTGGCTTAGCAGTTGGAACTATTGATGCTGGAACTTCTGTGGATATTGCTGTTTCTGCAATTGATGATAACACCATTGTTTGGTTTAGTAATAATGGCTCAGGATCGTTTACAGGACCAACCACTCTAGACAATACCCTTACAAGTCCAGACACAATTACTTTAGAAGATTTAGATGGAGACACAGATTTGGACGCCATAGTAGTGACAAGTCAAAGTTCGTCTACTAATGTTGTCGAAATCTTTAGAAATAATGGCGCAGGAGCTTTTACTAAAGATGCATCATCTGTTGGTAGTGGATTAAATTATCTTTCTGAAGCTATTTCGGTTGATTATGATGGCGATGCAAATTTAGATATTTTAGTAACTGAACTTGGTGAAACAGCTGGAGCTGGCTCTCTTATTTGGTATGAAGATACAGGCGCAGGATTTTCATCTACTACTATCACTACAAGTTTTGGTAATCCCTCTATGGCTCGAATGAAAGATTTAGACAATGATGGTATGAATGACCTTATAGTAAGCAGTGGTGCTTTAGCTGATGTTAATGATCTAATTTGGTTAAAAAATAATGGTTCTGGAAGTTTTGGACCTGAACAGGTAATAGACAATACACAAAATCAAGCATATGTGTTTGAATTAGCAGATTTTGATAATGATACCTATCCCGATATTGCAAGTTCTGCTTATAATGATGACCATCTCAATTGGTTTGAAAATCAATATTACATTTTAGGATTGGATGATAACGACAAAGATTCGTTTGGGATTTACCCAAATCCTACATTAGATAGATTGAATTTTAGGAGTACTAATTCTGAGGATTTTAATATCTCCGTTTATGATTTGTTAGGCAAAAAAGTCTTGGGAGCCACTAAAAATGTTAATTCACCTTTAGATGTTTCTACTTTAGAATCTGGAATCTATATATTAAAACTTGACGATTTTAGTAAAGCATATAAGTTTATAAAACAATAGAAAAAAACACATAATTAATAATGCAAAAAGCAGGTAAACATTAAGTTTCCTGCTTTTTTCAATTGGTTAGTTAGCTATTAATCTTTTCCTAGGATAATTATGTAATATGAAGTGATAAAAATATCATTCTTAAACTAATTCTTCATTAACATATGTTTATAGTTTAGTTTTTTTCTAACTCTACTCAATTGCACAGGAGTGATGTTTAAAAAAGAAGCTATTTGAAATTGTGGAATAAGTTCATCTATATTTGGAATACGTTTTCTCAAATTAAGATATCGCTCTGTTGCATTTAGAGACATTAGTTCTAGACTCCTGCGTTCATACTCCATAAATATATTTTCTAGCACTTTATTATATAGGTTAGAAAGTTGGATATCTGTTTTACACATACCCAAAAAAGTTTCAAAATTAGTTTCAATTACTTTACACTCGGTAAGCGTTTCATAAGTTAATTTTGATGGCCTTTTGGTAATAATAGCCGTTAGTGGTCCTACAAAAGATTTTGGAACAAACAACTTTTTGTTATACTGCTTACCAGATTCTGTACTTATATAGGCTCTCATAACACCAGAAATAAGCATATAGACACTTAGTGAGGGAATTTCACCTTCTCTAGCTACTATTTCGTTTTTCCTGAGAATTCTATATGAAGTAATTTCTTGAAGCCTTTTAAAAGCCGCTTCATCTATTTGAGTAAAAGAATTTAAAAAAACAAAATTAGCATTCATAGTATTACTTATTTTAAAGTGCTATTAAATGCTGCATTTGCATGAATTGTTGTAGTATCAAACACAGGAACAGAAACATCTCCTTGTTGAATTAGCAAAGGAATTTCAGTACAACCTAAAATTACACCTTTTGCGCCATTGCCAATTAATTTATCTATTATTTGCGAATAAATTTGTTTAGATGCACTATTCATGATGCCTTTTGATAATTCTGAGTAAATAACATCATGTATTTTTTCTCTCTGTTTAAAATCTGGAATAATCACTTTAATCCCATTAGAAAGTAAAATATCTTTAAAAAAATCCTTCTCCATAGTATACTTTGTCCCTAATAGAGCTACTTCATTAATTTGCTGTTCTTTTATTTTATATGCTGTTGCTTCAGCTATATGTATTATTGGTATTGAAACCACTCCCCTTACAGCATCAATGGACAAATGCATAGTGTTTGCACAAATAATGATAAGGTCAGCTCCTGCTTTTTCCAGACTTTTTCCAGCGCCCTTCATTATTTCATCCAATGCATCCCAATCATCTTGTGATTGAAGACTAGAAATTTCTCCAAAATCTAAACTATGAATTATTGTTTTACAAGAATGATTTCCTCCAAACTCCTTATTGGCTAAGTCGTTTAAGATTTGATAATACAAAATGGTAGATTGTGGTGTAATGCCTCCAATAAGTCCAATAGTTTTCATAAAATCATATTTGTTAGTAGAATCATTGCAAATAACAAAATTAATTTAAGCTATTATTTATTAAGCATCATATTTATTCTAAATTTATAGCTCGAAACAGAATTATTCAAAATTTAAATGACCACACTCATAATTAATATTAAAGAATTACTTCAAATACGTGATATAAGTATCGATAAAGTTTCTGGAAATGATATGAAGCTTTTACCAACCATTAAAAATGCATTTGTTTTAATTGAAGATGATGTTATTATAGATTTTGGAGAAATGCAAGATTTGCCAAAAACACAAACAGATAAGCAAATTGATGCTACAGGTAAAATGGTATTACCAAGTTGGTGCGATTCGCACACACACATTGTCTATGCTGGAAATAGAGAGCAAGAGTTTGTTGATAGAATTAATGGTTTGAGTTACGAAGAAATCGCTAATCGTGGTGGAGGCATCTTAAATTCTGCAAAAACACTTCAAGAAACCTCTGAAAACGATTTATATAACCAATCTATCCCTCGTGTTAAAGAGGTTATGAAACTTGGTACAGGCGCAATTGAAATCAAATCTGGTTATGGCTTAACAACCGAAGCTGAACTTAAAATGTTGCGTGTTGCCAAAAGAATTGAAAAGGAGTTTCCTATATTAGTTAAAACCACTTTTTTAGGCGCTCACGCACTTCCTTTAGCCTATAAAAATAGAAAAGATGACTATCTGGATTTGGTGATTAACGATATGTTACCAAAAGTTGCCCAAGAACAATTGGCAGACTACATTGATGTTTTTTGTGAAAAGGGCTATTTCTCGCTTGAAGATACCGAACATATTTTAAAAGCTGGAAAAACATATAATCTAATTCCTAAAATTCATGTAAACCAATTCAATGCATTTGGAGGCGTTGCACTTGGTGTAAAACATAAAGCTCTATCTGTAGACCATTTGGAGGAATTGAATCAAGAAGACATTACAGCCTTACAAGACAGCAATACCATTCCTGTGGCTTTACCTTCTTGCTCCTATTTTTTGAGTATTCCATATACACCAGCAAGACAACTTATTGATGCAGGTTTGCCATTGGCTTTAGCAACCGATTATAATCCAGGTTCTACACCAAGCGGCAACATGAATTTTGTAGTGAGTACAGCTTGTATAAAAATGAAAATGACTCCTGAAGAAGCCATTAATGCTGCAACCATAAATGGTGCTTATGCTATGGGATTATCTAACGAATGTGGTAGTATTACTAAAGGTAAAAAAGCAAACCTTATAATCACGAAAGAGATTACAAGTTATGGTTTTTTGCCTTATGCCTTTGGAAACAACCATATTGATTCTATTATTCTTTCTGGAAAAGTATTAACATAAAAAAGCCTTAGCAATAATGCCAAGGCTTATTTTCTATCTAAACCTAATTAAAGGATTACTTTAGTATAAATTCTGTAGAAGACACTAAATTCTTTTGGTCAAATACGTTAACAACATAACGCCCTGCACTAAACTTATCTGCTCCTCTTGCATCAACAAACTCGCATACATCTAAATTTCTTGATTCATAATTAAACTTGCTTATTAAGCTGTAGTTTAATGTTGTCTCTTCAAATTTAATTTGCTCATTTAATCCCAAAACATTGCTTTGTGGATCCAATACCTGTACAAAGAACTCTTTATCACCCTTTTCAACTAAGTTGTTTTTGGCAACAGTGTAGCACACTCTAATTTTGTCTACTCTTCTAGCTCTTTCCATTGGAACTAATTTACCTGATGTACGTACTAATACACCATAACCTTCCAGTTTAGCTGCAGTTAATACTGCTGCGTTTTCAACGATATCAGCTAATTCAGAGTTTTGAACCAATAAAGAATCATTGAACATCGTTGTAGATTCTAATTCAATTTTTGTGCTATCTAAAGATGATGCCAATAATACGTTCTCTATTTTTAAAGAATCATTTTCAGCTAGAATCACATCCATTTCAGATTGAAGGTCTAAGAATTTCTTTTTGTATCTCCATAAACTTCTTACAGAGTTCTCAGAAACTTTAAGCGAATCCATTAATCCTTTAATACGCTCTCTAGCTTCTACTAATTTTTGGTTTGCTACCTCGTTTTCGCCAATTGCTACATCAAATTGAGCAGCCATATTGTTAAGGTCTTTTAATACTAATTCTTTTTCTTCTGTTAATTGCTTTTTTGTATCTACACTATCGTTGTATAATGAGTACGAATAAAATGCTGTACCTACTAGTAATAATACTGCGATGCTTAAAATTACTTTTAAGCTTCTATTGTTGTCTGCAGCTTTGTTTTCCATAATTGATAATTGTTTTGTTAATTGTTTTATAAATCTAATTAAAACTTTAATGTTTGTTTTTGTAATGAGCAAATAATTATAACCATGTAATTAACAATTACTAATTAAAACCTCATTCAGCATTATATACGACAAACTAAAAAATTTAGATGTCGAACGCTATTAAATATCTTTTACAAACGAACATAGACATTACAAAACACCGATAAATAAAGCGATAGTACCATTTTTAGTTTGTAGTAAAAGTTTTGTTAAAATTTTAAACTAAACATGATTTCGTGTAACTTTTTTCAAATATCTTCGTCGTATTTGAAACTAAACAATGACCAAGAAAACTCAAAATGTATTGAAATGGCTGTGGATTAGCATTATAACTATTTGTGTGGTTGTATATATTGCTGACCCTTCTGTTTTTGCTAATGAAACTATTGCTGCTTTTATACTCAAGTTTAGTGGTTATGCCTGGGCTGCTTATTTATTAATACATCTACTAAGAGGTTTTGTATTATTACCTAGTACTCCTTTAATTTTTGCAGGCGTTATTTTGTTTCCTAATCAATTAATTTGGGTGTTAATAGTATCCCTAATTGGAATTTTAGGCTCTTCGGTGTTAATCTATTACTTTTCAGATAAGCTTGGGTTTTCAAGTTTTTTTGAAAGTGAAAGCAAAAACATAAAGCTAATTAAAGAGAAACTTGCTAGTAAATATGGCTTTTATTATATCCTGTTTTGGTCGTTTTTTCCAATAGTGCCTACTGATATTATTTGCTATGTTTCAGGAGCATTACGTATAAAACTACCTGTGTTTGTTAGCGCTTTATTGTTGGGAGAGTTGGTATTGTGCTCTATTTACATTTTTGGGGCGTCCTATTTTATGAGTTAAACAATTTTCATTCTTTTTGAGTAAAATCATCTAGCTCTTGACAAAACTTTACATCATTATAGCATAAAATACTTAAGGTATGAAACATAATTTCCTGAAGCTCAATGTTTGTTGGATATATGTTGTATGCTAGTTTAAATTCAGAATACGCCCCTTTTATATTACTAGATTCTAGACGATGCATTCCAGAACTCATTAAAAATCTAAAAGCGTCTTTATCAATTTGAATAGCTTGCTCATTTATTTGATTATTAATTTTTGCTGAGTGAATCAAAAACTCATCTTTCTTCAAATAAATTATACTAAAAAATAAACCCAAAAGGAGAATGCTAATGTATATATAGAACTTACCCAATGATTTAGAGGGTTGAGCCTTAAATGTTCTTTCATAAGTATTTATAGAGGTAAACGAAGGTATTCTACCTTTAGCAAAAGGTTTTCTAGGATTTCTTGAGTAAATCCATTTCTGCATACCAAATCCCATATAACCCATAATGAACTTTACTTATAAGTCTGAATTAGAGGGCTTTTGTTACAGTTCTAAGTTAGTTACTACTGTTTTTTAAAGAATCTATCTTGCGCTGCAAAGCGTCTATTTGTTCTTGGTTTTTGCTAGTATTTGGAATGTTTTTAATAGTATCGGTTACTGCTCTAATTAAGTCAATATCTACGGTTGGTTTCTCTTCATAATAATACCCAATACCTTCACTAGATCGCCACGCCTCTGATAATTGATCATACACAGTCTTATCCCAAGTGCTTGGACGTTTTACATCTATCCAAACCACATCACGATATTCACTATCAACCAATGCTAAATCAGGTGTTGCAGATCCATCAAAATTTCCAGAATCTTCTTTTACTGCAGACACTGTCCCTAAGAAAAACATTCGTTTTCTACCAGCGATATCTTTAATATATGGTCTAAACTCTACAGGCTTATTTACAGACCAATCAAATTCTTTTCGGGATTCAATTATCTTTAAAGGCATTGCAGACACACCTGCATATCCTTGTTTTTTGGCTGCATGGTCAAAATAATACAATTTGTCAGTTCCATCTGCAGGAATAAAGACACTAAAAGTTAAACTTGTGCGCTCTACTCCTACTGGTTCTAAGCCAAACCAATGGTATAAACCACTATAAGCATCAGTTGGTGAACCTTCAAAATTAAAATCGGTAACAAATGGTTGTTGATTTTGATCGTCTGGTAAATCTGGAATTTTAACTGCAGTTTCCATATTCCAAGGCAACGGATCACTAAAACCTCCCAAAAATTTTAAAGATTCTGCTTGCAAGCGTGATACCTTTTCAGATAAGGTATTTTGTTTGGTTAAAAACGGATAATTTTTCATATCCTCTGGACTAACAAAAGTTCCTTTACCAATTAATACACGCTCTACGTAATCGCCAAAATCATGTGCGCCATTTTCAATAATTACCACGCCACCAAACGTTGGGTATGGAAAGAAAAAACCTTTCCAATTAATTAAGCTCACGACTTGAACCCATTCACCTTCATCATTTTTCATATAAAACACATCTCCAGGCTCTGTTGAGAACAGCTTAGCAATTCCGAAGCGTTGTACCACGGCATTATAGGTGTTTCTGCTAAATTTTAATGATTCACCAATGGAGAATGTTACAGGTATTCTGTTTTCACTAGAAAACCTCGGAAATGGGGTTGTACTGGACACCGAAAACACTTCTTCGGTATTATCGCTTATTCGTTGCCAAATATATTTTACTGTTGGTTGAATAGCCATGGTCCATTGGTTTTCTCCATCGACTCTTACTAAATGTGGCAACGATACATCTTTAGTTTCACCAACAGATTCGTTTGCCATGGAAAAAATATTGCGCAATGGTTGTATGCGTTCGTTTTGAGTAAGTGGTAACTCATGAATTTCAACTTTATTTAAATCATTAAACACATTATAGGTTTTCATGTAGTCGTACATTTTATAATGCCAACCAACGACGTAAATTATTCCGAAGATTACCACTAACAAACCTAAAATACCAAGGCGTTTACCAGAACTGGGTGTTCGTCTGAATTTTTTTAATAAAAAGAACAGAATTATTCCGCTTAATAAGATGACAAAAGTGAATTTTCTAATAAATAATAAAAACGGTTGGTATTCATCACGAAGAATGAATAATAGTAATAGCAGCACAATACTACCAATTATGGTAATTACTTTTTGCTTCTTTCCTTTATTCCAGTATTTTTTAATCATTGCTTTTATCTTCCTTAAGTTTTCTTAAATCAAATTTAATGGAGAAACCAAAAAGGAGTATTATTAATAGTGGCATTGCTAACCTTAAAATACTCTCCAAATTCCAAAAATCTCCATAATTAGTATCTACAATTCTGATGATAAGCAAGTATATACACATTATCACTACTAGTAACATAAACTTAGTAAATCCTTTCATACTACATCAGCCCTTTATCTTTTAAGCGTTCTCTAGCACTTTTCTTTTCTTCTTTTGGTGTATCCTCTACTTTAGGTGTTTCTTCAATAGCATCATCTATCTCATCTTTAGTAGTGATATCATCTAGAAATTCTTTACTTTTTTCAATAGTTTCACTAACCATATCAGTTAAAGTATTGCTCTTTTCATCCACAATTTTTCCAGATTTTAGTACAAAATTGGCTAAATAAGTACCTATAACAGTTCCAACAACACTAGAAGCAAAGGTAGAAACGCCATTGTAGCTTCCAAACGGCTTAAACGGCGTAAAAAATTGTAGCACTAAGGACACAATTAAAAATAGGAACGCAACATATACCAAGCGTAACAAGAATTTTTGCTGAAAGACAAATCCAGTTCTGTCACCCTTTTTCATTTGCAATTCTTTAGAATTTACAATCTTATTTACGAAGCGATATAATCCATTACCATTAGATTCTCTCCAATAAAGTAATACTCCAAATAAAATGGCTGAGATAAATACTATGAGTTCTATGGTCATAATTTATGTTTTAGTGAATACTCTTTATAAAATTAGTCTATAATTTTTAAATATTGTTACTAATGGTCTCAATTACCCAATCTTGGAAGGACTCATTCCAAGCTTCGTAACTCTTATAAAACTGTTCTTTATCGTACCAATACAGAAATAACACATCTTTTGGAGATACATTTACTAAAAGCCTCCAAATTAAATCGTATTGTTTTACATCTAACGATGAATGAGGTTGATGCAAAGCAAAATAAAAGCCCTGGTCAACTAAATCGGCAATTTTAAAAGCATTGCTTCGCTCTAACCGTTCTAAGTATATTTCTACTCCTGTAACACGCTTTAAAGCGTTTGCATCTATGGTGTTTAAATACCTACGGAATAATACTTTATCATTTAAAATATCTTTATACGAATGCTCAGTTTTCTTCAGTTCATTAAACAGCATCACTTTTTTAATACGGTCGTAACGCTTGTCTTTTACAACCTCATCTAAGTTACATTCAATAATTAGGTGGTCTCTTAATTTATCTATCAATTCTGGTTGTGAAATATGGTAAATTAACACATCGTGAACTGTATCTTTAATAGCTTCTTTATGTGCTTCTTCATCTTGAAAGACTACAATTGGCGAAATAAAATCACGCAACACATAAATACCGCCAAAAGCCTTGGTAAAAAAAGAATTAGTCTTAAATTCAATAGGCTTTAAGTATAATTTTCGATGACGTAAATCGCCATGTTTTTTTGCCGAATCAAGCAATTCTTGGTGAATTGTTTCATTAACAAAATTATTGCCTTGATTAAACTTTTCGACTAGTTCTAATTGCTCCTCTTGAATATGAAATAAGTTATTTATTAAATGAAAATTAATAGAAACAGTATCATATTTCAATACATCTAATGGCCCAAAAAACGTATCTATGTGTTGGTCGAAATCTATACAAATAGCACAATCTCTGGTAATATCGTTAATAGCATCTCCATGCTCCTTAAAGATAAATTGCATCATGTCCCTATCAAACGTATGAGTTGGCACATATACAGGTTTTCCTTTTTGCAAAGGCGATATAATGATACCATGAGGGTTAGCCTCACCATGATTAAGATACTGTAAGTCTTTCTTCTCTTCGGCTATTTCTGGGCTCCAACCCAAACCATCAATAGAAAAGGTTTTGAGCTTGGTCGCTTTAAAGCCCAATTTTTCTAAACACAGATTATAACTCTCAACCAATTTCCCGCTTACAGGAATGAGCTCGCTTCTATATAAATTTGCTGTTTTTAGTTTTTGCATTAATCAGCAATCTTTTTTATTGTTTTAATATTTCCTTCAATTGGAGAAACAAGTACTTCTTTTTGTCCTTCTTTTACGTAAATAACATTTAAACTGTTTTTTCCTAACATTGTAATTTTTTGACTTTCTCCATCGCTAAAAGTTATTTGATGGGTTATTTTAATATCACCGTTTTCTATTTTCTGTTTTATTTTTCCACCTCGACCAACACCAAACCCAATAAACGCACCAATAATGTATAATGATATCATTACAAATACCAACTGTTTAGAGCCTGTTTTAAATGTATTCAATGCTTTATCTAACCTAGCCTTTTTCTTTCCAGATTGGTATTTCTTTTTCTTACTTAACCAAGTATAGTATTTAGGTAATACTTTAGCATAACCAATAGCCAACACAACACATATAATTATACCAATTAATAACTTTAAATCCCCAGCAATTACAGAAACTGGGCTTATTAAAACATCTAAAATCGAAGAATACTCAAAAATATTAACCCCTAGAAAATTATAATAAATGGTTTGATGCAATACACCTAAAATCAATAGAAAAACATAGCCAATAGATAAATAATCTTGTATACCTAATTGTGATTCTTTTTTTTCGATTGGGTTAATTACTTCTTCTTCCATAACTAGCTATTATTTAGAGTTATCAAACTTCCTTCTCGCTTCTAAATCAATATTTAATTGATTCACTCTAGCATCTACTTTACGCTTAAAATCGGTATCAGCAATGGTTGCCACATTGTCTAAGTAACGCACCACTTCTTGTCGTCTAATTTCAGAGAAATCCAAGCCTTTCATATTCGCTCTCATCAATTCTTGTAGCATATTAAACTTGGTATCGTAATCCTTTTTGAAATAGATTTCTGGATTTTCAAACCAATCTTCTTCCAAGTCAAAATCAGTTAAACGCAGTGATACAGCACTTTGAATATTTCTCACATCACGCGATGAGAAAAACGGGAATATCTTTTGAATCTCCTTATATAAATTCGCATAAAACAAATGTTGATTTGTTTTAAAGTTCTTCTCTACCTTATCATAGGCTTCAAAAACTCGCTCTTCAGTTGGTTTATCTGTAACATTTAAGATTTCTCCCATATTTTTAGCCAACCCTTGGTCTTGCAAATAACTATAATTTTCAGGACCTTGCATATTTACAAAGTCTGGCATGGTATCATCCAATTTTCGCCACCATAAATGATCTTGGTCTAAAAAGTCATGTTCCGTTCGTGCTCCATCAATTAAAAATCGTCCTTGAACACGAGAAATCACTGCTTTATCTAGCATTTCAGGAAGGTTAGTAAACAACCCAATAGAGCTATTTCCATAGTTTACAGCATAAGCACCTTCGGTATATCTTAAAAACACTCCTATTACTTCCTTGACACCCGCAGAAACCCCTTGAGCAGTACGCTCTTGCAAGTTGTTTTCGGCATCATCAATTGGAGCAAATATTAAACGTGTTGGGTCTTGTAAGGGTTTCATCCACTCGACCATTTTCTCAGCAGAACCACCTTGGAATGTACTAATTAACGTATCAGGCATTGGATGAAATAAAAATGGAATATCTAGATTATCACAATGTTCTTTTAGTCGTGTAGCAATAGCGGCAATCAACATACTCTTCCCAGTTCCTGGGATTCCGTACCCCATAAACACAGGCATAAAACCTCCTAATTCTTGAAATGGATTTTTTTGAGCTGCAAAATCGTAGCTCAACATGCGTTCGGTTAAACGACGAGCAAAATGTTTGGCATCTCTGTTACCAACTATTTGTTCAAATTGTATTTTATTAAACTCTACACTTTTAGCTGCTCCTGCAAATACATTCTCCCAACCAGATACGGCAAAATCTGAATTTTCAAGTTTATATGTTCTGTCGAGAATGGTTTCAGTGTATTCCAAAGAACTCTTGCGTAATTGAATTTCATCAATTAGTGCTTCAAAATATACTACTGTAAAATCGATTACATCTTTATCCGTTTTTACAATATCTGGATGGCTTAAATATTTATCGTAATAATATAAAGCACAAGCAGTTCCTTTAAGAGGTGACATAAAAGACACTTCGGGAATGCCCGCAAACTTGTTTTTCATCACACTTAAATCATCTGAAGCATGTGGTTGCAAATTATGAAGGATATTATATGCTGTTGCAAATAACATAAAAGCAGTTGCTGTATGCATTTTACTTTCGTACTCACGCTTCCCAGCATTATCTAGAACAGATTTACGTTCACTCAAACTAGACAATCCAGAAGCATCGTAATAGCTGTCTTTTATCCAAATTCCTAATGTTAATCCCTCTTGAACAGCAAATAAAGTTTCATTTAAATGAATGGGAATTGCTACAGAATCTGGTAACAAGCGCTTTTTTAATGCTAATATAGTTTTAGATACAGAGGTGACTTCAACACCTCCATTACCTCCTTGAGCTCTTGATAAATACAATAAAATGGATTCATCCTTACCATTATTTTCTTTGTTTTTTGCACGTTGACCTTGTTCCCATTGTACACTTTTTATATACGACGTCGCTTCGTCACGAAGTGCATCGAGCTCATTTTGTTTTATTGGGAATGTTGAGTTGTGTTCCATATGTTTTAGTGTTCAGCTACAGTCGCAGTCAACAGTTCTAAATACGTTGGACTGGAGAGACTGAGAACTACTTTTATATTGTTTTTAAATCAGCCATTTGAATTGGTGGTTTTGCCAACATATTCATAATATCTGGTGTTTTATTATAGAGCATTTGTATAATGCGATGTGGTGCAAATACATATTCTTGCTTTACAACATCACTCCAGTTTTGTAGGGTTTGTTTATTAAAAAAACTGCCTTCCTTAAATTCACTGCCAGAAAAGACTTCGTCAATTTTTAAGGATATAGCATACGATTCTAAAGGGATTTCTTTTTTACCAATGCTATCAAGAATTGCGTGTGTAATCTCATTTTCATCCTTTGCAAATACATTGTGCAAAGGCCCTAAGTCTATTCGTTTGATATGTTTTGGAAAAATATTTGGCAGCTTTCTATCTATCGCATACGCCATCGTGTCCAAAGACATATTTCTATCTGCTACGTTTTTTAAAACCTCATATACTTTATCTTTATAATCAAGAAATTTTTGACCATCATAATCGAAATACATAAAGCAGATAAATGGTCTGTTAAGTGATACATCGTAGAAACTCCAGCTAGTTAATAACTCTCCTTGACTATGCTTTGGTGCCGAAATAATTTTGCCTTGGACAAATCGATTAAAAATAAATTTCTGCTGAACAGATTTATAATACACTATTGATGCAGCCTGAAAGAGTTTGCTTTTCTTAACTGGTACTTTTTTACGCATTAAGGTATCTAAAAACTCTTTTTTTAATACTTCTTCTGGAATTAGCTTATTCAAATACTCAGCTCTTAATGATAAATCATTGAACAAATAGCGAAACTCTAAGTAATTTGGAAAACCAGAATCGGTTAAATCAATTTTCATGTTATCCTCTTCATCATACATATACTTAATTCGCATGGCTTCAATAGAATACAGCAACAAATCAGAGTATTGTTTAAAAAAGATTAGTTCTTTCTCATTACATATTTGCTGACGCTGAACATTAACTATGAGTTCTTTTAAAGTAAAATCTACCATTTTATGGTAAAACACATATTGCTCTTTAGAATCGAGTTCTGCAGAATCTAATGGTGTTACAATGTGGTTAATAGACATTACTTATTAAGAAAATGGTTAAAAAATTGAATAAGAAAAATTGTGCCTCTCGAAAGAAGCACAAATTATTATGATAATAAATCGTCGTCTCCTTCTGGCTTAGGGCTTGCTCCTTCACCTCCATCATCTCCAGCAGGAGGATTGTTTTCTGCTTTATAATACTCTTCGAAAATCTCTTTCATATCGATGCCATAACGGTCAGCAAAGTTCTTCTGAATTTCTGCATCCTTCACACGAATTTCTTGTAACGCCTCAGCATAACTACCATATACACCTTGCATTACTTTTTCATGCACTGGAATATTATCCATCATTTCTTGTCTAGCCTTAGCAGAAGCCGAATGCATTGCTGCTAAAGTTTCACCAATATGCTCATCTGTTTTAACACCTAAATGTTCTAAAATGGCAGCAAACTCTTGATCTGTACGTGCTTTTAATGCAACCACGTAACCATCGTAATATTTTAAACGCTCTTCGGTGTCAGATTTTAATTTGGCTCTATGTGTTTGTAAATTGCTTCTTAATGACGTTAATACTTTTATAGTTAAGTTGTGCTTGTGCACAAAACTGTCTTTAGAGGCAGCTAAAGTGGTATATGCATTTTTCAAACCTTCAAGTTCTTCTACTTTTTGTTCTAACTGCGTCACTTTTCCTATGGCTTGAGCATAATCTGCAGATTGTTTATCTACAATTTCTTCCAGTTCTTGACGTGCTTGTTTTAAAAGCGCATATTTTTCTTCTAAAAGTCCTTCTACTTCTTTCTTCTTCTCTAGAGCTTTAGTATGGTTTTTTGTTGCTTCGACAATGGCATCTTGAAGTTTATCTTCAACCTCTTTGATCTCTACTTCACGATCTTTTAAACGTTTAACAGCTGCTTGACTTTTAAAAGATAATTCGTTTAATAATGTTTGTACATCAGCATTTTCTATACGCTGCTGAAATAAAGCTTTTGCTTTATTATCTGCTTCATCACGAGATTTTTGAGCTGCTTTTAGTTCGTCTTGTGCTTTTTTAATCTTGCTTTTTCTTCCCCAAAGGTTATTCCACCAAGTATCTGGTTTATTTTCAGCATCTTCAAGTTCTACTCTGGCACGCTCTAAACGCTTAATAGCACTATCAATAATTTTCTGTTCATCGCCATTTAACGAGGAAAAGTTTTCAAAAATAATTCCAACTTCATCTTGGTAATCTGTAAGATCCTTAATAGCATCTAATAAAGACGTACGGTCTTTTTCAGCCATATGAACAACATCATCCAATGTAGCATTTAATATTTTTTGACGCATTTCAGGGTCGTCTTCCTGAGCTAATTTCGATTTCATTGTATCGATAGCTTTTCCCCAATTTACATCTACTTTTTCTTGTTTCTCGTTAGAATTGGTTTCTAATAAATCAAAATCATCAGACATATTGTTTCGTGTAGTTAAGGTTGAACATTTTTTTAGATAAGCAATTTCGGTAAAAATTAGGATTTTAAAAATATAAACCGCTTAAAATATTAGTATATTTTTTTTAAAAAATGTTACAACGCTTAGCATTTAATAAAAAAAGCGGTTCCCAATATTCATGGAAACCGCTCATTCTAATAATATGCAAGTATTAGTTATTACTAAAGTTATAACTAAAACCTACCATAATCATGGAAGTTGTCATATCGTATGATACTGAAGAACCTGGTATTGCTCCATAAGGATTGCCAGGTCCAACCATCATTGGAGATAACATTTGCCCTTTAGTGGAGCCTCCACTAGTTCCGTAATGATACACTCCATCAAAGTTTAAATTGTCATTTACCTGATAGCTTAAACCAAATTGAAATGCATTTTTAATAATCGCCGTTGCTGGAACATTAAAAAAGGCTACTTTTTTGCTAATTGGATTAGAACTATACGTATAACCAAATCTTAATGGTATTTTATCAATGCCTTTATACTGAAGACCCGCAGAAATTATTGAGATATTATCCCAACCAAATCCAGCTACTGATGCTGTTGATGTCCAACCAGTTTTTGAAAAACCATCGGTATTCTCATAGTTAACACTTCTATAATCCAATGCAAAATCAATATCTCCAGTTGAATACCCTAAACCAAATGATAATATTGAAGGATAATCCATATTAAACTTACTAGTTGAAGTACTATTATCTAAATAAGTGTTTTCAAACTCAAAGTCGTTAAAACTTTGTGTTGTTTTATAAGAAGCACCTAGCTTAAACCCTGAACCTGAATCAAAGAACACACCAAATTGAGCACCAAAACCTATGGCAGTAGCCTTATCCGTTGAAGGATAACCTGCTCCAGTTGGATTAGCTGTTGGATTAGGCATAAGCTCTAAAGCTGCATAATCAATATTTGGTTGTACACCAATTGAGAACTTATCAGACAATTCATAAGCATAAGAAAAGCCTACTTGTAATAACATATAATCTGATTCAATATGTCCAAACCCCATCGCTTGTTGAGGGTAATTAATTGGATTTGAGTCATTCATTGGATTAAAATCAGGGCTCAAAGGGTTATTTGCTTCCTCTGGAAAAGTAACTCCAAAGCCACTAATACCAAAAGCAGAAACACCAAAAGTGTGTTTGCTCTCAGGCTTTCCCCAAAGCATTGCTAAAGCTGGCATTGGTGATACACCTCTATCATCTTTTGTAACACCACTTACTCCAGGTGCTCCAGGTCCTAACATGTCTGGTGGCAAACTTGAACGCAGCTCTGGTGATGAGAAAAACAAACCTAAATCAAATTTTAAAATTTTTGAATCAAAAGTGCTAATGGCTGCAGGGTTCCATTGCATAGCACCCGAAATATCTAGTGGTTGAGCGGTTGAAGCCCCACCCATTGACATATTAACGGATCCCACGCCTTGCATAATATGCCCAGATTGAGCATATAATAATGTTGAAAACAATAATGCAAATAGTTTTAATAAATTGGATTTCATAATATGAGTGTTTTTAGTTAATATCATTTAATAGTAACCTGTACTAACAAATTACTTTGGTGAAATTAATACTAAACATCTATCTAAATCATGACAAAAATCACTAAACCTTCTTATGTAACTTAAGTTACATATAGCATCACATTTTGTGAGAATATTTTTAAACCTGAGTCAGGTTATTTAAGTTTTTGTAGTAAGATTATTTAGTAAACTTTGATTAGGTATTTTATCGATAAAATATTCATTTCAAGTAAATTAGTAAAAATTTTGTGCTATATTTGAAAATGATTAACCCAAATCGCTTTATAAAATGCTACTAATCAACCTACTAATAACCCATTTTAATTCAATTTTATTAATAGAGCAATCTAGCATTGTCACTGTATTAATAATTACTGTAGTATTCTTCTTAATCCTTTTGATATTGGGTGTGAGAAAGTCATACAAGCTAAAAGCTGAAAACGAAAAGTTAAGTAGAAAGTCTAATTCATCTTCAACTAAAGATAATGAAACTTATAAAGATTTTACTGAGGGCCATTTGTATGACTAATATTATTTTAAAAATTAAATTATGCTAAACTTTATTAGTCTTATACAAGGCAATACTGAGGACTTAAGCCAACTCATTTCTGTTTTATCAATTGGTTTAATTACAATTTTTGGACTACTCTGCTTGAGTTTATTTAAAACTCATAAACTAGAAAAAGAAATTTCACGCTTGAAATCTCAAAAGAAATTATAAAAAAAGCCAGCAATTTGCTGGCTTTTTATTTATGTATAAACTATCTCACTAGTTTTTTATATTTTATTCGTTTTGGCATTAAATCGCCTCCTAAACGTTTTTTCTTATTCTCTTCATAATCACTGAAACTTCCTTCGAAGAAATAGACTTGGCTATCTCCTTCAAAAGCCAAAATATGTGTGCAAATTCTATCTAAAAACCATCTATCATGGGAAATAACCACTGCACAACCAGCAAAATTTTCTAAACCTTCTTCTAACGCTCTTAATGTATTGACATCAAGATCATTAGTGGGCTCATCTAAAAGCAACACATTACCTTCCTCTTTCAATGTCATTGCTAAATGCAAACGGTTACGTTCACCACCAGAAAGCAGATTTACTTTTTTGTTTTGCTCACTTCCAGAAAAATTAAATCGACTTAAATAAGCTCTAGAATTGACTTGCTTTCCTCCCATCATAACTAGCTCTTGCTCGTCACTGAAATTCTGCCAAATTGTTTTATTTGGATCTATATTTGAATGTTTTTGGTCTACATAAGCAATTTTAGCTGTTTTCCCTACTATAAATTCTCCTTTATCTGGAGTTTCTTCTCCCATTATCATTCTGAAAATAGTTGTTTTACCAGCTCCATTAGGACCAATAACACCAACGATTCCTGCTTGAGGTAGTTTGAAATTTAAATCTTCATATAAAAGTTTATCGTCATAACCTTTACTCACTCCTACTGCTTCGATAACATTTGTACCTAAACGAGGCCCATTTGGAATATAGATTTCAAGTTTTTCATCTAACTGTTTTTGGTCTTGACTCATTAACTTGTCATAGTTTTTCAAACGTGCTTTTTGTTTTGTTTGACGACCTTTAGCTCCTTGTCGAACCCATTCAAGCTCACGCTCTAACGTTTTTTGACGTTTTGAGGCTGTTTTACTTTCTTGAGCCATACGCTTAGATTTTTGATCTAACCATGATGAGTAATTCCCTTTCCATGGGATTCCTTCACCTCTATCAAGTTCTAAAATCCAGCCAGCTACATTATCTAAAAAATATCTATCGTGAGTTACAGCAATTACTGTTCCTTTGTATTGTGCTAAGTGATGTTCTAACCAATGTACAGATTCAGCATCCAAATGGTTTGTTGGCTCATCTAATAATAATACATCTGGTTCCTGCAATAATAAACGACATAAAGCCACGCGGCGTCTTTCTCCACCTGACAATACACCTATTTTCTTGTCACCTTCTGGAGTCCTAAGTGCATCCATGGCAATTTCTAATTTGGTATCTAATTCCCAAGCATTGGCTGCGTCTATTTGATCTTGTAATTCAGCTTGACGGTTCATGAGCTTTTCCATTTTATCTGGGTCGCTATAAACTTCTTCTAAACCAAATTGATCATTTATTTTATTGTACTCATCAAGTATAGCAACAGTTTCAGCAGCTCCTTCTCTAACAACCTCCATAACCGTTTTATTATCATCTAATTGAGGTTCTTGCTCCAAATACCCAACAGAGTAATCTTGTGAAAACACCACATCTCCTTGATAGTTTTTATCAACTCCTGCTATAATTTTAAGAAGTGTAGACTTACCTGAACCATTAAGTCCTAAGATTCCTATTTTAGCTCCATAGAAGAAGCTTAAGTAAATATTTTTTAAAACTGGTGTATTCGCACTTTGATATGTCTTTGTTACACCAGACATTGAGAAAATTATCTTTTTATCATCACTCATTATACTCTACCTTTTAAAGCGTTAAACACCCAAGCTATTGCAAAAAAACCTATACCTACAGTTGCAAATCCCCAGCCTGCAACATCATCATACCTATAAGCTCCCATTAATATTAAAACTATTCCCATAATTACCATTAGCACAGTTGCCCATGCTAATACTGTATTCTTATTCATTGCCATAATCTATTCTTAGTTTGTTTTGATAGTTAGTCGAAACACAAATATCGCATTTTTATATAAAAAAAGCATCCTTTTCTGGATGCTTTAATTTATCTAGGAAGAAATCCCATTTTTCCCATTTGGTAATCACGAAGGGCTTCCATAATTTCAGTTTGATTATTCATTACATATGGTCCCCAACTTGCAACTTTCTCATTAAAAGGCATACCCGATAAAAAGAGTAATTTACTTTTTGTTTTTCCTTTAACGCTAAATCCGTCTCCATCTTGATTAAATTCAATTAATTGATTTTCATCTTTTTTCAAGATTTCATCATTTATAGTTACATATCCATTTAACAAATAAATCAAAGATTGATGGTTATTCTGAAGATTAATTTGATGCTCACCTCCTTCTTCCACATCAATCATATAAGCATTAACTGAAGTTTGTGTTGCTATCTTTCCGGATTTTCCTTCCAAGCTACCAGCAATTACTTGAATACTTACTTTTTTGTCTTTAGAAACAATTACATTAAAGTCTTCATTTTTTACATGTTGATAATTCGGTTGAATCATTTTTTTATCAGCTGGCAAATTAAGCCATAATTGAATTCCTTCTAATGTGCCTCCTTTTTGAACAAAGTCCTTTGTTGGTCCTTCAGCATGAATAATACCTCTTCCAGCAGTTGTCCATTGTACATCTCCAGTTTTAACAACACTTTCATTACCTAATGAATCCCGATGTAATTGCTCTCCTTGAATGAGAAATGTTATTGGCTCAAATCCTCGATGAGGATGTGGCCCTAAATCAAACGGATTATTATCTTCATCTATTTGATACGGTCCATAATGGTGCAATAATATAAATGGATCCACCATTTCTATGTCCTGAGTCGGAATGGGTTGTCTTAACTCAATTGGTCCCATATTTACAAAATCACTTCGTCCTACTCTCTTTATTGTGTTTAGTTTCATAATTCTCTATTTTTTAGTTTCCATGGAAACTATTTAATTAAATTTTTTTTAGCGAATTTTATCTAGCAAGTCGCTTAATTGCCCTGCTTCTTTTTCATTTAGATTTTTTAATAAATCAAAATTCATTTTTTTTGAAATATCTTCCAGTAATTTTAAACCTTCATTAGTAATAGCTATATGCACAACTCTTCTATCCTCAGGACATGGTATGCGTTCTATTAGCCTTTTGGCACATAGTTTATCCATTAATCGAGTGGCATTTGGAGCTCGTTCTATCATGCGTTCTTTAATGGTTTGTACTTTTAATGGTTCTACAGCACCTCTTAAAATTCTAAGAATATTGAATTGCTGTGGTGAGATACCAAATGGCTTAAAAAATGTATTCTGGTGACTATTAATCCAATTACTCGTGTAAATAATATTTAGTAATGCCTTTACCTTGTTATTAGGAAAACTTGAATTAATATCCTTTGATATATCTCCCATATTAACCCACAAAATTGATTTTTCTATGCGCTCCATCACAATAAGGTTTATTACTTGATGCACCACATCTGCAAAAGGCAGTTGATTCACCCTTAACCTCTATACTACCATCAGCATTCTTTACATTCAAGCTACCTGAAACCAATAATGGTCCATTTTTCATAACTTTAATTTCCGTTTCATTCTGTACGATTTTCTCATCTTGTCCTTGAATGTTATACGTTAATGCTCCGGAAGGACATGCATCTATCTGATTCATTAATTCTTCAATGGTAGCATTTTCAGCTTTTATCCAAGGCTTGTCTTTTGGATTATAAACTTCTGGCAATCGTTTTACACATTCAGCAGCATGTATGCACTTTTTAGGCTTCCAAACTACTGTTAAATCTCCTCTGGTATATTCCTTAATAATTTCTTTATCTGTACCCATAATGAATAATATTTATATTGATGCTTCAAATGTATTTAAAGCCTTTTCAAGTTGCTCTGCCAATTCAGAATCTGTTATTCCTTGTTCGGAAAAATTCTGACCAAATGAAGGTAATGAAAAATCTGCAACAATATTTCCTCCCATATATGGAAAACGACCTTTAGCAATCTCCAAAACAGTTGCTCCTCCTCTTCCACCTGGTGAAGTCGCCATTAATAGCATTGGCTTATCGCTCCAAAGTTTACCATCGATTCTAGACATCCAATCAAAAATGTTTTTAAATGCTGTTGAATACGCTCCATTATGCTCAGCTAAGGATAATACAAGACCATCTGATGATTTGATTTTATCCAAAAATGCATGAGCATTATCAGGTATTCCGTGTTCATTTTCTAAATCTATGCCATAAAGTGGCAGCTCAAATTCGTTTAAATCTAATACTTCAACTTCAACATCGCTTATTTGACTAGCAGCATATGCTGCCAATTGTTTATTTATAGATTCTTTACTATTACTACCTGCAAAGGCTATAATTTTTTTCATATTATTGTTTGATTCTTTTATTAAAAATATAGGACACTATAAGTAAAATTAAAGCTACTAAAGCTCCTCCTTGTTCACCATCTCCAATCATAAAATGAGCAAAAAATGCCAAAATAAATGCAAAAAAGAAACCAGCGTATGCCCATTCTTTAAGTGTGTTGTAGTTTGGATTCCAAAGCACAAACAGTCCTAATAGCTTTGCAACAGCATATGGATAAATAATATACGTTGGATATCCAAAATCATTAAACATAGTTGCTACTTCATCATGGTTAAAAAAGTACATGCCAACTGAAAATAGCATTAAAAGTGTCAATAATCCTGTTGCTATGTAATAAATAATCTTATCTCTTTTCATAATATTGTTTTTAATTTTAAGCAAATATACAAAAAATATTTAAATATATACCATGGAATATATTTCCATGTAATATATAAATACAAATTCAATCTTTTATAGCAACTCGTTCTTTTGTACTTTAGCATCAAACAAAAGAATTAATGGACATCAACTTCAATAAAAATGAAGATCATAATAAACTTTTAGTATCAGATTTAACGAAGCGATTTGCTCAAGTGAAGCTTGGAGGTGGTAAAAATCGTATAGAAAAACATCATGCTAAAGGTAAAATGACAGCACGCGAACGTATTGATTACCTTTTAGATACTAAATCAAAAAGTATTGAGATTGGAGCATTTGCAGGGGATAATATGTATGAAGAACATGGTGGCTGTCCTTCTGGAGGTGTTGTAATTAAAATTGGTTATGTAAAAGGCAAACAATGTATTGTAGTAGCCAACGATGCAACAGTTAAAGCTGGTGCTTGGTTTCCAATTACTGGAAAAAAGAACTTACGTGCTCAGGAAATTGCTATAGAAAACAAATTGCCAATTATTTATTTAGTTGATTCGGCTGGTGTGTATTTACCAATGCAAGACGAGATTTTTCCTGATAAAGAACATTTTGGACGCATTTTCAGGAATAATGCTGTGATGAGCAGTATGGGAATAACCCAAATCGCTGCAGTTATGGGAAATTGTGTTGCTGGAGGCGCTTACTTGCCTATTATGAGTGATGAAGCTTTGATAGTTGATAAAACTGGTAGTATTTTCTTGGCTGGAAGTTATTTAGTAAAAGCAGCCATAGGTGAAACCATCGATAACGAAACACTTGGTGGTGCTACGACACACTGTGAGATTAGTGGTGTAACCGATTATAAAGCTAAAGATGATAAAGATGCTTTAGATACCATTAAGAACATTATTGACAAAATTGGTGATTACGATAAAGCTGGGTTTAATAGAACTAAAGCTGAGTTACCAAAAGAAACACAAGAAGACATCTATGGTTTACTGCCTAAAAGTCGTGCAGACCAATATGACATGTACGACATCATAAAGCGTTTGGTTGATAATTCAGAATACGATGAATATAAAGCTGGCTATGGAAAAACCATTATCACAGCTTATGCAAGAATTGATGGTTGGGCAGTTGGTATTGTTGCTAATCAACGAAAATTAGTAAAAACCAAACAAGGTGAAATGCAATTTGGTGGCGTAATTTATAATGATAGTGCCGATAAGGCAACGCGCTTTATTGCCAATTGCAATCAGAAGAAAATTCCGTTGGTGTTTTTACAAGATGTTACAGGTTTTATGGTTGGTAGTAAAAGTGAACATGGAGGTATTATAAAAGATGGTGCTAAAATGGTAAATGCGGTAAGTAATAGTGTCGTTCCAAAATTCACAATTATTATTGGAAACAGTTATGGTGCTGGAAATTATGCCATGTGTGGAAAGGCCTACGACCCAAGATTGATTATTGCTTGGCCAAGTGCCGAATTAGCTGTAATGAGTGGAAACTCAGCAGCTAAAGTACTGTTGCAAATTGAAACTGCTTCATTAAAGAAAAAGGGAGAAAAAATCACCCCAGAAAAAGAAGAAGAACTCTTTAATAAAATAAAAGATAGATACGACAACCAAGTATCACCTTATTATGCAGCTGCACGACTTTGGACAGACGCAGTAATTAACCCATTAGATACTAGAACTTGGATTAGTATGGGAATTGAGGCTGCGAACCACGCTCCTATTGAGAAAAAGTTTAATTTGGGAGTTATACAAGTTTAATTCCCTTGATGATCTTTAACTCTCGGAATAGTCAATAACTTAGTTTGTCGTCCGTTTACGTACCTAAAACCATCTTTACCAAAAAAACCAGCTTCCTCGAACATGATACGAATATCACGTTTCCATTCTGGAATATTCACTGTGGTGTTTAGTTCAATAGCGTAAACGGTATTTATATGCAAAGGATAATCACCATTTACAGGAACCCCTCCTTGAGCATCCCACATACCTAATGTGGTTCCAGATGAGTGCCCATAACTTCCTAATGGGTGTGTATAAATAGATGGTCGCAACCCTTCTGCTTTAGCCTCTTCAAGTGACTTTAACAGAATTTGATTTCCTGTAGCACCTTCTACAAAATTATTTGTGAATATATCTTGAACTCTATTCCCTTCAGCAAAAGCATCCGATAAAAACTTTGGTGGTGCTTTTTCTTCTGGTTTTAATACATACGCCAATTCTTGACAGTCAGTATTTAAACGCAGATAAGTGATTCCGAAATCACAATGCAATAAATCTCCTGGTAAAATCACCATTTTTCCTGGTCTATCGGAAAAGGAATATAAATGGCCTTCTAATTCCTCACTGGTTCGTTGCACATCAACACTTGGGTGAAACCATGTTTCTAGACCTAATTGCGTTACTTTGTCACGCATCCACCACTCTACGTCTGTCGTGGTTGTAATCCCTGGAGTAATCACTTTTTCCGAAAATGCTTCTGCAATAATATCATGTGTAATATCTACCAACTGATTAAAAATAACCATTTCACGTTCTGTTCTGGTTTCTATCCAACCTGTGGCTAATGGTTGTGCCGAAGTCACTCTTTTTTCAAACTTTTTTGGTAAGTAGGACATGAACTCATCATAATCAGTTTTATCTAAACCATCAGCTATATTAAAATGCTTAGAATAGTTGAGTCCTATTTTATTAGGATTACGTTCTTCAATGAGCTGCATGAGACGTTTCCATTGGTTTGGTTCTTTTTCTTTATTCCATGCCGAAATGATATTTTCGCCAAAATTATATCTAGCAACTGCGAGTTTTTCAATGGTATTTCTTGCTTTATCTCTATAAAATAGAATAATTGTTCGTCTGCGTGCATTTAACCAAGTAGCAGGAAGCATCGTTCTCAACACAGGATCTTCATTATATTCTCTTGATATTAGAATCCACATATCTATTCCTGTTCTATCCATTAATTGAGGCAACAGATTATTGAATCTATCAGCTAATATTTCATCGACTACCCTAGCTCTTTCACGTTCTGGCAGAATACGTTGTGCATTAATTTGAAGAGTAATTAAAAAAACAATGAAGCATACTTTTCTCATATTGGTAATCTTGGTTGGTTAGGATATAAAAATATAGAAATTAATTGACATCAAAAAAGAGGAGCACCTTTTAAATGCTCCTCAATTATCAAGTCCAAACTAAACTACTTATGAACCAACCAATCATTGACTTGATGTTTTGTAATTCATAGTCTTAACGAGTCTTACAAACTCAGCTCTATAGCCATCTTTATCATCTCCTTTAGATTTTTTAGCAAGAGTAAGTACGTCATCAATACTAGAATCATTTAAGTATTGAGATTTTCTTAAATGCATACCAAACAAAGCCACTGAAGATGCAAATTTTAAATCTTCAGAAGATTCAGTAACCTCATCTTTTAATGTGTGAATCATTTCTATACTCTTATCTTCACTAGGCTTTTTATATCTGAATTTTACAGTTAAAAACTCATCCGAAAAACTATTGGTATTAACTGATTTTGTGTATTTTAAATCATCTACATCTTTTAGATACTCACTTTCAACACCAACTGGAATTATTTCATAAAGTGCAGTTACAGTGTGTCCACTACCTAATTCACCAGCATCTTTAGTGTCATCAATAAAATCTTCGTCATTTAAAAGGCGGTTTTCATAACCAATTAATCTGTATGCTTTTACTTTAGTAGGATTAAATTCTACTTGAATTTTCACATCCTTAGCAATGGTATATAAAGTGCCTCCAAATTCTTTACCAAATACTTTTTGAGCTTCTTGCATAGTATCAATAAAAGCATGGTTTCCGTTGCCTTTATCTGCTAATGTTTCTAATTTTGAGTCTTTGTAATTACCATAACCAAATCCTAAAACTGACAGGTATACTCCAGATTTTCTTTTTTCTTCTATAAGCTTCTCCATAGCTTTGTTGCTTGATTTTCCAACATTAAAATCGCCATCTGTAGCTAATATCACTCTATTATTTCCCTTTCGCTTATAATTTTGCTGAGCTAATTTATAAGCTAATTCAATTCCTGCACCACCAGCGGTAGAGCCTCCAGCTTCTAAATGTTCTAGTGCACTTAATATTTTTTCTTTATGCGCTCCAGAGGTTGGTTTTAAAACTACTCCTGCTGCTCCAGCATACACCACAATAGATACTCTGTCCTGCTCTCTCAATTGGTTCACCAATAGTTTAAATGCCGATTTTAGTAATGGCAACTTGTTATCTGAACTCATTGAACCAGAAACATCTATTAAAAATGTAAGATTAGACGGTGGTAATTCTTCATTCAAATAAGTTTTTCCTTGTAAACCAATTTTTACGATTTTAGTATTGCTATTCCATGGTGTAACTGCTGCTTCAGTGTTAATTGAAAATGGATGATTACCTGTAGGTTGTGGATAATTATAATCGAAATAATTAACCATTTCTTCAATCTTTACAGCGTCGAAAGGTATTCTTTGACCATTATTAATCATCCTTCTAATATTGCTATAAGATGCTTTATCCACATCTATCGAAAAGGTTGACAATGGCGTTAAAGTGGTTCTTTTAAAACTGTTTTCGTCAATTTGAGCATACGTCTCTTGGTTTTCAATTCTATAATTACCCTGTTTGGTTGTAATAACAATACACCCATTTTTTGCAGACTGTCCAAAAACTGCCTTTGCCTTAGCGTCTTTATAAACATTTATGTGGTCTATGTCTTGAGAGTCAATATTCTTGATAATTGAATTATAATGTGCTTGAATTGGCACACCATCAACAATATATAATGGTTGATCTTTTGAAGTATTTGCTACTGTCCCCCTTATTTGTACACCAGCTACTTTCCCTTGAAGCGCCTGAGTTATACTATTATGATATGCTTTTTGTTTTTGACGTTTAAGCTGTGCTTTGGTTGGTTTATAACTAACTCTTGAATATCCATAACCCATAACAACAACTTCTTCTAAAAGAGCAGCATCTTCTTCCATAGTTACATTAATAGTATTTGAAGTCCCTACCGTTTGTTCTGAGGTTTTTAAGCCTACATAAGTAAACACCAAAACATCTCCAACATTAGTTAGTATTTCATAGTTACCATCAAAGTCAGATTGTGTTCCTGTAGTTGCTCCTTTAATCATAATATTAACTCCTGGAAGTGGTATTCCAGATTGGTCAGATACATTTCCTTTAATCATTCTTTGTTGCGCAATACTAGACATTGTTATAAATGCCGTTAGTATTAATGTAGTAAGTGTTTTCATCTTGTCTCGGTTTTAAAGTTTATATAAAACTATAGTCAATTAGTAATATTTAAAACCAAGAATGAGTGAAGTGGTACTTTGAGTGAGTGAACTCCTTATTGTAATAATTCTAGCGTTTGCTTACGTTGTAGTTTTCCTGAATTTGTCCTAGCAAATTGAGGGATGCAAAATATCTGTTTTGGAATTTCGTAGACATCAAGATTTGGGAGTTTTTTTATGATTTCGGCAATGTGTTCAACATAACAAGAGCCTTCAACAACTAAAATTAAACACTCACCTAGTGAATCATCTTTTTTAGAGGCAATAAAAAAGGACGCTTCAATAACTTGAGCTAATTTCTCTTCTATTTGTTCAGGAAATAATTTTATACCACCAGAATTAATGACGTTATCAATACGACCAAGCAGTTTAAAACTGTTCTTAGAACACAGTTCAATAATATCGTTAGTCACTACTGGAACATCTGTTAATTGAGGTGCATTTATTACAAGACATTCCCTATCATCTTTTGATATGCTAATATTTGGGAGTATCTCAAACGTTTCATCATCAGGTTGTTTTGCTTTGCTTCCTCGCAATGACGAAAAATTGTTTAATTTCTTAACAGCAATATGCGTAATGGTTTCGGTCATACCGTAAGTTGCATATATATTGCAGTTGGTTTCTTGAATTTTATTTTGGAGCTTGTTTGATACAGCTACGCCTCCAACAATAAGGGTTTTTATATCACGTAATTGATTAATCGAATTCTGTAATTGCAAAGGCACCATTGCACAGAAATCATAAGGCATATCAACAAATAAAAGTGGTTGTGAATTTGGCTCTACAATGTCCAGTTCTAACCCTAAAATTAAAGCTCTTACCAACATCATTTTTCCTGCAATAAATCCTGTAGGCAAACAATGTAATGCTGTATTTCCTGGTGCTAGACCAAAATAATCGCCAGTCGCTAGAGCCGAATGCACCATAGACTGTTTTTTTAAAGCCAATAATTTAGGGCTTCCAGTAGAGCCAGAAGTTGTTACAGAGATGGCATCCTTATCATTTAACCAATCCAATAAAAAATCGCCAATCACTTTTTGATATGGCAGACCTTCTTTAATAAAGTCACAAGCAACTTCCTTTAAGGTGCTTTGGTAGTAATGCTCACCATTTAATTTGAATTTGTTATGGATTTTATCGAAACTTGGAATCATTCTAAAAGCAATTTCAATCAGAAAAATTATATCACCCTCTCTATTAAAATAAGTTACTAATTTTTAAATATCTTCCCCTAAAACCTTATAATCCTCTTCTGGAGGTTCAACTACTGGTCCAAATAATTTTTCTTTCCAATTGTTCCACTTATACACCCTTGCAAAAATTAAAAGCAGTATTGGAAACAAAATAAATACAGGCGCAAATACATCAATAAACCCAGCTTCAGTTGGGTCGGAGATATCCTTAAAAACAGAGTTTGTTTGAAACGCTGTCCAGTCTGCCGTGACCAATAAAGCCGTAAATAAATTATTGGCTGCATGAAAACCAAGAGCTAACTCTAGTCCATCATCCATAAGTGTCATAATCCCTAAAAACAGACCTGTACCTATGTAATATACTAACAAGATATATCCCAGTTTTTCAATTTCTGGGTTAGCAATATGAAGTAAACCAAATACCACAGAAGTAAATAACAATGGAACCCATTTATTTTTTACTAAAGCACCAATACCTTGCATCAAATAACCTCTAAACAGATATTCTTCAAAGCTTGTTTGTAAAGGCACCAATAAAATAGCAATGATGCACAACACTAAAAATTTGCCTAGATTAAAGTTAAGTTCGTAGCCTTCTGGACTTACAAAATAATCCATAAGTATCATTCCTGAAGATATAATTCCCCAAAACAAAAAAGCAAACCAAAAACGTTTCCAATCTATTTTTTCTCTAGATGTGGTAAGCATTTTAAAAGACTGCTTATGCAAAAATTTAACAACTAATAGCAAACAAATAAGTCCGCCAACAAAAGGTAATAATATAAATACCAAGTTTAGATTAGGCTCAAACAAACTTAAAAGATAATTCATATCTTCAAACTTTGCTTGATCAGCGGTACCATCAAAAACCTTCATCATTAACGCTATTAAATGTGGCATCGAAAAAACACCAACACCAACAATAGCTCCCATTACACCAATAATATAACGCCACCAATCGTGTTCAACTTTAAAAACTTGTGATATATACATACTCTATAGGTTTACGTTCCAATGTCTATTTTGTTCGTGTTGCAATGTACCATTTTTTACTATTAATGGCGAATCAAAATTATTAGTAAACAAACCTCCTGTACCTAAGCCTTGGTACATCTTAGTGTTTAAACTATAAGTCCATTGCGCAATGGCGTTTAAGCCAATATTGCTTTCTAAAGCGCTTGTAATCCACCAATCAATATGTTGCTCTTTTGCAAGTGTTATCCATTCTTCACTGCCTTTATAACCTCCAACTAAACTTGGTTTTAAAATAATGCATTGCGGATTTATAGTTTGCAATAATTTCTGCTTCTTTGTTAAAGAAAGCACACCAATTAATTCTTCGTCTAAAGCTATTGGCAAAGGTGTACTTTCACAGAGTCTAGCCATTTCTTCAAATTGCCCTTGTTTAATTGGCTGTTCGATGGAGTGTAATTCCAATTCTGATAATTGTTTTAGCTTGTCTAAAGCTGTTTCTGGTAAAAAAGCACCATTAGCATCAACACGAAGTTCAATATCGTTAACGCTAAATTCTTTTCTAATAGATTTTAATAATTCAAGTTCTGTTTTAAAATCTATAGCTCCAATTTTTAACTTGATGCATTTAAAGCCTTGTTGAATCTTGTCTTTAATTTGTTGACTCATAAAAGCCTTGTCTCCCATCCAAACTAAACCATTAATAGGTATAGCATCTTCTCCTCTAGTAAAAGCTGATGGAAATAAGGTGAATTTATCATCCTTTTCTAAGGAACGAAAAGCTACTTCCAATCCAAATTGAATGGAAGGGAATTCGACTAGTTCATTCAATAAAACATTTAATCCTAGATGAATGTTTAGACAGGTCCATTTTAGTATCTCTTCATAATTAGGAGTATCGTCAACACTCAAGCCTCTTAAAATACCACATTCGCCTATTCCAGTTTTACCATCATTTTCTAAAATAATAAACCAAGTTTCTTTTTGAGTTAATACACCGCGAGAGGTACCACTAGGTCGTTTGAAATCTAATATATACTTTTTGTAGGATGCTTTCATTTATAGCTCTAAAGACTCACCTATTTCAAGAAGCATTAAGTCCTTGTCATTTTCAAAAAATTTACGCTTAGCGTTTTCATGGTCAATTTCTATATACCCAAACGTATCAAAATGATAACCTAAAATTTTATCACATTCTACAAAATCTGCAGCCATAAGCGCATCATCTATTCCCATGGTAAAATTATCTCCTATAGGCAAAATAGCAAGGTCTAATTTTGTTTGCAGTGGAATTAGCTTCATATCGTAAGTCAAGGCTGTATCGCCAGCAATGTATATGTTTTTGTGCTCGCCTTCAATAACAAAGCCTCCTGGTTGTCCTCCATAACTGCCATCTGGAAACGATGATGTGTGAATAGCATTTACGTATTTAAGTTTACCGAATTCAAAATCCCAATTACCACCATGATTCATTGGGTGACCTTCCAACCCTTTATTTTGATAATGTGTTACTATTTCGTAGTTAGAAACAATAACCGCTTCAGTACGCTTTGCAATAGCCTCAACATCTAGAATATGATCTTGATGTGCATGAGTTAGCAAAATATAATCGGCTTCTAAAGTATCTACATTAATATGTGACGCTTTAGGGTTTCCAGAAATAAATGGATCTACTAAAATGGTGATATCTCCAATACTAATTTGAAGACTTGCGTGACCTAGAAATGTGATTTTCATAAAGGATTTTTTTCTATTATACTAAAAATGAAAATACAAAAAATCTACTTAAAGAATATTAATTATTTGACCAATTCCTAACAAGATTGCTAACAAAAATGCAGACAATACCAATACTTTTAACTGTGGGTCTAAATCTTTAGGATTCTTAACTTTTAATACTGCTTTAAGGTGTATTATTAATGGAATAAATGCAATTACAAAAATAAAATTAACAACAGACCTATAATACAAAACACCAAATAGCAAACTTAAAACAATAGCTCCAACAACTAGAATTGCATGATATGTCTTTGCTTTTTTAAGCCCCAATTTAACGGCCACGGTAATTTTATTTGCAGATGTATCAGACTCAATATCACGCATATTATTTAGGTTTAAAACACCTGTACTTAACAAGCCAATGGCACAAGCAGGCAGAAATAGTACATGATCTAATTGCTTAGCATATAAAAAATAAGTACCTATCACACTTAAAAGCCCGAAAAAAATAAACACAACAATATCTCCTAAACCACGATAACCATAAGCTGAATCACCAATTGTGTACTTAATAGCAGCAAAAACGCTTATAATTCCTAGTACAAAAAAGAGCATTGCATATAAAAAATGTTGTGATCCAAAAGAAGTGTAAACTGTTAAAAAAACAAATAATATAACTATTAGAATATTAATTCTAATTGCCGAAAACATTTCGTCAGGAGTTATTTTACCACTTTGTAATGCACGCTCTGGTCCAATGCGCTCATCGTTATCTGTTCCCTTAACTCCATCACCATAATCATTAGCTAAGTTTGATAACACTTGTAAGCTAATAGTCGCCAATAATGTTAAAATGAAAATAGTTACATTAAAGAACCCATTATAATACGCTATACAAGCACTAATAATAATCCCAGATACCGAAAGAGGTAAAGTTCTTAATCTAAAAGCCGAAATCCATAATTTAATTTTCTCCATTAACAACTAGATTTAAGGAATCCATTTTTTATTAAAATTTGGTTTACGTTTTTCTAAGAATGCATCACGACCTTCTTTAGCTTCATCGGTCATGTAGGCTAAACGTGTCGCTTCTCCAGCAAATACTTGCTGTCCAACCATTCCATCGTCCGTGAGATTCATAGCAAACTTTAGCATTTTTATGGATGTTGGTGATTTAGCCAAAATTTCTTGAGCCCACTCATACGCTATATCTTCTAATTCTTCATGAGGAATTACTGCATTTACCATTCCCATATCAAAGGCTTCTTGAGCAGAATAATTTCTCCCCAAGAAAAAGATTTCACGTGCTTTTTTCTGTCCAACCATTTTTGCTAAATAGGCACTACCGTAACCTCCATCGAAGCTTGTAACATCTGCGTCTGTTTGTTTGAAAATCGCATGCTCTTTACTCGCCAATGTTAAATCACAAACAACATGCAAGCTATGTCCACCACCAACTGCCCAACCTGAAACTACAGCAATAACTGCTTTAGGCATAAAACGAATTAAACGTTGTACTTCCAATATATTTAAGCGATGGTAACCATCTTCACCAACATACCCTTGATGTCCTCTGGCTTTTTGGTCGCCTCCACTGCAGAACGAATAAACTCCATCTTTTGATGAAGGACCTTCAGCACTTAAAAGTACAACACCAATAGATGTGTCTTCATTAGCATCATAAAAGGCATCATATAATTCGCTTGTCGTTTTTGGACGAAAAGCATTACGAACATTTGGTCTGTTAAATGCTATTCTAGCTACACCATTAGATTTTTTATAGGTAATATCTTCATATTCTTTTACTACCTTCCAATTTATTGTATTCATTTCTTGTAATTATATAGTGTAAAAATACATATTAAAATAGGTTTATTGAATAAGCCATCTTTTTTTTCTTAACTTTATGTAACTTATTAAATCCCTCTTAATGACTATCAAAGAAACTCCTTTGGCTAGTAGTGCTATTTCTACTATTAAAACAAAATTTGGCAACCTATATTTCTTCGAAAACTTTCTTATAACAGAAATTTTTGAAGGCATGATTGTTGGTGAAAAAGAGTTTTTAAAAATTTTCGATTTGTGTTCTGATAATTTTGGATCAAATAAGCCTTTTGGAATTGTTAGCCATAGGTTATACCCTTATTCAGTAAATTTGTTTGAATTGATTCCTATTTCAGATAAATTCGATTCTGTAGTTGCTAATGCAGTCGTAGCATATACTGATCTTTCTGTTAAAAATTTTGAACTAGAAAAGCGCCTTTTGAATTTTAAAGGTAAGTTTTTTAATAATATAGATTCTGCTATTACTTGGGTTAAAAAGGAAGTGAATTAAAACTTTCTAAAGTTTAAAAATCTAATACTCCAAAACCCTAGTGTAACTTCTTGGTTTTGCTCTTTTTGTGACTTTAATATAAATATTGTGTCTTAAAATGGGTTTCACCCAACCAATTAAAAAAATTAAGTAAAAGTTATGACTGTAGAAAAATCTAATGTTGCAAATCTAATTGTAAAGCAAACACAAACTGAGGTTGGAACTCTACACTTTTTTGAGCATATAGCTGTTGTAGAATTTAATGAAGGAACTCATATAGACTTAATTTCAGTAGGAAAAACACTTAGTGATATTCTTACGTACTTTGGTGACTCGAAACCATTTGGTATAATAGCTAACAGAGTTAATTCATACTCTATTTCTTTATTAGATATAAAAGATGCTAGACAAGCATTACCAAATTTAGCAGCGTATGGAATAGTAAGCTACAATAGTGCTAGTCGAATGAGTGCTGAGATAGAAAGTAGTTTTTGCTATTGGGAAGATATTTGTTTTGACAATTTATATCAAGGATTAGAGGTAGTTTATAAGAGAGTTAAAAACAAAGCAAATATCTCACTCAACTAATCTTATTCCATCGTCTTCAATAGTAATAATTCGTTGTTTATAAAGTGTTCCAACAGCTTTTTTAAAGCTTTTTTTACTCATTTGAAGTGCTTCTTTAATATCTTCAGGTGACGATTTATCGGTTAAGTTTAAAAAGCCACTATTGTCTTCTAACTCATTTAAAATTGCTTCAGCGTTTGGCTCTATATTTCTATAACCTATTTGTCCTAATGCAATATCCAACTTGTTATCGGGGCGTATTTTTTTAACGATACCTTTTAATCTATCGCCAACACTCAAATCTTTAAAAATATCATCATTAAATATTAACCCGAGATGTTTTTTATTAACGATTACATTCATACCAATTTCTGAAGGATGTGACACAATAAGATCCACTTCTTCAAATTGGCTAACGGTTAACTCTTTATTATCTAAAAAATGATTGGTTTTACTTGAAGCTACCAACCTATTAGTTTCTTCGTCTAAATAGCAGTGTACCAAATACCAACCACCTTTTTTCATTTTAAATGCTTGCTCTTTGAATGGGCAAAACAGCTCTTTTACCATACCCCAATCCAAAAAAGCGCCATGACTAGTAACATCGTTACAACGCAATAGCGCAAAGTCACCCTTTGTAATATATGGCCTGTCGGTAACAGCCACCAATCGTTCATCATTATCTAAATACACAAAAACTTCGAGCTTATCCCAAATTTTAAACTCCTTAGGAACATATCTGTTAGGTAAAAGCACTTCATCACCTTCTTCATCGCTTAAAAACAGTCCTGGTTCCTTTTCTCTAAGAATTGTTAGTGTGTTATATTCTCCAATGTTTATCATAGTGCAAATGTAAGGATATTAATAGCAGAAATAAAAAAGCGCCACAACTAATTGTGACGCTTTAAATAATGGTTAAGCTCATATCTTATAAGCTTATATTTTTTATTTAATAAGCAGATTCTTTACCGAAATGTTTTGTTAACATATAGTAAACTACAGCTCTATATTTGTTTCTGTTTGAGCGTCCATAAGTGTCCATAACTTTATCTATAGCTTTATCTAAATCTGCACTATCCTTCAAGCCTAATTTTTTAATCAAGAAGTTGTTTTTCACTGTTGCTAATTCTGATGCATCTGATCCAGATACAGTTGCAGCATCAGCATTGTAAATAGATGGTCCACAACCAATAGTTACTTTGGTTAATAAATCCATGTCAGGTTTCATACCACACTTGTCTTTTAAATCTGCTGCATACTTTGCAATAAGTTCGTCTCTTTTACTCATAATTACATTGTTTTTTAAAATTAATTATACTAACTACCAATATGACACTAAAATACAAAAAAAGTCACTGAAGATTTAAACTAATGCTTTAAAATAATTCAATAAAATTTGATCGTTATTCTCCCTTGGAGTAAAAATTTCAAGCAACTTGGGAGTTCTATCTACATCATAAAAATTTTGGAGTTCATTTTTAAGATTCATCATACTATTAGCCTCTTGATATGCAATATTATACATTGCACACAATTGTTTTGCTGTTAAGTTATGTTTGGTTTCAAAATACGTGTCAAAATTATCGGTGTTTTTGTGTCCTGGAAGGATTCTAAAGATACCTCCTCCTCCATTATTAATAAGTATAATTCTGAAATTATTTGGAATATAATTATTCCACAACGCATTGCTATCATAAAAGAAACTTAAATCTCCAGTAATTAAAATAGTTTGTTCTTTAGAAGCTACAGCTGCACCAATTGCTGTTGAGGTACTTCCGTCTATTCCACTAGTACCTCTATTACAATAGACTTGTAAATTCTTATTAGTATTAAAAAGCTGCATATATCTTATGGCTGAACTATTTCCAGAATGAACAATTGCGTTATTTGGAAGCGATTGCAACACTTTTTCGAAAACTTTTAAATCGGAATGCTCACAATTTTCAAGATACTTTTCATGCTCTACTTTTCTATACGCTTTTACTTTACTCCAATAAGGTTTGTATACACTTTCCATATGCCTTACATCAGATAAAAACTGATTAAAAAACTGATTTACAGAGTATTTAAAATGATTACTTAAACTAAAGAATGTGTCATTAGCTTTTGTTTCGTCTATATGCCAATGCTGCTTTGGTTGGTGTTTTCTAAGAAAAGCTTTTACTTTTTTTGACACTATTAAGCCTCCAAAAGTTAATAATATTTCTGGTTGTAATTTCTCAAAATCAGCATTTTCAAGAGGAGCAATTATCTTATCAATGCTTGGAAAAAATTCATCGTGATATAAATTTGATGTTGTTTCGGTAAATACAATCACACTGTCATCATTGGCTAAAAACTCTAAAATCTTTTTATCAATAGCGTTTGGTGCATTAACGCCTACGAGCACCATTTTTTTTGATGCTTTATTCCATGATTGAGCATAAGAAGATAAATCCTCTTTATGACTAACAAAATTTGGTTGAGCAGGCTTAACAGTTACAGAAAACTCATCAACCATATCATATAAGGGCTCATTAAAGGGTGCATTAATATGTACTGGTCCTCTATTGATGATGGCAGAATTAATCGCGCTATTAATTTCGTCAACGTTAAACTCAGCTAAGTCTTTTTGAAGTCCTAGAAATCGATCTACTTTATTTTCTAGGTTTTTAATAATAGTTGGCTCATCTATTGAACTATTATTATCTATAATAATATCTTCTTTAAGATTTGCTTCGTACAAAATATGATTTTGATAAACACCTTTTTGATTAATAGTTTGCCCATCACCAATACCGACTAAATGGTTTGGTCTATCTGCCGAAATCACTACTAATGGAATGCTACTATAGTAGGCTTCAGCTATTGCTGGATAATAATTTAACATCGCACTACCAGAAGTACAGACCAGAGCAACAGGTTCTTGTAATTGCTGGGCAATACCCAATGCAAAAAAAGCAGCACAACGCTCGTCAACGATACTGTAACAAGAAAAATACTCATGATTAGAAAACCCAATAGTTAATGGAGCGTTTCGGCTACCTGGAGAAATAACGATATGCTTCATCTTTTTAGCTATACAAAGCTGAATAATGGTTTGTGCTAAAGGAATTTTTGGTAGTTTCATTGAATACACAAAGTTATTTATAATACTTCATTTTATGAAACTATAACGCTTTTAATCGTATTGGTTTTATTAACAGTTTCAAGCCATTCATTTTCTGGAATGGAGTCTTTAGTAATTCCACCTCCTACATATAAAATAGCTTTAGAATCCTGTAATTGCATGCATCTAAGATTTACAAACAAATTGGTTGAGCGCTTATTAAATGCATAGGCAGCATTCTCAATATTTCTGCGTCCAGAACGTGGTTTAACTTTTGTTTCTTTATTTAGTTCTCCTAAAAATCCAGAATAAAACTCACGGTTATAATGCTCGTTATCTAAAATAAACTGCATAGCATCAATTTTAGGCAAACCACAAACTGCTGGTGTTGGATGTAATTTTAAAATAAGTTTTTGAATACTTTTTGAGTGATCCATCAACTCTCCAGTGATATCTGTTTTTAAATGCAAGAGTCTTCCTGCTTTTACGGTTTGCACATCAGATAATTCTACATCTTTAATATGCTCTTGCAAAGCCTTTTCAACATAGTCAGAAACCAATTTTTGTTCCTCAATTTCTTTAGTATTCCAACTAACATCTAGTGTACCAACATAATCCTGTGTACCTGCTAAAGCCATAGTAGAAAATCTGTTACTCTCTATACTCAATAAGGTTTCTGGTGTTGCGCCTAGCCATAACCCTACTTTTGGGTGATACCAACAATAGACAAATGCCGAATTATAATTGTTTAATAAGGTTTTAAAAACTTTTAAAATATCTAAAGGAGACTTTAACTTTAAAATTTCTTTTCTCGAAAGCACTACTTTTTCAAGATTACCCTCATTAATTGTCTCCACTCCTTTTTCTACCAGGTGTAAGTGATGTTGTTTATTGTTTTCAGTTTCAAAAGACATTGGTTCATATTCATCGATACTTAAGTCTTCTGTTGTTAAGAGCATTCTCGATTTACTGTAAGGCAACAAAATAGCATCTTTTCTAATATCAAAAGGTGCAAATACAAAACCAGTTTCAGTAAAATCTTCAATTTTATAGAGTGTTTCGTCTTTTTGCAAAACGGCTTTAATCTCAAACGTGTTTGGCAAACTATAAGCTACAAATGGCAGATTTTTGTCATAATGCTTATTAATGTAACCTAAAAAATCCTTTGAAGTCATCAAGTTATTTAGATTTTGGTATTGCTACTGTAGTTAATTTACACAGTGATATTAAATTTTCATCATCATCCGTAATTTTAACTTCTAACAATTGTGTTGTTCTTCCTTTATGAATAAATGATGCTTTGGCATATACATGACCCTCTTTAACACTTTTTATATGGTTGGCTGAAATCTCAATACCACGAACAAACACATTTTTTAAATCTAAAAACATATGAGCTGCAAAACTCCCTGTTGTTTCTGCTAATGCTACAGTTGCACCACCATGAAGTACCCCATCTGGCTGATAAACTCTAGAATTTACTGGCATTTTTGCAATGACAAAATCATCGCCAAAATCAATAAACTCAATATTTAAAGTCTCCATAAGGGTGTTTTTGCAAATAGAATTTGCCTGTGCGATTGCATCTTGTTTAGATAATTGCATATAAAAAGTTTACTTTTAATATCTAGATGTAAATGTACAAAACCAACACCACAAATGAATTCAGTTGAAAAAGAAATATCATACAAAACGACAAACTCCTACTCTACATTAAATGCGCTTACCTCCAAGACAAAAAATATGTGGTTTGTGTGTCATGGTATGGGTTATTTAAGTAGATACTTTTTAAAATACTTTAAAGAATTAAATCCTGACGAGAATTACATTATTGCTCCTCAAGCACAAAGCAAATATTATATACAACCTGCTTTTAAACATGTTGGAGCAAGTTGGTTAACCAAAGAAAATACAGTAAAAGAAACAGATAATGTAATGCATTATTTTGATGCAGTTTTTGAAGCTGAAAATATTCCAAAGGATAAAAACCTTATTGTTGTAGGGTATTCACAAGGCGTTAGTGTTGCAATGCGATATCTGGCCACAAGACAGTTACAATGTAGCCAATTAGTATTAATGTCTGGTGGAATACCAAAAGAGTTAAGAAAAAAGGATTTTGAATTTTTAAAAGCTCAAGTAACACTTATTTATGGTACTGCAGATGAGTATTTGAGTAATGAGCGTATGGAGTTAGAAAAAACTCGAGCATTTGAGTTATTTGGTAATAACTTGAATATCAATCCTTTTGAAGGGAAGCATATAGTTAATGTTGAACTTATAAATAATTTAGTATGATTGCACCAACATTAGAAAACGAGCGCGTTAAACTCTCACTGTTAGATTTAAGTAACTACAAAAACCTTATCGAGATAGCTAGTCAAGACAACTTAATACAATATTCGCCAAGCGATATTTCGACTCCTGAAAAATTAAAAGCCTACGTGCAAGTTGCTGTTGATGGTTATTATCACAAAACCATTATTCCCATTATAATTTTTGATAAGCAAACTCAAACCTATGCTGGAAGTACACGTTTTGGACTTATTAATTGGAAAAACAAGGTGCTTCATATTGGTTGGACTTGGATAGGGAAACAATTTCAAGGTACTGGATTAAATACCCATATGAAATTTTTAATGCTGCAATATGCTTTTGAAACTTTAGAGTTTGATAAGGTAGAATTTAGAATTGACGAACGTAACACAGCCTCGCGAAAAGCGGTTGAAAAACTTAATGCAAAACTTGAGGGTATCCTACGAAAAGACACACTAATGCGCGATGGCTTTAAGCGAAGCACCTGCTGTTATGGCATTTTAAAAGATGAATGGCCTGAGATAAAAGCCACAATTTTTAAAGGGTTCTAGCTAGTAGTTTGAAACGATTTATTTTTTTCTTTTAGTATTGCTAATTGCTTTTCTAAAAACATAATAGCTTGCTCTGTTTTATGGCTTGTCCTAGAGGCAACGTCTTTCATTTCTTTTTTAAAAGTGTTTTTACCAGATTTTGCCGTTTTAGATAAGTCATCTTTAACCTCTTTGAAATCCTTAGATAATTTATCTTTTATGTCTTTTGCTTCTCTCTTAAGATTATCTCTGGTAAGGCTTCCTTTTTCTGGTGCTAATAAAATCCCTGCAGCTGCTCCAGCTAAAACTCCTAATATAATTGCTCCTTTATACTGAATCATAATTTTTCTTTTTAATTAAACGTTTAACTTATTAGTATAACATTCAACCTATTTGTTACAACCATTCCAAAGTCAACTATTTAACTTTAAAAATTTATTAATAATTATTGTTCTTACTTAGAATTATAATAAGCTCTTGATTGTCCATCTTTAGTTCCTCCAAAAATCTTTTAAATGAGCCCGTTTTAAGTCGGCGCTCAAAAAGAAGTTGTTGAAATTTTACATTTTTCAATTGTTCTTCAAGAACTTGAGGATGAAGTAGCACATTATCTATATAATCTGGTTTTTCATAAAGTGATTTAAGATTGTGCATCCCAACATCACTTAAATGAGGCCTAACTTTGTTATGAATAATACCTTCATACTCCTTAAAAATATCCAATACTTGATCTTCCTTTAAAAAATAGTTTTGAATTGTTTTTCGCATAAATTCATTTTCTAAATTACTCACAGATTCAGCATGATTTCGTTGAGATATTGGTCTGAAGTCTGATGAATATCGGACAAGCCCAATTAAGTCATAATTCAATGTTTTTTTACCATCAAGTGCCTTGCCAATCAAATCGTCAATAACATCCATTTGACTAGCCAATTCATCCAAAGCTTTGTTAATATGGACCGAATCTAGACTTAGGTCTTCTATTATATTTTTAATTAATAGAGATTCTTTTCGGTCGTTCTTTCTCCCTTCATTCCAATTATTAATGCTTAATGCTATTAAAATCCCGATAACAACCAGAACAATTTCGCCAATAGCGTATTTAAAGTACTTGCTTGTTTTTCCTGTTTCCATAAGGTTGTATCGTATTTTTCTAAAGAATTTTATCATTTAGATTTTTTTAATTCGCTGTCTATTTGATTACTTAATTGAAACATCATTTTCTTTAAGTTTTGATATTGAATTTTTTGCCCTTCCATGTTCCATATTTTCTGACGTAAGGTGTTTAAAAAAAACACTTCATTTCGATAATCTTCCAAAGTTTTAGGTTTTATTTTAGATTGGTTAATATCAATTTTAATAAAATCATCAAAACCTCTATCACCAAGATTAGCCTGTGGTATATGATCGAAATTTAACATAAAAGGTGCTGTAATATTTCTAGTGTAATCTCGTAAAGCTGTATCCCAACCTTTATAATCGTAATTATAATATTTTGTTATCGAATCTGTTAAGGCTTGATTTTGTATATATTCTATTTGGCCAGACGACACTATATTATTGAAAGTTGTTTGGTTTTGGTCAAAAAGACTAATTGTTAATAATGAATTTAGGTTTTTGATAAATTCTTCTCGAGTTGGCTCCGTCTTACCTAAAATGGCATCAGTACAAAAAGTTAATTCATTTATATTATTATCAATGTCTGTCAATTCAATTGATATTGCACTTAAATCTAATGCAATATCAAATTGTAATTTTTCAAGAATAAACACCTCCTGCACAATTTTTTTTCGGTTTTCATTCCAATTATTAATTTGTAATGCAATTAATATACCGATAACCACTAATACTATCTCACCAATAGCGTATTTAAAGTACTTGCCTGTTTTTCCTGTTTCCATGAGGTTATATCGTATTTTACGAAAGAATTTAATCATTTGTCAATTGCTAGCTTTTCGTTGATTTTTTCAATAATTTTTTGTTGAATTTCTGAGATTTCTAAAGCTCCCTCGTAGACGTTGTCGGCATTAAGTTTTTTCATTGTTACATGGTTCTCAAAAACCGCGCTACTTAATATGTTTATAGAATTTACTTTAAACTTACTTTCGCTTAAATTTATATATTCACTTTTTACGTTTTTCATTTGATAGTTATGTTGCATAAAATCATAAATATTATTGTAATAGAGATCGTAAATTATTTTAAGATCGTATACGTATTGATCAAAATTATGACTCCATAAGCCAATTAAGTTTTTTAAATCATCATCATTAATTAATCCAAGGTTTTCAGAATTAATAAAAGTTTTTATTGGCTTAAATTCTGGCATAAGCAACATAGCGAACATTAGAGTGTCTAATTTAGAAGAATTTATTTCTCTAGGGGTTAGCTCCATTAGTTCTAATAATTCTGTTGTTTTGGTTACAACCAAGTGATGGTCTGCAAGCTTTACTTTGAGCGTAATTTCATTTTGAATAACTTCTTTTTTTAAATTCTCCAAAAACTTTATGGAAACGGCATCCTGTTTTTTCTTTTCATTCCAATTATTAACCTGAAGTGCTAATAAGATTCCAATCATTACCAATAGGATTTCTCCTAAAGCATACTTGATGTATTTGCCTGTTTTGTTTTGTTCCATAAGGTTGTATCTAATCTTCCTAAAAAACTTTATCATTAATTGATGTTTTTGTTTATCATATGTCCGCAAGCGGCTATCTCAACCAAATGTCCACTGGACATTCTAATTTGTTTTTTCCAGCACGACAAGCTGGCTCGTTCGCTAAAAAGGTTTGCCAAACCTTTTATAAACGCTCCGCACTGTTTCGATAATCTAAAGAATTTAATCATTAACGTCTACTGTATTATAGGTTATAGCTCCATTGTGCCAACCAATAACCTTGTTTGATTCATCTCTTAAAAATGTTAAAACCCGCCCATTAGTATGGTTTTTAAATTTGTTTTTGGAAATCATAGATAATATAGATAAAGGTCTATCATTAGTATAAATAAACAGAAAACCATTTTTTTCCTTTATACTAAATTCATTCCCTGAAGGGTTTAAATATTTGCCAATATAATCGGATTTAACATTCTCAAAACCTTCAGCGTTTGATGGAAAAAAACTTGGTAGTGCACTTGTGTCATTTATAGTCGCTTTTAATGAAAGAAATAAGGGGAAACCTTGTTGGTAAAATTCTCTCACATATTGCGAAAAGTTGCGACCATACCTTTGATACAATTGCACTTCATTTTTGTAAATTGGATCATTTGCTAAATGTTGCCATCTTTTTTCATTGCTAACAGAATCATTCTGACTATACCATGGGAAATTGAGAGTATAACGCATTCTTGTACTTTCAACAATACTTGCAAATAGCGTCAAATTAGATTCTATACCCTCTGCAGTTATAATATATTGTCGATTTAAATCAGCTATGAGTTCTTCATACTCACTAGGTATATTTTCAGTATTTTGCATTAATGCGTTATAGCCCATATCTGTGATGCGATATGTTCTATAATTAGAGAATATAGGGTTTAGAATTGAATTTTTCTTATAATAAGACGCAGATAATTCACCATTGATTATTTTATTAGCAAGTGTGTCTTTATTTCTATAATAATCAATAGTTTCCTGAGTTGTTGCAAGATCAACTTCAAGATCGTTAAAAACATTTACTAATAACTTATTTAATTTGATGTTGGCTTTTTTGTTTTCATTCCAATTATTAATTGACAAGGCAATTAATATTCCAATAACTACTAGAACTATTTCGCCAATAGCGTATTTAAAGTATTTACCTGTTTTGCCTTGTTCCATAAGGTTATAGCGTATTTTACGAAAGAATTTAATCATTTTTTAGGTACATAATTAATTTATTTTTAAACTGTTTAGCTTTTTCAAGACTTTCCTTATAGACTTCATGTTGTGTTGATGCATAATTTGATACTAACGCATTTTTAAACTGTCTGTTTGTTTTTATTTGATCTATAACTTGATCTAGATTACTGATTTCACCAATTCCAATTTGATACAATGATCCTGTTGAAAAATCTTCAATTCTTATGTCCCTAAGCGTTAAGTGACCTATAAAATACCAATCCTCGCTAGCCTTAACTTTTTCATATTGTTTATATAATACTGCGATCTCTCTCCTAATTTCCTTGCTGCTAATAATTTTAAATGCATCAGAGTTTTTCATCTCATCATAGGTAATGGTCGTTGCACTAAAACTGTTGGTATATCCTGATTTTGAAACGAAATAAAACACACTATCACGAGATAGTTCCTCTCCTTTTATATAACTTAATATCTTTTTTTTAGCAATTAAAGCAAGTTCAGAAATACTATCAAGATCCTTAAGGTTTTCTATATCTACTTCTACATCACTTAACAGATTGCTTAATAGTTCTTGCTCTAGATTTTTATTTATCCTGTTTTCATTCCATGTATTAATACTCAAGGCTATTAATATTCCTATAACAACGAGTACTATCTCACCAATAGCATATTTAAAGTATTTGCCTGTTTTTCCTTTTTCCATAAGGTTATATCTTATTTTTCGAAAGAATTTAATCACTGGTTATCGATTTATTTTTTTAATTCTTCCTGAATTTGTTTTCTTAACAAATTTGAATCTTCTATCATCTTATTTAAATACCTTATTAAGGCAGCTTTTACATTTCTACGTGTACCTAACATACTAACAAATTCATTGTTTTCAAGTAGTTCTTGATAATTGTTTGGAATTGGAATTGCTCCTTGACCATTTGTAAAATATTTTAACATAATAGGGATAACAAGTGATTCATGATGCATACGACCAAGGTCTTTAAATAAACTTTGATTTTTAGGGTATTCATGATCAAATAATAACACGATTTCAGAACGCAAACTATCTGTTCTAATATTATCCATTCCAAAAGAACTAAGAGTATTAAAACCCGTAGTAATAATCTCAATTTCTTCTATTCCTTTTACAGATTGCAAATTTTTACTAAAATCAAAAGAATACGGCTTTTTCTCTTTAATGTTATTTAGTAGAAAATCAATCTTTTCTATCACTACACCTTGAGTTTTAATTAATTCCTCAAAATTTTCAACATTAGATTTTAAATCTCTATCAATTTCTATTAGATGCTTTATTTCCTTATCAATCAATAACTTTTCTGTATTCCAAGTGTTAATTTGTAGCGCGATTAATATTCCAATAACTACCAAAATAATTTCACCAATTGCGTAGAGAATATATTTACTGAATTTGTTTTCTTTGAGAAGTTGCTGTCTAATTTTTCTAAAAAATTTAATCATAGTAATTTAATCTTCCGGATTTAGATATTCTAAAAGCCTTGTATTTAATTGATGAGGATGAAAAAAGTCAAATTCTAAATAATAATCTTCTGGTCCGTAGCCTACAAACGCTGTGTACTTTTTACCAGATTCTATTTCTAGTTTTTCAGTACGCAATTTAAATGGTTCATGCTCTTGTACATACTTAAACCAACCCTCAATATCGTCTATAATAAACCCAACATTAACAGCTTTATCTTTAGAAAACTTATGCATGCCACGTCGCTCATCAACAATCGCTAAAAAAGCAGTTTCTGAAACTCTATAAATTTTTGCCCATCCTTGGTCTGCAACTAGTTCTAAACCGAATACATTTTCGTAAAAATTTTGCATTGCCAATACATCTTTATAATACAACCATGTGATGGTAGAGTGAAAACCTAAACCTTCAGGCACTGTACTTTCATTACTTGCATTTACTTGTTTATACTTATTTTGTTCAAGAATAGGAATAAATGGTTCATTTTCTGGATGCTGTTTAAACATCTCGAACTCGAGTAAATAACCTTCTGGATCTACAGCAACAAAACCATCATGTGCACCTCCTTGTTTTGGTTTATACTCATACTTTATCTCGACGTTTTGCTCTTTTAAATAGTTATACCATTCTTCAAGTTTATCAGTTAACAAAGCAATTGCTACTGTTTTTGGTTCTTCGGCTGTATGCATGCCCTTAGCAGCATCAACAATAATTATGTACGAATCATGAGTGACTCTAAGTATGGACGCCATACCGTAATCTGCCACAACTTCCAAACCAAGTATTTTTGAATAGAACTCTGTTGCTTTTTCTACATCTTTATAATACAGGAACACGTTATGAGCTTTAATCCCAAAATCATCCATAGTTCTAAAAGACGTGTTTTGAGAAATTAGTTTGTTAATTTTTCTTGGACTATAGCTTAGCATTCTTCCAAAACGCCTAGAAATATCTAATTGAGCTTCTAGATTATAAGTTCCTTCACTTTTATGTTTAACTACATCTTCTTTTAATGCAAGGTATTCATCCAATGTAGTTCCTTGAAACAATAATAGTACATCCAAGTCTTTAGCAATATCTGCTGGGAATAAGTTAGTAACGATTAAATCGGATTCTCTATATATAGATACATCATGTTCTGAGGCCTTATTTTTGGCATCATCAATAAAAGCATTCATATCTTCAGAAGTTAATGTTGCACTCAAAGCGAGTTGCTTTGTTCCTGAGTTAACTAATTCTGAAAATGCACCAATAACACCAAGGTTATAAGAATATTTATCTATGTCTCCTTCGTTTTTACATCCAACAAAAACAAAAAGTAATACAACTGATAAAAGAAAAATATTATGCTTCATAATTAATGTTTTAGTTGGTTAGTACTTACCAATGCCTACTTACTGTTTTTCCATTTCGTTAATTTCATGATTTTATGGAAGATCTCTGTATTTTCATAAATTCCCGAAAATTCTTCGGCTCCTGGACCATAAGCAAACACTGGAATTAATGTTGCAGAATGCCCTCCAGTCGAAAAGATACCTTCTGTCTCAGAATAATCACTATACTCTCTTCCATCTTCTGTCTTTTTTGTTTTTGATGCTAATGTAAAACCTCCTGTTTCATGATCGGCAGTTACCACTACTAAAGTATTACCATCTCTTTCGGCAAAATCTAAAGCTTTTCCAATGGCATCATCAAAATCAATCAATTCAGAAATTAAATAATCTGCATCATTAGCATGTCCTCCCCAATCTACTTGGGACCCTTCGACCATTAAAAAGAAATTAGAGTTATCCTTTTTAAGAAAATCTATTCCCAATTGAGTCGCTTTAGGAAGGTAATCTCCACGTCCTTTTGCAGTTGGTGGCATATGTTCAGGCCCAAACAAATAGCCTACTTTAGAATACGATTTAATGCTATTGAAATCACCTAGTTTTGTTGTGTCTACAATAAAGTTCTTTGCTTTTAATTCTGCTAATAGATCTCTACCATCTTTTCTTTTAGTGTAAAACTTAGTACCTCCTCCAGAAAAGAAATCAATATCAGAAGCAACCATATCTGAGGCTATTTCTTCATAATATCCTCTTCTTAAAGCATGTGCATAAAAACTTGCCGGAGTTGCATGCACAATAGAAGATGTTGAAACAACACCAGTTTTAATGTTTTTTGGTGTTGCAATTTCTACAATAGTTGCTACTTCAGTTGAGTCGATTGCCACTCCAATAGCGCCATTATATGTTTTTATACCACTTGCAAACGCAGTTCCACTAGCTGCAGAATCAGTAACATCTTCAATAGCTGATGATGTTTTAATTAATCCAATATGGTTAAATCGACCATAATTTGGTGCCGTTTCTTTAAAGAAAAAAGCTGAAGATATTTGTGATAAGCCTGTGCCATCACCAATTAATAGAATGACATTCTTTGGCATATTATCATTTTTTGACACATTTTGATTGCTAGCTGATTTGCATGACCATAGAACGGTTATCAAACCAAGTAATAGATACTTTTTAAATTTCATGAATTATACTTTATATGAATTATACTTATGCAAATTTCAGGTTAAGTATAAAAAAAGGGGCAGTTAAATGACAAGATACTAATAATTATTACAAGTAATTAAAACAGAACTATTTTGGTTCTAGACTGATTACAGAATCATAACTCTCATCTAAATATTTGGCGACACGATCTAAATCTTTAAGCATTGTTTCTGGTATAAGTACATAACCTTTCATAACAGCTCCATAAGACTTGTAAATAGAAGAATTGAATTGGCTAATATACTTTTCCTGAACTTCTTTAGAAAACCTAATACCTATCTCACAATTTTTATTGAATAATGAAAACATACAGCCATTTGCCGATGTATAAGGCATCGTTTTGCCTTTTCTTTTAAAACGATCGCATCTAGCAACTAAGGCATCATAAACTTCTAATTTTTCTTCCCACATAATGATTTGCAGTTAATAGGCAATAATATACAAAATGTCTAATATTTTATTTCGGTTTTGAATTATAGGTTATTTTAATAATCTAAATCTACGAATAATATGAAATTTATAATAGCTTTTATAATTGTGTTTTTTGCGTTTTCTAGTAATTGCAACGCTCAATTTATCTCTGATGATGATAAATTGCATCTTGGAGCTGGGGCTTTAATTTCTGGAGCGACTTATACCTTTGTTTACACTAAAACCAAAAATAAACAAAAAGCGTTTTGGATGAGTTTAGGTGCTTCTGCCCTAGCTGGTTTAACGAAAGAAATTTATGATAGCACCAAAAAAGGAAACAAATTTGATACAGGTGAATTTGTTGCAACCTCAGCTGGTGGATTAACCATAAGTATTAGTCTAAACCTTTTTACAAAGAAAAAAAGAAACAACTAATCGAAGTTTTTCTAAATGATTCTTATAAAATAGTAATATTACATAAATCTATTTTTACCACGAATTTACCTCTACATTATTATGAAAAAAATAAGCTTAGCAATTCTTTTCTTACTATTTCTAATACCTACTGTTAAAGCTCAAGTCTCAAAAGCAGTTACTCCATCATGGGTAAGCGAAGTTGATTATAAAGAAGCGAAAATAAATAAAGACAATGTTACTCAAGGAACAGCAATTTTACTTTTTGACCAACAAGTCCATGTACCAAAAAAAATAGTGTATTATAGAATAGTGACAGAGGTAATTGACAATGTTGGAATACAAAGCGCATCTACAATTAGCACAGAGTATGATCCTACTTATCAGAAGTTGAAATTTCATACAATAAATATCATCAGAGATGGAAAAATTATTGAGAAATTAAATCCTGAGCATTTTCAAGTTATTAGAAGGGAAATGAATTCAGAAAATTATTTATACGATGGGTCACTCTCAGCGATAATGAATATCTCTGATGTAAGAACTGGAGACATCATTGATTATTCGTATTCAATTTCAGGATTTAATCCAATTCACAAAAATAAATTTTCATCTAGTTTCTATTTAAATGATTATGAACCTGTTGGATTCCTTAATGTAGACATACTTACTCGAGAAAAGATTAAATATAAGCTATTTAACTCAGCCAAAGAGCCAACTATAACCAAAAGCGATAACTTAATTAAATACTCTTGGAGAGTTTCTAATCCTGAGCAAGTTGAGTTTGAAGACAATACTCCATCATGGAAAATTATTTACGATATGGTACTTGTTTCTAATTATGATTCATGGAAAGAAGTAGTAGATTGGAGTGTTGAAGTTTTTAGTAAGCAAGGTAATTTAAGCAATGAACTGCTTGATAAAATTGAAGAAATAAATAATGCTTTCGAAACTCAAGGAGAAAAGGTAAAGGCCACGTTGGATTTTGTACAAAATGAAATTAGATATTTAGGGTTAGAATATGGCATAGGAGCTTACCAACCCTTCCCTCCAAGTAAGGTATTAGAGCAACGTTTTGGGGATTGTAAAGACAAGAGTTTACTAATGACTACTATGCTTAATAAAATGAATATTGAAGCATACCCAATGCTTGTTAACACAACACTAAAACATACCATTGAAGAATTTTTACCATCACCAAAGTTTTTTGACCACTGCGTTGTTAAGGTGATTGATAAGAATGAAAACGAGCAGTGGTTTGACCCCACAATGACTAATCAAGGTGGTAACTATTATAAAACTTACTTTCCAGATTATGAGTACGGTTTGGTCATTAAGAAAAATAACTTTGAGTTTGACAAAATTGAAGCTTCAGAGAATAATAGAACCGAAACAGTTGAAGAGTTTACACTTGATGAAATTGGTGGGGGCGCAAATTTAAAAGTAACTTCTGTATACTATGATGGTGATGCTGATAACATGAGAAGCTATTTTAAAATGAATAGTTTAAAATCAATAAAAAATGATTTCGAAAATTTTTATGCAAATTATTACAGTAAAGTAACTTCTCTTCAAACTCCACAAATTAAAGATAACGTTCAGGAAAATGAATTTAGGGTTTATGAAGAATATCAAATAGATAGTTTGTGGACACCCATGGAAAATAAGGAGAATTTTATCTCAGCTTCTTTCATTCCATCTACACTTAGCGGCATACTTTACCCATCATCAAAAGAAGAAAGAAATAATGAATTTGCAATTGCTTACCCAATAAACAAATATCACGATATCAAGATTAATTTACCAACCACTTGGAATGTTTCTAATGATTTTTCTATGATTAACTCAGCTGGATTTTATTATGATTGGAAAGTAGATTACAACAAAAAATCAAATCAAGTTGAAGTTACACACATACTTAAAACACAAAAAAACCATATTACAAATAATGAAATTCTGCAATATCAAAAAGACTTAAAGGAAGTCGACAATAATTTTGGCTTCACCCTTTATATATCAAGCGATGCTTCTGGAATGTCCACTATACCCAATCTAGAAGAAAATATAATAATAGGGATTATTAAAGCTTTCTTTAGTATTGGTGTTTGGGTTCTAATTATTGCAGGAGTTATTGTTTTTATATACTTAAATCGAAAGAAAAAAGAATTATAAATTAAAAAAACAGCTACTATTCTATAACATTCATAAACCCTACATTATCAATAACTACGACACCTTTATTGCTTTTATCAAACAAGTAGGTAATCTTTTTTAAGCTAGTAATATCAAAACTCGGATTCTTTTCACTCACTTTTTTAATTGGAAAGTAAAACGTTTGGAATATTTTTTCAGATTCATTATCGCCAGTCAAGAAATCTATCTTCATGATAACAGACTCTATTTCACGCTGCAAAGGTGAAAAATCACTCAAAGAAAATTTTATGGATTCTCCTTTAAAATCTTCAAATAAGATTGAAAAATCTATAGGTTGTTTAGGCTCGTCTTTCCCATCTTCTTCATCTTTCTCATCCTTCTCTGTTTCTTCTTCATCTTTTTCTTCCTCCTCATTCGACTCATTTTTTTCATTATCATCAACCCATTTACCTTTGGTTTTTGGGTTTGAGCTTTCGGTAGATTCTGCCATTGAAAACACAAATGCTTTTGATAAATCAGTATCAACAGCATTAGAATCTATATGAATTGAATAACTTGCTAATTTTTCATTAGGTATAGCTTCTTCTTCATCTTCAAGTTCATAATCCCATCCCAAAACCAACGCACGACTACCCTTTTGTTGCCACTTTAATTTTATTTCTTCTTCACGCCAAACGGTTAAGTTTTTAGAACTAATTTTTCCTTTTTTACTAGTTGTAACGACATCAAAATCTTCATCAAAACCACTAACATATTCACTTGTCGAATCTTCAAACTGATTTAAATAAATGGTTTCGGGCAGCCAATTCTTTCCTTTACGAGCATCAACAAAAAGAGGTAAATACTCTTTCTTATCTTTTAAAGTAGCATCCAAAAAAGCACTTATATATACTTTGGCAATTTCTTGTTGGTCTTCTTCGGATAATAATTGCTTAAGGTTTAACATTCCAGTAAATGAAAATCCTTGATCGTTATTTCCCCAAGTTGAATTAAACTGACCATGATTAGCACCATAAACGTAAAGTCCTGACTTCATATAGTAGGCACTGTCTTTAAATGCAATACGTTCGTATTGCTGCGACCCCATAAAAGAACGTACATCGGCATCTTGGGCACCATGAATGACGAAATAATTAACATCTTTAAATTTTGTTCCGCTATTTCCTGGTTTATATTGACCATCAACTGGAGCAATGGCAACAACCGATTTTATATTGAAATTATAATCTAGTTTAATAGAAGCATCATCCGGATAATAAGGCAGTTTATTCATCATAGCAGCAATTGCAACAGCTTCACCACCTCTAGAATGACCAATTATAGCCAGATTTGAGGTGTCAATTTTTTTATAGAACGGATTCTCAGATTTGTCATTCCACTCATGCCATACCTTTAAATGTTCTAAGAGCAGCCAACCTCTAGCATCGTTTTCTTCATCAAGACCTCCAAAAATATTGGTCCATCCTCCATTTATGAAATTTTCATCAACTGAAGCTAGTATAATACCTCGCGACGCCAATAATTCTCCTAAATAATCATATCCAGGATCTGAATGGTCTTGCATTGAATGATTACCATGCACGATAAGCGCTAACGGAAAAGGACCATCACCCTCTGGGTACCAAACACGACCATTAATTGGTAGTTCTTTGTAATCAAATCCCCAAATTTTTTCTCTAGCCCAACCACTAAAACCTACCCAGTTATCGATAAAAGGGACACCATTTACTGATTCTGTTTTAATGGTAGCGTCTTTTCCATATTCTACTCTACGCTTATCATTACCATTACCATAGGTTAATTGTTTTACTGTGTATGTTCCTTTAGTTGCAGGAGATTCAAATTGTAACGGTTCTATTTTATCTATAGATTGGTGTGCTGCATTAACCATTTTATCTACATCATAGCCTTTAGTACTGTATGACACAAAAGAAAAAACCAAACCTCCAATTCCTAATAAAAGCCCTAGAACCACTATCCCCTTTTTTATTCTTGTTAAAGATTTGATTCCAGTTTTTCTTAATACAAAAATGGAAGCACCTAGTAACGATACAATAACTATAAACGCTATAGCGATTATAGGATTATCAAACATGAAAAACAATAATGGAATAGAAGTGAAAAGTACTATTTTTAGACCTTTCGGAATGCTATTTAGCAATTTAATAGCTTTAACTATCAGTAAAGAACTAAGCCAAAACAATAGTAGCATTGCTGCTGCAAATACAAGAATCCATGGGTCATTTATACCAAAAACCAATCTAAGCGAAAAAATTAGCCAACATAAAACAACTGCGCCTAATAGTGTTCTAGAAGCTCCTTTAACAGCTTGCTTGCCTGGTTTAATTTTTAGCCATTGTGCATTAATCCAGCTTCTAATTCTTTTTAGTTTTCTTGTCATCTTAGATAGTGTTAATTCATATGACCACGAGGCATTTGGTCATAATAAAATTATGAGGAGATTAAGATACAAAAAGAAATGAGATGTTTAGTTTACCAACCTCTCAACTATTGCTTTTGTTGGTAAAATTTTGTTAGTATGTTCTATACTTGGTCCTGCAACCCAAACGGTTTTATAAGTTGCCTTAGTAGCAGCTTTTTCCGTGGCTTTCATTCCTATTGAAAAACGAATCATTTTTACCCATTTTTTAAGTTTCTTATTTTTATTGAGTAAATTTTCAATCCAAGTGGCTTTAGTACCAATTTTTTGTACATAAGGTGTATTAATCACTGTGCAAGGTGTTCCTGAAATACGCTCAGTGACTACAATGTCGTCTGCGCCATATTCTACACAAGCTTGTTTGTACTCGTCGGTGACATTAGCTTCAACAGACGCAATAAATGGACTACCAACTGAGACACCAGCTGCTCCATAGCTTAACATTCTATCAATATCTGCTTTACAACCAACGCCTCCAGCCGAAATGACTGGAATACTACAATTTGCAACTAAATGTTTAATTAACTCCTCTGGAGATGTATCACCTCTATGTCCTCCAGCTTGATTATTCACAGCGATGATAGCATCTGCTCCTAAATGCTCTACTTTTTTGGCAAACTTTAAATCTACTACATCACAAAATACTTTGATACCAGCTTTATGAGCCTGCTTTATAGTTTCTTCTGGACTACCTAAAGAAGTGATTATAAAATCGCAACCTTCTTCGCACAATACTTCAAGTTGTCCTCTATACTTAACATTAGATTTATTGACTATTAAATTAAAACCAAACGAACCACCTTCTACTTTAGCCTCTTTTAACTCCTTTATAGCTACTCGTAGTTCATCAAGTGTTCTATAATTTAGTGCAGGAATACAACCAGCGATTCCACCTTTCATGGCCTCTATTACCATTTTAGTGTTTGACACCAAAAACATTGGCGCTTGAATTACTGGATATGTAATTTGAAGAAGTTCTGTGAGTTTTGTTGTCATTAAAATTTAATTTGAACAAATATAATAATTATTATGCATGCATAATTGTTTTTGAATGTTTATAAGATTACAAATAATCAACATGACCAATATCATTGTGGGTTAGTTAATTAAAGAGTAACTTTCTTTTATTAACCCATAAAAATAAGAAATTATGAAAAAATTGATTCTTGGTTTATTTCTTTTTGGGCTAACCACCCAAATGTTTTCACAAATCACAAAACTACCAGAGGTAACAATTAAAGCTGTAAACTATAAATATTTAAGCGCAGTTGATACAAATGTAGCCGATATGAATGTGAAAAATTTAGAAGACAAAGTTGCAATGTATAATTTAAAAAACACAGAATTATACAATGATGAATACGACACTTATTCTGTCACTTTTTATATTCCTGATGGTTATATCGTTGCTGCCTATGACGATAATGGTAAACTTATTAGAACTATTGAAAGATATAAAGATGTAAAATTACCTATGAATATCCGTAATAAGGTCACAAAAAAATTTCCAAATTGGGCAATTGCTAGTGATGTTTATACAGTAAAATACGAAAGCAAAGATGGTATAGCTAAAAAGCAATATAAATTAAAGCTTACCAATTCTGGAGAAGTTATCAGAATAAAAGTAGATGGAGACGGTAATGTTTTATAACTAAAGAAAGTTTTTAACTAAAAAAGCGCAACCAAAAATGGTTGCGCTTTTTCTTAATATAAATGTTAAAATAACTTATTTTACTTCTTCAAAGTCTACGTCTTCCACATCACTACCCTCTTCTTGTCCATTTTGACTAGCATCAGGTCCTGGAGCTTCACTACCTTGTTGTGCTTCGGCTTGTGCTTTATACATTTCTTCGCTTGCAACTTTCCAAGCTTCGTTTATTTTATCTAAAGCTGGTGTAATTACCTCTAAATCCTTAGACTCATAAGCTTTTTTCAATTCTTCTAGAGCATCCTCGATTGGTTTCTTTTTATCATCAGATAATTTATCCCCAAACTCTTCTAGCTGCTTTTCTGTTTGAAAAATCATAGAATCTGCTTCATTTAATTTTTGAGCAATTTCTACAGCTGCTTTATCAGCTTCAGCATTTGCTTCAGCATCAGCTTTCATCTTTTGGATTTCTTCTTCAGTTAAACCAGAAGATGCTTCAATACGAATATCTTGTTTCTTACCAGTTGCTTTATCTTCTGCCGATACTTTAATAATACCATTGGCATCAATATCAAACGTAACTTCAATTTGCGGTGTACCACGTCTTGCTGGTGGAATACCGTCTAAGTGAAAACGTCCAATAGTTTTATTATCTGCCGCCATAGCACGTTCACCTTGTAGTACATGAATTTCTACCGATGGCTGATTATCTGCAGCTGTCGAAAACACTTGTGATTTTTTAGTTGGGATTGTTGTATTAGCCTCAATTAGCTTTGTAAATACATTACCCATAGTTTCAATACCTAGTGATAAAGGTGTTACATCTAAAAGTAATACATCCTTAACATCTCCAGTTAATACACCACCTTGAATACCAGCACCTAGAGATACAACCTCATCAGGGTTTACACCTTTACTTGGTGTTTTTCCGAAGAACTTCTCAACAGCTTCCTGTACTGCAGGAATACGTGTAGAACCACCTACTAAAATTACTTCATCAATATCTGATTTTGACAAACCAGCAGCTTTTAATGCAGATGCGCAAGGCTCAATAGTGCGTTTTACCAAATCGTCAATTAATTGCTCGAATTTAGAACGTGTTAACGTACGCACCAAGTGTTTTGGTCCACTAGCAGTAGCTGTGATATATGGTAAATTGATTTCTGTTTGGGCAGAAGATGATAATTCAATCTTCGCTTTTTCAGCAGCTTCTTTTAAACGTTGTAAAGACATTGGGTCTTTACGTAAATCCATAGATTCCTCTTTTTCAAACTCGTCTGCTAACCAGTTAATGATTTTTTCATCGACATCGTCACCTCCTAAGTGCGTATCACCATCGGTAGATAATACTTCAAATACACCATCTCCTAATTCAAGGATAGATACATCATGTGTACCTCCACCAAAATCAAATACTACTATTTTTTGGTCTGTACCTTTTTTGTCCATTCCATAAGCTAGAGCTGCAGCTGTTGGCTCGTTAATAATTCTACGAACTTTTAAACCTGCAATCTCACCTGCTTCTTTAGTAGCTTGACGTTGAGAATCGTTAAAGTAAGCTGGTACTGTAATAACAGCCTCACTAACAGTTGTTCCTAAATAGTCTTCAGCAGTTTTCTTCATTTTCTGAAGAATCATAGCCGATAATTCTTGAGGTGTATATAAGCGACCATCGATATCTACTCTTGGTGTATCGTTATCACCTTTTACCACTTTATATGGTACACGCTCTGCTTCTTTTTTAGACTCAGAATACTTATTACCCATAAAACGTTTAATCGAATAAACCGTTTTAGTAGGGTTAGTTACTGCTTGACGTTTTGCTGGATCACCAACCTTAATCTCTCCTCCTTCTACAAAGGCAATTACAGATGGCGTTGTACGCTTTCCTTCTGCATTTGGGATTACTACTGGTTCGTTACCCTCCATAACAGAAACACAAGAGTTTGTTGTTCCTAAGTCGATTCCAATAATTTTACTCATAACTTTATTAATTCTTTATTTTGTTGTGTTGTCTTAAATTTACCTAAGGTTGCTATAACGTCTTTTAGAGTTCCAAACGTGGGCTTTTTTTGAAGCGTTTAGTTTTTGGGTAAATTGATTGTTCTTTGTTTTTAATACTTCTGTCATATTTTCTAAAACTTGTATTGTTTTTTAATACAACTTGTTATAGTCAATCATTATGCCATGTCAAAAAATATGACATCATGTCAGAATGGTTTTTAAAATATATTTTTCTGGTTGTCATTTTTGGTACGTGATTTGATAGGTATAAAAACAAAACTAAAATCTTATGAAACGTATATTATCTTTATTTACAGTACTAGCCTTATTATTAACTGCCTGTGAAGGTCCAATGGGTCCCCCTGGATTTGATGGCTTAGATGGGCTGGATGGATTAGATGGCGAAATTATTGCATCTTCTGCTTTTGAAATAGAAGTTGATTTTAATGATACCAATAATTTTGAATACATAGAAGCTTACGGATTTGAAGTATTACCAACCGATGTTACTTTAGTTTACATTTTATGGGATACAGATAACGGTCAAGATATATGGCGTTTGATGCCACAAACTGTTTACTTTGACGATGGTAGTAACTTGGTTTATAATTTCGACTTCACACAAGACGATGTACGCTTCTTTTTAGATGGCACTTCAGATTTCACTTCTTTAGATGATGTTTGGACTCTTGATCAGGTATTTAGAGTTGTAGTTGTGCCTGCTGATAATATTGATGGTGTAGATGTAACAGATATTAATGCAGTACTAAGCTCTATCAATATTCAAAGTATTGATTTTAGATAATAGAAAATCTATATAAAGCTAAAAAGCCTGAAAGTAAATTTTCAGGCTTTTTTTATACAAAATAATTAATAGTTATTTCCTCAATTATAAACTCACAACATTTATATTTGCCCAAACACTAAAAGGTATAAGTTAATGGAATGTATTTCTGTTTTTGATATGCTAAAAATAGGTGTAGGACCGTCTAGTTCACACACCTTAGGACCTTGGCGAGCTGCAGAGCGCTGGATTAATGAGTTAAAAGGAGCAAACAAATTTGATGAAGTTGAAAAAATTTCTGTGGATCTTTATGGATCATTATCTCTAACAGGAAAAGGACACGCAACAGATTTGGCTATTATACTCGGTTTAAGTGGTGCTGACCCAGAAGTTATTCCAACTGAATCTATCGATATTATTATTGCTTCGGTTAAAAACACAAACACACTAGCTTTTAACAATGAAAAATCTATAGAGTTTAATCCAGAAACCAATATTATTTATAACCGAAAATTCCTTCCTTTTCATGCTAATGGAATGAAGTTTACTGCAACCATCAATGGTAAAAAATCTAGTTCTAAATTTTACTCAATTGGTGGTGGTTTTGTGGTGAAAGAAGAGCGCAAAAATGCCAAAAAAAATAAAGAAATATTTAAAACATTTCCATATCCAATTGCTAAAGGCAATGAACTTTTAAAATATTGCAACGAATTGAATAAATCTATTTCACAAGTTGTACTAGAAAATGAAAAATCATTACGTAGTGATGACAATATTAACTATGAAATGGGTCGCATATGGAACACAATGTTAGAATGCATGTATGTTGGGTGTCATACCGAGGGAAATCTACCCGGAGGACTTAACGTTAGGCGACGAGCATTTGATATGCACCACAAACTAATAGGTGATTATACATACGAAAATCCAAAAGAATGGCTAAAAGCTATTAGAAATACAGAAGTGAAATTTCGACAGATATTAAAATGGGTTAGTTGTTTTGCATTAAGTGTAAATGAGGTTAATGCATCATTAGGTCGTGTCGTAACTGCTCCAACCAATGGAAGTGCTGGCGTTATTCCTGCTGTTTTAATGTACTATTTGGTTATTGAAAACCATGAAGCAGATTTTAAAGACATAAAGCAATTCTTATTGGTAGCTGGGGAAATTGGTAGCATTTTTAAGAAAGGAGCTACTATTAGTGCTGCTATGGGTGGTTGTCAAGCAGAAATTGGCGTATCAGCAGCTATGGCAGCTGGTGCCTTGTGCGAAGTTTTAGGAGGTTCTCCAGATCAAGTATTAATTGCTGCCGAAATTGCTATGGAACATCATTTAGGACTTACATGCGACCCAATAGCTGGATTGGTACAAATTCCTTGTATTGAGCGAAACTCAATGGGAGCAATAAAAGCCATAAATGCTGCTGAGTTAGCTTTAGAAACAGACCCAAAAAATGTAAAAGTACCATTAGATGAAGTTGTAAATACCATGTGGGAAACAGCAAAAGACATGCATACCAAATACAAAGAAACCTCCGAAGGAGGTTTAGCTGTTAGAGTTAGTTTATCTGATTGTTAATTTTTTCCTTCATTGCAACCAGTTCGTTGCCTAGTATCGATTAGGTATATAATCTTCCATTGTCCATTATCGTTAAATAACTGAAAAGAATTAACACCACAATGGCTAAACTTTCCATTTCGCCAAAACTCGTAAGGTGTCCAAGCATTTGCCATATTATTATCAACTTTAATATGATAATCTAATAAACGTTCGTCCCATTTTTCGGTTTCTGGCCTATTTGCAATAGCGTTTACTAAATCGGTAGATTCACTGCTTCGTAATACATCATTTCCATCTTTATCTTTAAAAGCCGTTTGTGTAGTAAATTTATCATACATAACAGTTTTCATCATTAGAGTATCTCCTTTATGAAAACCTTCAAAAAAAGTATCTATTGCTGCTTTAACTTTAGCCGTTTCATCGTTTTGCGCATACATAGCTGTAGTAGATAAGCACACACATAAAAGTAAAATTCGTAACATATTATTTATTTTAATTGTGATTAAAAGTACAAAAAAGAAATAAAGAAAAACACAACAGTATAAATAGCTTTCTGTTAATTTACTATTTTTACGCATATAATCTATACAACTATGTCAACAGCAAAAAAAGAATATAAAAGAGTTACTACTAAGTCATTAGTTGACATGAAAAGTAATGGTGAAAAAATATCTATGCTTACAGCTTACGATTATACCATGGCAAAAATTGTTGATGGTGCTGGGGTTGATGTGATTCTAGTAGGTGATTCTGCAAGTAACGTTATGGCTGGACATGAAACAACATTACCAATTACGTTAGATCAAATGATTTATCATGCTTCTTCGGTTATTCGTGCTATTGAGCGTGCTTTGGTTGTTGTGGATCTTCCTTTTGGAAGCTATCAGAGTGACCCAAAAGAAGCTCTTCGTTCTGCTATTAGAATTATGAAAGAAAGTGGTGGACATGCTGTAAAACTTGAAGGTGGAAAAGAAATCAAGGAATCTATAAAGCGTATTTTAAATGCTGGAATTCCTGTGATGGGCCATTTAGGATTAACGCCACAATCCATTTATAAATTTGGAACTTATACAGTACGTGCCAAAGAAGAAGAGGAAGCATTGCAGTTAGTCGAAGACGCAAAAATGTTAGAACGCATAGGGTGTTTTGCTATTGTATTAGAAAAAATCCCTGCAAAACTAGCGAAAGAAGTTGCCGAAAGTGTTAGTATTCCTATTATTGGTATTGGTGCAGGAAATGGTGTTGACGGACAAGTACTTGTACTTCATGATATGATTGGAATGACACATGAATTCAACCCACGTTTTTTAAGACGTTATATGAATCTATATGAAGACATGACAAATGCAATTTCTCAGTATGTAACTGACGTTAAGAAAGTTGATTTTCCATCAAATTCTGAACAATACTAGCAAATACAATGTCTAAGACATTATCTAATAAATCAAATTTACAAGTTCTTTACGAAGACAACCACATCATCATTGTTAATAAACGTGCTGGGGATATTGTTCAGGGAGATAAAACTGGAGATAAGCCCTTAAGCGAGGTTATTAAAGAGTTCCTTAAAGATAAGTATAATAAACCTGGAAATGTCTATTTGGGTGTAACCCATCGTTTAGATAGACCAACGACTGGAATAGTTGTATTTGCAAAGACATCAAAAGTATTGCCTAGATTAAATAAATTGTTTTCTGACAAAAAAGTTAACAAAACCTATTGGGCTGTTGTGAAAGAACGACCAAATAAAGAAAAAGCTACCCTAGTTAATTGGTTAAAAAAAAATCCCAAGAACAACAAGTCTACTGCTTATAATCATGAAATTAAAGACAGTAAAAAAGCCATTCTTCATTATTGCATAATAAAACAATTGAACAATTATGTCTTGTTAGAAATTAATTTAGAAACTGGGAGACACCATCAAATACGCTGTCAGTTGGCAAGTATAGGTTCATCAATAAAAGGTGACTTAAAATATGATTTTGATCGCAGTAATAAAGATGCTAGCATTCATTTACATTCTAGAAAAATAGAATTTATCCATCCTGTTAGCAAAGAACAAATCTCTGTTATAGCTCCTACTCCTAACGACCCAATTTGGGATGCTTGTAATGACTAAATTAGTATCTTTGCAAAAAAAGAATCTTGAATATCCCTAATATACTTCAACAACAGAAAGCGTACTTTAAAACTCAACAAACTAAAGACGTTTCGTTTAGAATTCAAATTCTTAAAAAGTTAAAGCAAGAAATAGTTTCTAGAGAACATGATATTTATGATGCCTTAAAAAAAGATTACAATAAATCAATTTTTGAGTCTTTTATGAGCGAATATGGAATTGTAATTTCCGAAATTAATCTCGTCCTCAAAAATTTAAAATCTTGGTCAAAACCCAAGCGAGTAAGACCTTCAATGCTCACATTTCCAGCTACAGATTACATTTATAAAGAGCCTTATGGAACTGTGCTAGTAATTGCTCCTTGGAATTATCCATTTTTACTAGCCATAGAACCTTTAATAATGGCTATTGCTGCTGGCAATACTGTTGTTGTAAAACCTAGCGAACTAACTACACATACATCACAATTAGTTACAGATATTATTAAAAAAATATTTAAAGAAAACTATGTGACTTCTATTCAAGGAGGCATCTCTGTAGCAAGCGAATTATTAGAACAAAAATGGGATTATATCTTTTTTACTGGAAGTGTTCCTGTTGGAAAAATTGTAGCCAAAGCTGCCGCAAAACATTTAACACCAGTAACCCTAGAGCTTGGTGGAAAATCACCCTGTATTGTTGATGATACTATAGAATTAAATCTTGCTGCAAAACGTATAGTTTGGGGTAAATTTTTTAACGGTGGGCAAACATGTATTTCTCCCGATTATATTATTGCTCATTCCTCAATAAAGGAAAAACTAATACAATCTTTAAAAAGAGAAATCATTAGTTCTTATGGAGAAAACCCAAAGGCATCAATAGATTTTCCGAGAATTATAAATAAACGAAACACCAACCGTTTAAAAGCTATGTTGGAAGATGTAGACATTGTTTATGGTGGCGACTACAATGTTGAAGAATGCTACATGTCTCCCACTCTAGTAGATAATCCTACTTTGCAAAGTAAGTTGATGCAAGACGAAATTTTTGGACCTATACTTCCTATTTTAAGTTATAACGATAGTTCAGATATTGATAACATTATAAGTCATTACGACAAACCATTGTCGTTTTATGTGTTTTCGAAAAACAAACAATTTGTCAAACAAATTATTAATACTTACAGTTTTGGAGGAGGTGCCATTAATGACCCTTTAATACATTTCGGCAATCACAGACTACCTTTTGGAGGTGTTGGAGCCAGTGGTATTGGTGCTTATCATGGGAAACACGGTTTTGACATGTTTTCGCACCAAAAGTCTATTTCTAAAAGAGGCACATGGTTTGATCCTTCAATTAGATATGCGCCTTACAAAGGAAAATTAGGACTAATAAAAAAGATGTTTAAGTGGTTTGGTTAATTTTATTAAAAGGATAAGTCAATTCTAGGCTCGCACCTTCGTTTTTCTTAGAAATCAGTTTGAATTTAGTATTAATCAATCTAGACCTATCTTTTATATTGATTAAACCAGAACCTTTTTTTATTGTTTCTATATCAAAGCCCTTACCATCATCTTTTGCAGTGATAATTAAACAATCCTCCAAATATCTTAAATTAACATCAAAGTTTTGTGCTTCTGCATATTTAATAGTGTTAGATAAAAACTCCTGAAATATTCTAAAGAGAATAATCGCATCTTTATTATGTAGCTCTTTTACCTCTCCTACAATGGTTAGTTTAGAACTAATACTTTTTAACTTATTCAATCTATCTATTTCATTTTGAATGGATTCTTTTAAACCAAAGTTTAATATTACTTCACTATTAAGCACTTTAGACAAGCCTCGTACTTCTTTAATCGCTTCACTAATCACCCTCTTTGTATCGTCAACTTTATTCTTTACTGTATCTTTTGCTAAAGAAGCCACTAAACTTAATTGCATATTAGCTACAGATAACAATTGACCAACATTATCATGCAGTTCTTGTCCAATATTTTTAAGTGTTTGTTCTTGTATTTCTGTCTGCGTTTTTACTAATTCTTCTTCAAACTCACGCTCACGTTTAATCTTATCAAGGAGCATTTGATTTTTCCTTTTTTGAAATACCATAAAAAAAAGAATAACCAATCCTGTTACAATTACCAAAACAGCAATCATATAAATCAAAAGAGACCTTTCAGCACTTGTACTTACTAAATGTTCCGAGGCTTGCACCATATTAAAGCGAATGTAAAGGTTACATACATAAAAACAATGCATAAAATATTAATTGTGGCGTTTAATCTTAAATAATCCATATCAGAACGCGAAAAATAGACATCATAAAAAATCAATGGCGTCTTAATCAAAAAGAAAACCAACAATACAGCAGCTATGTAAAAATTTATAGACTTATAAAAAGTTAATATTTTCTGGCTTTTTAATACTTCAAGAAAATATAACACTACAGTTAACAATATGACTGAAGCACTAAAAATATTGACAAAATAAAAGGATGACACAAAAAATGCATTCCAATTAAATGCTATATACACTAATGAACTTACTATAAATATTGAAGTGATATATTTTATTGTTTTAATAGAATTATAAGATTCTAAAAATTCACGAAAATAGAACGAATAAAATACAGCACTCACAATAGTCCAAAAAATAGCATACCACCAATAATTTTCTTCAAACTTTGTTCCCCTTAATAACTCTTTCACTTCAGATAAATACTCGAATTTTTCTACATAAGTTGGATATGCACCAATCAATTCTATAATTGCCACATAAACAAGAAAATATATAAAGTATTTCACCGGTGTCTTGCTGAATTTTTTTAAGTAAAAAATTCCAGTAATAGCAGCAATCACTTCAACAAAATGAATTATTAAAGTGTAATTATTTAAAAAAAAATCCATTTGCAATAATTCTATTGCTGAGGATAATTGGCATTTGGTGGCCAACCATTATTTCCAAAATTCAACCCATCTCCATCAGGAATATCACCATTACCTCCTCCACCATCTTTTCCATCTATGGTTCTTGCAGTTGGCACAATAAAAGATGTTGAATAACCAACACCTACTTCTGTGGTTGAATAGGCTCCACAATAAATACGGATGCCATTCATTTCATGACCATTTTCCCTAGCTTGTTTTTCAGCATATTCTAGATATGCTTTAATATCTTCTAACGAAAACCATGACGATCTATTATCTGGTCGTTTAGTTATCTCTTTACTAATTAATTCGCATCGTTCAGTAAATGCATCATTAAGTTGTTTCGCTTCTTTAGGTGAGATTAATCCCTTAATTTTTGCCATAATCAAATAATTTTTAATGTTAGTTAATAGTCAATTGACGTCAATAATTTATTCATTTTGAATAAACTTTTATACGTCTAAGTTATTGAAAACATATCACAAAAAGAAGAAAAACCTCACTTTTAAAAGCTTCTTTTAACTTATCAATCTGAATTTTATTTTATTTCCAGTAAATTTTTGGGCTAAGTTATTAATTGAAACTACCGAGAGTTGCAAAATTCTTGGGTAGCCACCTGTTGTTTGACAATCTCTCATTAAAACTATTAACTTCCCAGATGGAGTTAACTGAACCGTTCCTGGCAAAACCAAAGAAGTAATAATATCTTTTAAATTATTCTCAATCAATTCATTTAATTGATAAGCCATCCGGTTGTTCTCTTTTGCGATGGTAAAATCTTTATCAAACAAACTACTGATTTGAATCGCATTTAATTTATAAAATTCTGGGCCTTTATATACTTGAATTATATGATTCTCTATGTAATCCGTATTAGGTTTGATAGATGCATTTTTATTACTTACATAGTTTTTTGACTCAATTGCAAGCATATCGCCCTTTTGCAATAGAGGGGTTTGAGTTACACCTTTATACATACTTCTACTATTAAGAACAAAAGCTGTTTGAAATCCACCAGAAACAGCTAGATATGAACGAAACCCCTTTTTTAAACTACCAAATTCTATAACATCCCCTTTATTTACATTGATTGCTAAATAATTATTTATCCTAACGCCATTAAGGGTTGGGGATAAATTTGCTCCTGTAACAGAAACAGCAGAATTACAAGTAAATTCCAGCTTTGGCCCTACCATTGTCATTTCAAGAACTGCGCAATGTTCATTGTTGCCAAGAATGGCATTCGCTATTTTAGCGGCCTCCAAATCCATCGCACCAGAAATTGGCACTCCAAGGTGCTGGTAGTCTTTTCTGCCCAAATCTTGAATGCTCGTGTAAAATCCAGGATGTAAAACCCTAACCATCAAATACCTCGCTTTCCATTACATACGCTTTAGATTCGATACTTTTTGAAATTTGCTCACATTCCATTTTTGTAACAGAAATAAACTGAATTTTATCACCAGATTGAGCAAAACATGGGTTTTCATCGTGTACATTAAAAAAATCGATGGGTGTTTTACCTATAATATTCCAGCCACCAGGGCTTTCAGTTGGATAAATTCCTGTTTGAGAGCCTCCAATGGCAACTGAACCTTTATTAACTTTTAATCTAGGTGTATTCTTTCTTGAGAAATGGAGTCGGTTATCTAATCCACCTAAATATAAAAATCCAGGCAAAAACCCCAGAAAATAAATGCGATAAATAGTGCTAGAATGAAGTCGAATAATCTCAGAAATTTCAATGGTGTTTTTTTTAGAAATTTCTTCTAAATCTATTCCAAAATCAAGATCATAACATACAGGAATTCTCCACAATTTATAACTGCTTTTTTGAGTGTCTGAATCGGCTAAAAGCACATGTTTAAGTATTAAAACTTCATCATAGAAATTATTTATAGTGAAATTATAAGTTATTAATATCGAGTTATATGCTGATTTTATATAAACTTTTTCTTTAAATATATAATTTTCCAATTTCTGCTTATAAGAAAGTACACTTTCAAGAATGTTTTCTGATATTATTTGAGGCCATTCAATTAAAATTGATCGCTCTCCAAAAGGTTTATATTTTAATTCAAATTCATTCAAAACATTATTGAATTTTAACTCCAGAATCTATTAAATTTTGTCGTAGTTTTTTTATCAATTTTAAGACTTCTGGATTATCTCCATGAATGCAAATAGTATCTGCTTTAATTGGCACCTCTACTCCGTTTACAGCTGTTACCTTTTTATATAAAATCATATTTTGAACATGAAGTGTCATTTTATCCGCATCATGAATCACAGCCTTCTCCTTAGTTCTTGAAACGAGTGATAAGTCATCATTATAATTTCTATCAGCAAACACTTCATATACAATAGGAACACCCTCTTTAATCGCTACTTCCGAAATCACTGACCCATAAGGCACATAAAGCTTTAATGGCAAATGAATGCTTTTCATAACTTCAACAACAACCTCAGCGGTAGTTCTATCTTTTGCAGCTAAATTATATAGTGCGCCATGAGGCTTTATATGGTGCAAGGCTGCATGTTCTTCTCTTACAATATTCATCAAGGATTTAATCTGATTTTTAACTGTTTGATATAAAGCCGCGCAAGACATATCTACAATCTGTCTTCCAAAGTTATCTTTATCAGGAAGCGAGGGATGCGCACCAATTTTAACACGATGTTGTTTAGCTAATTCAACACATATTCTCATTGATTCATAATCTCCAGCATGTCCACCACAAGCTATGTTACAAGAAGAAAGTAGCGGCATTAAATCTGCTTCGTTACCTACGCCTTCACCAATATCAGCGTTTATATCTATTGAAATGTTATGCATTTATAGTAATTCAAAAACTTTTAATATGCTTTTAGCTCCCAGAAAAATAGTGATTGCGAGAATAACAACACTTATTACATTTTGTCTCATCGTGTTTTTATAATCACCTAAAACAGAATGTTTATTCATAATCCATATAAGAAACCCTGCTATTACTGGTAATAGAATACCATTAGCAACTTGAGCAAATTTTATAATTTCTATCGATTTAATTCCAGATGACGACGATAACACACCAACTACCAAAATAAACATCCATACACCTCTAAATTTTTTAGACCTCATGTTAGTAGACAAACCCAAACAACCTGTGGCTACAAAAGCTGCTGCCAATGGTGCTGTGATAGCACTTGTAATACCTGCTGCAAATAATCCTATTGCTAGAAAATATTTAGAGAAACTTCCAAAAAGTGGCTCTAAGCCTTTTGCTAAGTCTGCAGCATTACTAATTTCACTTGATTGAATAGCTGCTGCAGATATAATGATGCACATGGATACTACACCTCCTAAAACCACTGCAACAATAGTGTCTTTTCGAGCGTGTTTTAAATCCGTATTGCTTTTCCATTTTTCTTTTACCAAAGACGCATGCAAAAAGAGATTATATGGCACTACAGTTGTCCCAATCAACCCAATAACGATTAAGATACTATGATCTGGGAATTTAGGAACAAAGACACCTTTAAACACCTCGGTTAGATTTGGCTTCGTCATAATAGCCGTTACGATAAACGCAATACTCATCAATATAACTAATGACACGAGTGCTTTTTCTAAAATCTTGTAATTACCAATATACAAGAGTATAAAGGCCACTAAACCAATAGCAACGCTAAAATAGTTTAAAGAAAATGAGCCAATATCTACCGAGTGATGGCCCAAAACAGCTTCGAGCCCTAAAACACCACCACTAATATTCCCAGCTTCATAAGCGGCATTACCAATAACGATGGCTGATAAGATTAATAAAATAGAAAATCCTTTGATTAATGGGCTTTTAATTTCCGTTCTAATAATCTCAGCAGGACCTTTTTGAGAAATAATACCCAAACGCGCGGACATTTCCTGTAAAACTATAGTCGCAACTATAGACAGTACCATAGCCCAAAGTAAGGCATAGCCAAAATTAACTCCAGCTACAGTACATAAAGTCACCGTTCCTGGACCAATAAAGGCAGCTGCCACTAATGGTCCTGGACCAATGTTTTTAAACCAGTTTCTAATCATTAGAGATTATTTTAATTTTATAAAGTCATTTTAACCTAACCAACCTTCTCTATCTAAACTTCGGTATTGAATAGCTTCACTAATATGATTGCCATTAATCTTTTCTACACCTTCTAGATCAGCTATGGTACGAGCTACCTTAATTACCCTATACTACATATAGCTCAAGTTTATTTTTATTATATTTATCACACAAAATACATACAAATAATTAATAAATTATGGATGCCACAGATAAATATGGAGTTTTTATAATTGAAACTTTAAAGCTTAAAGATGAAAAAAAAGGAAATCTTGATGGGCAAGTTTTAAAAGATATTCTTGACTTATGTGATATTCCTAATGAATATTACTATATCAGAACTAGACAAGAACTGGAAGAAATAATTATTGAATTTGAAGCATCAGAGTTTAGATATCTTCATTTCTCTTGTCATGCTAACGATAGTCAAATCGGATTCACCTTTGAAAGTTTATTTTTTTCAGAATTTGAAGAAATCATAGGTGAATACTTAAATAACAAAAGGGTTTTTATGTCCGCATGTAAGGCAAGTAATTTTGAGTTTGCAAAAACATTGATACCAAGAACAGGTTGCACATCGTTAATAGGTTCGCCAGATAAAATAAATTTTGATAAGTCCTCTGTTTTTTGGTCTAGTTTTTATCATTTAATGAATGAAAATGACAGCGATAGAATGGGACAACCAGAAATTAAAAAAGTTTTACAATCACTAGTTAATATTCATAATATCCCCATCAATTATTATTCATTCATAAGAAATAATAAAAAAGAACTCAATCAAAACTTGATTAGACCTAATAAGAAAATTCAAAGAACGAGACTAGCAATAAAATAGAATTAATATGAAAGCAGTTGCATACCTCAGAGTAAGTACACAAGACCAGTCTTTACAAAGGCAGTATGATGATATTGAAAAATTTGCCATAGATAAAAACTTGGATTTGATTAAAATATTTGAAGACAAAGTAAGTGGTTCTAAAACTAAAACCGATAATAGGATTGGTTTTAATCAAATGGAAAAATTCATTGAGCTTAATCAAGAAGTTAAGCATATTCTAGTATTAGAAATTTCTCGTTTGGGAAGAAAAAACAGTGATATTCAAAATGTAGTTGAACGATATAGTTCTAAAGGTATCAATATTCATATCAAAGATTTAGGAGAATCCACATTAGACAAAAACGGTAACCGTGATTTTAAATCAGATTTAATAATCTCAATGCTTGGTGTCATGGCTGCTAATGAATCTAGGCTACTATCATCTAGAATTAAATCAGGTAAAATGTCAAATGCAAAAAAGAACCTTGCTTTTGGAGGTAATATAATCGGATATAAAAAAGGAGAAGATGGAACACCTGTGATAGATGAAGAACAAGCTCCAATGATAAAAAGAATCTTTGAGTTGGCATCTAAAGGACAAGGCATGAGAAATATCTCTGCTATAATCGAATCTGAATATAACAGAAAAATCGCAATTGGTACACTTAGTGGAATAGTAAGAAACACATTTCATAAAGGAGAAAGAAAATATAATAATTTAACACTCCCAGTACCGCCAATAGTAACAGAGAATCTATGGCAAAAAGCAAACAACTCAATTGATAGCAGAAGTAAATTTGGTAGTAGAACAAAAGTAAATACAAATATTGTTCAAGGTAAAATTTCCTGTGGAGAGTGTGACAATACAATGCACCAAAAAGTAATTCCTCAAGGACGAATAGATATTTTTATTTGCAAAGACACAAGATGTAAGAACTCAATAAATCGTCCTTGGCTTTTTAGAATGGTACGACTTGCGGTTGAAAAACATGCTAAAAAAACTAAAGAGAAACAATATCGTGATGAAATAGAATTGAAAATATTATCAAATGAAGCGTTGATAAAAGCTAATAATAAGGAGCAAGAGAAATTAAAAAGGAGGCGTATCAGACTTCAAACAATAATTTTAGACGATGAAATGTCCGATGAACAATATAATAACCATATTGCGATTATTAAAGATGGGTTGAATAAAGTAAAAATAAATAATGATAAGCTTAATGAGGAAATCAAAGGCTTTAAGACAGCTTTAGAAAATGAAATTAAACATTTCGATAAGGATTTAGAAGTTTTCAAAATACAAATTAAAGATATACTAAAATCTATTGTAATTTATAGAAATCGTGTTCTCATTGATGTTTTTGGTTGGCACATTTACGACCTACATAAACCTAATAGCACTAAACTTGGTTGGGAAGCTCGTAAACCTGAAAGCGAAAGATATATCAATGAGAAGCTACCTCTAAGACATCCAATAAATGATGAGAATTTAAAAATGATGATAAGTAACGAACTTTATTTCGATGAAAATGAAATTGACAAGCACAATAATTCAAATTAATTCTGTCTTAATCCTGATTTTTAAAATTTATCATATTAATACTCTCAAATTAAACTTATTTTTACAATCATAAATAAATAATTATAAGAAAGAATACTTAAAATCAAATACATAAAGAGTTAGCGTTGCTAATTGTTTCTCTATACGAAAATCTGGAAAATTTTAAAGAAGAGGAAATAGTTAAGTCAATGCGCCATTTTGGGGCGTGTTATCTTTGCTGTTCAATATCTTCTTGGTGTTTCCAGATACCTCGTATAGTATTAACGTTAGTCAGAGGTTCACGCCCTCTTTCTTTATTAAATAAATTAACCTACCTAAAGAACCTTATGGTAAAACCTAAATTTTTTATTATGAAAAAAATATTTTTAATTTCATTGGTATTACTTTATGGATTGAGTGTTAATTCACAAGAAATATCTGTTTCTAAACCTATTAAAACATTTTACAAATCAGGCGACCAAGTAATTCAAACATTAGGCGAAAGTGATGGTGTTGTATTTATGTTTCAAGATGAAAGATACGACCATATTGATGCTATAGAAAGCGTAAATTTTGAAAATAAAGAAGCAATGTTATACTTCTTTAAAAAATTAGAGGAAGTTCAATTAGCACCTAAAACAGAAAAAAGTGTTGACGTTTCAGTTGTAATGAATGACCATGTATTAAACAAAAAGGAAGTCAAAATAGTTCGATATGGCAATAAACAATTCGTTACAAATGTTTATGTTGGAAAGGCTTATACAATTATTCCTAAAACATATTTGAAAAAATTAATGAAGAAAATAAACGAATAAGCACAATAAATAATATTAAAACTCGCCACTTTATGAATAATATAGTGGCTTTTTTATTTTCAATAATTAGTAAAAAAATCAAAACTTCCACTTCGATAAAAAACTAAAATATTTTATTGATTTTAGTGGTTTTAACCCTTACATTATTTACAGTTCAATTTTACATTCAAATCTCTCAAAAGCCTTATGGATAAAGAGATAGCTGATGCAACAACTACTTAACTCCGTATAATAGATAGATAAGTGGTTTTGAACATTCTAAAAATTAAGGTAAATAATAAAAAATTAACGCTATGAACAACATAATAAATAAGAACAGAATATCGGAGCGAGGGTTGGCATTAATGAAAGTCTATTCAAAAAATAGAAAAGTTGTTCCTGCTCTTGATGTATTTATAAACGATTACTACAAAATTGTTGACCCTGCAAAGAGTAATCATCACTTAATGAAACAAACTACATTGGTTTTAAAAGAAGTGTACGACAATTTTATTAAACAGAAAAAAACTAAAATTGCGATTACAATTGTTTTATAAAAAGTTAAATGAAGAATTGCATTATAAAATTGGCTTAATGCGTTTTTTAACCGTTTTAATAATGGTTATAAGCAAATCAATATATTATACTAACACAAATTTATAACACTTCTTAAAACCTTTATTTTAAAAATTAGTTTAATATCATTTGGGCTCTATGAGGATAGAAGTTAAATAGATGTTCAATTCATTCCATAAAGACAATTAAAAAATAATCAGCAAAGCACAGCTTTGCCTCTTTTTTCTATAACTTATAAATTAAAAACTACTATTAAAATTTATATATAACGGTATATTAAAATGTTAACCCAGTATATTAAAATATTAACTACCGGTACATTAAAATGTTAACCGGTACATTAAAATATTAACTTTTGAAACTTAATTTAGTAACAATGGACAAATTACAAACTCATCATTATTTCCATAAAGGAATAAGATATGATAATATGAAAGAAGCCTGTATCAAACTTGGTATAACCACAAGAGCATTCAGGTATAAAGTTAAAGCTAAAGAGATTATCAAAATCGATAACAGTCAAAATAGACATTATGAACAAGCAGTTAAACAAAACTAGAGAAGAATACGAGTATTCTCCCCTATTCATTTTTATACAAGAAGATTGGTTTCAGGAAAACGAACTCTACAAAAAAATTGATATTGAAATATTTTTAGATTGTGATTTAACTATAAATGATTTGGCAATTTATTTAGCAATCGTAAGATATTCATCATTTGAAGATTTTTATCAAAATATACCAAATCAGCTTATTACAGGTTTAACAGGTATCACTCAAACTAACCAATCAAGGTCAGTTAAGAAACTAGCTGATAAAGGGTATATTGAATATATACATTCAGACTATTCAAATAGGTATAAGGTTGAAGTCAATCCAAAGAAATATTTAAAAGTAAAGCTTGAACAATTTAACGGATTAAAATACAAAACGGAATACGTTAGAAGATTAAAAGGATTGATTTTATCAAATTGTGGAAATTGTATTACTACTTATAAAACATCAAATAAACGATGTAATAATAAGTTAACTAGAGCTGAATACAAGAAAATTAAAAAAATCTATAATGATAATGAAAATACAGACTATGAAAACTCAGTCAGCAATTATATAAAATTAGCAATATAAATTACATAATATAAACAAAAACATTTTACTCTTTTTTTAAATGTTAGGGGCGGTTTACTTTGGTATTCTGCCCTTTTTAATACAATAAATTAAAACACCATGGAAAATAAAATTAAAAAGAAAATACCATTAATGATAAATGAAGCATACAAGAATAAACTTGAAGCTTCTGTAAAGGTCATATTAGAAAAAATAGGTATTGCTCAACAAAAGGCAAAAGATTACTTAAACATTGATTTAAGTAAAACAGATAAGGCAATTGAATTTATCAAATCATATACATCAGAAAATGATTCTGAGAATATTGATAAACAAAATCAACTCTTATTCATAAAGTTCAACAAAGAGATTTCAAAATTAATGTCAGATTACCCAAACCTCATCAAAACAAAGGCATTAGATATGTTTTGTACTAATAATGACAGAGGACAAGTTAAAGATTTGATTTATCTTATTGTAACTATCAATTTAGGAATAAAGCGTCTAGGGGCAACAAATTTAAAATTTGAATCATTTGTACTTAATGATGAATTCGCTTATAACAGAAAAATTGATACTCAATTAAAAGAATTATACACTACATATTGCAAAACCAATAAGCAAGTTGAGTTAAAAGTATTAGCAGAGAAATTAAAAGAAACCGTAAACCATTCCATTAAGGTTGGTTTAATATCTGATAATGCTTTAGGCATTAATATCGAAAACATAATTGATATTAATACAGGAAAGGTCAAGTATAACAGAATTGCAACAATTAAATAATTAATCTCTAACACTTAAAAGAAGAAAAAAACAAGAATACCAATCAATATAAATTCATATTCTTAACACTAATAATTACAAATTGTAATAGATTAATTGTATATTTGAATATCGAATTATTACTTCAAATATTAGATTTGGTAAGCTACCTAATAACAGGTGGTTTATTCGTATACCCTTTTTTAAAAAAACCTATTCCTGTTAACAACTTTTTATCTTAATTTATAAAAATAACTTGTTTTAGTTGTTGTTTTTTTATAGTCAAAACCTATTTACTAATGGCACAGTCCATTTCATAGAATCTTTTTTAATGGTTTATGAAAACACATTATGAATATTTATTTCACTTAAGATAAGAAATGAAGGGATATAAAAAAAAAGACCCACGTATGTGGATGTTTTACGGTAAGTACAGCAAGCCTATTTTATGGGCATTATTTATTATATTAGTGATTGCTATCATTTATGAAAAATTAAAATAATGGGGGTTATAGTAAGAATAGAAACTAGAACTGAGAATGTTTTAGAGTGGCATGAAGAGTTCAGTTATGAGCAAGAAGAATATCATCAGAAAGTTATCGATTCATTCGAGTATAGATTAAACAAATATCTTACTTATTCAATAAATGGTTTTATTCAAATTAATGCGAAATTTGATTTTAACCCAATTACCAAAAAATTCAAACTAAAAGAATGCAACTCCCCATTTAGACATCATATAGACAAAGCCTTAAAAACAGAATTAAAAATATATTCATAATGTGTTTCCATACATCCTTAACCAAAGAAGAAAAAGCCTTAGAAGAACGCTTTATGATTCATGCAGATTATTCAATGGGTGTATATGAGCCATATAATCATAGAAGTGGATTTGATAAAGATTTCATCTATATAATTAAAGATGAAGAACCATATAATTTTTTCCCAGCTTATTGGGGATTGATGCCAGAAGATTATAACATATATCAAAGAACAGGATTCTTAAAAAAAACCAATACACTTAATGCAAGAGCTGAAGGGTTATTTGAATCACCATTATTTGAGAAACCAACTCTTGAAAATAGATGTTTGATATTAGCTGATGGCTTTTTCGAACCTCATACAAGAAATGGTAAATCATTTCCACATTATATTCGATATAAAAATAAAGGGGCATTTGCATTTGCAGGCATCTATACTGAATTAGATGATGGGTTATATACAGCTAGTATAATTACAACTCTTGCAAATCCCTATTTTAAAGAAATACACAATAAGCCAAATAGATTAAATGAATATAGAATGCCTTTGGTATTGGATGAATCAAATGAAGCTGATTGGATTGATGGTTCTTTAAACAAGAATCAAATCATGGAATTATTATTTACATTCACAAATGAAGATTTTGAATCATATACTGTATCCAAAGATGTTATGAATAGCCATGTAGATTCAAATAGACCAGATATTCTTCAACCAGTGCTATATGATGAATTAAATACCTTGTTTTAAAGAGATATCTCTATTAATAATACTTCGGTCTCCTTATTAAATTAAAAAAAATAAACATAAACCTTTCATAATAAAAGACTTAATAAAAATAATTTGAAGCACTAATGTGAACAAAAGAGTGTGCGCGCCATATTTTTTAATCGCCAAACTTTTATTGCATTTTTTTTCTATGAAACTCACGCTATCCATAGAAATAATTTCTATATGATTACAAAAATCATGTTTCCAAACAATCTAGGAAGCCAAATATTTTCAACATTATTTTTTTATAAAAACCACATTACTTCATAGAGAAATAATGCATAAAACGTTAACATTATTTTAAAAATTTAAATTCAAATGGAAGAGCCAGAAAATAAAAAACCTGTAGGCAGACCACGAAAGTATATTAAAAAGCCAGCAGACGTACTAATTCGTAAGTCTATTGCCATAGCATTGGAGAAGTATTTTACTTCTGATATGTACCAAGAGGATATGGCACTTGGAAAATCAGGCGAAAAAAGAATGCAATTACATTTGAACCTACTCCCCTACGTGATTACAAAAAAAGAATCTATTAAAAAGATGTTAAGCGGACTTGATGAGGAAGAAACCGAAGCACTTGTTCAAAGATTAAAAGAAGAAATAAAATAGCTATGAGTATAAAAAAAATAAGAAAGCAACTTGAAATTGTAAAATTTAAAGAAAAAGATGCACCAGGTATGATATTCAAACTACAAGGAAAGTTTTATACAAACACCTCATACAGTCAAGAAGTGGATGAAGCATTTATTAAAAAACATAATTTGAGAGTAATCAAATTTAAAAAACCAACAAAAGCTTTATAAAGCTTTAGAGTACACATTAAAAGTTTATAACAATATGAATGAAATTCAATTGTAAAACCTACTAAAAACCAATTAACGTTAAGGTACGCTAAAGGTTAATAACATAAATGGTTATTCAAAGTCAGACATAACTTCTCTAAGCCATTTAACAACACAAGTTGGCAATCGACTTTTCGGCTTGTGTTTATCTAAAACAAATACAATGAGCATTTTTAAATCAAAAAACATTAATGCAAAAGCATTAATAGATAAAATATCTATGGTAGTCAAATTAGTTAATGCGGATTTAAGTAAGGAAGATTATCGCACTAAAGTAGAAGAACGATATGGGCTATCTAAAGAACAAAAACAATTTGTTATTGCTGTTAGCGATGATATGACAGAAGATGAAATAGAACAGCTTAAAACAAAGATTAAAGAGGATGATAGCGTTATGAAAAGCTATTGCAATAGGACTATGTTGAAAGACATCAACTCTGGAAAGCTGTTACCAAAATCAAATTTCGCAGTTGATGTAAATTATCCTGCCAGAGGTTTTAGAGCAATCTCAACAAACTCATAGAGAAAAAAGAGTATCGGCAAGTACTCGTGTTTAAATAGGCTATATGGGTGAGAGGGTCTCCGTATAGTCTATTTTTTAATTCTAAGGCATCAACATAAAGATAATATATTAGATGTAGGAAGCCAAACAAAAGACTTTATTTGAAATTCTAAAAAATTTGCTTTTGATATTACAATTGCAGCATACTACTTTTCCTGTTAATTTGTTTATAACATTTTATAAATCAGCTATGTAATCATTGTAATTTATTCTTGATTAATCGTATCTTCGTAAGACGTTCTAAATCTAAAATCGATATAATAATGAAATTAAAAAACGTAACAATACATAAGTACAAAAGCTTTGAGAATGACCAATCATTTGAAGTTCAAGATGACGTTACAATATTGGTCGGAATGAATGAATCAGGTAAAACTTCTGTTCTTGAATCAATTGCTAAAACAAACTATTTCCAAAACGACAAGAAGTTTAAATTTAACAAAACCCATGATTATCCAAGAAGACAAAAAAAGGCTATGGATAAGAGCGGAATAGAACCCAAAGCGATTACTTGTGTTTATGAAGTTAATGAAGATGTTATGTCACTAATTGAACAAAAATGTGGTGAAGGTGTGATGCTTTCAAAAAATATTTCTGTGACATCTAAATACGATAATGATAGTACTTGGGAAACCATAAATGTAGACGTATCAAGATTTATAGAAAATAAGACTAAAGAATTTGGAATATATAGCAAGGCTCTAAGCGATAAACTGATCGAACTAAATAACAGCTCCGATTTGGATAATGTAATCAGCGGTTATAAGGATGAAAAAATGTTATCTAAGCTAGAACTGTTAAAGCCATATTTTGGTAATAAGAATGGATGGGAAAACCCAATAGCTGAATACATTGCTACAAAGATAATCAAACCGAAATTACCAAAGTTTCTATACTATGACGAATACTACGCTTTACCCTCAACAATAGTCATTGAAAAACTAGAGGAAGAAGAATTATATGACGAAGAGTTAAAGACAGCAAAAGCATTGCTTGAATTAGCAGATTTAAGCTCATCTGATATATTAGAATCTACTGATTTTGAAGACCATTTAGCAGAATTGGAAGCAACTCAAGCAATTATAAGTGATGAACTTTTTAAATATTGGTCTACGAATAAAAATTTAAGTATAGAGTTTAGAATTGAGCCAGTAGAGAAAAAAGAGAAAAGAACAATAATTAACAATAGAAATCAAGAAGAAATTATTGAGGTAAGTATAGTAGAACATGTATTATACATTAGAGTAAATAATTACAGAACAAGAGTATCATTACCATTAAAAAACAGAAGTAAAGGCTTTAATTGGTTCTTTTCTTTCCTAGTTTGGTTTAAGAAAATCCAAGAAGATAAAAATTCTCAATACATTTTATTGCTTGATGAACCTGGATTAAATCTTCACGCATCAGCACAAAAAGATATGCTTGATTTTATAGAGGATTTATCAGATAATTACCAAATTCTATATACAACACATTCGCCTTTCTCAATACCATCCAATAAACTCGAAAGAGTTAGAACAGTTTTAGAAACAGAAGACGGTTCTGTTATTTCGGATAGCATTCAAGAGAAAGACCCTAACACACTTTTTCCATTACAAGCCGCATTAGGTTATGATATAGCACAAAACCTCTTTATATCAAATAAAAACCTACTAGTAGAGGGAGTATCAGACCTCATCATAATTACAGCTATCTCTGGAATACTTGAAGCCAATAGCAGAACAGGGTTAAGAAGTGATATAACAATCGTGCCAACAGGCGGTTTAGAAAAAGTTGCAACATTCATTTCATTATTGAGAGGTTCAAAATTAGAAATTGCTTGTTTACTTGATTCCTACAACGACCAAAGAGGTAAAGCTAAAATGGAGAAGATGATTTCTTCAAAAATTATACACAAGAGTAAAATCCGATTTTACGATGAATTTCTAGACGGTTATAATAAAGCTGACCTAGAGGATATGTTTGTCAAGGAAGATTACTTAAAACTCTTTAATTCGGCATTTAAAGAACATACAGATATTGAGGTATCTGACTTAAAAACAGAATTACCTACAATCATAATGCAGATAAGTGATATTCTAGGCAAGAACTTCAATCATTACAGACCCGCAAACGAATTAGTAAAACTTGGTGTGGATAAAGATTTCTTTTCAGCAGATACTTTAGATAACTTTGAAAAAGCATTTGTAGAAATAAATAAGTTATTTAAATAATTTCTTAAATGAGAAGAAATGGTCTGATTTATTGGAATTATAATAAAATTCAAACTATAAAGCGAGATTTATTGTTTTTTGAACATTTGGTTTATGATATAGATTTTTATAAAAATTATATAAACAATTTAAATTTCAGTAATAATATTGTTGGAAATAATGCATTAAAATCTCATATAGATGAACTAAAATCAACAATATATTTTTTAGAAGATCAGGATTTGTTGAGTAGTTTTAACCGTAAGGAAATTATCACTAGTTTAGAGTCAATCAAACAGGAACATCCAATTATTTCTAAAAGTGTTGAAGATTTCTTTAATAATATGTCAAAACTTTTAGATTCTCAACAAGAAGCATTAGGTGTTAAGCTTAAATTACTAAACATAGTTAAAGATTATCCGCAGAATAAAGGTAAAATCGATACGCAAGATATTATAAGGATGTCTCTTGATGGGATTAACTTTGATAATGTTTCAAGACATTTAAGTTCATATATGAGTGCGTTAAATTTTAATGAGACTTATACACCAATTACAAATAGTTTTACTTCAATCGAAAGTAAAAATAACGTTGAAGAACAAATCTATAAGCTAGTAATTTCGAATATACCAACACCTAAAACAAATATTCCATTTCAAGAGATAATTGATTTCCGAAATGATTCCGATAATATAATCCGATATAATAGGTTAATCCATTGGATTAAGAATATTTCAAAATCTGGACTTAAAATCAATGAAGTCAAAGATGAATTAGAATATTTAACATTGGACTTTGAAAATCATATGAAACTTCATAAACAAGATTACGAATTAACTGATTTAGAAGTTTTTGTTTTTTTACCGTTAGAATTTGCAGAAAAAATAATAAAGATGCAGTGGTCAAAACTACCAGATACAATATTCAAAATCAAAAAAAACAAAGTCAAATTATTGATAGAAGAATCTAATGCCCCCGGAAGAGAAATGGCATATATTATAAAAACGAATGAAAAATTTAAAAAATAATTAAGCTACTTTCTCCAATCTTGTTTGTACTTTCTTTACAGTAACAAATGCTTTCTTAGTATACTTTGAGACCTTATTAAGTGATAAACCGTCTTTTAGAAGTTCTACGACATCTTTATGACGCTCTAAGTATTTTGTGTTACTCATGGTTGCACCTACCTTACGACCTTTATAAACGCCTTTAGCCTTTGCAATTTCAATCCCTTGTTTTTGTCTTTCTTTAATGGCTTCAATTTCCAATCCTGCAACTGAACCGAGTAAGTCAATTATCATTTTTGCAATGCTATTCATAGAACCATTATCATTTAATAATTCCATTCTAATGTTCTCAGCATATATTTGAACACCATTCTCAATAAACCAATTTAATTGTTTTTGCATTTCAACAACATTACGTCCTAACCTATCGACTGAATGGATGATAACATAATTAATTTTACCCTCTTGAATATCTTTAATTAACCTTTTCCCTGATGGTCTTTCACTAAATGGAATTAAACCTGATACCTTATCCTCATAAAGTTTTACCTTTTCATCTGTTTCTCTTTGTCTAGAACTATTTTGCTCCAATGATGACACTCTTATATACTTTGCTTTCTTAATTCCCATTATATAAATATTTAAGTTCTTAAAGCCTAAATTTAAAGAATCATTTTTGTCATCTGGACACTATTTCAGAACTTTATTAATAAAAACCTCACTATATTTCAAGTGAGGTTTTTTATTTAATTTAAGAATTTAGATTTTTTAGATTTACTACACTCTGATTCAAAAAGTCAATAATCCTTGTGGAAGAATATTTCAAGTCTTTATGATTATAAATATCTTCAAGATAGTTTATAAAAAATTTCATATCAGATAGAGTTTTAATTACATTTTTATTTCTATTTTCTGGATAAAAATGTTTTTCAGTTTGTTCACTGTTAATGATTTGAATTAATTCAGTTTCTTGTTTAGATTCTTGAATTCTGCTCATAAAATATTGTTTTTAAATTAAATGATTACAAAGGAGTAACCACATTACAAAGGTAAATTTATAACACAAAAATTAAATAAAAACAAGTCAATATTCGAGTAACTATAATAAAATTAAATCAAAAAAGTCAATGTTTATAAGGCTTTCAATGAACTATATGTAAAATAGAGTATTATTTAATATTCTATCATATGCTCTTGCAGATAAATTTAAGCGCTCCATAGCTACTTTTAGCAATTCCATAGATGCCTCATCTAACTTGCAATACTTTCTAATTTGTTTGGTATTCATTTGCGCATTGTAATGCACTTTATCTGATTCTTTAAAGCGTTGTGTTTGTATCTCTCTAGCCGCAGTCACACGTTTTCTAATATCAACAGACGATTCGCTTTTACGTTCTTCAGAGAGCTTTTCAAAAGGTACAGGCGTCACTTCAATATGGATATCAATACGATCTAATAAAGGCCCAGAAATCTTACTTAGATAGCGCTGCATTTCGGCAGGCGAACTTGTCACAGGTGCATCTGGATCATTAAAATAGCCACTTGGGCTTGGGTTCATGCTCGCCACCAACATAAAACTACTTGGATAGGTAACCGTGAATTTTGCTCTGGAAATTGTCACCTCTCTATCCTCTAAAGGTTGTCGCATCACTTCCAAGACTTCGCGTTTAAACTCTGGTAATTCATCTAAAAACAACACACCGTTATGAGATAATGAGATTTCTCCAGGTTGCGGATAACTTCCACCACCAACAAGAGCAACATTTGAAATTGTATGATGAGGCGACCTAAAAGGTCGTTGCGCCATGAGTCCTGCGTGTTCTTTAACACGACCAACCACCGAATGAATTTTAGTCGTTTCTAAAGCTTCATGTAAAGTCATTGGAGGCAAAATAGACGGCAATCGTTTTGCCAACATGGTTTTTCCTGCTCCTGGTGGTCCAATTAAAATTATGTTATGTCCACCAGCTGCTGCAATTTCCATACAACGTTTGATACTTTCTTGTCCTTTTACATCTGAAAAATCAAATTCTGGAAAGTTTAGGTTTTTGGCGAATTCTGCTCGCGTATCAATGATTGTTTGCTCCAGTACTTCTCCTTTATCAAAGAAATCAATCACTTGCTTTATATTATCAACACCATAGACTTTTAGATTGTCTACAATAGCCGCCTCTTTAGCGTTTTGACTTGGCAAAATAAATCCCTTAAAACCCTCTTCTCTCGCCTTAACAGCGATTGGCAAAGCACCTTTTATGGGTTGTAAACTTCCATCTAATGACAGCTCACCCATTATTAGGAAATCTTCTAAGTTTTCAGCATTTATTTGAGAAGATGCCGCAAGAATACCAATAGCCAAGGTTAAATCGTAAGCAGAACCTTCTTTACGTAAATCGGCTGGTGCCATGTTGATGGTAATTTTCTTTCCGGGAATTTTATAGTCGTTATTCTGTAAAGCCGCAGCAATACGATAATTACTTTCTTTTATAGCGTTATCTGGTAATCCAACTAAATGATACCCTATGCCTTTATCTACATTAACTTCTACGGTAATTGTAGAGGCTTCGACTCCAAAAACAGCACTAGCAAATACTTTTTTAAGCATACATGATTGGTTTGCTTAAATGTAAGAAAAATTATAAAAAAATTATTGTCTCACTGTCCAAATCTCATGCATTGGGTCGCCTTTACTTGAAAATCCTTTGTGATGCCAGTTTCCATCAGCAAAATTAAAATCAAATTCTAAGCTTGCACCAACTCTTGAATCATCTCTTGAAAAGAACTCAATATTTTCGGTGTATTTACCATCTACGGTAGTGTAAGTTCCACCTCCTGTTCCCATAAATTGTTTTGTTTCGGTATTATAGGCAATCCATTGAAAACGCGTTCCAGATAGCATTTTCATGGTTTTTCTAGGTCTAGTAATATCACGTGATTGCTCTTTCCCATCTCTAACACGACCAGACATTAACCAAGCTCCTTGCAGTTTTCCTGGTGTCCCATCGTCAATTCTAGTTAATTTCATACTACTCCCAACAATTTCCATTGTTGTATCGGTAATTTTAACTTCAAAACTTACTTCAGTTCCAACACGCTCAGGAGTTACAGTGTCAAACTCAACTTTTTCTGTCATCGTATTTCCCTCTAATTTCCAAGTTCCTCCGTTAGTTTGAACAAATTTACCTGTTTTTGCATCATATGTTGATACTACTTGATAGCCATCAGCAATTATAACTACACTTTTCAATTTTCCTCCAGTTTCAGAAGTGTGGTAACCTTCCCAAGCGCCAATAATATTTTGTGCATTCATTCCTAAGGATGCTACAAAACAGAATAGCAAAACAAATATTTTCTTCATAATTGGTTGATTTTGTATAAATATATAAAATATTGAGATACAACATTATTCAATTTAATGTAAAATAGTATAGTGCTTGCTTAGTTTATTAGCCTATATTTGCAGCCACTTAAATAGCTACTTGTAGTTGTTTAGGTATTACACAAAAAAGAATCCTATAGTATGGTCACTATGGGATTCGCTTTTTTATATACTTCTGTAACTTGATTAGTCTTGATTTATTCCAAAAAACTCAAGTGCTCTTTTTTCATTGTAGTAATAGCTCTTTAACTGAATAAAACCAACATGACCTCCATGATTTGGCATTTCTAAATGTAAATAACTATTTGCTTTTGCTTCTTTTACTGGATAGCATTCAGGAGATAAAAAAGAATCATTCAATGCATTTATAATTAATGTAGGTATTTTAATATTTGGTAAAAATTGTAAACTACTGCACTGCGTATAATAATCTAACGCATCCTTAAAACCATGTGCTCTTGATGTATAAATATTATCAAAATCTATTAAAGTATTAATTGAGTTTATTTCCTTAACACTCAGTCTATCTGTATGTTGAGTTTGTTTTATCTTTAATCGATTAACTAAATACTTTTTAAAATTATTATGATATAATCTATTTTTAAATGTATGCAGTTCTTTACAAGAACCATGCAAATCGCAAGGTACAGAAACTGCAACAACACCTTTAATTTGAGTTGGCACATCTCTTCGTTCACCAATATACTTCAACACCATATTTGCTCCTAAGCTAATACCATGGAAGTATATCTCGGAATAATGCTTTGAATCAATTAAATGATTAATAATATCAACCAAATCTTCGGTAGCTCCTGAGTGATAGCTTCGATATTTTAAATTAGGCTCGCCACTACAACCACGAAAATTTACACAAACGGCATCTACACCATGAGTATTAAATAGTTTTGCAACTCCAGTCATATAAGGTCGCTGTCCATTCCCTTCAAGGCCATGCAACATCACAATTACTTTGTTAGTCGTGTCTTTAGTATAACTCCAATCTAAGTCTAAAAAATCATTATCACTAAGCGTAATACGCTCTCGTTCTTGAATTAAACCATTTACTCTTCTAGCCAGTCCTGAATACACAGTAGAAACAAAACCATTTCTAAATAAAAAAGGTGGCTTATACGCCGATTCTACTATTGGCATTTTATTGTATGGTTATCTTTAATATTTGCGTAGTATTGTCTGTGACTTTAAATCTGTTGTCTGCTCTATGACCAACAATCCAAATAATATCATTACCTGAGCATAGCAACCACGTGTTTTCCTTATCTAATAAAGAAAATTTCTCGTCTTTAAAGTATTTACTCACCTTCTTTTTTCCTGTCATTCCTGAAGGATAAAAAGCATCACCTTGCTCCCATTTCCTGAGAGTTAATGGGAAACTTAAACTTGACAAGTCGAAATACACTGTGCTTTTTGAAGCTTCATCTTTACTAGCAACTTTAGAAATTGACAACTTCCCGAAAGGTGTTAAAACAACGTTTTGAGAATAGGTGATTTTAATTGATTCGTTAGGCAAATTTGTTATTTCAGATAATATTAAATACTCCCTATCTTTCAATAAACGATGTGTGTTTGAAAACACTTGTTTCCCAGATTGCGCAATTAACAATTCCAATATGTCTTGCCATTGTGTAAAACCATAACCATTTAATAATTCATACAAATAGGCTTTTGGATTATTTAATTGTTGTATTTCATTGATATTAAAAGCCACACCATTGTTCTTGGTCTTACTTACAATATTTTGTGCAACCTCATCCACTTTGTCATTAACGATTGATTTTGCATCATTTAAGTATTGTTGAGTTTTCTCGAAGTTTTGTAATAGCTGCGGATTGATTCCTTTTAAAATAGGAATCACATCATGACGCAATTTATTTCGCAAATATTTGGTTGATGAATTGCTACTGTCCTCTCTCCATTGCAGTTTATACGCTTTAGCAAACTTTTCTACATCGTCTCTAGTAAATGGCAACAAAGGTCTCACAATAGCACCATTAACCTTTGGAATTCCTAACAAACCATCTAAACCAGTACCTCTGGATAAATTAATCAAGAAGGTTTCAAAATTATCATCAGCATGATGCGCTGTTAAAATATAGTTGAATTTTAATTGTGCTTTTAGTTCTTCAAACCAGTAATAACGCAATGTTCTGGCAGCCATTTGCATACTTATTTTCTCATCAGCAGCAAATTTTTTTGTGTCAAAATTTTCAATAAATACTTCTAATTCCCAATCTTCAGCTAACTGCAACACAAAATCTTCATCTGCATCACTTTCAATACCTCTAAGGTTAAAATTACAATGAGCTAAAGAAATATTCAAACCCATTTTCTTGCATACATATGCTAAAACTACGCTATCCACTCCTCCAGAAATTGCAATAAGAAGTTTGTTTTCTTTAAGGAAAGGAAGCTGTTCGTTTATATGGTTTTGGAATTTTTTTAGCATGGTTTCAAATATACAACATTGATGATATTAAATTGAATGTGATAATTATCATATTATTAAACATGATTGTTTTTTAGTTTTAAATATTAATTTAAAATTTCAGATAATGAGCACGATAAAAAAAATAATGGATAAAAGCACCCAAACAGAATTCGATAAAAAAGTGCTATCAGCAGTTCAGCATCTACATGCCTACATAAAGCATCGTTTATATATTGCCGAATCCACAGGGGTTTTACCAAGAAACATGTATACCTCTAATGATATTATTGATGAAGGTATTGCAAAACACTACAGTAAAGGCATCAACATCGACTTGGAAGAAATGGCTATTAAACTTGATCTTTTTAAGATTGTGGATAACGATTTAAATGAACTATTAAAAAAAGAAGCATTTCATAAAAATACTCAAAGTACGAGCACCATTTTAGAAGAAGAATTAGATAGCTTAGAAGAGAATTTTACACTTGATGCAGATATGGATTACGTGATGAACGAAGATTTAGAAGACATTTCTTATCAGCAAGACAATAAGCATAAGCACTTGTTTTTATATGATGATAATAACTCCTCAGTCATAAGTGCTCTTGAAATGGAAGATATATCTACACAACATACCAAAAAACTATTAGGTAAGTTCTACACGTGGTTGCCAATGAATATAACTGATGTTGTTGATTTATTTGTTTTTGGAAAACTTAGTTTTGAAGACATCTCAAAAATAAAAGACATAGAAATTAAACGCATTGAAAGAATTTTTGAAAGCGTTCAAAAAAGTTTTAGAAAGAATCTACCTTAATGCTCTAAAACCTCTCGCATCGCTTTTGCTTTCACTAAGCATTCCTCATATTCTTTTAATGGGTCACTTTTTGCCGTAATCGCTCCTCCAACCGAATAGGATACGTATTGCTTTGTGGCATTGTACAAAATGCTTCTAATAATCACGTTAAAATCAAAATCACCATCTGGAGTAAAGTAACCCACAGCTCCTGAGTATAAGCCTCTTTTAGTTTCTTCAAGCTCTTCTATAATTTTCATTGCTGAAATTTTGGGAGCGCCTGTCATACTTCCCATCGGGAATGTTGTTCTTAAAACGTCTACAGGAGAAATTCCTTCTCTTAGTCTTGAAGATACGCTAGATATCATTTGATGTACTTGGTCGAAGGTGTACACCTTACACAACTCTTCAACTTGCACGCTACCTTTTATGGCTGTTTTAGAGAGATCATTTCTCACCAAATCTACAATCATGATGTTTTCGCTACGCTCCTTTTCATCATTCGATAATTGTTTAATCAGCAATGCATCTTCTTTAGCATTATCAGATCGCTTAGACGTTCCCTTAATTGGCTGAGACACTACATAGTCATGCTTTTTCTTAATATAACGCTCTGGTGATGCCGATAATAAAAACTTATCGTACACCTTCAAAAAAGTTGCAAAAGGTGGTCTAGAAATACTGTTGAGTTTTTTATAGGTCTCAACTGGGTTTATCTGTGTGTCTTCGGCATAGAACTCTTGACAAAAATTGGCTTCATAAATATCGCCACGATGTATATGACTTAAAAGTTCGTTTACTTTATTGAAATACTCATCCTTATGAATTCGAAGATGAATTTTTACATGATTTTCATGAACTTCATCATCAAATTCCTGAGCATTTATCGCACTTAAATCCTCATTAAACTCATCAGAAATCATGTTTAAATACAATACACTGAGCCTGTTTCCTTTAATTAAGAATATTTTTTTTGGCTGGAAGAAGTATAACTCTGGAAACTCAAGGCCATCAAAGTTATTGGATGCTAACTGCTCGATATCATTTTTTAAATCGTAAGATAAATAACCAAAAATCCAATCGTTAGTCTTTGTTTGATACTCATGTAATTTATCGAAAGCATTGTGATAGTCTGACTGGATACTCGTCATTGCATCTATTGCTAATACAGCATCATATTCGGTATTCAAGTTTTGGTAATTGTTGGAATCTAACCAAACCGCATCATCAAACTGCTGGCTCCAAAGCAAAAGTTTTTCCTTGAAACTGGAAATATCCTTAATTAAAACCGACTTATGTTTACGCAATGAATGAGTGATTTATGAAGTCGCAAAGGTAAACAGATAAATGTAATTTAAAAGGACGATGTTATGAGAAACCCTTACCTTTGTCGCTAAATTTTTTAACGTGACTTTCGAAGAGCTAAATCTTACTACTCCTTTACGCAATGCCATTTCTGACCTTGGCTTTGAAAAACCTACACCTATTCAAGAACAATCGTTTAATGTAATTGGCTCAGGTAAAGATGTGGTTGGTATTGCACAAACTGGTACTGGAAAAACGTTTGCTTATGGTTTGCCAATTTTAAAGAACTTACCTTTTGCAAAACAAGATAACCCAAGAGTGCTGGTTTTGGTGCCAACTCGTGAATTGGTAGTACAAGTTGTTGAAGAGTTTGAGAAAATTGCCAAATACGTTAATGTGCGCATATTGGGCGTATATGGAGGCACTAACATCAACACGCAAAAGCAAGCAGTAGCAGAAGGTTTGGATATATTAATAGCTACTCCTGGACGCCTATATGATTTGGCAGTTAGCAGAACATTGCAATTAAAATCAATACAAAAATTAGTGATTGATGAAGTAGATGTGATGCTAGACCTTGGTTTTAGACACCAATTATTAAATATTTTTGATATTCTTCCAGAGCGCAGACAAAACATTATGTTTTCTGCAACAATGACTAAGGATGTAGACGAACTAATTACCGATTTTTTTATTAATCCGCATCGTATTTCTATCGCTGTGTCTGGAACACCGCTCGAAAACATTAAGCAAGAACGTTATAATGTACCGAATTTTTATACCAAAGTTAATTTGGTAAATCATTTACTTGAAGATAGAGACACGTATAACAAAGTATTGATATTCGTTGCGTATAAACGTATGGCAGATCGTTTATTTGATCAGCTTGAAGAATCGTATTATGGCGAGTCTTGTGTGATTCACTCTAACAAAACGCAAAACTACAGACTTAGAAGTATTAGCCAATTTGAAAATGGAGAGAACCGCATATTAATTGCAACTGATGTTATGGCTCGTGGTCTAGATATCGATAGTATTTCTCATGTTATAAATTTTGACACACCTGAGTACCCTGAAAACTATATGCATCGTATTGGTAGAACTGGTCGTGCAGAAAAAGAAGGACACTCTCTTGTGTTTAGCACCGAAAAAGAGCAAGAGGCTATAGAAAACATCGAAGAACTGATGCAAATGACGATTCCTGTTTTAGAATTACCTGAAGCTGTCGAGATTTCTAAAGAACTTATCGAAGAAGAGCGTCCGCAACTAAAAGAACGTTACAACCCTTTAAACCGTAATAAGGACGATGATGCTCCTGGTCCAGCATTCCATGAGAAATCTGCAAAAAACTCTAAAGAAAATCTTGGTGGTTCTTATAAATTTAAAATTGCTAAAAAATATAAGAAGCCTAAAACTCGAGGTGACAAGAATTATAATAAGCGGAATAAAAGGAAGTAACTGTTAAGCTTGTTGATTTAATTTGAGGATTTCTTTTGTTGTGCTTCAAACTCCTTACTTCGCTGGATTTGCTCTTCAAGATTCCAATCGAAATCAAATCTAGCTTTAAGGAATTCTGCAATTGGTTCAAGCCCAATTTCTGCGCGACGTTTATCAATATTTTCTGGCTCAAAAACAGGCCACACATTAAAGCTTTTAGTTTCAGGGTAATACTTCATTTGTCCTCCATAAATTTGAAGTTGTCCTTGTTCGGTAGCGATTCTATCTTGTGCTCTAACTAAAAACCTTGGTTGCAATTGTTTGGCTAAAACAGCTTCTTTCATCATTGGTAAATATTTTATACGCACATCATTTTCGGCATGTTGTATCACATTGCAAATAGTCCAATTACCTTGTTCTCCTATCACACTTTTTTCTGGCCAACCTTTACTATCTAAGAGGTTAGTAATTTTTTCTTCATTTATTGCATGGTTTTTTTCATAAATAAGCTGATATTTTTCGGCTTCTTTAGAATCTGCACCATACAATTCAATCATTGAGTCTCTCAAGGTAATTGGTTGTTGCTCTGTAGTCCAAATAGAATCTAGCATGGATATTAGCTGTTCGTTGGTTTGGCTAGGTGCTTTTTCAATAGTTTTCTTTTGATCAGCACAAGACACTGCAAAAAATAATACCAATAGTAGAGTAATTCTCATTCTTTCTTAATTTTTTTGATTCAATACTTCGTATTCCTTCTTTGTTTCTGAACGTTTTTAATCAATTTTCCTAAATCTTTATCTTTCTTTTTACGCTCTAAAGCATCCGATTCGAAATGTTCTTTTTCTCTCTCCATTTTTCGAAAATTAGCAAAGGCTTCCGTATTTATATCGCCATTTTCTATCGCTTCTTGTACTGCACATCCATTTTCATGTTCGTGAGTACAATCTTTAAATTTGCATTGCTCTGCAAACTCTAAAATAGTATCGAATGTGACTTCTAATCCGCTTGTAGTATCAGCAATACCAACTTCTCGCATTCCAGGGTTATCAATTAAAACACCTCCATTGTTTAATACGATTAACTCTCTATGACTGGTAGTGTGTTTCCCTTTATTAACGCTAGTGCTTATCTCGGCTGTTTTCATAAGCTCATTTCCAGATAGACCATTAAGCAATGTGGACTTCCCTACTCCAGAAGAGCCTAATAAGCAATAGGTATTTCCTTTATCTATAAATGTCTCTAAAGCATCATAACCATTGGGTAAATTACTCACAGTAATGGTTTTTACATCTTTAATTCTGTTGTTAATTTGAATTAGGATAGTTTCAAGGTCATCATTAGAAATCAAATCGGTTTTACTCAATACAATAACAGGAACTACTTTGGAAGCGTTGCAAATAATAAGGTAGCGTTCTAAACGGTTTAAATTAAAGTCTCTGTCAACTGCTTGCACAATTAATCCGTAATCGATATTCGTGGCGATTATTTGTACTTGCCCAGACTTACCAACTGCTTGTCTCTCAAGAATAGAATAGCGAGGAAATACTTTATGAATAAGTCCTTTACCTTCGTCATATTCTGTAAAAGCTACCCAATCGCCTACTGCTGGAAAATCGTATCTGCTTTCGGCTGTAAACCTTAAATTCCCAATAAGTTCGGCATCAAATTCAGCTTTTGGTGTTTTTACTACATAGCGTTCTTTGTGTTCCAGGATAACACGACCAACTTCAAAAGCATCGAGTCCGTTTTCTATTCTAAAAGATTCTAGTGAATCATTATATCCTAAATCTTTAAGCGTCATTTTCTAAAGTAAATTAATATCAAAAATAATATTAGAGCAATAAAACCCTGCTCTTTCAATAGCTTTTTGAGAGTCAATATTGTCAATGGTTGTAGAGCATATAGGGTTTCTATTTTGCTCAATTGCTTTATGAGCCATTTGTTGTAACATTTTTGTTGCCAAGCCTTTTTTCTGTGTTCAGTATTTACTGAAACACCAACATCGGCAAAGCTTAATTGCGTATCGCTTAATCTGCATTCGCCAGTTGCAATAATGGTGTCGTTTTCGAGAGCTATAAAGAGTTCTTTTCTAGATACCAAATTATCGACATAACCAAAAGTATCGTCAAACCCTACATGCTCTTTGTAATAACTTCTAATTGTGTTTGATAATTCTGGAGTAACCAATTCTACCTTTAATGAATTTTCATCTTCCAAAGAACGATTAGAATATTCGTAACAAAACGTATTTGTTTTCATTGATACTGAATGAAATAAACAAGCGTTAAATGATAATGGTTCTATAGAACTTAAGCTTGCCGAAGTAATCAATTTTAAATCAATCAAGTTTCTAATAACTGTTTGCATTAAATACCTGTATTCATTTATTACAAATACTTGCAATAATGCTGCATCGTTATCAATACAGCAATAGCCAATATGCTTGTTGTCTTTTTCAATCAAATATGTTTGTGATGACGCAATGTATAGGTCTTGCCACATGGAGTCTAAGGGCGCTACAAGCGTTTTGTACAACCCCTTTCTAAATGCCTTTATAGTACTATAATCATCTGTTTTTATAAAATTCATTTTAGGTGTATTTATCAAGTATTTGTTTTTTTATTTGTCTTAATGGATAGTTTTCAAAAATGCATAAATAGTTTAGAGCAATTCCATCTAATTCTGCTATGAACATATAACTTAACACTTCAGCATTTTTTGAATCAATCTCGCTGAATATTAATTTAGTAGAATCAAGTATAATGTTAGATCTCTCTTTAATTAAGTCATTTAATACATCTCTTGTACTTGGTTGCAACATTAAACTCAAGTTTAACTGGAAGAACAGCTTGTCAGCTTCTAGTTGTCTAAATACAGATTCAATGATTTCCTTGAGTTTTTCTTTAGGAGATTCTTTGGAGCTACTAGATTGATTGATATCTACTATCAATTTTGTGGTATTAGAAAATATCTCTCTCAATAAATCATTTTTTGATTTAAAGTGATGGAAAATAAGTCCTTTGGAAACATTAGCTACTTCACAAACAGCAGAAAGTGGCGTATTCTCATATCCTCTTTCAGAGAATAGTTTAGTTGCAACATCTATAATTTGTTCTTTCTTATCCATAATAACACAAACTGACCGATTGGTCGGTTAGCAAATATATGTATTTAAGATTTAATTAAACAACTATAAATAAATAAAGCGCCCAAAGGGCGCTAAAAAAATAGTTAGTTATGTTAAACTAGTTCATCTTTTTGATTGATTTTATTCTATTTCTATAATAGTCATCTTTATTTAATTCAAAAGCCTTATAAGCATTTTTTAAAGCATTTATTTTGTCTTTTTTATCTAAATAAAAATCGACTAACCCATCATATCCATTAGCACTGTTTGGGTAATACTCTACAGCTAGGTTAAAAAATAATAATGCCTTTTCTGGTTGCTCCATTTGTAAATTCATATAACCATAACCGTTTAATAATTCTTCAATCATTGGAGGTGTTGGAGTGCCAAAAATATTGGAGTAAACTCTTTCTTGGTCTTTAAGCATTTTTCTTAATTCCTCAACTGAAGTTTCTGGATTATTATACTTTTGAGGTGATTTAAATTGATACCATTTAAACAGAAATACTAAACCATCTCTCATACTTGGTAATGGTACTGTACCGTGGAGATCTTCTGGATAAACTTTCCAAGAAAAGTTTAATCCATTTTGCTCTTGAGAACTAGCGAAGTTTGAAAAATCGACAATAGAGCGAGCAAACAAAGTAAACTCAGAAGTGTCCTCCATAATATTGTCTATAGTTACAGCTTCGTTTTGAATATGCAATTGTTCGGCAGCAAGAGAGACAAAAAGTGATTTTCCTTTAAAACTTTCAGATTTTAATTTTTCTTTAGCTTGAATTAAAAGCTTTTGATTGTCCCATTCAATACTTGGGTCTATAGCAATATAATTTTTAAATAAATGATTGTTGTTTATTAACACATCTAACGCGAATAAACCAGCATATGAATGTCCAATTAATGTCCTATACGATGTCGTTGGGTAAGTTTTATCAATATATGGAATTAGCTCTTTTTCAATAAACTGTCTGAAGTTATCAGCTCCTCCAGTCTCAACATTCATTGCGCTTCCTCTTCTTTCTTTTATCTGAGAGATAGTTAAATCTCTAGTTCTGTTAGTTCTATTAGAAATCCCGACAAGAATCATATGTGGTAAATAGTGTCCCCAATAATTATTATAAACCGCTTCTAAATTGTTCTTTAAGGAAAACCCATCTAACAAATAAACAACCGGATATTTAGTATTGCCATTTGGGTGATAATTTTCAGGAAGTTTAACCCAAAACTCTCTAGATTCATTTAAAGTATCTGAAAATAAGCTGTCAATGATTTCTGTTTCAATTTGTGTCTCACTATTCCCATTTGATTGAGAATTAATATTTTGATTAAAAAAAATAATTACAAGAATTATTAAAAATCGTGCTATAGCAATCATGAGTTTATTAATTATTTAAATTTCTAATCTTTTTGAAGCCCTTTTAATATTAATATTCCGATTCTGGCAATAATAAAAGTGAACAGACCAAAAGTCGCTGTTAATAAAGATACTTTAAGTCCACCTGCAAAAACAGATGGATCTGGATTACCAAAAGCTTCTACAGAATCGAAAGCAGAAATAAGCCCTAAAATAGAAGCGAAAAACCCAATTACTAATCCTAAAAGACTAGTATCAATAGCTAATTTGAGCATTTTTTTAGAGTAAGTGCTGTCCTTGCTTACACTCATGAATCCTTTAATTAAAAAGAAAATTGAAAGCAATAGACAGATTAATATTAATGTCATCATAAAAGGTCCTCCTTCCGAAAACCTGTCGGCAAATGGATTTGTAATTACTATTGTTGGTGCAATAAATAATGAATTCATAGTTATGGTTTTAATTAAACGTTAAACAAACATAGTCTTCTTTTTTAGCTATAAAATCTAATTGCGACAGATAACCAGTTTAGCAACTTAAATAACTTAAATTATGTTTAGGATCAATTACTCTTTCTTAATGCACTTTTTTTGCGATTCACCAGATTGGCTAAACAATAGTGATTTTGCACTTAAATCAAATTTTAAAATAACACCTAAGGCCTCTAAAGCGAATTCATCTTTTTCGGTTGGTTTTAAATCTTTCAAATCACTCCCTTCTGGTGCACCTTTTAAAATTTTGCCATCTGTTTTGAAAATCAATGTAAATGGTAATTCCTCACATTCATAAGTGCCTATATATTTCTTTAATTCTTCAGAGGTTAAGTCTATATTTTTAAAACTTGGTATTTCAATATCTTCGCCTATAGATGCATTTATTGCATTAAACATAATTGGCATCATACCATAATTTAAAGCATTGGCATTTAATGCTATTGCCGTTTTTAGCTCAGGCATATACACTAACATAGATTGAAAAAAATCAATTCTTCCATTATGTGCAAACAAAGTAAGTCCTGCTTTTTTAGCACTTAAAATTCCACTACCATATTCATCATTAATGGTAGTCATTATTTTAAAGCTATTTTTAGACATAAGCTTATCGCTAAACAATGCATTCATAAAGACAACTAAATCTGATGGATTAGAAACAATACCTCCTGCTCCACCTGGATTACTTAAATGTGCTTGTTTAGCTTCATGCAAGGAATTGTCATCTTCATAATAATATGAAAGGCTTTCGTTATTAGTTATATCTATTTCACTCCCATAATAAGTATTTTTTAACCCTAATGGTTTAGTAATGCGCTCTTCTAAAACTTGTTTATAAGATTTTTTTTCGATTCTTTCAAGAATATAACCCAATAGGACGAAATTAGTGTTACTGTATTCGTGTCGTTCTCCAGGTTGAAAATCTACATCGTGTTTAGCTATCATAGATAACATTTTCTCTTGTGTTGTTGGCTCTTGTTCATTAAAATTTTCATCAGCGGTTATATTAAACAATCCACTACTATGATTTAATAAATGAGCAATCTCAATTTTTTTAGCATTAGCCACTTCAGGGAAATACTCAAAAAGCTTAGTATCTAATGTCAACTTTCCTTCATCAATTAATTGAAAAATCATTACAGCTGTAAATGTTTTGGTAATTGAGCCTATTCTATACTTCGTTTTAGAAGTTGATTGCTTTTTTTCTTTATCATTAATATATTGGTATCCAACAGATTTTTCAAAAACGGTTTTGCCATCTTTTAATATGGTCATACTTCCCATAATCTTATCATTTTGATAGAGTAGATCTAAAAGGGTGTCTAACTGATTGTAATTAGTGTTTTGTGTGAATGCTATTTGACTGACTAACAGTAGTAATAATAGTATTTTCTTCATCTTATTCTATTTTAAATAATTATTAGATATTTTTATCATGCGCTCTTTAGTTAGGATAGAATCTGTATTGATATCTTCTATTATTTCTCCTAAATCATTAATAATAACAAAGCGAGGCACATAAGAAACTTCATACTTTTTTCTAAGCAAGTTTCCTTCCCTTTCATAAATGTTATATTTTAAGTTTATAAATGCCTTATTCATTTTACTTGCAACACTTTTGTCAGTTAACACCTCTTTATGAAATTGTATACATGGACCACACCAAACAGTATAGAAATCGATAAATAAAGGTTTATTAGTTTCTTTAGAAAACAGAAGAGCCTCTTCGAATGTTAGTTTTGAAAATTTTACTGGAGTTTCTTGATTAAATAATTCTTGATTGGTAGTATTAGATAATAATGAACGTGTGCCAACAATAAATATTAACGATATTGCTATTAGTGCAATAGACATTAAAATATTTCGAAGAATTCTTTTTTTAATAAACCCAAAAATTACTAGTAAAGTAATTGGTAGCATTGCCAATTTGCCATATGGTTGTGGGTTATTAAATATTAAAAAAATAGCATAAGTTAATAAAGCAATTAATATAACAATAAACTTCTTTTTTATCTTTTTATTTAGCATACTCTATTATTTCTAAGACAAAAATATTAGCAATAAAGATTACCAAAAATTAAAAGCGACAGATGACCAATTTAGCAATTGAAATAACCATCATGCTAAAACAAGCATTAAAACTGTCGTTCGTCTACAAAACTGATACGTCCAAAATAATTATAGTAATATTGTAACTTAATACATCTAGATGTATACCAAAGAAGTCATTTTAAAAAAAATAGCTCAAATATTACTTCACATTATTTTTTGGTGTGCAGTACTTCTATTTTTTACCTATTTTTTTGGCTTTGAAAACAACGATGATAACTACATTCTTTCTTTTTCATTGTTCTTAATGCCTATAACAATAGCTACTACCTATGTATCTATTTATAAGCTAATTCCAGACTATTTAATTAAAAAGAGATACTTTTTATTTGGTCTATACAGTTTATACACTCTTATTATTTCAGGCTACTTATTATTGGTTTCGGTGTTTTTTGGCTTAGGTTATTTATCTGAATTTAAGTATAATAACATGTCTCAATTAAGCAGAAGTTTGTTTTTTGTAATGATTGCTGTATATATAGTAGTTATAGTCGTGAGTGCATTTAAATTATTAAAACTTAATTTAAAGCACGCAGAAAAAACCAAAGAATTGGAAACTAAAATTTTAGATACACAACTAAAATTGAAAGAGCAAGAACTTAACTATTTAAAGATGCAAATCCATCCTCATTTCTTGTTCAATACTTTAAACACCATGTATGGTTTTGCTCTTAAAAAAGCCGATGAAACCCCTGAAATGATACTAAAACTATCTAATTTACTCGATTATTTATTGTATCAAGTCGATAAGCCTTTTGTATTGTTGTCTGATGAAATTAATCATATAAAGGATTATATAGAGTTAGAAAAAATGCGTTTTAATAATACGTTAGATGTGAATTTTAAATACGACAACATTCTAGAAACCAATAAAATAGCACCAATGTTATTATTGCCATTTATTGAAAACAGTTTTAAACATGGTAGTTTAAAAAATGGTGTGCTAAGTATAAATATAGATTTGTATTGTAATAAGGATGCTATCAATTTTTACATTGAAAATACGAATTCAAAATCTGAACACACCAAGAAAGGCATTGGTCTAGAAAATATGCAAAAACGATTGGATTTGTTATATAAGAATAAATACACTTTAACCATCGATAATACAATTGATTTTTATAAAGTACATTTAAAACTAAATAACAATTAATTGCAAGAGCAAAAAAACATATCATGTCTCATTGTAGATGATGAAGCCATTGCTAGAGATATTGTAGCAACACATCTTTCAAAAATTGCAAACATCTCTGTTATTGCTAGTTGTAGTAATGCTATGGAGGCTTTTAACGCCATAAGCAACCATAACATAGATTTGGTGTTTTTAGATATTAATATGCCTGAAATATCAGGAATTTCGTTTGCAAAATCGATAAACAAAGACATCAAGATTATTTTCACTACTGCTTATCGTGATTATGCAGTTGAAGGTTTTGAATTGCAAGCTGTAGATTATTTATTAAAACCCATTTCGTTCGAACGTTTGTTAAAAGCTGTAAACACTTATTTTGATGTATATAGTAAATCAAAAAACCACACGTTACAAAAAACAGAAAATAATAATTTCATGTTTGTGCGATCTGACAGACGCATGATAAAAATTGATTTTGATGATATTTTCTACATAGAAAGTTATAGCGATTACATCAAAATTCATTTAGCCAATGAAACTATCCTTACTCGCGAAACCATAAGTGCTATTGAAGCAAAACTACCAAAGAATACATTTATAAGGATTCACAGGTCGTTTATTGTTGCCTTGCAGAAAATATCTTCGTTTACAAACGAACAAATTGTTATTAAAAACAAATCCCTTACCATAAGTAGGAGTTATAAAAATGAAGTATTAGAATTATTAAAAAAATTCTAATAAAAAAAACCCTTCCCAAATAAATGAGAAGGGCATGCAAACAGTAAGTATCCATTAAGGTCTTCCCTAACAATAACTTATCATAACACAAGTTTTATCCCAAAATTTCAACTTGACTATTCACAATATCTTTAATAGGTATAATTAACTTACCTGTTGTTGTTTTTAACGTCATAGAGATATCATCTATTGCAATTATTTCTCCTTCAACACTGTTAAATTTTATACGTTGCCCAATTTCATAAGTACGTCTAGTATAATAGGTTCTCAATAAATCTGCTACTACTTCTCTTGCTCCCAATCCAATAGCTAATGCAAAAGCTGCTAGAAATGCACCAAAAATTAAACTAAGGTTGTTTGTAATAATATCTGTATTTATTCCTGCTTGATTTAATGCTGTAATAGAAATGATTGCCAAAAGAATAAAAAACACTAATTGGCTCACTATTTTTGAACCAGAAAGTTCAAACGATTTAAAAAATGATTGAACCGATTTTTTAACAAAATTGGCAATAAATAGGCCAATTACGAAAATAGCCGCAGCACTTAATAATTGTGGCAAATAAGAAATTAGATTCCCTATCTCTTCGGAAATAATGGTCATACCCATCATTTCAGATACTACAATAATAAGTATTAATAGCAATGACCATTTAATAAATGATATAATTATTTTGGTAAGGTTGACGTTAAGTTTCTTTCCTTCAATAATTTCAATATCATTAAGTTTTTCACCAAACTTGTCAATTTTAATAGCCCTTAAAGCACGTTTTAAAAGTGATAATAATAATTTAATAAATAGCCACCCAAATAGGAGCACCAAAAGTGCTTTTAAAATACTAACTCCTGTGGTTGAGAAGTTTTCAATGGCCATATTTTTAATTTCTGTTAGCTTTTCCATTAGTAATATTGTTAGGGTAATATTATTCTTTTCGATTTTTTATGGTTCGCTCAATAACGCTTCCAGCATTTAATGAAAATAAACTAGCTAATTCCATTAAAAGCTTTGCAATCGCAACGTCTTTCATCACCTTAGATTTTAGTTCCTGTGGAACTTCTTTTAAAGGTGTATTTATATATTCAAATGGATTATCGCTCATTTTCATTCTCGTTATATACATTAATGAGTTTCTCTTTCGCTCTCTTTATACGCATTTTTACAGCGCTTTCACCAATATCCAAGATATCTGTAAGCTCTTTAATACTTAAGTAATCTTGATATTTAAGCAACAGAATCATTTTCTCTTCTGGAGTTATTAGTTCTAGTGCTTCTTTCAATTTTTCAACCTTTAGTTGATTTATATCATTATCGTCATCTTCAATGCTATATCCTGAATCTTCAATATGTGTAGCATCTACCGATTGTTTTTCAATTTTTTTAGCTGTATTACGATTTACATAATTAACACAGTGATTGTATGTAAACGCATATAACCACGTTGAAAATTTAGAGTTCCCTTTAAAGGTCTTTAGTTTTACAAACAACTTTAAAAAAATGTCTTGTGCTAAATCTTCAGCTTCATCATCTCTTTTCGAAAACCCTCTACATTTATTATATACCATTTTCGCATAACGGTCATACAAAATTTCAAACAACAATGTATCATTAGAAGACACGATGGTCTTTACTAATTCTTCATCAGATAATTTATTAAAATCTTGCTCTGCTTTCAATGTTATAGTTAGGGTGTTTACATTGTTTAGACACTACATTTTTTAATAGGTCACAATGGGTTTAAATGTAGGGAAATAAATGAAAAAATAGGTCATATTGATGGCTTTCTTTTGCAATCTTAAAGCTTAACAATTAGCAACTTATAATAGTTAGATGTTTTAATAAGAAACTTGTATAATTCTTTTGGAGTATCATTTAGTATCTTTAACTTCTATCTAATTAAACTACCATAATAATGCTAAGAAAAGCTGTATTCCTATTAATAGTGTCTCTACTTATTTCTTGTAATGAGAACACCAACAAACAAAAAGAGTTATCAACTAAAAAACAAATAACCTCAAAATATTCTTGCGTACCTCCTATTACTGATGCAGATTGGTACAAAATTGACAATAAGGCACCATTGTTAGAAGGACTCAATGCTATAGACTACCCAATAACAACTAAAGATAGTTTAGTACAGCGTTATTTTAACCAAGGAATGACATTGGCTTATGGATTTAATCATGCCGAAGCTGCTCGTTCTTTTTATTATGCGACTAAATTAGATTCAACCTGCGCAATGGCTTTTTGGGGTTATGCTTATGTTTTAGGTCCAAATTATAATGCTGGGATGGAAGATGATAATTATCAAAGAGCCTACAATGCTATTCAAACGGCCATAAAACTTTCAAAAAATGCTACGGATAAAGAAAAAGCAATTATAGAAACCATGGCTATTCGCTATGCACAAGAACCACCAGAAGATCGTTATCAACTAGATGTTAACTATTCTACTGCAATGAAAAAGTTATATGATATATATCCTGATGACCCAGAAATAAGTACCCTTTATGCTGAATCTATTATGAATTTACATCCTTGGGATTTATATGATAAAGAGGGAAATGCTAAAGAATGGACTCCAGAAATTACTACATTATTAGAGACGCTTATAAAACAGTATCCTAAACATCCAGGAGCACATCATTTTTATATACATGCTACAGAAGCATCAAACACACCCGAAAGAGCAAATATTTCTGCCAAAGCGTTTGATGATGGTTTAGTGTCTGGTTCAGGACATTTATTACACATGCCTTCCCATGTGTATATTAGAACTGGTGAATATCATAAAGGAACACTATCAAATATTGCAGCAGTTGAAGCCGATAGCACTTATGTTACGTCATGCCATGCACAAGGAGCTTATCCTCTAGGGTATTATCCTCATAATTATCATTTCATGGCAGCAACAGCCACTTTAGAAGGTAACAGTCATTGGGCAATGATTGGAGCCAACAAAGTATCTGAACATGTGCATCCAGAAATCATGAAACAACCAGGTTGGGGAACTCTACAACATTATTACATCACTCCATATAATGTGGCAGTAAAATTTAAAAAATGGGATGACATTTTAGACATGCAATTTGAAACTTACGATTTAAAATATGTGAAAGCTGTAAGACATTATGCCGAAGGAATGGCTCATTTAGGTAAAGGAGATCAAGAAAGTGCGAAAAAGGAATTAGTACACTTAATTAAGCTAGCGAAAGACGAAGGTTTAAAGGAAATTACCATTTGGGATATTAATTCTGTATATGATTTAGTTCAAATAGCTTCCAAAGTACTAGAGGCTGAGTTATGGGCTTCTGAAGAAGACTATGCGACTAGCATCATTCTTTTAAAAGAAGCTATAACTATTGAAGATACACTCAACTATAATGAACCTCCAGATTGGTTTTTCTCTGTAAGACATCATCTAGGAGCTATACAAAATAAAGCAGGTAAATTTAATGAAGCCATTACAACATATAATGATGATTTAAAAAGACTCCCAAAGAATGGTTGGGCTTATCATGGCTTAAAACTAGCGTACCAAGGACTCGATGATGCAGAAAGTACAGAAAGAATAAATACCCTCTATAAAGAAAGCTGGAAAGATGCCGATTTTGAGATATTGGATTTTTAAATAAATTAATGAATTAGATTAATTTCGATAGATTTTCAATAACATCTAATTAGATTTAGGATTTTTCATGCCAAAGTATTTTAGCCTTACTTTAAGGTAATCAGAGTATCTATTTCTTCTTTTAATCGATATTATCCCCGTTTTGTTTATATCTACTTCATAACATTCATCAAAAAAAGAAGAGGCTCTTAATAAATAACATTTATCGCTACCATCGATTGAAAAACAAATTTTAGAGTCAGAGTCTACAGGTAAATTTACTTCTATCACATCATTTAAACCTAAACTATATTCTTGCTGATCTAAAATAATATTTACATTCGATTTATGTTGCTTTCTTTTTTCTCTATAAAAAATTACTTTAGCCAACTCAACTTCTCCTTCATATCTTTTATTATAATGTCTTAAATTATAATCTTCTATTATATTGAAAATACTCTCGGCATCATGTTTGTAATTTTCCTTCTTAAAAGTGCTTAGCGACAACGAATCACTTGAAATAATTGATTCAAAATTCTTTTTTTTCTCCTTCTTTTTTGGAAGAATAGAACCAATAAACCAAACATGTCTGAGAACATCATCCTTTTCAATATACATAGAAGTATATTTAATACCTTCATTTTTTACTTGACCTCCACCAATAGCGTTTGGAGGTAGCCTAGACCAAAGGGGAGAATAAACTTTTAAATGACCTTCTTTTAACCTCACGAAATACTGATAACTATTACCCATTAGAGTATCAGTAGAGCGTTTTAAATAATAGAATTCATTACTATTACTCAAATAATATCCTTTAACTTCTTTAGCAGGAATCTTTAGTTTATTCTTAGATCCATTAATCTTTAACACTACAGTATCTTTACGAATATTTTTATTAACAAACTCAATTTGTTCACCACTCTGCCTTACCAAATATTCCTTCTGAGAATAGGCATAATTAAAGGAAATAATGACTATCAACAACAATCTATATTTACTTATAGCTTGTTCAAAAGTGGTTTTTTTTATCATTTCCTAACTTTCTACTTAGATATGCAAAGCTCTATCATCAGTAGCAGCTAAAGCTGCTTCTTTAATAGCTTCTGTAAAAGTTGGATGTGCATGAGATATACGTGATACATCTTCCGCAGAAGCACGATATTCCATAGCTACAACAGCTTCTGCAATCATATCAGCAGCACGAGCGCCAACCATGTGTACACCTAAAATCTCGTCAGTTGACTTATCTGCAAGAATTTTTACAAATCCATCTAAATCCATACTAGCTCTACTACGTCCTAAAGCACGCATTGGGAATTGACCAACTTTATACTCTACTCCAGCTTCTTTTAAATCTTCTTCGGTTTTACCGACTGCAGCAACTTCAGGCCATGTATAAACCACGCCTGGAATTAAATTATAATCGATATGTGGTTTTTGTCCTGCAATAGTTTCAGCAACAAACACACCTTCTTCTTCAGCTTTATGTGCAAGCATTGCGCCTTTAATAACATCGCCAATTGCATAAATGTTTGAAGCGCTTGTTTGTAAATGGTCATTCACTTCCACTTGTCCTCTATCATTTAGCTTTACTCCAGCTGCTTCAGCATTCAATCCATCTGTATATGGACGGCGACCTACAGATACTAAACAGTAATCTCCTCTAAACTCGACTTCTTCTCCTTTTTTATTATCTGCCTTTACAATTACTTCATCTCCTACTCTTTCAACAGATTTTACTTTGTGAGAGGCATTTATCTTAAATTTTTGCTTCTTAAGTACTTTATTTAACTCTCTAGATAATCCAGAATCCATAGTCGGAATAATCCTATCCATATACTCAATCACTGATACTTCAGCTCCTAAACGCTTATACACTTGACCAAGCTCTAAGCCGATAACTCCTCCACCAATCACAATCATGTGCTTAGGAATTTCTTTTAATTTTAAAGCTTCAGTAGAAGTAAAAACTCGTTCTTTATCTAATTTAATAAATGGTAACGTTGATGGCTTGCTTCCTGTAGCAATTATGGTGTTTTTAGCTTCAATTTCAATAGTTTCTTTTCCTGAAATAGTGATGTGAGTGGCATCTTTAAAACTTCCAAAACCTTCGTAAACATCGATTTTATTTTTTTTCATTAAAAAATCAATACCTCCTGTAGTTTGGTCTACAACAGCCTGTTTACGAGCTATCATTTTTTCTAAATTAACTTTGATATCACCAGGTATTTCTATTCCATGTTCTTCAAAATGTTTAACAGCATCTTCATAATGATGTGAAGAATCTAAAAGAGCTTTACTTGGTATACAACCAACATTTAAACAAGTACCTCCAAGCGTTGAATATTTTTCAATAATTGCAGTTTTCATTCCTAGTTGTGCACAACGAATTGCTGCTACATAACCTCCAGGTCCAGAACCAATAATGGCTACATCGTATGAGTTCATAAAGTTTGTTTTCTTTCAATTAAAAATCGAATACAAAAGTACAAACATATCCATTAATAGCAATAAATATTGCTAGCCGATTTTTGTCTTTATATTTGAGTAAATAGCAAAGAGAATTATTCTTCTATAACTGTAAAAGTTGAAGATAAAGAAACTGGTTCGCCTCGCTCTGTAAATCCTTCAACTCTAATTTCAAATTCACCAGTATTATCAGATGTATAAAACGTAAAATTATTAGTATTACCGCTTAATTTTACTCTAGCATTCCAATAGAGTTGCCTTCTATAATCAGGTATTTTATTTTTTAGTGTAAGTAAACTTCCCTTATACGACACATTTTTATAGTGCTTGATTTTCTCTAAATCATATAACTCAAACTTGTTTAGTACATAGTCTCCAACTTTTCTACTAAAATCGTTATTAATGGTTTGAAATACTATAACACCATTAAAAATATCTGATCCCAAAAAGTATTTATCTTTAATTATTTTTATTGTCTTTATACTTTTAGCATTATAATTAACTAAGAGATTTGCGTTCTTAACAATTATTCCATCTATAACCAGCAAAGGTGGTATGCTTTTATCAAAAGAACCTTTATTGTTTAATATTGCAAATTGAAAATCATCGTTAGAAACTTCATAAATTTGAGCTTGATTGATTATTTCGATAAAAGTTTCGCTCATATCTGAAAATCTATTATAATCGTCTAAATCATAAACTAAATCATAGGATTTATCGAATGGTAAATATGGCTTTTTTTTAATAATAGAATCTGTTTTAGTAAATAAATAAGCATTATCTATTTGATTTAAAATGCTTCTTTCTAAAATTTTTGGTACTTCGCTTTCAAATATTCTGAATTCTTCAAAATTCACCTCCTTGAAATCTATTTTAAACAAAGGTTCTAATTCAATATTATAATTATCGGTGTTTTCATCAAATACTTTAGCATATAATTCATTACTATTATAATACTGATTCACATTTAAGCTAAATCTACCTTCGCTGTCTGTTTTTATAATATTTATCAAGCCTCCACTTGGTATTGAGAGTGCGATTTTTTTATTTACTACTTCTTGTGTACCACTTTTAAGAGTTCCTCTTACAATTTCTCCTCTAATTTCTGGAAAAACCTTAATTTTTTCCTTAGAAACAGTCTTGTACTCAACATTATTTGCTTGTTCTTCTCTAAAAGTTTTTATTGATTGTAAAGATGGTGATTTTATGTTGTTGATTTTATGAACTGAAATTGAAATATCACTATCTAATTTTTCATCAGAAACAACACTAAATGGAACTTCATCTCTAACTCTATATACTCTTTTCTGTAGTTTTAATTCGAAGTTTTCTGTTGAATTAGGTCTAAACTCACCTTTAGGTTTGATGTTTAGAGAATCATTTTTTATAGTTGCTTCGTTTATTGATTTGTAAGGATTTATAATTTTTAAATCAGCATCAAAAAATTTGTTTTCTTGATTATTACTCATCCATGCAGTATAACCAATTAGTTTATAATTCCCAGAAATAATATCACTTGGCAATAAAAAATCTCCTAATCCTTGTCCATTATTAAGTCTTATTTTATGCTTAAAGACTGTTTGTTTATTCTTATCTATTAACTCTATATAGCCTACTTTACTAATATTAGAAAGCTTGTTCGAAAAATTGTTTAGACTATAAAATTTGTAATATAATGTTTCACCTGAGAATAGTAATGTTGAATTGTAATGTACATAAACACTTTCGGTTGGGAAATCCTTTTTTAATGGCGACATTTCTGTATTAGTTTGTGCACTCAAACAAATAGCGAGTAAAGCAAAACTAGTAACTAATATTATTTTTTTAAATTTCATAGTGCTATTATTCTATCCAAAAAATTGGAACTTCGGCAGATCCTTCTCTGGTACAATCTCCACAATTAGGTTGGGTTATTACGTATGGACCTTCTCCTTCTCCTTGTTGATTATTATCTTCAACATATTTATAGCCTGAATCTTCTAAAAAGGGTAATAAACCACACCCTCTTTCTTCAGTAACTGGTGGTGTTATTAAAACGCATTCTTTTTCAGGTTTGTTTTCTTCAGGGAAAATGTCTTCAAAATCAAAGAACACTCTGTTAGTTACTACTGAAGAAACTTCAAAATAACCAATAACATTTTCGTTAGAATTAGTTTTAGAAAACATGTTCCCTTGCACAAACCCTGTTTGTAATTGTGAAAACACATTTCCTTCTTGAATGCTTTTATTTATTTTTTCATAATACGCATAAGCGTTTCTAGACTGGACATATTGCTTTACCAGAATGCTATACCTATGCGCAATAATTGTGTTAGTTATTGGCACAAACCTAACGCTAAAATCTCCAACCCTATCTTCAGATAAGTTAATGGTGTTAGTTTGTATGATAGCATTTGAAGTAACCGTGTTATAGCAAGTTCTTTGTTCTGTTTGCTTTGGAACTAAAGTAAAGGGACTACCGCAGCCAAATCCACTTGGAACTATATCGTATGGACTCCAATTTGGTGCTATAATCTTATATGTTTCTTCGTATTCATATCTGTAATAATTGGAGCTGCTAGTCTCGTCAAAACTATTTACTAAAATATCGACACCAACAATACCATCGTCATTTACGCGTCTAATAGGATTAACACTTACAGGTTTTTTACCTGAAACTAGATTTACCTCTTCAGAGTAGTATTCTCTGCCATTACTTGTTACTACATTCAATGAGTAATTCCTTCCTGGAATTACTGCAAATGGATTTTGAGAAATATATTTTCCAAATTCTGTTTCAGAAAACACATATTGATTCCCAATATCATCTTTCACTATTACTTGGGCATTAGTTTCAGGAGAAACATAATGTTCATCAATTGGCGTTGTATTAGTTATATATACTACCTGTTGCTTAATCTCGTCTGTTATAACTGTATTGATAATTATTAGCTTTTCAAAATTCTCAGATTCATATTCAAAAGGTTCAACACAACTACTCAAAAGAACAGTTATTATAAGAATTAATCCCGTTATATGGCGTTTATATAATTTCATAAAACTTATGTTTAAAATTTTAAGTTGTAAGTAATTGTTGGAATAGGAATGGAAAAAATTGAGGCTTGTTTAGCACTAATTTCACCATCTTCATTCACAAAAAACACAGAATAAGGGTTGTTTCTTCCTAAAACATTATACACAGAAATATTCCAAAAACTATGCGCTAATTTTTTTATTTTATGGTTTCCTTCAACATTAAAGCTTAAATCCAATCTGTAATAATCTGGTATTCTAAATTTATTACGGTCACTATAAACAACAATTTCTTGTCCGTTTTGGTAATAGCTTCCAATTGGGTAAGTTACTGGGCGACCTGTTTGGTAAACAAAATTCATTGATGCACTAAATCGTTTAGTAAATTTAAAATTTGACACCAAACTAAAATCGTGTGGTTTATCGAAGTTTGCTGGAAAATATCGTCCTTTATTTATGACCTCTTCTGGAAAAGGGCTGTCTAATTTAATTAATGACTGCGAGTATGTGTAACCAATCCAACCATTTAAATTGCCTTCACTTTTTTTTAATAAAAGCTCTAAACCATACGATTTTCCTTTACCTTGCAAAACTTCGGTTTCTAAAGTGGTGTTTAGCAATAATTCTGCTCCAACTTTATAGTCAAGTACATTGTTGGTGGTTTTATAGTAACCCTCTAGGCTTAGCTCATATAAATTATCATTAAAGTTCGTAAATAACCCCAATGAATATTGTTGAGATTTTTGAGGTTTAATATTTAAATCGGATAATTTCCATGTATCTATTGGAGATGCTGTTGTGTTATTGGATAATGTATGAATAAATTGGTACATGTTGCTATAACTTGCCTTTAAGGAAACATCTGGCGTTATAAAATATCTTGCTGATACTCTTGCCTCCGGTCCACCATAAGTTTTTACTGTTTCATTATTGCTGTAGTACAAAGTATCCTTAATTGTTGCTGTAGACTTGGGCTCGTCTTTTAAATATGTTCGTTGTGAAATTTCTCCTAAAAAAGCGTAATTAACATATCTTATTCCTGCATTTATTGCTAAATCTTCTGTTACATTATATTTTGCAGAAATAAACGCAGCACTTTCTATAGCTTTTTCTTTCGGTATCGTGGTAGTCTTTATTATAGAAGTGTTTCCTGTAGGTTTTTTTTCTCCAGGATTAATATTATATAGTTTTCCAGCCAAACCGTAATCAAAACTTAAATCTTTATTATATAAGTACTTTACTTTTAACTTTAACTCTGTTTCATTTAAGTTATAGCCTAAATTAAAGTCATTAATTGCTTCTCCATCATATAGAATATTAAAAGAATAATTACTATTTGTTAGTTGCAAACTCCCTGTGCTTTTCTTATTAATTTTGCTATCCCATTTAAGTGAAACTAATCTGTTTTTGTAACTAAATAACGAATCCGATGAAATACTAAAGTCATCTTTACTATAATAGCCTGTTACACTTAAATCGTTTTTCTCATTTATTTCATGGTCATACTTAGCTATAAAATCATAAAACGATGCACTACTTTTACTAATTTCTTTGTCGTCTAATAATTTTAATATCCAATTTGAATAAGCGCCTCTTCCACCAACCAATAATGACCCTTTTTCTTTAACTATTGGTATTTCTAATGAGATATTACTAGTTACAGGTCCAACTGATGCTTCACCTGTAATTTTTGATTTATCTGCTTTTTTTGTTTTTAAATCAAACACAGAGGATAGTCTACCACCAAATTCTGCAGGAATATTTCCTTTATATATATTTACTTCACCGATACTAAATGGATTTAGTGCAGAAAAGAGCCCGAAAAAATGGCTTGGGTTATAAACAACAGCACCATCTAATAGTATTAAGTTTTGGTCTTCTTTTCCACCTCTCACATTATAACCAGAAGATCCCTCACCTGCCTTTGAGATTCCAGGTAAAGTAGTGGCAACTTTTAAAACATCTCGTTCTCCCAAAACTAAAGGAATTGTCTTAATTTTTTTAACATCTAGTTTTGTTAATCCAGATATAATCCCTCTTGTGTTTTCATCTACATCTGCATCAATCACAACTTCATCTAATTCTTCTAAATCTTCAAATAATTCGAAATCTAAATTTCCGTCATTATAAATAAGAAGTCTTTTTTGTATTTTTTGAAAACCTAAAGATGTTATTTCTAAAATATGCTCTCCTAAAGGAAGTTCAATACTATACAAACCATTACTGTTGGTTGTAGCTCCAGTATTAGTATTAACTACGCGTAAACTGACATTAGAAAGATTAGTGCCTGTTCCAAAATCTATTACTCGTCCTTTTAAAGTAAATATTTTTTTGGTTGATGTCTTATTTGCCCTACCAACTCTAACCGTTTCAATTTGGGTTGAATTATTCGATTTTTTTTCGTCAAAAAAAACTGGAACATCATCTGAATTATCTAAGGTTTCAGTTTTGATTTTAGAAGATTTCTTGCTTTTGTTAAAACCCTCTGGTAATGAATTGTATACTACAATATTCCCTGTTAGAATTATTCTTTTATCATTAGTAATATAAAAATTAGAATTAGTTGCTTTAAGGATTTCACCTACAATGTATGCAACAGTTTTATTGTTATGGCTTCCAGTAATCTTTTGATTTTCTAACCACTTTTTGTGAAAATAAAATTTATAAGAAGTTAGCTTTTCAATTTGATTAAAAACCTCTTCAATTGTTTCATTATCATAAGTTATAGATATTGTTTCTGTATTAGATTGAGCTTGGGAGCCAAAAACAAAAAAGTAAAATAACATGGGAAGTAAAAATCTCTTCATCTAAAATAATTAGTTTGGCAATAAATTTTCAATCTGTTTAAAAACATTTTCCATTTCCTTTTTTCTCCATGCCGATTGCACTTCTTTATCTTTATTAAACATATTTTTTATTTCTCTTTTAATATTTGGAAACAAGTCGTATAAGTCATTCTTTGATTCAATAGTTGAATAATTTGTTCCATATTCAATTACAAAAACATCCTTAGCTTTAACAAATTCATGTCTTACTGTACTTTTTCCTGTGTTGGTTTTAGCTACTGTATATTTTTTATGCTTTTTATATAACTTAAACTTACTATATACTTTTATTAACTCAAAAAAACCATTATTATCATTAAATTTTAATCTGTCAAAATGGGTGTTCAGCAAACTAAAACTCTTAACTTCATTATCCATGAGTTGAATAATAGATGTTCTTTTTCCTTCATTAAATTTTATAATGACTTTATCTTCAAAAATATTATACATCATTAACACATTATAATAGTTCTGATCTAGATAGTTTATACTTCCAGAAACAAAATAAGGTGACTTATAATATTTATGCGAATCTTTATAAGCCAATAAGGTTTCAACAACCTCGACTCCATTTATTAAATTACTACTCGTAACATCGTTTTCTGTATCAAACCATACTAAAAGTTCCTTTTCTAAATCACTTGTTTGAGCATTAGAAGTAACACTTTGAAAAACAGAAAGAATAAAAACAAAAAATAGTTTCCTCATTAAAATTTAATTAACAGCTAAATATAGTATATAACATTAGAAAAATCTTACAAAACTTAAAATATTAAGCAGGTTCAATACTGCCAATTAGTTTTCTAGTGATGTTTCAATGAAGTGCAATGTAGAAACTATACTAGAATAATTAATATTTATCAACAATTATTTTATAAGTCAAAAGTTATTGTATATTGTAGAACTATGATTTTTATTAAAAGTCAACACTTTAATAAACATCAGTTAAATTTTTAAAACATTACAAACATGGGGAGACCAGCAACAAAGCCTTTAGATTTAAGAGACGGATTTTATATTGAAATAAGAAACAGAGGATCTAAAACTGGTATAAAAATACGAAGAGACAACGAAAAGCAAATGGAATTTGCCATTAAAGAGTACGAGAAATCGAAAGATGTTATTGTTCTTGGCGAATATAAAAATGGCAAACTTTTAAATAAAGTAGGTTAGCACAACCCTACAATATGGAGTTGCTTTTTGCTCAACTCTTATCTATTTCTAAATATTCTTTAATTTTTTAGACTTCACTTTACTCTTTATTGCATAATACATTAAAAGGTAGAGATGACTTTTTATTGTCATATTTGAACACTTTTTTAAGTAGGAAAACCTAACATATCTCCCATCCCTACAGTAAACAACCAAGAACCGTAAATTGCATGCTCAATACTAACCAAAATTGTCGATTTTGTTTTGGAATAAGTAAATGCAAAAAGCAACCCTCCAAAAAATGTGAGTATTAAAACTAAGGTGTTTCTAAAGAAAATGTGTCCGAGTGAGAATACAATAGCATTGATAAATATAAAAAGTACTTTATTACTAATTAGCGCTTTATATCTCTTAAAGAAAAAAGTTCTATAAATCAATTCTTGCGGGTACACCGAAAACAAACTATATACTATTAGGATTACAACCCAAAGCTTTGGTTTTGCAATCACCACATTGAAAAGCGATTCTTTGTCGGTAATAAACACATAAAGACTTGTAACTACTGCTATTACCATGAGCTTTATGAAAACTCTTTTAAAAAATGACTTCCAATTTAAATTTGGAGCAATATCAAAACTAAGTTTTTCTACTTTTACAAGCAATACTATAATATAGATAAAGCCAAATAACCCAAGAATTAACTTCACCCAAACATTGAAATCAAGTGCAAAAGCAATAGGGATAATTATAAAAATTAAAAAGAACTCTGAAAGCTTAAAGAAAGCTGATGACATGCAGTTATAAATTTATTGATGTAGTATGCTTTACCTCATTAATCATAAAAGCACTGTGTGTACTCCCAATATGGTCTATTGTAGTAAGCTTTTTTACCATAAACTCTCTGTATGCTTCCATATCTTCAACAAGAATTTTTAGTAAATAGTCATAATCACCGCTTATGTGGTAACATTCAACTACTTCATTTAATTTAGCAACTTCTCGTTCAAATTTAACAACATAGTCTTTTGTGTGCTGTACCAATTTTATACTACAAAAAACAACAAAAGATTTATTAATCTTCTCTTTGTTTACTAAAGCCACATACTTTTCAATAACACCAGCTTTTTCTAGTTTTTTTATGCGTTCGTAAACTGCTGTTACAGAAAGCATTAACTTGTTTGATAGTTCTTTATTTGTTTGCTTACTATCTCTTTGCAAGAGCTCCAATAGATTGTTGTCAATAGCATCAAATTTCATAATCGATAATTTTTTCAGTATAAGTTACCATATTACTAAAAACAATTAAAATTATTCAATTTTATCGATGTAATGCAGTTTTATTTTCTAAACTACATAATATCTGTTGATTATTATTCTTATTTAGAAGAACTTTGTAAAGTACAACGTTAAAAACCGATACAATGTCTTTTAAGCCAGCAAATAACATTCAAGATTTACAATACTTTGGAGAATTTGGAGGTGTAAACCCTTCTATTTCAGATTCATCTACCTATACATTCTTATCTGCAAAAACCATGTTCGATACCTTTGAAGGGAATGCAGATGGCTGCTATTTATACTCGCGTCATTCCTCACCTTCAAATTTATACTTAGGTGAAGCACTCGCTGCTATGGAAGGTACTGAAACAGCTACTGTAACTGCTTCTGGAATGGGTGCTATAACACCTGTAATCATGCAACTTTGTAGCTCTGGGGATCATGTAATATCAAGTAGAACTATTTATGGTGGTACTTATGCCTTTTTAAAGAATTTTACTCCAAGGTTTAATATTGAAACCTCATTTGTAGATATTACTAAATTAGACATTGTTGAAGCATCGATCACTAAAAACACAAAGGTTATTTATTGTGAGTCTGTTAGTAATCCTTTGCTGGAGGTCGCTGATATAAAAGGGTTAGCAGACATTGCAAAAAGACATAATTTAAAATTAGTTATAGATAATACTTTTTCACCACTATCTATTTCACCAGCAAAATTGGGCGCAGATGTTGTGGTACATAGTTTGACAAAATTCATCAATGGCTCTTCTGACACTGTTGCTGGTGTTATTTGTGGAACTCAAGAGTTTATTGATGACTTACGAAATGTAAATAATGGTGCTTGCATGCTCCTAGGCTCTACTATGGATAGTTTACGATCTGCATCTGTACTAAAAAACTTAAGAACACTTCACATTAGAATGCAACAACATAGTTTAAATGCTGCCTTTTTAGCCGAAAAATTTGAGAAAGATGGCTTAAAAACAGTCTATCCTGGTTTAAAATCGCATCCTTCTCACAGTTTATTTAAATCGATGATGTATGATAAATACGGCTTTGGAGGTATGCTAACCATTGATGTTGGCTCTATTGATAAAGCTAACGAACTTATGGAGTTAATGCAAGAAAAAAACCTTGGGTATTTAGCTGTTAGTCTAGGATTTTATAAAACATTGTTTTCTGCACCTGGAAGTTCAACATCCTCTGAAATTCCAGACGAAGAACGAGAAGCAATGGGATTAAGCGATGGATTAATTAGATTCTCAATTGGTTTGGATGCTGATATTGAGCGTACATATAATATGATGAAAGATTGTATGATAAAATTAGATGTTTTAAAACCTTGATACATTAATTCTTAGATTAAAGTGATTATGACAGAAATTGTTGGATTTGGAATCTTAGCCTTCACTTCGTTTTTTACATTAATAAATCCATTTGGAACAATGCCTATTTTTATGACTATGACTGCTGATTTAGATCAAAGTCATAGGACTAAAACCGCAAAAAAAGCTTCTATTGTTTCATTTGTCACAATAATAATATTTGCCTTTTCTGGCCAAGTCTTATTTAATTTCTTTGGTATATCTGTTAACAGTTTTAGAATTGTTGGGGGTGTTATCTTTTTTTTAATGGGTATGGATATGTTACAAGCCAGATTAGGAAAAGTAAAACTAAAAGAGGCTGAAATAAAAACATACGTAAACGATATTTCAGTGACACCTCTTGCCATACCAATGATTTGTGGACCAGGTGCTTTAACTAATGCGATTGTTATGATGGAAGATGCCAATTCCATTGAAAAAAAAGCAGTATTAATCTTTGCAGTACTAATTGTAATCCTCCTAACTTATATCATTCTTTACAGTTCATCACGAATTATAAAAATTTTAGGAGAAACTGGAATTAATGTAATGATGAGATTAATGGGACTCATAGTTATGGTTATAGCTGTCGAGTTCTTTTTTAGTGGACTAAAACCAATTATAATTGATATAATTAGTTAACACCTTTAATACGTTCCCAGAAATATGAAAAATCTTCACTAGATGGTGGTTTACCATCAAATGGTAATATATTCCAACGCTCACCTTCTTTTTTCATAGTAAAACTAAAAATGGCATTGTTAGGGTCATCCTTATCAAATGATGGGTAACGTAAGTCATTATATCTCAATATGCCTTCTTTCTTTTCAATAAGGTTGTAATAACCGTTACTAAACCATGCTAAAGTCTTTATATCTTTATTGTCAACTGGTGCTAGATGATGGTTTTTCGGTAACTTATTCCAAGTTTCAACTTTTGAAGATAAATCAAACAAGGAATAAAAACCTACATAATAATCAGTTTCGGTTTCAGCAACACCATACCAAAGAATATTATTAAAAATTGAAGGTTGAGTTTGAAATCGTAAATAAGAAATACCTTCAGATTGTAATGATTTTTTATAAATAGATGTGATATAAATTTTATTCACAAGAGTAAACAACATATATGCAGAACTTATTCCCAAACCAAATTTCAACCACAATCTACGTTTATAGGTGCTTCTTTTAAAAAACATCAACACAATCATACAAATAAGAAAAGGGACAGTGTACATTGGGTCAGCAACCGAAATATTGTTAATCGCTACTCGATAATTTGAAAAAGGCGTAAACAACTGCGTACCATAGGGTGTAAAACTATCTAAAATAGGATGCGTGAACAATGACAAAAAGAATAACCAAATCCAGTTATTTCGAATTGTAGTGCCTTTGCGCTTTCCTCTATTATAGAGTCTGTAAGTTATCCATCCAAAAATAAAGGCACCTATAACAGTAAACAAAATGGAATGCATAAACCCTCTATGAAAGGCCATAATATCAATTTCGTTATTATAAATCCAACGACCAACAAACACATCTAAATCTGGAATAGTTCCACCAATAGCACCAAAGAGCAGCGCTTTGTTACCAATTTTTTTACCTAGAGCAGCTTCTCCACAAGCAGCACCTAAAACTATTTGAGTAAGTGAATCCATAAAAGTTCAACAAATGTACATAACAAAATCGATTTGGAAACCTCTTGACAAAATCGTAACATTACAAAGCAAAAAACTAACGAAACATTTATGGAAAGCAAAGATATTAAACCCAGAGTACCTCAAGATGAACACATAGTTGAAAATGTAGAATTAAATATTTGGGAAGCTCTAATTCCTGTTTTTGCATTAGTTGGAATGTTAGCATATAACATCTATGTTTTTGGTGATGATGCATTAAGTGGAAGTAATCAGTTTATTCTTCTAATGGGAGCTGCAGCTGCAGCTATTGTTGGTTTTTATAATAAAGTGTCCTATAAACAAATGCTTAGTGAAGTAGCCGAAAATGTTAAATCTACTACAGGAGCTTTATTAATTCTTCTTATGGTTGGTGCATTAGCAGGCACTTGGATGATTAGTGGTGTAATTCCAACCATGATTTATTATGGATTACAAATTCTTAATCCAACCATATTTTTAGCAGCATGCGTTATTATTTGCGCAATAATTTCAATAGCAACAGGAAGCAGCTGGACAACCTCTGCAACAGTAGGTATTGCACTTGTAGGAATTGGGGAAACATTAGGCATTTCAATGGGAATGACAGCTGGTGCTGTATTATCAGGAGCGTATTTTGGTGATAAAATGTCTCCGTTAAGCGATACTACAAATCTTGCGCCTGCTATGGCAGGAGGTGAATTATTTGATCACATTAGATATATGTCTTTAACAACAATACCAACCATAGTTATTACTTTAATAATTTTTATAATCATTGGGTTAAATTTAGATATTACTGGTACACCACAAATTCAAGATAAATTAGGTGCCATAGACGGTGCTTTTAACATAAGTCCTTGGCTATTTTTGGTTCCAGTTCTAGTTATTGTAATGATTGTTAAAAAAACACCTCCACTTATAGCTTTGCTACTAGGCGCCCTTTTTGGTGGTGCAGCAGCTTTAATTGCACAACCAGATATAGTTGCCAAAATTGCAGGAGCAGATAGTTTGACATTTCAATCTGCCTATAAAGGTATTATGAATGCTATGACAGTAGATACAGCTGTAGAAACCTCAAGTGCAGAATTAAACGACTTGTTTACAGCTGGAGGAATGGCAGGAATGTTAGGGACTATTTGGTTGATTATTTGTGCTATGGTTTTTGGTGGTGTAATGGATGCTATTGGAGCATTAGCTAGAATAACGAATTCTCTTTTAAGCTTAGCAACTACAACTTTTGGTTTATTTGCAAGTACAGTAGCAAGTTGCTTAGCTCTAAACGTTACTGCATCTGACCAATATTTAGCATTGGTGGTTCCTGGAAAAATGTTTAAAAAAGCATATGAAGACAAAGGTCTAGCTCCTGAAAATTTAAGTAGAACACTAGAAGATTCAGGAACAGTAACCTCAGTATTAGTGCCTTGGAATACTTGTGGCGCTTACCACTCTAAAGTACTCTTTGGATATGCAGGTGCAACAGCATATATACCTTATGCATTTTTTAGTATTTTAAGTCCGTTTATGACCTTGTTGTTTGCTGCATTCTCAATAAAAATAAAGCAGCTTAAAACCAAATCAGTATAACTTATTGGTTCATAAAAAATTTAAATTGCAAAGCCATTTTTGGCATATACTGTTGTGTATATTTGTCATCAAAATTTAAATAAACTTAAACAATAAAAAATGGCAGTATTAGTAGGGCAAAAAGCTCCAAAATTTAACGCACAAGCAGTAATAAATGGCTGTGAGTTTGCTGAAAACTTTTCATTAGATCAATATTTAGGAAAGAAACATGTAGTTCTTTTCTTTTATCCGAAAGACTTTACGTTTGTATGCCCAACAGAATTGCATGCATTTCAAAGTAGATTAGCAGACTTTGAAGCACGTGATGTTGCTGTAGTTGGTGTTTCAACCGATACTGAGCAATCACATTTTGGTTGGTTACAAATGGATAAAGGCCAAGGTGGTATTAAAGGTGTAACATATCCTTTAGTTGCAGACACTAACAAAACAATTTCTGCTAACTACGATGTATTGGCTGGTGAAACCTATTACGACGAAAACGATATGTTACAATCTGAAGGTGAATTAATCGCTTACAGAGGATTATTCTTAATTGACAAAGAAGGAGTTGTTCGTCATCAATTAGTTAACGATTTGCCACTTGGAAGAAATGTTGACGAAGCTTTACGTATGGTAGATGCATTACAATTTTTTGAAGAAAATGGTGAAGTATGTCCAGCTAACTGGAGTAAAGGTTCTGAAGGTATGAAAGCTGATCATAAATCAACTGCTGAATTTTTAGAAAAGCATGTTAACTAAGGTTAATTAATAAGTATATAAGCAAAAAGCCACTTCAAATGAAGTGGCTTTTTTATTGAAAATTATTTTTATTAACTATTTAAGGGTTTTAAAAAATGACTAAATTCTTTCTCCAAAGCATAATCATAAGCTGTTTTTCCTTCAAAGTCTTTAATAGATTTATTTGCGCCAGCATTTAATAATAAGTTAACAATATTCTCCTTATCATAAAGTGTTGCAAATATTAATGGTGTGGATCCATTATTGTTAGTTGCATTAATATCTGCCCCTTTCTCAATTAATAAATTAACTATAGTTGCATTACCCTTAAAACACACTCCAATTAAAGCTGTATTTCCTGAATTGTCTTTTGCATTAATATCAGCATTCTTCTCAATTAAAAAGTTAGTGATTTCTTCATTTTCAAAATACGTAGCAAAAATAAGTGGTGTGAAACCACGTGAATCACGAGTATTAACTAATCCAGGATTAATTCCCAATAAAGCCTCAAGTCTATATTTATCACCTATTCTAATAGATTCAAAAAAAAGATCAATATCTCTCGTCATATATCTTTGTTTACAAAGGGATAAGATTATGCTTCCCATCCCTTAATTTTATAGTAATGTAGGCTCTTATTTTAAATCAAAACGATCTAAATTCATCACTTTTGTCCAAGCTGTAACAAAATCTTTTACGAATTTGCCCTGACCATCGTTAGCGCCATAAACTTCGCAAACAGCTCTTAACTCCGTATTAGAACCAAAAATTAAATCTGCTCTAGTTGCGGTAAATTTTACCTTACCAGTTCTACGATCTTTACTTTCAAAAAATCTATCATCTTGAGAAGTGGCACTCCAAGTATACGTGAAATCCAATATATTAGTAAAGAAATCATTTGTAAGACTTCCTACCTTATTTGTAAACACACCATAGCTAGAACCATCATAATTAGCACCTAACCCGCGTAAACCACCAATTAAGGCTGTCATTTCAGGAATAGAAAGCGTTAGCAGGTTCGCACGATCCACCAACAAATCTTCTGCTGCTACTTGTAAATCAGATTTTATGTAGTTTCTAAATCCATCTGCTATAGGTTCTAAATAACTAAACGATTCTAAGTCTGTTTGCTCTTGAGTTGCATCTCCTCTACCTTGAGCAAATGGCACAGTAACATTGTATCCAGCATTTCTAGCAGCTTCTTCAATTGCAGCTGTACCAGCTAAAACAATTAAGTCAGCCATAGAAATTGTTCCACTAAATTCATTTTTAACACCTTCTAATGCATTTAAAACTTTGTCTAATTCAACAGGATTATTTACTTCCCAACTTTTTTGCGGTTCTAAGCGAATGCGCCCACCATTAGCTCCACCTCGCATATCAGAACCTCTAAAGGTCGAAGCAGAAGCCCAAGCTGTTCTTACTAATTCAGAAATAGATAAGCCTGAGTCCAATACCATTTTTTTAAGAGACTCAATATCTGAAGCACTTAGTGTATAATCTACTTTTGGTACAGGATCTTGCCACAATAATTCTTCTTTTGGAACTTCAGGGCCTAAATAACGATCGATTGGCCCCATATCTCTATGGGTTAATTTGTACCATGCTCTTGCAAAAGCATCTTCAAAAGCTTTATGGTCTTTATGGAATTTCTTAGAAATCTCTAAATATGTTGGATCCATTTTTAAAGCCATATCTGCTGTTGACATCATCAAAGCTTGCTTCCCATTAGGATCACCAGCTTTTGGTGCCATTCTAGCATGTGACTGAGCAGTTGGTGTCCATTGATGTGCTCCTGCAGGGCTTTTGGTTAATTCCCATTCATAATTTAATAGAACATCAAAATAATCATGATCCCATTTAATAGGATTTGGAGTCCATGGACCTTCTAAACCACTGGTAATCGTATCATCCAATACTCCTGTTCCAAATGAATTTTTCCAACCTGTACTCATCTCTTCAATTGAAGCTCCATGAGGCTCAGTGCCAACATATTTATCAGGATCTGCAGCACCGTGAGCTTTCCCAAAGGTATGACCTCCAGCTACTAAAGCGACTGTTTCTTCATCATTCATTGCCATACGACCGAAAGTAATTTTAATATCATGTGCTGATTTTAACGGATCTGGATTTCCGTTAGGCCCTTCAGGGTTTACATAAATTAATCCCATGTGTACAGCTCCTAAATGTCCTTCCAAATCACCATCACTTGTATCATATCGATCATCATTATCTAACCATCCTGTCTCAGAACCCCAATAAACATCTTGTTCTGGTTCCCAAACATCAACGCGACCTCCAGCAAAACCAAATGTTTTAAAACCCATAGACTCTAATGCACAATTACCTGCAAGAATCATTAAATCTGCCCAAGAAATTTTATTGCCATATTTCTTTTTAACTGGCCATAATAATAAACGAGCCTTATCTAAGTTTCCATTGTCTGGCCAACTATTTAAAGGAGCGAAGCGCTGATTTCCTGTATTAGCACCTCCTCTACCATCACCAACACGGTAAGTTCCAGCACTATGCCATGCCATACGAATCATTAATGGTCCATAATGTCCATAATCTGCTGGCCACCAATCTTGAGAATCTGTCATTAAATCAACTACATCTTTCTTTAGTTCAGCAAAATTCACGCTACTAAATGCTTTAGCATAATCAAAATCATCACCTAATGGATTAGACTTAGATGCATGCTGACGCAAAATATTTAATTTTAATTCATTAGGCCACCAATCACGGTTACTAGTTCCGCCACCAGCACTGTTTTTTTGAGTTCCACTAAGGAAGGGACAATCGTTAATGTCTCCACTCATCTTATTGTTTTCCATTGTTAAAGTTTTTAAATTAAATTCTAATTCCATAAAGTTAAAGAATACTCTTCATGTTTACACATAAAAGCCTTTTTAATATGCTATATTAAAATCAATAAAATTTATAATACAAAAAGAGTTATGATTAAGGTTATCTGATTAAATAGTTTTAATTTTATTAATTAATTTAAATATTAATTTATGGCACATATTACTTTGGGTGGGAACCCTATAGAGACTTCTGGAAATTTACCAGAAATTGGATCAAAAGCTCAAAACTTTAATTTGGTAGCAATTGATCTTTCAACAAAAACTTTAGATGATTTTAGCGATTCAAATTTGTTGCTAAACATTTTTCCAAGTGTAGACACTGGTGTTTGTTCAGCGTCTGTAAGAGCATTTAATAAAATAGCTTCGGAAATTGAAAACACTAAGGTTTTATGCATTTCCAGAGACTTGCCGTTTAGACAAGAGCAGTTTTGTGCTGCTGAAGGTTTAGAAAACGTCATAATGCTTTCAGACTTTAAAAATGGAGAATTTGGTAATACTTATGGATTACTCATGACAAACGGTATTTTTGATGGATTACTTTCCAGGTGCATTATTATTATCAATACTGAAGGTAAAATAGCTTATACACAGCAAGTTCCAGAAATTGGTCAAGAACCAAATTATGAGGAAGCGCTTGAAGCTATAGAGTCTATATAACTGCTCCAAATTAATTATAAAATAAAAAAGCCTCTTCAAATGAAGAGGCTTTTCCGCTATCAATCAACCAACCACCACTATTTCGGTAAAACTACCGAATCAATTACGTGAATTACACCATTAGTTTGGTCCAAATCTGCAGCAGTAACTTTAGCTTTATTTCCATTTTCATCAGCAATATAGACTGAACCGTCCATAATCATTGCAGATATTTTTCCGCCTTGCACTGTTGGAATAACTGCTTTTCCTTTTCCTTTTTTGATTAAAGCAATAACATCTTTTGCACTAAATTTCCCTGCTACTACATGGTAGGTCAATACACCTTGTAGTGTAGCTAAATTTTCTTTTTTAAGTAAATTATCTACTGTTCCGGTTGGTAATTTTGCAAATGCTGCGTTAGTTGGAGCAAATACCGTAAAAGGCTCCTCCCCAGATAGAATACCAACAAGATTTGCAGCCTTAACAGCAGCCACTAATGTTGTGTGATCTTTAGATGCAATTGCAGTTTCAACAATGTTTTTGTCTTGAGCAAGCATATTTCCTCCAATTAATAAAGAAAAAGCAATAGCAATAGTTTTAAATAAATTTTTCGTTTTCATAACAGTTTTTTGTTTATAGCTATTTTGTTTAACAAATTTATGTATTAATTAAACATAATAGAAAATATTTATAATAACTTTAACTAAAATCAATTATTAAAATGGATAAGAGAATACTTAAGAAACCATTATATTAGTACTTTAGATAAAATTTAATCATTGACAGAATATCATAATATGACCAAAAAGTCATCGTTTTTTAATGAAAGAATAAAAAGTATTGGCTACGCTACGCGAGGAGCATCTCTATTAATAACTACGGAAGCTAGTATTAAAGTCCAATTAGTGATTGGCATAATAATGACATTTGCTGGGTTTTACTTTCAAATATCGACTAGCGAATGGCTAATACAAATTCTAGCAATTGGATTAGTAATGAGTATTGAAGGCATAAATACAGCCATAGAGGCCATTGCAGATTTTATCCATCCTGAAAAGCATGAGAAAATAGGGTATATAAAAGACATAGCCGCAGGAGCTGTCTTTATTGCTTCTATTGCTGCAGTTATTGCTGGTTTAATAATATATTTACCAAAGATGACTTAAATACTATAACCATTAGGATAAACGTTAGTTATTTGTATTTTTGTTTCATAGTAAGTAAGTGTTAATGGCAAAGAAAAAACCAACCACAAAAAAGCGTAAATCAACAAGAAAAAAACCCAATTTATCATTATCTAATCAACAAAAGTTAGTTTTTGGTAGTTTGCTCTTAATTCTTGGTATTCTCCTTTTTCTGGCATTCCTATCTTTCTTTTTTACTGGACAAGCAGATCAAAGTGTTTTAAATCAATTTACGTCACGAGAAGTTGAAGCTCAAAACTGGATGAGCAAGTTTGGTGCTTGGGTTAGCGATTTATTTATTTACAGAGGGTTTGGTTTAGCATCGTTCATATTCTCAGGTTTAATATTTTTATCAGGTATTTATGTACTACTTGATATAAAAAAAGCACGTCTTTGGCGTCATTGGTTTTGGGGAACACTAAGCGTTATGTGGATGTCTATACTATTAGGATTCGCAGCTAGTAAAACATCAATATTAGGCGGAACAGTTGGGTTTGAACTAAATGATTTTCTGCAAGATTATATTGGTAAAATTGGCACACTACTATTTCTTTTACTTTGCCTAATAGCATATTTGGCAATTCGTTTAAAATTAACGCCCCAACATTTTGGTAATCTATTTAATTCTGCTAAAAAAGAATTGAAAAAGGACTTTATCAAAAAGAAAGATACTGATGCCAAAGAATCAGAATTTATCCCTGTAGATAACAATTTGTCTGCTGAAGCTGAAGACATTAAATCTGCTTTCGAAATTCCGTTAGAAAACCTTGAGCCAACAATTACAAATCATTCAACTCGGGATGCTAAAAAAGAAAAGGTTATTGAGCCTGAAAAGAAATTAGAAGTTGAAATAGCAACCGAACCAGAAGATGATTTGGAAATGAAAGTTGAAGCCGTTAGAGAAGAAAAATCTGAAACAGACAACCTTGCTGATAAATTAGTTGAGGATTTTGGACGCTTTGACCCTACTCTTGAATTGGGGAATTACAAATTTCCACCTTTAGATCTTCTAAAAAAATATGATACTGAGAGTATCACTATCAATCAAGAAGAATTAGAAGAAAATAAAAATAGAATTGTAAGCACACTTAACAATTACAAAATTGGTATCGCCAGTATTAAAGCTACTATTGGACCAACTGTAACACTTTACGAAATTGTTCCAGAAGCTGGTGTGCGTATTTCAAAAATAAAAAATCTTGAAGACGATATTGCTCTATCTCTTTCTGCTTTAGGTATTCGAATTATTGCACCAATTCCTGGTCGCGGTACCATTGGTATTGAAGTGCCAAATAAAAACGCCACCATCGTATCCATGCATTCGGTAATTGCGTCACAAAAATTCCAGAAATCAAAAATGGAACTACCAATTGCACTTGGTAAAACCATAAGTAATGAAACGTTTGTAGTGGACTTAGCAAAAATGCCACATTTATTAATGGCAGGAGCTACAGGTCAAGGGAAATCAGTTGGATTAAATGCAGTGCTTACTTCATTGCTTTATAAAAAACATCCCGCAGAAGTAAAATTTGTTCTGGTTGACCCGAAAAAGGTAGAACTAACACTTTTCAATAAAATAGAACGTCATTATTTAGCCAAATTACCAGATAGTGAAGAAGCTATAATCACTGATAACACAAAGGTTATTAATACACTTAACTCTTTGTGTATTGAAATGGATAACCGTTACGAATTGCTTAAAAATGCATTTTGTAGAAACCTAAAAGAGTATAACGAAAAGTTTAGAGCACGTAAACTAAATCCAAACGATGGCCACCAATTCTTACCTTATATTGTTTTGGTTGTTGATGAGTTTGCAGATTTAATAATGACCGCTGGTAAAGAAGTAGAAACGCCTATTGCACGTTTAGCGCAATTAGCACGTGCTATTGGTATTCATTTAATTATTGCAACACAGCGCCCTTCGGTAAATGTCATTACTGGTATTATTAAAGCAAATTTCCCTGCAAGAATCGCTTTTAGAGTAACTTCAAAAATTGATTCTAGAACTATTCTTGATGGCTCTGGAGCCGACCAATTAATAGGTCGTGGTGATATGCTTTACACGCAAGGTAATGATATGATTCGCTTACAATGCGCTTTTGTTGACACGCCAGAAGTTGAACGCATTACAGAGTTTATTGGATCACAAAAAGCCTATCCAGATGCACATTTACTTCCTGAGTTTGTGGGTGAAGAAACTGGCACAAGTATTGATATAAATATATCTGATAGAGATAAATTATTTAGAGAAGCTGCCGAAGTTATTGTAACAGCACAACAAGGTTCAGCCTCTTTATTACAACGAAAACTCAAATTAGGCTATAATAGAGCTGGAAGATTAATAGACCAATTGGAAGCTGCTGGAATTGTTGGTCAATTTGAAGGTAGTAAAGCTAGACAAGTCTTGGTGCCTGATTTAGCAGCTTTAGATCAGCTTCTAGCAAACGAAAATTGATAAAAAAAAACTAAGTAATAAAAAAAATGAAAAAATTATTAATTACATTATTATTAATCAGCCAATCATTAGTGTTTTCCCAAAACGCTAACGATGCAAAAAAACTGTTAGATGAAGTAAATACCATTGCCAAGAGCTACGATAATATTTCAATAGGCTTTAAGTATGTTTTAGTTAATACTGAAGAAAACATTAAACAGGAAATGCGTGGTGATGTAGTTTTACAAGGTGACAAATATGTTTTAAATGCGTTTGGTGTCACAAGAATTTATGATGGAAAAACACTTTATAATATTAGCCCTGAAGATGAGGAAGTGACTATATCTAGTGAAAATACCGAGGATGAAAGCACAATCACTCCTAGTAAAATGTTATCGTTTTACAAAGATGGCTATAATTACGAAATGGATATTGTCCAGAATGTCAAAGGCAGAAAAATTCAATATGTGAAATTAATTCCAATAGATTCTAACTCTGAAATTAAAAATGTGCTTTTAGGAATTGATGTAAAAACCAAGCATATATATAACCTTATTGAAGTTGGAGTTAATAATACAAAAACAACCATCACTGTTAATTCTTTTAAAACAAATGAGCCATTATCAAAAACCTTGTTTACCTTTGATGAAAAGAAGTATAAAGATTACTACATCAATAAATTAGACTAGGTTTTCTCTGTGAAAATATTAGACAGATACATACTAATAACGTATTTAAAAACCTTTTTCAGCGTGTTTATTATTCTCATGCTGATTTTTGTTTTACAATCTGTTTGGCTATATATCAACGAACTTGCTGGTAAAGATTTAGAACTGGATATTATAGCCAAATTTCTGCTATATGTATCACCAAGAATTATAGTTCTTGTTTTACCGCTTACCATATTACTTTCATCAATTATGGTCTTTGGGAGTTTTGCCGAAAACTATGAGTTTGCCGCAATGAAATCTACAGGCATCTCTTTACAGAGAGCAATGCGTAGTTTAGGTGTGTTTATTTTTGGGCTTTCAATAATTACTTTTTTCTTTGCTAATAACGTCATTCCTAGTGCTGAATTCAATTTTTATAATCTCAGAAGAAATATTGCCAAAAAAAAACCAGCAATGGCCATTGCAAAAGGGCAATTTAACCAAGTAGGAGATCTTATAAACATCAAGGTTAAAGATAAAAGCGGAGATAGAGGTCAGTATCTAGAAGAGGTTATTGTTCACAAAAAAAAGAACAAAAACGATGTTTACCATACTACAATTACTGCAGAAACTGGCGAATTAATTAGCCATGACGATTCTAACGTACTTGAGCTCGTACTCTTTAATGGTAATTATTATGAAAAATTACAACCAAAAGATTATAATCAGCGTACAAAAAACCTCCCTTTTGTAAAAAGTACGTTCGAAAAAAATACTTTTTATATCGACTTGGCACAAATCGATAATGTAGATTTTGAGAACAAAACTGTTACTGCTCGATATTCTATGTTAAATATTAATGAATTAACATATACTATTGACTCTCTAAAAATAAAAAAGAAGAATGACTATGATAAGTTAGCCTTCGATTTATACGCAAGAACTTCTGCACCAACTCTTAATTTAAATGTTAATCAAAAGAATGTCAATACCATATTTAGTAAAGAAAGTGTCATTGATGTGTTAAAAAAAAATCTTGAAAAAAAACAATCAATTCAAAACGCTCTAAGTTCTATAAATACTTCTTTGGCTACAATTAGTAGTAAACTTAAAAATCAAGGAATTGAGAATAAAAACCTCAATAAACATATTATTGCTTACTACGAGAAATTTGCTCTAGCTTTTGCCTGTATTATCCTATTTTTTATTGGAGCGCCATTAGGAGCGCTTATTAAAAAAGGAGGAATTGGCTTGCCAATTGTTATAGCTATAGTGTTGTTTCTTACCTATCACTTTATTGGTATTGCTGCAAAAAATAGTGCTGAAGATAACAGTATAGATCCAGTAATAGCATCTTGGCTTTCTACAATAATCATGCTTCCTTTAAGTATTTATTTAACTAATAGGGCAACAAAGGATAGGTCTCTATTTGAGTTAGATGGTATATTATTACCAATTAAAAACATTCTAACTAAAGAAGCAACTGTGGCTCCATTAAACCCAAATGCATATTTAGACGAAAGCTCATCAGAATATGAAAATATTAAAGGATATTCCGATAAAAAATTAATAGATATTGTAAAAAACTATCGTCAATACGATTTAGACGAAAGCTACCGAAACTCATCTATTAAAATATTGAATTCAAGAGGAATCACCGAAGAAGAACTAAGATTTGGAGGGAATTTAAAGAATGAAAACTATGAAAATGCTTTGCGCTACAAAGATTCTTACGTTGAAAATTCAAAATTAACTCATAAACTATACTTTATATATATAATACCTTTACTATCTGGATTAGTTTTAAACAACAATGGTTTCCCTGTATTAGGCAAAGTTCTAATAGTTATTGGAGGTATTTCAGCAATACTTTTTTTAATTACACTAGCCAAATCATTTCTTAGTCAAGTAAACTTTTATAAACTGCTAAACCGAAATATATCTTCAAACATTTTTATAATAATACTTGTAGGTATTCCATTATACTTCCTTTATTTCAATTTTTACAAAAAGAAAATGAAAGAAGATTTAAAACAAATTAGATAGGTTTAAAATAAGCAATATCTTTGCCTAAATACTTATTATGACGTCGCTTAATCCAATAACCAAAACTATGCAAATACAACTAAATACCATTGAAGATGCTATAAACGACATTAGACAAGGTAAAGTTATTATTGTTGTAGATGATGAGAATAGAGAAAATGAAGGAGATTTCGTTGCAGCTGCCGAAAAAATTACTCCTGAAACTATTAATTTCATGGCAACACATGGAAGAGGGTTAATTTGTGCGCCATTGACCGAAAATAGATGTAAAGAGCTTGATTTGGGTATGATGGTTAACAATAATACAGACCCAATGGAAACTGCATTTACAGTTTCGGTAGATTTAAGAGGCAATGGTGTAACCACAGGTATTTCGGCTAGTGATAGAGCAAAAACAATTCACGCTTTAATCAATCAAGATACAAAACCTTTTGAATTAGCACGCCCAGGACATATTTTCCCATTAGTAGCTAAGCAAGGTGGTGTATTACGTAGAACAGGACATACTGAAGCTGCTATAGATTTAGCAAATTTAGCAGGCTTAAAGCCAGCTGGAGTGATTGTAGAAATAATGAATGAAGATGGCTCTATGGCTAGATTGCCTCAACTTATGAAAGTGGCAAAAAAGTTTGATATTAAAATTGTTTCTATTGAAGATTTAGTTGCCTACAGAATGGAACATGACTCTTTAATTGAAAAGAAAGAGGATTTTCAAATTGAAACTCGATTTGGAAGTTTTCGTTTAAGAGCATATCAACAAACTACTAACAATCAAATACATATAGCCTTAACAAAAGGTATATGGAATACTGATGAACATGTTCTTACAAGAATTAATTCTACCCTAGTTAACAACGACATTCTAGGAACCTTAACAAACAATGTCGATAAAAAATTAGATGATATGTTTAAGGTTGTAAATGATGCTGGTAAAGGAGCTATTGTTTTTATCAATCAGCAAAGTCAATCTATGAACTTGTTAAAACGTCTTTCAGCTTTAAAAATTTCTCAAATTGAAGGTGAAATAACAAAAGCTCCAGCTATAGAAATGGATTCTAAAGATTTTGGTATTGGAGCACAAATACTCCATGATTTAAATATTCATAAATTACGATTAATATCCAATACTGCTCAAACCAAACGCGTTGGAATGATTGGTTATGGCTTGGAAATTGTAGAATATGTAAATTATTAAGAACAGATTTCTTTAATAATTTCAACCATTTTTAATGCCCTTTCTTTAACTTCTTCTACTGTCCATGACAGTTTAATCAAGCAAGAAATGTTACGCCCAATATAATGGTTAGATTGCTCGAAAGTTTTGGTTTGTAGATATTTTAAACCTTCTCTAACTTCTTCCGATAGAGGGTATAATGTTTTTAAATCTTTAAGATGCTCCCATTTTCTAATATAATGCCAATTGTTATCATAGTAATGAAAACAAGCATCTATCCCATGCTCCTTAAATGCTGACGACACTTTTCTTGCTACTTCCAAATCTGGCAAAAAGAAACTTAAAAAAGAATAGCTTTCCTCCCCTCCTTCTGGAACAGTTCTAAACGTCACTTCAGGGACTTGAGATAAAGCATCTCTAATAATAGTATAGTTTCTCTTTTGAATGGAAACAAACTCATCTAAGCGTCTTAATTGCGCCAATCCTACAGCCGCATGGAGTTCAGATATTCTAAAATTATAGCCTAAAAATGGGTGAGACTCAGCTCCTCTATCAGTACCTACATGATCGTGACCATGGTCTGAAAAATGGTCTGCATTGGTGTAGAATTTTTCATTATTAGTTAATACTGCACCACCTTCTCCAGCAGTAATAATTTTAACAAAGTCTAATGATAAACAACCTAAATCCCCAATACTACCAAGTGGCTTTCCTTTATAGGTCGCACCTGTTGCTTGTGATGAATCTTCAATTAATAGTAAGTCATGAGCATCGCACAAAACTTTCAAAGCATCTAAATTAGCCATACTACCACACATATGAATTGGCATAATAGCCTTAGTTTTAGTGGTAATTGCTTTTCTGACAGCTTCAATATCTAGCGTTAAAGTATCGTCAATATCCACTAAAATTGGAATCGCTCCTAGCATCATAATAGCTTCAAAACTTGCCACAAAAGTAAATGTTGGCATAATCACTTCATCGCCTGCTCCAATGCCAGCTGCTGCTAATGCGATAGAAACCGCAGCAGTACCACTAGACACCAATTGTGCATGCTTTACTTTTAATTGACTCTCAAGCTCTTTCTCAAGTTCTTTAGCTTTCCAATGACCATTACGCATACCATCGAAGCCATATCTCATTAGTACACCATTCTCTAAAACATCGTTTAGTTCTTTTCTTTCATTATCACCAAATAATTCAAATCCAGGCATACCTTGATATATAAATTTAATTTTTAATAACTCAAAATTACAACTTAAATAAACACCTAAAAAACAAAATAATAGATTTTAATTCAGCAGAATTTAGTCTCACAAAATTCAATTATATTTTTAAAGTTTTGTATTTTACAGACTTAAACAATTACATCATGAAAAAAACACATTTATTATTAAGTTTTATCGCATTATTTTTAATTACCAGTTGTGGCTCTAGTAAAAGCGCTGCTAAAGTGGATCCTTATGTTGGTGAGTGGAGTGTAGTTATTTCTGATACACCACAAGGTGATGTATCTGCAACAATGACTATTTTAAAAAATGAAGCAGGTGAATATTCTGGAACTGTAAATTCAGATATGGGATTAATAAATCTAAGCAATGTAAAAATTGTAGAAAGTAAGTTGTCTGCAACTTTTGTAACTCAAGACATTGATTTTGATTTAACAGGTACTTTTGAAGACCTACTTTTTAAAGGATATGTGTCTGGAATGGGAGCCGATTTTAAAACCGATGGTAAAAAAGTCGTTTCACAATAACTAAAAAAGGCAATATTTATATTGCCTTTTTTTTATATTTCAATGACACTATTACTGGTTTTCTTCCTTACTTTTTTTAAATCTGCAAACATATCGTCCTTAGCCCTATAACCAATAGGCATAACCAATACAGATTCTAAGCCTTTTTCTTTTAAAGATAACACTTCATCATAAGCTGATGGTTCGAAACCTTCCATTGGGCATGCATCAATACTTTCAATAGCACAGACAGTTAACAAATTACCCATAGCCAAATATGCTTGTTTAATACAATAATCTTTTATTTCCTCGGAAGTTTTTTGTGAAAAACTATCTATTAAATAATCTTTAAAAGGATTTAAAATCTCTTCAGGTGTGCCTCTTATTATTTTTACTCTATCAAAATATTCAGTAATTGTGCCTTCAGTGATATTTGAAATGCAAAATACCAAAAGGTGAGACGCTTGACCAACTTGCTCTTGATTTTTTGAATGCTTGATCAATTCTTTTTGCAAAGCTTTGTCTTGTATAACTAGCAAAGTAATTGGCTGCATTCCATAAGACGTAGCGGTTAAATTAAACGCTTCTTTAATTATGTCTATTTTTTTAGAATCAATTAATACCTTGTCATTAAACTTTTTAGTAGCATAGCGCCATTGGAGCTTCTCAATAATATTCATATTACATCTATAATTAGATTACAAAAGTAGATATATCTTAAATTATCTTATATGATTAGTAATAGATTAATTTGATAAAACAATAATAAAACTAACATACTATTAATTGAAAAATAAATTAGAAAAGGTTTGATTGAATTAAAAAAGGATTCTATATTTGCATCCGCATTAGGAGAAGTGGCAGAGTGGTCGAATGCACTGGTCTTGAAAACCAGCGAGGGTCACACCTCCGGGGGTTCGAATCCCTCCTTCTCCGCAAAAACCCTTTAGATTTTATGTCTAAAGGGTTTATTTTTTTGCCCATTATGATAAATATCATTTGGTAGCTTCGTGTTTCTAGATAGTTTTATACAATTCACATTATAATAGCATTACTCATGAAAGTACTTGTGTATAGTACCAGAAACTTTGAAATTTCTTATTTAAAAAAGGCCAATAACAAAAAACATAAACTTGTTTTTATTGAAGAAGCATTATCTTCTAAAACCGCCTCTAAAGCAGTTGGCTATGAAGGAGTATCCATATTTTCTGCAGATGAGGCTTGTTTTATTACTATTGAAAAACTTAAGGATTTAGGCGTGAAATTTATAACTCTACGCTCTGTTGGTTATGATAATGTAAATTTAAGAGCAGCTTCTAGACTTAACATCAAAGTAGCTAATGTCCCTGCCTATTCTCCTAATGCTATTGCTGAACATGCAGTGAGTTTACTACTAACCCTTAATAGAAAAATTATTGAATCAAACCGTCGTGTAAAGCTTTTTAATTTTAGCCTAAATCATCTTGTTGGGTTCGATTTAAAAAATAAAACGATTGGTATTATTGGTACTGGAAAAATAGGTTCGGTTATGATCAAAATAATGCATGGTTTTGGTTGTAACCTGCTTGGTTACGACATTAAAGAAAATAACGAGCTATGTAAGCAGTATGAATTACGTTATACTTCATTGGAAGATTTATGTAGTCAATCAGATATTATTTCGTTACATGTTCCATTAAATAGTGAAACACACCAATTAATTGATGAAGATTTGATTTTTAAAATGAAAGATGGTGTCATTATTATTAATACTGCAAGAGGTTCTATAGTCAATACAGAACATATAATTAATGGATTAAAAAGCGAAAAAATTGGAGCTCTAGGAGTAGATGTTTATGAAAATGAAAAAGGCGTTTTCTTTAATGACTTGTCGCAAAAAATTCCTGATGATGATTTATTAATTAAATTAAATGCAATGCCAAATGTGCTTATTACTGGACATCATGCCTTTTTAACTGAAGAGGCTTTGACAAATATAGCCGAAACTACCATTTATAATCTAGACTGTTGGAGTGAAGGTAAAGAAACTAAAAACGAGTTGACTACCATAACCAAAACAGTATAATCATTTCTCCTTTTTACTATAAATATCTTTTAAAATAATACTGTCGCCTTCTTTATTAACCACATTTAAATCATACCTAATTTCTATTTTGGTTTCTAAAGGTGCAAAGTAATAAATAACCCAAGCATCTGCTTCACTAGTACCAATACAACCGTTGGAATAAGCTTTACCTAATGTAACAGCATTTGTGGTTGGATGGATTAACTGTCCATTTCTAACACCATTTATTTCGGTTTCTACAAAAGGAATTTGAGGGAGTTTTGTAACCCTTTCATCATCTCTCTTCGTTACAAAATATTCATGATTATTTACAGGATTAACATAACGTGGATTGCGAACATGATTAACAATGCGCCCTTTTCCAGTTTTAGTTTTTAAATCTTGAATTCTTCCTGACATTTCAAGATATGCCTTTTCATCTCTACCAACCCTTACTGGAAAGTCATAAAGTATGTTGTTAGCTTCATAGATACGCAGTTTAAACTCTGGTATATTAACATCTATTAATGTGGTGTTGAATGAATTCTGAATTTTTTCAGCTAAGATAGAATCAGGAATAACTAAGGTAGCTCCTTTAGCAAAAACAATCATCTTTTTTTGGTTGTAAACGAATGAATCTTGGGCTATTCTTCTATAATAATCTGTGTTTTGAAGTGTATCAATAATCCAAGGATTTGCTCTTACCAATAGGTGCTCAGATAGTTTATAGGATGTTAATGAATCATATTTGTTTACCAAAGAATCTAAAAATTGAAAATAATTTTCAACCGTTATTTCTTTTTTGAGTAAAACCAAGTTTACCAAAGAATCTTTATGGTAAACTTGGTTTATATTATTTGTCTTTTTTGTTAACGTTTTTGCGCCACTGTTTTCAAAACATGCACTAGCAAATACTATTAATAGTAAAGCTGCAAAAACATAAAAAAGCAATACAAATTTTTTCACTTAGTAAGTAGTTTGGGTTTTTTAAGAATTTTGTCCAAAACCATATCTTTATTTAATGGTTTTGTACAGAAAAACCAATCCTCGCATTTTAACTCATCTTTAGATGTCATACGCTCTTCGGCGACACCACATGAACCAGCTGGAGAAATAATAACATCGTCACCAGGATTCCAATCTGCAGGAGTTGCTACCGAAAACTCATCAGAAGTTTGCATAGCAATCAATGCTCTATAAATTTCATCAAAATTTCTGCCCAAACTTAATGGATAATAAATAATTGCTCTAATTTTACCCTTTGGATCAATAAAAAATACAGCTCTTACAGCTTGTGTTTCGCTTTCTCCAGGTTGAATCATACCATATTTTTTGGCCACGTTCATGGTTATATCTTCAATTAAAGGAAACTTGACTTCAATGTTTTTCATACCATTGAATTCAATTTTTTCTTTAATGGTTCTTAACCAAGCAATATGACTATATAGACCATCTATAGACAACCCTACTAATTTGCAATTAGCTTTTGCAAACTTTTCTTCAAGATGTGCAAAAGTCATAAATTCACTCGTGCAAACAGGTGTAAAATCAGCAGGATGGCTAAATAGAATGACCCATTCTCCTGCAAAATCTTTAGGAAAATTTATTTGCCCTTGTGTTGTAACTGCTTTAAATTCTGGTGCATTATCACCAATTCTTGGCATTGAAATTACTTGTTCTTTTTCTAGTATATTTTCCATTTTTTTATGTTTTAATTATTGAATAAAGATAAATTTCAACATAAAAACTTGAAATGATTAATATCAGTATAACAAACTATTTCTAGAAAAGTTACAAGCAAATATTATAATGTTTTATTTAGAAAATACTTAATCAAATCAGCTGTCGATACTATACCAACTATGCTATTATTTTCCAATACTGGAACAGCATGATAATTTCCTTTTCCCAATACTTTAGCAACATCTTCAATAGTTGCATCTGTGGTTAAATAAAAAGGGTTTTGAGTCATTATGTCTTTAACTTTAAGTTCTTTATATACAACATTATCATCACTAATTCCTGCTCCAGAAATATGATACATAAAGTCTATTAGACTAACCATACCAACCAATTTACCATTTTCTTCAACTGGAATGTGGTGGTGAAAATTTTCTTTTTCATAAATATGTTTTACATCCAAAAGTTGTTGTTCTGGCGCGACACAAACCACATTTTTGGTCATTACTTCTATTATTGAATTCGTTTTCATCCTAATTAATGTTTTGTTCTAAATTATATTTAAAATTAAGGCATTAATAAATTTTTATATATGATTAATATCATATTAAAAAAAGGTGTTTATTAATACTTTTATTACTATTAAATTAAATGTGTAATTATGAAAACCAAAACTATTTTAGAGTTACTCACATTAAGTTCTAGCCTGTATTATTTGGCACGAGACACCCAATTTTTAGAGAAAATAAGTGAGCTTTCAGAGAAAGGTAAAGATAACATCAATAGAATTGTATCTGAATCTCAATTGGACGAAAATGGTAATGAATTGGAGTTTGCTGATAAAATAATCTTAAAAACCCATGAACTCAAAGAAGAACTCAATGAAAAAATTGAGGAATTAGTAGTTAAGTTTTACAAAAAAATAAATGTAGCGCATTTGGACGAAATTAAAGCGCTCAATGAAAAACTGGAAAAACTGGACGCAACAGTTGCGCTATTAGAAGCAAGACTAAACAAACTGGAAGCATAAAACAATGGGAATTATATCAGGAATTGGAAAGAACTTTAGATCTATCTCTAGATACAACCAAATACTTAAAGTCCTAATAAAATATGGCTTTGAAGACTTTGTGGATTATCTAGAAGAAAGTAAACAATATACATTTTTACAAAAATTGATTCCTAAAGCTTCAAGAAAGCATGCCTCTCAATACAGCAAATGGGCAAAAATGAGATTGGTTTGTGAAGAATTAGGACCAACATTTGTGAAGTTTGGGCAAATTTTAAGCAACAGACCAGATTTAATTCCTTTAGATTTAGCTATAGAATTAGAAAAACTTCATGATAATGTGCCACCTATGCCTGAAGATGTGGCAAAACAAATTGTTGAGACAGAATTAAATGACACCGTAGAGAACCTATTTGCTTGGTTTGAACCAACACCTTTTGCCTCAGCATCTATAGCACAAGTACACAGAGTAACCTTACACTCAGGTAAACGTGTTGCACTAAAAATTCAACGTTCTGGTATTCATGAAATCATTGCTGAAGACATTAAGGCCATGTATAGAATTGCCGAAATTTTAGAAAGTAGAATGCCTTCATTAAAGAGCTTTGACCCTGTTGGGCTTATTAAAAACTTTGAAGATTCAATATTAAAAGAAATTGATTTTATAAACGAATCTATTAACATACAACGATTTTATAACAATCTTGAAAAAGACACATCTTTAGATCAATTTGCTGAAGCACCAAAAGTATATCCAACCCTAACTACCACAAAGGTTTTAGCAATGGAATTTATTACTGGAATTAAAATAAATCAAATAGCAGAGTTAATTGCAAAAGATATTGACACTAAAGTTATTGCTCGAAGACTCACCACAAGTTTTTTTAAACAAATTTTTGAATATGGTTTTTTCCATGCCGATCCACACCCAGGAAATTTGTTAGTATTACCCAATAACCATATTTGTTATCTAGATTTTGGCATGATGGGAAGTATGCTTCCAAGAGATATTGCAGTTTTTGGTAAATTATTTATTAACATCTCAAATAAGGACGTAAAAAACATCATTAAAACCTTACAACAATTATCAAATAATGCTCCTATTTCAAACATGAGAGACTTGGAGCTTGACATTAATGAGTTTGTAGAAAAGTATTATGTAAGAGAGGTTCATGAAAATGAAATGAGTACGATTTTACTAGAACTAAAAGACATCATCATAGCTCACGGGTTAAAAGTGCCTACTTACTTCTTTCTTTTTGCAAGATCCTTAGTTACCCTTGAGGGTGTTATTAGTAAACTAGACCCAACATTAGAGCAATTTGAAATTGTAAAACCCTTTTTAAAGTCTAGTGTGACAAAAAAATTCAGCCCTATAAAAATGGGAAAAAAAGTGGCGAATTCAATTCTAGAAATCACAGACTATATGGAAGAATTTCCATCAGATTTAAAAAATGCAATTCGTAAAATTAATTCAGGACAGATCAAGGTTGATTTAACGCATAAAGGTGTAGATCCAGTGATACGTACCTTACAAAGAATAACAAAACAATTAATTGCAGCTTTTATCATGGTTGCCCTAATAATTGGCGCCTCTTTGTTTATCGTTTTTGAAATTGGCACACTTTGGAATGGTATTTCGGTGCTAGGTATGGCTAGTTTTGCCTTAGCTGTAATTTTAGGTTTTGGTATGCTAAGCAATATCAAAAAAGGAGATTATGATTATTAAATAAACTTATAATCATAAAAAAAGCACACTTTACAATGTGCTTTTTTAAAACTTTAATTTAGAGTTTATGGCTTAGAAAATGCTTTTTTAAAATGATGAAACGCTTCAGAAATTTCATTTTGAAAATGCTCTAGTTTTGTTTCTTCAACTTTCTTTTTTCCATACTTATCTTTAATCTTATTTATAAAGTCATTAAAGTCTTTTTTTCCTTTTTCAAAAGTATCTTTTGCCTCATCCTTTTCTTTATTAAACCTTTGCTCTAAAATTTCTAAATGAATTTTAAATTGTTCAATTTCAATGAGTGTTAAAGCATACATTCTATTTAAAGTCTCATTGGTTTTTATTTTTACTTCAATGTCGTGTAAGGTTAGAAGCAATTCCTTTTTTTGCTTTTTAAAAGCCTCCTTTGTCTCTGCTTTTCCCAGAGCTAATTGTACACGTAGTTTATCAAATTTGGTGTTAAGTTCGTCTATTTTTTCTTTAACACCTTTTATTTTATACTCGCTGTCATGTAGAAATAAGTTAAATTTCTTTTTAACCTCTTCAAACTTATCTTGAGCTTCAGCTTTTCCCAATGCGGTTTGAACTCTAAACTCTTCTATCTCGGTGGCTGTTTTTCTAAGTGCTCCAATCACTTTATCCACAAATTGAACGTCCTTTTTATTTTTCATGACTATTATATTTATTATGATAATAAATGTCTAAATAAAACCTAAAACAGACAATGATATATATCATTTTCTCCATTGTGCTTTTCTTATACATTTGATAAAGTATGATACAATTTCAGCAATGATAAAGTTCTCTAATATAAAAGCAAAAATAAATTCTTTCTTAATTGAAATTGGAGAACTATCATTCTTCACAGCACGCTTTTTTAGAGAATCTATCAAAAGACCCTTTGAGTTTAAAGAATTGTTGCGCCAATGTTATAATATGGGAAATCGTTCCTTATTATTAGTTGGTATTACAGGTTTTATAATAGGATTAGTTTTAACATTACAAACACGGCCAACTTTAATGGAGTTTGGTGCAGTTTCATGGATGCCATCCATGGTTAGTATTTCTATAGTTAGAGAAATAGGTCCTATAATAACTGCATTGGTTTGTGCTGGTAGAATTGGTTCTGGTATTGGCGCCGAATTAGGCTCTATGCGTGTTACCGAGCAAATTGATGCGATGGAAGTTTCTGGAACAAATCCATTTAAGTATTTGGTTGTTACTCGAGTTTTAGCAGTAACATTAATGCTCCCATTATTGGTGATTATTGGAGACGTTATTGCAATATTTGGTTCTTATTTAGTTGAGAATGTTAAAGGCAATGTGTCTTTCATGCTCTATTTTAATCAAGTGTTTGATGCTTTAGAGTTTGGCGATGTTGTTCCTGCAACCATTAAATCTTTCTTTTTTGGGTTGGCTATAGGTATTGTAGGTTGCTTCAAAGGTTATAATTGTGAAAAAGGTACCGAAGGTGTTGGTAAAGCGGCAAACTCAGCAGTGGTATTTACATCTTTACTACTATTCATTATTGATTTTATCGCCGTTTTTGTAACAGATATTTTTTATGATTTATGACAAAGCATAATAACATACCAAAAAGGAATATTGTTCTTGAACTAAAAGATTTGCATAAAAGTTTTGGTGATAATCATGTACTTAATGGATTCAATTTACAACTGTTTCAAGGGGAAAGCCTAGTAATCATGGGAAAATCTGGTTCTGGAAAATCAGTGATGATTAAATGTCTGGTTGGTCTATTGGAAGCCGATAGTGGCACAATTTCGGTAATGCACAACGATATCACTAAACTTGACCAAGAAGCGTTGGATATACTAAGAGCTGATATTGGATTTTTATTTCAAGGGAGTGCCTTATACGATTCTATGACCGTAAGAGAGAATTTAGAATTTCCTTTACGTCGTCATACCAAAAAATTTGGTGAACATATAGATACCGAGGCAATGGTTCTAGAAGCGCTAGAAAATGTTGGATTAGCAAGTGCTATAGATTTGATGCCTTCTGAACTATCTGGAGGAATGAAACGTCGCGTAGCTTTGGCTCGTACTCTTATTTTACAACCAAAAATTATTTTATACGACGAACCTACAAGCGGTTTAGACCCAATTACTGCTAAAGAAATTATTATCTTAATGCAAGATATTCAAAAAAAATATGGCACCTCATCACTTATCATTACACATGATGTTGATTGTGCAAGAGTTATTTCTGACAGAATGATATTATTAATAGATGGCATTGACTATGCCGTTGGCAATTATTCAGAATTATCAACCTCAACAGATCCAAAAATTAAAGCCTTTTTTAAACACTAACACTATGAAAAATACAAACTCACAAAAATTACGGTTAGGCCTATTTGTTATTACAGGAACTGTACTATTTATAGTAGGTGTATATCTTATAGGTCAACGCCAAAATATGTTCAAAAAAACTTTTACCATAAGTGCTTATTTTCAAAATGTGAATGGCTTACAAAACGGCAATAATGTTCGTTACTCTGGAATTGATATAGGAACAGTTAAAGACATAACCATGATTAACGATTCTACTATAAAAGTAGAAATGTCGATAGACGAAAAAATAATCACACACATAAAAAAAGATGCCATTGCAACAATTGGGTCTGATGGTTTGGTCGGAAACATGATTTTAAATATTGTTCCTGGAAACGGCCACTCAGACATTATTAGCAATGGAGACACCATTGAGTCGTACAGTAAGATTGGTGCTGATGACATTTTAAGTACTTTAAGCGTTAGTTCAGAAAACGCAGCTATACTAACCTCAGATTTACTAAAAATCACCACAGCAATGCTTAAAGGTAAGGGAACTGTTGGATTACTTTTAAACGATACAATCATGGCGCAAGATTTAAAACAATCTGTCACCAACCTTAAGCTTGCGAGTAGAAGTGCCACAAACACCATAAACGAATTAAATACAATAATTTCTTCACTTAAAACAAATGATGAAACAGTGTTAGGTATGCTAATGAATGATACCATCTCTGGTGAAAAGCTTAAAAATATTGTTGGTCACCTAGAAACATCAAGCATAGAGATTGAAAACGTGTTATCGAGCATTAATGCCACTGTAGAAGATTTTAATTCAAGTGATGAAGGTGCTTACAATTATATTTTAAAAGATACCTCTCTAGTAAATAGCCTAAAAACCACTCTTAAAAACATCAATGAAGGCACTGATAAGTTTAACCAGAATATGGAAGCTTTAAAACATAACTTTTTAACTAGAGGTTATTTTAGAAAACTGGAGCGTCAAGAAAAAAGAGAAGCTAAAAAAGAGAATGATTGAATTTTAGATTAGTGATTTCTAATTGAAGCCAATTAAAATCTCCTTCTTTTAATTTCCAAGTAACACTACTTTTATTTGGAATCGTAATACCATTAAAAGTCTTATGAGAGAGCATTTCAACGTACCATTTTTCAAGTTTAGAATCATTTTTTCCTCCATAATAGCGTTGGGCTTCAAATGACATTAAATTACCTTCATCTGAAAATGTAAATAAGCCTAATACACTCTTATCATTAATTGTTAATGTTGCTTTGGCAGAAGTGTCATTAATGCTTTCCCAAGTAATGTTATCATTTATAACTGCTGAAGGGAACCAACATATTTCAGCTAAAAACCGGATCATAGCTCCTTGGTTAATCTTATCGTTTTTACCTTCATTTACAACTGGGATTAAAGAGGCTAATTTAATGAGCATCTCTCCTTCTCCATTATAGAGTTTATCACGACCTACCATACTTATTATTGGCATTACTTTAACTTTGGTCGCCCAAACAAATGCAGGATTTTTAACATTAAAATCCTGCGTTGCAGTAAATGGCATCCAATTACCATCTGGTTTTATTCGCATTTCTCCAACTTGTTTTAAGTGAACCGAAACCATTTGTTCTTTCCCAATAACACCAGAATTTAGCATCCATTTTTGAACAATTTCTGGCAGATGATTAATAGCTGATTTAGAAACTATAGGAAGATTTTCAACTTTAATGTTTTGTAATATTTGTTTTGATTCTGTTTGAACCATTTTATTGAATCGATAATTACCATAAGCTGAAATACTAACCAAAAGTATAATTGCATTTGCAATCGTGCCAAATTTGGCATCTTTCCAATATATGATAATCAGGGTTTGAGAGATTATCACAGCTATTAATGCAACAAAAAACCACCAATCTTTTTTAAGTAGAACCAAGGTTATTGAAATCAAAAAAGCTATTGTAGCGAACAACCAAAGCATTCCAATTGGTTTTGAAATGTTTTGGGTTAATTGTGTTATTTCTGCTAATTGAAATGCTTTTACAAAACCCAATAAATGGATAAGTGCATGAATAATCACTATTAATGCAAAAATAATTTTCATACAAATAAAACAGTAAAAAATATTAGAAGTAATACCGCAACCAGTAGTTTAAGATAAATTTTCATAATAGCACATTATAGGTCATAGTACTAATGTAAAAATTGAAGGTTATTTACAAAATGATATTGGTCAGTCTTGATTATAAATTTTCAACTTCCTTATTAAGAATATTCTTAAACCTAGTAGCACTTATATAATGATCTTCTAATAACTTTCCATCGTGTAAAAGATTAAACACACCATAACCTGAAGGTGCATTTTTGGCTTCTTTTGCAGAATTTATCTTGGTGACTTTTAAATCGACACCATAATCCATTGCGGTATTCAACAAATCAAAGGCAGATTTTTCATGCCAAGGACATTGATCTGCATACACTAAATGCCAACCTTTATACTTTTTTTGCTGCTTTGTCCAGTCGAAAAGTTTTGGAATATCGGCATTCTTGTCCCATGTTTTTGATAACAATTCGAATCTACCTCTTCTATCTACTTCTGCAAAGCCATATTTTTCGAAAATGGTTTTATTTGCTATCCATGAGCCATCACTTGTCATAACACATAAGCCTGACATTTGCTGCTTTTTAGTCTCTTTTTCGGCCTCATTAATTAGTAAAGAACCATAACCCTTATCTCTGTCTTTTTTAGAATAAACAACTAGACAGTGTATAAACATAAAATTTTCAGCATTTACAGGTCTCCATGCTTGATTAGCTGAGATATATTCTATAAACCCGAGCATTTTATCGCTATTGTCCTTTAATATTTTTAAGTGCAAACCTTCTTTATAGCGTTTTTCAAACCATTTACGCTTACTTTCAAAACCAGGCTTTTTTATATCTTTAATACAGAACAATGTTTCTTGTTCCACATTATTGGGTGTCACTTCTATAATTTTCATAGTTTCTATTTTATGATTCTATAACTTTAGAGGTATGTATAGCAGGAATATCCCAAGCTTCTTTAATCTCACCATCGATAATACACCATAGCACAACAGCGTCAACCTTCATTGTTCTACCATCTAGCACCATGGTGTCTTTAACATGTGTGATGATTAGTTCATCTCCAAGAGGGATAATGGATATAGGATTTACCTTAAAGGAACCACTAGTACGATCTGCGATTTTTTGGAAGAAATCCGTTAAACCTGTGAGGCCAGAATAATCTCCTTCTAACTCAGTCAGTTTCGGATTAATATAATGCCAAACGAAATCTTCGGCTAAAACCTCAACCAAGGTATTAGGATTTGCAGGATTGAACCTCTTTAAAATACTGATATTTGGATGTTCTTTATTCATCATCTTAATTTACAACCCGTTGCTTTTTTGTATGTATAACCTTCAAGGTCAATGCACCATAAGTAATTGACAGTATAACAACAGAAATAACTATTCCTACATACGGTATAGTAGTAAGTAGACGCATTAAGATGGTGAATCCTAAAGCTATCAATGTAATACTCCAAAAGCCCCAATTCTTATTCTTTTTATACTTGAAATAATAGGCAAGTAATATTGAAGCAACAAAATGACCGAAAAACAAACTAAATATAAATATAGCAGTTGCGAAGAGCCCAATTGGGATACCAATAATCATTAATAACGTTACGACAATTAATAATGGAATACCAATGAGGTAAACCAATCCAAAGCCAAAACTTTTAAGCCAGTTATTTTCTAAGCCTTCAACAGCTGTAGAAAATGCGTGTTTAAAGAGCGCATGAAAAACAAGAATTCCTAGAAAAGCAGATAAAATATATTTTACCCATAATGACAACGACTTCGTACCAAAGGTTGTTAAAGATAGCTGCGTTGCATCTTCTTTAAGATTTTCATTGAATTGCGCTTGAGTATTTACAAGTGTATTGTTGAATTCTATCTCTCCATCGCTATGCCAATATTCAACATCTTTATAGAATTTAGCATTTGACCCAATGGTAATATCTTCCCCAACTATTTTTGAGGCTTCTCTTATAGTTCCATTTATTAGGACATCGCCACCTTTAATGTCAAGTTTTCCGAACACTTTGCCATTTATTTTAATATTTCCAGCAAAGCAATTTAGGTTTCCTTGAATTATGGCGTTTTCCGTGAGGATAACTTCCCCACCAAAAACAACTAAATCATCACCTATTTCTGAGTCGATTGTAGTCCTTCCTACCGCTATACGAACGTCATCTGCTATATAACTGTTGAGAAATAATTCTCCTCCAGCTGCAGTTAAGTCTCCAATAATACTATCATTAACAATAAGCTTTCCTCCAGCGATGACCAAGTCTCCTTGTATCACAGCATTTACTTTTATGGATTCTCCAGCGCGATAAGTATCATCCTGTTGTATCTTATCAATAATGATGACACCTTCATTCTCTGTTTGTCCAAAAGAGACTATTGAACAGAGTGTAACAAATAAAGTTATTATTGTTTTCATTAGTTCTAAGTTTTTGAATTGCACACTAAATCTACTCGTTATCAATGATTTATAAAATGATATATATCATTTATAATATTTAATACAAACATTATCTTAAAAAAGAATTTAATTTTAAATAAAATGAAAGCATCAATAAAAAACCAGAATGATGCCAAAGAAGTTTTTAGAAAATGTCAAACATGCTCTAGAACTTTTGCGCATTTATTAAATCGTGAATTTGAGCAATCAATCGAGCATGAAGAGCGTGCTCTTAATCCATTAGCAGGAGGCATTTTAAACCAAGGCCATCAATGTGGGATGCTTTGGGGAACAGCTTTGGCAATTGGAGCCGAATCTTTCCGTAAACATAAAAATCTTGACAAAGCCATTACCATTGCAGTTAATGCAACACAAGACATCATCACCTCTTTTGTAAAAACCTCTGGAGCTACAAATTGTAAAGACATAATTGGTTATAATCTTGCAACTATTTTGGGTATGACAAAATTTATGCTTAAAACCACACTTCAAGGGATGAACAATAGTCTTTGCTTTAATCTCGCTGAAAAATGGGCACCAGAAGCAGTTGAAACAGCAACTAAAAGTCTGTCGGCAGATGTTGTTATAGTAGACAAGCCATTGTGTTGCACATCAGAAGTTTTGAAACAAATGGGAGCTAGTTATGAAGAAACTGTGATGGTTGCGGGATTTGCTGGTGGTCTTGGTTTGAGTGGGAATGCTTGTGGTGCATTAAGTACCACTATATGGAAACGTATGCTAGATTGGTGTCGAGTGAACACAACCAAAAATCCCCCTTTCTTCAACAACAAAACGGCTAAAAAAATATTGAAGACTTTTAATAAAGAAACTGATAAAAAAATACTATGCAATGATATTTGTGGGAAAAAATTCAAGGATTTAAAAGATCACACCGAATATATAAAACAAGGAGGATGCAAAAAACTTATTAATGTGTTAGCCAATGCATGAGTATATAGCTATTTTTTCCAACGCTCTAATCTCGGAATGCCTCTTGTAAATAACCAAGCAATAAATTTTGGGTGTCCATTTTCTATCATTTTATCTTTACAAAATTTTTGCATTTCCTTTGCGTTTCCTTTAAATGTGAATTCTCCTTTTTGATAACAATAGCTACAAAATTTAATACTTTTAGAGCCATCTTCATTTGTATCTCCAATTTCAGGAGCATCCTTAATTGGCATCCCACAACTTTGACAAAACTTACTTGCAATTTTCATAATCTTTTATTTCAATCTTTTTTTGCCAGTAATTTCTTCTATTTTAATTAAATACACAATAGGATTATCTCCTTTATAAACCTTACTAGAAAACTCGCTTATATAATCCAGTTTTATATGTTCTTTTTCCATAATAACATCCTTAACACCTAAAGAAAAGGCATGAAGATATGCCTTAGCATCACTACCAAAGTGCTGCTCAAACTTACCATGAACCAATACCGATTTCCAATTATTTACAGTAGAAATTTCAGAAACCTGAAGTGATACTGCATTATTTTTTCTCATTGCTGTTATTTTATGACCTTCTCCTGAATAGCAAATAATAGCATTGTTAACTTGGTCAAAATAATAAGTAACTGGTACGACATAAGGTTTACTTTTATATATGTATGATAAGTAACCTATATAATTATTTTCAAGTATGAACTTGATTTCTTTTTTTTCTAAGTTTTTTATCATCTTTATTACAGTTTAGGTTTTAATAATGGACTTAATTTATCGATTATTTTTTGCGAAAAAGTTTCTATTTCCTCTAAGTTAGATTCTCCAGTAATAGCATCAACACCATCCATTTTATAAGAGCCTTGTCCTGATGTAGTAAGTACAATAATTTTGCTTTTTTCTGAGGCTGTTCTGTTTATAAATTCTTTAACCTCAGCTGGAGGCTTCCAGTTTTCCCATGTGTGCATTAATACAACAGCATTATAATCTTTAGGTTGAATTTTTGGCAACGAAGACACATCAATAACTTTAATAAATATTGAATCTTCCTCGAAATGGTTAATAACCTCCTTAGTAACCATATTTTTAAATTCACTGCCTTGGGTAGCAATAACAATTTTACGACTGTAATCGGGAGAATTTACTTGAAACTCTTTAGCTGTATCCATGGAGTATTGATATTTATACCAAATTCCAAATAGCAACAAAAACATTCCCGTAAATAAAACAAGTAATAATATTTTCTTTTTAGGATACATGGTTCACATTTCGTCTAAGTTATTTAATATTTACGTTTTAGACTATGATATTAATCAGTCTCGGCCTTTAGCTCTATTAAACTAATTTCAGGTCGCATGCCTAATCTCCCTGGAAAACCTAACCAACCTAAACCTCGATTGACATGCAAATATTGGTTTTCACTATTGTATAAACCTGCCCAATGCTTGTATTTATATTTTATGGGGCTCCATTGTAATTGTTTATATTGAAAAGCAGCTTGCATACCATGTGTATGCCCTGATAATGTTAATGCTATATTGGTTTTATCAACCACTTCTTCTGTCCAATGTGATGGGTCGTGAGATAGTAGTATTTTAAATGGAATGGCTTCTCCTTTTTTAATCGCTTTTGGTAAATCGCCATATTGTTTAAACGGTGGATTACCCCAATTTTCAACACCAATAATTGCTATTTTAGCATTGTTTTTTTCAATAATATCCGATTGATTAAGCAATAAATTAAAATCGTTCTCTTTATAAAAATCCTTAATAGCTTTAAAATTTTCTTGCTTTTCTTTTTTGGAACTCCATTCACTATAATCTCCATAGTCATGATTCCCCAAAACTGCATATTTTCCTATTGTCGAAGATAATTCCCTGAATACTCTAGTCCATCCACGTAGCTCCCAAGCATAATTATTTACTAAATCTCCAGTAAAGAAAATGAGGTCGGGTTTTAAATGATTAATCTTACTTACAGCACGCTTTAGAATATGAAATCGATAATTAAAACTACCCAAATGTAAATCGGAAATATGTACAATTCTTAAACCATCAAAGGTTTCAGGTAAGTCTTTGAATACAATTTTTAAATGATAGGTTTTAAAATTATAAATTGACTTAAAAATGCCAAAGGCAATCACAAAAAAAGGAAGAAATCCAGAAAACAAACCTATAAATGGAATAACCAAGAGTGGTTCTTTTTCTGAAAACACAAAGTTTGTAAAAAATAGAATTGAAATAACAATTACAAAAATTAATTTGGGAATAAATGAAGATATTGTTAACCCATACAATGAAGATACGAGCAGTTGTTTTCTTCTAGGGTCAATATCATCCAATCTCACTTTTAGTACCATTATGGATACAATAAGCCCAATAGTAAAAACCCAAAACGCAATATGGATGGCATTTCTAAAAAAAACAGAATCAATAAGTTGGGTTATAGATTGCAACCAAAAGAAAGCAAAGATATCTACTACCAATATTGCAATACACAAAAGTAAAATAGTAAATATTGAGTAGCTACGCATTAGAGAATATTATGCTGGTTTTTGTCCTTTTTTAAACGACGTTTATCTCTAAGCGCCCAATAAATGCCTTTCACATCTGACGCCCAATTATCATACATAAAAATAAGTGTTATCTCTTCAAAAGTTTCTATGAGTCCGAATACAATCATGATATAAAACAAGGTGTAATTTGGAGCAAAAAACAAAGAATATAAAATAAAAGCACTTTGGATAATCGCAGATAATTTAGCAAAATATGTATGAAATGCTGTAGCCTTACCATATTTAAAATAAGCAATAATCATTTGTATGATATAAGGTACAAATGCAATGCTTATTAATAGGATGTTTTTTTTGATGAATTCGTTTTCAAAAACAAGTAGTCCAATCAACCCAACCACAAGCGTTATTTGGTCACCAAAAGAATCCAATTGTGAGCCTCTTGGACTTGTTATTTTGAGCTTTCTAGCTAAATACCCATCAATAGCATCAGTTGAGTAACTAATCAATAAAAACCATGCAAAAAGTTGTCTTTCGTCTAGCCATAATAATAACACAAGAAAAGGCGCTGCTATAACTCTGTAAAACGAAAACCAATCGGCTATATTATAGTTTTTAAATGTGAGCATACACTTTTAATTTTCATAAAAATACATGAAACATTGTGTATTAAAAATGAGAAATGTCAGTTATAAGTTTAACTTTTTATTAATGTATTTCGCAACCTTCCCCTCTTTTTTTAACGCCCAATTTCACAAGTATAGTTTCTAATAAACACCATTTTGTAAATGCCGATTGTATTAAGTTTACACCAATAAACACAGTAAACCACATCCATTTTGGGCTTACATAAACAGAAAGTACAACACTCAATAACACCATTGCACCTACGATTACTCTAAAATATGTATTTAACATTTTTATTAATTTTTAGTTTATATAAATTTTTCAATAGGAACTACAATCGCCTTAATAGGATTATTCGTTTCCAAATTTTTATTGTACGTTTTTATTAAGTCGAATAGCGTATCAATATGTTTTTCATCTGTAAAAGAAAAAAACATGCTCGATTCGTTACCTCCTTTTTTACTTGGAAACCAACTTGACGTCCTTAATACAGAAGGTATGTTTTTATAACCATCAATATCTGAGCTACTAAAACTCTCGATATTTGCTTTTTTAAACAACTTCAAAACCTCATTTTGAAATTCTTCAACTGCTGTTACTATTACTAATTTCATTTTTTTCTATTTATAATTCTTCTTTTCAATCATATAATACACTAATGGCACAACCAACAAGGTAAGAACTGTACTCACAATGGTTCCTCCCATTAATGAAATAGCCAATCCTTGAAAAATTGGATCAAACAAAATCACAAATGCTCCAATAACAACTGTTCCTGCTGTTAACAAGATTGGCGTTGTTCTTACTGCGCCTGCTTCAATTACCGCTTGTTTTAATGGGATACCTTCATCTAATCTTAAATTTACAAAGTCGATGAGTAGTACTGAATTTCTCACCATGATTCCTGCTAAAGCAATCATACCAATAAAAGATGTCGCTGTAAAAAAGGCTCCCATAACCCAGTGACCTAATACAATTCCAACCAAGGATAATGGTATAGCAACCATCATTACAATAGGTGCTTTAAAGTTTTGAAACCAGCCAACAATTAAGATGTAGATGATAATGATAACTCCTAAAAAGGCAATTCCTAAATCTTTAAATACCTCAAGTGTAATTTGCCATTCACCATCCCATTTTACGGTATAATCGTCTTCAAATTCAGGTTGATTTAAATACAATTCATTTATAGCATACCCTTCAGGAAGGTCAATAGATTTTAACTTATCTTCCATTCCTAAAATGGCATATACAGGACTTTCCAATTCACCTGCCATATCTGCTAACACATATACCACACGCTTTTGGTTTTTCCTATAAATACTTTTGGCTCTTGTATTTTGTTTAATGTCTACCAAATCTGCTATTGGAACCATATTACCTTGTTGAGACCTCACTTTGAGCTGAGAAATATCTGTAATAGTAGATTTTTCTTTTTCTTCTAAAGCTAATACCAAACCAACTTGATTTACAGCGTCTTCATCATACAATGTTGTAATAGCTCTGTTAGATAAAGCCATATTCATAGTATAGGCTATTTGTTGTGGAGCTACTCCATAAAGCATAGCTTTTTCTTTGTCTATCACAAATTCATATTCAACTTGGTCATCTTCAACCATCCAATCTACATCAACAACATCAACTGTGTTATTTAAAATGTTTTGGACCTCATTAGCTACTTCAATTTGTTTATTGTAATCTGGTCCATATATTTCAGCAACAATAGTTGACAATACTGGAGGCCCTGGAGGTACTTCTACCAATTTAATATTGGCATTAAATTTCTCACCGATGTTTTGAATATCATCACGCATCGATTTAGCAATGTCATGGCTTTGGGCACTTCTATCATGCTTATCAGTTAGATTTACTTGAATATCTGCCATATTACTTCCACCACGTAAATCGTAATGTCTAACCAATCCGTTAAAGGTTATTGGAGCAGACGTACCAACATAACTTTGATAATTAACTACCTCTGGTCTTTTTGATAAATATTGAGCTATTTCTTTAGTTACAACACCTGTTCTTTCAAGAGTTGTCCCTTCTGGCATATCTATGACTACTTGAAACTCATTTTTATTATCGAAAGGCAACATTTTTACAGCAACCGATTTGGTAAAAAATAAACTCACCGAACCCAATAACAATAAGAATGTAATCCCTAAAAACAACCAACGCTTGGTTTTGTTTTCAATTAGTGGCGTTTCAAATTTTGAATAAACCTTGAAGATAAATGTCTCTTCCATTGGCTTTTCAGCATTTTTAACTTTACCTTTTTTATCTTTTTCACGAAGGAAAATATATCCTAAATACGGTGTTATGGTCAAAGCCACAAATAGAGACAACAACATGGCTATCGATGCTCCTATCGGCATCGGACTCATATATGGTCCCATTAAACCAGATACAAATGCCATTGGTAATACTGAGGCTATAACTGTAAATGTTGCTAAAATAGTTGGATTTCCAACCTCATTAATTGCATACAATGCTGCCTGTTTAAATGGCAAACGTTTCATTTTAAAATGCCTGTGCATATTTTCGGCAATAATAATAGAGTCATCGACAACAATCCCAGTTACAAACACTAAGGCGAATAAGGTAATTCGGTTAAGCGTATAATCAAGCATGTAATAACTCAAAAGCGTTAAAGCAAACGTAATTGGCACTGATAAAAATACTACCAAACCTCCTCGCCAACCCATAGCAAGCATCACTACAAGCGTTACAGCAATAATAGCTCCTATAAGGTGCATTAACAGTTCTGAAACTTTTTGTGAAGCTGTTTCTCCATAGTTTCTAGTAACCTCGACATGAACATCATCAGGAATAAGCGTCTTTTTTAAATGCTCAACCTTATCAAGGATCACATCAGAAATTTTCATCGCATCTGCTCCTTTTCTTTTTGCAACTGAAATAGTTACTGCTGGATATTCTGATTTATAGGTTTCAGCTTTTTGGCTAGCTGCTCCAAAACCAAGAGACACGTATTTGTTTGGTATTTCTGGTCCATCAACAATAGTTGCTATTTGTTTTAAATAAATTGGCTGATTTTGTTGTACACCAACTACCAAATTCTCAACATCTGTAACTGTTTCTAAAAACTTTCCAGTGGTTACTAAAAATTCTGTATCGCTTTTATTAAATTTTCCAGAACTTAATTGCTGGTTATTGGCTTTTATCATTTCTGAAACAGATAAAAAATCCAACCCACTGGCTGCCAATTTATCTTTATCCAATACTACACGTAATTGACGGTCTCTACCTCCTATTTTATGAGTTACTGCTACATCATTAATCTTTTCAATTTCACTCGTGAGCTCCTGTGCCATTTGGTTGAGCTGAAAATCGTCATAATTTTCACTCCAAAGTGTTAATCCAAGCATTGGCACGTCGTCAATGGCACGTGTTTTTACTAATGGGAACGTCACGCCTTGTGGCATTTGATCCATGTGTTTGTTTATTTCGTTGTAGAGTTTTACAAACGAACGCTCAATATCTTCGCCCACATAAAACTGTACAATCACCATTCCCTGCTCTTTCATAGATGTAGAATACACATACTCTACGCCTTTAATATTAGAAATAAGTTTTTCTAATGGTTTTATAACACGAGACTCGACTTCTGTTGGACTTGCTCCAGGATAACCAACAAAAATATCTGCAATTGGCACATCTATTTGTGGCTCTTCCTCTCTTGGAATTAAAAACGAACTGTACACTCCAATAACCATAAATACGATCATTAAAAGTACCGTAAGTTTAGATCCTATAAAGCTTTTGGCTATTTTTCCTGCTAAACCTTCTTTCATAATTATAGTTATTGAATAGTTACTTTTACTCCATTATAGAGTTTTCCTTCAGCTGATAAAATGTATGATTCATTAACAGATAAGCCAGATAATACTTCTACTTGGTCTCCATAAGTCCTACCCAAACGTAACCAACGTAACAATGCTGTATTACTTTGACTAACTGTATACACACCTGAGAGCTGCCCTTTTGTGATTATAGCTTCAGTTGGAATTAAAACTAATTCAGTAGTTGAGTTTTTATCGACTGGAAATTGTACTGTCGCAAACATACCTGATAGAATATTGGCATCGCTTTTATTTAAAGTGATTTTTACCAAATATTGTCCACCTGTATGCTTAGCTGATGAACTAACTTCAGAAACCTTTCCTTTCAATGCTTTGTTTATAGATTTAACCAAAACATCAACTTCAACGTTATTCTTTATTTGTGAAATCTCGGTTTCAGGCACCATTGCAATCACCTCAAAATTCCCTGGAGATTCTAAAGAAATCAGTGGTTGCCCTGGATTAGCCATATCTCCAATTTTTACTGTTTTCCCAGTAATAACACCACTAAAAGGAGCGGTAATATTTGAATATGCAAATTGCGCATTTACTTCATTTTTCATTTGATTAGCAGCTTCCAAACGTGCTTTAGTCATCTCGTAATGTGCTGTTATATCGTCTAGTTCTTTTTGTGATGCGCTATTGTTTGTAAACAGATTTTTAAAACGTTTGTAGTCTTTTTGAGCATTATTGAATGCAGCTGTTGCTTCCGTAATGCTTGCAGCGACTTGCGCGCGTTTTGCTTGTAAATCGGCATTATTAATAGACACCAATAACTGTCCTTTCTTTACTTTGTCACCAACATTTACATAGATTTTAGAAACAAAACCCATCATACGAGTACTTAAGTCGGCACTATTAACCGATTGAATTTTACCACTAACAGCTAAAAATGGACTATTATTATTTGCCGAAGCATTGTTGATTTTTACTGCGATTGGTGCTGTATTATCGGCTACAACTTTCTTGTCGTCACTACCACAACTTGATATTAATAGTGATACTGTAGTGATTGCTAATATGTATATGTATTTTTTCATCTTAATAATTATTCTTTAGTTAGAAATTGTAAATATGCTTGTGCGTAATTATATTCGAAAATGGTTTGATAATACTCTAATTGCTTTTGAGCATACTGTGTTTCTGCTGCTAACAAATCTGACGTTTTTTCTAATCCTTCTTCAAACCTGTCTGTTCTAATCCTTAAGGATTCTTTAGATTGTTCTAGTGCTAATTGTGTTAAATTCAATCTGTTTTCAGCATCGGTTAGCATTCGCTTCGCTTTATTTAATTCTAAATTACTTTGCGATACATATTGCTCATACTCTAGCTTAGACTTATCAAATTCTGCTTTGCTCTTTTGTGCTTTTCCAAAACGTTTAGAACCTTCAAAAATATTCCAGCTTAATTGTGCTCCAAATAAATAGCCATTTGCGTCACCTTGAAAGACTTTGTCGTCGTAAAGCTCATAACTTCCAAAAGCGTTTAGTCGTGGAAGAAAAGCCATTTTATCAGCTTTATTCATCGCCTCATAAGCATTTAGGGCTAAATACATTGCTTTAATATCAGAACGATTTTCGGTAATGCTTTCATTAGCATATAGATTAACATTAGAAACTGTTAAACTATCTGTTGGTTTTAGAATAGCATTCGTATTTGTGTTCATTAAAAAAGATAAATAGTTTGATGCGTTTTCCACATTACTTTTGGCTGTTTGTAACTGGTTTTTAATTTCGGTAACTCTAACTTCAACAGACAAAACATCGGCACGTTGTAAATAACCTTGCTTATAACTATTATCAGCTAGTTTTTTATTTTCATTAGCTGTTTCCAACGCTAGCTCTAAAACATCTACACCTTTATAGGCCAATTGCAACTGCATATAAGCTTTATCGACTTCAAACATTAAATAGTCTGTAGTTCTTTGGGTTTGCAAAGACATAGCCTCCATTTTTGACTTTGCAGCTTTGCGCTGATAAATGCCATCCACATTAATTAGTGGTTGTTGAATCTCAATTTTGGTTGCATAATTCTCAATTTGAGAAGGGTTATTTAACAAACTAGGATTGAAATCATTTAGATTTAGAATTTCTTGGTTTAATTTAGAACCAAAAGCCATCAATGGGTTTGTGGTTGCAATTCCAGTATGGGATGCTGTAATGTTTGGTAAAAAAACAGCATTGGTTTGTCTATAGTCTGCTCTAGCTTGAAAAAATTCCTGTTCCGAAATTTTTATTGATAAGTTTTCCTTAGAAACCCTATTTAAAACATCTACTTTAGAAATTGGAAACGTTTCTTGTGCCTTTACTATCGATGTCATTAGTAAAAGCATGATGGTTAATATGTATGTATTGTGCTTCATTATCTTTTAATTTGATGCAAAATTAAGTTCTTAAAGAAGCAGAGTCAGTAACCATTGTTACTTCATTAAGTAACCTATGTTACTAAACAATTAATAAATTAATTCGTCAAGAGACTCAATATAATTTGCCTGTTCATAATTATTAATGTGAATAATCAATTGTATTTTTATTTTCTAAAATCTATAACTAACACCTAACACAAAATAAAAGGTGTCCTTCAAATCTTCTTCATAAACCTCTGTGTCGACAGTAAGTGCAGAAGAGTTTTGAGGTAAAACATACACAGGTAAAAACGTAAATATTAACGACTCGTGCACATACCACATTGGCAGACTAAATTCAATAGCCAAAACTTCGAATTTCTTACTTTCATCCATTATTACACTGGTAGTTGTTACATCTCCAGTACCACCACTTCCTTGACCTTTACCTTGTCTTTGCCCATTTCCAAAACGGTTATTTATATAATATTGTTCATAGAAATTTTGTGAGCCTAAATAGAGTCCTGCGGTTGGAGATATTTGAAGTTTTTCATTGTTAGAGACAAAATCATGACTAGTTTCTAAAGCCAGTAAAAAATCCGAACTACTATTACTATTAAAATACGCACTTGAAGCTAATGCAAGATTAAGAACTTCAAAATCGTACGAAAAAAGCCCTGTGATATCGGCTTCAACTTCTGAAATAACATTGTAACTATCGTCGTTAAAGAAGTATTTTGTTACGGAAATGTCACCATCAAATTTTTTAGAAGTGAATTGGTAACCTCCCGAAATTAAAAATAAATCTATTCTATTTTGATTAGATTTTGTGAGGTAAGAAAAAGAACCCGAAGTATATAATCCAGACTTATGATTGTATGTAAGCGAAGGATATAAATATGGTGCGGAAATAGAATCTTTTCTACCAAAAAAAACAGCATCACTAATAAAGTTTACTGCAAGAGAAACGTAAGAAGAATCACTAGCTGTACTAACATTATTTTCGCTTTGCCCACTTAATTCGCTAAAAAAAAGTACAATTGTTATAACGGTAACGATTTTTGTAATATTTACTTTCATGACTCATAAAGTTTAGATCAAAAGCAGCTTTATGAATTCATAAAGCTGCTTTAAATACCATTATTTTATTCCAATTTTCTTCTTTGCTTTAGTTTTTTTAGCAGGCTTTTTTTGCACTTTTTTCATTACAGCTTTATTTTTAATAATCATTTTTCTGTGCTGGTAAGTGTTTTTAAACAATTTCCCGTCAAGATTTAGGCATTCACCGTCTTTTAAACGCAATTGCTTGCGCTCTTTAGTTTGATAAGTTCCATCAGGATTTAAAACTGTTCCATCTGCTAGATTCAGCTTTTGCTGTAATCGGTTTTGAGATTGATTTCTTATTTGAACAACTTCGCCGTCAACAAGCATATAATGAACTCTGTTTTGGTTTCTTGTTTGTATTTGTGCCTCAGTCAAGCCTTTGTTTTCTTGCTTAACTTTATATCTATATTGATACTCACTTCGGAATTTGACACCATCCATATCTAAACATTCGCCATTTTTTAAACGTAATCTAACACGGTCTCTAGTAAAATAAGTTCCATCTGGATTTATTACAGTACCATCATTTAATGTGACTTTATCTTTTAATCGTATTTGATCTTGATCTCTAATTTGCAAAACATCACCATCTACAAGCATTAAACGATCTCTATCTCTATCTTGTTTTTGATCTTGGGCTGCTAGTGTTGCGGTACCAAAAACCACAAACGCTATTAATAACATTACTTTTTTCATGACTTTTTATTTTTAAAAATTAATATGTAAATGTAATTACCATTTAAATTTTTCAAAATGATATCCATCAGTTAAGTGCCTTTATTTGTGCAACTTATGTTACACAAGCATATTGAAAAACTAAGAGAAATTCTTTTTCCTATTATTCATATTTATTAATTATGAAGCTGCCATTTTTTAACTACTATTTTGCATTTAAAAATTAACAACATTAGACTGATATATATCATTGCAATAACAAGGCGTTTGAAATAATTTTATGGTATAAAAAAATAAAAGCCATGAAATCATTTTATTATATCGTAGTAGTATTGCTGCTCACAAGTTGCTCAGCAGCAAAAATGACAGATACTTGGGTGAATAAAGAATACACAAATTATCAACCCAAAAAAGTACTTATTGTAGGCCTTACCGACAATTTGATTGCACGAAAAATGTTTGAAGAACAATTAAAAACAGAACTTATAAACAGAGGTATTGATGCTGTTGAAAGTTATGATGTCTTTAAACCTACTTTTACTAGTTTAAAACAAACCGAAGAAGATATTGAAAACGAAGTAAAAAGAATCTCCAATGAAGGATTTGATGCGATTTTAATTTCTGCAGTAAAAGGCATAGAAGAAAAGGTATCATATAGTGGTGATACCTACCGAAGAGATTATTATTGGAGACGTTTTGGTCGTTATTATTATCTGGTTCAAGATGTTTATCTAATCGAAGGCTATTATAACAAATATGATATTTACCATATAGAAGCCTCATTATATAATTTAAAAGAGAATAATGATAAGTCATTAGTTTGGGTAGCATCTTATGATATTGTAGACCCTAAACGAATTAATACTACAGTTACAAATTATGTAACTGCAATTATTAAGTCCCTAGAAGAAAAACGAATAATCAATGAAAATTATATGCCATGAAAAAAGCAAAATTTATAAGTATCGTCTTTTTACTTGGTGCTTTTTTAAGTCTGGAAAGTTGTGGTCCAGTTATTATTTCATCCAGACCAAGCCACCCAACACCACCATGGTTTTATCCCAACAGAGTTGTTAATGTTAGATATGTTTACTTTCCAGATTATACTATTTATTACGATTTAACTTTGCGTAAGTACATTTATCTTGATAATGGTGCTTGGATAAGCGTGAATATATTACCCTCAAGATTTAATGGTATTAATCTAAGACGAACAAAACAAGTTAGAGTTGAAAACTATTATGGTAATGACATTCGAGAATACCATTCGAGAACTAGAACTCCAGTAAAAAACAGGCGCAAAAGTTAACTTTTAGTTTGTTTATTTACATCAATTTTTAAGTCTGGAATCTTAATGAGCTCTATAGTTGTCGATGCCAAAATTACTTTACCATCCGTTTTTTCTATTTCTGCTCTAATAGCATCGTTTAATCGATGCTTTGTAATTCGTCTTTTCTTAAAATCGACAATATATCTTAGGTTAAATTGTATCCAATTATCTGTAAGTGAGATAGCTAATGTTGGATCTACTTGAGCATCCTCTATGTAGTATTTATTAACGACATCTCTCCATTGTGATTTTGAGTTTGCAGTAAATTCTGAAAGTGTTTCTGAGGCTATTTTAATAACAATTGATTTTGCTAAATCTATGTCTGAGCCATATCGAATTGGTAAATTAAATTCATCCCAAATAAAGGGAAAGTCTTTTGAATAGTTATAGACAGGTCCTTTAAATACAAAAGCATTGCTAAGTTTCACAATGCGTCCAGTGTAATTATCGCTACTTACCCACTCACCTATTTCCATCATGGTAGTATAAACACTATCTACATCAATAACATCGCCTTTAATCCCATTAATTTCAATACGATCTCCAGGAGCATAGACTTTTACTAAAAAAATATAAAGAGATCCTGCGATGCTTAATATTAATTCTTGCAACGTAAATGCAATTCCTGCAGTAAATAAACCTATTATAAGTGTGAAGTCTTTAATGGTTCCTGTAAAGTAAGTAATACCAATAATCACTAATAAAATGTATCCTAAAATTTCTATTCCTTTTTGTGATTTATAGCGAATGGCTGTATTAGGTATGTTTTTTTTTAACTGTTTTCTTAATAATTTTACTATGATTAGGATTATTGCAGCTAAAATGAGAAACTTTATAATGCTCCATAGCAAAGGGTAATCATTTATCCATCGTTCTATTTTCTGTATATCTATCATCAAAAATTATTAGAAATTTTCATAAAAATCCAATCTGTTTTTTAGTGTTACTATTTCATTTTGCAAAGTCTCCACTTGCTTTAACAAATTATAAATAGCGTCAATACCTTCAAGGTTTATATCAAGATCGTAGTGTAATCGCATCATTTTTTCAACTTCATTGAGTTGCGCAGTTTTTAAATAATTTTCATCATTAGTGACTATTATTTCAACCAATTCGTACTCATGTAATGCATTAATAAATGTTTTAGGAACATTATAATACTTACAAAACTGTTGTATTGAAATTAATTTTGTTGTTTCCATATTATCTCAATTTAGCTAATTCTGTAAAGAGTTCTTTTTCTTTGGCTGAAAGTTTTGTTGGTGTTTTAATGTTATAAGTTACATATAAATCACCAAATTGTCCTTGTTTTTTATATACTGGAAAGCCTTTGCCCTTAAGTTTTACTTTTGTTCCGTTTTGGGTTTCTGGTTTTACAGTCAACTTCACTTTTCCATCAAAGGTGTTTACAGTAATCTCTCCACCCAAGAGTGCTTTATACAAATCTAAATCTACCGAAGTGTATAGATTGTCACCATCTCTTTTAAATGGTGTTGAATTAACAATTGAAAACTGAATGTACAAATCGCCATTTGGACCTCCATTAATACCTTTGCCTCCATGTCCTTTTATTTTAATGACTTGACCATTCTCTACTCCAGCAGGAATTGTAATGCGAATATTTTTATTGTTAACAGTTAAGGTGCGTTTACGGGTAGTGTAAACATCTTTAAGATCGAGCTGTAATTGGGCATTAAAATCCTGTCCTCTAAATTTAGCTTGTCTTCCTTGTGTTCTGGAGGAACTACCACCGAACATAGACTCAAAAAAATCTGAAAAGTCTTCTTCAGAGTATCCTCCAAAATCTCCTTGAGTACTATATTGTTGGGAATACTGCTGTTGCTGTTTTGCTTTCTCATAAGCTTCAGCATTTTGCCAATGTTCACCATATTGGTCGTACTTCTTCCTGTTGTCAGGGTTGATTAATACTTCATTGGCTTCGTTAATTTCTTTAAATTTCTTTTCGGCGACCTTGTCGTTAGGGTTTAAATCTGGATGATACTTACGTGCCAATTTTCGATAAGCCTTTTTTATATCTTTCTCGCTAGCGTTTTTGGCTACTCCCAAAATTTTATAATAATCTATAAATGCCATTATCTTTTGCTATGAATTTTTATGTATTGTTTGAAAATTTACCTTAAGGATTTTTATGAAATATGTTTAATTATATTTCCAAATATACTTTGGTTTCTTACTTTCTAAAACATCTTTAGTTATAGTGAATACAGCATATCTAACTGCTTTTAACATTACTTCAAATTCTGAGATCTCATCTTCCAATAATTCATGCTCAGTCCTAAAAATAGATTCATCATACAAAAGAGGCTGATCAATCAAATCTACAATATGATCAAAGTGAATTTGAATACGTTTCAATAAATTTTCACACTTACTATTTATTTCCAATAATTCTCTTTGTAACCCTCTTATCTCTTCAAAATTTTGATTTGTAAGATATTTTACAAAATAAGTTTCAACCAAACGTTCTAAAAATTCAATATCAAGTAAGTAAAACTCTAAATCGTTTTTCCAGCTTTCGGTTAACATATATAATTCTTGCCAAGAGGCTTCTTGGATATAATTTCCCTTGGGTCTGTTTCTATAATTGCTCACAATATTGGTATTGGATTATTATAGATTAAAGATAATTTTAATTGAAATTATTTGAAATGACCAATATCATGAATAGAAAAATTATGTGATAATTTTACCGTCTTCCATTTGAATAATTCTATCGGTCTTCTTCGCAAAATCTTTATCATGAGTAACGATTAGAAGTGAGAGACCATGATCATTGCTTAACCGCTCAAAGATGTTGAATACATTTTCGGCATTATGACTATCTAAATTCCCTGTAGGCTCGTCTCCCATAATAATTGAAGGATTATTAATAAGTGCTCTAGCTATAGCAACGCGTTGTTTTTCGCCTCCTGAAATTCGGGAAGCACGCTTTTTAGCTAAATGACCAATGTTAAGAATTTTTAACTTTTCAATAGCATCATGCTCAATTTCCTGAAGTGATTTTTCGGCTAATTTTTTGGCAGGAAGCATCACATTTTCCAATACTGAAAACTCCGATAATAAATAATGAAATTGAAATACAAAACCAATATGTTTATTCCTTATGTATGACAATTTATCTCTATGATAGTTGGTAATAAGCTCATTATTTAAAAACAACTCACCATCGTAATTCGTATCCATAGTAGAGAGAATGTATAGTAATGTAGATTTACCACATCCCGATTTTCCCATTATAGAAGCAAATTCACCTTTCTTAATCTGAAAATTTATGTCTTTTAAAACATGAAACAGTACAGGTTTTCTAAAATATTTATCGATATGTTTGGCTTCTAATACAATGCTCATTTTACTGCCCTCTTATAATTTCAACTGGGTCAATTTTTTTTGCTTTTTTTGATGGTAAATAACCTGCTAAAAATGTTGAAACCATAGCAAACGAAAAACCAATTATAAAAAACAAAGGATTCATATTTATTGGATATGTTTCTACTGTAGGCAATGCTTCAGTCTGAAATGGTATTGTATCAATTAATCTAACTAAACCATATCCAATAAGCAATCCTAGAACACCTCCAACAAAACCAATAATCATTGCTTGACTCATAAATATAAGTTGTACATCCTTACCCGAAAAACCTGTAGCTTTTAATATGGCAATGTCATTCATTTTCTCATAAATAAGCATATTTAGTATATTATAAATACCAAATCCAGCAACGATAAGTAATGTTATGGAAACAGCATACGTAATAAGATTCCTAATGGTTGTTCCTGTTTCAAATTGTGCGTTTGCGGTTTTAATATCCATAGCAGTAAGGTTAAACTGCTGTTCTATTTTTTTTGACATTGGAATTGCTTGTTCAATATCATACAACTTCACATTAATATCGGTAATATAATTATTGGCTTTACCCAAAATACGTTGTACTGTTTTAATATTGGTAAAACTTTGAATGGCATCTAAATCGGCAATGCCACTTTGGTAGAAGCCAACTATTTTCAATGGAAAAATACCACCGTTTATAGGGCTTAACTGTACGCGATCGCCAACTTTTAAAGACATTTTTTCTGCTATACCAATACCAAGTAAAATACCATTATCTGTATTTTGTAAATCTTCGGCAGAACCTTCTACAATATAGTCCCCCATATTAAAGAGTCTCGCTTCATCAACTGCATTGATGCCTGTGAGATTACCTCCCAATTCTATCGAACCAGCTATATAAAATATTTGCGTTTTTATTTGTGGAAGTGCACCTCGCACATTAGGATTCTCTTCTAAATACTTTATAATTGGTAAAGCATTGTGAATCTTTTTTTGACTTAGTTTGGGCTTAATGGAATGCACTACATTAAAGCTTCCTTCTACATTATCATATAGTGAAATAGGTTGCTTTTTTGAAGGTTCAATCTCATTATAAACATGAATGTGTGGCGTTTGATTTAATATTAAATCATCTAACATCCCATTCAATCCAGTCATAAAACACACTAAAGTAATGTAAGCACCGATTCCAAAAGTAACACCCAAAGCTGCTGTAGATGTTTGCTTAATCTTTGTTAGCAAATGGGTTTTGGCAATGTTTAGTATGACGCTCCAGTTTGCCATTATTCTGGGTTATAAATATATGTGTCTTTGGCAATTCCAGTAAGCACCTCTATGAGTTCCATGTTTTGTAAGCCTGTTGTAATGGTAACCAAACCTTCATCTGTTTTAACTTTATTACCATCAATGATGTAAGATTTCGGAATTGATAATACCTTGTTTTTTGTAGCAATTACTATGTTGGCTTCACCTGAAAGTCCAGGATATAACACTTCTGGAGGATTCTCAAAAATTGCCTCTACCTTAAAGGTTTGATTTCGTTGGTCTTTTTGAGGATATATTTTAGATACTTTCCCTTTAAAAACTTTATCTGCATAAGCATCTAAATTAATTAAAACATCTTGTTCTTCACTAATTTGCACAATATCTACTTCATCAACCAACATTTCGATAATAAAATTGGTAGCACTACCAATTGCCGCTAAAGGTTCCATAGTAGTAATTATTTCTCCAGGCTCTTTGTATAATGCATAGACTTTCCCATTTATTTTACTATTAACTGCGAAATCCTTAGTGGTTATTAATGATGTTTGATAGTTGTTTTGAGCTTGTTTTACAGTAGTTAACAATTCATTCTTTGTCCTGTTATACTTACTACTTAAGAGTTTTAGATTGTTTGACGCCAAATCGTAGTTTAGCTTTCTTGCATCAAACTCTGCTTTAGAACCAATATTATTGTCCCAGAGGTTTTTTTGTCTAAAATAATTAATGGAATCATTCTTATATTTTAGTTTAGCTGCAGCAATTTCTTCCTCAATACTACTTAGAATAGCTGCACTGCCATTATAATTTTCTTTCGCTAAATCCAGTGCGAACTTAGCATTTTGTGAATTAAGCTTTGGCGTGTTATTAATAATTTGCATAATCGTTTCTCCCTTTGAAACCAAGGCACCTTCATCTACTAAATTAGCATCTAAAATACCTGCAACAATTGCATAAGCTTGATACAGACTATCTGGTTGAATAGTTACAGATGAATAGACCGATTCTGTTAAAGTTGTTTCTGTTGGAAGAATTTTATCCTGCTCTTTAGAACAGGAAAAAATAATTAATGAAATAATAAAGATGCGAATTAATTTCATAAACTATTAGTTAATACTTTTTATTGTCCATTCACCCTTTCCGTTTTTAACAGCAACAAGATTATCTGAAATTTGTTTTGTTTTAAATTTTGGAGGCTTACGTAAAAATTCTCTATCTAAAACTATGTTAACACCCTTTTGAGTTAGGTAGTCTTTCACATTACCATCGGTATCTATAGTTACCTCATAATATTTATAATAAACTACATTTTTATCTAAGGCTGTATTTTTTCCTATTTCCTCTTTTTCAAGTTCTAATACTTTTGCCATATTATTTTTAAAATTTGTAGCGTTTAAAAATCGAGGCTCAATAACTGTTTTTCCTGAAGTATTTATATAACCAAAATACGAAATACCACCTTTTTCTTTTAAAATTAAACACCTTCCATTTTTAAAGATTGGATAAGTACCATCTGAAGATTTAGTAGTAACCAAATCATCTCTAAAATTCACTACAATATCGCCATCTTTATTTATAAAAGCCCATTGGCTATCTTTTTTAATGGCTGCAACATCATCGTTAAATGATGAAATGTAATCAAGGTTCTCTAAGGTTTGAGTAAAGCTACTAACAGAAATAAGAACTAGCAGCGTAAACATAATTATTTTTTTCATGACGCTTAGTTTAAAATTATATATCAAAAGTATAGCTGTTAGTTCTCTTATAAAATGATATTCATCATAGAACAAAAAAACATATAGAATAGGCTCTTTTTTATAAAGTATTTAATGCTATTTCAATCATTGTAGCAAATGTGCTTTCACGCTCATCGGCAGTTGTTCTTTCTTTGGTCACCAAAGAATCTGAGACTGTTAAAATAGCAAGAGCTTTAACGTTAAACTTAGCTGCGATTGTGTATAATCCTGCGGTTTCCATTTCTACACACAACACTCCAAATTCTGCCCATTTTTTATACGCATCAAAATCGTCTTCATAGAATTCGTCGGCTGATAATACATTTCCTGCTTTTATAGGGATATTACTTTCTTTGGCATATAATGCAGCCTTCATAAATAATTCAAAATTTGCTGTTGGTGAATAATCGGCATTAATAAATCGAGAGTTATTAATACCTGAAGTTGATGAAGCTGCCATAGCAATAACTATATCTCGTATTTTTATGTCTTTTTGATATGATCCAGTAGAGCCAACACGAATAAGGTTTTTAACACCATAATCATTAATGAGTTCATGACAGTAAATAAGAGCTGAAGGGATTCCCATTCCTGTCCCTTGTACAGAAACGCGCTTCCCTTTATAATAGCCTGTAAAACCAAGCATGCCTCTTATATCGTTATAGCATTTGTGGTCTTCTAAAAATGTCTCAGCTATCCACTTGGCTCGCATTGGATCTCCTGGAAGTAATACTGTTTCTGCAATTTCTCCTTTTTTAGCTTCTATATGTGTACTCATAATGTATGCTTAGTTTGAGTTTATGATATTTATAATCTCGTTTTTTTGGAGTACACCAGACTGTCGCCAAACTTGTTTTCCGCTTTTAAACAATAGCATAGTTGGCACACCACGCACTTGATATTTAGCTGCTAAAGGTTGATTTCTATCAACGTCTATCTTAATTATTTTTACAGCATCACCAAGTTCTTCTTTTACCTGTTTTAATATTGGAGCCAACATTTTACATGGCCCACACCAATCGGCAAAGAAGTCAACCAATACAGGTGTTTGGGAATCGATAATCTTATTAAAACTGCTCTTCATTTTATATATTATTTATAATGTTTTCAAGCTTAACACTAACCTCATAAGCTATAATTTTTAACGTTTCGTTACTTACAGTTTGCATTGTTATTAAAGGATTAACAGCTGAAACTTCAATATTGTCTGGTGAAAGTTCTTGAATAATAATATTACAAGGTAACATGGTACCAATTTTATCTTCGACTTGTAATGCTTTATATGCAAAAGGCGGATTACAAGCACCCAATATTTTGTATTTTTTGAAATCAACATCAAGCTTCTTTTTTAAAGTTTGTTGCATATCTATTTGTGTAAGAACACCAAATCCTTCCTTTTTTAATAGCTCATTAACTTTAGCTTCAATACTTTCAAAAGAGCCATTTACAATAGTGTTGTAATAATAGTTCATGACTTAATATTTTTTAATTCCATATCCAGTTTAGCTAATAACATTAGTTCCGATTTATTTACTTTAGAAAAAGCTGCTGCTATAGCTCTTGCGGTTTTTAAAATAAGTGTATTTATACCTTCTGTAAACAATGGCTCATGTTCCTTTTTAAAGGTTAAAAAACTATTGTAGCATGTTTCGGCATTATACTCATTATCGTCATGCAGCCATTTAAACGTATTTATAATCGATTGCTCTGTATTTTTTTTAAAGTCAGCATTAATAAAATTAGTAGTTAACCATTCTTTTTTTACAACGTCTTTTAATTTATCAAGTTCTTCAGCCCTTACATTATTATCTATAGCAGCCATGGCATAAAACAACTTTCCTAAGTTCTGATAGAATTTATGATTTACCTCTTTTTTAGTGTCCATATTCTAAGAAATTAAACTTTATAAAAATAAGTACTAGTCTTTAATTTAAGTATGATATAAATCAGTTCTATAAATATTTGAAAAACTTATTCTTGCAAATAGTATTGATACTCTTAACTTTAGTATCTTTATGTTTCGGTCTATCCTTAATAAATTTTGATAAAAAAAATGTTCAAACAAGACCAAGAAATTTTTAATATTCTCTTAGAAACCATTTCTCAAAGTGTTGTTATTGTTGACAACCATCAAATTATAATGGAAATCAACAAATCTGCAGAGAAGCTTTTTGGCTATCACAAAAATGAACTAATTGGTAAGCCTCTAAATACACTTATTCCAAAAGAGTACCATACAAATCATTCCGCACATTTTAAAGGCTTCATAAAAGAAGAGAAACGTCGCGAAATGGGCAAGCAAACTATGGATATTTTTGGCGTCAAAAAAAATGAAATTACATTTCCTGCAAAAATAGAGTTAAACCCATTTTCCATCTATAACAAGCCTTACACAATGGCTTTGATTAATGACCTCTCAGAAAAAAAGAAGATTAAAAAGAGGCTCATGTTAAAGAACAAAGCATTAAAATCCGCCAGCAATGGCATTGTTATAACCGATGCTTTAAAACCAGATAACCCTATTATATATTTTAATCCAGCTTTTCAAAAACTTACAGGCTATACGAAAGAAGAAATACTGCATAAAAACTGTAGATTTTTACAAAAAGACGATAGACAACAAGGAGCCATTAACAAGCTTAAAAATGCAATTAAAAAAGGAGAAAGTTGTCAAGTAACACTTAGAAATTACAAAAAAGATGGCACCCTCTTTTGGAACGATTTACACATAACACCCATAAAAAACAAGAAAGGGATTGTCACAAATTATATTGGAATACTCAATGATATTACAGACAAAAAAAATACAGAAGAAGAAAGAAATCATCTAGCCAAAATTTTTGATGAATCTGTGAACGAAATTCATGTCTTTGATGCCAAAACGTTGAAATTTATTAATGTGAATTATGGAGCGCAAAAGACTCTTGGTTATACTTTAGATGAGTTTATTAACATGACACCAATTGATATAACTCCATATAACGATGAAATTGAGCTTAGAGAAACAATTGATGTTTTACAAAATAAGAATATTGAAAAGTTAGAAATCGAAACAGTCCATTATAGAAAAGATGGCACACATTACCCAGTAAAAACGCATTTACAATTATCAAAACTAGGAGAAAGGGACGTCTACGTAGCCATTATATTAGATATTACAGAACAAAAAAATTACACCAAAAAACTTGAAGAAACCGTAGCAAAACGTACAGAAGAGTTAAATGCTGCATTGGCTGCCGAAAAAAATCTCAATGAGTTAAAAACAAAGTTCCTGTCTTTAGTATCTCACGAATTTAAAACACCTTTAAGTGGCATATTAACATCGACCATGCTACTAAGCAAATATCAATTAGAAGGTCAACAGGATAAACGAGATAAACACATTAAAACTATCACCGATGAAGTAATTTACCTAAACAACATACTAACCGATTTTTTATCGGTTGAAAGACTGGATAAAGGAAGTTATAATTATAAATTTAATACCTTTAAAGTAAGCAAGGTTGTTAACGAAGTAGTTTATAATGCAAATATGTTATTAAAAGAAGGTCAACATATTAATTATCCAGATAACATAGACGAGCTTTCATTACATCAAGATGAGAAAATCATCGAACTGGCATTATCTAATTTAGTGAATAATGCCATAAAATACTCCGAAGAAAACACTGTAATAGATATAGATGTTGTGCAAACCAAAGAGACTACAATTTTTAAAGTAAAAGACCAAGGTATTGGCATTCCATTAAAAGATCAAAAAAACATATTCAATCGTTATTTCAGAGCCGAAAATGCACTACTATCTCAAGGCACAGGTATTGGGTTGAATATTGCTAAAGACCATATAAACAATTTAAAAGGCGAAATTTATTTTGAAAGTACAGAAAACAAAGGGTCTGTTTTTACTATAGAAATACCTAATACAGCAGAATAATGAAGACTATTTTATTAATTGAGGACGATACAGTTTTAAGAGAAAATACTGCCGAATTATTAGAACTTTCTAATTATAATGTAATTTCAGCTTCTAATGGAAAAATAGGTGTCGATAAAGCAAAAAATATTTTGCCAGATATTATTGTATGTGACATTATGATGCCAGAATTAGATGGTTATGGTGTACTCGAAGCACTATCAAAAAACAGTGATACAAAATACATTCCATTCATTTTTCTATCGGCAAAAACTGAGCACCAAGATATAAGAAAAGGTATGAATTTAGGTGCCGACGACTATATAACCAAACCCTTTAGTGAAGATGATTTAATTAGCGCTATCGAAAGTCGTTTGGCAAAAGCTTCTATATTAAAAGACGAACGACATAAAAACAAAAACAATGCCGAGGCCGATGAAAGTGACATTAAAACATTAAACGATTTTAAAAATTATATTCATGATTATGGCGAGGAATTTAAATATCAAAAAGATGAAATAATTTATACAGAAGGAGACCACTCCAATTATATTTATTTAATAAGCAAAGGTGTGGTAAAGTGCCATAAACTTGACGAACTTGGTAAAGAACTCACTACAGGGTTATATAAAGAAGACGATTTATTTGGCTATTTATCTTTTACCCAAAACACACCTTATGAAGAAACAGCAACTGCTATTAAAGATGTAGAAATGGTTGGTATTTTAAAAAATGACCTCAAAAATATACTCGACACAAACCATAAAATTGCTATAGAGCTTATACAACTATTAACAAACGATCTTACAGGTATAAAAAATCAATTATTGCAAATGGCCTACAGTTCGGTAAACAAAAAAACCGCTACCACTATTTTAAAATTTGCTGAAAAATTAAACCGCAAACCAGATGACCCCATTAAAATTTCACGTAGCGATTTGGCAAGTGTTGCAGGAATAGCTACAGAAACGTTGATAAGAACCATGTCCGATTTTAAAAAGCAAGGTCTTATAGCTATTGAAGGTAGAAATATTAAAATTTTGGAGCTTCAAAAACTTAAAGATATCTACTAAAATATTCTAGTAAACAATCAATATGACGAATATCATTTTGCGTAACGCCTCTTGCTATTAAATTTGTAATATTTAAGAGGGATTACAATGAAGTCAATATTACTACCAACAGATTTTTCTAAAAACTCATGGAACGCCATAAAATATGCACTCCAATTTTTTAAAAAATCCAATTGCCACTTTTACCTATTGCATGTTAATAGATTAAGCAATTTAGCATCAGTAGACACGTCGTATATAACTACTCCAGAAGCAATAGAAGAAGTACAAACTAAACTTGCAAAAAAAAAGTTACGCGATTTTTTAAAACGAATTTCAAAAGAGCTACCTCACAATAAAAACCATAAGTTTTATACAATCACAGATTATAATTTTTTTATTGAATCTATTAGAAATCATGTGCAAGAAAAGAGCATAGACATGATTGTTATGGGTACTAAAGGCTCTTCTGGATTAAAAAAATTTATTATTGGCAGCAATACAGGAGATGTTATAACCAAAGTATCTTGCACAACGCTTGTAGTTCCAGAAAACGCAAAGTATACAAGTATAAAAGAAATAGCGTTCCCAACGGATTTGGCATTGTCCTATCATATCCAAACATTGGAACCTATCTCAGAGATTTTAGATGAGTTTGATTCTTTTTTGAGAATTCTACATATTAACAAAAAGAAAGAAATTTTAAATAGAGACCAACAAAAATATAAGGAGCTGTTGGAAGATTATTTTAATGGTTATAAACATAGCTTCCATTTTTTGACCAATGATAAGATAGAAGATGCTGTACAATGCTTTGTAGAAAGCAGAGACATAGACATGATAGCTATGGTTGCAAAAAATCTAAATTATTTTCAACGAATTTTATTTATGCCAACTGTAGAAGAAATAAGTTACCATACAGATGTACCTTTTTTAGTATTACACGAACAACAAAATTAAATTATGGAAAATTCAATTTTTTTAGCAAAATTCTGGGGATGGTATCTTATCATTTTCTTTTTTATTTTAAGCTTTAATCCTAAACGTATAAAACAAATATTTGAAGATTTAAAAGATGAGAAATTTTTAATCATTTCATCTCTTGTCTCTATTATTATAGGATTGCTAAATATACTATTTCATAATATCTGGGAACCAAACTATAAGCTAATAATTACATTAATTGGGTGGACATCCCTTTTTATTGGATTATCATTATTTGTATTACCCAAGCAAACCGTTTCATGGCTAAAATTTATTAACGTAAAACTGGTTCAGGTTATTTATATGCTACTCTTTTTTATTGGGCTCTTTCTTTTAAATGTAGCTTATAATGTGTTGCCGTATTAATTTTTTCCAAAACTGATATATATCATTTCAAATAAAGGGAATATCATATATATTAGTATCATAATTATAAACGTTCTTTAAAAAACTGACAAATTTAAAAATATAGATCTATAAATCGTAAGACCTTATAGATCATAATAAGGTTTAAAATTATTATTTAGTGATATTAATTTTTTAAGATGTCTTTAGCAATAAAGTTGTTTAGGATATTGATTAATTAGATAATGAAATTAAGCTCTTTAAGGGAAACAGGAAGTTTCGGCTTCCTGTTTCTTATAAAACATTCAGGTTAAATGTTGAAAAATGCTTAATCTGTTATGAGGAGTTCAAAGCTATAGTTTGGCTTATGGTTCTAATGGTTTTTTAGTAATAAAGAATTATTGGAAGTGCTGTAGGAGAAATAATATAATTGAACTTTTCAGGAAAGCAGGAGGTTTCGACTTCCTGCTTTTTATAAAGCATATAGGTTTTATTATTACAAAATGCTAAAGCCTACCATGGAGAGTTTGAAGCTGTTTTTTTTAACTGAAAGGCTAATTTTAATCAGTAATGATTGCATATTAGCGATTAGAAAAGGTTACTAAATTAAAGTCTTCAGAAGAAACAGGAAGTCGAAACTTCCTGTTTCTTTTTTGGTCTAGAGTTTTAGGCCAAAAGACAAATCCCCTGCATCACCAAGCCCAGGAATTATATAACCCTTACTACTTAATATATCGTCGATTGTGGCAATCCATAAATGTGTGTATTCTGGGAAAATCTCTTTAACATATTCCACACCAGATTTTGAACCAATAACCGAAACAATATGTATTTGTTTTGGAATACCATGCTTCTTTAATGCACTATAAACGTTTTCAAGAGTTTTACCTGTTGCCAACATTGGATCTGAAAGCACAAGTATTTTATTGGTTAAAGAAGGAGCAGCCAAGTATTTTACAATAACCTTAAAAGCATCTTGATTATCTCTATGGTGTCTATATGCCGAAATAAATGCGTTTTCGGCTTTATCAAAGTAATTTAAAAGTCCTTGATGTAAAGGCAAACCTGCACGTAAAACGGAACACAAAACAATCTTGTTTTGTGGCATTGAAACCTTCTTGTGACCAAAAGGAGTTTCTACTTTTTTATCTTTATAATTCAAGGTTTTACTTAATTCATAACCAAGAACCTCTCCAATTCGCTCAATATTTTTCCTAAAGCGCATGGCATCTTTTTGGATATTGACATCTCTTAATTCAGCAATAAACTGATTTAAAATTGAATTTTCTTTACTAAAATTATGAAGGGTCATGGTGTAATGAATTTAAAAGTTTATTAATCCTTAATTGTCTTTTGGTTAGCTTCCATTAATAATCTAATGACTTCGCTATCATCAACTTGATAAAATTCCTTATAGAATTGCCCAACAGCTTGAAAATTTGAAGGTGTAAGTAAGCAAATAGTGTTTTTTACCGCCGACATATTATTAATTTTGGTAATAACCGAAGGAGGCCCAACTGGTAATGCTACAATTATTTGAGAAGGTTGTTGTTGGTGAATAAGATTGATACTGGATATTAATGTTTGACCTGTAGCAACCCCATCGTCAACCAAAATCACTGTTTTGTCTTTTAAATTTGTAGGTGTACTTACTCCATAATACATATCTTGACGTTGTTTTAAAGTAGCTCGAATTCTGCTCGTTTCGTTATCTATATAACTATTTGAAATATCTCTAGCATCTTCACTTAGTAAAATGTCATTTAGGGTTACAGCGCCAATTGCAAATTCTTTATGAAGTGGATGTCCAATCTTTTTTGAAAGAACAATTTCTAAAGGAAGGCTTAGTTTTTTTGCAATAATATGTCCAATAGGCAAACCTCCTCTAGGAATAGTAACCACTATTGCTTTTTTATTGTTTTTATATTCTAACAATTTATTAGCGAGCTGTTCTCCTGCTTCAATTCTATCTTTAAACATCGTATAATTTTTTTATAAGGTTAAATATGTATCGAACCAATCGCTGGTTTCTTTTGCAACAATATCCAGTTTTCCAGGTTCTGAAAATAAATGAGTAGCACCTTCAATAATTTTTAATTCGCAAATTCCAGAAATGTTTGCCTTTGCCTTTTTATTTAACTCAATAACAACACCATCGTTACCTCCAACTAATAAAAGAGTAGGTGTATTAACCTGACTTAAATCTTTCATAGCAAGATCTGGTCTGCCTCCTCTAGATACAACGGCAGAGATAGCTTTTCCCAATTTAGCAGCAGCACTAAGGGCAGATGCGGCTCCTGTGCTTGCACCAAAATAACCAAGCGGTAATTGCTTAATCTCTTCATTGTTTTTAACCCATTTAGTAACGCTAACCAACCTTTTTGTGAGAAGTTCTATATCAAACCTATTGTTATAAATAGCATCTTCTTGTGGTGTCAATAAATCGAATAGCAAACTAGAAAATCCGTTATACAATAAAATATCAGCAACATAATTATTTCTGGAGCTTAATCGGCTACTACCACTACCATGAGAAAACAAAATAATGCCTTTACTATTTTGTGCTTGCCTTAAATTTCCATTTACGTAAATTTCACCTATAGGAATATCAATTTCTTTATATGTTTTTATTTTATTCATTTTATAATTAGGTTTAGATTACAAAATGACTAAAACATAATATTATGGTATACCATAGATTTTAAATCCTTAGGAAGCTCGGATCTTATATCTTCTAATTCTCCTAAAGAAATGTATCTGCGTAATAATATAAATGTTGTGTCTATATAATTTTCTGCTATTTCATCAGATTCAAAATCGTGAACCGACGTTAAACCACTATATTTCCTACACAAATCAATAAATTCGGTCATATTTTTTACCTTTTCTCTTTTATGAGTTGTCCATCCATTTACATAAACTGCCTTTAAAAACATTGGAAACTGCGCAATGAGCTGTATCGATTCTTCAACTGATATTACCTCTCGTAAAGCATGTAAAATAGCAGATAGAATACGTCCAGCTTTTTCTTTATCGGTAGCTAGATTTATTTCTTTTGAGTATTCCTTTAAAAAAGTATTTGCTTCTGCCGCAAATTGATTAAAATTAAGTGCCATGACTTTATATTTTTAGTGAGTTATAAAGTTGGTGACTACCAATAATTTAGCAAATGATATATATCAGTATTAATAAAGATTTATAATAAATTGAGTTAACGCGGCTAAAAAAAGGAGCAAATATGTTACTTGTTAATGCAAGATCTTGAAATAACCTCACACAAATATCAACAGCAATACCAATACATCCAATCTGATATATATCATAGTACACATCAATTAGATATAGTACTTTTAAACGTTAAATAAACTAGAACAGTCATGAGAAAAATATTAGTTCCAACAGATTTTTCAGATAATGCAATGAATGCGATTCAATACGCTTTAGAATTGTTTAAATATGAACGAAGTGATTTTTTTATTATGAATGCATATCAAGATAAAATTTATGCTGATACTACTCTGTTAAAAAATGAAACATTAGATACAGTCACGAAAATTATAAGTGATAAATCCCAAGAACAACTAGAAAATACTTTAAAAAAAATAAAAGAAATTTCTCCAAATCCAAGGCATACTTATACTATAGTATCTTCCAATAGTATGCTTATGGATGAAGCAGACAAAATTGTGGATGAAGAAAACATAGACATTATCGTTATGGGAACTCGTGGTGAAACCAATGATAGAAAATTAACCTTTGGCAGCCACACGTTACAAATTTTAAAATATGTACAATGCCCAGTTTTAGCAATTCCAGAAAATTATAAATACACACAACCAAAACACATTTTGTTTCCTACAGATTATATGATTCCTTACAAGCGAAGAGAGCTTAAATTACTTTGTGAAATGGCTTTTTCTTATAGATCAGTAATTGATGCGTTGTACATTTCAAAGAGTAAAAAACTATCGTTACGACAAGAGGACAATCAAAAATTCATAAAGGAAACTTTGTGTAAAAACAGTATAAATTTTAAAACTATTAGTGGGAAAAATATATCTAATACCATTTATAAATATCTAAAAGAACATAAAGTAGATATGTTGGTATTGGTAAATACTAGGCACTCATTTTTAGAAAGTATCTTGTTTCAATCTACTATTGACAAGATGAGTTTACATATAGATATTCCATTTTTAACATTACAAAATATTAGACGCTGTTAACTGTTCAATACAAAAATTTAGTCATCATGAAAAAAATATTGTTGCCAACCGATTTTTCTGAAAATTCTTGGAATGCTATAAAATATGCACTTCAATTATTTAAAGACCAAGAATGTAATTTTGTATTACTAAATACCTATACTCCAATAATATACCAAGTTGAGTTTATGCAGTCAAGCTCTGCTCAATTAGGAATTATTGACACCATGAAAAAAGTGTCTCAAAATGGATTAGATGAGCTACAAGAAAAAATAAATTCAGAATTTAATAATCCTAAACATTCGTTCTCACAAATTTCAGCCTTTAATAGCCTTACTTCAGAGATTGATGACCTTTACTCTAATAACATCATGGATATTATCGTTATGGGAACTCAAGGTGCAAGTGGAGTTACAGGTGTGTTATTTGGTTCAAATACCATCCATGTTATAAAGAATGCGAAATGCCCTGTAATGGCAATTCCAAGTGACTTTTCTTTTGAAACACCTCACGAAATACTATTTCCAACAGATTATGAAATAGAATATCAGGAAGCACATTTAAAACCCATTATTGAAATTGCACAAAAGCATATCTCTAGGGTTAATATTTTACATGCTTTTATTGGTAATAGTCTAACAAGTGCTCAAGAAAAAAACAAATCAATACTCGAATCAAGCATGAAAAAAGTAGCGCACCTTTTTCATGATGTAAAGAACCAAAATGTCCCAGAAGCTATTACCAATTTTCAATTAAGAGCTCGCATTAATTTATTGATAATGATAAATAATAAACGGTCATTTTTTGAAAACTTGTTTTTTAAATCAACTATTAATCAAATGGGATTCCATTTAAATATTCCATTGATGGTGATTCCTTCAAGGAAATAGATCTTAAACTGATTTATATCATTTCGATTTCATCGATTACACCTTATTTTTAAGTCAATAAATAATTGAATCATGAAACGCAAAATTCTACTTCCTACCGATTTTTCAAATAACTCCTGGTTAGCTATCAACTATGCCTTGCAATTATTTAAAAACGAAGCCTGTGATTTCTATTTACTTAATGCCTTTTTTGGAACCAATAACCTTATAGAAAATATCATGAATATGGGATCTGGTGGTGAATTTTTTGAAGAAGCGAAAGCAGAATCTGAAGATAATTTATCTAGACTACTAGATAAACTTATTATAAATGAACATGGTAGCCCAAAACATAATTTTAAAACCATTTCTGTGTACAATGACCCTATTGAAGCGATTAAGGATGCAGTGGAACAGAAGGATATCGAAATAGTTATTATGGGAACCAAAGGTAAAACAAGTGATAAAGGAACCGTATTTGGTAGTGTTGCTGTTAATGCAATGGAAAAAGTTAGAAATTGCCCTGTTATTGTTGTTCCAGAAAAAGCAAAACATAGTTTGCCTAAAGAAATTGTATTCCCAACGAGCTATGAAACACATTACAAAAGACGAGAATTGAGCTACTTAACTGACATTGCTAAAAAGTGTGATGCCACTATAACAATACTTCATGTTTCTGAAGAAGATGAATTAAATGAAAACCAAAAAGAACGCAAACAAATGCTCAAAGAAATTTTTGAAGATGTCAATTACACATTTCATAAAATATCTCATTACTCGGTAGAATCTGCCGTAAACATTTTTGTTGAAAGTAGGGACAGCGATATGGTGGCATTTATTAATAAAAAACACAACTTTTTTGGAAGCATACTAACAAACCCAATGGTAAAAGGCATTGCATTTCATTCTAAAGTGCCAATTTTAGTAATGCACGATTTAAGAAATTAAAAAAAAATGAAAAAAATGAAAAATACAGGTATTTGGTTAGATAAAGACAAAGCACTAATCGTAACTCTAGAAAATGGTGCAGAAAAATTACAAACAGTTACATCAAATATAGAACATTACCGTACTCATGGTGGTTCTGGAACACGATTTAAAGGTGGGCCTCAAGATGTTGTACAAGACAGTAAATTCCTAGAGCGTGAAAAGCATCAGCTAAAACAGTATTATAAATCTATAGCATCGGAAATAAAAGATACAGATGCTTTAGTAATTTTTGGTCCTGCTGATACTTATAAAAAATTTAGTAAAGAATTAAGCAAAAACCACAAATCCTTAAGTAATAAAATAAAAGACCTAAAAAAAGCAGATAGCATGACAGAAAACCAGGTAAAAGCCTGGGTAAGAGATTTCTTTAAGTCACATTAACTGTTAATCTATTATTAGTTAGTTAGTTAGTTGAAAACTGTCAAAACACTTCTTTTTTGGCAGTTTTCTTTAAAAAAGGAACAATGAAAAATAAAAATCTGGATATTACTAAATCAACAGGTGAAAAAGTAAAATTCTCATTAGACAAATTAAGGAATTCACTAAAAAGAACTGGAGCAGATAAAGAAACTGTAGACCAAATTATTGATAAAGTACGCGACGAATTATACCAAGGTATCTCTACTAGCGAAATTTACAATAGAGCATTTGCATTACTTAAAAAAAAGAAAAGTTATCTCGCCTCAAGATACAAACTCAAAAAAGCAATTTATGAGTTAGGTCCAACAGGGTTTCCTTTTGAAAATTTTATTTCTGCCATCTATCAATATTCAGGTTATAGAACTCAAGTTGGTAAAGTCTTGCAAGGTAAATGCGTATCACACGAAATAGATGTTGTGGCAAATAAAAACGGTGATACAACCATAATGGAATGCAAATTTCATAGCGATCAAGGTCAAAATTGTAATATAAAAATCCCATTATATATAGCTGCTCGATTTAAAGATGTAAAGGATTATTGGAATTCTAAACCACATAAAACAAACCTTAAAGAAGGTTGGGTAGTTACAAATACACGATTTACCGAAGATGCATTGCAATATGGCAAATGTATAGGTTTAAAACTATTAAGTTGGGACTACCCTAAAGAAGATGCCCTAAAAGATAAAATAGACCGATTAGGCCTTTATCCTATAACTGTATCGACCTTATTAACAAACAGAGAAAAGCAATTTTTATTAAGTAGGGATGTAGTGTTATGTAGAGAATTAATAAATGATAATTTCTATTTAGACCATTTAGGTGTTTCCGATATTAGGAAAGAAAAAATTCTAAACGAAATGTCCCAATTATGCACTAATAAAAATCACTAAAACATGGAAAAATATGCAAAAGTTAACTTTTTAGGAGCCTCAGGAACCGTCACAGGCTCTAAGTTTCTTATTGAAACATCCGAGCAGAACATACTTATAGATTGTGGCATGTTTCAAGGCTTAAAAGAGTTAAGAGAGCTCAATTGGGAAGATCTTCCCATTAATGTTGAAGCTATTGATGTAGTCTTACTTACTCATGGTCATTTAGACCATGTAGGTTACTTACCTCGCTTATTAAAACAAGGCTTTTCTGGAAAAATTATTGGTACAGCTCCTACTCTTGCCATTGCAGAGATTATACTAAAAGATAGCGCCAAAATCCATCAAGAAGAAGCAGACAAAGCAAATAAAGAGAAATATACCAAACACAATCCAGCTCTTCCTTTTTTTACATTTAAAGAAGCTGAAAACGCTATTAAATTATTTGATGTAGCGATGGAAAATAAATGGATTATTTTATCCGAACATATCTCCTATCGTTTTCAATATAATGGACATATTATTGGAGCTACGTTCATTGAGTTGGACATCAACGGAAAACGATTTGTATTTTCAGGTGACATAGGCAGATGGAACGATTACCTCCTAGATGATCCCAAAACACCACAATGGGCAGATTTTTTATTTATTGAAAGTACCTACGGAAACAAGTTGCATCCAGAAGAAGATGTTGAGGAAGTTTTAGCAAACCTAATAAAGGAAACAATTTATAAAAAAGGCAATCTAATTATTCCAAGTTTTGCGGTAGAACGTCTACAAACACTTATGTACATTTTATGGAAGCTTTACAAAAAAAATAAAATCCCAAATATTCCTATTTTTATTGATAGCCCAATGGGAAACAATGTATTGGAAGTGTTTAAACGTTTTCCAAAATGGCACAAACTTTCTGATGCCGACTATAATGCCATGTGTAACCATGTTAATATTGTACAATCTTATAAAGAAACATGGGAAACCATTGACGATAAAAGACCAAAAATTGTAATAGCTGGAAGCGGAATGGTTACAGGCGGAAGAGTCCTCACCTATTTACAACAGCTCATTGACGAATCATCAACAACAGTTCTATTGGTTGGCTTTCAAGCCGAAGGAACTCGTGGAAGGCAATTGTTAGAAGGTGCACACGAGATTAAGTTTTTTGGTAAATATTATCCTGTAAAAGCAACCATAAAAAGCATAGAAAGTTTATCTGCACATGCAGATCAAGACGATTTGTTTAAATGGATGAGCAATATTAAAAATATTCCTGAGAAAGTATATTTAATCCATGGTGAACCTAATGCCTTAGATGCTTTTAGGGTAAAAATTAAAGACACTCTTAATTGGTATGTAACTATCCCAAAATTAACAGATGTTGAAAAACTAATGATTTAAAAGCAATAATTTATTAAGTTAACAACTTGTTTTTCAAATTGATATATATCATTTTATAATTTAGGTTTCATCCTTAAATTGATACCATAATACTATATGTTTAACCTAAAAAATACAAATTATGACACTTATTAAATTCAAAAATCGAAACAGATTATTCCCTACTTGGAATAATGACAACTTAAACACTTTTTTAAGTTATGACGATTTCCTTAATGATGATTTCTTTGAAGAAGATAGTTTAATGCCTGCAATGAATGTTAAAGAGCATGATAAAGATTTTGAAATCGAATTTGCAGCTCCAGGGTTTTCAAAAAAAGATTTTGAAGTAACGATTGATGACAATATACTTCATGTATGTGGTGAAAAAAGAAAAGAAGAAGAGGAAAAAGAAGAAGGCTATACTCGTAAAGAGTTTAGTTATAACTCTTTTAAAAGATCATTAAAATTACCAAATACAGTAAATGCAGAACAAGATGTAAAAGCTGTTTACAATAATGGTATTTTAAAATTAAACCTTCTCAAAAAAGAGGAAGCTAAAGAACAACCTAAAAAGGTAATAGAGGTTCTTTAAAATTAATCACGCAGAAAGCAATTTGTTAAATTGCTTTCTGTTTTTATAAAAATAATATCATGAAAACAACACAAACTACCACAAAATATGTTGAGTGGTTAAGTGCCGAAACAATGCACAAAAACTCAATAGAATGGCTGTCTGATTTAGAATTCATGAAAGATGAGCAATTATTCTTTGATGACTTAATCAAGTCGTATACTTTACAACTTATAGATTCAAAACACTTTAAAGAAAGTAAAGCAATAATTGACACATTAAGTAAACTTCAAACAAAAACAGACTTACTTATAAAATATGTAAAAAACCATAAAAACGACTTAAAAATTATGGTTGATGGTATTGATCAACCAAAAGAAGAAAGTGATTATAAAAATGAACACCGTCGTTTAATTGTTGAAATTAATGACTTTATAAAGGAATACAGAATATTAAAAACGACCCTTTTTAGTTTAATTAAAAACATTAAAAAAGAGGAAAAACAAAAACGTTTGATAGATAAAACATAATCTTTATCTAAAAAACAATAAACAAAAGCCTTGTAAAATAAATATACTACAAGGCTTTTTTTATGGCTCTCTGTCTCAAATAATTTAAAAACTATCATGTTAAAAGTTAAGTAGAATAGCAAATAATTCCTAAATTTATGCTTCACACAAAGCACAACCTTTTAAACCAACCTTATGAAGAATTATTTTCGCTTTTTGTTTTGCCTTTTCTTTTTGGCAAGCATATCTATTAACGCACAAATTCCAAAACCTTCAGACGTTTTCGGGTTTGAAGTTGGAGCCGATTACAAATTGGCTGACTATGACCAAATGCTCGAATATTACGAAAAGTTAGCAGCTTCAACAGACCGTGTTCAAATGATTGAGATAGGAAAATCAGTTATGGGGCGTCCAATGAAACTATTATTTATTTCGAGTGAAGAAAACATGAAATCTCTTGAAAAATGGCGAACTATAAGTGAAAAACTATCTCGAGCAAGAATATCACCCGATGAAGCAAAAAAACTATCCTATGAAGGAAAAGCCATTGTATGGTTTGATGGAGGTATGCACGCTACCGAACGTGCTCATGCCCAAATGACTTCGGAACTTATGTGGCGAATTGCTTCAGAAGAATCAGAAGAAATGAAAAAAATTAGAGATAATGTCATTACGCTTGTGGTTCCAGTAATAAATCCCGATGGTGTAGATATTGTGGTAGATTGGTACAAAAAAAACCTAGGAACACCTTACGAAACAACTGGTCCACCTATACTTTATCAAAAATATGTAGGTCATGATAACAATCGAGATTGGTTTATGAGCAATATGCCAGAAACCAAAGCAGTGACTACCGTATTATACAATCAGTGGTATCCGCAAATTGTTCATAACCACCACCAAACATCGCCATCTTGGGCGCGTATATTTTTACCCCCTTTTAGAAGTCCCGTAAACCCTAATATTCATCCAGGAGTAACTACAGGAGTTAATCTTGTTGGAACAGCTATGGCAAATAGATTTGCCATGAAAAAAATGCCTGGAGTAATATCAGGAACAGCTTTTAGTATGTTTTGGAATGGAGGTATGAGAACGACACCATATTATCATAACCAAATAGGGATATTAACCGAAGTAGCTCATGCAACTCCTACGCCTCGTTTTTATGACCCTAAAAAGAAACCTAAAAATGTTGGAGGAAAACCATCTAATGGTACCGAAATATTTTACCCTTACCCTTGGGAAGGTGGCGAATCGCATTTTAGAGATGCTGTAGATTATATGTTAACTGCTTCTATGGGGATTTTAGACTTAGCTGCAGATAAGAAAGATGAGTTTTTGTATAATATCTATGATATGGGGAAAGATGCCATTGAGGATACCGAAAAAGTATTTGCATACATTATCCCAAAAGACCAATGGAATCCAAGTGAATCTATTAACCTAACAAATATTTTAATGCAAGGTGGACTTGAAGCGCATAAAGCGACTTCTTCTTTTTCTGTTAGTGATAAATCTTATGATGCTGGTTCAATAATTTTTTATGGAGCACAAGCTTTTAGACCTTACTTAACAGATTTGATGGAAAAACAAGATTATCCAGACCAATTTCTATATCCAGGTGGACCACCTCAACCTCCATACGATTTGGCCGGCTGGACCTTACCAATGCAAATGGGTGTAACTGTTGATAAGGTTAATGAATCTTTTAATATCAATACAGAACCAATTACCTCAAAACTTAGCTATAAAGAAGGAACCGTTAATGGTAGTGGTAACTTTATGTTTTCAAACAAAGATAACCTAAGTGCCTTAGCTGTGAACCGACTTCAAAAAGCTGGTTATACTGTTAGTAAACTAAAAGCAGATTACAATGATTTCTCTGCTGGCTCATTTGTTGTAAAAGGTAAAAGAAACTTAAAAAAAGAGGTTTCAAAACTAAGTAAAGAACTTGGTATTGATTTTAAAGGTGCAAACAGTATTGACAATTCTAAAATTATTGAATTAAATAAAATAAAAGTTGGTCTTTATAAATCTTGGCAAGCAAATATGGATGAAGGTTGGACTAGATGGGTGTTAGAGCAATTTGAATTTGATATAGATACATTGCACAACAAGGATATAAAAAACGGAAAACTATCACAATATAGTGCTATAATATTTCCATCTCAAAGTCCAAATGGAATCTTACATGGCTATCGCGAAACTTCGATGCCTAAAAAATTTACAGGAGGAATTGGATTAGATGGTATGGCAAAAATTGATCAATATGCGAAATCTGGTGGAACCGTTGTGTTTTTTGATTCTTCGAGTGATTTGGCTATTGAGCAATTAGGGCTTCCTGTTCGTAATGTTATTTCTAACATATCTTCAAGTAACTTCTTTATTCCTGGATCTTTAATACGAATGAAAGTAGATACAAAAAATCCTTTGGCTTATGGAATGATGGATGAAGTTGCTGCTTCTTTTAATAGAAGTCGTGCTTTTCAAACCATAAAACAACGTAAATCAGGTGAAGGTGGTGCAGAAGAAATAGCCGATGCTCCAGAGGCTAATGTTATTGAAGTAACAACATATGCAGATAAAGACCTTTTAATGAGTGGTTGGGCAATGGGAGAAGAACGCTATTTAAAAAACAAGAGCGCTATGATGCATATACCTCTTGGTAATGGTGATATTGTATTATTTGGTTTTAGGCCTCAGTTTAGAGGGCAACCAAGAGGTACTTACAAGTTAATATTCAACTCTATTTATATGGGAGCAGAGAAATAGAATCAAATATTCATAAAAAAACCGATATTTTTAATATCGGTTTTTTTATGTTATAAATTTCTCTATTAGGTGAAAATAATTTGAGTTCTATCACCATCACATAATTCATAGAATTGTCCAATTGTGATAATGTCCTCTACCTCATCAGATAAATCTTTCTTCTCTAGTTTAAACATATCTATTGCTAACTTACATGCATAAATAGTACCACCACCAGCTGTAATCATTTCTAAAAATTCGTCTACAGGTGGCATATCTAATTCCTCCATTTGCTTACGCATCATGCCAGAAACTGCAGTTTCAACTCCTGGTAACCCACCTAACATTGTTGGAAATGGAATTCCACCAGGCATTCTCATAGCTGGATTACCTGTTGTTGCAGTATGCAAGCGATTCATTTGTTTTTTGGTGATTCCGTCAAGACCGAAGAAAGTAAAAAACACATTGGTTTCTATACCTTCCATTACCGCACCATTTGCCATTACTAATGTTGCATAAACATCTTCCAAACTACCTTTAGCACATATTATACATACTTTTTCTAAGGGTTTTTTCTCAACTACTACTTTTTTTGTATTTGCCTCTTGTGTTTCCATCTTTAAATTCTTTATAATTAATTAAATACAGCTTGTTGGCTTAGGGATTCCTGCTATTTTTGAAGAGAACTTTAATGGCCCCTTTGGAAACAATTGATATAATTCTTTAATACTAACAATACCTGATTTCCCAACTTTTCTAATAGTTAAAGCCTCTTTTGCTTCTGTTTTTTCGCGTAAATAGTTAATAACTTCAAAATGCTTATCAGTTAATTCAATACCTAATTCACCTGCGATTTCATGTGCAATTTCTTCGTTCCATTGCGACATATCTTCTAGATATCCATCTTCGGAAACTTTTACTTCTACCTGTGTTTTACAAAATGTTTTAATCATGATCTTTTGTTTTAATGTTATTATTTTTCTACTGTTTCAAAATGTTTTCCTTTTTCGGTCATATTGGTTGATACAAATGGTATATGCCTTCCTTTTATTAACATATTCCAATAAATCCATCTAAATGCCATTTTCCCCATGTGGTTTGTTCTACTTTCCTTTAATAGTTTTAAAGGACCTATTCCAGGTAATGGAAATGTTCCTTCAACAGGTTCGTGTGTATAGTTAAAGTCAATTAACAATGCTTTACCATTACCTGTTTCAATAAAACAATTGGCGTGACCATCGAACTCAGCTTTTAAAGGTTCTCCTTTTATGTATCTCAAAATGTTTTCGGTTAATATCTCAGCTTCAAAATGTGCTACAGATCCTGCTTTAGATGCTGGTAAATTGGTTGCATCTCCAATGGCGAAAATATTTTCATGATCTTTAGTCTGCAACGTAGCTTTATCGGTTGGAATATAGTTTAAATCGTCTCCCATTCCAGAGCGTTCCATTAACTCATCTCCCATATTCGTTGGGACAGTAACCAATAAATCATATTCAACTTCGGTTTCGGCATAGTCAATAATTTTGTTGTTCTCATAATCTACACGCTCTATATTAAAATCTGTTACCTCTTTTATTCCTTTTTCTTCTAATAAGTGGTGTAATGCCTCAGTAGCTTTAGGCTTCGTAAACGCACCACCTAAAGGCGTAACGTATGTAATATCCACCTTATCACGCATTCCTTTGTTTTTAAAGTAAGAATCGGCCAAAAAAGCAAATTCCAAAGGCGCCACAGGACATTTAATAGGCATTTCCGTAATATGTACAACTAGCTTACCACCTTCCCATTCGCGAAGTTTATTACGTAATGCTTTTGCACCTTCGTATGTGTAAAAGTCAAATATGTTTTTATACCACATTGGGCCATCCATTCCTTCAATTTCGCCAGGAGCTATTTTTGTACCAGTAGCAACGATTAAAATGTCATAATCCAATACTCTTCCTCCTTCAAGGATTACTTTATTTTCATCAGGTTGAATTAATTCAATTTTCTTTTGAATATAGTTTGCTCCCTTTGGTATAAATTTTTCTCCTTTCTTTTTGACTTGTTTTGTTGTATAAATATCAAATGGAAGAAATAAAAACCCAGGTTGATAATAATGTGTTTTAAATTGGTCTATAACAGTAATACTCCATTCCTTTTTTGGTAATTTAGAAATCAAATGGTTTGCCATCATAGTTCCTGAAGTTCCTGCACCTAGTATTAGTAAATTTTTCATCTTAATTATTTATTAACAAGCATTTATGTTGCTTAATTATGTTGTAAAAGTACATTTTAGGAGCTATAAAAAATATGACAAAAATCATGGAAACCCCTTATGTAACCCATGTTACTTAAGAGGTTTCCGCTCTCGAAAATGCATTAACTATAATGTTTTTATTGATTAGAATTTTCCATAACCAAAAATGGAATATCTATATTAAAGGCAAAAGCTTCAACCAAATGTCTATTAAAAAGTCGTTCTAAAAAAGAATGTTGTCGACTTGTCATTGCCAATATTTTTATATCATAATCTTTTATGTAATCTTGTATGGCTTTAAAAACATCTGACTCCTGAAGGTTTACAAACTCATGATTTAAATTGCTAAAATATCTATCTAAATAAGCTCTATTATCCATTTGGTTAGATGTTAACTCATCTTCAGTTACGTGCAAAATATCTATGCTGGAGTTGTAAAGCTTAGAAATATCAAATAGTGATTTTAGATCTTCACTAATGTATCGAATTGAAAAGTTTGAAGTAAAAGCTATCTTATCTAACCCTTTAAATTTGCATCCATCTGGAATTGCTAATACTGGAGTACTACAGCGTTGCATAACTCTTGCCGTATTACTACCAAAGAGAACCTTCTCAGCACCTGAAGCACCTTTAGTTCCCATAATTATTAAATCTATACCTCTTGTATCACAAGCTTGATTGATACCATCTACAAAATTGTCGTAATCTACTATCGAATAAAATTTATGTAGGTCATTATTATAAGTTTCTTTTAGGTCTTTTATTACATTCTTAATTGATTTTTTAGCAACATCAATTAATGTATGATAAACGGTAGCCGAAGAAGTCATTGTCATTAAGTCATCAGATACAAACGACGATGCCTTTTGGATATTTATTACATAAAATTCGCATGCCTCATTTTTAAACAACTCCACTGCGTAATTAATTGCATTAATGGAATTCTTTGAAAAATCTGTAGGTAATAAAATTAATTTCAATGCTTTATATTTTTTAACAGGATAAAAATATCATAGACTAAAACCAAAAACTATGATAAATGTCAGTTAATTAACTTCGTAAAATCCTATTTAATTATAATCTTTAGCGTAAGCATTGTATTTTGGTATAATAAATGATAATATTTGCGTTATTAACTACAAACCATTTTTTATGAAATCATTTGTTTTTTCAATTATATGTCTTGCATCCTGTTTTTTATATGGTCAAAATACTGCCATAGGCTTCAATGAGAAACTTGTATTCACAGCATCTTATAATATGTCTGGCTTATTAACCGATCTTGCACAAGTAACTATGGAAACCAGTGAAGTAAAAACTTCTAAAAGTACTTTGTTACATTTAAAGGGCAAAGCAAGAACCTACACCAAATGGGATACCTTCTTTAAGATTAATGATTTATATGAGAGTTATGTGCACCCAAGCTCTTTGAAACCATATTTATACAAAAGAGATATTAGCGAAGGTGGTTATTACAAATTCATGCAATACAATTATAATCATGGCTCCAATACGGTAAAAAGTTTAAAGCGTAAAAGACGTGGCGATGGCACCTTTTGGGATGAGAAAAAAAATCTTAACATATCTTCAAACACAAAAGATATAATTGCAACACTATACCATATTAGAAATTTGGATATCCACAAAGCAAGTATTGGAAACTCAGATACTTTTACTGTACTAATGGATAATGAAGAGTTTAAAATAACTCTTACCTTACTTGCAAAAGAAACCATTAACACAAATATTGGTAGAAAAGAATGCTATAAATTAGCCATTACAATGAACAACAATCTACTAAAAGGTAACAAGGATAATTTACTTTGGTTAACTGCAGATAGTAATAAAATACCAGTATATGCCAAATTTAAAGTACCTGTAGGTAATGGTGAATTAAGAATCCAAAGTGCAACCGGTTTAAAAAATTAAGATATGAGAATATTAATTACCACATTAGCAATAATAGCAGCAAGTTTAGGGTTAGTTTTATCAATTTTGCCTTTTGGCGCTATTGCTTTAATACCAATTGTCATAGCATTTATCTTAGGCTTTATAGCCTTTAAAATGGCACAAAAAGACGGTGTGAACACCAAACTTGTTAAAGTTGTTTTCCTTATAACAATTATCGCACTAGTATTGTCTATATACAGAACAGTAATTGAAGACAATGTTGTTGAGAATGATATCGAAACCATCGAAAAGGAAAAACAATCTCAAGAAGATGCTCTAGAAGAATTAGAAGATTTAGATATTGAAAATTAAGTATATTTTCACTTTATTTGCTTAATAATTAATTGCTTAATTCATCAAATTCCTAATTTACAAGAATCGCTATTTCATACTTTATAACGATTCAATTACGAATTACACATGGTAATTAGCAATAAACAAAAGGTTATAAATGAAAGTTTTAATATACGCTTCGGCATTTGCACTTGTTGGATCCTGTGCTTCTTTAAGCCACAAAGAAAAAATGCAAGCCATTGCCGATAATATTGAAATTTCTCAACCAGATCAAATAAAAACCTACGCTCAAACCATTACTTCCAATGAGTTAAAAGAGCATTTGTATTTTTTTGCTTCTGATGAACTTCAAGGTAGAAAGGCTGGAAGCCCAGGACAAAAAAAAGGAACAAAGTTTATAAGTGATTATTACAAGTCACAGAATATCCCGTCACCATATCCAGACTCAAGTTATTTTCAAAACATACCAAAAGCCTATCTAGGAGAAGATTTTAATGATTCCGAAAACGTTTTGGCTTTCATAAAAGGAAAAGAAAAACCAGAAGAAGTTATAGTAGTTTCGGCTCATCATGACCATGAAGGAATTGATAAAGACGGAAATATTTACAATGGAGCTGACGATGATGGCTCAGGTACAGTTGCGCTTTTGGAAATGGCTGAAGCTTTTAAAGAAGCTCAAGATAATGGACATGGTCCAAAACGCAGTATCCTTTTTTTGCATCTTACAGCAGAGGAAGATGGACTTCAAGGTTCTAGATTTTATACTGAAAATCCAGCATTTCCATTAGAAAATACCGTTGCAAATTTAAATATAGACATGATTGGTCGTGTAGATAGGAATCACGAAAAAAATCCAGAATACATCTATATTATTGGAGCAGATAGATTAAGCACCGAATTACACTATATCTCTGAAGCTGTAAATAACGAGTTCACAAACCTTAGTCTTAATTATAAGTACAACGAGGAAAATGAACATAATAGGTATTATTACAGGTCGGATCATTACAACTTTGCAAAACATAATATTCCAGTAATTTTCTATTTTAATGGTGAACATGAAGACTACCATCAGGTTACAGATACAGCCGATAAAATTGAATATGACATCCTAGAAAAACGTACCAAACTAATTTTTGCAACCGCATGGCAACTTGCCAATCAGGAAAATCGCATAATTGTTGATAAATAATGTGTTAAAAAGTGTTAAAAGACAGGCTGTTCAGCGTATTATAGTCGCACTTTTTTCGTAATATCGCACAACACTTAAATATAACAACCAATAAAATGAAAAAAACACTATTACTATTAAGCGCAATGTTAGTAGTATTTTCTTGTAAAAAAGAAGCAACTCAAGAAGATGTTGTTGCTTATGGAGAAACTATTACAGAAGATGAGTTAAAAGACCATTTATACATTTATGCTTCTGATGAGTTCGAAGGTCGTGATACTGGAGCGCCTGGACAAAAGAAAGCAGTTGAGTATCTTAAAAAAGAGTACGAAACTATGGGTATTCCATCGGTTATCGAAGGAAACTATTTTCAAACAGTACCTTTAAACATTGTTAAAACACCAAAAGTAAGTATTTCGGTAAATGGAGAGTCATTTAATTATTATGATGACTTCATATCGCAAACTGCTGCTGCAACTGGAACAGTATCTGTTTCAGAAGTAGTTTATGCTGGTTATGGAATTGATGATGAAAAATATAGTGATTACACTAATCTTGATGTTAAAGGTAAAGTAGTAGTTGTAAAAGGTGGCGAGCCTAAAGATAAAGCTGGAAATAATATTCTTAGCGGTGGGAAAGAAGCGTCTAAATGGTCTAATGGTCGTCAAGCTCTTTCTTCTAAAAGAACTGCTGCAAAAGACAATGGTGCAAAAGCGTTGTTTTTCATGGATAGCGAGTTATTTAATCGCTACGCAACATTCTTTAAAGAGCGTGAAGCAACTGGTGGAAGCAAACGCTTATCATTACCAGCAAAAGAAGGTGATGACCCAGAAATTTACGATTTCTTAATTAGCGAAAAAATGGGTAAAGCGTTAGTAGGCAACATTAACGAATCTACAGAAACTGCAACAGTCGCTACTAAGTTAGATATGAGCTATGAAAGTATTACTGAGTCTATGCCATCTGAAAATGTAGCTGCAATGATTACAGGTTCTGAAAAGCCAGATGAGTATATTGTTATTTCTGCGCATTTAGATCACGTTGGTGTTAATGCTAAAGGTGAGATTTTTAATGGTGCAGATGATGATGGTTCTGGAACAGTATCATTATTAGAAGTTGCAGAAGCTTTTAAAACAGCTGCTGATAAAGGTCATGGACCAAAACGTTCAGTTATCTTTTTACACGTAACTGGTGAAGAGAAAGGATTATTAGGTTCTAGATATTATACCGATTATGAGCCATTAAAACCTCTAGCAAATACAGTCGCTAACTTAAATATTGATATGGTTGGTCGTATTGACCCTAAACGTGAAGGAGACAGAAACTATATTTACTTAATTGGTGCTGATAAATTAAGTACTGAATTACATGAAATCTCTGAAGAAGTAAACAAAACGTTTACAAACATTGAGTTAGATTATACGTATAACGACGAAAACGATCCTAATCGTTTTTACTATCGTTCAGATCATTACAACTTTGCAAAAAATAACATTCCAATCATATTTTATTTTAACGGAACACACGATGACTATCATAGACATACTGATACTCCAGACAAAATTAATTATGACTTGTTAGAAAACAGATCTCGTCTTGTTTTCCATACAGCATGGGAATTAGCAAATCGTGCAGAACGTATTGTAGTTGATAAAGCTACTGAGGAGTAAAAACAACTTAATTAGTTATATAATATAAAGCCTTCCATTTGGGAGGCTTTTTTTATAGTTCAATAAAATATTATATTAGTAAATTAAAGTGAAAAATCAGTTATAGTTAATACTTAGTCCTTTTACAAATTCGTTTTATCTCAATGGAAGACATTATTATAATTTTAATATTAGTCTTGTTTACATCTCTTTTAATTTTTCTTTCAATTAAAGAATTGAAATGGTATTCAAATGGAAACAAGGAAAATGTTAGAATAAGACTCTCTCAAATTATAAGAAATGAATTTTCAACTAAGAATTTTGAAATAATCCAAATCAATAACCCAAGAGGTAAGGATAAGAAACAGAATCCTTTTGATAATGGGATAAATTTTGTTTTACCTGGCTTTTTTGGTCCTGGAGAAAGGCTGTTTTTTTGGGTTGTTACATATAAAAAAGAAGAATCAACTGATATCTATAAAGTTTATATTAAAGCAGTAAATTCAATATACTCAAATAAAATAAAGTTTAACTTTTCAAATAACAACCACTTTAAATCATTAGTAGTTAAAAATTTTAATGCTAATAAATAACTCAATTTTTTTGATTTGGAAAGAAAAACTTGCTTACATAAACTTGTAAGCAAATAAATAATATTCACAAAAAATCCCTCATTTCTGAGAGACTGCAACTGTTTATACTTCTGGATAAACATTAACAAACGTACTTTATTAAGGTTTTTTAGTTTTCTTTCTAAAATTGCAGCTTCTTTTCTAGTCGGTTTTTCAATCACTAAAACAAGTTGCCATGGAACTCCTGTTGAAGTTGACGAAACTGTTCCTGCATTAAGTATCTTAAGTCTATTGTAAACATTATTTGTATGACCCTTATAATATTTATCTAATGTTACAGAGTATAATATATAAGTAAAAAACATATTATTAATATAATAAAAAAGCCTCTCATATAAATGAAAGGCTTATATTTTTATGGTACAGACCCTACGATCTGCACCAAGACATTAGCTTTGCTAATCGTCTTGGGGTGGAAGACGGGATTCGAACCCGCGACCCTTGGTACCACAAACCAATGCTCTAACCAACTGAGCTACAACCACCATGTTAATAGTGCCTTTTATAGGCGTGTGCAAATGTAAATTATTTCAAATTTTCTACAAAGAATTTTGTGCAATTATTTTATATCATATAAGCTATCAACAGCGACATAACGTTCTACAGTAAAACCTTCTCCATGCTCCGCTCCTATTAAGCGCCCCAAATCTCTTGCTCTATATTCAATGCTATCGGTGAAATTACTGCTAGAAATAGGTGTTTCGGGCTCTTTGCTAGTTGGGTCAAAGAACTGTGTTTTATAAGCCATTACAGCTTCCATTTTTTTATCCATAAATCCAGTAACATCCATTACAAAATCTGGCCCAATGTTTTTCCATTGTATATAATGATATACGTGTTTTGGTCTCCAAGGTTCTTGCCAACCATCTTCATCAGGACATTTTGTGTCTATTTTTAATAATCCGCTTAAAAAGCAAGCGTCACTTACTAATTGACTTCCTTTACCATGATCTATATGCCTATCGTCAATAGCATTACATAATACAATCTCTGGACGATATTTTCGTATCATTTTAATAAGTTCAATTTGATGAATTTTATCATTTACAAAAAAGCCATCAGCAAACTCCATATTTGTTCTAACTGCAACTCCTAAAATTTTGGCAGCTTGAGCAGATTCAAAATCGCGTGTTTCGGCTGTTCCTCGTGTTCCCAATTCGCCTCTAGTAAGGTCAATAATACCAACCTTTTTTCCATTGGCAATCTCTTTGGCTATCGTTGCTCCACAACCTAATTCTACATCATCTGGATGTGCACCTATAGCAAGTATGTCTAATTTCATATAATTAATTATGAATTACAAATCTTTAATTATGAATTGCAAATTACGAATTATAGTGCAATTTGTTTATTCTAAGAGCTCCATTGTTTTTGCTGTTCTGTTGTAAAAAAAGTCCAAGCTACTACTCTGCTTACTTTATTGCCTTGTTGCATGTTAATCACTTTTACCTGTGTAGCTCCAAGTTTTTTTAACGATTTCTGCATGGACTTTACCAAATCCTTATTAGACACCAAACTTGTGTACCATAAGCAATTGGTCTTAAATAAGGAGCTTTCATATAAATAATTGTGCAAAAAGGCCTTTTCCCCACCTTCATACCAGAGTTCGTTAGCAGTTCCGCTAAAATTTCTAACTGGATTTGTATGGTTTTTATTTAATCCTTTTAGCTTTCTTGTGGTTGCTTCTATAGCTTCCTGTTCATTTTTATAAAAAGGTGGATTACACATACTTGCAGCAAAGGCATCAGTAGGTTTTATGATTCCTTTTAAAATGTGTGATTTGTTGGACTGCAAACGCAATTCTATGGCAGTTGACAGCTTATTTTCATCAATTATTGTCTGAGCAATTTTTAACACTTGAGTATCAATTTCTGTTGCTACAAATTTCCAATTATACTCTTTAAAACCTAATAAAGGGTAGATACAAGTAGCTCCAGTACCAATATCTAACACAGTTACTCGATTTTTTAGTTTGTATGGATTTAGCAAATCAGCTAAATGATGAATATAATCTAAACGTCCAGGAATTGGTGGGCATAAATTTGCATCAGGAAACTCCCAATAGTCTATAGCATAATACGTCTTTAAAAGAGCCTTGTTAAGTAATTTTACTGCTTTAGGGTTAGCGAAGTCTATGGTTGTAGAACCGTATTTATTTGTAAACACAAATTCTTTTAACTCAGGAATTATTTGAGTTAATGCTTTAAAGTCATAGTCTTTTTGATGCTTATTATTTTTATGCAAAGTTTAATAATTAATTCTTGATTTCATTAATTGCTCTTTCTATATCATCAATTATATCCTCAGTTTCTTCTAATCCTACTGAAAAACGAATCAATCCATCTTTAATGCCTTGTGCTTCTCTATCCTCTTGAGTTAATAACGCATGTGACGTTAATGCTGGCAAAATCATGGTACTCTCCACACCTGCTAAACTCATAGACGGTTTTATGAGTTTTAATGATTTTAAAAACGCTTCTGCATCCAATCCTTCAGCTAAATCAAACGATAACATGGCTCCAAAACCTTTCATTTGTTTTTTTGCGAGTTTATAATCTGGATGTGTTTTTAATCCTGGATAATACACCTGACTTATAGCTTTGTTTTTATTGAGAATTTTCGCTACCCTTTTAGCATTTTTTTGTTGTGCTTTTACACGAACACTCAAAGTTTTCAAACTACGCTCCAACATCCAAACCATAAAGTCGCTGAGGTTTCCTCCTAAGTTTTTCGCTAAATTCCAAATAGTGTCTATATGCTCTTGACTTGTTACTAAAGCTCCAGCACTAATATCGCTATGACCTCCAAAGTATTTAGTAGCACTGTGCAATACAATGTCAATTCCAAAATCAATAGGTTTTTGAATGATTGGTGTTGCAAACGTATTATCTATTACGGAAAGTACACCTTTGGATTTCGCTAACTTTGCAACCGCTTCAATATCAACTAGTTTTAATAACGGATTTGAAGGTGTTTCTATATAAATCATCTTAGTATTTGGTTGTATACAACTCTCAAAATCATCTACGTGCAAGCCTTCTGTAAAACTATACTCAATATTAAACCTATCAAATTGTTCTTCAATTAAGTTTCGAGTGCCACCATAAATATCATTTTGCAATACAATATGGTCGCCAGAGCTTAAAAATGCAAGTAATGTTGTACTGATTACTGCCATTCCTGAGCTAAAAATCATGGCAGCTTCGGCATGTTCTAAAGAAGCAATTTTCTTTGCTAAATATTCCTGATTGGGTGTGTTAAAATAACGTGGATAACGCTTAATATCTACATCCATAAACTCATAGGACGACGACATATATATAGGAGATACAGATCCTTTAAATGTTATATCCTTAACTTCTCCTGTATGTGTACAAATGGTGTTTTCTCCAATATTTTTAGGCTTCATAGAATAGTATTTTAAACGATATAAAGTTAGAGAAAAAAGCAATACATTGTGGTTTATAATGCAACAAGAAATACACCATCATTATATTATACACAAACCGTTTCGTTATTTAAGTCAGTTTATAAATAATCAAAATAAACGGAAGAATAAGAAGTTACTTGGCGAACTTTATGATTTCGCTAAAGGCACCATGGCTATTGGTCGTTTGGACGAAACTTCCGAAGGTTTATTGCTACTCACTACAGATGGAAAAGTTAGCGCACGCATTACTAGCAACAAAGTCGAAAAAGAATATTATGCGCTAGTTGACGGTTTAATAACTAATGAAGCTATTGCACAATTACAAAATGGCGTTATTATAAACATACATGGGAAGCCTTATAAAACCAAACCCTGCAAGGTTAATTTAATTAATGACCTATCAGGCTATCATATTGAAGAACGTTTTGTTCGTGATGAACGCCATGGCATAACATCTTGGATTTCTATAACCCTAACAGAAGGTAAGTTCAGACAAGTGCGAAAAATGACTGCTATAGTTGGCTTTCCAACATTAAGATTAGTACGTGTTAGAATTGGTGATATTAAGCTAGATTTAAATGTAGGAATGGTTAGAGAAGTTGAGCAATTATAGCTCATTTGATTTAGCGATAATAGCTTTTAATTTTTCTTTTCGTATTTCTTTTTCACTTTTAAGCTTGTTCTTCTTGCGAGTCATCAACTTACTATGCTAAGCTTTATTCTTTGTGTTTTTCTCACGTCCCTGTTTTGCCATAGAATTATAATAATACTTAATTGAATAATCTAAACCTCAACTAATTTCCACTTTCCTTTTTTAAACCAAATAATGCCAATTACCGCAATAAGTATTTCGGCCAACGTAATGGCAGCAAATACGCCAATAGGGCCATAATCTAAAGTAATTGCCATAAGATAAGCAAAGGGCAATTGGAATAACCAAAAGCATACAAAGTTAATGTATGTTGGTGTTTTGGTATCTCCAGAACCATTAAAAGCATTAATAATTACCATACCATAACCATAAAACACATAACCAGCTGCAATCACTCTTAAACATAAACTTCCATATTTAATCACTTCAGTTTCAGCAGTAAATAAAGCTACTATTTGTGGTGAGAATACTAAATACACAATAGAAACTAATAGCATAAAAACTGCACTGTACTTTCCAGTAACCCAAACTGAGGTTTCGGCGCGTTCTGGTTGTTTGGCGCCTAAATTTTGTCCCACTAAAGTCGCAGCAGCGTTACTCATTCCCCAAGCTGGCATTAAAGTAAACATCATAACACGTATAGCAATAGTATAGCCAGCCAGCACTTCGCTGCCAAATTCGCTCATAATTCGCATTAAAAACACCCAACTTGATGTGCCTATTAAAAACTGACCTATACCACCAATTGATACTTTTATCAAGTTCCACATCACTTCTACTTGTAGCACTAAATCTTTAACTGCAACTTTAATCTTGCTATAACCAAAAAATAGAATTCCTAGTTGAAATAATACTGCACTACCACGACCAATAGTAGTAGCAATAGCTGCCCCTTCAACACCATGAGCTTCAATAGGCCCAAAACCAAAAATGAATATTGGGTCCAAAATAATATTTAAACCATTAGACAGAATAAGTGTCCACATAGCGATTGATGCATTTCCTGCACCCCTAAAAATAGCATTGATTAGAAATAGTAACATAATAGTTATGTTTCCGCCCATGAGTATTTGCGTGTAGCCATAACCTTCTTCTATAAGATCTGCCTCTGCTCCCATGATACCTAAAATTTCTTTTGGATACAATATACCAATGACACTTATACCAATGGCAACTGCTGTACCAAGAAAAATAACTTGCACCGCTGCTTGAGACGCTCCTTTTATGTCGTTTTCACCAACACGACGCGCCACAATAGCTGTTGCTGCCATACTTAAACCAATAGCAATGGCATAAACCAATGTAATAACAGACTCGGTTAGACCAATGGTTGCCACTGCATTAACACTTACTTGTGAAACATAGAAAATATCGACAATTGCGAAGATGGATTCCATGAGCATCTCTAAAATCATTGGAATAGAGAGCATAAAAATTGCACGACGAATACTGCCTGTTGTAAAGCTTTCTTCTTTACCAGACACAGCTATTTTGAAGTACTTAAAAAATTGTTTTATTGAGATTTTGTTGGATGACATAATAATATGATTAACTGCTAGACATGGCTAAACACTAAAAAGTATTTTGCTATAAAGAGTCGAAAAGAATTCGACAAACCGGATAATTTATTTAATTAATCATAACGCAACAAATATTGGAAATTATTTTGGTTGTCGCAAATCAAAATTTAAAAGAAGATTTTTTTTTTACTGTAAGCGGCTTAAGTCAGCTTCGGCTGCAATGTAGCCAAACCCTGCCCAATTGCCATTTTTAATTATATTTTGAAACATATTAATAGCTCTATCTTCATCACCGTTATAGAAATGCCAATTGGCAATACCGTATTGTGTTGCTTCATTAGCTCCAATTGAGCCATTCTCAACTTTAAGCAACTCATTTTCAGAACGAACACCTTTATAAAACAGTAATAAATCGTGATAAGCTATGTTTTCGATAATATCCATGTTTTCGGTTATAGGATTTAAAATAGAAGCAGCTTCATATTTCATATTCATTCGTTGCAATATCATATACAACCAATGTCTTGTTGCAACTTGCATATCGTTATTCTTAGAAACCTCTAAGCATTCAGTAAAATATTTTAATGCATTTTTAAGGTCATTTTTTAAATAATATGCCAATCCTAAATGGTAATAAATATTATTATGAAGGCTTGATACAGGTTGATTGAGTCTATTTGGAACACCATCTGGCTCTATAACATCTTCTGTATCTTTAATAAGCAATACTGCATTTTCAAAATCGGTGATAGCATTATTAAATTGCCGCGTGCTTATATATCTATGTCCTCTATGTCTTAAAAAACGTGCATCTTTTGGGAATTCATTTATGCCTTGAGTAAATATTTCAATAGCTCGTTTATAATCTCCCAAATAGGCAATTCTTCTACCTAACCAAATAATATTATCTGCCAGTTTGTTATTATTTTCATAGTTTTCTAAGGCGTCTAAATACTTGACAATTTGAAGAGAGTCTTGGGCAGGATTAACTTGTCGTCTAATTAAAGGGGTGTTTAATAAAGACATCCCTTGAGATGTGTTAATTTTAACATCATCAAGATTTTCATTGTTTTTACAACCAAAAAAAACTAAACCAACTAGTATAATTACTTTAATCTTTATCAATTTTATCATAAGCTCTAATTATTACAATTGCCTAAATAGTCACCAAAACAGCAACAATAATCGAAAAATATAAAACGATGTTATTTGCTTCCATTATTGACCATTTTAAATAAAATTAATAATCCAAGAAGCATTGGAGCCCATAACCCAATAAATATTCCATGCAATTCTTCACCAGAAAGAAACAAATATTCGGCCACAATAATAATGACGACACACAACAGAAGCATTAAAGTATTAGCTGTACCGAGTTTTTTAAAAAAATTCATATTCTAACTTTTGATTTCTAAGGTACTAAAATTTAGACATCAAAATTAATATGAACACCAAAAATGGTTACTTTTTATAATATTTAGCATATTTTTTGTAGGCAAAAAATGCAAGTATTGCTACTATAGCGAATACAATAACAATAGTATTTACACTATCTAATTGTTGTCCCGACTGATAAGAATGTAATCCAGCTAAATAAAAGTTAACTCCAAAATATGTAAATATAATACTTGAAAATGCTAAAATAGATGCTAAATTAAACCCAAAACGACCTCTTAGCCCTGGCACTAAACGCATGTGAATCACAAACGCATAAACCATAATACTAATAAGTGCCCAAGTTTCTTTAGGGTCCCATCCCCAATAACGCCCCCAACTTTCGTTTGCCCACATACCTCCAAGAAAGTTACCAATGGTTAACATTACCAAACCAACAGTTAATGCCATTTCGTTAACAATAGTTAGTTCTTTAATGTTAAGGCTCATTTTAGCTTTATTTTCTTTGTTAGTAAGAATCATTAATAATAATGATACAACACCTAAAATCATTCCTAAGGTAAATGGTCCATAACTTCCAACTATTACAGCCACATGAATCATTAACCAATAACTATTTAAAACTGGTTGTAAAGTACCAATGGAAGGATCCATCCAATTCCAGTGAGCAATCATTAATATCATAGCTGTTACAAACGCAGTTGCTGCAAAAGTAATATCACTTTTACGTCCAAATATTAGTCCAAATAACATTGTAGCCCAAGCCACATATATCATAGATTCATAAGCGTCACTCCATGGAGCATGACCTGATAGGTACCATCTTACAATTAGTCCTGCTGTATGTAATAAGAATAGACCAACTATAATATACTTAAAAACTGATACCGCAGTATTTATGCCTTTACTTCTATCTTTAAAGATTTGAACGATTAACAAAATAAACATCAATGTTCCTGCATACATATACCAGCTAAATAGGTTCTTAAATATGTCGTATTTGTTATACAGTATTTCAGTATTTATTTTTTTATCGCTTAACATGACCTCAGCACCATATTTTTGCTGCGTCTTTTTAATAGCTGCCAATAGTTTATCACTTTCAGCAAAATCACCTGTTTTTTTACCTTCATTAAGCATATACAAATACGCTTTAAAACCAGTATTTATAAAATTTCCGTAAAGTGAGTCTTTTAGCTGAATTTTTTGTTCTCTATAATCTGGAGACGATATCCATGTATTATTATCATCTTCAGGAATAGGGAAGATTTTTAGTGTTTCTCCATTTAAAGTAGCATACAATAAATTCACTCGTTGGTCTGCTTCTACAAATTCTTTTTGTATGGCAGTTTGTACTTGTGTACTGTAAGCTTCTTGTAAATAGTTACCCAATTTATAAGTACCCCTTTCGGTAAAGAAATGAGCTAAAGTTGCATAATTCTCTTCTTTATCCAATCCAATAATGCTTCTAATAGTGTCTGCTTTTTTAAGCTTTAAATAAATAATTGGCACATTGTACCATAAAAACGGACTTTCTTGCATTGATAAAAACACTTGGTTAGAATCAAAACTCTCATAATCTTCATACTTTGTTAATTTACGTAACAACTCTGAAGCATACGTGTTAATAGGCTTCATTCTTCCATCAAAATCCTGAATTACCAAACGTCCTAATTTATCGGCTTGCTCTTTAGGAGTGATATTAACTTTTAAAATAGAATCTATTTGAGCCTTGGTTACTGTTTGTTGCGTATGGTCGTGACCATCATCTTCAGTATGTGTTTCCTGTGCATTTACTCCAATAGTAGTTGCCAAAAACAGGGCTATTATTGTTGCAGATTTTTTTGCTTTTATTTTTTTAAGGTTTCTTCGTAAATCATCAAAGCGAGTATGCTTAGCAAATAGTATGGCCATTAATCCAAAATACAATAAGAAGTAACCAAAATAAGTAATGTTTGTCCCCCAGAAATCATGATTTACAGAAAGTATGGTTCCTTTTTCGTCTGGGTCGAAAGACGCTTGGAAAAATCGGTAACCTCTATGATTTAATATATTGTTCATATAAATATGAAAATCGAAATCACCTTCTTGTTCGTCTAAAACCGTAACTTTACTTTCATAAGCTGAATAACTGTTTTCCGTACCAGGGAAACGTTTTGCAATAAAGTCGTTTAATTTGACACTAAATGGTAACTCTATCGCTTTTGACCCATATTTTAAAGCAAAATCTAAGCCTCCAATTGTTACTTGCTTAAAAGCGTTATTAGTGCCTTTACCTCCTAGTAATTTTACAGTCTGGGTTTCATTATTAGCAGTAACTTTTAAAACTAAACCATCTTCATCATTTCTTAATATCTCTGATTTTTTAACAACATCGAACACACCTTTTACAACAGGTTTTGGGAACACCAATGTTTGATTTCCTATAATATATCTTGAGCGTAACACTAAAGGTTGAATACTATCTTTTACTAATTTACCTTTAGCTTGTGTTGCCATGGTTAGGTATTCACCTTCATAAGGTGACTCGATGGTTAACGTACTATCTGTATGTGTTATGTTTACTGCGCCATCTGTAGGTTTGTTAAGTGCAAATAACACGTTATGAATGCTTTGTACTTGACCTTCTTTTAAAAAGTGGTTATGAGAGCCTCCCATACCAGCTTCAACCATTTTTAAATAGTTTTCTCCAGAGTCGTCTGGAATAATATCTTCTTCGGCACTTTGTATAAATTCTTCAAGCTCAATAGTTACTGGTTGACCGTTATAATCTGTATTTCTAGCAAACTTATTGCTGAGTCTATGAGAGAAATCGGTTTCATATTGCTGTATACGTCGCTGTTGTTTGCCATCTACAACATAGTCGCCGTCCATATAAACGGTTAAATACGTTTTTTGAGAAAGAAACGTATTTTCTGTAGCGCCTTCACGAATTGCCATTATTCCCTCAAAACTGATATACCTAGTTATGAATGCTCCAATAAAAATGAAGATAAAAGCTAAGTGCAACGTTAGTGTTGCCCATTTTTCTTTTCTTAATAAGCGATATCTAAAAATATTTCCAATAAAATTTATAGTAAATAATGCCATAATGGTTTCAAACCACCAAGCATTATAAATAAGTGTTCTAGAATATGGAGTTGGCGAGGTTTCTTGTCCAGCATCCATAAAAGTTCCAATTATCATTGCAACAGCAAAAGCTATAAATAAAAATGCTGTAAGTCTTGTAGAGAAGAGTATGTTGGAGAGTTTTTTTAACATAACGGAAATCGTCTTTTTAAAGTCGTGCAAATTTAGTGTTTTTCTTTGTAAAGGATAAAGAATAGGTGATATTTAACAGCTATAGAATTTTAGCTGTTTTGTCTTGCCTGAAAAATTTGCATATATAAAAATGTTCCCATTTTTCTTGCGCGTCTTTTGGCGTTTTCGGCAGTTTCGCCTTTAAAAAGTTCTTCAATGGTTTCAAACCATAAATTCAACCAAACACCAAAGTGATATTCAGATATTTTGTTACCATGTTCCTTATCAGCTTTGGCATGTGCTTTCAGAGGATCGCCAAAATATTTTGTTTTTAAAAATAAACTGGATTCCCAAAAAGTGGTTAATCGCTCGAGGTGTTCGTCCCAATCGTCTATTCTATCAAAAAAAGGTGCTAATGTTTCATTAACCCTTACTTTTGCGTAAAATGTTGACACTAGTTTAAAAATATCTTCACGAGTTTTAATATCTTTCTTTTCCATTGTTTACAAAGATAGTTCAACAAACTTTTAAATCATATTTTACTTATCTATTTTAGCAGTATGTTATCTATAGTTATAATAGGCGCAGGCAATGTGGCGACACATGTATACAAAGCTTTAAAAAAAGCTGAAGACACTTCTGTTATTCAATGGTACAACAGGAATATAAAGGCTATTGAATCTTACAAAAACGAGGTGAGCCTCACCAAAAATATTGATGATTTAAAACAAGCTGATCTTTACATTATTGCAGTAAGTGATGATGTTATTGGAACACTATCGTCTCAATTACCTTTTACAGATAAATTGGTTGTTCACACTTCTGGAAGTGTTAGTTTACACGATTTAGATAAAAAAAATAGACGCGGAGTCTTTTATCCCTTACAGAGCTTTACAAAAAATGCTGATATCGATTTTACTGAAGTCCCTATTTGTATTGAAATCGAAAACAAGAAAGATTTACAGGTGTTAAAAAACTTATCTGAAGGCTTGGGTTGTAAACATTACAGGGTAAATTCTGACCAACGAGCTGCGTTACATTTAGCTGCGGTATTTGTAAATAATTTTGTGAATCAACTTTACCGTGTAGGGCATGAAGTTACAGAGTCTAAAAGTGTAGATTTTAATATTCTAAAACCATTAATAAAGGAAACAGCTCGTAAAATTGAAACACTCTCACCTTACATGGCGCAAACTGGACCTGCAAAACGTGGTGACAAAAAAACGATTAAAAAACATTTAAGAACCTTAGACAAAGAGATTCATAAAGACATTTATGAGTTACTAACAAAATCAATAAAATTAACCCATGGCAAAAAGCTATAAAGAATATTTAAAACATATTACCACTTTCATCTTTGATGTTGATGGTGTACTTACAGATGGAACAGTAACCATTACTACAAAAGGTGAAATGCTAAGAAGAATGAATATTAAAGATGGATATGCCATTAAAACAGCTGTTGACAAAGGCTATAATATGTGTATCATTTCTGGTGGCTCAAATGAAGGTGTACGTTTGCGTTTAAAAGGACTAGGAGTCAATGACATTTACTTAGGAGCAAACAATAAAATTGATCAAATGAACGAGTTTTTACATATCTACGACATAAAACTAGAGAATGTACTTTATATGGGAGACGATATACCTGACTACCCAACAATGAAGTTAGCAGGTTTACCTTGTTGCCCACAAGATGCGGCGCCTGAGATTAAAGAGATATCTAGTTATGTATCACATAAAAATGGTGGGAAAGGTGCTGTTCGTGATGTGATTGAACAAGTACTAAAAGTTCAAGGCAAGTGGGATGCCAATTTTGATGCGAAATACGATTGAGAGGAAATAGAAGAAATAAAAGAAGGCATAAAATTGGCTTTGGTTACATAGGTTCTGGCAATACTCACGACGTTTTTTTTAGGAAACCAAAGATTGTGTTTTCTGAAATTAAGCACAAACTCAATTTACAAAGTCAAGAGAAGTTTCATAAAGACTTTAATGACAAGAAATTAACCAATATTGAAAGAAATAGAATTAAAGATAGAATTAGAGAAACTGAAAAACAACGAATGAAGAAAATAATATTCATTTTCATTATTACTTTTCTAACAATATTCATTTTAGTGAGATACCTAATTAGTTATTTATTCTCTTAAAGATGACTAATATTTTAAACCTCATCCGCTGGAAAAATCTGTTGCTAATCGCATTGGTTCAAGTTCTTGTTAAATACGCATTGTTTGAGTCGTATAATATTCAACTTACTTTAAATACACTCCAATTTACTCTACTTGTATTAGCAACAATACTTATAGCAGCAGCAGGAAATATTATTAACGACATCTACGATATTGAAACCGATTTGGTAAACAAACCAGAAAAAGTAATTGTAAATAAAACGCTCTCAGAAAAAACGGCTTTAAACTTATTTATTGCTTTAAATCTCCTTGGTGTTGGTTTAGGGTTTTATTTGTCTAATGTTATTGGAAGAAGTGGTTTTTCGGTCATTTTTGTATTAATTTCAGCTTTACTTTACATTTATGCATCGTATTTAAAACAAACATTACTATTAGGAAATATTCTTGTGTCTGCTTTGGTTGGATTAAGCATTTTAATCGTTCCTGTTTTTGATTTAATACCTTCGATAACTAGCTCTAATAGAGAACTATATTTATACATTTTTAAAATTGCTTTCACATATGCTATTTTTGCTTTTATGATTAACCTTCTTCGTGAAATAATTAAAGACATTGAAGATGTTAATGGTGACTATAAAGCTCAAATGAAAACGCTACCAATACTTATTGGAAGAGATAGAACAACCATGGTTGTTTTTGCCCTTTCATTTATTCCTTTATTAGCAGTTGTAAATTATATTGTTTCACAATTGTACAATAACATGTTGGCTGTTATTTACTTTCTGATATTCGTGGTTGGACCCATGCTCTATTTTACTATCAAGGTCTTTTCGGCAGAACAAAAAAAGGATTATCAACATTTATCTAATGTTTTAAAAGTAATTATGTTGTTTGGTGTATTATCTTTGTTACTATATCCATTCGTAATTAATTAATGCTCAACGAAAAACTTAAAGATTATCGAATTATTTTAGCATCAGGCTCACCGAGGCGTCAGGAGTTTTTTAAAAACCTAGGTTTAGAATTTGATATTATTTTAAAACCAGTAAAAGAAGAATATCCTAACCGTTTACGTCACTTTGAAATTAGCAACTATCTAGCACAACTTAAATCTTTGCCTTTTGAAAAAAAACTACAACCAAACGATATCCTTATAACCAGTGACACCATAGTTTGGCACAACGAAGAAGCTCTTGGGAAGCCAAGAGATAAAGACGAAGCTTTTAAAATGCTGCGCTCGCTAAGTGGTAATACTCACGAAGTTATTACATCTGTATGTTTTAAAACTACAACCTCAGAAAAAACAATCCATGACATCACCAAAGTAACTTTTAAAAAACTGTCTGATGATGAGATATGGTATTACATCAATAATTTTCCACCAATGGATAAAGCAGGTGCCTATGGCATACAAGAATGGATTGGGCAAATTGGTGTCACCCACTTGGAAGGCTCCTATTTTAATGTTATGGGATTACCTGTGCATAAGGTGTATAAAACCCTCAATGATATTATAGAACACAAATAATTGGCATGAAAAAAATTAAAAACCACCCTATATTCCTAATAGTAGCAATGCTACTTTTAGGCGTTTCATGTAAGAACAACGATACAACAAAGGAAAACAAAGTAGCAGATTCCATTGTAAAATATAGGACTCTTAGTCAAGAATTTAAAAATTATTGGTATTCTGGTGAAGCCGAAATAACATCTTACACACTGCAACAAGCTCGCTATGGCGAAATTAGAGAAGGACATGCTGTTTTAATTTATGTAACCGAAGATTTTCTTCCTGAAAAACAAGTAAAATCAGATACTCAAAGCCCAGAAAATATATCAGTTTTAAAACTTAATGCTACTAAAAACTTTAATACAGGAATTTATCCGTATTCCATTATGCAAAGCACCTTCTACCCTCTTTCAACTGTAGAACACGCAATTAAAATATCTAGCTCAGTACAAGAATGGTGCGGACAAACATACACGCAACTTAACAACAGGGATGGTTTTGAAATTAATTCGCATTCGTATTTTCAAGGTGAAGCCGACCAAAACACTCAATTAGAAAAAGTACTTTTAGAAAATGAACTTTGGACACAACTTCGAATAAATCCAAAACAACTCCCAACTGGAGACTTACAAATAATTCCTTCATTTGAATTTATAAGCTTAAAACATTTCGAGTTAAGACCTTATAATGCTAATGCAACACTAACTACAACTTCTTATACTATTGAGTACCCTGAATTAGATAGAGTTTTAATAATTAATTTTAACGAAGAATTTCCTTTTGAAATATTAAGCTGGAGCGAATCATTTAAAAGTGGTCCAGAAAAGCTTACAACAAAAGCAACCAAATTAGAAACTATTAAATCGCCTTATTGGAGTAAAAACAGTAACAAAGATGGTGTTTTAAGAGATTCTCTTAAACTTAAATAGCTGTTTGTAAACCTAACTTTTTATCTTTGCACAAACACTATAAAATGAACAATTTCTTTACAACATATAAAACCGAATTAATTGAAACCTTAATAGTATTTATAATATTCTTAGCACTAAGATTTCTTATTCAAGCAATTGTTAGAAAAATAGGTCGTAAAAGCAGTATTAATGATGCGCGTATTAATCTAATAAATAGATATGTAACGGTTACATTATTGTTGGTAGTTTTGCTTATTGAAGCTTTTATCTTTGGCGCTCAACCTGGTGAATTATCATTGGTTTTTTCATCGGTTTTTGCAGTTATTGGTATTGGTCTATTTGCAATTTGGTCTATCCTTAGTAACATCACTTCTGGCGTTATTATGTTCTTTTCGTTTCCCTATAAAGTCGGTGACAAAATTGAAATACATGACAAAGATTTTCCAATAGAAGCCATTATTGAAGATATTCGGGCTTTTCAATTACACCTTAGAATGGATAATGGCGATTTAGTGACCTATCCTAATAATTTAATTTTACAAAAAGCCGTAACTTTAGTCAAGAAAGATGCTATCGATGATGATAGTGATGCTTTATAAATATGGGAAAAAAACGAACTTCAAAGTATAAAAAACACGTAGGGCAAATTCCTGGTGCTATTGTTTATACAGGCGAGAAATCATCAAAACTATTTATTGAGTCTTTTGATTATACAACCGATACCATAGAAGAGAAAGAGCTCATAAATATTGATGATGTATTTCATTACAAAACAACCGACTCTACAACTTGGGTTAATATTAATGGCCTCAATAACACCAATGAAATAGAAAAAATTGGTAAAAATTACGACATTCATCCTTTAACACTTGAAGATATAGTAAACACATCTCAGCGACCAAAAATAGACGAATATGAAAGTTATCTATTCGTCGTTGTAAAAATGCTGTATTATGATAAGGATGAACGCATAGTATCAGAACAAGTAAGTTTTGTTTTAGGCTCAAATTATGTATTATCATTTCAAGAAGCCGAAGGGGATGTTTTTGATTCTGTTAGGGATAGAATAAGAAATAAAAAGGGTCGTATTCGTAATTTAGGAGCAGATTACTTACTCTATGCACTTATTGACTCCGTGGTAGACCATTACTACGAAATTATCGAAACTATGGGGAATAAAATTGAAGAGTTAGAAGACCATCTCTTTAGTGGCAGTCCTAAAGAGGAAGTAACTACACAAATCCAATCACTTAAACGTGAAGTTTTAAGAGTGAGAAAAGCCATTTTCCCTTTACGAGAAATTATAAATCGAATAGAAAAAATTGAACACAAACTCATAAATAAAAAAACGATTCATTTCTTTCGTGATATTTACGATCACATTATTCAAGTGTCCGAAAATATTGATATTTATCGTGAAATGATTTGGGGACTTATGGACATGTACATGACCACCATTAGCAATAAAATGAATGAAGTCATGAAAGTATTGACCATTATTGCTACTATATTTATTCCCCTAACTTTTATTGCAGGTATTTACGGAATGAATTTCGAGAATATTCCAGAGCTCAGTTATAAATATGGGTATTTCGTTTTATGGGGAATTATGATTGTTCTTTTTATTGGCATGTTATTCTACTTTAAACGAAAAAAGTGGCTATAACCGTTAAAGAAAGATTAAAACCACCTTTAACGCGTCGTTTCTTTTATATATTTGATTTTAGCAAACCACTATAACCATGCACAAGTTCAAAACAGCAATACTCTTTGCTCTTTTTTCAATACTAACATCTTACGGTCAACAACCTCAAAAACCAAGTACTTCTGAGATTTATGAGGCTGTTCAAAAACTAAATGTTTTAGGCTCTGTTTTATATGTAGCTGCACATCCTGACGATGAGAATACACGTCTTATCTCATATATGTCCAATCATGTTAAGGCTAGAACAGCCTATCTATCTGTGACTCGTGGTGATGGTGGACAGAATTTAATTGGACCTGAAATTAGAGAATTGTTAGGCGTGATTCGTACGCAAGAATTATTGGCTGCAAGACGCGTTGACGGTGGAGAGCAACGTTTTACAAGAGCAAATGACTTTGGATATTCCAAACATCCTGACGAAACCTTTGCTATTTGGGATAAAGAAAAAGTACTAGGTGATGTTATTTGGGCCATACGACAGTTTAAACCAGATGTTATTATTAATAGGTTCGACCATAGAAATCCAGGAACTACACATGGTCATCATACAGGCTCAGCCATGTTAAGCATGGAAGCATTCGATATGGTTAGCGACAAAAACAGCTATCCCAACCAATTAAAATATGTAGATACTTGGCAACCTAAAAGATTATTCTTTAATACTGGTTGGTGGTTTTATGGGAGTCAAGAAAATTTTGAAAAAGCCGATAAAAGTGGAATGCTAAACTTTGATGTTGGTGTATTCTATCCACATAAAGGATTGTCAAATAACGAAGTGGCGTCACTTGCAAGTAGTCAACATTTATGTCAAGGCTTTGGTCGTTTAACTACTCGTGGGTCACAGGATGAATACATTGAGTTTTTAAAAGGAGAATTCCCAGAAGATAAAAACAATATCTTTTCAGGTATCGATGTGTCATGGAATCGTATTAAAGGCGGAAAAGCTATTGGAGACATTTTATATAAGGTAGAAAAAAACTTCAATTTTAGAGATCCTTCCGTTCATTTAAACGATTTAGTAAGCGCATACAGACTTCTACAAAACATTGAAGATAAGCATTGGAAAGGCATAAAAACCAAAGAGTTAAAAAATATTATTGAAGCATGTTTAGGCTTGTACTTAGAAGTCTCAGCTAGCACACCTACCACAAGTACTGGAAGCGATATTACATTAAATTTTGAAACTTTAAACCGAAGTAATGCTGCTCTAAATTTAGTGTCTTATAAAGTATCTTCCGAAAGCAATTCAGTTGAAAAAAGTCTAGCCTTGTCTCCTAACAAAAAAGAAACTTTTAAACAAGAAATCACATTACCTATAAGCATAAAAACAACCACACCTTATTGGCTTGAAGAAAAAGGAACTTTAGGAATGTATAAGGTCGATGACCAAACCTTAATTGGCAAGCCTGAAACACCTAGAGGGTTAACTGTCGATTTCAATCTATCCATAAATAACACACCAATCACCATTACAAAAGACGTAGTGTATCGCTACTCAAAACCAGATAAAGGTGAACTATATCGACCTTTTGAGATTATTCCAGAAGTATCTGCAAGCATTAGCAATAAAGTAGTCATTTTCGAAAACGACAAACAAAAAGAAATACAAGTGGTTGTAAAAGCTGGTAGAGACAATATCGACGGTTCTATTAGCCTTGAACATCCAACCGATTGGAATGTATATCCACAGCAGCAAAAAGTAACGATAGAAAATAAAGGAGACACTCAAACTCTAGTATTTACTGTGATTCCTCCAAAATTCCAAAGTGAAGGAACGCTAGTGCCAAAAGTCACTGTTAATGGAAAAACCAATTCAAAAGAGATTGTTGAAATTGATTACAGCCACATTCCGTTTCAAACGGTTTTACTGCCAAGTGAAAGTAAAATTGTTCGCTTAGATATTCAAAAACGTGGTGAAAACATTGCTTATATCGAAGGTGCTGGCGATGTTGTTCCTGAAAGTTTACAACAAATAGGTTACAATGTCATTAAAGTAAAACCAGAAGATATTACTTCTGAAAATTTAGCACGCTTTGATGCTGTGGTTGTTGGCATTAGAGCCTATAACATTGTAGATGAATTAAAATTTAAGCAAGATATTTTGTTTGACTTTGTAGAGCAAGGTGGCAATATGATTGTGCAATACAATACTAGCAGAGGTGTTAAGGTAGATAACATTGCACCTTTCGATTTAAAACTATCAAGAGACAGAGTTACCGATGAAAACGCTGAAGTAAGAATATTAAATCCCGACCACGAACTTTTAAATTTCCCGAATAAAATCACCTCAAAAGATTTTGATGGTTGGACTCAAGAACGCGGATTGTATTTTCCTAATGAATGGAGTAAAGAGTTTACACCTCTTATTTCTATAAACGACAAAGGGGAAACACCAAAAGATGGCAGTTTACTAGTAGCTAAACACGGTAAAGGTCATTATATTTATACAGGATTAAGCTTTTTTAGAGAGTTTCCTGCAGGCGTTTCTGGAGCCTATAGACTTTTTTCAAATATGCTATCTATTGGAAAGGATAATATCAATTTAAACAAAAAACTAACTGACTAATATGGAAAATCATTCATACCAAAAAGCAAAATGGAAAAACTGGTACACACTGGTTTTAGTGGCTAATGCCATTTATATTATTCTTTTTTATATCATAACTCAGTCACTGTCGTAGTATGAATCATTTTACAAAATTAGAAACCTTAGACTGGACTATCTTAATATTTACACTAGTTACCATTGTTGCTTATGGTACTTGGATAACCAGAAAAAATAGAGACGTTAAAGATTACTTAAAAGGCGGAAGCACCTCAAAATGGTGGACTATTGGCTTATCTGTCATGGCAACTCAAGCAAGTGCCATTACCTTCCTTTCTACACCTGGACAAGCATTTAACGACGGAATGGGCTTTGTACAATTTTATTTTGGATTGCCAATTGCTATGATTGTTATTTGTATGGTATTTATTCCATTATACCATCGATTAAATGTATATACCGCTTATGAGTTTTTAGAAAATCGATTTGATTTAAAAACCAGAACTCTAACAGCAATCCTATTTTTAATACAACGTGGACTTGCAGCTGGAATTACCATTTTTGCACCTTCAATTATATTATCTGTGGTGCTTGGTTGGAATTTGGTATTACTAAACATCATCATCGGAATCCTTGTAATCATCTATACCGTTTCAGGAGGCACCAAAGCAGTAAGCGTGACTCAAAAACACCAAATGGTCGTGATTTTTACAGGAATGGTCGTTGCTTTTATCATTATTGTAAGTAAACTTCCTGCAGACATAACATTCTCCAATGCCTTGGAAATCGCTGGAGCTAATGGAAAAATGGAAGTCTTAGATTTCTCATTCGACTTAAACAATCGCTACACTTTTTGGAGCGGTATTATTGGTGGTACGTTTTTAATGCTCTCTTATTTTGGTACAGACCAAAGTCAGGTGCAACGTTATTTAAGCGGAAAATCGGTTAAAGAAATGCAATTAGGCTTATTATTTAATGGCTTACTAAAAGTTCCAATGCAGTTCTTTATTTTATTAGTTGGTGTAATGGTATTTGTATTTTACCAGTTTAATGCAGCACCTTTAAATTTCAATCCAGATGCAACCAAAACAGTTTTAAACTCGGAATATGCCGATGAATACAAAGCATTGCAAGCACAACAAGCCGCTATTTTTAATGACAAGCAAACCTATATTGCCGACTTTATTAATAACAATAACGAAGCTACAACTAGCAAAATTGCTGAAGCAAACAATGCTTATGAAGCACTTAGAAGCGAAGCAAGAATTTTAATTGAAAAAGCAGCAGATGCGCAACAAGTAAAAGTAGAAAAGAATGATAAAGATTATGTGTTTATCAACTTTATATTAAACAACTTGCCAAGAGGCTTGATAGGCTTATTATTGGCAGTTATTTTAAGTGCAGCTATGTCGAGTACCTCTAGTGAATTAAATGCTTTAGCATCTACTACCACTATCGATTTATACAAACGAAATACTGGGAAGCATTCTGAAGAAGAGATGGTAAAAGCCTCCAAACTATTTACCTTAGGTTGGGGTATTTTAGCCATTGGTATTGCCTGTGTTGCCAACCTCGCCGAAAATTTAATACAATTAGTAAATATTATTGGTTCTATTTTCTACGGAAACGTTTTAGGAATCTTTTTACTCGCATTTTTTGTAAGATGGGTAAAAGGAAACGCCGTGTTTACCGCAGCATTAATTACGCAAGTACTTGTGATAGGCTTATTTTTACTAAACGAATACGAATTTATTAATCTGCCATTTCTATGGTTAAATTTTGTTGGTTGTGTGATAGTCATGGTAATTGCCATACTGCTTCAAACAATTGATAGAAGTTCGCCTAGTGAAGAATTAGAAGCTATTGGTGAGTAATTTTTAGTTACGCTTATCGTGTTTGTGTATGATTCTTTACAAAGGGACACGAGTGGGTTTTTCGATTAATAACTAAATTAATTATACACGTTTTAAGACACAATCCTTTTAGGTCAATTTAAACGAGATAACTTATTATCTATTAAAGTTAAATTAGCATTCGTATCAAAGGATTTGCTATTTGAATCCAAAATATATAGATTTTGAAGAATACCTTCTTCGGCTAGAATATTAGTTTCAATTAAGGTTGTTCTCATTTGAATTTCCCCAAGATTAACATCACCTTGCAATTCTATTGTGGAGGATTTTTCTTTATCGAAATTTGAAATATTCACAAATGCTTGACCAATTTTTCTCTCCATTGAATAGAAATACTTTTTATGTATTAGAACAAGTATTGCTAAGATAATTCCATTCTGAAACTTGTCAACTTTTTCATTGTCAAATTGTAAATTATTAACTTTTAAAGTTTCTTTAAAGTCCGAAATAATCAGTTCAGAAGAGAATAATGGTTCTATTTTAATAAAAGAAAAAGCGTATTTTAAAATTGAAATAATTTTAGGTATATCTCTTTGTTGAACAAAATATTTTCCATTTTCCTTTCTTATATATCTTTTGACTTTTTCAACTTCTTTATTATTTTCTTCTTTATTTCCCAAATTGTTTAGTTGAAAAATTATAAAATCAAATTCCCATTTTTCTAAAGATCTTTCGAGGTTCAATTTCTCATTATTGAATTGATATTTTAAGTACGCTTGCATTCTACAATATTTTTTATAGAAAGAATTAAATGTAGCACCCGAATCTCTATTATGATGAGCAACAAAATGACTGATTTCCTTAATGATATTATTATCAGGGATATATTCTCTTAATCGAATTAGAATCAGCTCAAAATCATCTTCGTTTATTTCTCCCGAATGAATTTTGCTAATTCCATCTTGAATTTTAATTCTAACATTTGATGGTAGTTCTTGCATCTTAAATTTTGCTGGGGTATTGTTGTTAACTTAATTTTATAATCGATTTAATATTGAAGTAAATTCAGCACAAGTAATTCATATCAAATTTAACTGCTAAGTTACTAACTAATAATAGTTTACTAAAACAAACTTATAAACAGTTTTAAACAAAAAAGCGAGCCAATGGGTTCGCTTTTTTTACGTTTTTTTGTTTTAGTGACCATGTTTTACAGGAAATCCTAACTGTGCCCAAATTAAAATACCTTCATCTAAAATAGCTGTATTGGTATAGCCTAGTTTATTTAATTTGCTAACTACTTTTCCTGATGCTGCATGAGGACATGCACAATAGGCAACTATCATGGTGTTTTCTTTAGGAATGTGCTTAATAAACTCTTCAGGGTCTTCATAGTAAGGTACTGGAATAGACCCAGGAATATGTGTTTGCCTCCATGCAACCTGCGATCGAGCATCTAATATCACCAATCTTGTACTGTCTCCTATGGCTTGGTTTAACTGCTTAGCTGATACATAACGCCCTTCTCTCAACTTAAAATTAGGCTGAGAACCATTTGGGTTTAAAATGTAGTTTTCTGGCGTTGGTATTTTAATAGAATCGGTTTTTGGTACATTCCAGCCAGAAGCTCTACTTCTTAAAAAAGTAGTAACACCATCTATTTCCTTTTCACTGAGGGAATCTTTAAAAGCTACCATTGGTGTGCCATCTCTTCCTTCTTTAATAGCATAGCGTAAAAAATCATCGGTTGCCGTAGCCAAAAGCATGGGGTTTCCTAAAGCTGGTGCAGTAATACCTTCTCCTTCATTTCCATGGCAAACGGCGCATTGTGTTTGGTAAACTTCTTTTCCTAATGCTACATCACCAACTACTGGGTCTCGAGAAAGCTCAATAGGTTTTTCAATACCAGCTTCTTCTTCTAGCCATTTTATGAGTAACTCTATTTCTATGAGTGTCAGTGGGCCGCCTAACTGGTCGTAATATCCAGCCATTGCAGATTCTCCTCTACCAAATTGAATCGTGTACCTTATAAAATTATTGCTTTTTGATGATCCTAATAAAGATTTAGAGCGTAATGAAGGTGCATTATCTGCAGCATACCCTTCCCTGTCCTTTCCGTGGCATAATGCACAATATTGCTGATACATGGCATTAGCATTATGTCGTGCAACGCTGTCTAGTTTCGCTCCGTAATTTATTTGAACTTTCTGTACCATTAATGCCTGCATCTCAGATTCTTGTTTGAATTCCAACTGCAAGCCATACGCGTATTCTTTTAAAACTGTTAACTGCTTTAAAGTAGCATCCCATTGCAAAGCCTCTTCTGGTAAGTTTTCTTTTAGAAAAGCATAGGTTTCATCAATGTTTTTAACCTCAAAAAGCATACTGAACACGCTAGCATTTTCCTTGCTTGCTGAGTCCGATTGCTCACTTTTTTCTGATGGTGATGCAATTAATTGTATTTCTTGATTTCTTTTAATTTTAAACCTTACGTTATCTTGGTGTAATGAATCCTTTAGTTCTTCTAATCCCATTTTTAAGAACTCGTTACGCGCAGCGTCTATATCCTGAACCATCAATTTTATTGCAACTACACCAAGAGCACCATTTGGGTGTTTTAAAAAGCCTCTTTGCATATTATAAAAGCTGTTCCATTCGTTCATTCGTTCATAAGGAAAATCAGGCATCTTTGAAAATTGCGGAAGATATTCTTGCTTCTGTATATCTTTAAAGCTCAAATTTAATAGCTCAAAATACTCATCATCCCATGCTTCTTTATTTGGTGATTCATTTAATGTTCTATAGGTATCAATAGAATCCATTTCAAAACCTCTTGAAGTAAGCCATGAATAAGTACTATCTATAGACGAGCTTGAAAAGGTGTACATCCTAACACCAGGTTTTTGTCTTAAAAACTGATGCAATACAGAGTCTTTTCCAGTAACAGGAATAGAGTCAATAACTGACAATAATTCTATAGACGACATATCTGGAAACCCTAATCTACTAGTAAGTGTTCCTTTGATATTGCCTTTTTCTGCTTCTTTGGATCTCCCCAATGAGAATCCAAGTTTTTCTGAAAAATACTGACGTGCACTATCTATGTTGGCAACATTTATTGTAGCCGAACTAAAACCAAACCCTCTTCCTAGTAAAAAAGGTTCTTCTTCTACCATAGCGTATTGATCCTTTTTACAAGACACTAAAGATGTAAAGCATAGAATTGTGATAATAATGGCATGGATATAAAATTTCTTACTTAGGTTTGCTTTTTTTGAGGCTTCTACTGATTTACTCATGAACAATTAATTGGTTAGTTATAGACTCTAAATATAGTATACAATATTTTAATCTTAGTTTATTTGATTATCTAATGTGCTAAATATTAATTCATTCACTCAGAAAAAGAGACTTTATTCAATCTAAAAATCTTATAATTCCAAAAAACCATGAATCCATGTCTTTTTATCTAATATGAAATTAGGATGCACATCGCCATTTTTAAGAGTCATGGAATGGTCTGTTACTTTATAGTTTTTAATTTCAAAAATAGGCTTGTCTGGTATTAACGTAATTGATTTTTTAGGATCAACCAAAATATCTAATTCGCCGTATTGAAACAATACTGGACATGTTATACCATCTAGTTTACCTTCTTGAGTAAAATGTACATCTTGTGATAATGGTCTTTGAGGTAATCGTGTCGAATTACTTGGTAAATAATTAATTTCTGGATGAAGCTTTCTAAAGGCATTTACTTTTTTAATAGTTTCACTTGTAATGTTGCCTAAGCTAACTTCTTCAAGATAGATATCCCAAAGACGAACAGCTTCGTTTACAGTAACAGAATCGATGTTTCTTGATAAGAAATTATGCTTAATGGCGTATAGATGGTTTTTTTTATAAGACTCAATGGGTCCAGATACAGCATTCACAAAAGCTATGTCTTCAGGAAACTCAATAGCCATATTTAGAGCTAGTCTTCCTCCTTCGCTCATTCCATGTACTCCAACTTTGTTAGAATTGACATATTCTTTATTAGACAACCAAGTAAACAATTCGTAATATTCATTAGTTTTATCTACAAAGCTCTGCGCTCTCCAGCTCTTTTTAGTTTTTGATAACCCAGAACCAGATTTATCACATACTAAGGCTACAACCCCTTGTTTAGCAAAAAACTCAGCTTCATAGAGGTAATTAGACAACCCTACGTTGCCACCACCTTGTAAACATAAAACAGCAGGCATTTTTTTATCAATACCTACAGGTCTAAATAAGATTCCGAATATGGTACCATTAGAGGTTTCTATTCTAACAGAATCCCTAGTGATTTCATATTCATTAGTAGTAATTGTTGGTAATTGCTTTGAAGCATTACTTACACAACTTGTAAGGAATACAAATGCGATAAGAATATATTTCATTGCGACTTATTTAATGACTTTTCAAGTTGATTTAAAAATACAACAAACTCTCAAATATAGTTATAAAAAAAGCGAGCATATAGCTCGCTTTTTTAATTTTATATACTATAAATGATTAATTCATCCATTCAGCAAGTGATGCTTTATTCATTTTAACATACTGTGTATTTCCAGCTTTTTCAGAAGCAGCTAAAGACTTTTTAGCAAGTTCTACAGCTCCTTTTTTATCACCTGCAGCAGCGTAAATAAGCGACTGTTGACGCAGTTGCCAAAATGCAGGATTCTCAATCTTACTCATAGCCTTATCTATCCATTTTTTTGCAGTAGCTGGATCTTTACCTGCACTTAAATAATAACCTGCAGCTGCATAATAATCATTTGCACTAGGGCCTCCCAACATTTTATCAATAGCAGCCGATACTTTAGCATCAGTTGGTACAGTAAATGGAATCGTGATATACGTTTGTTCCCACATGATATCTAAATTAGCACTAGCATCTCTAATATTATTGATATCAATGGTGAATGTTTCTACGACAAAAGGAATTGGCATTGCTTCGACCGTTGCTTTTGCAGCAATTTTAGATTCATCCAAAGTTTGAGGCGCTCCATTTCCTTGATGTTCTGTGTATAAATATACTTCCCAATTCTTTTCTCCTGGTATAGTGAAAATAGCATATGTTCCTGCTTTTACCTCCTGACCTGCAAAAGTAATATCGTCACTAAATGTAATTTTAGTTCTTGCATTAGCTCCTGTTCTCCATACTTTTCCAAATTGTTCTAATCCACCAAATATTTTTCTTCCCTTTACTCCTGGTCTAGAATAGTCAATAGTAATATCTGTTAACCCAACCTTTTGCTCTACTTTGGATGCAGGACTTGGTGCAGGGGTTTGCAATTGTGCATTTATTGCGTAAGACAATGTAAACGCAAGCATTATTAAAAGTAATTTTTTCATGTGTATTAAGATTTAATGTTATTTTTTTAATTACACAAATTTACAAAATCAAACTAAGAAAATAATGACTCCAATTATATTGTGTATTACTATGCTTTTAGGTAATATTTCTTTCTCAGCCAAAAAGCCACTCTTACAAGTAAAATTAAAGCAGGAACTTCAACTAAAGGCCCAATAACACCAGTAAATGCTTGGCCTGAATTTAATCCGAAAACTGCAATAGATACTGCAATAGCTAGCTCAAAATTGTTTCCAGCTGCTGTAAACGAAATGGCCGCATTTTTATCGTAAGACGCTCCCATAGCTTTAGATACAAAAAAGCCAATGAGAAACATGATTGCAAAATAAATAAGTAACGGAATAGCTATGGTTACAACATCCATTGGGATTTCAACAATGAGCTCTCCTTTTAATGAAAACATTAGGACAATAGTAAATAACAATGCTATTAAAGTAATTGGTGAAATTGTTGGGATGAATTTTTTGGTGTACCACTCTTCGCCTTTTGCTTTTACTAATATAAGTCTACTTAATATGCCAGCTAAAAAAGGAATCCCCAAATAAATTGCGACGCTTTCAGCTATTGTCACAATGGAAATATCTACAATAGCACCTTCAAAACCAAGTAATGGTGGAAGTTTTGTAATAAAAAGCCAAGCGTAAAAACTATAAGCAAATACTTGAAAAACACTATTTAATGCCACCAAACCTGCACCATATTCGCTGCTACCTTCTGCTAAATCGTTCCACACCAAAACCATGGCAATACAACGTGCTAAGCCTATTAAAATCAATCCAACCATGTAATCTGGGTGGTCTTGCAGAAATATCAATGCCAAGACAAACATTAAAATTGGACCTACAATCCAATTTAAAAATAAAGAGATGGACAATACCTTAACATTCTTAAAAACCTTTGGCAATAGCTTGTAATCAACTTTTGCTAAAGGTGGATACATCATTAATATTAATCCAATTGCAATAGGAATATTTGTTGTGCCACTACTGTAAGAATCTATATAAGACGTAATGGGAGGGAAAAAATAGCCTAAAGCGACACCTAAACCCATAGCGATAAAAATCCATAAGGTAAGGTATGAGTCTAAGAAACTAAGTTTTTTACTTGATGAAGCCATTAGAAATAAGGTTTAGAGCAAAAGTAAATATTAAACACCTTATAAAACAACATTAATGGAATTATGATAGGATTCTTGACAAAAACATAACATTAGTTAAAATAACTATGTTAAATTTTGTTTAATCTTTATTATTTTAAATTAAACATTTTGTAATTTTGGGACATCTAAAGAATAAATAGTAATAAAAAGAAATAAACTAAGTATGGATATAATAAACAAAGCCTTAGAGTTTGAAAAACAAAAAAGACGTAGCTTATCTACAAGTGATAGAGTGAAAATTTCTAGAGAAGCAAAATCACTTATTTTAGGTTTGAATGAAATCTATAAAAAGGAAAAAGATGCTCGAATTATGGACATCATGAAACGTTTAACCGTGATAAAGCAGAAAATAGAAAAACGTCTTAAAGGTCGACCGTTAACAGAGGCATACTAAATGGATTTCTTAAAAAAATCAATAAAAAATATTTTTAGCTCAGATTTAGATAAAAAGAACATTCACAAACATTCTATTTATGATATAAAAATAAATAGCTTACAAGGTAAATCAATCCATTTTTCTGATTTTAAAGGGAAACACATTTTATTTGTTAATGTAGCCTCAAAATGTGGCTTTACACCTCAATATAAAGAGCTTCAAAAACTTCATGATACCTTTAAAAACAAGCTTGTGGTTATTGGTGTTCCATGCAATCAATTTGGAAGTCAAGAGCCAGGTACTGCTTTTGAAATTCAAGAGTTTTGTGAAGTAAATTATGGTGTCGATTTCTTAATTACAGAAAAAATTGATGTTAAAGGAAACGCACAACATCCACTATACAAATGGCTAACTGATAAAAATATAAATGGTTTTAATAATTCCAATGTTAAATGGAATTTTCAAAAATACCTTGTGAATCCTAAAGGTAATCTAGTTGACTATTTTTACTCAACAACAAAACCATTAAGTAAAAAAATAACGAAATACTTATAATTATGTTTGGACTTTTTAAATCAAAATCAAAACTGGATATCTTACAAAAACAGTATGAAAAACTTATGAGCGAATGGCATACATTATCTTCTATAGATAGAGCCAAGAGTGATGAAAAATATGCTGAAGCTCAGAAAACACTAGGCCAAATAGACGTTTTAAAACAAGGCTAAATGAAATTTTACCAACTCATACTTTTATTTTTAATCATAAACTTTGGAGGCTTATACATTGGTAATTTACTAATGAATAATGGCCCAACCTCTAGTTGGTACATGAATCAAAATTTAGCGCCTTGGACACCTCCAGGTTGGGTGTTTGGTGTTGCATGGACCACCATTATGATTTGCTTCTCAATATATTTAGCTTATCTCTTCGATTGGCAAAACTCCAAATTTTTATGGTTGCTATATGCGTTTCAAGTCGTATTAAATGTGAGTTGGAATTACATATTTTTCAATCAGCATATGACCCTTTCTGCATTGATAGTCATTGTTTTATTGCTAATTGTAATTCTGTATTACTTCTTAACATTTAGAGGAGAGTCTTTACAAACAATAAGATTTCTATTACTGCCTTACATTCTCTGGCTTTGCATTGCCATATCTTTAAACTTATACGTTGTTATTCATAACTAGATGAAACTTTATCAACTACATAAAAAGCAAAACCTTCCAATCTCAATAGATGAAGCTTGGGAGTTTTTATCGAGTCCTGCAAATTTAAAAACCATAACGCCAGATTATATGAGTTTTGATATTCTTTCAGGAGCAGATAGACCAATGTATCCAGGACAAATTATTCAATACATTGTAACTCCTGTTTTAGGGATTAAAACTAAATGGGTAACCGAAATTACTCATGTCATAGACAAGCAATATTTTGTTGACGAACAACGCTTTGGGCCATACGCATTATGGCATCATAAGCATTTTATAAAAGAAATTGAAGGTGGTGTTGAAATGGAAGACATTATAGATTACAAAGTGCCTTTTGGTTGGCTTGGGCAATTAGCACAACCAATATTAGTAAAGCCAAAACTGGAAGAAATTTTTGCATATCGAACCAAAAAAATGGAAGAATTATTTGGCTCTTATAAATGAAAGACACTATAAACATATTCTGGTTTAGACGCGATTTGCGTTTAGAAGATAATGTTGGACTTTTCCATGCATTAAATGCTAAATACAATGTTTTACCAATATTCATCTTTGATAAAGATATTTTAGAATCACTTCCTAAAAATGATGCACGAGTTACTTTTATACACAAAACTTTAAGTGATATTAATGACACATTAAAAGAAAAATTTGAAAGTTCCTTAGCAACGTTTCACAATAAACCTTTAGAAGTTTTTAAACAGTTAGCTACCAACTACGTTATCAACACAGTATTTACCAATCACGATTATGAGCCTTATGCAAAAAGGCGAGATAACGATGTGAAAGCTTTTTTAGAAACAAAAAATATAGATTTTAAAAGCTATAAAGACCAGGTCATTTTTGAAACCAATGAAGTTGTTAAAGATGATGGCACATCATACAAAGTATACACACCATATTCTAAAAAGTGGATAGAAACCTTACAAAACAATTTCATAAAAAATTACAATTCAGAAGAAAATTTATCACGATTAGTAATGGCTTCAAATCTTCCATTTTTAAGTTTGAGCGACATAGGTTTCGTAAAGTCTAATCAAACAATTGAGTCTTTTGATGCTTCAGATTCAATTATAAATAACTATGAAGCCACAAGAAACTTTCCTGCAAAAGAAGGCACCTCAAAATTAGGTCCTCATCTGCGCTTTGGAACGGTTAGCGCTAGGAAAATGGTGCAAAAAGCTCTAAAGAGTCATAATAATACTTTTTTGAAAGAACTTATTTGGCGTGAGTTTTTTATGCAAATTCTATGGCATTTTCCGCATACCATTACTAAAAGCTTCAAACCACAATACGATGCTATACAATGGCGTAATGATAAAGAAGAATTTAAAGCTTGGTGTGAAGGAAAAACAGGTTATCCATTAGTTGATGCTGGAATGCGTGAGCTTAATGAAACAGGTTTTATGCACAATCGTGTACGTATGTTGGTTGGTAGCTTTCTATGCAAACATTTATTGATTGATTGGCGCTTAGGTGAAGCCTATTTTGCTGAAAAACTACACGATTATGAATTAGCAAGTAATGTTGGTAATTGGCAATGGGTTGCTGGTTGTGGTGTCGATGCAGCACCTTATTTCAGGATTTTTAATCCTACTACTCAAATTCAAAAATTTGATAAAGACCATACTTACATTAAGCAATGGGTGCCAGAATATCAAGAACTTACATATACCCAACCCATTGTTGAACATAAATTTGCTAGAGAACGCTGCTTAAAAACCTATAAAGAAGCTTTAGATCAATTCTAACATTTTATTAATAGAATTGCGCTTCCTTTTTGTTAAATTTAGGTCTAACATAAAACTAACGTAATATGAACACACAAGAAGTAGCAAACAAATGGGTAGAAATGTGCAGAAAAGGTGAGAATTTAGAATGCATAGAACAACTGTATGCAGACAATGTTACAAGTAAAGAAATGCCTGGGTTTCCTGAAGCAATAGTAACTGGGAAAGCTAATGTCATAAATAAGAATAAAATATGGCTAAATAATGTGGAAGAGTTTCATAAAGGAGAAATAAGTGATCCAGTAGTTGTTGGAAATCACTTTACTTCAAAAATGGGTTTTGATGTCACTTTTAAAGAAAAAGGACGCACACAAATGGAAGAAGTATGCGTTTTTGAAGTAAAAGATGGAAAAATTGTAAACGAACAATTTTTTTATGATATGTAATGCGATACACTTATTAATATAATTAAAAAAGCTCCTAAAATTAGGAGCTTTTTTAATGTTTTAACTTATACTTATTTTGTCTTAAACTCTTTCAATCTTAGCACCAATAGCACGTAAACGTTCGTCAATACGTTCGTAACCACGATCTATTTGTTCAATGTTATGGATTGTAGATGTTCCTTTTGCAGATAAAGCCGCAATTAATAAAGAAATACCAGCTCTAATATCTGGAGATGTCATTGTGGTAGCTTTTAAGCTTGACTTAAAGTCATGACCAATAACGTTTGCTCTATGAGGGTCGCATAAAATAATTTTAGCTCCCATATCAATTAACTTATCTACAAAAAATAAGCGACTTTCAAACATTTTTTGGTGTACTAGTACTGAGCCTCTAGCTTGCGTTGCCACAACTAAAACAATACTTAATAAGTCTGGGGTAAAACCTGGCCATGGTGCATCACTCACGGTTAAAATAGAGCCATCAATATAACTTTGAATTTCGTATCCACTTTCATGAGCAGGAATATGAATATCATCACCTTGACGCTCAACGGTTATTCCTAATTTTCTAAATACCGTTGGAATTAATCCAAGATTATCCCAACTTACATTTTTAATGGTAAGCTCACTCTTGGTCATCGCTGCTAAACCAATCCAACTTCCAATTTCAACCATATCGGGAAGCATAGTATGCTCTGTACCTCCTAAACTATCTACTCCTTCAATAATGAGCATATTAGAACCAATACCAGAAATCTTAGCTCCCATTCTATTCAACATTTTACAAAGCTGTTGTAAATATGGCTCGCAAGCTGCATTGTAAATAGTAGTCTTGCCTTCGGCCAAAACAGCAGCCATCACAATATTGGCTGTTCCTGTAACAGAAGCCTCATCAAGAAGCATATAGGCTCCTTTTAGATTTTTAGCTTCAACACCATAAAAATGCTCTTCGCGATTATACCTAAAAGATGCACCTAAATTTACAAATCCTTGAAAATGTGTATCTAGTCTACGTCTTCCAATTTTATCGCCTCCTGGTTTTGGGATAAACCCTTTACCAAAACGACCAAGTAAAGGACCAACAATCATAATTGAACCTCGTAAACCGCCTCCATCAATTTTAAATTGCTCAGTTTCTAAATAAGGCAAATTGACTTCATCAGCTTGAAAACTATATGAGCCATGAGCCAATTTATTGACCTTAACACCTAATTTCTCTAAAAGCTTTATGAGTTTGTTGACATCAACAATGTCAGGAATGTTATGTATGGTAACTTTCTTTGGAGTGAGAAGAACTGCACATAAAATTTGAAGTGCCTCATTCTTTGCTCCTTGTGGTTGTATTTCTCCTTTTAATTGGTGACCACCTTCAATCTTAAATGTACTCATTGATTAATTAATAGCGTTTACGACCTCGGTTGTTACTTTTCTTTCCTCCAGTTTTTTTGGTATATTTCTTTTTAGAACGCATTAAACTAGTAGAATCGCTTAAATCTTCTTCGCTTCCACGTAAGTCAATTTTTCCATCAGATAACTCAAAAAGGTGATCAAAAATCACAACATCTTCAACGGTATCTTTGTTCCAGTTTAAGAAGCATTTTTTCATGTGATTAGCAATAGTATAGACTAATGCTTCTTTTAGTTCGCCATCTTCCCAAGTATTGGCAACATCAATCATGGTTTTAATATTATTACCATAAAAACGATATTTTGGGAAATTTTGCGGATAAGCTAAAGGCTCTGGTTTTGCCTCTAAAACTTCTTTTGATGGTTTTTCAAAAGGTGAATCGGCATCCAATTCAAAATTGGACATAATAAAAAGTTGATCCCAAAGTTTGTGCTGAAAATCTGGCACATCACGTAAATGTGGTTGCAAATTTCCCATAACCGAAATAATTGATTTGGCTAGTTTGTTACGCTCTTCTTTAGTTTCGCGCGTCTTAGCATAATTAATCATTTTTTGCATGTGGCGTCCATACTCTGGTATAATTAAATGTTCACGCTCTGTGTTGTACTCTAATTGATCTATCAAAATATTGTATTATGTATGTGTAGAATTAATAAGTTCTTACGAAGTTTTACTTTTGCCAAAGTACAAAAAAATAAACAATAGCAATTGCTTTTAATTGATTTTTGACACAATAATTATCTGCAAATTATACAACTTTATAACGAAATTACACCTTCAACATTGTTTGTTACTTCTATATACTTAGAAATAACTGCGTCTGGATCTTTCATAATCACATTTATTGAAACACTCGTGTACTTTCCGTTCTTAGATTCGATAGTATTTATAACCGCACCTGTATTGTCAAAAAGAGCTTCAATCTCTGCTATTTTGGCAAGATCAGATTTAACAATAAACTTATATAAATACTCCGATGGCCATGTAGCCGTTTCTAAAAGTTGTTCTTTTAGTTTCTTATAAAATTCTTCTGCATTTGGTTTACTCATAACCTTTTTTTTAAGCGGGACAAATATACGCTTTTAAATATTTTTTATTTCTGCATTTAATTACGATTTTTACTGAGAAAATCAATAGACTTTGGGTGTAAAAAAAATTATTATAACTGGTGGTCCAGGTACAGGTAAAACTTCTATTATTAATGAGTTATTGCGAAGAGATTTTGTATGTTTCGAAGAAGTGTCTAGGCAAGTGACCCTTGATGCCCAAAAAAAAGGTGTTGAGCAATTATTTCTAACCGACCCTTTATTGTTTAGTGATATGCTTTTAGAGGGTAGAAAGAAACAATTTCATAAAGCCTTAACCAATGATAGGGAATTTACTTTTATAGACAGAGGAATTCCAGATATAGTGGCTTATATGGATTTTTTAGGAACAAGTTATCCAGAGAGATTTATTAAAGCTTGTGAAAATCATACTTACGAACATGTGTTTATACTGGCGCCATGGCAGCAAATTTATGTGAGTGATAATGAGCGCTATGAAAATTTTGACCAAGCCGTACAGATTCATGACCACTTAGTAAATACATATTCTCGATATGGTTACGACCTACATGACGTACCCTTTGATTCAATTGAAAAGCGTACCGATTTTATACTAAATATCGTGAAAAAACTATAGTGTCTCATCCTATTCAAATATTAGAGAAATATTGGAACCATACTAGTTTCAGGCCTCAACAAGAAGACATTATTAATGCTGTTCTTGAAGGTGAGGATACGTTTGCGTTACTTCCAACTGGCGGCGGAAAGTCTATATGCTTTCAAATTCCCGCTTTGATAAAAGAAGGCATTTGTATTGTTATCTCTCCTTTAATCTCTTTAATGAAAGATCAAGTAAGAGCTTTAAAAGAAAAGGATATTAAAGCCATGGCATTAACTAGTGAATATAAATACGACGAGCTAAACACTATGCTCGATAATTGTATTTATGGTAATTACAAATTCTTATATCTCTCTCCCGAGCGTTTGCAACAAGACATCGTTCAAGATAGGATTAGACAAATGAATGTTAATCTTATTGCTGTAGATGAAGCACATTGTATTAGCCAATGGGGAAACGATTTTAGGCCAGCCTATAAAAACATTACGACACTCAGAGAATTGCAACCAACTGTTAATATCATTGCTTTAACGGCTACTGCAAGAGCTAAAGTAGTAGAAGATATTATAAAAAACCTTGATTTTATTAGTCCAAAAATCTTTAAACAAAGTTTTAAAAGGGAACACCTAGCTTTTATGGTTTTTGAAGCTGAAGACAAGTTTTATAAAATTGAGCAAATATTAAATAAAAATCCGCAATCATCCATTATTTACGCCAGAAGTAGAAAACACACTTACGAAATTCATACTTATTTAGAAAAAAAGGGGTTTCTAAGTACGTATTACCATGGTGGGCTTTCAAACAACGAAAAAGAATCGCATTTTAATCAATGGTTTAACAACCAAAAGCAAGTAATGGTCGCTACCAACGCTTTTGGAATGGGAATTGATAAAGCAGATGTGAAAACAGTTATTCATGTAAATCTTCCTGAGAGTTTAGAGAGTTATTTTCAAGAAGCTGGGAGAGCTGGTCGTAATAGTCAAAAAGCTTTTGCAGTTATTTTAAAAAACAAAGGAGACGAACAACATGTAAAGAATCAATTTTTAAAGGTTTTACCAAGTATAGATTTTATAAAATTGGTTTACAGAAAGTTGTGCAACTACTTTCAAATATCTTATGGCGAAGGAGAATTTACAACTTATGATTTTAATTTTAATTCCTTTTGTAAAACTTATAATTTCAACACTCACACAACATATAATGCTTTGCAGGCATTAGATAGGACAAGCATTATTCATTTATCACAACAATATCAAAATACATCTGTTATCATGTTTTTAATTAGTAGCAGTCAATTGTTTACATATTTAGAAAAACACCAAGATATAAGCATGATAGTGAAATCCATTTTAAGGACTTATGGTGGCGCATTTGACCAAGATGTAAAGATCAACACCGCAATTATTGCAAAGAAACTATCTTTACAAGACGACGACATTATTGATACTTTAGTTCAGCTAGAAAAGGATAATATTATTTCGTTAAAACTAAGCAGGACGGATGCTGAAATAACATTTCTTGAACCTAGAGAAGACGACAAAACTATCAACCGAATAACTAGAATTATAGAACAGCAAAACGAATTAAAAAAACAACAAGTAACTGCTGTTATTGATTATATAAACAATGACGCTATTTGTAAAAGCGTACAACTTCTCTCCTATTTTGGTGAAGAAAACGCAAAAGATTGTGGTATTTGCTCTGTATGCATAAAAAAGAATACAAAAGTATCTACGATAGTACTAGATACAGATATTGAAAAAATTATTTCGGTTTTAGCAGAAAAACCTTTATCATCAAGAGGCATTATTGAGATAACCAAAATAAAGGAACATAAAATATCTTCAATACTAAGAGACATGCTCGAAAATAATTTAATAGAACTTACAAATACAAATACTTACAAAAGAAAATAATTATGACGAATGATTTAAGAATTGTATTTATGGGAACTCCAGATTTTGCAGTAACCATTTTAAAATCCCTAGTAGAAAGAGATTATAACATTGTTGGAGTGATTACTGCTCCAGACAAACCAGCAGGAAGAGGAAGAAAACTACATGAAAGCGCTGTTAAAACCTATGCCAAATCTGTTGATTTACACATTTTGCAACCAACAAATCTTAAAAGCGAAGATTTTATTAAAACATTGAAAGCCTTAAAAGCTAATCTACAAATTGTAGTGGCCTTTAGAATGTTGCCAAAAGTAGTATGGCAAATGCCACAATATGGCACTTTTAACTTGCATGCATCGTTATTACCAAATTATAGAGGGGCTGCACCAATCAATTGGGCTATTATAAATGGTGAAACTATAACAGGTGTTTCTACTTTCTTTATAGATGAACATATTGATACTGGAGAAATGATTTTACAAGAAGAAGTAAACATTCTACCAAATGAAACAGCTGGTGAGTTACACGATAAACTTATGCACTTAGGAAGTGATTTAGTTATCAAAACTGTCGAGTTAATAAAAAAAGGTTCCGTTAAAACGATTCCACAACCAAAAAATGCTGAAATAAAAACAGCTTATAAATTAAATAAGGACAACTGTAAAATAGATTGGACAGACACACTTAATAACATCTATAACAAAGTGAGAGGCTTGTCTCCATATCCAGCTGCCTGGTGCTTATTGAAAAATGGTAATGAACAATTAAATGTAAAGGTTTATAAAGTTGAAAAACAAGAAGAAGACCACGATGATGAAATTGGAAAAATTATAAGCTCCAAAAAATATATGAAAGTAGCAGTAAAAAAAGGATATATAATTTTAAAGGAAATTAAACTCCCCGGAAAGCGAAAAATGGATATCATTTCGCTACTAAATGGATATTCATTTAATAAGGATGCTAAAATGCTCTAAACCCTTATCATTGCTGATAATTTAAAAAATTAGTAAAAAAAGCTTGTCTTTATTAACAATTGCATTAAGTTATCAACAAAAACACGTATTTCCCTTGCTATTACTTGTGTGAATGGATTTTACGTATAATTTTGTGTAGGATTTAACAAAAAAGTTAACCCAAATAATAAACAATTTAAAACTTAATTTTATGAACAAAACAGATTTAATCAATGGAATGGCAGAGAACGCTGGAATTACTAAAGCTGCTGCTAAAAAAGCATTAGATGGTCTATTAATTGACATTGAAGGAGCATTACAAAAAGGAAACAGAGTTTCTTTAGTTGGTTTTGGATCATGGTCAGTTACAAGAAGAGCTGCTAGAGATGGAAGAAATCCACAAACAGGAAAAACTATAAAAATCAAAGCTAAAAATGTAGTAAAGTTTAAAGCTGGATCTGATTTAAGTGACGCTGTAAACTAGAAAGTAAGCATACGTTTTATATTAAAAGGCTCGTTATATAACGAGCTTTTTTTAGTTTATCAATTATGGAAAATGTTGCTTATTAACTAAATATGTGTTAGATTGTAAGTGTAAACTTAGCAAATATGGTTAATCATAACCCAAAAAAAGGCCATTTACTCATTGCTGAACCATCTATTCTAGGAGATGTCTCTTTTAATCGATCGGTAATTTTATTGGCCGACCATAATGATCAAGGATCTATAGGCTTTATTTTAAACAAACCCTTAGATTATACTATCAGTGATTTAATTCCAGAAATCGAAGGCTCTTTCAAAATATATAATGGTGGCCCTGTAGAGCAAGACAACTTATATTTTATTCATAAAATACCTGAATTAATCCCTAATAGTATAGAAATATCCAATGGTATTTTTTGGGGTGGAGATTTTGAAAAAGTTACCGAACTCATTAACAACAACACATTAAGCGATAACGATATTAGATTCTTTCTAGGGTATACTGGTTGGGAGAACAAACAACTTGCAAACGAATTACTTTCCAACACATGGATAGTAACTACCAATGTTTATAAAAAATCTATTATTGAAAAGAATGATGTCAACTTTTGGAAAGAAAAAATGCTCGAACTTGGTGGTGAATACAGTATTTGGTCTAACGCTCCCGAAGACCCTAGTTACAACTAAGTCAACCTTACTTTTACATTCAATTTTGCTAACAAATTTTTTGAAAAATCTATTGTAAACTGTTTTTTCCTGTAATTAGTAATAGGTTGTATTCCAGAAATTATATTTGTTAAAAATAACTCGTCTGCCTTTTGTAATTCAAAAGGAGAGATGGATGCTTCCTCAATAGTATATTCAGGTATGAGCTTGATAATTTCTATGATTTGTTTTCTCATAACTCCTTTTATACATCCATCAGTTAGCGGAGGTGTTTTAACAATTTGCCCTTTTACTAAAAATATATTTGAATTTAATGCTTCAACAACATATTTATCTGTATTTAACAACAAGCAATTTTGTAATCCATTTTCGTTAGCATATATGCCTCCAATAACATTAATAAGCCTATTATTACTTTTTATTGTTGACAACAAACTAGGTGATATATAATGGTCTTTATACAAGTCTACTCTATATTCATTATCATTAAGTTCATAAAAATCATTTTGCAATGTCTTAGAACTAATTAAAAATGAAACTTCGTTGGTATTTGGTGTATACAAACCTTCACTATCTCTAAATACAATTAATTTAACCCTTACAGATACCTTTAGTTGATTATTATGCTCAACAAGTTTAAGAATTTCATTTTCAAGGAACTCTAATGTAAAGCTCATAGGTATTTCCATTCTTAAGATTCGCATTGAGGCCATTAACCTAAAATAATGATCTTCCCAAAATAAAATTTTTGAATGTGATACTTTAATAGTTTCAAAAACAGCATCTCCATAATTGAAACCTCTATTATTCACAGGCAAACTAGCATTTGCCTTATTTAATATATTTCCGTTAGTATTTACCATAAAAAAGTCCCGAATAAATCGGGACAAATATAATTTATTTAATGGGAATAGTTATGCTGAACCCAATACTTGCTTTAAATCGGAAATTTGATTTTCCCAAAGCATTTTGACTTCATCAATCTCGTCATCGTCAGCAAAATCTGTTACCATTAATGACACATCTTTAGTTATATCGTCAACTTGAATTCTAATTTCAAAATAAGCTGCATCATCTTCACCATTTTGCCATTTAAACTTTACACGCTCTCCGTTTTTTTTACTTAAAAGCTTAGCCTGTTCCTCACTATCATCCCATATAAAGGTAAATAGCTCGCCTCTTGAATTTACATTATCTGCAAACCACTCAGACAATCCTGATGGTGTTGAAATGTATTGATATAGTAATTGAGGTGATGCATGTATTGGAAACTCTAAGTCAATTTTTATTTTATCATCCATAAATTCTAAAAAAATTTAGATGGTTAATATATACATTAATTATTTAGTTTTAAAACTAAAAATTAAAAATATTTTTGTTGGGTTAATATTTGCTCTAAATCATTTTGTTTTTATATTTGCAGCCGCAATGATATGGCGAGATAGCTCAGTTGGTTAGAGCGTTGGATTCATAACCCAGAGGTCCCGAGTTCAAATCTCGGTCTCGCTACTAAATATAAAACCTGATACTAAGTATCAGGTTTTTTTATTTAAAGCTTCAAAGTTAACTTTCAAATTATAAAGCATACAAAAATTATCTAACAATACTTTTTGGTAATCGCGAGCTTAAATGCATTAAAATATCATACACTGAAGTACCAGTTACATCTGAAATATGATTTGGATGAATCTCAGTGTGATCTGGTCCTTCTAAAACTGCCACATCTCCTACTTCAACTTCTTTATTAATTCCAAGTTCAATTATAGTATGACTAGCACTTACAGCTCCAATAACTGGATACACTTTACCATTCACCAAAATTTTTGCTCCTTTAACAGCATTACGTATATAACCATCGGCATGTCCAATTGGAATTGTAGCTACCCATACTGGTTTTTTTGCAATATAATTGCGTCCGTAACTCACACTATCTCCAACACGTAGTTGCTCAACTCTAACAATTCTTGCCTTAAATCTATAAGCAACTTTCAATTCTGAAATCTTTTTTTCTTTCTCAAAATATGTAGGATAAGCACCATATAAACTAATTCCTGGTCTTACCATATCTAAAGCCGAGTCTGGAAAATGAAAAATAGCATTGGAAGACGCTGCATGTAGCTTACCTATATCAATTCCTTTTTTTGAAGCTTTATCGCTTAAGTTTTTTAGCCTTTCTAATTGAATTTTATCATATTCAGGGTCCTCGGTAAATCCCATAAATGCACCAAGAATATTAATGTTTTTACTTGAAGCAATATCTTCAATCCAAGGAAGAGCTTTATGATAAGGAATTCCCATACGACTCATTCCTGTATCAATATATAAATGAACATTCACAGGCTTACCAGCTTTTACAGATATTTCATCAAGTAGCTTATGCATTCCTTCATTATATATTGATAACTGTATATCATGGGAAACTAATGCTTCAAAATCTTTATCAGTTGTCATTCCCATGTGTAATATTGGCTTACGTATTCCAGCATTTCTAACAGCCAAACAAACGTCAGTTTTTACAGCAGCAAAACCAACAATTTCTGGCATTTCTTCTAATATTTTAGCCACATTTACATCACCTAACCCATAACCATTATTTTTTATAACTGCCATAATAGGCCTATTTCCTGAAAGCTTATATAAAGCTTTTACATTGTGTTTTATAGCTTCAGGTATTATTTCAATCCATGGATCAAATCTATCATTATCTATATCTAAGGAGACCTCTTTAATTAATGAGGCTTTAGAAGCAAAGGAGGGAAAAAGAACTATAGATGTTAATAAAGCGCCTGACTTTAAAAAAACTCTTCGTGTATTCTTCATTTTCTCGATTTAAATTAAGCTATTACTAATTAACAATATACAGAAAGTCTATTACCTATACAATATAACTGTATCACTTCATATATTTAAAATACACTAACTATTATTCCTACATCCATTATAAGTAAACAACTCATTTTTAGTATTTTAATTATTTTCATACAAAATAACATTGCATTTAATCGGATTTTTATGCGTTTTATGGATAATAATTATATATTAGCAAAAAATTTCTAAAAAACTTTAACCCTAAGTCTAATGAAAAAAATTACTCTTATTCCTATTTTATTAATGCTTTTTTGCAGTAATATTTATGCCCAAAATACAGCAAAACAAAAGGCAGAAGCTTATCTAGAATCTAAAGGAGAAGTATGTTTTACATTTAAAGCTAACTCAATTGAACAATTAGAAGAACTTTCTTCATTTTTATCTTTTGGACATAAACCAATTAAAAGAAACGAATTAATAGTTGAAGCTTATGCTAACGAAAAAACATTTTCAAAGTTTTTAGAGTATGGACTAGCTTACGACGTATCAAAAAATGATAATGAACTGCCATTTAATCCTCATGTGAGCAAATCATCTGAAAAAGATCTATTAATACAAACTGACAACTTAAGACGAAGAGCTGGTTGGGATACAACTTGGGATTCATACCCAAAATATTCTGAATATGTTGCAAAAATGAATTACTATGCAACAAACTATCCAACTTTATGTTCTTTAGAAAGCATTGGAACAACACAAAGCGGTAGAGAGTTATTAGTATTAAAAATTACAGATAATGTGTCCGTTAATGAAGGGGAACCTGAATTTTTCTATACATCTACAATGCATGGTGATGAATTAGTAGGTTTTCCGTTAATGATTAGGTTAATTGATTATTTGCTAACAAACTATGGCACAGATACTGAAGTTACCAACTTAGTTAACTCAACTGAAATCTATATAAATCCTAATGCTAATCCAGATGGATCATATAGATTAGGTGATACTGATGTAATTAGTAGCCCAAGAAGAGCTAATGATAGTGGTCAAGATTTAAACAGAAATTACCCTGATAATGTAGCTGGATTACACTATGATGGTACTTATGAAGACGAAACTATAGCATTTATTAATTATGCTAAAAGCAAAAATTTTGTATTATCTGCAAATTTACATGGAGGAACAGAATTAGTTAATTATCCTTATGATAATGCTTATGTAAGTCAATATACTCATGCAGATACTGATTACTTTGAATATATCTCTGTAGAATATGCTACCAATGCACAAAATAATAGTCCTTCTGGATATATGACAGCTGATGATGATTCAGATTATATTGTGAGTCCTGGTGTAACTCATGGTGCCGAATGGTACAGAGTTTATGGAGGAAGGCAAGATTTTATGAATTTTTATCATGGAGATAAAGAAGTTACTCTTGAATTATCAGATACTAAATGGGTAAGTGGTCCAAATTTACCTGCTCACTGGACATATAACAAGCAAGCTTTTTTAGACTTTATCAAACAAGCCAACTACGGAATACAAGGGTTTATAACTGATGAATCTGGAAATCCAGTTGTAGCTAAAATAGAAATTATAGGGCATGATAAATTGAATACATTTAGAATGTCAGAATCTGGTCTTGGTGAATACCAAAAATTAGTAAAAGGAGGTACATATAATGTTACTTATTCAGCACCAGGATATATATCTCAAACAATTTCTACAACTGTAGTAGACAATGCAACTACTATACAAAATGTAACTCTAGTAGCATCAACAGCGGCACCAACGGCTAGTGATGTAACTATTAATAGTGGAGAAACTGCATCTTTATCAGCTACAGGTTCAGGTACAATTAATTGGTATGAAAATATTGATGATACTACACCTGTATTTGTAGGAGCAAATTACACTACTCCTATCTTAACAGAAACTAGATCATATTTTGCTGAGGATGAAATTACAAAGGGAAATGTTGGCTCAACCGATAATACTGCAAATGGAGGCTTCTTTGCTGGTGGCACTACAGATCGTTATTTAGTTTTTGATGCAACAGAAATTGTTAGATTAAATAGAGTTACCATTAACGCTCAACAAGCTGGCGAAATTGAAGTGCAATTACAAGATAACACAGGTAAGGTATTAGATGCAGAAATTATTCTTGTTGAAAATTCAGGTATACAACAAATCGATTTAGATTTTTTAATACCCATTGGAACAGATTTAAGATTAGTAAGCGTCAACATGTCAACAGGTTTTAACTTACATAGAAATAATGCAGGAGTGAGCTATCCATATACTAATGGTTCCATTTCTATAAAAAATAGTAATGCAGGTACTGGGTTTTATTATTTCTTTTACGATTGGGAAATTGAAAATGTTGCAAGCCCTAGAAATGAAGTGGTTGTAACAGTTAATACTCCTTTAGGTGTTGATGATAATAACATACTCAACTTAACAAATGTTTATCCAAACCCATTTAAAAACTCAATTGATATAGAGTTACCTTCTAGTGTTAATAGCAATAATGTAGAACTTACTCTATACGATATTAGAAGTAGAGTAATTAATACAACATCAACAAATAACAACGGAAAACTTAGAATTAGCTCATTAAACAAACTATCACAAGGAGCATATTTCCTTAAGATAACTGATAACAATACTGGGAGAAATGTTATTAAAAAACTTATAAAAAATTAAGTTTTAAAACATATTTCCATTTAATAAAAAAGACGACTTAAATAAAGTCGTCTTTTTTATTGTATTATGTTAAGTCAATATACTTAGTAAATACCTTATAAAATAAGCCAACAAAAAATAAGTCTAATCTTACATAGTAGACTGCTTTATAACACAAAAAAACACACTAAATATTAATAAAATTGTATTGAAGCATTAAAAAAGAGTCAAATCGTTAAACCTTAAAAACTTGATAATCAATTATTTAATTTTAATAATTACCGTTTATCGATTTTATTTGCATTTCATGGAATACAAGTATATATTTGCTTAATATTTTAATTAGTCCCAAACTAAATTTAACCTCTTATGAAAAAAATTACTTTTTTAATAAGGTCTAGTATACTTATAATGGGTATGCTATTTTCAACAAATGCATTTACTCAAACATGTGTAACACCTGCAGTAACTACATATCCATATAGCCAAAATTTTGAATCTGGAATTGGAAATTGGACACAGGACACTAGAGCAATATCTGGAACAATAGGAGATAATTTTGATTGGACAAGAGACTCAGGAGGTACACCATCAAATAACACTGGGCCAGCAACAGGTAATGGAGACACATGGTATATGTTTATTGAAACTTCTAATCCTAGAGTATCAGGGGATATAGCAAACTTTGAGAGCCCTTGTTTTGATTTGTCAACCGCAACGACAGCTAATTTTTCATTTTGGCGTCACATGTATGGAGCAAATATTGGCAGTTTGCACGTCGAATTAAGTACAGACAACGGCACCACATACAATACTACGCTATGGTCATTATCTGGCGACCAAGGAAATTCTTGGGCACAAGTAAATATAGATTTAACCCCTCATGTTGGTGGTACTGTAAAAATAAGATTTAGAGGTGTTAGAGGGTCTAATTGGGCTGGTGATATAGCTGTAGACAATGTGGGCTTAACAATAACAACCGCACAACCAGAAATAGACATTTTAGGTAATGCTGTATCTATTGCAGATGGTGACACTACACCTTCACTAACTGATGATACTAATTTTGGTAATGTAGATGTAGCTGCTGGTACCAGCGCTAATACTTTTACCATACAAAATACTGGAACTGCTAGTTTAACCTTAACAGGAACTGGTCCTACTTATGTAGCCATTTCTGGTGCGCATGCAGCCGATTTTAGTGTTACAGCAAACCCTACAACACCAATTGCCACCTCAGGCAGCACTGCTTTTACAGTAACCTTTAACCCAAGTGCCGCTGGTTTAAGAACAGCTACACTAACTATTGCTAATGACGATGGTGATGAAAACCCTTATAATTTTGATATACAAGGCTATGGAACATCACCTATTCAAGAAATAAATATAACAGGAAACTCTGTAGATATAGCAAATAATGATTTAACTCCATCTTTACTAGATGATACAGATTTTGGCAATGTACACATAACTGGAGTTACAAACGTAAACACCTTTACTATTGAAAACACAGGAACTGTAAACAGCTTAAACCTAACTGGTATTTCGCCATATGTAATAGTTTCCGGAACACATGCAGCCGATTTTACTGTAACTACTATTCCATCAACTCCAATTCCAGCTAGCAGTAACACAACATTTGCAATAACTTTTGACCCTAGCGCAGTAGGGTTAAGATCTGCAACAATAACCATTGCTAATAATGACAGTGATGAATTTGCCTATGTATTTAATATTCAAGGAACAGGAATAAATACTGAGGCTCCTGGGGGTGTAACTTCAAATTTAGGACTATGGCTTAAAGGAACAGAGGGATTAGCTTATACAGATGGTCAACCCGTTAGTTTATGGAGTGACCAAGGTAATGGGGCAAATGCCACAGTAAACACTGCAGGTCAAGAGCCTACTTACAAAGATAACGCAACTGATAATATAAACTTTAATCCTGTTGTAGACTTTGATAACGACTATTCAAGTGTTGCGTTAGATGGTGACTACTCCTTTGATGATACAACAACAGAATTTTTAGAAGGGACTAGCGGATATTATTCTCAAGATGTATTTGTTGTACTTATACCAGACACAACTGTAAATAGTTCTTTTGGTAGTATGGATGTTTTTTGTGGTGATGAAGATTTTGCCACTAACGAAACCGATGCTACTGGTATTGGTCTTGGAGCTTATTCTGTTAGATTCTCGGGTGAAATTATATGTTACGCTCACGGTACTACAAATGCTGGAGATGGTTATGGTGTTGCAGAAATTGGAACAGGTAATACATATAGTAATGCTGGTATTATAAATGCAAGAAATAATTCAGGTGCTACTCAGCAAGAATTATTTTATAATGCTAACAATATAGAGACAACACAAAATGATGTTCCAGATTTTGCTAATGTAAATAACTCAAGATATTGGATTGGACGTAGTGAAGGCTGGGAAGCTAGTACAGATGCACGTATTGCAGAAATCATAAGCTATTCATCTAGAAAAAATGATGCAGACTTAACACAAGAACGCAACCGAATACAATCTTATTTAGGTATTAAGTATGGTATTACTTTAGGTGTAAATGGAACGTCTCAAGATTATGTTAATTCTGATGGTTCAGTGATATGGGATCAATCTGAAAATAGTGGTTATAATTATGACATTGCTGGTATTGGTCGAGATGTTAGCTCTGGACTTAATCAAAAACAATCTAGTAGTATAAATAATGCGACTGATGGTTCAGGACCTATTGAGGGCATATTAACCATTGGGCTTTCAGACATATATACTACAAATAATTTAAATAAATCAAGTAACCCTACAGAACTAAATGATAAAGAGTATTTAGTTTGGGGTAATAATGGTGCAGATTTAAACTTAGCAGCTTCAGTAATTAATGTCGATATGAGCTCTGGTATAGGTGGATTAACAACTCCTGTAACGTTTACTGGTATGCAACGTATTTGGAAAGTAGTAGAAAACGGTGGTGATATTCCTTCTGTATCTGTTAGAATACCACAAAGTGCCATTAGAAACATTTCTCCTCCTGGTAGCTATTTAATGTTTATTTCAGATACACCTGTATTTGATCCTACTGCCGATTACAGAGTAATGACTCCAGATGGAAGTGGAAACTTGGAAACAAATTATGATTTTAATAGTACAAAATATATCACTTTTGGTTATGCTCCTCAAGTAATTGTAGAACGCTCAATTTATTTTGATGGTGTTGTAGATTATGTAGATGTTGAAGACAACTTAGATTTAAACACATCTGCATTTACTATCTCTGCATGGATTAAAAGAGATACAGGTACAACAAATGCCTCTATTGTTTCAAAAAGAGATAATGCATTTACCGAAGGATATGATTTAAGAATAAATGCCACTGGAAGGCTTGTATTTACTTATAATGGAGGTGCAGTTACTTTAACTTCTTCTGTGGCTATTCCAGAAAATGAATGGCATCAAGTAGCAGTAATCTATAATAGTGGTACTGCAACTTTATTCATTGACGGTGTTGCAGATACTTCTGCATCATCTTTAGCGGCACCAGTAGCAACATCGCGAAAATTTCTAATGGCTGCTGCTGATGGTTACGATCCTAATACAACTGATTATTTTGCAGGAAATATTGATGAAGTAAGAGTATGGGACACTGCTCTTACACCTAATCAACTTAGATATATCATGAATCAGGAAATATCTAATGATGCTACTTTAGCATTAGAGTATGGAGATGTTATTCCTACTTCCATTACTAACAATGAAATAAGTGCTGTTCCTTGGGCTAGTTTAGCAGGATATTATCCTATGTCTGTATATACGTATACAAACACAAATGATTTGTCAGGTAATAATCACCAAGGTGCCTTAAGAAATTTAAATACTGTCGATTTTCAAACTGCTCCACTACCATACCAATCACAATCTAATGGTCCTTGGACTACTGATGCTACTTGGTTAAATAATGCTGTGCAAACGCTACCAAATGCTTTGTCTATTGTAGACGGAGTAACTCCTATAGATTGGAACATTGTAGAAACAAACCATAATATAACTATAGATACGTATGCTAATCTTGGACGCGAACGCTCTGTTTTAGGTTTAATGGTAAAAAGTGGTGATATACAAGTGAATGGTGATACCTCATTAGGAACTGGTAATGGACTAACAGTTACACATTATTTAGAATTAGATGGTACCATAGATTTGGAAGGCGAATCGCAATTAATACAAACTAATCTTAGTGATTTAGACGCTACATCTAGTGGCACACTAGAACGCGACCAACAAGGTACTGCCGATTTGTATACCTATAACTATTGGGCTGCACCTGTAGGTGTTAGTAATGCAACAACAAACAATAATAATTATACACTCCCTGATGTACTCAACGATGGAACAACTCCTGCTACACCTTTAGGTATTAGTTGGCTAACTTCTGGTTATGATGGAACTTCTGGATCACCTGTTGGAATTGCTGATTATTGGATATGGAAATATGCTAACCAATTGACCGACAATTATCCATCATGGCAACATGTGAGAAGTACAGGTTCATTACAACCTGGTGAAGGCTTTACTATGAAAGGAACTTCCAATACAGGTGGAGCTATATCAACCGAACAAAATTATGTGTTTAATGGAAAACCACATAATGCTGATATAACATTAACGCTATCTGCTGGTAATGACTATTTAATTGGAAATCCATATGCTTCAGCAATTGATGCTGATGAGTTTATTAAAGACAATATTAGTACAAGCTCTCACCCAGATGGTAGAGCTGGTTCAGACATCATTGATGGTACTCTATATTTCTGGGAACATTTTGCAAGTTCTACTCATATCTTGAGAGAATACCAAGGTGGTTATGGTGCATATAACCTTTCTGGTAGTACTGCTGCTATTAACAATGATACTCGCATAAATCATACTGGAGGCTTAACAAGTACTAAGGGTGCTCCTGAACGTTATATCCCAGTTGGACAAGGGTTCTTTGTCACTGCCGAAGACGGTGGTACAATTACATTTAAAAATAGTCAACGTATTTTTAAAACCGAGGCATCCGATCCTTCAATATTCATGAGAGCCAATAATGGCAAAGGCAAACAAAAAAATTCAACATCATCTTCTAGTAATGCTGATGATGATATACGCGAAAAAATAAAGCTTTATTTTGATTCTCCTAAAGGTTATCATCGACAATTATTGGTTACTGCTGATACTAATGCAACAGATAGTCAAGACATGGGTTATGATGCTCCTCTAATTGAGGATAACGTAGAAGACATGTACTGGACGTTTGACAGTAATAAATTCGTTATCCAAGGTGTTGGTGATTTTAATGATAATAAAGCATTGCCTCTAGGTGTGAAAATTGACGAAGAAGGAGATGCTATTATTAGAATTGACGAACTAACAAATATTCCTTCAAATAGAATCATCTACTTGCACGATAAAGAATTAGAAACTTATCACGATTTAGTTGAAAGTGATTATGAAGTATTTTTAACCGTTGGAGAACATCTAGATAGGTTTGAAATAGTTTTTAGTAGTAAAGAAGAAATTATTATCGAAGACGATATACCTACAAATTTTAATGTACACTACTCAAATAGTATAAATAGCATTATTATTATAAATCCGAATACCGAGGAAATAAAGAGCTTAAAAATGCTCAACATCTTGGGGCAAACTATTTATACCAATACGAATGTTCCTAATGATAGTTATACTGAGTATAAAATAGATAATTTACAAACTGGTACTTATATAATTAATATAGAAACTAGTAAAGAAATCATTACCAAAAAAGTGGTAGTAGAATAAGCTTATTTGCCTAGAAATAGCTTATCTTATTTTCTATATTAGTTAACTAATCTTACAAAGGTTCCTATAAATTAGGAACCTTTCATTTTTTAATAACTCAAAAAAATCATACAAATGAATGTAGATTATCGATATTATTTGCGTTTTGTCGATTTAACACCTATTATTGTACTGAAAGTCAAATAAATAAAAATGAGAACAAAACTACTTTTATTATTTCTGATTGCAGCAAGTCAAAGTGTAATCTCACAAACACCTATTACTTCTGGACCAGACTGGACAGTAACAAACCTAACTAGCAACTTTGAATTAAACTATCCAAATACGATAGTCTATATGCCTGATAATACTTTATGGATAACAGAGCGTGTTGGTAAAAAAGTAGTAAAAGTGAGTGCATCTGGAGGATCTAAAATCGAAATGTTAGATTTAACAGGGCAAGTGCACCAATCCGTATCTCAAGATGGTTTGCTAGGAATGACGGTTCATCCAGACTTGTATGCCGATATGAATACCACAACAAATAATTATGTCTATTTAGTATATACTTACGATGATGACCCTGGAGTTGGTGTTTCAAGAAAATTTAGAGTTGCACGCTACACCTATAATTCAGGTACAGGAACACTTAATAGTGGAAGCGCCTTCACCGTTTTTGATAATATTGCGGCTGGTAATGATCATAATTCTGGCAAAATTAAAATAGGCCCAGATTTAAAACTTTATTGGACAATAGGTGAATTTGGAAAAAATAGGACTGGAAATGCCTGTGATGAAATTAGAGCTCAATACTTGCCAACAAGTAGCTCAGATTATTCAGATTATCAAGGTAAATTATTAAGACTGAATTTAGATGGAACCATTCCATCAGATAATCCAGTATTAGATGGTATAAAAAGCCATGTCTATACCTATGGTCACAGAAATGCTCAAGGAATAGTTTTTGGATCTAATGGCATGTTATACTCTTCTGAACATGGAGACAAAACGGATGATGAAATAAACATTATTACAGCTGGTAAAAATTATGGATGGCCATTAATAGCTGGTTATAATGACGATTCTGCTTATGCATATTGCAACTGGTCTAATTATCCAGCCAATTGTGGTTCTTATGATGCAAATAGTTGTCCTGGCTCGTATATTGACGAATCTACATCTGCTGCTTCAATGACTGATTTCCAACCTCCAATTGGAACTTATAATAGTACTGTGGCAAGTGAACCTACTGGTGGTTGGCTAACATGGCCAACAGTAGCTCCGTCAAGTATAAATATATATGAAGGCGGATTAATTCCTGGATGGGGAAAATCATTATTTATTCCAACATTAAAAGCTGGAATGATTTTAAGAACAAAATTAAATGCAGCTGGTACAGCACTTGAAGATGGTACGTATGAAGAGTTTCATTCTGGAGATGAAAGATTTAGGGATATTGTAATGGACCCAGATGGAGTGACTTTGTACGCTATTACCGACAACAATAAAGGTACAAGTCGAGGTGTAATTATGAAAATGACCTACTCTGGAGTACTTTTAAGTAATGCAAAGCACAATATAACCAAGTTATCGTTAACGCCAAATCCAGCGAGCAGCAATGTAACCTTAACATTTAACGCGATAACTCCGAATCTTTCAGTAAACATTCAAGTTATTGATTTACAAGGAAAAGTATTAATGAAAGAAAACAATGTATCTAATAATAGTAACATAAATATTTCAAACCTGCCAAATGGATTGTATTTCATAAAAATATCAGATACAAATTCTAAAGAACTAAAAACCAAAAAGTTAATAGTTCAATAATAAGGCGACAATAAAAGTATAGTTCGTCGATTATTTTTGAGTTTCATAGAATTAACGCCTGTTATTGTTAGGAAAATAATTCTTGAAGCTATTATAAAACAAAAGATAGTCCCAAATCTATCTAAAAAACACTAACATGAAAAAAACTACTTATGGTTTATGGCATGGGATTTATGTCCTATTGTTTTTGGTTTCTGGAAATGTATTTTCTCAAACAGTTATAGATTCCGAAAATTTTGAGACTGGAGGTTTTCCATTTACCTACTGGAATGATGGTGGAGCAGATTGCAGCTTAGATACTGCATCTAGACTATCTGGAACAAATAGTACTAACTTACAAGCCAATAATGGCTCAGCTTCTTCTATGTACACAACCAATATAAATTTAACAACTTATGGTAGCGTAACAATAGGTTTTGATTTTGTAACAAGTAGTTTTGGTTGGAATCATAAATTTTATATAGAATTCTCAAATGATGGTGGCACAACATGGCACACAACACCTATTGCAACCTATACAAGAAATGGTTCTGGCTTTAGCAATGGAACAACTTATACAGGAGAATCTGTAACTGTTGTTAATACAACTTATGGTGGAACTCATACTTTTACGGCTAACTCCAGATTTAGATTTAGAGCAGATGCCCCAACCGAAACCTGGCGTGATTTATACATTGACAACGTTACAATAACTGGATACGCTCCTGCACCAGAAATAGACATTCAAGGAAATAGCACATCAATTGCTAATGGAGACTTAACCCCATCGGCATCAGACCATACAGATTACACAACTGCCAATGCAGGCCTTCAAATTACTAGAACATTTACAATACAAAATACAGGTACAGCCAATTTAACTATTAGCTCCATAGTATTATCCAATACTACAGATTTTACAATAATAGCTCCTTTTCATGCAACTCCTGTGGCTTTTGGAGGCAGTACAACTTTTACAGTTCGTTATAATGCACTCACTTTAGGCACAAAAACATCTACAGTAACTATTACAAATAATGATTCAGACGAGTTTACCTATCAATTTGGTATTGAAGCACGTTCGGAACAAAATTTCTTTGATAGCGATGGTGATGGTGTATACGATAATATTGATATAGACGATGACAATGATGGCATTGTCGATTCTGATGAAGAATTGGCTTGTCAAGTATCTGGAATATCAACAACGGTAAACTATAAGTTTTTAAATGAAACTTTTGGTGAAGGAACCAGTAGAGCAACTATAAATACCACTTACGATGCTATTACAACCTATTGTTACGAGGATGGTGCTGGTTCAGGTTGCTTTGGAGGTATCGATTTGAATGATGGTGAATATACAGTATATTATAAAGCTGCTGATGGTGATGGAACAAACGATACACCAATTGGTGAGGTCGCTTCATGGGCAGACACCTATTGGTACACAGGCGAAGATCATACACCAGGAGACACAGATGGAAGAATGGCCATGTTTAATGCCTCGTATGATCCTGGCGTTTTTTACACTGCCTCTATTACAGGTTCACTTCCAAATGTACCAATCACATATAGTTTCTGGGTGCTAAACTTAGATACAACGCTAGCTCCAGGGATTGCAACAAGATTACGACCAGATATTTTAGTAGAATTTCGTGATGTAAACAACAACGTATTGGCATCTATTACTACTGGAGACATTCCTCCATCAATCAATGGAGACCCAGCAAACAGTTGGCATGAATTTACTGCCGATTTAACATTAAATGTAACTGAATTTTATGTGTATTTTATAAACAATGAAACTGGTGGACAAGGTAATGATTTAGCTATCGATGATATTGTGATCTCACAAACGCTATGTGATACTGATAGTGACGGTGTAGCCGATTTATTTGATTTAGATTCAGATAACGATGGTATTCCAGATGTTGTTGAAGCTGGTTTAGGAAATCACAGCGAAGGAGAAGCAACGCTAACCTCAATTGCTGCTTGGGTAGATGTAAATGGTAACGGCATGCATGATTTGATTGAAGGAAATATTGTACTAGATTCTGATGATGATGGCGTACCAAACTATTTAGACTTAGACAGTGATAACGATACGATTTTTGATGTAGATGAATCTGGGGCTGGAAATACAGCAGATCCATTGTATCAAAACGGTGATGGTGATATTAATGGTGATGGTGTTGGTGATGGTCTTGATACTGATGCCTTTAGAGAAACCGACGTCGACTCAGATGGGACATTAGAATATTATACAGATGGTATATTAGACATTTACGATTATTTTAACGGAGGTACTTATGCCACAGGATATGGAAACATCAATCAAGGTTTAGGAAGTATCTATTATGTTCTAGATAGTGACTTAGATGGTTTACCTGATTATATGGACACCACTTCAGATGGCAGTACTTACGATATTTCACATACACTCTATGCTAGCTTAGATGCCAATAACGATGGTGTTATAGATGACACTAACGATGCTGAAGGTGACGGTATAGTAGATTTATTCGATACAAATGATGCTATATTTGGCTCACCAAGAGATTTAAACAGAAAATTAGAACTCTACTTTGATGGTAGAAACGATTATATAGAAGATACTACCGTCATGGGAACATGGGGAGAGGCTACTCAAATGGGTTGGATAAAAATTGATCCTGCAACAAGTGGCAGCAAAGTCATCATGGGACAGGACAATTTCTATATTACATTAAATGCAGATTTAAGCATTTCTACAACTGCGAAAGGAGTTACCGTCAATAATGGATCTCCATTAGCAACCAATAGATGGATTCATGTTGGTGCCACTTATAGTACTTCAAGCAGTCTTCTCAAGCTATACATCAATGGTCAAGAAGTTGCAAATGATGCTATTTCTGGAAATCTAGCAAGCGATACTTCGTCGTTTACCATAGGCCGTGAACCTGATACAGATTCTGGTTATTTCATGGGCTATATAGATGAAGCCAAAATTTTCGCGAAAGCTTTAACTGACGATGAATACCAAAAAAATGTCTATCAAGAAATTGAAGACAACACACTAGTAAGAGGCGCTGTAATCCCAAGAGATATAGCAACTTTAGATTGGAGTGATGTGTCTAGATATTTTATGTTCGATATATATAAAGACGATATCACCGACGATTTAACCACTGCTCCAATAGATACTGGAACAGGTGCAAAAATGCATAACTTTAAAGTAATAGACTATCAAACGGCACCTTTACCATTTATAACACAATCAAGCGGCGTATTAAGTACTGCCGTCGATATACCTTCTGATGGTGTTAGAGGCTTGGACGCTACAACTTACGATTGGTCCATTGTTAGAGTAGAACATGACGATGTCACTTACAATGCAAATCAAAAACATTTAGGATTGATTATAAACGAATTGGATGCAGGAACAAACCCAATAGAATATCATGTTCAAAACGATTCAGAGCTAAATGTAAGTTGGTATTTAAAACTTGACGGGTTTATTGACCTTGAAGGCGAGTCTCAATTGGTTCAAGGTGACGATAGTATGTTAGATGTTACAAGTAAAGGATATATTGAACGTGACCAACAAGGTACAGCCGATTTATACACTTATAATTACTGGGCTGCTCCAGTAGGTGCTACAAGTATTGTAAGTAACAATAACAACTATACACTTCCTAATATACTTAGAGATGGAACAACTGCTGCAGCACCTGTAGCTATTAATTGGATTGCATCTGGTTATGATGGAACTTCAGGATCGCCAGTTGGCATCGCTGATTATTGGATATGGAAATATGCTAATCAAATAAGTGATGATTATCCGTCTTGGCAACATGTACGCAGTACTGGTTCACTACAACCTGGTGAAGGTTACACCATGAAAGGCACTACTAATACTGGTGGCGCGATTTCTACCGAACAAAACTATGTATTTAATGGTAAACCACATAATGGTAATATCACTTTAACACTATCGGCTGGTAACGATTATTTGATTGGAAATCCTTATGCCTCGGCTATTGATGCAAATGAGTTTATATTAGATAATGTTAGTGATGGTGTTGGAAGAGCAGCTTCAAATATTATTGATGGTTCTTTATATTTCTGGGAACACTTTGCAAGTTCCACACATATTTTAAGAGAATATCAAGGAGGTTATGGCGTATATAATTTAATGGGTTCTACAGCAGCAATTTTAAGTGATACTAGAATAAACCATACTGGTGGATTAGTTAGCAGTAAGGGTGCTCCTCAACAATATATTCCTGTAGGACAAGGCTTTTTTGTTACTGCAGATACTGGTGGAACTATCACTTTTAAAAATAGTCAACGTACTTTTAAAACTGAAGCTTCTGATCCATCAACATTCATGAGAGCAGCTGGAAGTAAAAAAGAAAAAATAAATAATTCAGCTTCTAGAAGTGCAACTATTGATACACGCCAAAAACTAAGATTAATGTTTGATTCTCCTAAAGGATATCATCGTGAGTTATTATTAGGAGCTGATCAAAATGCCTCTCCATTGTTTGATAGAGGCTATGATGCACCACTTATTGAAGATAACGTCGAGGATGTGTTTTGGACTCTTGATGGAGGAAAGTATGTCATACAAGGTGTTGAGAATTTTATCGACAGTAATGTTTTCCCTTTAGGTATTAAAATAGATGAAGAAGGTGAAATTACTATTAAAATTCAAGAGTTAGAAAATATAACTAGTTCATTTGATATTTTCTTAAGAGATAAAGATTCAACAACTTTTCATGATCTAAACTTAATGCCATATAAAATAAACCTTCCTGTAGGCGAATATTTGGATAGGTTCGAAATAGTATTTCATAACAAGAGCTTATCAATTGATGATGATAAATCAACTGCTTTAAATATTCTTTATTCGAATGCTCAAAATAATATCATTATTATTAACCCAGAAAATAACTTAATAAAAACAATGGCTATTACTAATTTACTAGGCCAAGAAGTCTTTTTTGCTGAAGATATTGGCTCTGAGAGTTATTCAACCATAAAACCTAGAAAGCTTAGTACTGGTGCATATATTATAAAAGCAGCAACAGATAAAGGCGTGGTGATAAAGAAAGTTATTATTGAATAAAAAAATTGCTAGGAAACTGAAACTTTATTTTGTTAGTTAGTTCACTAAACTTAAATGGCTCCAATTTCTTGGAGCCATTTATTATTTTATTTTATTTAGTAGTTCGTCTAGCGAGTATTTTTGTTGCTCACCAGAGCTCATATCCTTAAGCGTATATTGATTATTATTAAGCTCCTCCTCGCCTACCAAAACAACATAAGGAATAGCTCTTCGGTTGGCATAAGTCATTTGTTTTTTCATTTTAGCAGCATCAGGATACAATTCGGCATTAAGACCTTTTTCCCTAATAGCTTTAATAGCTTTAAGACCAAACAGCGCTTCTTTTTCGCCAAAGTTTATAAACAACACATCTACTTTGTTGCTCACAGTTTCTGGAAATAAATCTAACTCTTCAAGAACCAAGTAAATTCTATCTAAACCAAAACTAATACCAACGCCACTCACATCTTTTAATCCAAAAATCCCCGTTAGGTCATCGTAACGACCTCCTCCACCAATAGAACCCATATGTACGCCTTTTGGTGCTGACACTTCAAATATAGCGCCTGTGTAGTAATTTAAGCCTCTTGCAAGGGTAACATCTAGTTGCAATGATGCCGACTTTAATTGTAAAGTAGAAATTGCTTTATCAATAAACTCTAATTCTTCAATACCTTTTAAGCCAACTTCTGAAGTGCTTAAAATCGTTTTTAAGCCATCAACTTGGTCACCAAAATCGCCTTTTAAAGTGAATAGAGGTTGAAGCTTAGAAATACCTTCTTCGGTAATTTCTTTACTTAACATTTCCTCTTTTACCTTCTCCTCACCTATTTTATCCAGTTTATCAAGTGCTACGGTAAAGTCAATGAGTTTATCTTGAGCACCAATAACTTCGGCAATTCCTGATAAAATTTTACGGTTATTTATTTTTATTGTAGTACCCTTTAAACCTAAGTTGGTGAATACCTCATCATACAGTTGCACAAACTCTACTTCTTGCCATAACGATGTAGAACCAACCACATCTGCATCACATTGGTAAAACTCTCTAAAACGCCCTTTTTGTGGTCTATCGGCTCTCCAAACTGGTTGTATTTGATAACGTTTAAACGGAAATACAATATCGTTTTGGTGTTGTACGACGTAGCGAGCAAAAGGCACAGTTAGGTCGTAGCGTAGGGCTTTTTCAGAGATACTTGGAGTTAATTTATTTGAATCTTTCTCGTTATAAGCATTTTCATTTGCTTTAGACAAGTAATCTCCAGAATTCAAAATCTTAAAAATCAATCGGTCACCTTCCTCACCATATTTCCCCATCAACGTATCCGAATTCTCAAAACTTGGCGTTTCAATAGGTTGAAATCCAAAACGTTCAAAACTAGATTTAATAGTATTAAATATATAGTTACGTTTTGCAACTTGCTCTGGATTAAAATCTCTAGTCCCTTTTGGAATGCTTGGTTTTTGCGCCATTATAATGTCTTATAAAACAAATATCTTACTTTTTTATAAACCTAGCCAACCAATTTATCAAAATACTTAAACAAATCTCCTTTTGTAATAACAGAGCCTTGCTGTATTAAAGCAAACTTATCTAGTTGTTTATCTTCTGAATACTCTTTTTTTGCCTGAAAGAGTTCAACAGTATCGTCCATTAAATTTTCACGTAACCACGAAAACCCTTCTCTAGTCGTTAAATCTATAGTTGTATTGGTAACTTTTAAACCTATGAGCTCTATTTGTGCTTCGGCTAAATGAAATAGGTATATATGTTGTGGTGATATATTTTCTAAATATTCGGCTTTGGTTAGTACACCTTCCCAAACTAAATCGCTAAAAACGTCTAATTCTTGTTCAGCAACTTCTGGTTTATTAGCTTTAATATCTTGCCACTCGTCCGCTGTTATAGACTGTGTTGCCAAAAAGTTTATGAATTCTTGGTGTAGTTCTTCAAATTGTTCTTTGGATAATCTCGCGTATTTCATCGTAACTATACTATTTTATAATTTCTACTTTACAATATTTAGTGCTGCAGCTGCTTGAAATGGTCTGTCGGTTGCAAACACATCTATTCCCAGTTTGCGCCATGTCATATATAAGTTATCTCCTCTAGCTTCAGCTTGCTTATCAAGGTTACCAAGCGTTCCTAGCATTGTTGTGACACCCAAATTATGTAATTCGTTGTACAATTTAGCATCAGATAATCTGGTTCCAGTAAAAGCTAACATATTTTCTGTTGGAATCTCAGTTTCTAACAACCAGTTTAATTCTTCAAGGTTTCTAGCTGAAACTGATAACAATAAATCTGGAGCTAATTTATAAGCTTTAAGAGCTTGCATCACATCATAAGTGATAATAACTGAAACGTCTTCGGCTTGTTGTTCTCTAATTGCTTCTATAACATTAGCAACATCAACACTTCTCTTGATATCGACAGTAAGAATGGCCTTGTTTTTTTTAGCCCATGCTAATACATCTGTAAATTTTGGGATTTTAAAAGTGGTTTCTGTTCCAAAATCATCTACTAAATTAAATGCTTGTAATTCTTGATATGTATACTTCTCTATTCTATCTGTTCCAGTAGTGGTTCGTTCAAGTGTATTATCGTGCATTAACACCAAAACACCATCTTTGGTTTTGGCTACATCTATTTCAAATACTGCCGAGATACTATCGTTTACATATTCTATAGTCTCTAAGCAATTCTCAGGATAATTTACTAGTCCAACACCTCCACGATGCACACTTATTATTGGTTCACTACCTTCGGTATACTTAAAAGTATCTATTAAAGCTGATTTTTTCGCTTCGTTAGTTACAACTTCTTTGATTTGATTAGGTTTTCCTTTACAAGAAAAAATGATTAAAAAGGCAATAAAAAGAGTAATACGTGACATAATATGATGGTTAAAAATTAAAAAACCGTCTAGAAATAGTATCTAAACGGTTAGTTTTATATTGTGAAAAGCTATTTAAGCTTGTGGTACAATTTCGAAATCTAAATCAACAGATACTTCTCTGTGTAATCTAACTACTGCTGTGTACTTTCCTAAACGCTTAATACTACCACCAGGAATAGTGATATATTTTTTATCAATTTCTTGACCTTCTTTTTCTAAAGCTTCAGAAACATTGATGTTATTTACAGATCCAAATAACTTATCACCAGATCCTACTTTAGCAGCAATCTTAATTTCTAATGCTTTAATTGCTTCTGCCACTTTATTAGCGTCATCAACAATTTTTTTCTCTTTAAAAGCGCGTTGCTTTAAGTTTTCAGCTAATACCTTCTTTGCAGAAGCTGTTGCTAAAATTGCTTGTCCTTGAGGAATTAAAAAATTTCTACCATAACCGTTCTTAACTGTTACAATCTCGTCTTTAAATCCTAAATTTTCAACGTCTTGTTTTAATATAAGTTCCATTGTTATCGGTATTTTATTTTAATAAATCGGCTACGTAAGGCATTAACGCCAAGTGACGCGCTCTTTTTACTGCAACAGCAACTTTACGTTGGTATTTCAATGAAGTACCTGTAAGACGTCTTGGTAAAATCTTCCCTTGTTCGTTTATAAATCTCATTAAAAAGTCTGGATCTTTGTAATCAACATACTTGATTCCAGTCTTCTGAAACATACAATACTTCTTTTTCTTGCTAGTATCTATGTTAAGAGGAGTTAAATATCTAATTTCCCCTTCTTTTTTTCCTTTAGATTGTTGTTCTATAGATGACATAATTACGCTTTTTCTTTAAGTTTAACTCTTCTTCTTTCTGCCCAAGACACAGCATGCTTATCTAAAGCTACCGTTAAATAACGCATAAAACGCTCGTCTCTTCTAAATTCTACCTCAAGAGGGTCAATAACTTCGCCAGCTACTTGGTATTCGAATAAGTGATAAAATCCACTCTTTTTGTTTTGAATTGGGTAGGCTAATTTTTTTAGTCCCCAATCTTCTTTAGCTATCATCTTTGCACCTTTAGAAACAAGAAAATCTTCGTATTTCTTTACTGTTTCCTTTATCTGGTCTTCAGATAAAACGGGATTCAAGATGAAAACAGTTTCGTAATGATTCATATTAAATTATTTATTTATGTTTAAAATGGCTGCAAAAATAGGTATTTTTTATTGTTATGGCAACAATTTTATAGGTATTTTTTCATTCCTAAATAAATGTTAAAATTTTGTTAATCAAAACAGTTTATCGACGTTTTTTGGTTTTTAACCGAATTTTTTGTACTATTGTCGATATCTTAACCTAAAACAAGAAATGTTATGACTTTAAACTGTGTTGTTGTAGATGACTCCGCAATCCAACGCTTATCTATAGTCAAGCTTATTGAGAATCACCCTTCTCTTAACTTGATTGCAGAATATAGCAGCGCCCTGGAAACTAAGAACGGACTCAATACTCACAAAGTAGACTTAATCTTTCTGGATATCGAAATGCCTGTTTTAAATGGCTTTGAATTACTAGACGTACTAAATAATAAACCCCAAATTATTTTCGTCACAGGTAAAACAGAGTATGCATTTAAAGCATTTAATTACGATGCTACAGATTATCTACAAAAACCAATTACAAGAGAACGCTTTAATACTGCCGTAGATAAAGCTCTAGAGCAGCATAAACTAACGCTGGACTTTAAAGAGACTGATGGTGAGCACATTTTTGTAAAGAGTAATTTAAAAAAGAGAAAGGTTTACATTAAGGATATAAAATGGATTGAAGCTCTTGGTGACTATGTAAAATTAGTGACCGAAGAAAATAGCTTAGTGGTATTATCTACTATGAAGGCTTTTGAAGCAGAGTTACCAGAAGGTAAATTCTTAAGAATTCATAAATCTTATATCGTTAATTTAGATAAAATTGATCGCTTTAATAGTAAAAATGTTGAAGTTGGAGCTTACGAAATTCCTTTAAGTAGGAATAAAAAGACCCAATTGGTAGATGCTTTAAATAATATTTAAAACATTAATAATTATCGACATTTAAAATTACTTTAATCGGACGAAAATCTTTGATACTTAAGAAGCTGTTCTTTATTTTAAGAATAGCTTCTTTTGTTTTTGATAAAGATTGATTTTGAGGGATTTTTATAAGTATGTTTTTATGATACTGATTTCTAATTCTAGAAATTGGTGGAAACTCAGGACCTAACACATGTTGTTTAAACACTTGTCTAAAAGATTTTGCCATCCACTCTGCTCCATCGTTTACTTTATTATAATCTCTATGTTTTAAGGTTATTTTAATAAGTCTGTAAATTGGTGGGTATTTATAATTATGTCGTTCATCCAATTGCTCATAAAACATTCCTAGATAATCATTAGTAGATACTTGTTGTAAAATTTTATGATAAGGATTGTAGGTTTGAATAAGCACTTTTCCTCTTACATCAGTTCTACCTGCTCTCCCTGCTACTTGCTGCATCAATTGAAAACTACGCTCATGAGCTCTAAAATCAGGAAAATTCAATAGACTATCAGCATTCATAATACCAACTAGTTTCACATTTCTAAAATCTAAGCCTTTAGTTACCATTTGTGTACCTACTAGTACATCTACCTCATGCTGTTCAAAAGAATGAATTATACGTTCGTAACTATATTTCCCTCTAGTGGTATCTAAATCCATTCTAGCCACTCTTACTTTTGGGAACAACGTTTTAACCTCCTCCTCTATTTGCTCAGTACCAAAACCTTTATTGTCTAGCTCACTACTACCGCAAGCCGCACAATTTTTAGGCATTGCAATAGCATACCCACAATAATGACAACGTAATTGATTTTTATATTGGTGATAAGTTAAACTCACATCACAATTAGAGCATTGTGGTGAATGACCACAAGTGTTACACTCAATAATTGGCGAAAACCCTCTACGATTTTGGAATAATATTATTTGATTATCATTGTCTAAAGCTTCGTTTATTTCTTCAATAAGCCTATCACTAAAATGACCTTGCATACGTTTACGCTTCTGCTTGTCTTTAATATCCACAAGTTCAATTTCTGGCATTAACACATCATTATAACGTGTATGTAACTCAGTAAAACCGTACTTTTTCTCTTTAACTGCATTATAGTAGCTCTCAATACTTGGCGTAGCAGAACCCAAGAGTGTTTTGGCTTTAAATAAATTAGCAAGCACTATAGCAGTATCTCTTGCATTATAGCGTGGTGCTGGGTCGAATTGTTTATAAGATTGCTCATGTTCTTCATCGACAATAATTAACCCTAAATTACTAAAAGGCAAAAACACGGATGAACGTGCACCAAGGATCACTTTTGCCTTGTCAGAATTGTCTAATACCTGATTCCAAACCTCAACACGTTCATTCAAAGAATAACGTGAATGATATACCGCAATTTGATTACCAAAATACGTGCTTAATCTGTTTACTAATTGAGAGGTTAACGCGATTTCTGGCACTAAATACAATACCTGTTTTTCTTGTTTTAAAACCTCTTCAATAAGCTTTACATAGATTTCTGTTTTTCCAGATGATGTAACGCCATGTAATAAATTAACATTTTGATTTTCAAATGATTTAATTATCTCATTTAAAGTAATTTCTTGGTCTTTATTTAAAGACTTTGACTCTGAAATCTCATCCTTTTCAAAGGAAACCCTATCAGTTTTTAAATAGTATTCTTCTAATATTTCTTTATCAATTAACGCTTTTACCTGAGCTGAAGAAGCCTTACTTTTTTCTAATACATCGGATACTTTTATTGGTTTTTTTGAAGCCGATTTTAACATGAAAAGCGACATGATTATTTCTCGTTGTTTTGGTGCACGACTTAAAGTTTCCATCAACACATTTAGAGTATCATCTACACTATAAATATCATTCAATTTTACATACCTAATTAATTTTGGTTTGTATTTTTCATATAACTCCTCTTCAACATTTATGACACTTTTTTCTAAAAGTCTTTTTATAACTGGAAATACATTTTTTTTATCAAGGATATTGCTAATATCTTCAATCTTTAAACTAGACTGATATTGCAACGCTTCAAAAACCAAGAATTCATCGTCTTTTAGTTGTAAATCGTCAACCTCCTCATCCTTATTTAAAATAATATTTGTCTCACTTTCCAATAAAAAAGCACTAGGTAATGCAGCTCTTAAAATATCGCCAAGCGTACACATATAGTAATTGGCCATCCATTGCCAAAGAGTTATTTGAAACTCATTAACTATGGGTTGCTCATCGAGGATTTGGTGAATTTCTTTTGCTTCGTAGGCTTCAGGAGCATTTTGATGGATGCTTAAAACAAGTGCTGTATATATTTTACGTTTTCCAAAAGGTACAGCAACATGCATTCCTGTTTTTAAAAATCCTGATTCTGCTTTAGTTATAGCATAAGTGAATTGTTTTTCTAGTGGAATTGGTAGTATGACGTCTATAAAATAGCTTGAATTAAACATACTAAAACTTACGCTTTAATTGCTGCAAAGAAGCATTAAGTTCATACCCCAAGAGCAAAATATTTGAATTTAACCATAAGTAGAATAACAAAATCAACAAAGCTCCAATAGAACCATACAACTCGTTATACTTAGAAAAATTCTCTATATATACTCCAAAAAGATAGGAAGTTAATAGAATTAGTAAAGTTGTAAACAAAGCACCTACCGAAAAGAACTTAGAGTGTTTTCCTTCTTTTGTTCCAAAATAATACAAAGTAGCGGTTGCTATATATAACATAACCGTAAAGAACATGTATTTCCCAAAAATTATCCAAGACAAACCAGATGAGGTTTCAATATCTTGACCACTTATTCCTTCATATAGTGGCTGAATGATATAAATTTGGAAATACCCAAACACTCCAACAGTAACAATTAATAAAAACGCTAGGATTATTGCAACTCCTAAAGCGTATAAATACTGTTTAAACACGCTTCTGGTGAGTTGCTTATGGTATGAGTACTCAAACCCTGAAAACACAGCACTTACACCATTTGCCATTAATATAATAGACAAGATAAGTATTGCCCAAAGCAAACCTCCTTGGCTATCTACACTAATATTGTTAAATATATTTTCGTTAAAAAAATCGGATGTTTGAGGTGGTAAAAAAGAGTCGAGAAAATCTAAAAAGTCTACTTGAAAATTCTCAAATGGTATTACTGGAATAATGATAATAATAAACAGTAAAAAAGGGAAAATAGCTGTAAAAAAATTAAAAGCTATAGCGCTTGCTCGTGTTGTTAAAGCGCCTTGAACTATACCAATCGTGTACATCTCTAGAAGATCATACAAAGACAATCCCTCAAAACCTGGAAGCTTAATGTTTTTTAAAAACCTAACTACCAAGTTAATAACAGGAATCTTATCTAATCGTTCTTCAATATGTTTGGTCATTTACACAGCTTTTAAGCTTAAATCCATATTATACACCGAATGTGTTAAAGCTCCACTAGAAATGAAGTCTACACCACACTCTGCATATTTACGTACAGTTTTTTCGTTAATGCCTCCAGAAGATTCTGTTAAACACTTATCTCCAATTAACTCAACCGCATTACGCGTATCTTCATAATTAAAATTATCAATTAAAATTCGGTAAATACCATCGCTTTCTAAAATTTCTTCAATTTCTTTAAGACTTCTTGCTTCAACAATAATTTTTAAATCCCTATTGGTTTCTTTTAAATACGTTTTGGTTTTATTAATAGCTTTTGTGATACCTCCGGCAAAGTCTATATGGTTGTCTTTTAACATAATCATGTCGTACAATGCAAACCTATGATTTTCACCTCCTCCAATTTTTACAGCCCATTTTTCCAGAGCCCTAATACCAGGAGTAGTCTTTCTAGTGTCTAATATTTTCGTTCCAGTTCCTTCTAATAAATCAACAAATGTTTTGGTTTTAGTTGCAATCGCACTCATGCGCTGCATAGCATTTAAAACTAAACGTTCTGCTTTTAAAATAGATTGTGATGCACCTTCTACATAAAACACAATATCTCCATAATTAACAGAGCTTCCATCTTCAATTAATGTTTCAACAGTCATATTTTCATCAACATAAGCAAATACTTGCTTTGCAAATTCAACACCAGCTATAACGCCTTTGTCTTTAACTAGTAGTTTCGCTTTTCCTTTTGCTGCACTTGGAATACACGATAATGAGCTATGGTCACCATCGCCAACATCTTCCCTAACGGCATTAGTTATTATTAAATCTATTTCTTTTTGAAATTGCGCTTGCGATATCATTTTCTAAAACTTTAGTGCTAAAATAGTGATTGATTTTTATAATTTACAGTCAAAAAGTAACAACAATTGATATTATTCGTCTTAAAATAAACGATTACAATGACTAACATTGAAAAACTTCATAATCGTATACACAATAAACGCCTATTTGTACTTTTTACTTGGGGAACGAGAATATTATTATTCTTAGTTTTTTTGCCTTCTGGTTTAAAAAAGGTATTGGGAGAACGCTTTACTATTTTAGGAATAGACACATCTGTTGGTTTCTTTTTTGAAGGCTTATATCGCACTGGATTTTACTGGAATTTCTTAGGTTTTATGCAGCTACTAGTAGGTGTATTGCTATTAATACCTAGGACAGCGTTTTTTGGAGCCATACTCTACTTACCAATAATCATTAATATTTTTATTATTGTGGTGTCTATGAATTTTAAGGGCACTCCAATAATTGCTGGGTTAATGCTACTAGCAAATCTATATCTATTATTTTGGGATTATGAAAAGCTGAAACAAATAGTTTCTATTATATTTGAAAGGTAATATTACTATATGCAAATCACGCTTCTAGCCATTGGCAAAACCGACAACAAACAATTACAACAACTCATAGATGGGTACACAAAGCGTTTAGGCTTTTATATTAAGTTTAATCTTGAGATAATACCTGATATAAAAAACTCAAAAAATCTAAGTGAAGCCCAACAAAAACAAAAAGAAGGTGATTTAATTTTAAATAAAGTAAACACATCAGATGTGCTTATTTTATTAGATGAAAACGGAAAACAACTAGACTCCATTGGGTTTTCTAACTACTTACAAAAACACATGAATTCTGGCATTAAGCAACTCATTTTTGTAATTGGTGGCCCCTATGGTTTTTCTCAAGAGGTTTACCAAAAAGCACAAGGAAAATTAAGTTTATCTAAAATGACATTTTCACACCAAATGGTACGCTTGTTTTTTATTGAGCAACTGTATCGAGGGTTCACAATATTAAAAAATGAGCCTTACCACCATAGGTAATAAAAAAGGGAGCTAAAATTAGCTCCCTTTTTTATTACATTAATGTGTTTTGTATATTTCCTTGCGTTTTTTAAGTTGTTTTCCTAAATCGCTTATGGTGTTTTTTACAGCATCTTCATAATTGCCTTCATTAGATGATGCAAAAATTCTTGGACCAGGTAAACTCAACTCCATTTTACATATTTTCCCTTTAGTTTTATCATTATGTTCGACTGCAAATTGTACTTCAGCTCCAATAATCCAATCGTATTTTTTTCCAAGTTTGTTTAATTTTTCTGTCACATATTCGTTCATAGCTTCACTCGTTGCCATATGCACATATTGAATATTAATTGTCATAGTGTTTTGTATTAAGTTTAACAATAGCATAAAAATACAAGACTTATTTCAATAGTTAGATGACAATTATCATATGATTAACAAATTATTCAGCATTTTTTAACTTTAGCATTTTAATTGCTTTTAAATAACGTTTCATTTCATTTCTCACCTTTGGAAATAATAGTAATAACCCAATCATATTAGGAAAAACCAAAGCTAGTATCATTGCATCGGAAAATTTAATAACTGCATCCAAAGTTATTGCTGCTCCCAGAACTGTAAACATTAAAAAAATGATTTTATAAGAAAGGTCAATCCACTTTCCTCTTCCAAATAAATACTTCCAAGATTGCAATCCATAATACGACCATGATAGAATAGTAGAAAATGCAAATAACGTTACAGCAACCACTAGAACATAAGACGAACCAGGAATAGCATTATCAAATGCCATAGAAGTTAAGTTAACTCCACCAAGTCTTGAACCATCAGCCATTAAGGCTTGACCATTTAACACATCTCCATACACAAAAGCACCATCCATATTAAACATGACAATAATAATAGCCGTCATAGAACATACAACTACAGTATCAATAAAAGGTTCTAACAAACCTACAAGACCCTCTGAAGCCGCATACTTTGTATTTACAGCCGAATGGGCAATAGCTGCTGAGCCTGCACCTGCTTCATTTGAAAATGCTGCACGACGAAACCCTTGAATCATAACTCCTATAAAGCCACCAGTAATAGTCGCTTTAGGTGTGAAAGCTTCAGTGATGATTAAACTAATAGCATCATCGACAAAGCTGAAATTTGAAAAAATAATAAATAATGCTGAAGCCACATATAACACAGCCATTAACGGAACCACCTTCTCAGTCACTTTTGCTATACGCTTAATCCCTCCAATAATTACAATACCAACAATTATAGCAAAAACAACTCCAATAATACTGCCTGATGCTGAACCTTCAATTCCAAATCTTTCAATAATTTGTGCCGCTGCTTGATTGGTTTGAAATGCATTTCCTCCGCCAAACGAAGCTCCAATACAAAGTATAGAAAAAACTATTGCTAAAAATTTTCCTAATCTAACAAGCCTTCTTTCTTTAAGTCCTCGGGATAAATAATACATTGGACCTCCATAGACATTACCTTCACTATCAATATCTCTGTACTTCACACCTAAAGTACACTCCACGAATTTTGATGACATACCTAGTAATCCAGCAATAATCATCCAAAAAGTAGCGCCTGGTCCTCCAATAGAAATAGCAACTGCAACCATAGCAATATTCCCCAATCCAACGGTTCCAGAAACCGCAGTTGCCAAAGCTTGAAAGTGATTAACCTCTCCATGATGGCTTTCGTCTTTTATGGTATCTATAATATCGCCTTCAACTTCATGGACATGAGAAGTTGTTTCTATATCTAAAGACTCTAAATCATCATACTTCCCTCGAACCACTTGAATAGCAGTTGGAAAGTGCTTGATATTAACAAAACCAAAGTAAATAGTAAAGAATAAGGCTCCGAGCAACAACAAAATTAATACAATCGGAATTCCAAATCCGAAAATATTTACAGTGGAAAGTATAAATCCTTCCCACCAAGTTGCAAAAGGCATAAAAGCATCATTAATCTGTTCGTCAAATCCCCTAGATTGTGCTTGATTGATAAATGGAATTATAATTAAAATAATGGTAAGTATGCGCTGTCTCGAAGCCATAATTCTATTGTTATGATTTTGAGCGCAATGTTTTAAATTGATTTTTTTTATAATGACTTTATCAGAAAGAATATGAAAATGTCAGTAAAAAAACTACTGACAAAAACACACAAGACACTGAATTACAAAGAAATATTCTCTTGTGGAATTTTTAAACGAATTTTTCTGTCTCGCTTTTCAGACATTTCAAAAAGCGATGCTTTTAGTGGATTTAAGTGATGGTCTGTAGTCCAACTGTCTTTTCCATAAACACCATCCAACAAAGCAATGAGCAACCTTTTAACTTCGTTATAGTCGTTAATATCAAAGATTTTATTAGACATAGTAAAGTTTTTAGGTTTAATTTCTAACCATTCATAATCAGATAGTCTACGTTGTGCAAATTTTGAAAACAACTCAAATAACGCAGGAGTTAATTTTACTTTACGCTTTTCAGCTCCTGGAAAACCTTTCAAAAACACCAAATATTCCATCTTTCCAGATGATAATTTATTTTTAAGAAATTTTATCTGCAAGTCATCAGAATCAGGAATGACGTTTTCGGCTAATTCTTTCACCCAGCTTAATGCCAAAGCAAAGAAAATCATAATCAAGGATGTTTTAAATATGGCCGAAAATAATGTTAAGTTAATATCGTTGCCTGAAAGTTTATAGACTTGAGCAACTAAAACAACCAGAATACAAACTAATGATAAAAAAGCTAGTGCTTTTAGTCGTCGTTTTAAAAAAGACTCCCATAAAACATATCCTAAGAAACCTAAGGTAAATATAGCATAGTAGACATCTAGTTCATTTATCATTGTAATCACTGTACCTGATACCATACGACTTAGGGTTGGTAAAATTGAAAACAAAAAAGGAATACCAACAATATAAATCCAATACTTTGATTTTATGATATGACCAATAGGTTCTGGTAAATATCTAAACCAAGGCAAAGCCAATAAAATAAATAAGCTATTTAGCAAAGACCATACGCTCCGCCAACCATCTACAACTATTTCTGATGTCGTATTTGTTTCAATAAAATAAATTTCAAATGCTCCAGATAAGCTCCAACATAACACTGAAAGTGCGAGCCATACTTGCCCAAAATCGTTTTGTTTTTTGCCAATATGCCACCAAATAGCGATTAAAGCTATAAACGCAAAAAGGCAAACTGAAAATTGCCACCAACCATAAAAAGAAAGAATCTCATTACTAATTTGCTGAAAGTTTAAAAAATTAAGTGACATGTAAAGTGCGCTTTTTACTTCTAATATAACCGAAAAATTAACGATAGCTCGATGTTGAATATTTTTTATTCAAAAATGACTTTGTCATCCAATTCGAACCACTCCTTGTAAAACTCTTCATGGATTTTCTCGATGCTATTTCTTTTTACTTTCATGGTTGGTGTCGTTAAGCCATTTTCAACATTCCAATCCTCTTTCATAATCACCACTTTTTCAATTTTCTCATGCTTTTCAAGTGTTGGGTTCATACCATCAACACTCTCTAGTAAACTTTCAGATAAAGCATTTTTGTCTTTCACTTTGCCTAACTCACTGAGGGTTATTAATGCTATAGGCTGAGGAATTCCTGTCCCTACAACACATATTTGTTCAATGTCAGTATTTTTTGATAGTATAAGCTCTATATGAGATGGTGAAATATATTTTCCTTTATCGGTTTTAAACTGGTCTTTCACACGTCCAGTAATGGTTAAAAAGCCATCGTGGTCAAATTCACCAATATCACCAGTTTTTAAGTAGCCTTCATCATCAAAAACAGAAGCAGTTATTTCTGGCTCTTTATAATAGCCCTTCATTAAGCAGTCGTTTTTAACACAAATCTCTCCTACTTCAGATAGTTTAGCTTTCACATTAAACAGCGTTTTACCGACAGTGCCAATTTTATCATCACGAATAGTATTAAAATGTGACACACAGCAATCCTCGGTCATACCATAGCCTTGATAAATTGTGATGCCCAATTTCCTATACCACTTTACTAAACTCGAGGCTATTGGTGCAGCAGCAGAACAAATAAAAACAGCCTCCTTAAGGCCTAACTTTTGCTTTAACTTGTTCTTAATAATTCCATTAAGAATTGGAATTTTTAATAACACATTAAGCTTTTTTTGCGGAATTGATTCTAGAATTTTCTCTCTAAATTTTGTCCAAATACGCGGTACAGCAAAGAAAATTTGAGGTTGTGTTTTTTCTAAATCAGATGCAAAAGTTTCCAAAGACTCGGCAAAGGCAACGGTGCCTCCAAGATTTACTCCTGCGTTAATCAATACGCGTTCAGCAACATGTGCTAAAGGTAAATACGAGAATAATTTAATGTTATTTGGCAACTTGAAAATCTCGGTAAGTGTGTGCGCACTTACCATTAAATTACCTGAAGTATGCATTACTCCTTTTGGCACTCCTGTGGTTCCAGATGTATAAATTATGGTATGCAAATCATCTGGTTGTTGTGTATGAATTGATTCTGATGGTGAATGTTTCTTTATTAATTCTTCCCAAAGCTCCCCATCAGATTGCCCATGTAACCCAACACTAATTTTTGGAATGTCTGGAACACCCGATTTTTGTGATTCATAATCATCAAGCTTCCCGATAATGATGGCTTTAGATTCGCTATGTACTAATATTTGGTTTATAGATGACGCATTTAGCGTTGGGTAAATAGGAATTGATACAAACCCTGCCATCATAATAGCAATATCAGCCATAATCCAATGCGCACAGTTTTTTGATAACAAAGCAACATGACTCCTTTCAGATAAGTTATATGTTTTTAATGCCGATACAATTTTTCTTATTTCAATACCAGCTTCTTTGTAGGTATGCGTAATATACTTACCATCTATAGGTTGTTTTAAAAAAATAATATCTGGAGTATGCTTTTCCCAGTACAGGAAAGCTTCTAAAGGTGTTTTAAATTTTGACATCAGTTTTGAGTTAGTTAGTCAGTTAAGCTTTTATGTCTGGGATAGTAATTAATTAAAATCAACTGTTTTTATGCTTTTTCCATGCGGCAATAATTTCTGCTTCCCGGTTAAAAACATTCTTGGTATTTCCTTCAAATTTTTGACGTATTTCGTCGGTCACTCCATCAGAATGCCACCAATTATAAGTCTCTCTAATAGAAGTTGGTAAATCTCTATAGGTTAAACCAGCAGCCAAAGCTTTATCTATATTTGCTCTAGCAGACCCATAGTTATTGCCTTCAGGCATTATCCATGGCACTAAGTAAGGTACTTTATTTGCTTTTAAAAACTCATAGTCATCAACTTTTACAAAGGTATGTTCTACATCAAACGCCTTACTAGCTTCTTCAACAAAATCATACATATTCTGAGCAGTTTTAGGACCAGCCGCATTAAAAGTATCTGTATGTTTTTCTTCAATTAGGCGAATCATAAACTCTGCCACATCACGTACATCTATATATTGTACAGGGTCTTGAGGCTTTCCTAGAACTAAAACCTCTCCTCCTTTAGATAATCGCAAAGGCCAATGTACAAACCTGTTGGTTTTATCGGCAGGTCCAAACATATATGTAGGTCTTACGATAATGGTTCTATCTTCTCCATAGGCTTTTTTTGCTGCTAATTCTGAATTAGCTTTCATCACACCATACCAATACTCGATGCGCATTTCTTCATCTTCAAGTGTTTCTGGTTCTTCTAAAAGAACTTTTGTATCCTCATTAATATCATCTGTTAAATAAGGATAATATACGCCTGTAGATGATGTATATAAATACAAGTCTGTTCTATCCTTTAATAATTCAGCTGAATTTTTAGTCCACTCAACATCTCGCCCAGAGTTATCAATCACCACGTCCCAAGTACCAGTTTCTAAAGCTGATAAATCATTATTTCTATCTCCAACTAATGATGTTACATTTTTAAATAACTCTTGATGAATTGTTGGTTTTGTTTTCCCTCTAGTGAAAGTCGATACTGAATGTCCGCGACCTAAAGCATAAGCTATTTGATGTGGTCCCAGAAAACTAGTTCCGCCTAAAATTAGTATGTTTAGTTTTTTTGAAGAAGCCTTAGTTGTGGCTACTTTTTTTTCTTCATTAAAATTACACCCTAATAAACCTGAACTTATTAATGGAATTGCAATTCCAAGTTTTGCTCCTCTTTCAATAAATTGCCTTCTAGTGGTTGGTTTTTTTGTCATTCTATAAAATTATTTGAGATGTTTCTTGAAAAAATCGATAGTTCTTATCCAAGCTAAATTTGCTGCAGCTTCGTCATATCTTGGTGTTGTGTTATTATGAAATCCATGATTTACATCTGGGTAAAAATGTGCAGTATGCTCAATCTTATTAGCCTTTAATACTTTTTCATAATCTTCCCATCCAGCATTTACTCGTTTATCCAATCCTGCAAATTGCAGTAATAAAGGTGATTTTATTTTTGCTGCATCTTCATCAGACGGTTGACCACCATAAAACGGAACTGCTCCTTTTAAATCAGGTACACGAACAGCCATCATATTAGAAATCCATCCTCCAAAACAAAACCCTACAACACCAACATTTCCATCACAATCCTTGTGATTTTTTAAATAATTAAAGGCCGCAATAAAATCTTCTAGCATTTCATTTCTATCTCGCTTTCGTTGCATTGTTCTTCCTTCATCATCATTTCCAGGATAACCTCCAAGAGGTGTTAAAGCATCAGGTGCAATAGAGATAAAACCTTCTAAAGCAGCTCTTCTGCCAGTATCTTCAATATAAGGATTCAATCCTCTGTTCTCATGAACAACAACAATACCTGGTAGCTTCTTTTTTGTATTGGATGGCTTAGACAATAGCCCTTTTATAGACCCTCCACCTTTTGGAGAATCGTAATTGACATACTTAGATTCTAATCTAGGGTCATCTTTCTTAACTGTAATAGTGTCTACATAATTTGGAGACACAAAACTTAGTAGAGACGATACAGTTAACCCTCCAATAGCATATAGCGAGAGTTTTTCTGCAAATTGTCTTCTGTCAATTTTATTATGTGCATAATCGTCGTAAAGATCAAATACTTCTTGTTTGATATCTTCTTTTTTTAATAAACTCATAAGGAATAGTTTTGTTTGTATCAAGATAGTAAAATTTTAGATTTAGATAAATATTAAATTATTTTTGTGCTTTAACTCTCAAAATATGAAGCTCGTTTTTGCCACGAACAATTCTAATAAACTTAAAGAAGTTCAAGCTTTGCTGCCAAAAAACATCACATTACTAAGCTTACAAGACATTGGCTGTTTAGAAGACATTCCTGAAACCCAACTAACCATAGAAGGAAATGCCATGCAAAAAGCAAGCTATATTAAAACGCATTATGGCTACGATTGCTTTGCTGATGATACAGGCTTAGAAGTAAGCGCTTTAAACGGTGCTCCTGGAGTTTACTCAGCTAGATATGCGGGAGAGCAACGAGATGCCAATGATAACATGACTAAACTTTTAACCGAACTGCAACTTAAAGATGATAGAAGCGCACAGTTTAAAACGGTTATAGCTTTGCAAATTAATGGCGAATTAAAAACGTTTACTGGGATTTGCGAAGGACACATCACCATTGAAAAAAGTGGCGAACATGGTTTTGGCTATGACCCTATTTTCCAACCTAATGGCTATACACAAACGTTTGCCGAAATGGATTTGAAACTCAAGAATCAAATTGGGCATCGTGGGAAAGCTGTAAAACAATTGGTGGATTTCTTAAACTAGTATTAATTCTATTATTTATTGGTTTATATGTATAAGCAGCTTATTTATAGATATTAACTATTGAAAAACTACATATCATAACAATGTAGAACATCCTTCTACTGAATAGACAGAAAAAAAGTAAATGAGATTATGAGGCAATCTCAATAATTAATATTGTATCTTACTAGCTACTAACCAACCAATTAAATATAATATTATGAAAACTAAATTGACACTTGCCTTAATTTTAATTTTTGGAATTATAATTTTAGGATGTAAACAAAAAGAAGAGGAAGTTGAAATTGAAAAAGTAGAAATTGACCTTATTAACGATGAATTTCCTGAAGCTAAACAAGAAGTTATGGAAACCTTCGGAGCCATTGCACAAAGTATTAAGGATGGGGATATGGACAAACTTATTTCATTTCATGCTTATGGGCCTAAGTTTACAGAGTTTAAAAATGGAGAACCAAGGAATGGTAGAGAGGCAAATGAAGCTCACGAACGTAGTGTATTTGGTTCTGTAACCGAAGTAGTAAAATTCGATGCTAAAGATTTACAAATAGCAGTATATGGAGATGTAGCAAACTTAACTTTTCATTCCGATTTTCAATTAAAATTTGGTGAAGATTTGGTAACAGTAAACGATCAAATCACTTTACTATTTGTTAAAACTGAAGATGGTTGGAAAATGGTACATGAGCATCATTCGCCACTAAAAAAATAAGTATTTATTAATCACTTTCAACAGTAATTTATAATAACACAAAAGCTAGGGTTCACTATTCAATAACTCTAGCTTTTCATATATTAGATGAATCCTCTGAGATTTTTAAACATCAATGGAATGAAAAAAGCATCAAAAATTATACGTATCTGGAAAGGTTGGACTACCAAAGAAAATGCACCAATTTATGAAGATATGCTTATCAATGAAGTGTTTCCTGAAGTAAAAAAGAAGGGTGTTAAAGGATTAGAAAAAGTTAGTATTTCTACAAAGTATCATGAAAATGAAGTGGAATTCTTTCTTGTGCTTCAATTTGATAACCTTGAATCTGTAAAGCTCTTTGCTGGAGAAGATTATAAAACAGCTTATATCCCAGAAAATGCAAAGCGTGTTCTTTTACGATATGAACAAACTGCTCAACACTATGAGTTACGTGAGGAATTGATTCTAAAATAATCCTAAAACACCTTTTTAAAGCTAGTTCTTAAAAATAACACTATATTTGCACGCTGAAACTCAGAAGACTGAGTTCAATAATTCCTCAGGGTGAGGATGTGTTACTAGAAGTTTAGGTTTAAGTATGTCGATTCGCTTCTTTATGTAACACCACATAACATAATCGAATACTTATTACTCGAATGAACACATTCCAAGATTTAGGTCTTAATGAAGACCTTTTACAAGCAATTACAGATATGGGTTTTACAAAACCCAGCGAAGTACAAGACAAAGCCATTCCTATTCTTTTAGAAAAAGAATCCGATTTAGTAGCCTTAGCACAAACAGGAACAGGAAAAACTGCAGCTTTTGGTTTTCCAATGCTACAAAAAATTGATGTTAATAGTCGAACAACTCAAGGTTTAATTTTATCTCCAACACGTGAACTTTGTTTACAAATAACTAACGAGATGAAGCAATATGGTAAATATTGCAAAGGCTTAAACGTTACAGCAATTTATGGAGGCGCCAGTATTACAGATCAAGCTAGAGAAGTAAAACGAGGTGCACAAATAATTGTTGCAACTCCTGGTCGTATGAAAGATATGATTAGCAGACGTTTGGTTGATATTTCTAAAATTGAATATGCCGTTTTAGATGAAGCCGATGAAATGCTAAATATGGGATTCTATGAAGATATCACCGATATTTTATCGTATACACCAATAGACAAAAGCACATGGTTATTTTCTGCAACGATGCCAAAAGAGGTCTCAACTATTGCAAAGAAATTCATGAACAGCCCTATTGAAATTACTGTAGGAAACAAAAACGAAAGTACAAATCAAGTTTCTCACGAATATTATTTAGTAAACGCAAGAGACCGCTATCAAGCCTTAAAACGTTTATCTGATGCTAATCCAGATATTTTTTCTGTGATTTTCTGTCGTACTAAGCGAGATACTCAAAAAGTGGCAGAAAACTTAATTGAAGATGGTTATAGTGCTGGAGCATTACATGGTGATTTAAGCCAGAACCAACGTGATTTGGTAATGAAGTCGTTTAGAAACAAACAAATACAAATGTTAGTAGCCACAGACGTAGCTGCTCGTGGTATTGATGTAGATGATATTACTCACGTAATTAATTACCAACTTCCAGATGAACCTGAAATTTACACACACCGTTCTGGTAGAACTGGACGTGCAGGAAAAACAGGTATCTCTATGGTAATTGTGTCTAAAAGTGAAGTACGTAAAATAAAAAGTATTGAGCGTATCATTAAGAAGCAGTTTGAGAAAAAGGAAATTCCTGATGGTATGGAAATTTGCGAAGTCCAATTGATGTCACTAGCAAATAAAATTCATAATACCGAAGTAAATCATGAAATTGACAAGTACCTTACTAGTATAAATGAGTTATTTGAAGACACTTCAAAAGATGAATTGATTAAAAAATTCTTCTCAGTAGAGTTTACGCGCTTCTATAATTATTATCAAAAAACAAAAAATTTAAACCTTACCGATTCTCGTGGTGATGATCGTGATGGTGATCGTGATTATCGTAAAAGTTCTAACGATTCACGTTACTTTATTAACGTTGGTCGTAAAGATGGTTACGATTGGATGTCATTAAAAGATTTCTTAAAAGAAACTTTAGAATTAGGAAAAGACGATGTATTTAAAGTGGACGTTAAAGAAAGTTTTTCATTCTTCAATACTGAAAAAGCACTACAAGAAAAAGTACTAGCATTTTTCACCGATTTTAAGCACAATGGTCGTTTTGTAAATGTAGAAGTTAGCGAAGACAAAGGCCGTGGTGGCAGAGGCGGCGGAAGACGCAATGATAGACGCAGCGGAGGACGACGTTCAAAGCCAAGAAATGATTCTGGATCAAGAAATGATAGAAGGAGCGGCGAAAGACGCTCAAGCTCTAGAAGCGGTAGTAGTAATCGAAGCGAAAGAAGAGGTTCTGAGAACAAATCAAGCTCAAGACGATCTGATTCTGGAAATAAATCTGGAGATTTTGCATCATCTAGACCAAGACGAAGCCGTAGAAAATAAACTTTCTTGTTAATTTTAAGTCAAAATAGTAAGCAATTCTAATTATATACGTTTTGTTTAGTACTTTTATACTCTAAAGTCATTGCATGAAATGAGCTTGACAAATCCAAAATCAAGAAAAGGTTTTAATTGCGCATTTCATCTTACTTTAAAAAAGAATAAAAAATAGCAGATGAAAAAGCTTTTCCTACTATGTAGCTTAATACTAATATCAGCATTTGGTTATGCTCAAGATACCTATGTAAAAGGTAAAGTGATTCGTGCCGATGATGGATCGCCTCTTGAGAGCGTTAACATTGTTAACCTAAATCAAGTTATTGGTACATCTACCGATGGTATAGGAGACTTTGAAATAAAAGCCAATGTAAACGATACACTACACCTTTCGTATTTAGGTTTCAAATCTATTAAAGTTCGAGTAACCAATGACTGGATTGTATTTGGTGCTGCAACATCCATAGAAATGACTGAGCTTGCTTTGGCTCTAGAAAAAGTAGTTGTAAACCAATTACGATTAACTGGCTATTTAGAAATCGATATACAGCAAGTACCATTACGTCGTGATACACGATACAGTATTTCTGGACTTCCAAGCTCTGGGTATGAAGGGCGCACCAACTCACCAAGTATGGTAAGTAAAGTTTTAGGTGCTATTTTTAATCCTGCAGATTTCTTACATAAAATGTTTGGCAAAAAACCTCGTGAAATGCGTAAGCTACGACAAATGAAAGCTGATGATGAAATACGAAACTTATTAGCCTCTCGTTTTGACCGTGAAATGCTCACTGCTCTTTTAAAAGTTGATAAAGTAGACCTTGACTTATTGATTAGCGAATGTAACTACTCTAAAGACTTTATACGAGCAGCTAACGACCTTCAAATACTGGATGCTATAAGCGAGTGTTATGAAGAATACAAAGTACTAAGCAAAAGTCGATCAAGACTCTAATTTTGCGAATGTAAGGCTACCCTATTCCCTTCGGTATCAATAAAAACACCCATGTAACCATGTTCTTCGGAAATTTGAGTTTTAGGCTGATAGATTTTTCCGCCAGCAGCTTCAATTCTATCTAATTCGTTTTGAACATCATCACTCATAAAATATACTGTCGTACCTTCTTGACTAGGTATGTAGGTTTCTTGCTTTATTAACGATCCAGAAGCTCCATAAGAACTCATATCGCTAGCTGGAAACCATCCCATCAAGATACCTCCAAAATCAACCACGTTAATCTCAACTTTAAATACAGCCTCGTAAAACGCTTTTGCACGTTCCATATCTGTCACTGGTATTTCAAACCAGCCAATCATATTTCGTTCCATAATTATTTATTTTCTAATATATTTTTTAAACTTTTCAATCCTTCTTCAAAATCTTTTCCAACTGCTTTTTCAAAATTGAAAAACAGCATAAATATATTAAATGGAAACGGATTTCTACCTGAAAATCCCCAAGTCACTAAGGTTTGATTATCATCAACTTTATCAACTAATAAATGCCCAATAGAATGTGATTTCCAGGGCTTAAAAAAGCGTAATTCGGTATCAATCGATTCGTTTTCAACAATAGAAACTATTTCTTGCTCACCTTCGCCTACATCTTTATTTCCTTTCCATTTAGATATAAAACCAATTTCGCCATCAGTCCCTTCAAAAGTTTGGGTCATATTTGGATCTTTTTTCTTCCAAGGTGACCAATTATCTTGATTTTTAATAGATTTTAAATACGTAAAGGTTTCTGGAAGTGTGTGGTTGATAATGATGCTTCTCTTTACTTGATAACTATTAGGCGCAATAAGTCCTAAAACGATAATAAGTGCTACGATTGCAGCAAGCACATATAAAAAAATTTCCATGGTTAGTTGTATTAATCAATAATTGACAGTTATAAACTTACAAAATTATGTTTGATTTTTATAGTGTTCCAAAATTTGGTCGATGCTTTTTATGGTTTTTGTACACCAATCGTAACGCTTATTAAGTATTTCACTTTCAGAAAGTTGCCATTTAACATCACTTTGTTTTAATTTAGTAGTAACGTATTGCAGAATAATAGCTGCAGAAACAGATATATTCAAACTCTCGGTAAAACCAACCATTGGTATTTTTAAAAAACAATCTGCATTATCTATAACCTCATTAGACAAACCTTCAGTTTCTCTACCAAAAAAGAAACAAGACTTTTTGGTAACATCAAAATCATGCAATAGACAATCGTTTGTGTGTGGTGTTGTCGCTACAATTTGGTAGCCTTGTTTTTTTAACGAATCCATACAGTTTTTTGCAGAATGATAACGATGTAAGTCTACCCATTTTTGAGCTCCCATAGCAATTTCCCTATCAATGCGTTTTACATTCACTTCTTCAATAACATGCAGCTCTTGAATACCAAAAACATCACAACTACGCATGACTGCGCTTGTATTGTGTAACTGATAAACATCTTCGGTAGCAACTGTAAAATGCTTTGTGCGCAGTGCAAGCACTTGTTCAAAACGCTCCTGACGGTGCTCTGTTAAATAGGACTCCAAATAAGCTACTAATTTTTCATCAATCATTATTTTCAAATATAAATAAAATAGTAACTTGGTAACATATGAAACACATTGTTGTACTTACAGGCGCAGGAATAAGTGCCGAAAGTGGTATTAAAACCTTTAGGGATGCTGATGGTTTGTGGGAAGGACATGATGTTATGGAAGTGGCATCACCTCAAGGGTTTGCTGCCAACCCAGAATTGGTTTTAGATTTTTACAATCAGCGTCGCAAACAATTATTTGAAGTGCAACCAAATCATGCGCATAAAGCTTTAGCCAATTTAGAAAAAGATTATAATGTAACCATTGTCACACAAAATGTGGACGATTTACATGAACGTGCTGGAAGTAGTAATGTGTTACATTTACATGGTGAACTCCTAAAAGTACGTAGCACTTATGATGAATTTGATATTCGAGTCTGGAAGCATGATTTAGTACTAGGAGATGTATGTAGTAAAGGTCATCAATTACGCCCACATATTGTGTGGTTTGGTGAAGCAGTACCAATGATAGAAAAAGCTGTGGATATTTGCCAAACGGCTGATGTTTTAATAATTATTGGCACTTCAATGCAAGTATATCCTGCTGCTAGTTTAATGCATTATGTAAATCCAGAAACCAACATTTTTTACATTGATCCAAAACCAGCAATGAGTAGCAACTCTCAAGTGACTGTGATTGCTGAAAAGGCAACTATTGGAGTTGATAAGGTAATAAAGGATTTAAATTAACCGCCTTGACTTTGTAAGAAAAAACAGCTACCTTCGTTTAACGGCTGATATAAAACATTGAAACGTTGCATATCATCGCATTAAACGAACTCTCTTAAAAAATCATTATAAGCACGAGACTAACCAAGTAAACAATTAAAAACACGCAAACCTTAATCATCATCACTCAGTTTAAAAAAGTCATTAACTGGCTTATTAAATAGTTGAGAGAGCTTAAGAGCTAAAACCGTTGAAGGCACATATCTATTAGCTTCTATAGAGTTTATGGTTTGCCTAGACACACCAATTTTTTTGGCCAAGTCATCTTGTGTAAGATTCATAATTGCACGCTCTACCTTTATTGTATTTTGCATTATCTATAACGTTTTAAAATGTGGTAGGACATTAATTGAATCATTAGCATAAACATTAAAATCTGAAAATCGCCGAGGTCTTTATAAGCTTCTCCTCCATTATTTACAACATTAGATACTCCAAATTCTACATAAGGCATAACTAACGCATACACAACGCCTGTAATAAATGCCCAAGCGTAGGATTGCATTCTGAGTTTTACAGTGAGTTCATCTTCTTCTTTATCTCTTGCAATAGACATCAATAACATTGCAACTAAAAGTGTTTTTTGCAATAAATGCTTTAACCACTCAGTATCACCTTCCATAGCAAAAGCTCTAACAAACATCATTATAATTGTTATTGCTCCTATCATAATTCCAACTTTGTAAAAATATTGAGGCAATCTAAAGTTGGTTAATTTTTCTAATCGATTGCGCTCACAATCCATAATTTTTTCTGTATTCATAATTGACAAATTAACTTTATATTATGTAAAATATTCTTTTCTATATGACAAATGTACTTTACATTTTAATGTTATACAAGTTTTAATTTAAAAAATAGTTATCTTTAATCTTTTCATAAATCATTGTCAATGAAATTTACATGTTCAGTAACTATTAATAAACCTAAAGCACAAGTTGCAGCGTATTTTTCTAATCCAAAATATTTAAAAGAATATCAAGAAGGATTTATAAGAAAAACTCATATTTCTGGGAACGAAGGGCAAACAGGAGCCATCTCAAAAATGTATTATAAAATGAGAAAAGGTGAAATGGAACTTACCGAAACCATTACAAACAATAGCCTCCCAGATTTTTTTTCAGGACAATACCACCATAAACATACCGACAATACCATGTTATGTACATTTAAAGAATTAGACAGTAATACGACTCAATGTGATTGGGAAGTGGAATACACGGCTTTTAGAGGCTTTGTTATAAATGTTATGAAAACAGTATTTCCAAGCATGTTTAAGAAGCAAGTGCAAAAATGGTTGCAAAATTTTAAAACCTTTGTAGAGAAACAAGATTAATTTCGTCTAAACACTAAAATAAATACCAACACAAAAATCATGACTAAAGTAAAATCAATTCAACTATTATTATTATTTCTATTTGTCAGCGCTATAGGAAACGCTCAATTACCTCAAAATGCCGAAGATATTTCGCCTTTACTTATTGGCGAAACACTACCAGAGGCTACATTACTTGACGAAAATGGCAAAAGCATTAATTTAAATGCAGAGATTGCCAAAAAGAAAACCGTATTGGTATTTTATCGTGGTGGTTGGTGTCCTTATTGCAACATGCAATTATCGAGTTTAGCAGCCACCGAAAAAGAAATACTAGAATTAGGCTATCAAATCATTGCAGTAAGCCCAGATGATTACAGGAATTTAAAACCTTCAGTAGAGAAAAACAAAACGAGTTATAAATTATATAGTGATGCAGATGGTAGTTTTATTAAAAACATAGGGATTGGATTTACACCTTCTGAGGGAACAACATCTTATATTGCTAAAAAAACCACTGGAAAAACCACTGATGTATTACCTGTACCAACAGTGTTAGTGTTAAATACTAAAGGTGAGATTTTATTTGAGTACATATCACCTAATTACAAACAACGGATTTCACCAGAATTGTTGTTGGCAGTTTTACAGAATGTAAAGTAGCTGATAGATAGAAACATATATAGATTTTAATATAAAAAACAATTAACTTCGGTTAACTTTTGCTATAAACAATTAAAAAAGTTCATATTATAGCATTGTGTAACGTTAAAAAATAAAAAATTGAATTACTTATTAATTGGAATAATATTGATTTTTCTATTTTACGCAATTCTTTCTGCAAAAAATCAACTAATTGAAGACAATCGAAAAAAGGCATTTACATCAGTTACAGCACTTATGTCATTTGCGATTTTTATATCAATAATTCTTTCCGTTGTAATAGCTTTAAATGCAGATATGCCTCAAAGTATTGGTTATGGTGGATTTGATTATATAATTAGACCCAGTATTTTCGGAATATTGGTTCTTATTCTATATTTGTCGTCTGTTGGAGCAAAACCCAATTTAAAATTTACTTTAGGTTTAGTAAGTATTTTGATTAACGTATGTATAGGTTTAGTTTTTTTATTTAATTGAATAAAAACAGGATACAGAAACAACTATAACCCATTACTATCCTGGTTGCTTAAATGTAACTTTGCGTAATAACTATGCTACTAATTCCGTTAAACGAAAACACCCTATTTATACTCAATAATCAAAAATACCGAAGCACTGTCCCCTACATTTAACACTTGGTGCTCAGACACTTCATCTTTACTCCAAGAATATCCTGTTGGAAAGCTTACTTCTCTGGTGCCAGTTGCCTCTTCTAATTTAAAAGTTCCACCAACAAGTGCATATCCAAAATGTGGTTCGTGATAATGTTTTTCATGACCAACACCAGCAGGAAATGTGCATTTTAATACTCGTAAGTAATCATTATCTTCCAAGACTTCGCATACTTTTTCACCATTCCATCCAGCTTGATAAGGGTCTGGTAAATTCTGTTCTTGTTTGCAAGAAAATACTAAAACAAATATTAAAGCTGCAAATCCTATATAATTATTAAATAGTTTATTCATAAAAAACTGCAACTTCTTCTAAAGGTTTACGATCTAAATCTGGCACATAAGCTGGTTGTTTTGGATAACCAATTGGTAATAATAAATATGCACGCTCGTTAATTGGTCTATTAAGCATTTTGGTTAAAAAGTTCATAGGGCTTGGTGTATGTGTTAATGTTACCAAACCTGCATTATGTATAGCGGTAATTAAAAAGCCACTTGCAATACCAATAGATTCGTTAACGTAATAATTATTATAACGTTCATCTCCATCATGTTCATACACACGTTTAAAACCAACAATAATCCAAGGGGCCTCATCTATAAAAGGTTTATTAGTATCGGTACCTAAAGGTGCTAGGTCTTTTCTCCATCGCTCACTCATTCGTTTACTATAAGTTTCACGTTCTTCAACTTCGGCTGCCAATCGGATTTGGTGTTTCAACTCAGGATTAGAGACTGCACAAAATGTCCATGGTTGCTTGTGTGCTCCTGATGGTGCCGTAGAAGCTGATTTTATAATATTTTCTATAACTTCTTTTGGAATATCTTGGCTAGAATATTCTCTCACTGACCGTCTAGTTTCTAACCAATCGTAAAACGCTTTACTTTTTTTAATTGATTCATCTTGCGTTAACTTAACAGAGTCGTACAACACATGTTTGTATCCATTTAGCAAGATATGATCTGCTACTTTCATAATTAATTATTTGTTACTTATTGTTTGTTTTTTTCTTCAATCCAGCGTGACATAAATTTAGTGCTTTGCATACTATGATGCTGCAACATACTTCCCAAAAAATTATTTAAACGATTTGCTTCTTTATTTGCAAGAGCATCCTCTAGCCTATTTAAAAAACGTCTAGTATTAAGTATTTTATTAAATTTTTTAGAAAGCAGATTGAAACCAAGTTCTTGTTGTTGTAACCAGATTTCTTCATTTTGATATAAGGTGACAGCGTATTTTACAATATCATCAACAGAATCAGCCACAAAATCATGTCGATTATTTTCATTTACGATTCCTTCAGCTCCAACAGAAGTTGTGATAAAAGGTGTCCCGTTATGTATAGCATCAAAAAACTTTCCTTTTAATCCAGCACCAAATCGTAAAGGAGATAAACACACTCTAGCATTAGCCATTACCTCATTTACATCGTCTGCAAAACCTTTAATGATAAAGCCGTATTTTTTATCTTCATATTGCTTAACCTTCTCATTAGCGTAAGCTCCATAAATATGAAGCTCTGCATCTTTTAATTCTGATTTAATTTTTGACCAAATGTTTTCTTTTAAAAACCTAACAGAATCAAAATTTGGAGGATGTAAAAAATTACCAATAGTTACAAAGTTTTTACGCTCCTTAAATAATGGCAAGCTCTTTCTTTTTTCTTCTGCAACATCATCCATTAAAAATGGTAAATAGTGCAATAAACTTTCGTTAACACCAAAATCGTTTTGCAATATGGTCATTTCTGCTTCTGAAATAATTAAACTTAAATCGCATCTATAAATACTTGCAATTTCTCGCTTTGCAACGTCTCTAAATAAATAGGTTTTATCAAAAGGCTTTTTATCTTTAAAGGCTTGCTCTCTTCCTTTTCTTAAGCAATGTAAATCTTCGGTATCTAGAATACGGAGTGCTTCTGGACAATTTTCAGCGACTCGCCAACCGAACTGTTCTTCTATCATAAATCTATCATAAACAACAATATCTGGTTTAAATTCTGAGATAAAATCATCAAAACTAGAATTATTTAGTTCGATTTCTTTCTGAGTTACTCCTAAAGATTCAAGATTAAATGCATTTTCAGATTTAGCACAAGGACTCGCAAAAGTAATAGTATATCCTTCTAATAAAAAGACGTTAATTAACTGCATCATTCGACTTCCAGCTGCAGAACTCTTAGGTTCAGGCCACACAAACCCAATGATTAAAAGTTTAGCCACGTATTATTCTGTTGTTTTTTGTTCAGCATACATAGCTCTTACTTTTTTGCCCCAAGCAACTATACTAGCTCGTTGTTCTTCTGTAAGCTTTGCTTCAGAATGTGTCCATGTGTACGAAGGCAATGGCATTTCTTGCTTTTCAACCATTTCTATGAGTTCATCAAACTTATGGTCCCTTTTCTTTAGTGACGCATCTTTCCAGTCGGATACATTAAAATGCTTTTTTCCGTTTTTCACGTGTTCTGCCATCCAATAGTTTACAGGTGTTATACTATTATACCAAGGATATCGTGTGCTAGAACTATGACAGTCAAAACATGATTCTTTTAAAATTACTTTTATATCTTCCGGCGGATTAGTTTCAGCTAAGAAATGGTCAATTGAAGTAAGGTCTCCTTCGTTTTTTTCTGGACCAAAAAATTGGGCTATAACAAACACAATTAAAAGGAGTAACAATATCTTTTTTAGAATCTTCATAATTAGTAATTTTAGTGTTAATAAAAGTAATAAAAATATTCATTGACTAAAGAAGAATTATACAAGGAGTTATCTTACGTAAACCATTCAAGGGAAAACAGAAAAAAGTATGCGTTACTTGTAATTTCTAATCCGGATTTAATCCCAAAAGTAATGGATATACTATTTCAGGTTAACGATAAAACATCATGTAGAGCAGCATGGTTGCTTGAGTTTGTAGCTCGTGAAAATTTAGACAGTATTTTACCATATTTGGACGAGTTTACGAAAAACATGCATACGGTTCACCTCGACCCTGCTGTCCGTCCTATTGCTAAAATTTGTGAATATCTTATTGAAGCTTATTACCATAGAGATATTAACCACACAAAAGATTATTTAAAACCAGCACACAAAGAAAAAATTATTGAGCTTAGTTTTGATTATATGATAACTAATCAAAAAGTAGCAGCAAAAGCGTATTCTATGCATTCTCTATACCTTCTGGGAAAAGAATACGATTGGATTCACCCAGAACTGGCTATGATTTTAGAGCGTGATTTTAATTCAGGTACTGCTGCATTTAAGGCACGTGCAAGACATTTGCTTAAAAAGTTGAAAAAGTAACTATTTTAGTTAAAAACTTCAAGACATAAGCTTCTTGCTTCTTTTTAAAAGAATTATCTTTGCAACTTCAAAAATCAACACATAAGATATGTCTTTATCAATACTCAATGCCATTTCTCCAATAGATGGTCGTTATAGAAGCAAAACAGAGTCCTTAGCACCATATTTTTCAGAGGAAGCATTAATAAAATATCGTGTTCAAGTAGAAATTGAATACTTTATTGCGCTTTGTGAAATCCCTCTACCTCAACTAAAAGATTTTGACAAAAGTCTGTTTGATGAATTACGAAATATTTACAGAAATTTTTCATCTGAAAATGCGACTGCAATTAAAGACATAGAAAAAGTAACTAACCACGATGTAAAAGCCGTTGAATACTTTATTAAAGAAAAATTTGATGCTTTAAATATCTCACAATACAAGGAATTTATTCATTTTGGGTTAACCTCACAAGACATTAACAATACTGCAGTTCCGTTAAGTATTAAAGATGCGATGAACGATGTGTACGTTCCTGAATATTTTACCATTTTAAACAAATTGGAAGCACTTGCTACAGAATGGAAAGATATTCCAATGTTAGCAAGAACACATGGTCAACCAGCATCTCCTACTCGTTTAGGGAAAGAAATTGAAGTATTTGTAGTACGATTAAAAGAACAATTTAATTTATTGAACGACATACCAAGTGCTGCCAAGTTTGGTGGTGCTACAGGGAATTTTAATGCCCATCATGTAGCTTATTCGAACATAGATTGGAAAGAATTTGGAGGGAAATTTGTTCAAGAAAAATTAGGATTGTATCACTCCTTTCCAACTACTCAAATTGAACATTACGACCACATGGCTGCGCTGTTTGATTGCTTAAAACGTATTAATACTATTTTAATAGATTTAGATAGAGACATTTGGACCTACGTATCGATGGACTATTTTAAACAAAAGATTAAAAAAGGTGAAGTTGGAAGTAGTGCAATGCCACATAAAGTAAATCCTATCGACTTTGAAAATAGCGAAGGAAACCTTGGAATTGCCAATGCTGTTTTTGAGCATCTGTCGGCTAAATTACCAATATCAAGATTACAACGTGATCTTACAGACAGTACAGTTTTAAGGAATGTAGGAGTGCCTTTTGGACATACATTAATTGGTTTTAAATCTACTTTAAAAGGGTTAAATAAATTATTATTAAACGAGCCTAAATTTGCTGAAGATTTAGAAAATAATTGGGCAGTAGCTGCTGAAGCTATTCAAACTATTTTGAGACGTGAAGGTTATCCAAATCCCTATGAAGCGCTTAAAGGTTTAACTAGAACCAATGAGGTTATTAACCAACAATCTATTGCTAACTTTATTGACACCTTAGAGGTAAGTAATGACATTAAAAATGAGCTTAAAGCCATTACACCAAGTAATTATACTGGTATTTAAATGAGAAGTAACATAACATTATTAGCATCTGGATTTCTAGTAGTCTTCTTTTTTATAGCAGGGCTTTTAGAATGGCTTGATAATTTTATTGTAATGATGTTACTTTTTCTAGGCTTTATTGGTATAGTTGTTAATATTATAATTATAAAATCTAGAGACGACCAGTCATAAAAAAACCTGCCCAAATAGGCAGGTTTTAAACATTAACATTTTATCACTTTTTGATTGATAGTAATTTTTTAGTGATTAATCGAAAACTTCCGAGAAATCATCAATATCATTTCCTGAGCTACCAGGTCTAAAGAATTGCATAAAATCTCCAACCGAATTTTCCTCAGAAGATAATTGATCTACTACTTCACCAAGCTTCATTATTTTAGCTGGCTCCATATTATCTCCCAATACCCTAATGATACCAAAACCTGCATCACTCATGGCACCAAAAATAATCAGTTCATCTATTGTAGTATCTGTACCAATGTATTTTACAATTATTCTTCCATCAGTAGAGTTACCTCCTCTAAATAATTCTTGATAGCGCTCATCTTTAAGGATGGTTTGTACTTTAGCTAACTCTGCTTTATATTCTTCAATATTATCATCACTTTTACGGTATCCTAACATATTGAGTTTATCTATAGACTCGTATGCTTCTCGTTGTACATCTGTAAGTTTTGCTTTTTCAATGCTAACAAAACTCACAGGGATATCTACCGAAATAAAATTTGGCGCTTCCTGATTTACAACATAATACCCTTGTAAGGTCTCTCCTCCATAACCGCAACTAAATAAAGTTGCAGTTATAAGAAGTGACGCTACAATGTTTTTGATTGATGTATTCATGATGATAATTCTTCTTTTTAATAATGTCTTAGTTCTTTTTATCTCCTGCTTTCTTTAAGTGCTCTCCTCCAGGAATATTCATAGATTTAGTAAGCTTAGAAATTTCACTAAGATTAATATCTCCAAGAAGAGATACAATTACAGTTTCTATTTCACGCTTTTCACCATTAATTGTTATGTTTTGATCTTTTGTAAGTTCGTCTAAACCACTTACAAACATTAAAAGTTCTTTAACTTGATTAGGGCTAGAACCTTCTCTTACATAAAATTTTACATTTTGGTTACCGTCCTTAAAACGCATTAACTCTTCCAGTTTTGAACTAGAAATGTATTTATTTACATCGGCTGCCATTTGAGATGATATTGATTTATCTCCAGTTGTTAAGAATTTTAAACTTTTAATCTTTTTTATCATTTCGAACATTGCTGCTGCATCTGGATCGTCCATATCAATGTCGATACTTGAAATCATTTGAAACATTTTACTGTTTACAACACCAGATCCAACACCATCCATATCTTCATACTTGTCGAACAACCCTCCTTGTGCAAAAGACATTAAAGGTGTCATTAAAATTGCGATTATTAATACTAATTTTTTCATGTTTACTTGTTTTTAATATTCTACTAATTTGCTTTTAAAATTTTATTTGTTGTGTTTGTAATTTCACCAAGGTAAGCAATGTTATCTGCGCCTTTGTCAAAGTTATCAGACACCATATTCAATGCCATTAACTTATCTGTTCCCTTGCTGAATGTTGAAGAAAAAAGAGCTAATACCTCTTTGGCATCTTCATATTCTACTCGTTCTTGCGGTGTTAAATCCGCTAAAGTTTGAGTTTGAGATTGAAATAAATCAACCTGAGTAAAAATACCCAACATTATAACTGCTACTGCTGCGACTGAAATCCATTGATACAAACTATATGTTTTCTTAGATTTTAATGGAACGTCTTTAGTAAACTGTTCTTCGTGGGTGTGCAAAAAATACTGAAACATCGATTTGTAAACTTCTAAGTGTGGCGGAACAGTCTCTTGCGAAAAATAGTCTTTTAACTGCTGCTCTTCTTTTAAAGTAGTTTCTCCGTTGTCGTACTTTTCTATTAATTTCTCTATATTATTTAACACCATAACTATGTGTTTTAGTTAATTTTTCTCTTAATGTTTTTCTTGCTCTTGATAAGGCTACTCTAATGGCTGTTTGGTTCATGTCTAACATTTTACCTATTTCCTCAAAGTCATATTGCTCAATATCTCTTAGCTGCAATATTATTTTTTGTTGCTCTGGCAACTCTTCCATTATTTTAGAAACCCAACCTACACTATCATTCAACTCCACTTGTTTCTGTAACGACACATTTTTATCTTGGTAATTACTATGCACAATCTTTAAATTTTGAGAGTGCTTAGATTTTAATTTGTCTAAACAAAAATTCTTCGTCATAGTCATAGAAAATGCTTCTACATTTTTGTATTCGCTAATCTTAAGTTTGTTTTTCCACAACTTTAATAAGATTTCTTGGGTAGCGTCTTCGGCTTCTTCTTGCGAAACCAATATGCGTTTTGCCAAACGAAATACTTTATCCTTAAAAGGCATTACTATGTTTAAAAACTCAGCCTGTGTCATTTTTTTGGTTAGCTTATAGCTTATTATGGCTATTTGTTATTACGACGATGTACTTTCTATTTTGTTACAAGAACTTTAAAAATAATTTTTACTTTATAATATTAGTACTAAATTTAGAGTTAAAAAGAAAACACTATTTGCTATGAAATTCTCTAAAACCCTTTTATGTTGCCTTGTATTGACAGCATTTACCTATAGTTGCTTTGACGATATGGACGACAATGCCATATCTGCTAGTGAAATTAATGATTTTGTTTGGAAAGGTATGAATGCTGTCTATTTATATAAAGACAATATTCCAGATCTTGCAAATGATAGATTTCCTTCCACTTCAGAATATGCTGATTATTTAAACAGTTTTAGTGCCCCTGAAGAGCTTTTTGAAAGTTTAATTTACCAAAGACAAACTGTAGATAGGTTTAGTTGGATTGTTGATGATTATATTGCTCTTGAGCAACTTTTTAGTGGTGTTTCTAAACGAAGTGGTTACGAATTTGATATGTACCCAATTCCTGGTAGCGCAACTAACATGTTTGGTATTGTGCGCTTAGTGCTACCAAATAGTAATGCTGAAGACAATAATTTAACTCGAGGACAAGTGTTTACCTCTATTGATGGAGTTGCTTTAACCGAAGCTAATTATCGTACATTAGTCAGACCAGATTCTTATACCATAGCATTAGCCGACTATGATGATAACGGCACACTTGAAAACTTAAATGATGATATTATTACGTCTAACGGTCAAAATATAACACTTACAAAAACTATACTTTCTGAAAATCCAATATTTAAAACTGCAATTATTGATGTTGATGGTGAAAATTTAGGATACTTGATGTATAATGGTTTTACTCCAGATTATAACAGCCAATTAAATACTGCTTTTAATAATTTCAAATCCAGTAATGTGCAGCATTTAGTTTTGGATTTAAGATATAATCCTGGAGGCTCTGTACTAACCGCATCCTATTTAGGAAGTATGATAACTGGTCAATTTAATGGAGAAGTCTTTGCAAAACTAGTTTATAACAGTGAGTTACAAGCCAATAATTATGATTTTGAATTTGAATCATTAATAGATAATAGTGAAGCTATAAACAGTTTGAATTTAGATAAAATCTATGTACTAACCACTGAAGATTCTGCTTCTGCAAGTGAAATGATTATTAATAGCTTAAACCCTTATATTGAAGTTGTTCAAATTGGTGATAATACGACAGGAAAATCTCAAGCATCTATCACAGTTTACGATTCTCCTAATTTACAACGTGAAGGAGCTAACCCAAACCATACATATGCCATGCAGCCTTTAGTAGCAAATACGTTAAACAAACTCAACAACTCTGTTCCTTCTAATGGGTTAACTCCTACATTAAATTTAATAGAAAACCCAGCAAATTATGGCGCTTTAGGAAATGTAAACGAACCTATGTTAGCAGCTGCTATTGCAGATATACAAGGTACTGGAAGATTTAATTTTTCTGCGTTAAACAAAGTAAAACCAAAAGCTAGCAGCCATGATTTAATTCCTCATGTTAACGAAATGTATATTGACGAAGGTATTTTAATAGACTTACAAAAAAATAACTTACAACAAGACTAAACAAAAAGCCGCTTCAAGAAGCGGCTTTTTGTTTAGTTCTAAAAACTTAAATTGAATCCAAAGGTTATATTCCGCCCTTTAGTTGAATATCCATAAAGTTCTTCATAATTAGAATTCAAAATATTTGTAACATTAGTAAACAAGGTCACTTTATTATTGATTAGTTTATGACTTGCGTAAAAATCTAATAAACTATAACTTTTTAAAGTAACGTCTTCATTCGCAAAGGTTACATTATTATAAAAAGTATCATTTCTATCATCATTAAACTGGTAAGATGCACTCATAAAAAAATGGTCGTTTACTTGATAGTTTAACTTTGTATTTACCTTAATTTTAGGAATACGTAGGTTTAAATCGTCTTCTACTTTAGTATAAGTTGCGTTTGCTTTTATTGATACTTTACTCGAAATCTTATAATCGGCAATAACCTCTACACCACTAGCTGTAAATGATTCATCTGTATTTTTATACTGAAACACCCAGTTTCCTAAATCCACAAAATCAATGAAATTAGTTTCTTTTCTATTAAAATATACGATACTAGTAGTCATTTTATTGGTTATGTTTAACTCTGCTCCTATTTCTAAAGTAGCGTTTTCTTCAGGTTTTAAATTAATGTTTCCATAAGTAGGCTCAAAAAGTTGGTATAACGAAGGTGTAATATAAGCGGTGCTATAACTTACTAATCCTTTTATATAACCAAAAGTAAAATTCTTTTTAAATGAAGGGTTGATACTGTATACAAAATGCGACCCATATTCACTATGGTTATTAAATCGCAATCCAGAATTAATATTCAGGCCAAAATTTGATGTATAGACAACATTCACATAAGGGTCTACAATAGTAAATGTTGCATCATTTGGACTTATAGATTGTTCTAAACTTGTGCTTCCAAAAGGGACTTCAAAACTTTCCATTCTATTATCTTGATAATTCATACCAAGCACAGTATAAAATGTATCATTGAAATTATACTTATTATATAAATCCATCAGGTAGCTTTTTGCTTTGTAAATATTTGGATAATTGGATGTAACATCGCGTTCAATATTATTTGTAGCTGCATTGACTATTATGCTTCCGTTTTTATATTTATAGTTAGATGACATACCAATTCTATGTTGATTAGTTTTAATCATATTATCTGCATCTTGAAACATGAAACCATCATCAAAATCAGCTTTGTATTTATCAAAACTTCCATACATACTAAAGTTAAAAACATTGGAAAACTTATAACCCATTTTTAGATGCCCATTAATTGTATTAAAAGCATCCTTTTCAGAGCCTAATTTTATAGCAGACAAGCCATCTGCAAACTGATTACCAAAACTCGCTAAATAATTAAATTTGTTTACAGTTCCATTTATTGAAACACTATTTTTAAAATTTTCTAAATGATAATCATTATCATTTTGCGATTGATTACTCCCTAGCACACTTCTAAAATTTGCCGATATAGTCTTCTTTGAAGCTTCTTTTAGCTTAATATCAATCACTGCAGTAGCAGCTCCAGAACCATATAAAGCACTGGAAGCTCCTTTTAAAATTTCAATGCTTTCAACTTGATTAGCGTTAAGTAATCGTAAATCGTAATCGTTAGCTATTTGCGATGCATCCGAAAGGGCAATTCCATCTATTAGAATTAAAACTTGTCTATTTCTACCACCTCGCACAAAATAACTTAAATTTTGTCCAGCATTACTTTTTGCTCCATTAATCTCAATGCCAACAGTATTGTTAATAATCTCAGCAATACTTTTACCTTGTAGTTTCTCTAACTCTTTTTGTGTGATTTTTGTAATTACTTTACCAGAATCTTCTCTTTTAATTTCAAAACGAGAGTTGGTTATTACCACTTCGTCTAATTGTTCTGTTTTGGAAACTTCATCTTCTTGTGAAAAACCAAAAGCAGACATAAGCGTACAACAGACACTTAAAACACATGTTTTTTTGTTCATTTTAATTACTAATTGCTCGAGAGTAGTATGTTTATATCATACCAAAACTTCTATCCCGAAAGTTTGACTTATTTGTTTGAATTTGGCAGGTCTCCTGACTTACGTCTTCATGTCTATGTGCCTTCCCATTTCTAATATTGAAACAGTGGCTTGTAGTTTAACATGAAGCTTTGTAGCTTACAGTTGCGGGAACAGTTCTGGACTTGACAATAATAATCGCACCAGATTCCCTTTTAATCTTTTCTAAAAAAGAAAAGAACCTAAATTCGTTGCGAAAGTATATATTAAGAATTGAAATAATGCAAGAATTTATTTTTTCTTATTCATTTTATAAATTAAATAAACAAATCCAATTAAAAAATGTGCAATAATAATTCCTGCAACTATATATATTGTTAAATTTGAATCGCCTCTCATAAGAACTAATTTTATGTAAAATTACTATACAAAAATGAGAGATTTAGTTACTAAAGTTACTTATGAAACATTACCATAAATTTTCATTATTACTACTGTTTTTGACCCTTGTATTAAACTGTAAAAATGACGTTTCGAAGCAAGCAAACTCAATTACAACAGGGCAAGAATCAAACTTAAAATATGCTACTGGGTTTTCTATAACTAACTACAACAATTATAAAGTATTAGAAATTAACAGCCCTTGGCCAAAGTCTGAAAAAAATTACAGCTATTTACTTCTTACAAAGGAGCAAGCTATGGTTAGCGCTTTTAATAAAGAAGAATATGATGGCATAGTAACAATTCCTATTGAAGAAATTGTGGTTACCTCAACCACACACATTCCTGCTCTAGAACTCTTAAGTGTAGAACAAACCTTAGTTGGTTTTCCTGGAACAGATTATGTGTCATCAGAAAAAACCATAAAAAGAATAGCGAATAATCAGGTTCGAGAATTAGGAAAAAATGGAGATATAAATACTGAAGTTTTATTAGAACTAAAACCTAATGCTGTGATTGGTTATGGTGTAAGTAGCAGTAACAAAACTCTTGAAACGATTAATAAATTAGGAGTTCCAGTAATCTATAATGGTGATTGGGTAGAAACGTCTGCACTTGCAAAAGCTGAATGGATTAAGTTTTTTGGAGTACTTTATAATAAAGAAAAGGAAGCAGATTCTATTTTTAATGAAATTGAAGCTAACTATTTAGAAGCAAAGAATTTAGCAGCTCAGGCAACAAAACAACCAACTGTTTTAAGTGGTGCTTTACATAAAGATGTATGGTATTTACCAAGTGGTACAAGCCCCGAAGCTCAATTTTTAAAAGATGCCAACGTCAATTATCTTTGGAGTGACACTGACCAAAAAGGAAGTTTAGCATTAAGCTTTGAAAGTGTATTCGAAAAAGGATATAATGCTAAGATTTGGTTAAGTCCATCGTATTATAGAAGTTTAAATGACCTAGAAAAAGCTAGTCAGCATTATGTCAAATTTTCTGCTTTTAAAAATAAACAAGTATATTCATTTGCTAATACCACAGGTGCAAACGGTGGTGTTTTATATTACGAATTAGGTACCGCTAGACCAGATTTAGTATTAAAGGATATTATTAAAATTTGCCATCCAAATTTACTTCCAAACTATCAGACTTACTTTTTCAAACCATTAAAATAATTGCATACTCAAAAAACATACAAGCTTTCGTTCATCATACTTAGTAGTGTATTACTGCTGTGTTTTTTTATGAATATTAGCTTGGGTTCGGTATCAATTCCTTTTAAGGATATTTTTAATAGTATTATTGGCACACCAATCGAAAAGGAATATTGGAAAGACATTGTTTTAGACTTTAGACTTCCCAAAGCCTTTACAGCAATTCTTGTTGGTTCTGGTTTAGGAATTTCTGGGTTGTTAATGCAAACACTCTTTAGAAATCCATTGGCTGGGCCTTTCGTTTTAGGGATTAGTTCTGGTGCAAGTTTAGGAGTTGCTTTAGTAGTCATGGGGAGCTCTTTTTTTGGAGGCTCGATGGCTATACTATTAGCTTCCAAATGGAGTTTAGTTATTGCTTCAAGTTTGGGAAGTTTTTTAGTACTACTAGCAGTAATACTTGTATCTTCTAAAGTAAGAGACACAATGGCAATTTTAATAATAGGTTTAATGTTTGCAAGTATTACAGCTGCTGTAGTGAGTGTATTATCTTATTTTGCCTCAGCCGAACAATTACAGCAATACATATTTTGGGGATTTGGAAGCTTAGGAAGTCTTAGCTGGAACGAAGTTTTAGTATTATTTAGTGTCTGTTTTATTGGTATTGTTTTAAGTATTGCTTCCATAAAAGCATTAAACACCTTGTTATTAGGTGAAAACTATGCCAAAAGTTTAGGGTTGAACATAAAACAAAGTCGTTTGTTAATTATAGTTGCCACAAGCCTTTTAGCTGGAACCATAACAGCATTTGCTGGTCCAATCGCATTTATTGGTTTAGCCATTCCGCATATAACACGACAAGTATTTAATACTTCAAACCATAAAGTATTGATTCCAGCTGTAATACTGTTTGGAGCTATAGTATTACTAATTTGTGATAGCATTGCGCAATTACCAACAAGCGATTATATGCTGCCAATTAATGCCATAACCTCTATAATTGGTGCGCCTGTGGTAATTTGGTTATTAGTTAGAAAACGAAAAATGGTGTTTTAATTAAGAAAAAAGATGCAAGAAAAAAGAGCAAAGATTTATTCTACTATTCAAAAGATAGTTTTATTATTCATTTTAATAGTTTCATTTTCATCTTGTAAAGGCATAAAATCAACAAATGAATTGGAGAAATATTTCACAAAAAGTCAAATAAGAGATTTGAATAAGATTAATAATTTCTTTATTTCTGAACATTTGAATAGCACTCGTGATAACTATGGGGAATCGTATAAAAAAATGCAAGAGTTTACTTATTTTAATGGCATTGACGCCTTAATCAACCAAGTAGGCTTCAAAAAACAACTGAAGTTATATAATTCAATATCAAAATCCACTTTTGATGAAATATGGGAAATTAAACAAAATACTGATGTTGAGTTTTCATCTGAAGAATATATACTTCCTCAATATAAAGGAAAATTTCAATCGTACTTAAAATATTTAAGTCAAACAAATTCATTAGCCAAAGATTGCTGGAAAAATATGGAAATGTCTGGAGATTTTTATCATTTAATGTTAGACTATTATATCTTAGAAAATTTTGATAAAATTGATTTTAATGATTTTAACAATCAAATTATCATTTCCATATATTTTTTGTCATTGGTTGATAATAATGAAAGAGATGAAAACACAAAAAAAAGAAGATTGGAGCTTCAAAAGAAAATAAAAAAAACAGTTTAAAAATCAGTGACAGAATTCAACAAACATACCATCCTTAAAACCCACAATCTTTCTATAGGTTATCAAACCAAGAAAGAAAAAACTGTTATAGCTTCTAATATTGATATCGAATTGCATTCTGGTGAACTAATTGGATTGGTTGGGGCCAATGGTATTGGAAAGTCCACACTATTACGAACACTTACTAGTGTTCAATCGTCATTAAATGGCATAATACAAATTAACAACAAACCATTAGATCAGTATAATAACCTAGAGCTTGCTAAAGCGTTGAGTTTAGTTTTAACCGAATCTGTGATATCAAAAAACTTATCCGTTTTTGAATTAGTTGCTCTTGGTCGTCAACCCTACACAAACTGGGTAGGTAACCTTGCTGATGCTGATATTAATATCGTCAATAATGCTCTAGCAGAAACTAATTTAAATGATATTAAGCATAAAAAATGCTACGAATTAAGCGATGGGCAACTACAAAAAGTTATGATTGCTCGTGCTTTAGCACAAGACACTAATTTAATAATACTAGATGAGCCAACAACACATCTAGATATGTACCATAAGGCATATATTTTAAGGCTTCTTCAAAAGTTAGCTAAAAACACAAATAAGACTATTCTATTTTCATCTCATGAAATAGATTTAGCCATTCAATTATGTGATAAACTTATTGTGATGACTGAAAACACTGTAGTTTCTGATACTCCAAGTAAACTTATAGAAAGAGGGACTTTCGAGACATTATTTCCTAAGGATTTTATTACTTTTGATAAAACCACCAACTCCTTTAAAGTTATTCAATGAAAAAAGTCATACTTCCTTTAATACTATTATTCGTTTGCCAATTATCTGTTAGTCAAAATAAAGATGCATATGTTATTTACAACGCAAAAGGGAAAAAAGTATCCTATAAAAAAATGCTGAAGAATCTTAAAGGTAAGGAAGTTGTTTTATTTGGCGAATCCCATAATAATGCCATTGCTCACTGGCTGCAATTCGAAGTAACGTCAGATTTGCTTAAAACCAATAAACTCATCCTTGGTGCCGAAATGTTTGAAGCAGATAACCAAACACCTTTAAATGACTACCTAAGCGGAAAAATAGACAACAAAGGTCTTGATACACTTGCAAGGTTATGGAAAAATTACAAAACCGACTATGCGCCTTTGGTAGATTTTGCCAAATCAAATAACCTAAATTTTGTGGCTACAAACATTCCGAGGCGTTATGCAAACTTGGTCTATAGAAAAGGTTTTAAAGCTCTCGATACTCTCTCAGCACTAGAAAAAGAATTGATGGCTCCCTTGCCAATGGCTTTTGATAGTGAATTGCCAACCTATAAAAACATTTTGAAAATGATGGGCGATCATGGTACGCCAGAATTAGTAGAGTCTCAGGCAACAAAAGATGCTACTATGGCACACTTTATTTTTAATAACATGAAACCTAACCATACGTTTATACATTATAATGGGTCTTATCATTCCGACCATTATGAAGGTATTTTATGGTACTTAAAAAGAGCCGATAACACCCTAAATTATGCTACAATAACAACCGTTTCCCAAGATAATATTTATAAACTCGAAGAAGAACATAAAGGAAAAGCAGATTTTATTATTTGTGTGGATGATAATATGACTAATACTTATTAAATTTAAAAATGAACGAAAGCCTTCTCTTAATAATTTCTATCCTTCTCTCATTAGCTATTGGTGCTTACGTTGGTATGCTCATAAATAAACTAAAAAGTAAAAGTGACCAAAGCGCTTCAAACGAACGTCAAAACCAAATGAGTTCAACTATTGAGGAACTTAAGCAAAACTTAGGCAAAATTGAAAACGAACGAGAAGAGATAAGACGAGAAAAAGAATTTTTAAATTCTGAATTAACCAGAAAAAATACCGAATACGAAAATCTCCAGCAGCAAAATTTAAAAAGAGATGAAGAACTTGCTAAACAGCAAGAACAACTTCGAAAAGATTTTGAACTACTTGCTACAAAAATTTTAGATGAAAAATCTGAAAAATTTACACTTCAGAATAAAGAAAATATCAAGCAAATTTTGAATCCGCTTCAAGAAAAAATTCAAGTATTTGAGAAAAAAGTTGAGGATACACAAAAAGAAAGTATTTCAATGCATTCAGCTTTAAAAGAACAGTTATTAGGTTTAAAAGATTTGAACCAACAAATGACCAAAGAGGCTACAAACCTTACCAGAGCATTAAAAGGCGACAGTAAGATGCAAGGTAATTGGGGCGAATTAGTATTGGAACGTGTATTAGAAAAATCTGGGTTAGAAAAAGACAGAGAATATTTTGTACAACAAAGTTTTGCAACTGCAGAAGGCTCAAGAGTACTACCTGATGTGGTATTACATTTACCAGATAATAAAAAAATGATTATTGACTCGAAAGTATCATTAACCGATTATGAGCGTTATGTAAATGCTGACGAAGATGATAGACCACAATTTTTAAAAGCGCACGTGAATTCTATTAGAAAACACGTAGACCAGTTATCTAACAAGAAATATGAAGATTTATATGACATTGAATCTCCAGACTTTGTGCTCATGTTTATTCCTATAGAACCAGCTTTTGCCATAGCTATAAATGACGATAACTCATTATATAACAAAGCATTTGAAAAGAACATTGTTATTGTTACGCCTTCTACCCTTTTAGCAACACTACGTACCATTGATACCATGTGGAACAATGAAAAACAGCAACGTAACGCTATTGAAATTGCACGACAAGCTGGAGCACTGTATGATAAATTTGAAGGTTTAGTTAGCGATTTAACAGGTGTAGGTAAAAAGATTGATGATGCAAAAAAAGACTACTCTTCTGCAATGAATAAGCTCGTTGAAGGTCGAGGCAACCTAATTACTAGTGTTGAAAAACTTAAAAAATTAGGCGCTAAAGCTAAAAAATCACTTCCTGAAGCTATCATTAAACGCGCTGAAGATAATTGATCTTTTTAAATTTGATATATGATAACTAGTGTTATTACAGGAGATATTATTAAATCTAAAGCTCAGAGCAATCCTGAAATATGGATTAAATTACTCAAAAAAGCATTACCAAACTTAAATGATAACAACGCTTTTTGGGTAATATATCGTGGTGACAGTTTTCAAATTGAAATAACTGATATTTATAAAAGTTTTATAAGTGCAGTCTACATAAAAGCATATGTAAAAACGATTAAAGGATTAGACGTAAGACTTGCAATAGGTCTTGGCAATAAAACTTACCAAGGCAAAATGGTAAGTGAATCTAATGGAGAAGCCTTTATCTTTTCGGGAGAAACCTTAGAAGTTTTAAAAAAATATAGACAAAATTTACTTATAAAAACAAAGAATTCTAAGTTAAATGAAGAGCTCAATCTTTATTTTAAATTGGCATTAACCTTCATGGATAACTGGACGGTAAATTCGGCAGAAATAGTAAAACTAAGCATAGAAAAACCAAATGCTTTACAGCATGAATTAGCTACCATACTAGGAACAAAACAAGGAGCTATTAGCAAACGCCAAAAACGTGCTGGTTTAGAGCATCTATTAGAGTTAGACAAAATATTCAAACATAAAATAAGTCAATTATGATGTTACTTATTAAACTTTTACTGGCACACCTTATTGGAGATTTCTTTTTACAGCCTAAAAAATGGGTGAAAGAAAAAGAAAAGAAAAAACTAAAATCCTTAAAGTTATACCTTCATATCGCTATACATTTTGCATTGTTATTTTTGATACTCTGGGATATGTCACTTTGGCCAATCATTCTAGTTATTGGTTTTTTACATTTTATAATAGATACAATTAAACTTATTTTTCAAAATAAGAAAAACAAACGCTTATTTTTCTTTATGGACCAAATTTTACATGTCTTGGTTATTGTTGTCACTTATTTTATTTACACCAAAGCTAACTTAGATTTTAATAGCATATTTTCTGAACAAAATATACTGTTAATAACGTCTCTAGTATTTTTAACTAAACCAGCATCATTAATTATAGATGTTTTTTTAAGTAAATGGGATGTTAGCCAAATTGTAACTAAAAATGGATCGTTTAAAAATGCTGGGGTTTATATAGGTGTTTTAGAACGTCTATTAGTATTTATCTTTATAATAATTAATCAATGGGAGGCTGTGGGGTTTTTAATTACAGCAAAATCGGTTTTTAGTTTTGGTAATTTAAAAGAAAGTAAACAACGAAAACTCACCGAATATGTTCTAATTGGCACACTTATAAGTTTTGGAATTGCCATTACTATTGGATTAATTTTTAATGCTCTTGTATAAAAAAACCACCAGTAAAACTGATGGTTTATGAAATTTTATATTAAAGTAAAACTATTGCTTTACAAAACGTTTAGTTTGTGTGCCAGCATCTGTTGTTAATCTTACTAAATACACACCATTATTCCATTGAGATACATTTACAGTTTTAGTAATTGTATTTATTTTATCTGCATATATCTTTTTACCTAACACATCAAAAACTTCGATAGTTGTATTATTATTAAGCTTAGATAGTTTTAAATTTAGTTTATCTCTTCCTGGATTAGGAGAAATTGCAAAACTATTTTCTTCGAAATCCTCTAAACCAAGATTATCAACTACTGTAATAGTACCCGACATATTTCCTGCACCATGAATACCACAGAGGTAATCGTTTACTCCTTCAACAGTAAACGTGTAAGAAAAAGTTTGGCCAATTCCACTAAGAGTACCACTATTAAATGTTTCAACTGAGTTACCTACTGAATTCTCAACTGTATGAGGAAAAGCATCTGTCCACGTCCAAAGCACTGTATCTCCAATGTCAATGGTAATATCCATTTCTGAGCCATTTGCAAAACGTTCCCAATTAAGATTGTGGGTTGTTTGCCCTTGTGCTAAATAAATAGTAAATAAAAATATTAGAAGTAGTTTTGTTTTCATAATCTTTTTTTAAAGATAATAAAAAACAATTTAATATTCTGATTATAAAAACTTTTAGAAAACAATGTAATAAAAAAACCACCAGTAAAACTGATGGTTTGTAAAATTATATATTAAAGTAAACTATTGTTTTACAAAACGTTTAGTTTGTGTGCCAGCATCTGTTGTTAATCTTACTAAATACACGCCATTATTCCATTGAGATACATTTACAGTTTTAGTAATTGCATTTACTTTATCTGCATAAATCTTTTTACCCAATACGTCAAAAACTTCGACAGTTGTATTATTATTAAGCTTAGATAGTTTTAAGTTCAATCTATCTCTTCCTGGATTTGGTGATATAGTAAAAGCATTAGTTAATTTACTTTCTCTTGTGTTAAGGAAAGTAGCTGCTTCAATATTATCAATGTCTAACGTCGCAGCTATAGTTTCTCCTTGCCATGAAGGGCTTGGGCTACTTAATATTCTCATTTCAGTAACATTTGCTAATGTTCCTGAAACACTAGAGCCACCAGGCACAGTTTCCATATCTGCAGCTTCAATAGGGATTATTACTGAGGTCCATCCAGAACCTGCAGTTACAGTTACAGCATTTGTGGTACTTATTCGTCCACCAGAACCTGTTAATGCTACTCTTAAATCCAAATCAGCTGTAGACACCCTTACATCCATTTTGATTCTTACGATTCCAGCACTTGTAAAATTACCAGACCATCTACTTTCAGTATTTAAAATTATCATCTTTGAGCCTTGATTACTTCCTCCATTTGAAGTATATCTCAAGAAATTATCATCAACACCTGCAGGACCATCAGTTGCTTGGTTTGTTGGATCACTTGGATTACTAAAACCAATCCTCCATCCTTGCACTGTACCATCTTCAAAATCATCAACTTGCCCAACGGTTTGCGCACTAACTGAGCTTGAGATTAATATTGAAAAGAATAAAAAAAGTAATTTTTGTTTCATAGTCAATTTGAGATTTATTAAACGTAAAAATAGTAATTTCAGTTAATTAACATTAAAAAATTCGGTAAAAGGAAGTATTTACTTACTTAAATACATTTTGCGTCTCGAGTATAAGTCGTAAAACTCATCATCCTTCAAACTGTCTATAAATAAAATACTTTCTCCTGTACTCTTCATTTCTGGTCCAAGTTGTTTGTTAACATTAGGAAACTTATTAAATGAAAATACAGGTTGCTTGATAGCATAACCTTCTAAATGCGGTTTGAAATCGAAATCGGTTACCTTCTTTTCCCTTAACATGACCTTAGTAGCGTAATTTACATAAGGCTCTCCATAAGCTTTTGCAATAAAAGGAACTGTTCTAGACGCTCTTGGATTAGCTTCAATTATGTAAACCTTGTCATCTTTTATAGCAAATTGAATATTGATTAAGCCAACAGTATTTAGTGCTAATGCAATTCTTTTTGTATGATCCTTAATTTGTTGCATTACCAAATCTCCTAAATTAAAAGGTGGTAATGTCGCATTACTATCTCCAGAGTGAATACCACATGGCTCTATATGTTCCATGATACCAATGATATAAACATTTTCTCCATCACAAATAGCATCAGCTTCAGCCTCAATAGCTCCATCTAAATAATGGTCTAACAACAATTTGTTGTTTGGTATTTTACGTAGTAAATCAACCACGTGTTTCTCAAGCTCTTTCTTGTTGATTACAATTTTCATGCCTTGACCTCCCAACACATAAGAAGGACGAACCAAAATTGGAAAATCTAGTTTATCTGCAACAGCAAGTGCTTGGTCTGCTGTTTCGGCTGTATCAAATTCTGGGTAAGGAATATCGAGTTCTTTTAAAAGTGTTGAAAAACTTCCTCTGTCTTCGGCTAAGTCTAATGCTTGATAGCTAGTACCAAGTATTTTTATGCCATAGCGATCTAATTTTTCGGCTAATTTTAAAGCAGTTTGACCTCCTAATTGTACAATGACACCTTCTGGTTTTTCATGACGAATAATATCGTAAATATGTTCCCAAAAAACTGGTTCAAAATATAGTTTATCCGCAGTATCAAAATCGGTCGAAACGGTTTCAGGATTACAGTTAATCATTATGGTTTCGTATCCACACTCTGCAGCTGCCAAAACACCATGAACACAGCAATAATCAAACTCAATTCCTTGTCCAATTCTGTTTGGTCCAGATCCAAGAACTACAATTTTTTTCTTGTCTGTGACAATACTTTCGTTATCAGAATATCTTTTACCATCAGCAGTTTCTACTTCGCCTTCAAAAGTCGAATAGTAATAAGGCGTTTTTGCTTCAAATTCAGCTGCACAAGTATCCACTAACTTATACACACGATTAACATTCATTTCATCACGTTTGTTATAAACTTGACTCTCTAAACAACCTAACATGTGTGCTATTTGTCTGTCTCCATAACCTTTTTGTTTAGCTTCAAGTAACAACTCGCGTTCTATTGTGTCTATGGTGAATGTTGAAATCTCCTTTTCAAGAAAATATAATTCTTCATATTGCTTCAAAAACCACATATCTATTTTTGTAATCTCATGGATTCTACTCAACGGAATTCCCATTTGAATAGCATCATAAATTACAAATACACGATCCCAACTTGCATACTTTAGTTTACTCAAAATTTGATCGTAATCTTTATAACCCTTACCATCAGCACCAAGTCCATTTCTTTTTATTTCTAAAGATTGTGTTGCTTTATGTAATGCTTCTTGAAATGAACGTCCAATTCCCATTACTTCTCCAACAGACTTCATTTGTAGGCCTAAAGTTCTATCACTCCCTTCAAATTTATCGAAATTCCAACGAGGAATCTTTACGATAACATAATCTAAAGTTGGCTCGAATAAGGCTGACGTTGATTTAGTAATTTGGTTTTGAAGCTCATCCAAATGATAACCTATAGCCAGTTTTGAAGCAATTTTTGCAATTGGATATCCTGTTGCTTTACTAGCTAGCGCAGAAGAACGTGACACACGAGGGTTAATTTCAATAGCTATAATATCTTCTTTTTCATCTGGACTAACGGCAAATTGCACATTACATCCTCCTGCAAAATCACCAATACTTCGCATCATATGAATTGCCATATCACGCATTTTTTGGTAGGTTCTATCACTTAATGTCATTGCTGGCGCAACAGTAATGGAATCTCCTGTATGAATACCCATTGGATCCATATTTTCTATAGAACAAATAATAACAACATTATCATTTGCATCACGTAGAAGCTCAAGTTCATATTCTTTCCAGCCAATTAAAGCTTTATCTATCATCACTTCATGAATTGGAGAAATTTCCAAACCACGAGTTAGTAATTCATCAAAATCTTCTTCTTTATAAACTATTGATGCTCCAGCTCCTCCAAGTGTGAATGAAGCTCTAATAACCAACGGAAAACCATATTCTTGGGCTATTTCTTTTCCTTTTAGAAACGACGTTGCTGTCGCCTGAGGTGCCATAGGAATCCCTATTTTAAGCATTAACTCTCTAAACTGTTCTCTATCTTCAGTAATGTTTATGGCATCAATATCTACACCGATAATTTCTACTCCGAAATCTTCCCAAATTCCTTTTTCGTCGGCTTCAATACAAAGATTCAATGCTGTTTGTCCACCCATTGTTGGCAACACAGCATCAATTTGTGGATGCTCTTTAAGGATTTTAATTAGTGACTTAGTATTAAGAGGCAACAAATATATATGATCAGCCATGGAAGGATCTGTCATGATTGTTGCTGGATTAGAGTTAATTAAAACAGTTTCAATTCCATCCTCACGTAGAGAACGGAGTGCTTGAGATCCAGAATAATCAAATTCGCAAGCTTGACCAATAATAATTGGTCCTGAACCTATAATTAAAATGGAGTTTAAATTTTTTCTTTTCGGCATTGGTAATTTATTATTGTTTTATTTTAAAATTTTTCAAAAATAGGTAACGACAGGATATAAAAAAAGGCGTTACGACCAGTAACACCTTTAATATATTAACAATTGTTAATCATTATTTTTTATGCTTTAATTCAGAAGACACAGATAATTTCTTTCTTCCCTTTGCTCTTCTACGTGCAAGGACTTTTCTACCATTAGCAGAAGCCATTCTTTCTCTAAAACCATGCTTGTTTTTTCTCTTTCTCTTTGATGGTTGAAACGTTCTTTTTGGCATTGTCTTATTTTTTAAAAACTAATATTCTTTTTATAAGTTGAGATCTATCTCAAAACTGGGTGCAAATATACAAAGGCTTTTTTATTTGACAAGCCTAATATTAAAAATATTTTTAATTGTTTTTACTACCTTTGCAATCTTAAATTTAAACAAGGAAAATGTACAATAAAATTATTAAGTTAATTCTTGCCCTTTTAATATTTGCTTATGCTGTATACCAATTCGCAGAAGGCTTTATTGGCAACGGAATTATGTTTGTGTTACTGTCGTCAATATTTGTGTTTCTATATTTTAAAAACGAATTTATTTTATTAGCTTTTTTAAAATTAAGAAAACAAGATTTTGATGGTGCAAAAAAATGGTTAGATAAAATTAAATACCCAAACTCTGCATTAACAAGAAAGCAACAAGGGTATTACAACTATTTAAATGGGATTATGGTCTCTCAAACTAACATGAATGAGGCTGAAAAATATTTTAAGAATGCTGTGTCTTTAGGATTATCCATGGATCATGATATGGCAATGGCCAAGTTAAATTTAGCAGGAATCGCCTTTAGCAAACGTCGTAAGCAAGAAGCACAAAAACTTTTGAGTGAAGCCCAAAAGCTTGATAAACGTGATATGTTAGCCGACCAAATAAAAATGATGAAAGAGCAAATGAAGCGTGCTTCAATACCAAAACAGCATTACGGAAGTCCAACATCAGCTAGACAAAATCGTAAAAGCAGAAGATAACAACATAAAAAAAGCACTGAAATCAGTGCTTTTTTTATGTTTTAAAATTACCCTTACTAAGGTTTTGAGTAATAACCTGCTTCTGGGATGTCTATAAAATACTCTTTACGAGATTTGTTATTAAGATGCGGTTCTCGAAGCCAAGGGTTATGCAGTTTTAGTATTTTGTAGTTAATGCCAAAATTCTCTGAAAACTTTACAAAATCGGTCACAGCAGTATCTACAGCTACTTTATAAGTTGGAACTGGCTTGTATAAATCTTTATGTCTAAAGTTAAATCCATATTTATCTGGATGGTTTAATATCTCTTTTAAAGCTACAATTCTAAACATGTAACGTCCAGTTTCTTCTCCAAGTAATAAATCGTAATAATCAGAAACGTTTTGCTCTTTTAAACGTCTAGCTACTCCTGCTTTTCCAGCATTATAAGATGCTGCAGCTAGTGTCCAGCTTCCAAAACGCTCTTTAGCTTCTAATAAATATTTACAGGCTACCTCGGTAGATTTTTCAAGGTTATAGCGCTCGTCCACGTTTGTGTTAATTTCCAGTCCATTTTCGCGCCCTGTAGCTTTCATTATTTGCCATACACCTCTTGCTCCAGCAGGCGATACAGCATTTGTTAATCCACTTTCTATGACTGCCAAATACTTAAAATCGTTCGGTATGCCATGTTTTTCAAGAATTGGTTCTATGATAGGGAAATACTTGTTTGCTCTTTTAAACATTAACAGAGCGTTAGATTGCCAATAGGTGTTTACCAATAATTCTCGATCCATACGTTCTAAAATATCAGGATTGCCTAAAGGCAAGGCTTCACCAGCAAAATCCAAATTTTCTGGAACGTTTAATGCGTAAACATTATAATCGTTAATAATTTTCTTTTCTAAATTTTCATCACTTGGAGCATCTTGAACTGCAAAAATCAACAGTCCAGATAAACTTAATAATCCAAGACATGCTAAAATATTTTTTATTGTCTTCATCATTTTAAAAAGTTTATTAAGCACTAAAATTAATGAAAAAACTGAGATAGCAATAAATTTTAACTAAGAATCAATTTTGGTAGGTTCTCGTTAAACCATTTATATTTATTAATAATCATGATATGAGTACCTCCTTTTACAATAATACTATCAGAAATATTCTTAATGGGAAATACTGGATCTTTATCTCCATGAATATGAATAATGTTTGATATAACTTCATCTTGTTCCCAGCATATCATATTATGAATTGCCCAATCCAAATACCTTTTATCATTAACCGACAAGTACTTTTTGTACAAGTTTACACGCTTTTTAATAGTTTCTCCAAAGGTATATTTAGCAAAAGATTCAAAGTTACTTACAAACTGAGTTGGCAATAATTTGTAAGCTTTAGTGATTTTTGCAAGCTTCATTCTTTTTGGTAATTCATGTTTGTTTTTTACGCTAGAAACTATAATGAGCTTTTTTAGATTTAGGAATTTACTCATCTCTTGAACCAGAACACCCCCAAAGGAAACACCCAATAATATAACATTATCGTACTCAATTTTTTCTGCCATTCGTTTGGCATATTCCTCCAGTGTTTCATTAAGGTTTGGTACAAACCATTCCAATAAATGGACTCTATACTCCTCCTTGGGGAGTTGTATGTGTTCAAAAATAGAAGGGTTAGCAGCCATTCCAGGCATGAAGTAAACATGTATTAAATCTTGGCTCATAATTAATTAAGTCACTGTTTATAAGGTTTGTAATGATTTTTTTAGTACCTTTGCACGACAAAACTATATAAAATAGTTCTTTCTCCATTGAATAAAACAGACTAATTATGATAGATGCAGCTGAACTTATTGACAATACCTTTTTAAGACAATTTCAACTAGAAGTAGAAGGTAATTTAGCAACTATTGAGTATTCCCTCCAAGACCGAAAGATTTTTTTAACAAAACTTGTTGTTCCTGAATGTGTTGCGGACGAGGTGTTTGTTGAAGACTTTTTAAAGCTTGTGATGGCTAATATTCAAGATAGAAACATTAGTGTGGTGCCAACGAGCCCTCCTATTGCAAAATTTATCCGCAGAAACAGACGCTACAAAAGTATGCTACCTGTTGGTGTAAGAATTTAATTGAAGACCGAAACGAAAGTTTCGGTTTTTTTTATGCAAATTCTTTTAGAAATTCAAAACGAACCAAACCATCGTCATCGATTTCACAAAGTTCTACTTCATGCAATGTATTAACCAGTTCAGGATTCCATGGGGTTTTAACTTTTACATAATTCTCAGTAAATCCATGTATATAGCCTTCCTTATTTTCACCTTCAAATAATACTGTTCTATTAGTTCCTAATTGACTTTCGTAAAATGCACGACGCTTTTTAACAGACAACCCTCGTAACATTTTACTACGCTTAGAACGTACATTTTTAGGCACAACACCTTCCATGTCGGCAGCTAACGTGTTATCTCTTTCAGAATAGGTAAATACATGTAAATATGAAATATCCAAATCTGCTAAAAAATTATAGGTTTCTAAAAAAAGCTCATCTGTTTCTCCTGGAAAACCAACAATAACATCCACTCCAATGCATGCATGAGGCATCACTTGTTTTATCCTATTTACACGATCCACATATAATTCCCTTAAATAACGACGACGCATTAATTTTAGTAGTTCGTTGCTTCCGCTTTGTAATGGAATATGAAAATGAGGCACAAACGTTTTACTATTAGAAACAAAATCTATGGTCTCATTTTTTAATAAATTTGGCTCTATAGACGAAATACGTAAACGCTCAATCCCTTCAACCTCATCTAGTGCCTGCACTAATTCGTAAAATGTGTGCTCATGCTTTTTGTTTCCAAATTCTCCTTTACCATAATCACCAATATTGACTCCTGTAAGAACAATTTCCTTAATATTTTGTTCTGAAATTTCTTTGGCATTCTTTAAGACATTGTTAAGTGTATCACTTCTAGAAATTCCTCTCGCTAATGGGATTGTACAATACGTACACTTATAATCACATCCATCTTGCACTTTTAAAAATGCTCGAGTACGATCACCAATAGAGTAACTACCAACATAAAAATCGGCATCTTCAATTTCGCATGAATGTACTTCACCAAAGTCATTTTTGGTTAAATCATTTAAATAATCGGTGATTTTAAATTTCTCAGTAGCCCCAAGAACTAAATCTACACCATTAACATCTGCTAACGCTTCTGGTTTTAGCTGAGCATAACACCCAATTGCTGCCACAAATGCTTTGGAATTTGCTTTTTGTGCTTGCTTTACAATAGTTTTAAAACGCTTATCTGCATTTTCAGTAACCGAGCAGGTGTTTATCACATAAATATCTGCTACCTCCTGAAAATCAACACGATCAAACCCTTCGCTCTCAAAACTCCTTGCAATTGTGGAAGTTTCAGAAAAATTAAGTTTACATCCAAGTGTATAAAAAGCGACTTTTTTTCTAGCGTTCATTCTTGTATTTTTACCAAGCGTGCAAATTTACAATTTATAAGCCAAATGATAAAACCAATTGCCCTCACCTCAGAATACTTTAAAGCATATACATTGCTTTTTTGTATCACTATTGTATTTTGCTCTTGCACATCCAAAAATAAATCTAATAACGATTCTCAAGTTTTTAGGTACAATGAACACAAAAATATTGGATCCTTAGACCCTGCATTTGCAAAAGATTTATCTGATATTTGGGCAGCAAACCAATTATTTAATGGTTTGGTGCAAATGGATGATAGTTTAATCGTTCAACCAAGTATTGCCAAAACATGGCATATTTCTCAAGACGCATTATCTTATACATTTACTTTAAGAAATGATGTATATTTTCATAAGCATTCTTTATTTGGAAGTGATTCTACTAGAACTGTTACTGCAAAAGACTTTGAGTACAGTTTTAATCGATTAAATGACAAACAAGTAGCTTCTCCAGGAAGTTGGGTTTTAGGAAAGGTAGAAACTTTTAAAGCAGTGAACGACAGTACATTTAACATCCAATTAAATCAACCTTTTCCAGCGTTTTTAGGGTTGTTAACCATGAAGTATTGCTCTGTAGTTCCAAAAGAGATTGTAGAACATTATGGCAGCGATTTTAGATCTAATCCTATCGGCACTGGACCTTTTAAATTTAAACGTTGGGAAGAAAATTTAAAGTTGGTTTTTAGAAAGAACCATAATTATTTTGAAAAAGACGCTCAAGGAAACTCATTGCCTTATTTAGAAGCGATAGCGATTACCTTTTTACCAGACAAACAAAGTGAATTTTTGCAATTTGCTCAAGGAAATATTGACTTTGTCTCTGGATTGGATGCATCTTATAAGGACGAAATATTAACTGCAAAGGGAGAATTACGTGAATTTTATGCAGATGATGTAAACATGATTCGAGGACCTTATTTGAATACAGAATACCTAGCATTTTTTATGGATTCAAATGTTCCTGAGGTTCAATCAGACCTATTAAGAAAAGCTGTAAATTATGGTTTTGACAGAAAAAAAATGATGACTTATTTGCGTAATGGCATTGGAATTCCTGCTAATGGAGGTTTTATTCCCAAAGGGCTACCGGGTTTTAACAGTAAAGTTGGTTTTACATATCAACCAGAAAAAGCCAAAGCATTAATCGCACAATATATTGAAGAAACTGGAAATCAAAATCCTGAAATTACAATAACAACCACAAGTAATTATTTAAGCTTTTGTGAATATATACAACGTGAATTACAAAAGCACGGACTTATGGTTAATGTGGATGTTATTCCGCCTTCAACTCTTAAAGAAGCAAAAGCAAATGGGAAATTAGATATGTTTAGAGCCAGTTGGATTGCCGATTATCCTGATGCCGAAAACTATCTGTCTTTATATTATAGCAAGAATTTTGCGCCCAATGGTCCTAATTACACACATTTTAAAGATGCTCAATTTGATGAATGGTATGAACAAGCATTTACTGAAACTGACACTAAAAAACGTGAGATTTTATATGCGAAAATGGATTCTTTGGTTATGGATAAAACACCTGTAGTAAATATGTTTTATGATGAAGTTGTACGCTTTACTAGAAAAGAAGTAACTGGTTTGGGCATTAACCCTATTAACTTGTTAGATGTAAAAAGAGTGAAAAAGAATTAACTATTCTCTTCTAAACCTTTTAGTGTCTTCGAAAATATGCTCTAAAATCTTGGCATCTTGCTGGGTAAACTCAACGTTTCTCCTACTCATGACTACCTTTGCTACCTCAAAAGCTTTTTTGGTTAAGTAAGTAGTAAAACCACTATTACCTCCCCAACTAAAACTTGGTACAAAGTTTCTAGGAAAACCACTTCCAAATATGTTAGCGCTTACACCAACAACGGTCCCTGTATTAAACATGGTATTAATACCACATTTACTATGATCTCCCATCATGAGTCCACAAAATTGTAATCCAGTTCTAGCAAATCCTTCGGTTTCATAATCCCAAAGTCTTACTTCGGCATAATTATTTTTTAGGTTAGAATTATTTGTGTCTGCTCCCAAATTACACCATTCTCCTAGGACAGAGTTTCCTAAAAACCCATCATGACCTTTATTGGAATAACCAAATAGCACCGAGTTATTCACTTCGCCTCCTACTCTGCTATGGGGTCCAACAGTCGTTGGCCCATAAATTTTTGCTCCCAATTTTACTATAGCATGTTCACATAAAGCAAAAGGACCACGAATAATACTACCTTCCATAATTTCGGCATTTTCGCCAATATAAATTGGACCAGAACTCGCATTTAATGTTACAAATTCGAGCTTTGCACCTTCTTCAATAAAAATATTTTCAGCGTGAATAACATTCACGCTTTTTGGGATAGGTTGTGATTGTCTTCCGTTAGTCAATAATTCAAAATCTTGACGAATAGCTTCGCCATTCTTCGAAAAAATATCCCAAGTATTTTCTATACATAAAATCTCCCTTTCAAACTCAATAGCTTCGTATTCATCAAAATTCACTTCTTCTTGTTCAGCTTGCGTGTGAAATGCAATTACGTCTTCACCTTTAAATATTGCCTGCTTTTCACTTAAGGACTTAATTAGCTCTACAAGTTCAGCATTAGGTAAATAGGAAGCGTTAACCATAACATTCTCTTCTAATTCAACCATTGGGAATTTTTCTGTTAAGTATTCCTCAGTAACTGTAGAAGTAGTATAACCTAGATACTTCTCCCATTTTTCACGAATGGTTAAAATACCAATTCTTATGTCTGCTACAGGTCGCGTATAAGTGAATGGTAATAATTTGTTGCGTGATGGACCATCAAAAAGAATGTAGTTCATTGTATAGTTTTCTATATTTAGAACTCAAAGTTACATTTTAAAATTAATACCAAATAAAAAAGCCTTTCAATAATTGAAAGGCTTTAAATATTATAGTCGTAGAAATTACTTCTTGAATTTCGCGTATTTGTTCTTGAACTTATCGATACGTCCAGCAGTATCAACTAATTTAGACTTACCTGTATAATATGGATGAGACGTTCTTGAGATTTCCATTTTTACCAATGGATACTCAACACCATCAACCTCTATTGTTTCACTAGTATCAGCTGTAGATTTTGTTAAAAAAACATCGTCGTTAGACATGTCTTTAAACGCTACTAATCTATAATTTTCTGGATGTATACCTTTTTTCATCACTTAAACTTTAAAAATCGTTTCTTTTTTCGAGCTGCAAATTTAAGAATTTTTCATAAAACAACAACATATTATTTATTTTTTTATTCGTCTATATTTATTGTAACATTTTAGAACAAACATATACTAACTATTAAATTAACTAAAAATAACATTTATGGAAAAATCGATTAAATCTAGTGCAATAAATTATGGTCTCTATTTAGGTGGTGCTTTATCTTTGATAACTATAGCCATTTGGTTTGTTGACATTAATTTAATGGCAAATATGTGGCTAGGGATATTTTTATTACTAGCAATTATTGCTTTTGGAGTTGTTTCTACTGCAAAATCAAAAAGTTTGAATGGTGGTTTTTTATCATTTAAAGAAGCTTTTTCATCTTACTTCATCACTGTTGCAATTGGAATAGGAATTAGCTCAATAGTAAGTATGATTCTCTTCAACTATATAGACCCAGAAGCTGCAAAACAAATTCAGCAACTTACTGTCGAATCAACAATTAATATGATGGAAGGTTTTGGTGCACCAGCTGAAGCCATAGCTGAAGCTGTCGAAAAAATTGAAAGTCAAAACCAGTTTAGTATAGTTAACACACTTAAGTCTTTGGCTTGGGGATTCTTATTTCAAGCAATTATAGGACTAATAGTAGCCTTAATTATGAAAAAATCTGACCCTGATGCTTAAATAATTTCTTTACTTTTGACAAAGAATATAGAAATTACTTAAAAATGGACATATCAGTAGTTATTCCACTACTTAACGAGAAAGACTCATTAAACGAATTACATGATTGGATTGCAAACGTTATGCAATCCAATCATTTTTCGTATGAGATTATTTTTATTGACGATGGTAGTACTGATGGGTCCTGGGAAACTATTGAAATGCTTTCACAAAAAAACAATGCTGTAAAAGGTATTCGTTTTTTTAAAAATTATGGGAAGTCTCAAGCACTTCATGCTGGTTTCTTAGAAACAAAAGGTGATGTAGTTATTACTATGGATGCCGATTTACAGGACAACCCTGAAGAAATCCCAGAACTATACAAAATGATTACTGATAAGGGTTACGACTTGGTTTCTGGTTGGAAAAAGAAACGTTACGACTCGGTAATTTCAAAAAACATTCCTTCAAAACTTTTTAACTGGGCTGCCAGAAAAACTTCAGGTGTTAAACTAAATGACTTTAATTGTGGTTTAAAGGCTTACAATAAAGAGGTTGTAAAAAACATCAATGTTTATGGCGAAATGCATCGCTATATTCCCGTATTAGCTAAAAATGAAGGGTTTAGTAACATAGGCGAAAAAGTGGTACAACATCAAGCACGTAAATACGGAAAAACAAAATTTGGTATGGAACGATTTATTAATGGATTTTTAGATTTGATAAGCATTTGGTTTTTATCCAAATTTGGGAAACGACCAATGCACTTTTTTGGTGCTCTTGGTGCCCTCATGTTTTTTATAGGTTTTTGTTTTGCTATCTATTTAGGTATTGATAAGCTTTTTATTAATCCTACAGGACGATTAATAACTCAAAGACCTCAATTTTACATCGCTTTAGTAACTATGATTATTGGGACGCAATTTTTTGTTGCTGGATTTTTAGGCGAAATTATTTTACGTAATAAAGACGATAAAGAGCGCTACAAAATTGATAAAAAAATGAATTTGTAAGTTGTAATGTTTCATCAACAACATTACCTTAGTTAATTCGCTATTTTTGCATATAAATTTTAATTAATGATTCACATAGAACCTCAAATTCTAGAAAAAGTAAATGCGTGGTTAACGCCAACTTTTGATACAGATACACAAAATAAAATAAAGGAATTAATTGCTTCAAACCCAAAACAACTAAAAGAAAGTTTTTATAAAAATTTAGAATTCGGCACTGGCGGAATGCGCGGCGTCATGGGAGTTGGCACCAACCGAATGAACAAATATACTATTGGTAAAAATACGCAAGGTTTAAGTAATTATCTACAACAATCGTTTCCAAATGAGCAATTAAAAGTTGCTATTGCGTACGATTGCAGACACAACAGTAAGGCGTTTGCAAAAATTGTAGCCGATGTATTTTCGGCAAACAATATCAAAGTATATTTATTTGAAGATTTACGTCCTACACCTCAGCTTTCCTTTGCACTAAAACATTTAGGCTGCCATTGTGGTATTGTATTAACAGCATCTCACAATCCTCCAGAGTACAATGGTTATAAGGTCTATTGGCAAGATGGTGGGCAAATAGTCCCTCCACAAGACGCAAACATTATAAAAGAAATAAATGCCTTAGATTATTCTGAAATTAATTTCAATTCAAAAGAATCCCTCATTCAATATATTGGGAAGGATATTGACGAAGTTTTTATTAATGCTTCTATAAAAAATGGCAGTTTTGACACTAGTGATTCAGCTAGAAAAAACTTAAGTGTCGTGTTCACATCATTACACGGAACATCTATTACCATTATTCCTGAAACTTTGAAAAGAGCAGGTTATGCAAATGTTCATATAGTAAAAGAGCAAGAAGTGCCTAATGGTGATTTTCCAACAGTAGATTCGCCTAATCCAGAAGAGCCAGCAGCCTTAAAAATGGCATTGGATTTAGCCGAAAAAGTAAATGGTGATATTGTAATTGGAACCGACCCTGACAGTGATAGAGTTGGTATAGCTGTAAGAGATTTGGATGGTAATATGAAACTGCTAAATGGGAATCAAACCATGGTTGTCATGACCGAATTTTTATTAAAACAATGGAAAAACGAAAATAAAATTCAAGGAAAAGAATTTATTGGCTCTACTATAGTTTCCACTCCAATGATGGAGAATTTAGCATCACATTATAATGTAGAATGCAAAATTGGGCTTACAGGTTTTAAGTGGATTGCAAAAATGATTAAAGATTTTCATGAACTTAATTTTATTGGAGGTGGCGAAGAGAGTTTTGGCTTTATGGTTGGCGATTTTGTAAGAGATAAAGATGCTGTTACCTCTACTCTTTTAGCGTGTGAAATTGCAGCACAGGCAAAAGCAAAAGGTAGTTCGTTCTTTAAAGAACTCATTAACCTGTATATAACTCACGGATTTTACAAAGAGCGTTTAATTTCAATAACAAAAAAAGGCATTGAAGGTGCCGAAGAAATTAAACAAATGATGATTAATGCTAGGAAAAACCCATTAAAGCAAGTAAATGGAAGTGATGTTGTAAAGATTGAAGATTATCAATTATCTATTTCCAAAAACATAGTTACAGGAAAAGAAACTGTAATTAATGTACCAAAGTCTAATGTGCTTATTTATTATACTGAAGATGGTAGCAAAATAGCTCTAAGGCCAAGTGGTACCGAACCAAAAATTAAATACTATATTAGTGTAAATACAACATTAGACAATATGACAGCATTTAAATCAACGGAACAACTTTTGGAAACTAAGATTGATGCTGTTATAAAAGATATGAAACTCAATTAATGAACTATTTTAAGCAAATACTACGATTTGCAAAACCGTATAAAGTTTATGCAGTTTTAAACATTATTTCAAATGTATTTTATGCTTTGTTTGGGACTTTGTCGATGATATCGTTGTTTCCCATGCTTAAAGTCCTTTTTGGAGATACAAAACCTTTAGAGAAGGAACCTGTTTGGGAAGGATTTGGGGAAATTACTTCTTACGGAGAAAGTTATCTCAATTATTTTGTCACACAAAAAAAAGCAGCTGGAAATGAAGATGTGCTAATATTTATGGTTTTATTGGTCGTAAGTACTTTTTTACTCAAAAACATTTTTAGCTATTTAGCAATGTATTTTATTACATTTTTAAGAAATGGGGTGTTAAAGGACATGAGAAACGAACTTTATGATAAAATAACATCTTTGCCAATTTCATTTTATTCTGAAAAACGAAAAGGAGATACTATGTCTAGAATTTCAACTGATGTGTTAGAAATTCAACATTCATTTTTGTCTATTCTAGAACTCATTGTAAGAGAGCCTTTAATGATTCTCTTTACAATAATATCGATGTTTCTAATAAGTTCAAAACTTACCATTTTTGTGTTTATTTTTATTCCAGTATCTGGTTTTCTAATTTCACTAGTTGGTAAATCCTTAAAAAGAAAATCTAATAAAGTTCAAAAAGAACAAGGGTTCTTTTTATCGATTGTAGATGAAACACTTTCAGGATTGAAAGTCATCAAGGGCTTTAATGGCGAAAAAATATTTGGCAATAAGTTTAAAGAATCAACAAATCGCTTTTATAAATTTTCTAATTCGCTTTTAAATAGACAAAATTTAGCTGGACCAACAAGCGAATTTTTAGGCATAGCAGTTATTGCAGTATTACTTTGGTATGGAGGTCAAATGGTATTGACCGATAAATCTTTAGACCCAGGATTATTCTTAGTCTACATGGGACTTGCTTATAATATTCTTACTCCAGCAAAAGCTATAAGTAAAGCGAGTTACAAAGTTAAAAAAGGGAATGCAGCTGCTGAGCGTGTGTTAGAAATTTTAAATACTGAGTCCATATTAAAAGACAAACCAAACGCTATTCTAAAAGAGAATTTTACAAATAGTATAAAACTTGAAAATGTTTCCTTTAAATATGAAGATGACTTAGTTTTAAGAAATTTCTCTATCAATGTTCCAAAAGGAAAAACTGTCGCCTTAGTTGGACAATCTGGAAGTGGAAAAAGCACTATTGCAAATCTTGTGACACGATTTTATGATGTTACCGATGGAAAAATAACCGTTGATGGGACAGATATTAGAGATTTTACAAAGCATTCGCTAAGGAATCTCATTGGCCTTGTAACTCAAGATTCTATTTTGTTTAATGATTCGGTTAAAAACAACATTCTTTTAGGTGATGAAAATGCTACCGACGAACAAGTCATTGAGGCTTTAAAAGTTGCTAATGCTTGGGAGTTTGTTAAAGACCTTCCCGAAAGTATTAATACTAATATTGGAGACTCAGGAAATAAGTTATCTGGTGGCCAAAAACAACGATTAAGTATAGCAAGAGCAGTTTTAAAGAATCCTCCAATTATGATTCTAGATGAAGCTACCTCGGCATTAGATACAGAAAGCGAACGTTTAGTACAAGTAGCTCTAGAGAATATGATGAAAAATAGAACTTCTATCGTTATTGCTCATCGTTTATCAACCATTCAAAATGCAGATGAAATAGTTGTTATGCAAAAAGGCGAAATTGTTGAGCAAGGAAAACATCAAGAACTACTAGACACAAAAGGTGTTTATAGCAATTTAATTGCAATGCAATCTTTTCAATAGATTAAGATTTAAGAAAGTTATAAAAACAAGAAAAGGATGTAATTTGGGTAACATCCTTTTCTCTTTATTACCAATCTTGGGGGAAATGGTAATACTTAGTAGGTTAAGACGATGTAAACATATAACTTATTTTAGTACTGACCAAGAAAAAAATGCATTTTATCGATATTATTTTACACTTAATCGATGTTTTTAATGACAAACGCTTGTTTATTAAATAGTTAACAGGTTGTATAAAATGAAGAAAAAATTTAAATACAAAGTCATTAAACTTTTTATAAATTGATGAGTCTAAATACAAAACAGTTTTTTTGAATAACGAGGAACTTTTATTATCACAACTCAAGTCACCACCTACTAGAGAAAAGGCCTTTAGAGAGTTAATAACGCTCAATAAAGAACGTCTCTATTGGCATATACGTAAAATAGTAATCTCTCATGATGATGCTGACGATGTGCTACAAAATACTTTTATTAAAGTGTTTAGAAGCATCGATAAGTTTAAAGGAGATAGTAAATTATTTTCTTGGATGTATCGTATAGCAACAAATGAAGCTATTACACATCTTAACAAAAATGCGAAGCGTTTACAGACTAGTAATGAAGATGTGCAAAACCAAGCGGTTAATAATTTAACCTCAGATGTGTATTTTGATGGTAACGATATTCAATTAAAGCTTCAAAAAGCAATTGCAACATTGCCACAAAAACAGCAAATAGTATTCAATATGAAATACTTTGACGATTTAAAATATAAAGATATGTCTGATATTTTAGAAACTAGCGAAGGTGCATTAAAAGCGTCGTACCATATTGCTGTAAAAAAAATTGAAGCATATTTAACAGGTAATTAAACCTTTTAATGTAATTTGAGTCTAACTAATAACATGAAGCAAAAATTAAATAACATAAAAAACACGGGCTTTAAAGTTCCAAAAGATTATTTCCAGAATTTGGAAGACACTATTATGGATACTATTAAACTAGACGAAGCGCTTCAAAACGAAGGCAACTCAGGTTTTAAAGCTCCTGATGGATATTTTGATTCTTTAGAAAATGTTATTTTAACCAAAATTAAAGACGATAAAAAACCTAAAGTTGTTTCCTTGTTCAACAAACAAACCTTAATGTATATTTCGGGTGTAGCTGCTGCAGTGCTCATAATGTTTAATGTATTCTGGAATAGTTCAGATACAACACTAGACACCATTGATGCTGAATTGGTAGAAAATTATATTATTGATCAAGGAATAAATACTTACGAAATCGCATCGTTATTAACTGACGATAGCGAAGTAAATTTAGACATAGAACTATTTGATGAAACTTTTAATGATGATTCTCTTGAAGATTATTTATTTGAAAATGTCAATTTAGAAGATTTCATTGACCAATAACAAAAAAAATGAAAAAAATAATAACTCCCTTATTGCTATTAATTATTTGCTTCTCAAGCTATGCTCAAAGAGATAGAAAAGAGATGCAAGAAAAAATTAAAGCACAGAAAGTAGCCTTTATTACCGATAAGTTAGATTTAACTTCAAATGAAGCTCAAAAATTTTGGCCAGTATACAATGCTTTTGAGGAAAGGACAAATCAAATACGTAGATCAGATCTTTATAAAATTAGATCTGTTATGAAAAAAGAGAATCTTACAGAAAAAGAAGCTCAAGATATTTTAGTTAAATTCATGGCAGTTGAAGAAAAAATGCACAATGCCAAACAGCAATTAATTAAAGATCTTGGTAACGTTATTTCACCTCAAAAAATTATTAAATTAAAAATTGCTGAAGACGCCTTTAATAGAAAGCTTATGGAAACATATAGGCAAAGGCGCGAACAACGTATGAAAAACAAAAAACCTTAATAAAAAAGAGAAGCTAATACTTCTCTTTTTTTTATTTTAATGTGAGCTTACTAATACGTCCACTACCAGCAGCATAAGCTGTTGTTTCGTCAATAAACCTTATTGTAAAAAAACCTTCATTGCTAATAGTTTTCCAAGTATTACCACCATCATTACTATAATCTATACCTTTAAAACCAACAGCAACCAACTCTTGACCATTTCTATTTGGTATGTATTGCACACAACTTCTGTAATTTGGTGTTTGTCCATCGGCTGCAAATTGCCAAGTTTTTCCACCATCTTCAGTTTTTATTTTATTGGCTTTATTTCCGTCTGGCTTCGTATAATCTCCTCCAATTGCAAAACCATTTAGCTCGTCATAAAAATCTATAGAATAAATACCCTCAGTTTCTTTTTTACTAATTATTGGCGTATTTGTTACTTCCCAAGTTTCTCCTTTATCTTCAGAATAATAAATTCGACCTGCAGTAGTAGCAACCCAAGTTTTATCTCCTATAATGGCAATATTTGTATTACTAGCGGCAAATGCGCCTTCACCTTCGACTGCTGGAGGTAACTGATCACAAGGTAATTTTGTCCAGGTATTCCCTCTATCTCGTGTAATGATTATAGATAAACAACCATCTATACTATCACCAATAGCGATACCTTCATTATCATTCCAAAACTTCATAGCATCGTAAAACACGTTTTCATGTTCTTCTTTATAAACCAGTACCATTCCAGAACTTGTAGTTTTATATAATAATGCAGGATTAGCAACTGTTAACATAAAAAAGTCAGTAGTTGTATGAGCTACTGATCTAAAACTAAACTTGAGAGTGTCTTGTTTTTGTTTTGAAATATTCCAAGTTTTTTTAGCTGGGTCATATAATCCAAACGAATTATTGTTTGCTGCAAATGCCAACCCATTATCGTCCAAAATATCAATAGCACGAATACTTAAAAGAGAATCTTCCAAAATAGGTTCAACTTCTACGGAGTTAAAATCTCTCGGAGTAAATTTTTCTTCAGTTTTACAAGAAAACAAAGAGATTAACAGAAATGCAATAATTATTTGTTTCATTTTTAAAAAGTTTTTATAAAAATAGAAAACTCCTTGAATAAACATACAAACCATTTAACAAATAAACTTTTTAAACTACCTTTGCTTGCTTAAATTATTGAGATGCGTTTACACAGAAATTTATGTTTTGCCGTTATTGATGGGCTCATACAAATATTCAATGAAGGTCAATATGCCGATAAGGTAATCCAACAGCTTTTAAAGCGTGACAAACGTTGGGGAAGTCGCGACCGCGGTTTTGTAGCAGAAACTACGTATGAAATTGTTCGTTGGAAACGCTTGTATGCCGAAATTGCAAATATAAAAGAACCTTTTAGTCGTGATGATGCATGGCGTTTATTTGCTGTTTGGGTTACCCTCAAAGGAATAAAACTTCCAGATTGGAAATACTTTGAAAATACACCAACTCGTAAAATTAAAGGACGTTTTGATGAACTATCAAAAATTAGAAAGTTTAGAGAATCTGTTCCAGATTGGATAGACGAACTTGGAGTTAAAGAACTTGGAGAAACCAAATGGACCAAAGAGCTTGCAGCACAAAACTTACAAGCCGATGTTATTTTGCGTGTTAACACACTTAAAACCAATAAAAAAGATTTACAGCTTAAATTACAATCTGAAGATATTGAAACCGAGTTCTTACCGAATCATCCTTCAGCATTAAAATTGGTTGAACGCGCTAATGTTTTTAAGACAGAGGCATTTAAAAATGGCTGGTTTGAGGTTCAAGACGCTTCCTCTCAATTAGTGGCTGATTTTCTAGATGTAAAACCAGGTATGAAAGTTGTTGATACCTGTGCTGGAGCTGGAGGAAAAACGCTTCATTTAGCCTCTTTAATGGAAAATAAAGGGCAAATAATTGCTATGGATATTTACGAAAGTAAATTGAAAAAACTTAAAATTAGAGCTAGAAGAAACGGTGTTCATAATATTGAAATGAAAGTAATTGACTCTACCAAACCAATTAAAAAACTTTACGATAAAGCCGATAGAATTTTAATTGACGCTCCTTGTTCTGGTTTAGGAGTTTTACGCAGAAACCCTGATGCCAAATGGAAATTAGAGCCTGAATTTATTGATAATATTAAGAAAACTCAACAAGAAATATTACAACAATATTCTAGAATGCTGAAATCAGGAGGTAAAATGGTATATGCAACATGTTCTGTTTTGCCATCTGAAAATAGAAATCAGGTTGACGAATTTTTAGCCTCAGAGTCAGGAAAAGATTTTAAATTTGTAAAAGACAACAATGTATTTGCTCACGAATCTGGTTATGATGGATTCTATATGGCATTGTTAGAAAGAAAATAATAATATTTATGAAGCACATTTACCTATACTTTTTATTTATTACTGCCTTAGTACAAGCTCAAATTCCTTCAAATTATTACGATACAGCAACTGGAACTGGCTACACGTTAAAAACTCAATTATATAATATTGTTTCTACTGGTCATGTAGATCAAGGCTATGGAGCACTTTACACTGCATACCAAACAACACATAATGACGATTATTATGAGAATGACGATTCTGTATTAGATTTTTATTCAGAAAATCCATCTGGAAACGATTCTTATTTCTACACGCATGGTAATAGACAATGTGGTTCTTACGATTCTGAAAATGACTGCTATAATAGAGAACATTTGTTTCCTCAGGGCTTTTTTGATCAAAATTATCCGATGAGATCAGATGTGCATCATGTAATACCGAGTGATGGATATGTTAACAATCGAAGAAGTAACTATCAGTTTGGAGAAGTAAGTAGCCCAACCTGGACATCTAATAATGGTTCTAAAATTGGCCCAAATACTTTTGGCAGCTATTCAGGTACTGTTTTTGAACCGATAGATGAGTTTAAAGGTGATATTGCAAGAGCACTACTATATTTTGCTGTTCGTTATGAAAATAACTGGAACGACTCTGGATGGGATCCACATACAGATAATAACAACCCTCTTAATGGAACTAGTGATCAATTTTATGAAGACTGGTATATTGATTTACTTCTTGATTGGCATGCTAACGATCCTGTTGTTCAAGCAGAAATTGATAGAAATAACGCTGCTTACAATTTTCAAGGAAATGCAAATCCGTTTGTAAATCATCCAGAATTTGTAAATATGATTTGGAATCCTACTGCTGATACTCAAGCACCTACTGCGCCAACAAACTTAGTAGCTTCAAACCCTACAGATAACACAGTTGATTTAAATTGGACTGCATCTACTGATAATGTCGCTGTAACTTCGTACGATATATATGTAGATGGTGTAAATACTTTTAATACAGCTAACACCTCTTTTACTGCAACAAACTTATCAGCAAATACTAATTATTGCTTTACTGTAAAGGCTAAAGACGCTGCTAATAACATGTCTCCTTTCAGTAATCAAGATTGTGAGATGACTACTAACAATGGTTCTGGTAGTTCAGAATGTATTAATGAAACTTTTGCTAATATACCTGCAAGTTCTAGTTCATACTCAAATAGAAATTGGACTGGAGACAATGGAGGCTCTTGGTCTGCAACTGATGCAAGAACCGATCAAGATATCAATGGTAGTACAGCGATAACAATTAGAAATGGTTCTTTAACCACTCCAACAGTTAGCGGAGGCATTGGAAGTCTAACTGTAACAACATTAAGAGTTTTTAGTGGTAGTAGTGGTACATTTAACTTAAAGGTTAATGGTAACGTGGTTGGAACTATTGCATATAGTGACGCAGAACAAACTATTACAGTACCAAATATTAATGTAACTGGAAATATTTCAGTAGTTATTGATGGTAATTCAACTGGAAGTAACCGCGTAATTTTTGATGATTTATCTTGGACGTGCTATGCTCCGTTAAGCACTGGCACTAATGAATTAAAAAGACTTAGCATTTACCCTAACCCTGTTAAAGATAATGCTATCTACTTTAACACTAATAAAGCTATAGATATCAAGATTTACGACATACTTGGGAAATTGGTTATTTCAAAATCAGTTTTGCCTAATAGTGCTTATGTTGATATATCCAATATCAATAAGGGTATATACTTAGTGAAAATATCGAGTGACAATCAAAGTATCACAAAAAAACTCATAAGACAATAAAGCCTGTGTTTTAAAGCGACCTCAAATGGTCGCTTTTTTTATGTTCAAAACCTCGTGAATAACTATCAAATTAAGATGTCTTTTTAGCAAATAATTACAACTAAAAAAATTAAATTTGCATTTTAAAAAACTCATCATAAACTAACGTATAATGATTCATTTCTTCGGAAACCAAAACAGTAAAGTATTTGCTGTTCAAGTAACAAAAGAATTATCAACTGAAGCCACTTCAAAATTAACTTGGTTATTTGGCAACCAACCTAAACTAGAACAAGCATCATTGGATGCTTTTTTTATTGGTCCTAGAGCTGCTATGATAACACCTTGGAGTACCAATGCTGTTGAAATTACCCAAAATATGGGAATTACTGGAATTATCAGGATTGAGGAGTTTAAAACTGTTGCCGAAGATTTTAAGGATTATGACCCAATGATTTCTGAAAAATTCAGTGGATTGAATCAAGAATCATTTACTATAAATATTCAACCAGAGCCAATTCTTAATATTGAGGATATTGCTGCATACAATCAGCAAGAAGGATTAGCACTAAGCGATGAAGAAGTTGAATATCTAAATGATGTTAGCAAAAAAATTGGCAGACCACTAACCGATTCTGAAGTGTTTGGATTTTCCCAAGTCAATTCCGAGCATTGTCGCCACAAAATATTCAATGGAACTTTTGTGATTGATGGTGAAGAAAAACCAACATCGCTTTTCAAATTAATAAAAGAAACATCGAAGCAACATCCTAATGATATTGTTTCGGCATATAAAGATAATGTGGCTTTTATAAAAGGTCCAAAAGTGGAGCAATTTGCACCTAAACGTGCCGATGTTCCAGATTACTATACCGCAGAAGAATTTGACTCTGTAATTTCTTTAAAAGCTGAAACACATAACTTCCCGACAACAGTAGAGCCTTTTAATGGTGCCGCAACAGGTTCAGGCGGAGAAATTAGAGATAGACTTGCTGGAGGAAAAGGTTCGTTGCCATTAGCAGGAACAGCAGTTTATATGACATCGTATTCTCGCTTAGAAGAGAACAGACCTTGGGAACAAAAATTTGAAGCTCGTAAATGGCTATACCAAACACCAATTGATATTTTAATAAAGGCATCAAATGGTACGTCAGATTTTGGAAACAAATTCGGTCAACCGCTTATTTGTGGTTCAGTACTAACTTTTGAGCACGAAGAAGAAGTCAGAAAACTAGGCTTCGACAAAGTCATTATGCAGGCTGGAGGCATTGGTTACGGAAAAATTGACCAAGCATTAAAAGACACACCTAAAGAAGGCGATAAAATTGTCATTCTTGGTGGAGAAAATTACCGCATTGGAATGGGAGGTGCTGCTGTATCATCTGCAGATACTGGAGAATTTGAATCAGGAATCGAGCTCAATGCTGTACAACGTTCTAACCCAGAAATGCAAAAACGTGCAGCAAACGCTATTCGTGGTATGGTAGAAAGTGACAAAAACTTCATTGTTTCTATTCACGATCATGGAGCTGGTGGACATTTAAATTGTCTATCGGAATTGGTAGAAGATACAGGTGGAAACATTGATTTGGATAAACTTCCCGTTGGTGACCCAACATTATCTGATAAAGAAATTATTGGAAATGAATCTCAAGAACGTATGGGATTAGTGATTTCTGAAAAACATATAGAAACATTACAAAAAATAGCAGAACGAGAGCGTTCACCAATGTATACCGTTGGTGATGTTACTGGAGATCATAGGTTTACTTTTGAGTCTAAAACCAAAGGTAATAAACCAATGGATTTGGCACTTGAAGATATGTTTGGGAGTTCTCCAAAAACAGTGATGATCGATAAAACTGTGAAGAGAAGCTATAAAGATATTACGTATAATTCTGATAATTTCTATGAGTATTTAGACCAGGTTTTACAGTTAGAAGCTGTGGCCTGTAAAGATTGGCTCACTAATAAAGTAGATCGTTGTGTTGGTGGTAAAGTAGCCAAACAACAATGTGCAGGAACATTACAATTACCACTAAATAATGTTGGTGTAATGGCATTAGATTACAAAGGAAAAGAAGGTATTGCAACATCGATTGGTCATTCGCCAATTTCAGGATTAATCAATCCAACAGCTGGAAGTAGAAATTCTATTTCTGAAGCACTAACAAATATTATTTGGGCACCTTTAAAGGGTGGATTAAATTCAGTTTCTCTATCTGCAAACTGGATGTGGCCTTGTAAAAATGAAGGTGAAGATGCTCGATTATACGAAGCAGTTCAAGCTATTTCAGAATTCGCCATTGACTTAGGTATTAATGTTCCAACAGGTAAGGATTCCTTGTCGATGAAACAAAAATATCCAAATGAAGAAGTAATTGCTCCAGGAACTGTCGTTATTTCAGCAGCTGCAAATTGTAATGATATTACAAAAGTAATAGAGCCTGTTTTTCAAAAAAATGCAGGAGCTATTTACTATATTAATTTATCTCAAGACGATTTTAAGTTAGGTGGAAGCTCGTTTGCTCAAATTCTAAATAAAATTGGAAATGATGCGCCAAATGTTGCCAATGCTTCTTATGTAAAAACAGTTTTTAACACGATTCAACAGTTAATTAAAGATGAGCAAATTGTTGCTGGGCATGATGTAGCTTCAGGTGGTTTGATTACTACGCTACTAGAAATGTGTTTTGCCGATACTAACCTTGGTGCAGAATTAGATATAACTTCATTAAATCAAAAAGACTCCTTTAAAGTGTTATTTGCTGAAAATTCAGGAATTGTGTTTCAAGCTAAAGATGCTTCGGTAGAAACGGTTTTATCTGATGCAAATATTGAATTCCATAATATTGGAAAAGTAATAGAAAGTGATGTATTAAGTATTATTAACCAAGCTGAAGTATTTACAATGACTGTGTCACGTTTACGCGATGTTTGGTACAAAACCTCTTTCCTACTAGACCAAAAGCAAACAGCTAATGGTTTAGCCGAGGATAGATTTAACAATTATAAAAATCAGCCTTTACAGTATACATTCCCAAAACATTTTACTGGAAAGTTACCAGTTATAGAAAATGTAAGACCTAAGGCAGCTATCCTTCGTGAAAAAGGAAGTAACTCAGAACGTGAAATGGCAAATGCGATGTATTTAGCTGGTTTTGATGTGAAGGACGTACACATGACAGATTTGATTTCTGGGCGTGAAACTCTGGAAGACATCCAGTTTATTGGAGCTGTTGGAGGTTTCTCAAATTCTGACGTTTTAGGCTCAGCAAAAGGTTGGGCAGGCGCTTTTAAATACAATAAAAAAGCTAATACAGCTCTTAAAAATTTCTTTGAACGAGAAGATACACTATCGGTTGGAATCTGTAATGGTGCACAGCTTTGGATGGAATTAGATTTAGTAAACCCTGAACATGAAGTTCATGGAAAACTAACATATAATAATTCTCACAAACACGAAAGTTCATTTACTTCTGTGAAAGTACAACAGAATAATTCTGTGATGCTTTCTACATTAGCAGGAACAACTTTAGGTGTTTGGATTTCTCATGGAGAAGGCAAATTTAGCTTGCCATATACTGAAGATAAATACAATATCGTTGCTAAATATGGCTATAAAGACTATCCTCACAATCCAAATGGTTCAGATTTCAATACTGCCATGATGTGTGATAAAACTGGTCGTCATTTAATAACTATGCCACATATTGAACGTTCAACATTTCAATGGAATTGGGCTCACTATCCTGAAGGTAGAAAAGACGAAGTTTCACCATGGTTAGAAGCGTTTGTGAATGCTAGAAAGTGGATTAAAAACTACAAATAATTCTAATTGTACTACTTTTTTTGATTTGAAACTGTAACATTCATAAAAAAGTGAAGTCTATAATACTATAAACTTTGTATTATGACAATCACTCAATCAATCAAAAAACGAACAGTTTTATCCCTAATTTTATTCGCATTTATTTTCTCAACTAATGCCTTTGCTCAACAAACAGTAAAAGCAAGTGATATTATGAGAGATATTAAAATGGGCAAAACAGTGTCTTACGATGATGTTACTATTACTGGAATATTAGACATGACTTTTATGAATGAGAAACTTCCTGACTTACCAAAAAGAAAAAAATGGTGGAAAAATGGAGGAAGTAATTCTGTGAAAGAACAAATTGAAAGCTCAGTATCTTTCACCAATTGCACATTTGAAGATAATGTGTATGCATATTATCACGATGAAGACTCAGAATATACATTTGTTGCAAACTTTGAAAACAATGTGAAATTTACTAATTGTACTTTTAAGGGTGAAGCCTTGTTTAAGTATTCCGATTTTGAACATAATGCAGATTTTAGTGGTTCAAAATTCAATACTGGAACAACGTTTAAGTATGCAAAGTTCAATCAAAATGTAAGTTTTGCAAACACAATATTTGATGAAGATGCTATCTTTAAATATTCACAGTTTAAAGACGGTGTTTCCTTTAATAATGCTAAGTTTAAAGATGACCTTGATATAAAATACACCAAAGTAAGTGGTGAATTTGACATAACAAATATGACTGTTGCTGACAATATCGATTCAAAATACACAAAAATTAACGGGAAGGGTTTTTCTAAATATTTATTAGATAGCAAGAATTAAGAACCCATCAAAAAAAATAAAAAAGGAATCGAAAACTAATCGGTTCCTTTTTTTATGTCTTTACTTTAAAATCTTGTTTAATTTTTATACTTTTCCATACTTCTAAATTATTAAAAGCATGTCTGTACAAATATCAAGAATTTTTGATTTTCCATATTATCAACTAGAAACTTATAATTTAGAAAGAGCATTAACTACTAAGTATAACGGAAATTGGGAATCGACTTCTTCTAAAGAGTATATTGACAAGGCAAACGCAATAAGTAGAGGCTTACTAAAATTAGGTGTAAAACCAAATGATAAAATTGCTGTAATTTCTTCAACTAATAGAACTGAATGGAATGTCGTAGACATAGGTATTCTACAAGTTGGCGCTCAAAACGTACCAATTTATCCTACCATTTCTGAAGAAGATTACGAATATATTTTAAATCATTCCGAAGCTATTTATTGCTTTGCTTCTGATGAAGAAATTATTGAAAAACTAAATGCCATAAAAGGAAACACCAAACTAAAAGAAGTATTCACTTTTAATGATATACAAGGTGAAAAAAGCTGGAAAGAAGTTCTATTGCTTGGAAAGGATCTAAGTAATCAAGATGAAGTAGAAAACAGAAAAAACAATGTAACTCCAAATGATTTAGCAACACTTATTTACACTTCAGGAACCACAGGAAAACCAAAGGGTGTCATGCTATCACATAATAATTTAGTATCTAACGTTTTAGATAGTGAAAAGAGAGTTCCTTTTGATTATGGGAAGTCGAAATCCTTAAGCTTCCTACCTGTATGTCATGTATTTGAGCGCATGATTCTTTACTTATATCAATATTGTGGTGTAGAGATTTACTTTGCCGAATCTATTGAGCAAATGAGTGATAATTTAAAAGAAATAAAACCAAATGTGATGACAGCAGTTCCTAGACTTTATGAAAAAGTCTATGATAAAATTATTGCTAAAGGAACTGATCTATCCGGAATAAAAAAAGCACTTTTCTTTTGGGCTGTAAAAGTAGGTTTAAGGTATGAGCCTTATGGTGCAAATGGTTGGTTTTATGAAAAAAAGTTAGCCTTAGCTAGAAAACTAATATTCAGCAAATGGAAAGAAGGCTTAGGAGGTAATTTAGACCTAATGGTCTCTGGTAGTGCAGCTTTACAACCAAGACTAACAAGAATTTTTGCAGCAGCAGAAATGCCAATTATGGAAGGTTATGGGTTAACTGAAACCTCTCCTGTTGTTTCAGTAAATGACCAAAGAAATGGAGGCTTTAGAGTTGGTACCGTAGGAAGAGTGATTGACAACGTAGAAGTGAAAATTGCTGAAGATGGTGAGATTTTAGTAAAAGGACCAAACGTAATGCAAGGCTATTACAAAGATCAAGAAAAAACCAACGAGGTTATGTCTGGAGAGTATTTCCATACTGGCGATATTGGTGAAATTTGTGAAGATGGTTTCCTAAAAATTACCGACCGCAAAAAAGAAATGTTTAAAACCTCTGGTGGAAAATATGTTGCACCTGCTCTTATAGAAAATCAATTTAAGCAATCACGCTTTATTGAACAAATCATGGTTATAGGCGAAGGCGAAAAAATGCCAGCAGCATTAATTCAGCCAAATTTTGAATTTATTGAAGAATGGACAAAACGCCATGATATTACTTTTAATTCAAAAGAAGATGTAGCGGCAAACCAAAAGTTGCGAGATAGAATTCAAGAAGAAATAGACTATGCAAACACCAAATTTGGTAAATGGGAACAAATTAAAAAGTTTGAACTAACCCCTGAAATTTGGACAATAGATGATGGTCACCTTACTCCTACTATGAAAATGAAACGTAAGGTTATCAAAGAAAAATATAAAGACCTCATTGAAAAAATATACCGTTCTTAATTAAAAAAAACTCCTTTGCAAGGGAGTTTTTTATCTCCAATTGCTAGCCTTTAAAAATACATTTTACTATGCATGCATAATTTTCTTTTAATTTACTATGCGTGCATAGTATTTTTTGTTATCTTTGATCTTTCACTATTCATATGAAAGAAAAAACAATAGATTACGTATTGAGAACCACTTGGTTAGCTGTACAAAAAATGTACAACGAGGAGGCTGCAAAATTTGATGCTACTATGGCAATTGCACTCACTTTATTAAGTATAGATCCAGTTGACGGAACACCTTCAACTGCTTTAGGTCCAAAAATGGGTATGGAAGCAACTAGTCTTTCTCGAATTTTAAAAACAATGGAAGAACGTGGTGTTATTGAACGAAGACCCAACCCTCAAGATGGACGTGGTGTTCTAATTCACCTTACTGAGTTTGGACGCGAGAAAAGAGAATATTCTCGTGAGCGTGTCCTCACTTTTAATGATACCATAAGAAAACAAGTATCAGAAGAAAAAATGAATCACTTTTATGAAGTCGCAGAAGTCATAAACGAAATGATTTCAAATAAAAAAATATATAATCAAAAAGAAGATATCCTAAAATGAGTAAACGTAGAATAAAAAAAGTAGCCGTCATTGGTTCTGGTATTATGGGAAGTGGTATTGCTTGCCACTTTGCCAATATTGGTGTTGATGTTTTACTGCTCGATATTGTTCCTAGAGAACTTACAGAAGCAGAAAAATCAAAAGGATTAACTCTTGAAAATAAGGTAGTTAAAAATCGTTTAGTGAACGATTCATTAAAATCTGCCTTAAAATCTAAACCATCTCCTATTTATCATCAAAAATTTGCGAGTCGTATTACTACTGGAAATTTAGAAGACGATGTAGCGAAAGTAAAAGATGTTGATTGGATTATTGAAGTAGTTGTAGAGCGTTTAGATATTAAGAAAATAGTATTTGAAAATCTGGACAAACACAGAACTCCAGGAACATTGATTACATCAAATACGTCAGGTATTCCAATTAAATTTATGAGTGAAGGACGAAGTGAAGATTTCCAAAAACACTTTTGTGGAACACACTTTTTCAATCCTGCTCGTTATTTAAAATTATTCGAAATCATACCAGGCCCAAAAACTTCTAATGAAGTATTAGAATTCTTAAATGAATATGGTGAAAAATTCCTAGGTAAAACATCAGTAGTTGCCAAAGACACTCCTGCTTTTATAGGAAATAGAATTGGAATCTTCGGAATACAATCACTATTCCATCAAGTAAGGGAGTTAGGATTAACAGTTGAGGAAGTTGATAAATTAACAGGTCCTGTTATTGGTCGTCCAAAATCGGCAACCTTTAGAACTGTTGATGTTGTTGGATTAGATACTTTAGTTCATGTTGCTAACGGAATTTACGACAACTGTCCAGATGATGAAGCTCATGAGCTGTTCAAACTGCCTGAATTTATCAACACAATGATGGAAAATAAATGGTTAGGTAGTAAAACTGGTCAAGGGTTTTACAAAAAAGTAAAAGGAAATAATGGTAAAAGCGAAATCCTGTCTTTGGATTTAGAAACTTTAGAATATCGTTCTAAAAAAAGAGCTTCATTCGCAACTTTAGAACTAACTAAAACAGTCGATAAAGTTATCGACCGATTTCCAATTTTAGTTTCAGGAAAAGATAAAGCTGGTCAATTCTACAGAAAGAACTTTGCAGCAATGTTTGAATATGTGTCTAACAGAATTCCTGAAATCACAGATGAATTATATAAAATAGATGATGCGATGAAAGCTGGATTTGGTTGGGAACATGGTCCTTTCCAGATTTGGGATGCAATAGGAGTTGAAAAAGGAATCGATATCATGAAAGCTGAAGGCAAAAAACCTGCAGCTTGGGTTGATGATATGTTAGCATCAGGGAACTCTTCATTCTATTCTGTAAAAAATGGTGCAACGTATGCTTATGATATTCCTAAAAAATCTCAAGAAAAAATTCCTGGGCAAGATGCTTTCATTATTCTAGATAACATTAGAAAATCAAATGAAGTATTTAAAAACTCAGGAGTTGTTATTGAAGATTTAGGTGATGGAATCTTAAACTGTGAATTCCAATCTAAAATGAACACCATTGGAGGTGATGTTCTTGCAGGATTAAATAAAGCAGTTGATTTAGCTGAAAAAGATTTTGATGGTTTGGTTATTGGTAACCAAGGAGCCAACTTCTCTGTTGGAGCAAATATCGGAATGATTTTTATGATGGCTGTAGAGCAAGAATACGATGAGTTGAATATGGCTATCAAATATTTTCAAGATACCATGATGCGCATGCGCTACTCCTCTATTCCAACTATTGCTGCACCACATGGTATGGCATTAGGTGGTGGTTGTGAATTATCAATGCATGCAGATAAAGTTGTAGCAGCAGCCGAAACTTATATTGGATTGGTTGAGTTTGGTGTTGGAGTTATTCCTGGTGGTGGTGGTTCAAAAGAAATGGCATTAAGAGCTCAAGATACCTTTAGAAAAGGAGATGTAGAATTAAACATTCTCCAAGAATATTTCTTAACTATTGGTATGGCAAAAGTAGCAACCTCAGCCTACGAAGCCTTTGACATGGGAGTTTTACAAAAAGGTAAAGATGTTGTTGTAGTTAATAAGGACAGACAAATTGCTACAGCTAAAACTCATGCAAGATTACTAGCTGATGCTGGATATACACAACCTGCAAAACGTAAAGATATTAAAGTCCTTGGTAAACAAGCTCTTGGTATGTTTTTAGTGGGAACCGATTCTATGGAAGCTGCAAATTACATTAGTGAACATGACCAAAAAATTGCTAACAAACTCGCTTATGTAATGGCTGGAGGAGATTTATCTGAACCCACTTTAGTTAGCGAGCAGTACTTATTAGATATTGAGCGTGAAGCATTTCTATCTCTTTGTACTGAGCGAAAAACATTGGAACGTATTCAACACATGTTAAAAACTGGTAAACCGCTTCGCAACTAATTAGTTGCTAGCATTGAGATATTAGAATTGAGTATTTAGAAAGTTATGCATAAAGTAGAAGATTTAAAAATATGGAGAAAGTCAATCGAATTGACTAAAGCTGTATATATTCTTGTTACAGATTTACCTTCTGATGAAAAATTTGGATTAACATCTCAAATAAAACGAAGTGCTATTTCAATTCCTTCAAATATAGCTGAGGGAGCTGGAAGAAATTCTCAAAAAGAATTTAAGCATTTTTTAAGCATTGCAAATGGTTCAGCTTATGAACTTCAAACGCAGCTCATTTTATTAATCGAATTAAATTTAATAGCAAAAGAAAAAATACAACCAGTAATTGATGTATGCATTGAGATTCAGAAAATGAATTATTCATTTCAGCAAAAATTAGAACCTCAATGCTAAAACCTCATTACTCAATACTATAATTAAATGAAACAAGCATATATAGTAAAAGCATATAGAACTGCCGTTGGTAAAGCACCAAAAGGTGTATTCCGTTTTAAAAGAACCGATGAATTAGCAGCAGAAACCATTCAACACATGATGAAGGAATTACCAGGTTTTGATAAAACCAGAATTGATGATGTTATTGTTGGAAACGCAATGCCTGAAGGTTCTCAAGGATTAAATATGGCACGATTTATTTCATTAATCGGGTTAAATAGTGTTGATGTTCCTGGAGTTACCGTTAATCGATTTTGTGCTTCAGGCATAGAAACCATTGGTATTGCAACTGCAAAAATTCAAGCAGGGATGGCAGATTGCATTATTGCTGGAGGTGCAGAAAGCATGAGTGCTGTACCAATGACAGGATTTAAACCAGAATTAAATTATGATACTGTAAAAGCAGGTCACGAAGATTATTATTGGGGAATGGGAAATACTGCTGAAGCAGTTGCTAATCAATTTAAAGTGTCTCGTGAAGACCAAGATGAGTTTGCTTTTAATTCACACATGAAAGCCTTAAAAGCGCAGGCGGAAAACCGTTTTCAAGACCAAATTGTTCCTATTGATGTAGAGCAAACATACATAGATGATAACGGAAAGAAAGCAACAAAAAAATACACGGTGACTAAAGATGAAGGGCCTCGTAAAGGAACAAATCTTGAAGCCTTGGCTAAACTTCGTCCTGTATTTGCTCAAGGTGGTAGTGTTACAGCTGGAAATTCGTCTCAAATGAGCGATGGCGCTGCTTTTGTGATGATAATGAGTGAAGACATGGTAAAGGAATTAAACCTTGAACCAATTGCTCGCTTAGTAAACTATGCTGCTGCTGGTGTTGAACCTCGTATCATGGGAATTGGACCAGTAAAGGCCATCCCAAAAGCACTTAAGCAAGCTGGATTGAATCAAGATGATTTAGAATTAATAGAGTTAAATGAAGCCTTTGCTTCTCAGTCTCTAGCTGTAATTAGAGAACTTAATCTTAATCCTGATATTATTAATGTAAATGGTGGTGCAATAGCGCTTGGTCATCCTCTTGGTTGTACTGGAGCAAAATTATCTGTTCAGTTATTTGATGAAATGAGAAAGCGCAATATGAAAGGTAAATATGGTGCTGTAACCATGTGTGTGGGAACTGGACAAGGCGCCTGTGGAATATTTGAATTTTTAAACTAAAGAAATACCCAAACGATAAAGTAATGGAAGAAAAAGAATTATTAAGAGGAGGTCAGTTTCTAGTAAAAGAAACTAACTGTGAAGACGTTTTTACTCCTGAAGACTTTTCAGAAGAGCAAAACATGATGAAAGAAGCGGTTATGGAATTTAACGACCGTGAAATTATTCCTCATAAAGCACGCTTTGAAGCAAAAGACTATGCCTTAACTGAGGAATGTATGCAAAAAGCTGGAGAACTCGGATTTCTTAGTGTAGCAGTTCCTGAAGCCTATGGTGGTTTAGGAATGGGATTTGTGTCAACGGTTTTAACCTGTGATTATATATCATCTGGTACTGGTTCATTTAGTACAGCATTTGGTGCACACACTGGAATAGGAACTTTACCAATTACACTATATGGTACCGAAGAGCAAAAACAAAAATATGTGCCAAAATTAGCTTCTGGTGAATGGTTTGGAGCTTATTGCTTAACAGAACCTGGAGCAGGTAGTGATGCCAATTCTGGTAAAACAACTGCAACGCTTTCTGAAGATGGAAAATCTTATAAGATTAACGGACAGAAAATGTGGATTTCCAATGCTGGATTCTGTCGTTTAATGATTGTATTTGCAAGAATTGAAGATGATAAAAATATTACAGGTTTCATTGTAGAATATGATAAAGATAATCCCAACGGTATTACGCTAGGTGAAGAAGAACACAAACTAGGTATTCGTGCTTCATCAACAAGACAAGTATTTTTTAATGATACTGTAGTTCCTGTTGAAAACATGCTATCCGAAAGAGGAAATGGTTTCAAAATTGCAATGAATGCTCTTAACGTTGGTCGTATAAAATTAGCAGCTGCTTGTTTAGACTCACAAAGACGCATCACATCATTAGGTGTACAATATGCCAATGAACGTAAGCAATTTAAAACACCAATATCTGAGTTTGGTGCTATTAAAGTAAAAATAGCAGAAATGGCTACAAGTGCTTATGCAGGTGAATCTGCAACCTATAGAGCTGCAAAAAACATTGAAGATAGAATAGCGTTACGTGAAGCAGCAGGAAATTCACATCAAGAAGCAGAACTTAAAGGTGTTGAAGAATATGCGATTGAATGTTCTATCCTAAAAGTAGCAGTATCTGAAGACGTACAAAACTGCGCTGATGAAGGTATTCAGATTTTTGGGGGAATGGGATTCTCTGAAGAAACACCAATGGAAGCAGCTTGGAGAGATGCTCGTATTGCTCGTATTTACGAAGGTACAAACGAAATCAACCGAATGCTTTCCGTAGGAATGCTTGTAAAAAAAGCCATGAAAGGACATGTAGATTTATTAGGTCCAGCACAAGCGGTTCAAGAAGAACTCATGGGTATTCCTTCGTTTGATACACCAGATTATTATGAGTTATTTTCAGAAGAAAAAGAAATGATTAAGAAACTTAAAAAAACCTTCTTAATGGTTGCTGGTGGTGCAGTACAAAAATTTGGACCAGATTTAGAATCGCATCAACAATTATTAATAGCAGCAGCAGATATTTTAATTGAAATCTATATGGCTGAGTCTACTATTTTAAGAACTGAAAAAAATGCCAAACGCTTTGGTGAAGAAGCTCAGTCAGTACAAATAGCAATGGCAAAACTATATTTATATCATGCTGTTGATATTATTGAAGAAAAAGGGAAAGAGAGTATTATCTCATTTGCTGAAGGTGACGAACAACGCATGATGTTAATGGGGCTTAAGCGTTTTACTAAATATACAAACTATCCAGACATTGTAGATTTACGCAAAGAAATCGCAGAGAAAGTAAAAGTTGAAAACAAATATTGTTTTTAGACTTTTGGTTGGTTGGATAAAAAACGCCTCTAAATGAGGCGTTTTTTTATATAAATTAATTGAATTTTATTATCAATTATTTGGCCACTCTCCCCAATTACTACAGTGACCACCATTATCTGTACCAGCCAATTCTACATAAGGACCCGTATATAAAGCATTCATAACTGCTCTTGGTGAGGCCTTAATAGCTCCATTGTTTTTAAACTTAACTGTTCCAAAATGTCCTTGACTTAATCCATGACCTATTTCATGAACAGCTATAGATTCAACGTCAATATTAGTGCCATCACCATTGTCACCCCAAATCCAAGAAGGGTCATAATATATTTCTCTAAAAGCAACATCAGCTTTTCCATTATTATCAACATCTGTTGGGCCATCAATATCAGTAAAAACAAAAGTATGAGTAACTCCTAAAACACCAGCTGCGTAATTAATATCTCTAAACCCTCCATGTTGTACATCTGCAAATACAAAAGGAGATCCTCCAAGACCATTTATGAATGCAACTACTCCAATATCAACTCCAAAATCATCATTTCTAATTAATCCCAAATCAGAACAGTTAACATCTCTCCAAGTATCCGTTGCACGCTCTATAGCAGCATCAGTATTAGTATTAGTACCGAAAACATCATCAGATATAGGCACAGCATCTCCTGTTGTATCTATGGCATAAGTAATTGTGTTTCCACTATCTGAGCTCCATGCTCGTCGTGTATCACCAGGCACAAAATCAGCAGTCAATTGTTTGTTTCCTACAATTTTTGATAATACAGTATTACCTGCTTCATGAGAACCACTAGCTGTAATAAGTTCTGCAGACGCAACTCTATAGTTCATTCCTTTAGCTGCTAAAGCATCATTTATACCATCAAGGTACTCAGATGTAATTGTTAGTAATCCACTACCACGTGCATTACTAGCAGCATCAACTTCATTACCAATAAAAGCCTCAGTTGCTAAACTTTGAGGCTCTTCAGGCTGAGTAATTTCTTCTGTTTGACATGACCAAAAAAATAATGACAATGCCATGATACATGTAATTTGTCTAATTAATTTCATTTTATAAAGTTTTTAGTTAATAAATAGCCCCTTAAAGGTGAGAAACCATTTACAATCATACAATACTCAATTTGAGTATTTTTTATGTTTTATAAATAAAATGAAATTAGTACTTAAGAATTAAAGTGTACTTTTAATACTCTATAAATGTGAATGATTTATGAATAATTTTCCATTCACCTTTTACTTTTAATAGCATCAAATAATCTGTATAAAGACGTTTTCTGTCTGGCATATCAATTTCTATTTTTGCTATAGCAGCATCATTAACAAAATCTACAGATACAATTTGACCAATTCTATTACTTTTTCTTCCTTGTTTTACATTAGAAATGTATCCTTTACCAGACCAAGCTTTCACAGAATCATTTTGAACAAAGTATAAATTAAAATCTGGATGAAATGCACGTTTTAATCTATCTGGTTCTCCATTGGCTGTTCCTTCTATATAATCCATTAAAGGTTTGTTTATTTTTTCAGTTTCTGTTTGTGCATTTGCTGATAATGTTCCTAAAAAAATTGCGAGAAGTAATAACGTTTTTTTCATTTTTAATTGATGTTTATTTTCTCTAAAGTTATTAAAAATCTAATCGATAGTTCATTTTAAAAGCAATTCCCCAATCTTTTCTATGTATATCCTTATTGAAATTATCAGTTATCACAAAATACACATACGACAATGGCTTATACTCCCATTGCAATCTACTATTTATATTAAAATTATTTCTTTGCGTATTGTATTGTACATAAGTAGTCCAGTTCAATCTATTATTGAAGAAAATTTCTTTTGTAAATCGAGCCAAATGAAACGTTTCTTTTCCCAATACATTTAAATCTATCTCATTAATATCATAAGATGCTTCAAAACTAGCAAAAGGTAATAGTTGATAATTTACATAAGCACCAGCTGTGAACCTCTTTCCATTGTAATAAGACCCTTTTTGTAAATTAAAACGGTACCGAAATTTTTGATTGTTTGCCGAATTGTATCCAACTTTTAAAATACCAAAACGATACTCATTTGGGACTAAAGCATTCCCTTCACTAAGCGGATTAAAACCATACTTTAAATCGATAATGTCATACTTATACACATAATACACTGAAGATAAATTCTTAAAAAAAACTGCTGAATTTAAAAAGTGTGACGATTGGCTCATTACACCACCATCATCAAAGTAAGTGTTGTTATTATAATTTAAGAAACGAACAGAGTTTATAGTTTTAGACTGTTCGTAGAATTTTTGATACTCTACTCCTACAGTTGTTTGTGTATAACCCTCTCTAACCACTAAATCGTTTATTGCATCATAATTATATAATCTTGGTGTAAAACCAACATCAGTAATATAGTTTTTGCAAACATTTTTAATAGAAGCGTTCCACTCTAATCCTCTTTTGTTAAACCAAATTCCAGCATTATAAAAACTATTATCTCCAGAGATACCATCATTTAGACTCTTTCCATAATTCGCTAAACCAATCCATCTATTATTATCAGATTTATAATTTAGATTAATTCCTGTAACTCGATTATAATCGTTCACAAAATCAAAATTATCGGTTTGCTGGCGATTAATAAAAAAAGCTGTTGTTACAAAATTTTTAGAAAGTTGTTGCTCTAAAACTAAAGTTCCAAAATTTTGTGATACAACTGCTGCTTCTTCATCTGTTTGAACATTTAAAACACCTATTCTGGTTTTGGGAGATATATTTCCAGATAGTTTTAACCCAAACTGTATATCACTATTAGCTCCTACTCTTCTTGAATAAAATGGATTAATACCATCTACTCCTAGATTTGAAAACAAATCGGAGTTTTCGAGAAAGAAGTTTCTTTGCTCAGGAAAAAAAACAGAAAACCTAGTTAAGTTTGTTACTTGTTGGTCAACATCAATTTGCGAGAAATCTGGATTAATCGTTGCATCCATTTTTAAAGATGACGTAAGGTTGTATTGAACATCTAAACTTGCTTTAAATGCGGTGTCATCTACATTATTTATAACATCATTTTGATAATTTGCAGTTAAGGATGGTGTAGTTGTAAATCTTGAATTTGACTTTTCTGGAAGGTTTTCTATTAAGAATTTTTCAGTGAAACGTAAATCCAAATTGGCATAATTACGTTTAACATTCTTTAAAATAGTCCATGAATTATTTTTTATATCTCGTACATAAAATTGAATACCAAATATGTTATTCTCTTTATTGAAATTTAATGATTTAAGAGGGATAGCAATTTCGTATTGCTTTTTATTACTATTTAGAAAAGTCTCAGATTGCCAAATAGTATTCCAACTAAAGCTTAAATTATAGCTATCGTTTACTCTACTAACCAAACCATCTGTTTGATTTCCTAACGAGTTAACTGCGAAAAAATATCCATTTTGTTCTTGATTTTGCGTATCTAAAATCATTACGAAAGAATCACTTAAAAAAATTGAAGTATCTCTTTTTAAAGTGCTTACCTGTGTTTTATCTGTAGAATCAAAATAAGTTGCACTAACATACAAATACTCACCATTGTGAAATAATTTTACAGAAGTTTGATTTTTTGCTAAACCGACATCTGTAGGTAAATAATTATAAAAATTGGTGTTTTCTGGTAAAGTTTCCCAAACAGATTCTTCTAGTTTTCCATCAATTTCAATTTTAGTATCAACAAAAGTAATATTAGATGTTTGAGAACTAATTTTTACTATAAAAAATAGTGCAATAATTAAAAATGCTTGCTTCATTTATATTACTAATTGATGTTATAAAATTTTTCTGAGATTTTTGAAACTAGTTTGCCATTTTTTTCAAATCGCTCTACAGTTCCAGACCTCAAGCTATTTGGGTGCTTATATATATCCTTTATAAAATCATTTATATGAGGGATATTAATTTTCTTGACCGCTTCGTTAATATCTAGCCATAGAATCTCTCCTATTATTTCTGGTATGTGCTTATCTATAGAGTCAGTACTCATTACAAAAATGTTCCTAGAAGAAAAATGGTTTTGAGTTGGATTTTTTAGACCATACACTCCTCTTAATTTCATATTGTACACTTTAATACCATAAGTAGATGCAATACTATCTATACCTTGTTTTATAGTTTGTTTGCTATTTTGATAAAGCCCAGGAGTTACCCAAAAATCTTTGTTCTTTATTTTTACAACCATCAACTTGTTTTCCTTATTAAGGATAAGCATTCTATGGAATGTAGTTATCTTACTTTCTTGCGCTTTTACAGATATTGTTGTGAAAGCTATAAATAGAATTAATAATATTTTTTTCATTATTGAATATTAATTATCATCTACTCTAGTAGCCGTTTTACTAATTATTTTCCATGCATCATCAAACTTCTTTAACAAGAACAAATCAATATAAACCCATTTTCTTTCAGGACCTGCTATTTCAACCTTAGCAGTTGCAATATCTTTTACAACTTCTATTGCTAGTACTTTTGCATCACGACCATTAAACTTTCCTTTTTCTGCATTTTTAAAAAAGTCGACATATTCATTTGGAGTATATCTTTTAAACAAGCCGTCTCTTCCTGTTAAATACAACGTACCATTATCTGTAAAAGCGCTTTTAAGCATTTCTAGCTTCACATAAGAACTTCCTTCCATATATTTTTGAAGTGTTTTTTCAATTAAAGATGCTTCTGATTGCGCTATTGAAAATTGAGTAGCTAATAATACTATAGCAATAATAATTCTATGTTTCATTTTTATAGTGTTTTAAATATTACTCAAAATTGCAAAAATGAAATGAAGAATGTATTGTGAGTTATAAAACAGGTGTCCTAAATTATAATTTTAGACATGTTATGTCTGCGAATCTCGAAACGCTGCTGGTGTTATTCCAGTAAGCTTTTTAAAGGTAGCATAGAAAGCAGAACGTGAAGAAAAACCAGCTTCATAACCAATAGCCTCAAATGTATAGTCGCTTTTTTTGGTTATTAGTTTTTTTGCTTCTTCAATCCTACTTTCACTAATGTATTGCGCAAAACTTTTACCTAGATTATCATTTAAAAGTTGGGATAATCTATGAGAGGATATGTGTAGTTCTTTAGCAATACTGCTTAATTTTATATTGGGATTTTTATATAGTTCCTTTTGCAACATAACCTTTTCGAGTTTCTCTATTATTAAAAGAGCCTCCTCATTTTCAATTTTTTTAGAAGCATACTTTTCAGGAATATCTTTAAAAACATTGTCCCTATTATTCTTAAATAACAAGAAAAAAAGTAAGCCATAAAACACAAAAGAAAAAGTGAGTGTGCCAACATAATAAAGATAAAAGTATCCAATAATGTAGGCTATATAAATAAGTAAATTAGCAATAAAAACATTGAATAACCAAAGCTCAGCAGTTGTACATTTTTCATCTTTATTAAAGATCTTTTTTAAAATACCCTTTAAAACATATCCTGAAGCCAACACATACATTCCCCATACTGTATAAATAAACTGAACAAAAAAGGTCGTCCAAAAATCATTATTTGTTGTGTATGGCTTTAAAAGCCCACCAATAACCACAAATAAAAATAAAGTTATAAAATGTACCTTCCATAATTTAGGTATTATCTTAGTATTCTCTACCGAAGACTTCAAATAATAATACAACGAAACGCCTATTAAAAAACAGGCTGACAAACCTATTTGGAGTATTAATAAATTTCTATCCTCCTTTAACGTGAAAATTGTATATAAGGATTTTCCAATTCGTACAGTTAGCATTAAAACTAACATTCCAAAAAATGTGTTTTGAATTCGCTTTTGCTTAGCAAAAAACAACAAGTACAGACTCACTAAGAAGCCATTAAATACTCCTAATGCACAAAAGAAAAATAAAAGCTGATTGCCCAAACTGTAATTCTATTAGATATCTTTCAAAGATATAAAGTTAGAAATTAATAGTATTCTTTATTCTAGACAATTAAACATCAATAAACCTTTTTTATTACTTTAGAGAAAAATTTAATTAATCTTATGCGCAAGTTATTTTCTTCTCTTCTATTTTTTGTTTTTTTAGTTTCTTATTCGCAATCTAATACCGATGTTTTTTTGTTTGATTTAAAAGCCTCAAACAATTATATAGAGTTATTTAACCAAAGAAATATTTCGGTAAATGATGGTTACGATAATCAACCTTCATTTCTCGATGAGAATACTGTGTTGTATGCAGGAACGAGAAATGGACAAACTGATATTGTCAAGTATAATATCAATTACGATTCAAAAATATTCATTAATCATACTGAAGGCGGCGAATATTCGCCTTTAAAAATTCCAAATAAAAATGAAGTCTCTGCCGTACGTTTGGATAAAGACGGAAAGCAACGCTTATACACCTATAATTTAAAGAATGGTGAATCTACAGAGCTTGTTCAAGACCTTGTAGTGGCCTATTACACTTGGTTTGATGACAATATTATTGTGGGTGCAGTTATTGAAGAAGATGGATTAAACTTATATGCAATTAATTTAACTGAAGGTTGGAGCAGAAAATACGCCACCAACGTAGGTCGTTCATTTCATAGAATTCCAAACTCCAATCTTGTGAGCTTCATTTCAAAAGAAAATGATGTTTGGCAAATAAAGTCCTTAAATCCAATGACTGGAACCACTAGGCTTATTGCCAACACAATGAAAGACGTTGAAGATATTTGCTGGTTAAACAATAGAACCATTCTTTCAGGAAAAGAAAGTGTGCTATATAAATTAACCTTACGAAAAGATAATAATTGGAAAAAGGTTGACGATTTACTCTCAAAAGGGATTTCAAAAATTACACGCTTAGCTACAAATCCAGAATCGACTATGTTACTAATCGCTGGAGATATTAATAGCAATAAGACGAATACTGTTGAAACTACGCCTAAGGATAACACAAGTAGTCCTACCTCAACAATAAGCGAAGAAAAAGCTGCCGAAATTGTACAAAGACATATTGAACCTTTCAATAATAGACAACTCAATGAATTCTCAAATGCATTTGACGAAAATGTTGTGGTAAATAGGTTTCCAAATGAAAAAATGTATTCCGGACGCAATACTTTAAAAGAAAACTACACACAATTTTTTAAAGAGAATAAAAAGTCTAATGTTAAAACCTTAAACAGGATGACATTAAAAAATATAGTTATTGATGAAGAATTGGTTACCCTAAATAACACTACAAATAGGCAAGTTACGATTTATGAAACAGATGCAAAAGACATTAACTCAATGACTTTTTTAAGTAATTCTACAACCACATCTAACCCAGAATCTATTGTAAACAAGCAGCTGGAAGTATATAACAATAGAGATATTGATGGTTTTGTAAACACCTATTCTATCGATATTAAATTGTTCACATTTCCTAATAATGTCACAACTCAAGGTCGAGTAGCTCTCAAAAGACAATATGCTTCATTTTTTGAAAACACACCAGATTTAAATGCTGAAATCGTTAACAGAATTGTTTTAGGAAACAAAGTTATCGATAAAGAAAAAGTGACTGTAAATGGACGTGTTTTTTATGCCATAGCTATTTATGAAGTCGAAAATGATTTGATTAAAAAAGTAACTTTTATTCAATAATCCATTATGAAGAAACTAATCCTAATACTCCTTTTAATTAGCTTTTCATGTAAAGCGCAAACAGAAACCAAGCTCGAACCAAAACTAGAAAACATCGCTTGGATTTCTGGTACTTGGCATGGTGAAGCATTTGGTGGAAAAACAGAAGAAATTTGGAGTGAGCCCTCAGCAGGCTCAATGATGGCTACATTTAAATTGATAAACGATGGTAAAGTGACCTTCTATGAAATTGAAATTATTAGAGAAGTAGAAAACTCGCTTATTCTTCAATTAAAACATTTTGGGTCAGACTTAAAAGGTTGGGAAACAAAAGATGAAACCGTAGACTTTCCACTTAAAGAAATTACTCCAACCAAAGTAGTGTTTGAAGGCATGACTTTTGAAAAAGTGGGTGATAAAGAAATGAATATCTATGTAGATATTGAAGAAAATGGAACCGTAGAAACTGTAAAATTTAATTATACTAAACAATAGCAATGAAACAATCACTAACCGTATTACTACTAGTATTTGTAGTAAATAGCTTTTCACAAACCGACCAAAAAATTTATGATATCATCGATGCTGTTTCAGCAGAGCGTATTAAAAATGATGTAAAAACCTTAGTAGATTTTGGTACACGTAACACTTTTAGCGATACTGTTTCAACAACTAGAGGCATTGGAGCTGCTAGACGCTGGATTAAATCTGAATTTGAATCCATTTCAAAAGAATGCGATAACTGTTTAGATGTTTTCTATCAAAAAGATTTAGTAACAAAAGAAGGTAATCGTCGTGTACCTCACGATGCTTGGATTGTGAATGTAGTAGCTGTACAAAAAGGTACAAAATATCCAAATCGCTACATCATCATGAGTGGTGATATCGATTCTCGTTCAAGTAATACTATGAATTTTGAAATTGACGCACCAGGAGCTAATGATAATGCTTCAGGAATGGCTGGTACCATAGAAGCAGCAAGAGTATTGAGCAATTATCAATTTGAAAATAGCATTATTTACGTTGGTTTGTCTGGTGAAGAACAAGGCTTGTTTGGTGGTGCTGGATTAGCGAAATATGCCAAAGAACAAGGTTGGGATATTATTGGTATTCTTAATAATGACATGATAGGAAACATTAAAGGCGTTGATGGAGTTATCGACAATCGAACGTTTAGAATATTCTCAGAACCTGTACCTCCAACAGAAACAGAACGTGAGCGAAATGTAAGACGGTTTTATGGTGGCGAAGTTGATGGTATTTCACGTCAGTTGGCACGTTATGTACATAAAAATGTAAAAACGTATATGCCAGAAATGAATCCAATGATGGTGTATCGTTTAGACCGTTTTGGTCGTGGCGGACATCATCGTCCATTTAACGATTTAGGTTTTGCAGGTATCAGAATTATGGAAGCACATGAGAACTACACTCAACAACATCAAGATATTCGTACCGAAAACGGTATTAACTATGGCGATACATTTGAGCATGTGAATTTTCCTTATGCCAAAAAACTAACTGCCGTAAACGCTATCAATTTAGCTAGTTTGGCTAGTGCACCTCCAGCACCAGAAAATGTTGCTATAGGAGGTATAGTTCAACCTTCTGCTAAGTTTAAATGGGACAAAGTTGATGGTGCAGTTGGGTATAAAATTTATTGGAGAGATACAACCTCTCCTACTTGGGATAACAGTCGTTATGTTGGTGATGTATCTGAGTTTACTTTAGAGGGAATCGTTATAGATAATTTCTTTTTTGGAGTCGCTTCGGTTGGAAAAGATGGTTATGAAAGTCCAGTAGTTTTTCCAAATAAAACGTTTAGATAATTAGATGAAATTACTTAAAAGGAGTAACATCATATTTTTAGTACTTGCTTTGATTTTAAGTTGCCAAAAAGACACTAAAAATGAAGTTCTTGTTCTAGGAACCATCCACAGTGGACATCTAACGGAAGAAGTATTTAATATTGAGAAATTAACAGCAATTATAAAGGAAATTAATCCTGATATAATTCTAACTGAAATTCCACCAAACCGCTTTGATGCAGCTATGGAGGGGTTTAAAAGAGATGATAGTATTTCAGAACCACGTGTTATGAGGTTTCCTGAATATACCGATGTTATTTTTCCGTTGTCAAAAACTATGGATTTTGAAATTATCCCAACGGCTGGATGGACAGCAATTATGGCAAGTGAAAGGTCTAAAAAACTTCAAGCTATTAGCAAGGATACAACAAGAATTGATGACTGGAAAGAATATACTACCGCAAATAAATTAACCGATTCTTTAATGAATGCTACTGGTAAACGAAACGACCCAGCATTTATACATACAAATACATATGATAGTATTTATAATATTAGATTAAGTACTTACAACAGGCTTTTTAACGAAGAGCTTGGTCTCGGTGGATGGGATAATATCAATATAGCTCACTATTGGAATATCGAAAAAGCCCTTCAAAAATATAAAAACCAAGGTAAGCGAATTCTTATTACCTATGGTGCTGGACATAAAGTGTGGTTTTTAAATGAACTTCGTAAAAGAGATGATATTACACTTTTAGAATTACAACCCTTTTTAGACAGAATTAATTAATCTATAATAATATGAAAACTAAATTTTTAGTCCTTTTTATACTCCTCATAACATCATCAATAGTTATTGAAGCTCAAGGATTACTTGAAGATAAAAACACGTTTACAAGACAAGACACCTTGCGTGGTACAATTACTCCAGAAAGAGTATGGTGGGATGTAACTTATTATCATTTAGATATTAAAGTAGATCCAGACAACAAATACATTTCTGGTAAAAACTTAGTTCAATACAAGGTTTTAAAACCTCATAATGTTTTACAAATTGATTTACAAAATCCATTAGAAATTACTAAAGTAACCCAAAATGGCAAAGAGTTAAAAGTAAAACATGATGGTAATGCACACTTTATTACCTTAAAAGACAAACAGGTAGTTGGTGATATAAATTCACTGGAAGTACATTATAAAGGAAATCCTAAAGTTGCAAAAAGAGCACCTTGGGATGGTGGCTTTTCATGGAAAAAAGATGACAATGGAAAGCACTTTGTAGCAACCTCTTGTCAAGGTTTAGGTGCTAGTGTTTGGTGGCCAAATAAAGACCACATGTACGATGAAGTAGATAGTATGCTAATTAGTGTGAATGTACCTAAAGGCTTATCAAATGTTTCTAATGGACGGCTTAGAAGTATTGAAGAACAGGATGATAATACAGTAACCTCACATTGGTTTGTAAACAATCCTATCAATAATTATGGTGTGAATGTAAACATTGGCGATTATGTACATTTTTCAGAAGTATTTAAAGGCGAAAACGGTGATTTAGACTTAGATTATTTTGTGCTTCGCGATAATCTTGAAAAGGCAAAAGAACATTTTAAAGACACACCAAAAATGATGAAAGCTTTTGAGCATTGGTTTGGTCCTTATCCGTTTTATGAAGATGGCTTTAAGCTAGTAGAAGTTCCTTATTTGGGTATGGAACATCAAAGTTCAATTACCTATGGAAATAAATATATGAAAGGCTATTTGGGTAACGATTTATCTAAAACTGGTTGGGGGCTAAAGTTCGATTTTATTATTATCCACGAAGCTGGTCATGAGTGGTTCGCAAACAATATAACGTACAAAGACATTGCTGACATGTGGATTCATGAAGGGTTTACAGCTTATTCCGAAGGCTTATATCTTGAATACCATTACAACAAACAAGCTGGAGACGAATACACCGTTGGCAAAGGAAAAGACATAAAAAATGATAGACCAATTATTGGTTATTATAATGTGAATAAAGAAGGTTCTGGCGACATGTACAATAAAGGTGCTTACATGATTCATACCTTAAGGCAACTTATTGAAGATGACGAAAAATGGCGAATGATTTTACGTGGTTTAAACAAGACCTTTTATCATCAAACGGTTACTACAAAGCAAGTAGAAGATTATTTAAGTAAAACAACAGGAATCGATTTAACCGAGTTTTTTAATCAGTATTTACGTGATGTTCGCATTCCAACTTTAGAGTATGAAATAAAAAATAACGTCTTAAAATTTCGTTATACTAACATTATTGAAAACTTCGACATGCCAATAAAAATACATATTAATGGAAGTGAACAATGGCTATTCCCAAAAGCTGAATGGCAAACCATGAGCACTAAAGCTGATGATATAAAAATAGATGATAACTTCTTAGTGTATTCAAGCAAATTATAAACCCTGTGGATTATCCAGAATTATATTTTGAACGCGATGTAGATTGGTACGATTGGCTATTACAAAATCATGAAGCTGCCAATGGAGTCTACCTTATTTTCTTCAAATTAGAAATGAAGGTTCCCACCATGCGTTGGGAAGAAGCAGTAAAAGTAGCATTATGTTTTGGCTGGATAGATTCTACAGTTAAAAGTTTGGGCAACGGAAAACGTCGCCAATATTTTACACCAAGAAATCCAAAAAGTGTTTGGAGTGCCTTAAACAAGCGTTATGTTATTGAACTAGAAAATAACAACCTAATTCAACCCAGTGGTTATCATAAAATAGACATTGCCAAACAAAATGGCATGTGGAGCTTTTTAGATGATGTTGAAAATTTAATTGTCCCAAACGATTTACAAAAAGCATTTAACTCAAATAAAAGAGCGCTAGAGAACTATCAAAACTTTGCTCCTGGATATAGAAAGTCCTACTTGTATTGGTTAAAACAAGCCAAACGAGAAGTAACACGACAAATCAGGATTGAAAAAATCATTGAGTTTTGTGAACAGAATATTAAGTCACGATAAAAAATCAAATGAATACTACTAATTTACTTATAGGAATACTACTAGTAATTGGAGTAATTGCATTCACCATATACGAAATAAATGATTATAATAAATCGCGAAAGTTTGATTGGATGATATTTTCTTCTAATGTTAAAATATACACTGGAGTAGTAATTACTTTAATGATAGGAGTTGTAATGATATATAGGGAATTAAGCTTTATTTTTAATTAGAATATCACGGTATAATTTTTGATACATAAAAGTAAACCCAACCAACATGCAAAAAATTTACATTTCCGTTTTACTAGTTTTAGTATCCTATACATTACAAGCTCAACAAGTAGTTACAATTTTAGATAGTGATAGCAAAGAACCTATTTCAGATGTAAACATTAAAGTAAAAGGAATAGATAAAGGCTTTGCTACAAATCATAATGGGGTTTTTACAATTAATAGCAACGACAATTTAAAAAACACTAGCATTCTTATTATTTCTCACATTAACTACTACCCAGAAGAAATTACTTTAAAAAATCTAGAAAAACTAGATCATACTGTCTACCTTTTGAAGAATACGTCTCGCCTAGACGAAATTATTGTGAGTGCAAAAAAGAAGAGAGTACGAAGGCGAGAACAACTTTTAAAGTTTACAAAAGTATCTACAATGCCTAAAGGTCTTTTCGCATTTGGAGCCTCAGAAAAAGATGGGAAGGTTATAATAACTGGTGGCGAAAAATCCGTTACAACTAATACCTTTGATGAAATAATTGAAAAAGATAAGGCAATGGAAAGTGCGTCATTTGGAATGACCATGGAAGATATGCTTGAAAATATGGTTATTAAAGCAAATTGGAAAAATTATAGTTCAAAAGTTCACGTATATGATTTAAATAAAAATATGTGGAGTGATACTAATAAAAAAAATATTAAAAGAGCTTTCCATAATAGTCATATTTATGATAATAAACTTTATGTCGTAGGTGGTAAACGTGTGTCTAACCTTAAAGGAAAAGAGTATCTAGAAAATAGAATTGAAATATTAGATTTAGAAAAGAACACTAAAATCATAGATAATGTTAATCCACATAAAGCTGTAAATTTTGCGTCTTTTATATATAACGATAACCTTATAGTTATGGGCGGTTCTATAAAATCAACTATTGAAGATGTTAAAACATTTTCAAAAGAAGTGCATGCACTCAACCTTCAAACTGGGCTATGGTATAACATTGGAAATATGCCAATACCCAAAGAAACTCAAGGTGTTTTAATAGATGATACTATATATTTAGTAGGAGGCCATAATAATGACCCAATCAATAATATTGAAACATTTAATTTAAAAACAGGAAGATGGACTAAAGAAGGTGAACTGTTTAAAAGCATGATTAATCCTGGGGTACTGGCTGTTGAACATATGATTTATATTTTTAATAATGGGACATTTTTCACCTATAATATAAATACCAAAAGGCTAAGTGAATACAAAATTGAATTAGGCCTTCACGCACCTAAAATATTTGTAAATAACAATAAACTCTATTTATTGGGCGGCTTTACATCTGATGATGTTTCAGTAATACCATCTAAAAGTGTTTATTCAATTGACTTAAGTGAATTTGAAAACTTTAAAATCATTAAAACCAAAATATTATAACTACGCCTCATTTCCTATTAACAACTCTTTAAGAATAATTCCATCTAAATTCCCTATTTTCGACCTCAAACAATTTGTCTTTGAATAAAAAAACTAGAGTATTAGCAAAAGAAACACGATGGTACAGGCGTTTACACAAAACGGTTGCTATTCCGTTGGTAGTTTTTTTGTTTTTAGTTGGTGTTACTGGGTTATTGCTAACATGGAAAGACGAATTAAAATTAAAACCACCTTCACAAGAAATTACACAACAACAAAATCTTATTGGGTTAAAATCCATTGAAGATATTGCCATAAACTATTCAGATTCTCTAAACTTAGACAACACCATAAACCGTATAGATTACAGACCATCTAAAGGCATAGCAAAAGTGCGTTTTGAATATCATTTTACCGAATTACAAATAAACTGCTATACTGGAGATATTGTATCAGTAAAACAACGAACAGCAGATCTTATTGAAATGATTCATGATGGAAGTATTATTGATTATCTTTTTAAATCAGACTCTCACTATACAAAACTACTCTACTCTACACTTACCTCTTTAGGGTTAATTATTCTTTCTATAAGTGGTTTTATGATGTGGTTGCGACCAAAACAAATTAAAGCACTAAAACAACAAAAGCTTTAGCATATCTTCTTTAATAAAAATCCATAAGATTTTCTTAACTTTAAGGCTTACAATTCTAACCAATAATTAAAATGAAATGAGCATAAACAAATTTCATCATTTACATAACAATCAAAATGATAAATTTTTAATGCGAATTCCTGAATGTGTAGAAATTTTTAGTTTCTTCATTTTCAGTAAACTAAAACTTTCAAACAGATGAAAAAATTCTTTTCTCTAGTAATGCTATTATGTGTTACCCTACTTTCCGCACAGGAATTTTCAATGGACTTAGTAAAAAACATGAAACCTCGTAATATTGGTCCAGGAGGTATGTCTGGTCGTGTCACAGCTATTGATGTTGTTACAAGCGACCCTGATGTTATGTATGTTGGGACAGCTTCTGGAGGTCTATGGAAATCTATTTCAGGAGGCATAAAGTGGGAGCCTATTTTCGATAACGAGGTTACGGCATCCATTGGTGCTGTGGCTATCCAACAATCTAACCCAAGTGTTATTTGGGTTGGAACTGGCGAAGGAAATCCACGTAACAGTTTAAATGGTGGTTATGGTATTTACAAATCGCTAGATGGTGGTAAAAGCTGGATGGCAATGGGATTACAAAAAACAAGACATATACATCGTGTAATTATCGATCCAACAAATCCTGATGTAGTGTATGTTGGTGCCATTGGTTCGCCTTGGGGAGAACATCCAGAACGTGGTGTTTATAAAACTACTGATGGTGGAAAAACTTGGAATAATATTCTATTTGCAAACAATAAAACTGGAGCAGCCGATTTAGTAATGGATCCAACAAATCCAAACAAATTAATTGCTGCCATGTGGGAACACAAACGTGATCCTTGGTTTTTTAATTCTGGTGGTGAAGGTTCAGGTTTACACATTACTCATGATGGTGGAAATACTTGGAAAAAATTATCATCAGATGATGGTTTGCCAAAAGGTAATTTAGGTAGAATAGGTGTTGGTTTTGCTACTAATAAGCCAAATATTGTATATGCACTAATAGAAGCTAAAAAGAATGCCTTATACAGAAGTGAAGATGGTGGTTTTACCTGGAAAATGGTAAATGACAACTCTAGTGGTCGTGGTGCTGGTGGTATTGGAAATAGACCTTTTTACTATTCAGATATTCATGTAGATCCTGAAAATGAAAATCGTGTTTACTCAGTATTTACGTATGTAAATGTAAGTGAAGATGGTGGTAAGAGCTTTTCAGCATTAATGCCAGCTTATGGTGTTAGTAATGGTGTGCATCCAGATCATCATGCTTGGTGGATTCATCCAACCGATGGTAGTTTTATGTTGGACGGAAACGATGGTGGATTTAATATCACACGTGATGGTGGAAAAACATGGCGTTTTATAGGTAACATTCCTGTAGCACAATTCTATCACATAAATGTAGATAATGAGTTCCCATACAATGTATATGGCGGAATGCAAGATAATGGTTCTTGGAGAGGTCCTGCTTATGTATGGAGAGATCAAGGCATTAGAAACTCTTATTGGCAAGAAATATCATTTGGTGATGGTTTTGATGTTATCCCAGACAGAGACGATTCTCGTTACGGATTTACCATGAGTCAACAAGGGTCAGTAAGTAGATACGATTGGCAAACTGGAAATAATTATAGTATTAGACCAACGCATCCAGATCCAGATGTGAAATTAAGATTCAACTGGAATTCTGCCATTAATATTGATCCATTCGACAATAGTACAATTTACTTTGGAAGTCAGTTTGTACATAAATCAACAGACAAAGGATTAACATGGACAGCTATATCTCCAGATTTAACTACCAATGATCCAGAAAAGCAAAAACAACACGAAAGTGGTGGCTTATCTATGGATGCAACAGGTGCTGAGAACCATACAACTATCCTTGTTATAGAACCATCTCCAGTTGAAAAAGACATGATTTGGGTTGGTACCGACGATGGCCGCGTACATTATACTCAAAATGGAGGACAAACCTGGACAGATGTAGCAAGTAATATAAAAGGGTTACCAGCAGGAAGTTGGATTCCTCAAATTAAAGCATCCAATAAAAATAAAGGAGAAGCGCTTTTAGTAGCAAATGATTACAGGCGTTTTAATTACACACCTTATGTTTATAGAACAAAAGATTACGGAAAGACTTGGACTAGAATTGTAGATAGTAATGATGTTGAAAGTTATGCCCTTGCAATTATTGAAGATTTAGAAGAACCAAACCTAATGTTTTTAGGAACTGACGACGGCTTATACATATCAATAGACGCAGGAAACAAATGGACAAAATGGACTAAAGGATTCCCAACAACATCAGTTAAGGATCTAGTAATTCATCCTCGTGAGCATGATCTAGTTATTGGTACTTTTGGTAGAGCAGCTTGGGTTATTGACGATATTCGTCCGTTACGTGAAATTGCTAGTAACAAAGCTGTTTTAAATAATAAACTAACCTTATTTAATCCGCCTATAGCATATCAAGCAGCCTACCAACAACCAACTGGAAGTCGTTTTGGTGCAGATGCCATGTATAATGGCGATAATCGTTCTGGTGGAGCTATCATGTCATACTTTATAAAAGTTGATGACAATAAAAAAGAGATGCCTAAGGCTGATGATTCTAAGAAAAAGAAAAAAAGTAAGAAAGATAAAAATGTAGTAGCCGAAAAACCAACTGAAAAAGTTGAAAACAAAGTTAAATGGGACTCCATACACATGAATATTTATGATGGTGACCGCTTAATAAGAACTTTAAAACGTAAAGCTCCAAAGGAGAGCGGTTTACATAAATGGACATGGGGAATGAGAGAAAAAGGAGGTGATAGACCTTCAAGAACAATTCGTCCTCGTCGTGGTGAACCTGGAGGAGTTGGTGTAAAACCAGGAACTTACAAAGTAGTCATGAGTTTTGGCGACCAAACATCGGAAACAAATATTACCGTAGCATCAGACCCAAGACTTGATGTTGATACAAATTCTATTAATGAAGTTTATAACGCTTCAAAAGAAGTAGAAAAAATAACACAAGTAGCAGCCGATGCTGTGAAGCAATTAGTAGAAAGTAAAAATATTGCAACGGAGTATAGTAAAATGTTGGCAAAACTTGACAAAGAAGCTCATAAAGATAATATTAAGGCTTCAAAAGATATTATTAAAAGTATTGACGAAGTACTAGAAATTTACCTTGGAAAAGTTGATAAAAGACAAGGTATTACCAGTGATCCAAATGTAAATGTTATGCAACGTGTTTTTGGCGCAGCATCTTATATTAGATCAAGAAAAAGCGGTATCACTTCTACTGAACGTACTTTACTCAAAAATGCAAAAGATGCATTAAATAATGTATTGGAAAAAACAAACACTTTCTTTAATGACAAATGGACTCTATATAAAGCTTCTATGGAAAGTCTAAGTTTATCGCAATTTAAAGACGTTAAATCTTTTAAACTAGATTAACTAAATTTAGTAATCATAAAAAACGCTCTGATAGTATCAGAGCGTTTTTTTTTGTTTTTATAAATAAAACTTGTTTTATTCTACTCGTTTCAAACCTTCAAGGTCTTCTATTTTAATGTGCTTACCTAAAGCTGAGATAAGACCTTCTTTTTTAAATTGTGATAACACCCTAATTGCAGATTCTGTTGCAGTTCCAACAATGCTTGCAAAATCTTCACGTGACAAAAGCACACTCAAGGTGCCATCTGGATTTGTTCCAAAATTTTCATTTATATCCAATAAGGCCTCAGCTAAACGCTGTCTAACAGATTTTTGTGCCATATTCACAATAACATCATCAGCTTCCCTTAAATCATCTGCCATCTCCTTTAACATATCCATCGTGAAATTATTATTCTTTTTTAAGTCATCAATAATTTCTGCCTTTGGAATAAAACATAACTCCATATCATTTAAAGCTGTTGCTCTTAAATTTGTTCGCTCGTCACTAATTAATGAACGCTGACCAAGAATTTGGCCTTTTTCTACCAATTTTATTATCTGGTCCTTTCCATTTGCACTTAGCTTTGTAAGTTTACAAACGCCATCTTTAATACAAAATAGACCATTGAGTGATTCTCCTTCTTCAAAAATCACCTCACCTTTCTTAATTATTCTAGAAGTTTTACACGCAGAAATTCTTAATAGCTCATCTTTTGTCAAAGCCTTAAGAGAATTAAATTGTCTAATTATACATTGTTCGCACTTACTCATACCTATTTTCGAAGTTATGCAAAAATAATTAAAACATGACAATTATCATATTTTAATTTTCATTAACTTGACAACTTTGCGTTAGGTATTTTTGAGCAAGTATATGGAACATAAAACATGTTTCCACTGTGGTTTAGACGCTTCTAAATCAGGAATCACATTCGATAAAAAGTCTTTTTGCTGTAATGGTTGTAAAACTGTTTACGAAATTTTTTCTGTAAACGACTTAAGTTGTTATTACGATTTGCAAACTGCTCCAGGTGCAACACCAAAAGAAATTGAAGGCAAATACGATTTTCTTGATAATGAAAAAATTACAGAAAAACTGTTTGAGTTCAATGATGGAGATATTCGTATTGTGTCATTATACATTCCACATATACATTGCAGTTCCTGTATTTGGATTCTTGAAAATTTAAACAAACTGCTGCCAGAAGTAAGCAGTTCATTAGTCAATTTTGGCGAAAAGACTGTTCGCATTACTTTTAATGACGATAAATTATCGCTCAAAGATTTAGTAAATCTTTTGTGCCGAATTGGTTACGAGCCATACATAAGTTTAGAAAATTACGAATCAGGTAAAAAGAAAATAGATAGATCTATTATCTATAAACTTGGTTTAGCAGGTTTTGCTTTTGGGTATGTCATGTTTTTGTCATTTCCTGAGTACCTACAAGTAGAAGGAATTTGGTTAGAAAAATACAAACATATCTTTAGGTGGTTAATGTTTACTTTTTCTGTTCCGGTTGTATTTTATGCTGCTCAAGATTATTTCATTTCGGCGTATAAAGGTCTTCGATCAAAGTTATTGAACATAGATGTACCAATTGCCTTAGGTATTTCTGTACTTTTCATAAGAAGTACTGCCGAAATAGTTTTAGATATTGGAACAGGATTTTTTGATAGTTTAACTGGACTGGTATTCTTTTTATTACTCGGAAAATATTTTCAGCAAAAAACCTATGCATTTCTTTCTTTTGAAAGAGATTACAAATCGTATTTTCCAATTGGAGTCACCAAAATAGCAATTGATGGGAAGGAATCATCTATACAAGTATATGATATACAAAAAGGAGATCGTTTACTCATTAGAAACGAAGAGCTTATTCCTGTAGATTGCATTTTAATGAAAGGAAATGCGAGAATTGATTATAGTTTTGTAACAGGTGAATCTGAAGCTGTTTCAAAAAAATCGGGTGACAAACTTTTTGCTGGCGGGAAACAACTAAATGGTATTATTGAAGTTGAAGTTTTAAAATCTGTAGAACAAAGCTATTTAACACAACTTTGGAGCAATGATGTTTTTAAAACCAACAAAGAAGATGTATTTAAAAGTTTAACCAATAAAATAAGCAAACACTTCACAATTGCCGTTCTTTTAATTGCTGCTTTAGCAACAACGTTTTGGTTAATATACGATTCTAGTAAGGCACTAAATGTATTTACAGCTGTATTAATTATTGCTTGTCCTTGTGCAATAGCATTATCTGCACCGTTTACATTAGGCAACATATTACGTATTCTAGGAAAGAAAAAATTCTATTTAAAAAACGCTAATATTATTGAGCAATTGGCTAAGGTAAATACCATAATTTTTGATAAAACAGGAACTATTACTGCTAACAAAAGCTCTAAAATAACTTATGAAGGTGAACAATTATCTATAGAGGAAGAAAGCCTATTAAAAAACACACTTAGAGGCTCTAATCACCCATTAAGTAGAGCTCTATACAACATTTTAAACGAACATAAAATAGTAACTTTAGATAATTACAAAGAACACTTAGGACAAGGTATTGAGGCGTCTTTTAAAACACGAAATATAAAAGTAGGCTCTGCTCCTTTTGTTGGTTATAGTAGCGATTTAGCTACAAAAAACACAGCTGTACATATTAGCACAAACAATAATTACAAGGGTAAGTTTACTTTCTATAACGATTATAGAAAAGGGCTTTCTAAACTTTTTAAGAAATTAAAAAAAGATTACGACCTTGCTGTAATTTCGGGTGATAATGATGGTGAAAAAGATAATTTAACTAAATTGCTTCCAACAAAGACCAAATTATTGTTCAACCAAAAACCAGATGATAAATTGGAATACATAAAATATCATCAAAGTGAAGGCGCCAAAGTATTGATGGTTGGAGATGGATTAAATGATGCTGGTGCATTGGCACAAAGTGATGTTGGTATTGCAATTTCAGAAAATGTAAACGTATTTTCACCAGCTTGTGATGCAATTTTAGATGCTAGAAAATTCAATCAATTATTCAGTTATATAACGATATCTAAATCTGCAATAAAAATTATTAAATGGAGTTTTCTATTATCATTTTTTTATAATGTAATAGGATTGTATTTTGCGGTAACAGGTCAATTATCACCAGTAATTGCAGCAATTTTAATGCCTTTAAGCTCCATAAGCATTGTTGTTTTTACCACCATCACCACTAACCTGTTAGGAAGAAAATTAACTTAAAAATGAAACATGATAAAAGTCATATTTTAGATAAGCTTATGAAACTATTTTTGAACATTAAACTCAATTAGGTATGAGTGTCATTTACGTTTTATTAGCTATAAGTATTGCTGTAGCTGTGGTTTTTTTTATTGCGTTTATTATTGCAGTAAAAAAAGGACAGTATGACGATTCTTATACCCATTCAGTACGAATGCTGTTTGAGGACGAAATTATTAAAGAAAAATCCAAAAAATAATACTAACCAATTAGAATAACACAATTTAATTATGGAAATGCAACAGTTTCATTACGATAATAAAATCGTTACCAAATTCCTTTATGCTACAATAATATTTGGAGTTGTTGGAATGCTAGTAGGTCTCATCGTGGCCCTCTTGTTTTTATTCCCTAACATGACCAATGGAGTATCATGGTTAAGTTTTGGCCGTTTACGTCCACTTCACACAAATGCAGTAATATTTGCGTTTGTTGGAAATGCCATGTTTGCAGGAATTTACTATTCGCTACAGCGTCTATTAAAAACACGTATGGCGAGTGATCTTTTAAGTAATATTAACTTTTGGGGATGGCAATTAATAATTGTTGCAGCCGCAATTACATTACCAATGGGTTTAACAACCTCAAAAGAATACGCAGAATTAGAATGGCCAATAGATATAGCTATTGCACTAGTTTGGGTAGTATTTGGTGTAAATATGATTTGGACCATTTTAAAAAGAAGACAACGTCATTTATACGTTGCTATTTGGTTCTACCTAGCAACCTTTGTAACTGTAGCTGTTCTGCATATTTTTAATAGTTTAGAATTACCAGTTTCGGCAATGAAGAGTTATTCGGTATATGCTGGTGTACAAGATGCACTTGTACAGTGGTGGTATGGTCATAATGCCGTTGCGTTTTTCTTAACAACACCTTTCCTTGGGTTGATGTATTATTTTGTACCTAAAGCAGCTAACAGACCTGTGTATTCATATAGACTATCTATTGTGCATTTCTGGTCGTTAATATTCCTATATATTTGGGCAGGACCTCACCATTTATTATATACAGCTCTACCAGATTGGGCACAAAATTTAGGTGTTGTGTTTTCAGTTATGCTTTTAATGCCTTCTTGGGGTGGTATGATTAATGGTTTATTAACTCTAAGAGGAGCTTGGGACAAAGTACGTACAGATCCTGTTTTAAAATTCATGGTAGTAGCTATTACTGGTTATGGTATGGCAACTTTCGAAGGTCCAACTCTATCTCTTAAAAATGTAAATGCAATTGCTCACTATACAGATTGGATTATTGCTCACGTTCACGTTGGTGCTTTAGCCTGGAACGGTTTTATGGCATTTGGTATCATTTACTATTTAATTCCTAGATTATTTAAAACAAAGTTATTCTCTACTGGTTTAGCCAATTTACACTTTTGGTTAGGCACATTAGGTATTATTATTTATGCTTTACCAATGTATGTTGCTGGGTTTACTCAAGCAAGTATGTGGAAGCAGTTTAATCCAGATGGAACTTTAGTTTACGGTAACTTCTTAGAAACTGTAACCGAAATTATGCCAATGTATTGGATGAGAGCTATTGGTGGTACTTTATACTTAGTTGGAACATTTATTTTAGTCTATAACATAATTCTAACTGTTAGAAGATCTGGAAGTAAAGTAGAAGACGAATTAGCCGAAGCTCCAGCCTTAACAAGAGTAACAAAAAAACGTACTTCTGGAGAAGGTTGGCATACTTGGTTAGAGCGTCGACCAGTACAATTAACACTATTAGCAACAGTAACTATTTTAATTGGTGGTATAGTGCAAATTATACCAACAATTATGGTGGAGTCTAACATTCCAACCATAAGTAGTGTACAACCTTACACGCCTCTTGAACTAGAAGGTAGAGATATTTATATACGAGAAGGTTGTAATACATGTCACTCTCAAATGATTCGTCCTTTTAGAAGTGAAGTGGAACGTTATGGAGAATATTCAAAAGCTGGTGAATATGTTTATGATCACCCATTCCTTTGGGGAAGTAAGCGTACTGGACCTGATCTTCATAGAATTGGTGGGAAGTATAACGACAGTTGGCACTTTAACCACATGTACGATCCACAAAGTACATCATCTGGTTCTATCATGCCTCGCTATCAGTGGTTAATAACTGACGAGCTTAACAAATCTCAAACCGAAAAGAAAATGGAAGTTATGGCAACACTAGGTGTTCCATACTCTGAAGAAGATATAGCTAATGCTCAAGAGAGTATGCTAGCTCAAGGAACTCAAATTGAGGAGAACCTTAAAACAGATCCTGACTTCTTAGCAAATTATGAAAATGATAAAGCTAATGCAGGCGAAGGTTTTGTTGAAATGCGTAATAGAGAAATAGTTGCTTTAATTGCTTACTTACAGCGATTAGGTACAGATATTAAAGTAGAAACAGCTCAACAATAATCAAAGTTTAGAATCATGTTAAAATATATAAAAGACCATATGGAGAGCATCACAGGGATAGAAATTTATCCTATCATCTCGTTGCTCATATTTTTCATCTTTTTTGTGATTCTTTTTTGGTGGGTGATTTCTGCTAAAAAAGACTATATACAAAACGTAAGTAACATTCCATTAGACAACCAAAACAACACTATATTATGAGACATCTAATTCCTTCATACATAAGAGTTCCAGTTATATTCTTTATAATTTTTGGAATTGTAGAATACATGATAGATTCTGGCGAAAAACCAGCATTTATAGAATATCCAGCAGTTTCACTGTTCTTATTCTTAGTCCTATTAATACTAATTGCTATTGAGGCTATTATTGGTGCATTAGAGAATGTAATGCTTCATAAAATGGATAAAGAAGCAAAAGCACGTTTCTTAGAAGAAAAAAATAATGCCTTTGAGTTTAAATGGATTAAGAATACTTATAAAAAACTTGTTGGTGGCAAACCGATAGAAGACGAAGGAGAAATAATTTTAGACCATAACTACGATGGTATAAAAGAACTCGACAACTCATTACCACCATGGTGGATTTACTCGTTCTATATATCTATAGTATTTGCAGCTGTTTACCTTGTTAGATACCATATTTTTGAAGGACCAACACAATTGCAGGAGTTTGAAACCGAAATGGCTGAAGCAAAATTAGCTATAGAAGAATACAAAAAAACCGCTAAAAATTTAGTAGATGCAAATACTGTAACGTTATTAACAGACGATGCAGATTTAAGTGCAGGTAAAGCAATTTGGGACACTAACTGTGTTGCCTGTCATTTAGCAGATGGTGGTGGTAGTATAGGACCAAACTTAACCGATGAATATTGGATTCTAGGTGGTGGAATTAAAAACGTATTCCAAACTATTGCTGAAGGTGGACGAGACGGTAAAGGTATGATTGCATGGAAACAGCAATTAAAACCTTTGGAAATGGCTCAAGTTGCCAGTTATTTATTGACATTCCAAGACACTACACCTGCAAATCCAAAAGCTCCAGAAGGAGATATTTGGGTTGATGAAAGTGCTCCAGTAGAAGAAGCCACTACTACTAGCGATACTACTACAGAAATAGTAGAAGATAACAATTAAATAAACTACATTGGAAGCACCCAAAAACGAAAATTTTCGAGATACAATTGGAACTATTACCAAAGAAGGTAAACGTGCTTGGGTGTTTCCAAAAAAGCCTAGTGGTAGATTTTATAACTATCGTAAATACGTAAGTTATTTTCTTTTGCTTTTTTTGGTCTCTGCACCATTTATAAAAGTTAACGGAAACCAATTCCTAATGTTTAACATTATGGAAAGACGTTTCAATATTTTTGGGTTTCCATTTTGGCCGCAAGACTTCCATTTGTTTGTTATCTCGATGATAATTGGAGTGGTTTTTATTACACTTTTTACAGTTGTTTTTGGTCGTATTTTTTGTGGTTGGATTTGCCCTCAAACCATCTTTATGGAAATGGTTTTTAGACGTATTGAGTTTTGGATAGAAGGAGATAGAGGAAAGCAAAAGCGTTTAAAAAATCAACCTTGGACGAAAGAGAAAATTAGAAAAAGAGGATTAAAACTTATAGTTTTCCTTATTATTTCATTTATAATTGCCAATGTGTTTTTAGCATATTTAATTGGTAGTGATCGCCTTATACAATATATCGTTGATGGTCCGACTGCTCATTTAAACACCCTCATATCGCTAACTATTTTTACAGGGATTTTCTATTTTGTGTTTGCTTGGTTTAGAGAACAAGTTTGTGTAATTGCCTGTCCTTATGGAAGACTACAAGGCGTATTATTAGATACTAAATCTATAGTAGTTGCTTATGACCACAAAAGAGGTGAAGGAGAAAGTGGTAGAAAAAAATTCAGAAAAAATGAAGACAGAGCAGCGCTTGGTCACGGTGATTGTATAGACTGTATGCAATGTGTGCATGTCTGTCCAACAGGAATAGATATTAGAAACGGTACACAACTAGAATGTGTAAACTGTACAGCATGTATTGACGAGTGTGACCATATCATGGATAGTATTAATCTTCCAAGAGGTTTAATTCGCTATGCAAGTGAAGAAAATATTGAAAACAAAACAAAGTTTAAACTAACAGCAAGAGTTAAAGGATACATTGCGGTATTAGTAATTTTAATTGGCGTACTTATAGGCATGTTATTCTTAAGAAATGATGTTGAGGCAAGAGTACTTAGATTACCAGGACAACTATACGAGCGTAAAGACAACAATATGATAAGTAATGTCTTTACTTACAAACTAGTAAATAAAACAACTGAGGAAATTAAGGATGTTAGTCTAAAATTAATGTCGCATGACGGCACTATTAAACTCGTTTCAACACATGACATGTTTATAGTTCCAGCTCAAGGAATGACCGAAGGCACTATATTTATTGAAATAGACAACTCCAAACTATCTGGAGATAGAAACACGATTAAAATAGGTGTTTACGCAAATGACAAACTTATTGAAACAACAAGTGCTAACTTTTTAGGGCCAAGAAGTTATAATTAAAAAAACGAAAGATGAAACTAAATTGGGGAACAGGAATTGTACTAGCATTTATTGGCTTTATTGCCTTTATCCTATACTTTGTAATTAATATGATTACTAACGAAAAATACAATCACGATTTAGTAACCGAAGATTATTACAAAGCAGAACTTGAATATCAAAACGATATCGATAAAGAAACTAATTCTAAATCACTATCTCAAAGCATTACCTATAAAAAAACCGATGAAGGTTTGGTTGTCTATTTCCCTGAAGATTTACAGCCAGAAAAAATTGAAGGAAAATTGTTCCTATATAGACCATCTAACAAACAATTAGATTTTGAAACTACACTTTCATTGTCTAAATCACATTTGCTCATACCTGACAATCGTTTGGTAGATGGTCGTTGGAACATTAAAATAGATTGGCAATATAATGGAAAATCTTATTTATTTAAAGAAGACTTAATTTATTAACATGTTACTTTCGGCTTTAGCATTAGGACTATTAGGAAGTTTCCACTGCGTAGGTATGTGTGGACCCATAGCTTTTATGCTTCCAGTTGATCGTACAAATTCTGTTAAAAAAATATCCCAAATTGCCATATACCATTTTGGTAGACTTCTATCTTACAGCATTATAGGCTTAATTTTTGGACTAGTTGGAAAAGGACTTTATATATTTGGTATTCAACAACAATTATCTATTGTTATTGGTGTTTTAATGATTCTGATAGTTTTAATTCCTTATCAAACATTTAATAAATATAATTTCTCTAAACCTATTTATAAACTTATCTCTAAAGTAAAAAATGCTTTAGGAAAAGAGTTACAGAAGAAAACCCCAGACACATTTTTAACCATTGGATTTTTGAATGGCTTTTTACCATGCGGATTGGTTTATATGGCTGTCTTTGCTGCAATAGCATCTGGAAATGCACTTCAAGGGAGTTTATACATGTTAGTTTTTGGCTTAGGAACTATTCCGTTAATGACCACAGCTATTTATTTAAGTCAATTTTTAAAAGGGAATGTAAGACAACGCATTCAAAAAGCTATTCCAGTTTTTGTGGTTCTTATTGGTGTCCTTTTTATACTTAGAGGACTTGGGCTTGGAATCCCTTACCTCTCTCCTGCGCCTGTACAGGATATGGCAAATGCTACTATTGATTGTTACATTTAAGGTAAATTCTTACGTAATTCGCTAATTTATTAACAATTTTAGGAATGCTTTAAAAATTACTCTAATTTTAATTTTCTCTCTTTTTACTAACTAATACCTTAAAACACATGAGGTATTAGTCTTTATGTATAATTGAGAAATGAAAACAAAACAAAAATCCCTCGAACATTTTTTGAAAGAAATTGATGAAATAAAAGAGAAAGCTGCTGAATTAAACAAATTTGAGAACAACGTTGACAATTTGTTAAAAAACTTCAATAATCCAGAATCAGAAAGCTTTGCTTGGTTAGAAAACTCACCTATTTGCACTAAAATTATTGACTTAGATTTTAATCTCAAATACATGAGTAAAGCTGGGATTGAAAAACTAAAAATAGAAAATATTTCATCTCATTATGGCAAGCCATATCCTTTATATTTTTATTCAAATTCTTTTAAAGTCCCAATGCAGGAATGCCTAGGGAAAGCTGTAAAAAGTAAAGAAATAAATTCACATGAAGCAAGTATTTTAGATGGAGATGGTAATATGCTTTGGTTTGAATCTACCATAATTCCTATAAAAGACAAGGCAGATAACATTGACTATATAATGATAGTTTCTCAGGATATAACTGAGAGAAAAAATATTGAACTAGAAATAAAAAACAATCAAAAATTTCATAAGTCTTTACTTCAAACAAGTCCAGATATTATTTATGTATACGATATAATTAACCAAAAAAGTATTTACAATAATAATGGAAACTTGAAGGTCTTAGGCTATTCTAATGAAGATATTCATGGTTTTAAAAGTGACCTTCTTTCAACAATCATGCATCCTGATGATTATAAAAACTTCATAGATAATGTTATCCCAAAATATGATAAGCTTAAGGATGAAGAAATTATTGAGCTAGAGTATCGTGTAAAGCATAAAAATGGCAATTGGATATGGCTAAACTCAAGAGAATCAATTTTCAAGCGTTTAGATGGTAAACCCACTCAAATAATTGGTATTGAGCGTGATATAACTGAACGAAAAAAAATTGAATTAGATTTAAATAAAAGTCAAGAAAAGCTCAATGAAGCGCTAGAAATAACCCAACTTGGAACCTTTGTTTTTAATGACAGTACTAATCTATTTGAAACTTCAACAATTGGCGATTCAATATTAGGTATTGATAAATCATATATTAGGGATCCTCAAGGATGGGTAAATTTAGTTCATCCTGATGATATAGAAAATGCACAAAATCTTCTTGACGACCCTTCAACAAGTTATGTCTCCTCAGAATTTCGAATTATTCGTCCAATAGACAAAAAAATAATTTGGATTTCTGGTTTCGTTAAAAAAGAATTCGACAACAAAGGTAATCGCATAAAGATAATAGGCACTCTTCAAGATATTAGCAAACGTAAAGAAGCTCAAGAAAAATTAAAACTAACCGAAAAATATTTAAAAAGTACTTTCAATTTATCACCTAGTATCATATCTTCAGTTAACATAGCGACTGGCTACTTTACAAATGCAAATGAGGCAGTTACCAGAATCTTAGGCCACTCAATAAAAGAGTTTATTTCAAAACCATTTATCGAACTTATACATCCTGATGATTTAGAAAAGACCTCTAATGCAATTTCCGAAAAACTAAGTGGAAATAATGTCGCGTCATTTGAGAATAGGTATCTATGTAAAGATGGCTCATATAAATGGATTGCATGGCAAGGAACCTTACCAGATGAAAATGGAATAATTACTGCTATTGGTTCAGATATTAGTGATAAAAAGAAAGTTGAAGAGGATTTAAAAAAGAGTCTAGAAGAATTAGAAAACTATCATCAACAACTAGAAACAGAAAATATATTATTGAAAAAAGAAATGTCGTTATCATTTAATTTTGAAGATATGGTTTATACCAGCTCAAAAATGAGTGATGTTTTAACTATGGTTGAACAAGTAGCAAGAACAGACGCTAATGTTTTAATTCTTGGAGAAACTGGCACTGGAAAAGAATTAATAGCAAAAGCTATCCATAAAATAAGCAACAGAAAAAACAATTCACTAATTAGTGTTAATTGTGGAGCTATTCCATCAGAGCTTATAGAAAGTGAATTGTTTGGTCATGTAAAAGGAGCCTTTACAGGAGCAATCAATAATAGATTAGGCAAATTTGAATTAGCTGATGGAGGAACTATATTTCTTGATGAGATTGGTGAAATGCCTTTATCACTGCAGCCAAAATTATTACGTGCTATTCAAGAAGGTGAAATTGAACCAATTGGAAGTTCAAAACTTAAAAAACTAGATGTACGCGTTATTGCTGCAACAAATAAAGACTTAAAAAAAGAAGCTAAAGAAAAACGCTTTAGAGAAGATTTATATTTTAGATTAAATGTTTTTCCAATTAACATCCCTCCTTTAAGAGAAAGAGTTGATGATATTACTGTACTAATAGAGTTTTTTGTAAACAAATATTCAAAAAAACATAAAAAACAAATTGAATATATTTCTGATGTAACAATGCAACAATTAAAGTATTATAAATGGCCAGGAAATGTTAGAGAACTTGAGAATTTAATTGAGCGAGCCATTATTCTTTCTAATTCCAATATTCTAGTAATACCAGAATTCGAGACCGATTCAACAAATACACTATCTAGTGTAAATGGTCATAGAATCACTTTAGACCAAGTACAAAAAGACCATATTTTAAAAACACTAAATGATACTAATTGGAAAATAGATGGGAAAGAAGGAGCGGCAGAATTACTAGATATTAAACCAAGTACATTGCGTGATAGGATGAAAAAATTAGGCATTAAACGACCTTAAACAAACTCCACGACATACCGTGCTTTAAAAAAGCAATTTATTAAATAATCCACGTAATACCGTGTCACACAAACACACCTTAGTTTTGTTGACAACTTTAATTATTTGATTTTCAAACACTTAATATCTTTAAATTGATATGAAAATTCTTTGGCATTGAGATTGCTATAATACTTCTTATCTAAGACCCTTCTTAGATATTTGTTAGATTAATATCAATTGACACTGTATTAAAAAATCCCTAACAAAGATTATCAACCAAAGCGAGTACATATGTACTCGCTTTAGTGTTTTTAAATAATAAGGATTCTTTTACTAATCTTAAATCATAAATGTGATAACAGGTAATGGAGAATGATTTGCAATATCCTCACCTATACTTCCTGCAAAAAAGTGAGAAATACCTTTTCGACCATGAGTAGGTATGGCTATAATGTCTGCACCAACTTTATTGGCATAATTCATTACACCTTGTTCTACTGTGTAATCTGCTTGGTAAGCAACATCATTAAGCTTGTCTAAATTACCATCAGCAGTTATTAAAAATTCAGCTATTTTTTTCTCAATCTCAACTGAGCTTTTAAAATGTTCGTTTGGTAAATTTACATATAGTAATTTAAGCTTTGCGCCTAATGCCTTAAACATACTTGTCGCATTTAAATATGGGCGCACATTTTCTTCTTCAAAACTAGTTGCAAATACTGCTGTACCAAAATTAATATCTTTTATTTCATTTTTAATAACCAACACTGGAGTTTGAGAGTTTCTAACAACACGCTCAGTATTTGAACCTACAAAAAATTCTTTAAAACCACTTGTTCCATGAGAACCCATTACTATAAGATCTACATCATGTTCTTTAGCAACATCGTTTACTTCGCTAAACACTTTATAGTGTTTTACTATTGGAGTAACATTGACATCTTTTAAATACTCCTTATCCAAAAACGTTTCAAATTTTTGTTCGACTAATTTTAAAAAGAAAACCGCTTTTTGCTGTTGTTGTGAATCACTTTCGGTAAGAATAACATCAGACAACTCCAACATATGCAAAACCAATAACTCAGCATTAGCTTCTTTTGCTAGTTTCGCTGCAGTTTTTAAAGCATATTCTGAATGCTCTGAAAAATCTATAGGTACAATAATTTTTTTCATAATCTTATTTTTTTAGTGTTTTAATAATCATCGAAAAAAAGTACATCTAAATTCTTTTCGTTGAAACTACAAATAAAAGGTTAACAACAATTAAAACTCAACCTTTATAAACCAAATATAAAGTTTATAATTATATTAAAATATGATTATTGTCATGCACCTAATTTGCTAATAAATAAATATTACTTAACTTTCACTAATTAACAAAAAACCTATGTAATATGAAAAAAATATCTGTTTTTGCTTTAGTATTTATTCTAGCTTTTACAACTGCTTGCAAATCTGACAAGAAAGAATCAAATACTAATACCGAAACCGAAGTAGAAAACACTGAAAACAACACAGTAACTGAGAAGAAGTCTTATGATGGAGGCGATTTATGGGTGTCACTTAACCCAAAAAGTGGTAGCAATGTAAAAGGAAATGTTGTTTTTGAAAATAAAGGAGAAAGTGTAAGTATGCTATTAACCGTAAGTGGTCTTGAGCCTGGAGAACACGCCATACATCTGCACGAAAAAAGTGATTGTTCTGCCGAAGATGGCACCTCAACTGGTGGTCACTGGAATCCTACAGGTCAACCACACGGAAAATGGGGCGCTGCTGAAGGTTATCACAAAGGTGACATAGGTAACTTTACAGCAAGTGAAGATGGAAAAGCAACCTTCACTTTTTCTACCGATGAGTGGTGTATTGGATGTGGCGATGAAACTAAAGATATTTTAGGAAAAGCCATTATTATCCACCAAGGAACAGACGATTTCACAACCCAACCAACTGGTGCCGCTGGTGGCAGAATTAGTTGCGGAGGCGTAATTCAATAATAAAAAAAACATAAATATAAGAAGCTGCTTTTGCAGCTTTTTATATTTCAATTAGTTAATTATTAACGATAAACTCAGTATTTAATTCTTAGAAACTATAACTCACCATACCTTTTATAAAGAAAGGTGTTCCTGGTGTAAAATGTATTTCTTCAACTGGATTTGGCTCACTTTGCAAACGCGATTCGGTAGCAAACTGTGTTTCGTTCCAGAAATTGATTAGTTGGCATAAATGGGTAAAGGTTGGCTGGTAGAATTATTTTTATTATTTAGTCCATAAGTGCAACAAAGTTATTTCCTGCGATGTAATCTTTCTTAATGCTTAACGCATTTTTAACATTATATTTTTAGATATTAAATCTATCTTTACAGTAATCAAAAAAAAGAATGCATTATGAATCCTTCGGCAAGTGGATGGATAAAAAAGCTAATAAAAGAGCTATCTAATAATGTGAAGTTCTTAAATCTAACTGAGGCAACGTTTTATTGTAGCTTAAAAGACGCTGGGTTTATTTATGGAAATAGCAAAAGTACAATAGCAACATTTATTGAGGCTCAGGATTTATCTGAAGAAGAAATGAGTAAGATAAATTTATTTCTAGCTTTATATTTTACTCATCATAAATCTAATAGTAAAGAAGATTTCTTAGATAGTATTATTGGGTTTTATAAGAATATCGATGTTTATAAGTCATCTTTTTTTAGCGTTCTATTTTCAGAAAAAATCTCTAATACTCTTCTTGAAAAAATCATTCATAAACGTGTTCAAATAGACGACAATGTTTTAATTAAAAACTTTAATTATTTTGTCATTAATGCATTGCTTTATGTTGATATACTAGCTTATCATGAATATTTATTAAAAGGCTTAATATCTTCTAGTTACATAAAAAAACTTGAAGCATCTATTGAGAAAATAATATTAGATGTTCTAAACTCAAAAATTGTTAAAACTAAATATGATGAAAGCTTAATTAAATTGTTTGAGTCCTCAATGCGCTATCAAGATAATGCCAACATTTCTCATGCAGAAGCTATTGCAAATTTAACATCGAAGTATGAAAAATGGTACTTATTTGACATTGCTTGCATGTCTACATGGAGTGATAAAATAATTGATGAAAAAGAACAACTCTTTTTGCACAATATTGGTAACGAATTAAATTTAAACAAAAGCACTATTGTTCGCTCAATAGACTCAGTCAATTCATTTTACACCAAACATAAAGACAACATAGACTTATTAAGCTCAAGGAATATTGTCGAAAACTTTTACGACAACTCAAGTAAAATGGTTTCTAAGCTTATTTCACGTAATAAAAAACGCTTAAAAAAAGAATTAGTTCAAAGTAAAGAGCTTGTAAAATTAATTGGACAATCTACTATACGAGATTTAAGTAAAGAAGAACAAAAACAACTCCAAGAACAACTTATAGACGTTATAAAATCTATACCAAGTTTAGCAATTTTTATGCTTCCTGGTGGTGCTTTATTACTGCCTCTTTTTATTAAATTTATTCCAAAACTTTTGCCATCTGCTTTTGATGACAACAGGATTGACGAATCTTAATTATAAACATTAAAAAATACTTACCTTTACTTTATGGCACTTACAAACAACGACATTTTCAAAAAACTTCGTGTAGCTCATAAACTACGTGACGACGATATTGTAAAAATTTGCGCTTTAAAAGATTTTAAAGTCACTAAGAGTGAACTAGGAGCCATTTTTAGAAATGAAAACCATCCTAAATACATGGAATGTGGCGACCAATTTTTACGCAATTTTCTTGATGGGCTAATCATTCATTTACGTGGCCCTATGCCTCCAAAACAAGAAAAGAAACCAACCAACAAATAGTATAGTATTGTAAATATGAGTAAAGACACAGATAGCTTTGAGACGCTCGACCCACAAGATTGGGAGCAATCAAAAGCATTAATGCATCAAATGGTTGAAGACGCCTTTGACTATGTGAAGAATATTAGAGAGCGAAAAATTTGGCAAGAAATGCCTGATGATGTTCTTAAAACCTTTGAGTCTCAAATACCTCAGCAACCCAGTGATGCCGAAAGCGTATATCAAGATTTACAAAAAAACGTATTGCCTTACCCTATGGGAAATGTGCATCCTCGTTTTTGGGCTTGGTATATGGGAAATGGCACTATCTCTGGTGTTATGGGTGACTTTTGGGCATCTATCATCAACCCTAATTTAGGCGGCGGAAATCATGCTGGACATAAAGTAGAAGAACAAGTTGTAAATTGGATTAAAGACATTGTTGAGTTTCCAAAATCTTCAAGTGGACTATTAGTAAGTGGAGGCTCTATGGCTAACTACGCAGCTTTAGCAGTTGCACGAAATGTAAAAGCTGGTTACGATATTCGTACAGAAGGCTTAAGAGAAAATAATTTGGTCTTTTATGCCTCAACAGAAGTGCATAGCTGCAATACGAAAGCTGTTGAACTTTTAGGCTTAGGTACTAAAGGCCTTAAGAAAATTGCTATAAATAAAGATTACACCATTAATATTGACGCTCTTAAAAAACAAATAACTGAAGATAAAGCTAATGGCTTACAACCTATTTGTGTTATTGCTACTTCTGGAACAGTAAACACAGGAGCTATTGATGATTTAAATGCCATAGCAGATATTTGTGAAAAAGAAAACCTTTGGTTTCATGTAGATGGCGCTATTGGTGCTATTGCTATGTTGTCTGATACTTTAAAACCACAACTTAAAGGTATTGAACGAGCTGATTCTGTAGCACTAGATTTACACAAATGGTTACACATGCCTTTTGAAGCTGGTTGTGTGATTATTAAAGACAACGAAAGTCATAAAAAAACCTTCTCTCTTATTCCTGAATATTTAGAAAAAAATACACGTGGTTTAGCCTCTGGTGAAAATTGGTTTAGCGAATATGGTTTGCAACTATCTAGACGTTTTAGAGCTTTAAAAATTTGGATGTCCCTTAAAGAACATGGTAGCCAACGCTTTGGCAGAATGATAACTCGTAATGTAGAACAGGCTTACTATTTAGGAGATTTAGTTAAAAACCATAAAGATTTAGAACTTCTCGCTCCTATTGGTATGGACATTGCTTGCTTTAGGTATAACCCTAGAGGAAAAACTCTAGAGGAATTAAACGCCATTAATAAAGAAATAAAATTACAATTAGAAGAGCAAGCTATTGCATTACCTGGATATACCACTCTAGATGGTGCCTACTGTATACGTTGTGCTATCTCTAGTCATCGTGTTACTAATGAAGATTTTGATGTGCTTGTGGAGAATGTTTTAAGATTAGGAAATGAATTAGGGTAATGTAACAATTCTTTATCATGAGATACTTATAGGTTATTAATACTCTAATTATGACCATCAAAAACTACTACAACATTCTCAAGGTTGAACCAAATAGCGACCTTGAAACTATCAAAAAAGCTTTTCGGAAAGAAATAGCCATATATCATCCTGAAAATAATAAAACGGAAGAAGCTAAAAGCAAATTTGATGATATTATAGAAGCTTTTGATGTGCTTTCTATACCTGAAAAACGAAAAGCTTTTGATGAGATACTCAACAATCAAAAGAAAAACACACCAGTAGTTTTAGAGCAAAAACAAGAAGAACAATATAAAGACTGGCATAAAGAAGCTAAAAAGAAATCTAAAAAATATAGGAAAACTACCCTTACAGATATTTTGGCACTCGATTTATTATTGAATGTAGATGTTGTGGGAGGTTTGCTTTCGGAAACCGATAATTTAATAGATGGTTTAAGCGATTCGATTGGAGATATACTTGATATTTTCTAATAGTTTAAGTAAGCTATATACAAAAAAATGAGCTAGTAAAACTGTAACAATAATTGCAAATTTTCATCTATATATAAATCAATCAAAAATCACACATGAAAATCGCAATCAACAAGTTATTCATCATTACAATTTTATTATTACCCTTAACCACCTTCTCTCAAGCTGAAACCATTTTTAATGGTGTAACTCTAGAAAACACCAGCAAGGAGGTAATACAAAAAATGAGTTCAATTTCTGCAACGGTAAACATAGTAACTCCAAGTGTTGTTAGATTTCCGTTAGCGAAAAACACTGAATCCCATCTAATATGTACTAACATAAGTATTGAAAACAAAACTATTGAAAAAGCAATATTCACTTTTGTCGATGATAAACTTAGTCATATTGAAGCTAGAGGAAATGCTGTTAAAATATTTGAGAGCAAACAAAAAGATACTGCAAGAACTTATTTAGATTATAAAGTTTATATAAAAAATAAGCTGTTTTTAAACGAAAAAAAAGATGTTGCTTGGATCTTAAATGAAGAGGGTATGCACCTGAACCTTTTTACTTGGGAGAATCCATATTTTAAAAGTAGTTACAAGCCCAATTTAGAAGTTTCTGGAAAAATTCCAGATTTTATAACAATGGGAGCAAATATTAACACTCTTAAACCAATTCTAGAAGCTAACAGTGCTTTTACAAATACCGAAGAGTTAGATGGAACAGACCCAAATGCACAAGTCCAAATAAACTGTTTTGGTGTAAATTATTTTGGCTTCCCTAGAAAAATTGAAGCACGCTTTGGAGATAATAAGCTAAATACAGTTTGGATATTAACTGCTAAAGGTGAAGAAGATAGAATAAGACAAGAATTAATTAAACATTATGGCAAACCTATTTTTGTTAATGATACTTGGGAAATTTTTGATAATTGGAAAATTGGATTGCGTAAAGACAAACCAGAAATCTTGTTATTAACTCAGGAACTTGGACTATTTTACAAAAAAGAATTTTTTAAGCAATAATTAGTTATTCCAACCAATCTTTAAAATCTTTTACACGTTCACGAGCTACAATAACATCCTGTTCGTTATAATTGTTAAGTTTTATTTGTAGTCGCGAATTGGTATAGCTTACCATATCCTTAATAGCATTTATATTAACGAAAAACTTTCGGTTAATTCTAAAAAAAGTATCTGGTTCTAGCTCATTTTCTAACTGCTCTAAAGTAGTGTCTAATAAATAGTTTCTGCCCTCAGAAGTAAATACATAAGTGCCCTTGTTTTCGCTATACAAACACTCAATATCCTCAATATTAATCAGCTTTAAATGTTGACCAACTTTTACGGAAAATCGTTTTTTGTACTCACGTTCTATTGGATTGACTAATAAGTTTTTTATATCATTAAAATCTAAAGTAACGGCTTGTTGCTTAGGCAAACGCTCCTTAAATTTTGATACAGCTTTTGCTAAATCATCGTCATCAATAGGTTTTAATAAATAATCTATACTATTAAGCTTAAAGGCTTGTAAAGCATATTCGTCATAAGCTGTGGTGAAAATAACTGCGGATTGAATGTCTATACTCTCAAAAATTTCAAAAGATAATCCATCACTCAACTGTATATCTAAAAAAATAAGGTCTGGATGTGCGTTATTTTGAAACCAATCAATAGATTCTTCAACCGAATGTAACATCACCTCAGCTTCTATATCTAAACTACTTAACATACGTTGTAAGCGTCTTGCAGATGGTTTTTCATCTTCTATAATAATTACTTGCATTATTTTAAGTTTAATTTTTTAGCATTCTTATTAATAATTCTTGCGCCTATCGCGATAGTCATAAATGTTGCCAAAGCTACCATCCACCAAAAATCTTTCATATTATCCACAAAACGAGTTCCAATTTCTGACCAAAGTGCTGCATACAAACCAACAACAGACCAACTCATAAAATAGTAATGTGCAGTCAGCCAGTTATTATGTCTTCTCCATGCTGCATACATTCCTCCTATTACAGTGAGTAAACTCACTATGGCAAAGAAATGAAACAGACTAAAGCCACCAAAATTGATAATAAAAAAGGAACTTAAATTTAATGTCAACATTGCAAATACATACACATAACCAATACGTTTATGAAACAAAGTTCCTTTGGTGTTCAATACAACAACAGTACCAGTAATTAAAGATATAAGTGCTGTAATAAAATGAAACAAACCAATATTACTATGAATAATGTCGTTGAGCATTGTTATATATTTTGTTCTTCCTTCATAAATTCTTCAATCTTTCTATCTTCATATGCTTTACTAAACAGTATTCTTCCTTTAAAAACGACCCAAGCATGTATAAATACGCCAATACTCCATGTTATCATAATATTTAGAATTACCCAAACAAAAACGTTTAAGCTTTCGTCTTTCTCTAACATAATTAGATTAAACATTAATGCCACATTTACAATTAAAAAGAAAAACAAATGGGTATAAAACCTCCTAAGCGACTTAACTCTTCTCTTTGCCTCTAGATATTTTTTATTCATAATAGTTTATTGAAAACGTTGGTGTTCTTCCTTATCTTTATCCATATACTCTTTAATCTTTTTTTCCTCCCAATTCTTACCAAACATAAATCCAGGTCCGAATACACCTAGGAAATGGAATAGCAAACCTATCCCCCAAAAAAATGCTGTTGCAAAAGTACCAAACTCCCATATAGTTTCTCCTTCATCTTTATTTACAACTATAATTATTATTAAAAATGTATTAACAACTATATATGAAGCTAAGTGCCAATAAAAACCCACTAGTTTATCTAGCTTCTTTTTTGCTCTTATATACGCTTCTTCTTTTTCAAAATCAGACCTTGATTGCTTATCGTTGTATGGTTCTATATTATATTTTTCCATGATTTTTAATTAAAATTATTGTGTTTATCTTCTTCCATGAATTGCTTTATTTTTTCTTCCTCCCAATTATTTCCTAGTATTAATGGTAAAACAAAAACAGCAAAAGCATGCATTGTTAGAGCAACTCCCCAAAGCAACCAATTTGCAGAAAAACTAAAATCAAACAAAGTATCTTCAATTGATTCTCCATTTCTAAGGTTTATAACAATTCTAATTGCTGAAATAAGGCAATTTACTACAATATAAACTCCAAGATGTGAATAAAATGCTCTTAGTTTTTCAACACGCCTTTTTGCGCTCAAAAATGCACGCTGTTTATCGGAATAATTCATAATACTCAACTTTAGTTCCAACGGTTTTTTTCTTCTTCTTCACGCATAAATTTTTCAATTTTATTGCGTTCCCAATTGCGTCCTAATACACCATCGTTTACATATACTTTATAAGCGTGAAATGCGATTCCTATTCCCCAACCAAACATTGGAAACCAAAACCATTGAAAGCCCCAAAATGTCCAGTAATTAATAAATATTAAGAACGGAATTACAACAATGTATGATATTACTCCATAATAAAACTCTTTTACTTCCTCGACATGTTTACGTGCTCGAACGTAACTGTCGTCAAATTGATCTTTTGTTCGTGTTCTCATGACTGATATTTGTTTTGTAAGCATTGGTATTGCTACTGCAAAACTACCTGCTTGTTGATTGATGTTTACTTTTTTATCGGTTAATAAATTGTAGCGTTGGCGTATATTATCCAATCCAACACCACTGCTCTTTTTTACTATTTGCTTTAGTTGTAAATTGTTTTCAACCACCAACATTCCATTGGATTCGTATATCTTAATATGTAATGGTTTACTACTTGTTACCATGTTATGCTTTACCGCATTCTCTAATAATAATTGCAACGACAATGGTACAACCTTAGCTTCTGGGTTTGATGCTTGTTCAGGGATTTCAAAAATAATACTGTCTTCAAACCGCATTTTCAATAGAGACATATAGGTTTTTGCAAACTCCAATTCTTCATCAACAGTTACTAAAGCCTTACTTTTTTGTTCTAACACATAACGATAAACTTTAGATAGCGCAGTGGTGAACTTTTGTGCACTATCTGGGTTTTCGTCAATTAAACTAGTTAATACATTTAAACTGTTAAACAAAAAATGAGGATCTAACTGGTTTTTTAAAGCATCAAACTTAGCACTTGCAGTTCCTGCAATAACTTTTTGCTCTTTAATTTTATTCTTTTGTAGTTGTTGATAGAAATATACAGCGTGAAAAAACAACGAAATAACTAGTGTTATCAATAAAGCACTAAAGTAAAACTCTGGTCTTTCTGTGTTAATAAACTCATCAACCGTTTCACCTTCAATAACTATTTCAATAAAAGCTCTTATAAAAAATATGGTGATGAGCGTAATAATTACTGAACCAAAAAAACCAAGGGCTATTCTATATTTTTTGTAACGATTCCAAACAACATCTACATTTATATAATCGAAAAAGTAACCGTTAACAAGACTTAATGGAACAGCATACAACATATAATAAAGAAATGTGCGATAGAAATTATTATCAAACATTATCTCTGCTCCAGAAAAATACCTAATCAACTGGTCTATAAGCATTATAACAATACCTACAATAATTCCTGATGCAATAGTTTTAAATAATTTCTTCATTTGATTTTCTTTAATACTTTTTCAATTACTTTCTACAAGATGCTAGAACTTCTTCTGCCCTTTCTTTTCCCCAATTTGGATGAAAAGGTGTTTCAGGTTTAAAGTTAGCAAAAAGTTCTAAGGCTCTTTCTATATCTTTACAAAATGGTGTTGTATCCTGTCCAAAAAATCGTGCACTCCCCATTCCCCATTCTGCTTTATTCAAAATAACTCTTGGATTATTTGGATCTATTTTTGCGGCTTGTTCATACAAAGCTGCCACTTTTGGTGCTAATGTCATCCCATAAGTTGCACCATCGTAAGCTACCCAAACCGTATGTAATAAGGCTTGTAATATTATAATTTCAGGATTGCCTTTAGAAATTGCTGTTGCATCGTTAATTAAACCTTGTGCTTTTTTAAGTTGCGAATCTAGCTTGTCTTTATCTTTTATTTCAAAACCTTGTATAATCAAAACTTGAGCAGCATAATATGGTGGTAGCCAGTTATCTTTTTCGGCAGCAGCAATACGTTCAAATAAATTAGACGCTTCTACTGGATTGGTTCCCCAAAGCTCAAAGGCTTTATTCATACCTTTTTCGTAGTTTGATTGTGCAACCCCAATAGTTGAAATAAGGGTTAATGCAATTAATAGTAATCTTTTCATGATGTTATAGTTTTATAGTTTGCGTTACAGAATTATTTTGAATTTTAAATTTGGCATCTTTCCATTTAGGTGGTCCCATAAACCCTTTGGCGTTATTTGAGCAACCATAATCCTCTTTTGGAATACCCAAAAAATTGCTATCCATTTTATTATTATCATTTTTATCATGAAATAAAGAAATAGCATAGACCCCGTTAGGAACATTTTCAAAGACAACTTCACAACTACTATCTTTTATAGTGCTAATAGTGGATTTATATTTTTTTTCTAAAAATGTGGTTTCAGAATTATAAAGCGCCACATATACTTTTCCTGCATTACCATCAAGGTTAGTGATTTTCACCGTGATATTCTGACCCATGTTATCTTGTGCAAACAATACCGTTTGGCTTAATAAAAAGACAATAATAGTTTTAACTAATGTGCTCATAATCGTATGTGTTTTAATTATGAAACAAATGTCCATGATTCATTCGCTTTTTTAAAAACAGAATTACCGAATTGTAATAATTAAATGATGAACTGTATCTTTTTAAAAAAAATCACATAAAAACAGTAACTTTATAAGCCTTTATCATACTAACCTCTGTATAACATTAAACCAACCACAATGAAAAAGTTATTCCTTTTTGTATTTAGCATTTGTATTATTACTCCAGCTTTTAGCCAAACAGATAAACGCCTAAAAAAAATTGATGATGATCTTAATAAAATTCTTGAAGCAACACATGCAGCAGGTTTTGCCGTTGCAGTTGTTGAAAAGGATAAAATAGTATATGCTAAAGGGTTTGGTTATAGAGATGTTGAAAACAAAATTCCAGCCGACGCTAATACACTTTTTGCTATTGGATCGAGTACAAAAGCATTTACATCAGCTATCTTAGGGCAATTAAGAGCAGATGACAAACTATCTTTTAATGACAGTCCAAGAAAGCATATTCCTGAATTAGAGTTTTTTAATGATGATATGAATAATAACATTATCATTAAAGATTTGATGAGCCATCGTACTGGACTACCTCGCCATGATTATTCTTGGTATTTATTCCCCTCACATGATAGAGATAGTTTAATGCAACGCATAAAATATCAAGAACCATTTACAGGTATAAGAGAACAATGGTACTATAATAATTTTATGTTTTTAGCCCAAGGAGTTATTGCTCAAAATATAACTGGTAAAAGTTGGGAAGATAACATTAGAGAACGTTTTCTGAAACCTTTAGGAATGTCTAGAACAAATGTTACAATAGATGAAATGAAAACCGCAAGTAATGCTGCTTATGGATATGAAACCGAAAAGGACAATTCTAATTCTAAAATGGATTATTATGATATTGCTGCCATGTCACCAGCTGGTAGCATTAACAGTAGTGTGAATGATATGTCGAGATGGTTAGTAACTTGGATAAATAATGGAAAGTTTAATGATAAAGAGATTATTCCTGAAGCTTATGTAAAAGAAGCCATGAGTTCTCAAATGGTAATTAATGCAAATTTACCAGGAGAAGAAACTCCCAATTTGCATTTTTCTACCTACGGCTATGGTTGGATGATGTCTTCGTATAAAGGTCATTATCGTGTTGAACATGGCGGCAATATTGATGGCTTTTCTGCTAATGCTGCTTTTTACCCAAGTGATAGTTTAGGTATTGTTGTTTTAACTAATCAAAATGGCTCACGAGTACCAGGTTTAGTAAGAAATACAATCGCTGATCGTATGCTAAATGTTAATAAGACCGATTGGGCACAACGTTTTATTGACGACTTAGAAAAAGCAAAAAAAGCTCAAGCAGAAGCCAAAGACAAAACAACATCAACAAAAATAGAGAACACAAAACCATCACATACTAAAGAGGAGTACTCAGGAATTTATTCTCACCCTGGTTATGGTGAATTTAACATAAGTGTGGAGCGCGATTCACTATTTGCTAATTTTAAATTAATGAAAATGTGGCTAAAGCATGAACATTACGATGTGTTTGAGCCTTTTCAAGTAGAAAAAACTGGAATAGACACAACAAACGTTGGTCCTCTACGATTCAACTTCACAACTAATTCTCGTGGAGATATTTCTAGAATGGAAGCACCAATAGAACCTGCTTTACCAGATCCAATTATTTTTGAACGAACTCCAAGTACAATAGATGTATCGGCTGAAGATCTAAACAAGTATGTTGGTAAATATGAATTACAACCAGGGTTTGTTATAGAAATAACTGTAAAAGATGGAAAGATTTTTGCACAAGCAACAGGTCAAGGAAAAAACGAAATTTTCGCAAAAAAAGAAGACCACTTCTTTTTAAAGGTAGTAGAAGCAGATCTTATATTCTCTAAAGACGAGGATGGGGAAATTAATATGTTAACCTTACATCAAGGTGGCGCTAAAGTGCCTGGGAAAAAAATAGAGTAAAATTTTAAGTACACCTATAAATAAAAGCTGGTGGTAAGTTTATAGGTGTAAAACCTAGCTTTACATTATCGAATACAGATTTTAAGAACTTGTATTTATTCAAGCTATACTGATATTGCAAAAAGCTGCCATCATTAATTAAATATTGTGGAATTTTTTTAAACAAAATATCTAAATCTACCTTTGGTAAAATGGCAAGAGGCAAACTAGAAACTAGGTAATCTACCTTTTCAATTTCTAATTTTTGTAAAAGTAAATCAAACTCGATTGCAGAATGATTATAAATTTCAAAATTATCATATACCTTAAATTTATCTTCACAATGTTTTAAGAAAGGATCGTTAATTTCTAATGATATTAAACGTGAACTTAATGGCATCTTTTTCAATATTTGCTTGGTAATAGCTCCATTACCACATCCAAATTCCAATATCACTTGATTCTCGTTAAAATCTATATGCTTAATAATATTATTTGCTAAATACTTTGAACTTGGAGCTATAGCCCCAATGTGTTTTATTGAATTGACAACTTCTTTTACAAATATTTTCATTTAATGATTTAATTTCTGCAACTATTAATAGTAATATGACGATATACTTTGCATAAAGTTACGAATATGAACATTATTTTAATCAAATCAAATAAATTAAAATCGTTAAATGAAAATTCTTTAACTTTCTATTCTAAATATATTTTAATGAGAATCCTTCAAATTTTAATAATAGCAATAGTTTTTACGAGCTGTAAAAATAACGACAACAGGTTTGTTATAGACGATAATTATCGTTCAGAAATAAAAACCTTTTTTAATGCTAAAATGGCAGAACGAAAAGGAGATTATTTACAATTAATTGCTTTACATAAGTTGGATACTGTTAATACTTTTGGAAGCGATTCTATTAATGATATTAAAATTAATTCTATCGATTTTCCGTCGACAATAGGTACTATCTTTACTCATCCTGCCAGTATCTTTGCAACTCATAATGAAATTCCGGTTAAGAATGAAAATGACTCAATAATTACAAACTTCACACTAAGTTTTAATAAGTATGGAAGCTCAGAAAAATTACATTACAACCAAGTAAGTTGGCAAATAATAACACGTTCAAATCAACGCTATTTAAGAGTATGGGATTCAAAAAACCCTGCGATTGAATCATTTAAAGGATTTGAAAAATTCGACCTAAATAACAACTTTATTCTTGAAGGTGAATTTAACTATTACGACAAAGAAAAATCTGAAGTTGTAAAAGCAAAAGTTGATGGCAAGCGAAGTATAAATTTTATTGGAAAAGTAAGTTTTGACTATCAAAACAAAACTTATACGCTTGATGTTGGTACAGATGGCTTTACAATGGTAGGTGATATTACAAATGGAGACACAACATATGGAGGTGGTAGATATTTCTATTTAGATTTACCAAAACAAAACGGATTAGTAAAGATTGATTTTAACAAACTTTATAATCCGCCATGTGCTTTTAGTGAGTATACCACCTGCTTATATCCTCCTAGACAAAACCAATTACCTTTTAAAGTCTTGGCTGGAGAAACTATAACACTTCTTAATCAGCCAATACAAAATTAATTGGAAGACTGTAAGGAATGGTTACTGGTTTCCCTCGCTGCTTACCAGGCTCCATTTTCGGTATTAATGCTATAATTCTAGAAGCTTCTTTTTCTAAAATTTTATCGGGTCCTCGCACTTGAACATTTGCAACATATCCTTTTGAGTCAATTACAAACATAACAAATACTTTACCTCTAATTTGTAACTCTAGTGCTTGTTGTGGGTATTCAAAATTCTTATTTACATGCTTAACCATTTGATCTTGAAAGCACTTTTTTAATTCGTCATTATTATTTCCAGTACATCCAGGCCAAATTGGTACTTTTTCAACAACTGTAAAAGGAACACTAATATCTTCTTCTACTTCTTCAACATCAACATCACTTACTTCCACACGCTCTTCAATGGCTTCCTCCATACTTGTTTCTGTACTTTCTATAACAGTTTCTTCTACTTCTTCAACATCTTCAACAATTGTAATTACCTCAGGCGCAGCTTGTGGTGGAGGTGGTGGAGGTGGAATGTTAACATCTACTATTGGAATATCATCTTCTACTTCTAGCTCTCCCATTTGAAGAATATCTAGTGCAATATCTTGTTTGTCGTAGGTCTTATAATTAAGTAGTCCATTAGTAGTTAATAACATCAAACAAAGTCCTATAGCGAAATATAAGCCGCTATTTCTATTTACATCCACATCTGGATTTTTCTTTACTTGCATGACTCTTAGTTTTATAATTAGAATATGTTTATGAAATTACGATTATCTATTGTCAAAAAACATGACAAATATCAGTTAACAACTGAATATTAAATACTTAAAAAAAGTTGATGGGTAACTTTAATTCTACTATTTTAGTAAACAACTAAAAACCAACCACAAAATGAAACAATTTTTTTCACTATTTGTATTTGTATGTTTATCACTTACTCTTACAGCACAAAATGCTACCACTACCGATAAAGACATAGCTGATGTTATCAAAAAACATGGCTTAGAGAATAGCCAAGTTATGGATATTGCAAGTTATATTACCGATGTACTTGGACAGAGACTTACTGGATCTACAGGACTAAAAAATGCCAACAATTGGGCAAAAAACAAGTTAACAGATATGGGAATGAAAAATTCCCACTTACAACAATGGGGACCTTTTGGTCGTGGTTGGGATATGACACATTTTGAAATGCATGCCGAGTCACCAACTTATTGGCCAATAATTGCCTATCCAAAAGCATGGTCTTCATCATCTAAAGGATCTGGAGAGGTTATTTATTTAAATGCTACAAACCTCGATGAACTTAATAAGTTTAAAGGAAAATTATCTGGGAAATTTGTAATGATTGAGGATATCCGTGAAGTAAACGAAGCCTTTGAGCCTACAGCTAAACGTCATGATGCAGAGAGTCTTTTAAATTTAGCAAATGCAACACAACCAGTCCCAAGACAAGGAGGTAGACGATTTGGAGGTAATGCTTCTGCTGCTGAACTTAGAGCTGCCACATGGAAGCTTCTTGAAAGCGAAAAACCATTAGCAGTACTGGATAGAAGCCGTAAAGGAGATTTAGGAACTGTATTTGTGTCGGGAGCAAGAACTGCAGAGGGAAGCGCACGTGACAACGGGAAATATGTAGCACCACAAATAACAGTAGCAATTGAGCATTATAACCGTATTTTTAGAATGCTAGAAAAAGGACTTCCTGTAACCTTGAGTGTGGATAATCAATCTAAATACACGAATCCTAACGGCATGGAAAACAATGTAATTGCAGAAATTCCGGGAACCGATTTAAAAGATGAAGTAGTTATGTTTGGTGCACACTACGATTCTTGGCATGCAGGAACTGGAGCGACAGATAATGGGTCTGGATCGGCAGTTATGATGGAAGTTGCTAGGATACTTATTGAAACCATTAAGGAAACTGGTATAAAGCCAAGACGTACTTTAAGAATTGGTCTTTGGTCTGGTGAAGAACAAGGCTTACATGGATCGAGAAATTATGTTGCTCAAAATTTCGCTAATCCTGGAGAATCAAGTAGAAGTATTGCTTCATTAAAACAAGCTCAGAAAAAAGTGTCTGGTTACTTTAATATGGATAATGGTACAGGAAAACTAAGAGGTGTCTATTTACAAGGCAATCAAGGTGTATCTCCAATTTTTAGAGAATGGTTAAAACCTTTTCACGATATGGGAGCTTCAACACTTAGTTTAAGTAATACTGGAGGAACTGATCATTTAGCATTTGATGCTGTTGGTATTCCTGGGTTTCAATTTATACAAGAACCTATTTCTTACTCTACAAAAACACACCATTCGAATATGGATAATTTTGACCACCTTGTGGCAGACGATTTAAAGCAAGCAGCTACAATTATTGCTTATTTTGTTTGGCAAACGTCGCAACGCGACGAAAAATTACCTCGAAAGGAAACAAACTTAAAATATAACTAAATCTTACTAAGCCTGCTCTTAACTTAAAAGAGCAGGCTTTTTTTATCTCTTAAATTATGAAACGACTACTCATTTTGTGCGTAATCTTTTTATCAGCGTGCAATCAAAATACACAAAAGAAAGAATCTGTTGAAGCTTTATATGATTACGATGTAGAAGAACGTTTGGAAGAATTAAAAATCACATTACGCTCTGCCCCTCCACCAGTTGCAAATTATGTAAACGCTGTTAAAACTGGTAACTTAATGTTTATGGCTGGAAAAGGGCCAAGTAAAGCAGATGGTACTTATATTACTGGAAAAGTAGGCGTCGATTTAACCGTAGAAGAAGGCTATGAAGCTGCAAGGCTAACTGCCATAGCTCAACTTTCAGTACTTAAAAATGAACTTGGTGACCTCAACAAAGTAGTACGCATTGTAAAAGTGTTAGGCATGGTGAATGCTGATAGCTCATTTACTAATCATCCAGAAGTTATTAATGGCTTTTCAGATTTGATGGTAGATGTATTTGGCGAGCGAGCAAAACATGCACGTGCTGCTGTTGGTATGGGTTCTTTGCCAAGAAACATTGCGGTTGAAATTGAAATGATTGTTGAAATTCAAGATTAATATTATGAAATTATATCAAAAATTTATTACTGGTTGTTTTCTACTTTTTATCCTAGCATGCGATAAAGAAATTGAAGAAGGCGTGATGAAAAGCGACTTAAACAAAGATGTAGAGATGGTTACCGATTTAGGAACCATTATTTTACGATTATCAGACGATACGCCAATACATCGCAATAACTTCATAAAATTAGTTAATAAAAAATACTATGATAGCATTGCTTTTCATCGTATTATAGAGGATTTTGTTATTCAAGCTGGAAACCCAACAACTAAACCTGGTAAAATGTATAGTGGTGGTGGCGACCCTGAATTAAACTATACTATTGAAGCAGAAATAAAACCCAATTTATTTCATAAACGAGGCGCTTTAGCTGCTGCAAGGTCTGGTGGCATATCCAATCCTGATCTTTTGTCAAGTGGATTACAATTTTATATTGTGCAAAGAGGCACATATAACGACAGCACTTTAAACATTCAAGAAGAAAGAGTTAATGAACAATTAGCATATAAGTCTGTAATTAACAGCCCAAAAATAAGAGCCGAAATAGACAACTACATAAATTTATCTAAAAAATTAAGACAAAAAGAGGAAGAAAATCTTACTAAAGCTGACACCTTGAAAATTGAAACTTTAAGAGAAAAAATCAATTTGTTTAATATTGATTCATTGACTGATATCGAAGTTGAAAAAATGAAAAAATATAGTTATCCAGACGCTCATCGGGAAGTTTACAAAACAGTTGGAGGAACTCCACATCTTGACCAAAACTATACGGTTTTTGGAGAGGTTATAGAAGGTATGAATGTAGTAGATAGTATTGCTAAAACACAAACCAATGATAGCGGAAAACCCATAAATGATATTCGCATTATTACTGCACGAATGATTAAACGTCAATAATACAAATGATAATAAAAGTTGCTGTAGTTCAAGATACTCCTGTGTTTTTCAACAAGGAAGCCACATTACAAAAAGTAGAAACCATTACTAAGCAATATGCTAAACAAGGTTGCGAACTTATTGTATTCCCAGAATCATTTATTCCTGGCTATCCACGTGGATTTTCATTTGGTGCAACCATTGGAAGTCGAACAGATAAAGGCAGGCAACATTATGCCGATTACTACAACAATAGTTTTGATTTAGAAAGCGAAGACTTAATTCGCTTAGAAACTTTAGCCAAAGAACAAAACATCTACATAGTGATTGGAGTGACCGAAAAACAACAAACTAATGGAAGTTTGTATTGCTCAATGCTCTACATCTCTCCTACTCATGGTTTACTTGGTGTACACCGAAAAATTAAACCTACAGGAACAGAGCGCTTGATTTGGGCTGAAGCTGGAGCAGAATCGTTAACAACATTTGACACTAAAATTGGTAAACTTGGAGGCCTTATTTGTTGGGAAAACTACATGCCATTAGCACGAATGAGTATGTATTTAAAAGGTGTAGAAATTTATATTGCACCAACTGCAGATTCGCGTGAGCAATGGACAGCCACCATGCAGCAAATAGCCTTAGAAGGTCGTTGCTTTGTGTTGGGTTGCAATCAATACATGAACACCTCAATGTATCCTGAAAAGTATAAAGATGAAGTTGTAGGTCAATCCGAAAATTTTTGTCCTGGAGGCTCAGTAATTGTATCTCCTTTAGGGAACATCATAGAAGGGCCTTTATTTGATAAAGCTGGAGTGCTTGTTGCTGAATTGGACTTAGAAGCTATTAAACGTAGCAAGCTAGACTTTGATGTGATAGGTCACTATGCTCGTAATGATATTTTTGACTTTAAGGTAAAAGGACAGCCAGACATTAAAAAAGAATAGTCAATGATTAAATTTTTTCGGAAAATACGCTACAAACTCATGAGTGAAAACAAAACTGGTAAATACTTTAAATATGCTATAGGTGAAATTATACTTGTCGTAATAGGTATTCTTATCGCATTACAAATTAACAATTGGAATGAAGGTAGAAAACAACTTGCACATGGCCAAACATTAATGTTTGAGCTAATGGATGAAGTTACTGAAGACATTAGTACATTTAATTGGGCTATAAAAAATCTTAAAGAGAGCATTAAAAATCAAGAAACGCTTTTTAAAATAAAAGATTTAAGACGTTTAGATTCAGATAGTTTAAGTTACTTATTTTTGATGGCAAATATTGATATTAAAGTTAATGCAAATACGTTTGAAAAAATTAAAAATCAAGGCTTAACTCAACTCACAGCCAATGACTCGCTTAATAAAACCATTAACCAATACTTTGACATATCAGTGATGTCATTTAATAGAAGTATTGAGTGGTTTTGGAGAAGATATTTAAAAAGAATTGATTATTTTAATGAGACCAATGCTGTAGATTTCAATACCGATATGGTTGAAGGGCTCGATAAAGTAAGCGAAGAACTCATTCAAAAACAGCTTTTTGAATTTATTAATTTACCTATTACTAAAACGTACATTTTAAATATAAATTATGATGCAAAAGAGGCTTTGAGAGATATAGAGGGTATGAAACAAGAGTCTATTAATCTGGTTGAGAATATTCATCAAGAGCTATCAAAAACGCAATCAAACATTAAGCCTTTACCTGACTTTGATTATAGATTAACTAATAATTAATCTTTCCAATAAACTAAGCCATGATAAAATTCTTCCGAAAAATAAGATATAACCATATGAGTGAAAACAAAACAGGCAAATACTTTAAATATGCTATTGGCGAGATACTTCTTGTTATGATTGGTATACTCCTAGCCTTACAAGTAAATAATTGGAATGAAGATAGGAAATCTAAAAAAATGGCCACTGAAGTTTATACAAATTTGCTAACCTCTTTAGAACAAGATTCTATAGAAGTTACGCGAATAATTAATTTGCTCACTAAAAGTTTGGAAACACAAAAACAATTCATTTTAAGTACATCAGACCAATACGTGAAGGATTTAAGTCAAAAAGATTTGAATAAAATGATTGAAGAAATATTTTCAGGAGTTATGAGCTTTTTTCCAAAGACTGGTGTTTATAATTTAATAACTTCAAACAACAGTATGGACTTATTACAATCATCAGAAATAAAATCGTTGCTTATTAATCTTTACGACTTTCAGTATAAACGCTATGAAAATGTAGATGCCGTAATTGACAATAAATACCATTATAGTATTGGTGCACTCGTTCGGAAAAAAATTGGATTTATTGTTGAATACAATTCTAATCTTGAAGTTGATATTATAAAGCAACCTGATAAAAATCAATTCTATGAATATTATGAAGAATTAGTTGCTGAATGTCAAGATGTTTATGGCGTGTTGTCTACAGGCAATAATTACCTTATTGGAATTAGAGCATCTATCAGTGAGTTAATACCATTGATTAGAACTGAATTAAAGAAATAAAAGCTAACCAATGATTAAGTTCTTTAGACATATTAGAAAGTCACTTCTTATGGAAAACAAAACAGGTAAATACTTTAAATATGCAATTGGCGAAATCATATTAGTTATGATAGGTATTCTCCTAGCCTTACAAGTAAATAATTGGAATCAAAAAAGGCTTGCTGAAAAGCAAATTTATAATTACTTAGTAAGCCTAAAGAAAGATTTAGAAACAGACATTGTTCTGTTTGAAGATAATATTAAAGGTTATGAGCTTGACAAAGCTAATAATAGTCAAATTTTAATGAATGACGATTATAAAAAATTTGATGTAGACTCAATTACAACACTTGTTTCTGGATTTTGGAATCTCAATAGGACATCAGATCAAACGTATCAAAAAATAAAGAGTGCTGGGCTTTTAGAAATGCTAGGCACTCCAGAAATAAACAAAGCTGTGAATAATTATTACAATATTTATATTTCACACTATGATTATCTCATTGAATGGGATCGAGAATTAACAGAAAAAGATGGAGCTTTTTGGTTTTATAGCGACAATTTTGAAACTAATGTACTTCGTGGCCTTGAATCATCAACCTTACCATTTCGTGATAACCCAGACAAGAGAAAACAAGATCTTATTAATCTTACAGAATCTACAATTGGCAGAAATTACCTCCGAAACGCAATAGCAAGAGATGAATATGGAATAGGTATCGTAAATGATACCAAAGCCGAAGCTGATCGTATATTAGAATTAATTGAAAATGAGATTGAAAAAAGATAGCTTAGACAATGATTAAGTTTTTTAGACAAATTAGATACAACCTTATGAGCGAAAACAAAACAGGCAAATACTTAAAATATGCTATTGGTGAAATTGTTCTTGTCGTTATAGGTATTCTTATGGCGTTACAAATAAATAATTGGAATGAAGCTAGAAAAGAAGCTCGAACCATTGCAAATGTTTTAATTGAAATTAAAGAAGATTTAATTGAAGACAAAGCGGAGCTAAATCTTAGATTAAAACAACGAACAGCACATTTTAAAGCTCAAAAAAGAATCTATGATGCTCTTGAAAAAAGAGCGGTTTTTAATGAAGAAATAAGATTAGATTTAGGTAATGTTCTATTAGCTGAAACTATGTTTTCATCATCAAAAGGCTATGAATTATTAAAAGAATTAAATCTTGGAGCATTAACTGACAAATCACTTAGAATTTTGCTAACCCAGTATTATGAAAGAGACATTCCGCATGTGCATCAAGAAAACATTGATGACAAATTTGAGTTTGAAAACTTTTGGTTGCCTTATGTTAGAAAACATTTTAAAGACTGGACGTTTGGCGAATACGGAGACCCTGTTGATTATGCACAAATTCTAAATGACCAGTCCTTGCTAACAGCAATAAAAATAAATAGCCAAAATCTTGAAGCTACTCTTCAAGCATACAGTATAGCACTTAAAACTGCCACTAAATTAATTAAAGAAATTGACTTAAAAATTAACATAGAATAAACTATGATAAAGTTCTTTCGTCATATACGTAAATCACTCCTTATGGAAAACAAAACAGGCAAATACCTTAAATATGCTATTGGCGAAATTATTCTAGTCGTAATAGGCATTCTTATCGCATTAAGCATTAATAATTGGAATGAAAAACAAAAGTTAGATTCAAAAACTCAAGAGTATTATGTACAGTTAAAAGACGATTTAAACAAAGATGTCATCTTTGTTAATCAAATTATTGAAAAATTCGAGAACTACTTAAAAGATCTTGAAACATATACTAACTCTTATTATGAAGAAGATATGCTTACACCCATTGAAGCATATAAACAAATTTCTATACTTCCCGTATTATCAACATCATTTTCATTCAATTCTAGTACTATAGAAACACTTCAGAATAGTGGTGATATTAGTTTAATTCCTTCAAACATAAGAAACAAGTTAATTGATTTAAAGCGCCAACAAGAACTCATGATTCTTAGAGCTAAATATACAAACGATGGAAAGAATAGTATAATTCAAAATTTAAATCCGTTACTAGGATCAACAACGTTGCCTAATCGACTTAACAGTCAACCTAAAATGAAAGAATTTTTAAATATTGATAAAAATCTGAGAGAGATAATTTTAGTTTACGAAGGAGTTCATAGATGGAAAAGCATATCCGAACAAGAATCTATAAATAAATTTAAAGATATGTTGACCGAAATAGATACAATTGTTAGCTTAATTAATAAAGAATTAAAAATATAATTGAGTTTTTAAATGTTGAAATTCTTTAAAAAATAAATAGCAAGTGAAAAACACCTGTAAAAACTGCAAAACTGACTTCTCTGGTAGCTATTGTTCCAACTGTGGCCAAAGAGCCATTGCTAATAACAGGTTGCAGTTTAAAGGCATAGTAAACGACTTTGCAGACAATGCCTTTAATATTCACAAAGGCTTATTTTACACCTTTTGGAGTTTAGTTATCAAACCAGGAATGGTTGGTAGAGCTTTTATTTCAGGACAAAGAAAACGATTTACTAACCCTGTAAGATACCTCATCATTGCTGTCGCCTTACAAGCATTTATGGATTATTGGTTTTTAAATCCTGAACTTACCGAGCAACCAGATTTTATAAGTTTCCCTTTTTTATCCGAAAGTGTTAATAACAGTATGGCACATTGGAATCATATTCTAGCAACCCAATATTCCTTGATTCACAACCTTACAATGATATTTATTTTTCCAGCGGCTTTTTTGGTGCTCTTTAAAAAACTCAAGTACAATTTTACTGAGCTTTTAACAGTCAACTTCTACTATTTTTCTACAGGTCTTATCCTTACCTTATTTACAATTATTGCTTTTTATGTAATTACTGGAAATAGCATTCCAGTTCCTGCAATTATTTTAGTTACAATGTCTTATGTTATTTGGAGTAACATGAGTTTTTTTAACGGTGTGAAGTTTTTAGAACGTTTAGTAAAAGTTTTAGCTGCGATGCTGTTTTTTATGCTTTTTAGAGTGTTTTTTGTAGTGTATATCTTAAGTGTGCTATTTCCATTCAATTAATAATTGTTTTGGCTTTATCAGAAAAAAAGTCGAAATTCGATAACTACTATGACACATAAAATATTCTTTTTAATCGGACTCGGTTTTTTTTTAGTTGGACAAATTTTATTAGCACAAGGCAATGAGTTTGTATATAGTCAAAAACCTATAGATTTTGCACATTGGTTTTTGTTAGTTGGCTCCGTTTTTTTAATTCCCCAAGTTGTGTTTTTTCCAAAAAGCATCTTTAGTAGCATAGGCATACCAATAAGTCTTGTTGGTATTGCATGCATAATTGGAATGTGTGTGTTAGATTTTATTTGGTGGAGTTTCCCAACTGAAGAAGCACGTATGGCGTTTACTAATCATATCTCACAAGTTCCATCTATTTGGAAGCCTTTTATTAGCATTGGGCCAAGTTCTAAAATCTTTAATCTTGGTTTGCTTATCTTGAGTTTAAATGACTTTAAAAAAGAAAAAATAGGCGTAGCCATTATTTTTATTGCCACACTTATATTGTGGCATATCATTCCATTACCATTTAGATTAGTTTTTGGGTATTCACTAACTTTAATTGGTTACAGTATAATTTTTCTTAGAAAGAGTAATAAAAAAATTACTCACTCAACAAGGTCTCCATGAATGAGTTGAATTCTTTTTGAAAGCTTATATGCTTATCACCAGTAGCTGGTCCATTAAAACCAGTATGAATTTTTCTAACTTTTCCTGTTCTATCTAAATAAATAGTAGTTGGGTAAGACATAACCTTGTTTAGCATTGGCATTTTTTCACTTGCTTTTCCTTTGTCGTTCGTTCCAATTTGTGCTATTAAAATCTCATAATTTAAACCAACACGTTCTTTCATTCGGTTAAGACCATTAATAGCTTTTTCTTCAGTTTTGGCATTCTCAAAAGCCAAAGCTATAATCTCTAAACCTTTATCCTTATTAGCTTCATAGAATTTTGAGTAAAATTTAGTTTCATCCAGACAATTTGGGCAATACGAACCCATTAATTGTACTAAAACAACCTTATCTTTAAAACGTTCGTCAGTAAACGACACCATATTCCCTTCTAAATCTGGGAAGGAAAAATTAAACGTATCGTAGCCTTCCTTTATAAAAGTGAGCGTATAGGCATCAGTCATCTCAAAATCCGGATTCGGTTTACCAACAAAGGTTTCTAATGAGTGATTACCTGAATAAAACCCACCAACCATACTAGAATCTGTCACATGTGCTTTAAATAAAAAGGCATGAGCTGCATCAAAGGTTGAAATCTTTAAAGTATCAGCAGCTACAACACCTTCCAAGAAACGATAATCACCAGTTGGTGTTCTAATATTCCCTGTAACCTTGTTACCATTTTGCTCCAGAACTGCTTTTGCAGGATAAATATTTCCATAGTCATTAAACTCCATTTCCCAAACACCAGACACATTAACATCATTATTTGTTGGTTCATCATCAAATCGTTTGTCAACTCCATATTCCGAATAAAATTCTACATATCTATCTCTATCAGCATCAATCCATTGTCCTTTAATGTTTTTACCATCAAACTTGCCATTAAGTTCCGTTCTAAAAAACGGTAATTTTATAAAAACAGAATCATTTTTATAAGTAATTTCATCAACTTCAATGACTTCTTCCGCATTATATATTTTTAAAGTCGTGCTGGATGTTACTTCAAACATAAAAGGCATAGCCTGATTATCTTGAGCTATTAAATTCCCTCTGTAAGTACCAATTTCTAATGTTTTAACTGTTTCCTCTTGACAAGACAAAACCAATAATAAGACCAATACCAATAAACTATATCGCATACCTGAATAATTTGTTATACAACTCGAAATAACAACAAATTATGCACATAAAAAAATGAGCTAATACCTAGAGTTAAAAGTCAACTATTATTATATTTACTCAGGTGGTTTCTATTTAGTTAAACAAGGCTTTGTGAACCTGCTTTATATTTTTATTTCATCCATTTTTACCAATAAAAAATGAAAAAAAATATGTAGGTTTGTCGCTTGTAAAGACACGAACAAATGAAGATTTCATACAATTGGTTAAAGCAATTCATTAATATAGATTGGGATGCCGTAAAAACTGGCGAACTTTTAACAGATTTAGGTTTGGAAATTGAAGGAATTGATACTTATCAATCGGTTAAAGGTGGTTTAGAAGGCGTTGTTGTAGGTGAAGTATTGACTTGCGAACAACATCCAAATGCAGATAGATTAAAAGTAACAACCGTTGATGTTGGTGGAGATAAACCTTTACATATTGTTTGTGGAGCACCAAATGTTGCAGCTGGACAAAAAGTACCAGTAGCAACTATTGGAACAACACTATACTCTGCAGAAGGTGAGGCTTGGACTATTAAAAAAGGGAAGATTCGTGGAGAGGAAAGTCATGGTATGATTTGTGCCGAAGATGAACTAGGTTTAGGCTCGTCGCATGATGGTATTATGATTCTTGATAAAAACATAGAAGTTGGAACACTTGCTGCCAATATTTTCGATATAGAAAACGACCAAGTTTTTGAAATTGGATTAACACCTAATAGAGCTGATGCCATGAGTCATTTTGGTGTCGCTCGCGATTTAAAAGCTGGATTAATTCAACAAGAAGTGAATTTAGAGTTGATAACACCTTCTGTAAGTGCATTTCATGTAGATAATCGTGTACTTAAAATTGATGTGGATGTTCAAGACAAAACAAGAGCACCAAGGTATTGTGGTGTAACCATTTCTGGATTAAAAGTTTCAGCATCTCCTAGTTGGCTACAGCATCGTTTAAAAGCAATTGGCTTATCGCCAATTAATAATATAGTAGATGCAACCAATTATGTGCTACATGAGTTAGGACAACCCTTACATGCGTTCGATGCCGATAAAATTTCTGGCAAGAAAATCATTGTAAAAACACTTCCAGCAGGTACAAAGTTTGTCACACTTGATGAAGTTGAACGTGAATTGCACGAAGAAGATTTAATGATTTGCGATGGTAAAGAAACACCAATGTGTATTGCTGGTGTTTTTGGCGGTATTCATTCAGGTGTTACCGAAGAAACCACAAGTATCTTTTTAGAAAGTGCCTACTTCGACCCTGTATCTATTAGAAAATCTGCGAAACGTCATGCATTAAATACTGATGCTTCGTTTAGATTTGAAAGAGGTATTGACCCAAATATTACAGAATACGCTTTAAAACGCGCAGCTCTATTAATCACAGAAATAGCAGGAGGAGAAATTACAAGTGATTTGATTGATGAATATCCAGTTAAAATTGAAGATTTTCAAGTACGATTAAGTTTTGAAAATGCTGAAAATTTAATTGGCGAAGAGATTCCTCGCGAAATTATCAAACGCATACTTATGTCGTTAGACATTACCATTAACAACGTTACTGAAACAGGATTAGGTTTAACCGTTCCTGCATACAGAAACGATGTACAACGTGAAGCTGATATTATTGAAGAAATTTTGCGTGTGTATGGCTATAATAACATTGGTATTACTGAAAAACTAAATGCTTCTATATCCAATTCTTCTAAATTTGAAGACCATAAAGTTCAAAATGTAATTGGTGACCAATTGGTGTCGCAAGGGTTTTATGAAATCATGGCAAATTCTTTAACCACACCTAAGTATGCTAATTTAAGTGAACACTTAAAGGAGGAGCACAATGTAACTATGCTAAACCCTTTAAGCACCGATTTATCTGTATTACGACAATCGTTATTATTCTCTGGCTTAGAGGCTATTGCTCACAATATTAATAGACGTCAAACAAGTTTAAAGCTATTTGAATTTGGAAAGACGTATCATAATTACAATGATACTCGTGAAGAACACAAACACCTTAGCTTATTAATAACTGGAAATAAAAATGCTGAACGCTGGAATGCAGAAAACAAAGCAAGTGATTTCTTTTATTTAAAAGGTAGTGTGGATGCTGTTTTAAACCGATTAGGAATTTCAAGAGCAAGAACATCTCCAATAAAAAATGATGTCTTTAGCGAAGGTTTAAGTCTAGGCCTTGGTAAAACTAAGTTGGTAGACTTTGGTATTGTGAAGAAGTCCATTTTAAAAACGTTTGGTATTTCACAAGAGGTATTGTTTGCCGATTTTAATTGGGATAACATTCTTGAAGTGGCTAAACGCAATAAAATCACCTTTACTGATATTCCTAAATATCCAGAAGTTAGACGTGATTTTGCTTTGCTATTAGACCAATCTGTTCAGTTTGAGGACATTCATAAAATTGCAAAACAAACCGAAAAGCAATTGCTTAAAAATGTGAATTTGTTCGATGTTTACGAAGGCAAAAATTTACCGAAAGGCAAAAAGAGTTATGCAGTGAGTTTTACTTTGCTAGATGAACACAAAACACTTACTGATAAACAGATTGACAAAATCATGAACAAACTGCAAGCTAATTTTGAAAAGCAACTTGGCGCTGAGTTGCGTTAATTTTTTTCTTACAACTTACAAAAGAGCTGCAAAGAGCGTTGCAACTCCAATAATTAAAATTAGATATAAAGACATTTTTTTAAAAGAATCTTGCGATATTCTTTTTAGCAAAAGTTTACCCAAATAAGTACCAACAATACTTATCACTACTAAAAAAGGAATGTAAATTAGAATTTCTTTTGTGATAAACCCATTAAAAAAGTACACAATACTACGGCTAAAATCTACAAAGAAATCAATAATTGCTGAAGTTGCTATAAAAGCGTTTTTTTCAAGGTTAAAAGCAGCCATTGTTAATCCTCTAATAGCTCCTCCAGTCCCTAAAATTCCAGCAAATAATCCTGAAAACGTTCCTCCAAGAAATGCTTCTCGTTTATTGGGTTTTACAATTAAATTCTTCTTGATAAGAAACAACAAACTTAAGCTTATTAAGAAAATACCTAAAACAATTTCCAATAAATACTCATTTAGGTATTTAGCAATAATACCTCCAACGATTACAAAAATAACAGCAGGAATACCAATGTAAGTAATGAGTTTTTTATCAATGCCTTTTTTAAACATGGCTATCTTACTCAAATTACTAGCTACGTGAAACAAAGCGGTCATACCAAGTACAGTTTGAAAATCGAAATAAAAGTTCGCAACAGGAACAAAAAACACAGAAGACCCAAAACCTCCAACGGTTCCAATAATTTCAGCAAATAAAGCTAATAGTAGGAAAAGATATTCTAGGTTTTTCACTTCTAATTATTTAAAAAATTGATAGTATTTAAAGCACTTAAGATATCTCCGTTTCTTTATAAGATCCTGCACTATAATTAAAATACAGCCAAATAGCCCCTCCTAAAAACTTAAAACCTTCTTCAAATATTTGAGTTGTACCATATTCAAATGGCAAATACAATTGAATTACGTCTGTACCTATGGATGACATCAAAAAAAACCCCATTAATAAAAAAGATAAAGGATTAATTTTCAAAATTGTTGCTCTTTGCCTAAATAATAGTAATGCAGCAAATACTATATAAAAGAAATAGCAGATATATTGATTTACATAACGATCGTGAATCATAAAAAAATCATCTATTGCTAAGAAAAGAGATAACATACCTGAAAGAAGAAGCAACTCTCTGTGATTTTTTTTTAAATCTTTTCTTGAAAAGAAAGCAAAGAAACAAATTGCGGCTGAGCTAACCCATAACCAAATTCCAATATTAGAAAGAAATCCTAAAAAACTAGATTCATTTGTTATCTGTGCGGTATCTCTAATAATCTCCATTGTTTCAAAACCACTCCTTTTTAAAATAACAAATGACAAAAAATAAAATAATATAGCTGGAAAAATAATATATTTTATAATTGGCTTTAATTGCTTTAGCTCAATTGCGCTTAATGACTCTTTTATCTCTTTAAATAAATTCATATCCTAATGCTTATTATACTTTTTCATTATTTCTAAAACGCCGTCTATTGGCAAAGATGCAACTGTATGTTCATCACGTCCAGTCAATGTTTTTGCAGCAAATAATGAGTTTAAAATAGCTTCTTCAGTGGATTCTATCGTTGCTAAAAATAATGGTGACATATCATCATTCCTTACTTCCTTCTTTTCATTGAACATTGAATCACTTTGATAAGGAATTAAGTTTTCCTTTGCTGTTGAAACCGCAATTACGTAATCACCACTACCGTTTGAGGCGATTCCTCCAGTTTTTGCAAGTCCGAGCATAGCACGTTTTGCCAAACGCTCTAAATTTCTAGCATTTAAAGGTGCGTCAGTCATAACAACAATCATACAAGAACCATCAGCATCATTTAAAATTTTATCTCGATAAGGATATTTATTAAGTTCTTTAGCAATTGGCACACCATTAATCTCCAAAACTCCACCAAAATTTGTTTGCACTAATACACCTACTGTATAGCCACCTAAAGATTCTGGAAGCTTTCTTGAAGATGTCCCAATACCTCCTTTGTATCCAAAACAAATAGTTCCAGTTCCTGCGCCAACATTGCCCTCTACTACGTTCCCTCCTTTGGCATTTGCAATAGCATTTAAAACATGTTGCTCTTTAACATGACGTCCTTGTATATCATTTAACCAACTATCATTGGTTTCGCCAACAACTGAATTAACCGAGCGTACATTTTTATTTTCTTCTTGGTTTAACGTGTAACTTATAAGCCCTTCAGTTGCTGCTGCAACGCTCAACGTATTAGTTAAAATTATTGGTGTTTCAATATTCCCTAACTCTTTAACCTGACTGTAGCCAGCTAATTTTCCGAAGCCATTTCCAATATAAATGGCTGCAGGAACTTTGTTCTGAAATATATTCCCTTGATGTGGTATAATAGCTGTCACACCTGTCCTCACATTATTTCCTTCAATAATGGTTTCGTGACCAACGGTTACACCTTCAACATCTGTTATAGCGTTTAGCTTCCCAGTTTTAAAAACACCTATTTCAATACCATAATCTCTTAATCGTTTGTTTTGTGCATCCATATTTGCTGATATTATTAATGTGATTAATAATAAGTAATAGTTTGTTTTCATCTGTTTACATTTTAAACTGATTGATTTATTTTAGTTAATCCTCTTTCTATCATAGCAATAGCTTTATCTATGGTTTCTAATTTAGTTCTAAATGACAATAAAGCCATTCGGATTACAAACTTTCCATTTATTAAAGTAGAACTTAAAAATATTTCGCCATCGTTATGTAATTCTTTCAAGAGGTTTTCATTAAAACTATTTTCATTGGCATCATTGGTTGGATACCAAAAATAACTCACAGATAAATCTGGCTCTGGACCAACTTTAAAACCAATTTTTACTAATTCTTCTCTAAAGTAATGAGTTAATAACAACTTTTCTTCAAGACAGGCGACAAATGGTTCTATTCCATGTAACTGCAAGGGCAACCACATTCGTAAACTTCTAAAATGCTTGGTTAGTTCTGGAGAGACATCAGCAGGATTTACTGGCATATCATCATCAATAGCATCTTGCATATAATTAGCTCGATAATGGTTTGAATGATATACCGCTTCTTTATCTTTTACCAATACAGCACCAAGTCCGTAAGGAAGAAACAGACCTTTATGCGGATCAATCACTAATGAATCTGCCATTTCTATGCCTTTGAAACGTTCTTTTACTTTATCAATCAGAATAAAAAAGCCTCCATAAGCAGCATCTACATGATACCATAGGTTATTCTCTTTTGCTATGTTTCCAATGTCTTGTAGTGGGTCAATAGCTCCTGTATCAGTAGTTCCAGCAGACGCAATAACTACAAAAGGATTTAAACCTTTCTTTTTATCACTCTCGATTTTTTGTTCTAAATCTGGAGCAATAATTCTCGAATATGCATCTAACTCTAAATATCTGATTTGAACATCTTCAAGCCCAATAATTCGAAGTGCTTTTTGTATACAATGATGTACCTGAGGACTTGTATAGATAACACTTTTCTCAATGACAGCGTTTTTAATTCCGTGTTTATCTCGAGCAGCAGTTAAAGCAATTAAATTAGCAATGGAGCCTCCAGATGTCAAATTTCCAATAGCAGATTCTGGAAAATTAAAAATGGATTTCATCCAGTTTAGCAACTCATGCTCTATGGCAACACCACCAGGACAGGAATAATGCATTCCAACATATTCGTTAGTGACATCTGCCAAATAATCTGCTAAAGAAGATGTATAAATACCACCACCTGGAATATATCCTAAATGACCTCCTGATGCAGCATTTATCCCTTTAGCTGCTACTTCATTGGCATATAACTCTAATATTTCTTCTATAGATTTAGTTTTGTCCGTAACCTTAAAAACATGTGGTGTTTCCTTCTCGCTACTAAAGGCTTTAGTAGATTCTATTTTACTAAGGAATGAATTCGCATAAGCATTAACCTTATTTAAATATGTATTTCTTTGAGCTTCATTTGGCTCAAGAGATTGAGACTTAGTCTGTAAGTCTAAAATTTGTTGCTTAAGTTGACTCACTAAAATTGTTTTAAAAAATTAATTATTAATTTCTGTAAGAATTAGTCACTTTTATCGTCCTAAAAATAAGCAAATTGATTTGTTTTTTTGTATCTTTAAGATACACATCTTAAACTTATTTATATGGAATCAAATTATACGAGAATATATACAGGAAGCATGATAATTGTGCAGTTGATAACATCAAAACTGGAGGAGGTAGGTATTTCACCAGTTATTAAAGAGCAAAATGAATCAGGTCTTGATCCAAAAATTTACGGTGGTCACTTACTTCAAGAAGTATATGTACATAAAGATGAATTAGACAAAGCTGTTCCTGTCGTTCAAGCTGCGTTATCTGGAATGGAGGCTTAATTAGTTTTTAGTCAACAGTAACAGTTAACAGTTGTTTATATAAAAGAGCCAAAAATCTAAGATTTTTGGCTCTTTTATATTTTAAATTACGTCTTTTATTAAGCTGTAACCGAATACATTTTTTCTCTTAATTCCTTAATTTTAGGATTTTGCATATACTCGTCAAATGTTGTGTAACGGTCTATAATACCATTTGGCGTTAATTCAATTACACGATTTGCAACTGTTTGTGCAAATTCATGATCGTGTGTTGTAAACAACACTGTCCCTTTAAAGTTCTTCAAAGAATTATTAAATGCCGTAATACTTTCTAGGTCTAAATGATTAGTAGGCTCATCAAGCATTAATACATTAGCCCTCATCATCATCATTCTAGATAGCATGCAACGTACTTTTTCACCTCCAGACAAGACATCTGCAGTTTTTAAAGCTTCCTCACCACTAAAAATCATCTTTCCTAAAAAGCCACGAACATATACTTCTTCACGTTCTTCCTCAGTAGTTGCCCATTGACGTAACCAATCGACCAAAGTCAATTTATTATCGAAAAAAGCACTATTATCTAATGGTAAATAAGATTGAGTTGTTGTTACTCCCCAAGCAAATTTTCCAGAATCTGGTTTTTCATTTCCAGAAATAATTTGATAAAATGCTGTTGTAGCTCTAGAATCTTTAGAATACACTACTACTTTATCTCCTTTAGCAAGATTTAAATCTATATTGCTAAACAAAGTGTCTCCATCTAATGATGCCGCTAAACCTTCAATATTCAATATTTGGTCACCAGCTTCTCTATCTCTTTCAAAAATAATTGCTGGATAACGACGACTAGAGCGCTTAATATCAGCAATATTTAACTTCTCAATCATTTTCTTTCTACTTGTTGCTTGTTTAGATTTGGCAACGTTGGCAGAAAAACGTCTAATAAACTCTTCAAGTTCCTTTTTCTTATCCTCAGCTTTTTTGTTTTGCTGAGCGTGCTGTTTAGCTGCTAATTGAGAAGATTCATACCAGAAAGAATAATTTCCTGAATAATGATTTATTTTTCCGAAATCTATATCAGAAATATGTGTACAAACGGCGTCTAAAAAGTGTCTGTCGTGAGATACCACAATGACACAGTTATCATAATTTGCCAAGAAATTCTCTAACCAAGAAATAGTTTCGTAATCCAAATCGTTGGTAGGCTCATCCATAATCAGTACATCAGGACTTCCAAAAAGTGCTTGTGCAATTAACACACGTACTTTTTGTTTTCCATCCAAGTCTTTCATTAAAGTATAATGCAAATCTTCTTTAATACCTAAGTTTGACAACATTGCTGCAGCATCACTGTCGGCATTCCAACCATCCATTTCTTCAAATTGCACTTGTAATTCTCCAATTTTTTCGGCATTCTCATCTGAATAATCTGCATAAAGCGCATCAATTTCAGATTTGATTTTAAACAAAGGTTTGTTGCCTCTTAAAACAGTCTCCAAAACTGGAAACTCGTCGTATAAACTATGATCTTGTTCTAAAACAGACATACGTTTCCCTGGCTCTAAATGCACATGACCCGAAGTTGGGTCTTGCTTACCTGCTAAAATCTTTAAAAACGTGGATTTTCCTGCACCATTTGCTCCAATAATCCCATAACAATTCCCATTGTTGAAAGTAGTGTTTACCTCATCAAAAAGAACACGTTTACCAAATTGTACCGATAAGTTAGAAACTGATAACATTTTTTAATTTTTATATTTACTCAGATGATTATTAATCGTTAAAAAAGGTCTTTACAAACCAATAAATTAAAGCGTTTTACTCCTTGACATAAAGCACCTTGTAAGTTTGGCGCAAAAGTAGAAAAATCAAACCATTCAAGCAATTAAATGGCAATGATAATAACTTTTAACAACGCCTTAACATCACTTTTAGTATGCAAGACATACTTTTGCAATGAAATAAGCAAAATATCTCGATTGAGATTGCATGTTTACTATGAAGCAACTAATTGTCCTTTTACTAGTCATTACTACGCTTTTGAGCTGCAACAACAATGAAAATACTTGTGGGCAAGCCTTTATTGGTGGTGAAATAATTAATCCTAATAATGACTTTGTCACGCTTTTAAGAGATGCTTCTCCTATCGACACACTATACTTAGACAAAAACAATCGCTTTTCCTATCAAATAGAAACACTCGATCCTGGACTACATTCTTTTTATCATGGTGGAGAATATCAAATAGTAATTATTGAGCCAAACGATAGTATTATGATTAGGCTAAACACACTTGATTTTGATGAATCTTTAGTGTTTTCTGGTCAAGGCTCGAAGAAAAACAACTATTTAATAAATATGTTTTTGAAACTTGATAAAGAAGAACATTTCGTTTATCAATCATCAAAATTAAATCCAGAAATATTTCTTACAAAACTAGATTCTATTAAAGAAGAAAAATATCTAGCTCTAAATGCGTTTAAAGAGAAATACCAACCAACAGATTATTTTATTAATGTTGCTCAAACTGGTATTGATTACAGTTATTATAGAGATAAAGAAATTTATCCTTACAGATATTTTGGTACAAACAAACCTCTTCCTCTAGACTCTCTTCCTGATGGGTATTTTAATTTTAGAAATGATATTGATTATAATCAAGAAGAACTAAAAGAGTTTTTTCCATATTTTAATTTCCTTTTCCCACATTTTAACAATCTAGCCATGGAAAAGTATTTTAAAGATAATAATGAAGAAAAATTAGTAAGAACTAACATAAAATATCACTTAAATAAGCTTGAATTAATTGACGATATGGTTGAAAGCGAAGTGATGAAAAACATTCTTTTAAAATTTCCAACTAGGAATTTTTTAAATTATTCGAAATCTTTTGAGGATTCCGAAGCAATGTATAATTCCTTTTTAAAGAAAAACACAAGCGGGCAAAATGAAGTATATATAACTAATCTATACAAAACACTCAATAGGTTGCGTCCTGGAAACAAGCTTCCTGAGGTTGAGGTTTTAAACTTTAAAAATGAGGCTACAACACTTAATAGTATTACCAAAAGACCAACAGTTCTATATTTTTGGAGTAGTATTAATAAATACCATTTTGAAAATAGTCATGCCAAAGTTAAAGAGTTAAAAAAACTATATCCTAATATTGACTTCATATCCATAAATATAAACTCTAATAATGAATCTAATTGGAAACGCTTATTAAAACAAAACAATATTAATATCACTAATGAATATCGATTTAGAAATCCTGAAATCGCCAAAAAATTATTAGCCATTCAATATATTAATAAAGTGATTGTTGTTGATAGAAAAGATAATGTTATCACTTCTAACGCTAATTTATTCAAAAGTGACTTTAAGGATTTACTTGATGAGATAAAATAAAAAAAGCTACTTCTAAGTAGCTTTTTTTTATTATCTATATAATTGTAGAATTTTAATTTCCTTTCTTATAATCTTCTAAAAACTTAGCTAGACCAATATCTGTTAAAGGATGTTTTAATAAGCCTTCAATTGAACTTAAAGGTCCTGTCATAACATCTGCTCCAAGTTTAGCGCAATCAATAACGTGCATTGTATGACGAACAGATGCAGCTAAAATTTGCGTTTCGAAAGCATAGTTATCGTATATGTGTCTAATTTCTCCTATAAGGTTTAAACCATCTGTAGAAATATCATCCAACCTTCCAATAAAAGGTGACACATACGTTGCTCCTGCCTTTGCAGCTAACAATGCTTGTCCAGGAGAAAAGACTAGAGTCACATTAGTTTTTATGCCTCTTTCCGAAAAATATTTGCAAGCCTTAATACCATCTTTAATCATTGGTAATTTAATAACTATTTGGTCGTGTAATTCTGCTAAAGCCTCTCCTTCTCTCACCATCCCTTCAAAATCTGTAGAAATCACCTCAGCACTTACATCGCCATCAACAATATTGCAGATATCTACATAATGCTTTAAAATGTTATCGTGACCTGTAATACCTTCTTTGGCCATTAATGATGGATTTGTTGTTACACCATCAAGTACACCAAGGTCTTGAGCTTCTTTTATCTGACTTAAATTAGCTGTATCAATAAAAAATTTCATGTTTGTAAACGTAGTTTTAGTTGTGTTAAATTTCGATGCGAATTTACAATATTAGGTAGGCTTCTAATTATTTTTTAATTAAAACATATTAACAACTTTTAAATGCTATAACTTATAATGATTCATCAACAATTTTTCATAAACCTTATCAGGAAGAATGCGTTTTAATACAATGGAGAATTTTTGCATAAACTCTCCTACTTTATAATGTGCTTTAGGATTTTTAGAGTTAATCACTTTAAATATAGCTTTAGCCATTAATAAAGGGTCTTGACCACTATCTACATGCTCATCCATTAGTTTTAAAGTATTTCCATAAGATTCTTTATAAGGAGAACTACTATTTACTGGCGCATGATATCGTCCAGCAGCAATATTAGTCGCGAAATCTCCTGGAGCGACATTGGTCATGTTTATATTAAAACCCTTAATTTCCATTCTGAAGGCTTCAGTAATAAGCTCCAAAGCACCTTTACTTGCACTATAAACGCCTCTGTAAGGCAATCCCATATAACCAGCTATAGATGTTACATTTATTATAAGTCCCGAATTCTGTGCACGCATTTGTGGCAATACGGCTTTAATGACATTTATTGGTCCAAAAAAGTTAGTGTCGAAATTTCGCTTGATTTCCGCTTCTGGAATTTCTTCTATGGGACCAGTTATTCCTGCTCCAGCATTATTGATAAGGACATCAATTTTTCCTTCTTCACTTATTACTTCTTGAATGCATTTAAAAATAGTATCACTATCGGTTACGTCTAAAGCAATAATTGGAAATTGACTATCAGGATAATTTTGCGGATTTCTACTAGTACCATAAACAGTAAAACCTTTGCCTTTTAGAAACTCTCCAACAGATTTTCCTATTCCAGAGGAGCCTCCAGTAATTAAAACAACTTTAGACATAAAATTTTTAAGATTAATTCAACCAAAAGTAAGAAACTTTATGGCACAAAAAAAGGCAAGCTACCTACATCACACCGCTACGACCATTTACCTTTGCTGCGTTCCCGCCCTGGAGGATTCAACAGGAGCTGGTTGTGTAGGACTTGCCTCGTGCAAAGATACAATCTTTTAATAGTTGCGCAATGATTTTTTTTACTGAATTTAAATAAATAAATTGCTAAAAAATTCAACAAAAACTATGCGTTGCCTTAAAATTCTTACTATCATAGTATTACCACTATTAATGATTGCATGTGGTAGTAATTCTGAAAAAAAATCGAAGAACTTTTCAATCGAAACCAATACTACTAAAAACGCTATTTCTAATAGCGAAACTTTAACACTATCCATTAAAAACTCAAAGAATTACGCAATTGATTCTGTAGTTTACAAAATGAACAATCAAAAAATTAAAAATAATCTAGATTTAAGCGGAAGTAAACTAGGAAAGCAGGTTATTGAAGCAACGGTTTATTATAATGATAAAAATGAAACTGTTTCAACCAATATTATTATTTTAAGCAGTGAAGCTCCAAAAATCTATACCTTCAACATTATTAACGAATATCCACACGATATTACTTCTTATACTCAGGGACTGGAGTTTTATAATGGAGAGCTTTACGAAAGTACTGGTCAACTAGGAAAATCTAAGCTTAGAAAGGTAAATTACAAAACGGGCGAAGTGCTTGAAAATATTGATTTAGCAAAAGAATATTTCGGAGAAGGACTTACCATTTTAAATAATAACATCTATCAGCTCACTTGGCAAAGTGGTATTGGATTCGTATATGACGTCAATACTTTTGAGAAAAAGAGCAATTTTAAATACGGAAAAAGTAAAGAAGGCTGGGGGCTTTGCAATGATGGAAAAGTACTTTATAAAAGTGATGGTACAGAAAATATTTGGATTTTAGACCCAGAAACTCTAGTTGAAAAAGACCATATTCAAGTATATAGAAACAAGGGAAAAGTTGAAAATTTGAATGAACTAGAATGGATTAACGGCAAAATATATTCTAATAGTTATCAAAACGATGGTGTTGCTATAATTAACCCTAAAAATGGTGCCGTAGAAGGTTTGCTTAACTTTTCATCATTAAAGAAAAAAGTAAAGCAACATCCAACATTAGATGTTTTAAATGGCATCGCCTACAATCCAGATACTAAAACAATATTTGTAACAGGAAAACACTGGGACAAACTTTTTGAAATAGAAATTGTTGAAAACTAAACTGTATGCAGGTTTATGAACAACGCATTAAAATTACTAAAGACGATTTAGACGAACTCAATCATGTAAACAATGTACGTTATGTACAATGGATTCAAGATATTGCTAAAGCACATTGGGAAAAAAATGTAACACAAGACATTAAAGACTCTTTCTTTTGGGTTGTTGTAAATCATTTTATAGAATATAAGTCTCCAGCATTTTTAAATGACCTGATTTTAATTAAAACGTATGTCACTAAATCTAAAGGTGTTACTTCCACTCGTATTGTAGAAATGTACAAGGACACTACATTACTTGTGAAGGCGGAAACTGTTTGGTGTTTGTTGAGTACTTCAACAAATCGTCCAACTCGGATTACTGAAGAAATAGCCGATTTATTCGAATAAATACTAATTCATAGAATCAAAAGTTATATTTTTAATTATCTACTATTTTTTAAACTCAAAAATTGGAATTAAATAGTTTGAAAGTTTACTTTTACAACATGAAGCGTCTATCTTATTTTATACTTAGCCTAACCATTCTCGTTTTTTGGAGTTCCTGTCGTAAAGATTTTGAATTTTCTGCAAGTACTGGCTCACTAGAATTCTCAAAAGACACCGTATATCTAGATACTGTTTTTACCAATATTGGCTCAAGTACTTACAACTTAAAAGTTTATAATAATAGTAATGATGATATTATAATTCCGTCAATAAAACTCAGTGAGGGTTATAATTCTTACTACCGAATGACTATTGATGGCACTACTGGTCTTGAAGGAGGTTCTAACCAAGCTATTGGTAAAGTGTTCGAAAATATTGAAATGTTGGCAAAAGACAGTATGTATATTTTTATTGAAACTACTATAGATATCCAAGACTTAGCGGCTTCACAAACACAATTTTTATATACAGATGCTATTGAGTTTGATTCTGGAGATAACCTTCAAAAAGTAGAATTGGTAACCCTTGTAAAAGATGCCAATTTTATTTATCCGCAACGTTTTTTAAATTCTGAAGGCGAATATATAACTGAAACACTCACCTTTGATGTAGATGGTGATGGAATGGAGGACGAAACCACAATTGAAGGTCGTTTTCTCGATGATAGTGAACTCACTTTTACCAACGAGAAATCTTATGTAATTTATGGTTATGCAGCAGTTGCTGATGGCAAAACACTCACTGTTGAATCTGGTGCAAGAGTACATTTTCATGCCAACTCTGGCTTGTTAATTACCGATGGAGCATCGCTAAAAGTTAATGGTGTACCAAGTTTAGATCAAGAACTTATGGAAGGTGAAGTGATTTTTGAAGGTGACCGATTAGAACCTGCTTTTGCTGATATTCCTGGACAGTGGCAAACTATTTGGCTATTCAACAATAGTGTAGATAATGTTATTAATCATGCTACTATAAAAAACGGCACTATAGGCGTTTTAAGTGATGGAAATCAAGATGACCCAACAAAATTTACACTTACAAATTCACAAATTTACAATTCCAGTAATTTCGGTATTTTAGGTAGAGGCACCTCTATTTATGGGGAAAATGTTGTGGTAAACAATAGTGGACAATCATCATTTGCTGGCACTTACGGAGGATCCTATAACTTTGTACATACAACCTTTGCTAACTATTGGAACAATAGCTTTAGACAGTTCCCGTCGGTGTTACTGAATAATTTCATCATTGATGAAGACAATACTGTATTCACAAATCCATTAGATGAAGCTAACTTCACGAACTGCATTGTTTATGGAAATGACAACCCTGAGTTGATTTTAGACAGAGACCCAGCTGATGACTTCAACTTTAAATTCACCAATAGTTTGATAAAATTCGATAACTCAAACAATAATTTTACTGGTGATTTGTACGACTTTAATAACAGTTTATTATACGAGAATGTTATTTTTAATCAAGATCCAGGATTTCTAGACCCAAATAACAACAAGTTAAAAATTCCAAATGGTTCTCCCGTAGATAATTTTGGAATTGTATTTGGTAATTTATCAACAGATATTCTAAACACTACTAGAAGTGTCACTCCAGATTTAGGGGCTTACGAAAGTGTTGAGTTTGAAGACAATTAACGTCTTTTTAACTATAACATATCATGCTTTTATTTACTTTAAGGCATTGAAAATCAAAAAAAACAGTAAACACAAACTCATGAGACGTTCAATTACAATATTGCTATGTGTATTAGCATTCAGTTTATCCCAAGCACAAACCTCCAATAAAGCTGGTGTAGAAAAAGCCTGTATGAATTATCTAGAAGGATTTTATGAAGGTGACACAGCTAAACTTAAAGAAAGCTTACAACCTAGTTTAAATAAATTTGGATTCTGGAAAGACAAAGACTCTGATAATTATAGACAAGTAGGTCATATGTCATTTGAAAAAGCCTTAGCCTTTGCCAAAAACGTAAAAGACAAAAAAGAATTTGCTGCAGACGATGCACCAAAAAAAGTAGAAATCTTAGACATTGGCAATACTATTGCATCGGCTAAAATTACTGCATATTGGGGAATTGACTATGTTTTACTCTCTAAGCGTGGTGACAAATGGATGATTGAACAAGTAATTTGGGAAGGTCCTTTAGAAAAATAGAATAAAAAAAGCCTGCTGATTGCAGGCGTTTTTATTTATTATGCTTGATATTCGTTTTGAGCAAATAATGGTCTATGTGCCATCATAGCAAATACTTTTTCTTTGACAGCTTCTAAAACAGCTTCGTTTTCGTAGTTCATAATTACTTCGTCAATTAACTCCACAATTGGCGCCATATCTTCTTCTTTCATACCTCTAGTGGTAATCGCTGGTGTACCAATTCTAATACCAGAAGTTACAAATGGTGATTTATCGTCAAAAGGTACCATATTCTTATTAACTGTGATATCAGCTTTTACTAATGCTTGCTCTGCATCTTTTCCAGTAATATTTTTATTTCTAAGGTCAATGAGCATCATATGGTTATCTGTTCCATTAGAAATAATATGATAATCCTTATCAACTAAAGCTTTTGCCATAGCATCGGCATTCTTCTTTACTTGTAAAGTATAATGCATAAAATCGTCTGTCAATGCTTCACCAAATGCAATGGCTTTAGCAGCAATAATATGTTCTAATGGACCACCTTGATTCCCTGGGAAAACCGCGGAGTTTAACAATGATGACATCATTTTTGGTTTCCCTGATTTTAACGTTAGACCAAATGGGTTTTCAAAATCTTTTCCCATCATAATCATCCCTCCTCTTGGTCCTCTTAATGTTTTGTGTGTTGTAGTAGTAACAACGTGGCAATGTGGTAAAGGGTCATTCAATATCCCTTTAGCAATCAATCCTGCTGGATGTGAAATATCTGCCATTAAAATTGCTCCAACGCTATCAGCGATTTCACGAAAACGTTTAAAATCCATATCACGTGAATACGCAGATGCTCCAGCAATAATCAATTTTGGTTGTTCTGCTTTTGCAATAGCTTCCATTTTATCATAATTCAATTCTCCAGTAGCTTCGTCTACGCCATAAAAAACAGGATTATATAATTTACCTGAAAAATTTACAGGAGAGCCATGAGTTAAATGTCCTCCGTGAGATAAGTCAAAGCCTAATATTTTATCACCTGGGTTTAGGCATGCAAAAAAAACAGCTGTATTTGCTTGACTTCCAGAATGTGGTTGTACATTTACATATTCTGCACCAAATAAGGTTTTGGCTCTATCAATGGCTAATTGCTCGACTTCATCTACAATTTCACAGCCACCGTAATAGCGTTTTCCAGGATATCCTTCAGCATATTTGTTAGTTAATACAGATCCTGCAGCTTCCATTACTTGTTCGCTTACAAAATTCTCTGAAGCTATTAATTCTATACCGTGTAATTGGCGTTCCTTTTCTGCTTCTATTAATTCAAAAATTTGTTTATCGCGTTGCATAAATTTTAATTATGTGATTATTAAACTCAAAAATAGTAAATACATTAGTTTAATTGCGTAAAAAACATATATTTACTTAGCAATTTATTAACCACTTATTAAGTGTGATTGAACCTACATTTTAACTTAAAAATCACATCTATTATTAAAAAATTATGTAGGTTTGAACTAACATTTATTAAAAACCAATCAAAATATATACTATGTCTATATCAGCAAATGACCCAAATAGAGCATCATGGTTATACGTCAATAAACATTCCGATTTCCCAATCCAAAATATACCTTTCGGCGTCTTTTTAACAAGAGAAGATGTTATCACTATTGGTACAAGAATTGGTGACACAGCCATAGATTTAGGAGCATTGCATCAATTAGGGTATTTTGATGGTATTCCTTTAACTGATGATATCTTTCTTCAAGATACTTTGAATGATTTTATTGCAGATGGGAGAAAAACATGGAGAGCAGTTAGAAATAGAATAGCCGAAATTTTTGATGCTGATAACGAAACACTTAAAAACAATAAAAAGCATAAAGAAATTGTATGCTTTAGGCTAGATGAAATCGAAATGCAAATGCCTGTATTAGTAGGAGATTATACTGATTTTTATGCTAGTAAAGAACATGCTACAAACGTAGGAACCATGTTCCGTGGTAAGGAAAATGCATTAATGCCAAATTGGTTACACTTACCTGTTGGATATCATGGAAGAAGCTCTTCTATAGTAACAACTCACATTCCAATACATAGACCTCAAGGACAAACTTTACCTGAAGGCGCAAGCAAACCTGTTTTTGGACCAAGTAAATTAGTAGATTTTGAATTGGAAATGGCTTTTATAACGACTGATGCCAATGATTTAGGAGAGCCTATTCCAATTGAGGAGGCAGAAGACTATATTTTTGGGTTAGTATTATTTAATGATTGGAGCGCTCGAGACATTCAAAAATGGGAATATGTTCCATTAGGTCCTTTTTTAGGAAAAAATTTCGCCTCTACTATATCACCTTGGATAGTTACGCTTGATGCATTAGAGCCTTTTAGGGTAGAGTCTCCAAAACAAGATCCAAAACCATTACAATACCTTGTGTCAAAAGGAAAAAAGAGTTTTGATATTAATCTAGAAGCTGCTATAAAACCAAAAGGTGCCAAAGAAACTGTAGTGTCTCGCACCAACTTTAAGCATATGTATTGGAATATGGCGCAACAATTAACACATCATACTAGTAATGGATGTCCTGTTAATTCGGGAGATATGATGGGAAGCGGAACTATTTCTGGTCCTACCGAAGATTCTTATGGCTCAATGCTAGAATTGACTTGGCGAGGTGAAAAACCAATAAAAATGAAAGATGGTACAAAGCGTAAATTTATTAATGATAATGACACTGTGATTATGCGTGGTTATTGTGAAAATGATGATGTTCGTATTGGGTTTGGTCAAGTAAAAACTGAATTACTTCCTGTTTTTAATTCAAAAAAGAAAAAATAGTAAACAATTATAGAACAATTACTTATAACCTTCAATATTATTTATTGAAGGTTATTTTTTTGTTTGGCATCATAATTGAAATTCTATTGATATGAATCAATTAAAAACACAAGATTATGAAGAAATTACTACTCTTAACAGTCCTTCTTTCAGTACTAGTATCTTGTGGTGGAAGAAAGCAAATTGAAAAGCAATTGCACTCTGGCAACTACGACGTTGCCATTACTAATGCTTTAAAGAAACTTGAAAACAACAAAGACAAAAAGCGAAAAGAAAAATTTGTTGTGTTGCTAGAGGATGCTTACTACAAAGTTGTAGAGCGTGACTTAAAAATTATTGAGCGTCTTAAAAAAGATGGCAATCCAGAGCATTATAAAACTATTTATGAGATTTATGCCGATTTGGATGCACGTCAAGAAGCTATTAAGCCAGTACTTCCATTAAAAATTGGAAATAAATATTTAAATCTAGAATTTAATAACTATACCGATGATTTAGTTGATTATAGATACAAGGCATCTGACTATTTAATAGATAAAGGTATTGACCTGTTGGATTCTGATGATAAGTATAATGCCAGAGAAGCCTATAGTATTTTTAAATATATAGAACGTATTAATCCAAATTTTGAAGAAGTTAGGGAATTACTAACCGAGGCACATCAAAAAGGAATAGATTATGTGATTGTGAATATTGAAAACAGGACGCATCAAATTATTCCACATCGTTTAGAGCAAGATTTATTAGATTTTGATACCTACGGATTAAATCAATTTTGGACAGTTTACCATTCTGTGAAAAACGAAACTATTGCTTACGATTATACCATGCAATTACAATTAAAGCAAATTAATATTTCGCCTGAAGAAATTAGAGAGCGACAATTAATTAGAAAAAAGCAAATTGTTGATGGTTGGGATTATAAGCTAGATGAAGACGGAAATGTAATGAAAGATAGCCTAGGTAACGATATTAAAATTGACCGTATTGTGAATATTAGAGCGCGATTGGCTGAGTTTAGTCAATTTAAATCGACTCAAATTTTAGCAGATATTGTATATACAGACCTAAAATCGAATCAAGTGTTGGATGCATTTCCAATTGATACAGAATTTGTATTTGAAAACAGATATGCGAGGTTTAGAGGCGACAAAAGAGCTTTAAACAATCACGACAGAACTTTGGTAAACCAAAGGCAAATGCATTTTCCAACAGATGCGCAAATGGTATATGACTCTGGTGAAAACTTAAAACAAAAACTTAAGCGGATTATTAATTCATATAGTTTAAGAGGTTAAACAAAAACTCCCAATTACATTGGGAGTTTTTCTGTTAAGCACAAGAAATTAAAGATTATTCCTACGATATATTTATAAATTATACATTTTATCGTGTTTATTTGCATTTAATCCATATCGTATGTATTTTGCACCACAGTTGAAATAAAGGTTTCAATTGCCCAAATTTATATCAGATGAAAAAACTACTACTATTAATAGTTATTACTTTTTTTGTGCTTTCTTGTAGCACCAGTAAGCAAATTGAAAAAAGTCTAAATATTGGAAATTATGACCAAGCAATTAATGATGCTATTGGTAAATTAAGGACCAATAAAGACAAAAAAAGAAAATCGGATTATATATTAATGCTTGAAGAAGCATTTGGTAAAGTTACCCAGCGTGATTTACAAAATATCGATTTTTTAAAAAAAGAAAATAATCCAGAAAATTATCTGCGTATATACGATGCTTATGTTGTTTTAAAAAACAGACAAGAACGTATTAAGCCATTACTTCCACTGTATGTTAGTGGCAAGGAAGCTAAATTCGATTTTCAAAATTATTCAAATCAAATAATAACTTATAAGAATAATGCATCCGAGCAATTGTATCAAAACGCTAAAGCACTATTAAATTCTAATAACAAATTAGATTATAGATATGCTTATGATGACTTAAGTGAAATTGAAAATATAAATCCAAATTATAAAGATGTGCGCCAGCTTATGGACGTAGCTCACCATAAAGGCACCGATTTTGTTTTGGTTGATATGATTAATGACTCTAGAAAGGTTATTCCTGAGCGTCTTGAAAGCGATTTACTAAACTTTAGTAGTTATGGACTTAATAACTTTTGGGTAGAATATCATGGTACACCTCAAGATAACCTTGACTATGACTATAATATGCAAGTTAAGCTAAGAGAAATCAATATTTCTCCAGAGCAAATTAAAGAGCGTCAAATTATAAAAGAAAAGCAAATTGTAGACGGTAAAAAGAACTTATTAGACGAAGATGGTCAAGTAGTAAAAGATAGTCTTGGAAAAATTATTAAAGTTGATAAATTAAAAAATATACGTTGTGAATACTACGAATTTAAGCAGTTTAAAGCAACTCAAGTTGTTGGAAACGTAGAATTCTTTAATTTGAGCACGAAACAACTCTTAGATAATTTCCCGTTATCAAGTGAGTTTATTTTTGAGCATATTTATGCGACATCTAGAGGAGATAGAAGAGCTTTAGAAAAAGATTTAATGCCTTTTCTAGAAAGACGTGCAGTACCATTTCCTAATGAAGAACAAATGATTTACGATACAGGCGAAGATTTAAAAATGCAGCTCAAAAAAATTATTAATTCTTATGCATTAAACTAAATAAAAACTCCCAATAATTATTGGGAGTTTTTTAATTTATTTATTTAATTCTTCGCTAATTAACTTTCCAATAGATGGAAGATATCTCATAATAGAAGTTTTTGCCCTTTCCGAAGTATTTAGTTGGTAGCAAATTGAAAATTTATCCTTAGCATAATACATCATGTTTGTGACATATCCAGGCATAAAACCGCTGTGTCCATATACTTTACCGTTAGGTGTATCTCGAATATGAACTCCTAATCCCCAAGTACCACCCATCCTACCAGCATCTATACCTTTAAAGTATTCATCAAGAAGTTTAGGATCAAACATTTTACCTTCATATATTTTCTTTGCCAATACTGCTAAATCATGTGTAGTAATTACAAGACCTCCACCAGCCCATTCAAATTGTAAATTATAACGACTTTTACCAGATTCATCAAATTGTACACCTGGAAAAAATGGATCGTCATCCGCATTATAACCTTGAGCAAGATTTTTATACATTCTTTTAGTTTGAGGAACTACATTATTAAGTCCAGCTTTATTTAAAACTCTTTTTTGTACCTCATCATATATAGAATTTCCTGTTAGTTTCTCAATAAGCATGCAAAGTACAATGTAATTTGTGTCTGAATAGGCAAAATTAGCTCCTACTTCAAATTCTGGTTTTGCATCAAAAACATATGATAGTAAGTCTTCTGGCTTCCAAACTCTATCTGCATCTTTCAAAATATCGACTTGAAATGCTTCGCTAAACACATATCTAGGAATACCTGTTTCGTGCCTCATCAATGAACGAACTGTTAAATTTTTGGCATTGGGTATCCTTTCAAACCAAGTATAGTTTGACATGGCATTAAAAATTGGTTCATCGAGTTTAATTATACCTTCTTCAATTAATTGAAGTGCCACTACCGAATAAAACACCTTTCCAGTGCTTCCTCCAAGCATTTTAGTAGTAGGAGACATTTCTGTTTTCTTATCAATATTCGCATAACCTCTTGTTAATGTCGTTGCTTTTCCATCTGGCAATACAATTGATAATGATATTCCTGGAGCTGTTGAATCTTTCCAAAGCTCATCTAACTTATTATTTACTAAATCAATTATTAAATCATTCTTATTTTCTTGAGCACTTAATTGTGCAATAAAAAGAAAACTAATTATTAGAAGAATTTTTTTCATAAGATATATTTTAAACCATAAGGTATTAATTAATTTTTGCTTCTTTTAGTCCTTTTTTCATAGAAGCATCAAATGTCGAGTTTGGATAAGTCGAAATTCCATTTTCAAAATACTTAATAGCATTTTTATAATCTTTATGTTTTAAATAAAACTGACCAAATCTATTTTGCCAATAAGCCGACGCATATCTCTTAGTAGATAACACATCTTTAAATTCTTCCATAAAATAACTGAAATATTTAAAATTATCTCTATTCCATGCTAACCAAATTAATGAGTTTTTCGTACTATTATCAATGTTACCATCACCTCCAAAACGCTTTGCTCTTTCTGTAAAAAATGTTTTTAGATACTGCATCCCTCCTAAATCTTCATATGCTTTTAAGCTCTCAAAAACTAACGAATCATAATTGTGATAATAATAACGTATTCCTTTATACATTGTTAAATGAGCCAAGGTTTCATGCACTTCATTATTGAACAATTCATATTTCCAAATTAGATTTTTGGGATTATATTTAAGTAATATCTCATTAAAAGCATCAGATGAACCTACATAGTAAATATCTTTTTTAGAATTAGCCATATACAAATAAACATTTGAGGGTGATGAAAATCCTTTTACTATTTCTTCAGATGCAAATCCCCCATCAGTAATAATGGCTCCTGAAAATAATTTTTTTTCTTGTAAAATTAGCTCACTTATATAATATGCAGCTGCTTCCCAACCAAAAATTATCCGCTCTTTTGTTGTTCTATAATTAGAATCTATAAATTGGATGACTTCTTCTTTTAAAAAAGAAGTAAATTTATCGCTTTCATCACCAAATAATGTTCTTCTCATAGGATTGCTGTTTTTTATACCTACTACAATCATTTCTGGAATTGCTCCAGGAGTACGTAACGCCTTTTGTACAGATACACCACTAGAAAAATACCATTGAGAATCTAAAACATACAAAACATCATAATTTTGCTCTGATGAATTATAAGAATCTGGAAGGTAAACTTGGATGTCTCTATCTTGATTTAAAACTTTTGAAGAAATGATATAATTAGTACCAATACTTATTTCTGTTCCTTTAACTTGAGAAATAATAGTACTACAAAAAGAAAAAGCAATAATTACAAACAGGGTTCTGTTTTTCATAAAATATTTTTATTAATAGTCTTAGTAAAACTATCAATTTAGAAATACTTTTCGTGATTCTAATTTATACTTTATAAATACTTTAACTAATATATAATTTTAAATCCAAATCATTAATAGCACCATGAGATGCATGGGCAACCACGACACCATTTTTAATTATGAGTAACTGAGGTGATTCGTGCATCACTTGAAACCTAAAACCAACTTCGTTAGATACGTCTCTAAAGTTTAGTAAGTCCAAATAATACAAGTCTAAATTAGCGTCAATATTATAAGCATCGATAAATTGGTTCATCACCATTCGGCTAATTCCACAACGTGTGGAATGCTTGAAAATAAGTTGCGTTTTAGTTTTAGACTTTTCTAAAATATCATCTAATTGATGCAATGCACTCAAATTAATCCAAGGCAGTAATTTTTTTTCCTTTGGTTCAGAAGGCTTAAAAATGTTCTTAAATATTCCCATAAAATGTAAGTCGCTCTAATTATTTAACCTTACAAACTGACTAAAAGTCGCATTATCACTAATCCTTACAGACAAAATGTCGTTTAAATTGCATTGGTAAGATTATTGAACAAAACTAACCAGAAAAGAAAAATATCATACAATGAACTTAAATAATTTTACAATAAAATCACAAGAAGCCATACAGCAAGCGCAACAACTTGCTCAAGGTTTTGGGCATCAACAAATAGAAAACGAGCATATTTTTAAAGCTATTTTCGATGTTGATGAAAACGTAGTACCATTCATTTTAAAAAAATTAAATGTAAACGTTCCGCTTTTACAACAAATTTTAGACAAGGAACTAGATAGTTTTCCAAAAGTATCTGGTAGCGACATAATGTTATCTCGCGATGCTGGAAAAGCGGTAAACGAAGCATCAATAATTGCTAAAAAAATGAACGATGATTATGTGTCTATCGAGCATTTAATCCTTGGAATATTTAAAACAAAAAGTAAAATAGCACAAATGCTAAAAGATCAAGGTGTTACCGAAAAAGGTTTACAAGCTGCTATTGATGAATTAAGAAAAGGTGATAGAGTAACCTCGCAAAGTCAAGAAGACACCTATAATTCTTTAAATAAATATGCCAAAAATCTTAACCAATTAGCAAAAGACGGGAAATTAGATCCTGTAATTGGTCGTGATGAGGAAATACGAAGAATTCTTCAAATTTTATCACGTCGTACCAAAAACAACCCTATTTTGGTTGGAGAACCTGGAACTGGTAAAACAGCTATTGCTGAGGGGTTAGCACACCGTATTATTGATGGTGATATTCCTGAAAATCTCAAGGACAAGCAAATATTCGCTCTAGACATGGGAGCATTAATCGCTGGTGCAAAATACAAAGGTGAGTTTGAAGAGCGCTTAAAAGCAGTTATTAAGGAGGTAACTACTAGCGATGGAGATATCGTATTATTTATAGACGAAATCCATACACTTGTTGGTGCTGGTGGTGGTCAAGGTGCTATGGATGCTGCTAATATTTTAAAACCAGCTTTGGCAAGAGGAGAATTACGTGCCATTGGTGCAACAACCTTAGATGAATATCAAAAATATTTCGAAAAGGATAAGGCATTAGAGCGTCGTTTTCAAAAAGTGATGGTTGACGAACCAGATACCGAAAGTGCAATCTCTATTCTTAGAGGTATTAAAGAAAAATATGAAACACACCATAAAGTACGTATTAAAGACGAGGCTATTATTGGCGCAGTAGAATTGTCTACTAGATATATTACCAATCGATTTTTACCAGACAAGGCTATTGACCTAATGGACGAAGCTGCATCAAAACTGCGTATGGAGATAAACTCTAAGCCAGAAGAATTAGATGTTCTGGATAGAAAGATTATGCAATTAGAAATTGAGATTGAAGCGATTAAGCGTGAAAAAGATGAATCTAAATTAAAATCACTAAGATCGGATTTAGCAAACTTAAAGGAAGTTAGAAACGACCTAAACGCTAAGTGGAAAAGTGAAAAAGAGATTGTAGACAATATTCAAAACACAAAACAAGATATTGAAAACTTTAAGTTAGAAGCAGAACGTGCTGAGCGTGAAGGCGATTATGGTAAGGTTGCCGAAATTAGATATGGAAAGATAAAAGAAGCTCAAGAAACGCTTGAAGCGCAACAGGCAATTCTTTCTAGTCAACAAGAAAACTCCTTAATCAAAGAAGAAGTAACCTATGAAGACATTGCCGAAGTAGTGGCCAAATGGACAGGGATTCCTGTAACAAAAATGCTGCAATCCGATCGTGAAAAGTTACTAAAACTTGAAGATGAATTACATAAACGAGTAGTTGGTCAAGAGGAAGCAATTGTGGCTGTAAGTGATGCTGTTAGACGTAGTCGTGCAGGTTTACAAAATCCGCAAAAACCAATAGGAACCTTCTTATTTTTAGGAACCACAGGAGTTGGTAAAACCGAATTAGCTAAAGCATTAGCTGAATATTTATTTGACGATGAAAATGCGATGACAAGAATAGATATGAGCGAATACCAAGAACGTCATGCTGTGAGCAGATTAGTAGGTGCACCTCCAGGATATGTCGGTTATGATGAAGGTGGACAACTCACAGAAGCGGTTAGAAGAAAACCTTACTCTGTAGTGTTACTAGATGAAATAGAAAAAGCCCACCCTGATACGTTTAACATATTATTGCAAGTGTTAGATGAAGGGAGATTGACAGATAATAAAGGCCGTGTTGCAGATTTTAAAAACACCATTATTATTATGACATCGAATATGGGAAGCAGTATTATTCATGACAGATTTGAAGCAACAAAAGATATAAATTCTGCGATTGAAGCTGCAAAGGTTGATGTATTGGCATTATTAAAACAAAGTGTACGTCCAGAGTTTTTAAACAGGATTGATGACACTATTATGTTTACACCTCTAACAAAGGAAAATATTGTGGAGATTGTTGGGCTTCAGTTAAAATCGGTTACAAAAATGGTCACACAACAAGGTATTACCTTTGATGCCACACAAGAAGCCATAACGTATTTAGCAGAAAAAGGATACAATTCAGAGTATGGTGCAAGACCTGTTAAAAGAGTCATTCAAAAAGAAGTTTTAAATGCCTTAAGTAAAGAAATACTAGCTGGAACTGTAACAACAGACAGTATTATACTTTTAGATGCATTTGATGATAAACTGGTATTTAGAAACCAAAATGATTTGGTAGAAGAAATGTAAATTTCGTTTTCACGAATTTTCATAATTGGTTGGTTAGTTGAAAAAGCAACATGATTCATTAAAAATGATGATTGTTGCTTTTTTTTAAGATCACTGTTTCTAAGTCAAAAATCTTAAATAAAACATAAATATTAAAGCATTGAAATCTATCTTTTAAAACACACCGTATATAAAATAAAGGGTAAACTTAAAACAAAATTCTATGCAGCTCCAAGCCTATTTCAATCACTCACTACTCAAGCCCACAGCAACTAAAAAAGAAATTATACAATTATGCAACGAGGCTAAGCAACATAATCTTTATTCAGTGTGTGTAAATAGTTGCAACGTTTTCACTGCAAAAAATAATGTAATTAAAAGTGATGTTAAAGTTTGTGCTACTATAGGTTTCCCTTTTGGTACCGCTTCTCCAAGAGCAAAAGTGATGGAAGCTAAAAAAGCCATAGAAGATGGTGCAGATGAAATTGATATGGTTATAAACCTAGGAATGCTTAAGGGAATGAATTATGTTGGAGTTTACAAAGATATTCGCGATGTGAAATTAGCCATAGGTAAAAAACCGTTAAAAGTAATTATTGAGATTAGCGAGCTTTCTAAAAATGAAATTCTTAGAATCTGTCAAATATGTATTGATGCTAAAGCAGATTTTATTAAAACATCTACTGGATTTTCAAAAAGCGGAGCAACTTTTATAGCTGTGAAAATGATTAAAAAAACCCTTAAAGGTCTAGCAAAAATTGAAGCTTCTGGTGATATTAAAGATATTGAGACATCATTAAAATACATAGATGTAGGAGCCGATAGAATTGGCACTACTCACTCTGCAAAAATTATGGAAGAAATAATAAATCAACAAATTGTAGCTTAATTTTCCGAAAACTATGTTAACACCTAGTTAATCTAGTTAAAGTGATGTAACAATTTGTTTTATATACAGTCTTATATTTGGTTGGTTAGTTGAAAAGCAACATGATTCGAAAAAACGATGATTGTTGCTTTTTTTTGTAACAATTTATATAAACAAACTACTTATAGAGCATAATTAAAAATAACCTCATGAAACACTTATTGTCACTTTTGCTATGCGTCTTTTTCTCAATTACAGCTACAAAAGCACAACAACTGGAAAATTCAACACTTTGGGAAATTTCGGGAAATGGTTTAGAAAAACCATCTTATTTATTTGGAACCATCCATATTACCTGTGATGCATCATTAGACAGCGATATTAAAAAAGCTCTAGATGCAACTACTCAACTGGTTCTAGAACTTGATATGGACGACCCAACAATGCAAAGCAAAATGATGGGAGGCATGTACATGAAAGATGGAAAAACTCTAAAGGATTACGTATCAGATGAAGAATTTTCAGCTATAGATTCTTTATTTACGAACCAAGCAGGAATGTCCATAAACATGATGCAAAATATTAAACCATTTTTTTTAACATCAATGCTTTATCCAAAAATGATGGATTGCCCAATGGAATCGTTCGAACTGGAATTAATGAAAGCCACTAAAGAGCAAAACGAAGAAGTTTACGGTCTAGAAACTATTGAAGATCAATTACAAGTATTTGAAACTATACCTTATGAAGACCAAGTCGCAGACTTAATAAGAATGGCTAAAGATAACTTAGCTTATGATAAAGCTACTTTTGCAAAAATGTTTAAAATTTATGAAGAAGAAAACATTACTGCTATGTTAGATATGATGGATGATGAAAACAACAAAACAACAGCAAAACATCAAGATATTTTACTTAAAAACAGAAATATCAATTGGATTCCAAGAATTGAAGAATATGCTAAAGCTCAACCTACTTTCTTTGGTGTTGGCGCTGGGCATTTAGCTGGTGAATATGGTGTTATTAAACTCCTTAGAAAAGCTGGATTTACGGTTTTGGCTGTACAATAAAATAAAAAAAGCCGCTTTTAGCGGCTTTTTTTATTTTTAACAAATTCTTAGAAAATATACTTTAATCCTAGTGTTAAACCAGAACCTAGACCTTCTTGAGTTTGGCTATCAAACATATTAAATCCTAAACTTGTTGTTCCTACAGAATCTCCTCCATCTGGCTTAATTACATTGTAACCAAATCTACCAAATTTAGCTTCGATAGTCCATTTACCTCCAATAAAATAATCAATACCTGGCTCGATGTTAAATCCATAGCCGTTAAAATTTTCATTAAATAATAAAGGTACGTTTGCTTCACCAAAAATGAAGAATTTATCGGTAACTCCCCAATACTTTCTAGCCAATGGCTTTACTATAAAAGTATCAGTATTTCCAATAGCGTTTGTGTAACCTAAAGCACCACCAACAGTTACAGTTGGAGAAATAAAATTACCTACAGCTGGTAATAAAGTAAATACAGCGTCAGAACCTTCAGTGTTAGTATAACTACCTGCTGCTAATCCCCACCATGCTCCTTTAAAGCCTTGGCTTTCTTCTTGAGCTTGAATATTAAATACAAATGCTACAGCTACTAATAATGTTAAAATTGTTTTTTTCATGATTATTTGGTTTAAATTTTGAGCAAAAATAAATCCGAAATAATCCTTAAAAGCTGACCGAAGTCATTGTAAGTGTTTTTTTATACTTGAGTTAAGAAAATCTTATCTATATATTTAGCAAATGCAAAAAAACCAGAATTACAAGAGTAATTCTGGTTAGATTTTACCAAAAGAATATATAATTTTATGCTAGTTCCAAAGCAATTTTCATCATATCGTTAAACGATTGTTCTCTTTCTTTTGAACTTGTTGATTCACCAGTTACAATGTTATCACTTACTGTAAGTATAGACAATGCTTTTACATCAAACCTTTTGGCTAGTGTAAATAACATTTGTGATTCCATTTCTACACCTAAAATTCCATGTTTTTGCCATTTTCCCCATCTATTAGGTATATCATCGTAAAAAGTATTAGTACTAAACACAGAGCCTTTATAGGTTTTTATATTTAGTTTTTGTGCTGCTTCATAAGCCTTTAACAATAAATCAAAATCAGCAGTGGCTGCGTAATGCATGCCTTCAAAATACAAGCTATTAGCATCAGAATCTCCCGAAGCACTCATTGCCAATACCACTTGACCCAAATTAATATTTTCTTGTATCGAGCCACATGTCCCTATCCTAATTAAGTTTTTAGCATTATAGGTGTTAATTAATTCATGAATATATATGGAAGCGCTTCCCATTCCCATTCCAGTTCCTTGAACAGAGACCTTTTTACCATTATAGTACCCTGTAAAACCAAACATGTTTCTAACTTTATTATAACAAACAACATCTTTCAGGTAGGTTTCTGCTACATATTTTGCCCTTAAAGGGTCTCCAGGAAGCAATACAGTTTCTGCAATATCTCCAACTTTAGCTTCTATATGAATACTACTCATCTCTTGTATTATTTCGTTTAATCTATTCTCCGTAAGGAATCCAAATATTTTTTATTTGACTTGCTTTTCTTAAGAACGTAGTTCCCTCACCTTGAGTTTTGTCTAACCAATTTCTGTGTTTTCCATAATTTACCCAAGTTCTTTTCATATTATCTGCTGACAATAATTCGATATTTTTAGAACCTTCTTTAGTCCCAAAATACCAAATACCATCTACATCATCATGTTTTGCTAAAACTTGGGATAATTCATCCTTAGAACCTGTTACAATATTTACTGTTCCTGCAGGTACATCAGATGTTTCTAAAATTTGATAAAAATCGGTCGCTGAAAATGGCATATTTTCTGAAGGAACAACTACAACGTTGTTACCCATAGCAATCGCTGGAATAACTGTTGAAATAAATCCTAATAGAGATGACTCATTTGGACAAATAATACCCATAACACCAATAGCTTCTGGCATTGCTAAGGTTACATTTCTATGTATAGTATGATGTACTTTACCATCATATTTATCTGCCATGGCTGCATAGTAGTAAATTCTATCGATTGACACATCTACTTCTTCTAATGCTGAAGCCATATTTTGATTGGTCATTTGTACTATTCTGTCCGCAAATTCTTCTCTCCTAATAGCAAGATTTTCAGCTATATAATATAATACTTGAGCTTTAGCATGCCCTGTTTTACCTTCCCAACTAGAATTTAAGTGTGCGGCTTCTACTGCATTCCTTATATCTTTTCTATTTCCTTTAGATACTTCACCTAAATAATCACCGTTTTCGCTTTTAATAACGGTACTGTAACCTCCATCTGGTCTTGCTTGTTTGCCTCCAATATACATTTTTGTAGTTCTATCTATACCATTAGGTTGACCATTACTATTTGGTTTTGCTGCAGTCTTTTTAGCAACTTTAATTGGCTTATCAGAAAGTAAATCATCAACTTTAGGTTTGAGGTATTCGTACAATCCTTCAATACCTCCTTCTCTACCAAAACCTGATTCGCGATAGCCTCCAAAACCTGCAGCAGCATCAAATACGTTGGTGCAATTTATCCAAGCAGTTCCAGCTTTAATTTGAGGCGCAATATCCAATGCTAAATTGATATTTTCCGTCCAAATACTACAAGCTAAACCATAACGTGTATTATTTGCCAACTTAACAGCTTCTTTATGAGATCTAAAACTCATAGCCACTAAAACTGGTCCAAAAATTTCTTCCTGCGCTATGGTTGACGATGGTGTAACATCTGTAAATAAGGTTGGTGGATAATAATAACCGACTTTTGGACACGTCCATGATGGTTGCCAAAGCGTGCTACCTTCGTCTACACCTTGCTTAACCAAATCTGTAATTATTTTTAATTGAACCTTTGCCACTACAGCTCCCATATCAATACTTTTATCAAGTGCATTTCCTATACGCAAGGTTTCCATTCTAGCTTTAATCTTCTTATAAAGTTTATCTGCAATACTTTCTTGTACTAGTAGCCTTGACCCTGCACAACAAACTTGACCTTGATTAAACCAAATAGCATCAACCACACCTTCAACAACACTATCTAAATCGGCATCTTCAAAGACAATAAAAGGCGACTTACCTCCTAGCTCTAATGATAACTTTTTACCAGTTCCAGCTGTAGCTCTTCGAATAATTTTACCAACTTCGGTGGAGCCCGTAAATGCAATTTTATTCACTTCTTTGTGGTCTACAAGAGTTGCACCTGTTTTACCATGTCCTGTTATGATATTTACAACACCATTTGGCAACCCTATTTGCTGGCAAATTTCTGCAAACAATAAAGCTGTTAAAGGTGTATATTCAGCTGGTTTTAAAACGACAGTATTTCCCATAGCAATGGCTGGAGCAATTTTCCAAGCTAACATCATTAATGGAAAATTCCAAGGAATGATTTGACCTATAACACCTACTTCTTTATAGTCCTTTAACTCGGTATCTCTTAATTGTGCCCAACCAGCATGATGGTAAAAATGTCTTGCTACGATAGGAATATCAATATCTCTGGTTTCTCTTATTGGTTTACCATTATCTAAAGATTCTAAAACCGCAAAAAGGCGAGAGTGTTTTTGTATTTGTCTAGCCAAAGCATATAAGTATCTAGCTCTTTTGTGAGGACCAATACTTACCCATTCTGGCAATGCTTTTTTAGCAGCAGTAACTGCTTTATTTACATCTGTTTCGTTAGCTTCAGAAATTTTAGCCAACACTTCTTTAGTACAAGGGTTTATGGTTTCAAAATACTCATTAGAAGAAGGCTTTACCCATTTTCCATTAATGAATAATTTAAATTCTCTTTTATGCGATTCTAAAAACTGAATGGCTTCGTCTGCACTTTCAGGTGCAGGACCATAACTCATTGTTTCGTATATCTCTTTAATCTTCATTGTATAAATTTTATGCCATTGGGTGTCTAAACGATGCCGAATAACGTCCTGTAACGTAATGCTCTAACTGACGCTCTATATCTCCTAATAAACTGCTTGCTCCAAATCGGAATAATTCAGAGTTTAGCCATTCGTCTCCTAATTCTTCTTTTATTAAAATCAACCAATTTAAGGCTTGTTTTGCTTTACTGATTCCTCCTGCAGGTTTAAAGCCTACTTTATAACCTGTTAGTTCATAATATTCTCTAATAGCTCTAATCATGACAAGACTCACAGGAATTGTGGCATTAATACTTTCTTTTCCTGTGCTTGTTTTAATGAAGTCAGATCCTGCCATCATACTTACCCAACTTGCTTTGGCTACTTTGCTATAGGTAGGTATTTCACCTGTGGCTAGAATGGTTTTCATGTGCGCTTCACCACAAGCTTTTCTGCATGCTGCAACCTCATCATATAATGCTTTCCAATTAGACTGTAAAACTAGATTTCTACTTACAACAATATCTATTTCAGAGGCTCCAGCTGCTACTGATAATTCTATTTGTTTAATTTTTTCTTTTAAAGGAATATTTCCTGCTGGAAATCCTGTGGAAACTGCTGCAATAGGGATTTTACTGTCTCTCAATGCCTCAACTGCATCTCCTATTAAATTATGATACACACAAACTGCGGCAACAGTAATATTGGCATCGTCCATTTCCATAGCTTTTAACAAATCGTGTCTTACAGGTGATTGTGCTTTAGCACACAATCTATGTACATTACTTCTAGTATCATCGCCTGCAAGTGTGGTTAAATCTATACAACTTAATGCTTTAAGCAACCATGCTGCTTGCCACTGCTTTTTTACTGAGCGTCTTCCACTCAAAGTTGCAGCACGCCTTTCAACAGCGCTTTTATTAATATTAATATCCTTAAATATATTAGCATCAAATGGAATACCATCATTACGCTTATTATGTGATTTTATTTTATTTGAGGTCATGCCTTCCACTTTCTTTTTTCCAACCCTAAAAATAACTAATTCGACAATAATTACCTTATAGATTAAGTATTAATGTAGTTTTTATTCTTTTTTATTATTGCAAAATACTATCTAGATTAAAGTGATTTTTTTTAAATATTAATAAGATAGTTACTAAACTATTCTATCTTTGGGATAATACACATAAACAATACTATGAAACGACTTATTATACTTTGCATTGTTTTACTTTTAACTCTGCCAACATTTGCTCAAGACTCAAAAAGCAACGAAAAAACAACAACGTATTACTTTATTCGTCACGCCGAAAAAGATAGAAGCGACAAGACCAACAAAGATCCTAATTTAATTCAAAAGGGACTTTTAAGAGCTGCAAAATGGAGTTTTGTTTTAGAAAACATTGAATTTGACGCTGTCTATTCTACCAATTATAATCGCACCAAACAAACTGCTCAACCAACTGCTGAAAAAAAGGGGCTAGAAGTAACTATTTATGACCCAAGACAATTATTTTCTGAAGAATTTGCTAATAACACATTAGGAAAAACAGTACTTGTAGTTGGACATAGTAATACTACTCCTGCTTTTGTAAATGCTGTTTTAGGGGCTAAAAAATATGATAGTATAGATGATAACAACAACGCTAACTTGTATATCGTAACTATTTCTCCAAGTGGTGAAAAGTCGGATACGCTTTTGGTTATTGATTAGCTCTTAGTCAACTTTAATATTTACATTCTCTATCCTAGAAAGTAGTTTAAGTTTTCCAGAATCAAAAAGAGAGTCTAAGATAAATAAGTCTAAAGTTTCATCTTCTGGCTTATAATTTTTATAATCTACAAATCTCAAACCATTTACATAACGCTCATTAAAAGCTTCTCTAAATCTCAAACCTAATTCCGTTGGGCTATCCATATAAGAGTAAGCTAAATAATCTACTTTGAAACTCTCCTTATTAATCCAATACACAAAAATATCTTCATAATCGTCACCTCCTCCTTCTTGGTTGAATGATACTTTTATTTTGTAGTAGAGTTTTTCTTTTATACTAGATTCGCCTAAAAGTTCTTTAATAACAGCTGCGTCATTTAACCCAAAGGGCAATACTGAAAAATAGTGTACTGAATTAACAGATCTTGTATACTTAGCTGTCATAGAATCCACAACCGCTACTTTAGTCTCATCAATATATCTTTTAAATCCGTCGTTAGATAAAACATCTCTAATTTCTCCAAGAGAATCATTAAAAACACGTTCATATTGGTATACGCCATTATTTCTATTTGCTTTATAATATATATCTCTAAAATCAAATGAAATGGTAGATGTTTTAAATTTTTCGCCACCAGAAACCATAATAGTTTTATCAACTATATCTTGAGTAGTTAATGTTTTTTCAGGTTTACATGATGTAACAATTAAAATAAAAGTAAGACTAAATAAAATGCGCTTCATTTCTAGTATTTTTATTAAGCTTTGTCGCAAAAATAGCTAATTAATAACACTATTATAAATAATAAAATATGTAGTTTTGAACTTCATGCAGAAACATATAAACATACAAAACAAAAAAGCGCGTTTTGAATATGAAATTCTTGACAAATACACTGCTGGAATCGTTTTAACAGGCACCGAAATTAAATCTATACGAAATAGCAAAGCCTCTATTGCCGAGAGTTTTTGTGAGTTTAATGATCGAGGTGAACTTTTTGTGGTCAATATGACTATTGAGGAGTATGCATATGGAAACTATATAAATCACAGACCAAAAGAGACAAGAAAACTACTCTTAAACAAACGTGAGTTAAAAAAGCTTGAAAAAGAAGTTAAAAATGTTGGTCTAACCATCATTCCTTTGCGATTGTTCATTAATGACAAAGGTTTTGCAAAACTAGAAATTGGCTTAGCAAAAGGAAAAAAATTGTACGATAAACGCGACACCATAAAAGATAGAGATAACAAGCGTAACTTAGACCGCATCAAGAAAAACTTCAAGTAATAATAATCGTATTTCTTTTATCTTATTATCTTTAAAGGAATTTTGTTATAAAATTCAATTAACTAAAACATATTAATATGAAAAAACTAATCATTTTAGGAGTTATTTTCTGTTTCAGCACCACTTTGGTTGCCCAAAAAAGCAATGAAACATACACTAAAAAAGTAAAAACACTAGACAGCACTCTTGAAACTTTATATGCTGTAATTTCAGGCGAAAAAGGAGAAGCTAGAGACTGGGATTTATTCAGATTTCTGTTTCATCCAGATGCAAAATTAATACCATCAGGAAAAAATAGAGAAGGAAAAATAGGTGCTCGTTTTATGACACCTGATGATTATGTAAATACTTCTGGGAATTTTCTAGTTGAAAATGGCTTTTATGAAATTGAATTACAACGAGAAGTAGATACTTTTGGTAATATTACACAAGTATTTAGCACCTACGAATCTTACAGAAGCAAAAATGATAAAGAACCATTTATGAGAGGCATTAATAGCATTCAGTTACTTAATGATGGTAATAGATGGTGGATAATTAATATCTATTGGGTACAGGAATCTGAAGAAAATCCTATTCCGAAACAATATTTACCAAACAAAAATTAATACAAAATGAAGGTTACTTTCAAAAAAGATTTATACATTTTCCTATTAACACTATCGCTAGTTTTTTCAGCGATAGCTCAAGAAAAAGCTAAGCCTGTTTTTAAAGATGGTGAAGCTCAAATTGTTGAAGCTTTTAATAATCCAGATGATTGGATACGTCACGACCTTTGGGTAGAAACCTCATTTGACACTGACGGTGATGGCAAACTCGATAGAATGCATGTGGCAGTAACTAGACCAAAACAAACCGATACTGAAGGCTTAAAACTCCCTGTTGTTTACGAATCTAGCCCATATTACGCAGGAACCTCTGGTTTAGGAGAAGGCATCCTTTGGAATGTAAAACACGAATTGGGGGAAACACCAAAACCTCGAGTAAACCCTGAAGTTACTAGAATTGGAAAGCGTCCAATAATTTCGAATTCGCAAATAAAAACTTGGGTTCCTAGAGGTTATATAGTAGTACATTCATCCTCTCCTGGTACTGGATTATCACAAGGTTCACCAACAGTTGGTGGTGACAATGAAAGTCTAGCACCTAAAGCGGTGGTTGAATGGTTATGTGGTCGTGCAAAAGGATACACCACACCATATGGCAATGAAACTGTTCAAGCATTTTGGTCAACTGGAAAAGTTGGAATGACTGGAACATCATATAACGGAACAATTCCTTTAGCAGCTGCTACAACAGGTGTGGATGGTTTAGAAGCCATTATTCCAGTAGCACCTAACACATCTTATTATCACTACTATCGCTCTAACGGATTAGTACGTTCTCCAGGTGGTTATTTAGGTGAAGATATCGATGTACTTTATGACTTCATTCATAGCGGTGGCGAAGAACCACTTACGCCAATGAAAAACACAAAAGTTAGTGATGCTAATATGCCTACTAAAATATTCAAATCTAAAAGAGAGTATAGTAATGCTATGGTTCGCGATACCGAAATGAAAAACGGTATGGACAGAGAAACTGGAGATTATAATGAGTTTTGGGCAGGACGTGATTATTTAAACGACATGGCACCAATGAAGGCTGCCTTATTAATGTCTCACGGATTTAACGACTGGAATGTAATGCCAGAACATAGCTATAGAATTTACAAGAAAGCTAAAGAAATGGGATTACCAACTCAAATATATTATCATCAAAACGGTCATGGTGGACCACCTCCAATGACCATGATGAATCGTTGGTTTACCCACTATTTACACGGTATAAATAATGGTGTTGAAAACGATGCTCGTGCTTGGATTGTACGTGAAGATGATGCTCGAGATAAACCTACTGCATATAAAGATTACCCAAATCCTGAGGCTTCAGATGTAACATTTTTTTTAAACCCAGGTGCTCCAAAAAAAGGCTCTTTAAGCACTCAATTAAAAGCCAGAACAACTGAAACTATAGTGGACAATTATTCATTCTCAGGTTCAGGGTTAGCACAAGCAGACATTACAAACCATCGTTTGTTGTATGTAACACCAAAATTTAGTAAAGATGTTCATATTTCTGGTATACCAAAAATCACGGTAACTTTATCAAGTAATAAAACAGCTGCAAACTTATCTGTTTGGTTAGTGTCACTACCTTGGCAAGAAGGTAGAAGAGCTAAAATAACCGACAATCTAATTAATCGTGGTTGGGCAGATCCGCAAAATTATAAATCATTGACAGAAAGCGAGCCTTTACAAAAAGGAAAGTTTTACACAGTTACTTTTGACTTAAATCCTGATGACCAAGTTATTAAGAAAGGTCAGCAAATAGGTTTAATGATTTTTTCTAGTGACAAAGAGTTTACCTTACAACCTGAACCAGGAACTGAGCTTACGATAAAACTAGATGAAACCTCATTAACATTGCCAATAGTTGGAGGATTTACAGCCTATGAATCTGCACTTAAAAACTAATGACAGACTTTGTTTTAGCAAATTCTAAAGAACATTTTAATGTAATTGCCAAACTAGCAAAAATAGTTTGGCATGAGCATTATATTCCTATTATTGGAAAGGCTCAAGTAGAATACATGGTTGCAAAATTTCAAACATCTGAAGCAATGCAGCAACAGGCTACTGAAGGTTATGAATATTACATCATTAAACATGAAAATAAGAATGTTGGCTACTTATCAATTAAAAAGAATAACGACGATCTTTTTTTAAGTAAAATCTATCTTCTTAAAGAATTTAGAGGCAAAAAAATAGGGAAAACAGCTTTTAATTTTATTGAAGAAAAAGCCAAAAATTATCAATGTAAAACCATCTCGTTAACGGTTAATAAGAATAACACAAATACTATTAAAGCTTACGAAAAATCAGGCTTCAAAAATATAGATTCCATAGTTATGGATATTGGTAATGGATTTGTAATGGATGATTATAGGATGGTGAAAAACCTAATTTAAATATAAATTGCATGATGTTAACTAATCAAGAAGTATAGTTCACTCATTGTTAGTTTTCTAAATCTAAAGATCAAATTATTTTTGAAAAACTAGAATAACTTACATTATGAAATATTTTTTAGCAGTTTTTTTTATTATATTTTCTATCCATAAATCCTTAGCTTGCTCCTGTATTAGAGTAGGTATTTTAAAAGGTCAAAATCAATCTGACTTCATCTTTACAGGCAAGGTTCTTGAAATAAACAAAGTAATTACCAAAGAGAAAACAACAGGTTCAAACAAAATTAAAGACTTTATACATTACGAATTCATTTTTGAAATAAAACATATACATAAAGGAAAAAAAGACTTCAATTTCAGAGATACTATAACAATAATTTCTACTGCTGGTGGAGCTGATTGTGGAAAAAACTTTTTTTTAAATAAAAAAATATTTAGTCTATGCTCACGAACAGGACACCAAGATCGGTTATGGGCTATGGGATCAGAAAGCTGATAAAAAATATATGACAACCAGTATTTGCACAAGAACAAAAAAAGTTGGACTAATAACTTTTCTTGAGCAATTTATTCTAGAAATCACCTAGTCATTATACAACAAAGCAACTAATTTTTATCCTCTAAAAGTGGTACAAAGCGAAAATCACCTAATTCATGTTTTTCAAATTCTTTTGCGCCTTTTCTTATATACAAAGTCATTACTTGTACATCATCACCAACAGGAATCACCAACCTACCTCCCACTTTTAGTTGTGCTAACAATGGTTTAGGCACAAAAGGCGCTCCTGCAGTAACAACTATTCCGTCAAAAGGTGCTTCTTCAGGCAACCCTTTATAGCCATCACCAAAAATGAGTTTTTTTGGTCTGTATCCTAATCTTGGTAAAAACTTACTCGTTTTTTTAAAAAGTTCTTGCTGGCGTTCAATACTATACACTTTAGCACCCAACTCACAAAGCACAGCAGCTTGATAGCCACTTCCAGTACCGATTTCTAGAATTTTATCACCTCTTTTCACCTGCAATAATTCTGTTTGAAATGCGACTGTATATGGCTGAGAAATAGTTTGGTCGGCAGCAATAGGAAACGCTTTGTCTTGATAAGCATGGTCTAAAAACCCAGAATCCATAAACAAATGCCGTGGAATATTACCTATGGCCTTTAATACAGCTTCATCTTTTATACCTTTGGCTGCTATAGTTTCAACAAGTTTTTGACGTAGTCCTTTATGCTTAAATGTATCTTTCAATGCTAATAATTTTGCTTGCTAAAATTAGCCAAAATGTTAGTGATATAAAACAAGAATATCATTAAATTTTAAATAAAGAATCCCTCTAAAAAAAGCATAAAAAATCTTATTTTTGTTGAAAACGACAAACATGCTAAAAGCTGGTGTACTTGGTGCAGGCCACCTTGGAAAAATTCATTTAAGACTTTTAAACCAATCTGATAAATATGAGCTTGTAGGGTTTTACGATGCCGACAAGACCAATGCTAAAAATGTTGAAGCGGAATTTGGTTACAAATATTATAGCTCAATTGATGCTTTAATTGAAGCGGTGGATATGGTTGACATTGTCACACCGACACTATCACACTACGACTGTGCACTTAAAGCCATAGCTAAAGGCAAACATGTTTTTATCGAAAAACCTATCACCAATTCTGTTGAAGAAGCTGAAGAAATTCGTAAACTTTTAGCAAAGCATAATTTAAGAGGGCAAGTTGGGCATGTAGAGCGATTTAACCCAGCTTTTATAGCAATAAAAGATCAAATCGTTAATCCTATGTTTATAGAAACACATCGTTTAGCGGAATTTAATCCTCGAGGGACTGATGTTCCTGTGGTTTTAGATTTGATGATTCATGATATTGATATTATTCTTAGCGTGGTAAAATCCAAAGTGAAACACGTTTCTGCAAGTGGTGTATCTGTCATTAGCGAAACTCCAGATATTGCCAATGCTAGAATTGAATTTGAAAATGGCTGTGTTGCAAACCTAACTGCTAGTAGAATATCATTAAAAAATATGCGCAAATCTCGATTCTTTCAAAAAGACGCGTATATCTCGGTAGATTTCCTAGAGAAGAAATGCGAAGTCGTAAAAATGAAAGATGCACCTGAAAATCCAGGTGATTTCGATATGATTCTTCAAAACGCTGAAGGCATAAAAAAACAAATCTATTTTGATAATCCTCAAATTTCTAACAACAATGCGATTTTAGATGAACTTGAGACGTTTGCTCATGCCATAAATACAAATACAAAACCTATAGTAACACTAGAAGATGGGACAGAAGCTTTACGTGTTGCTCATCAAATAATAAATTGTTTTAATTAAAAATAAATAGATTAATGAAAAATGTTGCAGTAATTGGAGCTGGGACCATGGGAAATGGTATTGCTCATACATTTGCACAAAGCGGATTTAAAGTTCAATTAATAGATATAAGCGATGCTGCTTTAAAAAAGGGAATTGATACCATTACCAAGAATTTAGATAGAATGGTATCTAAAGAAAAAATCACAGAAACTCAAAAAGAAGAAACATTAGCAAATATTTCAACCTATACAAGTGTCACTGAAGGTGTTGAATATGCAGGTTTAGTAGTAGAAGCAGCAACCGAAAATATTGACTTAAAGTTAAAAATATTTAAGCAGCTGGATGAAGCATGTCCAGAAGACACTATTCTTGCAACTAACACCTCATCTATTTCTATCACGCAAATTGCTGCAGTTACTTCAAGACCAGACATGGTGATAGGAATGCATTTTATGAATCCTGTACCTATTATGAAATTGGTAGAAATTATTCGCGGCTACAACACAAGTGACGAGGTAACGAAACTAATTATGGATATGTCTACCACACTTGGTAAAATTCCAGTAGAAGTAAATGACTATCCTGGATTTGTTGCCAATAGAATCTTAATGCCAATGCTTAACGAGTCTATTGAAACATTATACAATGGAGTTGCAGGTGTGCAAGAAATAGATACCGTTATGAAGCTTGGTATGGCACATCCTATGGGACCTTTACAACTAGCAGATTTTATTGGTTTAGATGTATGTTTATCTATTCTTAATGTGATGTACGACGGATTTAAAAACCCGAAATATGCTCCTTGTCCGCTATTAGTAAACATGGTTAGTGCAGGAAAACTAGGTGTGAAATCTGGTGAAGGATTTTACGATTATTCTGAAAGTAGAAAAGCCGAAAAAGTGGCTAAACAGTTTTCATAATAAAATGAGTATTTCTACAAACCTTAACAACATTAAATCTCAACTCCCAGAGCATGTTACTCTAGTAGCTGTTTCCAAAACCAAACCAGTAAGTGACCTTATGGAAGCTTATACTGCTGGTCAACGCATTTTTGGGGAGAACAAAATCCAGGAAATGGTTGAGAAATACGAGCTAATGCCAAAAGATATTGAATGGCACATGATAGGTCATGTACAACGAAACAAGGTGAAATATATGGCATCGTTTGTGGCGTTAATTCATGGTGTTGATAATTTTAAACTCCTAAAAGAAATTAATAAACAAGCACTAAAACACAATAGAGTTATAAATTGCTTGTTGCAAATTAAAATAGCCAGTGAAGATTCCAAGTTTGGGATGACTGCTCAAAACGCCAAAGAAATTTTCAATTCTGAAGAGTTTACGGAGCTAAAAAACATAAAAGTTATTGGCTTGATGGGAATGGCAACATTTACAGATAATGAAAATCAGCTAAAGAAAGAGTTCAACCTTTTAACCCAAATATTCAATTCTCTTAAAGGAATTAGCACCAAAAATTGTGAATTAGAGACCATTTCTATGGGAATGAGTGGTGACTATAAACTTGCTGTAGATTGTGGAAGTACCATGGTACGAGTTGGAAGTAGTATATTTGGAATGAGAAATTATTCAAATTAAAAACAATCCTATTTATTCAATATTAGACATAGAAACGACTGGAGGAAAGTACAACGAAGAGGGTATCACCGAGATAGCCATCTATAAGTTTGACGGTCACGAAGTTGTAGACCAATTTATTACACTTGTTAATCCAGAGAGAGATATTCAACCTTTTGTAGTTAATTTGACAGGTATTAATAGTAATATGTTACGAAGCGCTCCAAAATTTTATGAAATCGCAAAGCGTATTGTAGAAATCACCCAAGACACTATTCTAGTGGCTCACAATGCGAAATTTGACTATCGCATATTACGAACCGAATTTAGACGTTTAGGTTTTGACTTTAGCAAAGAAACCTTATGCACTGTTGAACTTGCAAAAGATTTAATTCCTCAAGAAGACTCTTACAGTCTTGGAAAACTCACAAGGTCGTTAGGAATTCCAGTAAGCGATAGACATAGAGCAGCTGGTGACGCTCAAGCAACTGTAAAGTTGTTTAAAATGTTACTTTCAAAAGATCTAAACAAGAATATTATTAAAGAATCCATTAGGCTAGAACCCAAATACCAAATGGAGCCTAAATTGTTGGATATTATAGATTCGCTTCCTTCTATTACTGGTGTGTACTATATGCACAATAAAAATGGGGATATTATTTATATTGGAAAAAGTAAAAATATTAGAAAGCGCGTTAACCAGCATTTTACAAGCAGTAATCCAAAATCAAAAAAAATGCAACTACAAGTAGCAACAGTAACCTATGAAGATACTGGAAGCGAACTTGTTGCATTGTTAAAAGAAAGTGAAGAAATTAAGAGAAATAAACCTTTTTTCAATAGAGCCTTAAAGCAAAACATCTTTTCTCATGGTTTATTTAGCTATACTGATGACAGTGGATATATTAATTTAAAGGTTGCAAACATAAATAGGAAAGGAACACCTATTATTACTTTTTCTAACATGCGAAGCGCCAAGAGTTTTATTACAAATTTAGTAGATGAACACAATTTGTGTCAAAAACTCACAGGGTTACACAACACCAGCAGTAATTGTTTTAATTATACAATTAAACAATGCTTTGGTGCATGCATTGATGAAGAACCTTTTGAAATCTACAATAAAAAAGTTTCAAATGTTATTGATTATTACAAGTTTGACAAACAAAACATGGTAATTTCGGATAGAGGACGTGTTGTTGATGAGCGCAGTGCAGTATTAATTGAAAATGGTATGTTTAAGGGCTTTGGATTTTACAACCTTAATTATCAAATTAATAACTTGAAGGTGTTGGAAAATATTATTACTCCAATGGAGCATAATCGCGATTCGCAACATATTATTCAAACATATTTAAGACGAAAACGACATAAATTAAAAATCATTAATTTAGAGAAACAACATGAAACAAATTCTTAACCTATTTAGCCTTCTTTTTATATTTCAGTTAAATGCCCAAAGTAATTTTAATTCATCAAACATTGAGGTAACCACGGGCGATTTACAAACAAACGTTTATGCTAAAGATACTACTGCAAACGCCTTAGTTATTTATGAAAAAGGTAATAGTTATGTCCATAAAGAAACTTATAAGTTAATAACCGAAATTGAAAAAAAAGTAAAAATCCTTAATAAGGATGGTGAAAACGAATCTACAGTTGAAATTTATTTATATAACAGTGATGATAAAAGACGTGAAGAGAAAGTCACCAAAATAGTTGCTAAAACTCATAATTTAGAGAATGGGCAAATTAGAGAAACGCCTATTAGAAATAGTGAGGTTTTTAGAGAGGTTTATAATAAAAACTATACCATTGTAAAATTTACATTGCCTAAAATTTCTTCTGGTAGCGTTATAACTTATAGCTATAGACTAGAATCCCCATTTATGTTTAATTATAAAGAATGGGAGTTTCAGGATGATATCCCAAAGCTTTATAGCCAATATAATACTAGTATTCCAGGGAATTATGAGTATGGTATTAAACTCGTTGGTGTTTTAAAACTAGATATAAACGAAAGTACAATCGAAAAAAAATGTTTATCCCTAAACCCTAATGCAAGTGGAATTGCCTTAACAAATACTGGAACTGCAGATTGCACAAACTCTATTTATGTCATGAAAAACATTCCTGCATTTATCGAGGAAGATTACATGACTTCAAGTAAAAACTATTTATCTAGAATTGACTACGAATTAAAAAAAACTACAAGCTTTAATGGTGTTGTAGAAAGGTTTACAAAAACTTGGAAAGATGTTGATAAAGAACTAAAATCACATCCAGCTATAGGGAAGCAATTTAACAGAGAAAGCCATGTAAAAGGGCTTTTAGGTACATCCATTTCTCAAGAAAAAGATAAATTAACAAAGGCAAAAAACATCTATAATTTTGTTCAAGAAAATTATACATGGAATGAAAAATATTTAAAATTTACAGATGCATCCATAAAAGACATAGTAAAAAACAAATCGGGAAATGTATCTCAAATAAATTTATTATTGCACAATTTACTCACTGCTAATAATATAGAGTCTACTCCTGTATTATTATCGACAAGAGAAAATGGATTTGCAACTACGCTCTACCCTGTACTGTCTGATTTTAACTATTTAATAACTCAAGTAACAATAGATGATGTTCCTTACTTGCTAGATGCTACTGACGAATATTTAAGTTTTGGTCAACTACCTTTTAGATGTTTAAATGATTACGGAAGGTTATTAACACTTAAAAAAGGTAGCAAATGGATAGATATTGTAAGTATAAGCTCTTCATTAATTCAATACCAAGTAGATTTAAAATTTAATGAAAACAATATATTAAATGGCACTATTAACTCTAGATATAGTAATTATTTTGCTCTAAGCAAGAAAAAAGACTATTTCCCTAACCCTAAAAGATACTTAGAGGATTTTGAAAACGACCATGTTGAAATGGAGGTTATTGAACATAAGGTGAAAAATGAATCAATCAATAATGATAAGTTTGAAGAATCATTTCAAATTGAATATCCAGATTTAGAAACAACTTCGGAAACCCTTTATTTAGACCCTTTCATAGATAAATTTATATCTACAAACCCATTTAAATTGCAAGACAGAACCTACCCAATTGATTTTGGTTACAGAATGGCTTACATGTACAATTTTCAATTAGATTTAGGAGATAAATATGAATTATCTGAAATTCCTCAAAGCAAAAAAATGACTTTACCAGAAAATGCAGGAGATTATACTTTTGCTATAAGCACCGATGGAAACATAGTAACTATGTCGTTAAAAATAAACCTTAAAAAAACTAGATATTCAGTTGGCTATTATATATCATTAAAGCAATTTATGAGTAATATTGTAAACACCCAAACAAAGACGCTATTAGCGCTAAAGAAAAAACAATAAACTTTTACTACATTTATAAAAAATAATAACTTGTCAGATAACAATACAAATAAAAGCTGGAGACATAAACTTCATGAAATACTATATGAAGCCGACACACCCAATGGTAAGGTCTTCAATATTGTGCTTTTTATCGTAATTATAGCAAGTATTGTTTTTGTAATGCTAGAAAGCGTTGAAAGCATTGACTCCAAATATCATAAGTTTTTAGACTCAGCAGAATGGGTAATAACGATACTCTTTTCGTTAGAGTATGTTGCAAGAATTATAACAGTTAAAAAACCTCTTAAATATGCATTTAGTTTTTTTGGTATTATTGATTTATTATCAACCATTCCTAAATATTTATCTTTTTTCTTTATTGGTTCACAATCGTTAGTAGCATTAAGAGCATTACGTTTATTAAGAGTTTTTAGAATACTTAAATTGGCTAGATATATTGGTGAATCGACAAATCTCACTAGAGCAATGAAGGCGAGTCGTGCAAAAATATCTGTTTTTATACTATTCGTCTTTATTTTGTGCATCATACTCGGTACTATTATGTACCTAATAGAAAGTGGCCAAGATAGTGGTTTTACAAGTATCCCAAGAAGTGTCTATTGGGCGATCGTCACACTTACAACGGTAGGATATGGCGATATCGCTCCTGTCTCTGCTCTTGGTCAGCTTATTTCTTCATTTATTATGTTAATGGGTTATGCAATTTTAGCTGTACCAACTGGAATTGTATCTGCTGAAGTTGTAAGAATAAATAAACACAACGTACACACTAATACGCAATCTTGTCCATATTGTATGACTGAAAATCATAGGGATGATGCGGAATATTGTCATAGTTGCGGAAATAAATTAAATGAGTAAATATCTTATTTCAGTTATTGGTCCAACTGCTATTGGAAAAACATCCTTAAGTATTAAACTCGCAAAACACTTTAATACAGAGATTATTTCGGCAGATTCAAGACAATTCTTTAAAGAAATGCACATTGGTACAGCTGCTCCAACTCAAGAAGAATTAAATCAAGTTACGCATCACTTTATCCATCATAAATCCATAAAAGAAGACTATAGCGTTGGTGCTTTTGAAAAAGATGCTATTGAATGTTTGAATGGATTGTTTAATAAACATAATATTGTAGTTATGGTTGGAGGCTCAGGCTTGTATGTCGATACCATAATTAATGGGCTTGACCACTTTCCAGATGTTGACCCGAAAATTAGAAAACGCCTTAACACAGAATTAGAATTAAACGGAATTGAGAGTCTTCAAAAGCAATTAAAAAACTTAGATAAAAAAGCTTATAATTCAATTGCAATAGATAATCCTCATCGCGTTATTCGAGCATTAGAAATATGCATTGGTACAGGAAAACCCTATTCTTCATTTTTAAACAAAGACAAAACACCACGTAATTTTAAAACTATTTCTGTTGGCTTAAAAGCAGATAGAAGCATTATTTATGAACGTATTAATAAGCGTGTAGACACAATGATGACTAACGGTTTATTAGACGAAGTAAAAAGCCTTAAAAACTTCCAACACCTAAATGCACTTAACACCGTTGGATATAAAGAACTTTTTAAGCATTTAGATGATGACTGGGATTTAGAATTTGCAGTTTCTGAAATTAAAAAAAATACACGTCGTTTTGCTAAACGACAATTAACCTGGTTTAAAAAAAATGAAGAGACCCTTTGGTTTGATTACCTTACAGATATTGACTATATTATTAGTCAAATACAAAATCAAATTGACTTATGAAAACTTTAAAATCCTTTATCTCATTTGTCTGTATAGTCTTTGCTTTACAAATTCAAGCTCAAGAAAATAAATGTTTAAATGAAATAAATAATCAAGTTTGGTCAAATTTCACTAAAGCATTTGAAACTTTTGACCACGAATTATTTGGTAGCTTACATGCAGAAGAACTGGTGCGTGTTGGAGGCAATTCAAAATTAATAAGAAACAAAACGGATTACATAAATGGTTATACCTCTCGTTGGAAAACCAATAAAACGCCTCAAACAATATCTTTTAGGTTCTTAGAACGTATTTGTAATGATACTAAAGCGTCTGAAAGAGGCATTTACAAACTGACTGTAAATGAGGGGTTACCAAACGAACAATCGTATTATGGCAAGTTTCACGTAATAATGGTAAAAGAGGATAATCTATGGAAATTATTGGTAGATTACGATTCTAATGAAGACAACACCATTAATGAAAAAATATATAAAAATGCCTTTGCAATTGATGATTTTGAAAAGTATTAAGCATAAAAAAATCTGCTAAATTTTGATAAAACTCAAAATAGCAGATTTTAAATTAACTACTTAAATAATTTCCTTATGCTTTTTGATTGACTACTAGTCTAAAACCTTCACCATGAATATTTAATATTTCGACATTTTCATCTAATTTTAAATACTTACGAAGTTTAGCAATGTACACATCCATACTTCTTGAAGTAAAGTAATTATCGTCACGCCATATTTTGGTTAAAGCCAGCTCACGTGGCATTAAATCGTTTTCATGTAAAGCCAATAAACGTAATAACTCATTTTCTTTTGGTGATAGTTTTACAGGCTCACCATCATTATATTTTAAAAAACGAAGTTTTGAGTTTAGATGAAAACCACCTATTTGAAATTCAAACTGTTTACTATCTGCAACACTATCTGTAGCCTTACGTTGCATAATAGCCTTTATTTTCATTAATAGAACTTCACTATCAAAAGGTTTATTTAAATAATCGTCTGCTCCTACTTTATAACCTTTTAAGACATCTTCTTTCATGGCTTTTGCAGTCAAGAAAATTATTGGCACATCGGTATTTTTTTCACGAATTTCTTTCGCCAATGTAAAGCCATCTTTATATGGCATCATCACATCGAGAATGCATAAATCGTAATCGTCTTTTTTAAATTTTTCAAATCCTTCCATACCATTTTTAGCATGAACTACATCGTAATCGTTCATGTTTAAATAGTCTTTTAACACGGTTCCAAAATTTGGATCATCTTCAACTAAAAGTATTTTTTTGTTTTGCTCTTCCATAGCTATTTTATGATATTAATGGTAGTTTAATAATAAAGGTACTACCCTTTCCTTTTTCGCTTTCTACTGATACGTGACCTTGATGATCTTCTACTATTCTTTTTACATATGCAAGACCTAATCCATGGCCTTTAACATTATGTACATCACCTGTGTGCTCTCTATAAAACTTCTCAAACACCCTTTTTTGAACGGATTTCGACATTCCGTTACCTTTATCTTGTATCTTTATTAAAATGTTATTTCCAACATTCTCTGTATATATATCTATTTTAGGTTCATCGTTAGAATACTTCACAGCATTATCCAACATATTTACTATAACGTTAGTAAAGTGGGTTTCATTGGCTAGCACATCACAATTTACAGCATCAAAATGTGTTTTCACGTAACCATTTCTACTCTCAACAATTAATTCTATGTGCATTATTGCATCATGCATTAAGTCGTGTAGTTCAACACGTTCCTTACTAATATTGAGTTCGTTCTTTTCTAGTTTTGATATTCTAAGCACATTTTCAACTTGTGCATGCATACGTTTGTTTTCATCTTTTATCATTCCAAGGTATCGTTTTACCTTTTCTTCATCATTAATAATTTTTGGATTCCGTATGGCATCTAAAGCTAAATTTATTGTTGCTATTGGTGTTTTAAACTCATGTGTCATGTTATTAATAAAATCGGTCTTTATTTGTGATATTTGACGCTGTTTTATCAATTGATACAAGGCACTTGAATAGGCAATAATTATAATGATTGTAAATACTAATGCAAGTATTGCCATTCCAACTATCGATGATAGAATAAACTTATTTCTATCAGGAAAATTAATATAGAGCTTATACTCACTTTCATCATTATTGTCTAAAAAAATTGGAACTCCAATAGTTTTAGATTTTTGTGGTTCAAAATTAGCAGACTGCACTTTTGTTGCTAAGTCTTTATGATAAATGGCATATTCAAAATTAATATCTATACCATCTTCAGTTAACTTTTTACTTAATAATTTTTCAATCGTTTCTTTTGTAACCCGTAAATGAACAGGTGTGTTTTTAGCTTCTTCTCTATATTGCGCTTCAAAAGTTGCATACTGTAATTTATTTAGCGAAAAAACATTTTTAGTAGTTTCCGATGGTGCTATTGTTAGACCGTTATCTAAATCAATATTACTAAAAACCTGTTTAGTTGCAAGCCCTGTATACATACTAAAACTAGAACTATCTAAACCCATGTCAAAGAGCGATGGCATCTTAAAATTTTCTTCTACAACACTTGTATTGTAAACAATTATTTGATTTGCATTATCATATTGTTTTCTAACTATAATTCCACTTATAGTTGTAGAATCTGGCACAATGCCTTGTGCTAACATCTCTTCAAGCTTTTCTACATATAAATCATATTCAAGCTCAACCACTTTATTTGATGTATAGGTAAGTGCTTTCTTTACATTAAATGTAAACTGCTCATCTTCATTTTTAAACGTATTGTTAATAAAATAGGCCTGTACAAAAATAATTCCAACAAGTGACAAACTCATTAATATTACTAACAAGACGAATAGCATTTTCTTACCCATCACTCAAAATTAACATTTTAACATTTAGATAGAATACCATTTAACCTTACATTAACACAAATGTTAAAATTTAAAATTCACAAATGGTAGTGAGTATCTTTTTGTGAATATTTTCTACCTCTTTTCGTGTATTTGATAAGGTAACGTTTTTAATAACAAATTGAGATAATTCCATCTTTTTTTCGTCACTCCATTGGTTATCCATAATTGCTTTAACTTTTGCCTTGGAAGTACTATCTCTTTTAATAACACGCTGTATTCGAGTTTCTTTGTCAGCAACAACCAATATAATGGCATCACATTGCAAATAGTTATTATTTTCAAACAAAATAGCAGCTTCTTTAATCACATAAGGTGCTGTTTGTTTCGTTACCCAGCGTTTAAAATGTGTAGCAACTTTTGGATGAACAATAGCATTCATTTTTTCAAGTAAATCCTTATTGCTAAATATTTTTTGAGCGATAAAAGGCTTGTTTAATTCATTATCTATATAAGCATCATCTCCAAATAATTTTACGAGTTTTCTTTTAATTATTTTGGACCTGTTCATTAACTTTTTAGCTTCAATATCTGCTATATATACTGGAACTCCCAACTCAAAAAACATATTAGCTACGGTTGTTTTTCCACTTCCAATCCCTCCAGTTAATCCAATAATTTTGCTCATTACTAATATTACTTAATTATTACAAACTCAATTTGCTTTACATTCAGCTTTGCTGATTTAATTTTTTCAGGCTGTTTTACAATACTCGGAATTAAATAAGTACTATTATTTCTAATGGTATTAAAATCACATTGAACAATAAAACTATTTGAGGAAATAGATTTAAAGCTACTTAAACTCGTATAAAAAATTACTGGAACTGTTTTTGGGTAAAAATTAATCTTAACATTTTTAGGGATATTAATAACATTGACTGGCACATCAATAGTTCCTTCTGTAAACTTCTCTACTTGTCCTTTTACTTTAACTGTGCTTTTAGGTGTTTTAATCTCATCTAAATCTTTTGGTATGTCTAGCTGAATAATGCGATCGATATCTGCATTAACATTCTCTAAATCAATTGATTTTGTTTTAACCTCAACAATAGAGTCTGTCATTGATTTTGGACCAATTATTTTTATAGAATCTGGTTCTAATTGATATGTATCAATAACATCATATCCAGCAGAAAATTTAATATTTGACACTAATTTAACAGGCACCATTTTTACAGAGTTAACATCGTAGTTAAAAGTGATAGTATCAGGAGTAATATTTTCCACAGTGATATTGGCAGCAAACTGATTTATTATTTTTGATATCTCATTAGATTCAATCCATTTATAATGGGGTTTTGTTCTTTCCAAATCCTTAAAATCTACATCTATTTCTGGTTGCCTTAAATAGTATTTAATATGCCTAAACCCATACGTTGTTAAAGCAATAGTCATTGTATTTGTTGAATCGTTTAAAACAACATGTTCTTCTGGTACATTAATGGCATTGATTTTAAATGTAAAACTATGAGTATATCGCTGAGATAACTTTGAAAGTACAGAAAACAAAAAAGCCAACGCTATAAACAGCAAGAAAACATTAAGTCTCTTACTTTTAAAATACGATAGTATGCTTTGCTTAAAAACTTTCATTAGATATCTCGAAAAAACAAGTTTGGAAATAATTCTTCAGCTTTCCCATTGGAAAACTGAAGCTTTATAGTCGACTTTAAAAACCCATAACCATAGCCAAAAAACTGAATTAATATTGCTAATAACGACAATACTGCGACAACTAAGCTTTTGGTCTTAAATACTGCAATTATAAAGCTTAAAGCTAAATATCCAAAAACCAAATACATAAGCAATGTTATTTCTAAAAATAACGCTACTAAAGATATAACAAACCCTAAGCAAAATAGTGTAGGAAACCAATAGGTTATTTTTTTTGTATGAGGATGCCATTTGTTTAAAATTGGTCTTACAGAGCCAAATTTATAGACTTGTTTATAAAATTTAGACCATGATATTCTGCGTTTATGATACACATAAGCTTCGGTAATAAGTCTTGTTTCAAAACCAAGTTTCCATAATCTAATGGATAAATCTGGATCTTCTCCAGGGTGTATACGACCAAAACCTCCTGTAGCCTCAAACGCTTTTTTAGAGATTCCCATATTGAAGCTTCTTGGTTGAAACTTGTTAATACTAGACGCCTTACCTCTTATACCTCCAGTAGATATAAAAGAGGTCATTGCAAAATTTATTGCCTTTTGAATATTACTAAACGAGTCGTGAGCAGCATCAGGACCACCAAAGCAATCCACATAATTATTGTTTAAATTATTTAAAACTTTAATTAAATATTGTTTTGGCAATACACAATCAGAATCTAAAATGATGAAGTAACTCCCTGTTGCCTTTTTCATTCCATAATTTCTAGAGTCTCCAGGCCCAGAATTTTCCTTAAAATAATATGAAATGTTTAATTGCGATTTATATTCTTGCACAACTAACTCAGAACTAATCTCAGAGCCATCTTCAACAATAACTATTTCAAAATCCTTGTCTCCATCTAAAGCAGCAAAGCTTTGCAAAAGCTCTTTAGCTTCATCTGGTCTATTATAAATTGGAATTATAAATGATATGTTGTTTCCAGTCATATTGATGCAAAGGTAACGAAAGCACAGATATTAAATTGCTAAAAATAGTGCATAAAAAAAGCCTCGAAAAACGAGGCTTTTAATTTTATATAATTAAGATATTATCTTTTTATCACTTGCTTAGTTTCAGTTACTCCGTCTATAGTAACTTTTACAAAGTAAGAACCAGCTTGTAAAGCAGACATATCTACTTCACTTGAACTTTTATTAGGTGCTTGACGTAAAACCTCTTGACCTAACATATTATAAATAGATACATTTTCGATATTATCTTGAGCTCTTAAATTAAGCTTGTCTTGTACTGGGTTTGGATATAATCTAAACTCAACCGCATTATCTTCAACGTCATCATTAGATAATGTTTCAGAAGACCAAACGTTTAATGTAAACGATGGGTCTCCTGGTGAAGCTGCATCAAATTTATGAACTCTAATATAATATGTTGTTCCAGCAGACAAACCTGAAGCCGAAATCTCTTCCGTTAATGGAGAACTCCCTCCATCATCATCACAACTTACTTGTACTAAACTTCCCGGAGTTCCTGAATATAAAACTAATACCGCATCAAAATTAGCTTCCAATGATACCATAACACCATCTGTTCTAGCTTCAAAGGCATACCATACGTCAAAATGTGCAACTTCAGTAATACTGGTAGAACAAGTTTCTCCACTTGTACCAGCAACGGCTGCTCCATTATTAGCTCCAGATATTGTTCCCGAAATATCAGTTGCACCAGTTACAAGAGGTGTATTAACGTCTTGAACTACAACTTGTGCTTGACCTACATCATCGTTACTTGCTGTTGGTGAAAATGCATAAGGACCAGTCCAGATACTTTTATCTCCACCACCACAATCTGCTCTAACATAAGCCGCATATGAATTCCCTGGTGTTAAAGACGTAAACGTATAAGGATTACTTCCTGTAGAAGTTATTGCCCCATCTACATCGTGAGTTTGTCCAGCGGTTAAATCAACTAATTCAACATCCCAAAGTGTCTCAATTCCACCTGGACCAGATGTCCAAGAAAAATCTGCACTAGTAGACATAATATTCGAAATTGAAGCAGCTGAAGGCTCAACACATGTTGGGGTTTCTCTAACAACAACATCATCAATATACCATTCTGATTCATCATTTCCTTGATAGTTAAAACCAATATAAACACTAGAATTCCCAACTAAAGCTGATAAATCATAAGCACCTCTAATGGTCCATAAATCTTGCGCATCCGCTCCTTTATCAACAGGAACATTGATAGGCACCCAAGTAGCTGTCGATGCATCTCCAGCATAATCAGTAGAATAATATACTCCAATATTAGCATAGAACGTATATTGAGTCATTTCATAGTAAGTAAACTCTGGCGATACAACACCCCCAACTGATAAATCAATTACTGGAGTAACTAACCATCTATCATTAGTTCCAGTAAAATCATTAAAAAAAGCAGCTTGACTTCCAAAATTTGAAGCGCTAGTATCGGGATTAGCATTTCCAGAAGTACTTAATGCCCAATTATTCCCTGGATCTGACACAGATCCAGCAACATCCGCCCAACCTGCTGGTGGGAAAGACCCTTCAAAACCTTCGCTTAAATAAGTTTGTCCGTAAATTAAAGATGTCCCCATAAGTAGGACTAGTAGTGTAATTTTTTTCATGCTATTACAATTTTGTTAAGTTTATATTTATTTGATTAAGGTAAAATCAAGTGCATATTACTACAAAAAAGGGAAGTTGTAAACTATTATTCGTTAAACGATAAAAAATTCACGTTAAACCGATTAGCAACGCTCTATATTTCGACAAAAAGCTTAGAATAAGACTGGTAGTAATAAAGCAAAAAAAGACCCTGAAAATCAGGGTCTTTAATAAAATATTTTAAATAAATCTTACTCTTCTCCCATAAACGTATCCATAACCGCATCGCTTACTCCCATATTACTGAATCCTCCATCATTAAATAAGTTTTGGAGTGTTACTCGTTTTGTTAAGTCACTAAACAAAGTAACTGTGTAATTAGCACAATCTAAAGCAGTTGCATTACCGAGGGGTGACATTTTATTGGCATAAGCTATAAACCCATCAAATCCCTTAACTCCTTTACCAGCTGTGGTAGGGGTAGGTGATTGAGAAATAGTGTTTACACGTACTTTTTTATCCTTTCCAAAAAAGTATCCAAAGCTTCTTGCAATACTTTCTAAATAGGCCTTGTTATCTGCCATATCATTATAATCAGGAAATACTCGTTGTGCTGCCATATAAGTTAAGGCTACAATACTTCCCCATTCGTTCATAGCATCATTTTTATATAATGTTTGCATGACTTTATGAAAAGACATAGCGGAAACATCTGTTCCTTTTTGAGTCCAATCGTAATTTTGGTCTGTGTAAGCTCTTCCTTTTCTAACATTGACTGACATACCAATAGAATGCAATACAAAATCTAATTTACCTCCTAAAACTTCCATGGATTTTTCAACCAAATTTTGTAAATCTTCAAGTGAGGTTGCATCTGCTGGAATGATTTCAGAGCCTGTCTTTTCTGCTAAATCGTTAATTTGCCCCATTCGCATCGCGATTGGCGCGTTAGTTAGTACAAATGTCCCGCCTTCTTCATGAACTCTTTCAGCTGTTTTCCATGCAATAGAATTAGGGTCTAATGCTCCAAATATAATTCCTCGTTTTCCTTTTAATAAATTGTATGACATCTTGTAATGTTTAGTTAGTTTGAGTTAACAAAGATACTATTAATTCAATAATTGTTTAGCATGTGCGATTGCAGATGTTGACATTTCCTTTCCGCCTAACATTTGAGCAATTTCAACAATGCGTTCATCTGCATTTAATTTTACCATTTGTGTAGTGGTTTTATTATCTACATCTTCTTTAAAAACCTTAAAATGCGTATCGCCTTTTGCAGCAATCTGTGGTAAATGCGTAATAGTAAACACTTGCATAGATTTGCTCATTTGCTGCATAATTGCAGCCATTTTATTCGAGATTTCTCCTGAAACACCTGTATCAATTTCATCAAACATAATGGACGGTAACTGAATATACTTTGCCAAAATTGATTTTACAGCCAGCATAATTCTTGATAATTCGCCACCAGAAGCTGCTTTCTTTAAAGGTCTAAATTCGCCTCCTTTATTTGCTGTAAATAGGAGACTTAGCTTGTCTTTTCCATTGTTGTAAAAATCATTCTCTTTTAAAACAGAAATGTCGAATTTGGCATTTTCCATACCAAGATCCTTAAGTATAGTCTCTAACTGTTTGGACAATTCTGGAATAGCTTTATTCCTTTTTTTATGTAAATCTTCAGCTAGTTTATTAAGTGATTGTTCTAATGCCTTTAAAATGTTTTCCTTTTCTGAAATTAGACTATCAATAGTTTCAGTTGCAAAAACTTTATTGGATAATTCCGTTTTTATTGCAATTAATTCATCAATATCAGATGCTGAATGTTTCAATAATAAGCTGTGAATTTTTTGAAGTTTTACATTAACTTCTTCTAGCCTATTGGGATTGGCTTCTAAATTTCCTTGAGCATTTTCAATCTCTCCAAATACGTCATCTAATTCTATTAAGGCACTATTTACTCTATTAAACAGTTCCGAATACGTTTTGGACAATTTAGACAGTTTTTGTAAGCTATTTTTTAGCAATGTTAAACTGTTAAGTACTCCTATTTGCTCTTCACTAAGTAATTGATTTGATAATAGTAATTCTTCCTTTATCTCTTCAACATTATTTAACGTTTCATACTCATTTTCTAATTCTTGAAATTCTCCTGATATTAATTGTGCTTCTTCTAATTCATTAAACAAAAATAAGTTATAGTCGTACTCTTTAAGTGCTTCAGCCTTTTGAAGTTTTAATGATTGTAATTCGTTTTTTATAGCATTAAAAGATTTTAGTTCCGCACTGTAGCCTTCCAATAATTCAGTATTATTAGCTAAAGCATCAATAATTTGAAATTGAAAGTCGTCATTCGTCAATTCTAGGGTTTGGTGCTGTGAGTGAATATCTATTAAAAAAGCTCCTAATTGTGCTAATACATTTAAATTGACTGGTGTATCATTAATAAAAGCTCTCGACTTACCAGAAGGTAAAATTTCTCGTCTTATAATTGTTTCAGATTCGTAATCTAAATCTTCCTCTTTAAAAAATTTCTTTAAGTTGTAATTAGCTATATCAAATGTAGCTTCAACCACGCATTTTCTTGAAGTATCTTTTACGCTACCAATGTCTGCTCGCTTCCCTAAAATTAAAGATAAACCTCCTAAAAGGATTGATTTTCCAGCACCAGTTTCACCAGTAATAATGCTTAAACCATTATTGAAAGATATTTGTAAATCTTCAATTAAAGCGTAATTTTTTATAGATAAGGCTGTTAGCAAAAATAATTACTTTAAGGGTTAAAAAAGTTTCATTATCTCTTTCAAGAAATGATATACAAATTTAAATATAAAATGGTAATGTGAGCTTAGTAATTAATGTTTCTCCATTTATTGGAGTGGTTAGGCGCCATCTTTGTTAGAGATGCTACCAAATCTGTAATACTAATGCTTGGTCCATCGGTAAAAATGTTTTCAATCTCTTCTGCTTTAGCATCAAAAAACACGCGCATAATAAACGAACTTGGTCTTCTTCTATTTATCGCTTCTAGCCCAGAAATGGCATCAGAAATTTTTTGTTTTGCATTTTTTTGGTTTAAATGCATCGTATCTAAACCTCCTATGTGATAGTTATATAATGTACTTCTAAACTCTTTATATGTTGGCGATAACAAATTGTCTATTAACACAAACTTCGATTGTAAACCATCTTCTGGCTTCCAACCCTTAAAATTACTTTGTTGAGAATAACTTAAAATTGTTCTTGCTTGTTGGTAATATTCATCTCCTCCATTTAATGCAAAAGAATCTGCATCCATACCTAATATTACATAAATATGAAATGCCAAAACAGATACTAAATTTGATTGAAATTGGTTAGGGTTGTAGGTTATGTTTTGAAACTCTTGATACCTAAACGAAAAATCTTTATCGTTAAAATTATAAATTGGTGTACTATACGATGAGTTAAAAATAGGTCTTGACGATCTTATTTGAATTGAGCCTTGGAAAACATCACTATTGTAGCTAGTTATGTTTATGACCATACTACAATTAATTTGCTCATTTTGAGAAAAATTCTTGCTTGTCCACTTTGTATTATTTACAAACTCTTTTAACTGATTTTCTAAAGTTTTAAATAGCTGAACATTTTCGTTACCAGTTTGTTGTGCATTAACAATAATATCGCAATTTAACTCTTGAGATGTTGTAACAAACGAACAAAAAACTGAGGCTATAAGTAGTAGTTTACGCATGGTATTGTTTTAATATTTCTTGCATAATATCTATAGCAACTTGGGCTTTAGATTTTAGGCCATAATTAACACTATTTTCATTCTTATCGATAATAGTCACTTTATTGGTAGCACCACCAAAACCAGCACCTTCATCATTTAACGAATTTAATACAATTAAATCTAAATTCTTGGATTTTAGCTTTCCAATTGCATTTTCAAGTTCATTATTTGTTTCTAAAGCAAACCCAACTAATAGTTGCTTTTCTTTTATTTTTCCTAATGAACCTAATATATCTTTCGTCTTTTCTAACTCTATGGTTAACGTAGAATCTTTCTTTTTTATTTTTTTATCGGCTACAAATTTTGGTTTATAATCTGCAACTGCAGCTGATAAGATAGCAATATCGCAATCTGAAAATTTATTATGAACTTCATTATACATCTCTTGAGCACTAGTCACAGGAACAACCTTAATCAAATTACTGTTAACTTTTTGATGTGTTGGCCCAGTAATTAAAATAACCTCAGCTCCTAACTGTGATGCAGCTTTGGCAATTTCAAAACCCATTTTTCCGCTTGAATGATTACCAATAAAGCGAACAGGATCAATAGCTTCATACGTTGGTCCAGCGGTAATTAATACTTTTTTGTGATGCAATGGAAGTCCCGAAAGCACATGGTTTTCAATAAATGAAACGATATCTTCTGGTTCTGCCATTCTACCTTCGCCAACCAGTCCGCTAGCTAATTCGCCGCTAGTCGCTGGAATCATTACATTCCCGAAGCTTTGAAGTTTTTTTAATGAGTTTTTAGTAGACTTATGTTTGTACATATCCAAATCCATAGCTGGTGCAAAATATACTGGACACTTTGCTGATAAATAGGTTGCTAAAAGCATGTTATCGCTGTTACCTGAAGCCATTTTAGAAAGTGTATTAGCTGTAGCTGGAGCAATTAAAAACAAGTCTGCCCACAAGCCTAACTCCACATGGTTATTCCATACGTCGTTTTCATCTTCGTCATTTGTAAACGAAGTGATAACAGGGTTTTTGGATAATGTTGATAAGGTTAAAGGGGTAATGAAGTCTTTAGAAGCAGGCGTCATGACCACTTTAACATGCGCGCCTGCTTTTATAAATAATCTTACTAATGACGCTGTTTTATAAGCGGCAATACCAGCAGTTATGCCTAGAAGTATATTCTTGCCACTTAAAATAGACATCACTAATTATTCTTGAGAATCTTGCTCAGTATTTCTGTAGTAAATCTTTTCGTTTAGCCATTCTTGAACAGCTAATGCATGAGGCTTAGGTAATTTTTCGTAAAATTTTGATACCTCAATTTGTTCTTTGTTTTCGAAGATTTCTTCTAAACTGTCATTGTATGTAGCAAACTCTTCCAACTTATCGATAAGTTCTTTTCTTATCTCAGTATTTATTTGTTCTGCTCTTCTAGCAATAACAGAAATTGCTTCATAAATATTACCAGTAGGCGAATCAATTTCATTTCTATTGTACGTCTCTGTGTTTACTGGAGCATTTACTTTCTTTAAATCCATCTTTATATAATTAACCTTTGTTTTCGTATTGTTTTTGTAATTCTACTAATTCTGCATTCATTTCATTTGCCTTTTCGATAAACTCTGAACTTGCAAATCTATTTTTAAACGAATAGTAATATTCTATTGCTGTGTTTATTCTTTCTTTCTTTTTATATTCCACACTATTTACAGCTAATTTATAAGCTGAGTCTAAACGGTAAAACATTGCTTTTTCTTTATGAGTAGCTCCTGGATAATCTAGTATAAAGTTATCGAAAGCTTTTATAGCAGCTTCAAAATCTCTATTATGAGGTCCTAAAGTGTGATATTGTTTTGCAATTTCGTATGCTTTCTTTTCCAACTTAAAATCTAGTTCTTTAACCATTTTATTGGCTTCTTCTAAGTATGTTGAATTTGGATACGTGTTTATAAATGTTTGTACTTTTTCTATCGCTTCAACCGTTTCTTTTTGTTCTTTACTGTAAATTGGAGGAAGGTGATAGTAACTTTTTGCTCCCAAAAAAGCTATTTCTTCAGCTTTTTCACTTTCTGGGTATGAGTTCACAAAACGCTCCATTTCATAATTTGAAGTATAATAATCACCAACATTGTAATGTGCCATGGCTTTCATGAACATTAACTTTTGCGCTTGAGGTTTTCCTCTGTATTTAGGAGCAATTTGCTCAAACAAACGTAGTGCTTTTCTATACTTACCAGCATCATAAAGTTCTGTTCCCATTGAAAACTTAACAGCAATGTCTTCAGATTTTATGGCTTTTTGAAATTCGCTACAAGAACTAAATATTATAGCGATAATAAATATGTAAACAAGTCTTTTCATAGATTTTAAACAGAATGCAAAAGTAAACATTTATAACGTATTTTAAAAACAATTATTTTGAGCTAAAATATAACGACATTTCCCTATTGAATAAGGTTTAAGTAATATTTAACTTTTAAGTAATTTAATACTGTTCTACGTAATTATTAATTCTATGTTTTAAATCTTTAGTAGCTGGCACCAAAGGCAATCTAACTATGTCTTTGCACAAGTTCAAGGTTTCTAAAACCGCTTTAATACCTGCAGGGTTGTTTTCCTCGAATATTAAGTTGGTAATTTTAATAAACCTCTTGTGCAATTGGTAAGCTTCGGCTGCTTTTCCTTCTAAGCCTAATTGTATCATTCTTGAAAAATCTTTAGGAAATGCTTGTCCTAATACCGAAATAACTCCTGAACCTCCTGCTAGAGTGACTCCTAATGCTAAATCGTCATCACCAGAAATTATCAAAAAGTCTTTTGGTTTATCTTTCAAAAGCTCTAAATACTGTTGCTGATTATTTCCAGCTTCCTTTACTGCAACAATATTATCAAAATCCTTGGCTAATCGTAAGGTGGTTTCTGGTAACATATTTTTAGCTGTACGTCCAGGTACGTTATATAATATAATTGGAATTGGGCAAACTTGCGAAATAGCTCTGAAATGCTGATAGAACCCTTCTTGAGTTGGCTTACTGTAATAAGGTGCTACAGACAATATAGCTGCAAAATCTGATAAATCTGTATTCTTAATTTCGTCAATTACTGCTGTTGTATTATTACCACCAATACCTAAAACCAAGGGTAACTTTCCAGCATTGGTTTTTTTAACAGTTGTGATTATATCGAGCTTTTCTTGTTTAGAAATTGTCACACTTTCTCCAGTAGTTCCGCTTATCACTAAATAATTAGTGTCATTATCAATATTGAATTTTACAATATTTGAAAGTGCCTCATGGTCAACACTTAAATCATCTTTAAAAGGCGTTACCAGAGCAACTCCTGTTCCTATTAATGTGCTCATTATATTTTATTAAGTACTTTTAAATATTTAATTAATTCCATTTTAAAAAGCTCTATTTGATCTGTTGTAACATCTATTATAAAATCATGAAGTCGTTCATCATTTCCTGAAATACCAATTTTAAAATTTGCTTTGGATAATGCCGTTACCAAATTCAACTCTAAACAATCTTGTTTATAATAACTAATAAGTGCATCAAATTCTGTATTTACAAATTCTTCAAGTTCCACATTTTCAATTTTACCTTTCCAACCAAAATTTTTGGGATTAAAATAGGCATCCCAACTATTTGGTGTTAATTTTTCATCTGTAATAAAAGCGATAAATTTTACTTTATTCTCTAATATACTCAGTTCTTTAAAGAGGCTTTTAAACGCTTCATAATTATTAAATTCATCAAAAGAAAGTACAATACCTAACGATTCTATCTTTCGAGAATCTACAACAACACTCCTTGAATTTAATATATTGTTAATATATTTTTGGTTTGATTTTTCTTTAAATCGTTTTAAAAACATTTATATTTATGCGTTTATACAAATGTAGTAAACCAACAAGATTAAAACTATAAGAATCATATTCTTTCAAAGCATTTGTGACACAAATAACATATTTGTAAGAAGTTGTAACAGAATTAACACAAAATATTAATGAAGAAGAAATATTTTATAATCTTACTAACGTTAGTCTTAATAACGTCATGTAAGCAGGAAATGCATCTTACTAGAATTGAAGGAGAAAGGATTGAAATAAACGACTCACTTTCTGGAAATCAAGACATTGAAAATTTCATTAAACCATTTAGAGAGCATGTAAATAACGATTTAGATAGTGTTATAGCCTACTCTGTTGATACTTATACTAAAAACGATGGCGAATTAAATACTGCCATAGGTAATTTTATGGCAGATGCTGTTAAAGAAATGGCAGGTCCAGTATTTAAAACCCGAACAGGAAACAATATTGACATTGTTATGTTAAATCATGGTGGTATTAGGTCTATTCTGTCAAAAGGAGATGTAACAAGCAGAACCGCTTACCAAATTATGCCATTTGAAAACAGTGTGGTTGTTACTGGATTAAAAGGAACTTCAGTAAAAAAGATGATTAACTACCTCCAAAAAGCTAAACGAGCACACCCAATTTCGGGTATGAGTATAAAATTAAATGTTGATTTTGAATTATTAGAAGCTAATGTTAATGGAGAAGTGATAGAGGACAACAAAACGTATTATGTAGCTACAAACGACTATTTATATAATGGTGGTGATAATATGAGCTTTTTTAGAGAAGGTGATTCATTACATACCCTTGACTATAAAATTAGAAACGTACTTATAGATTATTTCAAAAAAGTAGATACTCTTGATTTAAGAGCTGACAACAGATTTATTAAAACCAATTAGCCAAAATGAAACGAAGAGATTTTTTACAGCAAACAGCAGCAAGTACCGCACTAATTGGATTAGGAGGTCTAACATTATCGTCATTTAATAGTACTACTCAGAAAAAAATTACCATTCTACATACTAACGATGTTCACAGTCATATTGATCCTTTTGGCCCTGATGATGGTAGAAATGCTAATAAAGGAGGTGTTGCAAGAAGAGCTAGTTTGGTTGAAAGAATAAGAACAGAAAATCCTAACACTTTATTACTTGATGCAGGCGATATTTTTCAAGGAACCCCTTACTTTAATTATTATGGAGGTGAACTTGAATTTAAACTCATGAGCATGCTTAAATATGATGCAGCGACAATTGGAAACCATGATTTTGATAACGGTATTGATGGTTTATATGCACAATTACCTCATGCTAAATTCGACTTTATTTCTGCTAATTACGATTTCTCCAACACCAATTTAAACACGCATGTGAAACCTTATAAAACGTTTGTTAAGGATGGTATCAAAATTGGTGTTTTTGGTTTAGGAATTGAATTGGATGGCTTAGTAACTAAAGATTTATATAAAGAAACTGTATATCTTAACCCTACAGAAATTGCTCAAGATATGAGCCGTATCCTTAAAGAAGAAGAAGGCTGTGATTTAGTAATTTGCTTATCACATTTAGGGTATAATTACAGAAATAACCCTAATAAACCATCAGATTTAACACTTGCCAGAGCCACAAAAGACATTGACCTTATCATTGGAGGGCATACACATACTTTTTTACCTAAACCAACTATTGAAAAAAATAGTGTTGGCAAAAATGTATTAGTTAATCAAGTGGGTTGTTATGGTTTATATTTAGGTAAAATAGATTTTTACTTTGATAGCGATAAAAATAAATCGGCAGATGGTACTACAATAATCGTTTAATTTCGTTCTAATTGTAAGTGTTTTGTTTTTAGTCGTCTAAAAAGACTTTACACTTATAATTATGAAAAAACATATTCCTTTAATCTTAAGAATAGTTATTGCAGTTATTCTAATTCAAACACTGCGTTTTAAATTTACTGCGCACGAAGACAGTGTTTATATTTTTGAAACCGTTGGTTTAGAGCCATATGGAAGAATTGGAATAGGCATCTTAGAACTTATTGCTGGTATTTTATTATTAATTCCTAAAACTGTTTGGGCTGGAGCATTATTAACACTTGGGCTTATTGGTGGAGCTATAATGATGCATTTAATACAATTAGGTATTGAAGTGAAAAATGATGGAGGTTTGCTATTTATTACTGCTGTTGTTACTTTTATTTTGTCTGCAATTGTGCTTTATATGTATCGAAAAGAAATTCCTATAATAGGCAAAAAATTAAGCTTTTAATTTTTCAAGCACTTCGTATTTTTTGGCTTTCATATAACTCATACTAGATTGAATGTAGAAAAAGCAAAATGCAAAAACCAGCAAAATTGAGTAAACAATACTCAATATGTTTTTCTCAGAAACGTAGAAATAGGCTACTTGAATTACTTCAGAAAACACAATACAAATAGCTCCTAACAACAAGTTCATTGCTTTTTTGGAATCCCTGCTTATATAATTTATCAATGCTACAGTTAACAAGAACATAATTGACGTATTGTAAAGTAATTCAATTAAATAATCAATAATACCGTACAAAAAATCACTTTGATAAGCTGTATCGGTAACCAATATAATGCTATAGATATCTAAAGCGATTAATATAATGATATGAAAAGGAAAGCGATTAAATATGCTATGCAAATTCATTGTTTTTAATATACCAACACTTAAACAACAATAAGCAGCTATATATAATAAGTTTCCTCCATAATAAAGAATATTATCAATTAAAATAGAGTTTTCGGCTAAAGGAAAAAAGACTCCTGAAAACTCCGAAATAGAATATAATATCAAAAAATAGAAGAAGTAAGATTTCTTGCATTTGTTAGATATACAATACAAAATTGTTAATAATGGCAATAATAAAGGCCTAACTAAATTACCAGCATCCTGCAATCCAAAAATTTGGAAACCAAGAAATGTAATAGTAAGCACTATTATAACGCCTAATAGTAGTTTTGTCTTTTGCATATAGATTTGGGATCTATTTGTCAGACAAATATAACAAAATATTACAATTGAACGTATAAAACATGCTTTTTATCGATAAAAAGCTTTATTTATAATTGTTCTAAATAATTAACTGTAAGAAGTCTTTTTCATTAATTATAGGAATATTTAAACCTTCAGCTTTTTCACGTTTACTTGGTCCCATTTTATCTCCAGCAACTAAATAAGATGTTTTTGAAGATATTGATGAGGACACCTTACCTCCATTATCCTCAATAAACTTCTTTAATTCGGCACGGGAAACGGATTCAAATACTCCCGAAACAACAAAGGTTTGACCTTTTAATTTTTCGGTTTGATTTGCTAAAACATCCTCAGATAGAGACAATTGCAATCCAAATCCTCTTAATCTATCTATTATATGCCTATTTTCTTCAGAAGTAAAAAAGTCAACAACACTTTCAGCTATTCTATTACCAATTTCATCAACAGTTACTAAATCTATCATAGTAGCTTGTGATAAAGCTTCAATGTTTTTATAATGCTTAGCTAACTTCTTAGCTACGGTTTCACCAACATAGCGTATTCCTAATGCAAATAGCACACGCTCAAAAGGAATTTGTTTAGACGCCTCAATTCCATTTACTAAGTTCTCAGCACTTTTTTCTGCCATTCGTTCTAATGGCATAACTTCCTCTTTAGTCAATTCATACAAATCAGAATAATTAGATATCAAACCTTCATTAACCAACAAGGCAACAGTTTCTCCTCCTAAACCTTCAATATCCATAGCTTTTCTGGAAATAAAATGCTGAATTCTTCCAATAATTTGTGTCTTACAACCATTATAATTCGGACAATAATGTTGTGCTTCGCCTTCTTGTCGTACCAATTCGGTATTGCATTCTGGACATTGTGTTATATATTGTGTTGGTTGAGAATCTGCTGGTCGTTTGGTTAAATCTACAGCAATTATTTTAGGGATAATCTCCCCTCCCTTTTCAACAAACACCTCATCTCCTACTCTAATATCCAATTTTACAATTTGGTCTGCATTGTGCAGTGATGCCCTTTTTACAGTAGTTCCTGCTAATTCAACAGGCTCAAGATTGGCAACTGGTGTAATAGCTCCTGTACGACCAACTTGATAAGTAATCTCATTTAATCGTGTTGAAACTTGTTCTGCTTTAAACTTATAAGCCATGGCCCAACGTGGTGCTTTAGCCGTATAACCAAGCTCTTCTTGTTGTTGCAGATTATTCACCTTAATCACAACACCATCTGTTTCATATGGCAAATCATGTCTGTGTACATTCCAATAGTCAATAAACTCTAAAACTTCATCAATGGAGTTGACCAGTTTTGCAGCATTAGGAACTTTAAAACCAATTTGCCTTGCAAGTTCTAAGCTTTCAAACTGTGTGTTAATTCCTAAATTAGAGCCTGTAATATTATATAACAAACATTCTAAAGGTCGTTTAGCCACTTCAGCACTATCTTGTAATTTCAAACTTCCTGATGCTGTATTTCTTGGATTTCTGTATGGTTCTTCTCCAATTTCTATACGTTCTTCATTCATTTTGTTGAAGCCTTCAAATGGCAACACGATTTCACCACGTATATCAAATTTTGGTGGATAATTCCCTTTTAATTTTAAAGGCACTGACTTAATCGTCTTGATATTAGCAGTCACATTATCGCCTTGAGTTCCATCTCCGCGAGTTACAGCTTTTAATAAAGCCCCATTTTCATAAGTTAAACTAATAGATGCGCCATCATATTTTAGTTCACATACGTATTGCACATCACCATCAATCATTTTTTTGATACGTGTTTCCCAATCTAATAAGTCCTCTTTGGAATACGAATTATCCAATGAATACATTCGGTGTTCATGAACAACAGTCTCAAAGTTTTTAGTCACTTCACCTCCAACACGTTTTGTAGGAGAATCCGCTTCAGCAAATTCTGGATGTTTAGCTTCAAGTTCTTGAAGCTTCTTTAACTTTATATCAAATTCGTAATCACTTATGGTAGGGTTATCAAGCACATAGTAATTATAGTTATGCTGACGAAGTTCTTCGCTTAGTGTTTTTATTTGTTGTTGAATATCCATTAAATAATTTAAGAAAAAGTTATCTTTTTAGGCTATATTTAAAGCATCTAATATACTAAAATGCATTACAAGAAAATACTCGTTGCTCTGCTTTTTATGAGCATTTTATTCAACTGCAAAGAAGAAGAAACATTAACCTCAGACGTTTTAATAATTCCGCAACCATCAGAAAAAAAAATCAACAATGGTCAATTCGTTCTAAATAGTTCTACAGGTATTAATTATGATGAAAATTTTAAAGTTTCTGGTGAATTTTTAAAATCATATATAGAAGAAGGTAGCGACATTTCAATGGAAGGTAGTAACCAAATTTCCTTTATTAAGGATGATGCTCTTACAGATGAAGGTTATTCGCTTGAAATCCTTCCTAACACCATAGAAATCAAAGCAAAAACAGACCAAGGTGCTTTTTATGCGGTACAATCATTAAGACAACTTCTACCACCTCAATTCGAAAATGGCACTTTTCAAGATGATGAAGTTATAATACCATGTACAACTATTAAGGATGAACCTAAATTCATATATCGTGGCATGCATCTAGATGTTGGCAGACATATGTTTTCGGTAGATTTTATCAAAAAATATATTGATGCCTTAGCTATGTTAAAAATGAACACCTTTCATTGGCATTTAACCGAAGACCAAGGTTGGCGTATTGAAATAAAAAAATATCCAAAACTTCAAGAAGTTGCTGCCTTTAGAAATGAAACCTTAATTGGACATTACAGCGACCAACCACATCAATTTGATGGCAAAAAATATGGTGGTTTTTATACGCAAGAAGAAGTTAAAGACATCGTTGCTTATGCACAGAACCGTTTTGTAACAGTGATTCCAGAAATTGAATTACCTGGACACGCACAAGCTGCCATTGCAGCCTATTCTGAATTAGGTTGTACTGGAGAACAGGTTGGAGTTGTAACAAAGTGGGGCGTTTATGAAGAAATTTACTGTCCAAAAGAGGAAACATTTACCTTTTTAGAAGATGTGTTAGATGAAGTTTTAGCTTTATTCCCAAGTGAATACATCCATATTGGTGGCGATGAAGCTCCAAAAACGAGATGGGAAAATTGCGACCATTGTCAGGCTCTTATTAAAAAGGAAGGCTTAAAAGACGAACACGAATTGCAGAGTTATTTTATTTCTAGAATCGAAAAATACTTAAATGGTAAAGGAAGACAAATTATTGGTTGGGATGAAATTTTAGAAGGTGGCTTAGCTCCAAATGCCACAGTCATGTCTTGGCGAGGCATAAATGGAGCTATTGAAGCAGCAAAACAACATCATAATGTGATTATGACACCAACATCGCATTGTTATTTTGACTATTATCAAAGCGAAAATGACAACGAACCCATTGCTATTGGTGGTTTCCTACCCTTAGAAAAAGTGTACAGTTTTAATCCTATTCCTGAGGAACTTAACGAAGAGGAATCAAAATATGTACTTGGTGCTCAAGGCAATATTTGGACAGAGTATATGAAAACTTCAGAACATGTCGAATACATGGCGTTTCCACGCATACTTGCTATGAGTGAGGTGGTTTGGTCGAAACAGGAAAATAAAAACTATGCAGATTTTGTAAAACGCGTTGAAAATTTTCACAAAAGATTGGATGCTTTAAACATTAATTATGCAAATCATTTGTATGAAATTGAAGGCGAGTTACTTTCTGATGATAATGGATTGAGCTATCAATTACAAACCTTAACCAGTGGTAAAACGATTCGGTTTACTTTAGATGGCTCAGAGCCAACTATAAATTCAGAAGCCTATACTAAACCTATTACAATTACTGAAAGTGTCAGTATAAAAGCATCTGTATTTAATTCAGATAAAAAATTAGGAACTACATTTTCTCAGGATATTAATTTGCATAAAGCCGTTGGAAAAAAGATTACCATAAACAAAGAACCACACAAATCCTATCCAGGAAGTGGAGCAGCAGGATTAGTCAATGGCATTTCCGGAAGTGATTCACGTTATGGCGACAAGGAATGGTTAGGGTTTTGGGGAGAAGATATCGAGATTACCATTGATTTAGGTGAAGAAATAGAAGTTAATTCAATTGAAACAAGATTTCATAATGGGAATGGGCAGTGGATTTATGCGCCAAAGGAAATACACTTTATTTTTGAGCTAGACGATGATTCTTTTCTTTCAAATAAAGTTTCTTTAAACAGTCAACATAATGATAAGGTTTTAATTCTCGATTATGAATTATCAATCCCAGAAGATATGAATGTAAAAATCAAGGCTATCACTTTAAAAATCCCAAACTATGGCATCATTCCAGAAGGCAAACAAGGTGCTGGTAACAAAGCTTGGACGTTTATTGATGAAATAATTGTGAATTAACATGCTTTTAGAAATCTGTACCAACTCCTATCAATCCGCCAAAAATGCTCAAGAAGCAGGAGCACATCGTATAGAGTTATGTCAAGAATTGTCAGTTGGTGGTATAACACCAAGTTATGGTTTATTAAAACAAGTCACAGATACCCTTTCTATTCCTGTGTTTGTATTAATCAGACCAAGAAGTGGAAATTTTGTCTATACAGAAGAAGAATTTGACATCATGAAACAAGATATTCAACTATGCAAAAATTTAGGTTGTGCTGGAATCGTTTCTGGTATTTTAAATAAAGACAATACGATTGATATAGAAAGAACCAAAGAATTGTTAGAACTTTCTAGGCCATTGCAGTTTACATTCCATCGTGCTTTTGATTGTGTTAAAGACCCTAAAAACTCCTTAGAACAATTAATCGCCTTAGGTGTTGATAGAATACTTAATTCCGGCTTGGAAACCTCAGCAGAAAAAGGATTAAATCTCCTAAAACAATTGCAAGAACAAGCAAATGGAAGGATAACTATTTTAGCAGGAAGTGGCATTAACTCTAAAAACGCCAAACTGTTTAAAGAAGTTGGTTTTAATGAAATTCATGCTTCTGCTTCAACAGAAATAGAATGTAATGGCTCATTATTTTCAACATCACTCACCTATTCTGACACAAAAAAAATCAAAGCCCTTTTAGATGAGATATAGTCTATTACTCTTAATTCTCGTTTGTTTGAGTTGTCAAACCAAGCATGATGTCCCTCAAACAATTGAGTTACACAACAATTGGGAATTCAAAAAAGTAACTGACTCCAATTGGAATTCTGCTACTGTTCCAGGTAATGTGCATTCCGATTTATTAGAAAATAACCTTATTGAAAATCCTTTTATTGGAAACAATGAGCACGATTTACAATGGATTTCGGAAACCGATTGGGAATATAAAACCACCTTTTCAGTGGATAAGAAAACACTTCAAAAGCAAAATATAGAACTTAATTTTAAAGGTCTAGATACCTATGCTTCTATATTTTTAAATGACAGTTTAATTTTAAAAACCAACAATGCCTTTCGTGAATTTCAAGTTGATGTGAAACCATTATTGAAAACTGAGAATATATTACGAATTTTATTTGAGAACACTACGAAATTTGAAGAACAAGAAAAAGCAAAGCTAGGTTATTCTCTACCAGAAGGCAACCGTATTTTTACCAGAAAAGCGCAGTTTCAATATGGTTGGGATTGGGGACCAAAATTAAATACTAGCGGAATTTGGCGACCTGTGAAATTGGTGGCTTGGAATGATTTTAAGATTGATGATTTTTATGTAAAGCAATTGAAATTAAATGATTCTATTGCTGATTTAGTATTGGATATTAAGAAAATCTCCTCCATAGAACTAGATAAGTCTTTAACATATAATATATATATAAATGACCTCCTTTACAAAACTTCAAGTGAAGTTTTAAAAGGCCATACTTGGGCTACAAGGCTTCTAATCAAAAACCCTAAACGTTGGTGGCCTCACAATTTAGGAGAACCATATTTGTATGATATTAAAGTTGTAGTTAAAAAAGGAAATGCCATTTTAGACAGCATCTCCACAAAAATAGGCTTAAGAACAATAGAACTCGTCACCAAAAAAGATAGCGTTGGCGAATCGTTTTATTTTAAAGTCAATGATGTTCCTGTGTATGCTAAAGGAGCCAATTATATTCCGCAAAATAGCATGCAAAACAAAGTCACAGATGCTCATTATGAAAAATTGCTTGACGATGCAGTTGATGCCAACATGAATATGCTGCGAGTTTGGGGAGGAGGTATTTATGAGAATGATATCTTTTATGACCTATGCGACAAAAAGGGCATTTTAGTTTGGCAAGATTTTATGTTTGCCTGTGCCATGTATCCTGGAGATAAAGACTATTTGCAAAATGTACAACAAGAAGCCATTGACAATCTAAAACGCCTAAGAAATCACGCAAGTATTGCATTGTGGTGTGGCAATAATGAAAATAGTGAAGGTTGGCATCGTTGGGGTTGGCAAGATGGTCGTTCAGAATCTGAAAAAGAAGAGATTTGGAGTAATTATTTAAAGGTGTTTGATTCTATTTTACCGAATACAGTCGCTAAATTAACTGATACATATTATTGGGAATCGTCTCCAAAATATGGACGCGGCAATCCGAAATACGAATTTGAAGGTGACGCTCACGATTGGTGGATTTGGCATGATGGCTATCCTTTTGAGCATTTGGAAGAGCGTGTACCAAGATTTATGAGTGAATTCGGAATGCAATCGTTTCCAAGTTATGAGGTGATTAATTATATCAACCAAAGTGATTCCTTAGAGATTACTTCAGAAGGGTTTAAAAATCATCAAAAACATGTTCGAGGATTTCAGTTAATTGATGAGTACATGCAGCGTGATTTTCCTGTCCCAACTCAAGCTGAAGATTACGTTTACATGAGTCAGGTAGTTCAAGCCTATGGCATTACTAAGGGACTCGAAGCACAACGACGTGCAAAACCTTATAATATGGGAACTTTGTTTTGGCAATTAAATGATTGTTGGCCATCTATTTCATGGTCTAGCATAGACTTTTTTGGAAACTGGAAAGCATTACATTACAAGGCTAAAAAGAGTTTTGAGAATGTGCTAGTGTCTCCAACGATTAAAGATAATGTGCTTAAAACATTTGTTATTAATGACAATCTAACTGTAACCGATACGCTTCATTTAAAATTGATTGATTTCTCTGGAAAAGAATTGTGGTCATTTTCAAAAGAAGTAACTGCTTTAGAAAACAGTAGCGATTTAATGCATGAACTAAATCTAGAAGGCATTGACAAAAAGAATGCTGTTCTCGTATCGAGCTTCAACAATACAACCTCAACATATTTTTTAGCAAAGCCTAAAGACTTAAAACTTCAACAAGCAGAAATAACTAAAGAAATTACAAAAACTTCATCTGGATTTAAGGTAAAACTATCTAGCTCTACTCTACAAAAGGATGTATTTCTTTTTACTAAAGAAAAAGGTCATTTTAGTGATAACTTCTTTGATTTACTACCAAATAAAATTCTAGAAATTGACTTTACAACAGAAGCCGAAACCTTAAACGATTTGAAGATTAAAACATTGAATAATTTTATAAACTAAGTTCTATCAGCTTTTAACCACTTAGGAACAGGTTGCCGTTTATAGTGTCTCATTTTATCGAGCAACCTATTAATATCATCTTCAACAATCAATAGCTTAAAATTTGCCATTTTTAGTAGTCCTTTAGCAACCATGGTTTCCAACATGCTTATCAAATCATTATAAAAACCATTGATGTTTAATAAACCAATTGGTTTTTGGTGCAAGCCTAATTGTGCCCAAGTAATAATTTCAAACAATTCTTCTAACGTACCAAAACCTCCAGGAAGCGTAATGAATCCGTCCGACAGCTCATGCATTTTCAGTTTACGTTCGTGCATATTGTCTGTGGTTATTAGTTCTGTCAACCCTAAATGCACGACCTCTTTTAGTTTTAAGAACTCTGGAATTACCCCAATCACTTTTCCATGATTGTCCAATGATGCCTGGGCAATTTTTCCCATGATACCAATTTTTGCAGCACCATAGACTAAAGTAATATTTTCGTTTGCCAAAGTTTTTCCTAATGTTTCAGCTTCAGAAATTATTTTAGTATCATTTCCTTCACTACTCGCACAAAATACAGCTATAGCTTTTAAATCATTCATGATTTTATGGCTTTAATCATTCGATCTTTCTCAAAAAAATCTCTTTTTAATTCTATCTCGTTAAAACTTTTCTCTGTCAGTAATTCTTTGGTGCTTTCGCCTAAGTTTTCATTTATTTCAAAATACAATTGACCATTTGGCTTCAAAATATTAGCAGCTACATCGGTGATTTTTCTGTAAAACAATAAGGCATCATCATCTTCAACAAATAATGCTAAATGTGGCTCGTGGTCTAATACATTTGCGCTCATCATTTGTTTTTCAAGCTCACGAACATAAGGTGGATTAGATACAATAACATCAAATTGCATATTGGTAGAATCCCAATCTAAAATATCTGCTTCGACAAATTCAATTTCAACTTCATTATCTATGGCATTTTGCTTAGCTATTTTTAAAGCGTCGCTACTAACATCTAATGCTACTATGGAAGCATTTGGTAAATTCTTAGATAGTGCTATAGCAATACAACCACTTCCTGTTCCTATATCTAAAATGGAAATACTCTTCTTGTCTTTACAATCTTTAATAATCCAATCAACAAGTTCTTCGGTTTCTGGTCTGGGGATTAATACTGAAGGATTTACTTTAATTATTAATCCATAAAACTCAGTATCACCAAGTATATATTGAATGGGCTCGTATTTTTTTAGTCTATCTATAGCTTTTTCAAACTTATCGTATTTCTTACCAGAAACAACAGCATATAAACTTTGAGAAATATCTATGCGCTTTAGCTTTAATATTCTCTCTGAAAGTAAGTGAAAAAACGACTCGATTTCAGTTTCAGGGTAATAACCTAAAAGCGCGTTGTTAAAATAAGTTCGTAATGATTTTAGTATCATAGTAGTTTTTTAAGCATGTATACACCACAAATAACGTGACCTGTATTCCCCAATGGTTTATCTAAGTGTTTAAAGCCGTTTTTCTCATATAATTTGATAGCAGATTTAAGTTGCGAAGCTGATTCGAGATAGCAATATTTATAATTAAACTCTTTTGCTGCTTTCATGCACAAATCAAACATCTTCTTACCAAAACCTTTTCCACGAGCGTCAGGATGAAAATACATTTTTTGCAATTCGCAAGTATCTTTTGCTGCTCCTTGCAATTGCTTAACACCTCCTCCACCTAGTACTTTTCCTTGTTCTTCAACAACATAATAAACAGCTCTTTCTCCTTGAAAACCTTCATACATGCTTTTAACGTCTTCATCTTCAAGTGAAGAACCAGAAACTGGCAAACCATACTCTTTAAAACAATTGGTCATAATTGCTTCTATTGAGAGATTATCTTCGGGTTTTATTTCTCTAATAATCATGTTATAATTACCGATTATTTAATAGTATTTTTGTGATGTGAAGATACACGAAAAATACATATCTCGCTGTATAGAGATTGCTAAAAATGGATTAGGCACAACTGCACCAAATCCAATGGTTGGTTGTGTGATTGTTTACAACTCAACAATTATTGGAGAAGGCTTTACATGTCCTTATGGTGGTGCTCATGCAGAAGTGAATGCCATTAACTCAGTCAAGGATACATCGCTTTTAAAAGAAGCCACTTTATATGTCACATTAGAACCTTGCTCTCATTTTGGAAAAACGCCTCCTTGCAGTAATTTGATTATTGAACATGGCATTCCAAATATAGTTATTGGCTGTCTCGATGATAATGAAAAAGTTGCAGGAAAGGGTATTGCTAAACTTAAAGCAGCTGATTGCAATGTTAAAGTTGGTGTTTTAGAGGAGGAATGTAAAGAGCACCACAAACGTTTTTTTACATTTCACAATAAAAAACGTCCTTATATTATATTAAAGTGGGCAGAAACTGCTGATGGGTTTATTGCTCCATTACATAAAAAAGAAAAACAACCTGTTTGGATAACCAATACACACTCGAGGCAATTGGTTCACAAATGGCGAGCTGAAGAACAAGCCATTTTAGTTGGCACAAATACTGTATTAGAAGACAACCCAAGTTTAACCACAAGAGATTGGGATGGAAAGAATCCGATTCGCATTGTTTTAGATAAACACAATATACTCTCAAAAGAATTTAAAGTATTTGATAACAAAGCTAAAACCTTAATAATTAACGACAACTCAGCCAAAGGAATTTGCAATAAGTTATATGAAGCAGATATCAACTCTGTAATTATTGAAGGAGGTGCAAAAACCTTGAAGCTTTTTATTAATTCGGGTCTTTGGGATGAGGCCAGAGTATTTACTGGCAAGAACACATTTAAAGAAGGTATAAAAGCCCCCGTTTTTGCAGGAAATTTGATTTCAGAAAAACAAATACTCGATGATACATTAAAAATATATGTCAATAATTAAAACCATTATATTCGATTTTGGCGATGTATTTATCAATTTAGATAAACCAGCCATTAAAAGAGAGCTCATTAGCTTAGGAATACCCGAAGCTATAAGTTTAGACATGTATCATATAGCTTCAGAATATGAAAAAGGATTGATTTCAACTGACGAATTAATTGACTATTTCAATAAGAAATTTCCAAGTATCGCCACTCAAGATTTTATAAAAGCTTGGAATAGTATTATTCTTGATTTTCCAGAGCATCGACTTCAATTTATTGAAAACCTTGCTTCTAAAAACACATACAACCTTATTTTACTAAGTAATACCAACGATTTACATATTGAACAGGTTATCGAGAACATGAGTTTGCCGCGTTATGAAAAGTTTAAAAATTGTTTTAACAAATTTTATTTATCACAAGAAATTCATTTAAGCAAGCCCAGTCCATCTATTTATGAATTTGTTTTAAATGAAAACAACTTACATCCAAATGAATGTTTATTTATTGATGATTTAAAAGAAAACACAGAGTCAGCATCAAAACTAGGCATTCATACTTGGAATTTGATTCCAGAAAAAGATGATATCATCCATTTATTTTCCATTAAGAAGCATTTATTTTGATATATCTCTTACTCAGCATTCTAGCATCAACTGCAATTTTTGTGGTATTCAAGCTATTTAATCGTTTTAGAATAAATACGTTTCAAGCAATTGTTGCTAATTACGTAACTGCTTGCATTTGCGGACTTATTAGCTATAAATCTCCAATAAATACATCTGAAATTTTTAACTCAAAATGGTTTTTAGGCGCTATATTATTAGGCTTTCTATTTATCTCTGTTTTTAACTTAATGGCATTAACCGCTCAACGCAATGGGTTATCGGTAGCTTCAGTTGCTAGTAAAATGAGTGTGGTTATTCCAGTTATTTTTGGATTATATGTTTATAATGAGAGTGTTGGTTTTCAGAAAGTATTTGGAATTATTTTAGCGCTTATTGCAGTCTATCTTACAGCAATAAAAGCCAAATCATCCATTAGTCTTAGGCAAGGAATATTCCTTCCTTTTATACTCTTCTTAGGTTCTGGAGTTATTGATGCCTCCATAAAATATCTTGAAACAACATATGTGCCTAAAAATGGTATTCCAATATTTTCAGCAACCATATTTGGGTGTGCAGCAATTATTGGTTTACTTATCTTAGTATATAACACAATAAAACAATCCATTAAATTTGAAATAAAAAATGTCATAGGTGGTATTATTCTAGGCATCATTAATTACTATTCCATTGTTTTCTTATTAAAAGCATTACAATTTAAAGGCTTAGAAAGCTCAACACTATTTACAGTTAATAATGTTGCTATAGTAATGGTATCAACACTTGTAGGCTTGTTCTTGTTTAGAGAATCCATATCAAAAAAGAATTGGATAGGTATAAGTTTAGCAATTGTTTCCATTCTATTAGTAACTTTGGCGTAAGTTGGAAATAAACGACACATATAAAACAATCACAAGGCCATCGCAAGAAGTGCTTTTTAAAGACAAGAATAGCAAGTTTTTTGGATATGCTTTTCCTGTGACTTCAGAAGAAGAAGTTAAGTCAATAATAGAAAAACTAAAAAAACAACACCATTCGGCAAGACATTGGTGCTATGCATATCAAATTGGCACCCAAAACATTTCCTACAGAGCTAATGATGATGGCGAACCAAATAACAGCGCAGGAATGCCAATTTATGGACAAATACAATCGTTTGATGTTACTAATGTGCTTGTTGTGGTTGTTAGATATTTTGGAGGTGTAAAACTAGGCGTTGGAGGCTTGATAAACGCTTATAAGACTTCTGCTCAACTTGCTCTAGAGAGTTCAAAAATTGTGACAAAAACAATAAATATAGATTACCTCATTAAGTTTGATTATAAAAATATGGACAAAGTGATGAGAGTTATAAAAGAAAAACAGTTAAAAATTGTCAATCAAAAACTAGAATTAGATTGTCAAATTCATATTTCGGTAAGAAAAAAAGAAGCAAAAGCAATTTTTAATGTTTTTAACCAAATATTTGAGGTTAAGATAAGTGAGTTTAACGATTAATTTTGCAGTTTGTCTAAAATAAATTTTGGGCATCTTGTAGGGCGATTCGTCTTCATATTAATAAAAGCCAAAATTGTGTTCCCTAAAGTTAAAATTTCTCCTGCCTCATTTGTGATTTCATAATCAAATTCTATCGTTGCTGTTGGAGATTTTTTTAAAATTGTTTTTACACAAATCACGTCATCATAACACGCCGATTTTTTATATTTTAAAGATAACGAAATCACCGGAAGCATGATTCCGTCTAGCTCCATCTGCTTATAAGACACACCAAGAGACCTCAGCCACTCTATCCTTCCTATCTCTAAAAAGTTTGAATAATTACCATGATAGACAACACCCATTTGGTCTGTCTCACCATATCTAATACGAATTTTTGTCTCGTAGCTTTTCATAAAATATAAGAGGATGTTTTAAAAATAATTTTGTATTTTCATGCGGATTTAAACATGCGAAAAAAAAACTGAAAATTCAATAGACATCTATTTTTTTTTTTAGAATTTTGTTCACATATTTGTCGTGTAGAAAACAAACAGAGAAAACCCCTATTCTTTAATTTTCTACCAACCAACTAACAAACTATTAATTTTACAAAGGATAATGAGTGTAACTGCGCAATCGGTATGGAATAACTGTCTTGAATTCATAAAGGATAACATTCAACCGCAAGCATACAAAACATGGTTTGAACCAATTTCTGCAGTTAAGCTAACTGAAAATGCCTTAAGCATCCAAGTTCCTAGTAAGTTTTTCTATGAATGGCTAGAAGAACATTATGTAAAAATATTAAAAGTTGCCTTAACCAAAGAACTTGGCGAAAGCGCAAAATTGGTTTATGTCATAAAAATGGAAAACACTTATGGCAACAAACAACCATTCACTGAGAAAATACCTAGTTCAAACAGAGGAGGTCTAAAATCGCAAGATGTAGATGTACCTTTTAATAATAAAAGCCCTGAGCTTAAAAATCCATTTGTGATTCCTGGAATTAGAAATGTTAAGATTGAATCTCAATTAAACCCTAACTACAGCTTTGAAAATTTTCTAGAAGGCGATTCTAACAGATTAGCAAGAAATGCTGGTTTAGCAGTAGCTAACAAGCCTGGAGGCACATCATTCAATCCATTACTGATTTTTGGTGGCGTTGGTTTAGGAAAAACTCATTTGGCTCACGCTATTGGTGTTGATATAAAAGATAAATACCCAGAAAAAACGGTTTTATATATTTCAGCTGAAAAATTTACACAACAATATATTGATTCGGTTAAAAAGAATAATAGAAATGATTTTATACATTTCTATCAATTAATAGATGTACTTATTATTGACGATGTGCAATTCCTTTCTGGAAAAACAGGGACTCAAGATGTATTCTTCCATATTTTTAATCATCTACACCAAAATGGCAAGCAAGTTATTTTAACAAGTGATAAAGCGCCTGTAGATATGCAAGATATTGAGCAACGCTTATTATCAAGGTTCAAATGGGGACTTTCAGCTGAGTTACAAAACCCAGATTTTGAAACTAGAGTCTCAATTCTTAAAAACAAACTATATAGAGATGGTGTAGAAATGCCTGATGACATTATAGATTACGTTGCTAAGAATATTAAAACGAATGTTAGAGAGCTTGAGGGTGCAATAATTTCATTAATTGCTCAATCATCTTTTAATAAAAAAGAGATTACTTTAGGACTTGCAAAGGATATTGTTGAGAAGTTTGTAAAGAATACAAAACGTGAGGTTTCTATAGATTATATCCAGAAAGTAGTATCAGATTATTTCCAAATGGATGTGGATACACTTCAATCTAAAACTAGAAAAAGACATATCGTACAAGCAAGACAATTAGCGATGTTCTTTGCCAAAAAATTTACAAAAGCATCTTTAGCAAGTATTGGCTCACAAATTGGTAAGCGTGATCATGCTACTGTATTACACGCTTGTAAAACTGTTGATAATTTATCTTCTACCGATAAGCAATTTAGAAAATACGTAGAGGACCTTTCAAAAAAGCTTTCATTATAAATACTTAAAAATGACAAAAATTCTAATGGTATGTTTAGGCAATATATGTCGATCCCCATTAGCCGAAGGCATTTTAAAGCATAAATTCCCAAAACATAATTTTATAGTTGAATCTGCTGGAACCAGCAATTATCATATTGGAGAACTTCCAGATAAAAGATCGATTGAAGTTGCTAAAAAACACGGTATCGATATTACAAATCAAAGAGGAAGGCAATTCAAAGTATCAGATTTTGACGAGTTTAATTTCATCTATGTTATGGACACTTCTAACTATAAAAATATCATAGCCTTAGCTCGAAATGATGGTGATAAAAAAAAAGTAGAATTGATTCTAAATGAGCTAGATAATGAATTAATTAATGTTCCAGATCCTTATTATGGAGGTGATTCGGGTTTCGAAAATGTATTTCAACTATTAAATCAAGCCTGTGATAGAATATACATTAAAGTATTAAAAAATATTTCATGAATAATGTAATTTAGAAATCTAATTACACCCTAACATGAAAAAACTCTACTCAACTGCATTAGTAATGCTTTGTCTTGTTTCATTGCCTTTAAATGCTCAAACTATTTCTCTGGAAGCATTTGGACCAACTTTTAATTACCCAACAAATATTGCAAATGCTGGAGACAGTAGAATGTTTGTTTTAGAACAAGATGGGTTTATTTGGATTATAAAATCTGACGGCACCACACCATCAACACCTTTTCTAGACATTGATGCTTTGGTTTACGATAATTACCAGGTAGAATGGGAAAGAGGTTTGTTAAGCATGGTTTTTCATCCAAACTATTCTAGCAATGGTTACTTTTATGTGAATTACATTGACCAAGTTGGTAACAATATAATTTCTAGATTTTCTGTAAGTGCAAATCCAGATATTGCCGATGTCAATTCAGAGTTAGTGATAATGAATATTCCGCATCCTTACGATGCACACCATGGAGGCGATATGGCTTTTGGGTCAGATGGTTATTTATACATTTCTAAAGGTGATGGTGGAACAGATCAAGGAGATCCTGATAATCGTTCTCAGAATTTAGCTGAGATTCACGGTAAAATTCTTCGTATTGATGTTGACAATCCTACAAATGGAAATACATACGGAAACAACTATAGCATTCCTGCAGGAAATCCATTTGTTGAAACACCAACAGACGATCCAAATACATTAGCAGAAATATGGCTATATGGCTTTAGAAACCCTGCGAAATTTTCGTTTGATAGCGCCAATGGTGATTTATGGATTGGCGATGTTGGTCAAGAAGATATTGAAGAAATAAATTTAAACGCAGGTAATGTCCCTGGTTTAAACTATGGCTGGAGATGTTACGAAGGTTCTTCTGAATTTAATATGAGTGGTGGTTGTCCACCTATTGGTAATTTAGAGTTTGCAGCTCATGAGTATAACCATTTTGAAAGTGATGGAAAATTTAGATGTTCTGTTGCTGGTGGCTATCGCTATAGAGGGTCCGCATATCCCAATCTAATTGGCACCTATTTTGCCGGAGATTGGTGCAGTGGGGAAATATTTATGATAACGCCAGATGGCAGTGGAGGTTGGAATAGAACTAATCATCCAACAACATTTAGTAGTAGACGCTGGGTCGCTTTTGCTGAAGATAACAATGGTGAGTTATTTGTGGTCAGCAACCCGTTAAGCAATAATGGTCAAGTATACAAGATTAAAGCAAATACCATGTCGACTACTTCAACGAATTTAAATTATAAGTTTAGCATTATACCTAATCCAACAGAAGACAATGTTGTGGCTTTAAATTTTAACAAAGCAACATCTTTAAAAGAAGTAAACGCTATTAATCTTCAAGGACAAAAGATTGGCGCAACAATAGAAACCATTAATTCAACAACAGCAAAAATAGAATTTGCAAATATTTCTTCGGGAATATATGTCATTGAAACTATTACAAATAAAGGTGAGAAATCTCAAAACAAGCTAATTATCAAGTAATTATTACATCTAATTCTACCTTTTTATTCGTACATTTATTAAACAAAGTACGCTATGAAAAGTAAAAATACATTTATATTAAGCTTTTGTTTATTCTTTTTTACCTATTCTTTTTCCCAAACAATAGATATACAAAGCTTTGCCACAGGACTAGATATGCCTGTAAATATTAAAAATGCAGGCGATGACAGACTTTTTGTTGTTGAACAAAGAGGCTATATTAGAATTGTTAATACCAATGGTTCTGTAAATGCGACACCTTTTTTAGACATTAACAACCTTGTTATTGATATTAGTGGTGGTGGAGACGAAAGAGGATTGCTTGGTTTAGCATTTCATCCCAACTACAGTAACAATGGTTTTTTTTACGTTAATTATATTAATAATAATGGGGACACTGTAGTTTCTAGGTTTGAAGTTAGCATTTCAGATGCAAATATTGCAAACTCAAGTTCCGAGCTACCCCTCCTTAATATTGCACAACCATACAGTAACCATAATGGAGGCGATATGGCTTTTGGTCCAGATGGCTATTTATATATTGCTTCTGGAGATGGAGGTGCAGGTGGAGATCCCGAAAATAGAGCTCAAAACCTTAGTACATTACTAGGAAAAATGATAAGGATTGATGTGAACAACACAGCTAATGGAAATAATTACGCAATTCCAAGCGATAATCCTTTCTATAACGATGGTGATGTCAATACACTTGATGAAATTTGGGCTTATGGGTTAAGAAATCCATGGAAATTCTCTTTTGATAGCCAAACTGGAGATATTTGGATTGCAGATGTTGGTCAAGGCGAATATGAAGAAATTAATATGGCTGCTCCTACAGCTGCTGGTTTAAATTATGGGTGGCGTTGCTATGAAGGAAATAACACATTTAACGATACTGGATGTCCAGATGCAAGCACACTTACCTTCCCTGTTGGCGAATATTCACATTCAAATAGTGGAAATTTTAAATGCTCCATAACTGGTGGCTATCGATACAGAGGTTCTCAGTTTCCAAATTTTTCTGGACTATACTTTTTTGCAGATTATTGCAGTGACGAAATTGGTTTTTTACAAAACAGCGGAAGTTCATGGAATATGTCATTTAGCGACCAATTTAATGGGAATCGTTGGGTTGCTTTTGGTGAAGATATTAATGGCGAACTTTATATTGCTGGCTTAAATTCTGGTACAATCTATAGAATTATTGATACAGACACTTCTAATTCTACTTGGTATGAAGATGCCGACAACGACACCTTTGGAAATCCTAATGTAAGCCAAACAGCTACAACTCAACCTAGCGGCTATGTTGCCGATAATACCGACTGTGACGATAGAAACCCAAATATAAACCCTAACGCTACAGAAATTCCAGATAACAACATTGACGAAGACTGTGATGGCTTTGATTTAAAAACCTGGTACGAAGATGCTGATAATGATACTTTTGGAAATCCAGATGTAAGCCAAACAGCTACAACTCAACCTAGCGGCTATGTTAGTGATAATACCGATTGTGATGACACAAACCCTAATATAAATCCGAACGCTACTGAAATCCCGAATAACAACATTGATGAAAATTGTGACGGTTTAGATGAGTTAATATGGTATGAAGATGCCGACAATGATACCTTTGGAAATCCTAATGTAAGTCAAACAGCTGCCAGCCAGCCAAATGGCTATGTCGCTGATAATACTGATTGTGACGACACAAACCCAAATATAAATCCGAACGTCACAGAAATTCCAGATAATAACATAGATGAAAACTGTGATGGCTTTGATTTAAAAACTTGGTACGAAGATGCTGATAATGATACTTTTGGAAATCCTGATGTAAGTCAAACTGCCACAACTCAACCTATTGGCTATGTTAGTGATAATACCGATTGCGATGATACAAACCCAAATATAAATCCTATTGCTACCGAAATTCCAAATAATGACATAGATGAAAATTGTGATGGTATCATTGAAACTAATGACGTAGGGTTTAGCTACTTAATGTATCCTAATCCAGCAAGGGAAGAAGTGTTTTTTGTTTTTGATGAGAATGAAATTCCTTTCTCGATTGCTTTTTATGATTTTACTGGTAAACATATTAAGACTTTAAGTAATTTTTCTAATCATATTATTCCAGTTTCAACCAAAAATCTAGCTTCAGGATTGTATATTGTATCTGTTTTTAAAGCGAATAGTCTACTTTCAAATATTAAGCTAATAATTAATTAATACATGAGTGAAGTCAAAGGAAAACTATATTTAATTCCGACCAGATTAGGCGAAAATCAGCCTTTAGAAGTACTGCCTATTTCCATAAAAAAAATAATTGAACAAGTTGATGATTACATCGTTGAAAATGAAAAAACTGCAAGACGTTTTATTAAAAAAATTAGTTCTGGAAAATCTCAACAATCACTTAAGATTCATATACTAAATAAATATACTGAAGAAAACGAACTACCAGATTTTCTAAATGCATGCATGGAAGGAAAACCTGTTGGGTTATTGTCTGAAGCTGGTTGTCCAGGAATAGCCGATCCTGGAGCCGATGTTGTTAAAATTGCTCATGAAAAGGACATTCAAGTTGTACCTCTAGTTGGACCTTCCTCTATATTGCTAGCATTAATGAGTTCCGGAATGAATGGGCAAAGTTTTACTTTTAATGGTTATTTACCTATAGATAAACACGAACGTAAGGCTAGCTTAAAAAAGTTAGAGCGTATATCTTTTGAGCAAAACCAATCACAAATATTTATTGAAACACCTTATAGAAACAATAAAATGTTAGAGGACATTTGCTCATCTCTAAACAAAAACACTAGAGTGTGCATTGCTTGTGATATTACATTGGCAACCGAGTATATAAAAACCAAAATGGTAAGTGAGTGGAAATTAGCAAATATTGACCTTCATAAAAGGCCAGCAATATTTATAATACACAAAGATTAAAGTAAAGTAGCTTTTGCTTTTTTATCTGCTTCTATAAAAGATGTATCGTAACCAGAAAACTTTTTCATGTAATTTCTTATGGTAGTTCCATAAGCATCTGCAAAACCAATTGCTCCATAACTTCGCAAATACTTTTTAACACTTCCAGGACCTGCTAAATGTGCTGCAGCAAGAATTCCAGATTCAGTCACTAAAACACCATCGATAGTTTTTCCAACAAAACGTTTAATATCACGACGCAATATCCACTTGTTACGCATAGCATTTGCAATAAAAGCTTTTTCCTGAAGTTCAGGGGTATTCAAAAAATTATTAGTGTTATAAATACCAATAAGCTTGAGTGTGTTTCTGCCAAATTGATATTTACCCATATAACCAAAAGTGTTTACAGAAAAGTAATTTCCTCTAGACTCCTTAAAAGCCAATGCTTCTTTAAAGCCAACAAAACATTTTCCAAGGGTTGGTAAATAATAGTCTACTTTTTTAGGGGTTTCAATTTTAGGTGCTTTACTGGGAGAATTGTAAGCAAGCTCTAAGCCTTCAATCGAATACATCTCTTCGTCCAAAATATATGTAGTTTCAAAAGCAGTAAAAAATGCTAAAAACACTACAACTGGAATAATCGAATATGCTACTAATCCTTTATACATAATTTAAAATTTACGAGGGCAAAATGATTCATTTATATACTCAAAATTTCAGCGTGCAAAATTACACAAATTCTTGATATTTTCAAAATTACTCGTTTAAGTGTATTTCTTAATGGAGCAAAAGATGAAATACAGCCTTATTTTTGCTATTAAACTCGATTGTAGGGAGCGGTACTTTTATAACATTTAATACAGAAAAAATGGTTTTTAAAACCCTGGATTTTGTATTAATATTGGTCAAATTTACATCAAAACTTAAATAAAACTGCCGATATCTATCTTGACTTGTAAACATATTATTAACAGGTTCATTTTCACCAGTTAACATGCCGTTTGCGCTATATCCAATTGCAATGTTCAACCACTTAGGGAAGTTCGCCTCCTTAAAAAAGGCATCTAAATTCGCACTTAACCAATAGGTTTGACCATTATAATCTTTAAACATTTGTTCTATGAAGGAATTGCCCAATCTTTCAGGACGCATTGCAGCATAAGGAGTTTGGTGAAATGAATATTTTAATTGCAAACGCTGTTCTTCCCAAAGTAATTCTTGACCAATATACAATCCTGTTCCAAGCGCGTTAGCTCCAATATCTGACCAAGAAAAACCCCATTCTTTAGAAAAACCGTCAAAAATTTCGACAGCCGACAGAAACGTAAATCCAAATGTAGCACCATAAATAAGCTGGTCTTTTTTACTTACACCGCTCCAATTAAAAACATCTGCTCCTACTCTAGCCAATTGATAAGATGAAAATGCATGGCCAATTTTATCCATTTGCATCCATTCATCCAAATCGTTTATGGTATGAAATTTAGAACGGTCATAATCTTTATACCACAATGCATTTAGACCAATCAATGCCGAAGCTCCTAAAGCAGTTTCAGAAACGACTACCGCATTTCTTCTTTTAATATTTAAAGTATCACTTGGCTTGAGAAACGTGTTTAATTGTTGACCAAAACCAGATATACCTATAAAAAATAATAGTAAAAAGAGTTTAATTTTATGAATCAAAACCTAACGTCTTATACCTTGTTGCGATAAATAACGCTGATACTCTCTTGCATTTTGATTATGCTGAGACAAAGTTCTAGCAAACTTATGGAACCCTGGTTTTTTAGCATCGGCAGCAAAGTAGAAATAATTGTGGGTTTCAAAATTCAATACCGCATCAATAGCAGAAATATCTGGCATTGCAATTAATCCTGGTGGCAAACCAACATTCTTATATGTATTATAGGGTGAGTTTATTTCTTTGTGTACATTAAGTACGCGTTTAATTAATGTACCTTGGTATTTAGGTAATTTATAAGCAGCAAACTTTAATGTTGGGTCTGCTTGTAAAGGCCAATTATTTTTTAATCTATTAATGTAAACACCTGCAATTCTTGGTTGTTCGCTTTTTTGTTTGGATTCTTCTTGTACAATTGAAGCTAGTGCCACTACCTCATCTGGGTTTAAGTTGGCTTTACGAGCTTTTTCCAACCTTGTGTCGTTCCAAAACTTATTATACTCTGTGAGCATTCTATCCCTAAAACTCTCGGCTGAAGTATTCCAGAAAAACTCATAACTATTAGGAATATACATCCCTAATGCTGTAGCTTCATTAAAACCATTCTTCTCTAAAAAATTTGAATCATTAAACACTTCTAAAAGTGAGGTACTGTCTGCTTCAATCTGTTTAGCAATTCTCCCTGCTAAAAGCTCTAACGAATTTTGATTGTTAAAAGACACCTTTACTGGAATATTATTACTTCTTATGGAATTAATAATATCATTATTGGTCATGTCTTTCTTAATAATATACTTACCAGCTTTAACATTAGTTGTATATTTTTTTCGATTAGCAAGTGCATCAAATGTATTTATGTCTTTAAGTAATGGTATTAGACTTTCTCTTACCTTATTATAATCTGTGTCAGATTCAATATACACATAAGCTTCATTGTTATTAAAGGCCGTATTGGGTACAAACATTGCCGAATACACATAATATGCAAAATATGCAGCTATTACTAAACCAATTAATGCAATAGCAAGTAAGATTTTTTTAAAATACATTAGTTATTTATTAGTTGAAACAAATATTCATTTTTATAAGCTCCATTTACAATATTCCAGTCTTTTTTGAGTCCTATTTCTTTGAAATTATGACGTTTAAAAAGCTTTATGCTCGCTTCATTATCTTCTGAAATATTACAATACAACTGATGAAGGTTTAAATGTGCAAAACAATAATCAATTAATAATCGTAATGCTTCAGCTCCATAACCTTTACCTCTGTTAATTGAATCCTTAATTAAAACACCTATTCCTGCACGTTTATTATGAAAGTCAAAATCAAAAATATCTATCAACCCAATAGTATTATTCTCAAAAGTCGAGATAACAAGACGCAGTTGCTTTACTTCAAATATATCTTTATGAGCATTCTCTAGATATTGTTTAATTAAAAATCGAGAATAAGGTGTCATTGTATTACTTATTTCCCAAATATCTTGATTGTTTTCTATCTCATAAATAAAATCGAGATCCTCAGGCTCTAAAGCTCTTAAAAATATATGTTCGCCTTTTAAAGTTACCATGCAATTTCCCCTTTATAAACCAAAATAGCTGGTCCAATTAACCATACATCTTTATATTGTTGACCCTCTTGCTTAAAAGATACTTTTAACTTCCCTCCTTTTGTTTGTAAAATGATAAGGTTATTCTTAGTCACACCTGTTGCATTCATAGCAATTCCAACCGCTGTTACTCCTGTACCGCAAGAAAATGTTTCTCCTTCCACCCCTCTTTCGTATGTCCTCACGGAAAAAATTGAGTCTTCAATTTTCTCTACAAAATTAACGTTAGCTCCTTCTTCGTAATAAGGTTGTCCATACCTAATCGAGGCACCCTCTTTTTTAATATCAATCTTGTCAATATTTTCACGGACCTCAACATGATGCGGTGACCCAGTATCTAGAAAAACGTGTTTATCATACATCTTAATACCTGATACGTCTTGCATTTGAAGCTTTACAATATTACCTTCAATTTTAGCATGATGCAAACCATCAATTGCTAAAAAGGTAGCTTCATTATCTATAACGCCAATCTCTTTTGCAAATGCTACTAAACAACGTCCTCCATTTCCACACATGGTACTTTCGTTGCCATCAGAGTTGTAATACACCATTTTAAAATCTAAGTCTTCGTGATTTTCCAAGAGTATTAACCCATCGGCTCCAATACCAAAACGCCTATCACACAAATTGGCTACCAATTTAGTGTCTTCTTTATCAAAAATGCCTTCACGATTATCTATAATCACAAAATCATTTCCTGTACCTTGATATTTATAAAATGTATGTTTCATTTTGAATGACAAAGATAGAAATATTAAACAGTTTTTTATGTTGTTAAATCATCGTTAAAAATGATACAAAAATTAGTTAAAATGAGTTTCAATTTTCAATATTTTATTAATTTTAATCGTTATCAAATCGTAAAACAATTTTAAATAATACACGAAGATCATGAAAAAGATTTTTACACTTGTTTTAGTATCAGCTCTTGGTGGAGCTCTTACATTAGGAACCTACAAACTGTTTATTGAAAAAGATGAGAGTGTAGCTCACCAGCAAATCGACACCTCTCCTTTTACTATTCCAGTAAACTATAAAACTGTTAATACTAATTTAGCTGCTGGTGAAGCTATTGATTTCACTACAGCTGCCGAAAAAACAGTCCATTCGGTAGTGCACGTACGAAACACGACAACAAGTTCTGGAGCGATGAGTTTTGAAGATTTATTTTTTGGAAGACGCTCGCAAAGACCTCAAGTCGGTATGGGTTCAGGTGTAATTATCTCTTCTGATGGAATGATTATCACTAACAATCATGTTATTGATGGTGCCGAAAACATAACTATTACTTTAAACAATAATAAATCGTATGAAGCGGAACTATTAGGCACTGACCCAAAAACAGATATTGCCCTTTTGAAAATTGAAGCCGATGAAGAGCTGCCTTACACCACATTTGGAGATAGTGACAACTCTAAAGTTGGCGAGTGGGTTTTAGCAGTTGGAAATCCTTTTAATTTAACATCTACAGTAACTGCAGGAATTATAAGTGCTAAATCGCGTGACCTAACTGGTGGTGGTAATCAAGCACAATCATTTATTCAAACTGACGCAGCTGTTAACCCTGGAAATTCTGGAGGCGCTTTAGTAAATACCAATGGCGACCTTATTGGAATTAACACAGCCATTACATCTCAAACGGGTTCTTATGTTGGATATTCCTTTGCAGTACCAAGTAATATTGCCAAAAAAGTTGTTGAAGATATTATGGAGTTTGGTAATGTACAAAATGGAATTTTAGGTGTTACTGGTGGCTCACTAAATAGCGCAAGTGCAAAAGAACTGGGTGTTAATGATACCGAAGGTTTTTATGTAAGTACTGTTGAAGAAGATTCTGGCGCAAAAAAAGCTGGTATAAAGGAGGGCGATATTATTAAACAATTAGACAATGTAAAGATTTCAAAATTCTCAGATTTAAAAGGTTTTTTAAACACTAAAAGCCCTAATGATGTTGTCTATGTAACTGTTGTAAGAGATGGCAATGAAAAAACGCTACCAGTTACCTTAGCTAAGTTAACTTCTGTTAGAGTTCCTATAATTGGAACTTTAAAAGAAGCCTCTAAAAGTGACCTAAAAAAAATGAAGGTTGATTACGGTTTAAAAATTACTGATTTAAGTGGTAGTTATATTGACGAGTGGAAAGCAGATGGTGTAGATAATGGTAGTATTGTAACTGCAATAAATGGTGTTAAAATAAACTCTATCGATGATGTAAATTCGGTAATGTCAAAATATTCAGAAAAAATTTATAAAATAGAAATTGTTAAAAATAACGGTGAAAAAGTAAACTATAGGTTTAGATAATTTTTAATTAAACAGAGAATAAAACCCTCATCTAAATTATTGGATTTGAGGGTTTTATTTTTTTGCAAAAATTGGCTACGAAAACGTTTGAAATATCCTATTTTTGCAAAAAATTTAACAACACACTAAACCACATTACAATGAGTTTTAATGAAACTTATGAGAAAGAGTTAGCATTTCAAGCAGATCGTAGAAGAGCTACCGTAGAATTTATTAAAATAATAAGTGACCTTTGGTACGACAAGTCTATCGAATTAGTGCTTTTTAGAAACCCATTAATAGACAGAAATGTTAGCGAAATACTTAATCTTCATGAATATGCTGGAGAATTTGTACAAAAACCAATTTCTGTTTTTGATTCTGTAGAAATTGCTCAAGCAATTAAAACATTAGACATTCCACCAGCTAAATTAGATATTGGTAAATTGACTTATGAATATCATTTAGAAGATGATAAGTACAGTAATGCCATTGCTTTTGTTGCTGACAAATTAAAAGATGCCAGTAAAAATAATGCTATCGAACCTAAAGACGTTATCCTTTATGGATTTGGTCGTATTGGTAGATTGGTAGCACGAGAATTAATGACTAAAACTGGTAAAGGTAGCCAACTTCGTTTAAGAGCCATTGTAACAAGAGGTGAGATTAATGAAACTGTTTTAGAAAAAAGAGCATCATTATTACGTAACGATTCAGTTCATGGAGACTTTCTTGGAACTGTAACAGTTGATTTAAAAAGTCAAGCTTTAATAATTAATGGCACAACCGTTAATATTATTTCGGCTAATGCACCTGAAGATATTGATTACACAGCTTATGGCATTAACAATGCTTTGGTAATTGACAATACTGGTGCGTTTAGAGATAAAGAAGCGCTTGGTCGTCACTTAAAAGCAAAAGGTGTAGATAAAGTATTATTAACAGCTCCTGGTAAAGGAGTGCCTAATATTGTTCATGGTGTTAATCAATTTGAGAATAGCCCAGAAAAGATTGATATTTTTTCAGCAGCATCATGTACAACCAATGCCATAACACCTATTTTAAAAGTTATGGAAGACTCTTTTGGTGTAAAAAGTGGACACTTAGAAACCATTCATGCTTACACTAACGACCAAAACCTAGTCGATAATTTTCATAAAAAATACAGACGAGGAAGAGCCGCAGCACTTAACATGGTAATTACCGAAACTGGCGCTGGAAGTGCAGTAGCAAAAGCATTACCAAATCTTGAAGGTAAACTAACATCTAATGCTATTAGAGTTCCTGTACCAAACGGTTCTTTGGCAATTTTAAATCTTGAGTTAGAAAATGCAACATCTATCGATGGTGTAAACTCTGTGGTTAAAAAATATGCCTTAGAAGGCGACTTAGTTGAGCAAATTAAATACGAATTAAGTGACGAGTTAGTCTCTAGTGATATTGTTGGAAGTTCTGCTCCTTCAATTTACGATAGCAAAGCAACTATTGTAAGAGCTGACGGTAAAAATGTCATACTCTATATTTGGTACGATAACGAATATGGTTACAGCCACCAAGTAATTAGGCTAGCAAAACACATTTCAAAAGTGAGACGTTTTACTTATTATTAGTATAATAAAACATCTATTTTTTTGTTATAATCGTATATATTTAAGCCTCACAAATTTGTGAGGCTTAAAAATTTATTTTTTTATCTTTACAAACAACCACACAAATCAACCATAACAATGAAAACTTTAAAGGTTACTTTTTTTACTTTACTTACCGCATTCGCCTTTACACTTCAGGCTCAAGAGCAAACAGAATCTATTAACGAAGGTACCATAGACCAACAGTTTGAATTTTTACTTAGAAAATCAGGTAATTTCAAAGGTACAAATGGACAATCTTATGAAGCTGTAAAGCGTAGTATGTTATTAACACTACAAGCCCATACCATTGACTCTTTAAATACGCTTGAAGGAAAATTAAACACTACAAGAAATACTGTAACTGCACAGCAAAAAGAAATAGACGAGTTAAAAACCAATCTTGAAAAAACGCAAAACGCATTGTCTGTTACAAATACCGAAAAAGACAGCATGTCGCTATTTGGTATGCAAATGAGTAAAACCAGTTACAATATACTAATGTGGTCTATTATTGCAGGTTTGTTAACTTTTTTACTAGTTTTTATTTATAAATTTAAAAACAGTAATTCCATAACAAAATCTGCTAAAAACGCACTTACAGAGGTAGAAACCGAATTTGAAGAACACCGTCGAGTAGCTTTAGAAAGAGAACAAAAAGTACGCAGACAATTACAAGACGAAATTAACAAACAAAAAGGCGTTAGTTAATTTATCACTTCGATTTTCCCGAACAAGTCATGCTTTGCACTGTCCAAGCATTGAAGTACTTAATAACAATGTTTAATATAAAATCTGTAAATTCGTTTTACAGATTTTTTTTATGGAAATAACTAAAGCTACCTTAAAGCACCTCGACGACTTAGTACCTTTATTTGATGGTTATAGACAGTTCTACAAACAAGACGCTAACCTCGACAAAGCTAAAGCGTTTTTAACTAATAGAATTAAGAATAACGAATCTGTTATTTACATCGCTTATTTAAATAATAAAGCCGTAGGGTTTACACAATTATACCCTTTATTCTCTTCGGTTTCTATGCAACCCATCTATTTATTAAACGATTTATATGTAGATGCGAGTATTAGAAACAAGGGTGTTGGTCAACAACTCATTCAAGCCGCTAAAAATTTATGCATTGAAAAGGGTTATAAAGGCTTAGGTATTCAAACCGAAGTCACGAATCCTGCACAACATTTATACCAGCGAGTTGGGTTTAAAAAAGATTCAGACTTACATTTATTTTGGACAAATGATTTTAGATAAATAAAAAAACAAATAAACAATGTCTCCTTTTTAATTCTACAAACGTCTTATAGATATATAACAATTAAAAAACTTACAATTATGAAAAATTTTATGATGCTTTTTGTTGGAAAAGAATATGTTGATCTAGGGTTATCGCCTGAAGATATGCAAAACCGAATGCAGAAATGGTTTACTTGGGGAGACAAAATGGAAAAAGCTGGCATCCTTAGAGGTGGTGAAGCTTTAACTCCTCAAATAAGACGTATCGTTGGCAAAAATCGTACAGTAACCGACTTAACATCTGCCGAAGTGAAGGAAATCGTTGGTGGATTCTATCTAATCCAAGCAAAAGATTTTGATGAAGTGCAAGAAATAGCCAAAGACTTTCCTGATTACGATTTAGGAAACACTGTCGAGATTCGCGAAATCATGGTATTCGACAATTAATGGAATCAAAGTACATAGACCATCTATTTCGCCATCACAGTGGGAAGATGGTCTCTGTTCTTACTCGAATTTTCGGACTCTCAAATCTAAATATTATTGAAGATGCTGTTCAAGACACCTTCATAAAAGCTAGCATCTCTTGGCGATTACAACAACCTGAAAACCCTGAAGCGTGGCTTACTAAATCCGCAAAAAACAGAGTCATTGATATTTTGAGAAAACTTAAAAAAGAGAAAACTTATTTACCAGAAATACACAAAGGAACAGTCACTATAGCAATTAACAAGCTCTTTTTAGATACCGAAATTGAAGATGCGCAGCTTCGTATGATATTTACAGCCTGTCATCCAGATTTAAACTCTACAGATCGTATTTCGTTTGCACTAAAAACAGTATCTGGGTTTAGCATCAAAGAAATATCCTCTGCACTACTTACTAAAGAAGACACCATTAAAAAGCGACTATTTAGAGCGCGAACTGCCATACAAAAATCACAATTAAAATTTAATATCCCTCAAGGCAAAGCTTTACCAAACCGATTGGAAAGCGTTATGGAAGTACTCTACCTAATTTTTAACGAAGGCTTCCACTCCAACAACAAAGAAGAACTGATTCGTCAAGACTTATGTGGTGAAGCCATGCGTTTATGCAAACTGCTACTAAAAAATAAACACACAAGAACCTCTGCAAGCTATGCATTGTATGCATTAATGTGTTTTCACTCTGCACGCTTGAGCGCAAAAATTAATACCAATAACGAGCTCCTCGATTTAAAACATCAGGACAGGACGCAATGGTATTTTCCGTTAATTGAATTAGGGAATATGATGATGAATAAAGCCGTAGAAAATTTAGAACTCTCTTGTTATCACTACGAAGCTACCATTGCCTCTGAGCATATACGTGCCAGTAGTTTTGAAGACACCAATTGGAATAAAATACTAATTTGGTATCAAAAATTACACGATTTAAAACCTATGCCATCGCATATCCTTACCATGGCAGTTGTGTGCATGCAACAGCAAGATTACATAACAGCCAAAACCTATCTTGACCAAATCTCACCTGATGATTTTCAACAACGAGCATACTTATATTATGGAACACTTTCAGACTATTACATAAATGCCAATCAGTTGGAGAAAGCATTAATACAAATTGATAAAGCACTTGCAACTGTAACCAATTTACTGGAAAAAGATTTTTTAGAAAAAAAGAGACAGATGCTTTCAGAACCAAAAAAAAACTAACTTAGTCTAGAAAACCTTAATCCTTATAAAGACAATGATAAAAAGCACCATTCTCACACCTTTTCAAAAGCTCGTTAAAATTGAAAGTTTTAGTGGGCTTTTATTATTAGGTGCTACTATTTTAGCATTGGTTTGGGTAAACTCTCCATTTGGTGATACTTATCAAGCTATTTGGCAATATGAAATTGGCTTTAAAACCCAAGTCAGGAGTCCTGCACAACATTTATACCAGCGGGTTAGATTTAAAAAAGACCCTGACTTACATTTGTTTTGGACAAACAACTAACCACATACGCATAATTACGTATTGATTTTAAACAAAAAAAACAATAACTTCGCTAACGACTGATATAAAGCATTGAAACGTTGCATATTATCGCATTGTGCTTCATTATGACAAACCGATAACCAATGATTAAATTCTTTAGAAAAATTAGACAAAATTTACTTTCAGAAGGAAAAACTGGAAAGTATTTTAAATATGCTATTGGAGAGATTATTCTTGTTGTTATTGGAATCCTCATTGCATTACAGATTAATAATTGGAATGAACAAAATAAAATGGATAAGTCAATAAACAGTCATCTTGAAATACTCAAACAGAATTTAATTGAAGACCAAGTCCAACTTCAAAATTTAAAAGAAAATATGACTGAAAACATAAAATGTGCTGACTCTTCAATGGCACAAATAAAAACTATAATACCTGTCAATAATTCGATGAAGAAATATTTGGTATTGTTAGTTCGAGAATTTCAATTTAGCCCAAATACTAATGGAATTGAAACAATCACCCAATCCAATGAAATACCTTCCTTAAATACCGAATTAAGAAATGCTGTTCTGAATTATTACGCTTTAATAGAAAGGACTGAAGAAAGAGAACATATTTCAAATACGCAAATCCAAAGCAAATATGAACCTTATATAAATACAGAATATCCTGATATTTTTCAGAAGGATAATGAATGGGAATTTATAGCGTCATTTTACAAGGATGACCCAAGACCGACATCTTCGATTGATGATGTTAAACTTCTAAAGGATAAAACCTTGGAGTCACTTTTGGTTTCGAGATATTACCAGTGTGTTGCTTTAGAAAATTTTTATGGAGAATTAATAATATCGTCAGATAAAATATTATCAATTCTTGAAAAAGAATAAATTAAATAACGAAAGCACAACAACGTGTATAATTCATTGCTAGTTATAGCCTACTTACGAAAGTCCTCGCGGACTTTCTATCTGTGATTTATTTGCTAACTTTAGTGCTTAAACACGCAACGAAATCATACACTAGACCGATGATGTACAATTCACCAAAAGGTGAACTCAAGTTGCTACATTGTCGCTACGCTCCAATTCCCACAACTTGAGATATGTACATCATCGCAGGGCTATGTCAGATTGCATACGCCGTATGAAATAGGTATATAACTAATATTCACATTTTGGTGCCATCCAGGAAAACTGTACATATCAATAGCTATATGCAACCTGTCCACGTTTAATTTGTATTCTAAAAGTATGCAATAAATTGCTTACTTTTAAAATCCAAAACGTGGCTTCACATAGCCCTGCATTAGCAAATCTTAACAAAAAATAACACTTTTCTTTCTAAATGAATAATTGCATCTTTGCAATATGCGAATAGACATTATCACCGTTTTACCCGAATTACTTAAAAGCCCGTTTGAAGCCTCTATTTTAAAACGTGCCATAGAAGCTGGTTTGGTAGAAGTACATTTTCATAATCTTAGGGATTACACAACTGGTAATTATAAAAGTGTGGACGACACACAATTTGGTGGTGGCGCAGGTATGGTGATGATGGTAGAGCCTATTGATAAATGCATAAGCAAACTAAAATCTGAGAGAGATTATGACGAAGTTATTTATATGACACCAGATGGCGAAACCTTAAATCAAGGTATTGCCAACCAAATATCATTAAAAGAAAACATTATTATCCTTTGCGGACATTATAAAGGTGTGGACCAACGTGTACGAGACCATTTTATAACTCGTGAAATTTCTATTGGCGATTATGTCTTGTCTGGTGGCGAACTTGGAGCAGCTGTGTTATGCGATGCCGTAATACGATTAATTCCTGGTGTGTTAGGTAACGAAACATCTGCCCTAACCGATTCGTTTCAAGATAATTTGTTAGCACCTCCTATTTACACCAAACCAAGAGAGTATAAAGGCATGAAAGTTCCAGAAGTGTTGCTTAGTGGTAACTTTCCTGAAATAGAAAAATGGCGCGAAGAACAAGCGTACAAACGTACTAAAGAGCGACGACCAGACTTACTAGAAGAGTAAATTAAAAACTTTTCACTTTTCACTTTTTACTTCTTACTTTTTATGTATATTTGCAGCCAATTTCGGGTCAACCTCTGGCGATAATCGTGAACGTTGTTTCGAGACAACTATTAAAAAGATCAAAATGGAATCTTTAGTAAAATTTGTACAAGACGAATTTGTAACAAGAAAAGACTTACCAGAATTTTCAGCTGGTGACACTATTACAGTGTTTTACGAAATTAGAGAAGGTGAAAAAGTACGTACACAGTTCTTTAGAGGTGTAGTTTTACAACGCAGAGGAACAGGAAGTTCTGAAACCTTTACAATTAGAAAAATGTCTGGAACAATTGGTGTAGAGCGTATCTTCCCAGTTAACTTACCAGCATTACAAAAAATTGAGATCAACAAAAAAGGTAGTGTTCGTAGAGCAAGAATATTCTACTTTAGAGGTCTTACTGGTAAAAAAGCAAGAATTAAAGAGAGCAGACGATAGTCTCACTTTCTTTTTAAAATCTATAAAAGCCTTGACAATTAATTGTCAAGGCTTTTTCGTTGTTAACAATTGTTCATAACCATAGTTTATAACAGGTTGATATCTAAATGCTTGAAAAATTTGCAAAAATGAAATCTTATTTTAAATTAGCATTAGAGTTAAGGGAAACATCATGAAAATTGATGCTATTATTACGAAAGTAATACCTTTAGTTTGGTAAAGTAACGTTCTTTATTTTAATTGTTTTTTGAGATTTTGAGACAACATGTGTATGCATGTAGGGTTTTATAAATCATGATGTTTTAAATAGGACTGTTTGTTATGCAGACAGTAAACTAATAAAATTGAAAGTTTCCGAAAATAGAAGAATCGAAAGTGATGTCTAAAATAGGAAGCAATGCTTTAAAGGTTATGTACCATGCAAATGAGATATAATTGATAAAGCATCAAGAAAAACAATTATCTGGAAACATTTAGTAACAGGTCAATACATTTTGAAAGTTACATTTAGAATGTTTCTTTGAAATGGTAACACTTGAATTGAAAAGATTAGGCAAACATAAGTGATGTTTAATTGAAGTTAGCAGCAATGTTAAATAGGTCATGTGAAACTGTTTTAAGAAAGCCATGTCAACATAGATTAATTTCTAAGTGATATGGCTTTTGTTATATATACCATTTACTTAAAAATGATATCTTCGCATTATATTTATGCACCATGCTTCCACTTATTCTAGACAAAACATTCAGTAATCAAGATTACACAAAAACTGGCTTAGAGAAAGCCGAATACGATGGTTGTACATTTATTAACTGTAATTTTGAATCTTCCTATTTGTCGACATTACAATTTTTGGAGTGTGAATTTATTAATTGCAACCTTACCAATACCAAATTAAAAGAAACGACTTTTAAAGATGCAACATTTACAGATTGTAAACTTGTAGGTATGCCTTTTTATGAGTGCAACGAGTTTCTACTTTCGGTAAGCTTCGTTAATTGTAATTTAGATCTAGCTGTATTTATTAATTTAAAGTTGGTTGGCACTAAATTTAAAGATTGTAGTTTACAGCAAGCAGACTTTACCGAAGCAGACTTATCAAAATCACAGTTTGATAATTGTAATTTAAAGAATACTGTATTTGATAATGCCATCTTAGAGTCAGTAGACTTTACTACAGCTTATGATTTTAGTTTTTGCCCAAGTAGTAATAAAATGAAAGGAGCAAAATTCTCAAAACATAATATTCAAGGACTTTTATCTGAACATCAAATTATAATTGAATAACTTTTATAAGTGAATTTTACGAAATCCTTAAAAAAAGATACGTTTTTTATAAATGCCATAAAATATAGCATTATTGCTATGAGTTGCCCTAATATCACTCAGCTTTAAGCTTCAAATTTTGTATATTCGCTTACTGAAAAAACGGACAGCATTTGAATGTTCTTTTTTACCTTCAATAACTATTAAACTCGAACTCTATGTCGAAAATAATTTATACAAAAACTGACGAAGCTCCAGCATTGGCAACTTATTCTTTTTTACCAATTGTTAAAGCGTTTACAAAGTCGTCAAACATTTCTATAGAAACAAAAGATATTTCATTAGCTGGAAGAATTTTGGCTAACTTTCCTGATTTTCTTACCGAAAATCAAAAACAAAATGATGCTTTGGCAGAATTAGGTGAGTTAGTAAAAAAGCCAGAAGCAAACATTATTAAATTACCAAATATTAGTGCCTCCATTCCACAGTTAAAAGGTGCTATTAAAGAACTACAATCAAAAGGTTATGCCTTACCTGATTATCCTGATGAGCCAGAAAATGATGAGGAGAAATCAATTAAAACTAGATACGGTAAAATTAAAGGAAGTGCTGTAAACCCTGTGCTTAGAGAAGGGAATTCAGATAGACGTGCGCCTAAAGCAGTAAAGAATTACGCTAAAAAGAATCCACACTCTATGGGAAAATGGAGCTCAAACTCTAAGTCGCATGTATCAACAATGACAGAGGGTGATTTTTGCCACAATGAAAAATCAGTAACGCTTTCCGAAGCAACAACAGTCAACATTGAACATACTGATGCTAATGGAAAAACGACCATTTTAAAAGAAAATTTAGCATTACAAGCAGGTGAAATTATCGATGCAGCTGTGATGCAAAAAAAAGCATTATTACGCTTTTTAGAAGCTCAAGTACTGGATGCTAAAGGCAAAGATGTATTGTTTTCTTTACACATGAAAGCAACCATGATGAAGGTTTCTGATCCAATTATTTTTGGTCACGCAGTTCGTGTATTCTTTAAAGACCTGTTTGAAAAGCATGCCGAAACTTTAGATGAAATTGGCGTTGATGTTAATAATGGATTTGGAAATTTGTTGGCGAACTTAGCTGAAGTTTCAGAAGAAAAACGCAATGAAATTCTTAAAGATATTGATGCTTGTTACAAAAACAATCCAGATTTAGCAATGGTTAATTCCGACAAAGGAATTACTAATTTGCACGTGCCAAGTGATGTGATTATAGATGCTTCTATGCCAGCAATGATTAGAAATTCTGGTCAAATGTGGAATGCACAAGGAAAATCGCAAGATACTAAAGCAGTGATTCCAGACAGTAGTTATGCAGGAATTTATACAGCAACTATTGATTTTTGCAGAGAACATGGAGCCTTTGACCCAACAACCATGGGGACAGTGCCAAATGTTGGATTGATGGCGCAAAAAGCTGAAGAATATGGTTCTCACGATAAAACATTTGAAATTGATTCAAATGGAACAGTTAGAGTTGTTGACTCGAACGGAAATATATTGATAGAACATACAGTTGAAGCTGGTGACATTTGGCGTATGTGCCAAGTGAAAGATGCGCCAATTCAAGATTGGATAAAATTAGCTGTATCAAGAGCCAGAGCTACAAATGCACCAGCGGTTTTCTGGTTAGATGAAGACAGAGCTCATGATGCCGAATTAATTAAAAAAGTACAAATGTATTTGCCAAACCACGATACTAGTGGTTTAGATATTCAAATTTTGTCGCCTATTAAAGCTACACAATTCACCCTAAAAAGAATGAAGAGCGGTAAAGACACCATTTCTGTTTCTGGTAATGTGTTACGTGATTATTTAACCGATTTATTTCCAATTTTAGAACTTGGTACAAGTGCAAAAATGCTCTCAATTGTGCCATTAATGAATGGTGGAGGTTTATTTGAAACTGGTGCTGGAGGTTCAGCTCCTAAGCACGTACAACAATTTGTAGAAGAAAATCATTTACGTTGGGACTCGCTAGGTGAATTTTTAGCTTTAGCTGTGTCGTTAGAACACTTATCAGAAACAACAAATAATCCAAAAGCTAAAGTATTAGCCGATACACTAGATTATGCTACTGAGAAATTATTGGAAAACAAAAAAGGGCCATCGAGAAAAGCTGGCGAATTAGACAATAGAGGAAGTCATTTTTATTTAGCAATGTATTGGGCACAAGAACTTGCAAATCAAAATACTGATATTGAACTAAAGAATGAGTTTACAAAAACTGCCCAAGAATTAACAAACAATGAAGTTACCATTGTTGATGAACTAAATAAAATTCAAGGTGCTCCAGTAAATATAGATGGATATTACGAGCCAAATGAAATATTAGTTTCTCAAGCTATGAGACCAAGTCATACTCTTAATAAAATTATAAAAAGTTAGTAAATATCTATATAAATAATTATATTTGTTTAATGTTTTTAAAATAATGTTAGACATATTGTAAAAGCTCTTTAAAAACTAAAGAGCTTTTATATTTTTTATCAAAATTGCTAATGAATTCATTCTATAAAAATAGTTTATTTCTTATACTACTATTATTACCTATAAGCGTCATATCACAAGAAAAGTTTACTTTGAGTGGTGTTATAACCGATGAGAGTAGCAACGAAACACTTATTGGTGCCAATATCATTATTCCTTCGCTACAAACTGGAACAACTAGCAACGAATATGGATTCTACTCCATTACTTTAGATAAAGGGATTTATGAGTTTCAAATAAGTTATTTAGGTTTTAAAAGTATTGTACAAACCATAAATTTAGATAAAGACCAAACCTTAAGCTTTAAATTAGTAGAAGACAGTCAAAGCTTAGATGAAATAGTAATTGTTGAAGATGTTGAAAAACTCAACATTAGGAAGCCACAAATGAGTTTGAACTCGCTATCAATCAATACTATCAAACAAATTCCTGTGGTGCTTGGTGAAGTAGATTTAATCAAGTCAATTACTTTGCTTCCAGGAGTAACAACTGCTGGCGAAGGTGCTTCTGGCTTTAATGTTCGTGGTGGAGCCGCTGACCAAAATTTAATTCTGTTAGATGAAGCTACTATATTTAATTCATCTCATTTATTTGGCTTGTTTTCGGTGTTTAATCCTGATGCTATAAAAGACATTAAGCTCTATAAAGGCGGTATCCCTGCCAAATATGGCGGAAGGGTTTCATCAGTTTTAGATATCTATCAAAAAGAAGGAAATAGTAATGAATTTAAAATGAATGGCGGTATTGGGTTAGTATCTAGTAGATTGCTGGCTGAAGGACCACTTAAAAAGGAAAAAGGGTCGTTTTTACTAGGTGGTAGAAGCAGTTATGCGCATTTATTTTTACCTCTTTTTGACATTGATAACATTGCCTATTTCTACGATTTAAATACAAAATTGAGCTATAGATTGAACGATAGAAATAATATTTATTTGTCAGGCTATTTTGGTAGAGATGTATTTAATATTTCTGACAGTTTTGAAAATGCGTATGGCAACGCCGTTATAAATTTTAGATGGAATCATTTGTTTTCTGATAAATTATTCTCAAACTTATCACTTATCTATTCAGATTATGACTACGATTTAAAGTTGAATTTTGTGGAGTTTGATTGGACATCTGGTATAAGAAATTTTAATGTCAAATACGACTTAAAGCACTATATATCCAATAATTTTAAGTTACAATATGGGTTAAATAGCATTTATTATAAATTCAATCCAGGAGATATTAAACCAACAACAGAAACTTCTGGAATTAACCCATTTAAACTCATTGATAAATATGCCTTTGAAAATGCTATATATGTTGATGCAGAACACCAAGTAACCGATAAATTGGCATTAAGTTATGGATTGCGCTTAAGTTCGTTTACAAGATTAGGTCAAGACGAACTAAACGTATATCAAAATGATAATCCATTAATTTTTAATCCTGAACTCAAAATTTACGAAAAAGCAGAACCAATTGGTACTGAAAGTTACAAACGAAGTGATGTAATTAAATCGTTTGCCAATTTAGAGCCACGACTTGCATTGGCGTATCAGTTAAACGAGCAAAGTTCTGTAAAAATGAGCTATAATAAAATGAGTCAGTACTTGCATTTGTTATCAAACACAAGTTCTCCTACACCTTTAGATGTTTGGACTCCCAGCGGAAAATATGTCAAGCCTCAAATATTGCATCAATTCGCTTTAGGATATTTTAAAACTATAAATGATAATACCTATAATCTAGAAATAGAAACATTCTACAAAACCATAAAAAATAGAATTGATTATATAGATGGAGCAGATTTAATTGCCAATAATGCCATTGAACAAGTTATTCTAAATGGTAAAGCACGAGCATATGGTTTAGAAGTGTTGTTTAGAAAAAATGAAGGTGATTTTCAAGGATGGATAGCTTATACTTTATCAAAATCTGAACAACAAACAAAAGGTAAAACTCCTGAGGAAATAGGGATTAATAACGGATTGTGGTACAATACGCCTTACGACAAAACCCATGATATCTCCATAACAGCATCGTATAAACTAACCGATAAATGGAGTTTTAGCTCAAATTTTTTGTTTCAAACTGGATTACCAGCAACATTCCCTAATGGACAATATGAGTATAATGGTATATCTATACCAATATATGAAGCGAGAAATTCAAGTAGGATTCCAACGTATCATAGGCTAGATGTATCAGCAAAGTATATTCCTAAGTCAAATTCCGATAAAAAATGGCAAAGCGAATGGGTTTTTGGATTGTATAATGCATATAATAGAAAAAATGCTTCATCCATTAGCTTTAGAGAAAATAGAACAACTGGTGCTAATGAAGCATTAAAACTATCCCTTTTTGGAATCATTCCATCTGTTTCTTATAACTTTAAATTTTAAATCATGAGAAAGCTAATATTAATACTTATAGGCATAACAATATATTCATGTGAAGATGTAATTGATTTAGATTTAAATACATCACAACCTAAATTAATAATTGAAGCTTCAATAAATTGGGTCAAAGAAACTAGCGGAAATGAACAGGAAATAAAGCTATCATTATCTACACCATTTTACGATATACAAACACCACCTGCAAATAATGCACAAGTTTCGGTTTTCGATACCAACGGAAACGAATTTATCTTCATTGAAGATGGCGTAACTGGAATTTATAAGAACAATACGTTTATTCCAGTTTTAAATGCTGAGTATACTCTTGTGATAAATTATAAAGGCGAAACATATTCAGGTACAGAATCTTTAAAATCTGTAGTACCAATTGATTATGTTGAACAAAAAAATGATGGAGGCTTTTCTGGAGAAGAAACCGAATTAAAGGCATATTATTCAGACCCTGAAAATGAAGATAATTACTATTTCTTTGAGTTTAGTAATAATTTTACAGCTTACCCCACACTTGAAGTATATAATGATGAATTTACGAATGGAAACCAAATTTTTGGTTTTTACACGGAAGAAGATTTAACCACAGGTCATGAAGTAACTATAAAAAATCATGGTATTTCTGAAGCTTTCTACGAATATATGTTTATCCTATTACAGCAAAATAGTGAAGAAGGTGGCGGTCCTTTTGAAACAACACCAGCAACAGTTAGAGGAAATTGTATAAATGAAACCAATCCAGACAATTTCCCTTTTGGATATTTTAGACTATCAGAAGTTGATGAAATTATTTATATAGTTGAATAACTCTACTCAAATTGTTTATTTTTGATGAATGGATTTCACAAAAACAACAGAGCAAGATTCTAACTATAATCATCTTGAAAAGATGAGTGTTTCAGAATTACTCACCAACATAAATAATGAAGATAAAACCGTTCCTTTTGCTATTGAAAAAGCATTGCCACAAATTGAAGCACTGATTGAACAAGTGATTGGCAAATTAAAATCTGGGGGACGTTTATTTTATATTGGTGCTGGTACAAGTGGTCGCTTAGGTATTGTTGATGCAAGTGAATGTCCTCCTACTTTTGGAGTTTCTCATGAACTAGTTGTAGGACTTATAGCTGGAGGAGATACTGCTATTAGAAAAGCTGTAGAATTTGCAGAAGATTCCACTACTCAAGGTTGGAAAGATCTACAAGAATATCATATTACAAGTAATGATGTTGTAGTTGGTATTGCTGCTTCAGGTACAACACCTTATGTTATTTCGGCTCTTGAAGAATGCAATAAAAATCATATTATAACTGGATGTATTACTTGTAATCATAATAGTCCATTATCACAAACAGCAAAATGTCCTATTGAAGTGATTGTTGGTCCAGAGTTTGTAACTGGAAGTTCAAGAATGAAAGCTGGAACAGCTCAAAAATTAGTGTTAAATATGATTACTACTGCTACTATGATTCAATTGGGAAAAGTAAAAGGAAACAAAATGGTTGATATGCAATTGAGTAATAACAAGCTAGTTGATAGAGGAGTAAAAATGGTCATGAATGAATTGAATATTACCGCTGAAGAAGCATCTAAACTGCTTGATAAGTATCAAAGCGTAAGAGCATCTATAAAAGCATATAAGAATGGAAACTAAAAGAACAAATAAAGAGGTATTAGGAAAAGGTTTAAAAAAAATGGCTATTTCTTTAGTTATGATGTTTACTGGACCTACATTATTTTATATTGCAACAACCAATAAAGAAAAGCCTCTTTATATTCCAATTCTGATTATAAGTTTTGTTATTTGCGTTGGAGCTATATTTTTTGCATTCAAAGGTCTTCAAACAATTATGAACAGTATGTTTGATAGCAATAAATCTAACTAACTAACTATCTGTCTAGGTGTTGTTGGATTATATCCAAAACTTTCATCTTTCATTGGAATTTCTAATCTATCAAGAATATAACTTATTATTGCATAATGGTGAATTGCATGACTATTTGCTTGCGCAAGTACTGCACCTAATGTGTACATAATATCAACCTTTCCTATACCCAAATCATCACAAACCACATAATGTTTAGTAAAGCTGTAATTGTCAAATCTTTTTAGCGTGTCAATGATTCGTTCAACATGGCTAAGTGTATAATTGCAATCAGTATGCATTCGTTCATCTCTTTTTCTTTGAGTAAGATCAATTGTTGCATTATCTACTCCATCAATAATGCAGTCATAAAAATCCAAAATATGTCTAATATGTGAACCTATACATGAATAATAAGGAGAAACTGAGTGATTACTTAAATCCTCATTTGAAAGGGAGCATAAAAGTTGTTTTGATTTGCTTAAAGTATAAATGGAAGATTGAATGATAATATTCATAAATCTAAAATAAGTAATTAGGTTGAATAAAAAAATTATTGATGTATTAGTCTAATATTTAGTTTTCCCTTACAAAACGGCATAAAAAAAACCCTTACTATAATAGTAAGGGTTTTACAAATACTGACATTATCGTCAGTACAAAAAAGGCGGCGACCTACTCTTCCACGATTGTAGTA
>NZ_JAATJT010000001.1 GCF_011777505.1 Gaetbulibacter sp. S0825 | reverse complement strand
AAATCCCATACCAATCCAAATCGAATACTCAAATCCCGATGAATACTATTGGGGGAAGTGTAAAAATATACCTTATATATATATTGTATGTGATATATTATACTATTATCTTTGCGCTTTAAATTTTTACTCGCATATGATTGAAATTACCTTACCAGATGGCAGTGTTAGAAGTTATGATAATAATATTACTGCAATAGATGTTGCAAAAGATATAAGCGAAGGATTCGCCAGAAATGTTATATCTGCAAAGTTTAATGATAAAACTATTGAGACTTCAACCACATTAACCACCAATGGTAATCTTGTTTTATATACTTGGAGAGATACCGAAGGAAAACAAGCTTTTTGGCATTCATCGGCACACATTTTAGCTCAAGCGTTAGAAGAACTTTACCCTGGAGTTAAATTATCTATAGGTCCAGCAATTGAAAATGGATTTTATTATGATATAGATCTTGGAGATAGAAGTATTTCTGATAAAGATTTTAAAACAATTGAGGATAAAATGTTAGAGATTGCTCGCGGAAAGCATGAGTTTAAAATAAAATCAGTTTCTAAAGCAGATGCGCTATCCTTATATAAAGAACAAGGAAATGAGTATAAAGTAGAACTTATTGAAAATCTACAAGACGGAGATATCACATTTTGCGACCATTCAACATTTACCGATTTATGTCGTGGAGGACACATTCCTAACACAGGAATTGTTAAAGCCGTAAAAATTTTAAGCGTAGCTGGTGCTTATTGGAGAGGTGATGAAAACAATAAACAACTTACACGCGTTTATGGTACATCTTTCCCTAAACAAAAAGAGTTAAAAGAATATCTGGAGCTTCTAGAAGAAGCTAAAAAGCGTGATCACAGAAAACTTGGTAAACAACTTGAACTTTTTACTTTTTCACAAAAGGTTGGCCAAGGACTTCCTTTATGGCTGCCTAAAGGAGCCGCTTTAAGGGCTAGGTTAGAAGATTTTCTTAAAAAGGCTCAACAAAAAGCTGGTTATGAAATGGTTGTAACACCACATATTGGTCAAAAAGAACTGTATGTTACTTCTGGCCATTATGCTAAATATGGAGAGGATAGTTTTCAGCCAATAAAAACACCTAAAGAGGATGAAGAATTTTTATTAAAACCTATGAATTGTCCTCACCATTGTGAAATTTATAATGCAAAACCTTTCAGTTATAAAGAACTACCTAAACGATATGCTGAATTTGGAACTGTCTATAGATATGAACAAAGTGGAGAGTTACATGGATTAACAAGAGTAAGAGGTTTTACACAAGATGATGCTCATATTTTTTGCACTCCTGATCAATTAGATACAGAATTTAAAGAAGTAATTGATCTTGTTCTTTATGTTTTTGGTTCTTTAGGGTTTGAAAACTTTACCGCTCAAGTATCCCTAAGAGATCCTGATAATCCAGACAAATATATTGGTAAAGATCATTTATGGGATAAAGCAGAACAAGCAATTATTAATGCCGCAAAAGACAAAGGGTTAAATTTTGTTATTGAAACTGGCGAAGCAGCATTTTATGGCCCTAAATTAGATTTTATGGTAAAAGATGCTCTTGGAAGACAATGGCAACTTGGAACAATACAAGTAGATTATACATTACCTGAGCGTTTTGACTTAACATATAAAGGCAGTGACAATGAGTTACATAGACCTGTAATGATACATCGTGCACCTTTCGGTAGTATGGAACGATTTGTTGCTATTCTGCTAGAACATACTGGAGGAAATTTTCCATTATGGCTAATGCCAGAACAGGCTATTATCCTATCAATTAGTGAGAAATATGAAAAATACGCTGAAAAAGTTTTAAATTTGTTAGAAAATGACGAAATTCGCGCCCTTATTGACAATAGGAATGAGACCATGGGTAAAAAAATTCGGGAAGCCGAAATGAATAAAATCCCATACATGATTATTGTTGGTGAGAATGAAGAGAGCGAAAATAAAATTAGCGTTCGTAAACATGGAGGAGAAGACTTAGGCATGATTAATGTAAAAGATTTCTCAGAAATTGTTGAAAAGGAAATAAATAAGACATTAAAACAATTTAAAGTTTAATTAAAAATATATAGCCATAGCAATACGTAGAAGAAGAAATAGAGGTCCTGCAAGAATAATTAAAGAAGATCAACACAGGATAAACAGAAAAATCACATCACCAGAAGTTCGTTTGGTAGGTGATAATGTTGAAATAGGTGTTTATAAAACACCTCAAGCACTGGCAATTGCTGATGAACAAGGATTAGACCTTGTTGAAATATCGCCAAAAGCTGTACCTCCTGTCTGCAAAGTTATGGACTATAAAAAGTTTCTTTATGAACAAAAGAAACGGGATAAAGCTTTAAAATCAAAAGCAACAAAAGTTGTTGTTAAAGAAATTCGTTTTGGTCCGAATACAGATGATCACGATTACGAATTTAAAAAGAAACATGCTGAAAAGTTCTTAAAAGATGGTGCAAAGCTTAAGGCTTTTGTGTTTTTTAAAGGACGTTCAATCATATTTAAAGAACAAGGTCAAATCTTATTGTTGCGTTTAGCACAAGATTTAGAAGAGTTTGGAAAAGTTGAACAGATGCCAAAATTAGAAGGAAAAAGAATGATTATGTTTATTGCTCCTAAAAAAGCAAAATAACTTAATCAAAAGAGAATAAGCGAAGTGAATTTAAATAAAGAGGAGAACAATGCCTAAAATGAAAACAAAATCTAGTGCCAAGAAACGTTTTAAGTTAACTGGAACTGGAAAAATTAAAAGAAAGCACGCATTTAAGAGTCATATATTGACAAAAAAATCTAAAAAGCGTAAGCTAGCTTTAACTCACAGTACATTAGTACACGCGAGCGATGAAGCAAACATTAAGCAACAATTACGATTAAAGTAATTTAGCTTAGGTTAGAATTATTTATAAACCATGGAGTTAGGCTCATAAAAGTTTCGATAATCGAACGCCTACTACAAAAAAATTTAAAATTATGCCAAGATCAGTAAATTCAGTTGCGAAAAGAGCCAGAAGAAAAAAGGTTCTTAAGCAAGCAAAAGGTTACTTTGGAAGACGTAAAAACGTTTGGACAGTAGCAAAAAATGCGGTTGATAAAGCGATGCAATACTCGTATAGAGACCGTAGAAACAAAAAAAGAACTTTCCGTGCATTATGGATTATGCGTATTAACGCAGGAGCTAGACAACACGGATTGTCATATTCACAATTTATGGGGAAATTAAAAGCTAACAATATCGAATTAAACCGTAAGGTTTTAGCCGATTTAGCTATGAACAACCCAGATGCTTTTGAAGCAATTGTAAATAAAGTTAAATAAGGCGTTTCGCCTATTGTATAATATATTTCGCTTATCAAAGTCCGATTCTAACGAATCGGACTTTTTTGTTTTTATAGTTATTGTGAATAACTAATTTTAAAAGCAAGATTCATTTTTATTATCTTTCTGATTCATAAAATTTTTATATAAAATGAATCGAATTCAACAATTATTAATTGCCCTAATTTTAGTTTCTACTACCCTATCAGCCCAAGAAAAAAAGAAATCTTGGGATGTCTCCAATCCAGAAGGAGATTGGAATTTTAAAGAAGTTTCTTTAAATACCAATGAAGGCACTTGGATGAACATAGATGTAAGTCCTGATGGAACTAAAATAGCTTTTGATCTCCTTGGAGATATTTTCATTATGAATGCAAATGGTGGAAAAGCAACGGCTCTAAGAACAGGTTTACCATTCGAAATTCAACCACGCTTTAGTCCAGATGGGAAAACCATTTCGTTTACTAGTGATGCAGGAGGTGGTGATAATATATGGGCAATGAATATTGATGGTAGCGATGCCAAACAAATCACAAAAGAAAATTTCAGACTACTCAATAATGCCGTTTGGACACCAGATGGCAACTATCTAGTAGCAAGAAAACACTTTTCATCAACGCGCTCATTAGGTGCTGGAGAGATGTGGATGTATCATTTATCTGGTAAAAGTGGTATACAAATTACAAAGCGTAAAAATGACCAACAAGATGTAAACGAACCTAGTATCTCAAAAGATGGACGCTATATGTATTATAGCGAGGATGTATATCCAGGTGGCTTTTTTCAATATAATAAAGACCCTAATAGTCAAATCTATGTGATTAATAGATATGATTTTGAAACAGGTAAAACCGAGAGAATCACAGGTGGTCCAGGAGGAGCTGCAAGACCTCAAATATCAAATGATGGGAAAAAACTAGCATTTGTAAAACGTGTGAGAACAAAAACAGTACTTTACATTCATGATTTAGAAACTGGTGAAGAGTGGCCAATTTTTGACGGTCTTAACAAAGACCAACAGGAAGCATGGGCAATATTTGGTGTGTATAGTAATTATAGTTGGACACCAAATGACGATAGCATAGTATTTTGGTCTGGTGGAAAAATTAATAAAGTAAATGTAAATACACTTCAAGTAACTAACATTCCTTTTGAAGTCAATACTAACATAAAAATTGCCAAAGCTGTGGAGTTTGATACTCCTGTTGCTCCAGAAGAATTTAATGCCAAAGTGATTAGAGACGTTAAAACATCTCCTGATGGAAAAAGTATTGTATTCAATGCTCTAGGATACTTATATACCATGCAATTACCAAAAGGAAAACCTAAGCGATTAACTCAAGGAACTGATTTTGAATTTGAACCTTCGTTCTCTCCTGATGGTTCTCAAATAGTGTATGTGACTTGGAATGATGAAAATCTTGGAAATATTTTTTCGGTTTCTACTAATGGTGGAACTCCAAAAAAATTAAATTCTCAAAAAGGGATATATAGAAACCCTTCTTATTCAAATAATGGTTCTAAAATTGTTTATAGAAAAGAAGGAGGTAATGGAGACCAAGGAAGAACATTCAGCAAGAAAACTGGATTATATGTTATGAATACTGATGGTTCTAATAATAAATTCTTAACACAACAAGGTGATTATGCGATGTTCTCGCAAGATGATAAACGAATTATCTTTCAAAATGGAGGCACTTTTGGTGGGGCTTTAACAAAACAACTAAAGAGTGTTGACTTAAATGGTAATGATGAAAGAACTCATATAAAATCTAAAAATGGTAATAGACTGCTACCAAGTCCAGATGGTAATTGGGTCGCTTTTATTCATTTATTTAAAGTATATATGGCTCCAATGCCTCAAGCAGGAAAGTCAATTGATTTAACTGACAAATCAAACTTTGTACCTGTAACACAACTGACTAAAGATGCTGGAATTAATTTGCATTGGTCTAAAGACAGTAAAACAATTCACTGGACACTAGGCAATGAGTATTATTCTGCTCCAGCTTCATTAGACACCAAAATGGCAACTAAACCAAAAGTGACAATAAATCTTGAAGTTAAAACAGATAAACCAAATGGAAGAATCGCCTTCAAAAATGCACGAATTATTACTATGGAAGGTGACAAAGTGATAGAAAACGGAACCATTATAGTTAACCAAAACAAAATTGAAGCTATAGGAGCATCTTCAGAAGTTTCAATTCCATCTAATGCTAAAGTCTATGATGTTTCAGGAAAAACCATTATGCCAGGAATTGTTGACGCGCATGCACATATTGGTGGATTTCGTGATGGTTTAACCACTCAAAAACATTGGCAATTTTATGCAAATTTAGTGTTTGGAGTCACCACTGCTCATGACCCTTCGGCTAATACTCAAGCAGTCTTTGCTTTATCTGAGTTACAGAAAAACGGAACTTTAGTTGGACCTAGATTATATTCAACAGGACATATACTATATGGAGCCGAGGGTGATTTTAAAGCCGTTATTAATAGTTTAGATGATGCTCGTTCTTCAATTAAGCGTACAAAAGCATTTGGAGCTTTATCGGTTAAAAGTTATAACCAACCTCGACGCGAACAGCGTCAGCAGGTTTTACAAGCAGCTCGTGAAGAAGGGATTTTTGTGGTGCCTGAAGGAGGCTCAACGTTTTACCATAACATGACTATGATTATGGATGGGCACACTGGAGTAGAACATAATATTCCGATTGCTCCTGTATATAAAGATGTTATGACACTTTGGGGAAATAGTAATACAGGTTACACTCCTACTCTTGTTGTAAATTATGCAGGAATGAGTGGAGAATATTATTGGTATCAAAACACGAACGTTTGGGAAAACGAAAAACTATTAAAATATATGCCACGTAGTATTGTTGATGCTCGATCTAGACATCGTGTAATGGTGCCACAAGAGGAATATGAAAATGGATATATAGCAACTTCAAAAGTATGTAAAGCTCTTACAGATGTTGGCGTAAAGGTAAATTTAGGTGCTCATGGACAGCTACAAGGTTTAGGTGCTCACTGGGAGCTTTGGATGCTTCAGCAAGGGGGCATGACTAATATGGAAGCTCTAAGAGCAGCCACACTTAATGGTGCTGAATATATTGGTGCAGGAGATGATATTGGCTCGCTTGAGGTTGGTAAACTTGCCGATCTAGTTGTTTTAGACAAAAATCCGTTAGAAAATATTAGAAATTCTGAAAGCGTTATTTATACTATGGTTAATGGTAGATTATATGATACTGAAACCATGAATGAAATTGGTAATCATGAAAGTAAAAGAGGTAAATTCTATTGGGAAAACAATAAATACAATGCAGCTTTTCCATGGCATGAAGAAAGTCAAAGTTTTACCAGAGAAACTTGTGGTTGTATTATAGGCACACATTAATATTATATAAATAAAAAAACCGAGTCAAATTTGACTCGGTTTTTTTATGTCTTCAATTTCTTTAAATACAGGGCAAGATTTAAGGATTGAATAGTGTTTATTTCAAAAATTAGTTGGGTTTAATATCTCCTCCATCCTTCGGAATAATACTTGAACCGTCCTTTGGAATAATACTTGACCCATCCTTTGGGATAATGCTTGAACCATCTTTTGGAATGATACTACTTCCATCTTTCGGAATAATACTAGAGCCATCCTTTGGTATGATACTCGAACCATCTTTCGGAATAATACTAGAGCCATCCTTTGGGATGATGCTCGAACCATCCTTCGGAATAATACTAGAGCCATCCTTTGGGATGATGCTCGAACCATCCTTCGGAATAATACTTGAGCCTTCCTTTGGAAGGATATTCTCAGGGTTTTCATTACTTGCCATGACACATTTTTTAAAGTTAATTATGCTCTATATTAGTGAAAAAATGTAACTTTAACAAGTAAAACCTCCCTTTCTCTCTTAACCAACTTTTATAATTAACTGAAAATGAACCTAAAAGGTTTCGTTAAAGAGTGTCATAAAAAGGAAGTGTTCAAAATGCTTTCTATATATATAGTGTCAAGTTGGGTTGTACTACAAGTTTTAGCGCTTATAGTTTCTCCGCTTAACCTTCCTGAAAAAATTGTAACCTACCTCATTATTATCTTATTATTAGGGTTCCCAATTTACATATACTATGTATGGAAGTTTAGGCTTCTTAAATATGAAATACAACAAACAGAAGACCCAACAACTCCATATAATAAAAGTGCATTCCAAAAAATGTACTTTTCTTCTTTATTTGTTATAAGCTTACTCTCAGGGATAGCAATTACACTTATAATTAAAAATAATTTTGGAAATAATTATTCTTTAGAAGAATTGAAAGGAAATGATAAAATTATTGTTTTAGATTTTGAAAACACAACAGGTAATGAAGACTTGGATAATGTTGGTAGAATAGCTGCCAGATATATTAGTCATGGAATTACTGAAAATGAAGTTGGTCAAGTATTTTCCTCAAAAACAGTAAATGACTATTCGAGTGTCATAAAATCGCAAGCTGGAACTACCATAGATTTAAATAATCTTCTTAAAAACTACTTAAAACCTAGTAAGTCAATTGAAGGTGTTTTTTATATGGAAAAAGATACACTTTTACTTCAAGGCTCTATTAAAGATGGATTAATTGACAAAACTTTTATCTCGTTCGAAACAATTAAGTGTGACCCAAATGCACCTTTAGATTGTGCAAAAAAATTAACACAAGAAATCTTAGGTTATTTATCGACAGAGGGTAGACAAGATGAATCTGGATATATTAGTAAAAATGATGAGAAAGCATCATATTACGAAGAAAGTTCTCCAAACTATGAAGCTTGGGAATACCTAACAAATGCACTTACTAATTTAGGTAACGATGACATTCATTTAGAACTTTTAAATAAAGCCATTGAAAAAGACCCTAACTTTTTCGAACCAAAAATTCATAGAATTTCTCATTACTACAACAAAGGACAGTTTAAAATTGCAGATTCTTTAAGGCGATTAATAGATGTTAATTCATCCATGAGCAAAAGGCAAAAAAAACATTTGCTTTTTCATGAATCAATAGTTAATGGCAAAAACGACAGGGCATACAGAGCACAAATAGAAGAATATAAACACGCAAGTTTAGATCAAGCAACAAACATGACAACGATGACCATAGCATTACAATATGTTAATCGTCCAGAGGACATTGAAGCTATTTATAATGAAATACCAATGGATAACATGGTTCTAGAAGATTGCTCTAGATGTGGTTTTAGATACTATTTAAAAGGACTTGCTGATGTTGAACTTGGTAATTATAATGACGTTATTAAAACACTTGTTCCTGTTACAAATATTATAGAATATAATTATTTAAAACGTCCTTTAATAAGTGCTTATGTAAAATCCGGACAAATAAGTGAATTTGAAAAATACTTATCCGATTTTGCTTTAACAGCGTCTGATCAAGACATGGATTATTTAAATGTGTTCACTGGAATTCAGTTTTTAAATGCCAGCAATATTGACGAAGCCAACAAATACTTTAACAAAGTCATTACTAACAGTAACTCGGACACAAATAAATCCGATCTTGCAAAAGCCTATTATTTTAAAGGAGACTATACAAATTCCGTAGATTTATATAAAACGCTTCATGAAGCTGAACCCAACAATATTGAATACTTAGTCTATCTTTCTATATCTAATTTTAACAATGGAAATTTTGAAGCTGCAAAAACACAAATTGAACAACTAGATAGTTTAAGAAGCGATTATCAATTTGGAGCTATTGACTATGGTTGGGCTCAATATTATGCTTCTATTGGAGATAAAGACAGGGCTATAGAATTTCTTGAAAAATCTGTAGCACAAGGTTTTAATTATACGCCAGCTGCATTTCAGCACGATTATCATTTTAAAAATATAAAAGATACTCCAGAATTCGAAAATCGCATAATGAATTATTGGAAAAACAAAACTTTATAAAAACCAACCACCAATAAATATGGAACAAGTAATAAACCTTTTAGATGTAGTAATATGGCCTCTTACAGTATTAATTGGATTGCTCTTTTTTAGAAAACACATCGGTAAAATACTTAGCAGCCTTGGCTCAATTAAAGCTGGCGCGCAGGGTTTTGAAATGAATTTTATTGAAGACAAATTACAGGATGCAACCAAACTTATTGGGATAGGTTCTTCAGGAATTATTTCTAAAGATGGTTCTAGTATTATCCCAAAGGATGGCTCTAGTATTATTCCGAAAGATGGAAGTAGTATAATACCGAAAGATGGTTCTAGTATCATTCCTAAGGATTCTAAAGTTATTCCTAATAGAACTCAAGCAACATCACCTTATCAAGAACTTATTGAATTAGAAGATGCTATTGCTTTAAAACTAAAAAAAATTGCTGAGCAAAATGGTTTTGCAACATCAACAACTTCCAATTTTGCATTAACAAGTGATTTAGCTGATAATGGAATTATTGATAATCACTTAGCTCAAAAAATAAAAGTGCTAATAGAATTAAATACCATGGGCTTGAATTCTCCAAAAATAACTCATGAGCAAGTGACTCAAATGAAAAAATTATTCAATAATATATCATTGTAATTTATGAGAACACTAGATAATGCTTATGCTCTAATAATAGGTGTAGATAATGAGCAAAAGACAGACATCTTTCAAAAAGACGCAAGTGCTTTTTATAATGTGCTTTCAGATGAGCAATTATGTGGCTACAAAAAAGAAAATATTACACTCCTACTTGATAAAGATGCCACATCAGAAAATATTGTTGGTGCATTAGATAATTACATTGAAAAAATAGATGCAAATTCTTCATTTCTTTTGTTTTATTCTGGACATGGTGGTTATCATGAAGGACGTTCATATTTACTCCCTTACCTAGCATCTTCAACCAATTTGGTTTTTGGTAAAGATTTGAGAGAAAAACTCAGTCAAATGAAATCAAAAAGAATGTTCATTCTATTTGATTGTTGTCATTCAGGCGGTTTTTTTGAAAGTGAGAAAGATGATATTATTGTTCAGAGTATTTCTAATAATATAGACACAAATTCAGTTCCTCAAGCATCAAACCTTGAAGGAATGGCACAAGAAATTGATGATGAACAAGGAATGGTAATTATGGCTTCCTCTCAATCTCACGAACGCTCATGGGCAAGAGGAACCTGCAGCATCTTTACAGAAAGTCTTATCGAGGCTTTTAAAGCTGAAAACTTAAAACAAAAACATTTTTTGGTCGACGAATTTGTAAGAACTGTTGAAACGGCCAATTATGTATTCGAGAGAACTCCAGATAAATTTATGGAGTTAAAAAAAATAGATAACGAGAATATTTCAAAAGGTGGGGAACAAGTTATTAGGGAAAAAATGCAAATGCCTTATGCTAATCTTCAAATGAGCACCGATTTTGCAATTTGTTATATTCCTGAAGAACTTAAATCTAAAATTTCAACAAAAAAATTCCCTAAGGCTAATCAAAAAACTGAAGACATTGTTTCAAAAAGTAATAGTTCTCAGTCATGGGAAAGAGATGAAGGAAATAACCTATTACTATTTGTTCATGGTTTTTCTGGAGAATCAAATGATACCTTTGGAAATATTCCTGAAATGTTACAATCTGACTCCAACTTTGATGGTTGGGCTATGAAACCTTTAGGTTATGTTCCAGTGGTACAACCCAAATTAGGGAAGGATATTTGGGGAGCTGTACTCGATGTTGATAAAATAGCAGGGTATCTAAAAACCTCAATACAGTATAAGTTTAAGGATTATGACCGTATAGCAATTGTTGCTCACAGTCTTGGAGGCTTAGTTGTTCAAAAAGCTATTTTAGGCTTAGACGATGACAATAAAAATAGAATTTCACACTTCATTATGTTTGGTACTCCAAGCAACGGAATTGCTCCAGAGGTTTTAACCAAGCAATGGAACAAAAAATATAGTGAAATGAGTAGCGAAGGTAATTTTATAAAATCTTTGCGCAATGAGTGGAAAAATACTTTTAATGGCACCTTTCCCTTTAAGTTAAAAGTAGCAGCTTCAACCGATGATGAGTATGTTTCAATTGAGTCCTGTCATAAACCCTTTAATAACGAACATCGTGAATTTGTTATAAGGAAACATTTAGATATCGTTAAGCCTAAGTCAGATAAAGACCCAACGTATGCTTTAATTATAGACACCTTAACTGGCAGTAAATTCTTTAAAGACTTTAACAATAGTGAGGAAATTAATTTGGTCCTTGGAAAATATGATGCAGTAGTTAAAAAACTACTTCCTAATAAAGATAGCCTAGATAAAAAAGGTATAACTCAATTGGTTTTTGCTCTAGAAGGTTTAGAACGTAAAGACGAAGTTTATGACCTTTTAAACACTCATCCAGTAGCTAAAGGAAATACCGATTTAATGGGGATTTTAGGTGGTAGATATAAACGTGATTACTTAAAAACATTTTCAGTACAATCTAGTGCTGCTGCTTTTGAGCATTATACCAAAGCACTAGAATTATCCATGGAGAATGAAGATTATGCACAAATTTACTATCATGCCATCAACTTAGCATTTATGAGCATCGTTGCCGAAGAGAACGAAAGTAAAATGATGAAATATGCTAAACAAGCTCTGGGGGCAACGGAATATTGCAGAGATAATGTTTGGAAGTATGCTACCGTCGCCGAAGCAAACATGTACATAGGCGATATGGAAAAAGCCAAAGAATTTTATATAAAAGCATCAGAAAACGCACCAATTAGAGAGAAAATATCTATGCATACTAATGCATACGCAGGTTACGTAGCATTAATGCAAACCGATAATCAAGAAGATGAATTCATACAGTTTTTAAAAGCAAGATTGTTAAGCTAAAAAGGTTAAAAAAATAATTACTAACTTAACAATCCCTTAATTAATCCTAACAAACTAAAAACTAATAACATGAGTGCAGAAACTATATTCGTTAGTTACTCTAGTAAAGACAGACCCTTTGCATTAGGGCTTGTTAAAGAATTACAAGAATTGGGTGCTAATGTATGGATAGATCAATTAGGTATAGGTCTTGGCGAAAACTGGGACAATGCTATTGAAGAAGCGTTAGAAAAATCAGAGACTTTTATGCTGATTTTATCTCCAACATCTGTTGAATCTCCCAACGTTCAAGATGAAGTGTCCATAGCCATCAATACCAATAAAAAATTGGTGCCAATTCTTATTGAAGAGTGTAAATTACCTATGCGATGGCAGCGTAGGCAATATGCCGATTTGGCCAATAATCCTGAAAAAGCAATACATGATATTTTATCTTTCTTAGGATTACAAGAAAAAGCATCTGCCAGTCTAAAAAAAGTACTTGCTTTAATTGGTGTTTCTGAAGCTCCGCCTTCAAAATCAATAAAAGCAAGCAATGACAGCTCAAGCGAAGTTAAAACCGAAGAGGTGAATTTGGAGGATTTGTTAGTTTCTAAAGAAGAAATAGATCAAGCTTCAGAAATGCACAAAAAAGCAATTAACAAAAATAAACAGCTAATAATATTTGTTATTGCCATAAGTGTCATTCTATTAGGTGTGCTTTTAAGTTTTAGTCTTGATGTACAAACTTGGATGATTATTGTTGGTTGCCTATCAATTAGTTTATTAGCTATTAGACCAATAGGGGCAAATAAAAAAAGAGCTCGAAATATAGAACTTATGGGTTTGCTTAAATTAAAACGAGAGCGATTAACGCGAGTTATGAATAAGCTTTCCGACAAAGAAATAGAAGATTTTAATAATGAATTTTACAACTATATCAGCATATAACCAACTATTACTATGAAACGCATTGACGATAAAATAAAAGAAATTGAGAAAAAGGACAAAAATAGCCGTGTACTCTACATTATTATTGTTTTACTAATTGCCGGCTTTATGGCTTATGCACTAAGCAGTGAAAAGACTAAAAAAGAACAAGGAGAAACGATTGTAGGGCAAGAAAAAACCATTGAGCAGCAACTGGTTGACCTTGAAGCGAAGAATGAAGAATTAAAAGCAACAATTACCAGACTTGAAAAAAGTCAAACACCAATTGGGTTTTGGAATCAAACAGATGAAGCAAAGAACACTTCTGCCTACATAAATTACATATTGCATACTGGTAAACCAGAAGCTAAAGAAGAATATAAAGCATTGGCTCTTGAAAATATTGCTAAAGAAGATACAAAAGGTAAAACCGTATGGCTATTTTGTGGAAGAAAAAGTGGTGATAAAATATCTAGTGATCGTGTTATGGAAGTGATTTACAGAAAAGATGAAACACCCTCAGGTGATACCTTACCAATACCTGGAGATCTTATTGAAAATAATACTTCAAATAGAATTACATATAGGAGCTTCTCAGGAGGTAATGTTACTGGACAAAATAATGACAGTGATGCATGGAAAAGAGGTAACAAAGCACAAGTTTTAAATGTAGAAACTGCTGGTACAGCTGTTTTTATTCAAATCAAATTCTAGATTGCAGTTAACTATGTAAAGCATTTCTGTATTTTTACATTATGGAATATGTAATAATTTGCCTTGTTGCTTTTTTAACAGCTATCCTAACTTTCTTTTCAGGGTTTGGATTAGGTACAATTTTAATGCCAGTTTTTGCATTATTCTTCCCAATAGAATTGGCAATTGCACTAACTGGAGTTGTTCATTTTTTTAATAACATTTTTAAGCTCATTCTTGTTGGTAATAAAGCGAACAAAAGTGTTTTAATACGGTTTGGTATTCCTGCTATAATTGCTGCTTTTATTGGTGCTTGGGTACTCTTAAATATTACCAACCTACCTTCAATCTACAGTTATAATATTGGTAGTAAATTATTTGAAATAACACCAGTTAAATTGCTTATTTCGTTATTACTAATTGTATTTTCCGTAATTGAATTACTACCGTTTTTTGATAAACTTCAATTCAACAAGAAACAGTTGCCATTTGGTGGGTTTTTAAGTGGTTTTTTTGGTGGTCTTTCAGGACATCAAGGAGCACTTAGAACAGCATTCCTAATTAAATCTGGTTTAACAAAAGAAGCATTTATAGGAACAGCTGTTGTTATTTCATGTTTAGTAGATTTTACCAGAATATCAATGTATTCAACTAGAATGCTAGAATCTGGTTTATATGAAAACATGTCACTAATAATAAGTGCCACACTTGCAGCAATTATAGGTGCATTTGTTGGTCATAAATTATTAAAGAAAGTCACCTTAAAGTTTATTCAAAAATTTGTGGCTGTATTCCTAATATTAGTGTCTATTGCTTTAGGAATTGGTTTAATTTAAGTTTTCTGCTTTTTCTTTCTAGCAGCTGGAAACAAGACATTATTTAAAATAAGTCTGTAACCTGGAGATGTTGGGTGTAAATCCAATTCGGTTTTTGGGTCTCCTACCCTATGTGTATAATCTTCTGGGTCGTGTCCACCATAAAAGGTAAAAAAGCCTTTCCCCTTAATTCCATGAATATATTTGGCTTCGCCATTGGTTTTGTTTTCACCAAGAACTAACACTTTCGATTTTATTTCATCTCTTGTAAACGATGTAGTTTGACCCATAAATCCTTTTACTAAAGCTGTATGATTTTGGTTTAACATGGTTGGAATTGGATCCCATTTAGCCGAAAATTCCATTAATGAGAAATAATCTGTTGTTTTAGGAATGCGTCGCTTATTAGTCATATCGATAGAAGAAAACTCATAAACGTTTGGGCTACGTTCTAAAATAAAGTCTGTAAACGCAAAGGTTTTATTATAATCTATTTTATTTTGGTAATTGGCATCACTCCCATCACCATCAAACATAGGCTCACAAATATCAATTCCTTCGGCAGATAAGGCGATATCGAAGCTATCTGTAGCACTACACATAGCAAACATAAACCCACCACCTACAACATAATCTCTAATTTTTAACGCCACATCGAGTTTTGCTTCTGATACTTTACTATAGCCCAATTTAGTCGCTAATTCTTCAGCTGTTTTTTTTTCATTAATATACCAAGGTGCACTTCTATAGCTTCTATAAAACTTTCCGAATTGCCCCGTAAAATCTTCATGATGCAAATGCAACCAATCGTATAATATTAGTGCATCATTTAACACTTCTTCATCATAAATGGTATCGTAAGGAATTTCGGCATAGGTTAACACCATAGTTACGGCATCGTCCCAAGGTTGCTTACCGTAAGGTGTATACACTGCAATCTTAGGAGCTTTCTCTAAAACCACAGCCTCCATGTTATGGCTTGGACTGCTTATTTCCTCTAAAATACTTTCGGCTTTAGCGTCGCTAATCACTTCAAACGAAACACCTCTAATTTGGCATTCTTTTCGTATTTCTTCAAAATCTGGTAATAAAAAAGACCCTCCTCTATAGTTGAGCAGCCACTTTACTTTTTGCTGCTTTTCGAGTGTCCAAAAGGTTATTCCGTAAGCTTTTAAATGATTTCTTTGTCCTTCTGCATCCATAGGAATAAGGATGTAGGATGCATAACTTTTTGCACTAAAAATTAATAGTAATAGTATTATTAAGTTCTTTTTCATTTGTTTTAGGAGCTATTTATGTGATTTCTCGCTTTGCTTCGAAATAACTAAATATAATGGAAAGATACTTAAAATTTCTTCCTAGTTGAAAGTTTTAAGGGAAATTTAGCTTTTAAAAAGGCACATCATTATCCTCGTCATCAATACCAAAAGCATCATTTGGGTTTTGTTTAAAATTATCGGTTTTAAATGTATCGTCATTCGCAGCAGCATTCATTTTAGAATGGAACTCAGTACCAAAAGGCGAATCAAAATCATCCAAATTATCAAACTTACCTAAATGACCAATAAACTTTAACCGAATATTATCCAATCCACCGTTTCTGTGTTTGGCTATGATAAATTCTGCTTGTCCTTCGGTTGGCGTGCGTTCTTCATCATCCCATTCATCAATTTTATAATATTCTGGGCGATAAATAAACGATACAATATCAGCATCTTGCTCAATTGCTCCAGATTCACGAAGGTCAGATAGTAGAGGTCGTTTACTTCCTCCACGCGTTTCAACAGCACGTGATAACTGCGATAAGGCAATTACTGGAACACTTAATTCTTTAGCTAGGGCTTTAAGGTTACGAGAAATCATAGATATTTCTTGCTCTCTATTTCCTCCTTTTTGTCCTCCACCAGCTGTCATTAATTGCAAATAATCTATCACAATCAATTTGATGCCGTGTTGAGAAGCTAAACGTCTTGCTTTTGCACGAAGGTCAAAGATGGATAATGATGGTGTATCATCAATAAACAAAGGTGCTTTTTCAAGACTTTTAACCTTTACATTTAATTGTTCCCATTCATGCTTTTCTAATCTTCCTGTTCTTAATTTTTCAGAAGACAATCCGGTTTCAGATGAAATTAATCTTGTAATTAACTGTACTGATGCCATTTCTAAAGAGAAGAAAGCTACTGGAATATTTTGGTTTACAGCAATATTTCTTGCCATAGTTAGCGTTAATGCTGTTTTACCCATACCTGGACGTGCAGCCACAATAATTAGATCGCTTTCTTGCCAACCAGAGGTTAATTTATCCAACTTATCAAAACCAGATGGAATACCACTTAAACCTTCTTTATTTGAAATTTCTTCAATTTTCTTTTTAGCTTGAATTACCAATTCCTGAGCAGTTTCAGAAGATTTTTTGATGTTTCCTTGAGTCACCTCATACAGCTTAGATTCTGCTTTATCTAGAAGGTCAAAGACATCTTTAGTTTCATCATACGAATCTTCAATAATTTCGTTTGAAATTTTTATTAAACTTCGTTGAATGAATTTCTGTAAAATAATACGTGCATGAAACTCAATATGCGCAGATGATGATACTTTTTGCGTAAGAGAAATTAAATAAAAATCACCTCCGACCATTTCTAATCTGCTATCTTTTTTAAGCTGACTAGATACCGTTAATAAATCAATTGGTTCACTATTTTCGAATAATTTAAAAATGGCTTCAAAAATATATTGGTGTGCTTCTTTGTAAAAAGCGTCAGGACTTAAAATATCAATAACCTCATCAACACCCTTTTTGTCAATCATCATTGCTCCCAAAACAACTTCTTCTAAATCGAGGGCTTGTGGAGGGATTTTACCTTTTTCTAGGCTTATTAAAGTACTTTTATCTACTTTAAAACCTTGGAGTTGATTAGGTTGTTTCATTTATTTTTCTGTTGTTTTGAGGTTTATTAAACACTCATTTTTGGATTAATTAAGCAATTGATTTACTAAAGCGAAAGTAACCAAATTGTGAGCTTGTTCAGTTATTTAAGTTACAACATTGTTCACTACAAGTCAACATTTTAACTGTTAATAAGTTTTAAATATTGTTAATAGTGGTAAAAAAACCGAAGTGAGAAACTTCGGTTTTTTATTATTCTATGATTAATAAGGGCTTAGTCTTTGTAAACACCCATTTGAGAATACTTGTCCATACGTTGTTTTACCAATTCTTTTGGTGATAAGTTTTTAAATTGGTCATAAGATTTTGCAATAGCTTCACGAACTGCTAGAAAAGTTGCTTCTCTATCTTTATGAGCACCTCCAAGAGGTTCTTTAATAATTTCATCAATAACTTTTAAGCGTTTTCCATCTTTGGCTGTTAATTTTAATGCCTCAGCTGCTTGTTCTTTAAACTCCCAACTTCTCCACAAAATAGAAGAGCAATTTTCGGGAGAAATTACTGAGTACCATGTGTTTTCTAGCATTAATATTTTATCTCCAACACCAATACCCAAAGCTCCACCAGAAGCTCCTTCACCAATAACGACACATATAATTGGTGCTTTTAAGCGAGTCATTTCTAAAATATTTCTTGCAATAGCTTCTCCTTGTCCGCGTTCTTCTGCTTCCAATCCTGGATAAGCACCTGGTGTATCTATAAGTGTTACTACAGGAATACCAAATTTTTCGGCAGATTTCATTAAACGCAATGCTTTTCTGTAGCCTTCAGGGTTTGCCATTCCAAAGTTTCTATATTGTCTAGTTTTGGTATTATACCCTTTTTGTTGCCCAATAAACATATATGTTTGGTCACCTATTTTACCAAGACCACCAACCATAGCTTTATCGTCCTTCACATTTCTGTCTCCATGCAATTCTAAGAATGTATCACCACAAATTGCTCTAATGTAATCTAAAGTATAGGGTCTATTTGGGTGTCTAGATAATTGAACACGTTGCCAAGCTGAAAGATTTTTATAAATATCTTTTTTTGCCTCGGCTAGTTTTTTTTCAATTTGCTTACAGGTTTCTGTAACATCAACATCACTCTCTTCACCTATGAGTTGGCACTTTTGTAGTTGTTCTTCCAACTCCTTTATTGGGAGCTCAAATTCTAAATATTCCATAGAAATTTAAGTTTGTTAGTTAGATTGCAAAATTACATATTTTATTTTGTTTTGAAATTAAAAATAAAACGAAATAAAATTTTGAATTTTACGAGTTATTATACGTCAAATAACCACGCTTATGAGGTGATACGCCTTTTTAATGACTTAGAATTTTTTAGTATACCGTTGAGTATTACGACACTAAATATTAAAAAAGCACCAATATAAAACTCTAGACTCATTTTTTCTTTTATTGGAAAAAGAATAATAGCCAAAATGATACCGTAAATAGGTTCTAAATTATATGAAAGCACTACAGTATATGGACTTATATATTTCATGATATGAACGACAGCAATAAACGCATAAGCGGTACAAATAGACCCAAGAATGACAATATATAACCAATCTGAATTACTAAGATTGAAGAACTCCACATTAAATCCGTCTTTAAAAAAAATAGTGAATAACGATATTATTAGTACACCACCAATAAACTCATAAAATGAAATAACTGAAGCACTATATTTTTTTACAAACTGACCATTAATTACAGAAAATAGGGATATGAAAAAAGCAGAAGAAATACCTAGTAAAATGCCATTCAAGTATTTCAATTCTGTTCTAGTAATTAACCAAACACCCAAAACTACTATTACTCCAAATAGTATTTCGTACCAAATTAGTCTTCTCTTAAAAAATAAAGGTTCAATAAACGAAGTAAAAAAAGCACCAGTAGAAAACATTGCTAATGCAATAGATATGTTAGATTGCTCAATTGATTCGAAAAAAGTAATCCAATGTAAGGCTATAATTGTTCCTGCTATAAAAAACTTAAAAATAATCTTAAAATCAACTACAAAATTAATGCGCTTAAACTTGAAGTAGATAAGCATTATTATAGCAGCAATTAACATCCTAAACCAGACAATAGGAATTGAACCTATAGTAATTAATTCTCCTAAAATTGCTGTAAACCCAGCTATAAAAACAAGAAAGTGTAAGTGTAAATAATTTTTAAGCTTATCGTTTAGCATTATATAGCAAATAGATTGCTAAAATACCAAAAAGTATGTTAGGGAACCACACAGCTATGGCTGGCGAAAAATTAGACTGTTCAGCCATAACACCAAATACTTTATCAAAAAAGACATATATCATAGCAATAAAAATTCCGAAAGCAAGATTAACTCCCATTCCTCCTCTTCGTTTCTTAGAAGAGACTGCTACTGCAATAATTGTGAGAATAAAAATAGATACTGGTAAACTCCACTTTTTATAAAGAACAACTTTGTATCTCCCAATATTAGATGAACCACGAGATTCTTCTTTTTCGATAAAAGAAGTTAACTCACCGTAACTAAGCGTTTCAGCAATGTACTTTACTGGCATTAAATCTTCTAAATCAAAAGCAAATAAGGTATCCTTTCTTATTTGATTAATTAATATATCATCATTTTCACCAATAATTCTTTTTTTATACTGTCTCAACCTATAAATACTATCTCTTTCATTAAAATTAATATTTGCAGCTTCAATTTTATAGATGAGCTTATTATCTTCAAAATGCTCAAAAGTAAAGTTTGTTCCACTATTATTTTTTGCATCAAACGACTTCACATAAATAACATCATTCTCGTTTATTTGTCTAAAGAGTTGTTGGTCATCTACAGCTTTTTTATTACCGCTTAAATAGTCATAGTAAAATTGATTAAACCCTTTACTAGCATTTGGTGCTAAATACATTCCTAATACAAGTGCAAAAATTGCTACAATAACAGAGCCTATAATATAAGGTCTTAAAAACCTAGAAAAAGACACGCCTGAACTTAAAAAGGCAACAACCTCTGTATTGTTAGCTAGTTTAGATGTAAAAAATATAACCGATAAAAAAAGAAATAAAGGAAATAATAGGTTTGCGAAATAAATAGTAAAGTCTAAAAAATATTGAGCCACCTCAGGAAATGGTACATTATTAGCTAGTATTTTATCTATTTTTTCAGATAAATGTACTGTAATTCCAATAGGAATAAACAAGAGTAGCATCATTAAAAATGTTACTAAATAGCGTTTTAATATGTACCAATCAAGTATCTTCATCAAGTTACAAACGCTTATCCATTTGTTTTACCATTTTGTCTTTCCACTCTCTAAAATCTCCTGCTAATATATGTTTTCTAGCCTCACGTACCAACCATAAATAAAAACCAAGATTATGAATCGTGGCTATTTGCGCTCCTAATCTTTCGTTAACACTAAAGAGATGCTTTAAATACGCCTTTGTATAATCTGTATCTACAAATGTTATTCCCATATCATCAACAGGTGAAAAATCATCTTCCCACTTTTTGTTTTTAATATTAATAGTGCCATGTGCTGTAAAAAGCATTCCATTTCTAGCATTTCGAGTTGGCATAACACAATCAAACATATCGACACCTAAAGCAATATTTTCTAAAATATTAATTGGCGTACCCACTCCCATTAAATAACGTGGTTTATCTTCAGGAAGTATGCTGCAAACCACATCGGTCATTGCATACATTTCTTCGGAAGGCTCTCCAACTGAGAGTCCTCCAATAGCGTTTCCTACTGCTCCAGAGTTAGCAATATACTCAGCTGACTGCTTTCTTAAATCCTTATATGTACTTCCTTGGACTATTGGAAAAAATGCTTGGTTATAATCATATTTTAAAGGTGTTTTCTCTAAATGATTAATACACCTATCCAACCAACGATGTGTCATGTGCATCGAGCGTTTTGCGTAATTATAATCACAAGGGTATGGTGTACACTCGTCAAAAGCCATTATTATATCAGCGCCAATAGTTCGCTGTATTTCCATGACATTTTCAGGTGTGAACGTATGGTAACTTCCGTCAATATGGCTCTTAAACTTTACACCTTCTTCTTTTATTTTTCTATTTGCTGAAAGGGAGTAAACTTGATAACCACCTGAATCGGTTAGAATGTTTCTATCCCAATTCATAAACTTGTGTAAGCCACCTGCTTTCTCTAAAATGGGTGTTTGAGGTCTTAAATATAAATGATAGGTATTACCAAGTATAATATCTGGGTTAATATCATTTTTTAATTCTCTTTGATGTACACCTTTAACAGATGCTACTGTACCTACAGGCATAAAAATTGGTGTTTCAATAACACCATGATCTGTTATTATCTTTCCAGCTCTAGCTTTACTTTGAGGATCTTTTCCTTTTAAATCAAAAATCATTCACTTATATGTATCAGCGAGCAAAGATAATTAACTCAAATTTCTAACAGATATAATTGTTATTAAATTAACTTATTAACAATACCAATGGCTTTTTAACAATGAAACCATTTCGCTTTTTTTAAACCCTCTAAAAACCTATTTTTGCGCCTTAAAAAAGTAACTCACTTAACATGCCAAGCACACAACATTTAAAAGACTTAACCACACAGGTTCGAAGAGATATTTTAAGAATGGTACACAAGGTGAATTCTGGACACCCAGGAGGTTCTCTTGGTTGCGCCGAATTTTTTGTAGCACTCTATAATGAAATTATGGATAGAAATGAAGGATTTGATATGGATGGAATTGGTGAAGACCTTTTCTTCCTTTCTAACGGTCATATTTCACCAATATATTATAGCGTATTAGCTAGATCTGGTTATTTTCCAGTTGATGAATTAAACACATTTAGGCTTATTAATTCTAGATTACAAGGCCATCCAACAACTCACGAAGGTTTACCAGGGATTAGAATTGCTTCTGGCTCTTTAGGTCAAGGAATGTCTGTCGCTATTGGAGCAGCTCAAGCAAAAAAATTAAATAATGACAGTCATTTAATTTATAGTTTACATGGTGATGGTGAGTTACAAGAAGGTCAAAACTGGGAAGCCATTATGTATGCTTCAGCAAAAAAAGTTGATAATTTAATTGCTACTGTTGATTTAAATGGTAAGCAGATTGATGGCGCTACTGATGATGTATTAGCCATGGGAGATGTAAAGGCTAAATTTGAAGCTTTTGATTGGGTAGTTGTGGAGATAAAAGAAGGAAATGATATTGATGCTATTTTAAAAGGAATGGCTGAAGCTAAATCTAAAACTGGACAAGGAAAACCAGTTTGTGTATTATTAGAAACCATGATGGGTAATGGTGTTGATTTTATGATGCATACACATGCATGGCATGGTAAAGCACCAAACGATGAGCAGTTAGCATCTGCATTAGAACAAAACCCAGAAACTTTAGGCGATTACTAATTCAATAAACAAGAGAATGAAAACTTTTACATATACAGAAAAAAAAGACACACGCTCTGGTTTTGGAGCTGGTTTAGCAGAATTAGGAAGAACAAATCCAAACGTAGTAGCACTATGTGCTGATTTAGTTGGATCGCTTAAAATGGATAAATTCATTGAAGAAAATCCTGAGCGCTTTTTCCAAGTTGGAATTGCTGAAGCAAATATGATGGGAATTGCAGCTGGTTTAACCATTGGTGGTAAAATTCCTTTTACAGGAACTTTTGCAAACTTCTCCACAGGTCGTGTTTATGACCAAATTCGTCAATCCATAGCATACTCTGGGAAAAACGTAAAAATTTGTGCTTCACATGCTGGTTTAACACTAGGAGAAGATGGAGCAACACATCAAATTCTTGAAGATATTGGTCTTATGAAAATGTTACCAGGTATGGTCGTTATTAATCCTTGTGATTATAATCAAACAAAAGCAGCCACACTTGCTATTGCAGAACATAATGGACCTGTTTATTTACGTTTTGGAAGACCATCAGTTCCAATCTTTACGCCTGCTGATCAAAAATTTGAAATTGGAAAAGCTATAAAAATGACAGAAGGTACTGATGTTACGATTGTTGCAACTGGACATTTGGTTTGGGAAGCTCTTGAAGCGTCAAAGGCTTTATTTGAAGAAGGTATCTCTGCAGAGGTCATTAACATACACACCATTAAACCTTTGGATGAAGAAGCAATATTAAAGTCTGTTGCAAAAACAGGATGTGTTGTTACTGCCGAAGAGCATAATTACCTTGGTGGATTAGGTGAAAGTGTATCGAGAGTTTTAACATTAAACAATCCTGCACCACAAGAATTTGTAGCGACTAATGATACTTTTGGAGAATCTGGAACGCCTGCGCAGTTAATGGAAAAGTACGGGCTTAATAGTGCTGCAATTATAAAAAAATCGAAAGCAGTTATAGCAAGAAAATAAGTCTCTAAAATATATTCTACTAGAGGTTCTTTTATTAATTTAAAAGAACCTTTTTTTTATAAATTAATTTAACCATTAAAAAATAATATGCATTTGGCAACGTTTTTGATACATACACATTCAAATCTTAAAACGAAAACAATTATGAAAAAACTAATTTTATTAGTAGCACTAACAACCACATGCACTTTTGCATTTGCACAAAATGGTTCCTCTTTTGGAATTAAAGGAGGATTAAATTATAATGCAAATGGAGACTATTTTGAATCTATTGGAGATAACGCAAAACATCCAGATCGAAACATTGGATACCACATTGGTTTATTTGGCAAAATAGGTAATCAGCTTTATTTTAGACCAGAACTTGTTTATACTTCTACAAAGAGTGAGTATGATAGTGACAATTTCAGCATGCAAAAAATTGATGCTCCTCTATTAGTAGGTGTCAAAGTTTTAGGTCCAATATCTGTATTTGGAGGTCCATCCTTACAATACATTTTAGATACAGAGTTTGATGGTATTGCAATTGACAATGTTAAGGACGATTTTACTGTTGGTCTTAATTTTGGAATCGGTTTAAACCTTAATAATTTTGGTATAGATTTACGTTATGAAAGAGGCTTTAACGATAACGAGGCAACGTTTATCAACAACAACGGACTTGCTAGTACAAGTAGAATAGATACAAGACCAGATCAATTAATTTTGAGTTTGGCCATTGCTCTATAAAATTAAAAAGCCGCTTCAATTTGAAGCGGCTTTTTAAATAAAATATTTTGTGAATTTTATAAACTATTCTTCCGAATAGTCAATCTTAATTTCTTTTTGTAAATAATCATCTATACCATCATTATTAGAATCCATTAAAGTCACAGTTTTAATAGTGATAACTCCATTACTTTCAGATCTAAAATATTCAAATTCCTTGCTTCCCAAAATAGGTTCTAGTTCACCATTATTAGTATCTACAGTATATTCATTTTGTTGTAATTCGTTAAAGGTTGCCACTCCATCACCATCGTCATCTGGGTCATTATAATCAGCAACAGTATTAGCATTTGTATCATCATTGGTAACATTTAAATCACCATCAATATCTTCTAGGTAAGAAGGCACTCCATCTCCATCGTGGTCATTCACTCTTGTTTGGTATAATTCGAACTTAAAAACTAAAGGTGAGTATATTGGAATTCCAGGGCTTACGCCAGAAAAATAAGCTAATCCGGAAGGCAAAAACATTGCTCCTATTCCAGGATTGTAATAACTTACAGTACCATCACCATTTTCGACAAACGACTCCGATGTGCTAAATTCTGGAATTGCTAAAGCCCATCCTCTAATTAAACCAGTTAAGTCAAAATCTACAGGATTGATAGAATTATCAAATACACTTTCATCCAATAAGTTACCAGAATAATTTAATCTAACCGTATCTGAAAAATTTGGCGTATCCCCTGGGCCTTGATTCAATTTTAAAACATAATATTCGTAATCAGTTTCAGAAAAAACAGTAGTTCTTCTCATGTGGTCTAAACTATCAATTAAAAGCACATGGTCATCTGGAACAGTCTCACCTTCTTCAAGTTTTGTAATAATCAAGTCATGCATGGAAGCGTTTGGGTTATTCACAAAATAGCCAGAATTAAAATAATGTGTTTGAAAATAACCAATTAAAGAATCGTTATCTATAATTTGTTGTTCACCTCTGTCAACAACATTAGTGGGCTCTGTAGGGTCATCATCTTCAGATTTATTACATGCATTAAACATTAGCGACAAGCTTAAAAGTGCTAATAAATAATATCTAAATTTCATATTGCTAATTTTTTGTGCTGCAAGATACAATTTTATAATATTTTTGTATCATAACATTAACGTAGTTTTTACATTTTTTATGCGAATAGACAAGTACCTTTGGTGTGTTAGATATTATAAAACCCGAAATATAGCAACAACTGCTTGTAAAAAAGGGCATATTAAAGTCAATGGCCAAATAGTAAAGCCCAGTCGAGAAGTATATGCTACTGATGTTATCGAGCTTAGAAAAAATCAAATCAACTATAAACTAACAGTTAATGATATTCCACCTAATAGGGTTGGAGCTAAATTAGTAGATATTTACAGGACAGATACAACCCCTAGAGAAGCTTTTGAAGCCCAAGAATTACTGAAATATTCTAAAGATTATTATAGAAAAAAAGGGACTGGTAGACCAACCAAAAAAGATAGAAGAAATATTGAAGATTATTTAGAAGATACTGATGAAGAAGTTGAATAAAAGCTTTTGGGAACACCGTTATCGTGAAAATAAAACTGGTTGGGATGTTGGTCATGTTTCTCTACCTATAAAAACGTATATAGATCAATTAACTAATAAAGATTTAAAAATACTTATCCCTGGGGCTGGTAATAGTTATGAAGCTGAATATTTATGGAAAAAAGGGTTTAAAAATGTATTTGTATTAGATATAGCTAATCAACCACTAATCAATTTAAAAAAGAGATTGACTGACTTTCCAAATGAACAATTAATAAATAAAGATTTTTTTGAGTTAAAAGATTCTTTTGATTTAATAATAGAACAAACTTTTTTTTGTGCTTTACAACCAAATCTAAGAAAAAACTACTCCAATAAAATGAATGAATTACTTGAGGAGAATGGAAAATTGGTTGGACTACTTTTTAATTTTGAACTAACTAAAGAAGGACCTCCTTTTGGTGGAAGTAAAACTGAATATTTAAATTTATTTTCTTCAGTTTTCAAAATTAATACATTGGAAAAATCATATAACTCAATAAAACCAAGAGAACATAAAGAACAGTTTTTTATCTTTGAAAAAAATAACCACTAATGGCACTGGAACAAAATAATATTCTATCGCATAAAGAAATCAATCATAAAATAAAACGTATTGCATACCAAATCTACGAATGTAATGTCGATGAAAAAGAAGTGATTTTAGCTGGAATAGAAAGCAATGGATATATATTGGCTAAAAAACTAAAGATTACACTTAAAAAAATATCAAATATTGAACCATTATTGTGCAAGGTTACTATAGATAAAAAAAATCCCCTAACTGAAATAAAAACCTCTATTTCGCCTGAAGATTATACAAATAAATCCATAGTGCTAATCGATGATGTTTTAAACTCTGGAACCACATTAATTTATGGCGTAAAACATTTTTTAAATGTGCCTCTAAAACAGTTTAAAACGGCTGTTTTAATAAATAGAAATCACAAAAAATATCCTGTGAAAGCTGATTTTAAAGGCATTTCTCTATCTACCTCTTTGCACGAACATGTAGAAATTAATCTTATAGGAAAAGAGTTTGAAGCTGTTTTAAAATAGCTTTACAATAATATCCTCGATGATATCATCAACAAAATTTTTGTCATTTTTTATTACAAAATTGGCTTGATTGTAAAAATAACTTCGCTCAAAAAGATGTTTACCAATAAACTCTTGTAATTCATCCTTAGACTTAAATCTTGCAACCAAAGGGCGCTTAGACTTTTCATTTTCAAGACGAGAAACAATTGTATCAATAGTTGTATTTAGATAGAAAGAAATTACCTTAGAGTCACTTTTAATTATGCTCAAGTTATTTCCATAACACGGAGTTCCACCTCCAAGAGAAAAAACTATGTTGGTTTTTAAATCCAAAACCTCCCTTAAATACTTAGTTTCAATTTTTCTAAAATGGATTTCTCCAGAAGATTCAAAAATATCATTTATAGTTTTACCTTCTCTTTTTTCAATATAAGTATCAAGATCAATAAAATCAAAGCCTATTTTTTTTGCTAAAACCTTTCCTACAAAAGACTTACCAGAGGCCATATATCCCATTAAAACTATAATCATTTTTTGTATTTATATTGATTATTAAAACCCTAGGTTTGGGTATTACAAAAAAACGAAATTTATATACAAAAAGTATTGTTTTATTAATTAAACATTTTATATTTGCACCCTCATTAGAGAAAAACATTATGACCAGTTAGCTCAGTTGGTAGAGCATCTCCCTTTTAAGGAGAGGGTCCTGGGTTCGAGCCCCAGACTGGTCACAAAAAAAGTTAAGCAATTTGCTTAACTTTTTTTATTTTTGACTACTTCAAAAAAAATTTGCGCACGTGGCGGAATTGGTAGACGCGCTAGCTTGAGGGGCTAGTGACCATTAGGTCGTGGAAGTTCGAGTCTTCTCGTGCGCACAATAAGTCCAAATTCATAACTATCATACTAGATTTCCTAATTCTTGGGATTCGCTTTTGCACAAAATTTTCTTAAATTTTTGTTTTTATTTTATTTACAAAATAATTATATCTATTTTTGTTTAAGATAAAGCAATTTTTAATGAACAATATAAAAAATGATTTCAGTATAAAGGATCTTGAAAACCTTTCTGGAATTAAGGCTCACACCATAAGAATTTGGGAGAAAAGATACAACCTTTTAGAGCCTGAAAGGACAGACACAAATATTAGGCATTATAGTATCGAAAGTTTACAAAAGCTCCTTAATGTAGCTTTTTTAAATAATAATGGTTATAAAATATCAAAAATAGCGAAACTATCAAATGATGAAATTCCTGCTAATGTTAGGGAAATAGCATCAAGAGGAAGTGTAGAAAATCATGCAATCAATGCATTTAAAATGTCTATGCTAAATTTTGATCAAGTACTTTTTTATAATACATACATGAACCTACTGGAAGGCCATACTTTTAGAGATATTTTTTATGATGTTTTTATTCCATTGCTAAATGAAATAGGACTGTTATGGCAAACCAATACCATTTCACCAGCACATGAACATTTTCTCTCAATACACATTAAACAAAAAATACTTTTAAATATTGAAAAACTTCAAAATTTAGAACCAAAACCAAACACAAAAACATTTGTACTTTACTTACCTGAAAATGAAATTCACGACATAGGCCTATTATTTGTCAACTATGAATTAAGAAGCAGAGGTTATCACACTATTTTTCTTGGTGAAAGCGTTCCAATGAATAGTCTAAGTGACCTGTTAGAATTTTTTAATGAAATAACATATATTTCTTATTTTACGGTAAAACCAGAGGAAGAACAAGATGTTATAAAGTATATAGAAGATTTCAAAAAAGAAATAATTAATAAAGAATCTACTAAACTTTGGTTATTAGGTCAAAAGCTTGCATCTGTTGATATTTCAAGCTATTCAGACTCGATAATTGGTTTTAAATCCATTAAAGATTTAGTTAAAGAATTGTAAAAGTTTTATTTTTATCATCATTTGTTTAACTTTTTTATATATTTGTTAAACAAATGAATGCTACAATAAATATTATCGGATCAGGATTTTCATCATTAGCAGCATCTTGCTACTTAGCTAAAGCTGGATATGATGTCACTCTTTTTGAAAAAAACGCCACCATTGGAGGTCGTGCTAGACAATTAAAAAAAGATGGTTTCACCTTTGACATTGGACCAACATGGTATTGGATGCCTGATGTTTTTGAACGTTTCTTTTCAGATTTTGATAAGAAACCTTCAGACTATTACACTTTAGAAAAATTAAACCCAGCTTATAGTGTATATTTTGGTAAAGATGATTTCATTACCATAGAGGATACACTCGAAAAAATTTGCGCCGCCTTTGAAAAAGAAGAAAAAGGAAGTTCTAAAAAGCTCTTAAAATTTATAAAACAAGCCAAAAGCAACTATGATATTGCTATAAAAGACTTGGTTTATAATCCAGGGCTCTCTCCTCTAGAACTTGTATCCTCAAAGACTATTGGAAAAATCAATCAATTTTTTAGTACTATCAAAAAAGATGTGCGTAAAGAATTTAGCAATAACAGGTTAGCACAAATTCTTGAATTCCCAGTGCTTTTTCTTGGTGCCAAACCTAGTGCAACACCTTCTTTTTACAGTTTCATGAATTATGCCGATTTTGGCTTGGGTACATTTCATCCAAAAAAAGGAATGTACCAAGTGATTCATGCTATGGAAGCGCTAGCTAAATCGTTAGGTGTTAAAATAAAAACGAATGCTCCAATAGAAAAAATATTAGTAAATAATGGAGAAACACAAGGGATAAGATCTAATGGAAATGATTATTTATGCGACTATATATTAAGCGGAGCAGATTATCATCATACAGAAACGTTGTTAGATAAAGAGTATAGACAATATTCTGAGTCTTATTGGGAAGCAAAAACTTTTGCACCTTCTTCCCTACTTTTTTATGTTGGCTTTGACAAAAAATTAAAAAATGTAAATCATCATACTCTATTTTTTGATGTAGATTTCGGACTGCATGCACAAGACATTTATGATAATGCTAAATGGCCTGAAGATCCATTATTTTATGCCAGTTTCCCTAGTATTACAGACTCATCTTCTGCGCCAGAAGGAAAAGAAGCAGGCATATTCTTAATTCCCCTAGCTCCAGGACTCGAAGACACTCCTGAATTGAGAGAGACATATTTTAATAAAATAATAACCCGTTTTGAAACATTAACCTCTCAAAATGTAAGTGATAATGTTTTGTTTAAAGAATCATACTGTGTCAACGACTTTATAAAAGATTATAATTCATATAAAGGCAATGCTTATGGAATGGCAAACACCTTATTGCAAACAGCATTTTTAAGACCAAAATTGAAAAGTAAAAAAGTAAAAAAGCTATTTTTTACTGGCCAATTAACAGTTCCGGGGCCAGGAGTTCCTCCTTCGCTAATATCTGGAAAATTAGCTTCTGAACTGATTGTAAAAGATATTTCAATGCATAAAAAACCATTACAAGAACACTAAAACAACATGAAGTATATTTTCGACAACGTATCTAACGATTGTAGCAAAACTGTTACTAAAACATATAGCACATCGTTCTCATTAGCTACAAAAATGCTGTCTGCATCTATTAGACAAGACATTTACAACATTTACGGTTTTGTAAGGTTTGCAGATGAAATTGTTGACTCATTCCATGAGTTTGATAAAAAAGAATTATTCGAAAAATTTGAAGAAGATTTGGAACATGCACTTTCAAACAAAATTAGTTTAAATCCCATTCTAAATGCCTTTCAGCACACATTCCATCGTTATAAAATTGATAAATCATTAGTAGATTCTTTTATGAATTCAATGCGAATGGATTTACACAAATCTAAATACCTAACAGAAGAAGAATATAAAGCCTACATTTATGGTTCTGCTGATGTAGTTGGATTAATGTGCTTAAAAGTGTTTGTTAAAGGTGATAAAGAAAAATATAATGAATTAAAAGATACAGCAATGTCTTTGGGCTCAGCTTTTCAAAAAGTAAATTTTCTTAGAGACTTAAAAGCTGACCATGAGGATTTAAATAGAACCTATTTTCCGAATACAGATTTAACAAAACTAGATGAAGCTTCTAAACAAGATATCATTAACGATATTGAAAATGATTTTACCGAAGGGCTAGAAGGTATTAAAAAACTACCAATGGAAGCTAAATTTGGTGTATTTATGGCTTATAGGTATTATAGACAGCTACTAAAAAAGCTTAAAAAAACTCCAGCTTTAGATATAAAAAACACTAGAGTAAGAGTCCCAAATTATAAAAAATTTGAGCTTTTAACGCGGAGTTATGTGAAATTTCAACTAAATTTATTGTGAACTAAATTATGCAAACAGTCTACTGGATATTAATATTTTTTGGCACTTTTTCCATCATGGAATTTATGGCTTGGTTTACACATAAATATGTCATGCATGGTTTTCTATGGCATTTACATAAAGATCATCATAAAAAGGACCACAACAGCTGGTTTGAACGCAATGATTTTTTCTTTATATTTTATGCTATAGTTAGTATGACCTGCTTCTATCTATGGAGCTATGAAAACGTATGGTATTGCTTACCTTTAGGGCTTGGTATTCTTGCTTATGGTATTGCTTATTTTACAGTCCATGATATCTTTATTCATCAACGCTTTAAATTGTTTAGAAACGCAAATAATTGGTATGCTAGAGGTGTAAGAAGAGCACATAAAATTCATCATAAACATCTAGGAAAAGAAGAGGGTGAATGCTTTGGAATGCTTTTAGTGCCTTTTAAGTATTTCAAAAAATAGTACATTTTTTAGGCTATGAAAGATGACAGTAAGCATTTCGATTATATCATTATTGGAAATGGTTTAGCTGGATTACAGTTGGCTCTAAAACTAGCTTCAGATTCTTTTTTCAATCACAAACAAATTGCTTTAATAGACCAATCAACTAAAAACAAAAATGATAAAACTTGGAGTTTTTGGGAAGTAAATTCTACACAATGGGATAGTATTATCCATAAATTCTGGGGAGAAGCTTCGGTTATTACTTCAAACGAAACAATTGATTTAAAACTTCAACCCTATACCTACAAAACTATTCGTGCTATTAATTTTTATAATGAAGTAAAAACTAAGCTTAAAAACTATCCGAATATTCATTTTATAATAGATAAAGTAAAATCTGTAATAGAAAATGACTTAGTTAAAATAGAAACCACAAAAAAATCTTATTCTGCAACACATGTTTTTGACAGTCGAATTCCTGAAGAATTTTTGTCCTTATCAAAAAAATACATTTCAATCACTCAACATTTTAAAGGTTGGGTTATAAAAACTAAAGACAATGTTTTTGATGAAAACAAAGTAATAATGATGGATTATCGTTTAAAAGATGGAGAGCAAACTACTTTTACCTATGTTTTGCCATTTTCTAAAACTGAGGCCTTGGTAGAATTCACCTATTTTACTGAACATCTTGTTGAAGATGATGTTTATAATTATTTCTTAAAACAATATATAAACGACTATCTAAAAATTGATGATTATACCATTATTGAAACTGAGAAAGGTCAAATACCAATGACCAATTTTCCCTTTGAAAAATTTAACACAAATAGAATAACAAAAATTGGTACAGGTGGTGGTTGGGTGAAAGGTACTACAGGATATTCATTTAAACACACTGAAAAAAAAGTTTCCCAAATTATTACCAATATAAAAGCAAATAAAACACCTTCAAATAGGCTATTTAAAAGAAAATATAAGTTTTATGACAAAGTTTTTTTAAAGGTATTAAAAGATGAGAATGATAAAGGCGAGTGGATTTTTCAGCAATTTTACAGTAAGAATTCTGTACAAACAATGTTTCGTTTTTTAGATGAAGAATCAACCTTACTTGAAGACTTAAAAATTATGTGGTCTCTTTTTTCATGGAGTTTTATAAAAGCCTTTCTCAAGACCTTATAAGCAACTCATCTAACTGCTGCCTAACTGTATCGCTATTCCAATTGGCTGCCCCTTTTTTATCAACAACAATATGTCCTTCCTTATCAATAATATAAGTTCTAGGAATGCTTCTCGGATTGAAATCGTCTGGATAATCAGTTATTGGGTTAACTATTGGAATATTATACCCTTTTTTATCTAGGAATTTTTGAATGGTAACTGGAGATTCGTCAGAAACTAACAGAAACAAAACTTTATCGCCATAATCATCATACAAATCTTGAATGTTTTGAAACTCTGCAATACAAGGCGGACACCAAGTTGCCCATAAATTCATGAATACCACTTTACCTTTAGTATCTTGATAGTTTAACTCATTTCCTTCCAAATCCCTTAATTTCCAAGAGGTATACGATACCTTTTTTTGGTCTTCTTTATCAATAACCGATGGTCCAAATTTTGACAACACAGAATGCAACGCAATTTGGATTGGCTGTCGTGTTTGCGGAATAATTAGCAAAGTGATAATAACTAATAACACAATATCACTTTTTTTGGGTTTTCTTAATTTCATATAAAGTTTAAAAATGCACATTTATAAGTTCGGAAAATTAATTTATCCTTACAAAAAAAAGCGTTATCACTACACATGATAACGCTTTTTAATTTACTTTTTAATAATATCTTATTGAGATATTATTTTTATAGTTAATTCTGCTCTTCTGTTTTTTGCTCTTCCTTCTTCAGTATCATTAGAAGCTATTGGAGTACTTTCTCCTTCACCTTTAGTGGTAATTAAAATTCTAGATAAACCTTTATCTATTAAATAATTTTTTACAGCTTCTGCTCTATCTAATGACAACTTATAATTATATTCTTTTGTTCCTATATGGTCTCCATGACCATCAATAGAAATACTATAATTAGCATCTTTAATAAGATTCACAACTTCTTCTAAAACAGCTTGAGATTCTGCATTAATACTAGAGTTATCAAAAGCAAAATAAATTATTTTTTCACTTATTACTTCTTTCGGTTCTACTTCTTTTACTTCAGGACACCCTTTATTTGTTCCTTTTACATCTGGACAATCATCAATATTATCAGCATATCCATCGCCATCAGAATCTTTACATCCATCAAATTCTTTAAATCCGAAAATTGTTGGGCATACATCATCTTTATCTGCAATACCATCGCCATCGCTATCTGGACATCCTTCTAATGCCTTTAATCCTGGTGTATCTGGACATAAATCGGTTTCATCAGGAACACCATCTCCATCTCTATCCTTTACTTCCTCTACTTTTTTCTTATTCTCTGTTTTAGTAAGATTAATTACTACTCCAAAACTATGTTGCCAATGCTTGGTTAGATATTCTTTAAATGAATGTTTATATGTAGTCTGGAGATTTAACCCTATTCTGTCGCTAATCCAATAGTTGGCACCAAGTGCACCGTTAATGGTTCCAGCTCCCACTAATTCATCTTTATTTATACCATTGGAAAAAGTATTATACTGACCTTGCTCAATCCAAGTATAGCCTCCACCTAACCCAATAAATGGTTTTAGCTTGCTTCTTTTAGACAATCCTGTAAAATAGTAATTAAACATCCCATCAAAACCCAAGTAAGTAAGCTTATCCACATCTACTTTTGGAGAATCGGGGAATTCTCCCCATTTCTTTAGTTTATTAAAAGCTCCTGATAAGTTAACAGACATATTATCTGATAAATATTTAGATATGGTTACTTTTGGAAAACCAATACTCCAGTGGTCTGTTAAATTAAAAAATTCATCAAAGTATTCATCTTGAGGTGTATTTTCACCTACTGGATATACATCAACAGCATTTGCTTCAACATTTAATACCCAAGGCTTACTTTTATCTTGAGAAAATAATGATTGTGTTCCTACAATTAATAAAAGGGTAATTGCAAGAATATTGTATTTCTTTTTCATTGTAATTAGTTTACATGGATAATTAAGCTTTAAAATAGGAATAATATTGCTAGATACATCTGTTTTAAAAACTAAATATCTATTAAAAAATTATCTACTCTTTACCACAAAGCATTTCAACTGCTTGTCTCATAGATACTTGAACACCATTAAAAAACGCAAGAACAAAAGCATCATCAATACCTTGCTCAATGACACTTAAACGAATAGTTTCAGTATCAGCAAGTGTTTTATAATCTCCTAATCTATACTTTGCAAGCTCATTTTCCATAATCACATTAATGCTTCCAACATTTTTAAGGAAGTCAAAGTATGATGCTTTAGGTGCATTTCGATAAGCTCCTATTTGAACTTTAAACTTTAATCCTTCTACTTCAATTTGGCCATCACGCTTTAATGCTGCAAAGTAAGCATTAATATCAGCAACATCTTCATAGCAATATTTAGATTCAATCACTGTTTCCTCTATTTCTGGACAGCCCATACTTGTTCCTTTCACGTCTGGACATTCATCAATATTGTCATGATAACCATCACCATCAGAATCCACACAACCATCAAATTCTTTAAATCCGAAAATTGTTGGGCATACATCATCTTTATCAGCTATTCCGTCACCATCGGCATCTGGACATCCACGTAATGCCTCTAATCCAGGAGTATCAGGACATAAATCAGATTCATCAGGAGTGCCATCACCATCTCTATCCTTATTCTCTTCTTCTACCTTATTCTTACTATCGCCTTTTGTGAGTCTAACAACCACTCCAAAACTATGTTGCCAATGCTTGGTTAAGTACTCTTTAAACGAATGTTTATAAGTGGTTTGAACATTAAGTCCTATTCTATCATCAATCCAATAATTAGCACCAAGAGCTCCATTAACGGTACCAGCACCTACTAACTCATCGTTATTTATGCCACTAGCAAAAGTATTAAAACGCCCTTGTCTAATCCATGTATAACCTGCTCCAGCACCAATGAATGGTTTTAATTTATTTGGCTTAGACAAGCCAGAAAAATAATAATTAAACATACCATCAATACTTACATAAGTAAGATTATTTACTTTAAGTTTTGGTGATCCAGGGAATTCTCCCCATTTTTTTAACTTATTATAAGAACCAGATAAATTTGCTGATAGATTATCAGATAAGTATTTGGTTAAAGTAATTTTAGGAAAACTAATATTCCAATGATCAGATAAATTAAAAAACTCATCAAAGTATTCACCTTGAGGCGCATTTTCTCCAACTGGATACACATCAACAGCATTGATTTCAGCATTTAAGACCCAAGGTTTTTCTTTATTTTGAGAGAGTAATGACTGTGTTCCTACAATTAACAAAAGGGTAATTGCAAGAATATTGTATTTTTTTTTCATTGTAATTAGTTTAGTACTAATGGATTAATAGCTTTAACTTATTGATACCGATTAATTTAAGTATGAGAAAGTTGTTTCTAACACAAAAATAGACTTATCAATCTTAAATATATAAAAAAGCATAGTTTCTATATAGAAACTATGCTTCAAATCTAACAAAATAAAGTATATAACTTCTAAATTATCTTGTTACTGTACCAGTAAGCGAAATAACTGGTCCTGTTCCCATAGCAATTGTTGTATGTGTCATTGCTGCAGCCGGAACCATATGTGCTAATGGTTTTAATGTAAATGGTGCTAAACTATTATCTGGACTAGGCTCGACTGATATTACAATTGTTGCGCCTCTTAAATCTGTTGGGAAAGTTAATCCTGCTGGTGCATTTTGTAAATAGTCTTCACCAGGATAAGCTGGTCCATCTCCAGCGGTTCCTTTAAATGATGAGCTTGTAGCGTTTTCATCAAAATCACTAACATCGGTAAACGTTCCTGTACTTATTGGCATACCATTCATAACTGCCCAACCTTCGTACTTCCATCCTTGTGGTAATATTGGGAGGTTTAAACCATCGACTGCAGAACCACTAGAATTGTCTAAAAACCAAACGCCACTTTCTTCATTTGTATTATCAGCATCTGTTGGTGTTGCTAAAATGTAATTTCCTGTTGAAGCTGAAAAATCTCCAACTATACCATTTGAACTAATACTAGCAGAGTTTCCATTAAAATCTCCTGCTAAAATTTTTGTGGCAGCTGGTGCTGGGTCACTATCAACTGTAGGCTCTATTGATAACACAAAAGTGGTTGCGTTTCTAATATCATCAATGTTTACTGAAAAGGATTGTGGAAAAGTAACACTGGAAAATGTACCTGTTGATACTGGATTACCATTTACGATTAGCCATCCTTCATAAACAAAATCATCTCCTAAGGCTTCTAGCCCATTTAAGTTCAATACTAAATTACTTGTTGACAAAACATTATCATCATCGCTACTACATGAAGTGGCTAACATTCCTAATGCTAAAACCGCTAAAAACATTTTTTTAATCATCGCTTATTTTTTTAAAATTATTATAATTCAAAAGTATAAAGCCGATGACATTTAAAATGTTAGCTATCTAACACTAAGCTATTTTTTTTAGAATTCTTATCTCTTTTCTATTAAAATTAATATAATTTTCTTCTTTAAGTTCATTAAGAAGAATATTAAGAGTCGGTCTAGAAGTACCTATTAATGAAGCAATATCTTTTTGTGTATAAGGATGTTTTATAACATGATCACCTGTTTTTGGGCAGTCGTAACCAAAATCTGCGCAAAGTTCATCCAAAAATTCTACTAATCGTGTTTTGGTGTCTTTAAATAAGAGTAATTGTAATCTACGTTCTAATTTTTTGAACTTAAAACCAATAAATTTGTAAACCTTAAAACTAAAGGTTTGGTTATCTCTCATTAGTTCATGCATAGTTGCTACTCCAATAGGGCAAATTGATGTCGTATTATCTATTGATTGTGCAAACTCATCACGTTTATTATCACCAAGAATAGCTTTTTCTCCAAATAGTTCTCCTCTAGATAAAATAGCTTTTACAATTTCATCACCATTTTCATTATAGTACCCAATCTTTACTTTTCCTTTTTCAATTAGATATACTTTGTTTGCAGAGTCTTCTTCAAAGTATATATAGTCTTTTTTCTTATAAGCATCAAAATCATGATCTTTCTTATAAGCTTTAAACTTATGAGGACATAAAACCTTAAAAAGGTTAACATCATCAAAAAACCACATTGACTGCATACTATTTGGGAGTTTTAAATTATATTCTAACGCAGTCGTTTTAGATTCAAAATCCTTACATATATTCAATAAAAAAGCCTTTGATTTCTCAAAGGCTCACTTATAACATATACTACAAATCATTAAGCAGCATTTTCCTTTTTTATTAAATTTAAAGCAGATCCTTCATTAAACCAATCTATTTGAGATTGATTATAAGTATGATTTACTTTAATAGTATCTTTAGTACCATCAGCATGTGCTAATTCAATTGTTAACTGTTTTCCTGGTGCAAATTCGTTTAAATCTAAGAAGTTAAAAGTATCATCTTCTTGTATTAAATCATAATCGCTTTCATTATCAAATGTCAATCCTAACATACCTTGTTTTTTAAGATTAGTTTCATGGATTCTAGCAAAAGATTTTACAATTACAGCAGCAACACCTAAGTGACGTGGTTGCATAGCAGCATGTTCACGAGACGATCCTTCACCGTAATTATGATCCCCAACTACAATAGATTTAACTCCAGCAGTTTTATAAGCTCTTGCAGTATCTGGAACACCTCCAAATTCACCTGTTAATTGATTTTTAACAAAGTTTGTTTTCTTTCCAAAAGCATTCACAGCTCCAATTAATGTATTGTTTGCAATGTTATCTAAATGCCCTCTAAAACGTAACCAAGGTCCAGCCATACTAATATGGTCTGTAGTACATTTACCAAAAGCTTTTATTAAGAGTTTAGCTCCAGTTATTGAATCTCCTATAGGAGTAAAAGGTTCTAATAGTTGTAATCTCTCAGAATCAGATGCCACTTTTACTTCAACACCACTACCGTCTTCTTTTGGTTCTAAATAGCCATTATCATCAACTGCGAAACCTTTAGGAGGTAACTCCCATCCAGTTGGCTCATCTAACATAACTTCTTGACCGTCTTCATTTATCAACTTATCTGTTAATGGGTTAAAGTCTAATCGCCCAGCAATAGCAATTGCAGCCGTTAATTCAGGTGAAGCAACAAATGCATGTGTATTTGGATTTCCATCTGCACGTTTAGCAAAGTTTCTATTAAAAGAATGTACTATACTATTTTTTGGTGCATTTTTTGGATCTTCATATCTAGCCCATTGACCAATACATGGTCCACAAGCATTGGTGAAAATTTTAGCATCTAGTTTTTCAAATACTTCAAGAATCCCATCACGATCAGCTGTATAACGAACTTGCTCAGAACCTGGGTTTATACCAAATTCAGCTTTTGTTTTTAAGCCCTTATCCAAAGCCTGCTGCGCTATCGATGAAGCACGAGATAAATCTTCGTAAGACGAATTGGTACAAGAACCAATTAGTCCCCATTCAACCTTCATTGGCCAATCGTTGGCTTTTGCTTTTTCAGTCATTTCTTTACCAACAGGAGTCGATAAATCTGGTGTAAAAGGGCCATTTAATAATGGTCCTAACTCAGATAAATTAATATCAATAACCTGATCAAAATATTGCTCTGGATTTGCATATACTTCAGCATCTCCTGTTAAATAATCTTTCACCTTATTAGCTGCATCTGCAACATCTGCTCTATCTGTAGCACGTAAATAACGCTCCATAGAGTCGTCATAACCAAAAGTTGATGTCGTTGCACCTATTTCGGCTCCCATATTACAAATGGTTCCTTTTCCTGTACATGACATAGAGGTTGCTCCAGGGCCAAAATATTCTACAATAGCTCCTGTACCTCCTTTTACTGTTAGTATGTCTGCAACCCTTAAAATTACATCTTTAGGTGCTGTCCAACCTGATAGTTTTCCTGTTAACCTTACACCTATTAATTTAGGGAATTTCAACTCCCAAGCCATACCTGCCATTACATCTACTGCATCAGCTCCTCCAACACCTATAGCTACCATACCCAATCCTCCTGCATTTACTGTATGCGAATCGGTACCAATCATCATTCCTCCAGGGAATGCGTAATTTTCTAAAACTACTTGGTGAATAATTCCAGCACCAGGTTTCCAAAAGCCTAAGCCATATTTATTTGATACAGATTCTAAAAAATTAAATACTTCATTACTTGTGTTTAAAGCACTCTGTAAGTCCATACTTGCACCATTTTTTGCTTGAATTAAATGGTCACAGTGTGTTGTTGTTGGAACAGCAACTTTCTTTTTACCTGCTTGCATAAACTGCAATAATGCCATTTGTGCAGTTGCGTCTTGCAATGCAATTCTATCTGGAGCAAAATCGACATAATCTTTACCTCTAGCAAAAGCCTTTGTAGGATTTCCATCCCATAAATGACTATACAAAATTTTCTCAGAAAGTGTTAGTGGTTTACCTACAACTTTACGTGCTGCTTCAACACGTTCAGCCATTTGACTATACACTTTTTTTATCATGTCTATATCGAATGCCATATACTTTAATTTTAAATTCTTATACTATTTTACTGTCATGCAAAAATACAAAATATTAATATATTTTAATATATATACAACAAAATTGAACAAAAACTAAATATAATTCAATGAAATAGCCTTTTTTAATTGATATTTTATCAAATCAATAATTTTGATGTTGAAAAAATAATAAATTAACAATAGTAAAAGCTTCTAGAAAAGAAAAAAACCTGCTAAAACAGGCTTTTAATAATTTGTTCTTCGGAAATACCTTCAGCTTCAGCTTTGTAATTTTTTATTATTCTGTGACGAAGAATACTGTACGCTACAGCTTGAACATTTTCAATATCTGGAGAAAATTTACCATTAATTGCTGCATGCGTTTTTGCTGCTAGAATTAAATTTTGAGAAGCTCTTGGTCCTGCTCCCCAATCTATATACTGCTTTACCAAATCGGATGCAGAATCGCTATCTGGTCTTGTTTTACCAACCATTTTCACTGCATACTCAATTACGTTATCAGCTACTGGAATGCGGCGTAAAACGTGTTGAAAATCAATGATTTCTTGAGCAGAAAAAAGTGGATTTACCGTAGCAGTTTCATCTGATGTTGTTGTTTTTACAACTTGTACTTCTTCCTCAAACGTTGGATATTTTAAATTAATAGCAAACATAAAACGGTCTAATTGTGCTTCTGGTAAAGGGTATGTTCCTTCTTGCTCAATTGGGTTTTGGGTTGCCAATACAAAATATGGCAAATCTAATTTGTAATGGTGGCCTGCAACAGTTACTGCGCGCTCTTGCATTGCTTCTAAAAGTGCCGCTTGTGTTTTTGGAGGTGTTCGGTTAATTTCATCTGCTAAAATAATGTTAGCAAAGATTGGTCCTTTAATAAATTTAAAATGACGATCTTCATCTAGAATCTCACTACCAAGGATATCACTTGGCATTAAATCTGGTGTGAATTGAATACGTTTAAAATCGAGTCCTAAAGCTTGCGCAATGGTATTAACCATTAAAGTTTTGGCTAAACCAGGAACACCTATTAACAATGAGTGACCTCCTGAAAACACCGAAATAAGAATTTGATTTACAACTTCTTCTTGACCAACAATTACTTTGGCAATTTCTTTTTTTAAATCCTTGTATCTCACTACAAGTTGTTCGATAGCAGCAACATCAGACATAAATTATCTTTCTTCTTTTTTTAACCAATTTGCCTTAAAATCACATTCACGATGCTCACCATTTATTTTTATGTACGTTTCCATGATTTTTTCTTTTTGCCATTTTCCTATTACCTCTAACTGTTTATTGTATAAGGCTAACTCTTTAATTTTTAGGTAATCTTTTGCAAAATCTGCTTTATGTTCGTTAATACGATCAGTAACAGTTAAAATTTTAAACTTCACCTCATTATACATGTCGCTCTCATTATAAACCGGACTTACTTCGCCATTTTTTAAATCTTGAACTTGTACATAAAGATCAGGGTCTATTTTTGTTAAGGGGAACACATAATCTCTAGTTTCAGGATTAATTAATTGCCCTCCTTCAAACTTGGTTTCTTCCTCATCACTAACTTCTAATGCAGCATCTGCAAATGAAACTTCACCAGCAATAATTTTTTGCCTAACATTTTCAATTTCTTCTTTTGCTTTTGCTATGTCTGCATTTGTGAGTTTAGGTTTTAGTAAAATATGTCTCACATCATATTCTTGGCCTCTAATTTTTTCTAATTGAATGATATGATAACCATAATTTGTTTTAAATGGCTTAGAAATTTCGCCCTCTTCAAGTGAAAAAGCTACCTCTCTAAATTCTTTAACCATCAAAGGACGTTTTCTATTTAGAGTATACTTTCCACCAGAACTTTTAGACCCAGAGTCTTCTGAATATAGAACCGCTTTTGTCGTGAAGCTTGCTCCGCTTTCTAAAACATCTGTTCTAAATTCGTTTAGTCTATCAATAACTTTTTGCTCTTCTTCAGCACTGGTTTCTGGAATTACAACTATTTGCGCTAATCTCAATTCGGTACCAAATTGTGGAGGGTCTTCTTTTAACTCTCTATTGTAAAACTGTCTAACTTCCTCTGGTGTTACTTCAAGTTCATCAATGATTTTTTGCTGCATTAACTGAACCATTCTTTGGCCTCTGTTAAGCGTATACATTTCGTCCCTCAACTCTTGTTCGGTATCCATTTTATAATAAGAGACCAATTTATCAAGACCACCAATTTGCTGAGACAACACATTGATTTGCTGATCTACATTTGCACTAATTTCAGCATCATTAATTACAATACTGTCTTGAATGGAATGGTGCATGTATAATTTTTCCTCTAATAAGGAACCAAAAATTTCGCATCTTGTTTGTCCTTCCAAAGATTGACCAGCTGCTCTAGCTTGATCGATACGTTTATCAATATCGGAATCCAATACGACATAGTCACCAATTACAGCAGCAACACCGTCTAATTTAATACGTTGTGAGGTGTCTATCTTTTTTTTAACTTTTTTCTCCTCCTTCTTATCTTCAATAATTTCTTGTGCCATTGTTGTAAATGACGTTAGCATTAACATGCTTAGTACAAAATATTTCACTTTAGTTAAAAATTTCAAATTGTTTGTTTTTAATAGCATCTTTTGTGATGTCTTTTTCTAGTTCTTTAATAAACTCCAACTTTCGCTTGTTTATAACGATTTGTTTAATAGTTGGCATTACAAATTCAATGGGTGCATTTTCATTACGCAATAGCACATCATTTGTATGCATCAAATATAAACCTAATGAGTCTTTGAGTTGTATAAAATTAGATTTTTTTAACAGTTCTTTTTTATTTTCTGGATTTAAAACAGGAATTTTTAATAGTGCTTGATTTGCCCTAATCCAAATAGAATCGTTTAATGAATAGGATTTAAACTGAATAGCTATGGAGTCCAACACTTTTTTGTCTTCATCATTAAATCGCTTAAACTGTTTTTCAATATCATCTAGGTTTGCAATATTTTCATTTACATTTATATATCTAAACTTAATGAGTTCCTCATTTAGCTTAAATGTTTCTTGATTTCTTTCGTAAACATCTTGAGCTTCTTGCTCGGTAACAGTAGTGTCAATACTTCGCTTTACTAAAGCTTCTAAATAGGCTTTAATAAACAAATCGTTTTTATACTGCTCTACCAATTGATTAAACTCTTCTTGCTTTTCTTGAGATAAGTTTAAACGTGCACCATCCATTAATAACTGTTGCGTAGCCCAATGATTAATATAATTGTTAACTCGTAAGGCACTGTCTTCTTTTGATGTAGTTTCGGATATAAGGTTTTCTATTTCGCTTTTATATAAATATGTATCATTGACCCTAGCGACTACATCTTCATCATTAGATTTTCTAAAAAAATCGCATGAGACAATAATTACTGCAAATAAAAACGCCAATATTAGATTTCTAATAGTCAATTAGTTATGAATTTGTGTTTTGACTTTCCTTAAAACGTCCTTATTAATAGTGACCTCATACTTGCTTTTTAAGTTATTAATCCAATTTTGCTCAACTTCTTGTTGGTAATCGTTTATAACCATGCCTCTAGCTTCATCTAGAGTTCTAAAAGATTCAGGTATTAATTTAGTGACCTTTACAACATAATATACATTATTTTGAGAATAAACTTTTGAAATCCCTTCTTTAAATTCAAAATTATTAGGTAATGCTTGATGGTCCGCATCCATTGTCCCAGATGTAAATATTACTTTTTGTTTACCATTTGTATTAAGCTTTTCTTTAATACTGTCTACTTCCTCTCCTTTTTTAAGCATATTTACCACCTCTTTAATGTCGTCTTCTTGAGATGCTGTTCCAACTATAGCCTCCACTCGAGTGTTCCACTTATAGTTTTGTTTGTTTTTATTGTAATAAGATTCAATACCTAAAGTATCGTTTTTTGTTGCGTTCCAAATTTTTGTCTCCATTAAGTCAAATAACAACAACCCTTCTCTGTATTCATTTAAAATTTGAGCAAACTCTTGGTTTACGTTTTCAAGATTTTCTTCATGATACATCAACACACACTTATTTGCAAAAGCTTCAAAAGCTTCGTCAATTATGCTTTCAAAAGATTTTCCTTTTGTATTTCCTTTTTGCTGAGACCGCAAAATACTAGCAAAATCTTTGTTATTCCATCTTTTACCTCCAATAGTTAAGATGGTTTTTGCTTTATCGAAACCCTTTGGTATTTGCCACTTTCTGTCATAAAAGTCATCATTTAAAATAGAAACAAAGTACTCTCTAGATGGGTTTGTATTACTTACATTGTATTGCTTTCGTAACTTATTTTGCATTGAAGTATTTATAAGTTTTGAGCGCGAATCTCTACTTACTTTATTTTCGAGTTCGTATTGCATATCCTCAAAACTACCAATAGGCTTAATACTAAAACGTTTAACAATATGCCATCCATATTCCGACTCAAAAGGTTTAGAGATCGCTCCATCTTCCTGTAAATTAAAAGCCTTGTTTTCAAAAACAACAGAACTTAATTGTCCACCTGTAAAAGGCGCTAATTTCCCACCTTTACTAGATGAACTCTTATCTTGAGAAAACTGTTTTGCTAGTGATTCAAACTCTTGTCCTTGCTCAATAAGCTTATAAATCTCTTTTATTCTGATTTCTGGATCTTCAGTAGTATCTTTTTGATTTTTAGAAATCATTATGTGCCCAGCTGTGATTTCTCCTCTAGATTTACGTTTATCAAATACTTTTACTATATGATATCCAAATTGTGTTCTAAAGGGCATGGATACGTCTCCAATTTTTGTTTTATAGGCTTCGGTTTCAAAATCGTACACCATTTTAAATGCTGAAAAATAACCTAAATCTTCAACTAAAATAGTATTACCATTATGTAGCTCTTTTTTTAAATCATTATAATCTTCATTCTTAAAACGTTCTCTAAGGTTTAGCAATCTATTATAAACTTCTAGTGTATCATTTCTTGATGGGTCTAACATGATTAAAATATGCTTGGCATTTATATCATACAAAACTCGATCGTAAGCCTCTTTTACTAGTACATCTGTTACTTCACTATCAACCATGTAATTTTTTGCTAATTGCTTTTTGTAGCCATCTAATTCTCGCACATATGCAGGTTTTTTATGAAAGTTGAGTGCTTTGGCTTCGGCAAGCTTTAATTTATAATTAACAAATAATGACAGATATTGGTCAACATCTTTTTGAGATTCATCTTGAACCAAATTTAAATTTTTATTATAAACTCTTAGAAACTCAGAAGCTAAAACTGGTTCATTATTAACTGTAAACAAAACATCGTTATTGCTTGATTGTGCATTACCAAAAAATGAAAAAAATAAAACAACACACGCTGATACTATGTATGTTTTCATAAGATATGGGCTTTTATTGAATTGTAGCAAAAATAATATATTTAAAAGATTAAACAAGTAATAAGTTAACGATAAGCATCCCGTAATAGTACACCTTAATCATTATATTTTTATTTATAAAAAATGTAGGCTATCTTTAAAAGCATAAACACTAAATTATCATGAAGCTTCCATAACTAAAATTTTCGATACTCAAGAAAATAATTATAATGGATGTTACACATGACCATTAAAAAAACAAATTATAAACACATGAAATACTCTGTAGAAGTTCTAATTGAAAAGCCCCGAGATGAAGTCGTTAAAAAAATGGATAATGTAGATAATATGAAGCATTGGCAAAAGGGTCTTGTATCTAGTGAGCATATTTCTGGAACACCAGGTAAAGTTGGAGCAAAAATGCAGCTAAATTATAAAATGGGTAAACGTGAAATGGCTCTTGTAGAAACAATCACAAAAAATAATTTTCCTGAAGAGTTTTCTGCAACCTATCATACAAAAGGCATGCATAACATTCAAGAAAACTACTTTAAAGAAACACCAGAAGGTCATACTAAATGGATTTCTAACTGTGAGTTCCAGCCTTCAGGATTTATGATGAAAGCTATGACTCTTTTAATGCCAGGAGCTTTTAAAAAACAATCTAAAAAATACATGGTTGATTTTAAAAATTTTGTTGAAAAAGGAACATCTGTAGCCAATGAGTAAAAGATTCGCAATTCAAAACATGAAATATTCCCTCAAAAAGATATTTGTATTAATAGTACTTACCAGTTATTCAATTACTAGTTATTCCCAAAGTGAAGAAATTCCTAAAGAAGAACGCCTATCATGGTTTAAAGATGCCAAATTGGGCATTTTTATACATTGGGGCATTTATAGCGTTAATGGTATTGACGAATCTTGGTCTTTCTATAATGGTTACATTCCTTATACTGAATATATGAAACAGTTAAAAGGATTTACAGCTAAGAAATATAATCCTGAATATTGGGCAAAACTCATAAAAGAAAGCGGTGCTAAATATACAGTTATTACTACTAAACATCATGATGGAGTCGCTTTATGGAATTCTAAATATGGTAATTTAAATGTTGTTAAAAAAACAAAAGCTAAGCGTGACCTAATAACACCTTTTGCTGAAGCTGTTAGAAAAGAAGGCTTGAAATTAGGCCTTTACTATTCATTATTAGATTGGTCTCACGAAGATTATCCAAATTTTACTAGAGACAAAAAACGTTACGAAAATGATAGTATAAAATGGCAAAGGTTTACAAAATTCAATTTTGGTCAATTAGAAGAACTCACAAAATTTAATCCAGATTTATATTGGTTTGATGGCGATTGGGAACAGAGTGCCGAAAAATGGAAAGCAAAAGACATAAGAAATCTACTCATAAGCAAAACACCACATACTATTATTAATTCCAGACTTCAAGGATATGGTGATTATGCTACACCAGAACAAGGTGTCCCAGTTGCAAAACCAAAAAGTGAGTTTTGGGAATTATGTATGACCATGAATAATTCTTGGGGATTCCAACCTAACGATACTGCATATAAAACATCCAATCAAGTTATTAGAATTTTAGTGGACTGTATTAGTATGGGAGGTAATTTACTCCTTGATATTGCACCAAAACCAGATGGTACTATTCCAGAAGAACAAGTCTCCATTCTAAAAGATTTAGGTCGTTGGACCAGCAAACATAAAACAGCCATTTATGGTACTCGTGCAGGGATACCTCATGGGCATTTTAACGGATACACCGCTTTAAACAAAGAAGGTAATATCTTGTATTTATATGTTGACAATAATCCTAATGGATCATTACTAGTGAAAGGCTTAAAAAATAAAGTCAACAGAATTTGGGTCGTTGGCAATGGCACAAAACTAGAGCATAACGTTGTTGGTAAACAGTACTGGAGCAATGTTCCAGGTCTACTTTATATTGATTTACCTGACCATGCTCAAGACAAAGACGTTACTGTAATTGCTGTTTTATTAGATGGCAAAGTCGATTTATATCGTGAAGAAGGTCACTCCATAGAAGATAATTAATTACCTTGAAATAATAAATTAAAAATAACTAACAACTGATGAAACGTATTCTTTCCCTCATTGCAATTTGTATTCTATTTACTTCTAAAATTGAAGCACAACAAACAAACGTCGATTTAAAAGCACTTGACAATTATTACGAAAAAATGGTAAAAGACTGGGACATCCCAAGTGCTACCATTGGTATTGTAAAAGATGGGGAACTCATCTTTACAGGAAATTATGGTACCATGGAAGTTGGCAAAAACCAAAAACCTAACGAGCATACATTATATGCCATTGCATCCAATTCCAAAGCGTTTACCTCAGCAATGATTGGTATGTTGGTTCAAGAAGGAAAGCTTAATTGGAATGATAAAGTAAAAAAACATTTGCCCTATTTTGAGGTTTATGATACTTGGGTGAGCAATAATGTTACCATTAGAGATCTATTAAGTCATCGTGTTGGCTTAGGCACATTTAGTGGTGATAATATTTGGTATAAATCGGATCTTCCAGCCGAAGATATCATTAAACGCATAAAATACGTTCCTCAAGCCTACGACTTTAGAGCAGGATATGGTTATTCCAATTTAATGTTTATTACTGCTGGCGAAATTATTGAGAAAGTTACTGGCAAAAGTTGGGCAGAAAATGTAGAAGAACGTATTCTGAATCCTTTAGGTATGGATCGTACAATATCAACTGTTTATGATTTAGAAAAGAAAGGGAATTATGCAACACCACACGCCAGAAAAGATGAGAAAAACTATCCGATTCCTTGGGCAAAATGGGATAACGTTGCAGCTACTGGTGGATTAATCTCTAGTGTGTCTGATATTTCAAAATGGATGATTTTTAATCTAAATCATGGCATTCACGAAAATGACACGTTGTTATCTAAAACCACAAGAAACTTGGTTTGGACACCTCATAATAATCATTATGTAGATCACACCACTAAAAACGATTTTAATAGGCATTTCAATTCGTATGGTTTAGGTTGGGGCTTAAGTGATTATCATGGACGTATGAGAGTTGGACATACTGGAGGTTACGATGGGATGATTACTGCTGTAACACTTATTCCAGATGAAAATTTAGGCGTTGTTATATTGACTAATGGACCAAAAAGCCCTATTATGGCTGCAACATATTATGCCTTAGATAAATTTTTAGGCATTGAAAACAATAAAGATTGGTCAACCGATTATTTAAACAACACTAATAAAAATGCTAAAAACGATACACGCATTTCAGACAGAATAAAGGCTAGAGTTTTAAACACCAAACCAATAACTCAACCTAAAGATTTTACTGGCGATTACAATTCTGACATGTATGGTAAAATAAGTATTGTAGAAAAAGATAATGAGTTGAAACTACTGTTCTCACATTCGCCATTACTATCTGCAACGTTAACGCATTGGAATCATGATGTATGGAAAATCAACTGGGACCATTCTCATGCTTGGTTTAGCTTTGGTACGATTAAAATAAATACAGATAACAATTTAAAAGTGACTGGATTTGATTTTTATGTACCAAACGATGACTTCTTTTTTGAAGAATTAAAACCAAAGAAAATAGCATCCAACTAAAATAACATTATGAAAAATTTATATCGCAGGAACTTCGTAAAACAACTTTTTACAGGCGTTGCAGGAACCGTTTTATTATCTTCTTATAAACCAAGTGATATAGATCTCCCTATAGAACTTTTAGACAAAAATGATGATAGTGAAGCTTTTTGGGAGAATATAAAAGCACAGTTTAAGTTTGCACCAAATTTGCGATATTTTAATAATGGGTCTTTAGGGTCATGTCCTATAGCAGTTCAAAAAGCAACCAATGAGTTTAGAGCCACTTTAGATGCATTTCCATCAAAATATATGTGGGGAGGATGGTATAAGGAGAAAGAAGAAGTAAGACAAAAAGTAGCTGACTTATTCTCAGTATCTAACGAAGAAATTGCCTTAACACACAACACTACTGAAGGGATGAATCTCATCGCTAGAAGTTTCAATTTAAAAGAAGGCGATGAAATCATTTTAATAGACCACGAACACAAAAGTAGTGTGATTCCTTTTACCGTTTGGCAAGAAGAGAGAGGTGTGAAATTAGTGCGTCCAGTAATTCCAATACTTCCAGAAACTGTTGAAGACATTGTAAAAGTGTATGAAGATGCTATTACGCCACGCACCAAAATTATATCCATGTGTCATGCAGTAAATACAAATGGTATGATGCTTCCTGTTAAAGAAGTTTCCGAAATGGCACATAAAAAAGGAATTCTAGTTGCAGTTGATGGTGCTCAAGCCGCAGGTATGTTTGACATAGATTTAAAAGATTTAGGTTGCGATTTTTATACAGTTAGTGCTCATAAATGGTTGTTTGCGCCAAAAGGTATTGCTATGTTTTATGCAAAAAAAGAAAGTCAACATCATTTAAAACCTTTAATAGTTGCGAATGGACATACAGATAAAAGCATAAGGCGTTTAGAGAACTACAACACTAGAAACTTACCAGAATTATTAGGCTTTGGAAGTGCAGTCGATTTTATAAACAGCATTGGCAAGGAAAAAGTATCGAAGCGTTCTTATGAGTTGAAACATTACTTTAGAAATAAAGTAAAAGACAATCCAAAATTTAAACTAAAAACTCCTGCTCATGATGATCTATCTTGTGCGATTCAAACACTGGAAGTTATTGGTAAAAATGTGAGAGATGTAAAAAACAAACTCACTGACGATTATGGTGTCGACACACGACCAATGAGCAGTTATGGCTTAAATGGTGTGCGTATTTCATTTGCCATATTTATTACCAAAAAGGATATTGATTATTTAGTAGACGCTTTAGAGACAATAGCTGGATAAATTTTATTGACATTATTAAAACATTTTACACCAAGAATATGAAAAAATTAATTCTATTATGTATTGTTATCATCACATCTTGCAAGCCTGCGCCAGAGAAAGAGCCTAAAATCAAAACCTACGCTGAAATTCACGCTGAAGCAATTGTAGTAGATACTCACAATGATATTCTGATGAAAGCGGCAGACAATGGGATTATTTTTGATCAAGATCTAACTGGACAAACACATAGCGATTTAGATCGTTGGAAAAAAGGAGGTCTTGATGTTCAAATATTTTCTGTGTATTGTGATGGTGGTGCCGAAAACGCCTATGCCTATGCTAACAGAGAAATGGATAGTTTAGATGCTGTTGTATCTCGAAATCCAGATAAGATTGCTAAAGTAGCAAACTATAAAGAAATGATGGCCGCTGTGAATGAGAATAAAATTGCAGCCATGTTTGGCGTAGAAGGTGGTCACATGATTGAAGATGATCTTACTAAATTAGAAGCACTTTATAATCGTGGTGCACGATATTTAACTTTAACACATAATGTTGCACCATCTTGGGCAACAAGTGCAGCCGATGAAACAACCAATCCAAACTTAGAACAAAAAGGGCTCACAGATTTCGGAAAACAAGTAGTACAGCGTATGAACGAATTAGGGATGATGGTGGATATAAGTCATGTAGGTGAACAGACCTTTAAGGATGTTATTGAAATCACCACCAAACCAATCATCGCCTCTCACAGTTCGGTGTATAGCCTCGTAGCAAGCCGTAGGAATTTAAAAGATGCGCAAATTAAGGCAATAGCTAAAAACGAAGGTGTGATTATGGTGAATTTTCATCCAGGATTTATTGACAGTAGTTTTGATGGAAAAGAAGCTGCCTTTCTTGAAAAACACTCAGCAGAAAGTGATTCTCTAATAAAAAGTGGAATGGATGAATGGTATACTTTAGATTATCTATACAATAAATATAGCAGTGAGACAGCAGTCATGAGACCTCCATTATCTATGCTCATGGAGCATATAGATTACATAGTTAAACTCGTTGGCGTAGATTATGTAGGTTTAGGCTCAGATTTTGACGGCATCAATCTTACACCTCAACAATTAGACGATGTTACCTCCTATCCTTTAATTACTAAAGCATTAGTAGAAAAAGGTTATAGTGAAGAAAACATTATTAAAATACTGGGAGGCAATTTCTTAAGAGTTTTAAAGGCAAATGAAGCTAATAATTAATTATGATAAAATTCTTTAGAAAAATTAGACAAAATCTGCTTTCAGAAGGAAATACCGGAAAGTACTTTAAATACGCCATTGGAGAAATTTTACTTGTGGTTATTGGAATTTTGATTGCGCTTTGGATTAATAATATAAATATAGAACATCAACAAGACAAAGAAAGATTAACATTAATTACCAATCTTAAACAAGAACTCAATGAAAATTTAGACCAATTTAATGGAAGAATTAATCTTCTAATAGATACCAATAAAAACCTGATAGAAGTCTTAAATTTCTCTGCTAATTCAAATACGAATGAACCAATGGACAGTTTAAGAGCTTATGTTTCAAGTGCACTCGTTATTGAAGTAGCAATTCTTAATAACTCGAGATTGAGCAGTGCCAAATCATCAGGTAGATTCAGTTTACTATCCGAAGATATTACAACTGCATTTGCAGATTACGAGACATCAATAACTAATTACCTTGGATTTATAAATACCACAAACTCATTTTTTAATGAAGACTGGGCAGAATTAGTCATTAAATTTAATTCATTAGAGAATTTTCATAATATATCCTATCCAAAAACCAACCTTGCCACACATCCAGAGTTTATTGTAGGTGATGAAGCATTAGATAAATATCTAAAAGAACCTCAAACTTATAAACTACTTCATGGATATTATACAAAGTTCATGGTAGAAAAACTCTGGTTAGAAGAATTAAAATCTAGAATAGAATTTACTCTTACAACCATAAAAAAGGAACAGTTATGAGAAAATTGACTGATTAATAATATTGATTAGGTTTCGTATTTAGTCAATATTTGAAACCATTACTGGCCAACGTTTTTTTGATTTTGTAAGAAAAAGCGACTAACTTCGTTTAACAATTAATATTGATTATTAAAATACCACATATTGTCACATTTAATACATTATGAAAAAAAACCTATTATTATTAATAATAGTTCTGACTTCTAATTTAGTTAGGGCACAGTTTATAAAAGAGAAATCAATTAATGTTCAAATTGGATATGGGTTAAGCACACCATATAATAGTGTTGACGAAATTGTTGATGATGGCTTTTTTGCTCAAGGAGAGTTAGTGCTTAAAATTGCTTCTTGGGTTGAGTTTAGACCATATGCCGGTTTTATTTTGACAAATTCAAATGGAAAAGACCTTAATAATAATTCTACAAATGAAAAAGCTGAATCAAAAGCCTTTTTACTTGGTGGAAAAGCAAGAGTTAGAGCACCAATTCCTTGGATTGCGCCTTATATTGAAATTGGAATAGGAACCTCAATTGGAAAGTTTGAAACATTAACAACATTTGATAATGTTGATAAAAGCGGAATTATCCATCATATACCCTTTTCATTAGGATTGGAACTTGGAAAAAACAATAATGTTGATTTAGGTCTTATTTATTACTTACAGCCATCTGTCGAACAGTTATCAGGAGCAGTTGCTGTTGGAATTACATTTCTAATTGAATAATTAAAAATACATATGGTTATAACTGCAATTATTCATTACTACTAAAAACACTTAACCTTTTTCAACTAGTGAAGAACTTGTACTAAAATAACAACTAATAAAACTATCTCGAATAATTAGGTGCCTCTTTTGTAATCGTTACATTATGAGGATGACTTTCACCAATACCAGACGCTGTGATTTTTACAAACTTTCCAGTCGCTTTTAAAGTCTCAATATCTTTTGCGCCACAGTAACCCATTCCAGCACGCAAACCACCAACAAACTGGTGAATACTTTCGTATAATTCTCCTTTATAAGGCACACGACCCACAATACCTTCTGGCACTAATTTCTTGATATCATCTTCCACATCTTGGAAATAACGGTCTTTACTACCTTGTTTCATGGCTTCTACAGAACCCATTCCTCTATAAGACTTAAACTTTCTGCCTTCATAAATGATAGTTTCTCCTGGAGATTCTTGTGTTCCTGCTAATAAAGAGCCTAACATCACACAATCGGCTCCTGCAGCAATCGCTTTTGGAATATCACCAGTATAACGAATACCACCATCAGCAATCACTGGAACACCACTACCCTTTAACGCAGCAGCTACTTCCAACACCGCCGAAAATTGCGGAAAACCAACTCCTGCAACGACTCTCGTTGTACAAATAGAACCTGGACCAATACCAACTTTTACAGCATCTGCTCCAGCTTCGGCTAAATATTTAGCAGCTTCGGCAGTAGCTATATTTCCAACAATAACTTCCAATTTCGGGAAGCTTGCCTTAACGTCTTTTAGCACATTTACCACACCTTTAGTGTGTCCATGAGCAGTATCAATAATAACAGCATCCACGCCAGCTTTTACCAAGGCAGCAGCTCTATCTACTGCATCTCCAGTAACGCCAATAGCTGCAGCAACTCGTAAACGTCCATATTGGTCTTTATTGGCGATTGGCTTCTGAGTTACTTTAGTTATATCCCTAAAGGTGATTAAACCTGCTAGTTTGTAATTATCGTCTACAATTAAAAGTTTTTCAATTTTGTGTTGCTGAAGAATAGTTTCGGCATCTTTCAAAGACGTTCCTACAGCAGCAGTTACCAAATTTTCGCTTGTCATAACCTCAACTATTGGTCTGTCGTTGTCATGTTCAAAACGTAAATCACGATTGGTCACAATACCTTTTAAAATTCCTTTATCATCAACTATTGGAATACCACCAATACTATATTCTTTCATGTATTGATTAGCATCTTTCACTTTCGCTGTTAATGGTAAAGTTACAGGATCGATTATCATTCCGCTTTCGGCGCGTTTTACTTTGCGTACTTTAGCAGCCTGCTCATCAATAGTCATGTTTTTATGCAACACACCAATTCCACCTTCTTGAGCCATGGCTATTGCCATTCTGCTTTCGGTAACCGTGTCCATAGCAGCAGATATAATAGGAACATTAATAGTAATGTTTCTACTAAACTTGGACTGAATACTAACCTCTCGTGGTAAAATTTCGGAATATGCTGGGACTAATAATACGTCGTCGTAAGTAAGACCTTCTCCAACAATTTTGTTTTGATGTGCAATCATTGCCTTTAGCTTTTAATTGCATGCAAATTTACGCTTTTTATTTTACTAGCACCACAATAAGATAAATAAATATCTGTTATAGAAAATTAGCTTCGATGGAAATATCAATAACGCTTTGGACAACGTTTACAGTTGGTTTTTCCTTTTTTCTTGAATTTTTTGCAGCATTTTTTTTTTTACACCACCACATTCATTAATAACACATGGTGTCATTATGATTATAGGTAAGGTAAAACTATTAGAGTTGGGCATAAATACTACTCAGGATTTTGACTTGCTTGAGCAATTGTATTAATATCTCTATCAAATAAATAGTGACCTGATTTATCTTCGCCAATAATATTTAATTTATCGAGTAAGGTTCTTGCAACTGCTTCTTCTTCTAATTGTTCGGTTACGTACCATTGCATAAAATTATGCACATTGTAATCTTTGTGTTGTAAACACTCAAAAATGATATGATTAATTTGTTGAGTGACAAACATTTCACTTTCTAGAAAAGTTTCAAATAATTCATTTAAGGATTTATAATCGCTTTTAGGCTTTTCTAAACTAGAAATTACCACATTTCCACTTCGTTCATTAATAAATTTAACTAATTTAATCATGTGCACACGCTCTTCTTCAGACTGCGCATAAAAAAAATCAGCCACACCATTATAACCTTTTGCATCTGCCCAAGAAGCCATTGCTAAATATTGCATAGAAGCCTTGGCTTCAAACTTTACTTGATCGTTTAATAATTGTTCTATTACTTGATTCATACCTTAAATTTTGCTTGCATAAAGATACTTAAAGTTCTTATTAATTGTAAATGATTTTAAACTATTTACTAACGTCATTTTGTTTAAAAAGTTGATGTAATATAATTGCAATTGTAAGAGTAAAAGTAAGCGTCATTAATATACCTGAGAACATTACTATATACTTCATCCACAAGACACCTTTCCATAGAAAAAATAGTCCTCCAAACGTAAATACAACAGATAAAAAAGGTTCAACAATTAAAAATAGTTTTAGTTTACTATCCAACTTCGTTATACTTAAAATACCACCTAGTAAAAAGAAAATAATGGACATTGACAAAATATGATTATGAACCAGTGTAAGCATTTCTTTGTCACTTTTTTTAAATTTCATAATCTCAACCTCCTCATCGTTTTCGTTTCCTAAGTATTGCTCTTCGATGCCATTAGGATTAGCTGTCGAGGTTTCGCCAACAAATAATAATCCTGTATAAAAGCCAATGCTTAACACTATTATAAATGCACCAATTAATAATTTTAATTCTTTTGAAAGCGAATATATTAAGCCGTTTAATTGCATTATAATTGGTTTTTATGATGAAGGATTTTTATAGATTTCAGCAAATCGTTTACAGCGTTTGTCATTGACTTAACCGAAATAGTAGCTCCCGAAATGGCTGCAATATTATCGCCATAAGTTAGCTTATCGTTTTTGTTTTTACCTATAAGTTGTTTTAACCAACGTTTACTGCCAATTTCATTACCATAATCTTCTCTGTAAATTAATATTTTCGATTTTTTAATAATGAAATCGTTATCGAAAAGCACTAAATAATCAAACTCATCTGTTTTACTAGGCGCTTTTGAGACATAAGCATAGCCTACATCTTCATTGCTACTTGAAATTTTAAATAAGCCATTTTCATTATATGTATTTGGCAAAGCATCAATAATATGCTTATCAAAAGTTATAGGAATTAACTTATGTGCTTCAATATTGTAAACTTCTTTAATCTCCTTATCAACTTTTTTTTGAATGTTTTTTGGGAGATTTGAAACTGCCAACACTAAACTAAAAATTGAAATAATTAAATATTTATAACTCATTTTTTTCGTATTACATAAAAACACCAAATAGCTAAGGCAAAAATATTACCCTAACTATTTGATAAAAACTAACCAATTAAATTACTAAAACCAAACACCAAACCCAATGTTTAATTGACCTTTGGCATCGTTTCCTTCTACTGCATTATCAAAAATTTGATAATCGGCTTTTACCACTGCTCCTGGTGCTACATGGTAGCTTAAGCCTGTTGTCCACTCATTTCTATTATAACCTAAATTACGTGTAATATTTGCATCTGCAGTTGCAGCATGAGTGTCGTATTTTTCATACCTCACAAAAGCATCAAGTTTTTGTTCTTTAGCGAGCGGTAATAAATTATAAGCAGCTTCGGCATACCATCCTTTTAATTCTGACCCTAAATTTGTTGTGTATAAATTATTATAATCTTCAGCATCTTTAATTAAAGCATGAATGTATTGTCCTCTAGCTGAAAATCGTTTATTAATATAACGTGCATCTAAACCTAACATAGATACACCAACATCTGCACCATCGATTTCTTGAACATCATCAGTTGCTTGAGTTCTACCAAAATATCCCGATAACCCTAAACGCAATCCTTGAACACCATAATAGTCTACTTTAGCTGATAAATTAGGCTTATTGATTGTAGACTCTGCACCTTTTTGACGACCATTTCTCAATCCATTACTACCTCCTAAAACTTTTGTGTCATTTACTGATGCAAAACCGTTAAAAATATAAGCTTGGTAACGCAAATTGGCATCATCAAACTTTCCAGTAACACCAACTCCCATTTCTCTCCACGTAGTCGGCACAATACTTTTATCCATACTTGGTCTTTCTACACCATTAAAAGTTGTTGGTTCGTGGTACTCATTCACAATTCCCATTGGCACCAACATTAAACCACCTCTTACGTTAAAATTATCACTTACACTATAGTTTAAAAATGCTTGTTCAACGTATACTTCTTTAACGTGTTCGTACTCAATTTCAGTAACAAACTGTACTTTATCACTAAATTTATAACCTAATAACATAACCAATCTATGGACATCCATTTTTCCGTTTGCTCCTTCAGGTTGATTGTAATCTACTTGTGCATAACCTCCAACTGTAATACCATTTGAACCATTACCATTCAAAATGTTTTGTGCAGCATTACGTTGTTGATTATTAGTTGCAGTAGTATCTTGACTTACAGTTTGAGCAAACGCAAAACTTGACATTAAAATCGCCATTGATAAGACAGCTTTCTTCATTTGTTTTTATTTAGACTTATTATAAATAGTTAATTAATTTCAGCGACAAATGTAATACTGAAAACTAAAAAAACAAATGTTATTTAGAATTATTTTAAATAAATTTTCTAATGATATTGAGTGAAGATTTTAGTAGCCTCATTATAAGCGCTTTCAAAACTTAATGCATTTAAATTATTATGTTTTTGTGAGGTGAAATAGGATAATAATTTTTCGGTTGGCATATTACCAGTAAGCTCATCTTTAGCCATTGGACATCCACCAAAACCTTGTATAGCACCATCAAAACGATTACATCCAGCCAAATAAGCAGCATTTACTTTTTCAAACCAAGTAGAAGGCGTTGTGTGTAAATGTGCTCCAAATTCAATATTAGGATAATTAGGAATTAAATTAGAAAATAAATACGAGATATTCTCAGGGTTAGAGCTACCAATGGTATCGCTTAATGACAAGATATTAACTCCCATATTACTCAATCGCTCTGTCCACTCTCCCACTATATCGACATTCCATGGGTCACCATAAGGGTTTCCAAATCCCATAGATAAATAGGCTACTACTTCTTTATTTGATTTTGTTGCAATATTCAATATTTCTTGAAGCGTCACTACCGATTGCGCAATAGTTTTATGCGTATTACGCATTTGAAAATTCTCAGATATTGAAAAAGGATAACCTAAATAATCTATTTCAGGATACTGTGAGGCATCATTAGCGCCTCTAGTATTTGCAACAATAGCCAGCAACTTGCTTGTAGTTTTAGACAAATCCAACTTTGCTAAAACCTCAGAAGTATCAACCATTTGAGGGATTGCTTTTGGCGAGACAAAACTACCAAAATCAATAGTATCAAAACCAACGCGCAATAGTGACTGAATATACTGCACCTTCTTTTCAGTAGGTATAAACGTCTTAATGCCTTGCATAGCATCTCTTGGACATTCAATGATTTTAATTGGCTTTGTCATATGTTATTACTCCAAGAGTAAAAGTACTACTATTTTTAAAATTTACTTGTAGTCTTACTATCCAAAAAGTAAGGTTTTTGAACTATCTCGAACTAAAGAAAAAACAACTTTAATATGAAAAGAACTACTACTCTCCTAAAACCAAGTCTTATTTTAATTTTAATATTTATTATTAGTACAACTCAATCTTTTAGTCAATCGGTAGCAACATACGATATAGTTTTTACTAGCGTATGGAATTCTACTGATCATGGAGCTCTTCCTCCAGGACCACATTGGTCGAAACTTGTTGGTGCAAATCATAATGGTAATGTTACATTTTTACAAATGGGGCAAACTGCTAGTGCAGGGATCGAAAGAATAGCAGAAGATGGTGTTAATAGTGTTTTTAAAAACAATGAAGTAGATCCAACAATTCCTACAGATACACAACAATATATAGATGGTAACTCATTAGGGTCGGCTACTGGGACAATTACAATAAGTGATTTAGAAGTTTCTGAAGATTTTCCTTTATTAACATTAGTATCAATGATCGCACCTAGCCCTGATTGGATGATAGCGGTAAATAGTATTGATTTAAGAGTTGGTGGAGATTGGAATTCTTCAATTAACATTGATTTATTTCCTTATGATGCTGGAACAGATAATGGTACTAGCTATACTTCTCCTGATAATAATAACATTGGAGGTATCATTACAAGTCTTGTAAATGTTGGTCCTTTTAATAATCAAAAAATTGGCACACTTTCAATAACTTTAAAATCTGTTGTTTTAAGTGATAAAGATGCAGCTTTCGATAATAGCATTAAAGTCTTTCCAAATCCAAACAAAGGTGTATTTACAATAAATAACGAGTCTCAAAATTTCATTAAACATCTAAAATTATACGACACTTATGGTAATGAAATTAAAAATATAACTACCAATTCAAGATTAATAACATCGACAGTTCAGTTAGAAAATTTAAGCTCAGGATTATATTTTTTAAAACTAACTTCACAGGAAGGCTATGTGTCAGCAAAAAAAATAATCGTTGAGTAACCGATAAAAACAAACTCTTAAACGTTTATATAAGGTACATTTTTTCAATTATTCTACATTTATAAAAATGTTTGCTATTAATCATGAAAAAAATTACCTCAACGCTTAGCTTTTGCATACTATTCTTGTCCTTAACATTTGGTTTATCAGCTCAAACAATTGAGGGTGAATGTGGTACTGTTGTAACAACTGAATCCCAACAGTACTGGGAAGACACTAAACCAACCATTAAAAAGTTTGAAAAAGAGTTTTATAAAATTTTTAATGATGTATCTAGAGCCTCTATTGTTAATTCTATTCCAATCAAGGCGCATATAATTAGAAAAACTGATGGTTCAGGTGGCTTATCAGTATCTGACCTTAATGCAGCTATGGCAAACATGAATGCATTTTATGCAAATGCATATATGGAGTTTTTTATATGTGATGGTATTAATTATATAGATGATGATAATTATTATGATTTTCAAAATTCAGAAGAATCAGCTCTAACCTCAGCACATAATGTAAATGGGTTAATAAACATTTACTTTACTGATAATGTTCAGAATAGTTCTGGTAGTAATTTATGTGGTTATGCATATTATCCAGGTGGTGCAGATGTGATACTAATGGCAAATAGTTGTGCGGTAAATGGTAGTACATTACCACATGAAGTAGGTCATTTCTTTTCATTAAGACATACACATGGTCCAAGCAATACCATTTTAACAACAGAATTAGTCGATGGTTCCAATTGTGATACAGATGGTGATGAAATATGTGACACACCAGCCGATCCTAAACTAAGTAGCAGTAATATTGACACTAATTGCATTTATACTGGAATACAAACCGATGCCAATGGAGATACTTTTGTTCCAGATCCAAATAACATCATGTCATATTCAAGAAAAGAGTGTAGAATACTTTTTTCTACTGAGCAATACGCGCGTATTTATGCAACCCATAAAAGTGTAAGAAATTATTTTGCATGTCCATCACTAAATGTAGATTTCTCGGCAAATGTTCTAGAAAACTGTGATAGCAATCAAACAGTTGACTTTACTGACAATAGTAGTGGCGCTACATCTTGGCAATGGGATATTAACAGTGACAACATAATAGACTATACTGTTCAAAACCCTTCTCATAATTATACTACAGGGCTTTACGATGTTACCTTAACGGTATCTAATGGCACAAACTCGGTTACCAAAACATATTTTGAATACATACAAATTGGAGCTCAAAAAACAACACCAATAGATGAAAGCTTTGAGAGTTTTGATTTCGCAAATAATAATGGCTGGAAAGCTAAAGATGTAAATGGTAGCGGATATAATTGGATTGCTACAACTAATGGCACACTTTCTAATGGTACTGGTCCAGAAGTAGATAATACTACTGGAACAACGTCAGGTACATTTATTTATGCAGAGGCTTCTGGGTCTAATCCAGGAGATATAGCAGAATATACATCTCCTTGTATTAACATAAGCTCAACTAATGCAGAATTAGAATTTGCTTACCACATGTTTGGCTCAAATATAGGAGAATTACATTTAGATATTGAAACAGATTCTGGTTATGTACTAGATGTAATTCCAGCACTTATTGGTCAACAACAATCATTGCAAGCCGACGATTATCTATTACAAAAAGTTGACCTTTCTGGATACGTTGGACAATCCATAAAAATACGTTTTAGAGCTATTAGAGGTGCTCATTGGGATGGTGATATTGCGATAGATGACATGAAGATTTATGCTAATTTATTAAGTACTGACACAAATGAATTATCTACAATTGAAATTTATCCAAACCCTGTTTCAGATAAGGTTTTAAATATTAAAAGTCATTCTTTTTCTAATGGCTTGTCTTATGAAATTGCAAATATTGTAGGTCAAAAAGTTTTAGAAGGAACACTTACAGATAACCAGATTAATGTTGACAAACTAACTTCTGGTGCTTACTTTTTGATTCTAAAACATGAAGGAGCAAAAACAATCAAGAAATTTATAATAAAATAAATAAAAAAGGACTCCCTATGAGTCCTTTTTCTTTTCTAATATCGCCTTATTAATCGATTTTATTAACCCTGGTCCTTCATAAATAAATCCTGTATAGATTTGGACTAAATCTGCTCCAGCTTCTATTTTCTCTAAAGCATCATTTGCAGAATGAATTCCTCCAACGCCTATTATTGGAAACGCTTTATTGCTGTTTTTAGATAAGTATTTAATTACTCGTGTACTTTTATCTTTTATAGGTAGTCCACTCAATCCTCCATTACCAATATCATTCAATATTGCATCAGAAGTTTTTAAATCCTCTCTAGATACAGACGTATTTGAGGCTATAACACCATCTATTTTAGTTTCTGCGACCAAGTCTATAATTTCATTTAACTGAATATCATTTAAATCTGGAGCAATCTTTAATAAAATAGGTTTCTGTACAGCAAAGGTCCTATTTGCACTTTGTACTTCGCTTATCAATTCTTTGAGGTAATCTTTGTCAGTTAGTTTAGCATGACTTCCAACATTAGGGCAACTCACATTAAGTACAAAATAATCTACATAAGGGTGGAGTGCATTAAAACACTCTAAATAATCTTTAGTATAATCCTCAGGAGGCGTATTAGTATTTTTACCAATGTTTCCTCCTATAATAACTTTTCCTTTGTTTTTCTTTAGTTGCGTTATAGCTCCTTCAAGTCCTTCATTATTAAATCCCATTCGGTTAATAATACCTTTATCAGCTTTCAGTCTAAACAAACGCTTTTTAGGGTTGCCTTCTTGTCCTTTTGGTGTGACTGTACCAATTTCAATAAACCCAAAACCAAAATTTGCTAGTTCGTTGTAAAGCACTGCATTTTTATCAAATCCTGCAGCTAGACCAACTGGATTTTTAAAGGTTAATCCAAATAAATTGCGCTCTAAAGATTTGTCTTCAACTAAATATAAAGATTTAATAATAGTACTAACAAAAGGAATTCTAGAACAGTTTTTTATAAAGGAAAATGTAAAATGATGCACTTTTTCGGGGTCGAAACAAAACAACAATGGACGAATCAGTAATTTATACATTATCTAGATTTTGACTGCAAAAATACATTAATTCTTAGCATAAAAAAAGAAACATTTTAAAGCTTGTCTCTTACAAAACCGTTGGTTATTTTTGGGTAAATCCAACTAAAAATGTTAGACAAACAACATATAACCAATCGCTTTATAAGCTATGTGAAAATTGATACCGAAAGCGATCCTAATAGCAATACCACACCAAGTACTAAAAAACAATGGGACTTAGCGAATATGTTACATGATGAACTTATAGCAATTGGTATGACAGATGTGAGTATCGATAAAAACGCCTACGTCATGGCTACCTTACCAAGCAATGTAGATCATGAAGTTCCAACTATTGGATTTATTTCACATTTCGATACGTCTCCAGATTTTACAGGAGCAAATGTAAATCCGCAAATCATTGAAAATTACGATGGCTCTGACATTGTACTAAATGCTGATGAAGATATTATTTTATCACCTAACTATTTTGAGGATTTATTGCTCTATAAAGGGCAAACACTTATCACAACTGATGGAACAACCTTATTAGGAGCTGATGATAAAGCTGGAGTTTGTGAAATAGTAAGTGCTATGGAGTATTTAATTCAACATCCAGAAATTAAACATGGTACTATTAAAGTTGGATTCACACCAGATGAAGAAATTGGACGCGGTGCACATAAATTTGATGTCGAAAAGTTTGGAGCTGATTGGGCTTATACTATGGATGGCAGTCAAGTTGGAGAATTGGAATATGAAAACTTTAATGCAGCAAGTGCTAAAGTAACCTTTAAAGGTAAAATTGTACATCCTGGATATGCCAAAGGAAAAATGATCAACTCCATGTATTACGCCACAGAATTTATTAATGCTTTACCTAAATTAGAAGTTCCCGAACATACCGAAGGCTATCAAGGTTTTTTCCATTTGCATGATATGCATGGTAATGTAGAAGAAACCGTTTTGGAATATATCATTAGAGATCATGATAAAGATAAATTTAAAGCTCGTGAAGCATTGATGCAAAAAATTGCTGATGATTTTAATAACAAATACGAAAGCAACATAGTAAACATTGCTATTAACGACCAATACTACAATATGAAAGAAAAAGTAGAACCAGTAATGCATATTGTAGATATAGCAGAAGAAGCTATGTTGCAATTAGGCATTAAACCTATTATTAAAGCTATTAGAGGCGGCACAGACGGCTCACAGTTAAGTTATATGGGTTTGCCTTGTCCAAACATTTTTGCTGGAGGACATAATTTTCATGGACGTTATGAATATATTCCTGTAGAAAGCATATTAAAAGCGACGCAAGTAATTTGTAAAATTGCCGAACTCACAGAAGAACGCTATAAATAATGAACATAGTAGAGCAACTTCAAAAAAACAAATATGTATTTCAGTCTTTATTGGCAGACGTTCCTAAAGAATGTATTACTTGGCGACCACAACCAGACAAATGGTGTTTGCTAGAAATTGTTTGTCATTTATACGATGAAGAGCAATTTGACTTTAGGTATAGAACTCAATGGGTTTTAGAACAACCAAACGTATTACCTCCTCCTTTCAATCCTTTAGACTGGGTTAATGACAACAGCTATATGAAGCAAGACTATAATATCATGCTCAAAAAATTTCTATCGGAAAGAGATAGCTCTATAATTTGGTTGAAGGGTCTAAAAAATCCAAAATGGGAAAACTCATACAATCACCCAAAGCTAGGAAAGGTAACTGCAAAGCACTTTTTAGACAATTGGTTAGCTCATGATTATTTACATTTAAGACAAATAATAAAGCAAAAGTTTGATTATTTAAATAGCCAAACTAATGAGAATTTGGACTATGCTGGTGTTTGGTAAGATCACTTGACTTTATAAGAAAAAAAGACGAACTTCGTTTAACTAATAATATAAAACATTAAAACGTTGCATATCATCGCATTAAACGAAAGTCAAAAAAACCATGAAAAAAGTGCATTCCGTTGAAGAATACATTGAGTCACACGAAAAATTTAGTGATGCCTTAACTTTGCTTCGCAACCTAATAAATTCAACAGACCTTAATGAAACTATAAAATGGAGCGCTCCTGTGTATGACTTAAACGGTAAAAACGTTGTTGGTTTAGGCGCTTTTAAAAACCACTTTGGTATTTGGTTTTTTAATGGCGTGTTTTTAAAAGACGAACAAAACTTATTAGTTAATGCGCAAGAAAAAACCAAAGCCTTACGACAAATGCGTTTTGAGTCTATAAACGACATTAATAAAGATATTGTATTGGCTTACGTTAAAGAGGCTATCGACAACCAAAAAGCTGGAAAAGAAATAAAACCAGATAGGAGCAAAAAGAAAACGGTTATTCCACCAGAACTACAAAGAGAGTTAGATAACAATAAGGGATTACACGTTAGTTTTAATGCATTATCACCTTCAAAACAACGCGAATATTGTGAGCATATAGCAACTGCGAAACGTGAGGCTACAAAAGTAAGTCGTTTAGAAAAAATAACACCAATGATACTAAAAGGTGTAGGTTTACACGATAAGTATAAAAACTGTTAAGCATAAAAAAAGCAGCTCGATGAACTGCTTTTATTTATTATTTTGCTGGTACATTGAGCTTCCTACTCATTTCCATAGAAATGGCCGAACGTTCAAATTTTATTTTCCCTGCCGAGGTTTCGATAACACAAGAACCATCTTTATCATTTAGTTCTATAACTTTACCATGCATACCGCTTTTGGTAATGACTCTATCGCCTCTTTTAAGGTCTGCAGCAAACTTTTTTTCTTGTTTAGCACGTTTCATCTGTGGTGCAATCATAAAGAAATACACAACAGCAAACATGAGTATAAAAGGTGCAAATTGCCCTAATCCATCCATTTAATATAAATTAATCGTGGTTATGACCTTCGTGACCTGGCTGTGTACTAGACTTAACCTGAGTTGTTGCTACGCTTGGTATTCCAGTTGCAGCACCAGGAGTTCCTTTAATAAAGGCCTTAATTTTCACAGTCTCTTTACCACTTTCAGTATTTGCAGTTATAGTAACTGTTTTAGAAGTACTACTTCCTGGAGAGCCCTTACCGTTAAAATCTACAGTAAATTTAGCAGAAGCTCCTGGAGCTAATGGTTCTTTACTCCAATCTTGAGGTACTGTACATCCACAAGTACTAGTAATGTTAGTAATTACTAATGGTGAAGTACCACTATTAGTATAATTAAACACAGTAGATACAGGTGTTCCATTTTCGATTTCTCCAAAATCGTGTTCTTTTTTGTCAAAAGTTATTACTGGAAATTCTCCAACAACAGCATCTCTTTGGGCTGCTTGTGTTACGTTTTCAGCTTTAATTTTACTTGTTGCATCTTCTTTACAAGATGTAAATGCAACCATACACAAGGCACTTAAACTTAAAATTATTTTTTTCATAATTTTCATTTTTAATTGTCTATTCAAGATAAACATTTGGGTTATTTAATTTGTTTTATAGGTTATTTCGGGGATAAATGTAATAAATTTTAATTAAATGAGTCCTCTGCCTACTTTATTTAACGTTCCTTTATCACTGTATTCCTTAACAATTTTGTCTAAAATCCCATTAATAAACACACTACTTTTTGGTGTTGAATACTCTTTTGCTATCTCTAAATATTCATTAATTGTTACCTTAATTGGTATGGAAGGGAATTTTTGAAACTCGCAAATCGCCATTTGTAATAACACAAAATCAATATTTGCAATCCTGTCTTTATCCCAATTGGCAGTCTTTGCCTCGATCTCATTGCTTAAAGATGTTAAGTTTAAAATGGTTTTGTTTAGTAAGTCGTTTGCAAACTCTTTGTCTTCAACATCTTTAACTAGTTTTGGAAGAAAATGGCTTTCTGGTGTTTTTGGGTTTGTTTTTCTAAGTAGCTTAACAATAATGGTATTTATTACTGGTAAATCATCTAACCAAGTAATGTTTTTATCTTCCAAGTAATTGTAAAGTTTCTCGTTTGGTGCGATAATTTCTTTAAAAACATCAACAATAAAATATTTATCCTCTTTAAAGGTAGATGTTTTGGTTGCCATATAGTCTTTATACAATTCGCTTTCTAAAAGCGCCTTGAAAATTACCTCAACATATTCGTTATCTAGCTTCCAATTATCAACTTTTCTAGCTTCAAGCGTTTCTTTTAGTAAGGTATTCTCTTTTAAAAGAAGTAATAACTCATTATTGATGAGTTTTCTATTAGGGTTTTTCTCCTCTGCTGTTGCTAAATGCTTTTTTTGTGATTTTGTAAGATGGTCTTCTGCTTTTAAATGTACCTCTATTAATAAGGAAATAATTAAAAGGTACAAATTGTACATATTCTCGATGCTTTGATGTAGAAACTTTTCGTTTACTTTTAAATCATCACTTTCATTGCCTTGAAATGCATAAATAACTTGCATTACTTTTATTCGAATATGTCTTCTATTAAGCATAAGAACTTTTTAATTCTAACGAATTATTAATTTAAAACTAACGAGGCAAAAGATAGTTGTCTTTTGCCTCGCAAAAATAGTATTATTTTAAAAAGAATCTATTTTGAAGTTTCTTTTTTTCTTTTTGCTATTCTTTCTCTAGCAATATCCATGGCAGCTTGATTTGTGGTTATATCACTTTCCTGTGCCTTTTCTAAAATTTGAAGTGTTGTATTATAGATATTCTCTGTTTTTCTAAGAATTTCTTGCTTACCATAATTTTCTAATTCGGCATATACATTAATAATTCCTCCAGCATTAATTAGAAAATCTGGAGCATATACTATACCTCTTTTTTGTAGGATAGCACCGTGCTTATCTTCTATTGCTAACTGATTATTAGCAGCTCCAGCAATGACTTCTGCTTTTATCTTATAAATAGTATCATCATTGACAGTCGCTCCAAGTGCACAAGGTGCATAAATATCCATAGCTTCACTATAGATATCATTTCCTGTGTATACAGTAGCTCCATATTTAGAACTTACTTCTTGTAATCGCTCTTCATTAATATCTGCAATAACCACTTTAGCACCTTCATTGGTTAAATGCTCTACTAAAGATTCTCCAACATGACCAATTCCTTGAACAAATACTTTTTTATCTTCTAATATATCTGTTCCAAATTTAAATTTAGCAGCAGCCTTCATTCCCATAAAAACGCCATAAGCTGTGATTGGTGATGGATTTCCAGCACCACCTTTACTTTCGGATATTCCAGTAACATAAGGTGTTACCTCTCTTACCAAATCCATATCAGAAGTTTCCATACCAACATCTTCAGCTGTAATATACTTTCCGCTTAAAGAATGTACGTATTCTCCAAACTTTTTCATAAGTTCCGGAGTTTTTTGAGTTTTGGCATCACCAATAATTACTGCTTTTCCGCCTCCAAGATTTAATCCTGTTATTGCAGCTTTAAAGGTCATTCCTCTAGAAAGCCTTAACACATCATTTAAAGCCTCCCATTCGTTATTGTACTGCCACATTCTAGTACCTCCAAGCGCAGGTCCTAAAACCGTGTTATGAATTCCTATTATTGCTTTTAAACCTGTATCTTTGTCATTACAAAAAACGACTTGTTCGTGGTTATCAAAAGAAAGTTGTCCAAACACTGGGTCAACTTTTTTGATGTCTTTGGGGTTTATGATGTCTGAAATCATTAGTATTATTTTTTAATTTTATTGCTATTATTACAAAATCAATAATAACAGCGTGCAAAAATAATCTAATATTACATTTTGAGCAAAAAAACCCGCTTAAAAACAAGAAATCATTAATGAGTGTTTTTGAAGAAGAAAACAGCAAATGAAAGAATTACAACATCTTAATAAATATTTCTTAAAGTATAAATACAGGCTTTTATTTGGCGTCGTAATTACAATTAGTGCTATAGTATTTAAACTTTTTACTCCTAGATTAATTGGAAGCGCTATTGATGTTATCTCTAACAAACTAAATGGCACCATTACCGAAGAAGTGTTTAGAAAAGAATTAATGTTAACTATTCTTTATTTAATTGGTGCTGCATTAATCGCTGGTGCTTTAACTTTTTTAATGCGACAAACTATTATTAATGTATCAAGATATATTGAGTTTGATTTAAAAAATGAAATCTACCAACAATACCAACGTTTGTCGCTGAATTTTTATAAAAGTAATCGTACTGGAGATTTAATGAATCGCATTACCGAAGATGTTACCAAGGTGCGTATGTATGCTGGACCAGCAATTATGTATTCGCTAAACATGATTACACTTTTTGTTGTTGCTTTTTTTTATATGTACAATCAGTCTCCCAAATTAACTTTTTATACTATAATTCCGCTTCCAATACTTTCGTTCATCATTTATTTTTTAAGTAAGGAGATACATAAACGCAGTACGATTGTACAAGAATATCTTTCAAAATTATCAACATTTACACAAGAATCTTTTAGCGGAATCTCGGTTATTAAGGCTTATGGTATTGAACCAATTACGAACGACAACTTTGAAGTTTTATCAACAGAAAATAGGCAAAAGCAAATTGACTTAACTAAGGTCCAGGCCTTATTTTTTCCATTAATGATTTTACTTATTGGCGTAAGTAATATTCTTGTAATTTATATTGGAGGTCTTCAATATATTAATGGAGAAATTGAGAGTATAGGTGTTATTGCGGAGTTTATTATTTATGTGAATATGCTAACTTGGCCAGTAGCAACTTTGGGTTGGGTAACCTCTATTGTACAGCAAGCTGAAGCTTCGCAAAAAAGAATTAATGAGTTTTTAAAAGAAGAACCAGAGATAAAAAACAATGTAAACTCACTTACAGAAATAAAAGGTACTATAGAGTTTAAAAATGTACATTTTACCTATGATGACACTAATATAGAAGCCTTAAAAGGACTTAGTTTTAAAGTAAATAGTGGTGAAACACTTGCCATTATTGGTAAAACGGGATCAGGAAAATCAACAATTTTAGATTTAATTGGTAGACTTTACGATGTCAATGATGGTACTATAGGAATTGATGGAGCACCAATTGAAGATGTAAATTTAATCAGTTTAAGAAATAGTATAGGGTTTGTACCTCAAGATGCGTTTTTGTTTTCCGATTCAATTAAAAATAATATAAAATTTGGTTATGTAAACGCAACAGATGAAGACGTTATAAAAGCCGCAAAAAATGCTGTGGTACATAAAAATATTAAGGCATTTACTAAAAGTTACGATACAGTTTTAGGTGAACGAGGTATTACCCTTTCTGGAGGACAAAAACAACGTGTTTCTATAGCTAGAGCAATTATAAAAGACCCTAAAATATTGTTATTAGACGACTGTCTTTCGGCTGTTGACACTGAGACCGAAGAACGAATTTTAAGCAATTTAAACAAGGTTTCAAAAGGAAAAACAACAATTATTGTTAGTCACAGAATATCTTCTGCTAAAAATGCAAACCATATTATAGTTTTAGATGAAGGTGAAATAATTCAACAAGGATCTCACGATGAACTTATAAACATTGATGGTTACTACAAAGAACTCTACTTAAAACAATTATCGGAAACTATTGAAGACAATAACTAACCTCTTCCCAAATAACAACTTTCATTAATAAATTGAAATAAGCAAAAAGAAATGTGTTAATTAGTTGGTTGCTATATTTTTTTTTTAGATTTTTGAGTCACTAAACAAAAAACAAAAACCACAATGAGTAATAATGATATGATGGAGAAAGAGGAAATATTTTCAAAAGTTTTGAGAGCTGGACGCCGCACTTACTTCTTTGATGTAAGGGCAACCAAAGCTGGTGATTATTATCTAACTATCACCGAGAGTAAAAAATTTACCAATGACGATGGATCGTTTCATTACAAAAAACATAAAATTTATCTGTACAAAGAAGATTTCGCTGAATTCAATGAAATTTTAAGAGAAATGACCGATTATGTTATCCAAGAAAAAGGTGAAGAAGTGATTAGTGAGCGCCATCAAAAGGATTACAAAAAAGAAGATTACAACAACAGTAATAATGAAACACCAACCTCTCCAGAGAGTTTTACTGATGTAAATTTTGAAGACATTTAATTATTAAAATATCTTAAAATATTTAAAACCGTTACGAAATCGTAACGGTTTTTTTATCTTTAATCACTAAATTAATTCAAACCAACCTATGAAAAAATTACTGCTATTTAGTTTCTTATTTTGCACAATACTTAGTGCGCAAAACAAAGTAGATTTATCTTATTATTTACCTCAAGATGTTACATACAACAATAATATCCCAACACCGGAAAGTGTTATTGGGCATCAAGTAGGACATTGGCATGTAACTCATGACAAGCTTGTTCAATATATGTATGCATTGGCTGAATCTTCAGATAGAGTAACAATTGAAAATAGAGGAAAAACTTTTGAAGATAGACCAATTCTTCTTTTAACCATAACCTCTCCAACAAATCATCAAAATATAGATGCTATTAGAGAGGCTCATATTGCAGCTACTAATACTAAAACAACCAATAATTCTAATCGTCCTATTGTTGTTTATCAAGGTTTTTCAATTCATGGTAATGAACCAAGTGGTGCAAATGCTGGATTATTGGCAGCTTATCATTTAGCTGCTGCAGAAAGTAATGATGTAAAAGAGCTGCTAGATAATACCGTTATTTTATTTGATCCATCGTTTAATCCAGATGGACTACAAAGATTTGCTTATTGGGCTAATACCAACAAGAGTATTAATTTGAGTTCAGATCCAAGCGACAGAGAATATAGTGAGGTTTGGCCTGGTGGTAGAACAAATCATTATTGGTTTGATATGAATAGAGATTGGCTACCAGTACAATTGCCAGAATCTAGAGCAAGAATTACCAGCTTTCATAAATGGTTACCAAATATTTTAACAGACCATCATGAAATGGGAAGCAATGCAACATTCTTTTTTCAACCTGGAATACCTTCAAGAACCCATCCTCTAACCCCAAAACTAAATCAAGAAATTACAAGAGCGATTGGAGATTATCATGCTAAAGCTCTTAATAAAATTGGATCTCTTTATTATACCGAAGAAAGTTATGACGACTTCTATTACGGTAAAGGATCGACGTTCCCAGATATTAATGGTAGTATTGGTATTTTATTTGAACAAGCAAGCTCTAGAGGTCATGTTCAAGAAACCGAAAATGGTTTGTTAACTTTTCCGTTTACTATACGCAATCAATTTACAGCAGCTTTATCTACACTAGAAGCTGCCAAAAATATGCGTGAAGAAATTTTAAACTATCAGCAGAACTTTTATGAAAATGCAAGAAATGAAGGTGCAAAAGAAAAAGGTAAAGCTATCGTATTTGGAGACTCTAAAGATGCTGCTAGAACATATCATTTAGCAGAAATATTAAATCGTCATAAAATAAAATTTCATGAAATTAAACAAGATTTCACTGCTAATGGTAAACGCTTCAAAAAAGGATATAGTTATATAGTCCCAAAGAACCAAAAAAACACTAGGCTTATAAATGCAATGTTTGAAAAACGAACCACGTTTCAGGATAGTTTATTTTATGATATTTCTGCCTGGACTTTCCCTTTAGCATTTAACTTAGATTATGCCGAAGGTGTTTCAATTAATAACTTGGGAAATGAAGTAACCAATTTACAGCAAAAGGAAGGGAAAGTAACAGCAATGAGCTCTTATGCATATCTTATGGAGTGGCATGAATATTACTCACCAAAGGTTTTAAACAAACTATTAAACAAAGACATTCGTGCTAAAGTAGCATTGAAACGTTTTGGGATGAATGGTAAAGATTATGATTATGGAACTATTCTTATACCTGTTCAAAATCAAAAACTAAAAGATAAAGACCTTCATGCTTTTTTAACCAAGCTTGCCAAAGAAAGCCACGTACAAATTGATGCTGTAAATACAGGTCTTACTTCTGGTATAGACTTAGGTAGTAGAAATTTTAAAACGGTATACAAACCAAAAATAGCTTTGCTAGTAGGCGATGGTATTTCTAGTTATGACGCAGGTGAAATGTGGCATTTGTTTGACACGAGATACAACATAACAATAACTAAACTTGACACTAAATCTATCAATTATGCTGGTTTAAGTAGGTACAATACTATTATTGTTGCAAATACGAGTTCTTTAAGCAAGAATAATTCTGAAAAGCTTAAAACATGGACTAGAAATGGAGGTACAATTATTGCATATAGAAATGCTGTTAGATGGCTAAACTCTAATGAATTTGCAAAATTAGACTTTAAAAAAATGAAGCGAACTGCAAAAGATATTTCGTTTGAACAAAGAGGAGACTATAATGGTGCGCAAGTTATTGGAGGAGCCATTTTTGAAGCAAAGATTGATAGAAGTCATCCAATTAATTTTGGTTATAAAAATGACAAAATTGCGTTATTTAGAAATACTACTATTTTTATGAATCCAAGTAAAGACAGCTACAATAACCCTATTCAATATACTAAGGATCCTATTTTAAGTGGCTATATATCTAAACCGAATTTAGATAGTATTTCTAATACTGTTCCATTACAAATTAAAAAATTAGGCAGAGGAAAAGTGGTTGCATTTACTGATAATACTAATTTTAGAGCTTTTTGGTATGGTACAAATAAGTTATTGATGAATGCTATCTTCTTTAGAGAAGAATTATAATTTAATAGCTAAAAGTGCCAGTAACAAACTAGAAATTAAATAAATTAAACCAATAGAAACAGTGTAGAGTGATATAATAACAAACGTTATTACTACTAAATATAGAGGAACTAGAGTAAGTGCTACAGCAAACCTAAATGTAGATAAAAACTCTAGTTCTTTTACTTTTGATTTAAGTATAAATTTCCAAATAGTATAAGGGATTATAAGATTTAACTTTAATAACATTATAAACAATTTACTCAAATAATTTGTTTTGTTTCTCGATTTGGAACTACAGTTACTAAAATCACTTTTTAAATATAAGTTTACTTCTTGGGGCTTTAAAAAATCAATATTAAGGCTGTTTAATTTTTGCAAATCTTCAACATAATTTTCCTGAGGAATATGTGTTGTCAAGCTTTTAATTTTATTATGCACAGCTTCTTTAATCTTTACAACACCTTCATTTTTGTTTTCACTAATAAAATCTTTAGCGGCAAAAGGCTCTCCAAAGAAAATAGAAGTGCTATCTGGACAATTTTCAGCTTTATTAAAATTTAATCCTATTGGCACTAATTGTAAATCTAAATCAGGATATTTTTCTAAAGTATCAAACACAATTCTTGTGAAACCTTTGCTTAAAGGTCTCACGCGACGCGCTAAATTGTGGCTTCCTTCAGGAAAAATAACAATAGCCTCCTCATTATTTAAAATCTCTGAACAACTTTCAAAAATGGCATTATTATTAGAAATGTTACTCCAACCATCTCTTACTCTATACACAGGTAACATTTGCAAACTTTTTAAAATTTTGCTTACAAATGATTTTTTAAAAACAGCAGCTCTAGTTAAAAAATAAGAAAATCGCCCACACTTTGTCGCTATTAATAAGGCATCCAGTAATGCATTTTGATGATTTGCCAATAATAATACAGGCTTGTCTTTTGGTACATTTTCAACATTGTGAACATGTATTCTTTTAAAATAAAAGAACATTCCCAATCTTAAATAATTTCTTACACTATGCAGCCAAAACTTCTTCAATAGTATTACTTTTTTTAGACCAATAAGTTGCTAATATCAAACCAGAAATGATATGCCATATTCCCCAGAAAGCCGCCAAAATAGCCATCCCTCCTAAACCATTAAAAAACGTAAAGATGAGTAACAAACCTAAGCCTGAATTTTGGATTCCAGTTTCAATAGCTAGTGTTTTTGTATCTCTAAATGACAATTTAAATAACTTTGCCACTCCAAAACCTAAAAGTATTGCCAACAAGTTATGCCCTATACCTATGGCAAAAACATGGTGTGCGTAATCATAAAAAATATCTAGGTTATTCGAAAATGCAATAACAACAATAGCCACAAACACAATTATGGACAATGGTTTTAAAAGCTTAGATAATTTTATGGCAAGTTTCTCGTTTTTGTGTCTTAAACCCATACCTAAAACCAGAGGTATTCCAAGAATTAAAACAACAAGTTTTACCAATTCAAAAGGTTCTAATGATACTGTTTTTAGTATTTGCGCCGTTGGTTCGTAAAGATTACCATACAACTGGAAATTTAAAGGCGTCATAAACATTGCCAAGAAAGTGGCAAATGCTGTTAAACTTACAGACAAAGCTGTGTTTCCATTAGCCAAATGCGTCATGAAATTTGAAATATTACCTCCTGGACAAGCAGCAACCATCATCATTCCCAAAGCAATACTTGGTTGTGGCTTTAATAATAAAATAACTAGAAAAGTTAAAAAGGGTAATAATACAAATTGAGATACAATGCCTAAAACAACTAATTTGGGCTGTTTTAGTAGGCTCTTAAAATCATTGAAAGTAATCCCCAAAGCCACACCAAACATAACGATTGCTAATGCAATATTTAGAACCCAAAGCCCTCCACTATCAAAATTAATTTTTACGGCATCTAATTCTTGCATATATTAAGATACTGTTGACCCATTTTTTACCTTATGTTCAGGATGCAATAGTATAACATCAGTGCCATTTACTGCTCCCATTACCAAACACTCGCTCATGAAGTTTGCTATTTGCTTTTTCGGAAAGTTAATGGTTGCTACTATTTGCTTGTTTAACAATTCTTCTTTTGTATAGAGCGTAGTTATTTGCGCTGAAGATTTTTTAATTCCCAAATCACCAAAATCAATAGTAAGTTGATATGCTGGTTTTTTTGCTTTAGGAAAATCGTTAACTTCTATAATCGTTCCTACCCGTAAATCTACTTTTATAAAGTCTTCAAATGAAATAGTCTCCTTCATTAAATATTTAGTTAGAAGTTGAAGATATAAATTTTAATTTACAATTATATAATCTCTTATAGAAACTGGGGTGCCGTTTTTTGTAAAGCCTTCAATGCTAATCTCATAGTTTCCTGTATTATCTGAAGTAAAAAAAGTAAAGTCTATCTCTTGGTCAATTATATTAATATTAGGTTCCCAAAATAATTGTTGCCTATAATCTGGTGTTCTATTTAACTTATCATCACTAGTATAAACCTTTTTGTAATACGCTTTTTTAGGTTGAGGTTTAAATAAGGTTACATTGGTTAAATTACCTTTTGTTAATTCATCAAAAAACTTACCATCGATAGTTTCGATTACAATAAATCCTCCAAACGTTTTTGTGCCAAGAATAAAATTAGTTTCAGTTCGTGCAATGCTTATTCTATTTATCCTTCTTGAATCATAGCTTAAAAGTTCATCAAAATCTTGAAGTAAGATACCATCAACGATAACTCCAGCTGGTTTTTCAAGTTGTTCGTAAGGATTTAGAGAATTTACATAAAAATTAAACTTTTGGCTGTTATCCTTTTTAATGAAGGCATCCTTAACTATTTCAACAAAAGTTTCTTGAATTTTATTAAATCTAGTGTAATCATCTAAATAAAATGTAGAGAAATAGTCCCCAAAAAATGGTTGGACCGTATCTATTTCTTTAAGTCTATTTGGTTTTAGGCTGAAATACCCATTTTCAATTTGATTATAAATATTTCGCTGCTCCAAATCTTCTTTATAGTCTGATGAAATTTTAAATTCCTCAAAATCAAGGTTGTTATAATCCATCGGAATATGTTCATCTAAAACTATTTTAAAATCTTTAGCGTCTTTTCCTAAAACTTGTAAAACCGCAATTTGCTTATCATAATCTTCATTAATATTAAAATAAAAAACACCATCTTGGTTGGTTTTAGATACTCTAAGAATAAAATCGATTTGTGGAATAGATAGTACAACTTGCTCATTTGCAACTGGTTTATCATCACTTACTCTAAGTAAAGTGCCAGATATAAGTTCGCCCCTAAGCTCTGGCAAATGATTAATCTTTTTGAAAGATTGTTTTCTATTAACTAAATGGTTTACATAAGCATTTGATGAAGGTGCCTTACTAGTTAATCCATGTAAAGCATCAATCTTTTTTACAGATATTGAATAGTTTCCAGACAAACTTTCATCGTTTTTACTTTTAAGAGTCAACATTACTTTATCTCTCTTTTGAAATGTTTTTTTGTTGATTTTTATATCTAAAAGGTTGGAATTAATAGATTTTAACGTATTAGTATCTGAATTTAAACTTAATAAAGTATTGGTATTGTTTGGTTGGTCTGCATCCTTATCAATCAAAATAGTTTCTTGACTACTCTGAAATGGATTAATGATACTAATATCACTACTAAAAAAGACTTCAACACCCTCATTTTTCATCCACTGTGTATAAGCTATTAGTTTGTAATTACCTGAATTAACCGTTACTGGAATAATAAAATCTCCATAACCCACCCCAGTTTCTAGTGCAATTTTGTGTTTAAATACAATGTTTTGGTTTTCTCCAACAAGCTCTAAATAAGCAATCTTACTTAAAGCGCTTAATGTATTTGCTCCCTCATTTAAACAATATATTTTATAGTATATGCTTTCTCCTGCCAAAAAAAGAGAGGAATTAAAATGTACGAAAATATTTTCTTTGGGTAATGCTTCGGTTTGGTCTAATGACAAATTAATTGCATTAGATTGTGTGTAAGCAAATGATATATTGCTTGCAAAGCATATTAAAAAAACTATTATCCTTTTTTTCATTTGTTACAATAATTTATTCTTCCCAAAAATCTGGTACTTCTATATCTGCAAATGTTGAGCAGTCTCCACATTTGGGTACGACAACTTGATAAGGTGGTTCTCCTTCAATAAAATTCTCTGCATGAAATATTACTAGGCCTTGTTCGATCATTTCCGCTAAAGTTAATGGTTGCGAAGCATTGGCTTCTATAAACGGTTCCATTATGTTACATGTAAAAAAATATGGACGTAAAAATAATTGAGAGTCAGGAAAATAATCGGTATAACTAAAAAACACTCTTTTTTCTAAGGTTTTTGCAACTTCAAAATAACCAATAACGGTTTCCTCTAGGTTATCTATAGAAAATATATTACCTAAAACAGTTCCTGGTTGGTTTTCAGAAAATACGCTACCAGATTCCGAAAAACCTTTTAAGGTTTCATAATATGTATAAGCTTCCCTTGAAATTAGGTGTTGCCTAACAAGTAAACTATAACGACTTTGTATTTTTGCATTAAGACGTTTATTAAATTTAATTAGAAAGGGGTCTATTTCATTCTCTGAGAATTCACTTGCATTTCTTAAAATAATCTCATTAGATTCCGTTGTGCCAAAACAAACTTTTCCATCCTCATTTTCTTTAGCCAATAATGTTAATGTTCCATTAGGGTTAACTCTTAAATACTCATCAGACCAATAAGGTGGCACAATTTTATAAGTTTCAATGTACTCAAAACGAAAATATCTGGAATCTTCATTTCCTGGCTCAGTACTTTCGTAATATATAGCTACACCTTCAGCACCTTCACTATTCACCGAACTTTGCGTGTATAAACTAAAATCTACAACATCACCTTGCTCTAACTTTTCTTGTTTAGAACTATATTTTCTACCGGAATTGGTGGTTATAGATAATGTATATTCTCTATCTGGTAAAGCGTTAAACTCAACTTCTGATATATACTTGCCAGGTTCCACTTCGTTGAATTTATACTCCAAGCCCATATCTTCAATTATAGAAACATTTGCGTTTGTCTCAGCAATAGGAATAACTTCTTCTAATGGGAATGTTCGACTCAATAAAATCTCTTGGAACTTCACCTCATTGGTTAGTAATGCTTCAACTACTAAAAAGTCTTCAAACGTTTCGGTTTTAATTTCATAAGGTTCTACGCAGCCAAAAAACAACAAAGGCAACACCCAAAAAACTCGATATTTACTTTTAATTATTGTAGCCATACATTAAAATTTAAAATTATAGGTAATTGTTGGAATTGGGATTGAGAAAATAGAACTCTTGTATGCCTTAACCCTACCATCATCTGACACAAAAAATACTGAATATGGATTATTTCTTCCTAACACATTATAGATTGATAAATTCCAAAAACTGTGAGCAAACTTTTTTATTTTATGATTTCCTTCTACATTAAAACTTACATCTAATCTATAATAATCTGGGATTCTAAATTTGTTTCTTTCACTATAAACCACATACTCCGTATTGTTTAAAACATATTTCCCTGTTGGATAGGTTACTGGCCTTCCTGTTTGATATACAAAATTGGTTGATACACTATACCTATTAGTGATTTTATAATTTGTTACTAAACTTAAGTCGTGAGGTTTATCGTAATTTGATGAAAAATACTTACCATTATTTATATTTTCACTTAAAAATTCGCTTTCAAATTTATTCAAGGATTTAGAATAGGTATAACCAATCCATCCATTAAACTTTCCTTTATCTTTTTTAATTAAAAACTCAATTCCGTACGCTTTACCTTCCCCTTGCAATACTTCTCGTTCTATTGTTTCGTTAAGCAACAAATTAGCACCTACTTTATAGTCTAAAATATTATTAGATTTTTTAAAATAACCTTCTACACTAAGTTCATACATATTATCTTTTAAATTCTTGTAAAAACCTAAAGAATATTGATTAACTGATTGTGGTTTGATATTTAAATCGGATAATTTCCAAGTATCAGTAGGCGAAACAGTTGTATTGTTAGATAAAGTATGAATGTATTGGATGTTGTTATTAAAACTTGCCTTAACCGAAAAATCGTCCATTAAAAAATATCTCATGGAAATTCTAGCTTCCAAACCACCATACTGTTTAATGACTTCATTTTTTTTGTAATACACATTATCTATTAATGTCCCTTCAACTTTAGGCTGATCCTCAGCATATACTCTTTGTGTAGATTCGCCTAAAGACATATAATGTGAATACCTCAAACCTACGTCAATTAGTAGCTTTTCATTCACAGTAAAATTATCTGATACAAAAACTGCCGACTCTAAGCCTCTATCCTTAGGAATGTTTACACCAACAAACCTAGAGTCTGCACCAATAACATCACGATTACCAGGCTTTACAACATATAACTTACTAGACAATCCATAAGTAAATTTATGTGCATCACTATGGTTGTATTTCATTTTAAGTTTCAACTCTGTTTCATCAATTTTATATCCTAAATCAAAGCCTGAATTGGTACTGTCTTTATAATTTATGTTAAACTCGTATTGGCTTTTTGCCACTATTATATTAGCATCATTCTTATCATTAACTTTATGTTCCCAATCAAAAGAAAACAGCTTGTTGTTATAACTGTAAAGTGAATCTGAGGTAATACTAAAATCATCTTTACTCATATACGCTGTGGTCTTAACCGTATTGTTTTTGTTTATTTTATGATGGTATTTAGCAACAACATCGTAAAACGAAGCTTTACTATTATTTAAAGATTCGTCGTCTAAAGCTTTTAATATCCAGTTAGAATAGGTGCTTCTACCACCAATCAATAAAGATGATTTTTCTTTTACAACTGGGAGTTCTAATGTTAAGTTGCTCATTACTGCACCTATAGAAGCCTCTCCAGAAAATTTCTTGGTATTTCCTTCTTTGGTTTTTATATCGAATACTGATGAGAGCCTTCCTCCAAATTCAGCTGGGATATTTCCTTTATAAATACTTGCGTTTTTTGAAGTAAATGGGTTTAATGCCGAAAAAATACCAAAAAAATGAGAAGGGTTATACACCACCGAATTGTCCAATAAAATTAAATTTTGGTCTGTTTTCCCACCTCGAACATTATACCCTGATGCACCTTCGCCTGCATTAGTAATTCCTGGTAAAGCTATGGCTACTCTTAAAATATCTCTTTCTCCTAGTACTAAAGGAATATTTTTTATTTCTTCTACATCAATTAATGAAACACCAGTAATTGCCTTAACTACATTTCTGTCTTTGTTGGCTTCTATGAACACCTCGTCTAATGATTCAAAGTCATCGTTAAGTATAAAATTTAATTCGCCATTATTATAAATGATGATGATTTTTTCAATTTTGCTTTTACCAAGTGCACTAACTTCAAGGGTATTTAATCCAGTTCCCAATGTTAGTTCATAATTCCCCTTACTATCGGTTGTAGTTCCTGTATTGTTTTCTTTTACCAAAATAGCAGCATTAGCAATAGGTTCTCCAGTAGTTTCGTTTTTAATATTCCCGGTCAGCACAAACGATTTTAAACTTGAACGCCTATTTTCCTTACCTATTCTAACAATATCGGTGTTGTTAACTAATTCTTCATCTACATAAAATACTGGGTTAGAAGCATTTTCATTTTCAAATTCATCTGTTACATTTTCTTTTTTAACAACAAAAAAATCATCTGGAAGTTTGTCGTGTATGATATTATTTTGAGTTAAAATGATATTGGAGCTAGCATCTATATAAAAATTAATAGATGTGCTTTTAAAAACATCAGCTAACACGCTATTAATTGAGGCATTTGTGTAACTGCCAGACACTTTATTGTCCCCAAGCCAATCTGAAATATAGAAAAACTTATAATTTGTAATGTTTTCAATGCTTTGGATGACTTCTTCGATTTTAGCATCTTCAAAAGACAATGAAATATTCGCCGTTTTTTCTTGAGAAAAAACCGTTTGAAAACAAAAAATTAATACGATTACTATTTTAGTAATTCTCATTGCACAAAGCTATTTTAGTCTAGCGAGTTTAAGTTCTTGCAGTAGTTTTATTAAAAATTGACTATAATCTGCCTTTCTAAGCGACCTATAATCTCTATAAAATTGATTTATTTTTTGTTTAGAATCGGGGAATACATTAGTAATATCTTTTTTAGAATCTAATGTATTATATGTGTTGTTTTTTAAGACTAGAAACTCTTTTTTGGCAGTAACATACTCTACATACATTTGCTCATTCTTATATAAGTCTTTTTTAAATTTTTTGTGCTTTATTAAAAGTTTGTGTTGAGCATCAATAAAAACTTCTTCAAAGAACCCATTTATACCGCTGTTGTTTGGAGATATATTTACAAATTTTCGATTATTAATTACAAAACTTCCTATTCTACTATTATAAAGTTTAATAACAGTTTCTGAAGCGTTTTTACTTTTCAGCTTAGCAATAATCTCCTGATTATAGAGATTATACTTTATACTAATATTAAAGTACAATTCACCATTGTACTCAATAGTTCCCGTTATAAAATCTGGTGAGTCAAAGTAAGGGTAATTATTATCTAGCGTTCTAAACTCTTCTCTATATTCATTTCCGTTGTAAATGCTAGTATTATCAAGACCTACAACATTATCAAATAGAGCATAAATATCCTTCTTATCATCTTGTTTCTGTCCAAAAACAAAAAAAGGGATTACAAGACATGCAACCCTAATTACGCCAATATACTTCTTCATAACAGTAACAATTTAGCTCCATTAATTGTAGCTAAATATATAACTAATTCGTTTACGAATTAAATTTTTAATTACAATTATGTTAAGTTTCATTGTTTCTTTACTTTTGGTAAATACCAAAATTAAATTATGGCTAGAACTCCATCAAATATGCTTGCTTTAGAAACAAAAGCGCCAAATTTTGTACTTCCTGATGTTACATCAGGAATAAACAAAAGCTTAAACGAACTTAAAGGCAATAAAGGCACAGTCGTCATGTTTATTTGTAATCATTGCCCTTTTGTAATTCATGTAAACGAAGCTTTGGTTGCCATTTCAAAACATTATATGGATTTAGGTATTAATTTTATAGCTATTTCGAGTAATGATGTTGTTAATTACCCTCAAGATTCTCCTGAAAGAATGAAGATTCATGCTAAAGAAAACAACTACCCTTTCCTCTATTTGTATGATGAAAATCAAGAAGTTGCCAAGGCTTATGATGCGGCTTGCACACCAGACATTTATGTGTTTGATGATGATTTACAGCTTGTATATAGAGGACAATTAGACGATTCGAGACCCGGAAACAGTATTCCAGTTACTGGAAACGATTTACGACATGCCTTAGAGTGCCTATTAAACCATACAGAAAACACAAAGCCCCAAAAACCTAGTATTGGTTGCAATATTAAATGGAAAGAATAATTTTTTTTTAAAAGCTATATGATTCAACTTAAAAGAACAGATTCTAAAAACATCGGTTTCATAGAGTTAGTAACGCTGCTTGATAAAGACCTCGCGATATCTGATGGTGAAGAACATGGGTTTTACCATCAATTTAACGGTATTGAAACAATAAAGTACGCTGTAGTCGCCTATCAAGACAATATTCCTGTGGCTTGTGGTGCTATAAAAGGATATGATGCCTCTACAGTTGAAATAAAACGAATGTACACATTACCAGAATCAAGAGGAAAAGGTATTGCAACAAAAATTCTAGACGAATTAGAAAACTGGGCAGCTCAATTAGGCTATAAACGCTGTATTCTCGAAACTGGCAAAAAACAGCCTAAAGCTATTTCGCTTTACAAAAAAGCAGGCTATAGAGTTATTTCAAATTATGCTCAGTACAAAGGCATTGAAAACAGTGTTTGCTTTGAAAAACTATTAACTTAGCCAGTCTTTTCTTTTTAGTAAATTCTCTATATGTGCATAATGATGATTACAATGCCATGCGTAAATACCAATATTCTTTTTTAAAATAACTTCTTCATTATGTTCTGGGTGAATAAAACTTTTGTTTAAATCATCTTCACTCAAGCTTTTCAACAAATACACTAATTTATAATGTATAGCTGCTAAATGATCTAATGACATTTGTATTGGCGCATATTTAGCATCTGGTAATTCTGCCCAAAGTTGTTCGTAGTAATATTTAATGATTGGTTTATCTTCGGTTAGAGCCCATTTAAAACGTATATAACTATGGTGATGACTATCGGAAACATGATGTACAACTTGTCTCACCGTCCAACCTCCCGGACGATAGGCTCTATCTAATTGCTCATCATCTAGATGCTTTACTAAATCCTTTAACTTGGAAGGAAATTGTTCTAAAACATCAATCCAACTCTTTAAATGATATGATGTTATTATCTCAGGGCATTTAAATTGCCCAATAGGGTATTTTAACTGTTCGAGTACTTGCTTAGACATTTAACAAATGTACGCTGGTAATTTTACTTTTTAGAAAATTTTAAAAATTCTTTTAAAGTACCATCATAGAATCTAACTCTTACAAAGTATGTTCCACTTTTTAAACCAGAGATATCTAATGTCGAATACTGTGAGCTTTTGGCTCTAGTAACTAATAGCAATTCGCCTTTTTTATTAATGACTTCACATCTTAAATTAGACATTCTATTTTTAAAATACAGTAATAACTTGTCATCGACAATTTCTAAATTTACGCCACTTGGGTTATACTTAATTCTTGAAGTTGAAGTAGTTTCATTAACTCCTTCTAAGGATGCAATTTCACTACTCTCTTGAGCATTAATTGCAAAGGTCGAAAATAGCACAAGCCATAGGGCCAATGCGAGGGTTTTTGGTTTCATAGTTCTTTGGATTAACTGCTATGAACTTAAATAACAACGATTTAAATCACAAAAATTAGAGATGAGTGGTCAGTTTTAATCCATAAAAAAAAGGTAAATACAAAAAAAACCGCCAAATGGCAGCTTTTTTATTCTTCAACTATTTTAAAAAGTAGTGCAGTTATTTATGTTTTAACAAACTTTAAAAAGTCTTTTACCTCATCAGAAAAAACTCTAACATAGTAAGTGCCTTTTTTAAGTTTCGCTATATTAATTAACGTTTTTTTTGCTGTATCCTCTTTCTTACTTATTAATATATCTCCTTTTCTATTAATAATCTCATACCTTAAACTAGAAACTGCATCTCTAAACTCTATGGCTAGCGTATTATCAAAAGCTAATATTTTTATACCATTTCTATTAAACTCAATGTTATCTATTGAGAAGTCATCTATGGATGAAATAAGCCCTTCTTCTTGAGCAAATACTCCAATGGTAGAAAGGAGCATTATACTTACTGTTAGTAAATATTTTTTGAGGTTCATTGTTCTTAGGATTAATTGCTATAAAATTACTAAACGAGGTTTTAAAAACAAAAGTATCTATACGATTAGTTTTTTTGCTTATGTTAAATCCAAAAACAAAAAAAAGCTGCCAAAGGCAGCTTTTTTTAATAAGAATAATTTTCTATTATTTTACATTCATTAATTCAACATCGAAAATCAATGTGGCATCTGGAGGAATTACACCACCTGCTCCTGCACTACCATACGCTAAATCGCTAGGTATTACAAAACGTGCCTTATCACCAACTTTAAGCAATTGAATCCCTTCATCCCAACCTGGAATTACTTGACCAACACCTAAAACAAAATCTATGGGTTGATTACGTTTGTATGACGAATCAAACACAGTTCCATCACTTAGTTGACCTTTATAGTGTACAGATACTGTTTTGCCTTTTTCAGCTTTATCACCAGTACCTTCTTGTAATACTTGATAACGTAATCCGCTATCTGTTTTACTAAATCCTGCTGCCAATTTTTCCATTTCAGCTTCGGCTTTAGCTTTCGCTTCAGCTAATCTTTTCTCTCTAGAGCCTTCAAAAGTTCTAAACGCTTCTACAGCATTGTAAGCCTCTGCATCTGCACCAATTCTTACAATCTCTAAACTATCTATAGCGTCTCCTTGTGCAATAGCATCAACAACATCTTGACCTTTAGTTACTTTACCAAAAACTGTATGCTTTCCATCTAACCAAGCAGTTTCAATATGAGTGATAAAGAATTGACTTCCATTTGTTCCAGGGCCAGCATTTGCCATAGACAACACTCCTGGAGCATCGTGTTTAAGACCTGGATGAATCTCGTCATCAAATTGATATCCTGGGTTTCCTGTTCCGCTTCCAAGTGGACAACCTCCTTGAATCATAAAATCTGGAATGACTCTATGAAATTTTAATCCATCGTAATAAGGTGTTCCTTGAGGCTTTACTGAGTTTTCTAAATCCCCTTCAGCTAAAGCAACAAAATTCCCAACCGTTCCTGGAGTTTTTTTGTATTCTAAAGCGACTAATATTTCGCCTTTACTTGTATTAAATTTTGCGTATAAACCGTCTTGCATTGTTCTAATTTTTAAGAAAGTGCAAAGATACAAGGATTTATGATTTATGAATTATGAATTTGGAGTTTTTGAGTTAATCATTTCATAATTTCTTTATTATGTTTGTGAAAAATTAGAACCAATGAAGTTTTCTTTAAATAATATACGAACTGCCTTTAATAAAAATAATGCAAGCAATGAATCTCAAGATGCAGAATATTTAGAGAAACTAATGGCACCCATTGAGGATAAGCCATTTGCCGTTTCTAATAATAACATCATGTTTGCAGGAATGAATGAACTTGCAGGGTATTACTATTTTAGAGCTGTTATTGTTGGAAAGTTTAAGGTTAAAACATTTAAAGGTGCAGAAATTATTATTAAATGCAAGAATTTCGAAATGACACTAAAGTCTAATATGGATGAATTAAATTCTGATTTTGGCGAAGTTCCAAACAGTTTTATCACAGCTATAGACTTTGATATTGAAAAAAAACAAATTGAAAAACTTAATAAATCTAAAATTCAAAGTCTACGTGTAATATCTAAAAGACAAGACGTTACCTTTAAAACTGCTGAAAGTGAAAGTTAATTAGCGACTTCACTAATAAACTTGATTCGATATAAGCGTAATTCTTCATCATCATAATCGCCATCAAACTCTTCAATAGCATCATCTATTTTATCGGTTTCCGATTCCATAAAATAATCATGTATTTCCTCTTGCTGATCTTCATCAAGAATATCATCTAACCAATAATTAATATTAAGCTTCGTCCCAGAATAGACAATAGCTTCCATTTCCTTTACAAAATCTTGCATTTGCATACCTTTTGCTGATGCTATGTCATCTAACGGTAATTTTCTATCTATATTCTGAATAATATATAGCTTTAAAGCAGAATTTGAACCAGTGGATTTAACAACCATATCTTCTGGCCTAATAATGTCATTCTCTTCTACATAAGTAGAAATTAAATCGATAAAATCTCTTCCATACTTTTTAGCTTTACCTTCACCAACACCATGAACATTAGACAGTTCTTCCATTGAAATTGGATATTTAAGAGCCATATCCTCCAGTGAAGGGTCTTGAAAAATAACAAATGGAGGGACACCAATTTTTTTAGCGTTTCGCTTGCGTAAATCCTTTAGCATTGACATAAGTTTTTCATCTACTGAAGCACCTCCTCCTTTTGCAGCAGTAATAATCCCTGTGTCGTCCCCTTCATCAAAAACATGGTCCTCTGTCATCATAAAAGAGGTTGGGTTGCTCAAAAATTTCCTTCCTAAATCAGTTACCTTTAAAACACCATAAGTTTCAATATCCTTTCTTAAATATCCAGCAACCAATACTTGACGTATCAATGCCATCCAAAATTTGCCATCATTGTTTTTTCCAATTCCAAAAAATGGCTGAGAATCTGTTTTATGTGATTTTATTAAAGCATTCTCTTTTCCAACAATCACATTCACTAAATCCTTACTTTTATATGTCTCATTGGTTTTTGCAACTATATCTATTAATGTGGCAACCTCATCTTTAGCTTCACTTTTCTTTTTAGGATTTCTAACATTATCATCCATATCACCACCTTCACCAGTTTCATTGTCGAATTCTTCACCAAAATAATGTAAGATAAATTTACGTCTAGACACAGAAGTTTCAGCAAAAGCGACCACTTCTTGCAATAATGCATGACCAATTTCTTGTTCTGCAACAGGTTTTCCAGACATAAACTTTTCAAGTTTTTCAATATCCTTGTACGCGTAGTATGCCAAACAATGTCCTTCGCCTCCATCTCGTCCTGCTCGACCAGTTTCTTGGTAATAACTCTCGATACTTTTAGGAATATCATGATGAATTACAAAACGTACGTCTGGTTTATCGATTCCCATTCCAAAAGCAATAGTTGCAACAACAACATCGGCATCTTCCATTAAGAACATATCTTGATGTTTTACTCTAGTTTTTGCATCTAATCCTGCATGATATGGCACAGCATTTATACCATTAACTTGCAAAACCTGGGCTAATTCTTCTACGCGCTTTCTACTCAAACAGTAAACAATTCCAGATTTCCCTTGGTTTTGCTTAATAAAACGAATGATATCAGCATCTACTGATTTGGTTTTTGGACGTACTTCATAAAATAAGTTTGGTCTGTTAAATGATGCTTTAAAAGTTGTTGCATCAGTAATACCTAAGTTTTTTAAAATATCTTCTTGAACTTTAGGAGTAGCCGTAGCGGTTAAACCTACCATTGGTATATTATCGCCAATACGCTTAATAATGTGCCTTAAGTTTCGATATTCTGGTCTAAAATCATGTCCCCACTCACTTATACAATGTGCTTCATCGATAGCCATAAAAGAAATTGTTTGAGTTTTTAAAAACTCAACATGCTCTTCTTTGGTCAAAGATTCTGGAGCTACATACAAAAGTTTGGTAATACCATTTTCAATATCGGCCTTAACACATTTAACTTCAGTTTTATTTAAGGAAGAATTTAATACGTGCGCAACACCTTCTTCGTTGGAAATACCTCTAATGGCATCTACCTGATTCTTCATTAAAGCAATTAAAGGAGATACTACAATAGCAGTACCTTCTTTCATTAATGCTGGAAGTTGGTAGCATAGTGATTTTCCGCCACCTGTTGGCATAATAACAAAAGTATTGTTACCTGCTACGACGCTTTCTATTACTTCTTCTTGGAGTCCTTTAAATTTATCAAACCCAAAATATTTTTTTAAGGCTTGGTGTAGATCGTTTTCATCAAAACTCATTAATCCCTCAGTTTCTTTATTTTTTATTAAATCGAATTTAAAAAAAGAATTGCTAAATAGTAAATTCTATCATATTTAGAGAACTCTCATTATTTTTTTTCGTTTTTTTGTACTATTATTTTATTTACTTAAAAGTAATACATTTTAAATGACTTTTAAAGATAGTAAAATCTTTAAAATACATCAAACTCAAAAAATATAAATTTTGAACACTTCAAAATCTATTTTAAAGATTGCCAAAGACACTATAAACATGGAAAGTAATGCTATTGCAAATCTTTCTAATTTATTGGATGACAACTTTTCAAAATCGGTAGAACTTATTTATAAATCGAAAGGAAGAGTTATTATCACCGGAATTGGTAAAAGTGCTATTATCGCTAATAAAATTGTTGCAACACTTAATTCTACTGGAACTCCAGCCGTTTTTATGCATGCTGCAGATGCTATCCATGGCGACCTTGGGTTAATATTGGAAGACGATGTAGTAGTTTGTATTTCAAAAAGTGGTAATACTCCAGAAATTAAAGTATTAGTCCCTCTTATAAAAAATGGTCCAAATAAAATGATTGCCATTACTGGAAATACAGAATCGTTTTTAGGTCAAAATGCCGATTTTGTTTTAAATACTTTTGTAGAAAAAGAAGCTTGCCCTAATAATTTAGCACCAACAACAAGTACTACAGCGCAATTGGTTATGGGTGATGCATTGGCTGTTTGCTTATTAGAATTACGCGGATTTTCAAGTAAAGACTTTGCAAAATACCATCCTGGAGGAGCATTAGGGAAAAAACTATACTTGCGTGTAAGCGATATTTCTTCGGTAAATCAAAAACCAGTTGTAACTAAAGACACAAAAATCAAGGATGTCATTATTGAAATATCTGAAAAAATGCTAGGTGTGACTGCTGTTGTAGAAAATAATAAGGTTATTGGTATTATTACAGATGGAGATTTAAGACGTATGCTTAGTAAAACTGAAAACTTTTCTAACCTTACAGCAAAAGACATTATGGGTTCTAACCCAAAATGTATAGATAATCATGCAATGGCAGTAGACGCTATGGAGCTCATGGAAACAAATGATATATCACAGTTATTGGTTGAAGAAAATGGTGAGTATGCTGGTATTGTACATTTACACGATCTCATTAAAGAAGGAATACTATAATGGCTAAGAAAAATGTAAACGAAATGTCTTTTTTAGACCACTTGGAAGATTTAAGATGGCATTTAATTCGTGCTACTTCCGCCATTATAATTGTAGGAACTCTAGCCTTTATTTTTAGTCGTTCAATTTTTAAGCTTATTATTTTCGCTCCTACAGAGATGAGTTTTCCAACCTATCGTCTATTATGCAAAGCGGCTCAGTTTATAAATGTTGAGACCACCTTTTGTGCTGAAGAATTACCAATGATGATTCAAAACAGAACAATGGCTGGACAGTTTTCGGCAGATATTTGGACCTCTATTTTGGCTGGTTTTATTATTGCATTCCCTTATGTTATTTATCAATTATGGAAGTTTATAAGCCCTGGAATGCACCCAAATGAGCAAAAACACTCAAAAGGCTTTATTATTATTTGTTCCTTTTTATTTTTTATAGGTGTTTTATTTGGCTATTATATTGTAACACCTTTATCAATTAATTTCTTAGCAAATTATAGTATCTCCGATATTGTGGATAACCAGATAGATATTGGCTCATACATTGCCTTAGTACGTTCTGCTGCTTTAGCATCTGGTTTGGTGTTTGAGTTACCCATAATTATCTATTTTTTAACTAAAATAGGTTTAGTAACACCAGAATTCTTAAAAAAATACCGCAAATATGCGTTAGTGATTGTACTTATTTTATCTGCAATTATAACGCCTCCAGATATTGCGAGTCAAATTATTGTAGCTATTCCAATTATCATTTTATATCAAGTCAGTATCTACATATCTAAAGTTGTAATAAGAAATCAAAAGAAAAAAGAAGCGAAACATGTCAAATCCAGTTAATGAATTTAATGAGTATCGTGCTAAAATGAATGACAAGATTTTAGCTGATAACAACAAAATAATAAAACGTATTTTTAATCTTGACACCAATGCTTTTCAGGAAGGTGCTTTAGATGTTAAAACCAAAGAATTACTAGGCTTGGTAGCATCAACCGTTTTACGTTGTGATGATTGTGTGAAATATCATTTAGAAAGTAGTTTCAAAGAAGGGTTAAAAAAAGAAGAAGTTGTGGAAGCCCTAAGTATTGCTACTTTGGTTGGAGGCACTATCGTCATTCCGCATTTACGTCGTGCATATGAATATTGGGATGCTCTCGAAACAAATTCCGAAACAACATAAAAATCATTTACATTCGTTTTATTCTTAAGCGAGCTGTCTCGTTAAACTTTTAATAAACTAAAATGTAAGTCATTTTGAATTTACTATTTTAGCAACCATGAAGAAACTAAGAGCCGATAATTTAATGAAGTCCTACAGCGGACGAAAAGTCGTAAAAGACGTTTCACTTGAAGTCAATCAAGGTGAAATTGTTGGACTACTTGGACCCAATGGAGCTGGTAAAACTACTTGTTTTTACATGATTGTTGGTTTAATAAAGCCTAACGGCGGAAAAATCTTTTTAGATTCTACCGAAATTACCAACTACCCAATGTATAAACGTGCTCAAAATGGTATTGGTTATTTAGCACAAGAAGCTTCAGTTTTCCGAAAATTGAGTATTGAGGACAATATTTTAAGTGTATTACAACTTACCAAGTTGTCTAAAAAAGAGCAACATGATAAAATGGAATCACTAATTGAAGAATTTGGACTTGGACACATACGTAAAAGTCGCGGTGATTTATTGTCTGGTGGTGAACGTCGTCGTACCGAAATTGCACGTGCTCTAGCAACAGATCCAAATTTTATTTTATTGGATGAACCTTTTGCAGGTGTTGACCCTGTAGCTGTTGAAGACATACAACGTATTGTAGCTAAACTTACCAAAAAGAATATTGGTATATTAATTACCGACCATAACGTACAAGAAACACTTGCCATTACCGATAGAACTTATTTAATGTTTGAAGGCAGCATCCTTAAAGCTGGAAAACCTGAAGAATTGGCTGCTGATGAAATGGTACGTAAAGTGTATTTAGGTCAGAATTTTGAGCTTCGTAAAAAGAAGTTGGAATTCTAAATAATATTAGGAAATACTTTCTTTTCTATATCCACCTTAAGTATTGATTTTCCTTCCTTGGTTTGCCACAAACTTTTATTTATTTTGAAGTTAGAAACTGGGAGGTAAATTTCTGAAAGATAATTAAAATTCTTATCTAAAACACTACCTTTTAACACTTTACAATTACAGAATTTTCCACTTATTGGTGTTAAAAATATTTTAATTTTCCTAGATTCATTTTTAGGATGTTTCTTAATTACTTTTTGAGCTAACTTTCTTCCAGATTTGATTAATTTTTCTAATTTATCAATTTCTTCTAAATAAGATTTAGGGTAATCATAATTAGATTGCGTGGTAGCTGTAAAAATTGCTATTGGCAAATTATCTATACATCTTTTTAATTTATCATTACTTGCCCAATCACTATAAAAAGGAAATATCTTAAACTTATACCAGTCACTATCAATTGAATCAACTGGTATAATAAAATAGTAAGTGGCTATACCATGATAAGATGGTTTATATTCATCTTCAATTGTTACAATAAAATAATCATCAGCCTTTTGTCCATGCGAATTCTGGAATACAAATACGATTAAAATAAACACAAAAGCAACTTTAAACTTCATTTCTATTTTTTAAACATTCAACGCACTAATTTAAAAAGCCCTTTAACCAACTTAAACCCTAAAAGAGCCAAAATCCCAACTCCTAAACCAATAACAAAATCTCTTAAAACACTAGGCCAAGTTTCTAAAAAGTGATGCAAGTACTCAATATTATGCACAAAAATTCCACCAGCTACTAACAATAGCGCAATGGTACCAATAACGGACAATGATTTAATAATTAATGGTAAAGCATTAACTAATAGCTTACCAATAAATCTTAAAAAGTTTTTTTTACCATTACTCATTTGTACTAATCGCAAACCTAAATCATCCATCCTCACAATTAGAGCCACAATACCATACACACCAACTGTAGCAATGATAGCTACTACCGTAACTACTAATATTTGAGTTAATAATGGTTCATTAATTACAGTTCCTAAAGCAATGATGACAATTTCAACAGACAAGATAAAATCGGTTATAATTGCCGATTTAATTTTCTTTTTTTCTGTCTCTAGAATAGCATCTTTTGATACATTATCCGTTCTTACAATATGCTTTTCGTGAGTATGTGGTACAAAATATTCATAAATTTTTTCTGCTCCTTCAAACGCTAAATACACTGCCCCTAAAAGCAAAATAACAGTTACTGCCCAAGGTAAAAAAGCACTCAATAAAAATGCTATCGGGAGTATAATTAGCTTATTTAAAAAAGAACCTTTGGTAATTGCCCAAAGCACAGGCAATTCTCTAGACGACACAAATCCAGAAGCTTTTTCAGCATTTACTGCTAAATCATCCCCTAAAATTCCAGCTGTTTTTTTAGTACTGATTTTACTCATGGCTACTACGTCATCCATAAGCACTGAAATATCGTCAAGTAATGCAAAAAATCCTGATGCCATTAAGGTTATTTTTTATTTAAAACAGAAATAATAATATAAGCTAAAATAATTAGTGGTATAGCAGCAAACTGAAAAACAATTAACAAAACAGCTGCTAACACAATGAGTAAATATCTAGCAGCATTATCTTGAAAATTCCAAGTCTTAAATTTTAAAGCTAACAGTTTAATATTAGCATTTAATAAATAGCAACTTACGAGTGTAATAGCAATTAAAAACCATTTATTTATGATTATGGAATTCATGATATCGTTATTCTGAAATTCCATAATTAACGGAAAAGATAGAATGAGTAATGTGTTTGCTGGTGTTGGCAAACCTATAAAGCTATCGGTTTGGTTATCGTCTATATTAAACTTTGCCAAACGATAGGCAGATGCTAGTGTTATTAGTAACCCCATTAAAGGTAAATATGTTTGTTCCTCCAAAGAACCATTAAATCCAACTGCTTCATTTACCCCAAAGCTAAACCAATCTGTACCTTGTAAATTAAACAATTGAAACATCACAATCCCTGGTACTAATCCGCTTGTGACCATATCTGCCAAAGAATCTAATTGTAAACCCAAATCACTTTGCGCATTGAGCTTTCTTGCTAGGAGTCCATCAAAAAAATCAAAGAAAATACCGAGAAAAGCAAAAAATGATGCTATGACCAAAGAGCCATTTACGGCAAAAATGACAGCAATACTTCCGCAGAAAAGATTTAAAAGTGTTACAAAATTAGGAATATGTCTAATCAAACTTAAAATATTTAGTGAAGTAAAAATAATAAACTATTTGGGTTCAACTCTAAAAAAGTACAATATCTATTACAAAATTGAGTTTAAAAGGTTGGAAAATATTATGCATCTTTGCATAAAAGAAATTGCCTTTTGAAAACGTATTTAGCTTCGCTACTTATTTTATGTATTACCTTAGTTTCTGCACAAACTACAAGAAAATATTCTAACGAGTTTATGAATATTGGTGTGGATGCTGCAGCCCTTGGTATGAGTAATGCTGTGGTAGCAACTACTAACGATGTTAATTCTGGTTATTGGAATCCAGCTGGTTTAGTGCATTTAGAAGACAACCAAATAGCGTTGATGCACTCTAGTTACTTTGCCAATATTGCAAATTATAATTATATAGCTTTTGCAAAACCATTGGATGATAGAAGTGCTGTAGGTATTTCTATTATTCGTTTTGGTGTAGATGATATTTTGGATACCACCCAACTTATTGACGAACAAGGCAATGTGAATTACGATAATATAAATTTGTTTTCGGCTGCTGATTATGGATTCACATTTTCTTATGCTCGAAAATTACCAGTTGAAGGTTTGAATTATGGTATTAATGCTAAAGTGATACGCCGAGTAATTGGCGATTTTGCTTCTTCTTGGGGATTTGGTTTGGATTTAGGTATACAATTTGAGCGTAATGATTGGCAATTTGGTGTGATGTTAAGAGATATTACCACCACTTTTAATGCATGGGCAATTAACGAAGAAAAATTAGCAGATATTCAAAACGCCATTCCAGGAGAAAACCAAGAAGCACCAGAAGGCACTGAAATCACCTTGCCTAAAATGCAAATTGGTATGTCTAAACTATTTGAATTTAATTATGATTACACACTTAGAACTGAACTTGATTTAAACATTCGATTTGCACAAAATAATGACATCATCTCAACATCGTTTGCGAGTATTAATCCAGCCTTAGGATTTGAATTTGGCTATACAGATATGGTGTTTTTACGTGCTGGACTTGGCAACTTTCAAAATGAATTACAAATAGATAACACCGAACGATTAAGTTTTCAGCCAAATTTTGGTGTTGGTTTTAAGTATAGAGGTATCCAAATTGATTATGCTTTTACAGATATTGGTGACCAAAGTGCTGCATTATACTCCAATGTATTTTCAGTAAAATTAGATTTTAGTATTTTTAGATAATCTATGAAATTAAAACTACTCTTACCATTACTCTTTGCTTTCTCGTTTTTCACAAACGCACAACAACTTAAACTTTCCGATCAAGCAGAAATAAGTGTACTTACTATTGGTCCTGGTACTTTATTAATGGATGCATTTGGGCATAATGGATTTAGAGTTCGTGATAGAGAACGAATGTTAGACGTGGTGTTTAACTATGGGACTTTTGATTTTGACACACCTAATTTCTACTTGAAATTTGCTCAAGGAAAGCTTAATTATAAGCTTTCTCATAATAGCTATGATGATTTTTTTCAATCTTATATCGCACAGAACAGATCTATCGACGAACAAATTTTAGACTTAACAAGAACACAAAAACAACAGATTTTTGATTTTCTACTGAATAATGCAAAACCTGAAAACAAATACTATCTCTATGATTTCTTTTATGACAATTGTGCAACAAAGATGAAGGATGTTTTAAAGGTGTCTTTAAACGAAAAACTAACGTTTAAACAACCTGATGACTTTAATCCTAAAACGTTTAGAGCTCTTATTCACGAGCATGTAAATAGAAATTCTTGGGGAAGTTTAGGTATAGATATAGCCTTAGGCTCAGTAATAGATAAAAAGGCAACAGCAGAAGAACACATGTTCTTGCCAAAGTATATTCATGTTTTTTTTGAAAAAGCAGCCTTTACCAACTCTAATAAATTGCTTATAAAACAATCTCGTTCGCTTTATAAAAAGAGAGAGAAATCTATTTCAAATATATTTCTCTTGAGCCCACTAATGATATTTGGGTTATTAGGACTACTAATTTTATGGTTTACCTATCGGGATTATAAAAGCAATCGACGTAGCAAATGGCTAGATATTGGTTTGTTCTCGATTACTGGCTTAATAGGTGTGTGTTTATTATTACTATGGTTTGCTACAGACCATACAGCTACTGCCAACAATTACAATTTGCTGTGGGCTTTTCCAATTAACATATTTATTATAAAACAACTACTTCAACCCTTACCTAAAAAATGGTTTATAAAGTATTTAAAGTTTTTAATAATCATGTTATGCCTTTTAACGCTACATTGGATAATTGGTGTACAAGTATTTGCTATTGGGTTAATTCCGCTATTTCTAGCTTTGTTGATAAGATATGTGTATTTGGTGAAGTTCTACAGCCAAAACGACTAAACTATTGCCCTCTATAATATACCATAGTGCTTAAGGTTTTCACAATAATATTTATGTCTAAAAAGAAGCTTCGGTGTTTAATATAATATAAATCGTATTGTAATTTCACCAAACTATCTTCAATAGAAGCACCATAACGGCTATTTACTTGTGCCCAACCTGATAATCCAGGTTTAATAGTATGTCTTGTTTCATAAAACGGAATAACTTTAGACAATTCTTTTACAAAAAATGGTCGTTCTGGTCGTGGACCAATGATACTCATATCGCCCTTAAAAACATTAATAAATTGTGGGATTTCGTCAAGACGTGAACGTCTTAAAAAACGACCAAATATTGTAACTCTTGCATCATTTTTATCTGCCCATTTCATACCATCTTTTTCGGCATCCTGAACCATGGTTCTAAACTTGTAAATTTTAAATGGTTTACCATTTTTTCCAATACGTGTTTGTGCGTAAAACAATTTGCCTTTGTTGCCAAATAAATTACCCATCAACACAAAGGGCAATAGAATTATTCCGATAATAATACCTAAGATAGAGCAAATTAAATCCATCAAACGATGGTAAAACATGTATAATTTGTTTTGATTACTTCTACTAAACGGAAAGTATTTGTAGAAATCTTTACCTACAAATTGCACAGGCACACGCTTTGTTATTTCTTCAAAGACTTGCGTATATTCTCTAATAGTGAATCCTTTTTCAATAAGATGTGTTAATTCATTATATAGGTATGGTGTAATTGTTTCGGAATCATTTATAGCAATCACAATTTCAGATATACCTTCTTCTCTAATAGTTTTTTGTAGGTTACCTGCACTAAACTCTTTTAGACCTTTAAATTTTACATTTTCATTGCTTGACACATTACTATTTATATATCCAACAATCTTATAATTAGGATCTGAAGTACTAAAGGCATTTACAAGGTTTTCAATATTTGAAACCTCCCCTAATACAATTACTTTTTTATAAAATCTTGGGGATGCAATAAATGTAACATAGGCATATCTCCAAGCAAAAATGGCAGCTATTATAGATAAAAAGAAATATACAATTTCTAACCTGTGATTTGGTAAAACTGGCGTTACAATAGGTGTGAATAAGTAGAAAAGTACAGTAACAGACACTGTAATTACAATGTTTTTGAATGTTGTATCAAGTTTACTGGATTGCTTTAAATCGTATAACTCAAAAACAGTCCCAAAAGCAGTTAAATAAAACGCTAAAACGAGTGACCAAATCCATTGTTCTTTAGTAACTAAAAAATAATCAAACTGAAAATAGTAACCTACTAATTCAAGTGCCAATAACGCACTTAGTATATCAAAAACACGCAAAAGTATTTTGCGTTCAGAAATTTCAAAATGGATTCCTTTCTTGTTTGACATTGTATTATTTAATGTGTTAAAGATACTAAGTAAAACAACTTTGTGCTACTTACTATGTAATATATTGCACCACAGAAATTTAACTTTGTTCCAGTCATGACTTTCTACCAGCTTCCTAGCATTAATTACTAATTGATTAGTAATTCTTTCATTCTTACAAATAGAAGATATGGCGTTTACCATAGCGTTTATATCGTTTTTCTTTACAAGAATTCCTGTTTTATTGTTTTCAATTAAAAACGGCATACCTCCAACATTAGTTGATACGATAGGTAATCCTAAAGCCATAGCCTCCATAACACTCACAGGTGCGTTATCGATATTTGTTGTATTAATAAAAATATTATACTGTTCTGATTTTTTATGCCATTCATTTTTAGATAACATTCCTGTAAATTCAATACTATTTTCCAATTCAAGCTTTTTTGCTAAAGCTTTACAATTTTTAAAAGAGCTGTCTTTTTCTGGTCCAACCATACATAACATGGCTTCAGGATATTCCTTTTTAATTTCATTTAGCACTTTAACAGCCATTTCTGGGTTATAAATATTAGCAAACGCTCGTACATATAACAGCTTTGGATTGGAAAATCCCCTTTTAAAGAAGTTATACTTTTCTAATTCTAAAACATTTGGAATAAAAATAGACTCAAACCCTCTTGTATCAAACTCATATTTTAAATAATTTGAAACCGCTACATTTTTGTACGAATTAGAAAAAATCAATGTACTAAACTTTGCAGATTTATCTAATCTAGATGGCAAATCACCACCATGAAGAATAGGAATGTATTTTAGTTTTAAAAACCTACATAACTGACTTGTTGCTAGCGCATAGTAGAAGTTTTTAGTGCTATATGTGTCTATCAATACATAATTAATTCTACTGCTATACTTGATAATAGCCCAGAGCATAGATAATAATCTTAGAAACTGATTGCGTAATGAAGAGGCAGTCTTTATAGAATATCCTTCACTTTTTAGCAGGCTACTTAATTGTGCTAAAGTTGTCAAGTTAGTATTTTTTGACTTTAAGTTATTTCCAAGATAAAGTATCATAAATAAATTTTAAGCTACTTGCTTTTTTAAACTGGTTTTCTTTGGAAAAGTAACATCTAACAAACATAAACCATAAATAAACGATGGGAAAGCAATTCTCATAGCTGAATGATTTATTGTTAGTAACCACATAATGAAAAATGAGTAGAAGTAGATATTTCTGTTATTTTCAATTCTAAGCAAAAGTGGCACCAATAATAATATACTTAGCGCTATAATCCCAAGAGAACCGTGTTCTGCTAACAAACGACTTATTTCGTTATGCGAAGCAGCAACCTTTCCTGTTTTGTCAAAACGATATCCTTTATTTTTCCCAACACCAATACCAATAATTGGGCTCTCAACAAATGCTTCAACCTCTGTTAAAAACAAATCTTTTCTACCAGTTGAAACATCTTGCTTTTCAACTCCAACAGCATTTTGGTTAGCATACCTATTTTCAATTAGCCCAGACGTTCTATTAGATGCATAGAACCAAACTGATACTCCTAAAATAATAGACCAAAATATAACCATCAATACTTTACTTCGGAACTTTCTATGTCCTCTTAAATACGTTAAAGCTATTAGAAATATTATTGCAACAATAGCTGTGATTATTCCACCTCTAGAAAATGTTACTAAGCCTCTAAAACTAATATATCCAAAAAGTAATAGCTCTAAAATAGATTGAATGCCTCTAAACTTGTTAAACAACAATCTTGAAAATAAAATAAACATACCTACTCCTAAAATAGTAGCCACTTGATTTGGTCCAAACCCTCCCGATGTCGCAAAGTTTGATGCTGTACCTGTAACAGAATCCTTAATACTAGGTGTATATAAAAACAAATACACTACTAATGAAATTATTGGTAATAGTGCAAAAAACAGCACTTTACTTAATTGCTGCATTGTTATTTTCTTCTTGTAAAAATAAAATGCCACAAAACCCAAAGAGACTGGACCAGCTAAATTAAATGCTATCATTTTTCTAACCTCATCGGTATAGTCATAGGCCGTAAAAACAATAGTGAGTAATAATAAAGCGACATACATTAAATATACTTGCCCTTTGACTCTTACTTGATCAAAAATGAATCCAATAAAAACTAAAACAATCAACAAATATTTATGCAATTCGTAAAAAAATAAGCCACCAGTCATTCTAAAAAACACATCACTTGTCGCTACATAGGCACAAGCAATTAGTACAGCCAGTACTTTATTTTTTGATAGTAAAACAAGAAAAATAGATAAGAACACAACTAAAAGACTAACCAGTTTTGAGCTAAATGGTATATAATAAATGACTAAACCTAATGCTATATGCAAAAGGATAAAAATCAGTTCACTATTTTTTTTACTTAAACTCTGCATCTATAACCGTATTATAAATCGCCTTTAATTTAGTTAAATATGTTTCTTGGGAATAAAGTTTTTTTACCTTTTCTTGTAACTGTTGCCCATAAATCCTTGCTTTATCTTCATTCTTTAAAACATGTAATAAGCCCACTGCTAATAATTCAGGAACTTCTTTATCTACAATTACACCATTAACTCCGTTTTCTATCACTTGATTGCAATTTCCAACATTTGTAGTTACTACAGGTTTTCCAGCAAGACCATATTCTAATAAAGCTATAGGCAACCCTTCAGATTTTGAAGATAATACACAAATATCACTTTGATTTAAAATATTTGATATATCTTTTTTACTTCCATAAAGAAAAACTTTATCAGTCAATCCAAGCTCATTAATATTTTTGATAATTAATTTGGAATAGTCATCATCAAAATTCTTCCCAACACAATGCAATGTACATTCAGGACACTCATTAACTACTTCCTTAAATGCTTTTAACAATGTAATATGATCTTTTTGAGGTCTCAAATTTGCTAAATGCAAAAAGCGTTTTCCATCTACTCCTTTTAAAAAGGTTAACGGTTTATAATCATCTTTAACCGCAAAATTTGGCAAATAAGCAACATTAGCAGATTTTAAGTGTGTTATTGACCAATCTTTTAAAGTATTATTGACACAAATACTATATGAAAAGTATTTAGAGCAAAATTGAAGTGTTTTAGATTTTCGTTTTTCTAAAAACTCACTATTACCATAATGATCATGCCAAACAATTTTAACCTTTGGATGCAAAAATCTAACTAAAGTTGCTAAAAAAAATGATGTTGAATGTGCATGAATAATATCGATCTTTTTATTTTTCACAAACTTATTTAGCCTTTTTATAGCTGAAATATCAAAAGTTGATTTTTTGCTCAGAAACAGATAGGCAACATTTTTATCTAAACTACTTTTCAGCAAGCCTTCTTTTCTAGTGGCACATAAGCATGAATTAGAACCTTCATTTAAAGATAATGCATTGGCAATATTAACAGCTACTCGCTCAGCGCCTCCAGCGTCTAAAGAATCTATTAATTGCAGTACTCTCATGGGTTGCTTAAAAGTTTGGGGATTTCGGCTTCAAATTTATCTAAAGTATAAACTCTAGACCAAAGATACGCTTTCTCCACTTTATCTTGATATAGCTCTTTATCATTAAAATAGACTTTAAACTCATTTATTATGCTTTCTTGATTCGGTTTAATAATACTACCTCGTTCTCCAAAACCTAACATTTGAGGTACACAGGAAACCTCAGTACTAATAGGTAAACATTTCCAAAACATGGCTTCAGCTATGGCTTTTGGCCAACCTTCAGATTTTGACATAAATACTAAAAAGTGAGCTTTTCGATACGCATTTTTAAGAGTCGACTTGTCTTTGTTACCGTGTAAAGTAACATGTTTTGATAGATTGTTTTTAGAAATATATTCCTCAATTATGCTGCGTTGCTGTCCTTCACCATAAATATCTAAATGCACATTATAACCTAACTTAATTAACTCATTAACCCCTTTTACTGTCAGCAACGGTTGCTTTCCATGACTCAAAGTTCCAACAAATAAAATATTAATTCTTCCATCTAAGGTTTTTGTAGAAACATCCGCTTTTTCATTTTCATTATACGAAGCTGTAAAAAAGGGAACTATATTTTTCGAAGAATCTTTCCAATTACCATAAACTAAGACTTTCATGTTTTTAGTTAGAAATTCATTTTTTAAAAGCCATTTTTGAAATCTATACGATTTTGGTTGTTTGGAATTTGGATCCCAGTTACCTGCATACTTAGCTGTTTTTAGTTTTTTTGGAAAACATATTTGAACCAAACACCCTAATAAGCCAATATTTCCTGGACAACGCAAATGTATGTGGTCTGCTTTTTTACAGGCTTTAAAAATGGCAAATAAAATTGTTGGTAGCTTGAATAGAGATACAATTGATGTTTTAATAGAGGTGAACTTAATTTGAGGAATCGTATTTATATTAATATTATCATGTTGATAAGCTATATCAATAGGAGTTACCTCTTTATTTTTTGCTAAAGGCGCAACAATCTCAACACTATCAACATACTTTAACCATAAGTTCATTTCCTGCACATATGGCGCATAGGCATATAAACTCCCATTATGAGTTTTATGCAAAGCGTGAGAAATGATTACAAAATTCATCTTTCAATTTTAGGCTTATAAAAAATTAACGATAACCATCCAAAAAATCGACCAAAGCCTTCAGTTAAAGCTTCTATTTTATTTTTTGAAGTAAATACATTTATAAACCTTAGCTTCATAAGCAGTATAAATGTAAAATTCCATTTCAATCTATTTTTTAAGCTAGGATTAGGGTGTTTAACACGCCAAACATACCAACCATTTCTAGCCACCATTTTTCCGTATTTGAATTTATTTGGTCTTCCTGAAGCATCATGATAATGTCTTAATCGTGCAGAGGTGTTGACATATAATTCACCTAAATTTGAAAGCCTTAAAGTAAAATCAGCATCTTCATACAAGCCATATCCTTCAAAATAGGTTGAAAAAATCATTGTATCGAAAACTTCTTTTTTGAAAGACGATACGCCTCCCATAAATTGTTCCACTTTATAAATTTTACCAGAAGGTGGTAAAAAACTAACGCTTCTACCATGAGAAAATTTTGGCAAGACACATGGTTTTGTGTTAGGTTGTAAGCCAAAAAAAAGTCTTACTCTAAAACGTAAAGGTTCGCTACGTTCAAAACCATCGTAAAAGAATTTCTTTTTCGAAGTTAGTGTTTTTGACTTTGTCCAAACTACTTCGTTTGTTATATAACCTCCTACTCCCAACGCATTGGGAAATGATGTATAAGTGCTAAGTAATTGCTCAAAATAATCATTTTCTAAAACCGTATCATCATCTAAAAAACAGATGATTTCAGATTCATTAGACACTTTTTGTATTCCAAAGTTTCGCTGTTTTGTTAATCCTCTTTGGATGTCTTCTACTTTGAAATATTTAAGACTTTTGAAAGGGTTTACATCTAAAATTTTCTTTGTTTCATCATTGGTTGAACCATCGATAATTAAAACTTCACTTGGATATACCGTTTGCGTTTGGACAGAGTTTAACAACCTCAACAAAGGTTGCGGTCGCATATAAGTACATATCACTAAAGAAAAGTTCATTAACTAGTAGCGTTTTTAAGTTTATTAGCCCAATACACACTTCTTTTCCATCTTTTTCTCATATTTATAAAGTACGAGAAAATATTCTTGTTTTTTTGATTACTGAAAAACTTGATAAACAAAAGTGTTTTATAGCCTAATATTTGCTCTTTTGTTTGATTTTTTAAATTAAACAACGTAATGGTTGGCGAAGGTTTAGGTTGAATTTTATCATCCTGCCATGACTGAGTGATTTTTGTCCTAAAACCTCCTATTGGCGCTTTTAAATGCTCTAAGTTACATTTACTGATGTACCCAATATCTTCTCCTAAATTTCTAATTTGCATTCCATAATCTCCATCTTCACCAAAACCATGTTCAAAAGCAATATCAAAAGCTATTTGTTGAGCAATATTTTTAGAAACAATACTACATCCAGAACCAAACGTATTCCATTGCAACATAGGCCGCACAATATTTTCATCCCCTTTTCTTAAACAACTTAAAGTAGCAGCATTTAACTTATAATTGAACATCTCATTTAAGGCTGTTTCCAAAATGTCTTTTTTAAATCTTATATCATCATCAGCCATAAAAACCCAATCTGATTCTATTTGCTTTAATGCCATATTTCTAGCATTACAAGCTCCAGTTTTATTAATAAACGTATGTTTTATGTGGAAAGGCCATGATTGATTTTGCAAATAGTCCAAATCTGATTTACTTCCCATGTCTGGGTTTTGCTCAATGATTATGACATTTTTTGGCAACAACGTTTGATTTCCTAAATCTTTTAAAACATCGTATAAATAGTCTTTTCTACCTATTGTTGGTATTATCACATCGATACTACTTTTGCTGGTACTAACATTTTTATTTGCAACTATTTTTAAATCTTCAAAATTGGGTTTGTCAAATTTTCTTGAAGTAAAAATAGACCTTAAAAATGGTAGTACTACTGCTCGTTTTTCGTAGACCAAGCAATTAAATAAGGTCAAGAAAGCCCATCTTCCTTTGTAGTGTTCTTTAATAAACTTAAAAAGCACAAATCTTGATAGTTTAAAAACTTTTGAAGCTATACTGTTGTTAGTTAAGAGCTTTGGGGCAGAATAACAAAACAAACCATTTGCAATCCCTCTTTTGGCTATTGAATTTAAAACATAATTAAATGTTTCATTTTTATAATCTCTTTGATTGTAACAAGACAAAACATCAGAATTTACTCCACCAATACAACTGCTCATTAACCATGTTGGGTAAGTAACTTTTTTATTAACGTTTATAAAAGGAGATGATTCTACATAACCAATTCGTTTGTCTATATAATAAAATTCTCTTGTATTAAAGGAAGCCATTATTAACTTATGATGAAATATAGCATTGAATTCAGTTAGGTTCATAAATTCTTTTAAATCATCATCACACCAAACTATGAGCGTGTCTCTAAACCGCTCTACAAGGTCAAAAAAAACGTTAACTAAATTCTTATTTACAGTTTGTATCTCCTCTTTTGAACTGTGATTAAGAATATTAATAACCTTATCATCTTTATGTAATATTACAATCATTAATTAATTACCGATTTATAAAATTCAATATTTTGATTTGTTATTTTTTGAGCAGAAAAATTTTCAATAACTCTCAATCTACCTGCTTTACCATATGCCTCACATAGCTTTGGGCTCTCTAATAACTCAATAATTTTTAAAGCAAACTCTTCATGATTTCTTGGGTCTACTGTAAATCCAGTTAAATTATTTACCATTAATTCGTTTGCCCAACCTATATTAGAAGAAACCAATGGTTTTTCCAATGCTAAAGTTTCTAGCCAAGTCATTGGAAAGGCTTCAGCAAAACTTGGTAAAACCACTACATTAGCTTCGTGGATATAGTTTTTAATTTCATTATAAGGCACTTCTTGTAAATGCGTTACTGAGGCTCTAGCCTCAGGTGATAATAAATCATAGAACAATTGAATGGTTGTTGTTTTTGTAAATACATCAATAGCGTCTTTACCTACTAACAACAAATTGGCATTGCTGTTTTTTTCTATAACCAAATTAAATGCCTTAGCAAGTTCTAAAACGCCTTTTTTTCTAATAATAGTTCCAAAATACAGTATTTGTCCATTATTAATTTTTGAATTATTGGGTGAAAATTGGTCAACATCAATACTATTATGAATGGTTTGAATGCTATTTTTTAATCCGAAAATTTTCTTTGTCATCGTTCCTGTAAATGTACTCACAGAAACAATTTTATCTGCATTTTTCAATGCTGTTTTTTCGAATACAAAATTTTTAAACTTTTGTTTTCTCTTATCCAATTTACAGAAATACCCATCACTTCCATTTAATCTTATAACTAATGGTACGGAAAACTTCATAAATGCTGAAATCCCTGTCCAATCTGGTGCTTCAAGAACATCTATTGATTCCTTATTAATTTCTTTTTGAATAATGTGCTGAATACGTTTGCGCTCTTTATACCACCCAAAAAACCTATGCTTTTTAAGTTTAATACTTTTAATTTTTACAGAATGGTCTTCAAATGTTTCATCTTGATTTTGAAATACAACAAAAACGGTTACTTTAACTCCTGAAGCAGCTAACCTAACAGCTAAGTTTTTTATACTTGTACCTAAACCTCCTGATGGAGATAAACTTGGGTGTGGATATTCAGGTGTTAAAAAACCTACGTGCATTATTGTAAAAGTTTTAAATAATTATTTACCATTTTATCTAAGGTATATTTGCTTCTAGTTTCTTCATAGGTGTTAGACTCTTTCAATGCTAACTTATTGTTACAAACACCAATAAGAATCTCTTTAAGCTCTTCAATATTTTTAGGCTCAAATAAAAATCCATTAATACCATTTTCAATAATTTCTACATTTCCACCCACAGTGGTTGTAATAACAGGCACATTACTAAATAAACTTTCTAAAATAGATAAACTAAAAGCTTCCATATATGTAGGTTGAATCATAAAATCATATTTATCATACAATTCATATAAATTATCCACACTACCCTTAAAACTGAAAACATCTTCTAATTTTAAAGCAGTTACTAAATCTATCAATTCAGACTTATAAATGCCTTCGCCATAGATATCAATAGTAATATTCTTTTGTGTTTTTTCTTCTACTTTACTCATTGCAAGTATCAAGTCCTGAATTCCTTTTTCATAAACCAAGTGCGATACCACAATAAATTTAAATTTTGATGACTCTTTTGATTTAGATTTGCTAGAGTTATGATAAAGTTTTGCATCTATGCCATTGTAAATTACCTCTGTTTTTCTTTTTAAACTAGAACCGTAATCACTAACATTTTCTGTTTTAATATACTGGCTTACAGCAATAACTTTGTCAATGTACTCTTTGTAGATAACATACTTGAGTTTTCGTTTTATTTTCTTTTTTAATGAAAAGCCATCAACTGGTCTAGACATATGATCAACAGCAAATATTTTACAATCCATTTGGTTTTTTACCATTTTGTAAAATGGTGTAAACAATTCTATAAAATGAGTAAATACGTACTTATAATTAGGCTTAGCTGTGTTAATATGATTCAAAAAAAGAGTCTCAATATTTGAGTCACTATCGCTGTAAAAATTGATACCACTATACAGCTCAATTGCTTTTGATTTAGGAAAAAACCAATCTACTATATACCCTTTATCTATGCATACTTTATTAAAGGCTATAAAAAACCTATCCATACTACCAATTCTGTTATTTTTTAATTGATAGTTACAAACAACAGCTATATGGTTTCCTTTATGCATTCGTTTATTTTAGTAGCAATTCGTTTTCCTGTATCCTGTAATGGATAGCTAATTTGTAATTTACGCAATTCTTTTTGCGCTTCTAATCTTGCTTCTGGATTTTTTAATGACAAATTAATTTCATTAATTAACTCCTCTGCTGTTTTCACAACTGCTACCGCATTGCTCTCAACAACACGTGCATAATGTTGGTATTTTAAATATTTTTGATCATTATACAAACCGTTTTTTTCGTTTCCAAATACTGGGTTTATAACAGGTTTATCAAAAAACATAGCATCTAAACTCATTGTAGAACACATATTAATAGCAACATCAGTAAAAGCTAATAAGCCTTTTAAATCGACTATGTCTTCTGTTGTAGGAATACGTTGCGACCATGTTTCCTGATGGTTTTCTCTAGATAATATCCATTTTGGATAATTCCATTTAATAAAAGAATACTCATCTTTTAAACTCAAAAAACGAGTGGCATCTTCAGCAGGTGAAGTTCTAACTAGCAAATTAACAGGCTCAATAATTTCATTTTTAGATATAGCTTCTGCGATAGTTTGTATATATAACGCATCATTTTTACTTGTAGAAACATCTCCGCAACTATAACAAATTGTTTTTTTGGCTGCATCCAAATCAAATTTGCTCATAAAATCATTTATCTCAATCTTATACTTATCTAAAACATAGGGTTCAAATTGAGGTGTACCAACCACTTTAACTTGTTCAGGCTTAATTTTTACATAAAAACTTAACAGCTCTTCTTTCATTAAATGACTCCACACAAAATAGTAATCAAAATCACCACTCATTCTCCCTTTTGAAGGGATGTTATCCCAACTAAATATGAAAGTTGCCGTTTTTATTTTGACTACGTTAGAAGCATAAATTAAAGGCGCAATGTATGGTGGACGTTGATGTGTAAAATATATAAAATCTGGTTTATGCTTTTTTAACAATGAAATGTAACGAAGCGTTGTTGCATTATTTTTAAAGCTTTTTTGTTGAGATTTATAGTACCTGTTTATCCACTTTTCAGAGTTAAAAAAGTTAGTCCATGCAAAAATCAGTTTTATTAAAAAGGCTCTTTTACTTTTTGAAGTAGGATAGTTTTTTTTCAAATTAGTAAGAATACCAAAATTGCCTTTTTTATGGTTTTGAAGATGTGCTACTTCTTTTAATTTCCTATACATCCAAGTTTTGGAAGATTCGCGGTAATCTTCAAGGTTTTCCATAACACATTTATCTGTATTAATATTATCAAAATACGATTTAGGCAAGCCTGAAAAAATAATTATTTCTTCAAATTGATTTTGGGCTTCTTTTAAAAAGTCACTCAAAATATAATTTCTAAAGCCTACTCCATCTGTTATAACTAACCCTAGTTTACTCATTTATTAAATCAACTAATTTTTTTGCAATAAAATACTCGGTTTTTTCAATAGACTCAAAAGTATAGCCACCTATATGTGGTGTAATAATTACATTTTCATTTTTAGATGCGTAGTTAACCAACGCATTATTAGCTATATCTGGTTCACCAAATAGCACATCGGTAGCGTAACCAGCAATTTTATTTGCAGTTAATTTTTCCAATAGGTCCTTTTCATTAACTAAGCCTCCTCTTGAAGTATTTATTAAATAAATTGGCTTGCTAGCATTATCAAGCAGCTTTTTATTTATCAAAAAATGTGTGCTACTATCATATGGCAAATGGATTGATAATATATCTACTTTTGAGCAAAGTTCCTCAGCAGAATCACAGCAAATAAAATTAGTATTTGTTTGTTTTGGCTCAATATCATAGTAATAAACTTCCATTCCAAAAGCATCTGCATATTTTGCAACAATCTCTCCTAATCTACCTAATCCTAGTATACCTATCTTTTTCTTATATAATTCTGTGCCTTGAAATAAATTTCTATTCCATAATCCAGATTCAACATGATTAAAAGAAAATTTTGTTCTTCTAATTAATGCTAACATAAGACCAAAAGTGTGTTCAGCAGTTGCTCTAACTTCTTTTAAAAATTCTGATTCATTTTTTAGGCTGACGATAGTAATTCCAAAGTCATTGCAAGCCTCAATATCAATATGGTCCAAGCCAGTTACTGCGCAAAGAATGTACTTACAATTAACATCTTTTAGAACATCTCTTGTTAGTTTGTGGTTTAATCTAAACCAAAATACATCACAGTTGTTTAAGGCTGTATGAATATCATCTTGAGAATCTAAAAAAACATACTCGACATCAAACCTCTTTGTTAATATAGCAGAAGCCTTTTTTGTTATTTCATCTATACCTGAGACATGTATTTTTAATTTATTCACCTTAACAACTATATTTTTTTAGTCTTCCAAAGTTTAACTAAAGTTTCTGCAACCATCAAATCTCTTTCAGTATCAATATTAACCCAAGTTGAGTGAGGCATTACATATGCTTTTTTATTACTTAAAATTAAGGTCTTCTCTTCTAAAAAAGCTTTGGTAGTCGTTGCATAAATGCAGCCATTTCTCAAGTAAACAGGACTCAATTTTTGTCTTTGCTCCTTTTCTTTATCTGAATTTAATGGCTTTAAGTTAAACGAATCATCAACTTCATACATTCTTGCTGGGTGAATATCTTCTAATTCAACAACAGATACCACATTATTTAACGTTTCATCTTTTAGAAACATTGAAATAACATTATCAACATCTTCTCCTGTTCTTATTGGAGCTGTTGGCTGTAATAGCACAATTAAATCATATTGTTTTTCTTTTAAAAATTGTAATACTTCAAATATTACCAACTCAATTGGCGAATCATCTTGAGCGTTTTTTAAATCTCTTTTATAATATGCCGATTCATTAGATTTTGCAATATTTAATATGGCTTCATCATCAGAGGTTACTATAAAATCTGTTAGTAGTTTACTTTCTTTTGCTGTATTAATAGCATAGGTTACTAAAGGTTCCCCATCAACAAGCCTTATGTTTTTATTTTTTACTCCCTTAGAGCCACCTCTTGCTGGTATGATGCCTAAAACATTCATTAATACATAATGGTTTTATGATACCTTAATTCAATATTAGCCAAAATGTCTGCCATTTTTTCTCCAGACTTACCATTTCCATAAATGTTGTTTTGAGTAACCTCATTTTGTGTTTCTAACCTATTTAAAATACCCTTTTTAATAGCTATCTCGTCATAAGCAACATCTAAAACATTATTGCCACGTTGTCTACCATGTTGCCTCGTACCAATATTTACAACTGGCACACCTAAAAAAGCGCATTCTCTAATTCCAACACTTGAGTTTCCAACTAAGCATTTACTATTGCATAACAAGCGTAAAAAATCTTCAGGCTTCATATTTTTAAAAAAATGAATGTTATTAGGTTGATGTTCTTCCCTATAAGATCTTATTCCTTTTGATGTTCCATCGGCTCCAGAATCCACATTTGGCCAAAACCAAAATGTTGGTATTCCTAATTCATGTACCGCTTTTAGAGTTTTGTAAACATTTTCTCTACTTTCTTTATACTCGGTAGTTACTGGATGTTGCATTACTACTAAGTATTCCTTTTCCCAATCAATTTTATTACCAACACCACCATATTTTTCAATTGGATTGAAATTTAACTTGCTATTTTTACTAACCTCATAGGCTATATCAATAGAAGGACACCCTGTATTAAACACAAAATTTTCATCCTCTCCCATTTTTAATACACGTGCTTTTGCATCCTCAGAAGCAACAAAATGTATATCGGCTAATTTGGTGTTTGCATGACGTACTTTTTCATCAATATTCCCAGTAACTTCTCCTCCTTGTATATGAACTAAAGGTATGTTTTGATAGGATGCCGCAATTGATGTTGCTATAGTTTCAAAACGATCAGCAATAGTTATTACTGCGTCTGGTTTTAAATTATAAAATGTATTAGCCAGCTCCATGACGCCTAACCCAGTGGTTTTAGCCATTGATGTTTTATTTTCTCCTTCTAATACAATAAATACTTTTTCGTCAATCTTAAAACCATCTTCTTCTATATAATTAATTGCATTACCATAACGCCCTAATAAGGCAGAGGCTGCAACTACAAGCTGCAACTCCAATTTAGGATGTGCTTGAATGGCTTTTAAAGCTGTTTTAATCCTACTATATGATGGTCTTGCGGTAATTACCGCACATATTTTTCTTTTACTCATTGATATCCTCTTCGGTTAAAAATTGCCATTGTTGCATATCCTTATTAATAGATTTTCCTATTACATCATTAAAAAATTTAGCAGCTATACCCTTATGTGCTGGCTTTTTTGCCTCTAAATCTGAAAAGCTTAATACATGTCCTTTATCTAATTTTTTATTAACAGCTAAGGTTTTTTCGAAAATGCTTTTTAAACCTTTAAAAGAGTCGTTATTATTTTTTGAAACGGGATGCTGTAACGCTTTTTCTACGCTTTTTATAGATTTAGAAACCAACTTAATTTCGTCGATAGTTAAGGATGCTATTGTATCTGGACCAAATTGCTCTCTATTAAATACCGCATGAAATTCAAATATTTCAGCCCCTAAAGCTGCAGCAGCGATACAAGTTTCTATTTTAGCTGAATGATCTGAAAAACCCACAGGAACTTGATAACGCTCCTTAAGTTCTTTAATAACATTAAGGCCATATTGCTCAGGTTTTGTAGGATAAGAGGTAGTGCATTGTAAAATGGAATACCTCACATTCTTAGACTTCAAAAATTCCACAGCTTCATCTAACTCTTTATAAGAGCTCATTCCTGAAGAAAGAATAACAGGTTTTTTTGTTTGAGCTATCTTTTCTAACAATAGAAAATTTGTCACTTCTCCAGAGCCTATTTTGTAACGACTTACTCCAACTTCTTCAAGTAAATCTACAGCAGCATTACTAAAAGGTGAACTCATAAATTCTAAACCTACTTCATCACAATGCTGTTTTAACTCTTTCCATTGTTCGAGTGTAAATTCCATACGCTTCCAATAATCAAAACGTGTAGCATCTTGCTTTGAAAATTTTACTCTAAAAGGCTCATAAATACTACTTTCTGCATCAGCTATATGCGTTTGGAATTTAATAGCATGTATGCCTGTTTTAGCCAATGCATCTATATATGCATGTGCAGTTCCTAAACTACCATCGTGCGCTTGTGCTATTTCAGCAATTATAAAACTCATTTGTTAATAATTGGAGTTGTTTGGTTTCCAGTAAATTTTTACACTTGGCAATTTACTGAATTCCTGAAACTCTTTAGAAGATAATCGATTACTATTTTTTATTAACTTGGGTATATGCAAAAACACATCGAAAAGGGCTTTAATTATTGCTGAAGTTGCTCTAATATCTCCTTTAAATACTCTGGTTTTTAATTGAACCCATAAAGTATATAAAATTCTTCTTGGTATTAATTTTATTGGATAGAATAAAAAATACAAATACCAGCCTGATCTTAACGACCTACGAAGTCTGGTTGCATAATCTTTTTGTTTTGACCGCTGCTTAATATTTACACGATGATGTACTAAAACTTCTGGATTATAATATATATGCCAATCTTTTTTAAATAATTGAAATGCTGCATAATCTTCTTCTCCATAAAAAATAAACCAAGCTGGGTAATTTGGTATAGAATTCCAAGCTTTCATATTCCATACATGACCACAACCTACAAACCCTTTAACTCGCTCTATTTCCTCATACTTAAGAGTATTAATGGGTTTTTCTAAATCCCAGTAAATACTAAATGCTTGCAGTCCACATTTTGGATATTTTTTGAAAACTGTTTCTATATTCTCTAAAACATTATCTGAGAGGAAATTTGCATCATCATCTAATGATATTGCATATTGAGCTTTTGTTAAACTTAACAATTCGTTTCTACTGGCAATAAGTCCCTTGGATGTTTCATGATTAATCAACGAAATTTTAGGATAATGTTCTTTTAAAAAAGTATAAGTTCCATCGGTAGAACCATCAACACAAATTAAAAATTCAATATCATCTCTTAAATAAAATTCCTCTAAAGCATGTAATGTATGCTTCAGCTCGTTAAGGCGATTATATGTAGTAATTAAAATTGAAAAAATCAAAACATCTAATTTTCTAGAATTCGTTCAAGTTGGTTTTTAAAATTATCGTCACTAAAGTAATTTCCAAAAACTGATACTTCTTCATTAGAATTTAACCTATCCAATATCAAATTTTTAAGTTTTTCCTTAATCTCAGTTTTATTGGAATATGTAGCGATATATTTTTCATCCTTTACAATACTCCTTAACTCGCTTACTTCTGGTGCCAAAATTAAAACTGGTTTTTTTAAAGCATCCACAAATGGAGCTTTTCCAACCAAAATATTTGATATTTCAGGTCCGTTTTCTAAAATTAGTATAATATCCGATTCAAACATTTGCTCGTAAGAGGATGTTAAAAAATCGGCTTTTTCTAGAATATGAATGTTTTCGTGATTTAAATACTTCTTTTTAAATCTTTCAAACTCATTTGTTTTTAATCTAATACTAACATCAGTATGAGCCTTAATTTCAGTTACTTCATTAACTAATTCATTATAGGAATCTAACAAAACATCAAGATTTCTACCAAATTGCACAGAACCGTGATAGGAAATACTTAATCTCTTATTGCTTTTATGTTTTTCTTTTTTTTCTTTTAAATTAAAAACAGAAGTATCATATTGATGCGGCAAAACATGGAATTTGTTTTTGGACTCATATAATAAATCTAAATCATTGGATAATAATTTTGAAGGACTAATGCATGACTTAGACAATTGCACAATTGACTTTATTTTTTTAAGTCTTGAAATTTCCACTCGAGTTAATTTTCTATTCGAACCAGGGTACCAAAAAAAAGGGTAAGGGTCGTGAAAATTTAAGATTGCCTTCTCTAGAATTGGCAAACCCTTTAAAGCTAAAATAGTTTCATGATTAACACCTGAACTTCTTACAAAAACATGATTATACTCTTTACAATCAACTTTTGTTATAGGCTTAGAAAATAATTTATGGATATAATTATCATAACTCGACACATTAAACAATCTAGTTGAAATTCTGTTCAACCATTTTATAAAAAAAGGTGCTTTTAAATTAATTACATGAGAGTTAATTGAATCTACTGGAAGTAAATTTAATTCGTCTTCACCAGTATGAATTTTTAAATATAGTACATCAATAATGGCACTTGGATAAGCCATTCTTAGCTTAGCTAAAAAAGAACGAGACACCACTCCTTCACTAGTGCCCGAAACTCTTAAATCTTGTGCTATTACTAAAAAATTCATTAATTCTAGGCCTTCTTTAGTTTATGTTTATAAATCCTATAAAAAAATAAGCGTAATGGTAATTGGGTATAAAACACCTTCCATTTAAGTTTTTCTAATACTGTTAAATCAAGTGTAGCAATGATTCTTTCGTATAAATTATACTTTTTATAATCTAAAGAGATTTGAATAAAATAGCGCAATATTTCATCTGTTATTAAGTCTTTTTGCTTTAAGTTTTGAATCACTAAATCTATTGCATCAGCATAAGACGCTAAACTACTTTCTTTTCTATTCCCAAAATCTCCTGTTACAGAAACCTCATGTTTTCTTCCGTAATAAAGATCTTTATTTATAGAAATACCTTTATTTACAGAAGTTAAAATACGTGCATACACTTCCCACTCTTCAGCGTATTTTAAATGCTCTGTATATCTATGATTACTATAACATTCCTTAGTCCACATGACTGCGCACGAATTAAATTGAAGTTCGTTTTTTAGTATCTTATTTATATCTCGCTTATCAATATAAAAGGATGTATACTCTTTTGAGTAATCAAAATTATAATAAAAATCTCCAACAAATGTTTTTCTTATATATCTACAAAAAGAAATATTCTTAGTTGATAATTCATGCACACAGATTTCTAAATTTTGTGGATGTGCAATATCGTCGTCATCAAAAAATATAATATAGTCTCCTTTTGCCTCGTCTAAACCATAGTTTCTACTTCCTGGTAATCCTTTTTGATACTTTGACGTTCTTTTTAAATACTTGAATCTTTTATCTTTATTTAAAAGTGGTTTTAATACATCTTCAGTATTATCTGTTCCTCCATCATCAACAATAAGGCATTCCCAATCTTCTAGGGTTTGATCCTGAATAGATTTTATAGATTCCACAATGTATTGCGCCCTATTATAAGTAGCCATTATTATGGAAACTTTTGGGGTAAGACTCATTTGAAAATTGCTTTTATCCATCTAAATGGCTTTAAAATTAATTTACCAATTTTAAACTCTATTCGCTCTCTATTTTTAAACTTTTCCTTTTCCTCTTTTTCTATTTTAGACACTAATTGCGTCATAAAACTATCATAATAACGAATATTTAAATCTTTATGCTTGGTAAAAATATATTTAAATAAATCGTACTTAGCTTGGTTAGCTTTTGATGTCGTTGTGTTTTCTCTTTTTCGGTAGTTGTATAAAGGTTCTTTAATGACTTCTGCTCTTCCTCCATGACTAAGCAAACGAATGTAAAACTCCCAATCTTCAAAACCATTTCGCATGGTTTCATCATAACCTCCACAGCTATTCCAATCTTCCTTTTTAAACATAGCTGATCCCAATGCACTGTTTGAAGTTAAAAAACTCTCTATTGTACCTCCTTTTGGCTTATAAACATAATTATTAGAAGCTTTTTCAAAAACTAAATTGGTATAACAGGTAACCAATTTTATATCTGTGTTGTTATTGAATAAACTCAAGGCCTTACTACAAAACGTATTCTCAAAATAATCATCACTATCTAGCACTAATATAAAACTCCCCTTAGCTTGTTTTATGCCATTATTTCTTGCTGTACTTTGCCCTAAATTCTTTTGTGCAATTAGCTTGTCTATTTTATGTTCTAAACTTTTTAAAACAATTTTTGTGCCTTCATTAGAACCATCATCTACTACAATTATTTCTTTATTTGTGTGTGTTTGATTTATAGCAGAGTCAATAGCCTGCTCAATGAATTTTGCATCATTGTAACAAGGAATAACTATTGATATTAAATTGTTATGTTTCAATTAGTTTATAATTTTTCTTTAATCTCTTTTATCACTTTTAACCATTGTGAGCCAAATTTCTCATCGGGTTCTAAATAATTTCCTTCTGCCCATTCGTTCCATGATTTAATAACTACGAATTGAGGGTTTTCTGGATTATTTTGTAATTCCTTTACAGCAGCTTCAAGATGTGTTTTCCAAGCAATTGGTGTCGCATTTTTAAATATTAATGATTTCTTACCGCTTCTTGGCGAATTATCCCAGTTTGGAAATACACAAGATATATACTTTTCATTGAGAAACTTTACATTGAAGTTTGACACACCTTTAGCATAATCAAAAATAAGTGGTTTTTTTCGTTCACCTATACTACGCGATGGCCAAAGTAAACTTTTCAATTTAGATTCAACTTTACCAAAAAAACTTTTATTAGGAAAAAATGATGGTTTCTTATATCTCATTTTAAAAAACACGTCTAAACCAACTTGACCATCAATATTTGAATTATTTAGCTTTAAATCATGACTAGATGTTGCAGTAGACACCAAGTATATTCCATCAAAACCTGCCTCAATTGCTAATCTATTAAATACTTCAATAAATATATTTAAATCTGGAATGTCGTTTAGTTTATAAACATGAAACATAGGTTTATTATCTAAAACTATGTACCTAGAATCTTTAAAAAATGGCAGTAAATAATTAAAATATGCTTCGTAATCTTTTTCGCCATTATATGTTTGTTCAATCAATACTTCAGGATTGTCTAAACCATGCCAAATACCTTTCCAAGTTTCATTTGCCCAACAAAAACAGAAGGGAATATCAATGCTTTTATTTTCTAGCATTTTTTCTGCTGGCTTTTCTAAAAGCATTTTTCCTTCACCAAACCAATATTGATAATAAATAAAACCATCAACACCATTTGCCAGTGCTAATTCTGATTGTTTTTCTTGAATTTTAGGTTGTTTAAGTAAATCATAATAGCCTAATTCTCCTGGAATTATTGGTTGATAATGATTCTTAAATAATGGCTTTGCTTTTTTTACATTAGTCCACTCAGTAAACCCTTCTCCCCACCATTTATCATTCTCTGGAATAGGATGAAACTGTGGAAGGTAATAGGCTAAAAATTTTATTTCAGTATTGTTCATTTAGTAGGTGTGGCTCACTTAGATTTTTTAAAAATAGTAAAGCCAAAAAACTTTTTTAAAAACGCATTGATAACAAATTTTTCACTTTTAAGCTTCTCTTCGTAGCTGTTTTTTATTCGTTCTGTTTCTTGTGCTAAAAATTTAAACGAACCATAATGTTTCACAAAAAAATCAGCATGCTTAACACTTAAATAATTTAACAAAAAAATTCCTTTTTCTTCATCAATATTTTTTAACATTGAAACAGCTTTTATTCGGTAATAAAAGCCAACCAAATCGAGTTTTTTAACACCACCTCCATTTTTTAATAACGAAATCCAAAATTCCCAATCTTCCCATCCATAAATCATGTTTACATCGTAGCCCCCAATTATTTCCCAATCTTTCTTTTTGTACATAGCACATGGGAAAATCAAATTATTTTGACTTAAATTATAAAGTGAGAATGGAGGTAAATTCCACAAACCAGATTCATCTCCAAATTTTTCTGCATTACAATACACAAGTTTTAAAGTACTATCTTCCTCAAAAGTATTTACCGCTTGTGCAATGTAATTGTTGCTTATTTTATCATCAGAGTCTAGTGGTAATATGAATTGTCCTTTAGCGATTGATATTCCAGAATTTCGCGCCGCGCTAAGTCCGCCATTCTTTTTACTTAAATATTTAATTCGATTGTCTTTGTCTTGCCACTTTTTAGCAACAGCCTCAGTATTATCTGTTGAGCCATCATTAACAATTATACACTCCCAATTAGAATATACTTGATCGAATACAGAATTTAAGCACTCATCAAGATATTGTGCTTGGTTATAGCATGGTACTATTATAGATACATTAATGCTCATGTCTTCTTAAAATGGTATTTAAAAATCTTTTTATCACTTTTTTTATTTCTATAAAGTTGAATTGTTGTATGTGTCTAAACATCAAATATAACCATTCTCCAAGGGTAGGTTTTCGAGTTTTAAAAATATGGCTTTCATATCTTCTTAAAATTCTAATACGATCTTCATTATTGTAGAACCTCAATTTTTGATTAATTAGGAACTTATAAAACTTATTTTGCGAAACACTTTTTTTTAAAACATTATCTTCTTTTCCTGAAATATTAGAATTAGAGAGTCTGAAATAAATTAAACTTTTATTAATAGTATAAATTGGTTTGCCATCTGAAAATTCTAGCCAAGCATGGTCGTCACTGTTCCAAGCCAATGGGTAATTATAAAAACCATACTTGACATAGGATGCTTTTTTAAAAATATATTCAGATAATGAACTTCTGGTTGAATAATTGAACTTTCTTAAATAAGCATCTGTTGCTATTTCCCAAACAGGGTGCTGATATACTTCTGAAATAGTATCATCTTTTTCATTGACCATTTTAGTTGCAAATCGAACCAAATTTGTTTTAGAAGCAAAGGCATCATAATTTTCATACCATGATTCAAAAACAGTTTCTTCTAAATAATCGTCATCTCCCAATATCATAATCCACATTTCATCTTTGGTTAAATCAATACATCGCTCCCATTGTTTTGTTAAAGATTTACCACCTAAATTTTCATCAAAACGATGGTATGAAAAATCAAACTGACCTTTGTATTTATCTAATAATTTTGATGGGGCTTCGGGACTAGCATCGTCTCCAATATACACATGAAATTTTTTACTGGTTTGATTAGCAAGAGACTTTAGAGTATCTTCAAAATATATGATTTTATAATATGGAATAACAATAGCTATCATGATCTCATTTCTTTTAAACGTTTCCATAATTTAAAATGGTAGCTTAAGATAGGATGGAGCAGGAAAAGATTTTTCCAAACAGCATTACATATTTTATGTTTATTAAATGTTAAACATTGCTCCATATAACTAACAGCATTTCTTATTTCATCTCCTTTTTTTAAACTATTCAACTCGACTTGTAATGGCAAAACAGACTTATATATGTTATGTAATTTGTGCGATGATTCTACCCAGTCCTTATTTAAGCTTCCAGATGAAAAATGCTCGATTAAAATTTGATTAGTTACCAAAACTTGATAACCCTTCTTTTTGCATTCAAAAGAAATATTTAAATCGTAATTATGGTATCCTTTCATGTTTTCATTAAACATGATGTCAATACTTTTTTTAAGCACCATAAAAACACCATCAATAACTACTACTTCTGATTCTGAATTCTCACCAAAACCATCTTCTGTGTTTTTAGGAACACCTGAACCATTATGCTGAATTATATTGATTACTTGTTGATTGTAGTGGCAATTCCACCAAGGAGATGGCATTTTGGTCTTAACCTTTGCGCCAGCAACTCCCAACAAACCTACATTCTTGTTATTATTAAAGATATCTATTAAAATTGTTCCCCAATTATTGGTATGAAGTAGCACATCATCATGCATAAAACACAATAACTCACCCTCACTTTTTTTTATCCCTAAATTGTAAGCTTCAAAAATTGAATAATTGTTTTCAGAATTATCAATAACAATTAGCTCATAGTTAACACCAACTGTGTTCTCTATGTTTTTTAAAAAAACAGGAGTAATTGTTTTAGTACGTGAGCATATAATGATTGAAATTTTATTCACTTAACTATTTTTATAAGCTTGAACGCATTTTTACTAAAATTTTTTTACTAATCTTTGTTAATAATGTCAAATTACTAAACACACTAGTAATAGCCTTAAAATACTGCTTTTTTTGAATATAAATAGTAGCTCTTTCATCTAATAATTTTTTCTTTACAATTCTATATTGTTTTTCTATGGCATTTATATTTTTAGGGGTACATGATTTTAAAAAACTAAACATAAAAGCAATTAATTTAATCTCTTTGGTTTTTATTCTAATCATACCACTCTCTCCATCGGCTCTAGCTATAACACTAGTTTCATGATACCTAAAATGATTAAGAGATTCTGCAACAAAGGCTAGTTTTTTATTACATATTAACTGCACATAATAAAACCAATCGGCATTATATTTCATAAAAGGTTTAAAAACCAAAGGCATTATTTTTTCCAAATAAACTTTATTGAAAAGCACAGCACTTGCATTAGGAATAACGTTCTTATGAATTAAATAATTTTCAATAAACATATTACCATCCATTATAAAATCTTCTTCTAATGGGTTAGGTTGAAACATTGAAGTATGTGTTATCCAATTCCCAGTTACAACACCATCACTATTTACTCTTTGAGATTGACAATAAGCCAAAGCAACATCCTTATTTTGCAATAAGAGTTGTATTACTATTTCTAAAAAATTAGACTCACAAAAATCGTCAGATTCTGCAATCCAAATGTAATCCCCTTTTGCCAAGGAAACACCCTTGTTCCATTGTGCAAATGTACTCCCAGAATTAACTTTATTAAATATACAATGACTTACATTTGGCTTTTTGGAATAGGCAGATAATATTTCTCTACTGCTATCTGTACTACTGTCGTCTAGTAAAATAACTTCAAAATTAGCATAGGTTTGATTGAAAATACTGTCTAACCGCTGCTTTAAGTATGGTGCATGGTTATAATTTGGGACTATAACTGATATTAATGGATTGTTTATATTCAAAATAGTTTAAATACTAAATACGTTTTTTTATTTTATTGAAGATCTTTTCTATAAAAGTTGATTTTTTTGGTAGATGTCTTTCCAAATCCTTAATACTTGCTTTTAAAATTTTTTTGGTTTCAGAATTAGTACAGTTATTAGAATTTAAAAATGATTTATAACCATTAATTGTATTTAAAATACGTGTTTCTTCTGATTTTAATGACCAAAGACTATCACCATGAACTCGATAAACAGCCATGACATCTTCAAATTTTTTTATTTTTTTATCCTTTACTAATATCATGTAAAGGCTCCAATCACCAATTGAAGAATTTGAAAACCAATCTGGAAGCGCAAAATTATTTCTAAAAACCACTGAAGGAGTATGTATATAATTCCCTTTAGCCAACTCATTAATATCTGTTGTCTCTAACACCTTGCGCGTTATTGTATTATTAATGATTTTATTTTCGCTTTGATTAAAAATACCCACTTCATGAAAACAAATATTATAATCTGGGTTTGTTTCTAAAAAACCAACTTGCTTTTGAAGTTTTAAAGGATCTGTCCAATAGTCATCTCCATCGCAGAGTGCTACATATTTTCCAGTACAAGATTTTAAACTTTCAATAAAATTAAATCGTCCAGTGGGACTTCCATTAATATAAATGACATCTTTTCGCAAACGTAAAAAAAGTTTTATTTTTTCTGGATATTTTTCAGCAAAGTCAAAACAAATATCTCTTGTAGTATCACTGCTAAAATCTTCTCCAAGAATAATTTCAAATAGAAAGTTAGTTTTTTGATTTAATATTGAATTCAAACATTGGGCTATATACGCCTCATGATTATAAGCCATTACTAAGACACTAACTAAACTTTGTTTACGCTCCGAATTCATATGCAGCTTAATTTACTTTATGTTTTGAGTCAAAATTGAAACAACTTCATTAAACTCCTCTGAAGTAATATTACTAGGCAAACCAATAGAGCTATCTATAAGGCTGTTTTTTGGAAAACTCTTTCTTTTATAAGGTGAATAAATTTCTACCCCATAAAACTTAAATAATTCAATATGTTTATTAATTAGTTTTAATTTATGCGTTACATCTTTCAAGTTAATTCCTAGTTTAACACAATTTAAAACAAGAATAAAATTACAGCAAACATTAATTGAATTATAAATTGAAACACCTTCTGTTTTTTCAACAATAGTGTTAAACTCATTTTTTCTTTTTAATACTTCATTTCTTTTATTTTCAAAATTATCTAGAGACAATAAACTTAATCCTGCTTGGATTTCCGACATCCTACCATTTCCTGTATAAGGTATAGGTACCTTTTTTACCGCTCCATAGCTACTACGAATATTTCTTAATTTATCTGCCAATAAATTATCAGAAGTACAAATACAAGCTCCATCCGCTCCATTAATCAATTGGCTTTCATTAAATGAAAATATTTCTATATCTCCAAAATGACCGAATTTTTTTTCTTTATAATTTTCTCCAAAAAATGAATCGGAAACAAATATTAGTCTAAAGTTTTTTTGTCTTGCTAATTCTTCTAACTCATCAATTTCACTAACCATTCCAAAATCATTAACTGCTATTACCAATTCAATGTTTTCATTAGTTTCTGCTTGAATTCCTTTAGGATCAATAACAAAAGAATCATTTTTTATACTACCGAATTCGGCTTCAACTCCTGCCCATTCAACAGATTGAGCAATGTTTAAATGAGAAAAAGAGGGAATTAATACTTTTTTATTTATATCAAGTGCTTTTATAGCTATCATAAGAGCTATACTACTATTAGTCATGCAAACAGCATTCTTAACACCTAGTAAATTTTCAATCCTGTTTTCTAAATCAACAACTAAAGGTCCGTGATTTGTATAATACTCTCTTTCCCATATACCCTGAACCATTTTTTGAAATTCGTCCCAAGGAGGTAAATTATTAGTCTTTATAGAATTATTTGGCTTCATTTAATTATTATTTTTGGCTAACTCAATTTTTATTTCTTTAGAGTTACTCTCTATATAAACCAAAAAGTCGACTATAATTTCAATATCATCAGAATCAACAAACTCTCCACAAGGTAGCAACATATAATCATTCATTAACAATTCCGTATTTGGAAGATTACCAATAATTGTTGGATATACAGCCTCTTTTTTATGTAGAGGCGGAAAATAATATGGTCTAACCACCATATTCTCCTTTTGTAATATCTTTAGTGTTACTTCTCTACTATATGGCCATTGGCTATTTAATTTTACCAATATATTTTTAAAGCTTCTTCGTTCTACAGAATCATACTCAATTAAATCTATACCTTCTACTTTTTCTAGTAGTTCTTTATACTTATAAAAACGTAATTTATTCTTTTTAATTTGAGTTTCTAACAAATCTAAAGAAGACATAGTCATCGCTGCATGAGGTAGAATCATTTTGCCGTTAATACCAAGTGTAATTAAATCTTGATTATTTTCAATACCAAAGTTTCTAGCAGCTTTTAGTTTCCTTGCTAAATCGAAATTGTTAGTAGTAATATAACCTCCTTCAAATCCGTTTAAAAATTTACTTGCATGAACAGAAAAAACTTCGGCATCACCAAAAGTTCCTATTGATTTACCATTATAACAAGCATAAGATGCTTCAACAGAATCAAAAAGAATAGGCAATTTATACTTTTTCGAAATATTTAATAACCCATCAACATCACAGAGGTTTACAATTGGGTGTGGTGCTAAAATTAGGGCAGTTTTCTCATTAATACTATTTTCAACAGATTTAGCAGAAATTCCTAGAGTCTTAATTTCCACATCGCAATAATGTGGGGTCATTTTTAACCAAGCTGCAATATCTGCCATCCTTCTATAGGTTAAAGAAGGCATTATGATTTCAGTTTTATTATTTAATTTCAACTCATTAATTGCTAAAACTAAACCCCATAGACCATTACAAACAGCTATACAATACTTAGATCCATGAACCAGCGCTAGTCTATTCTCTAATTCTTGAATTAACGAATTATCCTCTACTAAATTTCCTTTACTATAACTAGGCTTAATATAGTTTAAAAAGGAATCAATATTTGGTTTTATTAAATTAGAAGTAGAGCGTGGTTTTTCGAAAGCTGGTGGATTGCCTAAAATGGCTAACTTTTCTTTCATTTTAGTTAACTTTTTTGGTTAACACAACATCAAATCTATAATGAGCTGAGTAAAAATCATCTTGCATATTCAGAAATTCAACTTTCCAACCTGTTTTATTTGCCAAATTTTCAAAGTCTTTTTGAGACCACCAAATACCTAGTGAACTCTGGTTATCATCCAACAAATTAGCATACTCTATATCTTTATAAAAAAAGTTAGAAGCTCTTTCTCTATCAGGGATATTTCCTATGTAGAATTTATTAATATTTTCATATTTATCATGAATATTCCTTAAAATCCTTTCTGCTGACTCTTTTTCAAAATAAGAAAAAACACCATAACAAAGTCCTTTAGTATATTTCTTATTTAACGCTTCCTTACTTAAAAACTCATTTGCTTCGGCACATTGGAAAGTATAATTACCTTTTTCAAAGTTTTTCTTAGCAATTTCAATCAAGTATTCTGAAAAATCTATACCAAAATATGCTTTTATTTTGTGAAATATTAAAACTGAAAGCGCTCCATTTCCACAACCTAAATCAAATAAAACATCTTGTTTATTTAAATCTAAACCTTTACATATTGAATCGATTATAATGTTAATTTGTTCTTTACCAACAGGTTTTCCATTAACGGTTCTCTTTACTTGACCAAAAAAGTCATTAGGGTCACAAGATTTTGGAAATTCTTTATGTATATAATCTTTCATAGCAAAATGTATTTAGCAAAAAATATATGAATCAATTAACTTTTTTGTTTCAATTGGTGAATTGAACATTAAAACATCAATAATTGAGAGTCCAGGTTTAAATTTGTCATTATTTTGATTATAAGTATCTAAATTATTTTTTAAAAACTTTATATCAATCCCTTCATTTTTAAAATTTTCTATGTTAAAAATATCTTTTCCTCCATAAGGATTTATATACATATCTGCCTTATAATATTTAGAAATTTGTAAAGCCCAATCTCCTGCTTCTTTTATAGTATTAGAAAAATCCATTTCAGTTTGTGATAAAACTTCATAATTAAACGGAATACCAATGTATTCAGAAACCTTTTTTAGAGCCAAAATATTTAATGACGTAATATCCTTAGTTTTTTTTTGAAAAATCTGTTCTAACAAATTAATCACCTCAGTATAAAAAGGTGCTTTCTTTTTGTAACATGTTAATTGAGCCAAAATTTTACTTTCCCAATTTTCGTCAAATCTAATATAAGTGTCTTTTATTAAGTTTTGACGAGATGCCTTTACTAAAGGAACTTTTATATATTGACAACCTCCATTTGAATTTAAAACCTTATTGCGCTCAATCCATCCATGTCTTATAAACTGAACATTATCAAAAACCACCCAAAAGTCTGTTGCCTTAATAAGGCTGAAATAACCTATATACGGGAACAAATAAGGCTGCATAATCGCTATTTTCATTATACATTTATGTTGATTATTTCTACGATTTTATCTGTTTCTTCTTTTTTAAGACCAACATATAAAGGCAAGCATAATACTCTAGAAGCAATAGATTCTGAAATATTTATAGTCTTACTATTTATATAATCAAGAGTGTTTAGTGAGGGATAAAAATAACGTCTCGGTATAATATTGTTTTCAATCAGTTTCGCCTGAACTTTTAACAACACTGTTTCATCCTTAAATAGAATTGGATAATAACTATAATTCCAATTGGTATTACCCCTTAATTTAAAGGTAGTAATTTTTGAGAAATCTATAGTTTCATTATATTGATTTACAACACTTCTTCTTTCATTCATAATAATGTCCAAATAAGGTAACACTGACAAGCCCAAAGCAGCTTGTAACTCACTCATTTTAGCATTAATACCTATGCCTTGGATGCTTTCTGGACCTTGATGTCCAAAATTGTGCTGATAAAACAAAATGTCATGAATTTCCTCAGAATTGGTAAACATTGCCCCTCCTTCTCCTGTGTGAAATAATTTAGTTGCGTGAAAACTACAGGTGCTTATATCACCAAATTTAAATATGGATTGATTCTTATAAGTAACTCCAAAACAATGTGCAGCATCATAAATCACTTTTAAATTGTGCTTTTTAGCAATGGTTTGAATTGTTTCCACATCACATGGATTTCCAAATACATGAGTGGCTAATATTGCTGTTGTTTTTGAAGTAATTGCTGCTTCAATTTTTGTCTCATCAATAGTTAAATATTCAGGATGAATATCTACAAAAACTGGTGAGCAGCCCTCCCAAACAATACTAGATGTTGTAGCTACATAACTAAATGGTGTTGTTATTATTTCGCCTTTTAGCCCTAAAGCTTTAATGGCAATTTGAAGTGGTAATGTTCCATTTGTAGTTGCAATAATATTTGGGACTTGTAAATAGTTTTTTAACTTTTCTTCTAATTCTTTTATTAAAACACCTCTATTGGTTATCCAGCCTGAATCCCAAGCTTTTTTTAAAATAGCCTGATACTCTTCTTGTGGTGGCAAAAATGTTTTAGTAACTCTTATCATTTATTTAAGTAATCTTTATCAAGAACACCGTTTTTCTTTATAAACACAAACTCGCAAAGCCATAACGCCTTATTTTCAAAAGGCCTATTTAAATCTGTTATATCAAAAAACCTAAAACCTGCTTCATCTAAATATTTCATTACATTTAAAGCAGAATTTTTGAATATTTTGTTTACAACTCCAACTTCAATCATAATTATTTCAGCATTCTGCATCAGTTTTTTTGCTCCTTGTAATACTTCTATATCAAATCCTTCTGCATCAATTTTTAGTATTGATGGAGGCATTAATTTATTTTCAACTACAAAACTATCCAATTGAACTATTGGCACTTTTATCTGCTTCAAACCTTGCTGCTTAGCTTCAGATTCAGAAAGTATAAATGTACAACTATCATCCCTTTCACGAATTGTGAATAAAAGTTCTCCGTTGGCATTTCCTACACCAACTGAGAACAATTGAATGTTTTTTTTATTTAAAAAAAGTGTGTCTATATCTTTCTTTAAATTTATTTGAGGTTCAAACAAATAGTAAGTCGTATCAGGGAAAAACTCTAAGCAACCAGCTGTCCAAGAGCCTTTGTTTGCCCCAATATCGTAAATAGTTATTGGCTCGTATTGTTGATTTTTTAAGAAGTTATAAAAACCATCAAGCAAATTAGCCTTTTCAAAAAAAGTTTTTGGTGTTGCATCCTGAACTTCAAATCTGTTAACATTCACAATAGTGAATCCAAATTTTCTTAGTATACTATTAATTGCTTTTTTTAAAAGTTTTATCTTCATTTAAATAACTTGTTTTAATTCAGAATCAATTAAAAATGAAGTCCAAATTTGTTTATCATGTTCCACTTGTATTGTAATAGCTTTATGAATCTTATAATAGCTGTTTTTAGAATAAGCTTCTGATGCACTAAAAGTAATATTATAAATGCCTTTTGACAGGTTTAAATTTCTAAATACAAAATGAAAATCAATTTCACTATTTGGTTCAATATCCTTTAAAATTTGATTTTCTGGAAATACCTCAGCTATTCCTCTTTGCTCCTTATCATAAATAGCAAAACTTATAAAAGGCATCTTTTTTAAGCTAAAGTTTTTAATAGTAAACTTTAAATCTATAGTATCTCCCCAATTAATTTTATAAATCCCATTTTCTTTTTTTACATTTTCTAAACTAGCATTTACTAATTCCAAAGAATTATCTGTGAATACAACATCTGAGTCTTCATTTGTTAAAAAAGAATTATAGTATAAATCTATACCTTTAGATACATTTTCTCCTTGGAATTCAGCTTTACCTTTACTCAATAAAATAACTTGATTACAAATCCTAGATATCATTGGCATATTATGAGACACGAAAATAACTGCTGTTTTGGGCAAAATAGTATCTATAGCTTTAAAACATTTTAAAATAAATCCTAAATCGCCTACTGCCAGAACCTCATCAACTATTAGCACATCAGGTTCCATTTGTGCTGCCACTGCAAAACCTAAACGAACGTTCATACCAGAACTATAATGCTGCACTGGCATATCTATAAATTCTTCTAATTCTGCAAATTCAATTATGGCGTTTAATTTTTCATCTATTTCTTTTCGTGTAAAACCTAAAACTGCTCCATTATTATAAATGTTTTCGCGTCCGCTTAAAATAGGGTTAAAACCTGCTCCTAATTCTATTAAAGCACCTACTCGACCCTTGATAGTAACGCTTCCAGCATCAGGATTTATCAAGCCATTAAGTATTTTTAAAAGTGTAGATTTCCCCGCTCCATTATGACCTATAAGCCCTAAACACTCACCCCTTCTTAACTCAAAATTAATATCTTGTATAGCCCAGAACTCTTTAGGTCGCAGTGTTCTTTCTAATGAGTTTCCGCGAATACCACTAACTAAATCTTTAACACCATACCACAAACTGGTTTTAAGATCTTTACAGAATTTTTTACTTAAGCCTTCTACTTTTACTAAAACTTCCTTCTCTTTCATACTAAGCGCTTAATCGTTCAACAATAATAGGAATAGAAATACGATATAGTGCTAATCCGATTAATAAAAAAGGAATACATACTACTAAAACCATTAAAAAATAAAACAAATAATCTGGAGAAGAACCAACTACCATATCACGAGCAGTTAACACAATAGGTGTAATGGGGTTCCAGTTCATTATGGTGTTCATTAATCCGTCTTTAGGAATGGCATATACTACTGGTGTTACATACATTAAAAATTGCATTCCAAATGATATAAGCTTGCTTACATCTTTATATAGAAGTCCAATTGGCGTGATAAACAAACCTAAAGTTGTACCAAAAAGAATTGCACCAAAAATTACTAATGGCAATGCTAATAAACTCCAATGAAAACCAACGCCATATATAAATACAAATAATACTAAGAGTATGACTTTAATTGAGCTGTTAAATAATAATTTATAAATACCAGAAACAATTAATGCTTCCTTAGGAAAATTGATTTTAGTTAATATGCCTCTAGCAGCATTTGTACTCTGCATTGGCGAATTTATGGATGCTATTATTATAGACCATATTAGTGTACCAGAAAATGCATATAAAGGGTAAGGTATTCCTGTATCAGATAAATTTATGGTACCACTACTAGTTAAAAATATCCAGACAAATGCAGTTGCCAATGGTTGTATAAAAGCCCATAAAATCCCTAAATAAGATTGCCTGTATTGTGCCTTAATGTCTCTTTCGGCTAGCTGCCTAGCTAGAAATCTAGAGTTATAAATATCTTTTAAACTATCTTTAAAAAGTTGTAAAATACTTAGTCTGTTCTCCTTTTTATAAATTCTAGTTTTCAATATTTAAATATTAGTTATTTAAATTTAATAAAATTCCACTTGTGAAAACAGTAAATAAATGCTGGTTTTCTTTATGAAGTAAAGAAATTAAGTTTTAAAAGGCTAAGATAATAAATAAGAATCTTTATTCTATTGAAGATTATATTAAGAAATTTACTTAAAACAATCCCAAGTAATTTTTAAACCGTCTCTAACTGTAAACTCAGGCTTATAGCCCATTAATTTTTCTGCTTTAGAAATATCTGCTAAAGAATCTCTAACATCGCCTTGTCTTGATGGTCCATATATAACTTTAACGTTTTTAGATGCTGCATTGTTGATATGTTCCCATAAATAATTGACACTTATACGTTCGCCACAGGCAATATTAAACACTTCGTTGGCTGCTTCTTTTGGTGCAAAAAAGCCTTTTATATTGGCTTGAACTGCATTTTCTACAAAAGTAAAATCTCTTGTTTGTTCACCATCACCGTTAATGGTTGCTGAATCATCGTTTTTAATAGCTTCCATGAATAACGGAATTACCGCAGCGTAAGCGCCTTTTGGACTTTGTTTTGGTCCAAAAATATTGAAGTAACGCAACCCAATAACATCTGTATTATAGGTTTTTCCAAATACATCGGCATATAACTCATTGACATACTTTGTTACCGCATAAGGTGATAAAGGTTTACCAATATTCTCTTCTACCTTAGGTAAGGTTAAACTATCTCCATAGGTCGAACTGGATGCTGCATAGACCATACGTTTTACCGTGTCACTATCCTTTAAGGCAACCATCATATTTAAAAACCCAGTGATATTTACATCGTTGGTCGTGTTTGGATCGTTAATAGATCGTGGTACAGAACCTAATGCAGCTTGATGCGATACATAATCGATACCTTTCATGGCATCTTTACAAGTTTGTAAATCGCGTATATCACCTTCTAGAAGCTCAAATGCTGGATTGCTTTGAAACTCTTCAAGATTTTCTCTAAATCCATTAGAAAAATTATCCAATACTCTTACAAGTTTTGCATTATTTTTTAATAGATATTCAAGAATGTTTGAGCCTATAAAACCTGCTCCTCCTGTAATTAAAAAAGAGTAGTTACTTAAGTCTTCGTTATGGTATTTATGTGTGTACATTATAATCTTGCGTCTACAATTTGTTTTGGTAATAGTGATTTTACATCAAAAATCACTCCTATATCTGATTTTAATGAAGGTATATCCAACTCTAAAAATTCGTTATGTGATACTGCTAAAATAATAGCATCATAATTATCTCTTAATTCATTAGTTGAAGTCATTAAATCTAAATTATACTCGTGCTTTACTTCTTCTTTTGAAGCCCAAGGATCATATACATCTACATTTACATGATAGGTTTCAAACTCACGAATAATATCAATAACTCTTGAGTTACGAATGTCTGGACAATTCTCTTTAAATGTGATTCCTAAAACTAGAGTGTTAGCACCTTTAATGGTTGCGCCTTTCTTAATCATCATCTTCACAGTTTCTTGAGCAACATAACTTCCCATACTGTCGTTCATTTTTCTTCCAGCCAAAATAATTTCAGGGTCATACCCAGACTCTATGGCTTTTTGAGCTAAATAATAAGGATCGACACCTATACAGTGTCCACCAACCAAACCAGGTGTGAATTTTATAAAATTCCATTTAGTGCCTGCGGCTTCTAGTACTGCTTTAGTATCTATATCTAATAATCTAAAAATCTTTGACAACTCATTTACAAAGGCGATATTGATATCTCTTTGAGAGTTTTCGATAACTTTTGCAGCTTCAGCAACTTTTATTGAAGGCGCTAAATGTGTTCCTGCAGTAATAACCGATTTGTATAAATCGTCAACTCGCTTTGCAATCTCTGGTGTTGATCCAGAGGTGACTTTTAATATTTTAGTAACGGTATGTTTTTTATCTCCTGGGTTAATTCGTTCTGGCGAATATCCTGCAAAAAAGTCTTTGTTGAATAGTAATCCGGATTCCTTTGCTAATATGGGTACGCAAACATCTTCGGTTAATCCAGGGTATACGGTAGACTCGTAGATAACTATATCTCCAGAATTCAGTACTTTCCCAATTGCTTCACTAGCCTTTACCAATGGTGTCAAAATTGGTTTATGTAAATCATCTGTTGGTGTTGGCACAGTAACAATATAAATGTTAGAAGACTCTAAATCTGCTGGATTTGATGTAATATATAGCCCTTTATCCTCATCGATATTATTGATCAATACTGATTTTAAATCTTCATCTTCAACCTCTAGGGTTTTATCTTTTCCTTGCCTTAACTCAGCAATTCGAGTTTCATTAATATCAAACCCTATAACGTGATACTTTTTGGCAAATTCTACCGCCAAAGGAAGTCCGACGTATCCCAAACCAATAATGGTAATTTTATCTTTTGAATTCATTAGCTAACTAAAAAATTGATTGCACTATATACTTCAAATCTAAGTAAAAACTCCAATTTTTCACGTACTTTTTATTGATTTCAACCTTATCTACCCAAATAATCGTTCTATTGTAATTTTCTGGGTCGTCTTGTAAGGCTAATATGGCTTCTTCGTCTTTATATTTTAAAGTTGCTGGCCCAGTTACCCCTGGTTTTATCTTCAAAATAATTCGGTCTTCTCCTTGTAATTTATCTGCAAAACCAACAATATCTGGTCTAGGTCCAACAAAACTCATATCACCAAAAAGTACATTGAATAATTGTGGTAATTCGTCTAATTTATAGTGTCTCAAAAATTTCCCAAAAGGGGCTGCATACGTATCCAATTGACCTAACTCATGATTACCTTTTTTCAAGGTTCTTATTTTATATATTTTAAAGATTTTTCCGTACTGACCAACACGATCCTGCTTAAACAAACCAGATAATCTAGTTTCTAAAGCAGCAAGAATTAAGAATATTATTAGCGGAATAATAATAATTGGAATTAAAACAAGTGCTAATAAAATATCGAAAACTCTTTTTAACTTTATTTGGGACTTAGTAATCAAAAAGATTTAGGATTTACGTTTAAATATAGAACTTATTTTACTTAAGATATTTTTATCTTCTTCATTATCGTGATAACCATAGCCATAACCGTAGCCATAACCATAGCCTTGTCGCTTTTTATGTTTGTAATAGTTAAGAACGAAGCTTATATTTTTAATCTCTCCTTTTTTATACTTGTCGTTAATAACAGTCAACATGTCTTTCTTAGTATAATTTTGCCTTACAAGATATAGTGTCGCATCTGCATAATCAACTAACTCAATAGCATCGGTCACTAAACCTAAAGGAGGCGTGTCTAAAACTATAATATCATAGGTTTCTTTTAATTTCTCAATAAACACATCCATTTCATCACTCATCAATAATTCTGATGGATTTGGAGGAATAGATCCTGATAAAATGATATCTAAATTATCAATATGAGTAGGTTGAATGACATCTTCTAAATTTTTAGAATCTATCAAATAATCTACAACACCTAAATCGTTTTTAAGATTAAAATCTTTAGATATTTTAGGCTTTCGCAAATCAAGTCCAACTAAAACAGTCTTCTTGTTTGATAATGCAAAAACAGTTGCTATGTTTATGGCGCAAAACGTTTTCCCTTCACCACTAACAGAAGAAGTAACCAAAACCGTTTTGGAACCTTCTCCTTTTTGGTTTTTATAAATAAATTTTAAACTAGACCTAATAGCTCTAAAAGCTTCTGAAATTGCTGATTTTGGACTATCATACACTGCTAAACTCCCTTCCCTTCTATATTTACCAATAATACCTAAAACAGGAATTTTAGACAGTCTCTCAATATCTGAAACGCTATGAAAACTATTATCAAAAAAGGCTATAAAAACAATAATTACAAATGGAATTGAAAATCCTACAAATAGTGCAATAAGATAATTTAATCGTTTATTTGGTCCAATTGGACCTACTCCAATATCTTTAGCTTCATCTATCACATTAATATCAGAGATATTGGCTGCTTTAACTACTGATGCTTCACTACGTTTAGTTTGAAATACGTTGTAAACATTTTCACTTATATTAAATCGTCGCTGTATTTTTAAATACTCTTGTTGATCTATTGGCAGTTTACTTAACGTAGATTGTAAACTAGCCATAGATCTATTAATCTGATTTAATTGAATACCAAAAGTCTTTTTTGTCTCTTTAAGTGTTTCTAATAATACGTTTTTTTCGGCATCAATTTGTCTATCAATATTCCTAAACTGTTCTGAGCTTTCTCGAGTTGTATATTCTAACTTTTGACGTACTATAGCCAAATCTATTATTCTCCGTGCACTACCTACAATATTAGCTTCTTGAATTCCAACACTTGTTGGCGCAGTAATTTTAGTATAATCTGTTTGCGTTTCTAAATAAGTTTGAAGAGAATTCAAGTAGGATATTTTAATGTTTAGATCGTTCTCCATCGCCTCATAGTCTCTTAATTTGTCTGAAACCCTTCCGCTCTCTTGGTCTACATTAAAAATTTTATTCTTACTTCTAAATTTATTTAATTCATCCTCCACATTCTTTAGTGAGTCACCAACAACACTCATCCTATCTTCTATAAATTTAATAGTGTTGGTAGCATAGAGGTTTTTGCGTTCTAGTTGGCTTTTTTGCAAAATTGCAACTGTTGCATTTAAATAATCTACAATTTTAGATTTGTTTGTACCCCTCAAACTAAGGCTTAAGATTGATGAGCCCACTGGCCTTGAAGCTACATTTAACCAGCTTTTATACTGATTAACAATACTATCGAAATTGAGGAAATTGATGAAATACTCTTTACCAATTTGCATAGGATTTTCATTCCTCAAAACAATTTTACCGTTAAAAAAAGGAGCCTCTATTGCTTCTCCAACTTTATAAGTTTTAACAAATTGACCTTGAGGAAGTAATAACCCTAGATATTCTTTAGTTGCATAGACTTGTCCTGTGCCACTCTCTGACTCAAAATTTACCGAAACCTCAAAAGTATCATTACTCGTAAATTTTATAGAAATTAGTTTGTTAAGAATTTGTGGTTTAGATGTATCTAACTCAAGTTTAAAAGGTGCACTTTTATAAACCTCATCCATCCAATATTTTCCTTGTGTTAAATACTGTAGGTAGTATTGTAAAGAATCTACCACCTTTTCATTATGATTTCTTGTTTTTAAAGTGGTAATTACGGTTTGAACTTTATCAGTAATACCTCCATAATTAAAAGAAATACTGGTGTTGGATGTAAAAAAAGGGTTTTGGTCGTTTTCTACAGATATTAAAGAATCCAAAACATACTCATTTTGCATTCTGGCATTTTTAAAATACGCAATGGTAAACCCAATTATAAGAGCTAATACAAATAAATACCAATAATTTAAAACTTTAAATAAAAAGCTTTTAATATCGAAATTAGAAGGCAACTCATTAATATTAAAATCTTCATTCATAGACACCTTATCTTGATATTAATATAATAGTTGTTGTAAGTAATGATAAAATAGACACAATCGTTGTAAAAGATTGAACACCTGTAGTACCTGTTCCCCAAGTTTTTTGTTTAATAGGTTTTACATAAATTATATCATTGGGTTGTATGTAATAATATGGTGACTGCATTACACTAATATCTGTTAAATCTAAGTGGTGTATTTGCTGTCCCTGTGGGTATTGTCTGATAATTAATATATCCTTTTTATCACCAGTGACTGGTATTTCTCCAACATTAGCAATAGCCTCAAAAATATTAACACGTTCTTGATACAAAGTAATTGTTCCTGGGCTACCAACTTCACCATTGGCAGTAAAACGCAAACCTGTTAGCTTTACAGTTACAAAAATATTGGCTGTTTCTTTAAATTGTTCTTCCAACAATTTCTTTTCAATAATTTTTTCAATCTCCTCGGTAGTATATCCTAAAACGCTTACCTTACCAAGCGTTGGTATTCGAATATCCCCATGAAGATCCACGGTAAATCCATCAAAATAAGCACGCTCAGCACTACCTGCATTTAAGTTAGCTTCTCCTACTGGATTAAACATTTTCACAATATCTTGATCTAAAGCCTTAACACGAATATTAAGCATATCGTGTATTTGAACTCTATAAGGTTTTTGAACTTCAGAAATTATATGAGTTGTGTCTGATGCATTATCTTTATTTTGCAAATACAGTATATCTTTCTGAGGAACACACGAAGACGCTAAAACACTTAAAACAAGTACAGTAATAGCTAATATTTTCTTCATATTGAGGCGTATTGTTTAATCACAAATATAGCTTTTAGAAAGCAAAATAAAAACAGCTAACGTGTTTTTTGGTTTTTTATGCTTTATTTGCAGAAAAAAGCAACTTGAATTATCTAACAGTAGAGAACATATCAAAATCTTATGGTGAACTTACACTTTTTGAAAATGTATCGTTTAGCATACATAAAGATCAAAAAATAGCTTTTGTTGCTAAAAATGGTTCGGGTAAAACTACCATTCTAAATATTTTATCTGGAAAAGATGAAGCAGACTCTGGAAAAGTAACTTACAGAAAGGGACTGAAAGTTTCTTTTTTAGCTCAAGAACCAGAACTTAATGATGATTTAACAATAGAAGAATCTATTTTCGATTCAGACAATGCCATTTTGGAAGTTATTAATTCATATCACAAAGCCTTAAAAAACCCAGAAGATGAAGAGGTATACCAAAAAGCCTTCGAAGCCATGGAGCGTTTTAATGCATGGGATTTTGAAACACAGTACACACAAATATTGTTTAAGTTAAATCTTGAAGATTTAGATCAAAAAGTTGCACAATTATCTGGTGGTCAAAAAAAGCGTTTAGCTTTAGCGAATGCCTTAATAAACAAGCCAGATTTACTCATTTTAGATGAGCCAACCAACCATCTGGATTTAGAAATGATTGAGTGGTTGGAAGCTTTTTTTGCAAAAGAAAACATTACATTATTTATGATTACTCACGATCGTTATTTTTTGGAACGTGTCTGTAATGAAATAATTGAATTAGACCAAGGCGAAATATTTAATTACAAAGGTAGTTACTCTTACTACCTAGAGAAAAAGGAAGCTCGTATTGAACGTGAAGCGGTTGAAACCAACAAATCTAAACAACTCTTTAAAAAGGAACTGGATTGGATGCGTAGGCAGCCTAAAGCACGAACCACAAAATCCAAATCGAGAATAGATGATTTCTTTGAAATAAAAGAGCGTGCTCACAAACGTAGAAAAGACAATGTAGTACAACTAGAAATTAACATGGAACGCTTAGGAAGCAAAATTGTAGAGTTTCATAATGTATCTAAAGCCTTTGGCGATAATATCATGCTCAATAAGTTTGATTATATGTTTCAAAAAGGCGAACGCATTGGTATTATTGGCAAAAATGGGACTGGAAAATCTACATTTCTAAACCTTATTACCAATACTTTAAAACCAGATTCAGGTAAAATTATACTAGGCGAAACTGTAAAATTCGGTTATTACACTCAAAAGGGAATTAATGTTAAACCAGATCAAAAGGTTATAGATGTCGTAAGAGATTATGGCGATTATATTCCTTTAAAAAAAGGACGACAAATTAGTGCACAACAATTATTAGAACGCTTTTTATTTAACCGTAAAAAACAATATGACTTTGTTGAAAAACTAAGTGGTGGCGAACGTAAACGATTGTATTTATGTACAGTTCTTATCCAGAATCCTAATTTTTTAATTCTGGATGAACCAACAAACGATTTGGACATTGTAACATTAAACGTTTTGGAAAACTTCTTACTGGATTTTCCAGGTTGCCTAATTGTTGTGACTCACGATCGTTATTTCATGGATAAAATAGTAGATCACTTATTTGTATTTAGAGGTCAAGGTATTATTGATGATTTTCCTGGGAACTATACCGATTTTAGAACTTACGAAGATAGTGTACCTAAAGAGTCAACTGAAAAGAAAATAGAAAAGAAGCAATGGAAAAAAGACAGCAATAGCCAATTATCGTACAATGAACAAAAGGAGTTGAAAAATATTGAAAGTAAACTCAAAACCTTAGAATTTGATAAAAAAGAACTGGAAGCAAAGTTTAATGACGAAACACTTTCTACCGAAAAAATAAACGAGCTATCCGCAGAATTACAACAAATTATCAACACCATTGAAGAAAAAGAATTTCGTTGGTTAGAATTACTCGAAAAACTAGAAAATTAGCATGTGGTATCAAGTAAAAGCATATTTAAAATTTCTTTTACGTTCCACCAACCAACATGGTGTCCACTCGCCTTTTGTGTACGATTTAGTTACCAAATGCTTTTACGATAAAAAAAAGATTAAAGAATATAGAAAAATTAAGGAATTTAATAGACGATTAAAAAGAATTAGCCATAAAATTGATATTACAGACTTCGGCGCTGGTTCAAGAGTTACAAAAAGTAATAAAAGAAGTATATCAAGCATCGCAAAAAACTCAGGAACAAAACTAAAAAGAGCAATACTACTTTATAAACTTGTTAAATATTTCGACTGTAACAATATTCTGGAATTAGGAACATCTTTAGGTATTGGCACACAAGCAATGAGTTTAGGAAATCCAAAAGCCAAAATTACAACTATTGAAGGTTGCCAAGAAATTTCAAAATACACAGAAATTAACTTTAACATGCAATGGTTAGATAATATCAACCAACTAACTGGTGACTTTAAAGAATTCCTGCCTGAACTTTCTAAGAATAATTACGACTTAATCTTTTTTGACGGCAATCATCAAAAAGAAGCCACTTTAAATTATTTTGAAATGTTACTACCTACAGCATCTAATAATTCTGTATTTATTTTTGACGATATTTATTGGTCCAAAGGTATGACTGAAGCTTGGGAAACCATAAAACTACATCCTAAAGTAACTGTAACTATCGACACTTTTTTCTGGGGATTTGTGTTTTTTAGAAAAGAACAAGAAAAAGAACACTTTACGATTAGAATATAAAAAAGTGAATTACATTAATTATCTTTCAAAAATGTTTAACATTTTTATTAAATCATATCCTGACCCCGTTAATGCTGAAACATTAAAATCCATTCTCAATAATGTAGTTTCTCCTATCATGAAAGAAATAAATCTTGAATGGAATAATAATTATCAATGGATTGGCCCATTAGAAAATGGTATGAGAAAAGTTGTTTGTTATCAAGTAGGCAAAGGTTTGATGGGTATATTCATTTGGGGAATATGTTATGAATTTTTGCCAATGTTAAGCGGAAAGAGAATTATTACACATAGAACTTTTAAATCTGCAAGACTTCAATTATTTGAAAACTCTGTAGCTACAAATGACTTTCAAAATGATAAATCAGATATTGAAAATGGAATAAGTACAACTTGGGGGAAAAAGCAATGTGAAAAATCAATTAAGTTATTAATATCTAAAACGAAAGATGATATTTATGATTGGTTAGATCAAGCCTCAACTATAGAGGGTTCTCTAATTATATCCAATCAACAAATTTTAAGTGAAGACTACAACTTGCATTGGCCAAATCCAAAATATATTGCTGCTTTTCTGTATGCAAAAAAAGGCCATAAAGAAAAAGGGCTTGCTTTCCTAAAAGAAATACAAAATGAAAGATTAAATCTAGAGAAAGATTTATTTTCTAAAATAGAAAAACGATTAGTTGAGTTGTAAAAAGTATTTACATCTTTCGTAAAATCCTTTTGCCTATTCACTTTTTAACTTTTAACTTCGTAATATGAAAATATACACAAAAACAGGCGACAAAGGTAAAACCGCATTATTTGGAGGCACAAAAGTACCTAAACATCATATTCGTATTGAAAGTTATGGCACCGTTGATGAGTTAAACTCGCACCTAGGTTTAGTTAGAGATCAAGATATTGATAAGCATTCAAAAGAAATTCTAGCGACCATACAAAACAAACTATTTACAGTTGGTGCTATTTTAGCAACAGACCCTGAAAAAGCAATGCTTAAAAGTGGTAAAGAGCGTTTAAACATTCCTAAAATATCCAATGAAGATATCGAGCTTCTAGAAAAAGAAATGGATAACATGAATGAAGCATTACCACCAATGACGCATTTTATTCTTCCAGGAGGCCATCAAACTGTGTCATTCTGTCACATAGCGCGCTGTGTTTGCCGTAGAGCGGAACGTTTAGCAGCTGCTTTAAACGATTTAGACCCTTTTCAACCTGAAACATTAATGTACTTGAACCGTCTATCTGACTATCTTTTTGTATTGGCACGGAAATTGTCCAAAGACTTACAAGCTGATGAAGTAAAATGGATACCTCAAAAGGATTCATAAACTAAAATTTAGCAATAGTATTAATCTGTAAAACTAGTTTTAAACTGATGCTTTACAGTGAAAATTGAACGTTCTTAAAATTTAATGATTAAATAATTCGATTTTTTCTTGTCTTATTCAGTTAAAAATTTATTTTTGCAAAAAATTAAATTTGTAAGAAATGTATTGGACATTAGAACTAGCATCGTATTTAAGTGATGCACCTTGGCCAGCAACAAAAGATGAATTAATCGATTACTCTATTAGAACAGGAGCTCCACTAGAAGTAGTTGAGAACTTGCAATCTATTGAGGACGAAGGTGATTCTTATGATTCTATTCAAGAAATTTGGCCAGATTATCCAACAGACGAAGATTATCTTTGGAATGAGGATGAATATTAAACCAAACCATAAAAAATAGTTAAAAAGTCTCTCTGGAGGCTTTTTTTGTACACTATTTTTTCATTAAACATAACAACAAGTAGTATCTTTGACTACCTATTAATCAAAGACTAAAAACAAACCTATATAAATGAGTATTTTAAATTCAGTACTTAAAGTATTTGTTGGAGACAAATCCAAACAAGATGTCAAGGCAATTATGCCTATTGTCAATCAAATTAAATCCTTTGAGTCACAACTAGAAAGTTTATCGCATGATGAGCTAAGAGCAAAAACTTTAGAGTTTAAATCTAAAATAGCAGATGCTCGAAAAAGCATTGAAGATGAAATAATAAAACTTCAAGAAGAAGCAGACACAGCCGAAGACATTGATAGAAAAGAAGACATCTACCAAGAAATAGATAAACTTAAAGACGACTCTTATAATATTACTGAAGAAACCCTAAACGAGATTCTCCCTGAAGCCTTTGCAGTAGTAAAAGAAACAGCGAAACGTTTTGTAAACAATACCGAAATCAAGGTTACTGCTAATGCTTTTGATAGAGAAGTATCTGGTGAAAATGACTATGTAAACCTTGATGGTGAACATGCCATTTGGTCTAACTCTTGGGACGCTGCTGGAAAACCAATTACTTGGGATATGGTGCATTACGATGTTCAATTAATTGGTGGTATTGCTATGCATCAAGGTAAAATTGCCGAAATGCAAACTGGTGAAGGTAAAACTCTTGTAGCAACGCTTCCTGTTTACTTAAATGCCTTAACTGGAAAAGGAGTTCACTTAGTAACTGTAAATGATTACTTAGCAAAACGTGATAGTGCGTGGATGGCACCAATTTTTCAATTTCATGGTTTAAGCATTGACTGTATAGATTATCATCAGCCAAATTCTGCCTCTCGTAAAAAAGCTTACAATGCCGATATCACATACGGAACTAATAACGAATTTGGTTTCGATTATTTGCGTGATAATATGGCCCATTCGCCTGACGATTTAGTACAGCGTCCACATCATTACGCCATTGTCGATGAGGTAGATTCGGTATTAGTAGATGATGCAAGAACACCTTTAATTATATCTGGTCCTATTCCACAAGGAGACAGACATGAATTCAACGAATTAAAGCCAAAAGTAGACGATATTGTTAGCGTACAACGCAAATATTTAACAGGAGTTCTAGCTGAAGCTAAAAAATTAATTGCTGCTGGAGACACTAAAGAAGGTGGTTTTCAGTTACTTCGAGTGTATAGAGGTATTCCAAAAAATAAAGCGCTTATAAAGTTTTTAAGTGAAGAAGGTGTAAAACAATTACTTCAAAAAACTGAGAACTTTTACATGCAGGACAATAACCGTGAAATGCCAAAGGTAGATGCCGAATTGTACTATGTAATTGATGAAAAGAATAACCAAATTGAGCTGTCTGATAAAGGTGTAGAGTATCTTTCAGGTAAGGATGATCCAGATTTTTTCGTAATGCCTGAAATGGGTACTGAAATTGCTAAAATTGAATCTCAAGGTCTTTCATCTGAAGAAGAAGCTAATTTAAAAGAAGAGTTATTCAGAGATTTTGGTGTAAAATCTGAACGAATTCATACACTAAATCAACTTTTAAAAGCATACGCTTTATTTGAAAAAGACACACAATATGTTGTCATGGAGAATAAAGTAATGATTGTCGATGAACAAACTGGTCGTATAATGGATGGTCGTCGTTATAGTGATGGCCTACACCAAGCGATTGAAGCTAAGGAAAATGTAAAAATTGAAGCTGCCACACAAACATTTGCGACTGTTACGTTACAGAATTATTTCCGTATGTATCGCAAACTATCTGGTATGACAGGTACTGCAGTGACAGAAGCTGGTGAATTTTGGGAGATTTACAAATTGGATGTTGTTGAAATTCCAACCAATCGTCCAATTGCTCGTGATGATAAAGAGGATTTAGTCTATAAAACAAAACGAGAAAAATACAACGCAGTAATTGAAGAAGTTACCAAACTATCTCAAGCTGGTCGTCCTGTGCTAATTGGTACAACATCGGTTGAAATTAGTGAGTTGCTTGGTAAAATGTTAAGTATTAGAAAAATACCTCACAATGTACTTAATGCAAAACAGCATAAAAAAGAAGCAGAAATTGTTGCCGAAGCTGGAAATGCAGGACAAGTAACTATTGCAACTAACATGGCTGGTCGTGGTACAGATATTAAACTTAGCGATGAAGTTAAAAAAGCTGGAGGTTTAGCCATTGTTGGTACAGAGCGTCATGATTCGCGTCGTGTAGACAGACAGTTACGTGGTCGTGCTGGACGACAAGGAGATCCAGGTAGTTCACAATTTTATGTATCGCTAGAAGATAACTTAATGCGTCTTTTTGGTAGTGAACGTATAGCCAAAATGATGGATAGAATGGGATTACAAGAAGGTGAAGTAATTCAACATTCTATGATTTCAAAATCTATAGAGCGTGCACAGAAAAAAGTAGAGGAAAATCAATTTGGTGTTCGTAAGCGATTATTAGAGTATGATGATGTAATGAATGCACAACGTGAAGTGGTTTACAAACGTCGTTTCCATGCCTTATTTGGTGAGCGTTTACGTGTGGATTTAGCAAATATGATTTTTGACACCTCTGAAATTATTGCCGAAACTAATAAGGAAGCTAACGATTATAAGAATTTTGAATTTGAATTAATTCGTTATTTCTCTATGAGTTCTCCTATTTCAAAAGAAGAATTTGAGAAACTTTCTACCCAAGAAATTTCATCGACTATTTATAAAGCAGCTTTTGCTCATTATAAAGAGAAAATGGAACGTAATGCAGATTTGGCATTTCCAGTTATAGAAAATGTATATAAAACCCAACGCGATAGATTTAAGCGAATTGTAGTTCCTTTTACTGATGGTATTAAGAATTTACAAGTAATTACAGACCTTGAAAAGGCATATAATACTAACGGTAAACAACTAATTACCGATTTTGAAAAGAACATTTCGTTGGCTATTATTGATGATGCCTGGAAAACACATCTTCGTAAAATGGATGAGTTAAAGCAATCTGTACAGTTAGCGGTTCACGAACAAAAAGACCCTTTATTGATTTATAAATTTGAGTCGTTTGAGCTGTTTAAAGCAATGATAGATCAAGTAAATAAAGATGTAATTTCTTTCTTGTTTAAAGGTGAAATACCTCAAGAAACTGCTAATACAATTCAAGAAGCTAAAGCAAGAAAACGAGAAAAAACACAAACAACTAAAGAAGAGATACAAAACTTAGACGAACGTTCAGCTGAATCTAGAGCTGCTGGAAACACGCAACGTCAACAACAAGTAGTTGAAACTATTGTACGAGAACGACCAAAAATTGGACGTAACGATCGTGTAACGATTAAAAATGTAATGAGTGGCGAAAGTAAAACCCTTAAATATAAACAAGCTGAACCTTTAATTTCAAAAGGTGATTGGGTTTTGACTGAAGATTAAATATTAAGACAAATATATTTACAAGAAAATCTGGACTTCAATGAGTTCAGATTTTTTTATTGCATAACGATGTTGCTGTATTTAGCATTTACAAGAATGGTTTTGTTCGAGGTTATATTATTTGGGTAGTTTTTAATCACTTTTTTATCGGTACGTTCACCATTAAATTTTGAGCGATCTCCCTTAAACACTAAATCAAAGTCAGATTTTGGTAATTTAATATGTGCATCGCTATTTTCTAAAACCACATTTAAGTTGCTAAATGAATCTAAAATGTTATGTATAGTTAATTCTCCAAAGCTACCATCAATAATAGAGTTTCCGGATAAGTAATCAATATTAATATTTGATGAATTAGAAAACAACACTAAGGTTTTTACGTTTTTTAACAAAACATCATCAACGTATTTGAGTGTTAATTCTCCTTCATCCCAATTATTAACTAATATTGGAGAATAAGATGCATTGATGGAAGTAGTACTTCCATCAATGCGTTCAGCTAATAAACTTGAGTGAGATAAATCTGCTTTTAGGTTATGAATCACTGAGGCAAATTTAAGCTCTCCATGACGTACATTTACCTTTAGCTTCGTATCCTTAGGCATTTTTATCCTAATCGTTATTTTAACTTTATTGTTCTTCTTTTCTAAATCTTCAAAGCGTTTTTCCATAGCCTCACCTTTCACCTCCCACTCTTCTTCGAATTCTTTCATACGCTCTTCAATCTCTTTACCTTTTTCTTCCCATTCTTTACCAAATTTTTCGCCAAACTCCTCTCCCCATTTTTCCATGTCTTCTGCCCATTTTCCATCAAATTTTTTACTAAACTCTTCTCCCCATTTTTCCATGCTTTTACCAAATTTGTCTCCAAATTTCTCGCCAAATTTCTCGCCCCATTTTTCCATTCGTACAGAATAGGAATCCCAGTCGACTTTTGAAAATTCTCTTGCCCATTTTTTCATGGCTTCTTTGTAACCTTTGCCATATTTATCTTCAAACTCTTGGCTCCATCTATCTAAATAAGGTTCTCCTTCTTTTTTATATTTTTCGACATCAAATTGAACATTATGAACACCCTCTGGTAATTCTGGCAACTCAGGAATCTCTGGCATTTCTGGAAGCTCAATATTCATTTCTGGCATCTCTGGCATTTTAGGCAACTCAGGCATTTCTGGTATCTGAGGAATAATGATGTCAATATCTTTTAATACATCTAATGCTTCTAAACCACTAAAGTTAAAATCCCAAGAACCTCCATAACCACCTCTAGATTCAATTGATACATTAGCTCCAGATCCCTCTACTTGCATATCCCATGATTCTAATACTTCTTTCAAATCCTCTTTAGACAATTCATCACTTTCAATAAAGGCTTCTACTTGAATTTCATTCTTATCCCAAGTATCTATTTCAATATTGGTTTGATTAGTGTCTAAACGCAAAATAACATCTTTGTTAGCTTTTACTGTTTTAGACAACTTTTCTAGCTTTTGTTGTGCATTTAAGCTAAATACACTTAAAAAAACTATTACTAGTGCTATAAATTTATACTGTTTCATTTGTTCGTTTTTTAATTGTTACATCAGTCAAATGTAATCTTAGGGTATCAAATTAATTTTAAAAATTACTTTAATACAGTCGATTTCATTTTTTGATATGTTTTATTAAGCTTGAACTTGTTCAAGCTGATTAGTGTCGTTGTTTAATTCGTTTAATTTTTCCTTAAGACGATACAATAGATTTAATCGCAACTTTAAATTATCTATTAGCGCATTAACAGTTCGCTCAGTAGGGCCAGAATGTGTTAACTCATCGGCTAGTTTAGCGTATTCGTTATTAAGCTCTTCTAATCGCTCTAAATAACCATTAAATAACTCTTGATTTTCTGGAGTCACTTTCATCTTAGATAACTCTAAATTGATGTTTGCTAAATAATAGTCCTCGACTTTTTTTAACTGTGGCGATAATTTTCCTAAAGGCGATTCTTTTTCGGTTTCTACAATTTCTGTTCCTTTTGGATTATCTGGATTTGAGTTAAAAGCTTTAAATGCTCCAAAACTTAATCCTATTAAAATTACCACACTTGCAGCAATATTTAAAAATGTAAATATGCTTTGCTTTTGTGACGAAGGAAGTTCATTATCAAGTCTTTCTAAAAACCTTGCTTCGTGACCTTTTGGCATTTTATCCTTGCTTATTTTTTGTTCGTTCTCGAACAATTTTCTAATGTCTTGTGCCATTTTGTGTTACTTTTAATAATTCCCTTAATTTTGCCTTACCTCTTGATAATTGTGTTCGTGATGCTACTTCGGTAATGTTTAAAATTTCTGATATTTCTTGGTGGTCATAACCTTCAATTAAAAACAGCATCACTACATATTTATACTTATCGGGTAATTGGTTTATTGCTTCTTTTACCTCATCTAAAGTAATGGTATCGTCTACCAACCATTCGTCTTCATAACCAGAGTCGACTACTTTTAGGTGCACCTCATCTAATTCCAACATTTGTTGCTTTTTAGATTTTATTAAGTCGATACTCTTATTAATGACGATTCGTTTTAACCAAGCACCAAAAGTGACTTCAGCTTTGTACTGATGTAGTTTTGTAAATGCTTTTATAAACGCTTCTTGTACTACATCTTCGGCTTCAAAAGAATCTTTTAAAAATCTTTTAGCCACTATATACATACCATCGCAATACTGATTGTACAGTTTTAATTGCGCTTTACGGTCGTTGTGCATACATCGCTCAATAATATCTATTGTTAATGTATTCACTAATTGATGTTTTGGTTAGGTCGTTTCATAATACTAATATTAGGTATTATTTTTTGATTAAATAAATTCGAATTCAACTTAAAGACGACATAAAATTATAGATGTTGCAAAAAGCCGATTATTTTTTAGAAATTAAAACAAAGTGTAATAACTTAGCGTTCAAGTTAAAACTACTTCTAACTAATTTCAAATATTATTTCAAAATGAATAAATTTTTAAAGGGTCTTATTTTTGTGTTACTTCTAATTGCTGTAGGTATATTTTTATATGCCTATATAAATGGTGATATTTTGAAGAAACCTTTAAGTCCCAAAGATACAGTTGAGTTTAAGCTTAACGATTTAGAATTAGAAGTATTTTATAACAGACCCTCCAAAAGAGATCGTAATATTTTTGGCGGATTGGTAGCGTTTAATAAGGTTTGGCGTACAGGAGCCAACGAAGCAACCACTTTTGAAACGAATCAACCATTAAAAATTGGAAAAGATTATTTGGCAGCTGGAAAATACACACTTTGGACAATTCCAGATGAAACAACTTGGAAAGTTATTTTTAATGCGAAGCAATATCCTTGGGGAGTTAATGATTCCATGGAACCTATGCGTGATCCAAATTTTGACGCCGTTAGTATTGATGTTCCAGTACAAAAAATACCAAGCTTTGTAGAACAATTCACAATTGCTTTTGATAATTCTACAGATAACCTATCTTTAACTATGGCTTGGGACGATGTAAAAATTGCAGTTCCGTTAAATCAATAGTTTGCAAAAAAAACAAAAATACAACTCAGCACTAGAGGAAAAAAAAGGCATTCCTTCACCAGAAATTACTGATGACAGTGCTATTTCTAAAGTTGTTTCTAAACGAAAAAAGCAACCAAGTGCACGAGACTTAATCAAAGGTATTTTAGATGGTAATATTACTTCTTTAAGTAGAGCCATTACTTTGGTTGAGAGCAAAAACCCAAAACATCTTGAAAAAGCTAACACTATTATTAAAGGGTGTTTGCCTTATGCCAATAACTCTGTTAGAATAGGAGTTACTGGTGTTCCAGGAGTTGGCAAAAGTACGTTTATTGAAGCTTTAGGAAAACACCTGATTTCATTAAATAAAAAAATTGCAGTACTTGCTGTAGACCCAAGTAGCTCAATTACCAAAGGCAGTATTTTGGGAGACAAAACACGAATGGCTGATCTTGTAAAAGAGCCTAACGCCTATATAAGACCTTCGGCTTCTGGTGACTCACTTGGAGGTGTTGCTAGAAAAACTAGAGAGACTATTATACTTTGTGAAGCTGCTGGGTTTGATACAATTATCATTGAAACTGTTGGTGTTGGTCAAAGTGAAACTACTGTACATAGTATGGTCGATTTCTTTTTGCTTTTAAAACTCTCAGGTGCTGGTGACGAACTTCAAGGCATTAAACGTGGTATTATTGAAATGGCTGATGCCATTGTTATAAATAAAGCAGATGGTGATAATGTAAAGCGTGCAAAACTAGCCAAAGTTGAGTTTGCAAGAGCATTGCACTTATATCCAGAAAAAGAATCGTCGTGGTCGCCTCCAGTTTCACTTTGCAGTGCTTTAAATAATGAAGGAATTGAAGATGTGTGGCATATGATAATGGAGTACCTTATTATGACTAAGAATAATAATTTTTTCACTAAAAAACGACAAGAACAAAATAAGTTTTGGCTACTTCAAACTATTGAAGGACAATTGAAGTTTGATTTTTTTAACAACAAAATAATTAAACCAGAATTACAAAAACAGCTTAAACTTATAGAGGATAATAAAACAACTCCTTTTGCTGCTGCTGAATATTTATTAAAATTAATCTAACGTTTTTTGATTACCTTGCGCCTTTAAATTTTTGCTATTATTTATGAGCAATTTGGCTGATACTTCATTTGAAACTTGCATTGTAATCCCTTGTTATAATGAAGAAAAAGGGCTCGACAGAAAAGCCTATTTCAATTTTATAAATAATCACTCTAACGTTTTACTATGCTTTGTAAATGATGGCTCAACTGATGATACAGCAAATATTCTAGCAAATTTCAAAGAAACTTATCCAGAAAATATTGCTGTATTAAACTGCAAAACAAATGTTGGAAAAGCCGAAGCAATTAGAGCTGCTTTTGCTGAATGTAACAACAAATATAATTATAAATACATTGCCTACTTAGATGCAGATTTGGCCACATCACTGGAAGAATGCGTGTCCTTAACTTCATATTTTAACGACTCCATCCATTTTGTTTTTGGTTCAAGAATTATGAAAGTTGGTTCAACTATTAAACGTAGTCAATCACGATTTTTAATTGGTAGAATTATTGCTACTGCCATCTCCAATATTTTAGATTTGAAAGTTTACGATACGCAATGTGGTTGTAAACTGTTTACTAAAAAACTTTCTGAAGTCGCTTTTAAAGACCCTTTTATTTCAAAATGGTTATTTGATGTTGAAATTTTTAATAGATTAATGGTGCATTTTGGAGTTGACCAAGCCACTAACCACATGCTGGAAGTTCCTTTAAAAAGATGGATAGATCAAGGAGATTCTAAAGTTAAATTCACCTATTTTTTTAAACTTTGGATAGATTTATACAAGATTAACAAAGTATGTAAAGCTTCAAGAAAATAATAATGCTCAATAATACAAAACAACAAACAGCCTATATTTTTTATTCGATAATCGTTATTATCGTATTACGATTTATCTTAACTGGACTTATTCCGCTGTTAGATAAAACCGAATCAAGATATTCTGAAATAGCTCGCCTAATGTACGAGACTCAAGATTGGGTAGTATTACAAATAGATTATGGTGTACCATTCTGGGCGAAACCACCTTTGTCAACTTGGTTATCGGCGAATAGTTTTAGTATGTTTGGAGTGAATGAAATTGCTGCAAGATTACCCTATTTTTTAGTTTGTTTAATATTGGTCTTCATACTAGGGAAATTTGTAAAGCAAGCTGGAAAAAGCTTTTATCTGCCTGCATTTATCCTGTTAACCACACCTGAGTTTTTATTACATGCAGGTGTTGTTTCTACAGATGCAGTATTATGCCTTTCTATCACCCTAATAATGATTTCGTTTTGGAAATCTATCGAAAACGAAAAGCGTAGCTTTTGGAATTATTTATTCTTTATTGCGATAGCTTTAGGATTATTATCTAAAGGGCCTATAGTTTTAGTATTAACAGCGCCTCCTCTTTTTATTTGGCTCATTATTCAAAAAATATCTATCAAAGACGTTTGGAACAAAATACCTTGGTTAACTGGAATACTAATTACAATTGCTATTGCTTTGCCTTGGTACTTACTTGCTGAAAATAGGTCTCCTGGGTTTTTAGATTACTTTATTGTAGGCGAACATTTTAAACGCTTTGTAGTATCTGGCTGGGAAGGAGATTTATATGGCAGTGGTCATAAGCAACCTTTAGGAATGATTTGGGTGTTTTTATTGGTTTTTTCTTTTCCTTGGATACAATTTGTCCTTATTAGATTATGGAAAGAGCGTAAAACTATTTTGAAAAACAAATGGGTTTCCTTTTTGGTTTTATGGTTGTTATGGACACCAATATTCTTTACTATTTCAAAAAACATACTACATACTTACACTTTACCTGTTACCATACCAGTTGCCTTATTAATGGTGCATTATTGGCATGAGTTTAAAAACAAAAAGTTGCTATTTATTCTAGGTTCAATTTTTCCGTTTTTAGTGATAATAGCGACTTGTGTTGTGGCGTTTGGTGATGACAAATTGTTAGAAGATTTAAACACCGACAAATATATTGTTGAAAAATTAATAGAAAACGAACCGAACACACCTATTTATTATTGGGGGAAAAAATCTTATTCCAGTAGGTTTTATTCAAGTGGTGATATAAAAATAATAAAGGAAGCATCAATAGATTCTATCTCAAACTCTAATGATAATTTTATTATGCTTATTAGGCATAATAAAATTAAAAACGTCCCTGAGGAGTTTCTAGAAAAAATGGTAAGAATAGATTCTATTAAAAGGACTTCGGCATTTAAGTTTGAAAAATAAAGCGTTCTAAAAATTAGCTTTATACCAATTAACTTGATGTGTCACACTTTCCAATAATGTCGTTTGCGGATTATAGTTTAGCAGCTTTCTAGCCTTATCAATATTAGCTTTTGTGCGAGATTGGTCTCCTGCCCTTTTCTTAACAATTTCAATTTGAATGGATTTTTCAAGAACTTTTTCTACAGCTTCAATACCTTCTTGTGTGGTGTGTTCTACCTCGGTTCCTAAATTAATAATCTCACCATTTACTATGACTTCGTTACCTATTACACTAACAACACCATCCACAATATCGCCTACATATGTAAAGCTTCGCAAATGTTTGTCGCTACCTTCATATAAAGTAAATGCTTGATTATTAATTCCACAAGCAATCAATTTGGTGTACATTTTTTCAGGTCTTTCTCTTGGCCCAATGACAGAGTACAACCTTAATGAACATGCTTTAAATATGTTTTCTCTACTCTTTTGAAGTACCAATTGTTCAGCTGCTAATTTTGTAACACCATAATGAGATGCTGGTTTTGGCGCAACATCTTCGGTAAAAGTGGCTTCCAAACCATAAATTGAAGAGGTGCCAATATTTACAAACATTTTAAAATTTTCACACTGTTGTGCATAATCTATTAAATGCTTTGTAGCAATAATATTGTTGGTAAAGTAATCTTCAAAAGTAGAAGTTGCAGAAATTCCAGGTTGCGCAGCAAAATGAAAAATATAGTCTATATCTAAAGGCATAGTATCAGAAAGATTTTCGTCTCTTAAATCTAAATTGATTATTTCAACGCCTTTTTCCTTGATTGAATTTGCATTCATTTGCTTCAATTCAAGGTCATAATAATCGTTAAAATTATCCACACCAACTACGTCGTGTCCTAATTCACTCAACCTTTCGGCTGTGTGAGAGCCTATAAAACCTGCTGCTCCAGTAACAAGAATTTTCATTAATACATTTTGATGCTGCAATTTACTACCTTTTTTAATTTTTGATAACGATAGTTTTAATTTGTTTTAGAATCTATACGTAATATTACACATAATCGATATGTTGTAATCCCTTAAAAAAAGAATACTTTTGTAGCAGAAAACTAATTTGAATGGATTACAAATTTACTATCGTTGTTCCTGTTTATAATGAAGAAGATAATCTAGAGCGTGTAGAAAGTGAACTACTTGAATATTCTAAGAAAGCATCAGTTGCAACATGTATTTTGTTTGTTAATGATGGTTCTAAGGACAAGAGTCAAGAACTTATTGAAGCCATTTGCAATAGAAATCCTAATTTCAACTACATAAGTTTTAAAGAGAATAGAGGTTTAAGCTCTGCGATTAAAGCTGGTTTTGACTATACAGAAACGGAATTGGTAGGTTATATAGATTCCGATTTACAAACGGCTCCAGAAGACTTTAATTTACTACTAGAACATATTGGAGAATACGATTTAGTGACAGGCGTTAGAGCAAATCGCAAAGATTCTTTCGTGAAAAATATGTCGTCTAAAATTGCCAATGGTATTAGGCGTGCATTTACACATGATGGGATGGATGACACTGGTTGTCCTTTAAAAGTGATTAAAACTACTTATGCTAAACGCATCCCAATGTTTAAAGGCTTGCATCGTTTTTTACCTGCAATGATTTTGTTGCAGAATGGGAAAATAATTCAAATTCCAGTGCAGCATTTTCCGCGTATTGCTGGAGAAGCAAAATTTGGTTTATGGAACAGACTATTAGGACCTTTAAGCGATTGTTTTGCTTATTTATGGATGAAACGAAAGTACATTAACTATGATGTTAACAAAAAAGGTTAATGAGTGATTGGCTAATATATACTATTGGGTTTATTGCCCAAATCTTATTTTCTTCTAGATTAGTAGTGCAGTGGATTGCTTCGGAAAAGCAACGAAAAGTAATTACACCAACTCTGTTTTGGACCTTGAGTTTAATTGCGTCATTTTTATTATTTCTTTACGGATATCTAAGAGATGATTTTGCCATTATGCTTGGTCAAACCCTTACTTATTTTATATATATACGAAACTTACAATTACAGAACGAGTGGCAAAAATTTCATTGGTCACTACGGTGGTTTTTATATGGTTTCCCCATACTAATTGCCATTTATTATTTTAATAACAATGTAATTGATAGAGATGTACTTTTTAGAAATGAAGCTATTCCATTATGGTTACTTTGGCTTGGAATTATTTCGCAAGTTGTTTTTACATTGCGCTTTGTCTATCAATGGTTGTATTCCGAATATAAAAAATCGTCTTCGCTACCTTTAGGGTTTTGGCTATTAAGCTTAGTAGGCTCTATATTAATTTTGACCTATGCTATTATCCGAGAAGACCCTGTACTGTTTATAGGTCATTTATTAGGCTCTATTATTTACGTTAGAAACTTAATTCTTTTACATAAACAAGATGCTAAATAAAATTGAGCAACATCCAATTATTTCAATTATAGTAATCGTTTTATTGATGCTTTGCATTAATATCGATGTGATTGATGTAACCATCATGGAAGCTCGTAATTTTATTACAGCTCGTGAAATGATTGATGATGGTAATTGGTTATTAACCACTATGAATGGTGAACCACGTTACCAAAAGCCACCACTACCAAGTTGGTTAGCTGCTTTATCTGGTTTGCTTTTTGGAATAAAAAATATTTTTGCTTTAAGACTTCCTGGAATACTCATGGTAGGGGTTACAGGAATTGCATCTTATTTATTGAGCTTAAAACTATTAAACAACAAAACACATGCATTAATAAATGCATTTATAACCATTACTTCATTTTACGTTATAGGAATAGTTATTGAAGCTCCATGGGATATATTCACCCACGGATTTATGCTTGTTGCCATTTTACATTTGTTTCAACTATTCGAAAAAAAGACAAACTATTGGAAGCATACAATTATAGCTGGTGTCTTTTTTGGCTTATCCATTTTAAGCAAAGGACCTATTTCATTGTACGCTTTATTACTGCCTTTTCTATTAGGGTATGGATTCAGTTATAAATTCAAAAATTTAAAAGCAAAGACATTTTCTATTTTCTCGTTTATAATTATAGCTTTAATTATTGGTGGTTGTTGGTATTTATACGTGCGATTGGAAGACCCAATCACATTTACTGAAATAACCTCTAAAGAGACAGGAAATTGGGGAAGTTATAATGTACGCCCATTTTATTACTATTGGAGTTTCTTTACACAAAGTGGCTTGTGGACAATTCCTGCGTTTATTGCTTTACTATACCCTTATATGAAATCTAGAGTAAGTAATTTAAAAGCCTACAGGTTTAGCTTTTACTGGACCATTTTTGCAGTAATTCTTTTATCAATAATTCCTGAAAAAAAGTCTAGATATTTAATGCCTGTTTTAATTCCAATGGCTATTAATACAGGTTTTTATATTGAATATCTTATCAAACATTTCAAGGACTTAAAAGACAAAAAAGAAACGGTTCCAGTTTATTTTAATTTCGGATTGATTGCATGTATTGGTATTCTATTTCCGCTTATTGGGTTTGCAATTGGTACATTTTTAACTGGAACCATATTATGGTGGTTTTTGTTAGCTTCTGTGCTTCTAGCTTCTATTGGTATCCTTATGATTGTAAACTTAAAAAGGAAACGAATAAAAAATGTTTTCTATTTAAGTATTGCTTTTATGGTCACTGCCCTAATTTCAGTATTGCCTTTATCTAAAATTCAGAATCAAACAGATTTTAACCCAATATCGAATTTACAATTGGAACTAGACAAAGAAAACCTATCAATTTACTCACTTAATGGGGTTGCACCAGAAATGATTTGGCAATATGGTGCTAAAATTCCTCAAATAAAATCTGGTTCAACATACAATCTTCCAAAGGAATCTAAATTTGCTATTTTATCTAACGAATTACAAAGTGAGGAGTTAGAATTCTTTCAAAAGTCTTTCAACATTGAAAAAAAAGAAGTCTTTGACCTTAACAGAAAAGCTGATGGGGAAAGAGGCCACAAAAAAAGATTGGTAAGCCATCTTTACATTTTTACTAAGAAATAAAACGCTTTCTAAGATTAACTTGTAGTTTATAAAAAATAAAGCCAGCAATAGCTCCAAAAGCGAGTCCGCAAACAATATCTAATGGATAATGGACACCAACATAGATTCTACTGTAGGCAACAATCGCACTCCAGAATAAGAGTATAAAAATAAGATTTTTATAATACGGTTTCAACAATAATCCTGCAAAAACTGCTGCTGCCATTGAGTTTGATGAATGACCAGAAAAGAAACCATATTTACCGCATCTTGGTGCTACATACCTAATTAATCCTTCAAGCTCACTTTCTCTACAAGGTCTTGGGCGCTGAAAACCATCTTTAAATAAATTAGTTATTTGATCTGTAAACGTAATCATTGCAGCTATTACAAATACCAAAAGCAAAAATGTTTTCCAACCTAAACGCTTATAAATCAAATAGAGTAAAATAGTATACAGCGGAATAAATGTTAGTTTATTGGTTATCACTAACCAAAGTCCATCCCAGGTTGAACTGCCTAAGCTATTAAGAAATATAAAAAGTTCGGTATCGTATTGTAATAACTGGTCAATCATCTAATTAATCATCATATCTACTCACTTCCCTATCGTAAAACTGAGACGCTTCTTCAATTAAATTTTCCATTTCAGTTAGTAATTCTTTTTCATCGTGTTGGTCAAAATCTTCCAACCACTCTACGTCATCATTTTCAAGATTAATTATAAACCGCGGGAATTCGGTATGAATTACAAAAATAGCGTTTGGCAAATCTGTGTTATCTCCAAGAATAAATTTAGGAAGTTCCATATATTACATATTGTTTTCTTCTTGCGAAATTAAACGTTTTGTTAGATAATTAAACCTAAGATACAATAAAATTGCAGCTGATGTTAAACCTACCAAAAGACCAAGCCAAATTCCAAAACTTCCATAGGTATCTTCCTTACCCAAAAAGTAACTAATTGGAAAACCAATAACCCAATAAGACACAAAGGTAATAAGTGTTGGTATTTTTACATCTTGAAGACCTCTTAATGCACCTAAAATAATCACTTGAGCACTATCGCTTAATTGAAAAATTGCTGAAGCTATCAATAATTTTGCGGCAATTGAGACCACTTCGGTATTATCAATAAAATTAGAAGCATCGTTTAAATCTACATATATTGTTGGTAACATTTTATGGAATAGCAAGAATAGAATTGCAAAAATAAAAGCCAATCCCATTCCTAATAAGAAAATGGAAAATGCAATTCTTCTAAGCTCCTTAAAGTCTCTTAATCCTTTTTGGTTACCAACCCTTACCATTGCTGCCACACTTAATCCCATAGCAACCATAAAAGTCATAGAAGATAAATTAAGTGCAATTTGATTCGCAGCTTGAGGATTTTTACCTAAAAGTCCACTTAGCCAAATAGCAGCTGTGAAAATAGCCACCTCAAAAAACATTTGCATAGCACTTGGAAATCCTAGGTTAAGAATTTTTTTAATCATGCTATTGTTTAGTACGAATAATTTAATATTGGTGACATAGGCTTTAGATTTCTCCTTATTTTTAAGTAAATACCATAAAAAGAAAAGCATGATAATTCTTGAAACCAACGTCCCAATGGCTGCACCAACAATTCCCATTTGTGGAAATCCAAGTTTTCCAAAAATCAAAACATAATTCAAAGCTACATTTACAACATTCGCTAAAATGGTTGCATACATTGGGTATTTTGTCAACGACAATCCATCACTAAATTGCTTAAATCCTTGAAAAATAATTAAAGGAATTAGTGAAAATGCCACCAAATCTAAATAAGGCATTGCCAAAACAACCACTTCTTCCGGTTGTTTCATTAAATACATAAGTGGTTTAGCCAAAAGTATCAACCCAAAAAGCGCTAAACTTAAAACAGTACATAAAAAGAGACCATGCTTAAAAGACGATTTACCTTTTTTGAAGTTTTTTTCAGAATCTGCTTCAGCAATTAATGGCGTAATGGCTGTAGAAAAACCAATACCCAAAGACATAGCTATAAATATAAAACTATTACCAAGCGATACTGCAGCAAGTTCGGCGGAACCTAATTGACCAACCATGATATTATCAACCAAACTCACAAAAGTGTGTCCCAACATACCAAGCATAACAGGAGTTGCTAGCTTTAAATTGTATTTAAATTCTTTGGTATAAATTGAAAGCACTTAGTGATTTTTAAGAAGCACAAAGGTAACTTTTGGTTTCGGATTTTCTAAGGTTGACTAAAAAGTTTTAAAGAGGATAAAAAAAATTGTTAATAAAAATCACTAATCAATTAGTAATAAAAGGCAATTTAATTTAAATTTACCCTGCTATTAACTATTTAGTATGAAAGTACTTAATAGTATAAGAAACTTTTAGCTATATATTTTAGAGGGATTTTTAATACTTACGTTAAAAGGTTTCAACAAAAAAGGGAAATTTTCATTTCCCTTTTTTTATTCTTCTTCGTCTGTAGTTTCTTCTTCCAGATTATTTAACAAATCATTTTTCTGCAATAAGTTATACCACTTGATTATTTTTTTAATATCGCTTACGTATACTCTATCCTCATCATAATCTGGTAATACATTGAAAAAATATTCTTCTAAAGCATCTTTGCTGTCTTTATGTGATACACTCGTCTGAGCAGCATTTTCTTTTTCTTTTATCTTTTTAAAAACCTCTCTCAATGGTACTTCTTCTGTTAAGGTATATACTGCTATTTCACTTAGTAAACTCACATTGCTTCTAAGGTTAGCAGATATTCTTTTACCATCCACTAAAGATTCTGCAATAAAGCCTCCTCTTGTTTGCGTCACTAGTTTATAGAGTCCTGGTTTTTGCGCAATTGATAAAATAGTTTCTAAACCCATAATGTATTGTTTTTTAAAGGCGACAAATATATCATTCGTTTTAAATATTTATTGAATTATTATCGCTTTTTTTTCATGTCTGGGAAACGCATTTTATAATCAATGCTTATTTTTCCCTTGGAAATATTTGAAAGTTTCCCTTTTATTAATCGTTTCTTTAAAGTAGATATTTTGTCGGTAAATAAAATCCCTTCAATATGGTCGTACTCATGCTGAATCACTCTTGCTAAAAGTCCATCAAATTCTTTTATATGAGTTTCAAAGTTTTCATCTTGAAATTCTATTTTAACTTTAGGTTTTCTAAAAACATCTTCTCTAATATGCGGAATACTTAAACAACCTTCGTTAAAAGCCCATTCATCGCCCTCTTCTTCTAAAATTTTTGCATTAATAAAGGTTTGCTTAAAATCTTTTAATTGTTTGCGTTCATCGTCACTTAGATCCTCATCTTCGGCAAAAGGAGAGGCATCTACTAAAAAAACACGAATAGGTAATCCTATTTGAGGAGCTGCCAAACCAACACCTAGAGCATTGTACATTGTCTCATACATATTTGCAATAAGCGCATCTAAGTTAGGATAATCAGCCGAAATTGCTTTTGCTTTTTTTCTCAATACAGGGTCGCCATAAGCAACAATGGGTAAAATCATTTTCTCTTTTTATAAGGTTTTGCAAAAATACAATACTTATAATTTATCAATTATAATATTTAAAAAACTTTAATACTTTATTTTGAATACAAATAGCTTTGCAAAATTATAGTTGCACTTATTTCATCAACCAAAGCTTTGTTTTTACGTTTTCCTTTTTTCAATCCACTATCAATCATGGTTTGAAAAGCCATTTTTGAAGTAAAGCGTTCATCTACTCTTTTTATTGGAATATTTGGAAATTTCTTTTCAAGTTTTTTTAGAAATGGAACAATAAAAGCTTCACTTTGAGAAGCAGAGTAATCCATTTGCTTTGGTTCTCCAACCAAAAAAAGTTCCACGTTTTCTTTTAAAATATACTCTTTTAAAAAAGAAATTAACTCTGATGTAGCAACTGTTGTAAGTCCTGATGCAATAATTTGTAATTCATCTGTAATGGCAACTCCAGTGCGCTTTTGTCCAAAATCTAATGCTAGTATTCTTCCCATAAATAATTTATGCTGCAAAGGTAAATAAAAAACTCTCCAAAAAAATTAGAGAGTTTTTAAAACATTTGAGGCTTCCTAGATTTGCAATTGACAAAAAGTCTAGAAATATCAACCAAAACAATGTATGCAACTAATTAGCTTTAGGTTTATGCTTTTGCAATACTATCTATAAGACACCATCTATTTAACAAAGTCACATTCTAATGTTCAATATCAATACTTATTGGTCTTAATGGATATATACCTTTATATTTGTATCGAAATTTATACTATATGCAAGAAATCAAAACAATCATAGAAGCTGCTTGGGAAAACCGAGAACTATTAAATCAAGAAAAAACTATTTCTACAATTAAAGAAGTGATTAGCTTATTGGATTCAGGCAAATTACGTGTAGCCGAACCTACAAATGAAGGATGGCAAGTTAATGAATGGGTTAAAAAAGCAGTTGTTTTATATTTCCCAATACAAAAAATGGAAACCATTGAAGTTGGTCCATTAGAGTTTCATGACAAAATACCTTTAAAAACTGGCTATGCCGAGAAAGGAATACGTGTAGTCCCTCATGCAGTAGCAAGGCATGGCGCATATATTTCGGCCGGAACCATACTGATGCCTAGTTATGTTAATATTGGGGCTTATGTAGATGAAGGAACGATGGTTGATACTTGGGCGACCGTTGGTAGTTGCGCTCAAATTGGCAAAAATGTTCATCTATCTGGAGGTGTTGGCATTGGAGGTGTTTTGGAGCCTTTACAAGCTGCACCAGTAATTATTGAAGATAATGCCTTTATTGGGTCGCGTTGCATTGTTGTCGAAGGTGTCCATGTAGAAAAAGAAGCAGTTTTAGGTGCTAATGTTGTACTTACAGGTTCAACCAAAATTATTGATGTAACTGGTAATGAACCAATAGAATTAAAAGGTCGCGTTCCTGCCAGATCAGTGGTTATTCCAGGTAGTTATACTAAATCATTCCCAGCTGGAAATTATAATGTTCCTTGTGCATTAATTATTGGCAAACGCAAAGAAAGCACCAATAAAAAAACATCTTTAAATGATGCATTAAGAACTCATAATGTAGCCGTTTAATTAAATGGTAAAAACAAATAATGTCCTATGGACTGGAGGTTGGGATTCTACATTTAGAGTTATTCAATTGTATCGTCTAGGAGCGACAATTCAACCAATTTATGTAATTGATCATAATAGGATATCTTCGAGCAAGGAACTAAGTGTTGTGGAGGAACTTTCCAATAGCATACCTTCAAAATTTTCAAAGTCTAAAGGACAAATACTTCCATTAAAGATTATTAATAGACAAGATATTCCTACCAACTTATTTCTAAAATTAATACACAAGCCTCTTAAGACCAAAAATAAAATAGGTAAGCAATATTACTGGTTAGCTTGTTTGGCAAAAAAATATAAATATGAAAATTTGGAATTGTCGTTACACAATGAAGATTTAGATAAATTTTTTATGTTAAACCAACTCATTGAATTTAAAGATGGAAAATTAGGGTTGAACTGGAAGATAAACCCAAAAAAAGTTGGTTTTTCAAGAAAACATCTCTTTGCCAACATGACATTTCCTTTAGTAACTATTACAAAACCAGAAATGAAAAACATTGCTGAGGAACACAATTTTATTGATTTAATGGAGCTAACATGGTTTTGCCATAAATCTAACAATAAACCTTGTGGTAAATGTAATCCGTGTAAGCAATATGTAAGAGATGGGTTTGGTTTTCGATTAGAACAACAAACTCAGTAAAATTTATAGTATTTGTTTACAAATACTATAAATTTAATCAACTATCTTTACTTCTAAATATCATTACATGCTCAAAAAAATAAGGCGATTTTTTTTAAGGCATTTGCGTAAAATGCGATTTTTGCCACCTAAAGTTTATGTTAAAATACATTACGAATATTTTTCAGGTAAAAAATTAGACTTAAATAATCCACAAGATTTCAATGCAAAGATAGAATGGTATAAAGTTTTCTATCGTCCAAACATTTTAACCCAATTGGTAGATAAACATGAAGTAAGAACATACGTAGAAGAAAAAATTGGCGCAAAATATCTTAATGAACTATATGCAGTTTATGATAATGCCGAAGACATAGATTTTGATAGTTTACCAAATAGTTTCGTGATTAAGGCTAATCATACAAATGGTCATAATTTGATTGTTAAAGACAAAAAAAATCTTGATAAGGAAAAGTCTATTAAATTATTAAATAAATGGTTAAGAAAAAATCAATACTATCGTAGAGGACAAGAATGGGCTTATAAAGATGTAAAACCAAAATTAGTAATCGAAAAGTTTTTAAAAGAAGAAAACAAAAGTACACTTACCGATTATAAATTTTATTGTTTTAATGGTGTTGCAAAATTCATAAATGTCCATATAGACAGAGAAGATGACCACAAGCAAGGGTGTTTCGATTTGAATTTTAATTTATTACCATTTGGTAAAAGTAAATCTTATAAAAGCATATCCAGTGATATAGAAAAGCCCATTAATCTTGAAGAGATGGTGCAACTTTCTGAAACCTTAGCTGCTAATTTTCCTTTTGTTCGGGTAGACTTTTACTCCGTTAATGGACAAACTATATTTGGAGAACTAACCTTTTATCCATCAGATGCTAGAAATAAGTTTTACCCAGAAGAATATAATACCATCATTGGTGATTACTTTCAATTACCAAAGCTCAATTCTAAAAAAGAAACTATTACCAACCTAGAAGCAATAAAGTATTAAATTTACTTTTTATAATGACTACTGCACAAACAAAAAAAATTAAGGTAGATGCCGTCATTCTATGGGTAGATGGAAATGATGAAGGTTATAAATCAAAAATATCTCCTTATTTAGAAGACACTAACTCTAATGAAAATTTCAAAAACAGGTATGTACAAATCAATGAAATTGAGCACAATGTAAATTCTATTCTAAAACACGCCTCGTTTGTTAATACTATATTTATTGTTACCGATAATCAAACTCCACAGTTTTTAAAACAAACTGATAAATACACCAATGTAAAAATTATAGATCATTCAGTCATATTTAAAGGTTTTGAAGCCAACTTACCAACATTTAATAGTAGAACAATAGAAAGTTGCATTCATAGAATCCCTGAGTTATCTGAGCATTTTTTATATCTCAATGATGATTTTTTTATTATTAACCCTACTACTATTAAAGACTTTTTTACTAAAAATGGCTTCCCAATTCTAAGAGGGTTGTGGCAACCGCTTGAAACATCTAAAATTTATAAAAAAAGTAAACCAGAAAAGGCTAAACACAAAAAAGCACAAGAAAAGGCCGCCAAATTACTTGGATTTAAAAAACTCTATAGGTTTAAACATACACCTCATCCAATAAGAAAATCTACATTAGTTAATTTTTTCAATGAAAATCCAGATGTTTTTATCGAGAATATTAAACATAAATTTAGAAACAAAACACAGTTTTTACCAATTGCACTTGCCAATCATTTAGAAATACAAAGCAAAACTTGTAAACTTCAAAAAGATTTGCAATTGCTTTATTTTAGATCTTACAAAAAGCCAATATTTTGGTATAAATTTAAGTTTAACATTCTGTCAAAAAACAAACTGTTTTTAGGTTTACAAAACTTAAATTTTTGTCCGCCAAACATTCTAGAGTTTATCTTACCATGGCTTAAAAATCGAGTGAATTAAATTATCTTTTTAGATTTTTTCAATACCAAAGAGCGTTCTGGTAACTTTCTCTTTTTTTGTGGTTGCTCTTATCTTTTTGTTTTTTTCAATCATTTCAGGGTTTACATAACCTCTAGCATGGTCTAAATGCAAGCAAATGGCACTATAACGAATTCTAATTGGTTTAACACTATAGTTAATTAAGCGCTCACCAAGTTCTCTGTCTTCACCGCCATATTGCATACGTTCATCAAAACCATTTACAACTACTATATCTTCTTTCCAACCAGAAGAGTTATGCCCATTCCAACTAGCATTAGTTGGTGTTATAAAGTTTAAAAACTTAGCCTTTAAAGGTCCTGAATTGAGCTTGTTATTTTTAAAAGATGATTTAATACCGTGCTGTTTTAACCATTTTAAACTAAAACATTTCTGACTCAAAATATCTTCATTTTTAATAAGATTAGAAATAGTCATTGGTAATTTAAAATAGCCTCCTGACAAAAAATGATTTGCTTTTCGGTATTTAACATGAGTTTCAAGAAAATCCTTTCTGGCTATACAATCGCCATCAGTAAACACCAAATAATTAGCGGAAGAAGCTAAAATAGCTTTGTTTAAAATGATGGTTTTTTGAAATCCATTATCTTCGTGCCACACATGAATGATATCATAATGCACTAAACCCTTCATTTTTTCAATTAAATCGAAAGTAGGTTGCTTTGAACCATCATCGGCAATAACTATTTCAAAGTCTTTAAAGGTTTGGGCTTCATAGCTCCAAAGCACTTTTTCTAACCATGCTTCAGAATTATAAGTACTAATTATTACAGAAATACTAGGTTTTCCCATTGAAAAATTAAAGATAGATGCAAAAATAGTTATTTTTGCCAACAATTATCTTTTATGCAAAAGCTAACTGCCATTATTCCTACTGGAAACGAAATTCATAATATTGAAGCTGTGATTGCTTCAGTAAAATTTGCTGACGAAATACTGGTTGTAGATAGTTTTAGCACAGATGGCACTTTTGAAAAAGCTCAAGAATTAGCTACTAAAGTTATTAGACGTGAATACCAATATTCCGCATCTCAAAAAAATTGGGCTATCCCACAAGCAACTCACGAATGGATTTTATTGGTTGATGCAGATGAACGTGTGACTCCAGAACTTGAACAGGAAATAAAAGAAACTCTTAATGAATCAAAAAATGATACCGTTGCTTATTGGATAGGGAGAAGCAACCATTTTATGGGCGAACATGTTAGGTTTAGTGGTTGGCGAAACGACAAAGTTATTAGGCTCTTTAAACGTGATTTATGCAAGTATCAAGACAAACAAGTTCATGCGGAAATCATTGCAAAGGGCAAGGTTGGTACACTTAAAAATAAGCTATATCACAATACATATACAACCTTTGATGCTTATGTTGAAAAAATGAATCGCTATGCTTCATGGCAAGCAAAAGATTACGATAAAAAAACAGGCAAATTAACACCTTATCACTTTGTAATTAAACCTTCTTGGGGATTTTTTAAACACTACATTGTTCAAAGTGGTTTTAGAGATGGTGTGGTTGGACTAACCATCGGATATTTGCAAGGCTACGTAGTATTTATGCGTTATGTAAAGCTTTGGCTACTGCGAAGAAACAGACAGTAACGATTATTTTTTCCAAAACTTCAACCGTTTTTTTAGTTGTCTTTTACGGTAAAATTTTTGTTGGTATTCTTGGGTTGATTTCCACATTAAATTAAAAACCTCTTCATAAGGTTTGTCAATAAGTTTTGAGTATTCTTCGCTCATTATTTTAACCATAGATTCGTGTATGGTTAATCGTTCAAAATTTCGGATTCTTTCTACAAAAGACAATGACTTAAATTGCATTCTATTTAAATCTACCAAATAGAATCTATAAGTGTCATTTTCTTTTTTAATAAGCGTATTTCCAGGGGAATGATCTAAAAAATACACATTGTTTTCATGTAATTTAAAGGTGAATTTTGTAAACTCTCTTAAAATTTTTTCATGGTCAGGATAATTCAAGTCTCTAATTAATTCACGATAGGTTAAATCGCAATCAACTTGTTCACTTACGTAATAACTTCTACCAAAAAACAAAGCACTAGAATCTTCATAATACGCAATTGGGTGTGGTGTCCCAATTCCAAAATCAAGTAACTTTTTGGCATATTCAAAAGAACGTTGCGCTTTGCTTTTTCTTAAAAACTTGTAGGCAATCTTATTAAAAACATTAGGGATTTTAAACGATTTAATATTAACTACTTGATCATCTAGTTCAAACAACTTTATAGAATTACGTATCTCATCACCCATCAAGATTCCTGAAGAGCAAAAATCATCAATAAACATATCAATACTTGCCTGTTTGTTTAGATACTTACTATGAAAATGTTTTTTCATCTGTTTAAATGTATTACTTTTTATCGGTCAGATGTAATTCGCCAAGAATCATACTAATTGGTATCAAATTCTTATTATGGCTCATTTCATGTAGCAATAATACAAAGTTTTAAAACAAAGTAGAAAACTAATGCTAACTTTGCCATCTAAGTTTTTGATTATTTGTTTATGATTGAAGAAGAATTAAATAAAGCACTACAAGTTTTAAAGCAAGGAGGCACTATAGTTTATCCAACGGATACTATTTGGGGAATTGGTTGTGATGCCACAAATCACGATGCCATTAAGCGCATTTACGAACTTAAACAACGTGAAGAATCTAAATCTATGATTTGTTTGGTAAGCGATTTCAATATGCTAAATCAATACGTTGAAAACGTACCAGAAGTTGCTTACGATATTCTGAAATATGCTAATAAACCTACAAGCATAATTTATGACAAACCCTTACATGTTGCAGAAAATATAGTAGCAGATGATAACACGTTAGCCATCAGGATAGTTAATCATGCTTTTTGCAATCAACTTATAAAAAAGTTCAAGAAACCTATTGTTTCTACCTCAGCCAATATTAGTAACGAACCTTCACCAAAATCTTATTCAGAAATAAGTCAAGAGATTTTAAAAGGTGTGGACTATGTTGTAAATTTGCATCGCAAAAAAAAATCCATCAAAGCCTCGGCAATAATAAAATTAAGCGGAGATGGAACGGTAAAAGTTATTAGAAAATAAAAACAAATTTCAAACACTAACTTCCTAAAAACATCATCTTGGAATTTAGAATTTGATTATTGAAATTTAATCCATGAGCTACAAAGAAGCTTTACAGCATACTATCTTTAAAATCATCTCTAAATCTGCAAAAGAATTACAACTAGATACCTATGTTATTGGTGGCTTTGTAAGAGATTATATTTTAAAGAGAGGCACTCATAAAGACATTGATATTGTGGCTATTGGTAGTGGCATTAAACTGGCCAAACAAGTATCCAAAAACCTTCCAAACGATCCAAAAGTTCAAGTATTTAAAACTTATGGTACAGCAATGCTAAAGTTTGAAGATTTAGAGATTGAATTTGTAGGAGCCAGGAAAGAATCCTATTCTGAAGATAGTAGAAACCCAATTGTTGAAAATGGCTCGTTAGAAGATGACCAAAACCGTCGTGACTTTACAATTAATGCACTTGCACTTAGTTTAGGTGAAAATGATTTTGGCGAATTATTAGATCCATTTAATGGTGTAGCTGATCTTAAAAACAAGATAATTAGAACACCTTTAAATCCAGATATAACCTATAGTGATGATCCATTACGAATGTTACGTGCTATAAGATTTGCCACTCAATTAGGTTTTGAAATTGAAAAAGAATCCTTAAATGCTATTACTCGAAATAACGAACGCATAAAAATAATCACCAAGGAACGCATTGTTACTGAACTAAATAAAATACTTGAAAGCGAGCAACCATCTGTTGGCTTTATCTTATTGGAAAAAACAGGATTATTAAAGCATATTCTACCAGAATTAATAGCTCTAAAAGGTATTGATGAAGTTGAAGGCCAACGTCATAAAGACAATTTTTATCACACCCTAGAAGTCGTAGATAATATCTCAAAACACACCGATAATCTTTGGTTACGTTGGGCTGCCTTACTACATGATATTGGAAAAGCACCTACTAAAAAATTTAGTAAAAAAGTTGGTTGGACATTTCATGGTCACGAGTTTGAAGGATCAAAAATGGTATACCATTTATTTAAAAGATTGAAAATGCCATTAAATGACAAAATGAAGTTTGTTCAAAAAATGGTGTTTATGAGTTCGCGCCCTATTGTATTGGCTCAAGATGATATTACGGACTCAGCAGTACGACGCTTGGTTTTTGATGCTGGCGATTATGTAGATGATTTAATGACACTTTGCGAAGCAGATATTACTACAAAAAACCCTAAAAGATTTAAAAAATACCATAACAATTTTAAAATTGTTAGAAAAAAAATAATTGAAGTTGAAGAACGTGATCACGTTAGAAATTTTCAACCTCCAGTTTCAGGTGAGGAAATAATGAAAACTTTTAATTTAAAACCTTCAAGAGAAATTGGAATTATTAAAGAAGCCATAAAAGAAGCTATTTTGGAAGGTGATATTCCAAATGAATTTGATGCTGCTTATAAGTTGATGATTGAAAAAGGTGAAAAACTAGGATTAAAAAAACATGAAAAAAGATAATAAAAAAGTATTCTACTGGTTACTAACTGGCTGTGCTTTAATTTTTATAATGGTAGTCGTTGGTGGTATTACTAGGCTAACTCATTCAGGATTATCCATTTCTAATTATAAGCTTATTTCTGGTACTATCCCGCCAATGAACGAAGTAGAATGGCAAGAAGCTTTTGATCTATACAAGCAATATCCTGAATATCAAAAACTCAACAATCACTTTACGCTTCAGGATTTCAAAGATATTTATTTTTGGGAATGGTTACATCGCGTAATTGGTCGCTTTATTGGATTAGTATTTGTTATTCCATTTTTATATTTTTTAATAAGAAAACAACTTACAAAACCCACAATTAAAAAAGCTATTATTCTCTTAATACTTGGTGGTTTCCAAGGATTTTTAGGATGGTATATGGTAAAAAGCGGATTAGTTGATAGGCCAGATGTAAGCCATTATAGGTTAGCAGCACATTTAACAACTGCTTTCATAACCTTTGCCTATACTTTTTGGGTAGCTCTTGACTTAATCTTTCCTAATAAAAAAGAAGTTGATAAACGATTGAGAAACTTTATTAGAGTAACTCTTGCTGTACTTCTTCTTCAAATTATTTATGGCGCCTTTGTTGCAGGATTAGATGCTGGTTTTATACATAACCACTGGCCAATGATGAGTGAGGGCAAATTCGTGCACAAAACAGTATATATTGAGCAAACACCAATTATTAAAAACTTTATTGAAGGCAAAAGCGGTGTACAGTTTGTACATCGTATGTTAGCATATGTTGTAGTAATACTTGTAGTCATGGTTTGGAACAAGACAAGAAAATTACAATTGGATAATGTGCAACAAAAAGGCACTAATACTCTCATATTCCTAGTTGGATTACAATTTTTATTGGGTGTACTTACAATTTTATTAATAAACAAGGCTAAAGTTCTACTTGGAGTTTCCCATCAAATTGGTGCATTTTTTCTGTTAACAGCAATGACATTTGTATTACATCGATTTAGCAAATAACAAATTTTTAGATAAATTTGTATTAAGAAATATAATTCATGATTTATAGATTTAGAATCATACTTGACAATGACACTGAAGACGATATTTTTAGAGATATTGAAATTAGAAAGACAGATACTTTAGAGGATTTGCATAATACGATTACGCAATCTTTTGGATTTGATGGTACCGAAATGGCTTCATTTTACATAAGTGACGATGAATGGAATCAAGGTGAAGAAATCTCACTTTTTGACATGAGTGAAGGCATAAACTCCGTAAAGCTCATGAATGAAACTTTGTTGGAAGATGTAGTTGACGACACGAAAACAAAACTCATTTATGTTTACGATTTCTTAAGTATGTGGACATTTTTGGTGGAACTAGGCGAAATTGTAGAAGTTGCTGAAGGTATGGATTATCCCAACCTTATGTATGTTCATGGTCAAATACCAAACGAAGCGCCAGAAAAATCTTTTGAAACAGATGAGTTGGATGATTTTGATAATCATCTAAATATTGACGATTACGAAGACTTAGATTTTAATGAGAATTGGAATTAATCCTATTCTAAAAATATTTATTGTTTAAATAGCTTTGTAACAACTTTAGGGTTTTATCGTCTTACTCTTATAACTAATCAATCATTACATTTTGGAATCTATTTTAACAATTAATAACCTTACAAAGAAATTTGGTTACCTAACTGCAGTTAAAGATCTTTCTTTCACAATTAATAAAGGCAACGTTTATGGTATACTTGGTCCTAACGGAAGTGGGAAATCCACAACATTAGGAGTCGTGTTAAATGTTGTAAATAAAACATCAGGAGACTTTCATTGGTTTGATGGCAGCATAACAACTCACGATGCACTAAAAAAAGTTGGCGCTATCATTGAAAATCCAAACTTCTATCCATACATGTCTGGTTATGATAATCTTAGATTGGTATGTAAGATAAAGGGAGTTGATATTAGTAAAATAGATGAAAAGTTAGAAATTGTTGGTTTAACCGATCGTAAAGGGAGTAAGTTTAAAACTTATTCTTTAGGTATGAAACAACGTTTAGCAATCGCCTCTGCCTTATTAAATGATCCAGAAATTTTAATTCTGGACGAACCAACAAATGGGCTTGATCCTCAAGGTATACATCAAATTAGGCAAATTATTAAAGATATAGCAAATGATGGTACCACTATACTATTAGCTTCTCACTTATTGGACGAAGTTGAAAAAGTATGCACACATGTGGTTGTTTTGCGTAAAGGTGAAAAGCTTTATTCAGGGAGAGTTGATGAGATGATTTCAAGTCATGGTTTCTTTGAATTAAAAACAGACAAGCACGATGAGTTGATTAAAATTCTTGAAAAGGATGAGTCCTTTGGAAAGATTAAGGTAGAGGATGGATTAATCACAGCTTTTTTAAACAATCCAATGGAATCATCAGCTTTTAACAAGTTAATGTTCGACAAAGGTATCACACTGTCACATTTAGTGAAACGTAAACAAAGCCTAGAAGAACAATTCCTTCAATTAACTGATAATAACTAATCAATCAAAATCACATGGTACGTCTATTACAACTAGAATTACAAAAATTATTACTCAATAGAACGAGTAAGGTTCTCATATTTATATCATTTGTTTTACCTCTTTTGGTAATATTATTATCCGCAATAAAAATCAATTTCTTTGGCTTTTTCACTTTAGAATTAGGTGAATTAGGCATTTACAATTTTCCTATTGTTTGGCATTTAACTACTTATTTTGCTGCCAATTTTAAATTTTTCTTTGCTATTGTTGTAGTGAGTATGATAGGTAATGAGTACAGTAATAAAACCATCAAGCAAAATTTAATTGATGGCTTAAGCAAAAAGGAATTTATCCTATCAAAATTTTATGCAATAATATTTATCTCTCTAGTATCTACCATAATAATTTTTATAATTGGTTTAATCTTAGGTTTTATTTATTCTAGCTATACCGAGATTGGCATTGTCCTTTCGGAAACTGAATTTTTACTAGCATATTTTATTAAATTGGTTGGATTTTTCTCCTTGTGTCTATTCTTGGCTGTACTTGCCAAAAGATCAGCTTTTGCTTTGGCATTCTTATTTGTTGAATTTATATTAGAGTGGATTATATATTTGGTTGTGCTTTGGAAAACCAATGATGATATTGCTACTAAAGTCCAAAATTTCTTTCCATTAAAATCAATGTATAAATTGATAGATCAGCCTGGGTTAAGAATTGCAGCCTCTAAAATACCTGACAAAGAAGAGTTCCTTCATGACTACGCTGTACATTGGTACGAGATAGTAATTGTACTTGGGTGGACAGCTTTATTTGTATTTTTATCGTATAGATTATTAAAAAAGCGAGATTTATAATATCTTTATAAGCAATTGCTTATAAATGAAAAAGATATTTTTAATCCTTTCCCTCACTTTGTGTGCCCAATTATGGGCTCAAAACCAAGCTGCAAATTGGTATTTTGGTTATGGTGCTGGGATTAAATTTGATGTTGCTAATGGTACCGTTAACTCGGTTAATAATGGAAGTTTAAGCACAAACGAAGGCTCGACGTCTATTTCTGACGAAGATGGTAATTTACTTTTTTATACAGATGGCTCTATAGTTTATAATAGAAACCATCAAGTAATGCAAAATGGGTCTGGATTATTTGGAGATTCATCAAGCACACAATCTGCTCTAATTGTTCCAAAACCTGATGATGTAAATATTTATTATGTGTTTACTGTAGATAATAGACTTGATGGTAATGATTTTGGCTTAAACTACTCTGTTGTCGATATGACTTTAGCAGGAGGCCTTGGAAGTGTTACCAATAAGAACGTAAACCTTCTTGAATTTTGTAGTGAAAAAATTTCAGCTGTAATAAAAGATTGTGTAACCAAATCTATTTGGGTAATTACACTAGCTTCAGAAAATGGTGGCTTGGGACCAATAAACTCTTATCATGCCTTTGAAGTAAATAACAGTGGCGTAAATACAACACCAGTAACTTCTACTTTTAATAATTTAAATGTTTTTGATAAACGAGGTTATTTAAAATTATCTCCTGACGGAAATACAATGGTTTCTGCCAATGTGCAAAGCGGATTGTATTTATACGATTTTGATTCTGCAACAGGAATTGTAAGTAACCAACAACAACTATATATAAATTCAAACAGTGCATTAGCTTATGGTGTAGAGTTTTCACCTAACAGTGAATTACTTTATGTACATTCATCTAATGATTTTTTTGATCCAGATAATCAAGGTGAAGGTAATAATCCTGCTAATCATCGTTCTACATTAACTCAGTTTAATTTACTAGCTCCAGACATACAAGCAAGTGCATATACAGTAGATGATAGAGCACTTTACAGAGGTGGGCTTCAATTGGGACCTAATGGAAAAATCTACAGAGCTTTATCGGCTACTTATTCACAAGGTTTACCATATTTAGGCGTTATTAACAGCCCAAACAATATAGGTGCAGCCTGTAACTATCAACATAATGCAGTGAGTCTTGCTCCTAATAATTCGTCACAAGGACTACCTCCCTTTATCCAATCATTATTTAATACACAAATAGATATTATAAGAAATAATGTGAGTGCCACTAATCTTAATTTATGTGAAGGTGATAATTACAGATTAACTGCCGAAGATTTGATAGGAGCAACATATACTTGGTATAGAGATGGTGTGGTCTTACCCAATACCAATTACTTTCTAGATATTAATCAAGGTGGACATTACCAGCTATACATCGATCCAAACAATGGTGATTGTGCTATTGAAGGTGAGGCTTACGTAATATATTCACCTAATCCTGAAGCATTCCCAACGAGTTTATTTCAATGTGATGAAGATGGAAATCCTGATGGTTTTACACTATTTAATCTTAATGAAGCAAATGATGATTTAACTGGAGGTGTTCCTAACAGATTTACTAGATTTTATGAATCTTTATTAGATGCTCAAAATGAACAAAATGATATTGATGGAGCAGCATATAACAACATCGCTAATCCGCAAACAATTTATGTAAAAGTGTTTGATAATCTCACAGGATGCAGTACTCTAACTGAACTTTACTTAGATGTGACCGCAACAGACGCAAACAACGCTAAACTCATTCAATGTGATGATGATGGAAACGAAGACGGTTATTATAATTTTAATCTAACTCAAACAAACAATGAGATTTTAAATGGATTACCGCCCACCTTAACAGTAAAATATTATCGTTCTTATGAAGACTCACTTCTAGAACGAAGTGAACTAGGAAATACCTTTACTAATACTACTCCATATAATCAAACTATTTATGCAAGGGTTGAAAATAATAATGCGTGTTTCGGAATTTCAGAAATAGAGTTAGTTGTGCTTGAATTACCAAATATAGAAGTAGAATTAGAAACTATCTATTGTTTAAACTTCTATCCGCAACTCATAACTTTAGATGCTGGATTAATAAACAATTCGCCTAGTGATTTTACATACCTATGGTCTACTGGCGAAACCACTCAAGAAATTAGTATTAATGCTCCTGGAGTCTATACAGTAACAGTAACTAACACTAATAACTGTAATAAAGTTAGAACAATTAATGTATTGCCTTCAAATATTGCGACTATTGAAAATATTGTAGTTGAAGATGCTAGGTCAAATAACACAATTACTATTTTAGTATCTGGTGAAGGAGATTATGAATATGCCATTGATAATATTTATGGCCCATACCAAGATAGTAACTTATTCCAAAATATGGCTCCTGGTTTTCATACAGTTTTTATAAGAGACAAAAACAACTGTGGAATTGTAGAAGATAATGTTGCTGTAATCGGATTCCCAAAATTCTTTACACCTAATAATGATGGTTATAATGATACTTGGCAAATCTATGGAATTACCGATCCTTCTCAAGCTGAAAGTGTTATCTATATTTTTGACCGCTATGGTAAGTTTTTAAAAGAATTAAGTCCGCAAGATAAAGGGTGGGATGGTACTTTTAATGGTCAAATGCTACCTTCTAGCGACTATTGGTTTCATGTAAAACTTCAAGATGGGCGCATTTTTAAAAGCCACTTTACTTTAAAACGTTAAAAACATTTCTATTTTTTACTTGATTAATCATTTTGTAGGGTTTTTCAATCATAACAATGCATTTAATCGATTATTTTTGGTATTTCATCTATTTAATTCCTATTTTCACCACCTAAATCCAAATCACAATCTATAGCTTTTAAAACCCAAACTTTTTAAGCTATGATATAAACCTTAGAAATGAGAATAACCTACTTAACCTCCCTCCTATGTTTGCTATTATGCAATTTTGCATATTCGCAAAAAATCTCAGTTGATAATTCTCAATCCGTACAAACATTAATTGAAAATAATTTAGCCGAAGGCTGTGTAGAAATAACCAATATTTCATCATCAGTAAACGGAAGTGTTAATGGATTCTCAAGTTTTGGGTATTTTGAACGTGCTAACACGAACTTTCCTTTTGAGAATGGCATTATGCTATCTACAGGAAATGCAAATTCTGCTGGAAATACAACCAATATCAATATTCTAAATGAAGGTGAATTAACTTGGGGAACAGATACCGATTTAGAAACAGCTTTAGGTATTACAGACACACATAATGCCACTTCTATAGAATTTGACTTTGTGTCCATTTCTAATTTAATCCAATTTAATTACATATTAGCATCCGAAGAATATTTTGGCAACTTCCCATGTGAATATTCTGATGGCTTTGCATTTTTAATTAAAGAAGCAGGTACAACTAACCCATATACAAACATTGCCTTAGTACCAGAAACTAATACACCAGTAAACACCAATACTGTTCATGATGAAATAGTAGGATTTTGTCCTGCTGAAAACGAACAATATTTTGATGGCTACAGTATGGGAGACACCAATTTTAATGGTAGAACAACCGTATTGACAGCTACGGCTAATATTAACCCTAATGTACTTTATAGAATAAAGTTGGTCATTGCAGATCAAAATGATGAAAATTATGATTCGGCTGTATTTATTGAGGCCAACAGTTTTAACCCAACTGTAAATCTAGGCCCAGACATCAGTACATGTGCTGAAGATTATACAATTAATGGTGATATTCAAAATCCATTAGCTACTTATTCTTGGTATGCAAATGGTGTATTACTACCAATCGAAACAAATAGCACGCTTACAGTTAATACTTCAGGAAGTTACAGAGTTAAAATTACCATACCCTTAAACGCTACCAATTGTGTCATTGAAGATACCGTAGTAATCAATTTAAGCTCCGAGCAAACAGTAAGTCCAATAACCAATTATGAATTATGTGATGATGCAAATGAAGATGGTATCGAAATTTTTAACCTTTCAACAAAGGATAATGAAATTACTAATGCAGTTGCACCAGGAACTTACAGTATATCCTACCATTTAACTAATGCTGATGCTCAAAATAACGTAAATGCAATTCTAGTTCCAATTCAAAATACCGTAAACCCACAACCAATTTTTGTGAGGATTGAAGACATAAATAGTGGATGCATGGCATATACTAACTTCAATTTAGTGGTGAACCCATTACCAAATATTGTAGACCCAACACCAATTAGGTTATGTGATGATGCCATAGCCGATGGTTCCACACAAATAGATTTAACACAAGCAGATAACGAGATTACCCAAGGAAATCCAAATTTAAATGTTACTTATCATTTTACACAGAATGATGCGGATAATGGTATAAATGCCATTCCGTCACCTTACGTAAACACACAACAATCTGAACAGCTTTTTGTAAGAGTTATTGACACCAATACAGGATGTGTAAGCACAACAGACATCTTTATTATTGTGCAAGACAGACCAGTGGTAAACCACAACTTACCACCTATAAATGCTTGTGATAACGATGATGATGGGTTTGCCTTTTTTGATCTAACTGAAGTCATTCCTGATTTATTACAAGGATTAACTGGTGTTACAGTAACATTTCATACAACTAATGCTGATGCTACTAATGGTACAAACCCAATAGCAGATGCTTCAAACTATGAAAATATTACTGCCAATACTCAAAATCTTTACATAAGAATTGAAGATGATACGACTGGTTGTTTTTCTATTGTACAAATAGTTCTTCATACTAATCTACTTAATACTGGAACTTTAATACAAGACTTTGAAACTTGTGATGATAGTAGTGGCGATGGTATAGAGTCGTTCGATTTATTGGATATTGCTTCAACAATTGTAAATAATCTTGCAGATACAAACATTGCATTTTATGAAACTCAAGACGATATGGATAATAACGTTAATCCTATCGACCAAAATGTTCCTTATATTGTGAGCAATAGTCCGCATCCAATTTTTATTAAAATTGAAAACGACAATTGTGATTATCAATCTCAAATAAATTTAATTGTAAACCCACCAATAACTTTAGTTCCTGTTGCAACAATAGATTATTGTGATACTGACGATGATGGCTATGTGTCTATTGATTTAGGTTCTTTAGATAGCTTAGTAAATAATGGGTATTCAGGAGTTTCTGTTCAATATTACTTATCACAAACAGATGCAGATAATAATTCAAATGCTTTAACTCCATTTTATACAAACACAACAAGTCTTCAGACATTTTATGCAAGAGTTACAGATAATATCACTGGCTGCTTTAACACCATTCCATTTGATGTTAATGTGATACCAGCACCAACAGTTAATAGTCCAATAGAAATTATTATTTGCGATGACGACCAAGACGCCTTTTCAATTATTAATTTAGATGCTCTTATCCCTAGTATCGTATCAAGTACCACCGATTTAACAATAAGTTTCCATACAACTTTAAACGATTTACATAATAACAGTAATCAAATTATAACAACATCGGCTTTCAATGCAACAAATCAAACAATTTACACTCGTGTTGAAAGCACTATAACTGGATGTTATGCGATTGCAGAAATACCAGTCATTATTAATACACTTCCAGTCTTTACAGCCATTTCAAACTATGAAAACTGTGAAACAGATGGTGACCAAACGGCTGATTTTCTTTTTAACACTAAAGATGCAGAAATTTTAAATGGTCAAACTGGCAAACAAGTATTATATTTTGAAACTGAACAAGATGCAATAAATAGAACAAATAGTATTGACAAGAACTCAAATTACACCAACACCTCAAGTCCACAGACTATTTATGCAAGAGTTGAAAACAATACAGACCAAAGTTGTTATGGTACATCGTCGTTTACAATTGAGGTTGGCTCGGTACCATTATTCAATCCTCCAACAAACTTTATTGTATGTGACGATATTTCAAATGACGGCTTAGAAACGTTCGACTTAAACCAAAAAACAATAGAAATTTCGCAAGGTAGTCCCGAAACTTTAAGTATTACGTATTACACATCTTTAGCAGATGCTGAAAACCTGCAAAATGAAATAGACACCAATTATACCAATATTACCAATCCACAACAGATATATGCAAGAATTGAAAACGGAACTTACTGTCATGCCATTGCAGAATTTGGTTTAAACGTAATTCAAGTACCAACTGTTAATTTACCATCAACTCTAACAACTTGTGATATCGATTATGATGGTATTTCTACATTTGACCTTACTGTGGCAGAATTTGAAATTTTAGACGTTAGAAATAGTGGTATCACCATTACTTATTTTGAATCTTCAGAAACTTTGGAATCAAATACAAATACTATTACCAATCCAGAAACATATAGTAATATTAGTAATCCTCAAACCGTATATGTAAAAGTTGAAAACACACTATCAAATTGCTATGTTGCCATTCCTTTAGAATTGGAAGTTAACCTACCTCCTACTATTAATACGATACCAACAATTGAAATTTGTGATAATGATGCAGATACTTTTGATTTAAATGAAGCAACTCATACCTTATTTTCTGATACTACTAATACTCAAATAACCTATCATTTGAACTTAGCAGACGCTCAAAGCAATCAAAATCACATTGGAAACACCTATAACTATACCTCTGCAAATCAAACATTATATGTAAGAGCTGAAAATACAGCCACAAACTGTGTTGCAATTTCATCTTTCGATTTAGTTGTATATCAAAATCCAATAGCAAACACGCCACCTAATTTACAAGCTTGTGATGATGATTACGATTTCGCATTGCTTTTCGATTTATCTCAACAAACAGCAATTGTGTTGGGAGGTCAAAATCCATCAAATTATACTGTTACCTACCACGAGACACATCTTGATGCAGAAAATGGAGAATATGCTATTTCGAACCTTAATTACGAAGCTGTAGATGGTCAAGAAATACATGTGCGTCTTGAAAACAACACAACAGGGTGTTTTGATACTACCTCATTTTTTACAATAGTGCACAGAAAACCAGTGGTTGAAATTCCTCAACAAACTATCTGTTTAGATAATTTCCCTTTAACAGTTATAGCTGGTGATATTGTAGCTGGAGACACATATTTATGGTCAACAGGTGAAACAACTTCAGAAATCGATATTAATCAAATTGGTCAGTATTGGGTAACCGTAACCACACCAAATGGTTGTACAACAACTACTGCTTTTGATGTGATAGAATCGGAACAAGCTACCATTGAAGTAACTGAAACGGTTGATTTTAGCGACCCTAATAATATAACAGTAACCATTAGTGGTATTGGCAACTATATGTATGTATTAGACGATGGCGAACCTCAAGATTCTAATGTATTTCAAAATGTATCGCTTGGTTACCACATTATAACTATTATCGATTTAAATGGTTGTGCTTCTATTTCAAAAGAGGTTGTAGTAATAGACACACCAAAGTTTATGACACCAAATGGCGATGGCTATTTTGATACATGGCATATTTCTGGAGTAGAACATCTTTCAGGAACTACCATTAGTATTTTTGATAGATATGGTAAACAAATGACATTTTTAACCTCCGAAACAGAAGGTTGGGATGGTACCTACAATGGCTTAAACATGCCAGCTAACGATTATTGGTTTGTGGCTAACGTCAAACAAAATGGTGTCGAGTTTCAAGTAAAAGGGCATTTTGCGTTACGTCGATAAATTCCATAATTTAAAACTTATATAATATACTTTCATCATAAATTTAAGTCGTAAAGTTTATCTTTACTTCCCATTATTTTTTGATGAAGTATTTAAGCGTATTTGGTTTTTTTATTATATCTAGCTTTTGTTTTGGACAAAATATCCAAACAGATGCAACAACCTATACTCCTCAACAACTCATTGAAGATATTTTAATAAATAGCAATTGTATTGAGAACGTGATGGTTACCAATGTGATTGGTGGCGATTTCAATAATACTGACCAAAGTTATGGCTATTTTGATGCTACAGGTACTAGTTTCCCTTTTCAAAGTGGTGTGGTATTAAGCACAGGAAGACTAGCAAATGTACAAGGTCCCAACACGTCTTTAAGCGATGATGATGCACCCAATTGGATTGGTGATGCCGATTTAGAGTATGAACTTCAAGAGCAAAACACACTTAACGCGACTGTTATAGAATTTGAATTTACAGCAGTAGCTGATAGAATTAGCTTTAGATACATTTTTGCTTCAGAAGAATATCAAGAAAACAACCCTAATACCTGTCAATATTCTGATTTATTTGGCTTTTTAATTAGACCTACAAATCAACAACAATACACCAACATTGCAGTAGTACCAAACACCAGAGAGCCTGTTAAAGTAACCACAGTACATCCTGAAATTCCTAACGGTTGTCCAGCAACTAACGAAACCTATTTTGGAAGTTGGAACAACACTACTGCTCCAATAAATTTTAACGGTCAAACTGCCATCTTAACTGCTACTGCAGATGTTATTCCTAACGAAACCTATCATGCAAAACTGGTAATAGCTGATGAACAAAATTACCGTTACGATTCGGCTGTGTTTTTAGAAGCTGGAAGTTTTGAACTCAATACCAATTTAGGTCCTGATAGACTCATTGCGACAAATAATCCGCTTTGCGAAAATGAAACCACAACTCTAGACGCCACCCAACCTGGAAACAACGATTATAAATGGTTTAAGGATGGTGTTGAGCTATTTACCGAAACCAATCCAACACTATTGGTTGATGACGCTGGAACTTATAATGTGGAGATAACTTTATCTAATAACTGCATTTCTTATGGAAAAGTCATTGTTGAATACACAACAAATCCCATCGCTTCAAATACCACAATTATAGAATGTGACCCAAACACTGACGGATTAACAAGCTATAACCTAACTGAAAACTATGTGACCTCAGCTATCACAAATAACAACAACTCGCAAGTTGTTTCTAATTACTTTTTGTCAAGCAATGATGCCAATCAAAACAATAATCCAATAAACACATCTTCAACATTTAATAATACCATTCCTAACCAAATCATTTTTGCTCGAGTTGAAAATCAATATGGCTGTTTTACCATTGCTGAAATCACCTTACAAGCATCAAACTCAAACATGGTGTTGACACCTATTGAAGTTTGCGATGACATGTCTAATGATGGTATTGCTACATTCGGTCTTACACAAATCCAGCAACAAATTGAAGCACTAGTTCCAGCTAATGACGTGATTACTTTTTATGATTCGTTAAATGCCATATTTAATTTAGGAACTCCATTAGCTAACAATTATCAAAATACAACTGCTTATAACGATACTATTTACGCCGAAGTAATTCTAAATAATTATTGTGCTGCTATTGTTGAAATTCCTTTAAGAGTATATGATATCCCTGAATTATTACCAGACGAAAGTGTTGATTATTGTTTAAACTATTATCCAGCAACAATTACAATTTCAAATGGTGTCATTAATTCTCCACCTTTTAGTAATTACAACTATTTATGGAGTACAGGTGAAACCACTCCTACAATTGATATAAATACTGTTGGAATATATACAGTAACAGTTACTAACCAAAATAACTGCTCAAACTCAAGAACGATTACTGTATTGCCATCAAATATAGCGACCATTGAAGATATTATTATTGAAGAGGCTTCAAACAACAATACCATTACGGTGTTAGCTTCTGGTGAAGGCGATTATGAATATTCGCTTAATCTTGGGACATATCAGGATAGTAACTTTTTTGAAAATGTAAATCCAGGTTTTCATACGGTGTATGTTCGCGATAAAAATGGCTGTGGAATTGTAGAGCAAGTCATTTCAATATTAGGTTTTCCTAAGTTCTTTACTCCAAATAATGATGGCTTCAATGATACTTGGCAATTGTATGGCGTAAACTCACAATTTAATCAAGGTACTGTCGTTACTATTTTTGACCGTTATGGCAAGCTTATCACTTCGTTTGACAACAATAGTATGGGTTGGGATGGTACTTTAAATGGTAAATCGCTTCCTTCTAATGATTATTGGTTTGTCGCTAAACTCACTAACGGAAAAGAATATCGTGGTCATTTTGCCCTTGTTAGGTAATTACTTTAGATTTGCAATATGCGCTTTAAAATTGAATCAGATTTTAGTCCAACAGGGGATCAACCTGAGGCTATAAAACAATTATCGAATGGTATTAATTCTAACGAAAAATACCAAACACTTCTTGGTGTAACAGGGTCTGGTAAAACATTTACAGTTGCAAATGTCATTCAAGAGGTTCAACGACCTACTTTAGTTTTAGCGCATAATAAAACCTTAGCTGCACAATTGTATTCTGAATTTAAACAATTCTTTCCGAACAATGCGGTCGAGTATTTTGTGTCGTATTATGATTATTATCAACCAGAAGCTTACATTCCTGTTTCTGGAGTTTATATAGAGAAAGATCTATCTATTAATGAAGAAATTGAAAAAATGCGCTTAAGTGCAACATCTTCATTATTATCTGGTCGTCGAGATGTATTAGTAGTAGCGTCTGTTTCCTGTATTTATGGTATTGGTAATCCTGTAGAATTTCAAAAAAACGTTATTACACTTAAAAGAGATCAAGTTATTTCAAGAACAAAATTATTGCACCAATTAGTGCAAAGTTTATATTCTAGAACTGAAGCCGATTTTAATCATGGAAACTTCAGAATTAAAGGTGACACAGTTGATATTTTCCCGAGTTATGCCGATGATGCATTTAGAATTCACTTTTTTGGTGACGAAATTGAAGATATTGAAGCTTTCAATATTCAAACAAACGAAATCATAGAAAATTATGATATTCTAACAATCTATCCTGCAAATATGTTTGTTACCTCTCCTGATGTATTACAAAACGCCATAAAAGAAATTCAAGATGATCTGGTTAAGCAGTATGATTATTTTAAAGATATTGGCAAACATCTGGAAGCTAAACGATTAAAAGAACGTACAGAATTCGATTTAGAAATGATTCGTGAATTAGGTTATTGTTCTGGTATCGAAAACTATTCTCGTTATTTAGATCGAAGACAACCAGGAACACGCCCTTTTTGCTTATTAGACTATTTTCCAGAGGATTACTTAATGGTGGTAGATGAAAGTCACGTAACCATTTCGCAAGTACATGCGATGTATGGAGGAGATAGAAGCCGAAAAGAAAACTTAGTAGAATATGGTTTTAGATTACCTGCTGCTATGGATAATCGGCCTTTGAAATTTGAAGAATTTGAAGCCATACAAAATCAGGTAATATATGTGAGTGCCACTCCTGCAGATTATGAATTGCAAAAATCAGATGGTATTTATGTGGAACAAGTAATTCGTCCAACAGGATTATTAGATCCTATTATTGAAGTGCGCCCTAGCTTAAATCAAATAGATGATTTAATAGAAGAAATACAACAACGTGTTGAAAAAGACGAACGTACTTTAGTTACAACGCTTACCAAACGAATGGCAGAAGAATTGACTAAATATTTAGCTAGAATTCAAATACGTGTTCGTTATATACACAGTGATGTGGACACTTTAGAACGTGTCGAGATTATGCAAGATTTACGTAAAGGTTTATTTGATGTACTAGTTGGTGTCAATCTTTTACGTGAAGGATTAGATTTACCAGAAGTGTCGCTAGTTGTAATTTTAGATGCTGACAAAGAAGGGTTCTTACGCTCTGCAAGGTCGTTAACGCAAACTGTTGGTAGAGCAGCAAGACACCTTAATGGAAAAGCTATTATGTATGCTGATAAAATTACCAAGAGCATGCAAAAAACTATGGACGAGACAAATTATCGCAGAGAAAAGCAAATTGCTTATAATACTGCACATAATATCACACCAAAAGCTTTAAACAAAAGCTTAAATAATGCATTGACTAAAAACTCCGTGAGTTCTTACTATTATGAACTTGAAGCTCAAAAAGCAGCAGAACCCGAAAGCGAGTACTTAACAAAACCGGAACTAGAAAAAAAGATTCGTGAAAAACGCAAACTTATGGAACAGGCAGCAAAAGAATTAGACTTTATGCTAGCTGCAAAAGTAAGGGATGAAATTAAGGCTTATCAAACCAAGCTGAATCAATTAAAAGTATAGTTACTCTATAGTGTCTCGTTTAATTATACTGAGTTTTAAATATGTCTATTAAGAAATCTGGAGGAATAATTTTGTGAGGAAAACTTTCCATTAAATCCAAAACCCTATTAATGGCTTCATGACCTAATCCCATTCTTAACCCAAAATTATGAAGTCTTATGAGATCTTTCTCTGCAACTTCTTCATCTAAATTCATTAACAACACCAATCTGTGAAACTGAACTATACGTTCACTATGGGATTTTAAATGAATATGTGTAACGGGATTATCTAATAGGTAATCAAAATCTTCTCTCGTAATTTCCAATTGCTTAGCAACTCCAAGTAAAAAATTATATTCTATTTCTTTTAAGCTATTATCAATTCTTGCGAATGCAATCATTTCTGAGAGCAAACTTAACTTTTCAACACGATTTATCATGGCTGAGTGAGAATTAATTATTGATTAGATAAAATTAGGTATAATTACCCTTTTATAATCGTGGATATAATGTATCTCATCGAAAAAATGACGTCTTTTTATCGTGTTTTTTTTGACTTTATATACTTTATTATTGTAAATAATTGTTTTTCAATTAATTAAAATAACTTAATTGATATACTAAATTAATCTATTACGCGTTGAGTGTTTTCACTTTTTTGCAAGTTTTAGCTAATCATTAAACAATATAAAACATAAAAAAACTCCTAAGGATTACTTAGGAGTTTTCTAGACTAAATCAAATGAAGATTCTTATTCTCCAGATGTAATTCTAACGGGAACAACAAACTCTTTGTTTAAAGTTTCATAAGATCCCGACACTTTTCTGTAATTCAATCTACTTTTGATAAAACTTTCCATTTTATCATCCTCAGAGTCTACTGACAAAACAACTAATTCATTGTTCTTATTTAATGTCAATGTTACTTTTGCAGTCATTTCATAATCTACGTCAAAACTTGGGTTCTTGAGGAACCTTTCTATTTTAACTGTAATTTTTGAAGATTCAGTAGTTGAAGGTTTTTCTGTGTTTGTACTTGCCATAAGTACACTGCTAAACGTTAACGTTACGGCTAACAGTAATGTTTTTAATTGTTTCATAATTGTTCGTTTTAAATTGATTAAATAAAATTGATTGATGTCTTATAGACTATACTTTAAACACAATTGTTACAAGATTATTTATCAATTAACTTATGTTTAACTATAATTAATACTAATTAACATACTGCGTTTAATTCACTTCAAAATTATGCAACAAAAAAGAGTAGTGTGTTACACTACTCTTAATAAATAACTATGTATATGTTAACTAAGCTAAAACAGCTTGAACTTTATCTGCAGCTTCTTGAAATTCCACAGCACTATGCACATCCAAACCAGAGCTATCAATTAGCTCTTTTGCTATATCAGCATTAGTTCCTTGTAGTCTAACAATAATTGGCACTTCAATATTACCCATGTTTGTATAAGCATCAATTACTCCTTGAGCAACACGATCGCAACGAACAATTCCTCCAAAAATATTTATTAAAATAGCTTTTACATTAGGGTCTTTAAGTATAATTCTAAAGGCTGCCTCTACTCGAGCAGCATCTGCTGTTCCACCTACATCTAAAAAGTTAGCTGGCTCTCCTCCTGCCTGCTTAATTAAATCCATGGTTGCCATCGCTAAGCCTGCACCATTTACCATACAACCAACATTTCCATCAAGGTCAACATAATTAAGACCTAATGCGCCTGCTTCAACTTCTATTGGATTTTCTTCACGTAAGTCGCGTAACTCAGCTAAGTCTTTATGTCTAAATAAAGCATTATCATCTAAAGATACTTTAGCATCAACTGCCATGATTTTATCATCACTAGTTTTTAATACTGGATTTATTTCGAATAATGACGAATCTGACTTTACATAAGCTGTATATAAAGCTGTAACAAATTTTGTCATGTCTTTAAAAGCAGCACCAGAAAGTCCTAAGTTAAAAGCTACTTTACGTGCTTGAAAAGGTAAAATTCCAGTTGCTGGATCAATTTCTTCAGTAAAAATTAAATGTGGTGTTTCTTCAGCGACAGTTTCAATATCCATTCCACCCTCGGTAGAATACATAATCATGTTTCGTCCTGTACTACGATTCAATAATACTGACATATAATATTCTTCTGGTTCAGAATCTCCAGGATAGTAAACATCTTCAGCCACTAAAACTTGGTGCACACGTTTTCCTTCGGCAGAGGTTTGTGGTGTTACCAAATCCATTCCTATAATTTGACCAGCTATTGTTTTAACATCATCAAGGCTTTTGGCTAATTTCACACCACCACCTTTTCCACGACCACCTGCGTGAACTTGTGCCTTAATAACGTGCCATCCAGTTCCAGTATCTTCAGTTAATTTCTTAGCTGCAGCAACTGCTTCATCGGCATTTTGGGCAACAATACCTCGTTGAATACGTACGCCAAAACTGTTTAATAATTCTTTTCCTTGATATTCGTGTAAATTCATAACTTGCTTAATAATTTAAGATGCGCAAATGTAAATAATAGCTATTAATTACACTAATATTTTAATTAGTAATGGTAGGATTGTGAATAAGAAATTTTTAGCATTGTTAAATAATTAACAAATAGTTTAATTGTTAGTATTTTTTGATAGTTCTAGTAATAATTTGAAAGTAATAAATATATTTGAAGCATAAATAAATACAATACCATGAAAAAAGAGCAACTACTTAACATCGCTCAAGAGTTTGGAAGCCCAGTATATGTGTATGATGCGCATAAAATAGAATCGCAATATAAAAGATTAACCTCGGCGTTTAGTAACGTTAAAAACTTAAAAATTAATTATGCTGCTAAAGCGTTATCAAATATTTCTATTTTGAAATTTCTAAAAAACTTAGGGTCAGGTTTAGATACTGTTTCTATTCAAGAAGTTCAATTAGGTTTGGTTGCTGGTTTTAAAGCGCAAAATATTATATTCACTCCAAACGGTGTTTCTTTAGAAGAAATTGAAGAAGTTGCTAAACTTGGTGTTCAGATTAACATTGATAATCTCTCAATACTAGAACAGTTTGGAAGTAAGCATCCTGATATTCCTGTGTGTATTAGAATTAATCCGCATGTGATGGCTGGTGGAAACACTAATATCTCTGTTGGACATATAGATTCAAAATTTGGGATTTCTATTCACCAAATTCCACATATTTTAAGAATTGTAGAAAATACTAATATGCATATTAATGGTATCCACATGCATACTGGAAGCGATATATTAGATATTGATGTGTTTTTATATGCAAGTGAAATACTGTTTGAAACTGCTAAAAACTTTAAAAGCTTAGAGTTTATTGATTTTGGCTCAGGATTTAAAGTCCCTTATAAAAAAGGTGATATAGAAACCAATATTGAAGAGCTTGGAAAAAAGCTAACGACTCGTTTTAATGAATTTTGCGAAAGTTATGGTAAAGAATTAACGCTTGCCTTTGAACCTGGAAAATTTCTAGTAAGCGAAGCTGGTTTCTTTTTAGCAAAAGTGAATGTGGTGAAACAAACAACTTCTACGGTGTTTGCACAAGTAGATTCTGGGTTTAACCATTTAATTAGGCCTATGCTTTATGGCTCTCAACACGAAATAATTAATATTTCTAATCCAGATGGGAGAGAGCGTTTTTACTCGGTTGTTGGATATATATGCGAAACAGACACGTTTGCAAATAATAGACGTATAAACGAAATTAATGAAGGTGATATACTAGCGTTTAAAAATGCAGGCGCTTACTGTTTTACTATGGCAAGCAATTACAACTCAAGGTTTAGACCTGCGGAAGTGTTATGGTATAACAATAAAGCACATTTAATTAGAAAACATGAAACGTTTGATGACTTATTAATAAATCAAGTAACAGTTGATTTGAGTAAGAAAAAATCTGCGGTGAAGAAGTAAAGTAATTGATATAAAAGAAGTAATTATTTCAATTGCTTTTTTTTGCAAAGGTCAAATTTAGTTCTAGACTTTGTAAATTCAACAAAACAATCTGTCTTTCCAAGCTTAAGAAAAGAAATGTTTGTCTTGGTTTTGTCAATATCTTTATAAAATAGTCCAAAAGAGTATTCTTTTCTTAATTTTAAATAAGGTTCACTTCCAGGGCCAGCGAAGAATTCTTGAGTTGCATAAATAACTTCATAATCATTTATTTTCCAAGAATTAAATCTTTTCTCAGTTCCTGAAAAAGCATTAACAAATTCAAAGAAAAATATTAGAAAACTGATTCCAACTATTGCAAGAGTCAATAGTATTCGATGATTTGATTTTTTAGAATACCAGAAAACAAACCCTATTAAGGCTACTAAATTTATAAAGGTAATTTTAAAAACATCAGAAAAGACAAAATTCAATTCAGATTTATAAACTAGTAATTGGACAACAATTATTATTATCAAAATAATTGCTAAAAAACTCCTTTAATATGAAAGTTTAATTTTTAAAAGTATTCAAATAAACACCAGGAGTTCCATATTGTGATAATGCTTGAATATCTACTTCAAAAGATTTAGCACTATCTGAATTATAGAAAATAATGGCAGCATTACCATTTTTATCTGTTTTTACTGAAGGATTCCAGTAAAGTGTTGTTCTATTATCTGGGTTTTTATGTTCCTCTAAAACAACATCATACTTTGGCGAGTAGAACTCTTTTAACTTAGAATATCCTTTAATAGTTTGTTTAGATGAAAATACCTTGTCAGTCTTAGGTCTTCCAGATTTTGTATAAACAATAATAACGCCATATCTACCAACAGGCCCATAAACGGCTGTTTGTGAGCCACGTTTTAAAATTTCAATTCTTTCTACGTTTGAAAAATCAAGGTTTTGAACCATTAATGGCACATTATCAGTCTTAGGTTTATCATTATAAAGCCTTTTTGTTTTAGAGTCTTCTACTTCATCTCTTTCTACGCGACCAAATCTAGGGTCTATCTCACCATCTAGCCTCATACCATCTACAATCCATAATGGTCCATATTGATTACCTCTAAAATTAACCCAATTGAAAGATAAGTCGACAGCAACTCCCGGAATATTACCTAAGTGATATAATATATTTCCAGCTGTTTTATCTTCGTTTATTATGGTATGGTCTGGTTTTGCTCCATATAGTGACTCAGAATATTTTGTAAGTTCGCTAATTGATTTTTTTTCAGCAGTTACTAATACTTCATCTAGTTTTTCAGCACCATCATACATAAAAAAAGCTGGTCGTTTTTTGTTGTAGTTATCTAAAATATCGCCTTGTACACCTCTATATTTACTTTTAAAGTTTGGTTTTGGTAAATTACTTTTATCATCACTATCTAGTAAGGCAACTTTAGTTTGTATTGGATTACCGTCAGATTGGTAAGCGTTAAAGGTCAAATCAACATCTCCAGCATTAGTAACGTTTTCAATTATAAAATTACCTTCTTCATCTGTTTTAGTAACATATAAATCCATTAACTCATCAGATTTAGATTTGGCAATCATTTTCAGCTCTCTATTTTTTAAAGGAACATCCTGCATATTGGTAGCAATGCCTGAAACCGAATAACCTTTCTTGAATAAAAACTCTTTAGGTGAAACAATACTTGTTTTATCCATTTCTTGCCAATTAAATTTTCGCCATCCATGAGTTGACATAACTAAATCTAGCTTGGCTCTTGTAGATCGTTTAGTATCACTAAAAAAGTATCCCGGGTTTTCAATATGTCCTTTAATATTAGATTCTAATAAAAGGTGCGTTAAAATATTTGTACCAAAATTATTTTTGTTAACGCTTTCTGCATCAGTAATTGCAATAGAAAAATTTGTGGATAAAGGTGTTCCATAAACATCCTTCACATTTACTTTTAACTTAACTTTTTCTCTTCTTTCAAAGCTTGCATCTTCTAATTCTGCCTGTATTATTAATTCTTCATTATTATTTACAAAAACTGGACGTTCTACCCAAGGGCGCATTTGTTCATCAAAAAGAGTAATAGTCATCACACCGCTTGGAAACTTATTTTTTGGTATTTCAAAATCTAATACAGATTGAGCATTAAAAGCAAATTTTCCTTGATAATATTTCTCATTATTTATTGTACCAATAATATAGAAAGGTTTTGACCTAAGCGCATTACTTGCCTGCACTTTTATCTTAATATTATTGGTATCTAAATTGTCAATTAACATTGAGTAACCTTCATTTTGTGTTTCTGGAAGTTTATACATAGAACCATCTTCTAATACGGCTGTATAGGTTTCATTAGGCTGAGGATTTAAAGTAAAAAAACCCATACCTTGATAGATGGTATTTATAGGTACTACTATTTCTCCTTTAGAATTTTTTATAATGCCTTTAACTTCTTTGGAATATCCATTGCTACCTATTGCTTTAAACGCAACTTTTCCGTTTAGTCCATTAACTGCATGGCCTCCCTCAGGAAAAAATTGCAAATCAATTTTATTATCTATATTTAATTGGCTTTCATTGTTTTTATTGGTGCTTAAAAGTTGGATTGTTTTTGTAAAAAAGAAATCATTATCAAAATTTTGCATCCAATTGGTGTAGGCTCTTAATTGATATTTCCCTTCGGGTAAATCGCCAGGAATTATAATATTTCCTTCACCTTTTCCTTCAATTAACTTATGGTTTTTTGACGCAACTATGCTATTATACTCATCAATTAAGTCTACATGTATTTGCATACTTCCAGTTGATAAATGATGAAATGGACCTAAAACAACAGTAGCATTATACCAAATCATTTCACCTGCAAAAAAAATCTCCTTATCTGTATGAAGAAATACTTTTTCTATTGGATTATAATTATTGTAATTTCTAAGTATTGTATCAAAATTCTTAATAAACACATCACCTCTTAAATTACTTTGCATAAATGCAATTTGTTCTTTTGTGTTGAGAAATATAGACTCAAAAGCATTAGCTTTTTCAAATGATGCAATTACCTCATCTTCAACTGGTGTCCGTTTTACTATTGGATTGTTTTCCCAAAATTTTTCGTTATACCCAATTTTATTAAGTGTTTCCCAATCACTTTTAGAGTTCCTGAAGTTTTTCCTAAATCGTCTAGGGCTATCAGTATCATAATACTCAAAATACGTCAAATTTGAAGTTGAAGAAACATGAGTTAAAAGACTATCATTCCTATAATAATCAAAAGAATGATCTACTTTTATGTAATCAATTAACAAATTGTTTTTTATATCTTTTTTAAAGGCCATTTCATAAGATAATGTGTAGTTTTTAGTATAGGTTTTTTTTTCTCTAAACTTTATAAAATCTAGTCTATCATTTATTACTGTACCACTAATTTTCAATATTTCGTATGTTTTAGTGTTTATATAGGCTTCTCCTTCAAAAGCTGGTGTTTTCACTTCTGGTAAGGGCCTAAATTTCAATACGGCTATATCTTCATCTCCTGAGGATAATATATCCACAATTTTTACATCATAATACTCTTTAACATCATAGCTTAATGGAAAAATAATATCGTCAGTATCTGGTTGTATCGCCTTTAAAATACGAGATAAAAGTGTAAAATTACTATTATTAATTTTTTCTCGTTTTAAGGCATATCTACCCTCTGAAATTTCCCAATCATTTATACCATCAACTGTATATTCTGTATCATAAATAATCTCTGAAAACTCTGTGTATTCATCATCATTTTTAGATTTTTGTCTATAAAACGCTTGACCATAGCTGCTTTTATCTGTTAATTTTCTCGTCTTTGAAAATGCCTCTAAAGCTAATTCATAAGGATAATTACTTTTTCTTTTTGTTGAGATAACAACTTCATTCAAGCTATTTACCAAAGGGGTTAATTGAATGGTTAGATTACTTGTATTTGTTAATTCCACTACTTTCTTCTCATAGTTTAAATGAGAAAAAACGATGGTAACAGGCAACGAATCTACCTCTAAAACAAACTCTCCAAGTTCGTTACTGGAAGTTCCAACTTGTGCTCCTTCAACTTCAATATTACAATATGGTATCACTTCGCTAGTTTCAGCATTTATTATGCTCCCAAAGATTTTCTCTCGAATCTGAGCTTCTAAATCATTTGACAAAGCAATACTTTGAAAGCTATCACTTTCTTGAAACAAATTATCCGCATTAGAGCTAGTTACAATAAAAAACAATGCAACAACAATAAAATTAGTGTTTAAGCAAAAAAATGATAGTAAATATTTTTTAACAAAATGAAAGAATTTATAGCACATAATGAAGTAAAAATGTTATCATTTAAAATTACGTAAAATTGGTCGAATCTCAATTATAAACATAAAATATTAAAGCGCTTTGCTAAAATTTTAAAACCAATAATTGAATTTCCATTCAAGCTTTTTCTATCTTTATAGAAATCAAAAACATGAAAAATAGTCCATTAAGATTCTTTAAAATAGCATACTTGCTATTTTTAGTATCGTTTTATGCAAACTCCCAAAGTAACATTCAATGTAAAATTGAAACAACATTGGGTGATATAGTCGTTGAGCTTTATCCAGATAAAGCTCCTATTACTGTCACAAATTTTATGAAGTATGTTAACAACAACCTCTACGAAAACTCTACTTTTTTTAGAGTTTGTACTCCTGAAAATGAAGATGAAAGAGATATTAAAATTGAAGTTATTCAAGGTGGCTCTATAGATAATTCTAAATCTTTTGAGCCAATCGTATTAGAAACCACAAATAATACAAATCTTCTTCATAAAAATGGTGTAATTTCAATGGCACGATCTAGTGCCAATACGGCAACAAGCAGCTTTTTTATTTGTATAAATGACCAACCTGAATTAGATTTTGGCGGCAAACGCCATAACGACGGATTGGGTTTTGCAGCTTTTGGCAAAGTTACCAAAGGCATGGATATTGTCTTAAAAATTCAATCAGGAGAAAATAAAAACCAACGACTATTAGAACCAATAATTATTAAGAATATAACAAGAATATAACATTTCAAACCAACCAACCACATGAAAACTTTAAAACTCATTGCCCTGAGTTTTTTGCTATTACCTATACATACTGAAGCCCAAAGAAGAAACAAAAAAGAAAAAGAACCTACAGAATTAGTAAGTGATAAAGAGTTTCATCATTTAAAATGGCGAAACATTGGACCCTTTCGTGGTGGACGAAGCGTTACCTCAACTGGGGTTGTAGGTCAACCTAATGTCTATTACATGGGAGGTACTGGAGGTGGTATTTGGAAAACCATTGATGGTGGCGTTACATGGTTAAACGTTTCCGATGGGTTTTTAAAAACAGGAAGTGTTGGAGCAATTGCTGTGTCTGAAAGCGACCCAAATGTGGTTGTAGCTGGAATGGGTGAACACGCAGCCAGAGGCGTCATGACCTCAATGGGAGATGGCGTTTATAAATCTACTGATGCTGGAAAGACATGGACGCATATTGGATTGGATAATTCCAGACATATTTCCGATGTCATTATACATCCAACGAATCCAGATATTATTTACATAACCGCTCAAGGTGCACAATATGGGCCTTCTAAAGAAAGAGGTGTCTATCGCACTACTGATGGTGGCAACAATTGGGAACGCATCCTTTACGTTAATGAAACTACAGGCGCTTCTTCCCTATCTATGGATATGACCAATCCACGAATTTTATATGCTGCCATGTGGCAACATCGTCGTTATCCTTGGACCATGGAATCTGGAGGAAAAGATTCTGGATTATATAAGTCGACTGATGGAGGAACAACATGGAATCAAATGAAAGCAGGGTTACCAGAAGATTTTGGTAAATCTGGAATTTCAGTCTCTAGAGCAAACCCTGACAAGGTTTTTGCAGTTATAGAAGCTGAAGGCAAAAAAGCTGGTGTCTATCGTTCAGATAATGCTGGGAAATCTTGGAAGCAAGTCAATTCAGATAGAGTTACTATTACTCGTTCTTGGTATTATATGGAGATTTTTGCCGACCCTCAAAATGAAAATGTGGTGTATGTATTAAATGCGCCTGTGTTAAAATCTATTGATGGCGGAAAAAGTTTTAGTGGTGTATCTGTTCCTCATGGTGATAATCATCATTTATGGATAAATCCAAACGACAATACCAACATGATAAACTCAAATGATGGTGGTGCAAATATTTCGTTTAATGATGGTAAAAGTTGGAGTACTCAACAAAACCAACCAACAGCACAATTCTATCGTGTCATTGCAGATAATCTTGTGCCTTATAATGTATATGGTGGACAACAGGACAATTCAGCAATATCTATTAAAAGTCGTACTAATGATGGTGGAATCGATTGGAAGGATTGGCATTCAGTAGCAGGTTGTGAGAGTGCTTTTCTAGCGTTTGATCCTGATAATCCTGAACATGTTTATGGTGGCTGTTACCAAGGGATTATTGAACGCTTTGTAACTTCGGCTAACACAACAAAACCAATAAAAGAATATCCTGAATTAGGCTTAAGTATTCAACCAAAAGATTTTAAATATCGCTACAATTGGAATGCACCAATCATTAGTTCGTCTCATGATAGAAGCACTATTTACCACGCAGGAAATGTAGTCTTCAAAACACAAGATGGAGGCAGTAGTTGGGAGGTTGTAAGTCCTGATTTAACTAAAAACGAAAAAGACAAACAAGGTCCTGGTGGTGGACCATACACCAATGAAGCTGCTGGCGGCGAAAACTATAATACCTTAATGTCTTTGGTTGAATCTCCTCACGAACAAGGTATATTATACGCTGGAAGTGACGACGGTTTATTACATATTACAAAAGATGGAGGTCAAAACTGGACAAACATTACACCTAAAAACATTTCTGATGGGATTATAAACAGTATTGAAGTATCTCCACACGATCCTGCAACTGCATATATTGTTATTATGCGATATAAGTCTATGGACTTAAAACCTTATGTCTTTAAAACAAATAATTACGGACAATCATGGACAAAAATCGTGAATGGTTTTAATGATCCTCATGGATTTGTTCGTGTTATTAGAGAGGACAAAAAAAGAAGAGGATTGCTCTACGCAGGCACTGAAACAGGTTTATATATTTCTTTTACGGATGGTGCACATTGGCAGCAATTCCAATTAAACTTACCTGTAGTTGCGATTAACGATTTAGTCATTCAAGATAACGACTTGGTAGCAGCAACAGCTGGACGTTCTTTCTGGATTTTAGATGATTTAGGAGCATTACAAAATATTAGCATTGAAAAGAAACATCTTCGTATTTATAAACCAAAAGACACTTATCGCATATTTGGAGGAAGCATAAGTAGATTTGTTCCTGGCGTGGGTCAAAACCCCAAAAGTGGTGTCACGTTTGATTATTTTATAGGAAAAGACATTGATACTTTAGAATTAAAACTAGAAGTCCTGGAAGCTGGCAAAGTAATTAGAACCATATCCAGTAAAAAAGATAAAGAGTTTAAATCTTGGGAAGGTGGTCCTTCAACTCCTCAAGTGTTACCTGCCAAAAAAGGCTATAATCGCTTTACATGGAATTTTCAAAGAGAACAACTACCAGGAGTTGAAAACGTATTTGTGCATGGTGGTTATTCAGGTTCCAGTGTAGCACCCGGAAATTATACACTCAGATTAGCTCTTGAAAATGGAGGTCAGTCTGAAACTGAAGTGACTATTTTACCAAATCCTAATGTAGCATCTTCACCTTCAGATTTTAGAGAGCAACAAACTGTTTTATTGCAAATTGAAAATACGATTCGAGATATTCATGAATCTGTAAATAATATGCGTTCTGCAAAATCTCAACTTAAAAAGTATGCAAAACTTCTAAAAGATAATGATGCTGCAAAAGACTTACTAGAAAAAGGTAAAACTCTTATGGAGCGTATTACAACTTGGGAAGAAAACTTAATTCAGCCTAAGCAAAAAACATTTCAGGATGTTATTAATTTCAACAATAAATTAAATTCTCAATTAATGCATCTTAAAGGCTTTATTGATGTTGACGAACCTAAAGTAACACAAGGCTCTAAAGAAAGACTACAAGACTTGTTGAATGAATGGAACACTTTTAAGAGTGAACGAGATGCCATTATTAACTCAGAAATGGCAGCATATAATAAGCAATTTAAAGAGCTAAACTTACCAGCTATTATAATGAAGAATTAACTTCATCAATAATCAAATTGGAATAACTAAAAGAATATACATAATGCAAAAATTAACTGTTCTATACAAACATCCAACCAACCCTGAAGCTTTTGAAAAGTATTACAAAGAGAAACACTTACCACTTGCTGCGACCATGGAAGGAGTAGCCAAAATTGAAATAACAAAATTACATGGGACTCCAGATGGTCAAAAGGCAGATTACTACCGTATGGCAGAATTGTATTTTTCAAGCGTTGAACAAATGCAAGAAACTATGAGTTCACCTGAAGGACAAGCAACTGTTGATGATCTATCGAACTTTGCTACTGGTGGTGTAAGTGTAATTGTCGGATTTATTGAAAACGACATATAATATTATAAATAACTAAAATAAATATCATGAAGCATTTAATTAAGGTTTTTATCCTCTTATTTAGCATATCTTGTTTTTCACAAGGCACTAGACTATTGCGTCAACCAGATATTAACGACTCACAAATTACATTCTGCTACGGAAGTGATGTTTGGATAGCAAATATCAATGGAAGTAACGCAAAAAGGTTAACAAGTACTTCAGCAGTAGAACAACATCCATATTTTTCGCCTGATGGAAAATGGATTGCGTTTACTTCAAATCGTTTTGGGGCAAATGCTGTGTATGTGGTTTCAGTAGAAGGGGGAGATGCTACAAGATTGACTTGGCATCCAAACGGCGCCCAAGTTAGAGGTTGGACTAATGATGGGAAACATATTTTATATGCCTCTAGTCGCGATGTTGCTCCTAGTAGCTTCGATCGCTTGTGGACAGTTCCTGTAAAAGGTGGTCCCTCAACACTAATTACTAAACAATGGAGTACAAGTGGGTCTTATTCAAAAGATGGAAAACAAATGATTATTGATAGAATGAGTCGCTGGGATGAGGAATGGCGTGCTTATAGAGGTGGTCAAAACACACCATTAGTTATTTTAAATCTTAGTAATTCTAAAGAAACGCTATTACCAAATAACAAAACAACAGATATTAAACCTATCTGGATGGGAGATAACATCTACTTCCTTTCAGATAGAGATTTCGTGGCTAATATTTGGTCATTTAACACAAAAACCTCTCAATTAAACCAAGTTACAACTTTTAAAGGATCAGATATTAAATCACTATCAGGCCATAATAATACACTTGTGTTTGAGCGCGATGGTTATTTACATACTTTAGATATTAACTCAAATACAATTAAACAACTTAGCATTAATGTTGTTGGTGATTTTCCTTGGGCTGCAACCAAATGGGAAGATGTTAGTAGATCTGCTAGATCTGTGTCATTATCCCCAACAGGAAAGAGAGCTATTATGGAATCTAGAGGTGAAATTTTTACAGTCCCAATTGAAAATGGTGATTCAAGAAATATGACCGAGAGTTCTGGCGTTGCAGATAGAACGCCAATTTGGTCTCCAAAGGGCAATGAAGTAGCATGGTTTTCAGATAAAAGTGGTAGAGGATACGAATTACTAATTGCTAATCAAGATGGTATGTCAACACCGAGAAGTATCTCTATTGGCGAATCAAAATTAGGTTGGGAACCTACTTGGTCACCAGATGGAGCACATATTGCTTTTACTGACGATGACGTTAGAATTAGAGTTGTTAGCGTTTCAGATGGCACCATAAAAACCATTGATGTTGGTGGTAATAATCTAGAGCGTGGTCGCTTAGGCTTAAGTTGGTCTCCAGATTCAAAATGGTTAGCTTATTCAAAAGCAGGTACAAATAATTTTAGACAAGTCATCCTTTGGTCGTTAGATTCAGGAAAAACACAATCCATTACAAATCCTTTTGCCGATGCATTTGCACCAGCTTGGGATGCCGACCAAGAACATCTTTATTTTTTAGCAAGTACTGATGTTGCTCTAGGTTCAGGTTGGGCAAATACAAGTGCGATGACTGCGAATCCTGAATATGCTGCTTATGTAATTAATTTACAAAGTGATGATGCTTCACCTTTTAAACCAAAGAGTGATGAAGAAGAAGACGAAAAGAAAGAAGAGAAAAAAGAAGATGACAAGGGTAAATCTGATGAGAAAAAAGAAGATACAACAATAAAAATTGACTTTGATAATATTGAAAGACGCACCTTAGCTTTGGACATTCAAGTCAGAAATTATGTCTATATGATTAGCGGACCAAAAGGCTCTGTTTTTATTATGGAACGTGCTGCAAACAGTAGAGGATTAACTGTACAAAAATACAAGCTTAATGACAATAAAGCAGAAGAATTTATGTCAGGTGTAGGTCAATTTACCATGTCATCTGATAGGAAAAAGATTTTAGCACAAGTTATGGGAGGATGGCAAATTGTTGACGCTTCTGCATCAGCAGGTAAAGGAAAAAACGTGAAAGTTGACCTTCAAATGAAGCTTGACAAAGCTGCTGAATGGAAACAAATGTTTGAAGAAGCGTGGCGTTACGAACGCGACTATTTTTACGACCCAAATATGCATGGACGTGATTGGAATGTCGTTTATAAACGATATGCGCCTCTAGTCCCTTACGTTAAACACAGAGCAGATTTAACGTATATCTTAGATCAAGTGAATGGGGAACTATCTGTTGGTCATAGTTTTGTGTTTGGCGGTGATTATCCAGATGTCGACAATTCTAAGGTTGGGCTTTTAGGAGCTGATTTAGAAACAAAAAGTAACCGTTGGCAAATCACACGCATTTATACTACCGAGAGTTGGAATCCAGGATTAAGCAGTCCGTTAGATCAACCAGGTTTAAACATAAAAGAAGGACATTACATTGTTGGTATTAATGGACAACCTTTAACAGCAAACGATAATCCATTTCAGTTATTAGATGGAGCATTAAATAAGCAAACTACCCTACATATTAATGATAAGCCAGAATTCAATGGCGCATGGAAAGAGATTGTAGAACCTATTCGTAGTGAAAATTCGTTACGTCAACGCACTTGGGTTGAAGATAACCGACGACTCGTTGATAAACTCTCTAATGGCAGACTTGCTTACGTTTGGGTACCAAACACAAGTGGTGCAGGGTTTGTATCCTTCAATCGCTATTTCTTTGCACAACAAGATAAAGAAGGTGCTGTGATAGATGAACGATTTAATGGTGGTGGTTTATTAGATGATTACATGGTAGATTTAATGACTAGAACGCTAAGAGCTGGATTGACTAACGAAGTTCCTAATGGGAAAGCAATGCGACTTCCAGCAGGAATTTTAGGCCCAAAAGCGTTGCTTATTAATGAACTTTCGGGTTCAGGTGGCGATTTTTTCCCTTGGGTGTTTAGACAACAAAATGCTGGCCCATTAATTGGATCAACAACATGGGGAGGCTTGGTAAAATCTTCGGTGCATTATAGTTTAATTGATGGTGGTGCCCTAACAGCACCTGACAACGCAGTTTTTGATCCAATAAACAATAAATGGGTTGCTGAAAATGAAGGAGTAGCTCCAGATATTGCTGTAAGACAAGATGCAGTGGCATTATCAAAAGGTGAAGATCCTCAATTAGAACGTGCAGTAAAAGAAGTACTTGATATGCTCAACAAACAAGGTAGTGAAAAAGTAGTACCTCCGCCATTCCCAAAACCAGCAAAATCCAATAATTAGAAATCAATACTCGAAAAAATGAAAAAATATATCACTTCTATACTTTTAATGTGTTTGTTATGCTTTGCCTCCAATGCACAAATAGATAAAAAAAACGACCCAAGTAAATGGACACCAGAAGATGTCATTAACCGTGAATCAATGGGTTCAGTATCTTTTTCGCCAAACAACAATATGGTGGTTTGGACCAAGCGTAAGCCAGTAAAAGATAAAGATCGGTTTATCTCTGATATTTATTTGACACGCTTAGATTTAAAAAAAGATGATGCTTTTAGGACTATTCAACTTACTAACGGCGACGATAGTGATTCAAGCCCAATATTCTCAAAAGATGGTGAACATATTTATTTTTTGTCGTCAAGAGATAAAGGCAACAAGCTTTGGCGTTTAAGTATTTATGGTGGAGAAGCCAAAAAAGTAAAGGAGTTTAAAAATGGAATTTCCAATTTACAATGGCAAAATGAAAACACTTTACTGTTTCAATCACACGACGGAAAAACATTATATGAGCAAGAACTTGAAAAAAAGAAAGACAATGTGATTGTAGTTGAGGATTCTTTGAATTGGAGACCAAATCATGTATATACATTTAATATCAAAAACAAATCAACAAAGCGACTTACCAATAATGAAAAGCCTTTAAGTGGCTATCAAGTTTCTAAAGATGGAAAATGGTTGTTTTACAGTATGCAACGTAGTAGAAGTTATGCAGCTGATGCCCAACAAGACCCATTTCATTACTTAAAAAACCTTGAAACTGGCAAAGTGACCAAAATTAAACACAATCTAGGTCAGCCAATGGGGCGAATTCAATTTACAGCTGATAATGAAGGTTTTTATTTTACTTCAACTTACTCTTCAGATCCAGAATGGAATGGCGCAGGTGTTAGTGAACTCTATTATTATACCTTAGCAACACATACGTATAAAAAAGTAGATTTAAAATGGGATTTAGGTATTGGTCGTGGCTATAATGTCGTTGGTAATGATGCTATTGTTACCTTAGCTAACAAAGCCTATATAAGATTAGCTTACTATAAGAAAAACGCTAATTCTTGGAGCAAATCTAATATAGATTTAGGTAAAAAAAATGACCACACATCTATTATCACAATATCTGATGATGGTACAAAAGTAATATACACCTACTCTACTGCATCAAGATTGCCAACGTTTCATGTCGCTGATTTGAATGGCAATAAATTTTCTAATGAACAAGAATTAGTTAAACTTAATAAAAATCTTTCTAAGAAAGCCTTAGCAAAATCGGAAGTGATGATTTGGAAAGGTTATAACAACGAAGAAGTTACAGGAATTTTAATCTATCCTGAAAACTATCAAGAAGGTAAGCGCTATCCTTTAATGTTATCTATTCATGGTGGTCCAGCTGGAGCAGATTTAGATTTGTTTAGTGATCGTTGGAGTACGTACCCACATCTATTATCACAAAAAGGCATGTTTGTATTAAAACCAAATTATCATGGCTCATCTAATCATGGATTAGAATTTGTAGAAAGCATTAAAGGCAATTACTACGAGCCAGAAATGATTGATATTACTAATGCAATTGATGTTCTGGTAGATAAAGGCATGGTAGATAGAGAACAACTAGGAACAATGGGATGGTCTGCTGGAGCTATCCTAACTACTATGCTAACCGTTCGTTATCCTGATATGTTTAAGGTTGCAGCTCCAGGAGCAGGTGATGTAAATTGGACGTCTGATTATGGAACTTGTCGTTTTGGAGTAAGTTTTGATGAAGGCTATTTTGGTGGTGCACCTTGGGATGATACCAATGGAAAATCTTATAATGAAAATTATATTTTAAAATCTCCATTATTCGAAATTGAAAAAATCAAAACACCAACTATTATTTTTCATGGAAGTGAAGATAGAGCAGTTCCAAGAGATCAAGGTTGGGAATATTTTAGAGGCTTACAACAAGCTGGTGACACTCCAGTAAGATTTCTCTGGTTTCCAGGACAACCTCATGGCTTAGGGAAAATTACACATCAATTACGTAAAATGAATGAGGAATTAAAGTGGATTGATACGTATTTATTTAATAAACCTTCAACTGAAAACAAAGCATTTAAAGAAGGTAGCCCTTTAGCTGAGTTATTTAAAATCGAAAAAGCAAAAAGTGTTGATGGATTATTTGGAGAAGTAAAAAATGGCGTTTTAATCCCTGAAACATTACTTATCAAAAAAGACTCTACATCCATTGGTCGTTTTGAAGTCACTAATGCACAGTTTAAAGCCTTTAAACCAAGTTTTAACTACGAAGCAGGAATAGACAATTATCCTGCTGAAGTAAGTATGCAAGATGCTAAAGATTATGTAAAATGGTTATCAGACAAAACTGGAGAAACCTACAGATTACCTAATACTAAAGAAGCTGAAAGCTTGCATAAACAAGCACATAAAATTGGAGCTAAAGAACTTACTTTAAATTATTGGGCTGGTTATGATATTACAAAAGCAGAAGTACCAATGCTCAAAGAAAAACTAAAAGAGCTGAACACTATTTTGTACAAAAAAGTAGGCAAAAAGAAACCAACCAAAGTTGGTAATGCTGAAATTTATGATTTAGGTGGAAATATTGCTGAATATTATGATAATGGTGTGTATGGCTATAGTGCTTACGATTTTTACGATGCTAATGATGACAGTATGATAAAAAGTAAACATGTTGGTATTAGAGTGATTAAAGAATAATGTGTACATTTAAATAATAGCCTCGAACTATTATAGATCTTAATTGACTTCAAAAAACCAACCAAATGAAGTTAAAACAATCATTTTTAATTGCATTAACATTACTGTTTCTAGCATTAATAACATGGGAGATTTATTGGCGTTCTCAAGGCTATTACCCAACCATTGATGATAATAAAGCATTATGGGCGGCACAACGTTCAAAAGTAGAATTTTTAACTTCTGAAGATGTGATCTTAACTGGGTCATCACGTGTTCAATTTGATATTCAACTCGATGTTTTTGAAAACATTACAGGAAAACGACCATTACAACTAGCAGTACCAGGAAGCTCCCCTCTTCCAATATTTCATGATATTGTGAATAATACAGAGTTCAACGGAACCATAATAGTTGGGGTTACACCTCCTTTATTTTTTTCAACGACATATCCTAAGGCTGAACCATGGCACCGAGCCCAATCTAAAGTTGAACATTATCATGGTAGAACGTTTGCAGAGCGATTAAACCATCAATTATCACTGCCTTTACAATCAAATCTAGTCATGATGTCTGGACATGAAGAAAAAAGTGATGAAAATATTGACCTAAAAGGATTGCTACGTAATATTAAATTTAAAAAAAGAACACCTGGACCAGCATATCCTCCTTTTTTTGAATTTGGTGATGTCTCTATAGATCGAAATGTTAGAATGTCTGAACAATGTGCAACTGATACTGTATTTGCAAACAAAATTAAAAATGCATGGAAATTTATCCTAACCTCTGAAGGACCTCCACCAGATAAAAATTCAACTACAAATTATTTCGCGAAAGATGCAAAGAAATTTACTGATAGAGGTGGTAATCTAATTTTAGTAAGGTGTCCATCTTCAGGAATGTTCTATGGTGGTGAAAAACAATTTTTTTCAAGAGAAACATTTTTCGATTCTTTAGCCAATGTAACAAAAGCTAGAGCATATCATTATGAGGATTATGAACAACTAAAGTCAATTGACTGCTGTCCCGAATGGTCTCATCTTTCAGCAGAAAACGCGGATATTTTCACAAAAGAACTAGTTAATATCATGCTAGAAGATGGAGCAATCACTAACTCTAAAACCAAATAATTATGTTATTTAATTCATTAAGTTTCGTAGTGTTTTTGGTTATAGTTTTAGCACTTTATTATTCAAAACTATTCACTTGGACAAACAAGAAACGTATGCTTCTATTGGCAAGTTATTTGTTTTATGCAATGTGGAACCCTCCTTTAATTCTATTATTATGGATTTCGACAGTAGTTGATTGGTCTGCTGGAAAAAGGCTTGCAATAGAAGAAAATCAAAGAAAGCGCAAGTTATGGCTTTTGTTAAGCATGTCTATTAATCTTGGTTTTTTAGCGTTTTTTAAATATGGTGATTTCTTACTAGAAAATTTTGTTACAATCGTTAACTCCCTTGGATTCGAATTTGAAGCTAACCCAATGGGAATTCTTTTACCAATGGGAATTTCGTTCTATACATTTCAAACAATGTCTTATACTATAGATATGTATAAAAAGAAAACTAAACGAGCAAAGACATTTTTAGATTTCGCTTTATATGTTACTTTTTTTCCTCAATTGGTGGCAGGACCAATTGTTAGAGCCAAAGAATTGATTACCCAGTTTTACGAACCCAAAAAAGCAACAAGCAATCAGTTTTTGTGGGGACTCTTTTTGTTAACACTTGGTTTGTTCCAAAAAGTAGTCATGGCAGATAGTCTATTGGCTGAAACAAGTGATACTGTGTTTGATTCAACACAATTAATTCATGGTATTGATGCTTGGGTTGGAACTCTTGCTTTTTCTGGTCAAATCTTTTTTGACTTTGCTGGTTATTCAACATGTGCCATAGGTATAGCACTAATGTTAGGTTTTGTATTACCTGATAACTTTAGATATCCTTACGCTTCCTTGGGCTTTTCTGATCTTTGGAAAAGATGGCACATAACATTATCATCATGGTTAAAGGATTATTTATATATCCCATTAGGTGGGAATAGACATGGAATCACAAAAATGTATGTTGCTTTAATGGTTACTATGCTTTTAGGTGGGTTATGGCACGGAGCAGCTTGGACATTTGTTGTTTGGGGTGGTTTACACGGCACCTATTTAATTCTCGAGCGTTTACAACGAAAATATTTACCCTTTAAAATAACCAAATGGAATGGAATCTTCTTAGCGTTTATCACGTTTTCATGTGTAAACATCACTTGGACCTTTTTTAGAGCACCAGATTTTCCGAAAGCTTGGAACATGATAAAATCTATGTTCTATATGCAAACAGATGGAATTAATGTTATAGAAACTTTTGATATTATTAAAGTATGCACTGTAGTTGGAATTTTATTTTTATGTCATTGGTTCATGAGAAACACATCGGTTAAAGAAGTAGCTCAAAAAGCTTCACCTGTATTTCTTGGAATTGTTTGGGCTATTATGGTTTTTGCATTGTGCATTGCACAAGGGAGTGGTGAACAATTTATATACTTTCAGTTTTAAAGATGATTAAATTTTTTAGACAAATTCGTTACAATCTCATGAAACAAAACAAAACATCCCAATACTTTAAATACGCCATTGGAGAAATTGTACTTGTGGTTATTGGTATTTTAATTGCTCTTTCGATTAACAATTGGAATGAAGCAAGAAAAAGCAGTGCATTTGAAGAAGAAATATTAACACAAGTAAAAGCAAACCTTATTAAAGACAAACTATCTCTTGAAGACATTAGTTTAAGTTTTCAAAACGCCATATTATCATCTAATAAAATATTAGAGAGCCAATGGTCTGCTCAAGACAAAGACAGTCTAAAATTTTGGTTAGCAGATGTCATCATGTTTGATCGTTTTCAACCATTGACCAATGCCTATGAAGTATTAAAATCAAAAGGATTAGATCAAGTTAAAAATAAAGAATTGCGCTTTCTGTTAGGTACTTATTATGATGATAAAGCCAATCATGCTATTAAGTCAATTGAAGATATTGAAGAAACTTTTAAAACCGACTGGATACCAATAATGAGAGAAGAAGTATTAGATATGGAATTTAAGACTTATGTGATTTTAAGGGATAATAAATTGTTTTCTGAAGAATCCATGGCAAGAAATATTTTAAGGATAAATCGAGATAATTTTAATGGCGGAAAAAACACCATTAATGGTACCATTAAAACCATTGATAAAATTCAAGATATTATTACTAAAGAGTTAAATTGAAGATAAAACCAAGCCATAACACTAACAAAAACCCTAATTTTATAACTTAAAGAAAATGTAATGGACGGATTTAATATTATAATGGTTATTGCCATTATCTTGTTTGCAAGATTAGGTGTACGCTTGGTAACTGGTTATATTAAAATGAAAAAAGAAACAAAGGAAGAGAACGAAGAGAACGAAGAGAACGAAGATAACAAAGAGTCTGATGCTTAAAATATTCCGAAAGGTTAGACATAACATGATAAAAAACAAAAAAGTTACCTCATATATACTTTATGCTATTGGTGAAATATTCCTAGTAATGATTGGTATTCTTTTGGCATTACAAGTCAATAACTGGAATGAGAACAGAAAACAAAAAGACAACCTAAATAAAATTTTAAGAACCATATCTTATGATATGGAAACAGATACTTTAGTTGCATCGCAGGTAGGAAGAATTTACGACTCGCTTCAAAAATACAGCAATCGTATTATCAATAAAGAGCTTAATAGAAATAATTATCAAGAATGCATTCAATGTACTTCATTAACTACATTCTACTCACCTTTCAATATTCAAACCAAAGGTTTTGAGCTTTTAAAAAATGTTTCAAATGAAGGCACAAATCAAAAGGATAGTTTAGTTACAAACATCGTTCAATTATATACGCTTTATAAGCCAATAATTGAAAAAAATAATGAACGATTAGAAACCGAAGTAATGAAAAACCTCAATGAACTTAAGGAATACCCTTGGTTTGTCGATTTAACGTTAGGGAAATTTAACGAAGAAATGATTGTATATTTTACCGAAAGCGAAGATTATAGAAAGCGCGTTGCGTTGCACAACATGCTAGCTTCAAACAATCATTTAGCAATGATTAAAAATTATAAAATACAGGCTACAGAAGTATTAAAACGTATTAAAGCTAGGCTTGAAGATAATCAATAGCTCTTCCAGATTTTATTCCAAAACTCTTAAAAACAAAACTTTACATTAAATTAATGTGAGAAATTGTTAAAATTTGGCATATAAATTTTACCTTTGTAGAAATTATTTAATTATTTATAGTGAATACAGGAACAGTAAAATTCTTCAATAGCACCAAAGGATTTGGTTTTATTACAGAAGAAGGTTCAGGCACAGAGTACTTTGTACACGTCACAGGCTTAATTGATGAAATTAACGAAGGTGATAATGTGGAATTTGAACTAAAAGAAGGTAAAAAAGGAATGAACGCGGTAAACGTAAAAGTTATCTAATAAATTCTTAATTTTTATTACAGAATGCCTATCAAAATTTGATAGGCTTTTTTGTTTCCAAAATATTACTACTATCTTTAAATATGGATCAAACGTCAAAATTACACACCATCTGTCCAGTGCTTTCTACTTCAAATCTAGAAAGAGATATTAAATGGTATGAAACACATATTGGTTTTAAAGTCAATTATCTAGAAAAAGGTTACGCTGTATTAAACAGAGAAAATATTTGGATTCATTTACAATGGCATCATGATAACGAGGACGATCCTGTATATGGTTCGGTTATAAAGATTTTTGTAGATGATATTTATCCAATTCTAGATGAAATGATAAAGCGTGGAACAGTTACAAAAGAAAATCTTCGTTTAAATACTGCATGGAAAACACATGAGTTTGGTTTTTTTGACTTAAATAAGAATGCCATATTCTTTGTTCAAAATGTGTAGCTAATCTTCACCATCTACATAATCCTGAAGATAGTTAAAACGCTCAGTAAGTTTACCTCCTTCAGTAATTTTAGCACGTTTTAAAATACCACGTTCATCACCATTAAAAAACGCAGGAATCACGTTATCCAAAAACATCTCACCAAAACCTTCGCTAGCATCTTTTGGCAGTTCGCAAGGTAAATTATCTACAGCCATTACTGTAATCGCTTCTTTAGCATCGAAAGCCACTTCACTTTCAGTTTGTGCATCATAACCGTAAAAAGGATTTGCGATTGTAGATGCTCTTAACGTAGAAGCTATAGGACCATCTACATCACATGATATATCTGCAACAAGATTTATTCTAAAATCAGGGTGTTTTGCATCATCTCTTGTAAATAAAAAAGGAGCACCATTTCCATAAAAATGTCCAGCGATAAAGACGTCAGTTTCCTTAGCATAAGGCATAAAATTACTTTCGTATCCAGTTGGGTCTTTATAAAACTCCCATTTATCGCCTACTTTACCATCCTTTCGTTTAGCATATTCCATAACATCTGCCATGACATAAACAGGTTCTGAAAACTTAGAGGTTAAGTATAATGCATCACTAATCTCCTTAATTTTTAGATGGTCTAAGATTTCTTTAGCTCCTAGAGCTACTTTTCCAGTTCCTGTAAGCAATATTTTTATATTAGGTAAGGTGATTTTATCTAATTCTGTTTTTACCTCATCTAAATCTGCAAGTGTTTCAACTTTTGGCAACTCAAATAAATTGTCTCGCAAACCTAAAGCTCTAAAACCATTATAAGCACCAACTAAACCTGCATAACGACCAAAACCAATTAAACGAGCTCCACTTTTTTTTACAATGGTTTCGTGATCAAACATTTCGATATTCTTTTCTAATAGTGCCTTTAACAGTTTCCTATTATATGGCTGCTTTTTAATGGTATGTGAAAAGAAAAAATATTTTTTATTTGGTATTAAATTATCAATCGGTACTTCTTTAACCCCAATCATGACATCGCAATCTGACACATTTTCAGTCACTTCAAAGCCTAACGCTTTATAAGCTTCATCTGGAAATATACGTATATCACTAGATTCAACTATAAACTCAGCTTGTGGAAACTGTTCTCTTGCTTCAGCGAGCTTTTCTGGAGACAAAACAACACGTCTATCTGGTGGATTTTTACGCTCTTTTATGATTGCAAACTTCATAAACTAAATTGGTATAAATTTTGCACGAAAATAAGAGGATTTACGCTGTTGCACAACTTTTTTTGTAACTTCGCAACCCTTTCCTATTTTGGAAAAGTAATTAATATTGGGGTCGACTGGTTTTGACAGCGAGATTAATTAAACAGTAAGCACGTCGTGTAATGGCATTGAAACACGTAAAAGGCTAGACCAAATTTTAAACGGCGAGAATAACTACGCTTTAGCTGCTTAATCTGAATTATAGTAAGATTAGCCTCGTCCTACTAGGTAGGAAAGCTTTATGTCTCCGGAAAGCCTTGGTTAATGGCGTTCCATTTTGAGACATCGTAAAAATTAACTAAGATGGTGTAGCGCTTTGATGCACTTTCGAGATTAAGAAGCTAAGTTGTAAGTAGATTGTCTTTTGTCAGCTTACAATCGAAAAACCAAGAATAGAATAAACGTGTAGAAAGCTCTTTGGTTACTTGTTTGGACCCGAGTTCGATTCTCGGCGACTCCACTAAAAAAAGCCATAACTGATGTTATGGCTTTTTTATTATCTTATTACCATGGTAAAAATATATTTAATTGGGCTTTGTATTTTAATTGTAGCTATAATTGCAAATGCAATCATAATAAAGATTGGCTTAATGTCTTGGTACGATTTTATTGAGCTACTCACAAATGATGGTGCATCAGCCTTTAAAAAAGTAGAAATTCTGGAGTATTTTTGGTTATTTTTTGGATATCCTTTAGTATTAGGTTTTGGATATGTTATTGGGATTAAACTACATTCCATCATATTTTAATTAGCTTTACTAAAATTTAATTTATGGAAAAAACAGTATCTGAAGCAATAGCCTACCGTCGTTCTTGTAGAGTTTATAAAGACGAACCAATAGACACGAATAAAGTAAAACAATGTATTGAAAATGCAGTATTAGCTCCAACAAGTAGTAACTTACAATTATGGGAGTTTTATCATGTAACCAATAAGGACAAAATAAATAAATTAGCTACTGCTTGTTTTAATCAAAATGCTGCTAAAACGGCTCAACAGCTTGTTGTTGTTGTTGCTAGAAAAGATTTGTGGCGTAAACGATGTAAGGCTAATATTGATTTTTTGAACAAGTCTTTTGACAAACCGAATTTGGACAAAAGATTGCAAAATCGCAAAAAAATGGCTTTAAACTACTACCAAAAAATAATGCCAATTACTTATTTCGATTTTTTGGGGATTTTTGGCTTATTAAAATATTTAGTCTTTCAAGTTATTGGTCTGTTTCGTCCTATTTACAGGCAAGCCAGATTAAGTGACATGCGCATTGTAGCACATAAAAGTGCTGGATTGGCTGCACAAAATTTTATGATAAGTATGGCTGCTATTGGTTATGATACATGTCCAATGGAAGGAAGTGACACACTTAGAGTAAAACGTATATTAGGAATACCTTGGAGCGCTGAAATAAATATGATAATTGGTTGTGGGAAACGAGATGACAAAGGTATTTATGGACCAAGATTTAGAGTCCCTTTTAATAACGTGTATCACCAAATATAAAAGCATTTTTATTTCATTTTCATTGTAAGATTTAAATGATTTTGCTTACCATTTTCTTTTTAAAACTATATTTTTACAAAAAATTTAATTTATGACCTTATTACTTATGGCTGCTGGAAGTGGGAGCCGTTACGGAAAGCTAAAGCAGTTTGATGACTTAGGACCAGCTGGAGAATTTTTATTAGAATTTAGTATTTACGATGCCATTAAGTACGGTTTTACTCATATTGTTTTGGTAACTAGAGCTGAAAACAAAGAATTTCTAGAAAATTACCTCTCTCCAAAATTACCAAACGCTATCCAACTTGACGTGGTTGTACAAGATATAAATGACTTACCTAAAGGTCTTACTATTGATACAACCGAGAGAGCTAAACCTTGGGGAACAGCCCATGCAGTGTGGTCTGCAAGAAATGTAGTGAATTCAGATTTTGTAATCATCAATGCTGATGATTATTATGGTAAACAAGCATTTGAAGGCGCTGCCAATTTTATAAAAAATAACAACTCCAATAAAACTTATGCAATAGTTGGATATAATTTAAAAGATACACTATCTGAACATGGGTCGGTTTCTAGAGGTGTTTGTAGTGTTGATGATGGTCATCTAGTATCTATTGAAGAGCATACAAAAATTGAAGCTGTTGATGGTGAAATTATTGATACCGAATCTGGTAATACTTTACATCCTGACACCATAGTCTCTATGAATTTTTGGATTTGCAATACCTCCATTTTTGATTATATAGAAACCTATTTTAGTAATTTCTTGCAAATACCTGAAAACCTTGAAAAAAGCGAAATATACATTCCGTTTGTAGCTCAAGAAATGATGACTAACGGGCTAATTGATATTAATGTAATTACCACTAATAGTGAATGGTTTGGAGTAACGTATTATGAAGATAAAGCCGAAGCGGTTAATACGCTACAGCGATTAACTGACCAGAAGATATATCCAACACCACTTTGGAAATAAATCATTATGAACCTTGATACGTTAAATCATGTTATTAACCAATTTAGCATTGATATTTTCAACGTTACCTTTAAGATTATAAATCAAGGTTACATAAACGATACGTTTCTAGTTAAAGAAAACACTAAGCCCAAATACATTTTACAGTGCATAAACACTAATGTTTTTAAAAATGTTATTGGGCTTCATAAAAACATGGAAAATGCTTTAAAAAAACTTAAAGCATTTGATTATACTGAATTAAGCTTACTTAAAACCAAAACTGGTGAAAGCTATTTTGAATATAATAATAGTTTTTGGAGACTAATGACTTTTATTCCTCAAAGCAAAGCTTACAATTTTACATCAAACAAAAAAATTGCTTTTGAAGCTGGGAGAATTATTGGTCGTTTCCACCAATTACTAAAAAATGAAAACATAAACAATTATGAAGTCACTCTTCCAAATTTAAACTATCTTCCATATAGAATAACTGAATTTCAAGAAGCTTTAAAAAGTACGTCTGCAATACTTAAATCAAATGCTAGCTTAGAAGTAACATTTGCTAAAGAGCATTTAAATGATTTTGAAAGTTTCTACAACAGCAACTTAATAGAAAGAATTTGTCATAACGACACAAAACTCAACAACTTATTATTTAGCGAGGATAATATTGGGTTATGCCTAATCGACTTAGACACCATTATGAAAGGCTATTTCCATTACGATTTTGGTGATGCCGTTAGAACTATTGTAAGCGAAACAAATGAAGATGAAAAAGAACTATCAAAAATCAGATTCAACATTGCGCTTTTTGAGGCCTTTATAGATGGTATTTGTAGCAATGGCCCTTTTTTGAACAAAAAAGAAATTGAAAATTTGCCTATAAGCTGTGCCTTAATGCCTTTTATGCATGGTTTGAGAGCCTTAACCGACTATATAAATGGCAATATTTATTATAAAGTAAGTTATCCAGAACAAAACTTAGACAGATGTAAAAGCTTGTTTCAATTTGCTCGATTAGCTTTAGATAAACAAACAGAAATTAAAACAATTACTGACAACAAATTATAGCATAAAAAAAGCGACATAATAGTCGCTCTTGCATTTTTATCTATAACTAAATTGGTCAACTTTTCTTTTTTACATCAAAACCTTCAAATTCCCATTTAGCAATGCCTCCTTCTAAATCATAGATTTTAACAAATCCCTTATCTTTAAGCTGTTTAGCACAATCTGCGCTTCTTCTGCCAGATCTACAATACACAATTACTGGTTTAGATTTATCTAGCTTTTCTATTTCTTGAGAAAAAGTGTCTGAGAAAAAGTCAATATTCTGAAATCCTTCAATATAGCCTTCATCATATTCTTCAGGAGTTCTAACATCTACTAATTGCATACCTTCTATTTGTGAAATTTCTTGCATTTCTTCAGGAGAAATTACTTCAATTTGGCTTGTAGCAACTTCTTTTTCTTTACAGCTATAGTTTAATACCATAAAAGCTATTAAAACAAAAAGTATTCGTTTCATAATAAAACATCTTTAGTTTGTTACAAGGTCTTCATTCCACTCAAGAATACCTCCAGAAAGATTATAGGCGTTTTTAAAACCTAATTGATTCATGATTGCACATGCTTGACCACTTCTAGCACCTGAACGGCAATACACATAGTAATTTTTGGTTTTATCTAATTCCTCAAGTTTATATATAAACCCTTGCCCTTTATAAATATCTATTTGAATTGCATTCGGTATTATCCCTTCGGCAACTTCTTCATCAGTACGCACATCTAATATTACTGCATTAGAATCATTAACCAATTGTTGCTTCCACTCTTCTTGAGTCAAATTTGCCATACATTAATTTTTAAGCAAAATTAACATTTCTTTGTAATTTATAATAAAGACGGTAAAAAAATTAGTATGTTACAGTTAATTACTTTTTTTAACTTTAATTGAACATCCAATAGCTCTAGTTGTTGTTTCTTGAACTTCGTTACCAGCTAATAAAGCGTCTACTGTATTTTCAGCATACTTTACATTTACAGCTGAAGCATCTTTATAATTATCGTCAATAGCGCCTATATACTTAACAATATTGCCTTTATTAGTTTTTTCAAGAATATAAACATGTGGCGTTTTATTAGCACCATACTGAGGGTAAATTTTTTGGCCCTCATCCATTAAGTAAGGAAATGTAAATCCTTTTGACACTGCTCTTGCTTTCATGGCTTCCATACTATCTCCAGGTTGTACATCAGGATCATTCGGCTGAATTGCTATTACTGGATATCCTTTAGGTGCATATTTTTTATCTAATGCAATAATTCTATCTTCATATTGCACAGCATATGGACAGGTATTACAAGTAAAAATTACAATAAAGCCTTTGGCCTCATTATAATCCGCTAAAGAGACTATTTTTCCATCAATATTTTTAAGCTTAAAATCTGTGGCTATATCTCCAACTTCATATCCTGTGGAAGCTTTAGAGTTAACCGAAAATGCACTTACAACTACTACAATTGCAAGTATAGATAGTGTTTTAATAAGTTTCATAGTTTTTATTTTAAAAATTGTTTTAACTCGTTTTCTAATACATCGTAAGTAAATGTTTGGTCGTAAAACTTACGTTTGTCTTTATTGTAAATGATGGTAACAGGAATAGCACCATCCCAATTTTCATCAACCTTTGGAATCCAGGTATTCATATCTACATCATCTAGAACCAAAATTTTAGATTTTAAATCATGTTCTTTGATGTAAGGTTTCAATTTAGTTTCAAATTGATGTGGAAAATCCAAACTTACTAGTATTACTTCTACGTTTTCACCTTTATAATTAGCATTTAACGCTTCAAAATGAGGCAGTTCTTTTATGCAAGGTGCACACCAAGTTGCCCAAAAATTAACAACATAAATTTTATCATCAGTTCTGGTTAAATAAGGCTCAAGACCATTAAAATCATGAATTTCAAGTTTAACATCATTGTTTGTTGATGTTTCAGTTTTTATGTCATCTGTTTGAGCTGTATCCGTTTTCTTGTCTGTTTTACAAGAAACTAATAGCAAAACAAAAAGGGCTAATGTATGCTTCATGTTATAAAAATAACTATCTGTAGATATTATATGTAAACTTTAACAAAACTTTTTATTAACCCTTAAAACGATATTTTTTGAATTTTATCATATTTTTTATCATAACATTTGATTATTACATTTTCATTTCTATATTTGAACAAACAAAACAAATGAACTCAATTTTAAATAATACTTGGTGGTGGAATTTTCGAAACTAACATTCGTGAATTAACCCAACTGTATATTTAAACTTAAAATATCTAAAGGCTTGTCATTCACGACAAGCCTTTTTTAATTAATATTATGTATCAATTAAAAACACATTACAAAAAAATACTTGCAGACACCATTACACCTGTAAGCATATACTTAAAGGTTCGAGATAAGTATCCTAATAGTATTTTACTTGAGAGTAGTGATTATCATGCAAATGATAATAGTTTTTCATACATATGCTGCAACCCAATTGCATCTATTAAAGTTGAAAATGAAATCATCACTCAGAAATTTCCTGATGACAGTCAATCGATTTCTAAAACTAAAACGACTGATGTTACAAATGAGATTTATAAGTTTACAAAACAATTTAAGGTAGATACAGATGAGCAGTTCAAATTCATCAACAATGGTGTTTTTGGCTTTACAGCATATGATGCAGTTAAGTATTTTGAAGATGTAGAAATTTCAAAGAAAGAAAACTCTATTGAAATTCCTGACATCTATTACGCAGTATATCAAAACATCATAGCCATTAATCACTTTAAAAATGAAGCTTATATTTTCGCACATTGCTTTGACGCAAAAAATAATGTTGATGATATCCTTCATTTAATCAAAGCTAAAAATTTTGCGTCTTATCAATTCACTTCCCAAGGAGAGATTAGTTCAAATCTTTCAGATGAAGACTATAAAGAACATGTAGAATTAGCTAAAAAGCATTGTGCTAGAGGTGATGTATTTCAATTGGTATTATCTAAAAAATTTCAACAAGATTTTAAAGGTGATGAGTTTAATGTATATCGTGCTTTAAGAAGTATTAATCCTTCGCCTTACCTATTCTACTTTGATTATGGCAATTTCAAGATTTTTGGAAGTTCACCCGAAGCACAATTGGTAGTAAACAATGGTCAAGCTGAAATTCACCCAATTGCTGGAACATTCAAACGTACAGGAGACGACTTAAAAGATGCCGAATTAGCAGAAAAACTGGTGGAAGATGCAAAAGAAAATGCTGAACATGTGATGCTTGTTGACTTAGCGAGAAATGACCTAAGCAGAAATGGTAGCGAAGTAACCGTTGAAAAATATCGTGAAGTTCAGTTTTTTTCTCATGTAATTCACCTGGTAAGTAAAGTCACTGGAAAAAAACATGACGATGTATCAACCATGCAAGTAGTGGCTGATACGTTTCCAGCAGGCACTTTAAGTGGTGCGCCAAAACATAGAGCAATGCAACTTATTGAAGATTATGAAAAAACCAGTAGAACATATTATGGAGGTGCTATTGGTTTTATGGATTTTGAAGGCAATTACAATCATGCCATCATGATAAGAACCTTTTTAAGTAAAAACCATCAACTGCATTGGCAAGCTGGAGCAGGAATTGTATCTAAATCTAGTCCAGATGATGAATTACAAGAAGTATATAATAAGTTGGGAGCATTAACAAAAGCTATTACAATAGCAGAAAGAATATCGATATGAAAGTATTAGTCATAGATAATTACGATAGTTTTACATATAATTTAGTCCACTATCTCGAAGATTTAAATTGTGATGTGACTGTTGTTAGAAATGATAAATTGACGTTAGAAGATGTTAAACCATTTCATAAAATAGTATTGTCTCCAGGACCTGGGATTCCTGATGAAGCTGGTCTTCTAAAAGCTATTATCAAAGAATATGCACCCACAAAAAGTATTTTAGGAGTATGTCTAGGTCAGCAAGCTATTGGAGAGGTTTTTGGTGGCTCATTAGTTAATTTAGACGAAGTATATCATGGTGTAGCTACAAAAGTTTCCATTTGTGTAGAAGACGAATCTCTTTTTAACGGATTAGATAAAAACATTGAAGTTGGACGCTATCATTCCTGGGTTGTTAACTCAAACCTTCCGGATTGTTTAGAGGCAACATCGTTTGACGAAAATGGACAAGTGATGTCATTGAGACATAAAGAATACGATGTAAAAGGTGTGCAATATCATCCAGAATCTGTATTAACACCAGATGGAAAAAAAATATTAGAAAACTGGATTAATTCTTAAATCATGAAGCAGTTACTTAATAGACTTATAAATCACGAAAGCATCTCAAGCAAAGAAGCAAAACAGGTTTTGGTGAATATTTCCGAAGGACAATACAACCAAAGTCAAATAGCTTCTTTCCTTACAGTGTATATGATGCGAAGTATCACGCTTGAGGAATTACAAGGGTTTCGAGATGCACTCTTAGAATTATGTATTGCAGTCGATTTAAAAGATTTTAATCCTATTGATTTATGTGGAACTGGTGGTGATGGAAAAGACACATTTAATATTTCAACCCTATCATCATTCGTCACAGCTGGAGCTGGTGTTAATGTTGCAAAGCATGGTAATTATGGAGTGTCATCTGCTTGTGGTTCTTCTAATGTTATGGAGTACTTAGGTATTAAATTTTCAAACGACAAAGACTTTTTAAAAAAATCAATTGACAAAACAGGTATTTGTGTATTGCATGCACCTTTATTTCATCCAGCCATGAAAAATGTAGCGCCTATTCGTAGAGAATTAGGTGTGAAAACATTTTTTAACATGCTAGGACCAATGGTAAATCCAGCGTTTCCTAAAAATCAAATGGTTGGTGTTTTTAATTTAGAATTACAACGCTTGTATGGGTATTTATACCAGCAAACTGATAAAAACTATAGCATTGTTCATGCATTAGATGGCTACGACGAAATATCGTTAACAGGAAAAACAAAGGTCATTTCTAATAACACTGAAACGATGTTTTCTCCAGAAGATTTAGGAGTAAAACAAATAGAGCAAAGCGCTATTTTTGGAGGTAATACTGTTGAAGATGCAGCAAGGATTTTCGTCAATGTGATTAGCGGAAAAGGTACAGAAGCACAAAATAATGTGGTTTGTGCAAATGCAGGATTAGCTATTGCAACCTCAAAACAATTAAGTCATCAAGCAGGATTTGAACTTGCTAAAGAGTCTTTATTAAGTGGCAAAGCGAAATCAACCTTAAACAAACTCGTAGAATTAAGTAAATAGCATGAACATACTGGATAAAATAGTTAGAGACAAACGTTTTGAAGTTGAGTTGCGAAAAAACTTAATTCCAACTAAACAACTGGAAAATTCTGTGTTGTTTGATAGAAAAACCGTTTCGCTTGCAAGTAATTTGCGACATAGTAAATCAGGAATTATTGCTGAACACAAACGTCGCTCACCATCAAAATCAATTATCAATAATAGTTTAAATGTACAAGATGTTGCAAAAGGTTACGAAAATGCTGGAGTTTGCGGCATGTCAGTACTTACAGATGCAAAATATTTTGGTGGCTCACTAGACGATTTATTACTTGCAAGAGCAAGTTGTAATTTACCTTTGCTGCGTAAAGAATTCATTATCGACGAGTATCAAATTCTTGAAGCAAAAGCATATGGAGCCGATGTCATTTTATTGATTGCTGCCATCTTAACTAAAAAAGAAATCAAGCAATTTTCGGAGTTAGCTAAAAGTTTGCAACTTGATGTACTCCTAGAAGTACATAATGAAGCCGAATTGCATAAATCCATCATGCCTTCATTAGACATGCTAGGTGTCAACAATAGAAATTTAAAAACTTTTGAAGTAAGCTTAGACACAAGCAAAGCGCTTAGCAAAATGATTCCCAATGAGTTTGTAAAGGTTTCTGAAAGCGGTATTAGTTCTATTGAAGCGATAAAAGAATTAATACCTTATGGTTATCAAGGATTCTTAATTGGTGAAAACTTTATGAAAACTGATAACCCTGGAAAAAGTGCTACAAATTTTATTAAAGCCCTACAATCATGAAACTAAAAGTCTGCGGAATGAAATACCAAGATAATATCGAAGCTGTTGCAAGTTTGCAACCAGATTTTCTTGGATTTATTTTTCATGAGGAATCTCCTAGACATTTTGAAGGAATCATTCCAGAGTTCCCAAAATCCATCCATAAAGTTGGTGTTTTTGTTGACAAAACTGTAGAGTTTATCGCTAATCAAATAGAAAAACATAAGCTATCAGCAATACAGTTACATGGTCATGAATCACCTGAAATGTGCAGAATACTTAAATCAACAAACGCTAAAATCATTAAGGTGTTCTCTATAAAAGACACTTTTGACTTTTCAGTGCTAACACCTTACGAAGAAGTTTGTGATTATTTCTTATTTGATACCAAAGGAAAACTACCTGGTGGAAATGGGTATACATTTAATTGGGATGTATTAACGGATTATCCTTCAACTAAGCCCTTCTTTTTAAGTGGTGGAATTGGTTTAGAGCAAAAAGAAAAATTAAAAGAGTTTATAAACAGTGAAGCTTCAAAATATTGTTTTGCTATTGATGTAAATAGCAAATTCGAAATTGAAGCAGGATTAAAAAATATTGAAGAATTAAAAGAATTCAAAAACTCATTATGAGTAAAAAAGATAAAATAGATAAGAAAATTAAGAATCACTATGAAAATAAGCTTTATGCTAGAATTAAACGTGGAATTAAACATGATTTTGAAGAAATTTTAAGGGGTTATATAATTAAGATTTCTAATGATTTTATCCTAGTTAAAGAAGAAAGTGATTTTCAATTTGTTGGTTATCATATAATACCTAGAAACACTATCAAAGGTATTAGGTTTAATGATAATGATAAGTATTATGATTTTATCAATAAATCTGAACATAAAGGCTCTGAATTTGAAATCGACCAAGATTCTAATGTTGACTTAACATCCTGGGAGACAATTTTTTCTAGTTTAAAGAAAAAAAATATCTCAATAATTAGCGAGTGTGAAAAATTTAAAGACCGGTTATTTTGTATTGGTCCAATTGTTAGTATTAGTAAAAAGGCAGTTTATTTAGAGTATTTTAATGCTCAAGGAATTATTGACAGTGAACCTGTAGAACATAAATTTAAATGGATAACAAAGATTACATATAATGATAATTATTCTAAAACTTTCTCCAAATACAAAAGGAAGAAAGAATAGAGTTTGTCATTCCGCACTTGATGCGGAATCCATTATAAATTGAACTGAAATTAAAAAAAGATCCTGAATCAAGTTCAGGATGACAAAAAATTATGAGTTATAACGTCAACGAAAAAGGCTATTATGGAGAATTTGGAGGAGCTTTCATACCAGAAATGCTATATCCAAATGTAGAAGAGTTACGCCAAAACTATTTAAAAGTAATGGCTGAACCTGAGTTTCAGAAAGAATTTAATCAACTCTTAAAGGATTATGTTGGTCGTCCTTCTCCACTCTATTTTGCCAAACGATTATCAGAAAAATACAATACAAAAATCTACCTAAAACGTGAAGATTTAAATCATACAGGAGCCCATAAAATTAATAATACCATTGGTCAGATTTTAATGGCAAAACGATTAGGCAAAAACCGAATCATTGCCGAAACTGGTGCTGGACAACATGGTGTAGCGACAGCAACGGTTTGTGCTTTAATGGGATTAGAATGTATTGTGTATATGGGTGAAATTGATATAGCTCGTCAAGCACCAAATGTAGCTAGAATGAAAATGTTAGGAGCAACTGTTGTTCCTGCAACTTCTGGAAGCAAGACGCTTAAAGATGCGACAAATGAAGCGATTCGTGATTGGATTAATAATCCTGTAGATACACATTACATTATTGGTAGTGTGGTTGGACCTCATCCTTATCCAGATATGGTAGCGCGTTTTCAAGCTATTGTTTCCGAAGAAATCCAATGGCAATTACAAGAACATGAAGGTATCACAAAACCAGATTATGTTGTGGCATGTGTAGGTGGAGGAAGCAATGCAGCAGGTGCTTACTACCATTTTTTAGAGGATACTGATGTGAACTTAATAGCAGTAGAAGCCGCTGGTTTAGGTGTAGATTCTGGTGAAAGCGCTGCAACCTCTGTGCTAGGACGAGAAGGTATTATTCATGGTAGTAAAACCTTATTGATGCAAACCAACGATGGACAGATTACGGAACCCTATTCCATTTCTGCTGGATTAGATTATCCAGGTGTTGGACCAATGCACGCACATTTATACAAATCTGGTCGTGCAGAATTTATTTCGATTACAGATGATGATGCCATGACAGCAGGTTTAGAGTTATGCAAATTAGAAGGTATTATTCCAGCTATTGAAAGCTCTCATGCCTTGGCTATATTTGAAAAAAAACAGTTTCAACCTAATGATATTTTGGTAGTAAGTTTGTCAGGTCGTGGTGACAAAGATTTAGAAACATATATCAATCATTTTAAGTTATAAGTGAAGCAATTATTGGTCATATTAATAGGGTTATCTCTTATTTCTTGTCAGCAAAAACAAGAAGCAAGTCTATTAACTATTGATGTATCTGATGATATTGTGATTCCTAAACATTATATCATTTCAAAAACAAACGAAGATATTATCATTGATGGTAATGCAGAAGAAACCAGTTGGGAAAATGCAAAATTCACTGACAAATTCATTGATATTGAAGGTGTGAAAACTCCAAAATTTGACACTCAAGTTAAAATGCTTTGGGATGAAAAGTATCTCTATGTATATGCCGAATTAGAAGAGCCTCATATTTGGGGAAATCTAAAACAACGAGATACCATAATTTATTACAACAACGATTTTGAGGTGTTTTTAGATCCTTCAAACGATGGTATCAACTATGGAGAAATTGAATTAAACGCTTTAAATACCGTTTGGGATTTATACTTGAACAAACCTTATCGTATTGGTGGAAAAGCAAATTTTGAATGGAATTTAAACGACCTTAAATCTGCCGTTCAAATTCATGGCACATTAAACAATCCTAACGATATAGATTCCCTCTGGACTGTAGAAATGGCAATTCCTTTAAAGCCTTTAATCGGATTGAAAAACGCTCCCAAAACTATCCCAAAAGAAGGCGAACAATGGCGTATTAATTTTTCGCGTGTACAATGGAATCATGATGTAATTAACGGTAAATATTATCGTAAAAAAGAAGATGGTAAATACTTAAGAGAATACAATTGGGTTTGGAGTAATCAAAAAGTGATTAACATGCACGAACCTGAAAAATGGGGTTTTCTTCAATTTACTGAGCAGACAACTTCTGATGGTATTAAATTCATTGAAGATGAAGATTTAGAAATTAAACAAACTGCGTTTGCGCTTTTTAGAAAAACCAGATATGGCGATTTAAAAACACTGCTAGAAAATGATTTAGGTTTTTCCCAAAACTTGGAAGTCACTTATTCAGAAGAAAAAACAGTGAATGCCATTTTTTACAAAACAAATTTTGGCTTTGAATATAAATTAGAAAATGAGCATTCTACCTATATTATCAACCAAGAAGGAACATTAAGAAAACTATGAAACATATAGCTCTAATTCTTATAACATTTGTTTTCTTGTCTTGTCAAGAAAAGCAAACCATTAAAGAAACTCCTAAAACAGAAGATGAAAGCTTCACTTTTGCCACTTGGACAAATCCAGGAGGTGAATTTGATAAAGATAAATGGGAAGCAAAACTCGCAGCCTATGATTCTCTTGGAATTTCGGAAATTCTTGTTGGTGGTAATCCTGAATTCTACAATCAATTAATTCCATTAGCTTCAGAGAAAAATATTAAGGTTCACGCTTGGATGTGGACATTGAATCGTCCTGGAGATACGATTGCCAATAAACATCCTGAATGGTATGCAGTTAATAGAGCAGGAAATAATTCTTTAGAATATAGAGCATACGTAGATTATTATCAGTGGTTAAGTCCATTTCATCCAGAGGCTAGAGAGCATGTGAAAAACAATGTTAGAAAACTAACAAAAGTAAAAGGATTAGCTTCCATTCATTTAGATTATGTACGTTATGTTGATGTAATTTTAGGAGCCGATTTGCAACCAAAATACAATTTAGTACAAACCACAGAAATGCCTGAATACGATTACGGTTATCATCCTATTGCACGTGAAGGATTTAAAGAAATCTTTGGAAAAGACCCTCAAGATTTTGAGCATCCAGAATTAAATACCGAATGGCGTCAATATCGTTTAAATGCAGTCTCATCATTAGTAAATGAGCTTGTGGAAATCTCACACGATAATGGTCATAAAATGACTGCAGCCGTGTTTCCTTTTCCAGAAATGTCACGTCAAATGGTAAGACAACCATGGGACGATTTTAACTTGGATGCAGCTTATCCAATGGTGTATAATAATTTTTATCGTGAAAATGTTAACTGGATTGGGTTTGCCATAGAACAAGGAATTAACAAAGTGGAATTTCCAATTTATGCTGGCTTATATAGTCCAGCCCTAACGGATGCTAAAGATTTAGAAAAGGCTATTAGACTTGTAAAAGAAAAAGGAGCCAAAGGATTTTCCATTTTTACAGCAGATAATTTAAGCGCTGAACAAAAAGCCATATTTATAAAATTGAAAGAAGAATTTAATTATGAATAGAATCAACCAAAAACTACAAGAAGACAAGAAGCTCTTGTCTATATATTTCACAGCAGGTTATCCTAATATCGATGATACAGTAAACATCATTCAAAACCTGGAGAACAATGGCGTTGATATGATTGAAATTGGCTTACCGTTTAGTGACCCTTTAGCTGATGGTCCAACCATTCAAGCGAGTTCAACACAAGCGTTGAAAAATGGAATGACTACTGAGGTACTTTTCAATCAATTAAAAGACATTAGAAAATCAGTAAATATTCCTTTGATTATTATGGGTTATTTCAACCCAATGCTACAATATGGCGTGGAAGCTTTTTGTGCAAAATGTCAAGAGATTGGAATTGACGGGTTGATTATTCCTGATTTGCCTGTCGATGTGTATCATGAAGACTACAAAGCCACGTTTGAGAAGTATGGTTTAATTAACGTGTTCTTAATTACTCCACAAACTAGTGACGAACGCATTAGATATATCGACTCAATTTCAAACGGTTTTATTTATATGGTAAGTTCGGCAAGTACCACAGGAGCAAAAGCTGGTTTTGGTAATGAGCAAACCAATTACTTTGAACGTATCGCCAATATGAATTTAAAGAACCCTCAAATAGTTGGTTTCGGTATTTCCAACAACGAGACTTTTAAGCAAGCGACCAAATATGCTAAAGGTGCTATAATTGGTAGTGCATTCGTAAAACATGTAACCAATGAAGGCACAAATACGATTGATGATTTTGTAAATAGAATTCTTACTTAATTGAAATTAAGTATCTAAATAAATGAAGTATTTAAAAGCATTCCTTTTAACATTACTGTATTATTTTTTTCTTGAAATAGTAAGTTTTTGGGTTTTATTAATTCCATTTACTACAGAAAGTCTTCCAATTTATAATATTTCTCATTTAATTAATTCGATTGTAACATTGCTTTTGGTGGTGTTCTTTTTTAGATTAATTAAACGAGATGATTTATTCAGCTTGAATAAAGCAAAATCAAAATTTTATCTTTTTGCAATTTTGTTGGGAATTGGCTTTGTGTTTTTTCAGTCTATTCTTAGAATTATTTATTTTCAAGAAGTTTCCTCAGATTTTTTTAATTATGAATTTACTTTAAGTAGATTAGCTTCTTATAACATTTTGGCTTCAATAATGCTTGTGCCACTTACAGAAGAGCTTTTTTTTAGAAATTATATTCAAGGCGGATTATCAAAATACCACAAGCCTTTCAAGGCTATACTTTTTGCTTCATGTCTTTTTGCATTTATTCATATTCCCTTTGCTACTTTATTTTTTGATTTATTAGATTTCAGTTTGCTAAGATCTTTTGTTGCATTTTTTGGAGGATTTATATCAGGAGTTTTGTACTATAAATCAAAATCTATTGGTCCATCAATAATTTTTCATGCCTTTTGGAATTTAACTAGTTACATTGTTTAAATGTTCTAATTTGATATTGATATAAAAACAGCTAACTTTCGTCAAAAGTTTCCGCATGTCAAAATCAACAAGACGAAGTTTTATAAAAAAAAATATTCTTAGCGGTTTATTTCTAAGCTCAGCTGTTCCATTATTACAAGCTAATAATGCACTGAAATCTGAACGCTATGTTCCAGCTTTAAAGTCGTATACAAGTGATTATAACCGTATAGATTGGAACAACATTCGTGAGCAATTTCTATTTGCAAAAGATTATCATTACCTAAACACTGGAAGCCTTGGTCCTTCTCCAAAAATTGTGCTTGACACAGTCTGTGAAGCCATGGAAAAATTAGAAACATCAGTGAGTCATGGTCGACATCAAATTGATGAAACTCATGAAAAAGCTGCAAAGTTTTTAAATGTGACAGCAGATGAAATTGCTTTTACACGTAATGCAACCGAAGGCTTAAATATTGCAGCTAGAAGTTTACGATTAAAAAAAGGAGATGAAATTATTATTTCAACGCATGAACATGTTGGAGGTGCATCGCCTTGGATGGCACTTGCTAAAGATTTTGGAGCAGTCGTGAAATTGGTGAATTTAGACTTTAGCGGAGAGAAGAACCTTCAAATTATTAAAGACAACATTACTAACAAAACCAAAGTGGTTGCTTTTTCACATATTACGTGTACAACAGGGATGAAGCTTCCAGCTAAAGCCATTGTAGAATTTTGCCGAAGTAAAAACATTTACTCGTGTATCGATGGTGCACAATCGCTTGGAATGTTCCCCATAGACTTAAGAGATATCAATCCAGATTTTTATGCAAGTAGTGGACATAAATGGCTGTTTGGACCAAAAGGAACAGGCGTTTTGTTCATTAATAAAAATATCATAGATACCATTTCGCCTGTATTTGCAGGCGCTTATACCGATAGTAAATTCGATTTGAATTCTTTAACCATGGAATACAGGAATAGCGCACAACGCGAAGAATATGGCACACGCAATACACCTATCACTTTAGGTTTAGGTGCAGCTTTCGATTTTATTAATGCTATTGGTATTGATAATGTTGCAAAACGAAGTCGAGAACTCGTTACTCGTTTTAGGAAAGGAATTGCCAATACGCCTGAGATTGACATTTTAACGCCTGAGAGCGAACGCTATTCAGCTTCAATGGTAACCATAAGAATCAAAGGCAAAGACAACCTTAAATTAAATCCAGTACTTAACAAAGAAAAGAGGTTACGCATGAGAGGTATTTATGAAAATAACATTAATGGTATTCGTATCTCTTTTGCTATTTTTAATAGTTTTGAGGAAGTAGATTTATTAGTAAACAGTTTAAAAGAGGTTGTAAAGAAATGAAACTATTAAACGATTGGAAACTCATCATTATAGCCTGTTTGACTTTAGGCTTAGCACCTTTTTTTCCAGAACCACACATTGTTGGTAAAATAAAATGGATAGCTGGTGGTGCAGTTGGTATGAAACCAATGGACTGGTTTGATGTAGTGCTACATGGTTTTCCATTTATACTTTTAATACGCTTACTTCTAATAAAATTGACTAAAAAATAATGCCACTAAACATTGTACTTATTGAACCTGAAATCCCTAACAACACAGGAAACATTGGTCGTTTGGCGCTAGCCTCAGGGTCAAACTTACACTTGGTAAAGCCCTTTGGTTTTGAAATTGATGATACGCGTTTAAAACGCGCTGGTTTAGATTATTGGCAACACCTTAATGTGACCTATTACGATAGTATTGAACACTTTTTTGCTATTAATAAGCATGCAAAAATGGCATTTTTGTCCAGCCATGGCACACAAGACTATTTTGATATTCCTTTTGAAGACAATCTATTTTTAGTATTTGGAAAAGAATCGATTGGTTTACCAAAACATATTTTAAAAGACTATCCAGAAGCCCTTTTTAAAATACCTATATATAGTAAGCATTTACGCAGTTTAAATATTGCTAATGCAGTGAGTATTGTGATCTATGAAGGTGTAAAGCAATTAAAACATATGTAGAGATATGTTTTAATTTTAAAAACAACTAACTTTTATCCTTGTTGAACTTTCGACAATAAAATTTGATAAGAATCATTAAACATGGCAAGATTAATAAAGTTAAATGTACTTCAAAAAATCACAGTAAATCCTCTAAAGCAGGTTGTAAATGGTGATAGGTAAATTGAAAACCCAGGTTTTCAACTTTTTGTGAACTTACACGTTGGCTTTCTAATACCACAGCACTCATTTCTCCTAATATCAACTTCAATACAACACTTGGTACTTTAGGCAATACAATAGGTCTATTAACAGTCTTTCCAATAGCTTTTACTAATTCACGTTGTTTTACAGGGTTTGGTGCTACACCATTAAATACGCCTTCTAATTTGTTATCAATTATATATAAAAATAGTTTCGAGAGGTCTTCAATATGTATCCAGGATTGCCATTGGCTACCTTTTCCTAAAGCCGCTCCAACAAAGTTTTTAATTGGTGCTACCAATTTTGGCAATGCACCTCCATTATTAGACAAAACGATTCCAATTCTAATTAAAGAAACATTAATGTTGAGTTGTTTAAATTGAAGTGCAGCTGTTTCCCATTTTGTTGAGACCTCTGCTAAAAAACCTGTTCCAAATTCATTAAAAGTTTCTTCGTAGTAATTGGTGTCGGAATCTGGATAAATACCAATAGCACTTGTAGACGCCAATTGCTTGATAGGAATATTATGCTCTTGAATAGTATTATACATTAGGTTTAGCGATTGTATACGACTATCTAAAATCTCTTTTTTGTAAGCTGCTGTCCAACGTTTTGCAATAGATGCTCCAGCTAAATTTATAATAGCCTCTACATCATCAAAACAAGCTCCATCAATTTCTTTGGTTTCAGGGTTCCAATAAAACCCTTTATAATTAGATTCGTTTTTAAGCTTATCTTTACTTGTTGACAAATAGCTAACTGCAATATTTTTCGCATGACATTGCTTGACAATTTCTTGTCCAACTAACCCTGTTGCTCCTGTAATTAGAATCCGCTTCATAGTACAAATTTAAGCATTAAAAGACGCATCAAGATTCTAATTAAGTTAGGTTTAACAGTATCTAAGAAACATTTAGCAATTTATTTGGTTGCTCTTAACATGTGACGTTTTCCAGGAGGTCCTTCTAAGCGTTCAACTGTAAAACCAAGTGCCTTCATAGCTCGTTTCACTTCTCCTATTGCAGCATAAGTCACCAATACGCCTTTTGGTTTTAAGGCGTTATACATGATTTTAAATATATCTTTTGTCCAAAGTTCTGGTTGTACTCTAGCTCCAAATGCATCAAAATATATAAGGTCGAATTGGGAAATATCTTTAATATCCGAAAAAAATTGTTGACGCTTTGTTAGTTTAAAATAGCTAGTTAATGCATTTGTTGTCTCCCATTTGTTCTCATGCAATTTCTTGAACAAATCACTTCTATTTTCATCAATTTCTTCAACATAATTTAACTGTGAAACCTCAGTATCAGCCACAGGATATGCTTCTACTCCAACATAATTAATAGGTTGTTTTAAACGCTCTGCTTCTATTGCTGTAAGAAATGCATTGAGCCCTGTACCTAAACCTATTTCAAGGATGGATATTTTTTTATTAGAGACATTTCGACTGCGCTCAAGGTGACATTTGTTATCAGGATAGATTTTGTTTAAAAAATGAAGCAAACCACTTTTTATAAATACGTGATTTGCTTCATTTATAGCACCATGTTTAGAATGGTATTGTTCGTTCCAATCTTCAATCTGGATGGTTTTAGAACCATCTTCAGTTGTGATTATCTTACGTTTCAATTTATTTAATTAGTAACTTCTTAATCCTTGGTATAGGTCCAACACACTTCACTTCGTGGCAAGAAATACAAGCATTAATGGCTTTATTATAATTGGCAGTTAAATCTTCACTTGGCGACTCAAAAACAGCTTTTTGTGCTTCTAGAAAGAGTTTAGAAAACGACTCGAAATTTGCATCTCTATCACTAGGACTTGTCAACACAGCTGAATGAATGTTTTTAAACTTCTCAGGAAAACTGTTATCAAACTTACCATCAATAATCTGCTGTTTGATACTTTCGTTGTAAGCGTACATCTCGTTCATTAGTTGAGCCATTTCAGAAGTTTTCGCCATGACCAACTCTTTCTTTTCTTTAGGTTCTTCTTGTGAGTTTTTACACCCAAAAGCAACCAAAAGCAAGAGTAAAAATAGATTTTTTAAACGCATATTTATTGCTTCAATAAAACACCATCTGCTTCAAAAGCAAAAGTTCTTTCTGTCTCAGTAATAGCGTCTATTTCTTCTTTACTTTTTCCTGCGTCTTCAGCATAATGACGCAAATCATCAACAGAGGTTTCAGTTATAAAAGCTTTACCGTTAATAATAACATCGCCTTCAGCGTTTAAAGGCATAAAGAAACCATAGTCTTTAAAAGTTACTCTAATTTCTTGGTCATTTCCAAGGTCTAACTTCATCCAACACCCTTTTTTAGAACACACTTCGTTAATAGATGCAGATACTTTGGCTTGAATTGTGTCACCAACTTTTAGTGTCTTATACTTTTCAGCCATTTGCTGAATAGTTAAAGCATTATCCGCTTTTATTTCGTCACCAAAAGAAGCATAAGCAATGTTTTCAGTTTCAGTAGTCGTAGTTTCTGATGATTTCTCATTCTTACAAGAGAAAACTAAGGAAATCAACAATAAAAGAGCAAAATATTTTTTCATGATTGTAGGGTTTAGTATTGTTTTTTACGAATTGCAAATATACTATATTTAAGTGAATTATGTGTTTTTTATAAGGCTGAATTTGCGTAATTTTGCAGCCTAATACGCTAATACCAATGTCTAAATTAACCAACAGTAATATTGAAGTAACAAAAGTATCAACATCAAGAATTAATGATGTAGATTTTGAAAATTTAAGTTTTGGACAAATTTTTTCGGATCACATGCTACTTTGTACTTATAAGAATGGTGTATGGAACACACCAAAAATTGTACCTTATCAACCGCTTACTTTAGACCCATCAACTAAAATTTTTCATTACGGTCAAGCTATTTTTGAAGGGCTAAAAGCTTATAAGGATGCTAATAATGATGTGTTTTTATTTAGACCTGAAGATAATAGCAAGCGTTTAAATATTTCTGCAAAACGTATGGCCATTCCTGAATTGCCAGAAGGCTATTTTATAGAAGGTTTAAAGGCGTTATTACATGTTGATAAAGACTGGATTCCAACACAAGAGGGTAGTTCATTATATATAAGACCATTTATTTTTGCATCTGGACAAGGCTTTCATGCGTCACCATCAGATGAATACACTTTTATTATTGCTACGGCACCTTCAGGCCCTTATTTTTCAGGAAACGTTACTGTTTTAATTGAAGAGCATTATTCTAGATCTGCAAATGGTGGTGTAGGATATGCTAAAGCTGCTGGGAATTATGCTGGACAATTTTATCCAACACAATTAGCTGTTGAAAAAGGTTATAATCAAGTAATCTGGACAGATGACAACACACATGAGTATATTGAAGAAGCTGGTGCCATGAACATTTTTATTAGAATAAATGACACTTTAATTACTAGTCCAACAAGTGATAGAATTTTAGATGGCATTACTCGTAAAAGTATTATTGCTATAGCTAAAGATGAAGGTATTCAAGTAGAAGTAAGAAAAATAAGTGTGACCGAAGTAGTTGAAGCTGCGAAAAATGGAAGTTTAAAAGAAATGTTTGGAGCAGGAACTGCTGCTGTGATATCCCCAATTTCAGGGTTTGGTTTTAAAAACAAAGATTATGAATTACCTGATCTTGAAAACTCCTATGCTAGTAAATTAAAAAAACGCATTACAGATATACAAACCAATAAAGCTGAAGACACTTTTGGCTGGAGAGTTAAAGTTTAAATAAAAAAAGAGAAACAGATGCTTCTCTTTTTTTATTTCTCTAAAATCTCTTTAATATTTGGTTTAAAATAGTTTGGTCCTTTTAGCACCTTACCATCTTCTCTATAAATAGGCTCTCCATCTTCACCCAATTTACTCATGTTACTGCGCTGTATTTCGTTAAAAACCTCCTCGATTTTATGTTGCATACCATGCTCTATAATAGTTCCACAAAGAATGTATAGCATATCACCAAGCGCATCAGCCACCTCAACTAAGTCATTATCGTTTGCTGCATCTAAATATTCTTCATTTTCTTCGCGCATCAATTTATAACGCAGCATATTTTTTTCTTGTCCAAGATTTGCTTTTGGTGTTTCTAAATAGCCAATTTTAAAGGCTTTATGAAAATCTTTTACTGCTTCGATTTTGTTCTTCATATTATTCAATTAAATTCGCATAAAAATATAAAAATATGTTCAGCAAAGGACAGATCATTTTCGGAATATTATTCGCCATCACATTTATTATCGTACTTGTTTACGCCTACCGAAAAGATATTAAAATACATAGACGTTATTTTAAAGGCAGTTTGTGGGTTTTAATCTCTTTTATAGCTTTCTTACTATTTATTGTGGCCATTAAATTTATTTTTACTGATTGATTTACGTTTTTTGTTCCCAACATAATTACATTTTTAAAAATCAGTATCTTTACGTAAACCACTAAAGTAGAAATCATGAAAACAGCAAAAGTTGTCATTATTATTCTATTGATATTCATAATAGGTTCTTGTGGGTATGTTGCTGTTCAACCTAACTCGTATGATATTACTAGGTCAAAAGTTATAAAAGCTCCTGCTAAACTATTATTTAATCAAATAAAGGATTATAAAAACTGGGAAAGTTGGTCGCCTTGGATTGAAAAAGACCCATCAATTAAAATTACTTACCCAGAACAAACCAGTGGTGTTGGTAGTTCGTATTCGTGGACTAGTGACGATGGCCCAGGAACTATGAAAACTACAGCAGTGAGTGAATTTGACTCGATTTCTCAAGAAATGCAGTTTGGCAGTTTCCCTCCATCAAATGTCTATTGGAAATTTGAAAAAGTAGATGAAGGCACTCAAGTAACTTGGGGAATGAAATCAGATGAAGTGCCTTTTCTTTTAAAATTCTTTGCTCTAATAAATGGTGGCATGGACAATATGGTTGGTCCAGATTACGAACGTGGTTTAGAAAAACTAGACAGTTTAACAATGCAAAGCATGAGTAAATTTGAAGTCACTATTAATGGGATTAAAGAATATGGTGGTGGCTTTTATTTATACAAAACCTCAAATGCTAACAATGAAAACATTAGCGCAACCATGGCACAACAATATGGCAGTATTGGTATGTTTATGGCAAAAAATAACATCCCCATGAATGGTATGCCACTAACTGTTTACCAAGATATGAATATGGCCGATGGAACCGTGATAATGAGTAATGGCATTCCTGTAAGCGAAAAAATAACCATTACAGACGATAGTGGTGTGCTTTGTGGATATATTCCAAAAACCAAAGTTTTAAAAACAACCTTGAAAGGGAACTATACTAATTTATCTAAAGCTTGGACAGAAAGCATGAAGTATCTTGCTGAAATTAAATTAGAACAAAGCGATATTAAACCTTTTGAAATATACACTAATGACCCTGGTAATTTTCCAAATCCTGCCGATTGGGTAACTGAAATTTACATTCCAATTAAAGAATAGATGAAGCAGCTCTTACTAGTTTTTATTGGAGGTGGATTTGGTAGTACTTTACGCTACGTTATTGGAAAATATATGAATTCTACCGAAACAGGAATTCCTTGGGGAACTTTCACAGCAAACATTTTAGGGAGTTTACTTATTGGTATTATTCTTGGGTTTGCTGCTAAAAATGATGCATTATCTTCAAATCAAACATTGCTTCTCGCCACTGGTTTTTGTGGTGGATTCACCACATTTTCAACCTTTGCTTACGAGAACCATGTACTTTTAAAAGCTGGTGATTTCACTAGTTTTGCACTTTATACTATTGGGAGTTTCGTTGTTGGTTTTCTAGCTGTGTTTTTAGGACTATTTCTAGTAAAAAGTTTTTAGTCTTTCTTATAGTTTTTCACTCCAGCTTCTATCTTAATTGGTAAATAATTAACGCGCGGTACTATTGGACAAGAATACTTTTCATTATAAACACAATAAGGGTTATATGCTGAGTTAAAATCGATTTCCATGCTATCACCTTCAGGAATTCTTAAGTCAATATAACGCCCTCCTCCATAAGTGCTTTCTCCATTGGTTGCGTCTAAAAAAGGCAAGAATAAATAATCTTCAAAACCTTCTGTTTGCATATTTTCTTCACCTTGATACACATTTAGATTATATATTTTATCATTTATCTCAAAAGTAAGTATTCCATAAATACGTTCTTTAGATACTCTATCTGTGGTAGTTTTCATATTAAAAAACTCTGTGTCAGGTGTTCGCTTTAATTCTGCTTTCACTAAAAAAGTAGAATCATATTCAAAAAAATCTAAGCTCTCAAAATTTTCTCTATCCTTATCTTTTAAAGGAGATTTTGAAGCATCTTTAAACATTGCATTTTGTTCTTTTTGAAACTCAGTCTCACCAAGTATAGGTTTTTTTTGTTGTGAGCAACCAATTGTTACTACTAATAGAAATAACCAACTAATTTTTTTCATACTTAAATTTTCTATTACAAAAATACAACTTAAGAATATTTTGCATAGTTTTGAATAACTAAAAAACAAAAAATGAGAGTCATTGTAAATATTTGTCTTCAAAAAACCACTTATAGACTTAGTGGTTGGACACTTCATATATTACGATGATATAAATATAAAATATTACAATATATAAAGGTCCGACTGTTAAGTCGGACTTTTTACTTTTATATACCAATCAAAATTATGAAAACACTGTTCAACAATTACTTAAATACTTTTAGAGGACTCTCTAAAGAAGTTTGGTGGCTCTCGCTTATTACACTAATTAATAGAGCAGGAACCATGGTAATTCCATTTCTCTCTTTATACCTAACAGAAGACTTAAACTTCACACTTAAAGATGTAGGTTGGGTTATGACAGCATTTGGGTTAGGTGCAGTTGCTGGTGCTTGGTTAGGAGGAAAATTAACGGATAAAATTGGGTATTACAAAGTCATGGTTTCTAGTTTATTGCTTACAGGAATTATGTTTATATGCTTACAATTTTTAACAACATTTGCTTCCTTTTGTATTGGTATTTTTGTAGTGATGGTTGTGGCAGATATGTTTCGACCAGCAATGTATGTTGCTTTAAGTGCTTATAGCAAACCAGAAAACAAAACACGAAGTGTAACGCTAATTAGATTAGCAATAAATCTTGGTTTTTCTGCAGGTCCAGCCATTGGTGGTATTATTATTTCTACTGTAAGCTATACTGGATTATTTTGGGTGGACGGAATTACTTGTTTGCTAGCAACCATTGTATTACTAAATGTTTTAAATCCAAAGAAATCTAAAACTCTTGACGAAATTAAGGTCGAAAATCCAGACTCAGCTTACAGAGATATTCCATTCATTATATTTTTAGCAGGTATGATGCTTTTTGCACTAATATTTATACAATATTTCTCTACTATGCCTTTATATTATAAAGACGTACATGAATTAACTAAGATTGATATTGGATTATTATTAGGAATGAATGGCTTTTTAATTTTTGTTTTTGAAATGCCTTTAATAAAATGGCTTGAGAATAGTCGATTTTCTGTAAGCGGATTAATGCTTTTTGGTGCTATATTAACTGGTTTAAGTTTTGTTGTTTTAAACATGACTTCATGGGTTGGTATTTTAGTAATTGGAATGATACTAATGACTGTTGGAGAAATGATTGCCTTTCCTTTTTCGAATACCTTTGCAATGAAACGTGCCAAAAAAGGAAATCAAGGCGAGTATATGGCACTTTATAGTATCGCTTTTTCCACAGCACATATATTCGGTCATAATTTAGGAATGCGAATGGTAGACAATGTAGGGTTTGACAATACTTGGTATATAATTTCACTTATAGCAGGACTCTGTGTATTTCTATTTTTTATATTAAAACAATCTTTAAAGACAAGTAAAGTAAAATGAATTTGAATCAAATAACCATTCCATCTTTAGATGTTGAAAAATCGTCATCGTTTTATAAAACCTTAGGTTTAAATCTCATTGTCAATGCCTTACCACGTTATGTGCGTTTTGAATGTCCAGAAGGCGACTCTACCTTTTCAATTCATAAAGTAGACAAATTACCAGAGGAAAATGGAATCACCTTATACTTTGAAGATGAAAATTTAGATAAACTTGTTTCTGATTTAAAGCAAAAAGGAATTACCTTTATAAGCAATCCAGAAGATACAACTTGGCTATGGCGTGAAGCACATTTAAACGACCCTGATGGCAACCATATCATTTTATATCATGCTGGCAAAAACAGAAAAAATCCACCTTGGAGAATTAATTAAATGGATGTCGCATGTGACAATAAAAAAGCAATAAATATAAACACATGAAAAAAATACTTTTTATTATTTTTCTAACAGCTTCAATTATAAGCTGCAAAAATAACTCAAAAACAACCAAAGAAGAAGTAGAAACTAAAACTGAAAAACAGTTCCCTAAACTAGAACCCAACAGATATAACGTTGCCTTCTTAATAATGGATGGCACGTATAACACAGAGCTTACCGCTCCTTTCGATATTTTTCAGCATACTATTTTTAGAGAAGGCATTAAACCTATGAATGTATTTACAGTAGCTAACACCGATGACGCTATAACAACTTTTGAAGGTATGCGTATTCTCCCAGATTTCAATTACTTAGAAGATGAATTACCACAAATAGACATACTAGTAGTACCAAGTGCTGAAAACCATTTAGGCAAAGACCTTGAAGACGAAGCCATGATAAATTTTGTAAAACAAGTAGATAAAGACGCTAAATTTATAACCTCACATTGCGATGGTGCTTTTGTATTGGCAAAAGCTAAATTGCTTGACAATGTTGTCTCAACCACTTTTCCGAGTGATATAGATAAAATGCGTGAGATGTTTCCAAATCTAGACATTCGTAAAGACGTTCTTTTTGTGCACGATGATAAGTATATTACATCAGCAGGTGGTGCCAAAAGTTTTGAAGCTGCTTTGTACTTATGCGAATTTTTATATGGTAAAGAGGTAGCACAACAACTAGCTGGAGGATTAGTAATCGATTGGAATGTAGATAATGTTCCGCATTTAGTTATTGATTAACCTTAAATGTGTTAAAAATTTCATGTAATTGTAAAAGAAACCCATAATTCCTTATTTTTAGATTTCATTTTCAAACCAACCACAAATGAAATTAACAAAATTCGTTTTTGCCATAATGTTTGCTACACTTATGGTAAGTCCTGCATTAGCTCAAGATTACTTTTTTAAAGACAAAGCTCCTTTTGATTCTAATATTCCAACACCTGAAGAATTCTTAGGTTATCCCATTGGAAAACAACATACACGACATGATCAAATTGTGGCTTATTTCTACAAACTAGCTGAAGTATCTAATCGTGCTAAAATAGAAGTTTATGGATACACTCATGAAAGACGTAAGCTAGTTATGTTACATGTTTCTACTCCTGAAAACCTTAACAATTTAGAATCAATAAAATCTGAACACTTAAAATTTGTAGACCCTAATCAGTCACCAACAAATTATAATGATGTTCCTGTATTTATTCAGTTAGGTTATAATGTTCATGGTAATGAGCCTTCAAGTTCTGAAGCTGCTTTACTCACAGCCTACACTTTAGTGGCTTCAAATAATCCTGAAGTAACCAATTACTTGAACAATTCTGTCATTTTTATTGACCCAACAATTAATCCTGATGGAAGAGATAGACATACACAATGGGCAAATCAGTTTCAAGCAAAATCATTGGTATCAGATGGTTCTGATGCCGAACATAATGAAGCATGGCCAAGAGGCAGAACAAATCATTATTGGTTCGATTTAAACAGAGATTGGTTATTAGCTGTGCATCCAGAAAGTCAAGGAAAACTAAAATGGTATCATCAATGGTATCCAAATGTAGTGACCGATTTCCACGAAATGGGAACAAATAGCAATCACTTTTTTGAACCTATGAAACCTATTGGTTCTCAAGACCCAATCATGCCAAAAGAAAATTATGAAGACCTAAACAATATGTTCGCGCCTTATTTTGCTAGTGCCTTAGATGAAATAGGGTCATTTTACTACACTAAAGAATCTTTTGATGGCACATATCCAGGCTATGGAAGTTCGTATCCAGATTTACAAGGTGGTTTAGCATTATTATTTGAACAAGCAAGCTCTAGAGGTCATATTCAAGATACAGATTACGGAAAAATGACTTTCGCTTTTACAATTAGAAACCAATATGTTTCTGGAATTGCGACTATAAAAGCAGCAGTTGAAAACAAAGCATATTTGAGAGAATATCAGCAAAAATTCTTTAAATCTGCAATGACAAAAAAAGCACCAACAGGATTCTCAGCTTATGAGTTTGGTGATGCTTATGATATGAATAGAAACAAAGCATTTGTTGATTATTTACTGAAACATAAAATAAAAGTTTACAAAAACGGCGGTAAATACACAGTACCGTTAAAGCAACCACAACATAGAATGGTTCAAACTATGTTTGAAACTTATAACAAGTATAGAGATAGTGTATTTTATGATGCTTCGGCTTGGAGTGTTGCCAATTTCTACAACATGGACTATCGTGGGTTGAAAAGTGCTAATTTAGGGACAAAAGTTACTCCAGAAAACAACATAGTAACTGTTGCAAAAGTACAACCAGCTGACTACGCTTACATTATTGATTATGACGATTACAATGCGCCAGCTGCATTATATTATATGCAATCTAAAGGGCTAACTGTTGCTTCTGCATTTAAACCATTTTCAATAAAAACCTCAAGTGGTAATAAAAGTTTCAATTATGGTACACTTCTAGTGCCTGTAAGTAAACAAAAAAAATCCAGTCAGGAAGTGTATAAAATTGTTTCTGACGCACAATCAAAATATAATGTACCAATGTACACAACAGATAGTGGTTATAGCTTAACAGGAATAGATTTAGGGAGCAACAATTTTAGAGCTTTAAAAAAACCTAAAGCTGCGATGCTTATTGGTGACGGTGTAAGTTCTACTGAAGCTGGAGAAGTTTGGCATTTGCTAGACACACGTGTGCATATGCCAATAACTAAAATTCAAATGAGAAGTTTTAGAGGTGCAAATCTAGGTAAGTACAATACCTTAGTTATGGTATCTGGAAGTTATAGCGCATTAGATTCTATACAAAGACAAAAACTAAAAGATTGGACTTCTAAAGGCAATACACTTATTACCATTGCTGGTGGTTCAAAATGGGCAATTGATAGAAAACTGGTAAAAGAAGAACTTACCAAAAAGCCAAAACCAAAAAAAGACGAAAAACCAAAAGCAGTTGAAAGAAAACCTTATGTCGACGCAGGCGAAAATATGGGTAGAGAACGTTTAGGAGGTTCAATTTTTGAAGTAGACCTAGACTTAACACATCCTTTAGGGTTTGGATATCGCTCAAAAACTCTACCTGTTTATAAAAACAATAATGTCTTTATTGCACCTAGTAAAAGCCAATATAGCACCGTCGCCAAATACACAAAAAATCCACATATTGATGGGTATATTTCAGATACTAACTTAAACACTTACTTAAAACCTTCTGCATCATTAATTGTTAGTCCATTAGGGCGTGGACGTGTAGTAATGTTTGCCGATAACCCTAATTTTAGAGGTGCTTGGTATGGAACCAACAAATTATTTTTAAACGCATTATTCCTTGGTAATAAGATATCTGTTCCAACGGAGAGAAATTAAAATAAACTTATATAATGAAAAAACTAACCATCTTATTCTCGCTACTATTTGTTTTAAACGGATTCGCTCAAGATAAATATCTTGGTGACGGACCACATTCGCAACTAATAATTCGTGGTGTAACGCTCATTAATGGCGATGGTTCACCTCCTAGAGGTCCAATGGATATTATAGTGGAGAATAATAAAATTGTCAACATGCAAATTGTTGGTTACGACGGTGTTCCAATAGATGAGACAAGACGACCTAAGTTAAAAGCTGGCGGTAAAGAACTAGATGCTAATGGCATGTATTTGTTGCCTGGGTTTGTTGATATGCATGGTCATATTGGTGGTGGTGCTCAAGGAGCTAATCCTGAATACGTTTTTAAACTTTGGATGGCTCATGGTATTACGACCGTAAGACAACCTAGCGGACGAAATGCTATTGAATTGAAACGTCAAAGTGCTGCCAACGAAATTGTAGCACCTAGGATTTTTGAATATACAGGCTTCGGCTCAGGTAGTAAAAAACCTATAAGTACACCTGAAATGGCTAGAGAATGGGTGCGTCAAAATGCAAAAAATGGTGCTGATGGTATCAAGTTTTTTGGAGCCGAACCAGATATTATGACTGCAGCTTTAGATGAGAATAAAAAATTAGGTCTTCGTTCAACTGCGCATCATGCACAGTTAAGTGTAGCAAGATGGAATGTACTTCATTCAGCTAGAGCAGGAATGACCTCTATGGAACATTGGTATGGTTTACCTGAAGCGTTGTTTAATGACAGAACAGTTCAAAACTATCCTTTAGATTATAATTACCAAAACGAACAACACCGTTTTGAAGAAGCTGGTAAATTGTGGCAACAAGCGGCTGAACCTTATTCTGAACACTGGAATAATGTCATGAACGAATTGTTAGAGTTGGACTTTACACTCGACCCAACATTTAATATTTATGAAGCAAGTAGAGATTTACAACGTGCTCGTCGTGCAGAATGGCATGAAACTTACACTTTACCTTCTCTTTGGAAATTTTACGAACCTAGCAAAATAAGTCACGGAAGCTATTGGCATTATTGGGGAACAGAGCAAGAAGTTGCATGGAAAAAGAACTACCAATTATGGATGACGTTTATAAATGAATATAAAAACAGAGGTGGACGTGTCACTGTTGGTACAGACTCTGGCTTTATCTATCAGTTGTATGGTTTCGCATATCCTCGTGAATTAGAACTATTGCGCGAAGCAGGTTTTCATCCTTTAGAAGTTATTAGAGCAGCAACATTAAATGGTGCTGAAGCTTTAGGTTGGGATGATAAGATTGGCTCTGTTCAAATTGGTAAGCTTGCCGATTTTGTAATTGTAGAAGAAAATCCGTTAGTAAACTTAAAAGTCCTTTACGGTACTGGAGCAATAAAACTTACCGAAGATAATGAAGTTGTTAGAGTTGGCGGCGTAAAATACACCATTAAAGACGGTATTATTTACGATGCAAAAAGACTATTAGCAGATGTAAAAGCTATAGTAGATGCTGAAAAAGCAAAAACGAATTGGACATTAAAACAACCTGGGATTAAAAATTAAATTGGTCGTTTTATAGGATTATTTTCAATCACATCAGATAAAACAATTTGTGTTTTAGTTTCACCATAGGTTATAAGTTGGTCTATAAATTGTTCTAGATGTTGTTGGTTTCTCAACACAACTTCTAGAACAATGTTTTCATTACCAGTTATACGAAAACAATTCACCACTTCTTCAAAGGATTTTACTTTTTCTAAAAATGGTTTTAAGCGTCCCATAAACGCTCTTAAAGTGATGATTGCCTTTAGTTGGTGTCCAGTTTCTTTATATGATAGTTTGGCATAATAACCATTAATTACGCCTCCATCTTCCATTTTTCTAATACGCTCAGCAACTGCAGGTGACGATATACCTACTTTTTTAGCAATAGCAGTATTAGATTGTCGTGAATTTTCCTGTAAACACTTTAATATGTTCCAATTAAGTGAATCTAGCTTCATATTTTAAAGTTTAAAAAATAAATATATTAATATTTAAATTAAAATCGATATTTTAACTTAATTTTTAAATACAACATATTTAGTTTTCGAAGTAATTTTGAGTAATTGCTAGAAAATAATGTATACTACACCATCGCACCTATACAATTCGCCTATTTACACTAAGGCATTGGAAATCTTTTCGTTAACACGAAAAATATCCCATTATTTAAATTATGACTTATCTAATTTAAAAACTGATGGCACAGAAGACGAAAATGTGTATTTTTCTGGTGATATCGTTCAGCAATCAGAATTATTAGGTCCTGAAATAATTAAAGCTGAAATTGAACATTACAGAGATAGAAAACAAAAACACGCCGAAAGCGTTGAGCGTTTAACCAAAATGCTCTATAAAAACTGTAAGCGCTTAGAAAAGTGTAATAGTAACGGAAAAGATTTTCTACCTATACTAAGAAGAGAATTGAAAATGTTCAGGAAGCTTCAACGCAATTGGATGTTGACGCTTTAATTAACTGCAGACTTTGCAATCTTCTTTATCTTTTACTTCACCAACTAAATGTCCTTTTTTATTCATTTTAAAATCGCAGCATTCCATATATCCTTGCGCTACTAATTTTCTAGCGCGTTGAATTCTAGATTTAGCCGTAGGTATTGGTAATTTTAATTGACTGGCTACCTCAGCTTGCTTCTTGCCTTTAATATCTGCTAGAAATAAAGGGTCACGATACTTTTTAGGAAGTCGTTTTATGATGCCATACAAACAATCTGTTTCATCATGCTTTTGAAGCCCTTCCTCTATTTGAATATTATATTCTTTCAGTTCAGTGCTTAATTTATTAGTTCTAAAGTAGTCCAACATGGTATTTCTAGCGATAGTAAAAACCCATGATTTAAGTTTTTTATCATCTTTGATAGAATCTAGTTTTGTATGGATTTTAATAAAAGTATCCTGCAAAACATCATTAACTACTTCTTCATTTTTTATCTTTGATAAAAGAAATAGTTTAATATCTTGATGATATGTTTCCCAAACTTGATTCGTATTCATAAGTTAAAATGAGCGCTGATAAAACTACCAACGCTCTTATAAAATTAAGATTTAACAATTACATCCACTACAGTTACAAGATTCGCACGTGCAGTTTTTACATTGTCCGTTAGTGCAGCTATCGCAAGTACAAGTACATTCGTTATTTTTCATAAGTTAAATTTATTGTTTTCAATCGGTCATATGTAATTCGCCAATAAACATTTCAGTTATCACTAGAAGATAGTTTGGCTCATTTCATGACTATCGTTTTTATATTACACCTATAAGACGACGTTTTAATAAAAAAGATGCATTTTATAGTTACTTTTTTAATGAGATTCCAAAGCAAATTCGGAATAAGAGATTCACTGAGATGCTTCGACTTCACTCAGCATAAGTGATTCATACACTTTTCGAAAAGACAAAAAGTGATTCTCTGCTTACATATTTCTACGATACTGTCCTCCTACTTCAAACAAAGCATTAGTAATTTGCCCCAGAGAACACACTTTACAAACCTCCATTAAAGACTCAAAAATATTTTCGTTATTAATGGCCTTATGTTGTAATTCTTTCAACAATGAAGTTGTGTCGTTTGCTTTATGTAAATTTTCAAGCGTTTTAATTTGGAACTGCTTCTCTTTTTCTGTAGCTCTTATAACTTCTGCTGGTAAAACCGTTGGAGAACCTTTAGAGCTTAAAAACGTATTTACTCCAATAATTGAGAACTCTCCATTATGTTTTAAAGTCTCATAGTACAAACTTTCTTCTTGTATTTTACTACGTTGATACATAGTCTCCATAGCTCCAAGAACACCTCCTCTTTCAGTTATTCTATCAAACTCCATTAATACTGCCTCCTCCACTAAATCGGTTAATTCTTCAATAATAAATGACCCTTGAATTGGGTTTTCATTTTTGGCTAATCCCAATTCTTTATTAATGATTAATTGAATTGCCATGGCACGACGAACACTTTCTTCAGTCGGTGTGGTAATAGCTTCATCGTAAGCATTGGTGTGTAATGAGTTACAATTATCATAAATAGCATACAAAGCTTGAAGCGTTGTACGAATATCGTTAAAGTCAATTTCCTGAGCATGCAAGCTACGTCCAGACGTTTGAATATGATACTTAAGCATTTGCGCTCTCGCATTTGCTCCATATTTATGCTTCATCGCTTTAGCCCAAATTTTTCGCGCTACACGACCAATAACCGCATATTCAGGGTCAATACCATTTGAAAAGAAGAATGACAGGTTTGGACCAAATTTATTGATATCCATTCCTCTTGACAGATAATACTCAACATAAGTAAATCCGTTAGATAATGTTAGAGCCAATTGCGTAATTGGGTTCGCTCCTGCTTCAGCAATATGATAGCCTGAAATAGATACTGAATAAAAGTTACGCACATTATTCTCGATAAAATATTCTTGTACGTCTCCCATTAATCGCAATGCAAACTCCGTAGAGAAAATACAAGTATTTTGTGCTTGGTCTTCTTTTAAAATATCTGCTTGAACGGTTCCACGAACTTGAGCAATCGTTTTTACTTTAATATCTTGATACACCTCTTCTGGTAACACTTGGTCACCAGTGACGCCTAACAACATCAAACCTAATCCGTTGTTTCCTTCTGGTAAATCGCCATTGTATTTCGGACGTTCTTTCCCTTTATAAATCTTAGCTATTTTGGCTTCAACCTCTTTTTCAAGTCCATTATCTTTAATGTAGATTTCGCATTGTTGGTCAATAGCAGCATTCATAAAAAAGCCTAACAACATTGGCGCTGGGCCATTAATGGTCATACTCACGGATGTCATCACATTAGCTAAATCGAAACCAGAATACAATTTCTTTGCATCGTCCAAACAGCAGATAGATACTCCCGCATTTCCAATTTTCCCATAAATATCAGGACGTAAATCTGGGTCGTTTCCATAAAGTGTTACACTATCAAAAGCAGTAGATAAACGCTTTGCTGGTAAACCTGCGCTCACGTAATGGAAACGTCTGTTGGTACGCTCTGGACCACCTTCACCAGCAAACATACGAGCTGGGTCTTCACCAGTTCTTTTAAAAGGGTACAATCCTGATGCATAAGGAAATTCTCCTGGTACATTTTCTTGTAAACACCATTTTAAAATATCTCCCCAAGCTTGATACTTTGGTAATGCCACTTTAGGAATTTGAGTATGTGATAAAGACTCTGTATGAGTTTCAATTTTTATTTCTTTATCTCTTACTTTAAATGAGTAAATAGGGTTTTTGTATTTATTTACTTTATCGTCCCAACCAGTTATCACTTCCCAATTATAAGGGTCTAAATTTAGTTTTACTCGGTCGAATTCTCCAATAAGCATTCTAACAAAATCTTTGTTCTCGACTGCGCTCGAACTGACAGATTTACTATCTATTCCTGATTTATCTAATTCTAGTTTGACACCAGTTACGGATTCAATAGTTTTATAAATTCCATAGAGTTTTTGAGCCACTTCAACTTGCTCCGTAGCTTTGCTATCATAAGCACGATTATTCTCTGCTATTTCTGATAAATAACGTGTTCTATTTGGTGGAATGACAAAAATCTTTTCGCTCATTTCATCAGAAATCTCAAACGTCGATTTCAAATCAGCATCAGTTTTTTCAACCAATTTATCCATAACCGCTTTGTAAAGCGTATTCATTCCTGGATCGTTGAACTGTGAAGCAATAGTGCCAAAAACTGGTAAATCATCTTGGTGCACATCCCAAAGATTATTGTTACGCATATATTGTTTTTTCACATCACGTAAAGCATCTAAAGAGCCTCGTTTATCAAACTTGTTAATTGCTACTAAATCTGCGAAATCAAGCATATCGATTTTCTCAAGCTGTGTTGCTGCACCAAATTCAGGTGTCATAACATACAACGACACGTCAGAATGTTCAATAATTTCGGTATCCGATTGTCCGATTCCTGAAGTCTCCAAAATAATCAAATCGTATTCAGCAGCTTTTAAAACTTCAACTGCTTCATTAACGTGTTTTGATAATGCTAAATTAGATTGACGTGTAGCTAAACTTCGCATATATACTCTAGGAGAATTAATAGAATTCATACGAATTCTATCTCCTAAAAGTGCGCCTCCTGTTTTACGTTTGGAAGGGTCAACTGAAATTAATCCTACTGTTTTCTCAGGAAAATCAATTAAAAAACGACGTACTAATTCATCAACTAACGATGATTTTCCAGCACCTCCAGTTCCTGTTATCCCTAATACTGGAGTTTTAGAATTTTTATTCTTATTGTGAATTTTATCTAAGGAATCTTTCGCAACTTCAGGGAAATTTTCAGCCGAAGAAATAACTCTTGCAATAGCTTTTGGGTTTTTCTCTTCAAGAATATCTACTTCTCCATTCAAAACATCTCCAATAGCAAAATCAGATTGCTGAACCAAATCGTTAATCATGCCTTGAAGTCCAAGTTCTCTACCATCATCTGGAGAATAAATACGTGTAATACCATAATCCATCAAGTCCTTAATTTCTGAAGGTAGTATCACGCCTCCACCTCCACCAAAAATCTTGATGTGCTCTGCTCCTTTTTCCTTTAGCAAATCATACATATACTTGAAATACTCATTGTGTCCTCCTTGATAGGAAGTCAATGCAATGGCATTTGCATCTTCTTGAATAGCTGTGTTAACCACTTCCTCCACACTTCTATCATGTCCTAAATGAATCACTTCAACTCCTGTCGCTTGAATGATTCTTCGCATGATATTTATGGACGCATCATGACCATCAAATAGTGATGCTGCAGTTACTATTCGTACTTTATGTTTTGGTTTGTATGGTGTTACTTGTTGCATTCGTAATGATGTGAGTTTTTAACGTTGCAAATTTACGGAATATTGAAAAATTTATCGCCTTTATTATGAATAATATAAGTTTCTATAAATCATAGATATCACCTCGTTTCGCAAATTTGAATCCAAGATTTATAATACTATCTTTTAATCGATGTGAGTCTTTTATTGTTGGATTTGAATGATTAAAGTGAATGAAATGGATTTTGTTTTTCGTTTCTAAATCTTCATTTTCGAACAAGGTTGTCGTTTGAGTGGTAAAAGGATGCGGAATTTTACTCATATCCCTGTCTAACTCTCCATCTCTAAAAAAAGACGCATCTACAAAAGCGTAATCTACTTTTTTGACTTCTTCGATAATGTTACGTTCCCATTTTTCCCATTTGTCAATGTCTGGAATAAACAATGCTTTTTTGTGTTGTCCTTCAATGATATAGCCAACCGTTTCAGAATATTCATCACGATGTGGCACTAAAAATGGTGTTACTTTTAAATTATTATTTAATGATACCACTGAATCATGCTGAATAGGTTTTATATCAATATTTTTAAAAGCTAGTAACTGACTCCAAGGACCACTAGTCTCTAAATATTGTTTCATTCTTGGCATAGCATATACTGGCACTTTATTTGCTCCTAAGGCTTCAAAACCTAAATACATTAACCCTGTGTAGTGACCTATATGTGCATGTGTTAAAAAGACGCCATCTATGATATTTCCATTATCTATGTGGTCAGTTTTAAGAATTTGTGTTTGCTGCGTAAAATCAGGTGTTGCATCAAAGATGTATTTCTTTTTATCAACTAAATCGACCAATCCTAAACACGATACTAGCTTTTTAGGTTCTTCTCCATCGTAAAAGGATTTGCAACAATCGTTGTCACAATTAATATGAGGATAGCCTGCATCTTGTGCTATACCAAGTACAGTAATATACTGCTTAGGTTTTTTAGTTTCAATGGCTGTCTCAGTAATCACTTTAGTTTCATTCTTAGAATTACAATTGAATAATCCCAAAAAACATATTAGGCATAAAATTTGAATAGTTCTCATCTGTAAAATTTATCTTTGTTAAAGATAGAAAACCTTAAACTATGTTGAAACGAATAATTGCCCTAATCTTAATTTTAAATGTAACTGCTTGTGCTGAGTTACAACAAGTCGTCAACCAAATGCCTCAAGGAGGTTTGGGGAATGCCGAAATTGCTTCTGGTTTGCGTCAAGCTCTTGACTTTGGAATTGACAAACAAGTAAGTAAACTAACTGCTGAAGATGGCTTTTTTAAAAATGAATTAGTAAAGATTTTACTTCCAGAAGAATTACAAAAAGTTGATAAAGCATTGCGTGATATTGGTTTAAGCAACCTAGCAGACGAAGGTCTGAAAATACTCAATAGAGCTGCAGAAGATGCTGTAAAGGAAGCAACGCCTATTTTTGTAAACGCTGTTAAAGAGATTACGTTTGCAGATGCTAAAAACATATTACTTGGTGCAGATAATGCAGCTACACTATACTTAACAAACAAAACAGAAACCGCTTTATACGATAAATTTAATCCTGTGATTAAAAACTCGTTTAGTAAAGTTGGTGCTGACCAAATTTGGGAGAATTTAATTAACAAATACAACTCCATTCCGTTTACTAATAACGTGAATCCTGATTTAACTGATTATGTTACTGGTGAAGCCTTAAAAGGCGTTTACACCATGATTTCAGTTGAAGAAAAAGAAATCAGAAACAAGGTTTCTTCAAGAACTACTGATTTGTTGAGACGTGTGTTTGCGTTGCAGGATTAAAAACGAATCTTTATCTTGGTTTAACAACGTTTAAGAAAACCTAGTTAGATTAATCCTATTCAATTGAAAACAGAAAAAGAAGAATTTGAATATGTTTATGTTGAGAATGATGGAACAGTGCGTGAATTAGACAATGAAGAAATTGAATATTTACGAACTGAATTCGAGCCAACAGATGGAGCAAGACCATATATTAAAAGCAGCTATAATCAGTTGACACCTGACAATAAAATTTCAGGGTTTTTACAAAGAAATAAAGTACCAAAGAATATTGAAATAATAAAAACTGATTTAAGATATTTAGAAATTAGATTTCCAATTAGTATTTACGATTCTGGTAAAGTTATAGAATTACCCATTGGAATTTATAGTGTAAAAGTTCTCGGTGGTTGGGATGTTTCGATTGGTAATTTTACATTCGTTTTGACAAACAAAGAAAACCAAAAAATAGTTAATCCAAAAATAACAAATTGGCGAGTTCAATCTTTTGAATTTGGGAAAAGAGCTAAAAAAATAATGGTTTTGGACATTACAGAACATGGAAATTATTTTATTGAATTTAAAAATCAAGAGAGCTTAAAGGTTAGACCTTCAAATTTAAGAATTGCAAGACTGTTTGAAAGGCATATTCCCAATCAACAATTACAAATCTGGATTGGCTGAAAATAAAAACTTATTTGAAAATAATTAATTGCAATTTCTTGACATAGATTTATCATTTAACTCTTTTATACAAACCATCAAAAGCCACAGTAATATCTTTGTCATTGGTAATAGTTTCCCAGTACTGTCGTACAGTGCCATCGTCATTTTTAGTCCAAGTTACACGATGGTAAAAGGGTTCTCCCTTTTGGTTTTTGGCAACATCCGTTTGTAAAATCATTTGGTTACCTACTCTGTTTCCTTTTAGGTGTAAACTTCCGCCTTGGTTATCAATCCAAATTTGCTCCCATTGCTTTTTTGCAGCATTGTAAAAATTATTACTTGTCCCAGTAAAACCTGGAGTTGCGCTAGTCCAATTTTCACGTAACACACAATTGTCTTGAACTTTTTCAATAACATTAGTTCCAGCTGCACTTCCATTTGGATTTGTTACTGTCCAACTACCAACCCAAAAGTCAAATTCGGCATGTTTTTCTGTACAGCAATTACAAGTATTATTATTAGTTTGAGAGTTTACAGTTATTGTCATGAAACAGATAACTAATAATGTGAACAAGGGTTTCATTTGATTAGGTTTTTTTGATTGCCTTTTAAAGATATTAAATCATAATTAATCTAAATCTAATATTAACATAACATTAAATAGTACCTCTAATAGAATCTCTTCAATGAAATAATTAACACAATAAATTCAACGAGTATATTTTTTATTAACAATTTAAGATTTAAGTTGCTGTTATGCAATATTTTAAATATATTAATACTTTGTTATATGAATTAATCATGACCAAGGTTTCAACCTTTATTGAAGACCAAATTAGATTAAACAATAAGTACAAACAGCTTATTGAGGAAGCCTATAATCTAAGACAAACGGATCATGCCTTAAGTGACATTTCGGAGTTTCGAGCTATAAAACTTTTGGACGAGCTTAATAAGCTTAAATTTTTATCAAGAGAACAACAACAAGCTTCTATTTGATTATTTATCAATTCTTTAACTTTTTAGAAACATCCAAATAATAGAGATTCTCGTAATTTAAATAAAAAACTATGAGTACACATTTCTGTAAAGTTGGAAAAATTAAACCTAACCTCAACAAAATTTTAAGTTTGAAGGAACTTGAAAGTAGAATTGCAAATTTTGTTGAAGATGTGAGCAAACTAGACAAAACAAAAGATTGGAATGCCAGTTTATAAACTAAAACCTAATTAGTTTAACGAGTTCAATTCTGACTCCATTTCTAACTGAAGCACTTTTGCTTTTGCAGCTGCAGCTTGCGCAAAATCTTCTTGATTTGAAGCATAAATAATTCCTCTGGATGAATTAATTAATAATCCAATATTATTGTTCATTCCATATTTACAAACCTCTTGTAGGTTTCCTCCTTGAGCTCCAACTCCAGGGACTAATAAAAAACTATCTGGAATAATGTTTCTAATATCAGCTAAGAACTCAGCTTTTGTAGCACCAACTACGTACATTAAACTCTCAGAATTTTGCCAAGACTTAGAAGTTTCTAAAACTTGTTTGTATAATTCTATTCCATCTACAGTTTTTGTCTGAAAATCGAAAGCACCTTGATTAGATGTTAATGCTAACAAAATAGTATGCTTATCCTCAAATGCTAAAAATGGTTCTACTGAATCCTTTCCCATATAAGGCGCTACAGTTACACTATCAAACCCTAAATCCTCAAAAAACGCTTTGGCATACATAGTGCTTGTGTTACCAATATCACCGCGTTTAGCATCAGCAATAGTGAAAATCTCAGGATGTTTCTTGTTAAGATAGTTTATAGTTTTTTCTAGTGCCTGCCATCCTTTTATACTATAAGCTTCATAAAACGCTGTATTAGGTTTATAAGCCACACATAAGTGATGAGTAGCATCAATAATCGCTTTATTAAATGCGAAAATTGGGTCGTCTTCTTTTAATAAATGCTGAGGGATTTTATTTAAATCGACATCTAACCCTATGCATAGAAAGGATTTCTTTTTTTTGATTTGACTTACTAGTTGTTGTGTTGTCATTAAAACTTAAATATAAGAGTTCCTAAAATATTTTCTTCTTCTACAAATCCTCTATATCTTGAATCCAAGGAATTATCTCGATTATCACCTAAGAAGAAGTATTTATTTTTTGGCATTACTATTGGTCCAAAATTATTAATGTTCCAGTTTGAAGTTTTTGATGAAATATCTGTTGAAACTCCCTCACTCTCAACCTCATTGAATCGCTCAATTTTCACCGGAAGCTCACTAACAAAACTATCATCTAAAAAAGTTAAAATTGAATCATTCGAAATAGGGTAAGCCAAAAATGACTCATCTTTTTCAAAAGACTCCTTAATATAGTCGTCATAGAATTCTTTACTGATTTTATAACTATATCTAAGATTCAAACTATCATCTATATTTTGATCATTTACAAAAAAGCTTCCATTTCTACACTCAAGTTTATCTCCAGGTAATGCTATCAATCTTTTTATGTATGCACTACCATGCAAACTATCAGAAAACTTAAAATATGTAAAGTCTAGTGCTTTAGGCTTTACAAGATTTGAACCAATGAAACGAGAATTTAAACTTAAATTAGGCTCATTTGAAGTACTTGGTACATTAAAAAATCTTAAAGCTCCAAAAAATCTTAAAACCCCGAATAGGACCAATATTCCAATTAATATAATTCTAAAGGTTTTTTTCTTCATAAAAAAAAGCCTCAAAAAGAGACTTGGATTTTATATCACGTCATCACTAGCCTTCAACATCTCAGTGTTTTCAGCTAACATTAATTCGTCTATTATTTTTTGAATGTCACCATTAATGATATTAGACAAATCATACAACGTTAAACCTATTCTATGATCTGTAACTCGTCCTTGTGGATAATTATAGGTTCTAATTTTTGCACTTCTATCACCTGATGACACCATACTCTTTCTCTTCTCGGAATCTGCCGCTTGTTTCTTTGCCAATTCCATTTCATATAAACGTGAACGTAAAACTTTTAAAGCTTTCTCAAGGTTTTTGTGTGATGATTTCTGGTCTTGGCAACTTACAATCATTCCTGTTGGTTCGTGATGTAATTTAATTGCCGAATACGTTGTATTAACCGATTGTCCTCCAGGACCAGTTGAAGTGGTACGCTCAATTCGTACCTCGCTCATATCTAATTCTACATCAAATTCTTCGGCCTCAGGAAGCACCATTACTGTCGCTGCAGATGTATGAACCCTACCTTGAGTCTCTGTTTGAGGCACACGTTGTACACGGTGTACACCAGCTTCAAACTTCATGGTTCCATAAACATCTTCACCTGAGACTTCAAAAATTATTTCTTTATAACCTCCAGAGGTTCCTTCACTCAAACTAACAACATCTACCTTCCATCCTTTATCGCTACAATATTTTGAGTACATTCTATATAAATCTCCTGCAAAAATACTTGCCTCATCGCCTCCTGTTCCTGCGCGTACTTCTACAACCACATTCTTCGCATCATCTGGGTCTTTAGGTATTAACAAAAACCTGATTTCTTCTTCTAAGTCCGGTAATTCAGCCTTAGCTTCTTCTAATTGCATTTTTGCCATTTCAACCATTTCGGCATCACTACCATCTGCAATGATTTCTTCGGCTTCGGCTATATTATCTGTTAAAGATTTATAGATTTCGCCTTTATCAACAATTTTTTTTAGGTCTTTATATTCTTTATTTAATTGTATATAACGCTTTTGGTCTGTAATTATGTCTGGCTGAATAATTAAATCACTTACCTCATCAAAACGTTGTTTTACTATTTGAATTTTTTCTAGCATCTGCTTATGTGAATTGTGTCGCAAAAATACGATAATTTATGAATTTTCAATGAAGTAAAATCTTAGCAAGCAATACAAAATATTTACATACATTAACCGTTTATTTGTGTATATGCAGCAATTAATGTCCATAATGGCTTTTTATAGATCGTATGTTTTATGGTCTTTTTTTATTAATATCTTCATTGTGATAGTTAATCCAAATATTTTTGCCGCAATAGCTACTAAACTACTGTTAACCATATTTTTATGGTATTTAGTTAACGAAACTTCAGCAAAAAGAAAACTCGTTTTTTATAAAAATCTAGGCATATCAACATTTAAGCTATTTTCGGTTTTATTTTTTGTCGATATTTTAATAACTATTACCTTTCTACTCCTCATTAAGGAATTTATATGATTCTTGAAATTGATAATGTAGAATTAAACTTTAACTCCAAACGTATTTTAAGCGGTATTTACCTCAAAGCTGAAACTGGAAGAGTGGTTGGCATCCTTGGTAGTAATGGTTGTGGAAAAACGTCACTACTTAATATAATTTTTGGAAATATTCAACCAAAATATAAATTGATACGCATAGACAAAAAGCCTGTTTTGAAACCATTATATTTAACAAAGCTGGTTAAATATTTACCTCAGCATACATTCTTGCCTAATTTAAAACTTCCTTCAGTATTTAAATTATTTCATGTGGACTGGGAGGATTTTATTTTGCATTTTCCAGCTTTTTCAAAATACAAAAAGACTAAAATAAGCAGGTTATCTGGAGGAGAACAACGCATTGTCGAAATCTATTTGATTCTAAAAAGTAATAGTGAAATTGTATTATTAGATGAACCATTTTCCCATATCGCACCTTTACAAATTGAGAAAATAAAGCAACTTATTAGCATTGAGAAACTAGAAAAAATTATTATTATAACCGATCACTTATACTCGCATATTATTGAAACCTCTGATGAAATTTATCTATTAAAAAACGGTTGCTCAAAAAAAATTGATAAGCTAAACGAACTTGAAGATTATAAATATTTAAGCAAAGGTAGCTTAACTTAATTCTTAATTAAGAAAATTGTATTTTGCATTACCATTTATAAAATATGCGAAGCAAAATCTTAAAACAGTTTGGGCTAGTTCTTGGGCCTTTATTATTTACTTTCACCCTTCTTTTTTTTAAACCTGAGGGATTATCTCCAGAAGGTGTTGCTGTGTTAGCAACCACACTTTGGGTAGCTATTTGGTGGATTTTAGAAGTAGTGCCAATTGCAGTAACAGCAATGCTCCCAATTATCTTATTCCCTATTACTGGAGCGATGGAATTGAGTACTACTACAGCAGCTTTTGGGCATAAATATGTGTTTCTTTATATAGGCGGATTTATTCTTGCTATTGCTATAGAAAAATGGAATTTGCATAAGCGCATTGCACTTACTGTAATTAATATAATTGGCACTAGCGTTAGTAAAATTATATTAGGCTTTATGATTGCCACAGCGTTTTTAAGTATGTGGATTTCCAATACAGCCACAACAGTAATGATGCTACCCATTGGAATGGCAATTATACTACAACTTAAAGATAACCCTAAAACCAAAGAGGACGAAAACGAAATTTTTGGAAAAGCACTAATGCTTTCCATTGCTTATAGTGCATCTATTGGAGGTGTTGCTACACTTATTGGAACGCCTCCAAATTTAATTTTTGCTGGTATTTTAGAAGAGCAATACAATGTTGAAATGACCTTCTCCAAATGGATAATCTATGGCTTACCAATTTCTATAATACTATTGTTTATTTGCTGGAAGTATATGACGACCGTTGCTTTTAGTTTCACACAAAAAGATTTTCCTGGTGGAAAAGCTGAAATAAAAAGACTATTAAAAAACTTAGGGAAAATTAGTTATGAAGAAAAAACCGTGTTAATTGTTTTTTGTATTACTGCTTTTTTATGGATGACACGTTCTTTTCTAATTTCAAAGCTAATTCCTGCCATAGATGACACAATAATAGCCATGGCAAGTGCAACCATTTTATTTATTCTCCCAACCAAAAAAAGGAAAGAGAAAAAGATTATTAATTGGGAAAGTGCCGTAAAATTACCTTGGGGTATTTTATTGCTTTTTGGAGGTGGTTTAGCGTTAGCAGAAGGTTTTAAAACTAGTGGATTAGCTGAATGGATTGGATCACAGGTAACTCAGTTTGAGAATCTACCATTGTTTGCCTTACTGTTTGTTTTAATACTAGCGGTTAATTTTCTAACCGAAATCACATCTAACCTAGCCACAACAGCGATGCTCTTGCCTGTTATTGCACCAATAGCTTTAATTTTAGATGTCCATCCATTTACATTAATGGTTGGGATTACGGTAGCTGCGTCTTGTGCTTTTATGCTACCTGTTGCCACACCACCAAACGCCATTGTTTTTGGCTCAGGATACTTGAAAATTCCAGATATGATGCGAACAGGCATATTAATGAACGTAATAAGCGTCATATTAATCACGCTTATTACGTATTATTTATTACCTCTTCTTTGGGATTTCGACCCAAATGTATTTCCCGAAGCTTTAAAACAAACTAATAATTAACCACACTTAGAAGATCCACAATCCTTACAAGTTAAACAGCCTTCTTGGTAGATTAAACTGGTTGAACTACAATTGGCACAAGTTTGTCCTTTTGCTTGCGTACCATCTTCCACATAACGCTTAATCGCTCTAACCACCCCATTTTTCCATGTGTTTATTGATTCACTATCCAATTGCAAACTATTAATTAAATCAACAATTTTATCAATTGGCATACCGTGGCGAAGTGTGCTAGAAATTAACTTAGCATAGTTCCAATATTCAGGGTTAAATTTGTGAGATAATCCTTCAATAGTGGTTTTATAGCCTCTTTTGTTTTGATACTGAAAATCGTATCGAGACGTTCCATCCTCGTTTCTATTTTTTATAATAAGCCCATTATTTGCCCAACGTGGTATTAAAATACCATCTTCATCATCAGCCAAACCTGTAAATACTTCGTAAGGTTTTCCATCTATTAAACCAATAAAGGCAATCCATTTTTCTTTGTTATTTTGAAAGCGAACCACATCTGCCTCTAACACTTGAGGTCGTTTTGTTGGAAACGCTGTTAAGGTTTCTTGTTCCTCCTCTTTCTTTTCTTCATTCGAAATTAACACACCAGAACGTGAGCCGTCTCTATAAACAGTTACACCTTTACAACCTGCTTCCCAAGCTTCTAAATACAATTTACCTACCAATTCTTCAGTAGCATCGTTGGGTAAATTAATAGTAACACTTATGGAATGGTCCACCCATTTTTGTACAGCACCTTGCATACTAACTTTACTCATCCAATCCACATCATTGGAAGTTGCTTTGTAATAAGGTGACTTTTCAACTATTTTATCTAGTTCTTCTTGAGAATAATTTTTATCAGAATCAATTCCGTTTACTTCCATCCATTGCTTAAATCTGTGATGAAACACCACATACTCTTCCCAAGAGTCTCCTACTTCATCTACAAAATCCACACGAACATTTTTATCGTTAGGATTTACTTTTCTTCTACGTTTATAAACTGGCATAAATACTGGCTCAATTCCAGAAGAAGTTTGTGTCATTAAACTTGTTGTTCCTGTTGGAGCAATAGTCAATAAAGCAATGTTTCTACGTCCATGTTCCAACATTTCGTAGTACAACTTCTCGTCCGCTTCTTTTAAACGCTTAATAAATGGATTGTTTTTTTCACGCTCAGCATCAAAAATTTCAAATACTCCTCTATCTTTTGCTGTATAAACCGAAGCTCTATACGCTTCAATTCCTAGAGTTTTATGTACTTCAACTGAAAACGCATTTCCTTTCTTGCTTCCATATTTAATCCCTAAAGCAGCCAACATATCACCTTCGGCAGTAATGCCTATTCCTGTTCTACGACCCTCGTATGCTTTGGTCTTAATGTTTAACCATAAATTCCTTTCGGTTGCTTTTACTTCGTCTAATTCTGGGTCAGCATCTATTTTAGCAATAATAGCATCTATTTTTTCTAATTCTAGATCGATAATATCATCCATGATGCGTTGTGCTACATGTATGTGTTTTTTAAATAATTCGAAATTAAATTCAGCTTTATCAGTAAAAGGATTTTCAACATAAGAAAATAAATTCATCGCCAATAAACGGCAAGAATCATAAGGACATAATGGTATTTCGCCACAAGGGTTGGTTGAAACCGTTTTATAACCTAAATCTGCATAACAATCGGGAACCGATTCGTTGATGATGGTATCCCAAAATAAAATACCTGGTTCGGCTGATTTCCATGCGTTGTGAACAATTTTTTTCCAAAGTTTATTAGCTTCAATGGTTTTTGAAAACTTAGGGTTGCTACTAAAAATTGGATATTTCTGTGTATATGTTGAGCTGGTTTTTACAGCCTTCATAAATTCATCGTCAATTCTAACCGAAACATTAGCGCCTGTTACTTTTCCTTGCTCTAGTTTAGCATCTATAAAATCTTCGGAATCTGGATGATTGATAGAAACCGATAACATGAGCGCTCCACGACGACCATCTTGTGCAACTTCTCTTGTTGAATTAGAATAACGCTCCATAAAAGGCACAATACCTGTTGACGTTAACGCTGAATTTTTTACAGGAGACCCTTTAGGACGAATGTGCGACAAATCGTGACCAACACCACCACGACGTTTCATAAGTTGTACTTGTTCTTGGTCGATTTTCATAATACCTCCATACGAATCGGAATTACCTTCGTTACCAATAACAAAACAGTTAGAAAGTGACGCAATTTGGTATGGGTTACCAATTCCTGCCATTGGACTTCCTTGAGGCACGATGTATTTAAAATCTTTAATTAAATCGAATATTGCTTCTTCAGATAAAGGATTTGGATATCGCGATTCAACTCTTGCAATTTCTTTGGCAATTCGTTGGTGCATATCGTTTGGAGTCAACTCGTATAAATTACCTTCAGAATCTTTTAAGGCGTATTTATTTATCCATACACGAGCAGCTAAATCGTCGCCATTAAAATATTTAACAGAGGCTTCAAAAGCGTCTTCTTGAGAGTAAGTTTTAGGTTTTACAATAGGTTGGGTTTGTATTTGCATGTTGTTGGATTAATTTAAAAATTTTACATTCTATTTTGAAGTTGTAAAGAACGTAAAAAATTTAAACTTGGAACATGTCTTAAATCATAAAGTTTACAAGAAATATTCGTAACCAATTATAAATCAATAAATTAAAATTTATCAACAAAAAAAAGTTAACAAAAATAAATAATAAGTATTTGCTTTAGAAATCAACTGATACTCCAATTCCTAGAAGCTGTTTCCATTGAACTTTAGCGCCTTTTTCAACAGTTTCATCTGGCATATCTTCATCTTCAACTGCCGTTTTTACATCATTATCATATTTAATATGTGATCCCATTGAAGCGCGGATATGGTCATTAACTTTAAATTTAAAGTTTAACTCCCAATCTACATCAACATTTCCAAAGTCATTTAAATAATCCGTATACAAACTCACTAATGTTCTAACCGAAATATTTTCCATAAGTACATTTTCGTAAGCACTAGTAAGCAAAACCCCAACTTCTTGTCTAGCATTTTCACCATCAGTTAATTTATTCCCTAGAACATCATAGGTCGCTGGTGTGACTCCAAAAGAACCAGCGTCTGCTAAATCTTGATCTAGCACAAACGTAGATTTTAAAGTTAATGGTGACATATATGCCGAAAACTCTTCAATATGCTCACCATATACTGTTCCGACACCCAAAAACATATAAGCTGGCGCCATAAATTGTGATATTGGCTTTTTGTCGCTATTAGAGTAATTATAACCATTAGTAAATTGCGTTGCAAAACTAAAATTTGCCGAATAATACCAATTTGATTTTTTATCCTTTCTAAAACCAAAACGTGACTTTAGTTCAAAAATATCATCTGTCTTTCTTAAACTCTGGCTTTGCTGTTTATTAACTCCGTAACGTATTACTGCCCTGTTCTCCCAAAGCAAATGGTCTTTTTTATAATTTCTTTGAACTTCTAACCCTAATAATCCCGAAATAGAATTCGATCCTCCAGAATTCCAGTTAACAAAAGCCACTTCACTTATATCCAAGCTAGCTCTATTGATTTCTTTCCAATGTGTAGTCACAAAATCTTCTGGATATAAAGTTAAATCCACGTTTTGAGCTTTTAAAAAAAATATGCTTAGAAATGCAGTAACAAAAGATAATTGATACTTAAAATTTTTAGTCATGATATAAAGGGTTTATTAGCTATACTTAAAAACGCCAAATTCGCTTTTTATTGTAAGTTTTTTAGAATCGCTTGCCTCCACTCTTCCAATCACCTGAGCATCAACATTAAAAGATTTTGAAATCGCTATAATATCATTGGCAATTTCAGGAGACACATATAGTTCCATACGATGTCCACAATTAAATACTTGATACATTTCTTTCCAATCGGTTTTAGATTGTTCTTGAATTAATTTAAACAAAGGCGGGATAGAAAACATATTATCTTTTACAATATGAAGATTATCCACAAAATGAAGAATTTTTGTCTGCGCTCCTCCACTACAATGAATCATTCCATGCACCTTATCACTATTAAACTTAGAAAGAATTGATTTAATAATTGGCGCATAAGTTCTAGTTGGAGACAACACTAATTTCCCAGCATCAATAGGCGCTCCTTTTACCTTATCTGTTAATTTAGTTTGTCCCGAATAAACCAAATCATCTGGGACTGAAGCATCAAAACTTTCAGGATATTTTTCAGCTAAATACTTATGAAACACATCATGCCTAGCTGAAGTTAACCCATTACTTCCCATACCTCCATTATATGATTTCTCATAAGTAGCTTGACCAAAACTTTCCAACCCCACAATAACATTACCTACCTCAATATTTGCATTATCAATAACATCTTCGCGTTTCATTCTAGCTGTAACCGTAGAATCAACAATAATTGTTCTTACCAAATCGCCAACATCAGCAGTCTCCCCTCCAGTTGAATGAATAGTTACGCCAAATTCCTTTAACTCAGCAATCAACTCTTCTGTACCATTAATTATTGCTGATATAACTTCGCCTGGAATAAGATTCTTATTTCTTCCTATGGTAGAAGACAACATGATATTATTGGTTGCCCCAACACACAAAAGGTCGTCTATATTCATTATTAAAGCGTCTTGAGCAATGCCTTTCCAAACCGAAACATCTCCAGTTTCCTTCCAATACATATAGGCTAAAGAACTTTTTGTTCCCGCTCCATCTGCATGCATGATTAAACAATAACTATCATCATTGGTTAGATAATCTGGTACAATTTTGCAGAAAGCTTTAGGAAATAGTCCTTTATCAATATTTTTAATAGCGTTATGCACGTCTTGTTTTGAAGCAGAAACGCCTCTTTGTGCATATCTTTTACTAACCTCGTTACTCATTATGGAAAGGTGTTTTTTAGATGCTGCAAAAGTAATAAAGTATTTAGTTTTTTGCGTGAATTATTGGATTAGAATTAATTACTGTAGGTTCATTTTTTTTAACACTTCTTTTTCTACCTCTTTTTCCAAAGTAAAAATTTAAACCTATAGCTGCTCTCCAAAAGGCATCATCTGATGCTCCATACACTCTTCCATCTAATTCATCAGTAAACAACATGTTATACTCCCCAAATAGCTTTACACCAACCAAAGGCGAAATCAATATCTCAAAACCTGCGCCTCCCTGAATTTTAGAGTCAGTTCTCAAAAAATAATTAGAAGCGTTTAACCCTCCTCCTACATAAACGAATGGTGAAAAAATACTTTTTGAAAATGGAACAACCTCTAAATTAGCGTCAAAAGACATGAACCCTTGATTAGAAATGTCCTTAAAGGCTATATTATATTTATTATAACCTACATTGATATTTATATGAGGGCCTAAAAAACGTTTGTATCCAATATGCATATACACTTCGTAAAGCGCATCAGCATAATCTCCATTAGGGATTGTAGCACCAGCCGCTATCGAAAACGCATTTTTTCCACGCACTTCTAAGCCATAAACTTCGTTAAAAGTTTCAATGGTGCTTCTATTTATTTCTTCTTGTGAATAAGTTTTTTGTACAAAAAACAAAGAAAAAATAACACAAAAAATGCTATAAAAATTAGTTCTATTAATCACTAGATACTACCTATTAATAAAATAGATTCATCCATTGACAGATTTAAAGGTTTTGCAATATAGTAAAAGCTTACAAATATCAAATAATTGAAACAATTAGAAACAAAAAAGTTTTAACTAGTGCTTTTTTAGCACTAGTTAAAACTTTTAAACACTCTTAAATTAAAAACAAGACTTATGATGACAGGTTTCCGTCATCAATTAATACTACTGAATTATCTTGAGAAACTTTCTCTTTTGCATCAACAGTATCATCTTGAGAGAACAAGAGGGTTGCGACCATAAGTGCCGCAACACTTAGTAGTAACTTCTTCATTTTGAATAATAATGGATTAATAGCAAAACAAATTTAGTGAAAATAAGTCACTAATTTTCAAGCTAGAAGGCTAAAAAGTAAGAATATTCTGTTAAAATCGATAAATTGTAAAATAATTAGCTGAAATACCCTTTTTTACACAATATTTTTAAAATAAATACGTAGGTGTACGTAGATAATTTTCTTTCTATTTTAAGTAAATTGTAATAAAAAAGCCTCATAAAAATGAGGCTTTTATTTAAATTACATATCTACTTAGTAAATAACATTTCTCTGTATTTTGTCAATGGCCAAAGCTCGTCATCTATTAACAATTCGAGCTTATCGCAGCTATAACGAATATCATCGAAAAACGGCTTTACTTTATTGCAATATGCTTCTGCTCTTTTTTCAGAATCCTGAATGTTATTTGCTATTTTACGTTCTTTTGTCATTTTAGTAACACCAGAATTAATAGCTTCGATGTGACCAGAAATAACTTGAATTAGTACCATTTGCTCTTTAGCGTATTTTTTGAAGTCATCTCCATAGATATCTTTAAGACCTCTCACATTTTCAATTAAAATATTTTGATACCTCACAGCTGTTGGAACCACGTGATTTCTTGCAATATCACCTAAAACCCTTCCTTCAATTTGAACCCTTAGAGCATACTCTTCAACCTCAATTTCATAACGTGCTTCAATTTCAACTCGGTTCATCACTCCCAAATCCTCAAACAAACTAATGTTTTTCTTGGCCATTCTAGCCTTTAAAGCTTCAGGAGTTGTTTTATTATTACTCAATCCACGCTTTTTTGCTTCTTTTTGCCACTCATCTCCATAACCGTTTCCTTCAAAAAGTATGTTTTTAGATGTTTTAATATATTCACGTAATACATTAAAAATAGCATCATCCTTTTTCATGTCTTTATTTTCAATCAAAGCATCAACTTCAGCTTTAAAATCTATAAGCTGTTTTGCCATAATTGAGTTTAAAACGGTCATAGGATTTGCACAGTTAGCTGTTGAACCAACTGCCCTAAACTCAAACTTATTCCCAGTAAATGCGAAAGGAGATGTTCTATTTCTATCTGTATTATCTAATAGAATTTCTGGAATTTTACCAACCACATTAAGCTTTAAATCTGTTTTTTCTTCTGGAGACAACTTTCCTTTTGTAACTCCTTCCAATTCATGAAGTACATTAGTTAATTGCTCGCCAATAAATACAGAAATAATTGCAGGTGGTGCTTCGTTTGCTCCTAAACGATGATCGTTACTTGCACTTGCAATAGAAGCTCTGAGTAATTCTTCGTATTCATGAACGGCTTTAATTGAGTTTATAAAAAACGTTAAGAATTGTAAATTACTCATTGGTGTTTTTCCAGGACCCAATAAGTTAATTCCTGTATCTGTACTCAAACTCCAGTTATTATGTTTTCCAGAACCATTGACTCCTGCAAATGGCTTTTCATGAAATAACACCTTAAAATTATGTCTTCCCGCAATCTTATCCATCACATCCATTAACAATGAATTATGGTCTACTGCTAAATTCGCTTCGTCATAGATTGGCGCTAGTTCAAATTGATTTGGCGCAACCTCGTTATGTCTTGTTTTAACAGGAATACCTAATAACATACACTCTGTTTCTAAATCGCGCATAAAAGACATAGCACGATTTGGGATAGTTCCAAAATAATGGTCATCCAACTGTTGTCCTTTTGCTGGAGAATGTCCAAGCAAGGTTCTACCTGTTAAAGTAATATCTGGTCTTGATGCTACTAAAGCGCTATCAATTAAAAAGTATTCTTGTTCCCAACCTAAAGAAGCATTTACCTTTTTTACATTTTTATCAAAATATCTAGCAACTGCTACTGCAGCATGATCAACAGCTTGTAGTGCTCTTAATAATGGTGTTTTATAGTCAAGTGCCTCACCTGTATAAGAAACAAAAACCGTTGGAATACACAAGGTCGTTTCATAAATAAAGGCTGGAGATGTTGGATCCCAAGCAGTATATCCGCGAGCTTCAAAGGTGTTTCTAATCCCTCCGTTAGGAAACGAAGAAGCATCTGGTTCTTGTTGTACTAGTTGTCCTCCTCCAAATTTTTCAATAGCTAAACCTCCTCCAATAGTTTCAAAAAAGGCATCATGCTTTTCTGCAGTTGCACCAGTTAATGGCTGAAACCAGTGAGTATAATGAGTAACTCCCTTAGAGATAGCCCATTCTTTCATTCCCGTTGAAATATGATCGGCGACTCCTCTGTCAATTTTTGAACCGTTTTGCACAGCATCCATGACGCTTTTATAAGCTTCTTTGGTTAAAAACTGTCGCATAGTAGCTTCGTTAAATACATTATTACCAAAAATTGAAGAACGACGTTCTTTTTCTTCTATTTTTAATGGTTTTCGAGTAAGGGTTTCTTTTACTGCGTGAAATCTTAGCTTTGACATTTTAATTATTTTAGCATTTAAATTATAGGGCAAATTTATAAAAAAAGCTCAATAACCAACTTTTAACCCTTAAAAAAATAGGGTTAATTATAAACAATTCGATAAAATACAGTTAATAACCTACAAATCTACTGGGTGAAGACTAAAAATATGAAGATTCCATAGCCTAAAATAAGAGCAAACCCGTTTGGTCTACTTATTTGATGTTGTTTAGGAATTAAGATTAGTGGAATTAGTATTGCAGAAAAAGCAATCATCCAAAAAATATCTCTAGTTAAAATTTGTGGTTCGGTAACTGGAATGGTTTTAATCATTGAGGTAAGTCCTAACACAGAACCAATATTAAAAATATTAGAGCCAATTAAGTTACCCAAAGAAATAGCCTTTTCTTGCTTTGCTGCTGCAATAACCGAAGCAGCTAGTTCTGGCACACTTGTTCCTATTGCAATTACAGACACCGAAATTACAGCTTCACTTACTCCTAAAATTGCAGCTAAATCGATTGCTCCTTTAACCAACCACTCTGATCCAAAATATAGAGCTAAACCTCCAATAAGGAGCCATAACATAATTTTAAAATAAGAAACTATAGCTAGAGTTTCATCAACTTCTTCTATTTCAATATCTTTTTTAGCGCGTCGTATTAATATGTATAGAAACACTATTAGACCACCAAATAATACCAAACCTTCTAAAAATATTAATTGGCTATCATTATATAAAAAGTAATATAGTGCTATTGAAAACAACATCATTACTGGCCAATTTAATTTATAGAAAGTTTTGTCTACAGCAATACTACCAACCACGGCTGTAATACCTAACACCAAACCAATATTCGCAATATTCGACCCAACCACATTATTAATAGCAATAGCTGGAGATCCAGACAATGCTGCGTTAAGACTTACCAATAATTCTGGCGCAGAGGTTGCAAAGGATACCACTGTCATACCAATAACGAATTTTGAAATACTTAATTTAAAAGAAAGTGCTACTGATGCCCTAACCAAAAACTCACCTCCTATGACCAGCAGAACAAATCCAAGAATTACCCAAACAAAGCTCATTAAAAATATTTTTTGCGAAGATACTAAGATTTCTTTCTTAGTAAGATATTCAACCCTTTTTCTTAAAAATTCACAATAAAAACTAAATTTTTCGTTAAATAACTATATTTACAGTTGTATAACTACAAAAATAGTTATATGTTTGAATCATCAAAGAGAAACCATACTTTATAATGAAATTAAATATAGTTATACTTCTTTTATCATTAACGTTAACAGGTTGCAAAAACAAAGAAAGTAAACAGGAATTAGCAAACAATAAAGACTCAGCAGAATTATCAGAAAAAATTGAAGCTATTGCTAAAGACTATATAGATCTTGGAATTTTTTCAGGTATTATTTTAGTTGCTGAAAAAGGAAATATCCTATTTCACAAAGCTTATGGCTTAGCAAATAGAGAGACCAACACAGCAAATACCATCAATACATTATTTGATATTGGATCCATGAACAAAACCTTTACCTCTATTGTGGTAAAACAATTAGTAGCAGAAGGCAAGCTAAATTTAGATGGCAAACTAACACAATATGTTTCTGGGTTTAAAGACCCGAATGCTAATAAGATAACGATAAATCATTTATTAAATCACGAATCTGGCTTTGCAGATTATCATACTCGTGATTATTTTAATTTACCACTAAACGATAGAAAACTTAATGCCATAGTTGAGAGAGCAAAATTATATAAATTAAATTTTGAACCAGGAACAAAACAAGATTACTCAAATTTAGGCTATGTGATTCTAGGTGCTGTTATTGAAGAAGTTTCTGGAAAATCTTACTTTGACAATGTAAACGAGCGCATCGTTAAACCTTTAAATCTAAAAAACACATACTTAAATGACTTTGGTGGTTTAGAAAACAAAATTGCTCATGGTTATTATTACACTCCACTTGGTGAATTGGAAGAATCTACTCCTACACAAGATATTCCAAATCCTGATGGTGGATTTCTATCTACCACTGAAGATATTATGAAATTTTACAGATCTTATTTTTATGATGATTTACTTTTGAGTAAAGAAGCAAAATCAAACGATTCGTATTTCAATTATTTAAAAGAACTTCCCGAAGGAAAAGCAACAGGATCAGCTGGTGGTTTTGAAGGTTTTAACACAGCAATTTATCAAGTTGTAAGCAGCGACCTGTCCATCATTGTTTTTGCCAATATGGACGAACCAGTTGCTGAGTATATTGCTTTAGATATTTTAACTTTATCTAGAGATAAAACACCTAAAAAGGCTCAATTACCAGCGGTTCAAAATATTAGAAAAGCTTTTAATAAAAAGGGAGCTGATTTTGTAAAAACTAATTTTGAAAGTTTAACGGTAAACTTCCACCCTGAAGATCCAAAAGATATTATTTTAAATGACTTAGGTTATGCTTATTTATATGAAGCAGATAATATTGATAAAGCCATTAAACTATTTAAACTTAACACCGAAATATTTCCTGAAATAGCTAATTGCTGGGACAGTTATGGCGAAGCACTAGTAAAGTCAGGCAATAAAAAAGAAGCCATTAAAGCTTATGAAAAAGCACTAGCAATAAGACCTAATTTAGAATCAGCAAAAAGCGCATTAAAAAAACTTAAAAAATAAACATGCAAAAACTAACAAACAAAGAAGAAGAAATCATGCATATTTTATGGAAGCTAGAAAAAGCCTTTGTAAAAGACATTCTTGCAGAAATTATTGAGGATAAGCCTCATTATAATACCTTATCAACTATAGTTAGAAACCTAGAAGACAAAGGTTACGTAAGTCATACAGCATATGGAAAAACACATCAATACTTCCCAATAATTAAAAAAGAAGATTATAGAAAACGATTTTTCAATACAGCTATTGACAACTATTTCAATAGCTCATATAAGAACGTTGTGTCTTTCTTTGCAAAAGAAGAAAAAATAAGCGTAGAAGAATTAAAAGAGATTATTAACCTTATTGAAAACAATAAATAATCATGGAATATCTTATTAAAGTTAGCGCCATTTTAGTGTTATTTTATTTATGCTACAAATTCCTACTTAATCGTGAAACTTTCTTTGAATCTAATAGGTCATTCTTGTTATTAGGCTTAATTACTGCTTTTATATTACCATTAATAACTATATCAAAACATATAATGGTAGAGCCTAACATTATGAAAAACACCTTCACACTAGAAGAATCACTGTTACAATCACAAACCATTGTTCAGGAAAATCCTTTGGAATTCACCACGATTATAACATATATATATATTGCAGGTATTCTATTTTTTATTGGAAGATTTCTTTTGCAATTTGGCTCGTTAGTTACGCTTCTTATTAATAGCACAAAACAACGTGTTTCATCATTTATATATGTAATAACCAAAAACATAATATCACCTTTTTCATTTTTTAATTGGATTGTTTTTAACCCAAGCCAGTTTAATGATACCGAGTTAGAACAAATAATTACTCACGAGAAAGTACATGCCAAACAGTTACATTCTATAGATATCTTATTGGCAGAATTAATATGTATTCTGCTTTGGTTTAATCCGTTGGTATGGTATTACAAAAGAGACTTGAGGCAAAATTTGGAGTTTATCGCAGATAAAAATGCACAAGCAACTACCAATTGCAAAAAAAGCTATCAGCATTTATTACTCAAAACAAGTGTGCCAAATTACCAAATGGCACTTACAAATAATTTTTATAATTCATCAATTAAAAAACGAATTGTTATGTTACACAAAAACAAATCACGCAACAGGAATCAATTAAAATTTTTATTAGTACTGCCAGTATTGGTTTTATTTTTAATGAGTTTCAACATTAAAGAGGTTTACATTGAAGCTACATCGAGTCAAGCAGAAACATCTGCTATTACTGAAGAATCTAAAACAATAGTAGCAGCAAGTATTGAAACAAAAAAATCGAAGGTAGAAAGCCAACCTATAATCACTCCTAAAAAAGCGATTGCAAACAATACCATTGCAAAATCAAATACTGTTTTAAAACAAGATATTGTCGCTTATTTTATTGAAAGCTCTTTTACAGATGCAAAATTGGATGAAGTAACAACAAAACTAAAAGCTCACGGAATTACGCTAAAGATTAAAGGAGTGAAACGCAATAGCGATAATGAAATAACAGCTATTAAAATTGATGCGAAAACTGATAATTCTAATGCTAATTTTTCTATTAGCAACGATTCAGCAATCAAAACCATAAAAATAACGTACAACGCAAAAAGCAACGCTATATCTATTGGAAACACCAATGGTTTACTTCACGATAAAGACTATATGTTTACCCATAAGGATGGAGCAATAACCATTGGAAAGAAATCTGGTAAAAGTGGTAATGTGTTTGTATTTAGTAGTGATGAACATGATGGCGACCACGAAATAATAGAAGGTGACGATAAAATCATCATTAAAAAGGGAGATAAAGTCCATGAGATAAAAAAGGCGCACAAAAACAACAATGTATTTACTTTTTCCAGTGATGAAGGTAAAACTTATGATATTATCCACGCTGACTCAATACATTCGGATGGTAAGATTTTCAAACTAAAAGGAAATGTAATTGTAAAAGGGGAAAACAACGGTTTATTTGTTACTTCTGAAGATGAAAATATCGAGATAAAGAAAGATGAAGACGGTAATTCAATACTTATACGTAAAGACAAAGATGGTAACATCTTTAAAGAGAAAATTAACAATCAGAAAAACAATTTGTCGTTCAAATCTAAAGACGGTAAGATATTTAAAATTAGATCAACTGGAAAAAATAGCAATATTTGGATAGATAAAGATGATAATAACAAATCAACAGTAAACATATTAAGCAAAGGCGAAAATAAAATCATTGTAAAAGGTGAAGCCAACAAAGACGTTGTATACATCGTAGATGGCAAAGAGGTTAAAAACAAAAAAGTAAAAGACATTGATACCGAAAATATAAAATCTATTAGTGTGGTTAAAGGCGCCTCGGCAACAAAAAAATATGGCGAAAAAGGTAAAGATGGTGTAGTAGAAATTATTACAAAAGATAATACTGATGCAACCTCAATTATTCATTTATCAAATGACAGCAACCAAAAACCTTTAATAATAATAGATGGCAAAGAGGTGAAAAACAAAAAACTCGATGATATTGACCCTAACTCCATAGAATCCATTAGTGTTTTAAAAGGCGAATCGGCAACAAAAAAATATGGTATAAAAGGAAAAGACGGTGTTATAGAAATCACGCTGAAAAAGAAAAAGGACTGACCTTTTTATTAAGGTTTGGTTGGTTAAAAAAGACTTCTATCAATTTAGGAGTCTTTTTTTATTTATAAACCAATAAAAGATGAAAACAGCAAAAAAAGAGTTATTCATGCTTTTTTTCGCCTTGAAAATTCAAAAAATGTCGAAAAAGGCTCTTGAATTATTTCATTTAATAACATTTTTAGGCTTATTGATTATATATTAAAACATATTTTAAGAAAAGGATTTAAAAATTATAATCTATACAATTTTTTCACTTACTAATATAAAGCTAATTATATCATTTTAGTACAATTCATTTGGCGATAAGATTTCTAAACTTATATATTCAAAAAAATTACAGAATAGAAATCAATTCATCAATCACTTAAACAAAAAATAATATGATTATACTAGTAAAATTTATAGTAGCAATTATCATTGCAATTGTCCACTGACTAATCTAACAGCTTCTAAAAGATTAGTGATAGAATAAGTTTCACTATTTTTGCTAAATAGTACTTATTAATGAATAAACAGCTTTTTAAAATATTAGCGAAAGTAAACAAAGTAGTATTGCCTAGCTTTACAAAAAAACAATTAGACATAGCAAAAGCAAGTAAATTGCAACTCGCAATTATAGGCTGGAGAGCATATGTTACTTTAAGAGCATTAGATTAATACTCTAAAACAGATTTTACGTTATACCCTTTTAACTTTTCTTTTCCATTTAAGAAGTTAAGCTGCATAATAAAATTACACTGTACAATGTCTCCACCCAGTTTTTCAACTAGTTTACAGACAGCCTCAGCTGTTCCTCCAGTTGCTAATACATCGTCGTGAATAAGTACTTTTTCACCCTTTTCAATAGCATCTACATGAATTTCAACAGCATCTTCACCATATTCTAATGCATACGATTGTGATAGTGTTTTATAAGGCAACTTTCCAGGTTTTCTAACAGGAATAAAACCAGCATTAAGTTTTTGAGCTAATAAAGTTGCAAAGAAAAAACCACGAGATTCAATACCTATTACTTTATCAATTTTTTTATTTCCTATTAGTTTTAATAACTCATCCAAACATAGACTCACCCCTTTTGGGTTTTGTAGTAATGGCGCTATGTCTTTAAACAAAATTCCTTCTTTTGGGAAATTAGGAATATCCCTAATATAATCTTCAATTGTATTCATAAGTGAAATGTAATTAATTTTATACTTAATTTTGTCATTGTAACAAAATAAAATATATTTGCACCCACAAAAATGGCCTCGTAGCATAACTGAATAGTGCACTTGATTACGGCTCAAGAGGTTGCAGGTTTGAATCCTGCCGAGGTCACAAAAAGAATCCTAATTAATTGTTTTTCAATTTTTTAGGATTTTTTGTTTTCTTATTTGACCAATTTATAATCATCAATTTTTAAGATAAATATATTCTTTTTGCAAACCTTAATTTTTAGTGCTGAATAGACTAGGTTTAATTCATTACTTGATAGTCTGACTAACTGTTAATTTAATCTCTGGATAGTTTTGTATGAATTAATCAAAAAACACAAGTATTTAAAAAATAATTAATTTTCGCTTAAACAACTATTATCTTTATTATAAAAAAGCTTTCTTGCAGAGTAGTATATAACTTAAAATAGAACAAAATGATTATTAAAAAATTAAAAGAGCTAGGATATTCTTACTCTCCAGCTCCATTAAAACCACAAGGCTTTCCTTTTAATTCTGCTGTTAGAGTTGGAAATTTGGTATTTACTTCTGGACAAGTCCCTTTTTGGGAAGACCATAAAATACAAGGTAAGGTAGGTGCCGATATTGATACCGATGAAGCTAAAAAAGCTGCTGAAATTTGTGCATTTAACTGTATAAGAGCTGTTGGGTCTGTTTGCGATATAGAATCTATCTCTAGAGTTGTAAAGGTGTTTGGAATGGTAAACTGCAGCGAAACGTTTAATAATACCTCTTCTATTATTAATGGAGCAAGCGAATTCTTTAATAAAGTATTTGAAGAAAAGGGTGAGCATGCTAGATCCGCCGTTGGGATGCAGTTACCGTCTGACTGGGCTGTTGAGGTTGAAGCAATTTTTGAAGTAAAGGATTAAGGTTTTTGTATGTTCTATATTTTTTTTTAAGAATAATATAAATAAACTAAAACAACAATTATCACAATTATTAGTCCAACAAATTTTGCATGTTTCCAAGGTGTGATATCCACCTCATTTGTAAATTTCTGCTTGTATGCTATTGTTCTTGGTTTAAAGTAACCTATAATTAGCATGATAGCCACATTAAGCAAAAATAGAATTGCCATAACGTGTAGAAAATGAGGATATGCATCGGCTTCAATTACTTTTAAAGCTTCTGCAGATGTTATTCCGTTAGCTTCGGCTGTTGTCAATGCATTGGAAACCTTATTAGGTCTAATTACAAATTCACTAATAATGTATAGAATTGAACCAGATAGCAGCCCTATTTTTGCTGCAATTGCTGGAACTTTTTTTGTAACAAACCCAACAAATATTATTGTTAGTATTGGTATACTGTAAATACCATTTACTTGTTGTAAATAACTAAATATACTGTCTAAATCTGATAAAAATGGAGCAATTAGCATCGCACCAATTGCTAAGATGATACCAAAGATTTTACCATACTTTACGGTTGTTTTTTCATCAGCCTCTTTATTAATATGTTCTTTGTAAATATCTATACCAAATAAAGTTACTGAACTATTGAGCACACTATTAAATGAACTTAATATAGCGCCAAATAAAACAGCAGCAAAGAAACCAATAAATTCTGGAGGAAGCACTTTCTTTACCAATTCACCATAAGCTTGATCTGGTTGAGAAACATCTAATATTCCTTGTTGAGCCATATAGTATGCAATAATACCTGGAAGTACTACAATTAAGGGTCCAAGTATTTTAATAAAAGAAGCTAGAAGTAATCCTTTTTGCCCTTCTTGAAGATTTTTTGCACCTAACGCACGCTGAATAATTTGTTGGTTAGTACCCCAATAAAACAACTGAACTAGCATCATACCTGTAAAAATCGTCACAAATGGTACAGATGCTGTTTTAGTTCCAATAGAATTAAATTTTTCCGGAATATCAGTCTGTAGTGTAGTTATACCATCAAACACATTACCATCTCCCACAATCATTAGCCCAAAAATGGGTATCAAAATACCTCCAACAAGTAATCCAATAGCATTAATAGAATCAGATACTGCAACCGCTTTTAAACCTCCAAAAACAGCATAAATAGAACCAACAACTCCAATTCCCCATATACATACCCATAAGGCAACTTTTTCTGAGACACCTAAAAGTTCAGGAACATCAAACATGGCACTAATAGCAAGAGATCCAGAATATAAAATTGTGGGCAATAATACCACGACATAACCTGTTAAAAACAGTGCTGAGGTTAATGTTTTTGTAGTGACATCAAAACGTTCTGATAAAAATTGAGGGATAGTCGTCAATCCTCCCTTTAAATATCTAGGTAATAAATACAAAGCAGTCGCGACCATCGCAATGGCTGCCAAAGTTTCCCAAGCCATTACTAAAATACCTTCGGAATATGCAGAACCGTTAAGACCAACAAGTTGCTCTGTAGAAAGGTTGGTTAATAATAGTGATCCAGCAATAACACCTGCTGTTAAACTTCTACCACCAAGAAAATAACCATCGGAAGAAGCCTCATCTGTTTTTCGGGTTGCGTAATAAGAAATAAAAGCTACTAGAGCTGTAAAGCCAACAAAAGAGATAAGTCCAATCATTATGGTGTGAAGTTATAAAGTCAATCTGAAATTATTAAGAACGAAGTTAATATTGATTACCAACTTGTATAAGTTTAACTATTTATAATTTGCTTAGTTTTGACAATAAATGTAATTAAAATATAATTCATAGAATAACTCTTTTACCAAATGAGATTTAGGCTTAATCTTAAAAGTTTCTCTTTATACATTATTGTTTTAGTTTTTTTTAATTGTAAAACTGAAAACAAAGAAAAAAATATTAAACCAATTATAACCGAAACAGAATCTTATAAAGTTTTAAAAGAACAGCCCGCTGATATTAAAACACCTGATGGAATGGTTTGGGTAGAAGGTAAGACGTTTTTACAAGGCGCCAAAGTTAGCGATAAATTTGCGATGATGAGAGAAAAACCAGCTCATCAAGTTACTGTTGATGGGTTTTTTATAGATATTACTGAAGTGACCAACAAGCAATTCAAGGCCTTTGTCGAAGTTACAAATTATATTACTATTGCTGAACGACCAATAGATTGGGAAGTTATGAAAAAAGAACTTCCTCAAGGCACACCAAAGCCTCATGATTCCATTCTCCAACCTGGAAGCCTAATATTTAACAAAAATGTAAATGCAGTAGTTAACATGTCAAACTATAGCCAATGGTGGACATGGAAAATTGGTGCCAATTGGAAACATCCCGATGGTTCAAATAGCACGATAGATGGCAAAGATGATTTCCCTGTTGTACATATTGCATTAGAAGACGCTCAGGCTTATTGCAAATGGGCAAATAGAAGACTACCTACCGAAGCAGAATGGGAATCAGCTGCTCAAGGCAAATCAACCGATAATATATTTACTTGGGGAAATAATAGTACAGCTTTAAATGACATGGCAAACACGTGGCAAGGTAAATTTCCAGTAAAAAACGAAAGCATCGATGGGTTTGAGTTTATAGCTCCTGTAAAATCTTACGAGCCTAACAGTATTGGTGTATACGATATGTTAGGTAATGTTTGGGAGCTAACAAGCGACCTTTTTAATGTAAATTATTATCGAGAATTAGATACGTCTAAGGTCTTGATAAACCCAAAAGGTGCTAAAAAGGCTTTCAGCCCAGATAATCCATATCAACAAGAACATGTTATTAAAGGTGGTTCGTTTTTATGTCACGCTTCATATTGTGCTAGTTTTAGGATTTCTTCTAGAATGGGATTAAGTAGAGATTCTGGTTCCGATCACACAGGGTTTAGAACGGTGGCTACTCCTAAGATGCTTAAATAGCATGGCACCTATAAAAGTGATAATTACCCTAAACAAATTAAAAGCTCAACTCATAAGTTACGAGTTAAGCCTTTTTTAAACAAGTAGAACATGTAATTAATTATTACTTTGAATAACATTTCCTGAACCAGAAATAGACACATCCAAAGTAGGGTTTCCTTTATAATAAACATTTCCGCTTCCTTTAATTTTTACATCTAACTCTTCGGTACAATTTACCTCAATATCACCTGACCCAATATTTTCTAAGTCTCCATCGTTTACCTCAAAGTTGAATCCCATAAAATCCCCTGAACCTTCGTTTTTAATATCCAAGCTTTGCGCCTCTCCTTCTATAAAAATGTTAGCAGCCCCTGAATTAAACACGTTAAAATTTCCACTTTCGTCAATATTATAAGCATAAATATCTCCAACTCCAGAATTTTTAATTCCATTAAGCCTATTAACAACAATATCAACTCTAAGAGTAATATCTCGATAATTGTAATCGTCATCTAAATACAATCTTAGTTCGTTATTGACAACTTTTGTTTCAATTTCGTTCATAATATTGTTATCACCTGTTATTTCAACTGATTGTGTTGCTCCTTGTGTTATATTAATTTCAAATACACCTTCACTCCTTACTTTCGTAAAATAATCTACTTCTCTGATTTCTGAAGTTAGATTTCCTGATCCAAAAATTGTGTCATCTGAACATGACATTAATACTGTTACCAAAATAATTGGTATAAAAAATAATTTTTTCATTTTTAAATTTTTTAATTGATTGATGAAGCAAAATTAAAATGAAAGAAACTATATTACATTGATCTATATCAAGATTTTATGTTTGCTCTTAGTCTAGAAAGAGTTTCTGGAGTCACATCAAGGTAGGAAGCTATTATATGGTGAGGAATTCTATTAAAATAACTTTCTCTTTCTTTGTTAAATTCAACAAATCTATCTTTTGCTGTTTTTGTTAATCTTGAAATTTCTTTTTTGTGTTTTTCAATAATAAAGTTGATAAGCTGTTTATTTTCAAATTCTAAAAAATCTGAATTTGAATTTCTAAGCTCGTTCAATTGTATCGAAGTCCAATAGATAAGTTCTGTATTTTCCAAAACCTGGCAATTAATATATGAAGGTTCTTCTAGGTAAAAACTAACGTTTGACGAATAAAAAAAGCCATTTTCTGTGGTTAGTCTTATTGTTTTTTCATTACCGTCTTTATCAATAACAAAATGTCTAACAAATCCATTAAGCACAAAATATACCTTATTAGAAAATTGACCTTGTCTTAAAATATAATCCTTCTTCTTATAACTAATCTTGCTTCCTAACTGCAATAAATCTTCTATTTCAAAGCTCATGATTTAAATTATTGACTTTAAACTTACAATTTTAATACTTTATTATTAAAAATGATCTTCATATTGTATCTTAGTTAAAATTTAAAAAAAATCAATCATGAAAAGAAACATGGGAAATGCCGACAAAGGCATAAGAATAATAGCTGCAATTGCTATTGCTTTGCTTTACTATTTTAATGTTATCGAAGGCACTTTAGCTTATGTTTTGATGGCTGTGGCTGTAATATTTTTACTAACTAGCCTAATTAATTTTTGCCCATTATACAAAGTGTTTGGGATTAACACATGTAAGATTAAATAATGAAAACAACTTTAGAAATTCAAAACTTAAAATGTGGTGGTTGTGCAAATACTATTATAACTAGATTGAGCGCCCTTGAAAATATTGAGAATGTATTGGTAAACAATGATAATGACATGGTTACCTTTAATTACAAGGAAGATGATAATTTAAGCGAAGCTATAAACCTATTATCTAAACTTGGTTATCCAATTGTTGGTGAGAGTAATCCGCTAACAAAAAAAGCAAAATCGTTTGTAAGTTGCGCTGTTGGCAGAATGAACAATTAGACAATTTCGGCACTTAAACCTGCATTAAGCAACATTGAGCAACGTGGCTCTAAATCGTCGTATTCACCTGTTTTTACTGTGCATTTACCTTTGTAATGAACTAAAATCGCACATTGTTCGGCTTGTTCTGAAGTGTGTTCACAAACATCGACCAATGTATCTATAACATGATCGAAAGTATTAACATCATCATTAAACAACACAATTTCGTGCTGCTTAACAACTTCTTCTTTAATAGAAACTTTTTCTGATATTTTTTCCTTGATACTCATGGGGTAATTTTTTACTAATTTATAAATTTTAATGACACCCAATTATTTTTCTCTAAACTTTCTTTGAGTTTCAATCTATATTTTGAACATTCTTCTTCAATTATTGGAATGTCATTATTATAAAATCCGCTTAAAAATAACAGTCCTTCTTTTTTAAGACAAGTAACATATTTTGAAATATCAGCTAACAAAATATTTCTATTAATATTAGCTATAATAACATCATACGCTTTTTCCTTTAAAAGACTTGCATCACCTTCATAGACCGAAATATGTTTGCAATTATTTCGCTGGACATTCTCCAAACTATTTAAATAACACCAATTATCAATATCTATTGCATCAATTTTTGCTGCACCTTTCATTTCGGCTAAAATTGCTAAAACTCCTGTACCACAACCCATATCTAATACCGATTTGTTTAAGAAATCATTATTTAAAATATGTTGAATCATCATGTGTGTAGTTTCATGATGACCAGTGCCAAAACTCATTTTTGGCTCGATTATAATGTCGTATTTCGTCTTAGGCACATCATGAAAAGGCGCTCTCACTGTACAAACATCATCAACAACTATTAGTTGAAAATTCTTTTCCCACTCTTCATTCCAATTGGTTTGCTCTATCTCATTAAATATGTAACTGATTTTAAATTCGTCGGATTTTAGAATTTGCACATCTTCCAAAATATCACTATTCCATTCTTCTTTTTGAATATAGGCTGTGACGCCATTTTCTGTTTCTACGAAACTTTCAAATCCTCCATATCCAAGTTCTGCAATAAGAATTTCTACCGCAGGAACTAAAGGCTCTACAGTAAAATAATAACCAATATAAATTGTATTTGACATGCTACTAAAAAGCGTTTACAATGTTGAAGAAATCTTCGGCATTAAGTGATGCGCCACCAATTAAACCTCCATCAACATCCTGCTTAGAAAAAATCTCTTTGGCATTGTTAGGCTTTACACTTCCTCCGTAAAGAATAGAAACATCATTCGCGATAGTAACACCATATTTATCAGATATTGTTTTTCTAATAAATGCGTGCATATCTTGTGCTTGTTCTGGGCTAGCAGTTTCACCTGTGCCAATGGCCCAAATAGGCTCGTACGCTAAAACTATATTGCTCCAAGCATCATTTGACAAATGAAACAAAGCATTTTTAATTTGATTTCCAACAACAGCTTCGTGATTACCTGATTTTCTATCGGTTAATTCTTCTCCAAAACAAAAAATCACATTCATATTATTACTTAAAGCAGCATCTACTTTTTTAGCTAAATCATCATCTGTTTCGTTAAAATATGCACGACGCTCACTATGACCTAAAATGACTGTTTTTACACCAACACTTTTAAGCATGCTTGCACTTACTTCACCTGTAAAGGCACCACTTTCGGCAAAATGCATGTTTTGAGCAACTACCTCAATATCATGAGTTCTTAAAGCTTCAAAAGCATGATATAGATTTACAAAAGATGGTGCAATCATGACCTCAGCTTTAGATGTTTTATTTTGTTTTTTTAAGTTAGTAATGAGCAATTCCGTTTCTGATAAGTCATTATTCATTTTCCAGTTTCCTGCTACAATTTGCTTTCTCATTTTCTTGTTTTTCTATTATTGTAATTTAACTTTTGGATCTAACCATGTGTATATAATATCCACAAAAATATTTATGATAATAAACATGAGAGCAATGATTAACACCGATCCCATTATTACTGGTAAATCTAAAGTATTTAAAGAGTTTACTATTTCTTTCCCTAAACCATTCCAACCAAAAATATACTCCACAAATACTGCACCTGCAAGCATTGATGCAAACCATCCTGAAATAGCGGTCACAACAGGATTTAATGCATTTTTTATTGCATGGTTTTTAATAACTTGTAATTCGCTCAATCCTTTTGATCTTGCTGTACGAATATAATCTTGATTTAATACTTCAAGCAAAGAGTTTCTCATTAATTGAATAACCACTGCCAAGGGACGAATCCCCAAAACTATTGCAGGAAGAATTAAATTTTTCCATTGTATGGTGTTTTTTTCTCCAAAATCATCTAGTTCATATAAACTTCCTGTCATTTCTAAATTGGTATATTCATGTAATAAGAAACCAAAAAACCATGCAAATAATATCGCACTAAAAAATGAAGGTACACTCATACCTAACGTACTTACAATTTGTATCAATTTATCTAACCAAGTATCTTTAAAACGTGCAGATACAACACCTAAAACTAATCCTAATATCATCGCAATTATAATGGCCGAAACTGCCAAAACAAATGTGTTCGGTAGTGTTTCACCCAATACTTGACTTACTTTTTTTCCTTGCTTTGTAAAAGATTCCCTTAAATACGGAAATTTCAAAACCGTAGTGGTATTTCCAATAGTAAATAATTTACTAGATGAGTATTTGTTGTCTCTTAAATATGTGTAATCGTCTTCAGAACTTGAATGAAATGATATTGGCGACAAATCATTTAAATAATATAAATATTGTGTTCCAACTGGTTTATCGAAACCATATTTTGCTTTAACAATGGTTAGTTGCTCACTATCTTCATTTTGACCCAACATCATTTGAGCAGGGTCTCCAGGAAGCACATTAAATAAAAAGAAAATAACTGTAACAACTCCAAATAATGTAAGTAATGCGTAAAATGCTTTATTTAGAAAGTAGTTAATCAAATATTAAAGTTTAAGGTCATTAATATCGTTCCAATGTACTTTTTGCTTTACAGTTCCTTTGCTTAATTCCAAAATACCTGGATTAGCTCGAACTACTGTTTTTAAAGCTTTTTCATCGCATGAGTAAAATTTGAAATCGAAATTATAGTCTGCCTTTATACGTTCTTTAGCTTCAGCTCCAGAAGCTGTTAAACCTATAACCTTATAACCTTTATCTGTTGCTTCTTTAGCTTTAGCCATAAAAGCTGCTAGTCCATCTTTTTCAGCGCTATCCAAACTATATGATACTATTATTACCAACTTCTCTTCTGCTAAAATTTCTTGGGTCATATCGCCTTCATCAGTTTCAATAGAAAAATCTAAAATTGATGGTTGGTAACCTTCTTTTATAACCTTAGTTTCTACACCTACATATTCGCCATCAACTGTTGGATATGAACCGTTGGTCACAAATTCTTTTTCTTCTCCATCTACTTTAAACGTCCATGTAAATTCTTGAATGGCCTTTGGAGCATCTTCTGGTGTGCTCATATTTTCTATAAGATTATCACCAATTTTGTATGCTCTAAAATCTACTGTAGGTAAATGCATTAATACGTGATATCCAAACCATAAACACCAAATAAAACTCACTAATGCAATAATGGTTGTTGGTAATTTTGCAAAAATGGGCTTTATATGTTTCATGCCATAGAACAGTACTAGGATAAAAACTAGTAAAATAACATCTTTAGTAAAACTTTCCCAAGGTGTCAATTTTAAAGCATCTCCAAAACAACCACAATCTTTTACTTTGTCAAAATATGCTGAATAAAATGTAAGGAACGTAAAGAACACAATCATCCCTAACAAACTCCAAACTGTAAATTTTGGCTTATAACCAATGAGCAGAAATACACCTAAGACTACTTCAAATACCACTACAATTACCGAAATCCCTAAAGCATAAGGTATCAAAAACTCAATGTTTAAAACATCTGAACCAAAGTATTCTTGTAATTTATATGAAAAACCTAATGGATCGTTTAATTTTATTAATCCTGAAATGATGAATAAAACACCAACTAGTATTCTTGAAATTGCAACTAAAATTTTCATAGGTTATTTGGTTTTTGGTCTATAAGTTAATCTTGTTCTTTAATATGAATTAAAGCAAATACCGCGTAATTTATCATGTCTTGATAATTGGCGTCAATACCTTCACTTACAATGGTTTTTCCTGAATTATCTTCTATTTGCTTAACTCGTAATAGTTTTTGTAAAATTAAATCGGTTAGCGAACTCACACGCATATCTCTCCATGCTTCACCATAATCGTGGTTTTTATCTTGCATGAGTTGTTTTGTTATTGCTACCTGTTTATCATAAAGCTTGGTGGCTTCATCTACCGATAAGTCTGGTTGCTCCACCACACCTTTTTCTAATTGTATTAAAGCCATAATACAATAGTTAATAATACCAATAAACTCACTTACTTCGCCCTCATCTACTTTTTGAACCTCATTTTGCTGCAACCCTCTAATGCGTTGGGCTTTTATAAAAATTTGATCTGTTAATGAAGGGAGTCTTAAAATTCTCCAAGCACTTCCGTAATCACTCATTTTGTTCACAAACAGCTCTCTACAAGTAGATATCACCTCGTCATATTGTTTTGAAGTATTTTGCATAAAGTCAATTGAATTTTGCGTAAATTTCGCTTAAATTTAGAACTATTCAAAGTTTATTTTAAAACAGCAAATTCACAAACCAGAATACTCGACGAATGACCATTAATTGTAAAGGAACACTTATTGATTTATCTACACCAAAGGTCATGGGAATTTTAAATATAACTCCTGATTCTTTTTACGATGGAGGACGCTACAAAAATGATGCTTCCATTTTAAATCAAGTTGAAAATATGCTAAGCGAAGGTGCTACGTTTATTGATGTTGGTGCTTATAGTTCACGTCCTGGAGCTAATCATGTTAGTGAAGCTGAAGAATTGAAACGAATCATACCAATTGTTGAATTACTTATTAAACAATTTCCAAGTATTAATTTATCTATTGACACCTTTAGAAGTAATATTGCAAATGAGTGTATAAATTTAGGTGCTGCTATTATAAATGATATTTCTGGTGGAAAGTTAGATAAAAAAATGCTAGAGACCGTCGGTAAACGGGGAGTCCCTTATGTGATGATGCACATGAAAGGAACACCTCAGACTATGCAACAACACACAGATTATAATGACTTGATTAAAGACATTATTTATTACTTTTCTGAAAGAGTGGCCGAAGCTAGATCTCACAAAATAAACGATATTATTATAGACCCTGGCTTTGGGTTTTCTAAAACACTTGAACAGAATTATTCTCTTTTAAATCATCTGGAATTACTAAACATGTTAGAACAACCAATGCTTGTTGGTGTGAGTAGAAAATCTATGATTTATCAATTATTAGACACTAATCCAAACGAAGCCTTAAATGGCACCACATCGTTAAACACTATTGCTTTGTTAAAAGGTGCAAAAATATTACGTGTTCATGATGTAAACGAAGCCATGGAATGTATAAAACTTACAAATCAACTTAATTAATGAAGCAACTATTATTTTTATTCACATTTTGCTTGCTAACGTCTTGCAATAAGCGTGTTGTGCAACTACCAGAAACCACCAATAAAGGCATCACTGAAGTTGTAGACATATCTCCTGTATATATGTTTTATGATGAAGAAACAGATAGTGTAGAGTTTAACCGAAGAAACATGATTAGCTCTACCAATTGGCTTGTAAATATCGATAAACGCTTAACATTAAAACAAATTTTACCTCACTTACAGTACTTACAAGAAAAACGACAAGGTAATGAGAAGCATAGTTTTCACAACTACTTTACCTGTAATAATACAGATTTGAAGAACCTGTCTTTTATTGAGTTTACTGATGTGGTTTATGAAGAAGAATCAGAGCAAGATGGATTTAAAAGATATCTGAATCAATTAAAAAAAAGAGATTCAACTTTTTTTATCTACAAAATAATTGATTTAAAACCGTCCATGGAATTAATTGTTTCATCTAACTCAATTATTGGGGATTGTTCATTAGAAGAAGAAATCAGCTTAAGTCAATTGAATAATTATTTTAAAATTAATAGCTCAGATATTAGTGCCCCATTAATTTTAAGGATATATCAAAATACCAAGTTTCAAGATTATATTAAGTTAAAAACATTATTAAATGAAATAGATAATGATAGCATATTAATATCCAATCATGAATTCATCTATAATTAGTTATATTTATTAAAATTTAAAATACAACTTAAGCTTGGAAATATTTGACGACTTATTAAAATTTACCGTTCTAGACGTTATCGATATTATTTTAGTAGCACTACTACTCTACTATGTATACAAGCTTATTAAAGGGACTGTCGCCATCAATATTTTTGTAGGTATCGTTATTATTTACCTCATCTTTTTATTGGTTGATGCACTACAAATGAAAATGCTTACCAAAATTCTTGGTGGCTTTATGAGTGTAGGATTAATTGCCTTAATCGTCGTATTTCAACCAGAAATAAGGAAGTTTTTGTTAATGATTGGCTCTACAAACATTGGGTCAAAAAGTGGTTTAACCAAGCGCCTTAATTTTTTACGAACACAGGCTATTCATGAAACCGAAGCTGAAACAGTTGTGGCTGCATGTGTTAAAATGGGAAGTTCAAAAACAGGTGCTTTAATTGTATTAGAACGCAATAATAACCTTGACTTTTTACTATCAACTGGAGACGAAATGAATATCAAGGTCACACAACCCATTTTAGAAAGTATCTTTTTTAAAAATAGTCCTTTACATGATGGCGCCATTATCATTGCTAATAATGTTATTAAAGCCACTAGAGTAATTCTTCCTGTAAATAATGAAAAAAACATTCCAGAACGTTTTGGCTTAAGGCATCGCGCAGCTATTGGTATTACTGAAAAAACGGACGCTCTTGCTGTTGTTGTTTCGGAAGAAACTGGACAAATTTCTTATATAAAAAATGGAGAGTTTATTATGTATAAAAACTCTGAAGAACTCGTTGAAAAAATTAAGGAAGACTTGACTTAATGGAATGTAAAAATTGTGAACTTTCAATTCAAACCCACCACAACTATTGCCCATCTTGTGGCGCAAAAGTTATACGTAATCGATTAACAATTAAATCTTTATTTGCTCATTTTAGTGAACAATTTTTGAATTATGACAATAAATTCTTAAAAACTTTTAGACAACTAACTACAAAACCAGAAACCGTTACAGATTGTTACATCCACGGCACTAGAAAAAGATATGTAAATGTGATAAGTTATTTTGCCATAGCACTTACACTTTCGGGGTTTCAGATGTTTATTGTAAATAAATTTTTTCCTGAGTTGGTAAATGTAGATTTCCTTTCACAAGATGGAATGGAAGATATAAACCAACAGAACATGAATTTTGGACAAGAATATCAATCTGTTATTTATATGCTAATTGTCCCTGTATATGCTTTAATGTCTAAAATTGTGTTTTTTAATTATAAGCAGTATAATTTCACAGAGCATCTAGTGATAAATATGTATTTAGCTGCTCATGTTTCAATTATTACATCTGTTTTAGTATTAATAACCTCTTTTTTAGGGATAAATTTTGGGTTGATGGGGCTATTATCTTTACCTCTTCAAATTATTTTCTTCGCTTACTGCTATAAACGTATTTTTAAATTGAGTTTTAAATCACTCATTCTAAAAACACTTCTATTTTTGGTTACATTGCTAATTATTATAGTATTATTTACAATCCTATTTCTAATAACCATTTACTTAATTGAAGGAGTTGAAGGTCTAAAAGAATTTGCTACGCAAAGTCAAGCTACCTAAACCGGTTCCTCTTGCAAAAACTGTACTTCGTATAAGTTTCGATAGTAACCATCTTGCTTTTTTAAGAGTTCATCATGCGTACCTTGTTCCACAATTTCACCAGCATCTAACACTATAATATTATTTGCTTTTTTAACGGTTGCTAATCTATGTGCTATAACAATTGAAGTTCTACCTTCGGTAACTTTATCGGTAGCTTCTTGCATTAATTGTTCGGAATATGAATCGACAGACGAGGTTGCTTCATCCAAAATCAAAATACTTGGATTAGTTACATAAGCTCGTAGAAAAGAAATTAATTGACGCTGTCCAGACGACAACATAACTCCGCGTTCTTTTACATTATAATGATAGCCGTTTGGTAAGCTCATAATAAAATCGTGAATACCTATTTGCTTAGCGGCTTCTATAACATCTTCTTCTGTAATGTCTGGGTCATTTAGCGTAATATTGTTTAATATGGTATCTGCAAACAAAAACACGTCTTGCAATACTACAGCTACCTGTCTTCTAAGCGAGTTTAACGTCACCTCTTTGATATTGGTGTCATCTATTAAAATTTCTCCTGAATCAATTTTATAAAAGCGGTTCAACAAATTAATAATGGTCGACTTTCCAGCTCCTGTGGCTCCAACAATGGCTACCATATCTCCTGCTTTCACATCAAACGAAATTCCTTTTAGCACTTCTTCGTCTTCGACATAAGAAAAATGTACATTCTTAAATTTTATATCTCCCTTAAAATGCGATGCAATAACCTCACCTGAATCGTCAATATTAGACGTTGTATCCAACACTTTAAATACCCTATCGGCAGCCACCATTCCCATTTGTAATGTATTAAACTTATTAGCTATCTGATTTAGAGGACGAAACATCATAGGAATCATCATTATGAAGGCTGTTAAATCTCCTAACGTCGTTGTTTGATGTAACACAACATTTAATCCACCAAACCAAACAACCAACCCTAGGGTAAGTGATGATAATAATTCAGCTATTGGAAAGAAAATAGAGTTATACCAAACCGTTTTTAGCCAACCTTTTTTATGACGTTCGTTAATTGCCTTAAAGTTTTTATACTCGATATCCTCACGAGCAAAAAGTTGCAAAATCTTCATTCCTGTAACACGTTCTTGCACAAACGAGTTTAAATTAGAAACCTCATTACGTACTTCTTCAAAAGCTTTTTTCATATACTTCTGAAAAATCTTAGTAGCAATTAATACAAATGGTAACGTACAAAATACAATAATACTTAGTCGCCAATTCATCATTGCCATCATGATACCTACAAATAGCATTTTTAATATGTCACTAAAAATCATAAAGAGACCTTGTCCAAAAATATCGGCGATACGCTCCATATCAGTAACTGCTCTAGTAATTAAAACACCTACTGAGGAGTTGTCGTAGTACTTCATCTTAAAATTTAAGATGTGTCTAAAAAGTTTAATACGAACATCTCTTACAACCGATTGACCAAGCCAACCTGCATAATATATAAAGAGTAAATTACTAGAAACTTCTAAAACAAGAAGCACTAGCATAGCAATTATATAAGGCAAAAAACCTTCAAGTTCTTGATTAGTAATGTTTTCATCTATGGCTAATTGCAATACTTTTGGCCGTAAAGCGCCAAAAATAGCCAACCCAACAACAGTTATCAAAGACAGCACAAATACCCAACGGTAAGGTTTTATGTAGAACAACAACCTCCTAAAGAGTTTAGTATCAAAAACGTTTTCCTTCTTCTTATTCATCTACTTTTAAAATGTGATTTGGGTAATCAATATTCACTAAATATAAGCCATGTCCTGGAACTGATGTTCCTGCATTTGCTCTATCTTTAGATTTAATTATATAATGAAACTGTTCTATACTAATTTTTCCTAAGCCAACTTCTATCATTGTTCCCACAATAGCTCTTACCATATTTCGTAAAAAACGATTCGCCGTAATCGAAAAAACAACCATTTGATTTTCTTTTATCCACCCAGCCTTTACAATGTCGCAATTGTATGTTTTAACATCCGTATTACTTCTTGAAAAGCATTTAAAATTTTTATATTCAAACAACACCTTACATGCTTTATTCATTGCATCTACATCTAATGGAAGGTTAAAGTTATAAGAATAGTTATAATCAAACACATTTTTAGTTAATGAGATTCTATAAATATAACTTCTACTTAAAGCATCAAAACGTGCATGAGCATCTTTTGAAACCTCAAAAATAGTATGTATAGCAATATCTTTAGGTAAAAAAGAATTCAGCTTATAAGTTAAATCTTCTTGCGAAAAATCTACATTGGTATCAAAATGCGCAAACATTTGTTTTGCGTGTACACCTGCATCAGTACGTCCAGCTCCAACAATGGCAATAGTTTCTCTTAATAAAGTTGACAAAGCTTTTTCTAAAACCTCTTGAACTGACACAGCATTTGGCTGATTTTGCCAACCATGATATGATTTTCCGTTATATGAAAGTTCTATAAAATACCTCAATCTATTTTTGATACTTTTGTTAACAAGAAGCAAAGATAACTAGATTTGTGACTTTAGTTTTATGATTAACATTTTATAATGAAATAAGCCAATAGTCAATACTTATACATGAAGAAAATACTTTTACTATCAGACACACACAGTTATATTGGGGACGACATACTCAAGCATGTAAAAAAAGCAGATGAGGTTTGGCATGCAGGAGACATAGGCGATTTAAAAGTAACTGATGCTATAAAAAAACTAAAGCCCTTACGTGCAGTTTATGGCAATATTGATAGTTATGAAGTTAGAGCAGAATTCCCAGAACACAACAGGTTTAATTGTGAAGGTTTAGATGTTTGGATAACGCACATTGGTGGTTATCCTAAAAGATACAGCCCTAGCATTAAAGATGAGATAGCTACTAATCCGCCAAATGTATTTGTATGTGGTCACTCACATATTCTAAAAGTGATGCCTGATAAAAAACTGAATCTTTTAAATATGAATCCTGGCGCCATTGGTAAACATGGTTTTCATAATGTAAGAACGATGTTACGATTTGAGATTGACAATAAAAAAATTCAGAATTTAGAAGTTATCGAATTTAAAAGATAAAAAAGAACCCTGACAAACTTTGTTTCGTCAGGGTTCACGCACTAATACTACTAAGATGATAGGTTTATCTTAATCGGTCTACAGATTTTACAAGCTCTTCATCCTTTTTTATGGCTTTATTGGCTAAAACCAAAAATACGATAGAAAAAATAGGTAGAAGAATCCCAATACCTTTCTCAGAAACCGTAGTTTCTCCAGATAAATTTAGTGATCGATACACAAATAATCCTAGTAAAATAAAGTTTAATATGATGTTAAGTCGTCCCATTACAAACTGAGACTTCCTGTTTTTAAACATAAATATTGTAATTAAAGATAACAATGCTGAACCACAAAATAAGCCCAAATATAGTATCTCATCTTTAGCAAAAAAAGAAACGCCTTCGTTGGTTATCCACAAATCAAACACAAAAATTAATCCTGCTGAAATTCCAGCAGTAATCAAAAGATATATAGTTTGAATTCTTTGAAGCATTATTTCTAAAAATTGAAGGACAAAAATAATGGTTTCTTTTTAAAACATATACTATTTATTTAAAAATAAAGTTGTATAATTGCATTAGTATTGTGCAACATGCTGTACCGCACAACATTAAATCTTCAAAAAAAATCACACAAATTATTCTCTCGATTTTCTTTTAGAAAGCCTTGGAACGATTTAATTTCAAAAAAAATAATTTATTTAATTCAACAATGTTTGAAATTTCACAATTAAAAGAAAAAAAGCTTCCTGAATTACAGGAAATAGCTAAAAATTTGAACGTATCTAAATATCGTTCTTTAAAAAAGCTTGATTTGGTTTATCAAATTTTAGACCATCAAGCTGCAAACCCAACTCCTGCTCCTGCTGCACAAAAAGCTGATAAAGAGCATCCAAAACCTCAAAGACCTCAAAGAAAAAAGAGAGAACGTGTACAAAAAAAGGATGATACTCCTTCTCAAAAAACTATTGATTTCAAGGAAAAAACTGACAACAAACCAGATAATCCTAAGGAACATCAAAAAAAACCAGATACTCCTCAAAAACCTGAACCTATAAATAAAGATCCTGAAAAAAGAGAGCCTCAAAAGCGCCCTCACAGAGACCATAAGGATCAAAATAGACCTCAGAATAGAAATCAAAATAAAGGCAACCAACAAAACAAAGGTAACCAAGGTAATAACGGAAACAAGGACAATCGTAACCGTTATCGTGAACCAGATTTTGAATTTGACGCTATCATAGAAAGCGAAGGCGTTCTAGACGTTATGCAAGATGGTTATGGTTTCTTACGTTCATCAGATTACAATTACTTATCATCTCCCGATGATATTTATGTATCGCAATCTCAAATAAGATTATTTGGTTTAAAAAAGGGAGATACCGTTTTAGGAAATGTAAGACCACCAAAAGAAGGTGAAAAATATTTTCCATTAATTAAAGTAACCAAAATTAATGGTCTTGACCCACAAGTAGTGAGAGATCGTGTGTCTTTTGAACACCTTACACCTCTTTTTCCTCAAGAAAAATTCAATATAGCTGAAAAACAAAGTACCATTTCTACTAGAATCATGGATTTGTTTTCTCCTATCGGAAAAGGACAACGTGGTATGATTGTATCGCAACCAAAAACTGGTAAAACAATGTTACTAAAAGATGTTGCAAATGCTATTGCTGCAAATCATCCTGAAGTTTATCAAATGATTTTATTAATTGACGAACGACCAGAAGAGGTAACAGATATGCAACGTAATGTTAGAGGTGAAGTAATTGCTTCAACTTTCGACAAAGAAGCAAACGAGCACGTGAAAATTGCAAACATTGTACTGGAAAAAGCTAAAAGGCTCGTAGAATGTGGTTATGATGTTGTAATTCTTTTAGATTCTATAACACGTTTAGCAAGAGCATATAATACTGTACAACCTGCCTCTGGTAAAATATTAAGTGGTGGTGTTGATGCTAACGCTTTACATAAGCCAAAACGTTTCTTTGGAGCTGCTCGTAATATAGAAAATGGAGGATCCTTAACAATTATTGCCACAGCATTAACTGAAACAGGTTCTAAAATGGATGAAGTGATTTTTGAAGAATTTAAAGGAACTGGTAACATGGAATTACAATTAGATAGAAAAATATCTAATCGTAGGATTTTCCCAGCTATTGATTTGACCTCTTCAAGCACTCGTAGAGATGATATTCTATTAGACGAAGCTACAATACAAAGAATGTGGGTAATGCGTAAATACCTTGCAGATATGAATCCTGTAGAAGCTATGGAATTTATTAATGATCGCTTTAAACAAACAAAAAACAATGAAGAGTTTTTAATTTCAATGAATAGTTAAGTTCAAAAAACTCAAACAATTATAAATTACAAAGCCTTAGTTTTTAACTAAGGCTTATTTTTGGTCAATAAAAAAAGCCTCTCATTAAAGAGAAGCTTTTAAACTCTTATAAAAGTTGTTGTATTCTTTTTATAAAGAAGCTACGTGCTTCGCCAATCCTGATTTTAAATTAGCAGCTTTATTATCATGGATAATATTGTTCTTTGCTAATCTATCAATCATAGATACAACGGTAGGAAATAACTTTTCAGCATCCTTCTTCTTCTCCATATCACGCAATTTCTTAATTGCATTACGAGTAGTTTTATGCTGATACTTATTTCTTAAGCGTTTAGCTTCGTTACTTCTAATTCTTTTTAACGCTGACTTATGATTTGCCATTTTGTTTTTTTTAAATCGTTGTAGCCCGTAGGGGAATCGAACCCCTCTTACCAGGATGAAAACCTGGCGTCCTAGCCGATAGACGAACGGGCCATTTTATTTTGAGTTTATAAATTTTAATTGCTAATTTTTAAACTCCCAATTGTTTTCAAATAACTTACAATGTTTCCATTGCGGATGCAAAAATACAACTATTTTTAAATGTTGCAACTTCTTAATGAATTTTTTCGCAAAATTTATTTTTAATAAGCTTTAGCAAATAAAACTCGCTGTTTAGAAGCATTTCCTGAGTACACACATTTACCTTCTTCAACTTCATTATCGATTGGAATGCATCTAATAGTCGCTTTTGTTAGTTCTTTAATTTTATTTTCAGTTTCTGATGTACCATCCCAATGCGCAGAAACAAACCCTGTTTTATTCTCTAAAACTTCTTTAAACTCATCAAACGTATCTACTTCGGTAATATGAGTGTTTCTAAAATTAAGTGCTTTATTAAATAATGCATCTTGAATTTCTTTCATTAAACTCTCAACAGTTTCAGTAAGTATATCCAAAGAAACTACTTCTTTAGTTAATGTATCTCTTCTTGCCAACTCTACTGTTCCATTTTCTAAATCTTTTGGTCCAATAGCAATACGTAACGGCACACCTTGCAATTCGTGTTGTGCAAATTTTGCTCCTGGTCTAAAAGTAGTTCTGTTATCAAATTTCACCGAAATACCTTTTGCTCTTAAGTCTGCTGTTATTTTATTGGCTACTTTAGAAACCTCATCCAATTGCTCATCGTTTCTGTAAATAGGTACAATTACTACTTGGTTTGGTGCTAAATTTGGAGGCAAAACCAAGCCTTTATCATCACTATGAGTCATAATTAAAGCTCCCATTAATCGTGTTGAAACTCCCCAAGAAGTTGCCCAAACATAGTCTTGTTTCCCTTCTTTATTTGTGAATTTTACATCAAAAGCTTTAGCAAAATTTTGACCTAAAAAATGTGATGTTCCAGCTTGTAACGCTTTTCCATCCTGCATTAGCGCTTCTATACACATGGTTTCCTCGGCTCCTGCAAAACGTTCGCTCTCAGTTTTTAATCCTTGTATAACTGGAATCGCCATAAAGTTTTCAGCAAAATTGGCATATATGTTATTGATTAACTTTGTTTCTTCCCATGCTTCCTCTTTAGTCGCATGAGCTGTGTGTCCTTCTTGCCATAAAAACTCTGCTGTACGTAAAAATAATCGTGTACGCATTTCCCAACGCACTACATTTGCCCATTGGTTTATTAACAATGGTAAGTCTCTGTATGATTGAATCCAACCTTTGTAAGTATTCCAAATAATAGCTTCACTTGTTGGTCTTACAATCAGCTCTTCTTCAAGTTTCGCTTCTGGATCAACCCTTAATTTTCCTTCATTATCAGGGTCATTTTGTAATCTATAATGAGTTACAATAGCACACTCTTTTGCAAATCCTTCGGCATTTTTCTCTTCAGCCTCAAACAAACTTTTAGGTACAAATAATGGAAAATACGCATTTTGATGTCCCGTTTCTTTAAACATTCTATCTAATTCTGCTTGCATTTTTTCCCAAATAGCGTAACCATAAGGTTTAATTACCATACAGCCTCTAACTGCCGAGTTTTCAGCCATATCAGCCTTTACAACCAGTTCGTTATACCATTTTGAATAGTCTTCGCTCCTACTAGTGAGATTTTTACTCATATATCTTAATTTGGCACAAAAATTGTGACTATGTTAAATAAAAAAATAGTTCGACAAAACTAACTATTTTTGTTATGTTCAACAATTTAATTTGAAGAGATATGAAATTATATAACTACTTAAATTCGAAAATATCCATAATTGGAGCGTTAATCCTTGTATTAGGACTAACTTCCTGTGGATCTTACCAATATGCCAGTTATGATAATGATGGTATTTATGGCGAACCCGATAAAAGTTACGAAGTAAAAACTGTTGAATATCAAGAAACTCCTAACGAATCTGAAAATTCAACCTACTATAAAAATTACTTTAAAGAAAAGGTTACTGAATTAGACAATATAGAAGGTGATATGATTTTTACTGACATTGATTCGTATCAAGGTTCGTATTACGTTGAAAACGATTCTTTAAGTCAAGAAAATTATGCTGGTTGGGGTTACAGTGACAATATAACTGTAAACATCTATAATAGAACCCCTATTTATGATTCGTTTTGGTATCCTAGTTATGGATGGTACAATAATTGGAACTTTGGTTATGGATATGGCTATTATGGTTTTTCCGACTATTGGTATTCTCCTTTTTATGTAGGGTGGAACAGACCTTGGCGCTACGGTTATGGCTATGGTTATCCATTCTATGGTTATAACAATTACTATTATGGTAATGTATATAGAAGAAACTTAGCATATAGTGCAAGCAGGAGAGGCTCGGTATATGCGAACAATGGCACTAGTGGCATTACTAGTAGACGTAGCGGAATAACTAGTTCTAATAGACGTAGTTCAATAAACGGCAGAACCTCAAACTTAAGAAACAATGCTACAAGAAGTAGTAACTCTAGAGTAAACGCCACTAGATCTAGCAACTCTAGAGTAAATTATCAATCTAGACCAACTAGAAGTTCTCGTGTTGGCAATACATCTAACACTAGGTCTAGATCTGCAACAACCAGATCAAGTAGATCTGCAACTTCTAGGTCGTCTTCAACTAGATCTTCTACATCTAGATCATCATCAACTAGATCTAATAATGTTAGCTCTAGCACTAGGTCGTCATCCAATAATAATTCAACTAGAAGTAGTAGCAGAAGTAATTCATCTAGAAGAAACAATTAAATTAAGGTTGAAAAAGAAAAATTAAAAGTATGAAAAAGTTATTATTACTATTCATAGGCATGCTATCTATGCCTACTATATATGCTCAAGACATTACAGATGCTGTACGATACTCATCAGATAATGTTGAAGGAACAGCAAGGTTTAAAGCTATGAGTGGTGCGTTTGGTGCTCTAGGAGGGGATATTTCTGCAATGAGTATTAACCCTGCAGGCTCGGCTATTTTTAATTATAGCCACACATCTTTATCGATTTCAAGTTATAATTCTGATAATGAGACAAACTATTTTAATGGTATAAATACAAACTCAAATTCCGATTTTGCTTTTAATCAAGCTGGAGCTGCTTTTGTATTTAACAGTCGAAATAATTCACCTTGGAGAAAGTTTGTTTTAGGTTTTGCCTACGACCAGACTCAAAATTTTGATGATGACTTTTTTGCATCAGGAACAAGCACAACATCTATAGATAGTTATTTCTTGGCTAATGCTCAAGGTTTAAGACTAGATGAAATAATTGCGCTTCCAGGAGAATCTATTGACGATGCTTATAGTGATTTAGGAGCTACATTTGGTTATAGAAATCAGCAAGCGTTTTTAGGTTATGAAGCTTATATTTTAGAGCCTGACACCGATGATGATGACAATACGTTATACTTTTCTAACATAGCTCCAGGGACTTTTAACCAACAATACTCTTATGCTGCAACTGGTTACAATGGAAAATTTGGAATTAATCTTGCCGCACAATATGAAGATAATCTATACTTAGGTTTAAACCTAAATTCGCATTTCATTAATTACGACCGTTCTACATTTTTGTTTGAAGAAAACTCAAATGCTGGTTCGTTAGTTACCGAAGTGGATTTTGAAAACAATCTTTCAACTATTGGTAATGGATTTTCTTTCCAATTAGGAGGTATTGCTAAACTTTCAAATGATGTAAGAGTTGGGCTTACTTATGACTCTCCAACTTGGTACACTATAACTGAAGAAACCAGTCAATACGTAGCATCTGTTAGGGATGATGGCGGACCAACTACAGCTATTGTAGATCCACAAGTTATAAACATATATCCAGATTATAAATTACAAACACCTGCTAAAATTACAGGAAGTATTGCCTTAGTATTTAACCAACAAGGACTTATTAGCTTTGATTATTCTAGAAAAGATTATGGCAGCACCAAATTTAAACCTGAATCTGATTCGTATTTTGCTTCGCAGAATACTGATATTTCAAACAATTTGAAAGTGGCAAATACTTATAGAATTGGAGGCGAATTAAGACAAGACAATTTTAGTTTTAGAGGCGGTTACAGACTAGAACAAAGTCCTTATAATGACACTTCTTTTTATGGGGATTTAAAAGGATATTCATTAGGAATAGGTTATAATTTTGGAGGAACAAGATTAGACTTAGCTTACGAAAATTCTAAAAGAGATATTAATTACCAATTATACAATGTAGGATTGACAAATGCAGCTAGAATTAGTAGAGAAAATTCAAACTTTACATTGTCATTAAGCATGAATCTATAGTACAATTATTTTAACATATAAAAGCGCAATGAAATATTTCATTGCGCTTTTTTTATTACCTCTTTAGCGTAAAATGTGCTCTAAATTGCTTTACCATCCCATCATTGGGTTCTTGAAACTCCACAACAAACCAATAATCACTCGATGGTAATTTTTCACCATTAAAAGTACCATCCCAACCATGACCTAGAGGATTGAGTTGCTTTAATAATTTACCATAACGGTCAAATATATGAACGGTTGAATTTTCTTGAGAAGAAATGCCTTTTATATTCCATGTATCATGATAACCGTCATCATTAGGTGTAAAATATCGTGGATAGTCTATTACGATTTGTATTTGAGATATTTCGTTACAATTATATAAATCCCTTACATAAATTGTATGCTCCCCTCCTGCAATGTTTTCAAATCTTGGCTCACTTTGCCATGGTCCAAAATCTAATCTAAAATGATATTCTCCATTTCCGACAACTTCAACTTCTATAATATTGTTTTCAGAAAAAGTTTCAGATACTAAATTCACGGTTATTTGTTCTGGAGGGTATGAACCTACAACTTCAGTCGTTGCAGGAATTCTACATCCAGTAACTATATTAGTTGCTACTACTGTATAAAAACCAATTGTGGTTGGGATATACATTGGCCCAGTTTCTCCATTTATAATAACACTATTTGGATTACTATTCACCTCCGCTTCAGTACCATTATACCATTGAAACGTATATTCAAGCGGATTCAATTGCGTATCTATTGGTGGGTTTGGAAAAAATGTGGTTAGTGTTGGATTTATAACTGCATCAGTATTATCTAAACAAATTACATATTTATCATATATACCAATTTCAGGAACAGGGTTTACAATAAGTGTTAAAGGCACAACTATAAAACATTCATTGGCTATTGGTTGCACTCTCACGTAAATTATTTGTGTTACCGCTACTGTGTTTTCAAAGTTTACAAGATTAGTAATATTATTGTTATTTCCAGCAATTGCATCTGCTTCCAACTCATAATAAGTAAAACTAAAATCTATTGTATTTAGACCATTTAAAATTTCTACTTCTCTTCTTGTAATATCAAAATAGTCAAACCCATTATTATCTGTTTCGCATTCTTCTATAGGAGTTGGGTTCTGATTAATATTATCATAAAGAATTGTTTGTAACGATAAAGTTGTAGTAGATGTACACAAATTTGTACCTGTAGCCAACACCAAAATATTTCTATTTAACAGAGAATTGGTATAGGCATTAGGATTTGTAATAGGGTTGTTATTATCTAAATCTAATTGTGTTTCGTAATATGTTAAGGTAATAGAATTATCACCACCCGTAATTTGGTTTTCTCTAACGGTTAAATCATAATCAGTTATTACTTGGTCACTACAAATTCTAATATTGTCAGGTAAAAATATATCCGGATTATGATTTACAACTAACTGAAAACTCATGTCTGTTGTGCTGTAACATTCTCCTGCATCACCAACACCATTTGCATTATCATCAAATTGGGCTCTTACATAAATAGTTTGAGGATTTGTGATATTAGTATAATTATTGGTATTCGTAATTGGAATATTATTAATAGCATCCTGTTCGCTTAAGTGATAACTGACTAAAATGGGTGTTGTTTGTGTTCCAATTACTTCAGAATCTTTGGTTGTTAAATCAAAAACTGCTTGGTCGTTATCGCTACACAATTCATAATTAGCAATAACATTATTGTCAGGTACTGGGTCTACATTTAAAGTAATATGCTGCCCTAATCCCAAACAAGCATTGATATTATCGTTATCGACACGAACATAAATTTGTTGAGTGAATGCTGATGTTTCATTTCTATGGTTACTAATATCTAAAATTGGATTCGTTTCGGCTAAAGCGTCAACTTCGTTAGTGTAATAGGTGATTGTTAAGTTTTGACCAACTGGAAATAATGCTTCTATTTGTGCTGTGGCATCACTAAAATCAAAAGATGCAATACCGTTCGTATTATCGCTATCTACTAGTTTATCATCACACACAAAATAAGTGAGATTAAATGCTGGCGGAATTTGTGTGGCGCCAACTACCAAATCTATTCTAGCTGTTCTATAACAACCATTAACTGTTACAACTCTTGCATACACCGAACTATTTAAGGCTGTTGGATTGGTGTAATTAATGAAATTAGGAATCTGATCAGCAGGCAAACCATTATCAGCTTCAGCTTGTGTTAGATAATACGTAAATACTTCGTTAGCTGAATCATTAGATATTAAAACGTTAGCTTCTGTTAAATTGAATGGTGTAAATCCATCAGCATCATCATCACACTGCGTTAAAATAACTATTGGAGAAACTACTGGCAACGGATTCACTATTAAATCGAAACTTGTGGTTTCATAACAATTTGTGTTGCCTCTATTTTCTATTCTTGCAAAAATTGTTTGCGGATTGCTCGTGTTTTGAATTGGAGCAGTGATTTCTGTTCCAGCAATAGCTGCATCCGCTGCTACTTGACTATAATAAAATTTTATTTCAAATTCTGTAACAGATTGAGTTCCGTAAATCCCAGCTTCTTTCAATGACAAATCAAACGTTACAATGTCATTAGTATCATTACCATCATCAAGATTATCACACAACTCAAAATTAGTAGCTGCTGCTGTTGGGCTATTGAATACATCAATAATAAAACTCTCAGTCTCATAGCAATTAGTATTTAAATTGTTTTCTATTCTAACAAAAATAGTTTCGTCTTGATAAGCAATTTGATTAGTATAAGGACTTGTAATTGAATTAGAGTTAGCGTCGGCATCGGCTTGAGACACATGATAAGTCATCGAAAAACCTGTAGGCAATTGACTTCCTAAAACTGTTGCGTTTAAAGCTAAAAAATCGAAACTCCAAAAACCATCATTGTTATCATCACAAATTAATTGGTCTGGAATTGGGTTTACAATTGGTGTATCGAAAACGTCAATAGTAAATGACATCACATTGAAGCAACCCGTAACTGTGTTTTCTAATCTTGCCCATATCGTTTCTTGAGTATAAGCAGTAGTATTTGTATAAAGACCAGGTAGGTTATTAGTGGCTAAATTAGCATCATTCTCAGTTGGATGATAAGTCACTACAGTATTTAACTCGCCATTTTGAATATCTATATCATTCTGTGTTAAATCAAATTGAGCAAAGCCATCATTATTAACATCACAAATAAAAAGGTTATTTGGTGTACCAATATTTAAAGCGCCAAGTACTACAAGATCAAACTCAGTGGTTTCAAAACAACCTGAAGCTGTGTCTGTGATTCTAGCATAAATAGTTTGCGGACTTGTAATATTATTATAATTGGCAGGATTTGGGATAGCATTAATATCTATTTGAGCGTCACTATCTGTGATATAATATTTCACATCCACTCCTGTTTGGGTGCCAATGATAATTGGTGTATTAACCGTTAAATCAAACTCCGAAATTCCATCATCTACGCCATCGGTATCACATTGTTCGATATCTAAAGCTGTACCTGTTGGCACATCGATTGTTGGTGGTTCGTTAAATGTTGCTGTACCACTAAACTCCAAATCAAAACCAGAAGACGTACTAGACCAATTATTAATAAAAAGTAAATAACGCTCGCCATTATTAACTGGTAATGGTGCTAAAAATCCATCACCTGTGCCTGGACCCTCAGACGTATCGGTTGTTCCATTTCCTAAACCAGTTGAGCCATCTCCTAAAAACTGAGTTGAAGAACAACGTACTGGATTAATTAAGGTGTTACAATTTGCATTTGGCCCATAAATAGCCCAATCGTAATCATCAAAACCATTGTTAGGTTTTATTACAAATTCTAAAAGTCCTGGATTATCTATAGTTATTTCCAACCACACACTTTGGCTCTCAACATTCCCAGTTGGTAAACAAGGAGGATTGGGGTTTGTTGCAAAATCATCATTTCCTGGACCAGTTGGTGTGTAGGTAAAATTAATGCTGCCACAGATTACAGTTGCATTCCCACAATCGTTAGGTTCTTGTGCGAAAACTTCGGAAACACTTATTAAAAAAATAAGGAGTATAAGATGTTTTATCTTATTCATAAACACTCAATAAAAAAATTGAAGTCTCGAAAATAAGAAAATTTTTAAGGAATAGTTCTTTTTATCGTTTTAAAGCAAAATGCGCACTATATTCTTTCTTATCGCCAGTATTTGGCTCAATATATTTTACTGTAAACCAATAATCTGATGAAGGGAGATTGTACCCATTAAATGTACCATTCCAACCATCTCCTGTTGGACTTAATTGCTTTAATAACTTGCCATATCTATCAAAAATAAATATTTGTGCATTTGGCTGCGCATTTATACCTGCAATATTCCATGTATCGTTATAGCCATCGCCATTAGGCGTAAAAAACTTTGGATAATCAATAACAGTAACCGATGTACTAGCTAAACCACAGCCTTTTTTATCTCTAACTATTACTATATGCTCACCTAAAGACACATTTTCGAATATGTTGCTATCTTGCCAAGGACCATTGTTCAAGCTAAATTCGTAATCTCCGCCTCCTAAAGCTTCAACTTCAATAATATGATTATTAGCAAAGACTGAAGATGTTACAGTTGCAGTTATCACAGGAGGAGCACTTTCACTAACTGTAGTATTCTCTACTCGCTGGCAATTAGTTATGTTATTCGTTACTGTTACACTATAGTCGCCAGATTGTGTAGCTAAATAACTTGAATTTGTTGCTCCTGTGATTACTGTATTATCTAGACGCCATTCAAATGTATAATCTAAGACAGACAACCCAGTATCTATTAATGGAGGTCCAATAATTTCAGTACCATTAGTATTTACACAAATTACATAGTTATCATCTAGGGCAAAAACCGGTAATAAGTTTACATTTAAAGCCAACTCGGTAGTAGCATAACACGCCGTATTTATCGCAGAAATATCATCAACTCGTGCATAGATAATTTGTGGATTAGACGTGTTTTCATAAGGCGATGTTAATGCATTAATTCCAACATCAGCATCTGCTTGCGATACATAATAGCTAACTATATTAACCATTGGATCTTGTCCATCCAACACAAAAGCATCTTGGGTAGTTAAATCAAATTGAGCTACCCCATCATTGGCATTAAAATTATCACATAATGTATATTCAATAGGAACTAAATCTGCATTTGCCGAAGGTGTATTAAGTTCTTCAATATTAAAACTCATTGAGGTATCATCACAATTTGTATTAATATTTCTAATGTTTACATAAATGGTTTGAGGGTTAGAAATATTAGTATAAGGACTTACCAACGGGTTTGCTCCTGTATTAGCATCAGCTGGTGAAATATGATATGTTACTGCAAAATCTGTTGGATTTTGTCCATTTAAAATTTCCGTTGTTTTAGATTCTAAATTAAACTGAGCAACGCCATCTGCATTAACTTCACATATAAAATAATCGGTCACAGTGGTAGCATTTGGTAACTCATTAACAAGAATATCAAAATCAACGACGACAAAGCATGACGTGACATCGTTGGTGACTCTCACATAAATAGTTTGCTGTGATGATGTATTTACATACGTTGTAGGCGTTCCAATGGCATTAACTGCATTTAGAGCGTCTGTATTAGTTTCGTAATAGGTCGCAGTGACTCCAACTTCTCCGTTTAGAATATAAGCCTCGTTAAGAGTTAAGTCAAATATTTCTTGATTATCTCCTGTATTATTATAGTCACACAGTTCGATATCTGGCGCATTGTCCAATGATACTGGATTTGGCAGCACATTTAAATCTAGAGTTGTAAAACCAAAACAGCCTGTAACACTATCAGTAACACGTACATAAATTGTTTGTGAATTAGCTAATGTGTTTGTATAAGTTGTTACTAAGTTTATTGGATTTAAATTACTTGTGGCATCAACATTTGTTTCAAAATACTGTACAGACCAATTGGGGTTTCCTCCTATAATTTCTGCATCTTTTACAGTGAGGTCAAAAACTGTAAATCCGTCATTAGTGGTGTCATCACATAAATCAATTGGAGTTGGCAATAATGGGATTACTTCAGGTAATACTTCAACACATACTTGTTCTGTATATTCGCAACCAAAATCATCAATCACTCTATAAGTATAACAATGTGTTCCAGATGTTGTAGGTTGTACCGTTATAGTATTTCCAACAGTATTTGTAATTGATAAATCGGCATCCCAACCTTGGGTAGGGTAAGTTGGTGTAAATGTGTAATTAGAAGCAAATAACGACTCATCAAAATTTAATGACCAGCTAAAAATAGTACCATCATCTTGTGCTAAATAATCAATAATTTCTAAAGTCCATTGACCATCTATTGGCGTTCCAACAAAATTATTAAAATTTCCTACAGGCAAATATGTTCCAGCCTCGACCGTAAGACTTGTTGTTGGTGTTCCAGATTGAACTAAGTTGCCATCTGGCAATAAGTTAGTAGCTGACATTGAGAAACAATATTCCCAACCTTGCCCTGACCCTGTACCGTCTGTTACAATGGGGTTTCCAAGTTGTAACGAAGTTCCTGTTCTATTATGTAGAGTTACTCTTTGTCCATTTGGACTTATGGCTGTAATCTCTAAATCACCAATATAAGTATGCTCCATAACTATACATATACTCTCCAATTGAGCAATATTGGTTAAGTTTTGCGACTGAAAACAGTCTAAATCTAACGTTGAAGTAAAAGTCACTCCCTGAACATCTCCAAGAGCAGTTTCTTCACCTCCATTAGCACAGTTTGCAATTTGAGTAACTGGAGTCACTACGCCTTCTATAGTTGTAGATTCGCCTAAACATAAAGAACCATCATCAGCTTCTGTTCCAGTAAAATCTGGTGTAGAGGACACATATATAAAAATAGATTCTTTGTTTGTGCTTGTACATTTTTGTGAATTTGCATCAGTTATCTCAAGGCTCACTTCATAAATACCTTCATTGTTAAAAGTATAATCAGCAGAAAACGTGTCATTTATTAAAGCTCCTGTGAGCGATGTCCCATCTCCCATAAATAATTCGTAAGAAGCACCAACTCCACTTACCGAAAAAGCACCACTACCATTGAATGTAATTTGGTCTCCTTGGCATATTCTTACAATGCCATCTGGATCAGCAGCTGGTAGCGTAGAGTCTAAACTTGCTACAATATTTTGGCAAGGTTGAAAACAAGATATGGTCGCTTCCCAGCCTGAAAATGTATTAACACTATCAGTACTTTGAGCAATTGTGAGGCATCCAAGTGGGTTAGGTTGTGCCGATGCTAAAGCAGCGGTAACCAATCCTGGACTAGTTGCGCTAAAAGTGCCTATAACATCATAGGTTGTGTCTGGTCCATTATAAATAGTAATAAAATCAGCGTTCGCCTCTAAGTCAAAAGAAGTAAAATCTAATTGAATTTGACTTCCTAGAATATTTGGACATAAAGTATGTGTGATTGTTTCGTTATTTCTATAATTACCAACACCTCCCGAATCATAAAATGTTCCTGAACAGGTATTACTTCTAGTTCCATCTGTCATGTATATCATTTGTGCAAACATTGATAACGAACAAAAAAAAGAAAGTAGAAAAAGCAACTTTTTCATCATGAGTGAGGCTTAATTTTGGTGTTGGGACTTAATTACTATATAATAGTTCGTATTATCTACTCTAAACACTTGTGTTTGTTTCGCATAAAAGTCGAAATTATATTTTAATGAATTAAATGTTGACTTACTAAATACTTCTCTCTTTAATGATGAATTGTATTTATTAAACAAAGGTATTTGAGATAGTAATTTATAATCTTTAGGGTAGTGTGACATTTTAAGTATTTCTACTCTATTTCTAAGAATATTCTTTATACTCCTTAAGCGTTCTGGATTGTCTAATACATTTTTTTGGAGCGTTTCTCCATAAACTTCTGTTAGCATTCCTTTCTCTGCTCCATTTAATGGGGCTTTTACATTAGGGTTAAAAACTATCGTTTTTGAACCATAACCGTTAGAAACAGATTGTGCATTAGCTGTTCCTACATTGCATGATAAAAATATAATACTAATAAAAAGTAATGTTTTACGCATTTTTTCGTCAATTGTAATAGCGGTAAAAAGTAAGCAATATTTGATAAATAAAACGTTATAACCGTTGAAATTATTACATATATCGTTCAAAATTAATACTTTGTTAATTCAATAGTTAAAATTTAGGAAATGCTTACCTTTGTGCCCTGTTTAATTAGTTATAGATAACAGTATATATGAAAATAGAAAGAGAAATTGAAGATTTTGATTCTTTAGGAGAAAATCATGTTGGAACCTCTTCAGAAACACCATTAAGAGCTGATGCTTTTAAATTGACAAAAGAAGAAAAAATTGATATCATTAAAGATGATGTTAGACACATTATGGAAACCCTTGGTCTAGATCTTACAGACGATAGCTTACAAGGAACGCCAAATCGTGTTGCAAAAATGTTTGTTAAAGAAATTTTTGGTGGCTTAGACCCTGAGAATAAACCTAGCGCATCCACTTTTGAAAATAAATATAAATACGGTGAAATGCTTGTTGAAAAGAACATTACTGTTTACTCAACTTGCGAGCATCATTTACTACCAATTGTAGGAAAAGCACATGTTGCCTACATTTCTAATGGTACCGTTGTAGGCCTATCTAAAATGAATCGAATTGTAGATTATTTTTCAAAAAGACCTCAGGTACAAGAACGTTTAACCATACAAATAGTGGAAGAACTACAAAAAGTCTTAAATACCAAAGATGTCGCTTGTGTTATAGACGCTAAACACTTATGCGTAAATTCTAGAGGCATTAGAGATACTGAAAGTAGTACAGTAACCAGTGAATTTGGCGGGAAATTTAAAAGCAAAAAAACTAGAAGAGAATTCTTAGATTATATTAAATTAGATACGCAGTTTTAAAGTGCTCAAAATCAACCAAAATCTATTTAATCGGCATGCAACTTTATAAAGAACAAGAATTAAAAATATATAATTCGCTTACGAGTCAAAAAGAAGTTTTTAAACCTATAAACGAAGGATATGTAGGAATGTATGTTTGCGGACCTACCGTATACAGCAATGTACATTTAGGTAATGTTCGTACATTCATGTCGTTTGATATGATATTCCGTTATTTAAAGCATTTAGGATTTAAAGTTCGCTATGTGCGAAATATTACAGATGCAGGTCACCTTACTGATGATGCTGATGATGGAGAAGATAAAATTGCAAAAAAAGCACGTTTAGAGCAAATTGAACCAATGGAAGTAGTACAACTGTACACTGTTGATTTCCACAACATACTTAATAAGTTTAATTTCCTACCTCCTAGTATTGAACCAACCGCTACAGGACATATTATTGAGCAAATTGAAATTATAAAAGAAATTCTTGACAAAGGTTTTGCTTACCAAATCAATGGTTCTGTATATTTCGATGTACATAAATTTAATGAGAACCATAACTACGGAAAATTAAGCGGTCGTAACCTTGAAGATTTAGTACACAATAGTAGAGCATTAGATGGACAATCTGATAAGAAGAACCCTCAAGATTTTGCACTTTGGAAAAAAGCAGAACCACAACACATTATGCGTTGGCCTTCACCTTGGAGCGATGGTTTCCCTGGTTGGCATCTTGAATGTACTGCCATGAGCACTAAATATTTAGGCGAACAATTTGATATTCATGGAGGTGGTATGGATTTGAAATTTCCACATCACGAATGTGAAATTGCTCAAGCTGAAGCTTGTAATAACCAAAGTCCCGTAAACGTTTGGATGCATGCTAATATGCTAAAAATGAACGGACAAAAAATGTCTAAAAGTACAGGAAACTCTATTAATCCAGATGAATTACTTTCTGGAAATAACGATATTTTAAGTAAAGCATACAGTCCAAGTGTGATTCGTTTTTTTATGATGCAATCCTCTTACAGGAGTATTCTTGATTTAACCGATGATGGGCTTTTGGCTGCCGAAAAAGCTTTTAAAAAGCTTATTGAAGCCATGAACTCGCTTCCAAAACTTGAAGTTTCAAATAACACTTCAAACTTTGACTTGACAACATGGAAACAAAGTTGTTATGATGCGATGAATGATGATTTTAACACACCCATTTTAATTGCTGAATTGTTTAGTGCTGTCAAGTTTATCAATCAAATTAAAGATGGAAAAGCAACAATATCTAAGGAAGATTTTAACACCTTAAAAACTACTTTAGATGTTTTTGTGCTTGATATTCTTGGATTACAAAACGTTTCAGAAAACAATGCTAATGGATCAAACAAATTATCTGAAACCGTTGAATTACTTATTAAAATGAGAGCTGAAGCTAGAATCAATAAAGATTTTGCTTTATCAGACAAGATTAGGGATGAATTAGCAGAGATTGGAATTCAACTTAAAGACGGTAAAGACGGAACGACGTTTTCGACTAACTAATCATGCTTAAAAAAATACTCATTGCACCTTTCGTTTTTTTAGTAAGGATATATCAAACAGTAATATCTCCATTAACTCCTGCTACTTGTAGATATCAACCTACATGCTCACATTACACCGTTGAGGCCTTAAAAAAACATGGATTGATATATGGAGGTAAATTGGCTTTGAAACGTATTTTTAGTTGTCATCCTTGGGGAGGCAGCGGTTACGACCCTGTTCCAGAAAAGGATGACAACTAAAAATTGCCCTCATGCCAACTCACACGTTCGCCAAAATGTACACCGTACATTTTCTTTTTCGCTCCGTCGTCTTTGGGAGGAAGTGGTTATGACCATGTTCCTGAGAAAGTTGATAAAAAATAATATCTCCATTTATTAAGCGTTAAATAATCCGATTGATTTATATATATTTACGTATCAAACTTTGATTAAATATGCACGCTTTACAAATTGTCTGGGATCCAACCTCAGAAGGGTTAGAGATTTTTGGGTTTACCATTCATTATTACAGCATGATGTGGATGGCAGCCTTTATTATAGGTTGGTACATCATGAAAAAAATATACAAACATGAAAATCAAACCGAAGATAAATTAGATTCTCTATTTATTTATTCTGTATTAGGGATTATGATTGGTGCTCGAGTTGGTCATGTCGTATTTTATCAATCAGAACTTATACTCGAAGATCCTTTGAGTATCTTTTTACCATTTAAGTTTACAGGTGGATTTGAGTTTACAGGATTCCGTGGGCTAGCAAGTCATGGTGCTGCTATTGGTATGATTATATCCATGTATTTATACAATAAAAAAGTACTTAAAAAGTCTGTTATTTGGATTTTAGACCGTGTGGTAGTTCCCGTAGCACTAGGCGCAATTTTTGTTAGAATAGGAAACTTTTTTAATTCTGAGATGATTGGTAAACCAGCAGATGAATCGCTTCCTTGGGCAATTATTTTTAAGGATTTTGACAATATCCCGAGACATCCAGGACAACTCTATGAAGCATTTGGGTATGTGTTTGTGTTTTTGATTCTTTGGTTTTTATACTGGAAATCCAAGAAAAGTGAGCAATCGGGATTTTTATTTGGATTGTTTTTAGTGCTACTTATGGTAGTTCGATTAATTGTAGAAAACTTTAAAATTGCACAAGTTGATGGAAGAGAAGATTGGCTATTTACCTTAAATACTGGACAAGTACTAAGTATTCCATTTGTGCTTATTGGAATATACTTTATGTTCTTCTACAAGCCTAAATCAGTTTAGCAATGAAACTTAATAACTTTACAAAATCATTAATTCTATTAGCTATAAGCTCATTGTTAGTTTTGCTGAGTTCATCTTGCAAAGAAGAGAAAAAGGTTATAAAACTTACAGAAATTACTTTTAAAAAAGAAGGTGAATTAAGTTTATTTAAAGCAGAAACCGATTCACTTATTGCAAAATTTGATATCGAAATTGCCGATAATGAGTACGAGACGCAAACTGGTTTAATGGATCGTAAATCAATGAAAGATACTAATGCGATGCTTTTTATTTTTCCCGATATGCAACTTCGATCTTTTTACATGAAAAACACGCTTATACCATTAGATATTATCTATTTAGACAATAACAATTCCATTGTAAGCATTCAAGAAAACGCAAAACCATTAGACGAAGCTTCTTTACCGTCTGGTTCTCCTGCGCAATACGTACTTGAAATAAATGGAGGTTTATCTCAGCAATTAAAGATTGAGGTTGGTGATAAAATGAGCTTTACAAAGTCTAATTAAACTCATTGCATATTTTAAAAAAGGATGCAACTAATAATAAAAAAAGCCTTTCTAAAAAGAAAGGCTTTTTTTATTATATAACTTGAAGAACCTACTTCTTCTTTTTATCCAATTTATTTATTGTATCTCTCATTACTGGCGTTGCAATAAACACCGATGAATAAGTACCTACAATTACACCAACAATTAAGGCGAATAATAATCCTCTAAGTGAATCAGCTCCAAAAATAAACATCGCCAATAACACCACCAAGGTTGTTAAAGAGGTATTTAATGTTCTACTTAATGTACTGTTTAAAGCAGTATTCACTGTTTTATCAAATTCCCAACTTGTATGTTCATTTAAGAATTCTCTAATTCTATCAAACACTACCACCGTATCATTAAGTGAGTAACCAATTACTGTTAAGATTGCTGCTATAAATGCTTGGTCAATTTCCATGCTAAATGGCATAAACCTCCATGTAATAGAGAATACACCCAATACAATTAATACATCATGGAAAACCGCAGCAACAGCACCTAATGAGAATTGCCATTTTTTGAATCGTAATAAGATATACAAGAATACTACTATTAACGATCCTAAAATTGCCCAAATAGATGATTTTTTAATATCATCGGCAATTGTTGGGCTTACTTTGCCAGAATACATGACACCAACAGTATTATCACTATCATTAAATTCGTCATAACTTAATCCGCTAGGTAAGAATGTTCCTAACGATTGGTAAAGCTTACTTTGAACTTCTTCATCTACCTCTGTTGAGTTTTCATTAATTTTGTATTTAGTAGATATCTTTAATTGATTAGCACTACCAATAGTTTTAACCTCAGCACTACCAAAAGTAGCTACTACAGCTCCCTTCACTTCTTCAACATTTACATCTTGTGCAAAACGAACGGTATATGTTCTTCCACCAACAAAATCAATACCTTCATCTAATCCTGTAGTAAATAATGAGGCTAAACCTCCAAGTATGATAACTGCTGAAAAAGCATAAGCAATCTTGCGCTTTTTTAACCATCCAACATTAATATTTCTGAATAACCCTTTAGTGAGTGACGTAGAGAAATCTAGTTTCCCTCCTCTATTTACATACCAATCTATAAGCAATCTTGTAATAAATATAGCAGTAAATAACGACGTTACAATACCTATTAATAACGTAGTTGCAAACCCTTTAATTGGGCCTGTACCAAATATAAATAAGATTAAGGCTGTTAAGCCTGTAGTAATGTTGGCATCTAAAATAGAAGACAATGCATTGCTAAATCCATCTTTAATTGCCTCTTTTTGACCTTTACCTTTAGCTATCTCTTCACGGACACGTTCATAAATAAGTACGTTTGCATCTACCGCGATACCAATTGTTAATACAATACCTGCGATTCCTGGAAGTGTTAATACAGCTCCTAAACCTGCTAAAATACCAAAGATTAATACAATATTTAATAATAAGGCAATATCTGAGAATATACCTGATTTACCATAGTAAAAAATCATCCATACTAATACTAATGATAGTGCAATCATAAAAGACTTCATTCCACTATCAATAGCTTCTTGACCTAATGATGGCCCAACTACTTCTGCTTGTACAATCTCAGCAGAAGCTGGTAATTTACCTGCTCTTAATACGTTTGCTAAATCTATTGCTTCGTTTAGTGTGAAGTTACCAGAGATAGATGAATTTCCTCCAGCTATAGGCCCAGTTGTAACTCCTGGTGCAGAATATACAATATCATCTAAAACAATGGCTATTTGACTTTGTTGTGCATAGGCTCTTCCTGTCATTTCCTCCCAAATTTTAGCTCCTCTAGCATTCATCTGCATAGATACTTCTGATTCTCCAGTAGGTCCAAATTGATTACGTGCATCAACTACAACTCCTCCACTTAATTCTGGTGTGTTTTCTCTATTTCCTTTTAACGCGTAAAGCTCAACAAGTGGATTATCTTTTGTTTGTTTTCCCCAAACAAATTCAGCATAACGTTGTTCTGCTGGCAATAAACTTCTTATCTCAGGTCTGTTTAAATAACCCAAGACTGTTTCTTTGTCTTTTGATTCAAACATAGCCAACATAGGTTGTCCTGTTTGCCCAGGTACTCTAATCAAATCAAATAGTGGCCCTAAAGTAGCCACATCAGTAGAGTCAGTTGAAGTGTCACCTAGTAAATCGTCAATTGTGCTATCTTGTTCATCTTGTGGTTCAGTTTCATCAACTTCAGGTTTTGTATCAACCAATCCTTTTAAAACTTCATTAGCCTGATTTAAAAAAGCTCCTAATTCTTCGGCTTTATAAACATCCCAAAATTCTAATTGCGCTGTTGTAGTTATTAACTCTGTAGCACGTTCTTTATCTTTAACACCAGGTAATTCTACCAATATACGACCAGAATTTCCTAAACGCTGAATGTTTGGTTGAGTAACTCCAAATTGGTCAATACGCTTACGTAATACTTCAAATGCAGAAACGATTGATTCATCAACCTTAGTTCTTAAAATTGGCTTCACCTCATCATCAGTCATGTTAAAAGTGATTTCGTCACTTAAATCACGATTAGCAAAAATATCAGGAGATGCTAATTTTGTATCACCTTTAATAGCATCAAATGCTACGAAGAAATCTTCTAAATATGTGTTCTGGCTATCTTTTTGTAACTCTTCAGCATCAGCTAAAGCCTTATTGAAAACAGGGTCATTACTATTATTTGCTAATCCTTTTAAGATATCATCAACTTGAATTTGAAGAATAACACTAATACCTCCTTTAAGGTCAAGACCAAGATTCATAGATTTCTCTTTAACCTCGGTATAGTCATAATCTGCAATACCAATATTAAATACTTTAATATTCTCGCTTAAAATTTGACCATTAGCATCAACTTTGTCTGTTGCAACTTTATATGTCAAAAGAGAATCTAAATAACGAGCTTCTTCTGCACTTCGCTTATCAACATAATCTATCTCTGTCTCAGCAATTTTAGCTATTGCTGCTTCCTTTGCATTGCTTTCAATTTGATTTGCTTTAAATGTAAAAGACAACTGGTAAATACTTACCAATCCAAATAACAGTGCAAACAACTTTACTAATCCTTTATTCTGCATTATATATTAATTTAATCTATTCTTATTTTAAAAACGAGCAAATATATGATTTACCTAAAGATTTGGCAATAGAATTGACATATTTATACAAAAAAATAGAATGTTACCGACGGAAAGAAATATATGTTCGACGAAATTAAAATTCTATTAATCTAACCGAAATTATTTATCATTTTAACTATTTTTATGGTCACTTAGTTTTTACCCAGTAAAATCTGAGCTTACTAATGATTATTAGCTATAAATTAATTACATTGAACCTCTTAAAAATTAAACCAACAACCTATGGCGCATTTAACAGATATTGAAATCGCTCAAGCAAACGACATTACCCACATTAAAAACATTGCGAAAAAATTACATATTTCTGAAGATGATTTAGAATTATATGGTAAATACAAAGCTAAACTACCCTTAAATCTTATTGACGAAAACAAGATAAAGGATAATAATTTAGTACTTGTAACAGCAATTACACCAACTCCTGCTGGAGAAGGAAAAACAACAGTTTCTATTGGACTAACCGAAGGACTTAATAAAGTAGGAAAGCAAGCGACAGTAGTTTTGCGTGAACCTTCACTTGGTCCCGTTTTTGGAATTAAAGGTGGAGCTGCTGGTGGTGGCTACTCACAAGTAGTGCCAATGGAAGATATTAACCTACACTTTACTGGAGACTTTAATGCTGTTGAAAAAGCGAATAATTTATTATCGGCATTAATTGATAATAACATACAAAGTAAAACGCGAAACTTAAATATCGACCCTCGTACTATTTTATGGAAACGCGTTATCGATATGAACGATCGTGCATTACGCCAAATAACCATTGGCCTTGGTGGTACAGCTAACGGTGTTCCTCGTGAAGATGGTTTTAATATTACTCCAGCTTCCGAAGTAATGGCAATTTTATGTATGGCGACAGATTTTGAAGATTTGAAGAAACGTCTTGGTGACATATTTATAGGTTTCACTTTTGATAGGAAACCCATTTTCGCAAGAGATTTGAAGGCTGAAGATGCAATGGCTATTTTATTAAAAGATGCTGTTAAACCTAACTTAGTACAAACCTTAGAAGAAAATCCTGCTATTATACATGGTGGTCCTTTTGCAAATATTGCTCAAGGAACAAACACCATTATCGCTACAAAAATGGGATTATCTTTATCAAACTATGTAGTTACCGAAGCTGGTTTTGGTGCAGATTTAGGTGCTGAAAAATTCTTGAATATTAAATCGGCTTATGCTGGATTGAATCCAAAATGTGTGGTATTAGTTGCTACTGTTAGAGCATTACGTCATCATGGAGCTGTTCAAAAAGAAGATTACAATACACCTAATTTAGATGCTGTAAAAGATGGATTTAAAAACCTAGAAAAGCATATTGAAAACATTAGAAAATACAATATTGAGCCTGTTGTAGCTATCAATGCGTTTGTTTCTGATTCTGAAGAAGAAATTAATTTTATAAAAACTGCTTGTGAAAACTTAGGTGTTCAAGCTGTTTTATCGGAAGGTTGGGCAAAAGGAGGCGAAGGCACAAAAGACCTAGCAAATGCAGTTGTTAATGTAGTTGAAAACAAGGCAACTCAATACAAGCCACTTTATGATTGGAAAAGCCCAGTTAAAGAAAAAATTGAAACTATTGCTAGAGAAATTTATGGTGCCGATGGTGTGATTTATGATAAAAAAGCAGAATTAAATCTAAGGCGAATTAACAGCCTTGGTTTTAATGATTTTGCTATATGTATGGCAAAAACACAAAAATCATTCTCGGATGACGATAAACTTATTGGGAGACCAACTGGTTTTAAAGTAACCGTTCGTGAAATTGAAATTGCAGCTGGCGCTCAATTTATTATTCCTATTTTAGGAAAAATGATGCGAATGCCTGGACTTCCTGCTGTTCCAGCGTCGGAAGGCATGTCTATTGATAAGGATGGTGTGATTTCAGGATTATCTTAAAGACTTAAATAATCAAATAAAAAAACCAGCCGATTGGCTGGTTTTTTTTATTTATAGAGTTCTAAATCTCTTTTAGTTTTTAATTTCTGGCTGTGCCATTTCTTCATAACCTTCAAGTATGGTCATGCTAAACTTGTCGTCAGAAACAGATTCTTCATTAATTTCTGTTACTTCACTTGTAATTGTTATATTCATTCCCATTTGTGACACATTGATTGTTGAATATAATGGAAAGCCTCCAATATCAGCACCTAATGCAGTTGTTTGTTGTGAGTAAGCATTAATTGCTTCAGTAGTATACAATTCCATTTCCATAGTTTGTCCTTGTACTTCAGCCGTTAAAAAATATTGTTGACATTCATAACCCAAGATGGTTTTGGTCTTATCTCCCTTCTTTACTGTAACCTTACTAGAATCTACTTGAGAATCGTCCATAGAGCCTTTTACATATTTTTTTCCAAGCATTGGGTTATTCATATAAGTAATCATTTGATTGGTTGCTCCATCAGCTATTACAATCATATCACCTGTCATTGGGCTAGAAGCTTCAGTTCTAGATTTTTTACCCTTAAAATAAGTTGTAGTAACTGTGTTACCCATAGATGCAATTTGAGCATTTGCTTGCTCATTATCGCTTGACATTTTTTGAGTAACTATTAATTTACCTTCATTTATTTTATTTTGAGAGTACCCTACAAAACTCAATGTTAAAGCAACAACTAATACTAATAATTTTTTCATGTTTTTTGTTTATAAATTTATAATTCTAACAAACCGTTAGTTTTTTTAACGCCTTCAGCACTTTCTTGCATGTGCGCTTTTTCTGCATCGCTTAATTTTATTTCAACGATTTTTTCGATGCCATTTTTTCCTAAGATTACTGGAACACCAATACATAAATCGTTTAAACCATATTCACCTTCTAACAATGTTGAACATGGAAACATTTTTTGTTGATCACATGCTATTGCTTGCACTAAACCAGAAACTGCCGCTCCTGGTGCATACCAAGCTGAAGTTCCTAATAACTTAGTCAATGTTGCTCCTCCAACCTTAGTATCTTCTTTTACCTGATCTAAACGTTCAGCTGTTAAAAATTCAGTAACTTTTATACTGTTTCTTGTTGCATGACTTGTTAACGGAACCATTCCTTTATCACTATGACCTCCAATTACCATGCCATCTACATCACTAATAGGCGCACCTAAAGCTTCAGCTAGTCTATACTTGAAACGAGCAGAGTCTAATGCGCCTCCCATTCCAATAATTCTATTTTTTGGTAACCCAGTTGCTTTATGAGCTAGATACGTCATGGTATCCATAGGATTGCTAACAACAATAAGAATAGTGTTTGGAGAATGCTCAATCAAGCTAGAAGCTACTGCTTTAACTATACCAGCGTTAATACCAATTAATTCTTCTCTTGTCATTCCTGGTTTACGTGGAATACCAGAAGTAATAACACAAATATCACTATTTGCTGTTTTTGAGTAATCTCCAGTTGTACCAGTTATTTTTGTGTCGAATCCATTTAACGAAGCACATTGCATTAAATCCATTGCTTTTCCTTCGGCATACCCTTCTTTAATATCTAATAAAACGACTTCTGAAGCAAAATTTTTAAATGCAATATACTCTGCACAACTTGCTCCTACAGCTCCTGCTCCTACTACTGTTACTTTCATTTGTTTTTTCTAATTTAAGGTTTGTATTGTGTTGTTTTTTAAGACTGCAAAATTACGAATAAATATGGCGTAAATAAAAAAAGCATCAGATAAATATCTGATGCTTTCTCATTTTAACTAACTAATTTAATTATCTAAAACTAAATGCGATACCTGCTGATAAAGTATTATATTCTTGTAGGGTATAATCTGCAAAAATCTTAAAAAAAGCCAAGTTTAATCTTGCTCCTAATGTTCCTCTAACTCCTGTAGATTCAAAATTTAAATCAATAGGATCGGTTACTGAGTCACTTGCAGTACCAATAACTATTCCACCACCATCTTCTATATCGTATTCTAAATCGTAAGTTCCATTAATTTTTATTGATGATTTTCCGCCATTATATCCAACACTTCCATAAAGCGTAATAATTTTAAAATCTAGTGAACCAATAGCTTGGACTGTCCATGTTTTCATCTCGAAAGCAGCCTCACCATTAGTGACTGTAACCTCGTCTGATGGATCATCGTCTTCAATGTTATAAGTTACATCCATATTAGTAAAAGCTCCGAGAATAGAAACACTTAAAGGAAGTTTATCTATTGGACCAAGATACTGTGTTAAGTCATGTTGCAATCCTAAACCTATTAGATTAGCTTCAACTGAATCATCAAAGTTAAGCTTTGGCACATAGCGTAGTTTAATATCTGTTTTAAAAGGCAGTCCAACACCAAGTTGTACCATAGGTGCAGGAACAGCATTTATTGGCAAATCTTTGGTAATTCCTCCTGGCATTTCAAAACTAGCTACATTATATGTTCCATCTCCATTATCAATTTCCACATCTACTGTCGTTTCATAATCATTATCACTCATTACAGTCGGTATAGTCGTTTCACCGTTTGGTAGTGTTAAATAGTTATAATCACTTGGTATGAATGCAAATAATTTATCTGCATCAGGTACATACGAAGCGTTTGCACTTATGGTTAAATCAAAACCTAAGGTTTTATGTACTTTTCCGGTTGTTGCCCAACCACCATTCATACTATACATTAATCCTTTCATAACTGGATTAATATAGCCTTCGGTTAATTTACTAGCATCTTCTGATGCCAACAATAAACTTTCTAATTCTTGGGAATGTGATGTATGCATCGCTATAAATAGCGTAAACAATAAGGTTAACTTTTTCATGTTACAATAAATTTGGTTAAGCAAACATAAAAAAAAGATTTCAAAGAATAACCATTTATCGTTAATAATTAACACTTTATCGATTAATCTAAGAAGTTTAGACATAAAAAAAGCATCCAAATTGGATGCTTTTTTTTTTAACACGTATCTTAACTATGCATCAATATTAGCATAGATAGCATTTTTCTCAATAAACTCTCTACGTGGTGGCACATCGTCTCCCATTAGCATAGAAAAAATGCGATCTGCTTCAATTCCATTGTCTATTTGAACTAAGCGCATGGTTCTATTCTCAGGGTTCATAGTAGTATCCCAAAGTTGAATTGCATTCATCTCACCAAGACCCTTATATCGTTGTATCTTTGCGCCATCACCAAACTCTGCAACAATTTCATCACGTTCTTTATCACTCCATGCATATCTGCTTTTCGCACCTCTTTTCACTAAGTATAAAGGAGGTGTTGCAATATATATATGACCGTTTTCAATAAGTTCTTTCATATACCTAAAAAAGAACGTTAAGATTAAGGTGGCAATGTGACTACCATCAATATCGGCATCACACATAATCACTACTTTATGGTATCTTAATTTTGATAAGTTTAGCGCCTTACTATCTTCCTCTGTACCAATGGTTACACCGAGAGCAGTAAATATGTTTTTTATTTCTTCATTTTCAAAAACTTTATGCGTCATCGCTTTTTCGACATTCAATATTTTACCTCTTAATGGTAAAATAGCCTGAAAGTTTCTATCACGTCCAGCTTTTGCAGTTCCTCCTGCCGAATCTCCCTCAACTAGGAACACTTCGCATTTTGCTGGGTCTTGCTCAGAGCAATCACTTAATTTTCCTGGCAAACCACCAATACTCATTACAGTTTTACGCTGAACCATTTCTCTAGCTTTTTGTGCTGCATGACGTGCTTGTGCTGCGAGAATAACCTTTTGGACTATTATTTTAGCATCATCTGGATGTTCTTCTAAATAATCTGTCAGCATTTCAGAAACTGCTTGACTAACAGATGCAGAAACTTCACGGTTTCCTAACTTGGTTTTTGTTTGCCCTTCAAATTGAGGTTCTTGAACTTTTACAGAAATAATAGCCGTTAACCCTTCACGGAAATCATCTCCGGCGATATCAAACTTCAATTTATCTAACATCCCAGATTCATCAGCATATTTTTTTAGCGTATGTGTTAATCCACGACGGAATCCTGTTAAATGCGTACCTCCTTCATGTGTGTTAATATTATTTACATATGAATGTAAATTTTCGGCATAAGATGTATTGTAAACCATTGCTACTTCCACTGGAACACCATTCTTCTCACCTTCAAAAGCAATAACCTCTTTCATTAAAGGTTCTCTATTTCCATCTAAAAATTTGATAAATTCTTTAAGACCTTCTTCAGAGTGAAATGTTTCTCCTTCAAATGAACCATCTTCTTTTTTATGTCTTCTGTCAATTAAGTGAACGGTGATTCCTTTATTTAAATATGCCAATTCACGCAAACGACTAGCTAGTGTATCATAACTGTACTCTAATGTTTGAGTGAAAATTGTAGAGTCTGGTCTAAAAGTTACTGTTGTCCCTCTTTTATCTGTATCTCCAATTGGTTTTACAGGATATAGGGCTTTACCACGTTCGTATTCTTGCTCATATATTTTTCCATCTCTATAAACGGTTGCTTTTAAATGCTCTGAAAGTGCATTTACACAGCTTACACCAACACCGTGCAAACCACCAGATACTTTATAAGAATCCTTATCAAATTTTCCTCCAGCTCCAATTTTAGTCATTACAACCTCCAAAGCAGATACACCTTCTTTTTTATGAATATCTACTGGAATACCACGACCGTCGTCTTCGGTTGTGATTGAATTGTCTTCGTTAATTATTACTGTAATATTGTTACAGTGACCTGCTAAAGCCTCATCAATAGAGTTATCTACAACCTCATACACTAAGTGGTGTAATCCTCTTGTGCCAACATCTCCAATATACATCGATGGACGCATACGCACGTGCTCCATGCCTTCCAATGCTTGAATACTATCGGCTGAATAATTATGCTTGTTAAACTCTTCTTTTTCTTGACTCATATTAATATTAATCTATAAGTTAAATTTTCGTTTTATTTCATAAAAAAAATGATACAATTTGTATCATTTCTAATACATACAAATATACAATTATTAAACCTCATTTTTAAGGTTTTTATCGCATTTATCACATAATTATTAACATTTGTTAATTACATAAAAACGCCTTAAATCGCTTAAAAAGTATCTTAAAATTGATTTTGATGATTTTTTGACTGACTTATAAAAGAAAATTAGACAATCGTCGCTCTAAGGCAATATTTTTGATTTTCGCTATTGGGTTTTAGGCAAAATTTCAGCTAATTTTAGTCTAATTAAAGTAAGCTTATGCCAGAGCCTTTTATCTCTGGGTACACAATTTTTCCATAGTCTAGTTTAATGCCATTCGCTGTGTCATTTTTCAATAACATGGCGCCATCGGCGTCTATATAATCTAAAAGTGACGCAATTTGAGCTAAGTTAGAGATCCCTACTGTAGATTCTGCCATACAACCAGCCATAACTTTTAAATTGAGTTCTCCTGCTTTCTCTATCATTTTTAGAGCAGGTGTAAGTCCGCCACATTTCATGAGTTTAATATTAATGCCATGAAAACCTTCTGCGCATTTTTGGACATCTTCAAGACGTTGGCAGCTTTCGTCTGCTATTAAAGGTAAAACACAATCTCTTTTCAAGCGTTTCATGCTTTCCCAATCTTCTGCTTTTAGTGGCTGTTCTATAAACTCTACTCCAAGGTTTTTTAGCTGAATCGCATTTTGCAATGTTTCCTCGACAGTCCAAGCACAATTGGCATCAATTCTAAAGATAGCATCTGTGATATTTCTTAGTTCTGAAATAATTTCTACGTCATGTTCTGTTCCTAATTTAATTTTATAGATTGGCCAAGGTGTGTCCAATATTTTCTGTTTCATAATATCTATGGTATCAATACCAATGGTGTAATCGCTTAATGGTGTAGACTTATTCTCATCGCAAAAATAACTTCTTGTAGTCCTGTTTTGAGATTTGGCATAATAATCCCAGTAGGCACAGTTAATAGCACACAAAGTGAAATAATTGTCTTTTAGATTTGGTTCTAGATAGCTCCACAGATCGTTAGGGAGCATTCCAAAGGCATTTTCTACTATTGATTTAGACTTTGCAACAGATTGCTCAATTTTTTCATAAGTAATGTTATAATATGGATAGGGTATTGCTTCGCCGTAACCTGTTGTAACGCCATCGGAAATAGATAAAATTACAGTATCTTGATGAGTTCTAGTAGATCTAGAAATTGTAAATGGATGCTTTAAAAAAAGCCTATATTGTTTTGACTGAAGGTTTAGTTTCATGCAATAAAAATACTAATCTTATCTTTTAAATAATGTCAAAATTTTATCCCATTTCCAAATCACTAATGTTACCAATAAAAAAAATCCATTAAACAGTATAATAGTTATAAGAAATGATGTCCAAGCATCAAACGTTGCTACATTTGAGATATACAAAATACTATCGCCAGAATTACTGTTTGTAATTAAATGTCTCGTCGACCAATTATTCCCTAAATGTAATCCTATTGGAAAGAATAAGGTCTTAGATTTTAACAAAGCTGTCGCAAATAGTAAATGACCAACAGGTATCCCAATTACCAACATAATAATAGCGCCTTTATTACTTAACACGCTATCATCAAGCACATGAATGAGCATAAATAAGATTGAAAAGACAATATTCGTAATTATTACATTAGAAACTTCAATGGTTTTTTTAAATAAATACCCTCGAAATAAAAGTTCTTCGGTAGCTACTTGTGGTAATATAAAATAGAATGCATAGGCCATAGTTGCATAATTAATTGAAGAGGACAACTCCATGGTTTCTCCTGTATAAAGCGCTCTTACATATTTTGCTCCAAATAAAGCTATGGCACCAATAAAAACTCCTAATGGCAAAAAAGACAAATTCTTTAAATTTAAATTTATTCCAATGGCATAAAGTGATTTTTTGTCGGTTTTACATAGAATCCAGGTAGCTACTATTAAAAGTAATGGTGCTGTATAAGGAAAATATTGCTTAACTACGCCTTTATTTACAATTACACTTATAGCTAGTACAAACACAAACAATACAATTGCTAAAACAAATCTGGATGCATTAGGATGTTTTTGAAACAAAATTTTCATAATTATTGGTTTTCTTTTTGAGGGTACAACTTGGTTTTAAGCAAGAGCTTTACGCAAACTAAAGTTGTCATAGTTGGAAATAAACCTTTAAACATTGAATAGTAAAACTCATTCCAACCTATTAAACCTACTTTTGATGTTTGGCTCATAATTAATTCGCCAAAAGGTTGAGATTCGTAAAAGAAACTCATTATTAAATTATACCCTAAATGAAATCCAAGACCCAACATTATAGATTTAGTTTTATGAAACGTATAAGCCCAAACATATCCTGTAAATCCTGTTATTACAAAAACGTAAGCTAATAGAATGATTCTCTCACCTATTATCCCATAAGAGAACCAATGGTACACTCCAAACACAATTGCAGACAGCCATATCGCTTTGATTGCTCCAATTCTTTGAATTAAAATGTAAAGAATGGCACCTCTAAACACTAATTCTTCCGTTAAAGCAGACCTAAGATGGTACACAAAGGCATTAAAAATAGTATTGTAATCAATGGAATATAATTCCCATTCAACTTTTAAAATAATGGTCTCTATATAAATATTAATTAATACAATAACTGCGATAATAAAAAACCCAATTACAAATTGAATCAGCCTATTTAGGTTTGGAACAATTCCTAAAGCTTCGATATTTTTTTTCTCAATGAAGCGCAAAAGCACCCAAGAGACTACTATTATTACTAATAATCCTAACATTATAAATTATTTAAATTAAAAAAACTTAAACCGACTTCGGCTTTAAAAAAGGAATTGATAAAGGGTAATTATAAGTTTGCTTATTTAAAGCAGACGAAATGTTCATAAGACTAACTATTATTCCATAAAGAAAAATAGCACCTGAAAGGAAAAAGTTAAATCCAGGGAAAACGAAAAACAACAATAAAGAGATGATGAGCAACAAATTTATGGTACCATGAAAATTGACCACAGCACGACCATGTGCATCATAAATTTTATTATCATCGGCCTTACTAATCCATATAAAAAGTGGAATTAGCACATTTGCAAATGGAATTACTAAACCAACAAATGGAGTACCATGCAATAACAACATCCATTTACGTTGTATGACTTCTTCATTAGGGTTATCAAGCACTAATAAATCATCAACCTCAACTTCTAAACCAACCGCTAATAATTTTACAGTTTGTAAATGTGGTTGCACATCACCTTTTTCTATACGTTGAATGGTTCGGACTCCAACTGTAGTTTTATCAGAAAGGTCTTCTTGAGTATATCCTTTTAGCTTTCGCTGGTAGATTAAATTTTCGCTTAATGTTTTACTTTTCATTTTGATTATTTTGATGACACAAATCTACGGCAGAGTATTGGTTTTTAGCACGTCATTTAAATGTCACCTATCTGTCACTTACAGTAAATATAGGTGATTCAAGAGTAAAATCATCAATTTTTATAATTTCTAATAATTTTTTAAATAAAAAAGGTTGGCAAATTGCCAACCTTAACTAATAACTAATTAACCAACCAAATTAGTCATTTTAGTATGCATCGTCATGAACTTTCGCCACTGCTCTTCCAGAAGGGTCATTCATGTTTTTAAAAGCTTCGTCCCATTCTAATGCAATTTTGGTACTACAAGCTACACTTGGTTCTTGTGGCACACTTAGCGCAGCTGCATCGCTTGGAAAATGTGATTCGAAAATCGTTCTGTAATAATACTCTTCCTTATTCTGTGGTGTTTGAATTGGGAATCTAAAATGAGCATTTTCCAATTGTTCGTCAGTGACTTCAGCATCCACTACTTCTTTCAACGTGTCAATCCAACTGTACCCAACGCCATCGCTAAACTGTTCTTTTTGTCTCCAAGCTACAGATTCTGGTAACATACCTTCAAAGGCTTTTCTTATCACCCATTTTTCCATACGTTCACCATTAATCATTTTATCTTGAGGGTTAATACGCATGGCTACATCCATAAATTCTTTATCTAAAAATGGTACACGTCCTTCAATTCCCCAAGCAGCTAAACTTTTGTTCGCTCTTAAGCAATCGTACATATGTAACTTACTTAATTTGCGTACAGTTTCTTCGTGAAATTCCTTGGCGTTTGGTGCTTTATGAAAGTAGAGATAGCCTCCAAACAACTCATCTGCTCCTTCACCAGACAACACCATTTTTATTCCCATAGATTTAATAACTCGTGCCATTAAATACATTGGCGTACTTGCACGTATTGTTGTTATATCATACGTTTCTAATTGATATATCACATCTTTTATAGCGTCTAATCCTTCTTGAATTGTAAACTTTATTTCATGATGAACGGTCCCAATATGGTCTGCTACTTTTCTAGCCGCCTTCAAATCTGGTGAACCTTCAAGTCCAACCGAAAAACTATGCAGTTGCGGCCACCAAGCTTGTTCTTTATCATCTGCCTCTATACGTCGCTCAGCATATTTTTTCGCAATAGCAGATGTTATTGAAGAATCTAGTCCTCCAGACAACAATACACCATAAGGCACATCGCTCATTAATTGCCTATGTACTGCATCTTCTAATGCTTGACGTACTTCAGCTATTTCGGTTTTATTATCTTTTACTGCATCATAATCTTCCCAGTCGCGTTTGTACCATTGTACAAATTTGCCATCTTTACTGCTCATGTAATGTCCTGGAGGAAACAATTCAATTTTTGTACACACACATTCTAATGCTTTTAATTCTGACGCTACATAAAACGTTCCTTGTTTATCCCAACCAATATATAATGGAATAATTCCCATATGGTCTCGAGCTATAAAATATTCATCTTTTTCAACATCATAAATAGCAAAACCAAAAATGCCATTCATCTCATCAATGAAATCGTATCCTTTTTCTTTATATAAAGCTAAAATAACTTCACAATCACTTTCTGTTTGAAATTTATAATCTGGAAATTGCTTACGAAGCTCACGATGGTTGTATACCTCTCCATTAGCAGCCAAGACTAATTTCTTGTCTTCACTAAATAAAGGTTGTTTTCCAGAAGCTGGATCTACAATTGCTAAACGCTCATGAGCCAAAATGGCTTTCTCATCACTATATACACCGCTCCAATCTGGTCCGCGATGACGAATAGTTTTTGCCATTTCAAGAATTTGAAGCCTTAATATTTCTGATTTTTCTTTTAAATCGAAGGCACATACAATACCGCACATAATCTTTTTCTTTAATTATTATAGCACAAATCTGAGAATTACATATCATATTATAAACACATAACATATTATTGGTTACGTATTATAAACATATATAACTATAATAATATAATATTGTAACTATAATCGTTATAAAAAGCAAGAAACACTTGTAAAATGTAAAGTTTAACAAAACCTTACAATTTTTATATTTTGTATTCAATATTTTTAAAAAAATAAAATCAATAAAATTACACATGAGAAAATCATCATTTATTTCGACAATTGCTTTCGCATTTATAATGTTATTATCAACTAATGTAGAAGCGCAAAAATTTGCAGGCTTAGATAAAAGCCCATTAGACATTAGCGTGTCAAAAGACAAATCTGTAAAAATTATTTACAGTAGACCACAATTAAAAGGTAGAGAGTTAAGTAAGCTTGCTCCTAATGGAAAAGTGTGGCGTACTGGTGCTAATGAAGGCACTGAAATCACTTTTAAAAATGATATGACACTTGGTGGCAAAAGTGTAAAAGCAGGAACTTATACGTTAACAACAATTCCAGGAGAGAAAGAATGGACAGTTATTCTTAACTCTACTCTTGGTACTTGGGGAGGTAATGCAAAATCTGGTGAAGTTACTAGATTCATGGCTAAAGCCTCAACTAGTAGTGATTCTCTTGAAGCATTTTCTATTGCATTTGACGACGAAGGAAATATGCATTTAGGATGGGGAACTGTTAGGGTAGCAGTACTTTTAAATTAAGAATTCAATAAATAAGTTATAAAAGCCTCAAAATATTGAGGCTTTTTTTATTTAAAAATTATTATCCTTTTGTTAAGTTTAACAAAACCTTTCGACTTATAAGTAATAAATTCAATATTTTTAAAACAATTTTTAAATAAAACTAAACATGAAAAAATCATCATTAATTACTAGCATTGCTTTCGCATTTGTAATGTTATTAACTACAAATGTTAATGCTCAAAAATTTCCTGGACTAGATAAAAGTCCAATGGATGCAGCCTCTCACCCAAACGATTATAAAGTATCTAATAAAGTTGCGAAAATCGTTTATGGTCGCCCACAATTAAATGGTCGTTCTTTAGAAAAACTTGCTCCTAACGGAAAACAATGGCGTCTAGGTGCTAATGAAGCTGCCGAAATATCTTTTTACAAAGATGTGACTTTTGGTGGTCAAGCAATTAAAGCAGGAACATACACAATGTCTGCTATTCCGGGCGAAAAAGAATGGACGTTAATTTTAAGCTCAGACCTTAATGTTTGGGGAAGTTATTTTTATAACGAAGCAAATGACGTTGCAAGAATTAAAGTTAAAGCAACAATGGTAGACGAGTCACTAGAAGCATTCTCTATTGTATTTGATAAAGATGGAACAATGCATATGGGCTGGGATAAGGTTAGAGTATCTGTACCTATGATGTAAACTCTATATAACAACTAATAAAAAAAAGCCTTGAGAAATCAAGGCTTTTTTTTATTAAGGTATATTTAAATATTTATGCGTTTGCAAGGACACTTTCCATTTAGGGTTTTCCATCACATAGTCCACAATTAATGGTATTACTTTATCACGTTTACTCCATTCTGGTTGTAAATACAAAATGCAGTCTTTATTAACTTTTGCAGCTTGCTCTTCAGCAAATTTTAAATCGTCTTTGTTGTAGACAATCACCTTAAGCTCATGAGCTTTATCATATATTTCTTTGGTAGGTAATTTTAGTTTTTTAGGTGATAAACAAATCCAATCCCATGTTCCAGTAAGTTTGTAAGCACCAGAAGTTTCAATATGTACCTTTGCACCTTTTTCTTTTAAACCTTCGGTTAACTTAGTCATATTCCAAGTTAAAGGCTCCCCTCCTGTTACAACCACTGTGTCGCTATATTTTATGGCATTATCAATAATTGTGGGCGTATCAGTTGGAGGATGTAAATTAGCATTCCAACTTTCTTTTACATCGCACCAATGACAACCAACATCACAGCCACCAATTCTTACAAAATAAGCAGCAGTTCCTTTGTGATAGCCTTCTCCTTGAATAGTGTAAAACTCTTCCATTAACGGAAGCATTTCACCTTTATTTACAAGTTCTAAAATTTCTTTATTCATCGTGCGCAAAGATAGTTTAGAGTTTCTAGTTTCTTCATAAAACTTAAAAGTTTTTTTATTTTGGTTTAATTTAAGATTACTTATTTTTATGAAAAATTATGAGACCATGACTCGCAAAGAAGAATTCTTTAATCATATCGCTGAAGGCAACACATTTAAAGGTGATTATATCACTTTAGGTTCAGCAATATTAGACGAAGAAACAGTAAAAAATGCTTATGTAAAAGTGCCGCTTAAGACCATGAATAGACATGGTTTAATTGCTGGAGCAACTGGAACAGGAAAAACCAAGACGCTACAAGTCTTGGCTGAAAATTTAAGTGACAAAGGAATTCCTGTACTGTTAATGGATATTAAAGGTGATTTAAGTGGTTTGGCGCAACCAAGTCCTGGGCATCCAAAAATTGACGAGCGTCACGAAAAAATAGGCTTGCCTTTTGACCCTAAAGCATTTCCTGTTGAAGTCATGTCACTATCTGAACAAGATGGTGTGCGATTAAGAGCAACTGTAAGTGAATTTGGACCTGTTTTAATATCAAGAATTTTAGATGTATCGGAAACTCAAGCTGGAATCATATCTGTTATTTTCAAGTATTGCGATGATAACAAACTACCTCTTTTAGACTTAAAGGATTTCAAGAAAATACTACAATATGCTACCAATGAAGGAAAAAAAGAATTTGAAGATTCCTATGGTAGAATTTCTACAGCTTCAACAGGTGCTATTTTGCGACGCATTGTAGAATTAGAGCAACAAGGAGGTGATTTATTTTTTGGAGAAAAAAGCTTTGAAGTTGAAGATTTAGTACGAACAACTAGAGATGGTCGTGGTTATATAAATATTATCAGATTAACAGATATTCAAGATAAGCCAAAGCTATTTTCAACATTTATGCTGAGTTTATTGGCTGAAATTTACGAGACCTTTCCTGAGCAAGGTGATTCTGGAAGACCAGAGCTTATCATGTTTATTGACGAAGCGCATTTAATTTTTAACGAAGCTTCTAAAGCCCTTCTTAATCAAATTGAAAGCATTGTAAAACTTATTAGAAGTAAAGGTATTGGACTCTATTTTGTAACTCAAAATCCAACAGATGTGCCTGAAGCAGTTTTGAGTCAGTTAGGTTTAAAAGTGCAACACGCCTTACGAGCGTTTACCGCTAAAGACAGAAAAGCTATAAAACTAACAGCACAAAATTATCCAGACACGGATTATTATGACACTGCCGAAGTATTAACTTCTCTAGGAATTGGTGAAGCATTAGTATCTGCACTAGACGAAAAAGGGCGTCCAACACCATTGGCTGCAACTATGATGAGAGCTCCTATGAGTAGGATGGATATTTTGACCCAAAAAGAGTTAAATCAATTACTAGACGACTCGAAGTTAGTCTTAAAATATAATGATGAAATTGATCGTGAAAGCGCTTATGAAATGCTCAACGAGAAAATTAAAAAAGCGGAAGACTTAAAGAAAAAAGAAGACGAACGTTTAGCTCTAGAAAAAGAACGAGAAGCAATAAAAAAAGAAAAAGAATCCAAGTCTAGAAGAAAATCTTCAACGAGATACCAACGTCAAAATCCTGTCGTTAAAGTGTTAACTAGTGCTACTTTTATACGAGCAGTATTTGGAGTACTAAAAAAAGTAATGAAATAAGTTCATAATATACATTTGGAGTCATTAAATATAAAATTGCATCACAAAATTATTTGTAAATGAAAAAACACTCAATCTTAGCCCTAATCCTATCTATCGCCTTATTAACTTCTTGTAATATAGAACAAGACCCTTTTCAAATAGCAACACAAAATGTTGGTAACCTCAACGATTCTACGCAAGTAAAAGATTTAAAAATGGTATTTGCAAACGATTCCATTGTTACTTCTGTGAGCGGTGATGAGTTTAGTGGTAGTACAAATGATATTATTGTTTACGAAAAAGGCCGCAAAGAGCTTTTAGTCTTATCGCCTTCTCAATCATTAGATTCTACTGCAACCATTAGAACTGTTAGAGTTATGGACGAACGCTATAAAACACCTAAAGGATTAGACACAAAAAGCACTTTTAAAGCTATTAGAGATAACTACAAAATTTCAAGCATTCAAAATACGTTGCGCAATATTATTGTATCTGTAGATGACATCAATGCGTATTTTACAATTGATAAAAATGAATTACCAGCAGAAATGCGTTTTGACATGAATTTAAAAATTGAAGCTATTCATATTCCTGATGACGCTAAGATTAAAAACTTTTTTATTCAGTGGTATTAGATGAAAAAATACACCCTACAAAAATCACCTTTTATTGTTCCTACTGATGATGGTAAACTTATCGAAGAACATTTTGGAAATGCAATAAACAACAACCCAGAATTAAGTATTGCACATATGGTTGCGCCTTCGGGTTGGAGCGAACCTTTTCAAACACCTGAGTTTGATGAATACACCTATATTATTAAAGGCAAAAAGCAATTTATTATTGATGGTGAAACCATTGTATTAGAAGCTGGGCAATCTATAAAAATTAATAAAAATATTAGAGTGCAGTACTCAAATCCATTTACCGAACCTTGTGAGTATTTAGCAATATGCACACCTGCATTCTCAATTGACAAAGTTCATAGAGAAGACTAAGCACACCTATTTTTATGGAAAAACACATCATCAAACTTATTGGTTCATACCTTAATGTATTAAGTTATGTTTCGCCAGATTATGCTGCAAACAAAGCACTACATATATTTTCAAAACCACGAAAAGGAAAGCTAACACGTAAGCAAGAAGTTTTTTTAAATTCAGCTAAAAAAGAAGTCTTACATTATGACGACTTAAAGATTGCAACCTACCATTGGAAAGGAGACAAAGCAACCATTTTGCTGGCTCATGGTTGGGAAAGTAATTCGGCCCGCTGGAAAAATAAAATTGACAGTTTTATTAATGAAGGGTTTAATGTTATTGCTTTAGATGCTCCAGCTCATGGCGCGTCTGAAAGCAAATCTTTTAATGCATTACTTTATTCTGAATTTATAAATATTGTCGCACAAAAACACCAACCTCAAATAGTTATTGGTCACTCGGTTGGTGGTATGTCATTAGTGTTTTATCAACAAAAATATCAATTGGAATCTATTCAAAAAATGGTGTTGCTAGGAGCACCATCCGAATTTGAAGATATTCTTAAAAACTACATCAATCTTTTAGGCTACAATAAGAAAATTGAGAACAGCTTAAGTAGAATCATCATCAATCGTTTTGGCGCTGCGCCAACAGCATTTTCAACTTCAAAATTTGTCAAAGACATAGCTACTGAAGGACTTATAATTCATGATGTTAAAGACCCTATTATTCCTTTTTCAGATGCAAAACTTATTACATCGAATTATAAAAACAGTACCTTAATTTCTACAAAAGGATTAGGCCATTCACTTAATAGTACATCTGTTACCAAAAGCATTGTTGACTTTATAAAAAGCTAATAATAAATAGTACTTTTGTCTAATGGAAGAAAAGTTAACCCGACTCAATAAATATTTAAGTGAAGCTGGTTTTTGCTCTCGACGAGCAGCCGACAAACTTATTGAAGAAGGTCGTGTGACCATTAATGGATTAGTTCCAGAAATGGGAAGCAAAGTCACAGAACAAGATGTTGTTGCTGTTGATGGTGAAATTATTAAAAACAAAGACGTTGAACGCACCTATTTAGCATTTAACAAACCCGTTGGTATTGTTTGTACCACAGATACAAGCGTTGAAAAAGACAACATCATCGATTATATTAATTATCATAAACGCATCTTCCCAATTGGTCGTTTAGACAAACCAAGCGAAGGTTTAATACTCCTAACTGATGATGGCGATATCGTTAATAAAATTCTTAGAGCTAGTAACAATCACGAAAAAGAATATATTGTAACGGTTGACAAACCAATTTCGCAAACCTTTGTTAATAGAATGTCTGGTGGAATTTTTATTGAAGATTTAGGCCAAACAACAAAAAAGTGTAAGGTTAAAAAAATAAACTCGCATACCTTTAGCATTATACTAACTCAAGGTTTAAACAGACAAATTCGTAGAATGTGTGAGTATTTAACTTATGAAGTACAAACTTTAAAACGTACTCGTATTATGAATATAAGTTTAGATGTTCCCGTTGGAAGTTATAGAGAACTTACTTCTGAAGAGCTTAAAACCCTCAATGATTTATTAAGCGAGTCAACAAAAATCTATAAATCTCACTCACAAAACGGTGGTAAATTCTCTTCAAATAAAAAGAATCACAAACACTAATTAGCTGTTAATTTATTCATAATTAGCATTCTACTTTTATTTTTGATAAGTAACTTGAAAATAAAAAAAAGTTATTATGAAAAAAGCTACACTACTATTCCTTCTTGCCTCATTTGCATCGTTTTCATCGTTTTCATCGTTTTCATCGTTTGCACAGAAAAATTATAATGCTTCTAAAGAATTTCCGTATGGAAAAGCCAATCCTGAAGCACCTCAACAAGTTAAAGATTACCAAACTTTAATTGGCACAAACAAATGTAGTTCAGAAAGCAGAAATCCTGATGGTTCGTGGGCTAACCCTGTCGATATGATTTGGACTTGGAAATACACTTTAAACGGCATGGCTGTTCAAGATGAATCATTTAAATCTGATGGTTCGCATGCAGGAAGTATTAGACAATTTATAGCAGATAGTAGCAGATGGTACGTGCATTGGTATTCATCAAAAACACCTTCAACCACTTTTCCTGTTTGGGAAGGCAATAAAAAAGAGGATGAAATTGTACTCTATCGTGAACAAAAAGCACCAAATGGAACAGACGGCTACTTTAGATTAACCTTTTATGATATGAGTGACATTGGTTTTAAATGGGTTGGAGAATGGGCAGATAAAGAAGAAAAAATTATTTATCCTACTTGGAAAATTAATTGTATTCGACAAAAAATGTAACTTTACATTAAAAACCAACCAATGACACAAATTTCACCTTTTCACTTAGCAATTCCTGTATGGGATTTAGACACTTGCAGAACATTTTACAGAGACACGCTTGGTTGTGTTGAAGGACGCAGTAGTGACCATTGGGTAGATTTTGATTTTTTTGGTCATCAACTAGTGATTCATTACAAAGAAAAATCTAAAGAGGCTGTACACACTAATCCAGTGGATGGTAAAAATGTTCCTGTTCCTCATTTTGGCGTTGTGCTAACTTGGGATACGTTTCAAACCTTCGCTGAATCATTAAAAGCAAAAGGCATTCAATTTATTATTGAACCTTATATTAGGTTTGAAGGCCTTGTTGGCGAACAAGCAACGATGTTTTTTTTAGACCCTTCAGGAAATGCCTTAGAGTTTAAAGCCTTTAAAGACATGAATCAACTATTTGCAAAATAATTAATCCATACCATGAAAAAAATCATCTTCCTTTTAGTCGCTTTTTGTTTTAGCTTAACATCATTTAGTCAACGTGTTTACACCAATTATGGCGCTATTGATGTTCAAAAATATGAATTTCATATTTCTGTAAATGACGATAATAATGACATGCAAGGAGAAGCAAAAGTCAACCTTATTGCAACCTCAAATTTAGAGAGTTTTAAATTGGACTTAGAAAATACCGATGAGACAAATAAAGGAATGATGGTAACCTCAGTTTCTGAGAATGGAAACCCTGTAAAATTTGAGCATCAAAACAACGTTTTGACCATTTTTAGTAATGCAAATTCTGGTGAGCAAAAAACATTCACTATTACATATCATGGTGTTCCAAAAGATGGATTGGTGATTTCTAAAAACAAATATGGCGATCGTACTTTTTTTGGCGATAATTGGCCAAATAGAGCACATCAATGGTTACCAACGGTAGACCATCCTTCAGACAAAGCATTAGTAGAATGGTATGTTACTGCACCTTCACACTATCAAGTTGTTGGTAATGGTACGCAAATAGAGGAAACCGATTTAGATAATGAAACCACCTATTATGTTTGGAAAACAGAAGTTCCAATTCCTACTAAAGTTATGGTGATTGGTATTGCTCGATTTGCAGTACAACACATTGGTGAAACTATTAATATCCCTATTTCATCTTGGGTATATCCGCAAAATAAAGAGGCTGGTTTTTACGATTATGCTATGGGAAAAGACATCATTAATTTCTTTATAGAACATGTTGGTCCTTATCCTTATTCAAAATTGGCTAATGTACAGTCTAAAACACGTTTTGGTGGTATGGAAAATGCCAGTAATATTTTCTATTTTGAAAACTCAGTTAGTGGTGAGCGTAAAATTGAAAATCTTATTGCTCATGAAATTGCACACCAATGGTTTGGAAACTCAGCTTCAGAAAGTGATTGGACACATGTTTGGTTAAGTGAAGGTTTTGCAACCTATTTCACCAACTTATATGTTGAAAAAATGAAAGGCAGAGAGGCGTTTCTAGAATTAGTTCATGACCAACGCAACGCAGTTATTAAGTTTTCTAAAGAACAATTAACACCTGTTTTAGATACTGAAACCAAAAGTTTGATGCGTTTGTTAAATGCTAATTCTTATAGAAAAGGTGCTTGGGTATTACACATGTTACGCAAAAAAGTAGGCGATGTACCGTTTTGGAATAGCATTAGAGCCTATTATAAAAAATATGCTTTAAAAAATGCCTCTAGTAACGATTTAAAAAATGTGTTTGAAGAAGTAACCAAACAAGAATTAGATGCCTTTTTTGAGCAATGGTTAGAGAAACCTGGACATCCAATTTTAAAAACCTCATGGAAATCTAATGATAAAACACTAACGTTTAATATTGAGCAAACTCAAAAAACTGATGTAGTCTTTGCGTTTCCAATAGAGTTAAAACTTGTATATGAAGATGACTCTTCTGAGGTTGTGACTTTATCTGTAAAAGATAAAAAAACCTCAGCCAAATTGGATGCAAAAGGAAAAGTTAAAGAGGTGGTTATTGACCCAAATTCTTGGTTGTTGTTTGAGAGTAGGGATTAAAGTTCCTTAATAATCGATGTACTTTCGTTCCTTATCCTCATATGTTCTTCATTTCCGAATCTATCAAAAATATAGTGCATTATTCTAATTTCATTAATTGACCATTGATAATTGTCAAATCCTTCTTTCCCTTTTGATTTTAGATTTGGATTTCCAAATGCTTTTTCAAAATGAAATTGAAAATCTTCGAACGATGCTTTTTGGTTAGTATAATCTAGTCTAAAGAATTCTAACTCATTTAATATTCCATTTCTTCTCGGATCGAAATGAAATCCAATGAAACATTTCAATCCATCTAGAGATTCACAAGATATTGTATAATATCCGTTTGCAACATTTTTCAATTTGTTAGTCTCAAATAATTTAACAAATTCTTTCTCGCTAATATTCCAAGGGACAAATACATCTGGCGAGTCTATTTTAAATCCTTTTTCAATTTCCATTTTCAATCTTCAATTATGAAATACTACTACTCATACCTCCAACTCGTTAAATCGGCGCCAGCAGGTGCACTTTCAGCAATGCGTTTCATAATTTTTGGCACGTACATACTATTGTAACGCAATCTAGAAATAGCATTTGGGTTCTCTTGGTCACCATTCCAGCAGTGTTCTGCTCTGTCACCATAAGCTACTTCGCCATCATAATATGGATCAGTTGTGTTTTCAAGGAAGTCTTCCATTAAATACACAGCGTTATTTAAGTAATAATTATCCATATCTCCACAGTAAATGTGTATTTTTCCTTTGAGTTTCTCGCCTACTTTATCCCAATCACGTTCTAAAATATGTCGCAAATCATAGTTCTCTTTCCAATATTCTGCCACATCATGATTAATATCACCTGTAACTTTATCCCATAACCTGGTTGGATAACCGTCATCGCCTTGTGGTGAATAAGTAGCTTCCCAAATATCGTATTGTCCACCTGAACGTGTTTTATCTCCCAAAACTAACTCTAGATGATTAGACTCTCTAACTGTAGAACTTATATTTCCTAAATAATCTCTACGTCCTGGAACCTCTACTTTTTTATGTTTACCACCAACATAATACGCATTTTCATCCTCATAAATATTAGTTAAGCAATAGGCTGCAAAATCAATTGGGTCAGGACATGCTGCAAAACAACCGTTATACTCCTCAGGGTATTTTACTTGAACCGCTAAGGCTTCCCAACCTCCTGTAGAACCTCCATACAAAAATCGCGACCAGCCTTCGCCTTGACCTCTAAACATTTTTTCGATATAAGGAATTAACTCATACGTCAATGCATCCCCATAAGGTCCTTGACTTGCAGAATTTACTGCATACGAATCATCATAATATGGTGTTGGATGCTGGATTTCGATAATTAAGAAACGTGGAAAATCTGGTTCATTCCAGCGTTTGTAAAAATTGTAAGCTTCCTGTTGTTGAATAATATTGTAACCATCTAAATCAAATCTTTCAGAATACACAGGTTCTAGATTTTCATCAGGTGGTGTGGTTCTAAAGCCTCCGAAGTCTGACGGAAAATGACCTTGAAACACCATAAGTGGATATTTGACTTCAGGATGTTCATCAAACCCTTTTGGCAATAATACATGCGCTCCTAAATACATATCACGTCCCCAAAACTCGGATAGTAATTCTGATTTCATAGTAATATGCTTAATCCATTCGGTATCTTCTGGAGGTACAATTTCTGGAATGACATTATCCATAATAATTTCAAAGTCTTTAAGTCCATTTTCGGTAACCTCAACCTGAATTGGTGTGCTATATAAATTTCCTGGTGAGCGATTCCACTGTTGCCCTTCACCATTATCCATTGGTAATTTTACCGTATGTCCTGTAGACAGATTAAACGTTTCGTACGTATGCAACACTGCCTGCGCATAATAGGTTCCAGGCGCCATATCGCCTAAACTTTGATACGGAAATCCTGAAATAGTTTCATCGAACACCACTTTTTCTTCAGGTGCTAAACCGTCAATGTTCATTCCAAAAATGGGTTGCGCATTAAGACCTTCAGTCACTTGAAAACGTGGTTCACGTTCATTATTATCTGCAAATACTAAGAGTAATCTTCCATCGATAGGTTGGCTGTTAGCATCGCTAGAAAACGATACACTAACTGCTACAGAGTTGGCTTTTTTAGTAGTTGTTTCACAATTGAAAATAAGAAAACATAATGATAGTGACAGGATTTTAAATAGTCTCATAAGAAAACCTTTTTAATTTGTAAAAAAGGTACTCATTTTTTTTGAGAGGGAAAAACACTAAAAAGACACTTCGACTAAGCTCAAAGTGATTGTTACTATTTGCTACGCATTTCTCTTGCTAGCAATGTGTTTTTTAGAAGCATTGCAATAGTCATTGGTCCAACACCTCCCGGAACTGGGGTTATATAACTTGCTTTTTTGCTAACACTTTCAAAATCTACGTCGCCTGCAAGTCTGTAACCTCGTTTTTTCGTTTCGTCTAGAACACGTGTGATGCCAACATCAATAATTACCACGCCATCCTTAACCATATCTCCTGTTAAGAATTCAGAAATACCAATAGCAGCGACAACAATGTCAGCTTCAAGAGTAAATTCAGCAAGATTTTGTGTACGACTATGTACCACGGTAACAGTTGCATTTCCTGCTTTACGTTTTTGACTCATTAAGATACTCATTGGGCGACCAACAATATGGCTACGTCCCATAACAACAACATGTTTCCCAGAGGTTTCAACATTGTAACGCTCTAACAATTCTAAAATTCCGAATGGTGTTGCTGGTAAAAATGATGGCAAATCTAAGGTCATTCTTCCTACGTTTGTTGGATGAAATCCATCAACATCTTTATCAGGGTCAACAGCCATTAACACTTTTTGTTCGTCAATATGTTTTGGTAATGGTAATTGTACTATAAAACCATCAATATCATCATCGTTATTTAAATTATCGATATGATTTAATAATTCTTCTTCGGTAGTTTCTTCTGGCAAATCGATTAATGTAGAATCGAACCCAATACGCTCACAAGCCTTAACTTTAGCACCAACATAAGTCATACTTGCACCATCTGTTCCAACTAACACAGCAGCCAGATGCGGTACTTTTTCGCCATTAGATTTCATTACTGATACTTGTTCAGCTATTTCATCTTTAATATCGTTACTAACCTTTTTACCGTCTAGAATTGTCATGTTGTGCTATTTTAAGTTTAATATTATCTTGGCATATTTTTCATCATTTGCATCATTTTCTTTCCGCCGCCGCCTTGCATCATCTTCATCATCTTACTCATTTGATTGAATTGCTTTAGCAACTGATTTACTTCTTGTACTGAAGTTCCTGAACCTTTACCAATACGTTTTTTTCTACTAGCATTTAATATTGATGGATTTGTGCGCTCCTCAGGTGTCATTGAATGTATAATGGCTTCAATACCTTTGAAAGCATCATCATCAATATCGACATCTTTCATCATTTTTCCAGCACCTGGAATCATTCCCATTAGGTCCTTCATGCTTCCCATTTTCTTAACTTGCTGAATTTGCTTTAGGAAATCATCAAAACCAAATTGGTTTTTTGCTATTTTCTTTTGAAGTTTTCTGGCTTCTTCTTCATCAAACTGTTCTTGAGCACGTTCAACTAACGACACCACATCTCCCATACCTAGGATACGTTCTGCCATACGAGCAGGATAGAACACATCGATTGCATCCATCTTTTCTCCTGTACCTATAAATTTGATTGGCTTATTTACAACCGACTTAATAGAAATTGCTGCTCCACCACGTGTATCACCATCAAGTTTTGTTAAGATAACACCTTCGAAATTCAGAATATCGTTAAAAGCCTTTGCTGTATTTACCGCATCTTGACCTGTCATAGAATCGACCACAAACAATGTTTCTTCTGGCTGTACTGCTTTATGAATGTTAGAGATTTCGGTCATCATTGCTTCATCTACGGCTAAACGACCAGCGGTATCTATAATTACCACATTAAATCCATTTGCCTTAGCATGAGCCACACCAGCTTGAGCTATAGCAACTGGATCGTTATTCCCTCTATCGCTAAATACCTCAACGTTAATTTGCTCGCCAACAATATGTAATTGGTCTATTGCAGCAGGACGATATACATCACAAGCTACCAATAAAGGTTTTTTAGTTTTCTTATTTTTTAAATAATTGGCTAGTTTACCAGAAAATGTTGTTTTACCAGATCCTTGCAAACCAGACATTAAAATCACCGATGGTGTTCCTGAAAGATTTATTCCTGCAGCATCTCCACCCATTAATTCGGTTAGCTCGTCTTTAACGATTTTAACCATTAATTGCCCTGGCTGTAATGTTGTTAATACATTTTGACCTAGAGCTTTTTCTTTTACTTTGTTGGTAAAATCTTTAGCAATTTTAAAGTTAACATCGGCATCTAAAAGCGCTCTACGCACTTCCTTTAAAGTCTCTGCTACATTTACTTCGGTAATACTTCCATGACCCTTTAGGACGTGAAGTGCTTTATCTAACTTATCGCTTAAATTATTAAACATATTCTACTTCTAATTTTGAGAAATGCAAATTTAATAATTTGAAGCGTATAATAGAAGTTATAACATCATAAAAAAGGGTTGCAATTAAATTGCAACCCTTTTTGTCTAACCAATAACTAAAAACAACTAAAGCTTTTTTGAAAGCCCGTATATTATTATGTCTTTACAGACATTCTCTTTCTATAATTAATTCTACATTATCATTAACAAGTACCATACGTTCTGCACCACATTCAACAACAATCCAATCTTTGTTGAAAGGCTCGAAAGGGCTTGCTATTTGACTAATGCTTATTACTACACCTGTTCCTGTTCCAGCACTAGTTGACCATGTACCAACAGTTTCATTTCCTGAGGCATCTTTGATAACTAAATTTTGATTTGCGTTGAAATAGAAATCGTAACCATTAAAGTCGTTGCTACTATTGATTGTAACTGGTACCCAATGACAATTCTCTTCTACTAAATATGAATCTACCATCTCTTCTGTACAGTCATCACTACAATCCTCTACATAAAGTACAGCGAAGAAAATTTCGTATCTATTTGTTCCTGCTAAAGTCACTCTAACCCAAAGAGGTTGTTGATTGTTAGTGTTTGTATATTCTGATGGTAAAGCATTTACATTATCGTGCGCATCTGCTTCACTTAAATGGAATGTAATTTCTACATCATCATTTGGACATTCATCATAAACATCATTTAAATTAAATGTTGCAATTCCATCAAACTCAACACTATCATCACAAATAACTACATCTTTATTCTCGAAACAATCAAATGGATTATCACATTCTTTTTCAAAAACTATATAATAATCGTCGCGAATTACTTTAATTCTATCATCATCACATTCGTAAATTTTCCAATAACCAGATAAGTCATTATATGGTGCAGGTAATTCTAAAATTAATTTAATACCATAATCCGTTAAAGCAACTTCCCATGTACCTGAAACCTCTACATTATTTACGCTATCTACAACAATTACTGAACCATCATCACCAAATATAAACTCTGGATATTGCGTGTTGTTAAATACATTCGTACCTGCAAACCATGAGCAGTCTTTTAAGTATCTTTTTATTTCTTGAGCTGAGCAGTCTGGTTCATCTTCACAACGTTGCTTAAGAACCATTGTAGTATCACTAGTTCCAGCAGTATCACTTTCTCTTACAAGTTTAAATCTGTCGTCATCACATTCTTCTATTAACCACTCTCCACTTAAATTTTCATTAAAGGTGTTTATTTCTGTGATTTTTAATACAACACCATCATCTGTTTCTCTTGTATTCCAGCTTCCATATTGTGTCATAGAACCGTCTGGATTAATGACTTTTAATTGTCCATTCTCAAGAAAAGCAAGATGGTAAGGTCTTAAATGGTCATCTCCATTGTATCTAAATATTTTCCAGTAACATTCCATTAAATATTCGTCAACTTCATCTATATCGCAATCATCGTCATCATCACACATATCTTCGGCTTCATTAATCACACGTTCTAACTCTTGGTTGCTATTAACCTCAACGGTTTCTCCATTAGCATAAACCATTTCAACTGGAAAATTTAAACTTGCTAAAATAGCTTGTTCAGAATTTTCTATTCTTTGCATGAATTGGTAAAGTTTTCTGTCGTTTTCTATAACAACTGTTTCAATAACTTGAAAATCTGTATTATAAATAGAAAATGAAATAGGGTAAACAAAATCTACACATTCAATAACTTCTTCATTTTCACATCTATCGATAAAATCTTCTAATTGATCCATGTTTTCAATAACTACTTCTGTATGGTCATTCAATACAATGGTAATAGGAAAGATAAATTCTAGCGTGTCTTCGTCATCACTAAATTCTTCGAAAACATCTCTAATAAAGTCTAAGTCTTCTTCAGTAGTAATTGTGATTGTGATTCCATTTACAATAATAGTTACAGGTAAATTTATAGATAAGCAGTTAGCATTATCCATAATATCATCTGTAGTACCGTCATTAGACGATGTAGATCTCATCAAGCTAGCCAAGGTAGATTGTGGAGCAATAACCTGATTTTCATTAGGTTCGGTAATTTCAATAACTTCATCTTGACATGAAGAAAAAGTTAAAAGGGCAAAAAAGGCTAATAAAAGCGTGAAATTAAATTTCGTTTTCATAATGTAGGTTTTTGTTTTACTTCAATTTTCTTATAAAACAACTAAACTTTAAAAACTCCTACCCTCAAACTTCTTTTTTTTATTTTTACCGTACCAAGATTCAATTATGAATAAAGACATAAGTGATAATATTTGTGACGAACGATTGTTTTCAACGCTGTTTGAAAAGCACTCTAAAAACCTACACGACTTTCTGTATTATAAATTTGGGGAGCATTTTAATCCTAAAGATAAAGTGCAAGAAGCATTTATTAAACTTTGGGAACATTGTGGTAAAATAACTCCAGGTAAAGCAAAATCTTTTTTATTTACAGTGGCTAATAATTTAATGCTGAATGAAGCATCACATCAAAAAGTGGTTTTGAAATATCAAAAAACGAAACCCAAAACCCATACCAATGAAACTCCCGAATTTATTCTGGAAGGAAATGAATATATGGATAAGCTCCAAAAAGCTGTTGGCAATTTAACTGAAGCTCAACGCACTGCTTTTTTACTTAATAGAATTGAGGGCAAAAAGCATAAAGAAATTGCTTTGCTTTTAGATATTTCTCAAAAAGCTGTCGAGAAACGAATATATGGTGCACTAAAAAAATTAAGAGAAGATATAAAAGAAATTTAAAACTAAGGTAGGAGTTTTTAAAAGTAGATTGTTATATAGGTGTAATTAATAGTATGGAACGCAAAGATTTAATAAAGAAATGGTTAGATAACGAGTTAAACCCTCAAGAACTTGAAGCATTTAAAAAACTTGAAGACTATAAGGAATTAACAACACTATCTAATAACCTTACACGGTTTAAAGCTCCTGAATACAATGTTCATGAAGAGCTTAATGCTGCGTTACAAAATATTAATACGTCTAAAAAAGAATCCAAAACTCATTTGTTACGTCCAATTTTAAGAATAGCTGCTATTTTGGCTATTTCTTTTTCGGTGTATTATTATACAACTACATTGGATACAAATTTTGCCACACTTGCAGCTCAAAAAACAACTATTGAGTTGCCTGATGCTTCAAATGTATCGCTAAATGCTATGTCAACATTAGTGTTTAATGAAAGTCGTTGGGATAAAAATCGTGATGTAACTTTAGAAGGTGAAGCGTTTTTTAAGGTAGCAAAAGGAGCAACTTTTAATGTAAAAACAAAACACGGTATGGTTACCGTTTTAGGAACAGAATTTAACGTAAAGCAACGTGATGATTATTTTGAAGTAATTTGCTACGAAGGCTCCGTTAAAGTAACACATAATAGTGACATTGTAATACTTAAACCAGGAAATAGCTTTTTAAAAATTGATGGGAAATTAATTGCTAGAGAAAAAGAAACCTCATTACATCCTTCTTGGATTAATAATGAAAGCTACTTTAAAAGTATGCCTTTCGAGTACGTAGTTCGTGAATTCGAAAGGCAATACAATGTGTCTATAAACCCTCAAAATGTAGATATAAAACAATTATTCACAGGAAGTTTTAGCCATAACAATATAGAATTGGCTTTAAAATCTATAACTTTACCTTTAGATGTAAAGTATAATTTTAAAAATAAAACCTCCATAGAATTATCACGTGACTAGAACAACTTTAAGTTTTCTATACATTGTTTTATTTTTCTTTAGTTCTTTGACGGTTACTGCTCAAATTAATAAAGAAACAATTCCTCTTGTAGATTTTTTAAAGCAAATAGAAACAAAACATAACGTTACTTTTTCTTATGCTGATGCTAACATAAAAGGTGAAGCCATTATTTTACCTCCTTCTGGATTATCTCTTACTGAAGTATTAGATTATATTACAGCCAATACAAATCTTTCTTTTGAAACATTAGGTAATAAAATTTTAATTATAAAAAAGGAAGCACTAAAACCATCAAAATCTTTTAAAACACAATATTTAGAAGAAGTCGTCATAAGTAATTATTTAACCAAAGGTATTTCGTTAAACAATGATGGTTCTACAAATATCGAACCTGAATCTTTTGGAATTTTACCAGGACTTATAGAACCTGATGTGTTACAAACCATACAATCACTCCCTGGAATTATTAGTGTAGACGAACGTGTATCTAACGTCAATATTCGTGGTGGTACTCATGACCAAAACCTCATGCTTTGGGATGGTATAAAAATGTATCAATCTGGGCACTTTTTTGGTTTAATCTCTGCTTTTAACCCTTACTTGACAGAAACCGTTAGTGTATCTAAAAATGGCACAAGCGCCATGTATGGAGATGGTGTGTCTAGTGTTATTGACATGCAATCTTCAAATAACATTAGCAAAAAAGCATCTGGTGGCGGTGGTTTCAATCTTATTAACGGTGATGCATATGCCAAAGTGCCTTTAAGTAAAAAAACGGAAATTCAACTTTCGGCGCGACGTTCCTTAACCGATTTAATTGAAACACCCACATACGATCAATATTTTAAACGTATTTTTCAAGATTCGGACCTCACTAATAATCAAAATAATAGTTCTGTATCCAAAGATGAACGTTTCTATTTTTACGATACCACATTAAAATTTCTTTATGACCTATCTAAGAAAGACAAAATAAGAGCTAATTTTCTAAATGTCTTTAACAGTTTAAACTACAAGGAACAATCTAGAGTTAATGATGTTGACGAAGAGTTAAATAGTAATCTTACACAAAGTAATTTGGCAGCCTCAGTAGATTACACAAAAGACTGGAGCTCGAATTTATCCACATCCATTCAAGCTTATGTATCTAAATATAATTTAGATGCTACTAATTTTGACCTTATTAACAACCAACGTCTTATACAAGAAAACCAAGTGTATGACAATGGCATTAAAACCAAATTAAATTATCAGTTTAGTGATAATTTAAAACTAAAAAGTGGTTATCAATTTTCTGAAGTTGGTGTAAGCAATTTGGAAGATGTTAATAATCCTGTTTTTAGAAGTTATATTAAAGAAGTAATGCGAACACATTCGCTTTATAGCGAGCTACATGTTGCTTCAAATTCACAAAGCACCAAACTAAAAATTGGTGTTCGAGGTAATTATTTTGAGAAATTCTCCAAAACACATATAGAACCTCGTTTTAGTTTCAATCAAAGGTTTTTAAGCAATTTTAGGTTTGAAATTCTAGGTGAAATAAAAAGTCAAACTACCTCACAAATAATTGATTTACAAAATGACTTTTTAGGAATTGAAAAGCGTCGATGGGTATTATCTAATGACCACACAATTCCTATTATAAAAAGCAAACAACTTTCTACTGGAATTAGATACAATAAAAATGGGCTATTACTTAGCGCAGAGGCGTACATTAAAAAAGTTGATGGTATTACCACTAGAAGTCAAGGGTTTCAAAACCAATACCAATTTGTAAATGCTATTGGTAATTATAAAATAAGAGGCTTAGATTTTTTAATCAATAAACAATATGACGATACGAGTGTTTGGTTAAGTTACTCGTACAGTAAAAATGACTATGAGTTTAAAAACTTAAACCTTGGCAATTCTTTTCCTAATAATATTGATGTCACACATGCACTGACTTTTGCGGGTACTTATACCATTAACAAATTTAAGTTTGCTTTAGGTTTTAACTGGCGAACAGGCAAACCATATACTAAACCAGAGGCCAACAACCCTTCTACTGGTGGCACTATAAATTATGCTTCTCCAAATAGCAGCAATATTGAAGATTATTTAAGAACCGACTTCTCGACTACTTATACTTTTAAAGTCGCAGATAATACCATTGCAATTGCAGGTTTCTCATTATGGAATTTACTTAATAAGAAGAATACTATTAACAGCTACTACATTATTAATGATGAAGACACTATCTCTAAAGTAGAAAATTTATCTCTCGGAATTACTCCAAATTTTAGTTTTAGACTACGTTTTTGATACTTTGAAATTCATTTAAAATAAACTAAATTAGCTTGCCTTTAGTTTATGTGAATTTAACTACTACAATTATTTAATTTTTAAAAAAACTATTGTATGTATTCTAAAACTCGCATTTCCAAGTTGCATCTCTTTTTACTCTTTTTTGTTTTATTTTTTTCTTCAACTTTAGTCTTTTCACAAGGATTTGAAGGCTATTATCGTACTCCTACTGTTCATGGAAATACAGTAATTTTTAGTGCTGAAGGTGATTTGTGGAGCGTTCCTTTAAACGGTGGACTTGCACAAAGATTAACCACACATGCTGAGGAAGAGTTTAATCCAGCTATTTCTCCAGACGGAAAAACCATTGCATTTTCAGCAAGCTATGAAGGTCCAATAGAGGTTTACACTATGCCAATTACTGGTGGATTACCAATGCGATGGACTTACGAAAGTGATGCATCTTTAGTTAATACTTGGACTCCAAATGGCGAAGTTGTTTACGACACTAGAGCTTTTGCAACATTACCAGATAGACAGTTAGTAACCATTAACCCAAAAACTAAAGATAAAAACAGAGTGCCTCTACATCAAGCGAGTGAAGCAACTTATAATGCATCTGGGAATACCGTGTTTTTTGTTCGCCCTTCTTATCATGGCAACGTGACTAAGCGTTATAAAGGTGGAACCGCTAGACAGATTTGGAAGTTTACTAATGGAAGTAAAGAAGCTGTAAAATTAACTACAGATTTTGCTGGAGGAAGTCATCACCCTATGTGGTACAATAATCGTGTGTATTTTATTACAGATAGAGATGGCACTATGAATATCTGGTCTATGGACGAAAATGGTGGTGACTTAAAACAACATACCAAACATGAAGGTTTTGATGTTCGCTATGCAAAACAAAACAATGGGAATTTTGTTTACCAAATGGGTGCTGATATTTGGCATTATAATGTCTCATCAAATTCAACAAAAAAAATAAACATAAAGTTACAATCCGATTTAGACCAACTTAGAGAGAACTGGGTTGAAAACCCTTCGAGATATATCACATCTGTTTCTACAGATTCCAAAGGTGAGCGTATTGTTATTACAGCAAGAGGACGTGCTTTTATTGCACCTGTAAAGTCAGGAAGATTTTTAGAATTTACGCATCAAAAAGATGTAAGATATAGAGACGCTACGTTTTCAGCTGATGGGAAAAGTATTTACACCTTATCTGATGAAAGTGGTGAATTTGAATTTGTAAAAATAAATGCTCAAGGCGAAGGCAAACCACAACCCATAACTAAAGATGGCAAAGTGTTAAGGTTTGAAGGAATACCTTCTCCTGATGGAAAATGGCTTGCTTACAATGATTTAGAAAACAACATGTTTATTCTTAATCTCGCCAACGGAAAAAGCAAAAAAATATCAACCAACGAAGAAGGCATTTACGATTTCTCATGGTCTCCAGATAGCAAATGGCTAGCGTTTGTACAAGTTGCCGATAATACCATGGCGCAAGTATTTTTACATGGTTTAGACACCAATGACACATTCCCAATCACAACCGATCGTGCCAATAGTGTAAATCCAAAATGGAGTCCAGATGGCAAGTTTATTTACTTTATTTCAGATAGAAATTTTAGAACAATCGTTGGATCACCTTGGGGACCAAGACAACCAGAGCCTTATTTTGATATTAGTGAGAAAATATATCATATAGCGTTACAAAAAGGAACACGATCTCCTTTTAGAGAACATAATGAATTAGTTTCTGAAGCAAAAAAAGACGATTCAAAAGAACCTGTATCTATTAAAATTGATAAAGATGGTATTCTAGAACGTCTTGAAGAAGTACCAGTGGCTCCCGGAAATTATAGAAATCTAGAAGTTAATGACAAGGCTTTATACTTTTTATCAAGTACAACGGGTGCCAATTCTCAAACAAATCTAGCAGTAGTAAAAATTGGAAACGAAGACGTTAAAGTAAATACCATGCTTGAGCGTATTAATAATTACCAATTAACTGGAAATGGTAAAAAGTTGCTAGCAAGTAGAGGAAATAACTTTTACATGGTAAATGCTGGCACAGGAAAAGTTAATGGATTAAACGACAGTAAAATAGATTTAAGCGGTTGGAAATTTGCTATTACACCTTTAGAAGATTGGAAACAAATTTTCACTGACGCTTGGCGTATGGAGCGCGATTATTTTTACGATAAAAATATGCATGGCGTTAACTGGAAAAAAATGCATGACAAATACTATCCTTTAGTAGATCGTGTAACTACTAGAAATGAATTATCCGATCTTATTGGTCGATTTGTTGGAGAGCTTTCTGCCTTACATACAAGTGTAAGAGGTGGTGATACCAGAAGTGATAATGCTAATATTCCTATTGCGAATCTAGGAGCTCGTTTTAGTAGAGACAATGCAAATAAAGGTTATCGTATAGATTATATATACAAAGCTGATCCTGATTACCCTGATACTAAATCACCTCTAGATGACCCTTATTTAGATGTAAGAGTTGGTGATGTGATTACACATGTTAATGGCAAACCATCATTAGAATCATTAGATATAGGTGAACTCATAAGAAATCAAATAGGTAAACAAGTAAAACTTAAAGTCAAACGTGCTTCTACAAGCAGAGATATTATTGTTGAGCCTATTGGTAGCATGTATAGTTTACGTTATAAAGATTGGGAATATTCTCGACGCTTAATCACTGAAAAAGAAAGTAATAACAACATTGGTTATGTACACCTTCAAGCAATGGGAGCCAACGATATTAACCAGTGGTATAGAGAGTTTTACCCTGTTTTTGACAGACCTGGTTTAATTATAGATGTACGTCATAACAGAGGTGGAAATATAGAAAGTTTTATCCTTGAAAAACTATTACGTAAAGCATGGATGTATTGGAAATCACGTTCAGGGAAGCCATACTGGAACATGCAATACGCCTTTAGAGGCCATATTGTTATTTTAGTTGATGAAAACACAGCCTCTGATGGTGAAGCTTTTGCAGATGGCTTTAAAAAACTAGGATTGGGAACAGCCATAGGCATGCGTACTTGGGGAGGTGAAATTTGGTTAAGTAGCGCCAATAGACTTAGTGACAATGGATTAGCCAGAGCACCAATGATGGGTGTTTATGGAGATAATGGCGAATGGCTCATAGAAGGACATGGTTTTGTTCCAGACATTGAAGTAGATAACTTACCTCATGCTACTTTTAATGGTAAAGACGCACAACTGGAGGCTGCTATTAAACATCTTAAAGAGTTAATTGCGAAAGATCCTAGAAAAGTACCACCAGTTCCGCCATATCCAGACAAGTCTTTTAAGAATGACTAAGTCATTTTTATAATGTTAACTATTAAAAAGCAACAAATAATAACTCATAAAACATATAGTAGTTGTTATTTGTTGCTTTTATCTTTTATGGCTTTAGGCAAACAGATTTTACATCCATAATTTTAAGATATATTTATAGATTTAGCATGAAAAATCAATCATAAAAAGTGTATATTTAAACATGCGAATTTCAAAACGGATTACACCTCTTTTTTTAAGTTTTACCCTTATTGCTTGTTGCCTAACATTTCAGGCCGATGGCTTTTTACCAACTGGAAATACATTTAATTCATCTTGGATTATAGGTGATATTGAAAAGTCTTCAAACGAAAATTCGTATCATTTAAATCATAGAAAGGCACATAGCATCCTTGAAAACAACTTTACATTTTTTGATTTTAAGTGCTGCTTAACGCACCATAAAAGTCTGTTTGCTTCACAATACAAGCAGCAAAATAATTTAAACATCCCAACAAAAACCAACTATCTAAAAATCATACTTCAGTCTTCTCTTTCTAAAGACGACACACTCATAGGTTAATCACTTTTTATTTCTAATGTATTCTACACCAAAACCTTGGTTGTAGATATTGTATCATTTTTATAAATAAACCTATGCAAAAATTTAAACGCTTCTTGCGTCTATTTCTATTATTACTTATGATAGGGATGGCTGCAATATTACCAGTACCAATACTATTTTACGGCAAAGACAATTTGCCAAAACATCCTATAGAACAAAAAGTTTCAAAAGAAAATGATGATGAAATAGAAATATTTTATTGCTTTCATCGACCAAAATAGCTATACATCATTATTTTTTGTCTCACTCTTAAAAAATTATTATTATTCGGCTAATTAAACGCCAATCACATATTAGAACGTCTCTCTTACATAAGGTTATTGCATCTTTATGCACTATTATTTCTATAGTTCTAATTTTACAGTTTAATACTATATACAATTGGTTAGTCGAATATACAACAAATCATATTCTAGAGCCTGAAGAGATAATGAATCCAAGAAGGTTGGCCATTATTAGAATTGGTATAATTCTAATAATCTCTTTAGGGTTTGCTACGACGATTATTCTTTTGTTGAATATTCATAAAAAGGTGTTTTCTCTAGTACAGCATATTGTTGATAGTGAGAGAATGTCGAGAATCTTTTTTATTGATAGCCTCCTCCCTAATAATAATTTTGCAAAAAAATCATTTATTTTTTCATCTTTATTTGCTGTTGTTATTCATTTAAAGCAAATCATTTTTGGAGACGATGTCAAAGAAGATATTTTTGAGCATGTTAGTGAAGGTTTTTTTCTTACTAGCTCTTTATTATTTTTAATAATTCCTTTTTACTTAAAAAACCTAACCAATTTAAAAAAGCAAAAGATTTTAATTAGAAACCTTTTAATTATGGCTGGTCTTGCTTTAATGTTTATCTTTTTAGAGGAGATTAGTTATGGGCAACATTTATTTGGATGGGAATCTTCTGGCGTATTTGAAACATACAATTTTCAGAATGAAACGAATCTACATAATTTTATAAATCCGTTTTATCGCTTTATTTATCCTACTCTTGGTTTCGGTTTGTTTGCTGTTTGTAGTATATTATGGTTTTTTTATAAAGACCATAAGCCAATATGGCTAGAGTTTTTAACGCCACACAAAAGCCTTATTATTCTTGCTTTCTTTATGGCAGCTTCAACATATAAAGGACATAGTGAATCATTTGAACATCTTCTTGCACTGTTCGCATTATTATATGGTTGGCGATTAATATTAATACTACGTAATCCAAAAAGCTCAATTAATATTGAAAAAAAGTAGTAAGGTCAAAAAATAACAACTTACATTCGCTCAGGTACTTCAATTCCCAATAGTCCAAACGCATTTTTAATAGTATTAGCAACAGCTCTTGAGAGTTGTACTCTAAATACCTTTTCGTTTTGGCTATCAGCTCCTAGAATAGATACATTTTGGTAAAACGAATTAAACTCTTTAACCAAATCGTAGGTATAATTAGCAATTAATGCAGGACTGTGGTTTTGTGCAGCGTTTTGTATCACTTCAGGAAATAACTCTAATTGCTTGATGAGTTCTTTTTCTTTAGGCTCTAAAGACACTTCGACTGCACTAAGTGTGACGGAGGTATCGAAATTGGCTTTTCGTAATATAGCTTGAATTCGAGCATAGGTATATTGTATAAAAGGCCCTGTGTTTCCTTGAAAATCTACCGACTCTTTTGGGTCAAACAGAATACGTTTTTTAGGATCAACCTTTAATATAAAATACTTTAAAGCACCTAAACCAATGGTATTGTAAATAGTTTGCTTCTCTTCATCACTATAATCGTCTAATTTCCCTAGCTCTTGAGATAGTTCTTTAGCAGTCGTTGCCATTTCAATAATTAAATCGTCGGCGTCCACCACAGTACCTTCACGACTTTTCATCTTTCCACTAGGCAAGTCTACCATACCGTAACTTAAATGGTATAGGTTTTTTGCCCAATCAAAACCAAGTTTCTTTAAGATTAGAAACAAGACTTTAAAATGATAATCTTGTTCGTTTCCAACCGTATACACCATACCTCCAACATCAGGATAATCTTTAATACGCTGTATAGCTGTACCAATATCTTGCGTCATATATACTGCTGTACCATCAGCACGTAATACTATTTTTTCGTCTAAACCATCTTCGGTTAAATCGCACCAAACCGAGTCATCTTCCTTCTTAAAAAACACACCGTTTTTTAATCCTTCGGCAACAAACTCCTTTCCTAATAAATAGGTATCACTTTCATAATAATAGCAATCAAAATCAACACCTAAGTTTTTATATGTGGCTTCAAAACCTTCATACACCCATGCGTTCATCATTTTCCATAAAGCCACAACGTCTTTATCTCCAGCTTCCCATTTAAGGAGCATTTGTTGAGCTTCCACTAAAATAGGCGCTTCTTTTTTAGCTTCCTCTTCTGTTTTCCCTTGAGCAACTAAACTCGCTATTTCTTTCTTATATTCTTGGTCAAATTTTACATAGTAATTCCCAACCAATTTATCACCTTTCAACCCAGTACTTTCTGGTGTTTCACCAATACCATAACGCTCCCAAGCCAACATACTTTTACAAATATGAATGCCTCTGTCGTTTATAATTTGGGTTTTATACACTTTATGTCCAGCTGCCTTTAAAATTTCGGCAACACTATATCCTAAAAGGTTATTTCTAATATGCCCTAAATGCAAAGGCTTGTTTGTGTTTGGAGAGGAATATTCTACCATAATTGCCTCTTTTGATTGGGGCTTAAATCCATACGTATTAATCTCTTTAATGGTGTTAAAGAAATTTAGATAAAATACATCATCAATTACAATGTTTAAAAAGCCTTTAACAACATTAAATGCTTTTACCTCATCTACATGCTCTACTAAATAGTTTCCTAAATCTTCACCTAATTGCGCAGGGTTAATTTTAACCACACGCAACATTGGAAAGGTTACTACTGTAATATCGCCTTCAAATTCCTTACGAGTTAACTGAAATTCTACAGTCTCAAGTTCAGCTTTATATAGCTTAGAAAAGGCAGTTTTAATATGTTGCGATAAGGTTTCCTGAATGGTCATTCCTGCTAAATTTTAAGCTGCAAAGATAAAACTTTTACTCGATAATCGAGATTTAAATACTCGGTAGCTAACCTATAAATCTAAATTACTAAAAAGCCTAAAAACAACAATTTTAAATTAAGTTTAACAGATTAGTTATCAGCTATTTACATTTTATCGAAAATATGATAATTAGATAGATGCATTTCATCGACAAAAGTGTCGTTTTTCTATGTTTTTTACCGTTTGTCGACACCAACTTTTTTTATAAAAAAATATTGTTCCTTTTATCTAATATTTATGCTTTAAAACGCAGAAATTAGGGTTTTCCTTCACTTTTGGCAACTTTTGTTAAGCTATTAATTTCGGTCCCCAACGATGATAACAACTACTTTTAGTTATAAAGCAAATAGATTGCTTGCTAGTGAATACTTAATTTTCCTTCCCCTCGAGGTTAGTTTAGGTAGTACAGTCATTGTTGCGCCTAAAACCTTTTATAGTTTATGAAACAGTTAATTACTTTAACTGCATTTTTATTTACTATACTCTCTAGTTTGTCTCAAACTAAGGAACAGGATAGTCTTGTCATGCAATTTGCATTTCAAAAACTAGATTCCACTAAGGTTGACACCTCAATACAGCTTATAAAATCATTTTACAATACTAAAGATTATCAAAAGGCTTTAGGGTATATCTCACAAACCGAAAAGTTATCAGCATCCTTACAATACCATAGTGCTACGGCCGAAATTAAATACTACAAAGCACTTATTTACTCTCAAAGAGATGATTACTTCAATGCGCTAGACAACTACAATGCATCACTTAGATTGTTTAGTCAGATGCAAGATTCTTTAGGGATTGCAAAAGTGAACAACAGTTTGGGGCTTATCGAAATTAAAAGAGGTAACTATAATAAAGGCTTACGTCATTCGTTATCTGCAATCGATATTTTTGAACAAAAAAATCTTAGAAGTGAATTAAGTTTGGCTTACAACAATTTATCTGAAGCCTATTTTAACACAAATCAAGTCGATAAATCGCTTGAGTTTAATCTCAAAGCTTTACAAATACGTGAACAGCTTCGTGATAGCTCTGGAATTAAAGCATCCACAAAAAATATTGCCATACTCTACTCTATGCGTAAAGAACATAGAAAAGCTATTGAGTATTACGAAAAATTATTAGGTTACTTAGATGCTTCAAATGACGAAGACCAAATTATTAGAGGCGATGTCTTGCCAAGAATTGGTAACGAATATTTACAGTTTAACGATTACGAAAAATCTGCTTCTTATTTATTAGATGGATTACGGTTAAACCGAAGAACCGATAATAAGTTAGGAATTTTAAAATCACTTAATAGTTTAGCAGAACTCAACTTTGAGCAAAGAAAAGTAAGATTGGCTGAAGTACAATTAAATGAAGCTTACTCACTCACAAGCCAAGTAAATAATGACGAGGAACTCCTTAAAAACTACAAATTAAGAGTTGCTATAGATTCTACAAATGGAGACTTTAGAAGTGCTTTTAAATGGCAAGCTGATTACCATGCTTTAAAAAACAAACTAGATGAAGAAAAAGCAACACCATTTATTTTTGAAGAAGAACCAATAGATATTGACCAACCTAAAGACACAACTGAAGTGACTTTTCCAGTCGATACAAAAAAATTGAAGCAATTAAAGTTAATAGCTTATGCTCTAGGTGGCGCACTACTTGTTGCGCTAATCGCTTTTATAGTTATGTACATTAACAACCGAAACAAAAAAGAAGAGTATGAAGAACTGGAGCAAACAAACAAGCAGTATAAATTACAAAACGATTCAATTTTAGAACAGACACGTCATCTTGAAGAAATGAATCAAGTAAAAGATAGATTGTTTTCTATTGTATCTCACGATTTAAAAGACTCTATTACTGGTGTTAAAGCCTTTTTAGATTTATTAAAAGAAGATAGCATTAGTCAAGAAGAATTTGACGAGTTAATCCCTGAATTAAGTGAAAATGCCGATAATGCTGCAGCTTTATTAATGAATTTATTAAACTGGTCTAAATCGCAAATGCAAAATCTGGAGCCCAAACCAGAGCTATTTAATATACAAGAGGTTTTTGCCGATAAGATGAATTTAATCGAGAAAAAGGTAAACCAGAAACAAATTATCTTGCTAGACGAATCTATTAAAGATTTTGTATATGCCGATAAAAGCATGGTAGAAATCGTAATACAAAACTTATTGGCTAATGCAGTGAAGTTCTCAAGAGTTGGTGATGTAATTACCATTTCCAATAGAGAACGTAATGGAAATGCACTTATTTGTATTGAAGATACAGGTGTTGGTATTTCTAAAGAAAACCAAGAAAAACTATTTAAAAGTACTGGCTTTACAACTCGCGGAACTGGACATGAAAAAGGTACTGGTTTAGGCTTATCTATTTGTAAGCAAATGGTTGAACTTAACTACGGCAAAATTTGGGTAGAAAGTGAGCCAAACCTTGGAAGTAAATTCTTTGTGGAGCTTCCAAAAGCAAAACCAATCGAGTAAACTAAGTTTTTGGCAAGAATACTTCAGCCATCATGCAACGTGCGCTACCGCCACCACAAGCTTCAATAATACTAAGTGAGCTTGATAAAATTTCGGAATGTTTTTCTAAGGTTTTTACTTGAAGTGTTGTTAACGAATCGTAAGCCGATTGGCTCATAATTACAAAATGCCTATCGTCTTTACCTCTAACTTGTAGCATATTGCCAGCAAAATTAGCAACCTGAGCTTCGGTAATATCAATGATTTCTTTACCATCTTCCTTCAAGTTTTTAATAACGTTTTTGCGTTCCTTACTATCATCAATACTAGCTAAACAAATCACTGCAAATGTTTCACCCAAACACATCATAACGTTGGTGTGGTAGATAGGTTCACGTTTACCATCAACGGTTTGGTTAGCTGTAAATATAACAGGCGTAAACTCAAAATCTTCGCAAAATTCAATAAACAACTCTTCGTCTGCGCGATTAGATAACGCACAATATGCTTTACGATTCGCTCTATCTAAAAGCAATGCGCCTGTGCCTTCGAGAAACATGCCTTCATCTTCGGCAGTTCTATAATCCATAATATGGTTTATAATAAAGCCTTCATCTTCCAGTTGAAACAACACATCTTCTCGACGCTCCAAACGTCTGTTTTCGGCAAACATAGGATACAAACCTACAACACCATTTTCGTGAAACGAAATCCAGTTATTTGGAAAATGGGCATCAGGTGTATCTAAGCCATCATTGGCTTCAAACACAATGACATTAATACCAACATGTCGTAATTTTTCAACAAACGTATCGAATTCTTTTTCGGCTTTTAACTGTAGTGCCAACTGTGTGACATCGTGTATCTCTTTTTGATAATGGTTGTTAATGGCCGTTTGCTCGTTAGCTCTAATATTGGTAGGACGCACCATTAAAATGGTATTGGTTGTTTGTTGCATCGCTTTAGATTTTATGCTTAAAATTAAGCATTTTTATATTGAACACGACTTGACTTTCTCAAAAAAATAAGCGAACTTCGTTTAACGTAGGGTATAAGTCATTAAAACGACGCATATCCGTAAAAGCATTAAACGAAAGTCGAAAATCTACCTCTGATTAATCAATCTATAAATTAAAATTGCTGTACGCTTAGTTAAGGCTTCAATAGTATTTAAGTTAACAGTCTCTTGAGGCGTATGCGCTCCATTTCCCATGGTGCCAAGTCCATCTAAACAATCTACATATTGAGCTACAAACGATACATCGGCAGCACCTCTACGTCCAGGGTCGTATGCTTCTACTTCTCCTTGTCCTAAATCGATACTTACCTCGTTAAGAATGTCAAGAAGCTTATGATTTCCTTTGGTTGGCCCCATTGCTGGATAACTATCTATAAATGTGATTTCTGCTGATGTTTGGGGCAAATTATTATTTACTATCTCTCTCATTTTGGCTCTTGCATTTTCTTTCTGTTCTTCCGAAATAAAACGTAACCCTCCTTCTACAACAGCTTTTTGCGCTACAACGTTAGTTTTACCAAAAACATTACCTTTACTTAGCTCACTGTCAAATTCCATTAATGTACCACCAAGCAGAATTCCTGGATTAAAGGTTAAATACTCTTCTCCTCTTACTTCATTATAAAATTCATTAAGAATTCTCGACATTTCAAAAACTGCTCCTGCTCCAACATTATCTCTAAATATCCCCGAAGAATGGGCGCGCTTGCCTTTAATTTCTACTTTCCAGCCAGATGAACCTCGTCTTGCTACTGTTGCATAATTAAACCCTGTTGAAGTTTCAAAACCTAAGGCTATATCACTGCGCTTTGCTGCGTCAACCAAATGTTTTCTACTGATACTTATTGGCTTTCCAGAAGCCTCTTCATCACCTGTAAAAGCTGCTATAATTTGTGCGTCGTTTAATAAACCATTTTCTTTTAAGGCTTTTAAAGCATAAAGGATAATAACATTTCCGCCTTTCATATCATTCCCTCCTGGAGCATGTGCAATACTATCGTTAACCATTTTAAATTCCTGAAACGGACTGTTTTCTTCAAAAACGGTGTCAAGATGACCAATGAGCAATAGTTTTTTTCCTTTTTTACCATACGTTTCGGCAAATAAATGCCCTGAGCGGTTTACTTGAGACATGTCGTACCAAGAACTTTTAAAACCAATATCTTCAAATGCTTTTCCAAATACATCGCCAACCTCTTTCACACCATCGTGATTCATAGTACCACTATTAATATTAACGACATCTTTTAAAAACTCTATAGCCTCATTATTGTTGGCTTCGATTGTTTTTAAAATCTTTTTTTCTTTTCTAGTTAATTTTTGTGCAAAAGAAAATTGTGCACTTACTAAAAATAGTAAAACGACATATTTACAAAGTAATTTCATATAAATTAGTTTTTTATTTTTAATGCATTGGTTAGTGTTTTAGTGACTTGATCTAGAACCACAAAAGCAGTTTCTCCCATTTTATTTCCTTTATTATCTAATAAGGGATTTACCTCTACAAATTCTAAACAGATAACCTTTTTACTTTCAATTATTCGATTAATAATTTTAATAATCTCAAATTCATCAAAACCTTTAGGTACTGGAGTTCCTGTACCATACGAAATAAGGTCGCAATCCATACTATCTACATCAAAAGAGATATAAATCATATCGCAATCTTTCAATTTATCTAAAGCTTCGTCTACGCATACCTCTAGTCCTCTATGGCGAATTTCATGAACCATATAATTTCTAAGCGCTAGCTTTTGCATTTGATTATCTTCTGGTTCTTCTGTATCTCTTACTCCAAAATACACAAGATCTTCAGGCTTTAATTTTGAGCCTTTAATCCCCATGTTTTTCATGTTTTCCCAATAATGAATTGAGTTTGTAGAGACTTTATTAATTCTATTCTCAATATTGTCTTCTCCTAGTGCAGCAGCAAGTGGCATTCCATGAATATTACCTGAAGGCGATGTGAAAGGTGAATGCATATCGGCATGCGCATCAATCCAAACAACACCAAGACGCTTTTCTGGGAATGTTTTTTTAATACCACTTATAGTTCCTAAAGCAGATGAATGATCGCCAGAAATTACCAATGGAAATGATTGCTCATTTAAACTATCATTTACTGCATTACAAACTCTTTCGCATTGATAAGACACATGCTCTATACGCTTCATGTAGGTGTTTTTCACTTTGTTGTATATTGACTCGTTTTCAGTCTCAACATCTACAAAATCAAATCTCGTAAAATAATCGTTATTAGCGTTTATTGCTGCTATTTCAATTGCATCAATTCCCATGTCTGAACCACGCGTTCCTGCACCTATATCTGATCTGTTTTTTATTATTTTTATTCGATTCATATTACAAATATAAAACCTCATAGAGTACACTATGAGGTTTAAGTTATTGGTTTATTAACAATTTATCTTTTGCTTATTGGTTTAAATGCTCTATGCGTCTCACCAATATACAATTGCCTTGGGCGTCCAATTGGCTCTTTACGTAATCGCATTTCACGCCATTGTGCAATCCAACCTGGTAAACGACCTAATGCAAACATTACAGTAAACATATCTGTTGGAATTCCCATGGCTCTATAAATAATTCCTGAATAGAAATCTACATTTGGATATAACTTTCTGTCTACAAAATAAGGGTCTTCAAGAGCTTCTTTCTCAAGACCTTTAGCTATATCTAAAATAGGGTCTTCTACACCTAGATCAGCTAATACTTCATCTGCTGCGACTTTAATTATTTTTGCTCTAGGGTCAAAGTTCTTATAAACACGATGCCCAAATCCCATTAAACGGAACGGATCATTTTTATCTTTTGCCTTAGCCATATACTTTTTAGTATCGCCTCCATCTTCTCTAATTGCCTCCAACATTTCCAACACTGCTTGATTTGCACCTCCGTGAAGTGGTCCCCAAAGCGCTGATATCCCTGCTGACAATGATGCAAATAATCCTGCGTGAGATGAACCAACTATTCTTACTGTAGATGTAGAACAATTTTGTTCGTGATCTGCATGTAGAATTAATAATTTATCTAAAGCGTCTACAATTACCTTATTTTGAACATACTCTTCATTAGGTTGCTTAAACATCATTTTAAGAACGTTCTCTACATACCCTAAACTATTATCTCCATAATCTAATGGTAGCCCATTTTTTTTGCGTAACGTCCATGCAACAAGTACTGGAAATTTTCCTAATATTTTTACTACAGAGTTATACATATCTTCTTCAGAATCTACATTCACAGAAGAAGGATTAAATGCGGTTAAAGCACTTGTTAGCGAAGACAAGACACCCATTGGATGAGCCGATTTTGGAAATGCATCTACAATTTTACGTACATCATCATCTACAACAGATTTTGACTTAATATCTGCATGAAATTTATCGTGCTGTTCTTTTGTTGGTAGTTCACCAAAAATTAAAAGGTAAGCGACCTCTAAGAAGTCTGCTTTTTCTGCAAGCTCTTCAATAGAATAACCTCTATACCTTAAAATTCCTTTTTCGCCATCCAAAAAGGTAATACCACTTTCACAAGATCCAGTATTTTTATAACCAGGATCAATAGTAATTATACCTCCTGTTGCGCTTCTTAGGGTCTTTACATCTATAGCAACTTCATCTTCTGTTCCTTTAACTAATGGGAATTCATGTTTTTGACCGTTAACCTCTAACGTAGCAGTATTTGACATATTTTTTGAAAATTTTATTATGAATTGATTGCTGAAAAACAGCCACACGAAAATACAAAATATCTTACAATTTTTAAAGTATAAAGCACATGGAATTATCAATACCAGTATTAAAAAAATATATACAAAGAAAAAGACCATTACTTAAAAAATAATGGTCTTAAAAAAATAATTTATTAGCAATTAATTCACTTTGAAAGCACTTTCTCCAGGGAAATATGCAGTACTTCCTAATTCTTCTTCTATACGAAGTAATTGATTGTATTTTGCCATACGATCACTACGTGAAGCAGATCCTGTTTTAATTTGTCCTGTATTTAACGCTACTGCTAAATCGGCAATTGTATTATCTTCGGTTTCTCCTGATCTATGTGACATTACTGATGTATATCCTGCATTATGAGCCATATTAACTGCAGCAATAGTTTCGGTAAGAGTTCCTATTTGGTTTACCTTTATTAGAATAGAGTTTGCTATACCATTATTAATACCTTTTGATAATCGCTCAACATTTGTTACAAACAAATCATCTCCAACCAATTGGACTTTGTCTCCCACTTTTTCGGTTAATGTTTTCCAACCTTCCCAGTCGTTTTCATCCATACCATCTTCAATAGAAATGATTGGATATTTATTACATAGCTCTTCTAAGTATTCTGCTTGTTCTTGAGAGGATCTAACAAGACCTTTATCCCCTTCAAAAATTTTATAATCGTATTTTCCATCTTTGTAGAACTCAGCTGCAGCACAGTCCAACGCAATCATTACATCATCGCCTAATTTATATCCAGCATTTGCAGTTGCTTTTGCTATGGTTTCTAAGGCATCTTCAGTACCACCTTCTAAGTTTGGTGCAAATCCACCTTCATCTCCAACAGCTGTGCTTAAGTTTCTATCATGAAGTACTTTTTTTAAGTGATGGAAAATTTCAGAACCCATTTGCATTGCTTGAGTGAAATTATTTGCTTTTACAGGCATTACCATAAATTCTTGGAAGGCTATTGGCGCATCACTATGTGAACCACCATTGATGATATTCATCATAGGAAGGGGAAGCGTATTAGCAGACACACCACCAACATAACGGTATAAAGGCATGCCTAATTCATTAGCTGCTGCCTTAGCTACTGCTAAAGACACCCCTAAAATGGCATTAGCACCAAGCTTTGCTTTATTTGGAGTACCATCTAAATCGTTCATGGTTTGATCAATAAGGTTTTGCTCAAAAACTGAAGCCCCTAATAATTCTTGAGCCAAAATAGTATTGACATTTTCAACTGCTTTTAAAACACCTTTTCCCATATAAGCATTTCCACCATCCCGAAGTTCAACTGCTTCGTGTTCTCCTGTAGATGCACCAGAAGGCACCGCTGCTCTACCTAAAATGCCGTTTTCAGTAATTACATCAACTTCAACCGTTGGGTTTCCTCTTGAATCAAAAATTTGCCTTGCGTGAATGTCTACTATTATACTCATTATATCTTATTTATGTTGCTTTAATTGAATTTTCAAATTTACAAAATTGTAAAACCAAAAACACTTTAGCTAATTATTATTAGTTCAATTTTCAGCTAAAACGTTTTAGTAAACAAAAAGGCAATGTTTTCACACTGCCTTATGGTTATTTTGCTTTTATATTTTCTATAAACTGATCGAACAAATACATTGAATCATGTGGTCCAGGACTTGCTTCTGGATGATACTGTACCGAAAAACAGTTTTTATTCTTCATTGCTAAACCAGCAACAGTATCGTCATTTAAATGCAAATGTGTCACTTTTAAATCTTTATTTGCTTCAGCTTCTTCTCTATTAACTGCAAATCCGTGATTTTGAGAGGTGATTTCCCCTTTCCCAGTTTCTAAGTTTTTTACAGGATGATTTATGCCTCTATGCCCATTATGCATTTTATAAGTAGAGATACCATTTGCCAATGCTATTACTTGATGTCCAAGACAAATACCAAATAATGGTAAATCTCTCTTTATAATTTCTTTTGCTACTTCTTGAGCTTCAACTAAAGGTTCTGGATCTCCAGGTCCATTAGACAAAAAATAACCATCTGGCATAAATGCTTCTAATTCTTCAAATTTAGAATTATAAGGAAACACTTTTATGTAAGCGTCACGCTTTGCTAAATTGCGAAGTATATTTTTTTTAATGCCAATATCTAGCGCTGCAATTTTATAGGTTGCGTTTTCTTCACCAAAATAATAAGGCTCTTTGGTAGATACTTTTGAAGCCAATTCTAAACCTTCCATATTCGGAATGCTTGCTAGTTGTTCTTTTAATCCTTCAACATTATCAACATCTGTTGAAATTACAGCATTCATTGCGCCATTATCTCGAATATAACTCACTAATGCTCTAGTGTCCACATCAGAAATGGCAAATAGATTGTTTTTGTTGAAAAAATCCTCTAGAGACCCATTGGAATCCTCACGTGAATAATCATAGCTAAAGTTTTTACAAACTAAACCTGCTATTTTAATCGAATCTGATTCAACTTCCTGATCGTTTATTCCATAGTTCCCTATGTGTGCATTTGTAGTTACCATTAACTGTCCAAAATAAGAAGGGTCAGTGAAAATCTCTTGATATCCAGTCATTCCAGTGTTGAAGCAAACTTCTCCAAAGGCTGTTCCTTCTTTGTTTCCAACAGATTTACCATGGAATATTGTTCCGTCGGCTAATAGTATTAAGGCTTTTCTAAGTTTATTGTATTTCATATGCTATTTAAAAAAGGTTTCGCAAAATTGTATAAAAAAAGGATAAACTAAAAAAGTTTATCCTCTATTTTATTAAAGCTTATTAACATTTATTCTTCTTCGTTAGTAGCTTTTGTTTCAGCAATTGGAGCAGCAGGAGCAGCCTTCTTACCACCTCTTCTACTTCTTCTTGTTGTTTTCTTCTTTTCTTTACCAGCGTTGTAGATTTCATTATAATCTACAAGCTCTATCATTGCCATATCAGCATTATCACCTAGACGATTACCAAGTTTAATAATTCTTGTATAACCTCCTGGACGATCGCCAACCTTAGCAGCTACTTCTCTAAAAAGTTCAGCAACAGCTTCTTTTTGTCTTAAGCGTGACATAACAATACGTCTGTTATGCGTTGTATCTTCCTTTGATTTTGTAATCATTGGTTCAACAAATTGCTTCAACGCTTTTGCTTTTGCAACAGTAGTGTTAATTCGCTTGTGCTCTATTAAAGAACAAGCCATATTTGCTAACATTGCTTTTCTATGCGCTGTTTGTCTTCCTAAGTGATTGAATTTTTTTCCGTGTCTCATGACATTTGTTTTATCATCTTGCTACCAAATCCAGACTGTAATCGTCGGGAGAGCAAAATATGATTAATTAATCTTTATCTAATTTATATTTGCTTAAGTCCATTCCAAAGTTTAAACCTTTAACATTTACAAGCTCTTCAAGCTCAGTTAAAGACTTCTTACCAAAGTTACGGAACTTCATAAGGTCATTTTTGTTGAATGAAACTAAGTCTCCTAATGTATCTACTTCAGCAGCTTTTAAACAGTTAAGTGCACGTACAGATAAATCCATATCGATTAACTTAGTTTTAAGCAACTGTCTCATGTGAAGTGATTCTTCATCATAAGTTTCAGTTTGTGCAATTTCATCCGCTTCAAGTGTGATACGCTCATCAGAGAATAACATGAAGTGGTGAATTAATATTTTTGCTGCTTCGGTTAATGCATCTTGAGGGTTGATTGAACCGTCTGTATCGATTTCAAAAACCAGTTTTTCGTAATCTGTTTTTTGCTCTACACGAAAGTTCTCAACGCTATACTTAACATTTTTTATTGGTGTGTAAATAGAATCTGTAAAGATAGTTCCCATTGGCGCTGTAGCTTTTTTGTTTTCTTCAGCTGGTACATATCCTCTACCTTTTTCTATAGTAATTTCCATATTGATGCTTACTTTAGGATCTAAGTTACAGATAACTAAATCTGAGTTTAAAACTTGGAATCCTGAAATAAACTTTTGGAAATCACCTGCAGTAATTTGTTCTTGCCCTGAGATTGAAATAGACACTGACTCGTTGTCTATTTCGTCTATTTGACGCTTAAAACGTACTTGTTTTAAGTTAAGAATAATTTCTGTTACATCTTCTACTACGCCTGCAATAGTAGAGAACTCATGCTCTACCCCTTCAATTCTAACAGAAGTAATCGCAAATCCCTCTAAAGATGAAAGTAATACTCTTCTTAAAGCATTTCCAACTGTTAATCCATATCCAGGTTCTAAAGGTCTAAATTCGAATTTACCTTGAGAATCCGTAGAATCAATCATGATTACTTTATCGGGCTTCTGAAAATTTAATATTGCCATTTTTTTCTTCGTTTTAATTGTTATTCAGTTGCGCGATCTTAATGTGTGAAGAAATACAAATAGATCCTTTGGCTGAATACCAATGTGATTAATTTATTATTTAGAATATAATTCTACTATGAATTGCTCGTTGATGTTCTCAGGAATTTGAATTCTTTCAGGAACTGAAACATAAGTTCCTTGCATAGTATCGTTATTCCATGTAATCCACTCATAAACACTTGATGATGCAGATAATGCACTATCAATAGCCTCTAGAGATTTTGACTTCTCTCTAACTGCAACAACATCTCCTGCTTTTAAAGAATAAGATGGTATGTTTACAATGTTTCCGTTTACAGTAATATGTCTGTGAGAAACTAATTGTCTTGCTCCTCTTCTAGAACGAGATAGTCCCATTCTATAAACAACGTTGTCTAATCTAGATTCACATAATTGTAACAAAACCTCACCTGTAATTCCAGGAGCTGCAGTTGCTTGCTTAAACATGTTTCTAAATTGACGCTCTAAAATACCGTAAGTATATTTTGCTTTTTGCTTTTCCATTAATTGGATAGCATATTCAGATTTTTTTCCACGACGTCTTGCGTTTCCGTGTTGACCTGGAGGATAATTTCTTTTTTCAAAAGATTTATCTTCTCCAAAAATAGCTTCTCCGAATTTACGTGCTATTTTAGTTTTAGGACCAGTATATCTTGCCATTTTTAATTTATTATGAGAGTGATTATGAATTAAGGTCTTAATCTTATCCTTCGATAATCGTTGCCCTCTCGTTGATACTTGTTTTTATTAAATTCTATAAAGAATCTGAAATAATTCAGATTAAACTCTTCTACGTTTTGGAGGTCTACATCCATTGTGAGGTGTTGGAGTTACATCGATAATTTCTGTAACTTCAATACCACCATTATGAATTGATCTGATAGCAGATTCTCTACCATTACCTGGACCTTTAACGTACACTTTCACTTTCTTTAAACCTGCTTCTTTAGCAACGTTTAAAGCATCCTCAGCTGCTAATTGTGCAGCGTAAGGTGTGTTTTTCTTAGATCCTCTAAATCCCATTTTACCAGCTGATGACCAAGAAATTACGTCACCTTTTTTGTTGGTAAGAGAAATGATAATGTTATTAAAAGAAGCAGTAATGTGTGCTTCTCCAGTAGATTCTACTATAACTTTACGTTTTTTAGTACTTGACTTTGCCATTTCCTACTTATTATTTAGTTACTTTTTTCTTGTTAGCAACTGTTTTTCTTCTACCTTTTCTAGTTCTAGAGTTGTTTTTAGTACGTTGTCCTCTTAATGGAAGACCAGCTCTATGACGAATACCTCTATAACATCCAATATCCATTAATCGCTTAATGTTTAATTGTGTTTCAGAACGTAATTCACCTTCAATTTTAAATGCACCAACAGCGTCACGGATTGCTCCAATTTCGTCGTCGGTCCAGTCTTGAACTTTAGTACTTTCGTCAACTTTAGCAGTAGCTAAAATTTCTTTTGCTCTACTTCTACCTACTCCGTAGATATAAGTTAAAGAGATAACTCCTCTTTTTTGTTTTGGTATGTCTACACCTGCAATTCTTGCCATAATTACCCTTGTCTTTGTTTGAATCTAGGATTCTTTTTGTTAATGACGTAAAGTCTACCTTTTCTACGCACGATTTTACAATCTGCGCTACGTTTTTTTACTGATGCTCTTACTTTCATCTTGTATTGTTTATTTCCTACTATTATAAGACGTAACCTTACGGTTTCATCGTATTAGTATCTATAAGTTATGCGAGCCTTAGTTAAATCGTAAGGACTCATTTCTAATTTCACTTTGTCTCCTGGTAATAACTTAATATAATGCATACGCATTTTACCAGAAATATGCGCTGTCACAATGTGACCATTTTCTAATTCAACACGAAACATGGCATTTGATAATGCTTCTATAATTGTTCCGTCTTGTTCTATTGCTGCTTGTTTTGCCATAGTAATTAGCTTTTAGCCTTTTCTATTTTTACCTGTCTTCATCAAGCCATCATAATGTTTATTCAACAAGTATGAATTCACTTGCTGCATCGTATCAATTGCAACTCCAACCATAATTAGTAGTGAAGTACCTCCAAAGAACAATGCCCAACCTGGTTGTACATCCATTAGCTTAACTATAAATGCAGGGAACACTGCAATTAATGCCAAGAATATAGACCCTGGTAATGTAATTTGCGACATTATTTTATCTAAGTACTCTGATGTCTCAGTCCCTGGACGAATCCCTGGAATAAAACCACCACTACGTTTTAAGTCATCCGCCATCTTATTGGTAGGTACCGTAATTGCTGTATAGAAATATGTAAATACTATAATTAATAATGCAAATACTATGTTGTACCATAAACCAAACATATCTTGGAAATTAGTTACCATCCATTGACCTGCTGTAGAATCTTTCATAAAATCCATTCCACCAATTAATCCAGGTACAAACATAATTGCCTGAGCAAATATAATTGGCATTACTCCAGATGCATTTAATTTTAATGGTATGTACTGTCTTGATCCAAACACATTTTTCTCATAACCACCAGAAGCAGTTCTACGTGCATATTGTACTGCAATTTTACGAACCGCCATAACTAATAATACTGACGCTAAAATAATAAGCATCCAAATTACCAGCTCAATAAGAATCATAATTAATCCTCCATTAGACTCAGTAACTCTTGCAGCATATTCTTGTACAAAAGACACAGGTAATGTAGCAATAATACCAACCATAATTAATATAGATATACCATTACCAATTCCTTTATCCGTAATTTTTTCACCTAACCACATTGCAAAAATACAGCCTGTCACTAATATTACAATTGAAGAGAAATAAAATAAACCTCCTTGACCTAATAAAAATGCTTCCTGAGGTATTCCTAAAGAAGGCAAACTTACTAAATAACCTGGTGCCTGAACCAGGCATATAGCAATGGTCAACCATCGAGTTATTTGTGTAATTTTCTTTTGACCACTAGCACCTTCTTTTTGTAGTTTTTGTAAATAAGGAATCGCTATTCCCATTAACTGTACTACAATCGAAGCCGAAATATATGGCATAATACCTAAAGCAAAAACTGAAGCATTTGCAAAGGCTCCACCTGTAAAGGCGTTAAGCAAACCTAGTAAACCACCTTCAGCAGTATCTTGTAAACCGCCTAATTGGGCAGCATCAATACCAGGTAGAACAACTTGTGCTCCAAAACGGTATACTAAAAGCATCCCTAAAGTAAGAATGATTCTATCTTTTAGTTCCGTTATTTTCCAAACATTTTTTAAAGTCTCTATAAATTTCATCTTCTAGTTGGGCTTTTTTTATAAAGTTACAGCTTCTCCTCCAGCAGCTTCGATTGCAGCTTTTGCTGAAGCAGTAAATTTATGAGCAGATACTTTCAATTTAGCTTTTAGCTCGCCTCTTCCTAAAATTTTAACCAGGTCGTTTTTACCAGCTAAACGGAATGCAGCAAATGTATCTAAATCTACAGTACCTTTTATTTTCTTATCGTCAACCATTTGTTGTAAAGTATCTAGGTTAATTCCTTGATATTCTTTACGATTAATGTTAGTAAAACCAAACTTTGGCACACGTCTTTGAAGTGGCATTTGCCCACCTTCAAAACCTAATTTTCTAGAATAACCAGAACGAGATTTCGCTCCTTTGTGACCTCTTGTTGCAGTACCACCTTTTCCAGAACCTTGTCCGCGACCAACGCGTTTAGCATTATTGTTAACTGAACCTTCTGCAGGTTTTAAATTACTTAAATCCATTTCAGTTTATATTTTTAAGCTTCCTCTACAGAAACTAAATGTTTAACTTTATTAACCATACCAAGGATATTTGGTGTGGCGTCGTGTTCTACAGTTTGACCAATCTTCTTAAGACCAAGAGCTACTAGCGTTCTTTTTTGTCTTTGGGTACGGTTGATCGCACTTTTTTGTTTTGTTACTTTAATTTTTGCCATGATATCCTTAATTATCCGTTAAAAACTTTTTCTAAAGAAATTCCTCTATTCTTAGCAATGACTTTAGCATCTCTTAATTGCAATAAAGCATCAAACGTTGCTTTTACAACATTATGAGGGTTTGAAGAACCTTGAGATTTTGATAATACATCATGAACACCTACTGCCTCTAAAACTGTTCTTACAGCTCCACCAGCAATAACTCCAGTACCAGGTGCTGCAGGAATAATGTTTACTCTTGCTCCACCAAATTTACCTTTTTGTTCATGAGGTAATGTTCCTTTAATAATAGGAATTCTAACTAAGTTTTTCTTAGCGTCTTCTACTGCTTTTGCAATTGCACTAGCAACATCTTTAGATTTTCCTAAACCGTGTCCTACAACACCTGCTTCGTCACCAACCACTACGATTGCCGAGAAACCAAATGCTCTACCACCTTTTGTTACTTTTGTAACTCTTTGCACACCAACCAAACGATCTTTAAGATCTAATCCACTTGGTTTTACTAACTCTGCGCTTTTGTATTTCTGATACATAATTTCTTAGAATTTAAGTCCTGCTTCTCTAGCTCCTTCGGCTAATGATTTTACTCTACCATGGTATAAATACCCTCCTCTATCGAAAGAGATTGTTTTTACACCAGCTTTTAAAGCTTTTTCAGCAATACTTTTACCTACTAAAGCAGCAACTTCTGTTTTTGTTCCTTTAGTAGAACTAACGTCTTTATCTCTTGAGGATGCAGCACTGATAGTTTTACCAGTTACATCGTCAACTATTTGAGCATAAATTTCTTTATTACTTCTAAAAACAGATAATCTTGGTCTAGCTTCTGTACCAGAAACTACTTTACGAATTCTGTTTTGTATTCTTTGTCTTCTATCGTTCTTTGATAATGCCATAACTTACTTATTATGCTGATTTACCTGCTTTTCTTCTAATTTCCTCTCCAACAAACTTAACACCTTTTCCTTTATAAGGCTCTGGTGGTCTAAATCCACGGATTTTTGCCGCTACTTGACCTACCAATTGCTTGTCAAAAGATGTTAACTTCACTATAGGATTCTTTCCTTTTTCTGATATTGTTTCAACTTTTACTTCTGGAGCAATGTCTAAAACAATATTGTGAGAAAAACCTAAAGCTAAATCAAGTTTTTGACCTTGATTACTTGCTCTATATCCTACTCCTACTAACTCTAATTCTTTAGTCCATCCTTTAGATACACCTTCAATCATATTATGCATTAATGATCTGTATAGACCGTGCTTAGCTTTTTGATCTTTAGTGTCAGAAGAACGAGTAACCATAATGTTACCATCTTTAACTTTTATTTCTATAGAATCGTAGTTTTGTGTTAACTCTCCTAATTTACCTTTAACAGTCACGACATTTTCTTTAATATCAACTGTTACGCCTTCTGGAATGGCTACTGGATTATTTCCTATTCTTGACATTTCTTTTGGGCTTTAAATTAGTACACGTAACACAATACTTCACCACCAACATTTTCTCTTTGTGCTTGTTTACCTGTCATTACTCCATGAGAAGTAGAGACAATGGCAATTCCAAGACCATTAAGAATACGTGGTAATTCTTTTGAACTTGCGTATTTACGTAAACCTGGTTTACTTATTCTTTGAATCTTTTTTATTACAGGTTCTTTTGTTTCTTTTGTGTACTTAAGCGCTATTTTAATAGTTCCTTGTACAGAAGAATCGTCGAACTTGTAACTTAAAATATATCCTTGATCGAATAATATTTTAGTGATTTCTTTCTTTAAATTAGAAGCTGGAATCTCAACCACTCTGTGGTTAGCTGCTACAGCATTTCTAATTCTTGTTAAATAATCCGCTACTGGATCTGTATACATAGTTATTAATTTGCGATTATGGTTTTTAACTTATGTTAAACCTTTAATCAATTTATAATTTTACCAACTTGCTTTTTTAACTCCTGGAATTAATCCTTGGTTAGCCATTTCACGAAATGTAACACGAGATATTCCAAATGTTCTCATATAACCTTTAGGTCTTCCTGTTAGCTTACATCTGTTATGCATGCGAATTGGAGAAGCATTTTTTGGTAGCTTTTGTAATGCTTCATAATCTCCAGCTTCTTTTAAAGCTTTACGTTTTGCTGCATATTTAGCTACTGTTTTTGCTCTTTTCACCTCGCGGGCTTTCATTGATTCTTTAGCCATAACTTAGTTTTTTTTAAAAGGTAGTCCTAGTTCTGTTAATAATGATTTTGCTTCTTTATCGGTTTCGGCAGTTGTTACAAAAGTAATATCCATACCTGCAATTTTATTTACCTTATCGATATCGATTTCAGGAAAAATGATTTGCTCAGTAACTCCTAAATTGTAGTTACCTCTACCGTCAAACCCAGTTGCCTTTATACCGTTAAAATCTCTTACACGTGGTAATGAAGATGTTACTAAACGATCTAAAAACTCATACATTTGCTCACCTCTTAAAGTAACTTTTACACCAATTGGCATACCTTTACGTAATTTAAATGATGCAACATCTTTTTTAGATATTGTAGCTACTGCTTTTTGTCCAGATATTCTACTGATTTCATCAATAGAATAATCTATTAACTTTTTATCTGCAACTGCACCACCTACACCTCTAGATATTACTATCTTAGAAAGTTTTGGTACTTGCATTACATTTTTATATCCGAACTCTTCTGTAAGAGCAGAAACAATCTTGTCCTTGTACTCTTGTTTTAATCTTGGAATATAAGCCATAACCATTAAATTACTTCATTAGATTTTTTAGAAAATCTCACTTTCTTATCGCCTTCCATTCTGTATCCAACTCTTGTTGTTTCTCCTTTTGAGTTTAACAACGAAAGGTTAGAAATTTGAATAGCAGCTTCTTTTTCTACGATTCCTCCTTGAGGATTATCAGCGCTTGGTTTCATATGTTTTTTCACCATATTGATACCTTCTACTATCGCTTTATTCTTATCGGTCAATACTTTAAGCACTTTACCTTCAGACCCTTTATGGTCTCCAGCAATTACTTGCACTGTATCTCCTGATTTTATTTTAAACTTTCCCATTGTAATATTTTGCATTAAAGCACCTCTGGTGCTAATGATACAATTTTCATGAATTGCTTATCACGAAGTTCTCTAGCAACTGGTCCAAATACACGAGTTCCTCTCATTTCTCCTGTAGGGTTTAAAAGGACACATGCATTATCGTCGAAACGTATGTATGAACCATCTGGTCTTCTAACTTCTTTTACAGTACGAACAACTACTGCTGTAGAAACAGCTCCCTTTTTAATACTACCATTAGGAGTTGCATCTTTTACAGTAACAACAATTTTGTCACCAACAGAAGCGTATCTTCTCTTTGTACCACCTAGAACACGGATAGTTAAAACTTCCTTTGCTCCAGTGTTATCAGCTACTTTTAATCTTGATTCTTGTTGTACCATAATTACTTAGCTCTTTCAATTATTTCTACTAGTCTCCAACACTTAGATTTACTTAAAGGTCTTGTTTCCATGATTCTTACAGTATCTCCTTCGTTACAGTCGTTTGTTTCGTCGTGTGCAACATATTTCTTTGTTTTTAACACGAACTTTCCATACATAGGGTGCTTTACTTTTTTAACCTCAGAAACCACAATTGATTTCATCATTTTGTTACTAGTAACAACTCCTATACGTTCTTTTCTTAAATTTCTTTTTTCCATCTTTCAGCCGAATACAATTATTGTACTTCTCTTTTAGTTAACTCTGTTGCCAATCTTGCTACATTACGTCTAACTGTACGTAACTGGATTGGGTTTTCAAGAGGAGATATAGCATGAGCCAATTTAAGGTCTGTATAACTCTTTTTAGTTTCACTAAGTTTTTCTTGTAACTCAGCAGTAGATAGTTCTTTAATTTCTGATTGTTTCATAATATCAATAAATTAAGCTTCGTAATCTCTAGCGATAATAAACTTAGTTTTAACTGGAAGTTTTTGCGCAGCTAAACGTAATGCTTCTTTTGCAACGTCTAATGGCACACCTCCTACTTCAAATAAAACTCTTCCTGGTTTAACAACAGCTGCCCAATATTCAACGGCACCTTTACCTTTACCCATACGTACTTCAAGAGGTTTCTTTGTGATAGGCTTGTCTGGAAATATTTTAATCCATAACTGCCCTTCTCTTTTCATATAACGTGTAGCGGCAATACGTGCTGCTTCAATTTGACGAGAAGTAATAAACTTCGAGTCTAACGATTTTATACCAAACATTCCGCTTGAAAGCAAGTGACCTCTTCCAGAGTTACCTTTCATGCGCCCTTTTTGCTGCTTACGAAATTTTGTTCTTTTTGGTTGTAACATTTTTCTTTAATTTAAAAAATTACTTTCTACGACGTTGGTTTCCTTTGTTTCCACCACGTCCACCTTTTCCTTGCTTCTTAGATAAACCAACAAGCGGAGAAAGTTCTCTTTTACCATATACTTCACCTTTCATGATCCATACTTTAATACCCAATCTACCATAAGTAGTGTGAGCTTCAACTAAAGCATAATCAATGTCGGCTCTAAATGTTGATAAAGGAATTCTCCCATCTTTATAATGTTCGCTACGTGCCATTTCAGCACCATTTAAACGACCACTAATTTGAATTTTAATACCCTCAGAATTCATACGCATTGCAGCCTGAATAGCCATCTTGATTGCACGTTTGTATGAAATACGATTTTCAATTTGACGAGCAACACTTGATGCTACCAAATATGCATCTAATTCTGGGCGTTTAATTTCAAAGATGTTCAATTGAACTTCTTTACCTGTAATCTTTTTAAGTTCCTCTTTTAACTTGTCTACCTCTTGTCCACCTTTACCGATAATAATACCAGGTCTAGCAGTAGTGATAGTAACGGTTACAAGTTTAAGAGTTCTTTCGATGATTACTCTCGACACACTAGCTTTTGATAAACGTGCATACACATACTTTCTGATTTTGTCGTCTTCAGCAAGTTTATCTCCATAATCATTTCCTCCATACCAGTTAGATTCCCATCCTCTGATAATTCCAAGGCGATTTCCTATTGGATTTGTCTTTTGTCCCATTTATTAATTGCTTTGTGTGTTATTATTAGCTCCAAGCACGAGTGTTACGTGATTAGATCTTTTTCTAATTCTATGTGCACGACCTTGAGGTGCTGGACGCAATCTTTTTAACATCGCTCCTCCATCAACTCTGATCTCTTTTACAAATAATTCTGCCTCTTCAATATCGGCATCTTCGTTTTTAGCTTGCCAGTTTGCAACTGCAGACAATAACAACTTCTCTAAACGACGAGATGCTTCTTTTTGACTGAATCTTAAGATATTAAGTGCTTTTTCTACCTTTTCACCTCTTACTAAATCGGCTACTAAGCGCATTTTCCTTGGTGACGTAGGACAGTTATTAAGCTTAGCAAAAGCAACTTGCTTTTTCCCTTCCTTAATAGCGTCTGCCATTTGTTTTTTACGACTTCCCATAGCTCTTATTTTTTACCTTTATTTTTAGCACCTGCATGACCTCTAAACGATCTTGTTGGTGAAAATTCTCCTAATTTATGCCCTACCATGTTTTCAGTAACATATACTGGTACAAATTGGCGGCCATTATGTACTGCAATTGTTTGTCCAACGAAATCTGGAGTAATCATACTTGCTCTCGACCAAGTTTTGATAACCGTTTTCTTATTAGCTTCAACGTTAGCAGCTACTTTTCTTTCTAATTTATAATGAACGTAAGGTCCTTTTTTTAATGATCTTGCCATGATTTATTATTTCTTTCTACGTTCAACAATATATTTATTACTTGCTTTGGTCTTAGAACGTGTTCTATACCCTTTAGCTGGTATTCCATTTCTAGAACGTGGATGTCCTCCTGAAGATTTACCTTCACCACCACCCATTGGATGATCAACTGGATTCATTACTACTGGTCTTGTTCTTGGACGTCTTCCTAACCATCTACTTCTACCTGCTTTACCAGACACTAATAATTGATGATCTGAGTTTGACACTACTCCAATTGTAGCCATACAGTTAGCAAGAATTAATCTTGTTTCACCTGATGGCAATTTAACCGTTGCAAACTTACCATCTCTTGCCATTAATTGAGCAAATGCTCCAGCACTACGAGCCATAACAGCTCCTTGTCCTGGACGTAACTCTATACAAGAAATAATTGTTCCTAAAGGTATTTCACTAAGTGGCATTGCATTCCCAATTTCTGGTGCAACACTACCTTCTCCAGATACAATTTTTTGCCCAACTTGAAGTCCATTTTGAGCAATAATGTAACGCTTCTCACCATCTTGATAATTCAATAATGCGATAAACGCTGTTCTGTTTGGGTCGTATTCTATTGAAGCTACTTCGGCAGGAATTCCTGTCTTATTTCGCTTAAAATCGATAATACGGTACCTCTTTTTATGACCTCCACCTTTATAGCGCATGGTCATTTTTCCTTGACTGTTTCTACCACCAGACCTTTTATTCGGAGCTAATAAACTTTTCTCCGGCTTATCAGTAGTAATGGCGTCAAATCCATTTACTACTCTAAATCGCTGTCCTGGTGTGATCGGTTTTAATTTTCTTACTGACATTTTTTTGTCTAATTACATATTAGCATATAAATCAATCGTCTCACCTTCCGCCAGTTGTACAATTGCTTTTTTAACAGCATTTGTTTTACCATGTTGAACACCAGTTTTTGTAAACTTGGTCTTCCTATCTGGACGGACATTTATAGTACGAACTTTTTCAACAGAAACACCATAAACAGTTTCCACTGCTTTTTTGATTTCTACCTTGTTCGCCTTTTTGTTCACTTGAAAAGTATAGCGGTTGTTTAACTCGCTATCGTTTGTTGCCTTTTCTGTGATTATAGGTTTAATTAAGATACTCATGGTTTTCTTATTTACTTAAATTCGATTCAATTCCTTCTAAAGAGCTTTCTAAAAGTATTACTTGATTTGCATTTAAAATCTTATAAGTACTTAATTCTGAGCTATTTATAACTTCAGACCCTTTTAAATTGCGTGACGACAAATATACATTATTATTTGACGCTCCCAACACAAACAAAGATTTTTTGTTTTCTAGGTCTAAAGCCTTTAATACAGCTGTGAAGTTTTTAGTTTTTGGAGCATCAAAATTGAAGTCTTCCAAAACTGTAATTGCTTTCTCTCCAGCCTTGATTGACAATGCTGATTTTCTAGCTAAACGCTTCACGTTTTTATTTAATTTGAAACTATAGTTTCTTGGTCTTGGTCCGAACATACGTCCACCACCTTTAAATACACCAGACTTAATAGAACCTGCACGAGCCGTACCTGTTCCTTTTTGTTTCTTAATCTTACGTGTACTTCCTGTAATTTCAGCTCTTTCCTTTGCCTTATGTGTTCCTTGACGTTGATTAGCAAGATATTGCTTAACATCTAAGTAAACAGCATGATTATTAGGCTCTATAGCGAACACTTCTTTAGAAAGGTCTACCTTTCTTCCTGTGTCTTTTCCTTTAATATCTAAAACTGCTACCTTCATTACTTCTGAATTGTTACATAAGCGTTTTTGTGTCCAGGAATACATCCTTTAACCACAAGTAGATTTTTATCTGCTACTACTTTTAAAACTCTTAAATTTTGAACTTTCACTTTTTCACCACCCATTCGTCCTGCCATTTTCATTCCTTTGAAAACTCTTGCAGGATACGATGCAGCTCCAATAGAACCTGGCGCTCTTAAACGGTTATGTTGACCGTGAGTAGCTTGACCTACACCAGCAAATCCGTGACGTTTTACAACGCCTTGAAATCCTTTACCTTTTGAGGTTGCAGCAACATCAACAAACTCACCTTCTACAAAGTGCTCTACTGTTATCTTATCACCTAATTTGTACTCCTCATCAAAACTTTTAAATTCCGCGACTTTTCTTTTAACAGAAGTACCTGCTTTTTTAGCGTGACCTATGTCAGCTTTAGTAGCATTTTTCTCTGTCTTGTCATCGAAACCAAGTTGAAGGGCATTATAACCATCAACTTCTTCAGTTCTGACTTGGGTAACAATGCATGGTCCAGCTTCGATTACTGTACAAGGAATATTCTTCCCGTTTTCATCAAAGATGCTGGTCATTCCGATTTTTTTTCCAATTAACCCAGACATATTATTTATTATTAATTATTACTATTTGTTATTTAAAATTCAAGGTCGAAAATACATTCGACCTTGAATTGTATTTTTACCGTTTTTCCTTCGCTCGCAGCTTAGGACATGTAAGTTTATACTTAAACTTTAATTTCTACTTCAACACCACTTGGCAACTCTAACTTCATTAGAGCGTCAATTGTTTTTGAAGATGAAGAGTAAATATCTAATAACCTCTTGTAGGAGCTTAATTGAAATTGTTCTCTAGACTTCTTATTTACGTGTGGTGAACGTAATACAGTGAAAATTTTCTTGTGTGTTGGTAATGGAATTGGTCCAGTTACTACAGCACCAGTGCTTTTTACTGTTTTTACAATCTTCTCAGCAGATTTGTCTACTAAATTGTGATCGTAAGATTTTAATTTTATTCTGATTTTTTGACTCATTTTCTTAAGATTTACGATTCAACGCCTTTAGCAGCTTTAATTACTTCTTCTGAAATATTTGAAGGAGTTTCAGCATAGTGTGAAAATTCCATAGTTGATGTTGCACGACCTGATGATAATGTTCTTAATGTTGTTACATAACCAAACATTTCAGATAATGGTACAGTTGCTTTTACTGTTTTAGCTCCTGCTCTATCTCCCATATCACTTACTTGACCTCTTCTTCTGTTTAAATCTCCAACAATATCACCCATGTTTTCTTCAGGAGTAATTACCTCAAGTTTCATAATAGGTTCCATTATTACAGCTTTTGCAGCTTTTGCAGCATTTTTAAATCCAAGTTTTGCAGCTAATTCGAATGATAATTGATCCGAATCGACATCATGATAAGATCCGTCTTTTAATGTTACTTTCATAGCATCAACTTCGTAACCTGCTAATGGACCATTTACCATTGCCATTTTAAATCCTTTTTCAATTGAAGGGATAAATTCTTTAGGAACGTTACCACCTTTAATAATTGATTCAAATTGAAGCCCTGTTGCACCTTCATCTGCTGGCTCAAGGGTAAAAACAATATCTGCAAACTTACCACGACCACCAGATTGTTTTTTGTAAACCTCTCTATGATCTGCAGTTTGTGTAATAGCTTCTTTGTACTCAACTTGCGGTTGACCTTGGTTTACCTCTACCTTAAACTCGCGACGCAAACGGTCAACAATAATATCTAAGTGAAGCTCTCCCATTCCAGAAATAATTGTCTGTCCTGAAGCTTCGTCTGTTCTTACTGTAAATGTTGGATCTTCTTCTGCTAATTTTGCTAAAGACATTCCTAGCTTATCAACATCTGCTTTAGTCTTAGGCTCAACAGCAATACCAATTACTGGATCTGGAAAGTCCATAGATTCTAAAACAATAGGGTGTTTTTCATCAGACATGGTATCACCAGTCTTAATATCTTTAAATCCTACCGCAGCTCCAATATCTCCTGCTTCGATAAAATCGATTGCATTTTGCTTATTAGAGTGCATTTGGTAAATACGTGAGATACGTTCTTTTTTACCTGAACGATTGTTCAAAATATAAGAACCTGCGTCTAAACGACCAGAATAGGCACGGAAAAATGCTAAACGACCAACAAAAGGATCTGTAGCAATCTTGAATGCTAAAGCAGCAAACGGCTCCTTTACATCTGGTTTACGTATTTCTTCTTGTTCTGTATCTGGATTAATCCCTACGATACCTTCTTTATCTACTGGAGAAGGTAAGTAACGACACACAGCATCTAATAAGAATTGTACGCCTTTATTCTTAAATGCAGACCCACAAATCATAGGAATGATTGCCATATCCATTACAGCAGCTCTAAGTGCAGCATGCACTTCGTCCTCGGTAATAGAATCTTCATCTTCCATGAATTTTTCTAATAAATTCTCATCGTAAGTCGCAACTTCTTCAATAAGTTTTGCTCTTAATTCAGCAGCTTCTGCTTTTAACTCTTCAGGAATATCGATAACATCGAAAGTAGCTCCTTGAGTTTCGTCATGCCACACAATGGCACGATTTTTTACTAAGTCTACAATACCTTTAAAGTCAGCTTCATCACCAATATTCATTACAATTGGCACTGCATTTGAACCCAACATGTCTTTAACTTGCTGACAAACCTCCATAAAATTAGATCCCTGACGATCCATTTTATTAACAAAACCAATACGTGGTACTTTATAGTTATCTGCTAATCTCCAGTTAGTTTCAGATTGTGGTTCAACACCATCAACTGCACTAAATAAGAATACTAAACCATCAAGCACACGTAATGAACGATTTACTTCAACCGTAAAATCAACGTGACCAGGAGTATCAATAATATTAAAGTGATATCCTTTTGTTTCAGGCGTTGGTTCAGCATTTTCTAATGGAAACTGCCATGTACAAGTTGTAGCAGCCGAAGTAATTGTAATGCCTCTTTCTTGCTCTTGCTCCATCCAGTCCATAGTCGCCGCACCATCATGTACTTCACCAATTTTGTGAGATACACCAGTATAATAAAGGATACGCTCTGTAGTTGTAGTTTTTCCAGCATCAATATGTGCTGCAATACCTATATTTCTTGTATATTTTAAATCTCTTTGTGCCATTTTCTAAAATCTAAAGTGTGAGAATGCTTTATTTGCTTCTGCCATTTTATGAGTATCTACTCTTTTCTTAACAGCTGCTCCTTCTTCTTTAGCTGCAGCTAATACTTCTGCTGCTAATTTTTGAGCCATAGATTTTTCGTTTCTTTTTCTTGAAAAGCTAATAAGCCATTTCATTGCTGTAGAAACTTTACGGTCTGGACGAATTTGCATTGGAATTTGAAATGTTGCTCCACCTACTCTACGACTACGCACTTCTACGTGAGGCATAACGTTTGATAAAGCATCCTTCCATATTTCTAAGGCAGTTTTCTCTTCGTCTGTGTTCTTTTCTTCCACAATATCTATTGCATCGTAGAAAATTTTAAAAGCTACTGACTTTTTACCATCCCACATCATCATGTTAACAAAACGAGTTACTAACTGATCGTTAAATTTTGGATCTGGTAAAAGCGGTCTTTTTTTCGCTGCTCTTTTTCTCATGTCTTCTTCTTAAAGTTTAAATTACTTTTTAGGGCGTTTAGCACCATACTTAGATCTACGCTGCGTTCTACCTTCGACACCTGCAGTATCTAATGCACCACGTACAATGTGATATCTAACTCCTGGTAAATCTTTTACCCTTCCACCTCTAACTAATACTATCGAGTGCTCTTGCAAATTGTGCCCTTCTCCTGGAATGTATGCGTTTACTTCGTTACCATTTGTTAACCTTACCCTAGCAACTTTACGCATTGCTGAATTAGGTTTTTTTGGTGTTGTAGTGTAAACACGCGTACAAACTCCACGTCTTTGAGGACAAGAATTTAAAGCAGCCGATTTACTCTTCTTAGTTATTTTGGCTCTTCCTTTTCTTACTAATTGTGAAATTGTTGGCATATATTTCTATATAATATTTATTTAACCCTCACTTTAGAGGGCTGCAAAGGTAGAAATTAATATGAATAATTCAAATCTTAAATAATTAATTTTCACTCTATATTAAAAATTAATTTTTCTTCAATATTATTTAATGTTTATTTCCGTTAGTTTTATACTCAAATTTGAACCTTGAAAAATTTTAAAATTCTTATTATATACTCTCTTTATGGCACATTCCTTATCAATGGTTTGTCGTCGCAAAATCTTACTTTAATTGTTTCTGGAAATACAGTCAGTGAAACTACAGTCATAGATTCTATTGGATACAAGAAATCGTTTTCAAATTTCAAACTATTACAAGAAGAAATCATTAACCTAAAAGAAAACCTTCAGAAGATTGGCTTTATTGAAAATAAGATAGTTTCGACCAAAAAAGAAAACGACTCAACATATTACAGTAAAATACGATTAGGTGAAAAATATCACACCATATATATATACTATGATAAAAATACCATTTCTGTTGAATTTTTAAAATCACTAATAGTAAATGCTAATGAGTCTTTCTTTGAAACCAAAATAGAAACTATCCCATCTCTTCTTACAAAAATAAATGCTTATCTAATTGAAAACGGTTATCCATTTTCTACGGTAAAATTAGATTTTTTAAAAAAGAGCAGCACTAACAAAAGTCTTGGCTCTGAATTGGTAATTGAATCTAATAGCGAAAGAACTATTGACAAGGTTATCGTTAAGGGTTATGAGAATTTTCCAAAACCCTATTTAAAGCATTATCTAAAACTAAAGCATGAAAAAACTTTAAATATTAACACATTAAAAGAAAAAGTTAAAATACTAAATTCATTGCCTTTTACAAGCTTAACTAGAGAGCCAGAAATTTTGTTTACAAAAGACTCATCTACAGTATATTTATACTTACAAAAACGCAAAAGCAATATTTTTGATGGCTTCCTAGGTTTTGGCACCAATGAAACATCTAGTAAATTGGAGTTTGATGGCTATTTAGATTTAACTCTTAACAATAACCTAAACTACGGAGAATCAATCAATGTTATTTACAAGAGTGATGAAAGCGAGCAAAAAACATTTAATGCAAACCTAAAAGCACCTTATATATTCAATTCACCTTTAGGTGCAGAACTCGACCTTGAGATTTTTAAAAAGGACTCAACATTTACAACGGTCAGCCAGTCGGCTAATTTATTCTATCAAATCAACAATCAACAAATATTGTATACTGGTTTAACATCAATACAATCGAACAATTTAATCGATGGTAATTCTCTATTAAATGTTGAGGATTATAATTCAACCTTCTACAATTTACAGTATCAAATATTTAAACCACAATACAATAATATACTATTTCCTAATAATTTTAATTTAGACACCAAAGTAGGCTTTGGAAACAGAAAAAATAATAGTAAAAAAACAAACCAATCATATTATGAAGTAAACGCTTACAAGATTTTTAATCTAAATATGAAAAACAGCATTTTTTTTAGAGCTAAATCGCAAGGAATTCAATCAGAAGATTATTTCACAAATGAACTGTTACGTTTTGGGGGAATTAACAGCATAAGAGGTTTTGAAGAAAACAGTCTTTTAGCAACATTATATGCCTTATTAAATTTAGAATACAGATACAACTTAAGTCCTTCAGTTTACGTTCATACTATTACAGACGCTGCGTATCTCAACAACAGCCTAGAAAACTATAGCGAAAAACTCTACGGTTTTGGATTTGGATTAGGAGTTCTTACAAAGGCTGGAGTATTAAGACTCAACTACGCAAGTGGAAAACATAAAGACCAAAAATTTGAGTTTTCAAATTCAAAAATACACCTTAGTTTAAATGCTAAATTCTAATATAGTCGTCCTTTTTATTGATTAATTACAAACAAATTTTGAAATTTTAATAAATAATAATTGGTTAATTAACTTTTTATTGTGATTTTTGGACTTGACTAATTCAAATAAATTATAAAATGAAAACAAAGTTTAGTGGAATTCTAACGCTACTATTAGCGTTTGTTGTGCAAATATCCTTTGCACAAGAAAAAACAATTTCGGGAACGGTTGCGGATGCATCTGGCATGCCTCTTCCTGGAGTTAACATTTTAGTAAAAGGTACAACTAACGGAACACAAACAGATTTTGATGGTAATTACACCATTAATGCAAGTACTGGTGATGTTCTTTCTTTTACCTATGTAGGACTTAAAACTGTTGAACAAACAGTTGGATCGTCTAATACTATAAATGTAACAATGCAAGAAGATGCAGCGTTGTTAGATGAGGTTGTTGTAACTGCCTTAGGTATTAAAAGAGAAAAGAAGTCTCTTGGTTATGCACAGCAATCTGTAGGAGGTGAAGAACTAGTAAAAGCAAAAGAAACTGATATTGCCGATGCCCTAGCTGGTAAAGTAGCTGGTGTGCAAATAGTTGGTAATTCTAGTACAACTTTTGGAAATTCAAGTATTAGATTAAGAGGTCAAACAGATTTATTATATGTAGTTGACGGTGTACGTGTTTACGCTATTAGTGACATCAACCCAGAAAACGTTGCAGATATTTCTGTGCTTAAGTCTGGTGCTGCAACTGCTCTGTATGGTCCTGATGGAAGAAGTGGTGCAATTGTTATTACAACAAAAACAGCAGAATCTGGTGTAGCTCAATTTCAAATTGACCAAGCTTTTACTATTAATCAAGTAACAAACTTGCCAGATTACCAAAACGAATATGGTGGTGGTTATAGCCAAACATTCAATACGTTTACTTACAACCCTGCAACTGACCCTGCTTCTTGGGCATCTTTTGATGGACAGCCTTACCCAGATTTTTGGGCAGATGAAAGTTGGGGGCCAAAATTAGATGGTACTTTAGTACGTCATTGGGATAGCTGGGTTCCTGGAACACCAGAATTTGGAGAGTTAAGACCTTGGTCTCCTTCAAAAAATGACATCAATACATTTTATGAAGATGCATACACTAATAATACAACGTTATCATTTTCTAAAGCAGGAGATAATTTCAATATTAGAACTGCAGTAACTTATGTAGAAGCAAATGGTATTGTTCCAAATTCTAGTAATAAATCAACTAGATTTGCACTAAATGCCTCTTACAATGTATCAGATAAATTTGAGTTTTTTGCAAATATAAATGTTGAAGATAGAGACATGCTTAACAATCCTGATCAAGGATATGCTAACTTAGGTTCCAACTTCAACCAATGGTGGCAAAGACAATTAGATTTTGATCGTTTAAAGCGTTACGAGCGTAATGGCCAAGTAGTATCTTGGAATATTCGTGGCCCTAGAGATGCACGTCCTTTATATTGGGATATGCCTTATTTCCATTCTTATGAAAACGATTATAACTATAGAAAGAATACCTATTTTGGAAAAGCAGGAGGTACTTATACCTTTAATGACAACTTCAACATTACGGCTGAAATAAGAAAGACATTTAACTCTTATAACACAGATGATAGAAGTACAACTAAAAGTTTATTAGACCCAGCTTTCTTTAGTGAAAGTCATAGTAGAAATGAAAGAATTGATTATTTCGCCATGGCGACTTATAATAATGTGGCCTTAAACGGGGACATCGATTATAATGTCAATGTGGGTGTAGAAAAAATTCACAGAGATTTTAGAAGTTTAAACGCTAACACAGTTGGTGATTTAACAATTCCTGATTTTTATAACTTAGCAGGTTCTTTAGATCCTGTAGCTGCAAGTGGAGGTAAGAGACTTCAAAAGAATGATGGTCTTTTCACAAAGGCATCGGTTAGTTATAAAAAATTCTTATACTTAGATGGGTCGTATAGATTAGACTGGTCTTCAACGGCAAATCCAGATAATAATAGAGTTGAAACTCTTGGAGTTTCAGCAAGTTTCTTAGCACACGAAGTTTTACCTAAAAGTGATGTTTTTAGTTTTGCAAAACTAAGAGTAGGTTATTCTGAGGCGCCTTATTTCCCTGGAGCATATTTAACTGAAGGTGTTTACACTGTAGGTTCTTTATATCAAGGAAGCGGTAGACTTGGTATTAGTAATACGCAACCAAATCCAGATCTAAAAGGTGGTGAAAGAAAAGAATTTGAAGTTGGTGCTGAATTCCGTTTATTTAATGGTAAAATTGGTTTAGACTTATCTTACTGGGATAGAACAGATGATCAACTTCCAATAAACATTCCTTTAGATGGTGCAACTGGTTACACTAATACTAATATTAATAGTGGTAAGCAAACATCTTCTGGTTTTGAGGTTGCATTATTAGGTGATGTAGTTAGAAACGACAACTTTACTTGGGAGCTAGGTGTAAACTTTGCTACGCTTAATAGATTTGTTGACGCTTTATACCCAGGTATTGATTCTAGAGATTTAAGTACTTACACATCTAACATGAGACTTCAAGAAATTGTTGGCAAAGAATGGGGTACTTTAATAGGTAGAGGGTTTGCTCATGGTGATAACGGAGAGATTATGTATCGTGCTGCTTCAGGTGGTCGTTATTTCTATAGCCGTGAAACAAACAAAAATTTAGGAAATGTTTTACCAGATTTTACTGGAGGTTTAACATCTAACATGACTTATAAAAATTGGGATTTAAGTTTAGGATTTGACTTCCAAAAAGGTGGTAAGTATTACTCAAGAACTGAAAGATATATGGATCACTCAGGTTTATCAGCAAAAACAGCTGGACTTAACGACAAAGGAAATCCTAAAAGAGATCCTGTAGCTTCTGGTGGTGGTGTACATATTGTTGGTGTGTTAGAAACTGGTACTGATGCAAATGGACAACCAACTTCTGATGGTACTGTTGTTGACGCTTATGTTGAAGCACAAGATTTATATAACCTAGGTAACTTAGGTAATATATATGAAAACAACTTACATGATGCTTCTTACATCAAATTAAGAAGTGTTAAATTAAATTACAACTTCGATAAAGATTTTGTAAGCAAGTTTAGCTTATCTGGTGCATCTATAGGTTTCTTTGCAAATAACGTTTGGTTAATTGATTCTGAACTTAATTGGGTAGATCCTTCAGAGCTTGAAAGAAGAGGTGGAATAAACTGGGCAGAAGCTGGTACCCTTCCTCAAACAAGATCTATGGGAGTTAACTTAAGACTAACATTCTAAAAAACTAAGAAAAATGAAGAATATAATTAAAAACATAGCATTATTAATATGCGTTACCATGTTCTTTAGTTCATGTGAAACTATTGATTATGGAAATACAAATGACAATCCGAGTGGCCCTACAGCACCTGTGACTTCACAGTTGCTTACTTCTGCTCAAGCATCTATACCATCAATTGCTGTAGATGAGAAAGCAATTTTGTATATGCAACATATAACACAAGGACAGTATCCAGGGTCGTCTCGTTACGAAACTTTAACTGCTAGTTATAATGGTTGGTATACAGGACCAATGCAAAATCTTAATGAAATCATTAAGCTTAATGAAGATCCTGCTACAGCAGCTGGTGCATTAGCTTTTGGTTCAAATGAAAATCAAATAGCTCTAGCTAAAATATTAAGAGCGTATTATTTACAGTACATGACTGACAGATGGGGTTATTTACCTTGGACGGAAGCATTTAAAGGAGTTGAAAGCCCTCAACCAGCTTTTGATTCTCAAGAAAGCATTTATAACTTTATGTTTGCCGAAGTAGATGCTGCTTTAGCAATGTTAGATGCTGGTACTGCTTCACCTCAAGGTGATGTGTTATTTGGAGGAGATATGGATAGATGGGCTGCTTTTGGAAATAACCTTAAAGCGCAAATGGCAATGAGAATTTCTGATGTTAACCCAACATTAGCACAATCTAAATTTGAACAAGCTGTTGCTTCTGGAATGTTAGTAACAGATAATGCTGATAACATTGAGTTCAACTATGGTTCGGATGAAACAAGTGATAGTCCTTGGGAGGATAACTTCCAAACACGTGAAGATTACATTTTATCTGTAACAATGATTGAAGAGCAGAGAGCAAATTTAGACCCAAGAATGTTTAAATATGCTGAAGAGGCAAGAGATAGCGTGCATCCTTCACCTAACTTCCCAGGAGGTATAGATGCAGGTTATGTTGGAGCACCTAACGGAGCTGTAAATGGTAACGTACCATCTTACTCTTTCATCACTAGTGATATTATTTATGAAAAGCAATACCCTTCATTGTTATTTTCAGCTTCTGAGACACATTTCAAGATGGCTGAAGCTGCAATGAAAGGATGGAATGTTGGTGGTGGTACTGCGGCTGCACATTATGCTTTAGGTATTCAAGCTTCAATGGACTATTGGGGCGTAGATACTACTGAAGCAGCTGCATACATTGCTGCTCATCCTTATGCTGGAATTGCGGAAATAGCTTACGAAAAGTGGGTATCTTTATATTTACAAGGACCTGAAGCTTGGGCTGAATGGAGACGTTTAGATCTTCCAGCACTTACGCCTTCTCCTTTTGCTAGTGATCCAAGGATCCCTGTTAGAGATGCATATGATGCTGCTATTGAAAGTAACAATAAAGCTAATTATGATACTATGGTAGCTGCACAAGGACCAGATAATTTACATACAAAATTATGGTGGGATGTAAACTAGTTTATTAAAAACTTTGTTTTATATAAAAAGGCTCAACAAGTTATGTTGAGCCTTTTCTTTTTTGCTTAAAATTTCCACAAGATATGTCAAAAAAACAGCCTCTAGTTTATGGCATTTAAAGTTAAAAAGTTAAAATAACCTAAATAATAATTGCTTTTTTAACTTTTTATTATGATTTTTGGCACAGACTAATTCAAATAAAATATAAAATGAAAACAAAGTTTAGTGGAATTTTAACGCTATTACTGGCGTTTGTTGTGCAATTTACCTTTGCACAAGGAAAAACAATTTCGGGAACAATTTCAGATCAATCTGGAATGCCTCTTCCTGGAGTTAACATTATTGTAAAAAACACAACTAATGGTACTCAAACTGATTTTGATGGTAAGTATAACATTACTGCCAATGTTGGGGATGTATTGGTTTTTACCTATGTAGGGTTAAAAACTGTTGAGCAAACTGTTGGTGCTGCAAATACAATTGATGTTACTATGGAAGAAGATGCTGCTCAATTGGATGAGGTTGTAGTAACTGGTGTGGCAGGAGCTACATCAAGAAAAAAGCTATCCGTTACAGTAGCAAAAGTTAGTACTGAGCAAATTGAAAAAGTACCTGCAGGTTCTGCAGCTAGTGCTCTTCAAGGAAAAGTTGCTGGTGTTTCCGTAACAAATTTAGGACGTCCTGGTCAAGGAGCTACACTACTTTTAAGAGGTGCAGCTAATTTTTATGGCTCTCAAGCACCATTAGTATTATTAGATGGTGTATTTGTTGAAGGCGGTCTTGGTGATATTAATGTTGATGATATTGCATCTTTCGAAATTGTAAAAGGTGCTTCTGCTTCTTCTTTATATGGATCAAGAGCTGGTAATGGAGTTATATCTATTACTTCAAAAAGAGGTAAACTTGGTAAATCTGAGATTACTCTTAGGTCAGAAGTTGGATTCTCTAAAATCAATAACTACATTGAAACTAACCAATCTCATGGTTACGAGCTTGCTTCAGATTGGGAACAATTTAAAGGACAGTACACAAAATATGAAGGTGTAACTTATCCAGCTGGTTACCAAGGTGTATGGGCTGCTTCAGGTGTTAACGCCGTTACTGGTGGTAGAATTGAATCTGCCGATGGTTATTCTGACAACCCTTATGGTGTATACAACAATTTCCAAGACGCATTCTTTAAAAATGGTATTAACACAACTAACTATGCTTCTATTTCTAGTGGTAATGATAAGTCTCGTGTATTCTTCTCTTCTGAAAATACAGAAGCAGAAGGTGTTCTTGAAGAAACAGATGGATATACTAGAAATGGTTTACGTTTAAATGCCGATTATTATTTTAATGACTGGATTAAATTTACAACGAGTAACTCTTTTATAAAATTAAATGATAACTCTCCAGGTGGTGGAGCTGATATTTATAGAACTATTGCAAGACTAGCGCCAGATGCGCAACTATTTGTTGAGAACCCAGATGGACAACCTTATTGGTATAAGCCAGATCCATGGGAATCTGAAATTAGCAATCCATTATATGATTTATATGCTAGAGATGCAAAAGCTAAGCAACAACGTTTCTTAGGATCTTATAATTTAAACTTAAGATTAACAGATGCTGTTACTGCTGAATTGGAGTATGCTTTTGAAAGCAATAACTATCGTTTTACTAGACATAACAAATACGAAACATATACAACAACTGGAGACCCTCTTGGATTTGGTTACAGTGAAGGTTCTATGAATAAAAACAGTTCTTTTGAGTTATCTCAAAAAGCACAAGCGACAATAAACTATTCTGAGGTTTTTGGTGACCTTGAAGTAAAAGGTAAGCTAAGTTACTTAATTGAAGATAGAGCTTATGAGCAAGTGTCTGCTTCTGGTCAAAACTATTTATTTAGAGGTTTACCAACATTAGATAACTTTGCAAATGCAGATATTTCTGCTTCTTCTAATCAAAATGCTGAAAGAGCACAAAACATGTTTGTAATTGGTGGTTTAGTATATAAAGATCGTTATATTGTTGATGCTTTATTTAGACGTGATGGTTCTTCTTTATTTGGAGCTAATGAAAGATGGAACAACTACTACAGAGTCTCTGGAGCCTATAGAGTTACTCAAGATATAGAAATTCCAGGTGTTCAAGAATTAAAGTTAAACTTTGCAAGAGGTACTTCAGGACAACGTCCAGGGTTCTCTTGGCAATATGAACAAACTGCTCTTGGGGGAGGTTCATTATCTACAAACAGAATTAAAGGAAATCCAGATTTAAAACCTTCATTAACAACTGAAAGTGAATTTGGTTTAAATGCATCTTTCTTAGATAGATTTACTTTAGAAGCTGCATACTCTAACCAAGTATCTTCAGATCAGTTTATGCTTGTTAGTTTATTTGCTCCTGCGAATGCTGGAAAAAACAGACAATGGCAAAACGTTGGTGATTTAGAGTCTAACACGATTGAAGTGTCTTTAAATTCTCAAATACTAGACACACCAAATGTAAAATGGAACTTAGGTGTTAACTTTACAACAGTTGATTCTAAAATTACTAAGTTAAATGCTCCTGAACAACAAGTGGGTGTTAATGGCTTATTCTTATTAAGAGAAGGCATAGAGTATGGTTCTATGTACGGTAGACGTTTTGTTACAGACTTAGCGACTATGGCTAATCAACTACCTTCAGGAATGTCTATTGGAGATTACAGTGTAAACAGCGACGGTGTTGTTGTTGAAACATCTCAAATTGGTACTACTGGTGAAGCAGGTATTATTGAAGTGGATGCGAATGGAACTCCTGTTTTTGAAAAAATTGGTAACCAAAATGCAGACTTTAACGTAGGTATTGTATCTAACTTTAGCTATAAAAAGTTAGATTTCTATATGCTTTGGGATTGGAAACAAGGTGGTGATATTTATAACGCCAACGGACAATGGACAACTATTAGTGAAAGAAACGCTATTGTAGATCAAGCAGGTAAGCCAGATTCTGAAAAGAAAACTAGAGTTTATTATGGATCTTTATACGATGTGAACCAAAACAATGCCTTTTGGGTTGAAGATGGTAGCTTTGTAAAGTTAAAAGAAGCTTCAGTTTCTTATACATTTGATAACAAGCAAATTCCTTTCTTAACTTCACTTAAAGTGAGTTTAATTGGTAGAAACTTATTAACTTTCTCTGATTACTTAGGATGGGATCCTGAGATTGCGAATTATGATGGTGGTACACAACAGTACTACAGCGTTGATTATGGTGTTTACCCTAACCAATCGTCATACTCAATGTCTGTTCAAATTAAATTCTAAAAAAAATTATAGTAAGACGCAACCTTTTTAAAAAGGTTGCATCTTATTAAAAAAACAAACATATATTATGAAAAAAGTAATTAACATATTTTCTTTGGCTGCACTATTAGCATTTGGAGTGTCATGTGACGACTTCTCTACAGATTTAGATGTAGACAACTTAGAAAATCCAAACGATGACATTTTAACATCTGATCCTGTAGCCTTATCTGCAACTGCAGATGGCGTAGTAAGAAACTTATTTATGACATCTCACAGTACAGCCTCTCCTGCTGCAGCATTTGCTACAATGGCAGACATTACTTCATGTTCTTGGGGTAACTTTGGTATGAGAGATTTATCTAGTGAGCCAAGAGTGGCATTTAACAATTCACCAGCATACGGTAACAATGTTACAAGATCTTATTTTAATTCTATGTATTCGGTACTTTCTGATGCCAATACTTTAGCATTAGCTGTTCAAAATGGCACTGAATTTGACGATCCAGATAAAATTATGACTATTGCTAAGTTTGCTCAAGCTACTGCTATTGCACAATTAGCTATAGTATTTGATCAAGTATGGTTATCTGACGAAAATGGTGTTGTAGCTGGACCTGGTCTTGAAGGCGCATCTGGTTATGCAGCAGCAATGACATTTGCTTTAAATAAGTTAGACGAAGCTATTGCTCTTGCTTCAGCCAATGGTATTACCTTTGATGAAGCTATTATCCCTGGTGGTGCTGGTGCAAATGCTGTAAAATACATGAACAGTCTTGGTGCTCGTTGGCTAGTAGGTAACGTAAGAAATAGTACTCAAAAAGCTTCAATAGATTGGGATAGAGTATTAACCTATACGCAAAATGGTATTACAGAAGATTTTGAGATCTATATGGATGATGTTACTTGGTATGATTTAGTTCCTAAAACATATTTAGTATATCCAGGTTGGGCAAGAGTTGACATGAGAGTTATTAACATGATGGATCCTTCTACTCCTGATTATTGGGAAGATGGTGTAACGTTTCAAGCTGAATCTACATCTGATGATGCTCGTTTAGCAACTGATTATGGTTACTTATCTTCTAACAACTTCCGTCCTGAAAGAGGTCAATATCACTACAGTAGCTATCGTTATAGTAGATATGATGACTATATCACGTATTGGACTATGAACGTAGTTGAGTATTCAAAATCTGAGAATGATATGTACATGGCTGAAGCATTATTAAACAAAGCTGCTCCAGATTTAGCTGGTGCTGCCGCTGTAATTAATGCAGGAACAAGAGTTACTAGAGGAAATTTACCTCCAGTTGCTGCTGATGCTCAAGAAATTGCAGATGCAATTCACTATGAAAGAATGGTTGAGTTTGCATATACAGCACCTTATATTGGATTCTGTGAAATGAGAAAAGAAGATCTTTTACAAGCAGGTACTTTATTACATTTCCCTGTACCTGGAAGTGCATTAGAATCTATTCCAGCTGAATATTATACTTTAGGTGGCACAGAAGGTGTTGCTGGTGAAGATTATTCAACTGGTGGTTGGAGATAAAGAAATAAAATATATTTCATATACATTAACTCCTCTAAACAATGTTTAGAGGAGTTTTTTATTTTACCTACTTTTGCATTCATGGAAAAAGAAACAAAAATCTTTGGGATTCGCGCTATTATAGAAGCTATAAATTCTGGAGAAACTATAAATAAAGTATTTGTACAAAAAGGACTTAAAGGAGAATTGTTTTTAGAATTAGATAAACTACTTCGCAAACACTCCATTAATACCTCTTACGTCCCTATTGAAAAACTTAACAGGCTATCAAATAAAAACCATCAAGGTGTTGTTGCACAAATTTCACCTATAGAATTTCATGATTTAGAAACCTTAGTTTTAGATGTTATTGAATCTGAGAAAAACCCATTATTCTTACTTCTGGATCAAATAAGTGATGTTAGAAATTTTGGTGCTATTATAAGAACTGCTGAATGTACAGGAGTTAATGGTATTATTATTCAGAAAAAAGGAGGTGCTCCCGTAAATGGTGATACGATTAAAACAAGTGCTGGTGCTGTTTTTAACATCCCCATTTGTAAAGTAGACCATATAAAAGATGCCATGTTCTATTTACAAGCATCTGGAATAAAAGTGATAGCAGCCACTGAAAAAACCGACAACAACATTTATGATGTATCTTTTAAAGAACCTTGTGCTATAATCATGGGATCTGAAGGTAGAGGTGTATCATCCTCAATTTTAAAACTCGCTGATGACAGAGCAAAACTCCCTATGTATGGCGATATAGGCTCTCTTAATGTCTCGGTAGCTTGTGGTGCCTTTTTATATGAAGTGGTAAGGCAAAGACTCTAATCTTTACTACTTCGCCTAATATGATAGGTTATTTTTAATCTAGGCTTATGCTCCTCTACTATTTCAGACTCCTCTGGTAAAGTTTCAATAAAATTTCCATTTTCGTCAAAATGTTTTAAGAAAGGATCATCATCTTCATTATAATTTGGTTGTTCCCAAGCATATTTTTTAGGCTTTGCAATCGACTTTCTAAAAAATAATGCAAAAACAAATCCTATAATTAATCCAGATAAATGTCCCTCCCAAGAAACCTTTTCTTTAATTGGGAATACATACCAAATCATAGAGCCATAAAGAAACACCACCAATAACGATAAAGCAATAAGCCTAAAATGTTTTGCGAAGATACCTTTAAAAAGTATGAAGCTCATAAGAACATAAATCAATCCACTTGCTCCAATATGATAAGATGGACGTGCAATAAACCAAGTAAGCAGTCCAGATAATAAGATTCCGTAACCAATAACTTTCCATGAAATTTCTCTATAGAAATAAAACAATGCCATTGATAGAACAAAAAGTGGAATAGAGTTATGATACAAATGTTCCATACTGCCATGAACAAATGGACTAAAAACAACGCCTTTTAATCCGCTTAAGGTTCTAGGATATACTCCTAAATCATTAAAACTGAACCCAAATCTAACTTCAAACCAAAAAATTAACCATAAAATTATTACAAAGGCTAATGGAAAACCAATGACTCCTGTTGTATACTTAAATTGATCTTGATTGTTCATGGTTCTTTTTAGTCGTTATTAATCAAATAACTAACCAAAGCTATTGATTATGAAACTTTGTCATCAAAATAATAAATAATTGGCTTAATTTTACAATATGAACGAACCTTTAGCAGAACGTTTAAGACCAAAAACCTTAGAGGATTATATTAGTCAGTCACATTTGATTGGTCCTAATGGCTCACTAACAAGTTCTATTAAGCAAGGAATTATTCCTTCTATTATACTTTGGGGACCACCAGGAATTGGAAAAACTACGTTAGCACATATCATTGCGAATGAATCTAAAAGACCTTTTTACACTTTAAGTGCTATTAATTCTGGAGTGAAGGATGTACGTGAGGTAATTGATAAAGCAAAGCAAAGCGGAGGCTTATTTACTACAAAAAATCCAATTTTGTTTATTGATGAAATACATCGCTTTAGTAAATCGCAACAAGATTCTTTGCTACAAGCCGTAGAGAAAGGTTTGGTAACACTCATTGGAGCAACAACAGAAAATCCAAGTTTTGAAGTTATTCCTGCATTGCTATCTCGTTGTCAAGTCTATATTTTAAATTCTTTCGATAAAAACGATTTAGAGAGCCTTTTAAAGCGTGCTGTTGAAAAAGATGACATTCTATCCAAAAAGAACATAATCATCGACGAAACAGAAGCTCTATTACGCCTTTCTGGAGGTGACGCTAGAAAATTATTGAACATTTTCGAACTAATCGTTAATTCTTACGATTCTGATAAAATTATAATTACCAACGAAGCCGTTTTACAAAAAGTGCAAAACAACACAGTTCGATATGATAAAACTGGCGAACAGCATTACGATATTATTTCGGCATTAATAAAATCTATTAGAGGTAGCGATCCAAATGCTGCTGTGTATTGGTTGGCTAGAATGATTGAAGGTGGTGAGGATGTGAAATTTATTGCAAGAAGATTATTGATTCTAGCAAGTGAAGATATAGGAAATGCAAATCCAACAGCTTTGGTTATTGCTAATAGTACATTTCAAGCAGTTTCAACCATTGGTAATCCTGAATCTAGAATTATATTAAGCCAATGTGTTACCTATTTGGCGTGTTCACCAAAGAGCAATGCAGCTTATAAAGCCATAAAAGATGCGCAACAATTGATACAAGAAACTGGCGATTTAAGTGTGCCGCTTTCCATAAGAAATGCACCAACAAAGCTCATGAAGGAATTAGGTTATGGCGATAATTACCAATATGCGCATAACCATGAAAATAATTTTGCGCTTCATGAATTCCTCCCAGATGATATATCTGGTACTAAACTCTATGATCCAGGTGAAAACTCACGGGAAAAAGGAATGCGCGAGTTTTTAAAAAATCGTTGGAAAGATAAATACGACTATTAAAACTTAATATTTAAAGTTTTTACAGTTGCTTGTTTCCCATCGTTTTTTGATAAATACCAAAAGCTATCTTCTTTATAAACAATAGCATTTTCGTTCTTCACCAAAAACACATTTTCCAAATTAGTTTCAAGCATAATCATTACTACCTTTGGGGTTTTATCTACTAACTGGTAGCCGTTTTCTATTTTTTGAGCATATAGTATATTTATTTCAGAAGCTTCTTTTTTTGCAACTTGATTGACTTCTTTTACAGCTTTCATCTTAGGTTCTATCTTTTCTTCTGCTGCCGCTTTTTTTTCAGGAATTTCTTTTACTTCTGCTTGTTTTTGTTTTAGGGTATTTATTTCTTCTTTTAACTTCTGAAGTTCTTCTTTTGAGTCCTCTCCAGAATCTACAATAGCTTTAGCCAAAATAGCTTCATTTGGTTGGTATTTGTAATTTACTGTTTCAAAATCCATAAAAGCTTCTCTAATTGCAATATTATATGCCACTTTATACTGTTTTTCTCTAGAGGCACCTACTTTAGTAGTATAAATAACATCTCCATTACAATCTTTTAATTGTACTTTTAATTTAGTGGTAAACATACCGCTTTCCTTAATGACGTCGCTTCTTAATGCTAAACACCTATTTCTAATTAAATCTTCAGGGAAATCTGCATCTTCCATAATAGCTTCAAATCCATATTTATTAAACAAAAATTGGGATAAGGAATTAAGTTGATATTTATCTTTTTCGTTTACAAAATCGTATTTATATGGCACAATTACATATTTATAATCGTTAATATTTTTTTGTGCTATTGTCGATGAGATGCTGCCTAAAATCAGGCATATTATCAATAATTTTTTCATTTTATTCTAATTAATCTATTGTGATAAAGATACATTTTGTAATTATAAAAATTGTTTTAATTCTATGAGGTTATCAACATGTTTTACTTCTCCGTTTAAATTTTCGTTGTGATAATTAAAACAAATGGCATCCAAGCCAACACCTAAGGCTCCAAAAATATCTGCTTCTAGATTATCACCAATCATAATACTGTTGTTTGTGTTTGCTTTTGCCAAACCGAGGGCATGATTAAATATTTTAGGGTTTGGTTTCTTTACTCCCACCATTTCGGAATTTGTTACAGTATCAAAATAGTGTTCTATATTGGCATTGTTTAACTTTCCTTGTTGTACCTCTTTAAAACCATTGGTAATTATATGTAGTTGATATTTTGGTTTTAAGTAGTCTAAGATTTCTATAGCACCATCAAATAAATGATTAAACGTACACAAATGAGCAATGTAATCTTCTGATAGTTTATAAATCAAGCTAGGTTTTACAGCAACATTCAGCTCACTAAACGCATCATGTAAACGACCAAAACGTAATTTTGATTTTTCTATTTTTTCTTCTCTATACAATTTCCAATATTTAAAGTTAATGGGTTCATAAACCTCCAAAAACTCTTTTAAATTAGTATCTACATTGTTTAATTGAAATATTTTTTCGAAAGTTAGCCCTGAGTTCTTATCAAAATCCCAAAGAGTATGGTCTAAATCAAAAAAAACGTGAGATATATTATTAATTTTCATGTTCAGAATTTAATGCAAAAGTAAATAACTCCTTAAACCCAAACCATCTTGGGTCATCACTAAAAGAGTAATTATGAAATACTGGTGTAAAAGTGCCATTCACTTTTTTAATTTGTAATATAATTTTTTCTAAAGTTTGTTTTTTATCTAATAAGGAAGCGTGTCTTAATAAGGCATAATCCATTAGATGAAATGTATTTACCAGTAAAGGAGTTTGTATTTCGTAATCTAAATCGTAAAATAAAAAAGGTGTACAAGTTCCAGCTCTAAAACCAATATGGCTAATATAACCCATGGTATAATCTTCCTTTATTTCTAAATCGATTAAATTACGATATAAATGGGGTAAATTTAATTTTGAAAATGAGTTTCTGGAAGCCACAAGTGATGTATTAATGGTTGTTTCCATGTTTAATTTTTCACTCTTTAAAATATTAAAATCTGCTAATGCAAAAAAGGAGGCCTTTAAACCAACATTACAATAATCTGCTACCGATTTTATTAAAGACACAAATTCTTTTTTATTGATACTTATATTTTTGTCGTAAGTTGTATAATCACCAATTAAAAAACATATCAAAAACTTACTATTACTGTGTTTCTGCATGTTAATTATCCATTTATAGGTATCGTAAGGATCTCTTTTAAATCTCAATAAGACCAAATAACGTTGGTACAGCTGTTTTAATTTGAGTCTAAAAACATCATTCATAGTCCCTCCTATAGTTCGCATTAAACCCTTTTGCCTAAAATAATAGGCCATTGGGACGTCTATAACAGGTTTTACACGATAAACTCTCTCTTCAAATTGAAAATCAGGAAATTTTATCTGTAAAGCTTTTCTAAACTTGTATGCCCAAATATCTACTACTGGTTGTTCTAAAAACCCATGCTTAAATGCTAAACTATCTTTGGCTGTAAAACGTCCATAATTATCTTTTACATGAGGCATATATTCCTCATAACGGCTTAATAGATAGAAAGATGCCGCAAAAACATCGAAAGGTATTGAGCTCTTTTCTCCATTATAAAAGAAACACTTTGTCTCCTCCCAGTTTTGCACATGAATATCATTATTGGCTAGTCCTTGTTCAAATAAGATTGAATGACTTTTTATATGAAACTCATTACCTAGTTGTTGTGCAGAGTAAGACATTTTTAAACTATCATGAGCAATAAACTCTTCGACTTGTGTGGTAAAAGATACTGGAATATGTAAAATACGCGTACAAACTTGTTTAAAAATGTAATTTAAACGAGGTGTTATTTTATGAGTATAGACTAATAGCATATTTTTAGTAACAGTCAACAGCTTAAAGTAAATTTACAACATAGCTTCATCTGCGAAGCTAAAGTATGCTTTTTCAGTTATAATTAAATGATCTAAAACCTTTATGTCTAAACTTTTTGCAGCAGTATTTAATTTAGATGTTAGTTGTTTATCTGCTTCGCTAGGTTTTAAAGCTCCTGAAGGATGATTATGAGTTAAAATAATTCCTGTGGCCCCAACTTCTAAAGCTGTTTTAAGTGCCAAACGAACATCTACTAAAGTACCCGTAATGCCTCCTTTGCTTAATTGATTTTTTTGAATGACTTTGTTTGAATTGTTTAAATACACTATCCAAAATTCTTCATGTGGCAATTCGCCAATAATGGGTTGCATAAGCTCAAAGACCGATGCACTAGATGTAATTTTTTTCTTTTCAAGAGCCTCTCCTCCTCTTCGTCTCCTACCTAATTCCAAGGCTGCTGCAATAGTAATAGCCTTTGCTTCACCAATGCCTTTAAAAGCCATTAATTGTTTAATTGAGAGCTTTCCCAATTCACTTAAATTATTATCAACACTTGCCAAAATACGCTTGCATAAAGCCACAGCACTTTCATTTCTACTTCCTGAACCAATTAAAATAGCAACCAATTCAGCATCACTCAAAGCCGCTTTTCCTTTGTCTCTTAATTTTTCTCTAGGTTGGTCGTCTTGATTCCAGTTTTTTATGGAAAAAGAAGATGGTTTTTCTGACATTCAGTAAATATAAATATTGTAAATTTCAGAAGCAATTAAATATTAAATTATGAAATCTTTATTTGAAGCGGAAGCTCACCAAGAAATTCTTGACAGAATAGAAAAATTAGATGAAAAATCACCAGCTAAATGGGGCAAAATGAGTGTGAACCAAATGTTGGTTCATTGTCAAAAACCAATCGAATTATCTCTTGGAGAATCTACCATAAAAAAGCCAAATTTTGTAAAGAAATTTCTTTTCAAAATTATAAGCCCTGCATTGTATAACGATAAACCTTGGAAAGAAGGCTTGCCTACTGCACAAGAGTATGTAATCACAGACAGTTATTCTTTTGATGATGAAAAGAAAAAACTAAAATCTAAGATTGAAAAAATGAGCAACTCAAAGGCTTATTTTGAGCCTTCAAAAAACCATCCTTATTTTGGTAAATTTTCAGCAGATCAATGGGGGAAATCAGCCTACAAACATTTAGATCATCATTTAACACAATTTGGCGCATAACAATGAGTAACTATCCACCACCTCATCATCAAGAAAATGATATTAATCACATGATTAAAGTGATTAAGGCTTATCCTTTAGCTACAGTCATTTCAGTTAAAAACAATCTACCACTTGTCACACACATACCTTTAATTTATAGAGAAACTGATGGAAAACTAATTGGTCATATTGATATTTACAATCCTCAAACCAAATTAATGCGTGATGATAATGATGTAACTATCATTTTTTCTGGTCCTCAATGTTATATTTCTCCAAGTGTGTATACAACAACACAGTTGCCAACTTGGAATTACATAAAGGTGCATTTAAAAGGAAAGGTTAAGGCTATTGAAAGCAAGAGTGCTTTAAAAGAATCGCTTATAATAATGACAGAATTTTTAGAACAACCTAAGCATAAATATATTTTGGAAGCAGACAATCCAAGAATGGAAGCTGCGTTAGATTATATAAAAATGTTTGAAATAACTATTACAGATTGGGAAGGTAAATTCAAATTATCACAAGATAAAAAGAAGAGTGATATCGACGGAGCCAAACAAGAACTAGTTAGATCAAATCAAGTGAGTATTGAGAACTTTTTAAATTCTATTTTTAAATAATTATGACAAGAATAGTACCTTTTATATTCTTTTTTATCATTGGATGTCATTTTGTTTTTAGTCAAACTCCACATAACAAAGTAACTGCAATAAAAGGGGAAGGAATCTATTCTCTACTTCGTAAAAATGGATTAGATCCGTTAAAACATTTTGAAGAATTTATAACACTTAACAAAAAGAACTTAGGAAAAAACAATAGTCTATTTATTGGTAGAATCTATAGACTACCAGAGCTTAATATAGCCAAAGCTGATAGCACTTCTACAACCCAAACGGATAGCATTAAACAAAAAACCCCTAAGTTAAAAGAAATTACTACTGCATTAGAAAAAGAAGAGTTTTCAATTTTTGGTGAAGAGTATGCTTCGGTAACTATTAAAGATAAAAAACTAAATGGTACTATTTACTATTTAATTTCTGGTCATGGTGGACCAGATCCTGGAGCTACCGAAACCTATAATGAAACATTAATCTCTGAAGATGAATATGCCTACGATGTAACTTTACGCCTAGCTCGGATGCTTATTTCTAGTAGCGCCAAAGTATATATAATTATTAAAGACCCTGATGATGGTATTAGAAATAAGCGAATCTTGAAAATTGATTATGATGAATTAAATTATCCAAATAAAAAGATCCCTTTAAGTCAAAAATCACGTTTAAGGCAACGTACTCAAGCCGTAAATAATTTGTTTTTGAAGCATGGAACAAAGTACCAAAGATTAGTTGTTACTCATGTTGATAGCCGAAGTAAAGGCAAAAATATCGATGTTTTTTTCTATCATCACAAAAACAGTAAAAAAGGAAAGCAATTAGCTAAAAACATTCACGAGTCTTTTAAACAAAAATATGCTAAACATCAACCAAACAGACATTATTCTGGAACTGTAAGCCCAAGAAGTGATTTGTATTTAGTAAAAAACACATTACCTCCTATGGTATATATTGAATTGGGGAACATAAAAAATGATAAAGACCAAAAGCGAATACTAAATCACGAAAACCGAGAGGCTTTAGCTAAGTGGATTTATAATGGGATAATAAATGACTTTGAGCAACATAAATAAGTTTAGTACAAAATTAAAAACATAAGACATGAAATTAGGAGCATTCTCAGTAAGTTTAACTGTAAAAGATATTAAAATGTCAAAGCTGTTTTATGAGCAACTTGGGTTTACAAAATTTGGTGGTGATATAGAACAGAATTGGATTATTATGAAAAACGCCACAACTACTATTGGCTTATTTCAAGGCATGTTTGACCAAAATATTTTAACCTTTAATCCTGGTTGGGATGGAAATGCCAATAAATTAGAATCTTTCAAAGATGTTAGAGATATACAAAAAGAGCTTAAAGGAAAAGGGTTTACTATGATTACTGAAGCTGATGAAACTACATCAGGTCCAGCAAGTTTTGTAATTGTAGACCCTGATGGCAACCCTATTTTAGTAGATCAGCATGTGTGATTAATTTTTCGATAATATGAAACGCATCCAACTCTTTGAATTTGAAGATTTTAATTGGTTTCCAAAACCAATACGGACAGGAATGACAAATTTACTAGTCGTGCTTCATAAACTTTTTGGAACTCACGAAGTTCTAACTAACTTAATTACAACTGTAAAAAAGAAACATCATTTTTCACAAATCATCGATTTGGGTTCTGGTTCAGGTGGCGTGATGCCTGAAGTGATAAAAAACTTAAACAAAGAGCAAACAACTAATAAGTTAAAACTCATTCTTACAGATTTACATCCAAATCCTAAATTAGTTAAACGCGTTAACAGCGAACATAAAAACATTTCATATTTAGAAACCTCGTTAAACGCAACTAATCTAAGTAGTGTACCAGAAGGCTTAAAAACCATGATTGCTAGTTTTCATCATATGCCTCCAAGCATAGCAAAAGGTATTTTAAAATCGGCTCAAGACAATAAACAGCCGTTACTTATTTATGAATTAGCCGAAAACAAAATTCCAATTTTGCTATGGTGGATACTATTACCATTATCGTTAGCAATACTTTTTATAATGTCACTTTTTATGACGCTTTTTGTAAGGTCGTTAACTTGGAATCAACTGCTATTTACTTATCTAATTCCAGTTATTCCTATTTGTTATGCTTGGGATGGACAAGCTACTTTAGTTAGAACTTATACTTTTAAAGATATTGAGTATTTACTACAAGATTTTAAAGATGATTCCTATACTTGGGAAATATCACCAGTTAAAAAAGCCAATGGTAAAAATTTGGGATATTATGTTTTGGGATTACCCAATGAACAACATAGTTAACCTCTTGACTTTGTGATAAAAAACACTAGCTTGGTCATTGAAGATTCTGAAGGCAACCCAATTTTGATGGATCAGCATGTTTGACTTTATAAGAAAAAGCGATTAACTTCGTTAACATTGTGTAAAAAAAGTTAAAACGATTCCATACACATCATAAGTTGAGTGTAAGTTGAACCAAAAAACCATTATTTTATGAATAAAAGTATCTTGCTGCTACTGCTGCTAATGAGCTCAAAAATCTTTTCCCAACACGAGAAAATCACAGATAATTGGAAAACTATAAGTATCAATGACAATAATCTAGGTAAAATTGATTACCATGTTTACAAAAATAAAATTAGCGACAAGAAACCTTTAATTGTTTATCTTCAGGGTTCTAAGAACTTCCCTTTGTATTCGCCAAACTCAAATGGGAGATATTCTACCAGCACTACTCTGGGTTTTAAATCCATAAGCAACGATTATCATATTGTTCTTATCAGCAAACCCAATACACCTTTTGTTGATAGCATCAAAGTAACACCCTCAGGCAGGAAATATTACCCTTTGAATGAAGAGTATCGTGAGAAGTATGGTTTAGATTGGAGAGCAAATTCCGCTGACAAGGTAATCAATGATGCATTAAAAAAACTTAATGTAGATAGTTCCACAGTCATTGTTTGGGGACATTCAGAAGGTTCTCAGGTGGCGCCTGCAGTAGCAATAAAGAACAAAAACGTTACGCATGTAATTTCTATGATGGGTAATTCACTTAATCATTTGTATGATTTTATCCTTATGGAAAGGGTTTCAGCCTTGAATGGTGAAAAGTCTAATGAAGAAGCACAGTCAAACATAGATTCTTTATATGCAGAATATGAAAAAATATACAATGACCCAAAATCTACAACAAAAGAATGGTTTGGAGAAACCTATTATAAGTGGAGTAGTTTCACCTTGAATTCCCCTATAGAAAATATGCTGAAGCTTGACATCCCTATTCTTTACGTTGCTGGAGGAAATGACCACCATAGTATCTTGAATATGGATTACGCAAAACTTGAATTCTTACGGAAAGGGAAAGATAATTTAACCTATAAAGTATTTCCAAACTGTGACCATTTTTTTATGGAAACCAAAACAGATGGATCGGGCAAAAAAGAATGGATTGACCATTTGGATGAGGTCAATGGTTTTGCTTTAAAATGGGTAAATGAAAATTGAAAAAAAAACCTACACACAACAATGGTTCTAAGTAATTGCTTGTTCTCTTCTACTTATGAAAATTCCTTCGGAATTTTCTCGCGTTCGTTTTTGTTTACTAAATTAGTTGCTGAAACACGTAACTAATCATACACAAACACGTTAAACGAAATCCTAATTTTTATTAATTGATAAGAGCTTTAACCTCCTCAAAATCCAAACCTCCATAATTGCCCGAACTCATTAAGAGTAAAGCTTTATTATCAAAATTTTGGGAGAATAGGAATTGCTTAAAATCGTCTGGATTGGTATAAATAATTAAATCGTCACGCTCAAAAGCATTGGCAATTTGCTCATGCGTGACTTCCTTTAATTTTTTAATTTCTACAGCGTGAGGTGAATAAAAAACCACAGCCACATCAGCAGTATCTAGAGCTCCTTTGTACTCTTTTAAAAATTCAGCATTCAAACTTGAGTAAGTGTGTAGCTCCAAACAAGCCACTACTACTCTATCTTTATATTGTTCTTTTACAGCATTAGTGGTTGCCTCAACTTTACTTGGCGAATGTGCAAAATCTTTAAAAGCAACACTTTTATTACTTTCAGCTATTTTTTCTAAACGCTTGCTTGCGCCTTTAAAGGTAGAAATAGCTTCATAGAAATCATCTTCATCGATTCCCATGTGTTGACAAATCCACTTTGCTCCTGCTAGATTATTTAAGTTATGCTTTCCAAATACTTCAATTGGCAAAGGGCCTTCAGGAGTTTCCAATAAAGTTACTCCATTTTCAACTGTGTATTCTGGTGTATTATATGGAAGTTTTCTAATGGTGTTTTCAGAAGCTTCTACAACGCGCTTTACTTCAGCATCTTCTTCATTGTAATTAATACTTCCTCCTTTCACAATACTATCTACAAAAATATTGAACTGCTCTACGTAATTTTCATAAGTTGGGAACACGTTAATATGATCCCAAGCAATACCACTTAACAAGGCAATATTTGGTTTGTATAAATGAAATTTTGGGCGTCTATCTATGGGTGAACTCAAATACTCATCTCCTTCCAGCACAATAAAATCGTTGCCCTCAGTGAGTTTTACCATCACATCAAAACCTTCCAATTGCGCTCCAACCATATAATCTACATCTCTGTCGTGATAATACATCACGTGTAAAATCATTGACGTTATAGTTGTTTTGCCATGGCTTCCACCAATAACCACACGAGTTTTGTCTTTAGATTGCTCGTACAAAAACTCAGGATAACTATAAATTTTCAAACCTAATTCTTGAGCTTTCAATAGTTCAGGATTATCTGCTTTGGCATGCATTCCTAAAACGATAGCGTCTAAATTCTGAGTGATTTTTTCCGGAAACCAACCAAAAATTTCAGGCAACAAGCCTTTAGCGTCTAACCTAGATTTTGAAGGATCGTGAATGACATCGTCGCTTCCAGTAATGTTATAGCCTTTATTGTGAAGAGCTATGGCCAGATTGTGCATTGCAGCACCACCAATAGCAATAAAATGTACGTTCATAGTGTGTTATTCAACAGCAACAAATTTCACGAATAGTAACCCAAATTCCAAATTCTAAAGCGAAAGTATTTTTTCCTTCTCTTCTTTAGCTTGCTTAAAATCTGACCGAATATCAAGCGCTTTATCAATCCACTTTAAAGCTTCTTGTTTATTTGCTCTGTGCTTCTGTATTTGTGCCAATCTGTAATATGCCCATTCTATCGGAACTCCGTCTTTTGCAGAATGATTTTCAATGTACATTTTCAAGCAACGCTCACCTTTGTCCAACTCAATATTATAATCTGAGCTTACTTTACCTATTTGATAATTCAAATGATTTTTATTGTGTTTTTCGTAAGCTCCTTCTATGGTTGCAATAGCCTTTTGCGGTTGTTTTTCCGACTCGTACAGCTTCGTTAGTTTATCATAACATGTTAACGAACCACCAACTTCAATAGCTTTCTTGTAATAGATTTCGGCAAGTTTTGGCTCCTTATCATATTCATAAATATAACCCTTAGCTAAGTAGCCATCAACTTTTGATAGGTTCTCTAACTCATCGGCATATTTGAGCGATTTCTTTTTACTACCACCAATAATTCCTGGCAATTGGATGTACAACTCCACTAAAGCCCATCGCGTATCTATATGTTTTGGATCAAGTTCTGCTGCTGTTAAAAAAGCCTCTTTAACGTCACCAATAATACCTAAAGCTTTAAATTTATTCACTTCAAGCGCTTTCATTCCCAAAGCACCTCCATATTTATAGTGATAATTAGCATTATCATCATCGGTATCTACCAGTTTCTTGTATTGTTCAATGGCCTCATCCCATTTTTTTTGGTGACCATAAGCATCACCCAAAAGTTCAATAGCCTTTAAATTATTAGGGTTTTGTTTAGCATAATCACTTGCTATTTCCTCCGCCTTAATAAAACGTTTTTGTTCGAATAATTGATTGATCTCAATCACGATAGATTGTGAAAAGCCAAACATTGGAAAAAATAAGAAAATCAAAAACTTTTTCATTAGCTATTTTGTCGAAAATGTAAAATTAAACTTTCTAGTTGACTTTAAAAAAAGGTAACTTTACTCATCCAACGAAGTATTTTACTCATTTCGTATTTTTTGGAACGCATTTTGAACGTATTATCGTGATAAATTAATAAACATGAACAAAACTATTACCATCATAATGATTCTGCTATTTGCAAACCTTAGCCACTCACAAAATAATTACTCTGATTTATGGAAATCTGTCGAGAAACTTGAAGTGGATGGCTTACCAAAATCTGCTCTAGAAGTGGTTGAAGTCATCAGTGCTAAAGCAGAAAAAAATGATAATAATGTTCAGCGGATAAAAGCGCTTTTATTCAAAAGCAAGTTTGCTTTGATTCTTGAAGAAGATGCGAAATTAAACATCATCAACGACTTTAAAACACAGATTTCTAAAAGTGAATTTCCAACAAAAAACATATTAGAAAGCTTATTGGCTAATCTCTATTGGCATTACTTCCAGCAAAACAGATGGCAGTTTTATAACCGAACTAAAACTTCAGAAAAAGTAGATAAAGACGATTTTAGAACTTGGGATTTACAAACTATATTTGATGAGATTAGCTTGCATTACCAAAATTCTTTAAAACAACAATTATTGTTGAAGCTAGAAGATTTAAAAAACTTTGATGAGCTATTAATTCTTCAGAAAGATTCTAAAACATATAGACCAACACTCTTTGATTTTTTAGCTAATAATGCTTTAGAGTTTTATACAACAGACGAAAACAGCATTACTAAACCTGCTTATAAATTTGAGATTGATAATGAGCAGTTTTTGAATGATGCTAAAAGTTTTTCGCAATTAGCCATCGTTTCAAAAGATAGCACGTCTTTACAATTACAAACCTTAAAATTGTATCAGGATTTAATTCAGTTTCATGTAAAAGATAAATCGCATTATGCTCTTGCAGATGTTGACATTAAACGACTATTGTACGTAAAACAACATGCAACTTTTAGTGATATTGACACTAAATTATTAGAAACTTTAAAGGCTGAAAGCAACCGTTTAAAATCACACGAAGTTTCTGCTTTATATGATTTTGAGATTGCTTCTATTTACGGACGACAAGGTGACACCTATCAACCAACAACTAATGAAACGCATCGCTGGAAACTCAAAGAAGCAATTGAAATATGTAATGCTGTCATTAACAAATTTCCTAAAAGCAAAGGCGCAGAAAAATGCCAGATTTTAAAGCAGCAAATCCTTAAAAAATCTTTACAAATCACAGCTGAAAGTCATTTGTCAATTGATAAAAACTCTCGATTACTCATTCGCTATAAGAATTTTGACCATTTAAATTTCAAGGTGTTTCACGTAAGCAGAAATCAACTTGAAAAACTTAATAAAATTTACAGAAAAGAAGAGCAATTAGCATTTATTAATAAACTAAAAGTTACTAAACAATGGCAAAGCAATTTACGTGATGAGCACGATTATCAAACTCACTCCACAGAAGTTGTATTGCCAGAATTAAACAATGGTTATTATGTAGTATTTGCATCACCTGATAGTGATAAAGAAAGCATGTTTGCATTTGCACCTGTACAAATCACTAATTTGGCGATTGTTGATAAAAGTGATGCGAATCATCATATCTACCAAGTAATTAATAGAAATAATGGCGCACCAATTGCAAATGCTAAAGTGACTTTAAACTTTCGTAGAGGCAATAGCACAGAACAAACCGAACACAAAACCACCAATACTAACGGAGACATTAAAATTAGAAAAACTAAAGGTCGTTATTGGCAATTGGACATTATAGTTAGCACAAAAAATGATAAAGCCTATTTCGATAATTTTTATGTAAATAATCGTGAAAATTTTAGTGAAGAAGAAGCTGAATTTAGAGCTTTTTTATTTACTGACCGAAGTATTTATAGGCCAGGACAAACAGTATATTTTAAAGGCATTGCCATGAAAACCGAAGATGGAAAATCAGAGGTTTTAGAAAAAGAAGCAGTCACTGCCACTCTTTTTGACGTAAATAACGAAATTATATCTCAGCATAAACTAACAACAAACAATTTTGGTTCAGTGTCAGGCGAATTTATTTTGCCTAATAATGGGCTAAATGGTCAATTTAGAATTGAGTTATATTCAGTTGAAAAAAATAGATTTAGGACTAATTCTTATATCTCAGTCGAAGAATACAAACGTCCTAAATTTGAAACCACTTTTAATCCAGTTACTGAAACATATAAAATAAACGATTCTGTGACTGTAAAAGGAAACGCTTTGGCTTATGCTGGAAGCAATATTACAGATGCCAAAGTGGTGTATCGTGTGCATAGAAAAGTGCAATATCCTCGTTGGTATTTTTGGCATCGTCCTTGGTTTAATAGTGAACCACAGGAAATCACTCATGGTGAAACTATCACAAATGAGAAAGGTGAATTTGAAATCACTTTTAAAGCGCAACCAGATGAAAGCGTCGATAAAAGCAGCTTACCTATTTTTAATTATGAAATTATTGCAGATGTCACTGATTTAAATGGTGAAACACGAAGTGCAACTACTATTGTTAATGTTGGATATCATGCCTTAACAGCCAATATTTCGGTTGATGCTAAACTGGACAAAACACAAAAAGAGCATAAACTAACTATTGACACCAAAAACCTGAATGGTGAATTTGCACCAGCAAAAGGAAGCATTAAAATCTATAAATTAATTGCTCCAAAATCTGTCTTGAGACAGCGTCCTTGGAAAGCACCAGATTATCAAATGCTATCTGAAAGTGAGTTCAAAAAACTATTTCCAAATGATGCTTACACCAATGAACATGATAGTAATCAGTGGGAAAAAGGAACACTTGTTTTAGAAAAGTCTTTCAATACTGAAACATCAAAAGAATTCGCTTTAGGAAAGATTAAAAAATGGGAGTCTGGACAATATATCATTGTATTAATAACCAAAGATAAATTTGGACAAGACGTGAAAGACCAAATAAAAACCATCTTGTATAGCGATAAGGACAAGCAGGTTTCTGACAACCAATTATTTGCTGTTACGACTGACAAATCGAAGTATAACATTGGAGATACAGCTGAAATCACATTTGCATCTGCAGCTAATCTCACAGTAACCGTTGACATTGAAAAAGACCACAACATCATTAAAACTGAAGTTATCCATCTTAACAATAACAAGGAAACCATTTGTATTCCTGTCGACAAAAAAGACCTAGGAGGCTTTGTTGTGCATTACAGTTTTGCTGCCTTTAATAGTTTTGAAAATGGTGTGGTAAACATTAGTGTACCTTATCCAAAAACCGACTTAGAAATTGAAACGCTCACCTTTAGAGATAAGCTACAACCAGGAACTGACGAAACTTGGAGTTTTAAGATAAAAGGTCCAAAAGGCGATAAAGTCGCTGCCGAATTATTAGCAAGCATGTACGATGCCTCTTTAGACCAATTTAAACCACACAATTGGAATTTTAACCCAATTCAAAACCCAACATACTACAGTAACTCACGTAGAAATGCTAGACAAGGTTTTGGGACTGTCAATTTTAGGATTCAAAGAGATATACCTGTTTATTATCAATTTAATGCACAACAATACGACCAAATAAATTGGTTTGGGTTTTATATTGGAGGTAAGAATATTAGGTTTTTCAGAGAAAATGCTTATGCTAATATATCACCTTCACGAAAAGTTTCTTCTGGTGTTACTAATATGATGATAAGTGATAGTGAAGAAATAGTGTTAACTGAAGTTGAAGCAACAGAAGAAGACGTTGATGTACTTTTAGCATATAACAGTGAAGGATATAAAAGAAAAGAGAAAAGCAAATTTAATACAGATGGTATTCAAATCCGCAAAAACCTTCAAGAAACAACCTTTTTCTTTCCACATTTACAAACAGATGCAGAAGGTAATGTAACCTTTAGTTTCACCACACCTGAAGCTTTAACCAAATGGAAATTACAATTATTAGCTCATACTAAAACTTTAGAAAGTGCTGTCACTTCTTTAGAAACCTTGACTCAAAAAGAATTGATGGTTATTCCAAATGCGCCACGCTTTTTGCGAGAGGGTGACCAAATTACCATTAGTTCTAAAATTGCAAACCTCACTGATAAAACTTTATCTGGCGCAGCTAGATTAGAACTTACAGATGCAATAACTGGTAAAAGCTTAACTGTTGAATTGCTTGGAAAAACTGGAATAAACTATACAATTCCAATGAAGCTTACAGATAAAGAATTTAAAGTTGATGCCAAAGGCAACACTCAAGTGTCTTGGAGTTTAAACATCCCAGAGACTGTTCAGGCAGTTCAGTATAAAGTGATCGCTAAAACTAATGATTTTAGCGATGGTGAACAAAACGCTTTACCAGTTTTAAGTAACAGAATGTTAGTGACTGAAACCTTACCAATGTGGATAAGAAGCAACGAAACCAGAACATTCACTTTAGATAAGCTAAAAACAAACACCTCGACAACGCTTAAACATCATAAACTTACATTAGAGATGACAAGCAATCCAGCTTGGTATGCTGTTCAAGCCTTACCATACTTAATGGAATATCCTTATGAGTGTAATGAGCAAACGTTTTCACGCTATTATGCCAATGCTTTAGCAAGTCATATTGCAAATAGCAATCCTAGAATTCAAGAAGTCTTTAATCAATGGAGAAATGCTGACGCACTTATTTCTAATCTTGAAAAAAATGAGGAACTTAAATCTATTCTCATTCAAGAAACACCTTGGTTACGAGATGCACAAAGCGAAACCGAACAGAAAAAACGCATTGCTCTGTTATTCGACATGAATAAAATGAGTAACGAGTTACAATCGGCTTTACATAAACTTGAAAACAGTCAAATGACTTCAGGTGGTTGGGCTTGGTTTAATGGTGGACGCGAAAATCGTTATATCACTCAACATATCATAACAGGTTTTGGTCATTTAAAACAGTTAGGTGTCACCCTGAGCCCTTCGACTGCGCTCAGGACAGGCTCCGTCGAGACGTCTATGATTCAAAAAGCCATCAGATATTTGGATTCAGAATTTATAAAAGAGTACAAAAACATCACTAAATACAATAAAGATGTCGACTTAAGCAAAGACCATCTAAGCTATACACAACTGCATTATTTGTATATGCGAAGCTTCTTCAAAGACATTGAAAAATCAAAAGAAGTGGAAGATATCACAGCATATTATCATTCTCAAATCAAAAAATATTGGCTATCTCGCTCATTGTATGCAAAAGGATTGATGGCTTTGGTTGTAGATAGAATGGATGATAACACAACGTCTGCAAAAATTTTAAAGTCATTAAAAGAGAATAGCATCACTTCGGATGAATTAGGAATGTATTGGAAAGAAAACACCAATTCATGGTATTGGTATCAAGCACCAATTGAAACTCAAGCCCTACTAATTGAAGCTTTTTCGGAAATAGAAAATGACACAGAGACGATTGATAACCTGAAAATATGGTTACTTAAAAACAAGCAAACCAACCAATGGAAAACGACCAAAGCAACTACTGAAGCTGTATATGCTTTATTGTTGCAAGGTAGTGATTGGTTAAGCGTTACTGATATGGTTGATGTGGTTTTAGGAGGGAAAGAAATTAGTCCTTCAAAACTAGAAAATGTAAAAGTTGAAGCTGGTACTGGTTATTATAAGACCTCTTGGAATGGTTCCGAAATTCAACCAGAAATGGCTGATGTAAAACTTACAAAAAAAGGAAAAGGTATTGCTTGGGGAAGTTTGTATTGGCAGTATTTTGAGGATTTAGATAAGATTACCTCAGCTGAAACGCCTTTAAAATTAAACAAAAAATTATTCCTAAAAACCAATACAGATAAAGGCGAAGAAATTACTGAAATCACTTCTGAAACTAAACTACAAGTTGGTGATTTAGTAAGAGTCCGCATTGAATTACGAAGTGATAGAACTATGGAATTTATTCACATGAAAGATATGCGAGCTTCAGGATTGGAACCTATAAATGTGTTGTCTCAATACAAATGGCAAGATGGTTTAGGCTATTATCAAAGCACTAAAGACGCTAGCACGAACTTCTTTTTTGACTATCTACCAAAAGGTGTGTATGTATTTGAATACGATTTACGCGTAAACAATGCAGGAAATATGAGTAATGGTATCACTACCATACAAAGCATGTATGCTCCAGAGTTTAGCAGTCATAGTGAGGGTGTTAGAGTTAATGTGAATTAATTTTAGTGTTCTGGGTTTATTTCCGAATCTCACTAGAATAAATGTCAGTTTCTTTCTTTGTTTTCGACAAACAGTTTATAATTAACTCATTACTAACTAATACATATAGATTATGAATTCAAAAGTTTTTATGGTTGTTCGAATATTGCTTGGACTATTTGTTCTAGTATTTGGACTAAACAAGTTTTTCGATTTTATGCCAATGCCAGAAATGTCTGCAGAAGCTGGCGCTTATTTTGGAGCATTATCAAGTGCTAAAACCTTAACTCTGGTGGGCATTGTTGAAGTGGTTGCTGGATTAGCCTTGATTTTAAATAAATATGGTGCTCTAATGGCTCTTATACTAATGAGTGTTGCTGTTAATGCCGTATTATTTCATTTAACCTTAGACCAAGGAGGAGTTGGTGGAGCAGCAGCTTTATTAATACTTAATATTGCAGTGATTATTGGTTATAAAGATAAATACAAAGATTTACTCGTTGGATAATACATAAAAAAAAGAGGCTTAAAGCCTCTTTTTTGCTTTATAAACGCTTAGTTATTAGTGCCAATTGTCCCATGTGGTTTGCTTGATGCTCCATAACATGAAACCAAGCCCAATGGTTACTCATACTCCTATTCTTTTTAGAAAACCATTTGTCATCTTTTGTCTTTAAAAGCTCCTTAGTTTTAGTTCTAACATCGTTATAAATATCTAAATAATATTGAATAGGTTTCCCTTGTAACTCGTTTCTAGCTTTAGCACCTAAGTTTAAAGCCATATCCCATTTTTCTCTTTCTTCTTTATTAAATCCTCTATTCTCAAAAGTATAGACTTGATAATAAGCTTCGGTTGCTGCTAAATGATAAATGATTGCTCCTATTCTATTGGCATTCTCATCTAATAAGAAATCTGTTTGTTCTTGATTTAAGTTGACCACCAATCGTTCTACTCGTTGCTTTAAATTATCAAGCATTGATACCATGTTTCCAATATCATTTGTGAAGCCTTTTGGAGCTTCAATGGTATTTTGAGCTTGAACTGAAACTGTAAAAATTGTAAAAAGTAATAATTTAACAAGTGTTTTCATTTTATGATTGATTTATTTAATCCCAAATTAAGGCATTAAAAATCGCACATAAAACGAATTAACAGATACTTAACTGATAAAAAAAGGTTAATTCTTTGGAGGATATCCTTTTAAAACTTTTTCAACAATAGCTTTCATACGAGCTTCTTTTTGCTCTGGTGATGTATTTGGATTATAACCAGATTCGCTTATAGCTTGCCAAAAGAGTCCAATACCATTTTCATCGTGGAAATCGAATACTATTTGTCTACTCAATTTAGGTTGACCAATTGGCAAACCAATAGAAATACCGCCACCGACATTACGACCACTTCCTCCAACACCAACGCCTACAGAATTCCTTTGAGCATTTTGAAATTCAGAGCTAGTAATATCAACAAAAAAATCTGGAGTATCTGATAATATAAGCCCCTTAAGTGCTAGGGCCTCATCTAAAGCATCTAGTAATCGTTTGGTATCAAGTTCGCTTAGTCCCGATTCAATATCCGAATAGTAATTGTAGGTTTTGTATTTAGTAAAATCCGTTTGCTTTTCGTAATCGTAATTTACATAAATTGATGCACACGATGTAAAAGTGATTACAGTTAGTAGGGCTAATATCTTTTTCATCAACTTAATTTTTATTAAAGTTAATCAAAAATTATTCCTTTTTATCTACAGAGCGTGTTAAAGCTGATGAAATAATTCCTGTTGGAATTGCCACAATACCCAAACCAATCATTAATATAAAAAATGTAAATACTTTGCCTCCTACAGTAATTGGGTATACATCACCGTATCCAACGGTCGTCAAGGTGATTATTGCCCACCAAAGACTATCAAAAATTGATGTAAAGTGTTCTGGTTGTGCTTCATTCTCGAAATAGTAAATACCTACTGCAGAAAAGTATATGAGCATTAAAGTAATAACAATAAATAACAGTATCTCTTCTTTTGCAGATTTTATGGCTCGTGCAAAGTGATTCATTGCTCTATTATAACGAACCAATTTTAAAATCCTAAACAAACGTAAAAAACGTAAAGCTCTTAAGGAGCGTAAATCTACTCCAAAGGACAAGTAAAATGGAAGTATCGCAACAAGGTCAATAAGACCGAAAAAACTAAAAATAAATTTTGGTTTACTGTCTGCTACATAAATTCTTAAAATATATTCTATGGTAAAGACTACAACACAGAAAATTTCAATAGCTCTTAAAGCGGTCTGAGTTTGTGGTTTTAAATTTGGTAATGTTTCAACCGAAAATGTTATTAAAGACAATAAAATAAGAGCTTGAATAAAAAATGCAAACCATTTGCTTAATTTATTATCATTAAACTCAACGAAGCTCTTTATAAATGCTCTCATAAGAACTAATTTAAGAATTAAGCATTTTCCAAAGCTTATCTTTTAGCTCTGTAATTCCTTGTTGTGCAACCGAAGATATAAACATATAGTCAATTGGCAAATTATTATCTAGTTCTACTTTTAATTCAGCTTTTAGCTCATCATCCAACATATCACTTTTAGAAACAGCTACAAATCGTTCTTTATCCAACATCTCAGGATTGTATCGTCGTAATTCATCTAAAAGAATATCGTATTGTTTATGAATATCGTCAGCATCAGCAGGGATTAAAAACAATAAAATAGAATTACGCTCAATATGTCTAAGAAAGTAATGACCGAGGCCTTTACCTTCGGCAGCACCTTCAATAATTCCAGGAATATCTGCCATTACAAACGACTGAAAATCTCTATATTCTACAATACCTAAATTTGGTTTAAGCGTCGTAAATTCGTAATCGGCAATTTTTGGTTTTGCCGAGGTAATCACAGACAATAAGGTCGATTTTCCAGCATTAGGGAATCCTACCAAACCTACATCAGCTAAAAGCTTCAACTCAATAGTCACACGTTTTTCTTCTAGTGGGATTCCAGGTTGTGCATATCTCGGTGTCTGGTTTGTAGAACTTTTAAAATGCCAATTACCTCGTCCACCCATTCCACCTTCACACAAAATCTTTTCTTCGTTATGCTCAGTTATTTCAAAAAGAATTTCATCGGTTTCAGAATCTCTTACAACAGTTCCTAAAGGCACATCAACGTAGACATCTTCACCATCGGCTCCAGTACTTCTACTTTTGCTCCCATGACCTCCATGACCTGCTTTAAAATGTTTTTTAAATTTTAAATGATAGAGTGTCCAAAGATTTTCATTACCTCTAATTATAACATGACCTCCACGTCCACCATCACCACCATCGGGCCCTCCTTTGGTAATGTATTTTTCACGATGAAGATGCACAGAACCCTTCCCTCCGTTTCCAGAAGAAGCAAATATTTTTACATAATCAACAAAATTACCTTCAGTCATGTTTATATATTAAGATTCCTGCATTAGCAGGAATCAAATTAATTAATTTTTATTTAAAATTGAAAAACATTTTTACAATGTATCAATCACTTTATTTAAACGTTCGGCTATTTCTTTAATGCTTCCTACACCATCAACGCCAAAATATTTATTCTGTGCTGAATAATAGTTCTTTAAAACCGCAGTTTTATTATAATACTCAGCAATTCTATTTCTTATAATACTTTCATCAGCATCATCAGCTCTACCACTAGTTTTTCCTCTTTCCAATAAACGTCCAACAAGTACTTCATCATCAACTTCTAAGGCTATCATCGCATTAACACTCGAATCTTTGTCTTCCATTAACTTATCTAGTGCTTTTGCTTGTGCTTCGGTACGCGGAAAACCATCAAAAATAAATCCGTTAGCATCCGAGTTTTTTTCTACTTCGGCATTTAACATTTTAATAGTTACTTCATCTGGAACTAACCCTCCCTTATCCATATAGGATTTTGCAAGAGTTCCTAAAGCTGTTTCGTTTTTTATATTATATCGAAATACATCTCCTGTAGAAATGTGCACTAAATTATATTTGTCTTTTAAAAATTCGGCTTGTGTACCTTTCCCCGCTCCTGGAGGTCCGAATAAAACTAAGTTTGTCATGTGTTGTGTTGCTTTTATTTGGTAAACTTCTGGTATATCTCTACCTAAACCATCATAATCCAATCCATATCCAACAATAAATTTGTTAGGAATTTCTATACCTACATAATGTAATTTATAATCTTTTTTATAGGCTTCTGGTTTGTAAAACAGTGTCGCAATTAGTAATGATTTTACATTCTCATTTTCAAAAATTCTATGAACCTCTTCTAGTGTATTACCTGTATCAATAATATCTTCAAGAATCACAACGGTTCTTCCTGTTAAATCCTGAGTCAATCCAATAAGACGCTGAATGTCTTCGGTAGACTTTACTCCTTCATAAGATGCTAGTTTAATAAACGTTACCTCACAAGGCTTAGGGTATTTTTTTACAAAATCGCTCACAAACATAAATGAGCCATTTAAAATACCTACAAACACAGGGATTTCATCTCCAATATCTTCGAGAACTTCATCAACCATTTTTGCTATGGCATCATCAATTTCTTGTTCAGAAATAAACGGTTTAAAATATTTATCGTGAAGCTTTATCACCTTATTAAATTTTGAAAGACGCAAAGATAATCAATTGATTAGGTTTAAACGATATTTTGATTTATGTTTTTAGAAATTGGTTCAATATTTAAATGTATTTTTGCATTGAAAACATGAAAAACAAGGTGATATTTTTAAAATGAACTATTTTTCTTCCAATTTCAAATTAGGTATTCTAGGTGGTGGACAACTTGGTAAGATGCTACTAAATGACACTAGAAAATTCGATATTTATACATGTGTTTTAGACCCTAGTAACGAAGCACCTTGTAAAATTGCCTGTAACGAGTTTTATCAAGGTGATTTAATGGACTTTGATACTGTATACCAGTTTGGCAAAAAAGTGGATATCTTAACCATTGAAATTGAAAATGTAAATGTGGATGCTCTTGAAAAGTTAGAAAGAGAAGGCATTAAAATCTTTCCTTCGGCTAAAACATTACGAACTATTCAAAATAAGGCAAAGCAAAAATTATTTTATATAGATAACAACCTTCCTACTGCACCTTTTTCAAGGTTTGCATATAAAGACGAAATTTTAACAGCCATTCAACACGAAACATTGGAGTTTCCATTTGTGTGGAAAAGTGCTAGATTTGGTTATGATGGTACAGGTGTTAAAGTGGTGCGCTCTCATTCCGATTTAGATGAGTTACCAAATGTAGAGTGTATTACGGAAACGCTAATTCCGTTTAAAAATGAATTATCGGTAATTGTTGCAAGAAATGCTGAGGGGAAAGTAAAAGTTTATCCTGTGGTTGAAATGGAATTCCACCCAGAGGCCAATCAAGTAGAATATGTTATTTGTCCTGCAAGAATTTCAAAAGAAGTTGCTTTAAAGGCTGAATTGGTGGCTTTAAAAACATCAGCTGCTTTTAAGCATGTTGGTTTATTGGCCGTAGAAATGTTTCAAACCAAAGATGACGACATTTTAATAAACGAAGTAGCACCTAGACCTCATAATTCTGGACATCATACTATTGAAGCAAGTTATACCTCGCAGTTTGAACAACACTTAAGAGCTATTTTAAATTTACCGTTAGGAAAAACCGATAGTAAAGTTGGAGGTATTATGGTTAATTTAGTTGGTGCTGAAGATTACACAGGAGATGTCGTTTATAAAAACATAGAGGATATTATGTCCATGGACGGCGTGACACCACATATTTATGGCAAAAAGCAAACCAGACCATTTCGTAAAATGGGACATGTAACTATTGTGCATGAAGATATTAATGAAGCACGTAAGATAGCAGCCGAAGTAAAAAAGAAAATAAAAGTAATAAGTGAATAATATGGCACAAGTAGGAATAATTATGGGAAGTAATAGTGACCTTCCTATTATGCAAGAAGCGATAAATATTTTAAAAGGATTTGATATAGACGTTGAAGTCGATATTGTTTCAGCTCATAGAACGCCAGAAAAGATGTTTGATTATGGGAAAAATGCCCATACTAGAGGTCTAAAAGTAATCATCGCTGGTGCTGGAGGTGCGGCACATTTACCAGGAATGATAGCTTCATTATCGCCTTTACCTGTAATTGGTGTTCCTGTAAAATCAAGAAACTCAATTGATGGTTGGGACTCTGTTCTATCCATTTTACAAATGCCTGGAGGTGTTCCTGTAGCTACAGTAGCTTTAGATGGTGCAAAAAATGCAGGTATTTTAGCGGCTCAAATTATTGGTGCTTCAGATAAGTGCGTATTAGATAAAGTACTTATTTATAAAGAAGGCTTAAAGGCTAAAGTGATTGAAGCTGCAAAATCTATAAAACAATAAAACCTCGAGAATATCGAGGTTTTACATTTGCTATTAATTTTTATTAAGAGTGAAGATTCTCTTTATAAATTTGACGCGAAAGTAGAATAAATATTCAGTGTTAACCGTAAATTGTTAATTACTATTCATAACATCAGTAAGTTAGACAGAAAATACTTATAGAATTAACTTTTTTGTAATCCAATTTCTAATAATTATTTATCAATTTAATTTTTATCCAAAAATGTCCATCCTAAATCAAGAATTTTCAACACCATTTAATACTGCTCCATTTTCAAAAATAAAGAATGAAAATTTTCTTCCTGCTTTTAAAAGTGCCATTGAAAAAGCTAGAAAAGAAATTGATGCAATTGTTAAAAATACAGAAAGCCCTACTTTTAAAAATACTATTGAAGCCCTAGAATTTTCTGGTCAGGAATTAGATAGGATTTCAAGTATCTTTTTTAATTTAAATGCTGCCGAGACTAATGATGAAATTCAAAAAATTGCACAAGAAGTATCTCCTTTACTTTCAGAGTTTGGTAACGACATCACTTTAAATGAAGATTTGTTTAAACGTATAAAATCGGTTTACAATTCAAAACCTAAAAATCTAACCGAAGAACAAAAAACATTATTGAATAAACGCTATAAAAGTTTTTCAAGAAATGGCGCTAATCTTCCTGAAGACAAAAAAGAGCAACTAAGGGCTATTGATAAAGAACTTAGTCAGTTAAAGCTAAAATTCGGAGAGAATGTATTAGCCGAAGCCAATAAGTTTGAAATGCTAATTACAGATGAAAATGATTTGTCTGGATTACCTGATGGCGCTAAAGAAGCAGCAAAGCAATTGGCAGAAAGCAAAAACAAAGAGGGCTGGTTAATTACTCTAGATTACCCAAGCTATATACCTTTTATGACCTACGCTGACAATCGTGAGTTGCGTAAAAAACTATCACTAGCTTTTGGTAGCAAAGCATTTAAAAATGATGAGCTGGATAATCAAGACATTGTTATAAAAATTGCTAATCTTCGCTTTAAACGCGCACAATTATTAGGTTATAAAACACATGCGCATTTTGTATTGGAAGAGCGTATGGCAAAAATACCTGAAAAAGTTGAAAGCTTCTTAAACGAATTATTGGAAAAAGCAAAACCAGCAGCAGAACGTGAGTTTGCTAATCTTGAAAATTTTGCGAAAGATTTAGATAAGATTGATAAGCTGCAAAAATGGGACTCTGCTTACTATTCCGAAAAATTAAAACAAAAACTTTTTGATTTAGATGACGAACAATTAAAGCCCTATTTCAAGCTTGAAAATGTTATTGAAGGTGCATTTAAAGTTGCAGAAAAACTATTTGGATTAAGATTTGAGGAAATTAAAGACAAAGATGCTATAGATTATATTGACAAATATCATGAAGATGTTTTAACATATAAAGTTACTAATGATGAAGGATTAATAGCCATTTTTTATGCGGATTTCTTTCCAAGAGCTGGAAAACGTAATGGTGCGTGGATGACGTCGTTTAAACCTCAATATGTTGAAAATGGACATAACCATCGTCCTCACGTATCTATTGTTTGCAACTTTACTAAACCTACAAAAAGTAAGCCTTCGCTCCTAACCTTTAACGAAGTCACAACTTTGTTTCATGAATTTGGTCATGCGCTTCATGGTATGCTAGCCAATACAACCTATTCTAGTTTATCAGGAACTTCGGTGTATTGGGATTTTGTAGAACTACCAAGTCAGGTCATGGAAAACTGGTGCTACGAAAAAGAAGCTTTAGAGTTATTTGCAAAGCATTACGAAAACAATGAAGTGATTCCAATGGATTTGGTAAATAAAATTAAGGCATCTTCAACCTTTCATGAAGGGTTGCAAACCTTGCGTCAAATAAGTTTTGGTTTATTAGACATGAGTTGGCATGGTCAAGACCCTTCAAAAATTACAAATGTAAAAGTACAAGAAGTAAAAGCTTTTGGTGACACATTATTATATCCTGACGTCGCTGAGAATTGTATGAGCACAGCTTTTGCACATATTTTTCAAGGTGGTTATTCATCTGGATATTACAGCTATAAATGGGCGGAAGTGTTAGATGCTGACGCTTTTGAATACTTTAAAGAAAAAGGCATTTTCAATAAAACCGTTGCCAATAAATTTAAAGATAATATATTGTCACAAGGTGGCACCGAAGACCCTATGCTACTCTATAAACGTTTTCGTGGACAAGAACCAAAACCTGAAGCTTTGTTGAGGCGTGCTGGGTTGTTGAAATAAGCGCATCATAAATCCATTCTATGAGCAAAAAATTTAAACTTATCATAAATAAACTATAAGTCCACTTTTTATTTTATTTTTGAGTGAGTAAAATTAATAGCCATCTATGTCAGGTCACGAAATAAATCCCAATAAGTGGATAGATTTGTATTCAGATTACCTCTTTAACTACACAATTACACGTGTGCGAGACAGAGAGACTGCTCAAGATTTAGTACAAGAAACGTTTTTTGCTGGACTTAAATCCATGAAAAACTTTAAAGGTCAAGCAAGCGAACGCACTTGGTTAATTTCAATTTTAAAGAGAAAAATAATTGACTACTATCGAAAAATAAATTCTAATAAGGGTAAAGCTGAAGTTAGAATGAACCTAAATTTTGATGGCGAAAATGAAGGTGATTGGCTCGAACAACGTGTAGCCGATCCATTCGATAAAACCGCTGAAAATAATTTAGAAAATACGGAGCTTGGTTTGGCAATTCATGATTGCATTAGTAAATTACCAGCAAAACAAGCCGAAGTTTTTAAAATGAAAACATTATTGGGTTACGAGACAGAAACAATTTGTAATGAATTGGGTATCACTGCGTCTAATCTTTGGGTAATTATACATAGAGCCAGAACATCTCTAGCCTCTTGTATGGAAAAAAATTGGTTTTAAAATAGAATAATGAGTAAAGGTTTTAAATTATTTGTTTCATGTGATAAAGCAGCTCATACTTGTGATAAAACACAGTATGATGAAGCTTCGTTATGGGAAAAAATCAAACTTAATATTCATTTAATTTACTGTAAAGCTTGTAGAAAATATTCGGCTAACAACGCCAAACTAACTAAACTTACAAAAAATCCAGAAGTAGATTGTCTTAAAAATTGTGAAAAAGAAAAACTACAAACTAACTTTAAGAAAGAGTTAAAAGATCATTAGTAATTGGCAGTTACCAATATTGCCCAAAGTATAGGAATTCCTTCTACCCAAAACCCACTAAAATATTTCTTTTGATTAATATTACTTAGCAGTAAAGAAGTTAATAACAACATACAGATTATTCCTAAGACAATAGTTTTATTCAACCAAAATTCGTCTTTAAAAAATTCTAAAAGAAACACAAGTACAGTCAATAAAATTCCAATAATTTTGGTTCTTGCAATACCTATACGCTGAGGGATTGTAGATAATTTAAGACTATCATATCTCATATCTCTAATTTCAAAAGGCAACATAGCAATAATAACATAAAAGTAACGCTGTATTGCTTCAATTAACACATCATTATTAAGATTATAATCTTCATTTAATAAAGGAATAATAACTGTTACACACATCCAAACAAAAGCAATTACATAAATTTTTAAACCACTAATAGCTCTTAAATTACCTGCCTCCAAAAATATTTTCTTAGGAAGAAAAGGAATGGCATACAAAAATGTAACCACACCTAAACCAGTAAAATAAAATAATGTCTCTGTTTTTAATTTAAATGTAAAATAGCATAGCCCAAGAAAACACAAAAACGAGAATATTTGAATAGCTTTTAACCAACTCGCCAAACTACGATGATGAAACTTTGCCAATCCAAAATACTTCACAAAATTATAACCAGTTACTGTTGCAAAAAAAATGAAATAGATAAAATCTAGATTAGCTCCAACATTAAAATTCAACAATGTTACCCATACCAATCCGCATACAGCCAGAGCAACATGTATACTACTATTAATGTAAAAATCGAAAAGCCGTTTTAGCACTTGCATTATACAAATTTAGTCAAACTGTTAATAATGACTTAAAATGGTTAAAAACTTTCAATATTAGCATATTAAAACCGTTTTTATTTCCTTAATTTTGCTCTTCAAAACTCAACCTTTACAGTATGAATACAGATTCGTTTGCACTACGCCACATTGGACCTAGAAGTAGCGACCATGAGGCTATGCTCAAAACTATTGGAGCATCATCTATAGAACAACTAATTACTGAAACCATTCCTGACAATATTAGATTACAGCAACCTCTTAATTTGGATGCTGCCATGAGTGAGCAAGAGTACTTGCAACACATACATGATATGGCTTCAAAAAACAAAGTGTTCAAGTCATACATAGGTTTGGGATATCACCCTTCAAATTTGCCTGCTGTTATTCAACGAAATATTCTTGAAAATCCAGGTTGGTATACAGCTTACACACCTTATCAAGCAGAAATCGCTCAAGGTCGTTTAGAGGCACTTTTAAATTTCCAAACTATGGTTACTGACCTTACAGGTATGGAAATAGCTAACGCATCATTGTTAGATGAGAGTACTGCTGCAGCTGAAGCCATGGCTTTATTGTTTGCTGTAAGAGAACGTCAGCAAAAGAAAGATAACGTTGTAAAATTCTTTGTAGATGATCAAATCTTACCACAAACATTATCGCTTTTACAAACAAGATCAAATCCATTAGGAATTGAATTGGTTGTTGGTAATACAAATGATTTTGATTATTCATCCGAATATTTTGCTGCCATCATTCAATATCCTGGGAAACATGGACAAATTCAAGATATAAAATCGTTTATAGCTAAAGCAAACGAATCAAATATTAAAGTAGCTGTTGCCGCAGATATTTTAAGTTTAGTAAAACTTGAAGCTCCCGGAAAATTTGGCGCAGATGCCGTAGTAGGAACCACGCAACGTTTTGGAATACCAATGGGCTATGGAGGTCCTCACGCTGCATATTTTGCAACAAAAGAAGACTACAAACGAAATATCCCTGGACGTATCATTGGTGTTACTAAAGACACTAATGGGAATCGTGCTTTACGTATGGCCTTACAAACAAGAGAGCAACATATTAAGCGTGATAAAGCAACTTCAAATATATGTACTGCTCAAGTTTTGTTAGCAGTTATGGCTGGAATGTATGCTGTGTATCATGGCCCTAAAGGATTACAATACATAGCTGATAAAGTTCATAATGCAGCTTGTAATTTAGACACAGCCTTGCAAGGCTTAGGATTAATTCAAGAAAACTCAGCATATTTTGATACTTTAAAAATTAAAGCCAATGCAAATACAGTAAAAGCAATAGCTGAAACTAAAGACGTAAATTTTTATTACCCTGATGCTGATACAGTAACAATTGCGTTAAATGAAACGACCACACTTAAAGATGTAAATGCGATTATTTCAATTTTTGCTGAAGTAGCTGGTAAATCAAAAAATGAATTAACCTCTATCACAAAAGCAAATAATATATTAAATGAGGTAAAAAGAACGTCTGCTTTTTTAGAGAATGAGGTATTCAACGCCTATCATTCTGAAACCGATTTAATGCGTTATATAAAATCTTTAGAGCGCAAAGATTTATCTTTAAACCACTCAATGATTTCGTTAGGCTCATGTACAATGAAGCTAAACGCAGCTGCTGAAATGTTACCACTTAGTTGGTCAAATTGGGGAAATATTCATCCTTTTGCACCTTTAAATCAGGTAGAGGGCTATTTAACAGTTCTTAAAAAATTAGAAGACCAATTAACTGAAATTACAGGTTTTGCTGCCACATCATTGCAACCAAATTCTGGTGCTCAAGGTGAATATGCAGGGTTAATGGTTATTAAAGCTTACCACGAATCTCGTGGTGATCATCATAGAAATATTTGTTTAATACCATCATCTGCTCATGGAACAAATCCAGCAAGTGCAGTAATGGCTGGAATGAAAGTAGTAGTTACAAAATCTACCGAAGAAGGAAATATCGATGTTGATGACTTACGTGAAAAAGCCGAGTTCCATAAAGAGAATTTGTCTGCATTAATGGTTACTTATCCATCTACACATGGTGTTTACGAATCTGCTATTAAAGAAATTACGCAAATTATCCATGACAATGGTGGACAAGTATATATGGATGGTGCCAACATGAATGCCCAAGTAGGATTAACTAATCCTGGGAATATTGGTGCTGATGTTTGCCATTTAAACTTACATAAAACGTTTGCTATTCCACATGGTGGTGGTGGTCCTGGAGTTGGTCCAATATGTGTTGCAGAACAATTAGTTCCATTTTTACCTGGAAACCCCGTTGTAAAAGTTGGAGGTGAAAATGCTATTACTGCTATTTCTGCTGCTCCTTATGGTTCTGCTTTAGCATGCCTAATTTCTTATGGATATATCTGTATGCTTGGTGCTGAAGGCTTAAAAGAATCAACTGAAATTGCCATTTTAAACGCAAACTATTTAAAACAACGTTTAGAAGGACATTTTGATACTTTATATTCAGGAGAGCGAGGTCGTGCAGCGCATGAAATGATTGTTGATTGTAGAGCATTTAAAGCACACGGTATTGAAGTTAGCGATATTGCTAAACGCCTAATGGATTATGGTTTCCACGCTCCGACGGTTTCATTCCCAGTAGCAGGTACATTGATGATTGAACCAACTGAAAGTGAAAGTAAAGCTGAAATAGATCGTTTTTGTGAAGCTATGATTTCTATTAGAAAGGAAATTGAATTAGCAGATAAGGACAACCCTAATAATGTGCTTAAAAATGCACCACATACTATGGCTATGCTAACTGCCGATACTTGGGATTTACCTTATAGTAGAATCGAGGCTGCATTTCCATTGGATTACGTACATGATAACAAATTTTGGCCATCTGTAAGACGTGTAGATGATGCTTATGGAGACAGAAATTTAATCTGTACTTGTGCTCCTATTGAAGAATTTATGGAAGCCTAAAAGCTGTTGAACATCGTAAAATAAACTAAAACCCTTTTTGCCTTTAATTTTTTGCTATTATATTCGTTACATTAGCAAAAATTAAAGGCAACTTTTTATTTATGAATATCAAGATTACAGGTACTGGAAGTTATATTCCTAGCCGAATTGAAACGAACGAAAATTTTTATCAACACGAATTTTTGAATGCCGATGGCTCTCCTATAAACAACTCTAATGAAGTTATTGTTGAGAAATTTAAAGCCATTACTGGAATAGATGAAAGACGCTATATTAAAGACAAATTAAATAATTCTGATATTGCGACTTACGCAGCTGAAAAAGCCTTAGCAGATGCAAAAATCAATCCTGAAGAACTAGATTATATTATAGTTGCACACAACTATGGAGATATCAAACATAATACCGACCAAAGTGATACTGTCCCAAGTATTGCATCTCGTGTAAAACATCTTCTTGGGATTAAAAACCCTAAATGTGTTGGTTATGATATTCTTTTTGGATGCCCAGGTTGGGTTGAAGGTGTCATTCAAGCTCAAGCATTCATTAAAGCAGGAATGGCAAAAAAATGTTTAGTAATTGGCTCTGAAACATTATCAAGAGTTGTAGATAAACATGATAGGGATTCCATGATTTATTCTGATGGAGCAGCTGCTACTGTTATCGAAGCTACAAACGAAGAAGGAGGCATTCTAGCACACGATACTGCCACTTTTACATATGATGAAGCTCATTTTATCTATTTTGGAGAAACTAACAATCCAGAAGTTACAGACAAACGTCGATACATTAAAATGTATGGTCGAAAAATCTATGAGTTTGCCTTAAACAATGTTCCTCAAGCAATGAAATCTTGTCTTGAACAAACTGAAATACCTGTGGGTGATATTAAAAAAATATTAATTCACCAAGCTAATGAAAAAATGGATGAAGCCATTGTAAAGCGTTTCTACAAATTGCACAATATGGACATGCCAAAAGACATTATGCCAATGACAATAAACAAACTTGGCAATTCTAGTGTTGCAACTGTACCAACATTATACGATATGATTTTAAAAGGCAAATTAAAAGGTCACAGCATCAACAAAGGTGACATCATTTTGTTTGCAAGTGTTGGAGCTGGGATGAATATTAATGCTATAGTATACAAAGTTTAAAATGTACGAAGGTAAATTTCCGCATAAGCGTTATAAACTCACATTTCAATTTTTACAAAAACACATCTCTACAACGTCTCCAATTCTAGATTTAGGTGTCGAAAACCCATTTACTAAAGTCATGAAAGATTATGGCTATAAAGTGGAAAACACCAAAGGAGAAGATATAGACATTGATACTACAAATATTGAAAAATCTAACGCGGAAGTAGTCACTGCTTTTGAGATTTTTGAACATCTACTATCGCCTTTTACTGTCCTAAAAAGCATTAAAGGAAACAAGCTTGTTGCAAGTGTGCCTCTTAGGTTATGGTTCTCGACAGCATATAGAAGTAAAACAGACAAATGGGATAGACATTACCATGAATTTGAAGATTGGCAGTTTGATTGGTTACTCGAAAAAGCTGGTTGGAAAATTATTGATAGGAAAAAATGGACTAATCCCACTAAAAAAATTGGATTTAGACCAACTTTAAGATGGTTTACACCTCGCTATTACATTGTTTATGCTGAAAGAAGATAATGAATTTCTACATTATAATACCAGCTCATAATGAGGAAGGCACAATAGGTCTTACCTTAGAATCCTTGGTTAATCAAACTTTACAGCCAAAACGAGTAGTTGTTGTTAATGATAATTCATCGGACAAAACACCTCAAATTATTTCAACGTATACTAAGAAATATGATTGGATTTCTTCAATTAACATAACATCCTCAAATGAGCATATTCCAGGAGCTAAAGTTATTAATGCATTCTACAATGGGTTTGAGATACTTGATGATAATTATGATATAATTTGTAAGTATGATGCTGATATCATTTTCCCAAATAACTATTTAGAGTCAATTTCTAAAATATTTAAAAGTGATAAAAAAATTGGAATCGCTGGAGGTATTCCGTTTGTGAAAAAGAAAGACAAATGGGTGTTTGAAAAGGTTGCATCTAAAAACCATGTTAGAGGTCCAATAAAATCTTATAGGAAAAAATGTTTCGAAGATATTGGAGGATTAAAAGAATCGGTTGGATGGGATTCTATCGATGTTTTGTTGGCTCAGTATTTTGGGTGGAAAGTTCAAACCAGTAAAGATTTACATGTAAAACACCTAAAACCAACTGGGAATACGTATTCTAAAAATACAAAACATTTAAGAGGGGAAGCTTTATACAAAATGCGTTTCGGTTTTATTCTAACGATTATTGCTTCTCTTAAAAGCGCTTTTAATAAAAGAAGTGGGACTTATTTTTTAAATTCTGTAATTGGTTATTTTAAAGCTAAACGGCAAAAGCAGGAATTTCTTGTTGACAAGAATCAAGGTAGGTTTATAAGACAACTACACTGGAAAAATATTCGAAAAAAAGTTTTCTAAATATTTGCAAAATTATTTTACAGAATTATATTTGCTGCCAATTACGCCGATGTAGCTCAGCTGGCTAGAGCAGCTGATTTGTAATCAGCAGGTCGTGGGTTCGAGTCCCTCCATCGGCTCAAAAAAAGACACTTTGTAAAGAGTGTCTTTTTTATGCTTTATTGATTTTTATAAATCACCCCATCTTTCATTACAAAAAGAACATTCTGCATCGCCTTAATATCTTTTGTTGGATTACCATCAACAGCAATCAAATCTGCCAAAAACCCTTTTTTAACATTCCCTAAATTCTCTAAATGAAATATCCTTGCATTTAATGATGTAGCAGATTGCAAAGTCTTTAATGGGTCCATACCATACTCGACCATCAATTCTAATTCGCGATAGTTTTCGCCATGTGTAAATACACCTACGTCTCCTCCAAAAACAATATCAACTCCAGAATCTAAAGCTAGTTTAAAAGATTTTCGCTTTTGAGTAATTCTTGCTGGTTCAGGCTCTTTTCCTTTTTCCCATCCATTGTATTGTGTAATTGCATCACCTGCTGCAATAGTTGCACAAAAACCCACACCATTGTCTTTCATAAGCTTGAAAATTTCAGCTGTACCTCCATCTCCATGCTCTATCGTTTCTACACCACCCAAAATTGCTCTTCGCATACCTTCAGGTGTACTTGCATGTGCTACTACATAACTTCCTGCGCTTTCGGCAACTTCTACCATGAGTTTAATTTCATCTAAAGTGAATGTTGGTTGGGAAACTGCACCTGGTTTCCAACGATAATCGGCATAAATTTTTATAAAATCGGCTCCATTCCCTAATTGTCGCCTAACGGTTTTAATCACATCATTTCCGCTGGCTTCCTCAGCACCTAAAGGCACTTTTACTCCATCGTGAAATCCTTTAGGACCATAGGCTCCTGTTGCGACTACAGCAGGACCAGCAACTAGAAGTCTAGGACCAATAATAATACCTTCATCTATTGTTTTCTTAATATACACATCGCTGTAACCAGCTCCTTCGGCACCCAAATCTCGCATTGTAGTTACACCAGCTAATAGTGAATTTCTAACATGATTTGTTGCTCTTATAGAACGCTCTACAGGAGACTCTTTTAAAACTTGGTCATTCCAAACAGTTTCATTGTAAGGGTGTAATAACACATGTGAGTGTCCTTCAATTAATCCTGGCATCAAGGTTTTACCATTTAAAACAATTTCTTTTGTTCCTTTTGGTATTTTAACACTACTAGATGACCCAACCTCTATTATTTTGTTTCCTTTAACCAACACAACCCAACCTTCATGAATAGAATTACCGTCAAAAACGCGGTCTGGTTTCAACAATGTTTGAGAGCTTGAGATTGATATTATAAAACCAAATAAAACTGTAAATACTGCCTTCATATTAATCCTATTTATTTATATTTCTTTTTGCAATTTTTAGTAACTTAGAATCAATGATCTCATTAGTTAACCACTTACCTCTTACCATTACTCCAGAAATATTTTTCAAAGCCTTTAAATCTTCAAGCGGGTTAGCATTTAGTAAAATCAAATCGGCTGACAAACCTTCTTTAATTTCTCCAAATTTATCTTCCTCGTCAAAATAAATAGCAGGATTAATAGTCCCTGATTGAATAATTTCTAAAGGTGTCAAACCAGCTTTTTTCATACCTTCAATTTCATGATGAATTGAAAACCCTGGAACATTAAACAATTGTGGCGCATCGGAACCTAACAACATACCATGACCGTTTTTTTGAAGCTTATACATTAATTGCCTTCTAATCTCATTGAATTTTTCCCATTGGGTCATACTAAAATCGTTCGTCTCAGTATATTGTGCTTTTCTACGTTTCCAATTATCGAGGGTAGATTTTGCCATGTATTTCATCTCAGGCTCTTCCAATAATTCATCAGCAGTTATTGGTGCAAACCAGCGCTCAAATAAGCTTTGTGTTGAAACAATCCATACCTTATTTTCTTTTGACATTGACACTAATTCATCAATATCATCAACATTAGCTAATGATGTAAAACTGTATCCAAAAAACCCATTTTCATTAGGTTTTACATTAGCAGATTGAGGCACTAAACCTTCAAGAAACCCATCTACATGATCAATAGAAGCAAAGCCACTTTCCATGGCATGACGCACACCAACATCCACAGGGACATGACCTGCAAAAGGAATTTCTAACTCTTTGGCTGTTTTTACTGCTGCGTTAAAAACCTCTAACTTAATTCCTGGATGAATCTTCAAAAAATCATATCCAGCCTCTTTATAAGTTGTTACTTTTTGGATAGCTTCTTCTTTAGTTTTAATTGAATTACCATTTAATGAAGGGCTAGAAGTATAAATCCTTGGTGATAAAATAGCATTCCTTTTAGCTTTTTCTCTCAATTCTAAATGAGATGGATGCCCTAACATGCCTCTAATTGTTGTAATTCCATTAGATAAATACAACAATAAGGTCTCACCTACTATTTCAGGATTAGAATTTGATGGTTGAGGGATATGTGCATGCATTTCGGCTAATCCAGGTATTAAAAACTTCCCTGTTCCATCAATTGAAGTCTTAAAATTATCGACATTAGAAATAGACTTAGAAATTTTTGAAATTTTTCCAGAATCAACAACAACATGTCGATTTTCAATAATATCACCTGTACGAACATCAACAATGTTGACATTTGAAATTAAAATAGCAGATTCACTGACTTTTTCTTGAGAAGCAACACATGAAAAAGCAATACAACTAAGTATTAAAATGATAATTTTTTTCATAATTCTTTTGTTTATTTTATACAATCTGTACAATCAATTGCCATTGCCATGATTTTGGGATTAAAGACTTCATCTCCTTTTATTACATAATTGATATCTCTTGTATTCGTAATATCTTCTAGTGGATTGCTATTTAGCATAACTAAATCGGAAATCTTCCCAATTTCAATTGAACCATAATCTGATTCTTTTTTTAAAAAAAGCGCACCATTATAGACTGAATTTTGCAATACTTTTAAATTTGAAATTCCAATATCCACCATCGATTCTAATTCTTTATGAAGCGAAATCCCTGGGTACGTATAAGAGTTAAATGCACCACTATCAGAACCTGCCAATAATTTCACATCTGCATCACTTAATGATTTTGCTAAGTTTTTAAAGAAGGTATTTAACTCTTTTCGGTTTTGTCGAGCCTGATTAGATGAACTTAAAGAGCTTCTAATCCTACCTTGGTAAGTTTCGATAATACCAGAAGGCATTAATTTTAAATATGCATCATTTTCATGATTGTCTTCATCTAGATAGCTCAAAACATTACCAATATGTAATGTTGGTACCACAAAAGTGTTTTTATTTTTTAATGATTCAAATGTTTTTTGAGCAGTTGAATCCTGATAAGTTTCAATAAGTTTTTCCATTGAAGCCCAAAATCCGTAATCACCATTTATAATTGCTTCGGTTATTTGTTTTTCTTCAGCAGAACAACCTTTCAACACATAATACAAATGCTCAATAGCATTAATTCCAGAATCTAACGTCTCATCCAATGTCACCGAAAATGGCATATGTCCAGAAGTTATCAATCCTCTTTTGGTAGCTTCTTGAATAGTTTTTAAAAAGAGTTCTCCAGAAATTCTACTATCATACAGCTTTATAAGATCGACATTCAATGCTTGCAAAGAATCTAAAGCAATTGCAATATCTTCATCATTCTCTACAACCAAAGAACCAGCCCAAGTAGCATTATTTCCATCAATTTTTGGTCCAGCTGAGAATATGTTTGGTCCAACTAAATCCTTGTCATTAATTTTCTGTTTCCAATCCATGACTGAAGTAGTCAAATCACCACCAGCATCTCTAACAGTGGTGATACCATTCATTATAAATAATTTCAAAAAATCTTTATTGGCTTGAATTAAACTGTCTCCTCCTCTAAAATGCACGTGATTATCCCAAAAACCTGGAAGAATAAATTTGTTCGTTCCATCTAATACTATTTCAGAATTATAGGTGTTTTCATCATCAGAATTGGCAAGCTTCACAATTCGTCCTTCATTGATAAAAATCGTTTGTTTGCTTATGTTACCAGTAACAATGTCAATAACATTACCATTTTCAATTATTAAATCATAACTAGTTTGAACATCATTTTTACAGCTGAATACTACTAATATCAATATTAAGATTCCAATTAGTTTTTTCATTTGTTTAAATTTAAAAGGAATTGATAACCAGCATACCTTTGTTCTTAAATTTATTCATATTTGGTAATGCAACAATTGCTTCTTCTAAGGTAATAGTTTTTTCTATGAGTTTTTCAGGATACAATTTACCATCAACTATCATTTTCAGCATTTCTGGATATCTGTACGCTTGCATACCATGACTTCCAATAATTTCAAGTTCATCAGCTAATATTCTATCCATTGGAATGTTTGGATGCTTATGGTTTTCTGTCATCAATCCAACTTGAATATGTTTGCCTCTTTTCTTTAGAGATGCAATAGAATTAAGACATGTTTTTTCACTACCTAAAGCATCCATTGAGACGTGCGCACCTCCTTTAGTAATTTCTCTAATAGCTTCAACAACGTTATTACTTGTAGCGTTAATTATTGATTGCGCACCAAGTTGTTTCGCCAATTCTAAGGTTTCATCATTAATATCTATTGCTGTTACTTGAGCACCTAAAGCATTGGCTATCATAATAGCAGATAACCCTACGCCTCCACAACCATGTATTGCAACATGTTGTCCTTCTGACACTTTTCCTTGCTCAACAATAGCTCTAAAGGCTGTAATAAATCGGCAACCTAATGTTGCAGCAGTCACATTGTTTATTTCTTCTGGAAGTCTTACCAAATTAGTATCCGCATAATCCAAAGCAACATACTCTGCAAACGAACCATGATGTGTAAATCCAGGCTGCGACTGATAATCACATACTTGTTGATTACCAGATTTGCATTCGCCACAATTACCACAACCAGCTACAAATGGTATGGTAACTCTATCACCAATATTAAAATTTTTGATGCCATTTCCTACTTCAACAATCGTTCCAGCTAATTCATGACCAGGAACATGAGGTAACACTATATCTTGGTCATGACCCATCCAACCATGCCAATCACTTCTACATAAACCTGTTGCATTTACCTTAACAACCACACCATCACTTTTAGGCGTTGGGTCAGGAATATTTTGAATGGTTATTGGGCCTTGAAATTTTTCATAAACGACTGCTCTCATAGTTAGTATACTTATTACATTTGAGCATCCCACATAACTGGATATTGTTTTGGAATCTCGTCATCATTTTCATCCAGCATTTGGCGTAAATCAATTTCAATCCCTCTTGATATTGTAGAAATAGGCACGTCATTTGCGGTTCCTTCAAATGGGTTTTCACCAGCTCTACCAATACGCTCCATAGTATGAAAAATCCATGACACAATAACCGAAAATGGAATAGCTGCCCAAATAAAATATTGACCAATAAAAGGGAAGTCACTAATCAGTTTTTGTCCAATTTTGTCGAATTCTGGTATAATACCAAAAGGCAATAATAAAATAAATACCCAAACGAAATAATGTCCAATTGTGGCATATTGTCTAGGGTAAGGAAAGTTTTTGATGCGTTCAGATTTTCCTTGTAGTGTAAATAATTCTTCTAAAACATTTTCCAGTTCCAAAAACGAAAATTCCCAAATTAACCCCTTTTCTTTTAGTTTCTTTAAATGGTTTGATTGTAAATTTAATAGTGCTGTTTGCTTATTTCCTTTACTAAGTACATACTCTTTTTCTTTATCACTCAAATATTGCTTTAGTTCATCTTCTAAAGTATTTAGTCTTTCTGGAATGTGCATCTGATTTTCGTACTCTCTATTCGATTTATGATTCATAAATACTTCCCAAGGCTTTTTTTGACGCATCGCATGCCTTAAAGCAGTCATCCAAGCAATATGCCTATATGTAAGGGTTTTAATTTCTTTTTTTAGTGAGTCTTCAGAAACTGGATTGCTATTATATTCGTTGGTAACCATTGCTTTCACCTTCATTCCCCAAGTTCTAGACGTATTAACAATGCCTCCCCAAATTTTTCTTGCTTCCCAAATACGTCCATAAGCAGCGTTATTTTGAAACCCAATAACAAATGCCAAAGCAGTACCAACAAGGGCTATAGGAGTCCAAGGTATTTGCAACCAGGTTAGCTCAAATACTTCAAATAAAATTGTTGGAATTAAGGCAATAACAAAAAACAACATAGTTTCCCATCTTGTCCATTTCATCATGCCAATTATTGGATAAATACGTTTTATATACATACACTAATTTTTAATGTATGTAAAATACGAAAACTTAATAATTAAGCAACGCTAAGATTTTATCTTTCACTTTTATTGTTGAAGGAATCATTGTTTGCTCCAACGTAGAATTTAATGGAATTGCAGGCATGTTTTCGCTACCAATAGTCATTACAGGAGCATCCAAATACTGAAAACATTGTTCTTGGATTTTCCCTGCCAATGCTAATGCAAAACTATTATTACTTGGTTCTTCAGTGACCACTAAACATTTCCCAGTTTTCTTGACAGAATTCATGATTGTATCTTCATCTAGAGGGAATAAAGTACGTAAATCAATGATTTCAATTTGGTCTCTCATATCTAATTCACCAGATGCATTATAAGCCCAATGTACTCCCATTCCGTAAGTCACAATGGTTAAGGTTTCTAAATCTTCTTGTTTCCAAATTTCTTGTAACACCCAAGCTTTACCTAGTGGTAAAACATAATCTTCAGAAGGCTCAACCGACGTTGCTGTTAAGGTTCCAGATACTTTACTCCAATACAAGCCTTTATGTTCTAAAATCACCACTGGATTTGGATCATAATATGCAGCTTTCATCAAGCCTTTTAAATCTGCTCCATTACTCGGATACACTATTTTGATACCTCGAATATTTGTGATTACACTTTCTACTGAAGATGAATGGTAAGGTCCACCACTACCATAAGCACCTATTGGCACACGTAAAATCATACTCACTGGCCACTTACCATTTGAGAGATAACAACTTCTGCTCACTTCTGTGAATAATTGGTTTAGTCCAGGCCAAATATAATCGGCAAACTGAACCTCGACAATTGGTTTTAGCCCAACAGCACTCATCCCAACAGTAGAACCTACAATAAAGGCTTCTTGAATTGGCGTGTTAAACACTCTATCATCGCCAAATTTTTGCGCTAAAGTTGCGGCTTCACGAAATACACCTCCTAATCGTCCTCCAACATCTTGACCATATAACAAACACTCTTTGTGCTCTCGCATGAGTTCTTCTACTGCAAACAATGCACAATCTACCATCACTACTTTATCTGCTCCTTCTGGTTCTCGTGTTCCTGTTTCTTCAGTAATTGGAGTTGGAGCAAAATCATGAGTAAATAAATCTTCTGGCCTTGGGTCTTCAGCTTTTAAAGCTTTTTCAAAATCTTCTTTTACTTTCGTTATTGCAGCTTTTTCAATTTCTTCAATCTCTTTCTTTGAAAATCCGTTATCTAATAGCTGTTGTTTTAAAACTGGAAAAGGGTCGCGTGAACGTGCTTCGTCTAAATCGTCGCGATACCATTCCATTCGAACGCCAGAAGTATGGTGATTCAATAAAGGTACTTTAGCATGCACTAAAAAAGGCCTGCGTTCTTCACGAATGATTTTTATTACTTTTTCTAATGCTTCATAACTTTCAGTAAAATTAGCCCCATCAATAGAAATCGCATCTAATCCATGAAAACCTTGAGCGTATTCAAACGCATTTTGCGCTCTAGTTTCAGCAGCATTTGCAGAAATATCCCAACCATTGTCTTGTACTAAATATAAAATTGGCATCTGCTTTAAGGCAGCCATCTGAAAGGCTTCTGCTATTTCACCTTCGGTTACTGAAGCATCACCTAATGAGCAAACGGTTATTGGTTTTTCTTGTGACCCTTCGACTGCGCTCAGGGTGACATTAGGGTTATTTAAGTCTTGTTTTTCGAGGTATTGCATTCCCATAGCAACTCCTGTTGCTGGAATGGCTTGCATTCCTGTAGCAGAGGATTGATGTGGTATTTTCGGTTTGTCTGCGTCTTTTAAACTTGGATGGCAATAGTATGTTCTTCCTCCAGAAAAAGGGTCATCATGCTTTGCCATTAGCTGCAACATTAAGTCATAAGGCTCTAAACCAAATGACAATAACATGGCATCATCTCGATAGTAAGGAAAAGCATAATCTTGTGGCAATAATTGTAAGCCCAAAGCAATCTGTATGGCTTCATGTCCTCTGGAAGTTGCATGCACGTATTTAGAAACCTGCTTGAAATTAGCTTCGTACAATTCGGTCATAGCTTTAGCTGTACAGAGCTTTGAAAATGCTTTTTTAAGTGTTTCTTTATTCATTAAACTAGCTCTTTTTCAATTTTAACCATCCAGTTAAAAGTATCCTCAATTTTTCCTGTTTTAATTCCGTTTAATGTGTCATTCACATCTAATCCAACAGGACTTTCATCAGAAACATGAATCGTTTCCACACCAAATCCTATTTCTTGTATATAAGCAATTCCAACTGCTGTTCCAGTACCGAAAGCCTCTTCAAGTGTGCCATTTTTAGATGCTTCTTGAATCTCATTAATGCTAATTGGTCTTTCGATTACTTCAAATCCTTTGTGTTTTAACAAATCAATGACACTCATTCTTGTAATACCATCTAAAATAGAACCATCACGTTTTGGCGTTACAAATTTTCCATCAATTTTGAAGAAAATATTCATAGTTCCAACTTCCTGAATGTATTTGTGTTCTATGGCATCAAGCCATAATACCTGGTCATATCCTTTAGCTTTTGCTAATTCTGTTGGACGAATGGCTGCCGCATAATTTCCTGCTGCTTTGGCTTCTCCTGTTCCGCCTTCTGCTGCACGAATGTATTTTGTTTCGGCATAAAGTTTAATTCTCTTAGTAAAGAATGGTCCTGAAGGTGATGCAATAATGATGAACTTGAAACTTGTTGCTGCACGCATGCCAATAAAAGGCTCGTCAGCATACATAAAAGGCCTTAGATATAAAGCACTTCCTTCCTGAGGCGGAATCCAAGGTTGTTCAACTGCAACCAGTTGTTTTAACCCTTCTACAAATAGCTCTTCAGGAAAATTTGGCATTCCCATTCTGTCAGCACTTAAGTTTAATCTTTTTGCATTCTTTTTTGGTCTGAACAACATTGGAGTTCCTTCAGAATCAACTGTTGCTTTCATACCTTCAAAAATGGCCTGACCATAATGTAATGCCATAGCTGCTGGATGGGTTGGTATTAAATGTAAAGGTTCTACTCGTGGATTGTTCCATTGTCCATTTTCGTAATCACAGACGAACATATGGTCTGTAAATGTTGTTCCTAATGGAATATTATTGAAATCTAAGTCTTCAACTTTCGATTTTTCTACTCTTTTTATTGAAATGTTATGTTTCATAATATTTATACTGCAATTATATTCCGTTTAAATAGTGGAATAATATTTTCTATTCATTTTAAATCTCAGACTTTTCACCTTTTTCTAAATAATCAAGAACTTCCTTGGTTACCTTTCCTTTATATTCTTCAATCTTTTCTCTATAACTATTAATAAGCTCTATTGAATCGTTGTTTTGTCTAATTAAAGAGTAATTATAATCAAGTATTTCAAGTACATTAATTTCTTCTCGACTTATCTTTTTCAGAATCTCATCAACATTTACATATCTACCATCATATATTAATTCAAAATCATCATAATGCTTCCAGAAAATTTTTAATTTATCTATTCCTATTAACATCACTATATTTTTCTATTTACATCAAATTTTTCTAAATAATCTGCCACACGACGTACAAAGCTTCCTCCCAAATAACCATCGACTACTCTATGGTCAAATGATAAGGACAAATACATTATGCTTCTAATAGCTATTTCGTCACCTTTCTCGGTTTCTATAACTTCTGGTCGTTTTTTAATAATTCCTAAAGCGAGAATAGCAACTTCTGGCTGATTGATGATTGGTGTTCCCATTACGCTACCAAAGGTTCCAACATTAGAAATCGTGAAAGTGCTTCCTTTAATATCTTCTGGATCTAATTTATTATCTCTAGCTTTTGCTGATAATTTATTGACATCAGCTGCCAATTCTTTTAAACTCTTTTTGTCTGCGTCTTTAACTACTGGTACAATCAAATTTCCGCTTGGTAACGCTGTTGCCATTCCAATATTAATATGTTCTTTGACAATGATATTTTGACCATCGACAGAGACATTAATCATCGGGAAATCTTTAACAGCTTTTGCGACAGCTTCGACAAATAATGGTGTAAACGTTAGTTTACAATTATGCTTTTCTTGAAACGCGATTTTATTTGCGTTTCTCCATGCAACCAAGTCGGTTAAATCGGCTTCAACGTAGGCAGTCACATGAGGTGAGGTATGTTTTGAATACACCATACGGTCGGCAATCATTTGACGCATCCTGTCCATTTTCACAATCTTTCCTGTGCCTTTATCTAAGTTTGGCTGAGGAATGCGATAAGCGGTTGGGTCTTGTGTCACACTTGGTTGTACAAACTTATAAGGTCTACCTTCTTTTATGTATTGAAACACATCGCTTTTACGCAAACGTCCATCATTTCCAGTCGCTGGGATTCGTGCCAATTCTTCAAAGCTAATATGATATTCTTTGGCTATTGAAATAATTAATGGCGAAAAGAAAGTATTATTGTTTTGAGATGCAGTTGCTAATTGCTTTGGTTTTTTTTCTGTTTTTTGAACATTTGCCTTTTTCTTCTGAGACTTCTCGACTGTGCTCGAAGTGACATTCTTTTTTGTTTTTAGAGTCTTTCCATCTGTTTTAATAATAGCAATGGTGTCTCCAATTTTTATAACCTCATTGGCTTTGAATAAAATTTCTTCAACCACACCTGATACTGTTGAAGGCACTTCAGAATCAACCTTATCTGTAGCAACCTCTAAAAACATTTCATCTTGTTCAATGGTATCACCAACATTTTTGAACCAAGTAATAATGGCTGCTTCGGTAATACTTTCTCCCAGTTTGGGCATTTTAAATTCAAATCTTGACATTATATGAACTAATGTTTGTTAGTTTTTAAATCTTATTTCTTCATGAAATCTCGAAGGGTGTCATAAACACCTTCTTGCATTTTCATGTTCACAGGAACCTCTCGCAAAGGCTCAACTTCTTTTAAACTTTCATGGCATTCCTTTGGCAATTGTTGATACAATTTTGTGCCTTTGGTTTTCCAGTCAATCATTTCGTCTGTCACTTGTTTCAAAACTTTTGCTGGATTGCCAACCACTAAACTTCGGTTAGGAATGATGGATTCAGCTTTTACAAATGCCATGGCTCCAATAATACTCTCGTCACCAATATCGGCATCATCCATAATAACTGTGTTCATTCCAACTAATACATTTCTGCCAATATTGGCTCCATGAATTATTGCTCCATGACCAATATGTGCGCTTTCTTTAAGTGTGATTGATTTACCTGGAAACATGTGTACTGTGCAATTTTCTTGAACATTTACACCATCTTCCAGAATGATTTGTCCCCAATCTCCACGAATGGCAGCTCCAGGACCTATGTAACAGTTTTTGCCAATAATGACATTGCCAGTAACAGCAGCCAAAGGATGCACAAAACTACTTTCGTGAACTACTGGTATGTATCCTTTAAAACTGTAAATCATTTGTATTGTCTTAATGTATCTTTTGTAAAATTACTTAGCACTAATCTTCCACTTATTTTAGCACGTTGAATTAGTAGTTGATCCCAATCTTCAGTTCCTCTCCAAAACATCGTCTTCATTTCGCTCATAGCTTTTGGGTTGTAATTACATAAGTTTTCAGCGAAAGCTGCTACTGCTTCGTCTAATTCTTCTGTAGAATCAAATACTTTTGTATAAAGTCCTTTCTCTTTTGCCCATTCTGCTGAATAAAAACTATTCGCATCAATGGCAATTTGTGACATGGCACTTAATCCTAATTTTCGTTGTACAGCTGGACCAACTACAAAAGGTCCAATGCCAACATTTAATTCACTTAATTTTATAGCAGCAAACTTTGTTGCCATGCAATAATCGGTTGCAGAAGCTAAACCTACTCCTCCACCTACTGTTTTGCCTTGAATGCGTCCAACTATAAACTTGGGGCATTTTCGCATGGCATTAATCACATTGGCAAATCCTGAGAAAAATTCTTTCCCAGTTTCTTCATCATTGATGGCTACCAATTCTTCAAAACTTGCACCTGCACAAAACGTTCTATCACCTCCACTTTTTAATACTAATACTTTGATATTAGAATCGTCTCCAGCTTTTTTTATAGTTCTTGCTAGTTCAGATAATACATTTGAAGGCAGTGAATTATGAGAAGGGTGAAAAAATTCAATATATCCTACTCCGTTTTTAATAGTTTGTTTTACGTATGGTTCCATAAGTTATATAAGTCCAAATTGTTCAAAATGATGATTAAGGTGTTTTCTTTCTAATAAATACCATTCGTATCTATTCATATCTCCAAACACCATATTTTTTAATATAGCTTCAGGGTTATCTTTAAAAAATGTTTTATAAGCTTCTCTTGCCTCAATAAACTTTAGTTTCGCTATTTCTAAATTATCATATCTCAGAGTATCTAACGTGTCTTTTTCTAACAAAGGAAAATTTGTGTTACGAGGAAACTTATCATAATTATATAAGCTTGCATGTACTTTTTCTAAAATTTTCTCAGGAGTAGATACATCAAAATCTTGAATTTCTCCTGAAGCAATTTTATAGGTATACTCTAAATGCTCTATCATGTGCTGTGGTGTCATGATTCCCCATTTTGGTTTTGAATCTGATGATAATTTTGCTAAGTATTCCTCAATTTTTTTACCAGTCATCTCAACAAAAACGTCTTGCTTTTTCTGAACCATTGTTAATACAGTTGCCACTGCTACTAGTTCATTATCAGCATCAAAAACTTCAGCAAACCACTTTACGATACCACTTGGATGTTCTGCACTAGCCACATCTCTATCAATTTTTTGTTTGCATGTTAATCTTACATAGATTGTATCATTATGATATAGTGGTCTAAGGAATCGACATTCTTCCAATCCATAATTCGCAGACACTGGACCTTTGTTAGGGTACACAAATAATCCTGCTGCAGCTGCTAAAATGAAATAACCATGAGCAGTACGCTTTTCAAAAATACTCCCATCTAACGAGGTTATATCTGTGTGAGCATAAAAGTGATCCCAAGTAAGATTTGAGAAATTAATAATATCTGAATCTGTTAATGTACGCTTATGAGTTTTCATTGACATTCCAGATTGAATGTCTTCCCAATGATATTTAAAAGGGTGTTTTTCTGTCTCTTTATAAGCACCACCTTGTTGATATATTCCTGTAATTTCAGTTATTGTTGTTGGTGAACCTTGAATGGCAGTACGCTGTAAATAGTGTTTTATTCCACGCATTCCTCCCATTTCTTCACCTCCTCCTGCACGTCCAGGACCTCCATGAACTAATGCTGGTAATGGTGAACCATGGCCAGTACTTTCTTTTGCACTTTCTCTATTTAACACCAAAATACGACCATGATGACTTGCAGCATTTACCACATAATCTTTAGCAATTTTATCATCATTTGTTACAATTGACGACACCAAAGAACCTTTACCCATTTGTGCCAACGTAATGGCTTCATCTAAATTTTTATAAGGCATAATTGTACTGACTGGACCAAAGGCTTCACGTTCATGTATTGCTATATTATCAAACGGATGATCTGCTCTTAATAAAATTGGATTGATAAACGCTCCTTTCTTTGCATCAGCACCAATGGTTTCAACGGTATCCATATTACCATATACAATTTGCGCTTCTTTCGCCAAATCATTAACTGAATCTTTAACTGCATCAACTTGCTGTTTACTCACAAGAGAGCCCATTCTTACTTCTTTTAATCTTGGGTCACCAATCGTAATTTTATCAAGTTCAATTTTTAGTGCTATTTGTACATCTTCGACTAAATTTTCTGGAACAATAATTCTTCTAATCGCTGTACATTTCTGGCCAGCCTTTACTGTCATTTCTTTTCTGACTTCTTTGACAAACAAGTCAAATTCTGGTGTTCCAGGAATAGCATCTTCTCCCAAAATAGATGCATTTAACGAATCGGCTTCCATGGTAAAAGGCACAGCTTCTTGAATAATTCTTGGATGTGCTTTTAACAATCTACCTGTTGCCGCTGAGCCAGTAAACGTAACTACATCTTGAGATTCAACAGTATCTAAAATAGTTTTAACTGTTCCGTTGATGATTTGTAAAGCACCTTCTGGTAAAATTCCTGAACTAATAATTTCTCGCGCCACAGCTTCAGCCAAATAAGACGATGAAGGAGCAGGCAAAACGACTGCAGGCACTCCAGCCATCCAGTTAACTGCGCATTTTTCTAGCATTCCCCAAACTGGGAAATTGAATGCATTAATATGGACTGCAACGCCTTTTTTAGGCACCATAATGTGATGTGCCATGAAGCGGCCTCCACGAGACAAATCGATTGCATCGCCTTCAACATGATAGGACTGATTAGGGAATAATTTTCGCAACGATGCATTAGCAAACAAGTTTCCAAAACCACCTTCAATATCAATCCAACTATCTACTTTAGTTGCTCCAGTTCTATAACTTAACTCGTAAAAGGCATCTTTCTTTTTAGTCAGGTATAATGCTAATTTTTTAATCATATTACCTCGCTCTTGAAAGGTCATTCTTCGTAACGCTTCACCTTTGTCTCTACCATATTGTAGAGCATCAGAAACATTAAGTCCTTCAACAGCCGAATTGGCTATAAGTTCTCCAGTTATTGCATCAAAAATGGGAATCCCTTCATCTGATCCCTCTAACCATTGTCCAGTTATATAATGTTGTATTTTTTTCATAATGTTATGCCATTATTCTTAATATTCTTCCGTTTATTTTACCTTCGATGCACTTCACATAACCATCTACAATTTTATGCATTGGCACTGGCGTGTTACCAGGAAAATAATCTTTATACTTCTCGTAAGCATCTTCAACTAAATCGGAGCAAACTACATTGACTCTAATGTTATTTAATTCCAAAACTACAGCTTTTACAAAACTGTGAATGGCTCCATTAACCATTGCTGCACTTGTGGTCATATCAACTGGGTCATCAGCTAAAATTCCTGTTGATAATGTAATAGAACCTCCATGATTTAAATAGTCTTTCCCATTTCTCACCACATTAACTTGTCCCATTAGTTTACTTTTTATTCCAATATAAAAATCATCTTCAGATAGGTTCTCAAACTTATCCCATTTAGCATCTCCAGCAATAGCGATAATTGCATCCACTTTTCCAACCTTTTCAAACATTGATTTTATGGATTTTGAATCTGAAAAATCCACTTTTACATCACCAGAGTTTCGTCCAGCTACAAGTACTTCGTGCTTTTCTGAAAGTCTTTCAGTGACTTTTTTTCCAATCGTTCCGCTTCCTCCTATGACTAATATTTTCATTTTAAACTCGTTCAATTATTGCTGCATATCCTTGTCCAACTCCAATACACATGGTTATTAAAGCGTATCTCTTTTGTTGTTCGTGTAATTCTAAAGCTGCTGAATAAGCGATTCTTGTTCCCGTTACTCCTAATGGATGACCAATAGCAATAGAGCCTCCATTTGGGTTTAACCTAGGGTCATTATCAGCTATACCCCAAGCTCTTGTACAAGCCAAAGCTTGTGCTGCAAAGGCTTCATTAAGTTCAATAACACTCATGTCATTCATTGTTAAGCCTGCTTTTTCTAGTGCTTTATTTGACGCTTCCACTGGACCTATTCCCATGATTCTTGGCTCTACTCCAACCACAGCTGAACTTACAATTCGTGCTAATGGTTTTAAGTTATATTTTTTAACCGCTTCTTCAGAAGCTATAATAGTAGCAGCTGCACCATCGTTTAATCCTGATGAATTTCCTGCTGTGACACTACCTCCTTCTTTCTTAAAAGCTGGACGCAATTTTGCCAAAACCTCTCTTGTCGTATTAGGCTTTACAAACTCATCTTTTGAGAAAATTATTGGATCTTTCTTTCGTTGTGGAATTTCTACACTCACTATCTCTTTATCCATTCGACCATTTTCTTGTGCTTTAGTTGCTTTCATTTGACTCCAATACGCAAACGCATCCTGGTCTTCTCGTGAGATATTATATTTTTCAACTAAATTTTCTGCTGTATTTCCCATACCATCTGTTCCATACATCTCATGCATTTTTGGATTAATGAATCGCCATCCAAAACTAGAGTCATACATTTTAGAATCGTTACCAAATGCACTCGATGGTTTTGCAATAACATATGGTCCGCGTGTCATATTTTCCACTCCACCAGCAATAAACACATCGCCATCGCCTGCTTTAATCGCACGATTGGCATGAATAATTGCAGACAAACCTGAACTACATAAACGATTGACAGTTTCACCTGGAACTGTAAATGGCAATCCTGCTAATAAAGATGCCATTCTTGCTACATTACGGTTATCTTCTCCTGCTTGATTAGCACAACCCATAATAACATCGTCATATGCCTCTTTTGGAATATTAGGATTTCGTTTAACAACTTCTTTAATCACTAATGCTCCTAAATCGTCAATACGAACAGCAGATAATGTTCCTTTATAACTTCCAATTGGAGTACGAACTCCATCTATGATATATGCTTCTTTCATTTGGTATCTTCTATTTTTATTAATGGTCAAATGTAATCTTCGATTTCATTATTCTTCCCAATCTTTTTGAGTGCGATACACAACACCTTTAAAAAGTGCCACTAGTTCATCTCCTCGTTTGACTTCAATCACATTGAAGCCTAATTTATTATTCACTTTTTCTATCACTGATTCGGCAACTAAATAATCTCCTTCGTTTAATGCTTCGATATGATTAATACTTGTTTCAATAGACACAGCATATTTACCATGGGTATTTGCAGCAAAGCCGAAAGCTGTATCTGCTAAGGTATAACTGATGCCTCCATGTGCATAATTCATACTATTGAGCATTTCTTTTCTAATGGTCATGGCAACTTTACAGCGACCTAATTCACATTCTACGATCTCAATTCCCATCCATTGACTGAAAGCGTCTAACGATAACATTTTATGGGGTATAGCTTCGCCGTTCATTAAAAGAATGTTTTATTTTCTTTATTCATTTTTCGTAATAATGGACTGCAACGATATCTGTCCTCGTGATATTCGTTATATAATTCGTCCATTTTCGTCACACACCAATCTATTCCTTTTTCATCAGCCCAAGCTAATAGTCCTTTTGGGTAATTAACGCCTTTGGTCATGGCATTGTCAATATCTTCCGCTGAAGCTATATTTAAAAACAAGGCGTCTGCTGCTTCGTTGATGAGCATGACTAAAACACGATTGAATATTTTTTGTGATAACTCTTCGTTATGTGACCTCTCGACTGCGCTCGAGGTGACAATCTTTCCGTTATCGTCATAATCATAATAGCCTCTTCCAGATTTTCGTCCTAAATATCCAGCCTCAGCAAAACGTTTTTGTGTGAATGCTGGCTTGTATCTTGGGTCGAAATAGAAAGCACTAAATACAGTTTCAGTTACTGTGTAATTGATATCGTTTCCTATAAAATCCATTAACTCGAAAGGTCCCATTCTAAAACCTCCAAGTTCCTTTAAACTCCTATCAATAGTTGCAAAATCAGCAATACCTTCTTCATAAATTCGTAAAGCTTCTCCATAAAATGGTCGTGCCACGCGATTGACAATAAAACCTGGAGTATCCTTAGCCACTGCGACCGTTTTTTTCCAATCTTTAATGATTTGAACAGATTTATCTAGGGTTGCTTTTGATGTTTGAATTGCAGGAATGACTTCAACTAGTTGCATTAAAGGCGCTGGATTGAAAAAGTGAATTCCAATGCAACGTTCAGGTTTTTTTAAAGAAGCTGCAATAGAAGCAATTGATAAACTTGAAGTGTTAGAAGCAATGATACAATCGTCAGACACATAGCCTTCTAATTCTAAAAATACTTTTTTCTTAATTTCAAGATTTTCAACAATAGCTTCGATAGTTAAATTGGTATCAGATAAGCTTTTCAAGCTGTCGACATACTCGATATTACCTTGAATTCTATTCTTCTCAGTTTCATCAATGCGGCCTTTTTCAATAAGTCGATTCAGTATTTTATCTAAAGTAGTTTGCGCCTTATATAAAGCTGTATTATTTGTGTCGTATAATTTCACTTTACAACCAGAAGTTGCAGCAACTTGTGCGATGCCACTTCCCATTGTTCCAGAACCAATAATTCCTACGTTCATAGTTATATATTTTGATGAGACCCTTCGACTGCGCTCAGGGTGACATTCAATTAAAATGGTAGATTGGTTACATCTACATTTCCGCCAGAAATAATAATTCCGACGTCTTTATTTTTAAACTTTTCTTTTTCTTTTAATAACGCTGCAAATGCGACAGCACTTGAAGGTTCAATAATAATTTTCATTCGTTCCCAAACCAATTTCATCGCTTCAATGATGTCTTCTTCTTCTACTAAGATAATGCGTTCTACATCATTCATTATGATTGGGAAATTTCTATCTCCTAAAAACGTACGTAAACCATCTGCAATCGTGTTTACTACATCGTTATATTCAATTTTTCCTGATTGCTTAGACCGAAAAGCATCATCTGCATTTTTTGGCTCTCCACCGATAACTTTACAGGTATCAGAAAAATATTTCGCTGCTAATGCGGTTCCTGCTACGAGTCCACCACCACCAACAGGTGTGAAAATATAATCCAATTCTGGATACTCTTCTAAAAGTTCAATTGCTGCTGTTCCTTGACCATGAATCACATCATCATCGTTTGATGGATGGATGAATGTTGCTCCAGTTTCTTGCTTAACTTTTTCGGCCATTTGCTCACGTGCTATTGGTGTTGATTCACTTTCAATGACATGTCCTTTATAACCTTTTACGGCATTCTTTTTTACTTGAGGTGCATTTTCAGGCATCACGATATACGCTTCAACTCCAATTTTATTAGCAGCTAAAGATAGTGCCTGCGCAAAATTACCTGAGGAATGTGTTACTACACCTTTGTCCCGCTCTTCTTCTGACAAGTTTAAAATAGCATTCGCTGCACCACGCATTTTAAAAGCTCCCATTTTTTGAAAATTCTCACACTTAAAAAACACATTACATCCAGCCATCTCATTAATTAATTTTGAAGATAACACAGGTGTTTTGTGAATATAAGGTTTCACACGATTATGCACTTGTATGAGGAATTCTTTATTCATTTTACAGACCCTTCGACTGCGCTCAGGGTGACATTTGATTTATTTTCCTTTAAAATTTGGCGTTCTCTTTTCTATAAATGCCGCAACTCCTTCTGCATAATCTTCTGTTCCAGCTGCTTCAATTTGGTGCTTTGACTCTAGTGCTAATTGCTCTTCTAAGGTGTTAGTTAGTGATTGATTAAATGTTTTCTTGATCAATCCTAAAGCCTTAGTTGGCATATTGGCTAATTTTAGAGCAATTCTTTGCGTGGTTTCTTCAAACTCTTCAGAAGGCACAAACTTATAAATCATACCTAAGCGTTCAGCTTCTTCAGCACTTATTTTGTTTCCTAACATAGCTAAGGCTGTGGCTTTTTGAAATCCAATTAATCTTGGTAAAAAGTAGGTTCCAGCACTATCTGGAATTAATCCTATAAGGCTAAAGGCTTGTATGAAATGTGCTTTTTGATTTGCCACCACAATATCACATGCTAAAGCAATATTTGCTCCTGCTCCTGCAGCAACACCATTGACAGCTGCAATGATTGGCTTTTCAATGTTTCTTATCCGAAGAATTATTGGATTGTAATGTTCTTCAAGGATTTTCTTGAATCCAGGATTCAACTTTGGTGATGTGACCTCTTTTAAGTCTTGTCCAGCGCAAAATGCTTTCCCTCCACCAGTTATTACAATAGCTCTAACCTCATTATTTGTTTCACAATCGTCGAGAATACTTTGCAAGCTCAAAGCCATTTCTCGATTAAAGCTATTAAACACTTCTGGTCTGTTGAGTGTAATAAACGCTATTTCGTTTTCAATTTTTAATAGAATTGAATTGCTCATACCTTATTTTCTGTTAGTCTACTTAAGACATTTAAAATAATCAAAAGGTTCTTGACAGTCTTCACATTGAAATAATGCTTTACAGGCTGTTGAACCGAATTGACTTACCAATTTTGTATTATGTGAACCACAATTGGTACACTTCACTATTTTTTTATTCCCTAATAATGCTTCTTTATCGGCATCTGCATCCAAAGGTGGCGCAATACCATATTTCTCAAGTGCGTCTCTACCTTCTTCTGAAATCCAATCGGTTGTCCAAGCTGGAGATAATATCAAGTCTATATTCACTTTGTAACCAGCTTTTTTAAACGCAGCTGTTATATCATCTGCAATTACATCCATAGCGGGACAGCCACTATAGGTTGGAGTTATTTTAATCAACACTACATCATCAACAAGCTTTGCATAACGCACTACTCCCATATCCAAAATAGTTAACACAGGTATTTCTGGGTCAGAAACTTTGTCTAGAATAGGAATTAATTCTGTATCAATATCAGCATGCTCAATCATTGGTTTATTCATTTATTTACCAAGACATGTTTGGATATGCTCTTTGCATATATTGTAATTCGGCTAAAATATATCCCATGTGCTCTGTATGCACACCCTGTTTTCCTCCTTTTTGAAAATACTTTAAGTCAGGAACTTCTATAGTTGCTTCATCTAACACATTAGAGATTTGTTTATAATACTGTTCTTTTAACTTAGATGTGTCTACACCTACACCATCTGCAATCATCTTTTTATCTGCTTCTGTTTGATGGAACAATTCATCTGTATATGTCCAAAGGTCGTTTATGGCATTTTGAATTCGTTTATGACTTTCTTCTGTTCCATCTCCAAGACGCTTAATCCAATCAGAAGAAAAACGTACATGATACGACACTTCTTTTATGGATTTTTTAGCAATTGCTGCTAATGTTTCATCTTTACTGCTTTGTAGCTCAGTCAAAAACATATAATGATAGACATCGAACAAAAATTGACGTGCTATAACATATCCAAAATCTGTATTAGGTTGTTCTACTAATAATACGTTAACATATTCTCGTTCTGGTCGCATCATTGCAATGGTATCTTCATCGCGATTATCTCCAGCAACTTTTGCAGCATATTGATAATAGCTTCTAACTTGCCCAAATAAATCCAAAGAAATATTAGTCAAAGCGATATCTGTTTCCAATGAAGGTCCATGACCACATAACTCACCTAGACGCTGACCAAGTATTAAACTATTGTCTGCAATCCCTAATAAGTAATTATATAAATTAGTATTCATAATTTACATGTGTTTAATTTCGTCTGGTAAATCGTAAAATGTTGGGTGACGATATACTTTATCTTGAGCTGGCTCGAATAATTCGGCATTATGCTCAGGATTTGAAGCCGTTATATTTTTAGATTCGACTACCCAAATACTTACACCTTCATTTCTTCTTGTATAAACATCACGTGCATTTTCCAAAGCCATTTCAGCATCTGCTGCATGAAGACTTCCAAAATGACGATGTTCTAATCCGTTTTTACTTCTTACGAAGACTTCCCAAAGTGGCCATTCTTTTTTCATATCTAAACTGCCTTATTTAATTTTTTTTCTTGTTGTTTTTCAGCGTGAGCTAAAGCGGCATCACGAACCCACTCACCATTTTCCCAAGCAGATACTCTTGCTTTCATTCGTTCTTTATTACATGGACCATGACCTTTTACTACTTGCCAAAACTCGTCCCAATCAATCTCACCAGAGTCATAGCATCCTTTTTCTTCATTCCATTTTAAATCTGGATCAGGAATTGTTAAACCTATTAATTCGGCTTGAGGAACTGTTTGGTCTATAAATTGTTGGCGCAATTCATCATTAGTTTTACGTTTTAATTTCCACTTCATAGATTGCTCAGTATTTGGAGAATCAGCATCAGCTGGACCAAACATCATTAATGATGGCCACCAAAACCTATTTAACGCATCTTGAGCCATTGCCTTTTGTTCTAGTGTTCCTTGAGCCAATTTTAAAGTGATTTCGTAACCCTGACGTTGATGAAAGCTCTCTTCTTTACAAATACGAACCATAGCTCTTGCATAAGGACCAAAAGACGTTCCACAAAGTGCTACTTGATTTATAATTGCTGCACCATCAACCAACCATCCAATAGCTCCAATATCTGCCCAAGTTAATGCTGGATAGTTAAAAATACTTGAGTATTTAGCTTTTCCTGTATGTAATTGCTCAAATAGTTCATCTCTAGTAATACCAAGAGTTTCGGTTGCACTATAAAGATATAAACCATGACCTCCTTCATCTTGTACTTTTGCTAATAACGCCACTTTGCGACGTAATGAAGGTGCTCTTGATATCCAATTTCCTTCTGGCAACATTCCAACAATTTCGGAATGTGCATGCTGAGACATCTGCCTAATATGTGTTTTACGATACTTTTCAGGCATCCAATCTTTAGGTTCAATTTTTTCGTCACGTGCAATACGTGCTTCAAATTCCTCCTCTAAACTTTTAATTTGTGCTTCGCTCATAATTTATACATCAAAATCCACGACTACTTTTTCTGTTACAGGCACTGCTTGACAACTTAATACAAAATTTTGTGCCACTTCTTTTTCTTCAAGTGCATAATTCACTTTCATTTTTACTTCACCTTCCAACACTTTACATTTACACGTACTACACACTCCTCCTTTACAAGCAAATGGTAAATCAGCTCCTGCTGAAAGTGCTCCATCTAAAATATTATCAAAATCGTCATCCATTACAAAATGAAATTCTTTACCACCATCAATGATGGTTACTTTAGTACCATCTGCTTTTTCATCAATCACTTCCGCAATGTGTTTGTTTTCTTCTTCTGAACTTCCTGAAAAGAATAGTTCATAATGAATTTTTTCTATATCCAATCCAGCTGCTTGTAATTCGTCTCTAATCAAGAAAATCATATCTTGAGGTCCACAGATAAATGCATGATTGGTATCTGGAATATCAATAAACGTTTTTGTTAAAACAGCTAATTTTTCTTTATCAAATCGCCCATTTAAAAATGGAATATCGCGCTTTTCTTTAGTCAAAAAATAAAATACTTGAAAGCGTCCAAAAAACTGATTTTTAAGCTGCTCCAACTCTTCCTTAAAGATAATTGATTTTACCATTCGATTCAAGTAGAATAACTTGAAAGTACTTTTAGGCTCTAATAGCAAATGAGTCTTTATAATAGACAGCATTGGTGTAATACCACTACCAGCTGCAAATGCTACATAATTATTAGGAGCTTTTTTATCTATCTCGACATAAAACTCGCCATGTGGCGGCATTACTTGAAGTTCATCTCCTTTTTTTAATTCATTGAAAGCATAATTAGAAAACACGCCATTGCGAATGGTTTTAACTGCAACTTTCCATTCATTGTCTATTGGACTTGTGCACAACGAATAATTACGACGAATATCCTCTCCATTTATCTCTTTTCGAAGTGTTAAATGTTGACCTTGTTTAAACTTAAACTTTTCTTTTAAGTTTTCAGGAATATCAAAAGTTATAACAACTGTATCCTTTGTTTCCTTGTATATATCTGCAACTTTTATATTATAAAAATCTGCCATATTGTAATTAAATATTAAACTAACACTTGTTAGTTTTAGTTACAAATTTACAAAATAAAATGATAACTATTTGTTAATTCCGTTAATGAGCACCAAACTTAATTCGGTCGTAAATTTTTCAATATCTAAGTCTTCTTTTTTTGGCAACCAGATGTAAAGAGATCGCAAGGTTGAGAGTAATGAGAATAGCATAACTTCGGGATTTCCATTGATAAGCTCACTGCCTTGAATACCTTCCTCAATAACACCTCGAAAATCGTTTTCATAATTTTTTCTAAGTTTCAAGTAATACTCTAATTCTGCTTCCAAGTGCATCCAATCATTATTTAAAGAAGCCATCCCAAATTGGTTATTTGAAGTTGTATTAACATGCAAAGCCACAATCTGTTTTAATTTATCAATGCTATTATCATCAGAATTTTTGATAATCTTCATTTGCTCGGTAAACTGTTCTGCTAAAGAAATAATTATCTCTGAAAGTATTTCTTGTTTAGATTTAATATGGTTGTATAAGCTTGCAGCTTTAATCCCCATGGCTTTTGCAATATCACGCATTGTTACAGCACTATATCCTTTTTTTTGGAATAATACTGCTGATGTTTGTATGATTTCGTCTTTACGTGTTTCGTATTTCAAAAGTTGTAAATTTGTTATAGAAATTATGATGGAAGATACTAAAATCTGTAACACAAGTTACATGTTAATAGTTTATTATTTCTGTCCTTTGCAAAAAAAATATTTATGGGATTTTTTGATTTTTTATTTAAAAACAAGAGAAAGATGGTAGAAGAATTTATGTCGAAAGAGGCAATAGTACTTGATGTACGTACAGAAGCAGAATATTCAATTGGAGCAATTTCTGGGTCTAAGAATATTCCGTTACAAACACTTAATAATCATATAGCAAAAATTAAGAAGCAGAACAAGCCTGTTATTACTTGCTGTGCTAGCGGTATGCGATCGGCAACTGCAGCAAATATCTTAAAGCGAAATGGCATAGAGGCTATGAACGGTGGTGGTTGGCAAAGATTAAGTCAACTTTTGTGAACTAGCCTATAAATGAGTATCTTAGCTAGCAACCTTCAACTTTAATTCAAATGGAACTTAATAGAAGAGAATGGCTAAGAACTACTGCTCTAGCTGGCGGATTTACACTTTTAAATGGTTTTACGACCATAAAACCATTAACAAAAGAAGAAAAACTAAAATTCAACCCACGAAAACTTAGTAATCCAATTAGATTAAGTTCTAATGAGAATCCTTATGGACCATCACAACGTGTTAGAAATGCTGTTAAAAAAGCGTTTGATGATGGTTGTAGATATCCATATGGATATGCCGATGAATTAGCTGAAATGTTAGCAGTAAAACATGGTGTAAGTAAAGAATCAATTATTATTACAGGAGGATCTACTGAGGGATTAAAAATTGCTGGAATTACTTTTACTGCAGATGGAGGAGAAATCATTGCTGCAAAACCGACCTTTCTTGCCATGATGCAATATGCTGAAATGTGGGGAGCAAATATTAATTGGGTTCCTGTTGACAAAAACATGGGTTATGACCTTCAAGAAATTGAAAAGAGAATCACCAATAAAACCAAAATGGTATTTCTATGCAATCCTAATAACCCAACATCTACACTATTACCTGCTGATGCTCTTGTGGACTTTTGCACTTCGGTAAGCAAGAAGACTATTGTGTTTAGCGATGAAGCTTATTATGAATATATAGACGACCCTAATTACCCTTCGATGGTAGATTTAGTTAAAAAAGGTGAGAACATAGTGGTTTCTAAAACATTTTCTAAAGTTTATGGAATGGCTGGAATGCGAATTGGCTATTTAATAGCTAAACCTGAATTGGCTCAAATAATAAGACGTAATGTAGTTGCCATGAGTAATGTGTACGCTATTGAAGGAGCTAAAGAAGCATTAAAAGACGAAGAATTTTTTAAATTCTCTTTAGAAAAAACAAAAGAAGCCAAACAGCTTATTTATGCAACCTTAGACCATTTAGAATTACCGTATGTAAAGTCCAGCACTAATTTTATCTTCTTTAAATCTGGAAGGGACATAAACACCTTAGGAAAGCAAATGCTAGAAAAAGGTGTCATGATTGGTCGTGCTTTTCCGCCTTTTTATAATTGGTGCAGAATAAGCACAGGAACTATTGAAGAGGTTGTAGCGTTTAACAAAGCCATTATTTCAGTATACTCTTAAACAAAAAGAAGCATTAGATCTTTTCGTAAACGAACGTCAACTAATGCTTCAAATATTTGATTAATAGCAGTGTAAATGTAACCTTATTAGTACAACATTCTTGTGTTTTTCGATTACTTTAATAGAATACTAGATAAACGGAAACATTATGCTTATTTTTTCGATTAAAACACTAAAACAGTAAGAAAAGCAACAAAAAACATTTACAGTTTATCGAATAAAGCAATAAAACAAAACAAAAAAAAGAAACGCTACTTCTTCTTGTAAACAAGTGTCTGTAGCGCTTCAAATATATTGATTAATAGCAATGTAAATGTAAACTTAATAATAGAACTTAGTTGTGTTTTTCGACTAGTGTAAGATTAAACTAGACCAACTGAGAATTTTTGCAGATTTTTTCGACAAACGATAAAAAAGTAACTTTTTATATAAAAAAAAGCATCAGTAATAATCTGATTAAACAGAAATTCCTGACGCCTTTTAAAAATTGATTAATAGCAGTTCGAAGATATACTATTTTAGAATTCAAAAAGTTTTTTTTCGATAAGAAGTCGTTAAAAAAGATGAAAAGTTTTAAAGCATAATTATTAAAACATCATAGGAAGTTTGGGTGATTTTATAACCACTTCAATTCTTGATGTTTAGAGTAAAAACAACTTAAAAAAGCATATAAGAATGTTTTTTTTGAAGAAGCATTTTTTTCTGCTCTAAGTTTTTAAGAAACTTTTGATGTGCTTCAGAATTTGGGTTGAAAGGTATATGCTGTATCCCTTTTTGTACAATACCTACATCTTCCATAGTTTGAAAAGCGTCATTTGAAATCCAAACATTTTGAAATTTCTCCCAAATATAATTGACAGCTGTTTGGTTAGGGTGCAGCATATCTTCAGTATAAAAACGATAATCACGTAGCTCGTCCATCATAATTTCATACGATGGGAAATAGTGAAGATTATTTCTTGGCTCAACAATTTGGTGAATTGCAGCAATTAAATGTGCTTTACTTTGCATATTCTCTAAAAACCCATCTTTTAAGTGACGAACAGGAGACACTGTAAATAGAATAGATGCTTTCTTGTTAACGCTTCTAATTAGCTCCTCAATTGATTGCAAAGATTCTGAGATTTCATCAACCAAAAGCAATTCCTTTAAAAACTTCTTCTGAGGTACTTTATGGCAGTTAGCAACGATACTATCTGTTTCTGTATGTCTGTAAACCCAAGCAGTTCCTAACGTAACTATGATGTGTGTTGATTCGTTGATTTGTTGATTTGTTGATTTGATTCTTTTGTTTAAATCATTTAACATACCTTCTTTTGAAGCATGACTTAATTTAGAGTGTGCATCATAACAATGCCATTGTTCGTTATGAAAAAAAATATCGTCTTCAGTATATTTTTGTTTATTTATGGTATTAGTGATTAGCTTTTCAATAGCCAAAGGTTGAAATAGAACACCAAATGGATTTTGAAGATTTTGAAACTTAAAATAGTCTAGTTTATTACCAATATTCTCTACAAAACACGACCCCAATAACAAGACACTAGAGTCGTAATCTATTTGATTATGCTGTTGTGGCCGAAATGGTATAGTCGTTTGTAGTCTCATAGTGGATTCCGCATCAAGTGCGGAATGACAAGTTACTGAATGTATTTTTTTGCTTCAGTTAAAGCCTCATTAATCCCCTTTGGGTTTTTTCCTCCAGCAGTTGCGAAGAAGGGTTGACCACCACCACCACCTTGGATGTGTTTACCAAGTTCTCTAACTACCTGTCCAGCATTTAGATTTCTCTCTGCAACTAATTCTTTTGAGATATAGCAAGACAACAACGCCTTTCCATCATTTTCGGCAGCAAATAGTAAGAATAGATTATTAAATTCATTACCTAATTCAAAACATAAATCTTTCATTCCAGAAGCATCTAAGTCCAATTGCTTTGCTAAAAATTGAATATCATTAATCTCAGTCAATTCGTTTTTTAAATCACCTTTTATATTTTTTGCCTTGTCTTTTAATAAGGTTTCAATTTGCTTTTTTAAATTGATGTTTTCGTCTTTTAATTCAGAAACAGCTTTCACTGGGTCTTTAGCATTATTAAGCAAATCCCTAATTTCAAAATATGCTCTGTTTGTATCAAAATAAAAATCTTTAACAGCATCGTTTGTAATAGCTTCAATACGTCTAATTCCTGATGCAATGGCACTTTCTGATCTAATTTTGAAATGCCAAATATCTCCTGTGTTTTTTACATGTGTACCACCGCATAATTCCATGGATTGTCCAAATCTAATAGTTCTAACTGTATCACCGTATTTTTCACCAAACAGTGCCATTGCTCCATCTGCAATTGCTTGTTCCATTGGCACATTCCTATTTTCTTCTAAAGGTAATTTTCCATCAATTCGAGCATTTACAAAATTTTCAACGTCACGTAATTGTTCAGTAGTTAATTTAGAAAAATGCGAAAAATCAAATCGCAAATATTTTGAATGTACTGCACTACCTTTTTGCTCTACATGATCGCCTAGAACTTCTCTTAAAGCTTGATGCAATAAATGCGTAGCAGTATGATTAGCCTCAGTTCTTTGACGTTGTTTTACATCCACTACGGCTTTAAAAGTTTCAGTTAAATGATCTGGTAAGTTTTTAGCAAAATGAATGATCACGTTGTTTTCTTTTTTAGTATCTAAAATATAAACCACGTCTCCATGTGTATCTTTTAAATAGCCTTTATCACCAACTTGACCTCCTCCTTCGGCGTAAAAAGGTGTTAAATTAAACACCAATTGATACATTTCACCATCTTTTTTAGAGGTTACTTTTCTATATCTTGTAATTTTCACGTTTGCTTCTAACGCATCATAACCTATAAACTCTTGTTCGGCATCATCTACTAGAATCGTCCAATCGTCGGTAGACATTTCACTAGCAGCACGTGATCTGTTTTTTTGTTTTTGCAGCTCTTCATTAAACCCTTCTTCATCCAATTTCATTCCTTTTTCAGACAGAATCAATGCTGTTAAATCTATTGGGAAACCGTAAGTGTCATACAATTCAAAAGCCTTTTCTCCAGAAACAATATCGCCCTTAGTTTGCTCAACAATACCATTAAGTAATACTAAACCTTGATCTAGTGTTCTTAAAAACGACGCTTCCTCTTCTTTTATAACATTTTCAATAAGTTGCTTTTGAGATTTTAATTCTGGAAATGCTCTCCCCATTTTTTTACTCAATACATCTACTAATCTGTAAATAAAAGGTTCTTTTTTATCTAAAAATGTAAATCCGTAACGTACAGCACGTCGTAAAATACGTCGTATTACATAACCAGCTCCTGTGTTACTTGGCAATTGACCATCTGCAATTGAAAATGCCACTGCGCGAACATGGTCTGAAATCACTCTAACGGCAACATCAATTTTTTCATCCTTGCCATAATCCTTATTGGTAATGGTCTCTATTTCACGAATTACAGGCGTAAATACATCTGTGTCGTAATTGGATTTTACATCCTGTAATACCATACATAAACGCTCAAAACCCATACCTGTGTCTATATGTTTACTAGGCAATACTTCCAACGAGCCATTAGCTTTTCGATTGTATTGCATAAACACCAGATTCCAAATTTCAACTACTTGAGGGTGGTCCATATTTACTAAAGACTTTCCATCTACCTTAGCTTTTTCTTCAGCAGTACGAATATCCACATGAATTTCACTACAAGGTCCACAAGGACCTTGGTCTCCCATTTCCCAGAAATTATCTTTCTTATTTCCTTTTAAAATGCGATCTTCAGATATGTATTGCTTCCAAATATCATAAGCTTCGTTATCCATTTTTAAATTGTCTGCATCATCACTTCCTTCAAAAACCGTTACATACAAAATATCTTTATCGATACCATAAACCTCAGTTAAAAGCTCCCAAGCCCAAGCAATGGCTTCCTTTTTAAAATAATCTCCAAAACTCCAGTTTCCAAGCATTTCGAAAAGTGTGTGATGGTACGTATCGTACCCAACTTCTTCTAAATCGTTGTGTTTTCCAGAAACTCGCAAACATTTTTGCGTATCGGCAATTCGGTTATTTTTTGGCTCAGCATTTCCTAAAAAATATTCTTTAAAAGGCGCCATTCCGGAATTAACAAACATTAACGTAGGATCATTTTTCAAAACCATTGGCGCAGAAGGCACAATGCTATGCTTTTTGCTTTCAAAAAAATCTAAAAATTTCTGTCGTACCTCTTGAGACTTCATATATCGTTGTTAATAACCTGTTTTACGTAAATTGCTTTAAATGTGAAACAATTTATATATTTGTTGTTCGTTCTATTAATCCTGCAAAAATAGAATATTTTAAGATATGTCTAAAGTAAAATATTATTACGATTCGGAAACACTTTCTTACAGGAAAGTGATACGCAAGAAGCGAACCACAGCCAAATATATTTTCGTATTCTTATTAGGGTCTGCTTTGTTTGGTTTCATGTTTGTGTTTATTGCTAGTCAATATTTTGAATCCCCAAAAGAAAAGGCACTTGCACGTGAGCTTCAAAACATGCAATTTCAATATGATTTGTTAAATAAAAAAATGGATGAAGTTGAATCGGTTTTAGCAAACGTAGAAGAGCGTGATAATGCTATTTATAGACTCTACTTTGAGGCTAATCCAATTCCAAATGAACAAAGACGCCAAGGGTTTGGAGGAATTAATCGATACAAACAATTTGAAGGCTATGATAATTCCAAACTAATTATAGAAGCTAATAAACGTTTAGATATCATTCAAAAACAAATTGTGGTTCAGTCTAAATCTCTAGATGAAATTGCAGTATTAGCCGAAGACAAAGAAAAATTTTTGGCAACCATTCCAGCTATTCAGCCTGTGAACAACGAAGAGTTAACGCGTATGGCATCAGGATATGGCTATAGAACAGATCCTTTTACTAAGGTTAGGAAATTCCACTATGGTATGGATTTCACTGCACCTCGTGGTACACCAATTTATGCTTCAGGTGATGGTGTTGTTAAACGTGCTGATGCTGGTGCTACAGGATATGGTAAACATATACGTATAGATCATGGCTATGGCTATGTGAGTTTGTATGCCCATCTTTATAAGTATAATGTGAAGAAAAATCAAAAAGTAAAACGTGGTGACTTAATTGGTTTTGTTGGTAGCACTGGAAGATCGGAAGCACCTCATTTACATTATGAAATATTTAAAGATGGTGTAAGAATTAATCCAATAAATTTCTATTATGGGAATTTATCGGCCAAAGAATTTAGTGAATTGTTAGAAAAAGCATCCTTAGAAAATCAATCTCTAGACTAATGCATGTAGAACTTCCAGAAAAACGATATTATGGCATTGGCGAGGTTGCCAAAGCTTTTGACGTAAACACGTCATTGATACGTTTTTGGGAAAAAGAATTTGATATTCTTAAGCCTAAAAAGAATGCTAAAGGGAATCGTAAATTTACGCCTGAGGATATAAAAAACCTTAAGTTCATTTACCATCTTGTAAAAGAACGTGGGTTCACCCTTGAAGGTGCAAAAACCCACTTAAAAGAAGAAAAAAAACAGTCTTTAGATAACTTTGAAATTATCAATAAACTGGAAGCTGTAAAAAGTCAACTTATTAAATTAAAAAATAATTTGTAACTTTTTTAATGCCTCATCATTCTAAAACTTCCTCTTCGACCACCTTGATTAGCTTGCGGTCCCATGCTATTAAACTTCCAACTGAAACTTACCATGAAGTAACGTTGTAATACGGTACTTTGTGAATCCTGTATGTAATTTGCAGTAGCTACTCTTCTTGCGTTGGTGTTTTGATTTAACAAATCGTAAGCTTTTAAAGTAATGGCTCCTTGATCTTTTAGCACCGAATACGCTAAAGTAGCATTCCAAAACCATGCACTTTTTTGAAATCCAGGAGCAATATTAGGGTTATAATTAAACCTAATATCGTTTCGCCATTCTAGTTTCTTTGGAACAGTTGTCGCTGTACGTAATCCAATGGAATGCTGCACAAAATCTTCATCTTCATAAGCGGTTAAATCAAATTTTCTTTTGGTAAAAGACAAATTGTAACTAGGTATAAACTGCATAATATCTTTCCAATCAAACGTCAATTCAAGGCTTGGTGTTAACAAATTAATATTTGAGGCATATTGCTCACCATTATTAAAGTTAATATTTTTATTCATACTTCCTGATAACGCAACTCTATATTTAAAGGTTTTTACCGTATCAATTTTTACAGATTTGCTGTAACTGGCGCTAGATCTTAAGTTATAACCTCCATTTACATTGTCGTAAGTTGTATTTCTAACATTATTATCATCAATCTCTGTTTTAGAAACTATATCGTTATTTCTAAAATTTGCACTTAAAAATCCGAAAATCCCAGTGCCTTTTTGCACATTAAATGAATGGAATCTTCCAGACACATTGTGATTGTTTGTTGGCTCTAAATTTGGATTTCCAATAACAGTATTTAAAGGATTTGAGACATTCTCAAAAGGCTGTAATTGTGTTAAATTTGGCGAGTTATTGCTTAAATTATATCCTATACGTAATGACGTTGTTCTACTAAAACGGTATCTAAAATTAGATCGAATTTCCACTGCTTCAAAATCACGTGACAAGCTCAAATTAGGTCTCAAAAAATCTTTATTACTTAAATTTCTAAAAATATAACGCGTTTCAAAACTTGTAAATATTTTGTCTTTTCTATGACTAATACTAATTGAAGGTGTATTTGTTCTATTTACATATTCAAAGTCTGAACTTAAATCAGTGTTAAAATCGGTATAATCTTGGTCTACATTATTAAAATCGAAAGTACTTACTTTATTTTCTTGCCTATTATTATTAAAACTATACCTAATATCCATATACCATTCTTTGCCTTTTAATGGTAACCTATACGTCAAGCTAGTAGAAAGCCCTTTTGTTGTTCTATCTCCATCTGTAAATTGATCTCTAATAATATCTTCAGGAATAGCTCCATAAATATTTGTAGTAGAGTTTAAATAATCATCAGTTTCGGTATTATTGTAATCATTATCCAAACTAAGCCTTAGAAAAGCACCATTGCTTCCAAATTTTTTAGTAATATCCAATTCATTACTGAAATCTTTACCTACAGTTTCTACAAACGATGAGGATGTAGATTCGTTTGTTAATACATTTTGATCATCTCTAGATTCTTCACTATCAGAGAACTCTCTTTTAACGTTAGATGTGTTAAACGATGGTTCAATATCTATTCTAAGTGTCGAATCTATTTCTACTTCAAATTCTAAATTGGCACGATGACTTTTTTCATCTCTAAAAGAGTTTGAATTAGAGCTTGTAAAATATCTTCTATTAGGAAGGATGTTTTCTCGCTCTGTTGCGCTCTCATTTTCTGTACTACTCCCTGAATAAAAATAATCGGCGGATATATCTAATTTATCATTAATTTCATCGGCATAATTAGCTCCATAATTTTGAGACGTAGTGATTCCTTGACCTTGTCCTCCACCAAAACCACGACCTCCAAAAGATACATTTCCACCACTTCCAAACATTCTATAAAGTTCTCCAAAACTAAATCCTGTTGAATTTGTATTGTTTCCTCCAGCTAAAACAGTTATTCGCTGGTCATTATCAAACACATTGAGCATGCCTGCAAACTCATAACGTTCGTCTGTTCCAGCTCCTGCAGATACTCTTCCAAAAACACCTTTATTTTTATCCTCCCGTATTGTTAAATTAATGGTTTTGTTCTCTCCATCTCCTTCTTCACCCGTAAAGGCTTGCGCTTTGGTTTTGGTATCTGTTATTTGAACTTTACTAATAAGTTCTTTGGTTAAGTTTTTAGTGGTTATTGCTGGGTCATTTCCAAAAAAGGGTTTTCCATTGACCAATATTTTATTGACATCTTTCCCATTTACTGTGATTTTTCCAGCTTCATCTATTTCAACTCCAGGAAGCTGTTTTAATAAATCCTCAACATTGGCATCTCTTTTGGTTTTAAAAGATGCTACATTAAATTCTAATGTATCTTTTTTTACTGTAATTGGTGCTCTTGAAGTCACAACCACTTCATCCAAAGCATTATCATCTGTCTGTAACTTTATATCGTCGAGAGTGATAGTTTCTTTATCAAGTACAATTTTTTGCTTGTGTGTTCTATAACCTACATAAGAGATAAACAAGTTTAAGTCTTTATCGAATGATTTCCCTTCTAAAGTGAATTTCCCATCTTTATCACTTATAGTGTAAGTAATTAGAGTGCTATCCTTGATTCTTTCAAGGTGAACAGTTGCAGATTCTAAGGGTGTGCTTTCGGCTTCAGATATTACTGTTCCAGAAATTTTGAATTCTTTAGATTGAGAATAAGACGCAAATGCACAAAAAAATGCTAACGCAAAAATGAATTGCTTCATGAGTAAGGTTGGTAATTGATTTTACCAAGCGAAAGTATATTAATTATCGTGTGAATTTTCTTAAAGAAATGATAATTTTATCATAAAATGTTATTTCTTTCTCATGTAAACACTCACAGGAACTCCATGAAAATCAAAATGTTCTCTTAGTTTATTTTCAAGAAAACGCTTGTATGGTTCTTTTACATACTGCGGAAGGTTACAGAAAAAAGCAAATTGCGGTTGTGGTGTTGGCAACTGCATAATATACTTTATTTTCACAAATTTACCCTTATAAGCAGGTGGTGGATAGTTCTCAATTATTGGTAATAATACATCATTTAAAACACTAGTTTTAATACGTTTTGATCTATTCTTATAAACCTCAACAGCTGTTTCAATAGCTTTGAAAATTCGTTGTTTTGTCAATGCCGAAATGAATACAATTGGCACATCTGTAAATGGCTCTATTTGTTGACGAATGTACTTCTCGAAATCCTTGGTAGTTTTATTATCTTTCTCAACTAAATCCCACTTATTCACTAGTATTACAATGCCTTTTCTGTTACGTTCTGCCAGCCAAAATATATTTTGGACCTGTCCATCAAAACCTCTAGTTGCATCACAGACTAATAAACAAACATCAGCATGCTCAATGGCTCTTACACTTCGCATCACTGAATAGAACTCTAAATTCTCTTTTACTTTAGATTTTCTTCTAATTCCAGCAGTGTCTACTAAATTAAACTCAAACCCAAATCTATTGTATTTCGTATCAATAGAATCTCTTGTAGTTCCAGCGATATCTGTTACAATATACCTGTCCTCTCCAATTAATGCATTTATGAATGATGATTTTCCTGCATTCGGACGACCAACAACTGCAAATCGAGGCAACTCATCTTCTTCAACATCTTCTTGCTCTGGTAAAGCTTCAACCAAGGCGTCTAATAAATCACCTGTACCACTACCATTAATGCTTGCAATAGTAAAATAATCACCAAGACCTAAGGAATAAAACTCTACAGCATCTTCGGCTCTTTTGGCATTATCTACTTTATTTACTACTAAGAAAACTGGTTTATCTACTTTTCGTAGCAATTTTGCAACATCTTCGTCCATTCCAGTAACTCCAGATTCTACATCTACCATAAAAATAATAGCATCCGCTTCATCAATTGCTAACTCTACTTGCTTGTCAATTTCAGCTTCAAAAACATCATCACTCCCTTTTACATATCCTCCAGTATCTATTAATGAAAACTCCTTTCCATTCCAGTCACTCTTCCCATAATGTCTATCTCTAGTCACACCACTTACAGCATCAACAATTGCTTCTCGTCTTTGAATTAAACGATTAAAAAATGTTGATTTCCCAACATTTGGACGACCTACTATTGCAACAATATTTCCCATATCTTAAAATATTCTGCAAAGGTAGTGTTTCCTTATTGAAAAAAAACTGTAAATTCATCAGATAATTTTAATTCTATATGTCTTTAGAAAATGACATCGTTTTACGCCCAAGGTTTAAAATTGAACTTAAAAAAAACAATCAAGAGATTTTAAGTGTTTTTGAAGAAGCTAAAAAAACTCAAAAGGATTTTATTGTTTCTAGAGTTGACGACCATGTATTTATAAAAATTCCTAAAGCAGATCAACATTTTTGGTCACCTCAACTACATTTAGAAATCATGGAAATTGACAAAAATTCCAGTCGTTTGTTTGGGTTATTTGGACCTAATCCAACCGTTTGGACAATGTTTATGTTTTTCCACTTTATTGTTGCTGGTTTATTTATTGGCTTTGGAATTTGGGCATATACCAATTGGACTTTAAAAACCGATTTTGCCATTCAATTATTTGTCGCCATATTAATGATTGTTTTATGGGTTGCGCTCTATTTGGGAGGTCGCTTAGGAAAAGCAACTGGAAGAGATCAAATGGTACTACTGCATAATTTTATGAACAGTTTACTTTATAGTAAATAGTTTATTCTTGAAATGTGAAGTTGGTGAAAAAATCATCAAAAGCCCACCATGCAGCTACATAAGCGTACTTAGGCTTTTCTAGTGTTTCACCATTTGTGCCAACACCTAATACATTATATTTTATACCATTTAAATCCTGTAACACATAAGGGAATTCACTTTCGTCAAGTGTTTGATAATTATTAAAATCATCAACTTCAAATGCACTTATAATTTGGTGAGATTTGTTTCCATACACAATATAACTGTACTGTCTTAAAGTAATATCATACCTGTTTTGACTTGTAAAGTCATCATATTGATAAATAGTTACATTATCATCTTCATCTAAAACACCATAAACATAATCTCTTTCATCAGGGATGTTAGTAGTTCTCAAGTTTGATTTAGATGTTTTTGATGATGTATTGATTCTACTTGAAGAAGGCACAATGTTTTTTAAAACCCTCGCATTTGGAAAGTAGTTTTTTATGGTTTCCCATCTGGTTTCTACAACAGCAAGTGTTTTTAATCTTTGGTTAATACGATTACCTTTAATACCTCTTATAAGCATTTGTGACCAAAGTGTTTCGGTATCCTCATCCCATGGCACCATATTATTTTTATATAAATAACCCGAAGCTCTAAGTGTTTTACTTCTAGTATATGCCAATGCACTTTTGGTAATAGGACAATAGGTAAAGGCGTATTTTTGAGATTGGTATTGGTCATTAATAATTTCAGTAGCAAAAGTATTTGGATAAGGATATACTCTCACCTCATCACCAAAGCTCATAACGCCTACACGTTCAGAATTTGGCAAATCGATATTTGCAACGGTTGTATATTCTGGGTTATCACCTAAAGGATACATCGCAAAAGAGCCTGAGAGATCATCTTTATTAACCAACCATTCATTTTCTTCAACTATCTTCTCAGTACCAGGATTGTTTTTTGAACATCCAACTAAAACTATTAGAATAAGAAGCGTGGTTAATTTTTGCATTATTTTTCCTTTTGGTAAGGAGTCGGTTTTAAAAAAGTAAGCTTACAATAAATAAGAACTATTTACTTAAATAATCAAAAGTCTCTATTTCTGATTATACCCAAATCGTTTTAACTGGTTTTGGTTACTTCGCCAGTTTTTGTTCACCTTGACATATAATTCAAGATGTACTTTCTTATCAAAAAATTTCTCAAGATCTTTTCTCGCTTCCACACCCACACGCTTTAAAGCCGATCCTTTATGTCCTATAAGAATGCCTTTTTGCGTTTCGCGTTCTACCATAATTACCGAACGCATTCTAATAATATTTTCCTCTTCGTGAAACTCCTCCGTATCCACCTCAACAGCATAAGGAATTTCTTTTTTATAATGCATTAAAATTTTCTCCCTGATTTTTTCATTGACGAAAAAACGCTCAGGTTTATCTGTCAATTGGTCTTTTGGGTAAAACGGTGGCGATTCTGGTAAGAGCTCAATAATTCTATTAAATACTTCCTTTACGTTAAATCCTTTTAATGCTGAAATAGGAAAAAACTCGGCATTAGGCACCTTACTTTGCCATAAGGCTGCTTGCTCTTCTAATTCTTCTTGATTAGAACTATCAATTTTATTTAGAAGCAATAATACAGGAATTTTAGAACTGGTAATTTTATTAAAAAAAGCTTCATCCTTCAATTCTTTTTCACCGATTTCAACCATATAGATTAATACATCTGCATCTTCAAAAGCTGATTTTACAAAACCCATCATCGATTCTTGCAGTTCATACGCTGGCTTGATTATTCCTGGCGTATCAGATAATACCATTTGAAAATCATCGCCATTCACAATACCCAAAATACGATGCCTAGTCGTTTGTGCTTTGGAAGTGATAATAGATAGCTTTTCTCCAACAAAGGCATTCATCAAAGTAGATTTACCAACATTTGGATTCCCTATTATATTTACAAACCCTGCTTTATGCATATTTAAAATTTAGTTGCAAAGTTACAACCTTGAATTGTTTATTGCTTTCAATAACCAATATTTTTGAGTTATATTTGAAAAACACTTAAAGCAAATTGTAACTTACAATCTCTAAAACCAACCAAAATGATATCACGATTTTCACAATTTTTTTCAATTGCATTTGCCCTTATTTTTTTTAGTTCTTGTTCAGATACGAATAAAGATTCCGCAACCATGATTATTCATGGTGGAACTATATACACGGTAGATTCAAATCAAGCAACTGTAGAAGCTGTAGCAGTTAAAGACAATAAAATCCTCTTTGCTGGAAGCTTAGAAGAAGCCGAAAGTTTTAAAAACGAACAAACTGAGCTTATTGACCTAGAAGGAAAAACTATGACACCAGGTTTAATAGAAGGCCATGGACATTTTATGGGATTAGGTTATAATGAGCTTGAACTAGATTTAATGTATACCAATAGTTATCAAGATATTATTGATGCCGTAGCCGAACGTGTTAAAACGGCGGAGCCTGGTGAATGGATTACTGGAAGAGGTTGGCATCAAAGTAAATGGGACAGTGTACCAGAATACACTGTTAAAGGGTTTCAAACACATCATAGACTAAGTGAAGTCTCTCCAAATAATCCAGTGTATTTAAGACATGCTAGTGGTCATGCTGGCTTTGCTAATGAAAAAGCCATGGAAATTGCTGGCTTACTCACATTATCTACAGATGGTATTAACACCTATGAAATAGAAGGAGGTGAAGTTATTGTTGATCAAGCTGGTAGACCAACAGGAATTTTTAGTGAACGTGCTGGAGGTTTAATTGGTAAACATATTCCTGCTAACACACCAGAATCAAATATCCAAGCCTTTAATTTAGCCATTGAAGCTTGTTACGAAAATGGTATTACAGGATTCCATGATGCAGGAATTGGAAGAGGAACCATAGCTTTTTACAATCGTATGAAGGCTGAAGGCAATATGAATATTAGAATTTATGCAATGCTTACTGGCAATGATGAAAAACTTCTTAATGAATGGTATGAAAAAGGACCAAGTATTGATCCTGATCATAGATTTACTATTCGATCAATAAAATTAAACTGTGATGGTGCATTAGGAAATCGAGGCGCATGGCTACTTGAATCTTACACAGATAGACCTGGTCATTTTGGTCTTGAAACGCTTCCAATGGAAATGGTAGATAAAACAGCACGTAATGGGCTTCGAAACGGGTTTCAGGTATGCTCACATGCTATAGGTGACCGAGCAAATAGAGAAATATTAGATCGCTATGAAGCTGCAATGACTGAATTATCTAAGGTAGATTCTGATCACCGATTTAGAATAGAACACGCACAACATTTACATCCAGATGATATTCCAAGATTTGCAGAATTGAAAGTAATTCCAGCAATGCAAGCTGTTCATATGTCGTCGGACAGACCTTGGGCAATCGATCGTTTAGGCGAAAAGCGTATTAAGGAAGGTGCTTATATGTGGCAAGATTTGTTACAAAGTGGTATTCCAATCGTAAATGGTACAGATGTTCCAGTGGAGCCTTTAAATCCAATTCCTAGTTTTTATGCTAGTGTAAGTCGTAAAACTTTAAAAGGCACTCCTGAAGGAGGTTACGAACCAGAGCAAAAAATGACCAGAGAACAAGCATTAAAATCGTATACTTTAGATGCTGCTTATGGTGCTTTTGAAGAAGATATAAAAGGCTCTATTAGTGTTGGTAAGCTTGCTGATTTTGCAATCTTTGATCAAGATATCATGACTGTAGATGAAGATAAAATTCTAGACACTAAGGTTGTTATGACCATTTTTGATGGTAAAGTTGTATTTGAAAAGGAGGATTAATTCTTAGTTGTAGAGAATTTAAGAAATGATAAATCCTGAATGCCATTTATATGGAGAAAAGTTTCACCAAAACTACTGAAAGAAATTCTAAATATTAAGTTTGGATATATTATTGAATTCAATGATATTGGAGAAAAAGGAAGATTTAAGAATACTAAGATTCCTTATGGAGCGTGTTCTATCAAAACTCCTGATAATATTGAATTAAATAGAATCGAGTGGATGGCTGAATTTATTGTTAAAAACAAACCTGAGTTTAAAAAAGCTGGCGCAACCGATATAACTTTATGGATTTATTGGGAAAAAATACAAGGAAATATAGAATTTACAGTTAACGAATTAAATAAAATTTCTGAAACCGGTGTTCCTCTTTGTATAGATTACATTAAAAAAATTGAGTAAACTCTCTACAGCGACGTATATAATTAATTGCTTACTTTAAAAAGAGAAGTAGTTTATTTCTCATAAACAACTTTACCATTAACCATGGTTTTTAGAATCTGACCATTTAATAGTTGATTTGGATTTGTATTACCAATATTTAAAACATCTACATCCATAAAAGTTAAGTCTGCCCATTTTCCTACTTCAATAGTTCCAGTTAAGTGTTCTTGTTTAGATGCATAAGCAGCCCAAATGGTATAAGCCCTTAAAGTTTCCTCTGGTGTAAAGGCTTGCTCTGGAAACCACTGCTTGTCATCATCTCTTTTTTGCTTTGTAATAGCACAATACGCACCATAGAAAAAACTTGGGTCTGTTCCAGCATAATCTGAATTAAAAATCACTGTTGCTCCTGCTTTTCTAAGAGAACGCCAAGCATAACCTCCTTTAATACGCTCTTCTCCAACTCGATCAATAGCCCAAGGCATATCCTCGACAGCATGTCCAGGTTCTAATGAAGCAACAATATTTAAGTCTTTAAAACGAGTAAAATCATCTGGATGAATAATTTGCGCATGTTCAATACGATGTCGTAAATCTCTAGATTCAGGATGCTCTTTAAAATAATCATCGTATAAATCTAAAACTTCACGATTTGCTTTATCTCCAATGCAATGGATTGCTAATTGAAATCCAGCATCTAGAGCCTTTTTTATTAAGCCTTCATGAAAGCCATAATCTGTACTTGCTACACCTTTATGCCCAGACTGATCACTATAATCTTCCAAAAAGTTCGCACCTCTAGAACCCAAAGAACCATCATAATAGGCTTTAAACGTTTTTACTTGTAAAAAAGCTGAATCGCTACTTGTTGGTCCCTTTTCTACCCATTCTTCAACAAGTTCAATGTTATGCATTCTGGCAGCTACAAAAATTTGCGTTCTTAACATTAATTCGTTTTTACTATCTAAATCTTCATAACCTTCCATCCATTCTTTTACCACTCCAGCATGATGCGCTGTAGTATACCCTAGACTAGCCAAATGGTTTAGCCCATATTTTAGAATTCTTCCTCTTTGTTCTAATGTCTTTTTTGGAATTTTATTATCTAACAGGTTTTTTGCATGGTTTAGTAAAACATATTTTAAATTGCCTTTTTCATCTTTCAAAATTTCTCCTCCATCGGTTGCAACAGTTTCTGTAGTAATTTCTGCCAACTCAAAAGCTAAAGCATTTCCCAAAGCTCCAAAACCTCTTAAGCCTTGCAATGCCACTGGATTATTTTTTACTTTGTTGCTTAAGGCAATCATATCAGGATATTCATTTGCAAATTCAGCTTCATCCCACCCATAACCAATTATCCACTCACCAGCTGGTACTTGAAGTGATTTTTGATATATCGCTTCAATAATCTCATCTCCAGACAAATTATTTAAAGCTACCATTTCAGATTTTTCTCCTATTTCATGTACATGACCATGAGATTCAATAAGCCCTGGAACCACAAAAGCATTTTTAGCATCAATAATTTTAGTGGTTTCTCCAATATAGTTTTGTACTTCTTCTGTTGTACCAACAAATTGAATTAAACCATTTTTTATAGCAATGGCTTCTGCATCAGGTTGCCAAACACCATTTTTAATCGATGCATTTTGTGCTGGAACTCCATCTAATGAAGGATCATCCCAACTCAAAGTATATACTCTTGCATTAGTGACAACGGTATCTGCAATTTCTTTTTTCTGATTAGAACTACATGAAATAATTAAAACAGCAATAATTATTAATATTTTTCTCATAGTGGTATATTCTTTAACTTCTTGGTTTGTGTAAGCCTCTATCGTACATCACAATACTTCCAGCAACAGACACATTTAAGCTTAATTCGGATTGAAATTTTACTAAATGATGTGATTTTTCGATAGCTTTTTTTGATAATCCATGATCTTCGGCACCTAACAGATATACACAACGTCTTGGGTGGTGAAACGATTCTAAACCTACTGCTTCTTCGGTTAATTCTACACCAACTAACCTCGCTCCTTTAGGTAAATGATTGTAAAAATCTTCAAAGGTGTCGTAATGAAAATATGGCATAGCTTTAACGGCATTATGCGTATCACAAGCTTGTTTTGCATATCTATTGCCAATAGTAAAAATAAAACTTGCGCATAAATTTTGAGCAGACCTCCAAAGAACGCCTAAATTCTCGGGTGTTTTTCCATTTTGGATGCCAATACCAAAATATTCGTTTTCAAAATTATCAATCATAGTTAGACAAAAATAAAAATTATTTAGGCTTAAAAGCTTTTTAACAACAAACAAAACATTGGATTTAAAAAGTATTAATCTAATTTGTATATTCGGAAAGCATAAACCACCACCAATATTCATGAGGCATTTATTTTCAATATTGCTCGTTACAGTTCTTATTTGTGGCTGTAAAAAATCAGAAGAAACCAATAAGAAACCCAACATTATTTATTTTCTAGCCGACGATTTAGGCTATGGTGAAGTTGGCATTTACGGTCAGCAAAAAATTCAGACGCCTAATATGGATGCCTTAGCAAAAAATGGTATGTTGTTTACACAGCATTATTCAGGCGCTCCAGTTTGTGCACCTGCTCGTTATATGTTTTTAACAGGAAAACATTCTGGACATGCATACATTAGAGGTAATGACGAGTGGAACGAACGAGGAAACGTTTGGGATTATGCAGCAGTTTCAGAAGACCCAAGTTTAGAAGGTCAACGACCAATACCAAACAACACTATTACCATTGGGCATCAACTTCAAAAAGCTGGTTACAAAACAGGGTTATTTGGCAAATGGGGTTTAGGTGCTCCAGAAAGTGATGGTATACCAACTCTTCAAGGATTTGATTATTTCTATGGTTATAATTGCCAACGTCAAGCGCATAATTTATACCCTCCTCACCTATGGGAAAATACCGAAAAAGATATACTTAATAACGAATTAGTTCCTCCAAGAACAAAACTGGATTCTCTTGCAGACCCTTTTGATGAAGCAAGTTATGCAAAGTATAATCAAACTGATTACGCTCCTGAACGGATTCATGAAAAAGCTATTAATTTTATGACAAAAAATAAGGATAGTGCTTTCTTTATCTATTATGCTTCACCATTGCCACATTTACCTTTACAAGCACCAAAAGAGTTTGTAGATAAATACCTAAAGCTGTTTGGCGATGAGGAACCATATATTGGAGACAAAGGATATTTTCCTAATAGATACCCAAGAGCGACCTACGCAGCCATGATAGACTATTTAGACTATCAATTAGGTGACCTCGTAAAAAAACTAAAAGAACTAGGAATCTATGATAACACCGTAATTATTCTCTCAAGTGATAATGGACCAACATATACTGGAGGTGTAGATTTTGAGTTTTTTGAAAGCTCAAAGCCTTTTTCAAATGGCTATGGAAAGACCAAAGGTTATACCTACGAGGGTGGTATCAGAGTTCCACTTATTGCAAGTTGGCCAAATAAAATTAAAGCTGGTACAACAAGTGAACATATATCAGCATTTTATGATATGATGCCCACCATTTGTGATATTGCTGATATTGAATCTCCTGAAAATATTGATGGTTTAAGTTTTAAGCCTGTTTTATTAGGTGAGCAACAACAACCTCACGAGTTTTTATATTGGGAATTTCCTAGTTACAAAGGGCAACAAGCTGTACGATTAGGAAAATGGAAAGGTATACGTAAAAATATTTTTGATGGTAATTTAGATATTGAATTATATGATTTAGAAAACGATATTCTAGAACAAAACAATCTTGCAGACCAACATCCTGAGATTGTTAAAAGAATAGCCGAAATTATGATTCAAGAACATGAACCTTCTGAAAATAAACGTTTTAAATTCGAACAACTAGGAGACAAATAACATTCTCAAATGAAAATACTTTACAAACTATTTCTGTTTACGCTTTTAATCACAGTTAGCTCCTGCAGCACTACTTACAAGCTCAAAAAAGATTTTAATAAGCATCAAAAAGAATCAGAGTTTTTTAAAGGATTTGTTTTATATAATCCTGAAACAAGAACTCAAATCATTAACCATAATGGAAGTAAGTTTTTTACGCCTGCTTCCAACACTAAATTGTATACGTTTTATTCAGCTTACAAAACTTTAGGAGATTCTCTAGTAGGTCTTGAGTATTACAAAAACAATGACACCTTATTTATTAAAGGTACTGCAGATCCTTCTTTTTTATATGAATTTGAAGGTTCTAAAACCATCCCTTTTTTAAATAGTCATAATGGCCCAATAGTTATACTTGATGAATCTTTAGATGACAACCGTTTTGGAAATGGGTGGTCATGGGAAGATTATCAATATTATTACATGCCTGAAAGAAGCTTGTTCCCAATGTATGGAAATGTGTTAACGTATGCTATGAAAGGTGATTCTATTACAGCGCATCCTTCTTATTTCAAAAAACACATTACTGTTTTAGACTCCACAGATATGAATAGAGCGTTTGAAGAAAATCAATTTTATTTAGAGCGTCAGGATTCCACTCTAAATTACATTCCTTTTAAAACATCCACAAAATTGGTTGCAGAATTATTGAGCGATACCTTACAAAAACCTGTATATGTGATGCCTCAAAAAAGAGGTTTTGATTTTAAGTCTTTGAATAGTGTCGCTGTAGATTCAGTTTACAAACAAATGCTTGTGGTGAGTGATAATTTTATTGCCGAGCAATTGATGCTACAAGTTGCAAAAAAAGTGAAAGACACTTATAATGTAGAAGATGGTATTGATTACATTCTTAAGAATCACTTACAAAACCTCCCTCAGAAACCTGTTTGGAGAGATGGCTCAGGTTTATCAGTCTATAACTTGTTTTCACCTGAAGATACAGTGCACTTACTAACAAAAATGTATGAAGAAATTCCTTTGGAAAAACTGTTAAACTATCTTCCTGTTGGAGGAGAAAGCGGAACTTTGCGCAATTGGTATGGCGGAAAAGATAAACCTTACGTATATGCAAAATCTGGAACGCTCTCCAATACTTATTGTTTAAGTGGTTATATTATTACTAAAAAAGGAACACTCCTAATTTTTAGCTATATGAACAATAATTACAATCAACCAAATTCTAAAATTAGAAGTGATATGCAAGATCATCTTTCAAATATCTATGAGAAATATTAATCAAATTAACGCATTGAGATTATTTGTAGCTTGTCTAATTTCAAGTTCTGTTTGGTCTCAAACTCAAGTTGACTCAAGCAAAATAGTTAAAGTATTATCTTTCAATATCCTTCACGGAAAAACCATGAAAGGCGATTTCAATTTAGACGTCATTGCAAAAGTTATTATTGATGTTAATCCAGATTTTGTTGCCCTTCAAGAAGTAGATTACAAAACCAATCGCGCTAAAAAATATGATTTGGTAACCGAATTAGGTTGGCGTACAAAAATGGCACCAATTTATGCAAGAGCGATGCATTATGATGGTGGAGAATATGGTGAAGGTGTATTATCTAAACACACATTTTTAAACACGAGAAACATTCCTTTACCTTATATTCCAGGTGATGAACCTAGAGCTGCATTAGAAATCACAACAGTTTTACCATCAAAAGACACCATCTCTTTTATTGGGACTCATTTAGACCATTTAAAACTAGAGACCAATAAAATTAAGCAAGCAAAAGAAATCAATAAAGTATTTTCAAACAATCAATACCCAACCATTTTAGCTGGTGATTTAAATGCAGAACCTAATAGTAATACAATGAATATTTTGGAAAGTTTTTGGACAGCTTCCTATGACAAAAACAATTTTCAACCAACATATTCATCAGCTAATCCTGTTAAAAAAATTGATTATGTATTGTTCTATCCAAAACACAGATGGAAGGTTCTTAAAACAGAAGCCATTTGTGATACCATTGCTTCAGACCATTGTGCTTATTTGGTCACGCTACAGCTTCTAGATGAGTAAAATTTGATTTTAACACATCATTACAAAATAAAAATGGCAAATTCGCTCAACTTTATGTAAATTGACCGTTGATTTAACCATAATACAATGGCTACTCGAAACTATCAAGGAAAAAAATTTAATAATAGTACCATCGACAAAATTGTTGATGCATTAACAATTGAAGAAGCCTTGCAAATAAACATCAATAACAAACCGTTCACAGTTTCTATGCGTACACCTGGAAACGATATTGAGCTTGTTCGTGGTTTACTTCATGCAGAAGGTGTTATAAACAATGTAGATTTTATCCCCGAAATATCTCTTAAAAAAGAAAATGACAATGGTATTGTAACGATTGTTAATGTGAATATTCCTGAGAAAGAATTAGGCGAAGGTTATTCAAATAGTAGAAGTTTATTGTCGGTTTCCTCATGTGGCATTTGTGGAAAAACAGAGCTTAGCGATTTAGCATTTATTGGAAAAACTATTGACGATAATAACAAAATAGATATTGGACTTATTCATAGTTTATTTAATAAGATGAATAATTTTCAATATGATTTTAGAGAATCTGGTGGCACACATGCTGCTGCTGCGTTTACTTTGAATGGAAAATTACTGTGTGCTATGGAAGATATTGGACGGCATAATGCCGTTGATAAAATAGTTGGAAAACTGATTAATAATCAAGAATTAAACGATGCTAAAATCATGACAGTGAGTGGCAGGATTTCTTATGAAATAGTCATTAAATGTTTTAAAGCAAGAATCCCTTTTTTAGCTGCGGTTTCTGCACCTTCATCACTAGCAGTCGATTATGCTAAAGAATTAGGAATTACTCTTTTTGCTTTTTGTAGAGACCAAAGAGCAACCTGTTATTCCAACCCTCAACGAACCAAAATACAATCAACTAATACAAAAGCGAGTTAAAAATATATGTCAGATAATTTAAGTGAATTATTAGGAAGAAAAGGCATCAAAGACAATCTCTTTGATAAATTAGGGAAATTAGCAAAACCAGAAGGCACTCCAAGTGAGGAAGTCATGGCAAAATTAGCTGATGAGTTTCTTGTTGGAAAAGCTAATGCTTTTGGTACCGCAAGTTTCTATGATTTTTTAAAGCCTGAAAACAAAGGCAAAAAAGTATATGTTTGCAACGGAACTGCATGTGTTTGCGCAGGAACTCAAGATAAAGTAATAGATTCGTTAAAAGATTCATTCGAAGCTGACGAAATAGGACACATGACTTGCTTAGGTCGTTGCCACGAAAACTCTGCTTTTCATTATGATGGAAAAAACTATTCAGGTGACGCAATATCGAATTTGAATTCAATTATTGATTCTGAGTCCAATTTAAATCAAGACACCTACAATATAAAAGCCAGTGGCAAAGAAATTCTAACCGCTCCTTTTAGTAATATCACTGATTACTATCAACCATTTTTAGAGGCTCTTAAAAAAGATTCAGCTGATGTATTGGAGGAAATAAAAACTTCTAATGTTCGTGGTCGTGGTGGTGCAGGTTTCCCTATGGGATTAAAATTACAATTTTGCAGAAACGTAGAAAACGAAACAAAATTCATTATTTGTAATGCAGATGAAGGTGATCCTGGAGCATATTCCGATAGATATCTATTAGAACATCAACCACATTCTGTATTGTTCGGAATGTTGATATCTGGTTATGTGACTCATGCAAAATATGGTATTCTTTACATTCGTGCAGAATATCCAGAAGCTGTTTCAATTGTTCAAAAAGCAATTGATGATTTAAAATCTAACAATCTAATTGGCGAGAACATTAATGGTTCAGATTTTAGTTTCGATTTTAAAATTATTCAGGCTCAAGGCTCTTACATCTGCGGTGAAGAAACGGCACTTATAAACTCAATTGAAGGACAACGCCCAGAAGTAAGAGTTCGACCTCCTTTCCCAGCACAAAAAGGATTGTTCAACAAACCGACTACAGTAAATAATGTAGAAACATTAGCTGCATTACACTATATCATTTCTAATGGTGGACAAGCCTGGAAAGACATTGGTACAGAACGTTCTTCAGGAACTAAACTAGTATCATTAGACAGTTTTTTTAATAATCCTGGAATGTATGAAGTAGAGATGGGAACACCATTATCTACTGTTGTTAACGAACTTGGTGGTGGTTTTAAGTCAGATGTGAAAGCAGTTCAAATTGGAGGGCCGCTAGGTGGTTTAGTCCCAGTTTCAAAAATAGACGATTTAACAATTGACTTTGAATCATTCTCAAAAGAAGGGTTCTTATTAGGTCATGCTTCTGTGGTGTCTGTACCTAGTGATTATCCAATTATGAAATTTATTGAACATTTATTTGATTTTGCTGCTTATGAAAGTTGCGGAAAATGTTTCCCTTGTAGATTAGGAACAAAACGTGGTCAGGAATTAGCAGAAAAAGCCCTGACATCAGATTATAAAATAGACAAAAAACTATTTACAGATTTATTGACAACACTTGAACAAGGATCTTTATGTGCACATGGTGGTGGAATTCCGCTACCAGTTCGTAATGCCTTGCAATATTTTGATGATGAATTAAGACAATATTTCAACTAGAAGACTATGAGTAAAACAGCATATATAGATAACAGAGCATTTGAAATTGAAGAAGGAGAAACTATCCTTTCCTATATTCGTCGCTATAAGGACAAAAACTTAGTTCCAACACTTTGTGATGCACCAAATTTAGACCCTTTTGGATCTTGTCGTGTGTGTAGTGTTGAAGTAGCTTTAGAAGCGAATGGGCCTGTTAAAACAATGGCTTCTTGCCACACTCCTGTTGCAGAAGGACAATATATTTACACAAGTACTGAAGCTGTTAAAGCATTGCGCAAAAACATTGTGGAATTGGTATTAACTGACCATCCTTTGGATTGTTTAACCTGTGAAGTAAATGGTAATTGCGAACTCCAAACTGTAGCAGCTCAAGTTGGTATTCGTGATGTACGTTATCCAGAAGGGGACAACCATTTATATAGAATGAAAGATTTGAGTCATCCTTATATGACTTCAGATTTGTCAAAATGTATTAACTGTTATCGCTGTGTGAGAGCTTGTGATGAAGTGCAAGGTGAGTTTGTATTAAGCATGTCAGGAAGAGGATTTGACTCAAAAATCATCAAAGGCTTAGACGATTCATTTATGGATTCCGACTGTGTGAGTTGTGGTGCTTGTTCTCAAGCGTGCCCAACTTCAGCCATTTCTGATGTATTCCAATCTAAAGCCATTCAAGCAACAGATACCACGAGAACCATTTGTACCTATTGTGGTGTTGGATGTAACCTAGAGGTATCTACAAGTAATGGTGAAATATTAAGCATTCAAGCTCCATATGATGCTGAAGTTAATCAAGGACATACGTGCCTAAAAGGTCGCTACGCTTTTAAATTTTACGATCATCCAGAACGATTAAATTCACCAATGATTAAAAGAAATGGTGAGTTTGAAAAAGTAAGCTGGGATGAAGTTTATGATTATATCGCTAACAAATTAACTGGATTTAAAGAAGAATTTGGTCCAGATTCTATGGCTGGAATATCGTCTTCTCGTTGTACTAATGAAGAGAATTATTTAATGCAGAAGTTTTTCAGAGCTGTATTAAACACTAATAATATTGATGGTTGTGCTCGTGTGTGTCACTCTCCTACTGCTTTAGGAATGCAACGCACTTACGGAACAGGAGCTGCAACCAATTCTATAGACGATTTAAAAGACACCAACTGTATCATGGTTATTGGAGCTAATCCAACTGATGCACATCCTGTAACAGGAGCAAAGCTAAAACAGTTTGCTATGAAGTCGGATAATGTGTCTATAGTATTAGATCCGAGACGTACCGAGTTAGCTCGCTATGCCACACATCATATTGCATTAAGGCCTGGAACAAATGTTGCTGTACTAAATATGATGATGTATTATATAGTTACCGAAGGTCTTGTAGATGATGCATTTATTCAAAATAGAACTGAAGGTTATGAAGACTTTAAAAAGGAATTACTTTCTATTGACTTAGACCATATTGAACAAATTTCTGGTGTTACCAGAGAAGAAGTCAGAGCTGCTGCAATGGCTTACGCATCTGCTCCAAATGCCATGTCATTCCATGGTTTAGGAGTAACTGAGCATTCACAAGGAACATTCACAGTGATGCAAATTGCAGATTTAGCGCTAATGACTGGAAATATAGGTCGTCGTGGTGTTGGTGTAAATCCATTACGAGGCCAAAACAATGTACAAGGCTCTGCAGATATGGGAGTTCAACCTCATCAAGGAGCAGGATACTTAGATGTGACCAATGACGAAGTCAATAAAAAATACAACGAGTTTTATGGTGTTGAAGTACCAAAACATATAGGTTATAAAATTCCAGAAATGTTTGATGCTGCTTTAGATGGCAAACTAAAAGCTATCTGGATTATTGGTGAAGATGTGGTGCAAACCGATCCAAATACCCAAAAAGTAATAAAAGCTTTAGAAGCAACAGATTTAGTGATTGTTCAGGAATTATTTATGACAGAAACGGCTAAATATGCTGATGTGATTTTACCTGGAGCTTCTTTCTTAGAAAAATCAGGAACATTTACCAATGGTGAACGTCGTGTACAAGCAGTTCGTCAAGTCGTAGAACCAATTCCTGGAACAAAACCAGATGGTCAAATTATTGTAGATATTATGAACCGAATGGGCTATCCTCAACCTGATTATACGCCAGATGGAATGTTAGAAGAGATTTCTCAAATTGTACCTTTCTTTGCTGGAATTAAATGGGAGCGATTAGGTATTAATGGGTTACAATGGCCAGTTACTCCTGATGGAACTGACACACAAATCTTACATACTGTAGATTTTAAACGTGGCAAAGGTCTTTTTGAATTTAAAGCTTGGAAAGAAACAGTTGAGTTGACAGAACATGCCAAAGATTACCCATATATTTTAACAACTAATCGCGAATTAGAACATTACAATTGTGGTGCTATGACTCGTAGGACAGCTAATGAGCAAATACTTCAGGATGATTATTTGATGATTCATCCAAATGATGCAAAAAATCATTTAATTAATGAAGGTGATTATGTGTGTTTAGAATCGCCTCGTGGGAAAGTAGATGTAAAAGCTCGAATTACAGATGAAGTAAAAGAAGGTATTCTAAGTACTACGTTTCATTTTCCAGAAATAATGATTAACAACATTACTGGCGATGTTCATGACTCTGAAGCTATGTGTCCTGAATATAAGGTAGTAGCAGTTAGAATTAGGAAAAGTAAAGGGAAATACAAAAAAGAACTTGTATAGAAGTTAAAAGCCTCATCTTTCGATGAGGCTTTATTATTTTAGTTCATTTTTATAGCTCCTATTCCAGCTTCCCATAATTGCTTATTAAAGTTTGGGATTTCAGAATTAATAAAATTATTACTTTTATTTTTTAAAGTATTCCATTGAGCATCCAATTCAGCTTTTCTTTTTTTATTTTGATCATTAACTCTCGGAATGCTGCTTTCTGTCTGATTGATTAAGAAAATATATTCTGCTGTAAATTTGTTAGGGAAATTTTCAACATCATCATATGCCTTAGATTTACGTTGAATCATATCTTCATCCCAAGCAGTTAAATCTTTAATCAGGTTTTTTCCTTTTTCAATTAAATCTTTATGCTTATCTGAATCTAATCCAGAAACAACATCTTTAATTTGATTCTTGGCTTTAAACAACACATTAACCATATAGTGCATCTCGGTTAAATTGGATTCCATAGCTTTCATAAAACTATCGTACTCTTCGTACTGACCAGGTTTAGTTTCATAAATTGGATTTTCCTTTATAACAGCATCTGTTGAAACAACTTTTTCTCCAGCCTTTAGTGTTAGTTTATAAGTTCCTGGAGGAGTACGATGCCCTCTAAAACTGGCTTCAATGTATGTGTCAGGAATTCCAGACATGATTGGATAGCGCATATCCCAAACAAAACGATTTAGCCCTTCTTTTTTAGAAAGTGTTGCAGCTGGTGGTGGTCCACCATCCCAACGTCTATACTTTGGATCTCTTTCCGAGCTAATAGTATTTACAACTTCATTCTTACTATTTCGAATCTCTAAAGTAACTTCTGTATCATCTTCAAGTTTTGGTAATTCGTAATAAACAATAACCCCATTAGCTGGATTAACACCTTCAAAAGTATCTGTTCCATCAGAACTATTGCTATTAAGTTGGCTTCCCCAAGCTCCGTCTAAAGCTGGCTCAGGAGTATATAATTTTACAGCTTCTGAATTGGTTTTAAATTGATTCAACAAGCCTAAATCATCCAAAATCCAAAATCCTCTTCCTGAAGTAGACACAATTAAATCACCTTGGTGGACTTTTAAATCTGTAATCGGTGTTATTGGTAAATTAAGTTGCATACTTTCCCATGATTGACCACCATTCCATGACACGTAAACACCTGCTTCAGTTCCAGCGTACAATAAATCTTTTCTTGTTTGATCTTCTCGAACAACTCTTGTATATGCTCCATAAGGAATACCGGAACTTATATTTTTCCATGTTTTACCGTAATCTGTAGTTTTATACAACGCTGGAGTATAATCATTAAATTTATACTTAGTTGTTGCTACATAAGCAGTCGCTGGATCATGAGGTGACACATCAATTGCATTAACCAAAGTTTCGCCAAGTCCTTTTGGTGTTACATTCTGCCAAGAAACTCCATTATCTCTTGTTATATGAACAAAACCATCGTCGCTTCCTGTCCAATAAACACCTTTTTCATGTGGTGATTCTATAATATAAGCAATGGTTCCATAATTTTCTGCACCAACCGCTTCATTGGTATAAGGAGCACCTCCATTGCCTTGTTTTTCATCTATGTTTCTTGTTAAGTCAGGTGAGAACTCTGTCCATGATTTACCCATGTCGGTAGTTTTCAATACTTTATTTGCACAATGAAAATATGTCCCTTTTTCATGTATAGAATGTATAATTGGAGCATTCCAATTGAACAAATATTCCATATCACGAGCTTCTCTACCAAGCCACTGATTTGGCTTAGCCATAATATTGATAGACCCTTTTGATTCTGTATCCAATAATTCGATATAACCCAAATAAACACCTCCCATGACGTAACGAGGATTATCAGGATCAAATGCCGCAAATGCACTTTCGCCTCCAGCTGAACTTTCCCAATCTGAATGCGAAATACTCCATCCACCAAGCGACATGCTCTTCATTTTTACTGATGAATTATCTTGTTGCCCTCCGTAAATGTTATAAGGAAACATATTATCAGTATTAATTCTATAAATCTGTGCAGTAGGCATGTTTGCTTGTGTAGACCATGACTCACCATAATTAAAAGATATTGCTGCTCCTCCATCATTAGAAATGACCAAGTTTTTAGAATTATTGGGATTTATCCATAAATCATGATAGTCACCATGAGTACCACCTAAGCGTTCCCATGTTTTCCCTCCATCAATAGAACGTAAGTTTGGGGCACTTAGCACGTAGACTGTATTCTCATCATTAGGATCTGCAAACACTTCTATATAATACCAAGCACGTTGCGTTAGTCTATTATCATCACTAACACGTGACCAACTATCTCCAGCATTATTTGAAACGAATAACCCTCCTAAATCTTTATTAGTGTCACTCTCAATTAAGGCATATACTTTATTCGAATTTGCTCTACTAACAGCAATAGCCATTTTTCCTTTTTCATCTGGAAGCCCTTTATGAATTTTCTTCCATGTTTCACCTCCATCAGTTGACTTATATAAACCACTACCTTCGCCTCCACTAATTACAACCCAAGGCTCACGCTTATGATGCCACATCGCTGCATATAACACTTCTGGATAATTCATATCCATAGAGAGTTCAGCTGCTCCAGTCATATCATTCACATAGAGTACGTTTTTCCATGTTTTCCCGCCATCTATTGATTTATAGACACCTCGCTCTTTAGTCGATCCATTAATAGCACCTTGTGCTGCAACATATATAATATCTGGATTAGTTGGATGAATGACTATTCTAGAAATTTGCTGTGTCTCTTTTAGTCCTAGATGCGTCCATGTTTTCCCTGCATCAGTCGATTTATACACACCATCTCCATAAGATGTCATAACACCTCTTATAGCATGTTCTCCCATCCCAACATAAACTATATTAGTATTGGATTCTGAGACAGCTACTGCTCCTACTGAGCCTGTTTTAAAGAATCCATCTGAAATATTATGCCAGCTTTGTCCAGCATCTTCTGTTTTCCATAAACCTCCTCCAGTGGTTCCCATATAATAGGTCAATGGATCTCCAACCACTCCAGTTGAGCCTGTGGAACGACCTCCCCGAAAAGGCCCTATATTTCTATACTTTATTGGTTCAAAATATTTATTTGCTTCTTGGGCAATTAAAGATGAGAAAATAAAAAATAAGGCAATAAAGAATAGTGATTTTTTCATCATGATTAGCTTAAATTAGGTTGTAACCAAATATACTTAAATATTTAAATACAAAACCTAAGTAAACTTCATCAAAATTAAAAGCAACTACATAAAAAATAAGAGCCATATGACGCTTGGTTAACTCATATAAAAGCCTCATCGAAAGATGAGGCTTTACTTGCTAAATAATCAATTTTAATTAATTCCACTCACTCCATCATAGCTTAAAAAAAGAGCTTGTGAAAGGAAATCTAAAGTTGTTTAATGATTTTTTGTAAACTTTTTTGTTATAATTCTATCTTCTGTAAATACCTTTATAAAATACTGTCCTTGTGCCAATTCAAAAATTGGAAAAGAATACATATTACTAATTTCATTTTCATGAACTTTATGATATCTTACTATTTGTCCTAATTGATTAACAATTGAATAGGCCTTAATTGTCTCAGATGGTTTTTGCAATTTAACCGTCATATACGATCCTTTTGATGGATTTGGATATAGAAGCGCATCTTTAGACAGCTCCAAATCGTCTAATCCAGCTGTTTGGTCTACCACTACAAACTGTCCCATCATTCCAGCAAGCGCATCCTCATGTTTTAACATGTGGCAGTGATACATATATGGTATGGTATCATCAAAATGATCCTCAAATTTAGTGATGATTCTTGCAGTTGAACCTGTTGGCACCATGAATGTGTCCTTTCTTCCTTGTAAATATGAAGGTGGTGGACTTCCGTTAATATCTAAAATATAAAATTGAACATCGTGCATGTGAAATGGATGTGCTATTGCTGAATTATTCTGAAAAGTCCAAATTTCTGTATTGTTTAAGGGTACAGTAACATTAATCACGTTCATATCCATTGTAACATTGTTTATAGAAAAGTCGCCATTTAATTGCTGTTGCCCAGGTGTTAATGGTTCAAACGTAAAAGACCTTGTTTCGTCAGCTGTCACTTCAGCCAAAGGCACATCATTTGCTAAGGTCGCAGGAATCGTTGTTATTGGGCTTGCTGTTTGAGCAACAACATCCATTTGCAAAATATTGAAATCTGCACCATTTAACGCATTCGGGTTGTAACCATCAAGTGGTTTAGACGGTGAATTTCCTGGATATGTAGCGCCATAGTTACCGTTTGCCAATTCAGAAGCATAACTCATCAAATTAATTGTTTGCCCTTGTAGAGCAGTAAAATCAACTAATATTTCTGCTCTAGCCCCTGGAGATAAAGGTAATCTTGTTAATGCAACAGGAGCATTTAACAAACCTCCATCTGTTCCTATAAGGTGAAATGTTCTATTTGCGGTTAATCCAAAATTGAATGTACGTTGTGAAGATCCATTTAACAAACGCAAACGCACTACTTGTGCAGGGACATCTAATTGTCCGTTTATAGTTGCATTTACCATTAAGGTTGTATCATCATTTACACTAGCTTTTATTTGATAAGAGCCATCAAAAGATTTTGTTTGTACTGCTAATGGAAAATCATCAATACCATAGGTTCTAGGTAAACTTAAAGCAGCTTCCTCGGTATCTCTAACAATAATAAAGCCTGAGATTCCCTTACTAGCATGTTCGTCTGTGTGGTTTAAAAGATGTGGATGATACCAATAAGTACTTGCTTTATCTTTTACTTCAAATTGCGGGTTCCAAGTTTGTCCAGCACCAATTACTGTATGAGGTCCTCCATCATTTGCTGCAGACACATGCATACCATGCCAATGAATAGTCGTATCTTCTCCTAAAGTATTAGTGATATTAATATTCATATTATCACCATTGTTCATTATTAGTGTGGGACCTAAAACGGGACCATTAACTCCCATTGTAGCAGTATTTTCTCCAGGAAAAAATTGAAAAACCCCATTTTGAAGCGTTAAATTTACATTGGTAGACTCAATAGTTCCAGGAATAACAATTGGGTTTTGTGACACCATTGCAAAAGAGGTTAAGCAAAAAACGTAGATTAGTAGTAGTGATTTCATAGGCAAAAAAAGGTTAATAATATAGGAGACTATTTTATCTTCTATTGCGAATTTATATTATAATTAATTATTAACAAACATAAATTAGATTAAATGCGAAATTTTATTGTTGATTGGCGAATTAGCATCATTAATTATTTAATAACTTGTTCAACACTACCACATTTTAGCATAGCATCTCCAAAATAAGGGTTAAATATTTCTTCGGTTAAACTTAACCAATTTGCTCCTTTATCACCATCTGCCATTGGGCAAAATTGTAAATACACAGTTTGATTAATCCCAAATAATTCGACAGCTTTTGTAATGCTTGACGATAACGGTTTAAAATAATTACGTTGCATAGCAATATCAGTTTCTTTAGCAAGAGAACTTGCAGCGGTTTTAATATCTTTTAGAAGTCCCATCCATTGCATGTGGGCATTATTATTTGTTAAAAGTGTCATATCTACCTTATCTAAATCAGCTAATACAAGTTTTGCTTGCATTGTTGTGTTAGAAGCATCATCATTTACTAAATAGTCTTTTAAAGTGAGGTAACTTTCTACTACTGCTTTAAGTTGTTCTTGAAATGTTGTTGACACTTCCAACCTCTCGATCATCTTAGATGACTCATCAGCATCTGAAGTTATAGTATTCATCATGGATTGCTTTCCATTAAGTTGGGCAGCCGCATCAACTGTAAATGCGCCATTAGTTACTATTACTTCGCCTTGTTCCAATCCGCTTAAAACTTTATAATTTTCTCCAACTGCGTTACCAAGTGTGATTTCTCTTAATTCAAAAACTGGTGAATCATTTGGTACCCTTACATACACAATAGAACGTTCTCCTGTCCACAAAACAGCAGATTTAGGTATACTTACAGCTCCTTTATCATTAGTTTTTAATTTAGTGGTAGCAGAAATTAGCATACCAGGTTTTAAGTTTCCGTTAGAATTTTTTAGCGTTGCTCTTACGGAAATTGTTCTGGTTTTATTATTAAGTGTTGGACTTATATAATCAATTTTTCCTTCAATGTTTTTATCTGGAAAAGCATTTAAGCTAATTAACACAGATTGACCGATACTTAAATTTCTCACATCTTGCTCATACACATCTAATTGAGCCCAAACAGTATTTAAATTAGCTACCTTGAATAAAGGTGTGCCTTCTTTAACATGATTACCTTCTTCTACAAAAATTGTTTCGATATATCCCTTTGTATTGGCATACATTTTAAAGTTAGTAATCACTTTTTTGGTTAGTTCTATTTGCTTTATTTGCTGCTCAGAAATTTTCCAAAACTTCAATTTGTTTCTTACAGCTTTGTATAGCTCAGGTTGTTCATTTTTAATATCCATAGCTTCTATTAGCTCATTTTGAGCAGTCACTAATTCTGGAGAATAAATAGAAGCGATAACTGTTCCATTATTAACAAACTCACCTTCACTTTTAAAATTTAAAATCTCAATTCTCCCTCCAAAGTGAGCTGTTTGCACAGCTGTTGCTTTATCGTTTGCTTGAATTTTACCTGATAAGATTAATTGATTTGTTGCTGACTCTCCAACCCCAACTGTGGTTGTTTCAATGTTAGCCAACGCCATAGCATTATCAGTTAATTTAAACTGGTTTGCCAGCAAACCATCACTATTGATTTCAGCAGGAATTAAATCCATTCCACAAATAGGGCAACTACCAGATTCTTGTTGCATAATCTGTGGATGCATGGAGCAAGTCCACATTTGATTGGTTTCTGAAACCACTTCATGATTATGAGTATTTTCATCATTATTTGCGGTCCCAAAAAGCAACCAACCTAAAAATAAACCGATTACTAATATTATAATATATGAGATGTAATTTTTCATTTTTCTGTCTATTAATTTGTTAAGTACTCCATTTTAGATTTTGAGATAAATGCGTTTTTAACTCCCTCTACTTCCATTAATTGGAATTTAATTTTTTGCAATTGAAGGTTTAATATTTTGTCATAATTTAAAATTCCTGTTTCATAAGCTTTTAAATCAACATCTATGGCTAATTGTGTTTCAACTGAATTTTTTTGGGCAGCAACTACATTTATAATGGCATTGTCTAGCTCCAAGACACTCGTTTGAAGCGCCATTTCTAGTTGCTTTCTCTGGTTTTCTTTTCTTGAAAGTAATGCTTCTTGCTTAATTTTTATTTGTGCTGCTTTTGAGGTGTACTCTTTAGTGAAAATTGGAATATTTAAACCTATTTTAGGCATAATGATATCTTTTCCATTATCATTTAATTTTAAATCTTGACGCTCTTCTACCAAAACATAATCCAGTCCAAAAACAAGTTTTGGAAGTTTATCCTTCTCTATTAGATTTTCCTCTTTGAGATAAACCTGATTATAAGTGTCTAGCCTTGATATACTAGGATGCTTATTAACACTACCATCTTCTATAAGAATATCCAAAACACTTAAGCTATCAGGAATTACGATTTGAGTTTCTAAATCTTGTTGCAACAACCTATTAAAGTTTTTATTTAATGCTTCTATTTCGTTTAGATTTTTAAAAATTTTACTGTGCAATTCATTTTTTTGAACCTTAATTTTTAATACATCGCTCATCGTTGCTTTATTATTTTCTAAAGCCGACAATGCCATATTTTCATAGGTGGTTAAAATTTGCTTATTATCCTTAAGGATCTTCTCTGTTTTATATTTTTGATACAACTCATAATAAAGCGACTTTACTTGAAATAACAATTCTCTTTCAGCTAAGTTAGCGTCAAACTGTTTGGTTTCCGAAATAGCTTCTGCATAAGATTTTTCTGCACTTAAAGCCCCAAACCAAGGCAATTGTTGTTCTATTCCAAGCTTAATTATTTGAGCTCCTACTCTTGTTTCTGGTGTTGACAAAAAAGGCCCAACACTTACAAAAGTATTTTCTAAGCTTCCTGTTTCATTTACTTTTTCTTGAGACAGTAAATACTCTAGGCGTTTCTCTTGTATTTCAGAACTATTAGACTTAGCTATATTTAAATAATCCTGAAGTGTTTGTGCACTACAAACATTAATGATTAAAAAGGTAAAACCAATTGTGCAAATATATTTTGTCTTCATTTTAAATCTGTTTTAATGTAATTTCTTTGCTCCAACTATATAGCACTGGGACAACAAATAAGGTGATTAAAGCAATAAGCATTCCTCCAAAACTTGGAATTGCCATTGGTATCATAATATCACTACCACGACCAGTAGAAGTTAAAATAGGCAGCAACGCCAATAACGTTGTAGCTGTGGTCATTAAACATGGTCTAATTCGCTTTTCTCCTGCTTCAATAACTGATGCTCTAATCTCTTCTTTTGATTTTGGTTCATTCTTTTTGAAGGTCTGCGTTAAATAGGTTGCCATAACCACACCATCATCTGTAGCAATACCAAATAAAGCTATAAACCCAACCCAAACAGCAACACTTAAGTTTATTGGATTCATTTGGAACAATTCCCTAAGATTAAATCCAAAAAGATTAAAGTTTAAAAACCAAGATTCACCATACAACCAAATCATAATAAAACCACCTGCAAATGCAACCGCAATACCTGTAAACACCATTAAGGATGTGGCAACAGACCTAAACTGAAAATACAGTATTAAAAAGATAATTACCAATGCTAAAGGCACGACAACTGATAATGTTTTTTCGGCTCTTAATTGATTTTCATAAGTTCCTGTGAATTGATAATTAATGCCTTTTGGGACAACCAATTCCCCTTTATCAATAGCACCCTGAATAGCTTTCTGAGCATTTTCAACAACGGTTACTTCTGCCTCTTGGGTAACCTTATCAAAAAGTACATAACCTACTAAAAATGTATCTTCGCTCTTTATTACTTGAGGGCCTTTTTCGTACTTAATTGTAACCAACTCTTTTAATGGAATAGGGCTTCCTTTGGATGTTGGAATATAAATATTCTCTAAATCTTCTGGGCTATCACGTTGTTCACGTGGATAACGCACTCTTACGCCATAACGCTCTCTACCTTCAACCGTTTGCGTGAGTACTTTTCCTCCAACGGCTACTTCCAATACCGTTTGAACCTCTTCAATCGAGATACCATAACGTGCAATTTTATCTCTATCAATATCAATTAACAAATATGGTTTCCCAACAATTCTATCGGCAAAAACTGCTTCTTTCTTAACACCATCAACTTGCTTTAAAATGTTTTCAAGTTTCAATCCAAAATCTTCAATTTGCTTTAAATCTTGTCCTCTAACCTTAATTCCCATTGGTGCTCGCATGCCAGTTTGGAGCATCACCAAACGCGTTTCAATAGGTTGTAGTTTAGGCGCTGAAGTTACTCCAGGCAACTTAGTTACTCCTACAATGTCATTCCAAATATCATTAGCGGACTTAATATGTGGTCGCCAATTGCGATAATATTTACCATTATCATTAATAATTAATGCATTTGATTCGATTTTTGTTCCTGAAGCAATAAAATCACCAGAAATGGTTTCAAACAAACCGTCATTATTGACTTTAAATGTCTCGCGTTTTCCTTCTTCATTTAGTTTATACTCTGGCTTATAGATTATAACGTTTTCATACATGGACAATGGCGCAGGGTCGAGTGCGCTTTCAACTCGACCAGCTTTACCAACTACTGTTTTGATTTCAGGAATAGTAGCTACAGCCATATCTAACTGTTGTAACACACGTTTGTTTTCTTCTACTCCTGAATGTGGTAAAGATGTTGGCATTAATAAAAAAGACCCTTCGTTTAATGATGGCATAAATTCTTTTCCAGTATTGTTCCAAATATTGATTCCGAAAAACACAATTAATGCTGGAATACTTAAAAAGAGAATTTTATTAGCTAAAGCCCAAGTTAAAATACGTACATAGTATTGTCTAAAAACAGTAAAAACACCTAACAAGCCAAAGCAAATAACACCGACAAAAATAACATTAGATACCAAACTGTAATCTACACCTAAAGGTCGCCAATACACACTCAATAGCATCACTATAGCTATACCCGAAATAGCAATGTTAATGGTATTAGCTTGTTTCGTTGTTACTATTTGGTTTGATTTTAAGAAACTAACCACAGCAAATGCGATGAGAATGATTCCTAAAGTATAACCACTGAAAACAGTAAAAATTCCGAATACAGCTAAAATTATATTTAACGCAAGTCCTATTTTTTTCTTTGGTGGCTTCCAACCAAACAACCATGCAGCAAATGGCGGTATTAAAAATAGTGCAACAATTACAGAAGCTACCAACGCCATAGTTTTTGTTGCTGCTAGAGGCCTAAATAGTTTTCCTTCGGCTCCAATCATAGTAAACACAGGAATAAAGCTTATAATCGTGGTCATTACTGCTGTAAGAATCGCTCCAGAAACCTCTTTAGTTGCCTTATAAACAACTTCATTAACTGGAGTTTTTGATTCGTCTTCATCAATATGCCTGATAATATTTTCGGAGAGAATAACACCAACATCGACCATCGTACCAATAGCAATTGCAATACCTGACAGTGCTACAATGTTAGCATCGACTCCAAAGAACTTCATACCAATAAACACCATGAGAACAGCTACAGGCAACAATCCAGAGATTAACACTGAGGCTCGTAAATTAAACACCATCACAATAATGACTAGAATAGTAATTAATATTTCTAAAGTGAGTGCTTCATCAAGCGTATTAAGTGTTTCTTGAATCAACTCTGTTCTATCATAAAATGGCACAATTGTAAGTTGTGATATTCGACCATCTTTTAACTCTTTTGTTGGTAAGCCCTTACTAATTTCTTGAATTTGCTTCTTGACATTTGTAATCACTTCCATTGGGTTTGCACCGTATCTTGCAACAACCACACCTCCAACAACCTCAGCGCCTTCTTTGTCCAGAATTCCTCTTCTTTCGGCTGGACCTAAAGACACTTTTGACACATCTTTAATAAAAATTGGCACATTGTTTTCGGAGGTCACTACGGTATTTTCTATATCACTTATAGATTTTATATAACCTAAACCTCTTACCAAATATTCAGCTTTGTTAATTTCAAGGGTTTTAGCTCCAATGTCCTTGTTAGTATTTCTAACGGCATTAACTACTTGCTGTAAAGAGATGTTATACTCTTTTAAAATATCTGGATTAACATCTATTTGATATTCTTTTACATAACCTCCAATAGATGCCACTTCTGACACTCCTGATGCGGATGATAATCCGTATTTAACATAATAATCCTGAACACTTCTTAACTCTTGTAAATCCCAACCACCTGTAACGTTTCCTTGTTCATCACGACCTTCAAGAGTGTACCAAAAAATTTGTCCCAAACCAGTTGCATCTGGCCCTAAAGATGGTTGCACATTACTCGGAAGTAATCCTGCAGGCAAAGAATTTAATTTTTCCAGAATTCGACTTCTACTCCAATAAAATTCTATGTCTTCTTCGAAAATGATATAGATACTTGAAAAGCCAAACATGGAAGAACTACGAATAGTTTTTACTCCTGGAATTCCTAATAAAGTTGTTGTTAAAGGGTAGGTTATTTGGTCTTCAATATCTTGTGGTGATCGACCATCCCATTTGGTAAATACTATCTGCTGGTTTTCACCAATATCTGGAATAGCATCAACAGCTACAGGGTTTCTGGGTAAAAATCCTGTATCCCAATTAAATGGTGCATTGGTAATTCCCCAAGCAATAAATAGTACTAAAAAAAGTACCGAAACTAATTTATTTTCTATTAAAAATTTGATGCTTTTGTTTAGCATTTTTAAATGTTTTATTAATTAAATATTGTAAACAACTATTTCTACGTTCCAAATATTATAACTAGTTACTTTTCGCGGTTTAATAGTCTTTTCTAAAAAATGTCTATGAACTGGATTCACATAAATTATTAGTACTTCTCTTTTATTATTTTCTATAGAAACAGTAATATTTTTTAATACTTTTTCTAAAATAAACTCGTCAAAAGGATTATACATGAAAAACACAGTCTCGTTATCTTTATATTGATATTGAGATGCATCCAAATTTATAATCTCAAAGTTAGACTTTGTATTAACTTTCTTCTTGTATTTTTTGATATTTTTTTCAGAAATAGAGCATAAGGTTGAGGAAAACTCAATTCCCCTTACTTCCTTAAAGCCAAGTTCTGATGCCAACAAAAGAACTCTTCCCTTTCCTGAACCAATATCAATAAAAACTTGATCCTCTTTTAAATTTAATTTTTTAAAAAGTGTTTTTAATGGTAGAACTTTAGTCGCTTGGTACAATACAGCATGTTCAGCTACCTTATTTTCCTTAGCTAATTCGGCAATAGAAAACCATGAAACAGTATCAATTCCATATATAAAGTCGAAATAGTAGTCATACAAGAATGTTACAAAATCAAATGAAGCATCTTTAAGGCTATTGTCATTCAATTTTGCATATATTCTTTTTAATAAATTAGATATTTTCATTTAGTGTTTTATTTGATTTTAACTAATTAGACTTTGATGTTAGGGAAACATCAAGCATAACAAATTATCCTTATGACAAAATTGCCATAGGATTTATTCGTCTATAGTTTGAAAATCAAATTAAATAGGTCTCGTCAATCTTGTAGATTTGCCTTATGACGAGTGGTGGTTTGTATTCTTCGTAAGAAGATACATTTTTATCTAAACCTTCAAAAAGGTTAATATAAGTATATACAAATGATGCAATGAATACTTGCTGCTCAAAAGAAATTTTATCAACTGATAATTTTAGCTCGTCTTGACCATCTACTACCAACGATTTGTCATCGCAACAATTCATTTTAGTAATAGAACAACCTCCACTTAACGGATTTTCCATTTTCATTCCGCATGTTTCAACTTTGCTAAAAATAGCAGTATCCATTAAGGAGCCGCCACAATAATGCATATTAATGGTGAATGACATTGTAGAAAATAACACTACAAAGACCAAAGCAATTGATAATATTTTATGAACTATAGATTTCATTGCAATTTCAAATGTACAAAAAATTAAAATAACTCTTTGTTTTTAATAATTGTTTATGAGCAAAAAACTTTTTAAAAATCCAATTAATATGTTGATTATCACGAAATAACGCTTATTTCTTTATTGAATTATTTGAATATAAGCATAAAAAAACCAGATACTTTCGTATCTGGTTTGTAGTAGCGGGAAGACTTGAATTATCTAACCAACTTATCAAAGATTTCTTATCTATTGTTGAATTTAAACAAGAATATGAATAATAATTAGAAGTATTTCGTATCACCACATTTTTTAGCTTAAAAAAATAAAAAAGCAACAAATTAGGTAGGAGTTTTTAAATTTCAGTTGTTATATATGAAAAGTACAACTATTATTACTCACTATAGGGTAATAATATTAGTATAAACAAACGTTTAACTTATTAATAATTAAAACCCAAAACTTATGAAACCTATTTATTTAAGGAATGTTATAGCCTTATTTTTTACAATTACCCTTTTCTTTAGTTGTTCAGACGATGAAACACTAAATGATAATGGTTTATTAAACATTAGTGCCAAAGGAACTTATACCAATTTAACAACCCAAAGAACCAGTTCATCCTCCAAAGGAATGAACAGCGAAATTGTCATTAACAATTTCATGATGAATATTAGTGAATTTGAATTAGAGTTGGATTTAGAAGATGATGATTATGAAGATGACCAAAACGACCAATGGGACGATGACGGTTATTTTGATTCTCAAGATGAAATAGAGCTTATGGGTCCATTTGAATTAGATTTAATGTCTGGACAAATTAGCTTTTTAAATGTTGAAGTTCCTATGGGTGTTTACGAAGAACTAGAATTTGAATTTGATGTAAGCACTGACCCTACAAGTGATTTATTTGGTAAATCCGTTTTAATTGAGGGTACCATTGATGGCACTCCATTTATTTTCTGGCATTATTTTGAAGAAGAAGTGGAAGTTGATTTTGAAGACACACAGTTTGACATTGCTATCTCTCAGGCATCCGAAGGTATTGTAATTGATTTTGACCTTGGAATGATACTGGATAGTACAAATGGCGTAGATTTATCCATTGCTAACGATGGGAATATGGATGGAACTATTGAGATTAGCCCAGAAGACCCAGATGGAAATACTGAGTTAGCTGGAGCTATTAAACAGAAAATAAAAGAATATATCAACTTACTAGAAGATTAAGGTAAATCATATATTTTTAGTTGATATAATATAAGGCGGGTTTTAAACTCGCCTTTTTTCTACACGATTTATATTCTAATATGTAATAATTGTATCAATTCTAAAAGTGTATCATTTTTAATCCATAGGGGTTAGTTAATGATACACTTTTTCGTATCACATTAATTCTTTGATATATTTTGCTACTTTATCGGTACAGAAAATATTTAATGAGCCTGTTAATTGTAACTACCTTCCGTTAACCTCTATATGCTGTTTTACTTTTGGTCTAAGTTGAACAACGTGATTGTCAAATTTTATGCCTTTTGACTTTGAATGCATTTTGATTTTTGCAATAGTTAGGTTAATTTTTGCATCTGAGCTTCCAATAGTTATTATTTCTTCATTCTTTTTGAGATTTCCAGTTGATTTATCTAGTATTGGAACAACTTTAGAATATGGTTTATTGGCTTTGATATATTTTTCTGCCTCTTGAACCAAGTTTTGAATATAATCTCTTGATGCCAATTGATTAAAGTATAAATTTTGATTACAGTTTAAATATTGTAAAATGTTGAGTTGGTGAATTTCGTTTTCAGAATCAATAGTTACAATTTTCTCTTTTTTATTACCGATTTTGTATATACCAGAGTCATAAAATGCAATAAGATATTCATGATTTAATGGGAAATATATCTGTCTTCCAATTGCTCCATATCCGTTATGACTACTATGCTTCCAATTTCTATGTTCCAGAAATTGATTATAATTTACCATTGGATTGTCGGAAATGATAAAAGGTATTGATGTAGTATTTCTAATTAATTTAAAATTTAAATCTATTAAATATGGAATACTGCTAGTCGCTTCAAGAAGACTTTCATTAAATAATTGGTCATTATCAATAGAATCGAATGCTTTTTGTATGTCCGAATCTGAATTATCTACGTTGTGCCTGTTAAGTTTCTCTTTAAATAGCTCAAATCCTTTTTCTATCTCATTTTTATGAACTGGATTTCTTAAATCTAAAACAATCAGAAAATGGATTAGTTTTAAATGAATTGCTGACGACCATTCAGGTAGCTTTTGGTTACTTATAATATTAGAAAATATTGGTGCCATGTTGTTTTCTACATCAGATAACCATTCTTCCACTTTCCCGTCTTTCCCATAAAAAAATTTCTGAGCGGATTGTGATTTTATTGGAGCAGAAGGAATGAATTTAGCACTTGGGATATTGTAAAGCCCAATACTAGTTTTTTCATTATATAGCGAGAAATACTTCAAATAAAATTGGGGAACAAAATGCTGATTTTTTTTAATCGTATTATTCAATATTAATCGAGTTAAGTTTGCTTAAAGCTAATTTTTTAATACAATAAAATCATGAAATACTATATTTAATTATAAATATATAGATATTATTGATTATAACAATATTAGTGATAGATTTTTTTTATATATAGAATTATATTTTGTATATTTATGTATGGAAAAAGCAATACTAATCTGTCGATGTTCAACTACGGAAAGCAAACAGGATGTAACACGCCAAAGTCAAGAGTTGAGGTTAAATTACAGTAGCACATATACAATAGTTAAAGAGTTTAGTTACTATAAATCTGGAACAAAAAATGATGCGGTAAATGATGAGATACTGGAATATGCAATAACCAACAACGTTAAGCATATTATTGCATCTGAGATTTCACGTATAAGCCGTAAAATATCATCATTTGCATTGTTTTTAGAGAAATGTAATGCTAATGGGATTAACATCATTATCGACAACTACAAGCTACATACATTACTAGAGAACGGAGAAATAAACGGTATGGTTCAAACCATGTTGAGCATAGCATCCACATTCGCATCGGCAGAACTTCGATTAATCAAATCGAGATTAGATAGTGGGAGAGCAAAATACATTAAAGATGGTGGTAAGTTAGGGCGCAAACAAGGCTCTGTAAAGGATGCTAAACAACTTTTGGCAGAACATTCAGACATAGTGAAATTCGTTAAGCAAAAGCAATCTGTACGCAATATTATGGCGTTAACAGGTAAGTCTAGCGGAACTGTACAGAAGATTAGAAGATTGATTAATAACGCAGCATAAAACAAATAACATTATGGCAACATATAAAGGCAAAATTAGAATTGACGGAACTGGAACGGCTATTTCAGTATCTGTGGAAGCTGGAAATCCAGCGGAAGCTAAAAAGATAATTAAAAATCAATATCAAGTAAAACAATTTTTGAAACAAATGAGTCGTTACTAGGACAATAAATCTAAATTAAAATGGGGCATACATACAATTATAATAATTTCAACTATACAGAAGTACCAACTAAAAAGGGTGAGTTAACTTGTGAAATAACTCATAATATTCCGAAACCCGATTCCATTTATAAATTTTACAGTGTAAGTAAATTTTCTGTCGATGCTCTTCTAAAAGGTTATCTATATGCATCTCATCCGTATGAATTAAATGATAGTTTAGATTCTAGCGTATTCCTCATAGGCTCAAAAGAACGCATAGATTATTCTTATTACAAAAGATTTTTAGGTGAAGTATATAAAAATGAAGAAGACCTTTTAAAATTTTATGAACAAGATAATGTAGAGGGCTATTATTCACATGGATATATATTGGCTTTTTGGGAAACTATATCTAATATTTTTGGAATAATATCAATGACAGGTATCGATAATAACGAACTGATGTGGCCACACTATACACAAGAGAAAGGATTTCAAATAAAATTCAATACAGAAAAACTAGAATCAAGTATTAAAGAAAAGGTAGATGAGGATAGCTGTTATGGACTATTCCCAATCAATTATACTAAAAGATTAAATCCTATTGATTTTAGTGATTTCCCTAATCCAGTTATTCCATTCTTTTATGCAACAAATGTAAAATCAAATAAATGGGAATATGAACAAGAATGGAGATTTTTAATTAGCAAACATCAAATGGGTATTCCTCGCTCTAAGTCTGGTTTAAGTCCAGAGAAAGATTATGAAGGGATAAAAGGAAACAGACGTGCATTTTATGATAGAAATTTGGTTGAGGAAATCACTTTGGGTCATGACTTCTTTACTGGTAGGGAATTCAATATAGATAGAACAGTAAGCGAAATAATTATAGTAGAACCAATCGAGTCCAAATCAAACTGGAACTTTCAAAATCATATAGAATTATTAGAATACATACATTCTAATTTGAGTGATAGATTATACTATTCTGGTAGAAAATATGAATTTGATAGTGAAGGGGTTCCATACCTGACTAGAACAAAGGAACGAATGGAAATAGAAAAAATAGATGATAAAAAATATAAACTAACTAGAACTAACGAATTTTATTAAGCCTATTTGTTAAGTTGACATAAAATAATATCAATTTTACTACAATATTGCTACAAAATAAAAAAAGCCCAGTAAAACTGGGCTTTCTAGTAGCGGGAACTGGACTCGAACCAGTGACCTTCGGGTTATGAGCCCGACGAGCTACCTACTGCTCTATCCCGCGATATAATTTCAAAACAATTGTCTTAGCTTTTAACTTTCGGCTCATAATACCGACTCAATCATTTTGGACTGCAAATATACAACCCTTTTCTATTTTAACAAGCATAAAATTAAAAAAAAGCCACTTCAAAATTGAAGTGGCTTTTCCATCAAAAAAATAATTATAATACAAATTACTTAATCGGTTCCTGCTAAAGCAGCTTTTTTTCTTTCTCCAATATTTGCGAATTCAAATTGCACACCTTCAGGAAGACTCTTACCTAAGTTTGCAAAGTCTCCTTGTAGGTCGTTATTATTTATCATTAGTATTTTCAGATTGTCTAAACTGGCTAGATTACTTGGTACATTACCAAATAAAAAGTTATCTGAAAGCATAATTTCTTCAAGTTTCGTCAAATTACCAAGGCTTGATGGAATAGCTCCAAATAATTGATTGTCATATAAACTCAATTTCTCAAGATTTACTAGGTTTTTAACTGTTTTAGGAATAGATCCAGACAAATTATTACTACTTAAAGACAACTCTTTAAGATTTGTAAGCGTTCCTATTTCTTGTGGGATTGCTCCAGTAAGATTATTACTGAAAATTTCTATTTTTTGTAATTGAGATAAACTACCAATTGTTGTTGGTATCGATCCTTCAATTTTATTCATAAATAACTCTAAAGACTCCAAAGACGCTAAGTTTCCTATAGTGTTTGGCAATCTTCCTTCTAAAGCGTTAAAAGCTATGTTTAAGGATGTTAATTGTTTAAGATTCCCAATGGACTCTGGAATTACTCCTGATATTTTATTTCTAAATAAATTTAATGTCTGTAAGTTTTCAAGGTCGCCTATTTGAGATGGCAATACACCTTCAAGGTTATTAAAACTTAAATCTAAAGCAATTACTTTATCGTTTTTAACAACTACACCATGCCATGTGTTTATTGGCTTGTCTATATCCCAGACAACAGTCCAATTGTCACCGTTAGTAGCATTGCATATTGCAATTAAAGCTTCTTTTTCTTTTGTTGATACATTACCGAATGTTAATGTAGTAACAAAACATAACAGTAGTGAAAGTTTTAAGGTTTTCATAGTAGTAGATTTTAATTGAGGGGCTAATCTACCACGAATATATAGTTAACTAGATAAACTACCAATTTTATTCGATAAACGGTAATTGCGTAAGAATACAACTACCTTAAAATGATTCTATCTCCAGTTGAATTACCTCCCAATTATCCATGAGATCTTGAAGATTTTGCTTCTTTTTTTGATAGCTATCAAAGAAATTTGGATCTGCTACAGTCGCATCATAGTTAGACTCTAATTCGACATCAATTTCCTTAATTTCTTTTTCTAACTGATTGATTTTAGATTCAATCTTGCTAAGTCTATTGTTGAGTGATTTTAGCTTTTTTTGTTCCTCGTAAGACTGTTTTACTTGAGTTTTGTTTTTTTGCTCTTTTACAACATCACGTTTTTCTGCCTCTCTTAAATTTTCAAGATTACGTTGCTCTAAGAAGAAATCAATATCACCTAAATACTCCTTTATTTTTTGGCCCTTAAACTCATATACTTTATTAGTTAGACCTTTTAAAAAATCACGATCATGTGATACCAATATTAAGGTGCCTTGAAACCTGGCAAGCGCCTCTTTTAATACATTTTTAGATTTTATATCCAAGTGGTTTGTTGGCTCATCCATTACCAAAACATTTAGTGGCTGCAATAATAACTTAGCCAAAGCCAAACGATTTCTTTCACCTCCAGATAGTACTTTAACATACTTATCTACCTCATCTCCACGAAACAAAAAAGCACCTAAAATATCACGAACTTTGCTTCTGTTTGTTTCATTAGCAGCATCAATCATGGTATCTAAAACGGTTTTATTACCGTCTAAATATTCTGCTTGATTCTGAGCGAAATAAGCAATTTGCGCATTATGACCCAGCTTTAAATGTCCTCCAAAGTCAATTTCGCCAACAATAATTTTAGCCAATGTAGATTTGCCTTGACCATTTTGTCCAACAAAAGCAATTTTACTATCACGAGCGACCATCATATCGATATCTTTCAGCACTTGTAAGTCACCGTAATGCTTATCAATATTTTCCATTTCCACTACCACTTTCCCTGGCGTTATAGACACTGGAAAATTAAGTGTCATAACACTATTATCATCTTCATCTACTTCAATACGGTCAATTTTGTCGAGCTTTTTAATTAGAGATTGCGCCATTGATGCTTTAGATGCTTTTGCTCTAAACTTCTCAATAAGCTTCTCGGTTTGCTCTATTTGCTTTTGTTGATTTTTTTGCGATGCTAATTGTTGTTCACGCAATTCTTCACGTAAAACCAAATACTCTGTATACGGCTTTGGGTAGTCGTATATTCTACCTAGTGAAATTTCAATGGTTCTGTTGGTTACATTATCAAGAAACATTTTATCGTGAGATACAATAACCACAGCACCAGAATAATTTTTAAGAAAAGACTCCAACCAAATAATAGATTCAATATCTAAATGGTTTGTAGGCTCATCGAGTAATAATATGTCGTTATTTTGCAAAAGCAATTTTGCCAATTCAATACGCATACGCCAACCTCCTGAAAAAGTATCGGTAAGTTTCTCGAAATCTTTACGCTTAAATCCTAAACCTTGCAATACTTTTTCGGTTTCTCCTTGGTAATTGTAACCTCCTAGAATTTCATACTGATGCTGCTTTTCATTTAAATCGACCATTAATTGATGATATGCATCACTTTCGTAATCGGTTCGTTCTGCTAATTGCGTATTAATAGACTCTATGCTTGTCTCAACTTCTTTTATTTCTGAAAATGCTTCATAGGCTTCTTCTAAAATAGTTCGTCCGTACACAAAATCAATATCCTGCTTTAGAAAACCTATTTTAAGCTCCTTCTCGGTGGCTACTTGACCAGAATCATACTCCATCTCGTTTGATAAAATCTTCAACAGTGTAGATTTCCCTGCGCCATTTTTTCCAATTAGACCCACTCGATCACCACCTTTTAGTCTAAAGGAAATATCTTCAAATAAATACTCACCTTGAAATGAGATTGATAACTTATGAATATTTAGCATTTTGTTACAAAAGTTACAGGTTAAAACTTAAATAAAGTTTAATTTTGTGGTCAATTTTGGTGCAAAAATAACATAATTAACCATGCTAAGGAAAGGAAATAAATTATACAGCATTTTAACTGGTGCTTGTCCCAAATGTCATGAAGAAAATATGTACGTAAATAAAAATGCTTACATACTTTCTAAGACTTTAAAAATGCATGAACGCTGCTCTAACTGTAATACTAAATATAAGATAGAACCTTCTTTCTTTTATGGCTCTATGTATGTTAGTTATGGTGTAGGAATTGCTTTTGCTGTTGCTGCTTTTGTGATATCCTATGTGTTTTTAGGCAGTAGTACTATAACCGCTTTTATAGCTATAATTGGCACTATGATTGGTTTTTTACCAATTATTTTAAGACTTTCAAGAAATATTTGGATTAACCTATTTATGCATTACGACAAACAACTTTCCAAGGAAAATAGTTACTAAACCTTGTAATGTTTATTTCGGAATCAATTTCAACACTATTTTCAATAAAGTCAAACAGTTTCTTTGCTACATAAGGCGCAATCATGACGCCTCTGGTTCCTAAACCATTTAACAGATAAAGCTGCTTATATTTTTTATGTTGCCCAATCAGTGGCCTTCTATCTATAACTGTTGGTCGCATTCCTGCTACTTGGTCTACAACTTTAAAATCGCAGTTAATAAATGTTTTAAGCTTATCTAACAACTCTGTTTTTGCAGCTGCTGTTGTCTTGTTTGATTTGTCATGCCACTCATAAGTAGCACCAACAATATAGTTGTCTTCTCCCAAGGGAATTAAAAATGCTCCAGATTTTAATACAAAATCAATATTAAGGTTGGGAGCGTAAATTGTTAGCAACTCTCCTTTGGTGCCTTTTAGTGGTAAATGATTAAAAAATGGATTTTGTTTCAATCCGAATCCTTCAGCGAATACAATATGTTGCGCTTCAATATTTTTATAAGCGACATCACTTTCATTGAATTGAATTGCATCATAATCGAAAGACGTTTCGACTAATTGATTGTTATTTCTCAACTCGTTTTTAAAAGCATCAATTAGTGTATTAGTATCTATTCGTCCTGTATGAAGTACTTTCCCAAAACCATAATCACTTTTAATGAACCTATTCTCTATTTGGTGGATTTCTGGTTTAATATAATCTGACAATCCTACTTTATCACTTGCCAAAAACCAGTTATTCTGTTCTTCAATGGATGCAAATAATCTATATACTGGAACTTTATAATCTAATTGTACTTTAAGGTTTTTTTCTAAAGCTTTATACCTTGGTAAGGCTAACTTTAATTGCTCTTTAGATTTCCAAACTGGTGTAAATCGTTTTAAAACCACTGGATTATATAATCCTCCTGCAACAATTGATGATTTTTGAGAGTCATCATCAATGACGATAAATGTTTTATTATGCTGCATGAGCACATCACAGAACATAATGCCTGCAAGACCTGAGCCAACTACAATGTAATCTACTTTCTTCATCAAAAGCAAAAGTAACTAAAAATGGATTGCTGTATGTACAGGAATGACAGTTATTGAATAGTAGTTTTAGAATAAAAAAAACGCTCACAAAATTGTGAGCGTTTTAAATTATTGTGACGTTACTTTAGTAACTCCACATATCTTGTTCGAAATCTCGAATCTTTTCTTTTATTCTATCCGATTCTAATAACTGCATTAAAGCATTATCTGAAATATACTCGGTAATAGCTCTATCGCCTTGCACGTTCATTTCTCTAAAAATATAGCCGTTAAAACGTCTAGAGTTTAAGAGGTGGTCAAATGACAATGGGATTGCAGTATTTTTACCATTAAAGGCTTTAGCATGATGCAACACATCACGTGCATCTGGGAAAAACACCCAAAATAATGGGAACACTCCTGGGTCTTCTTCATCTAGGAAGTTCACATCAGGAATTACAGGTGCAATACCTAACAAACGGTATTTTAATTCACCTAAACGTTTGTCGAAATAATACATGCCTTTTACATGGTATTCTTCAACATCTGCAGCACTAATTTCTCGTTTACTTATGTATTCTGGAGAAATTGGTTCACCTGCGTTAAATTGTTCAATACCTAATTCTGTAGTGTCAATTTTCACCATTGAGGCTTCAATATCCTTTAACGTACGTTTAGTAGTAAAATAAGAATCGTCATAAACATTCTCGATGTCTCCGTTTTTTATACTACGCATTAATACATCGAATAACGAACGTCTATCTTTACCAATATTATTAGTATCTATAGGATAATAAAGCGGAAAATTAATTCGCTCATCAAGCACAACTTTTTCCCAAACCATTGTTGCGTATAATATGTCTCTGTCATCAACATAGCCATACTCTAATGGTCTATCATTATCCATTAATATCTGCGCATCTGTTTTTACACCAATTTCTTCTGGGCTTTTCGCGTTTAGAATATTTGCTTGCGCAATTACACTATTTGCAACTAAAACACATGCAACGGTTAATACAAAACTTTTAAAATTCATTTTCTTAATTTATTTTAGTTTGGGACTGCTATTTTCCTTTACTAGTTTGTTAATTCAACAAATACTGGAGACACTTTTTTAAGCTTATAGCTTGAGTTTCCTTGTATTTTAGCTTCAATATCAAATATTTGAATTCCAGCTCCACGTTTGGCTTTCTTCAAAGCTTGTTTTGCTCTAGTATCTAACTTATTTCCTTTTACAGCTATGGTAGGCTGTCCTGGAACCTTAATACTAAAACCTGAAATATTTAAAGGTAATTCAAAATCGAAATCATCCAATTTAGCTCCTATAGTAGAAATTTCAAGGCTATTACGTTGCATCTTTACAGATCCATCTTCACCTCTAACAGTTCCTGTTGGCCTTGGAATATCTTTAATTCTAAATTTAGCATTGTCTGATACTTTATTTCCATCTGGCAAAGTTCCAGTAACATTAATTGTTACTTCTCTACCTTGTACTCTAGTCACATCCATAATGTATTTTCCAACACCATTTCCTTTAGATAATCCTTGTCCAGTTGGAACAACTTTATTATCAGAAATTCCAGCAAAAGAAATAGTCATTGGGTTTTTAACACCACGATATACTACATTCATTTTATCAGCTGAAATTGTTGCTGAATTTGGTTTTGGTACTGTTGCAAACGATTGGTTTACTTCAACCTCAGTTTCTTCTCCATTTTCTAAGAAAATTAACTTACCAGTAATTTTATGTTCGCCAGGTCTTCCTGTACCAACTTTTAATTTTACTTTACCATCTTCAATTGAATACTCATTTGCACTCAATGCGCGACCATCTAATGCTAATTCTACTCTATTAGGTTTTGTAGAAGCATCTTTACGACCTAATACAATTTGCCCATCAAATTGCTCACCGTTAAAATAAGCAGATTTTGACGTTTCTAACAATGTTGTATAGTTGGTCATTGACACTTCACTAGACAATGTTCCTGTAAACATAGCGCCTAATACTTCTGACTGTGTTGTTTTAATATCAGATTGCATTTGTGTCATCTTAGTTAAAGATGCAACTAATGGGAATCCTTTATAATGGTAATCCAACCATTCTAACACATTTCCGTCATTATTAGTAACTGGATCTGTAGAAAACTTACTTTTTACATCCTTAGCAATTTCAGTAAATCTAGGATCGTCTCCTAAAACCTCAATCACTTTATCTCTAAAAGTAGTTATTTGATTTAAGAACTCTTCTCCTTCTGGTTTTAACTTATCACCTTTAAAGAAATTTCGGTCAAGGTAATCACCTTTATCCATAATCTCGTAATCTGAAGGGTCATCAACAGTCTCTGTCATTTTTCCTTTTAAACCATCAAGATATGAGTTGAAATCGTTAGCTAAAGACGATATTTGATCTGCCTTTTCTTTTAATGGTTGATACTTCTCAGGTTGCTCGCTAGCTTTTGTTGCTAATTCGCCCATAAATGCTGAGTTACGTTCTGTTGCTGCTGTGTTAGATTCGGTTAAACGTTCGTTCATTAAACCGAATGCCGACAGCACTTCTTTCGACATATTCAATGCTAACATCGCAATGAAGATTAAATACATCAAGTTTATCATTTTCTGCCTTGCAGATAATTTTCCTCCTGCCATAACTAATTAGTTTTTGTTATTAATGGGTTATTAATTAATCTAATTAGTTTTTGTTCATTGCAGTTAACATACCACCGTAAACACCATTTAATGATGACAGGTTAGATGCTAAAGATTGCATTTGTTCTTTTAACTTTGCAGCATTTTCAATAGACTCTTCGTTTATTGTTGCTTGCTTGTTTACGTTCTCTAATTGTACTTTATAAAGGCTGTTTAATGATTCCATTTGTGCAGCAGCAAGCGACATTTCTTCGCTATACTTTTTTGTTGCAGAAATACCATCAACAGTTGGTCCCATATTTTTAGCAGCGCCTTCGAAGTTTTTAATGCTGTCACCTAGGCTAGCCATAAGCTCTCCATCGATTTTAGCGTCTTTTAATAAATCATCTAATTTCTTAGATAATAAACCTTCGGCGTCTTTTGGGTTATCTTTTTTCTTGTCTTTTGACATACCACCTTCTAATTCAGGGTATACTAAAGACCAATCTAAATCATCATCAACAGGTTCAAATGCTGAAATTGCAAAAATAATTGCTTCAGTTACAAGACCGATGGTTAACATAACGTTACCCGTTAATGGTCCTATTTCGAAATGAATAATTTTGAAAAGTGCTCCAACAATTACGATTGATGCTCCTAATCCGTAGGCCATATTCATGAACCTTTTACTTGCTTTTGATTGTGCCATAATATTTGTTTTTAGTTAAGTTTGGTTTAATTTTTTAAATTGTTTGTTTTATCTTTTTCTTCCGTTTTTTGAGGCATTTTTAGTAACTTCAGTTCCCATATAGTCTTGTACTGTACGGAATCCAATATAACTTCTTGCTGAATCTGCATACTCATAATCTCTTGAGCTTACTTGTAGGAAATAAGCAACATCTTTCCAAGATCCACCTCTAACAACTTTACGTTCGTTTTCGGTATCGTTAACACTTGGGTTTACTGTTGAAGAATATTCGTATGAAGCTGGATCATAAGAGGACATTACCCACTCTGATACGTTACCAGCCATATTGTATAAATTGAAATCGTTAGGTTCAAATGCATCAGCTTCTACTGTATACAACGCTTGATCTGCTGCATAATCACCACGTAATGGTTTAAAGTTTGCCATAAAACAACCTCTGTCGTTTATTGCATAAGGACCTCCCCAAGGGAATGTTGCTCCTTGAAGCCCTCCTCTTGCAGCGTATTCCCATTCTGCTTCAGATGGCAATCTAAATCTATTTACGTTTTGTTTTTTACTCTTCTTTTGATATGCATTTTTATTCAATGTTCTCCATTGACAAAATGCTTGTGCTTGTTTCCAAGTAACACCAACTACAGGATAGTCACTATAGGCATCATGCCAAAAATAGTCGTTATGCATTGGCTCGTTATATGAATAAGCAAAATCACGAATCCAAACTGTAGTATCTGGATATACTTCTACTTCTTCTTGCTCGATTACATCACTACGACTTAGCTCTTTATACTTAGCTGCTGTTTGAATATCCATAGTAGTGTACTGGAATTTAAATTGCTTTACATCCCAAGTACGTTGTCCATTATATGACTCTTCTAATGGTAAGTACATATTGTCCATTACTTCGGCATACAATTCATCTGGATACTCGCTTGTGTCGAATATTAAATCAATATCTGTATTTAATTTTCTAATTTCTCCTTCGTAGTTTTCGAACATGTACTTTTCGTAAGGAGTCATTTCTTCTTCAGGATTTACATCTTTATATGCAAATTCACCTATATCACCATTTCCTGGTTCTTTACCTTCGAGGTCTGCCATTTCAGCAAGGTTAGTTCTAAGCGTAGAATCTCTAACCCATTCTACAAATTGACGATACTCACTATTTGTGATTTCTGTTTCGTCCATGTAGAATGCTCTTACTGTAACAGTTTTGGTAGGCGCATCTTTAACACCTGCTCTATCGTCATCCGACTTACCCATAATAAAAGCTCCTCCTGGAATTAAACTCATTCCATAAGGTTTTTCAGGATGCCACTTTTTTCCCTTAACTCCAACTAGTTCGCCTTTGTCTCCGGTTCCACAACTAGTTAATATAGCTAAGACTGCTGTTAATGTTAATAACTTCTTAATACACATAAATTTGAGGTTAATTAATGATCTTAAATATTTTAAGGGTGTAAACATATTTATATATTTCCATAAAAACAACTTTTTAAGCAAAAAAAATGCATTTTGTCTAAAAAAAGTGCATTTCATCGATGAATTTTGAGTATTTGATCGACGTTTAAACGCTGTTTTTCTTGAATGCTTTGTACCATCTGTCTGGTACTTTTCCTTTGCAAGCATCCACGTAATCATCATGCATGCAAGGTAATAACGCATGACGTTTTAATTTATTATTAAGGTTTGGAAAAAAAGGTATTTCAATCCACCAACGACCAGTTTGGTTACTTTTATAGAATATAAGTTGCTGTTCGTCGACTAAAACCGTGAATTTTTGGTATTTGTCTTCTAAAGTAAAGTCATCATCTTGTACTCTACAGTTTACTCCTTCAATAAAATACCACATTATTTGAGCTATAAGCATAGAAGTTGCTTCGTCGTCTTTAGAGGCTTTATATTCATATATACCAAAAGAAGACACCTTATTACTTATACCTGCGTATCTAGAAATGGCACAAATTTCTTTACCATCAAATCCGTTTGGCGAATGTTTTTGTTTTGTACTTACTTCGGCAGAACGTATACTTTTTAAATCTAAACTCACAATATTAGCATCACGAAGTACAGGTTCGGCTAGAGTTATATTATTTGAGACTTCTCCTAGTCGGTAAGCTTCAAAATAAAGTTTTTCCATTAAATCTATTTCTTCTTGAGCGTTGAAATAGGTTTGATAGCCTAAAGTTGAATAGTTGAATAAATTGTAAGGTTTCTCTAAAATGATTTTTCCTAAGAACGAATTATTCTTAATGGGTTTAGCAGAATCTCCTAAATCAAAATTACAATCTACATTTACAATATTAACCATCGGTAAATAATCATCATAAGCACGATAATTTGCATAGGTCAAATCTTGACTTCCTCCTATTATAATAGGCACAACATTATTATCTAATAGTGTTTTAATGGTTTCTTGTAATGCAAAATACGTATCAGCAACGGTATCACCCTTTAAAATATCGCCTATATCAGCTACTGTATAATGCCAGTTTCCAGGGAATAAGGAGTACAAAGATTTTCTAATTTCGCTTAATTGAAATTCTTCTCCTATATAATTTATGTCGTTACGATTTTCAAGCACACCAACAATTGCCATTTTAACATTGGTTAAATCTGGCATACCATGTTGCTTTGAGTGAATTTTTAATTTTCTTCCTAAGACTTGATTTGAGAGTAATTCGTTGTGTGCTAAAACTAAGTCTTGAACTGGAGAAAGAAAATTTAAGTTCATGTGCTATTTCTTTTTGGTGATTGCTTTTTTTCTTGTTTTTTTCTTTGGTGCATTCTTTTCTATAATGTCTTGCACCTCTTCAAGTGTAAATTTAGCAACATCTACCGTTTTAGGCAATTCTATTTTGAGTTTTCCCTTAATAATATTGTGTCGTCCCCAACGTGCCTTCTCAACTCTAATACCTTCGGCTTCCCAATGGTGGATTAATTTATCTTTTTCTTTCTGTATTTTTTCTTCAATCAATGTTATGATATCGTTATCGGATAAATTGTCCCAATCGTACTTTTTATTGACGTTAATAAACATATTGTTCCATTTAATAAATGGCCCAAAACGTCCTTTACCTTTTTGAACTGGTAAATCTTGATACATATATATAGGTGCATCAGCTTTTTCTTTTTCTTTTATCAGTTCAATAGCATCATCTAATTCTACAGATAATGGGTCGACACCTTTAGGTAATGACACATACTTTTTACCAAACTTTACGTAAGGCCCAAAGCGACCATTATTAACTTCTATGGTTTCATCTTTATATTCTCCCAAAGTTTTTGGAAGCTGGAACAAATCTATAGCTTCCTCATAAGTGATAGTCGTTAATTGCTGATCTGGAGACAAGCTAGCAAATAGCGGTTTGTCTTCGTCGTCAACAGTTCCTATTTGTACCATAGGTCCAAATTTCCCTAATCTCACACTTACTTGACGACCTGTTTCTGGGTCAGTTCCTAAAACACGTTCGCCAGATTCTCTTTCGGCATTTGCTTGAACATCTTCAACTTGTGGATGAAATTCTTTATAAAAGTCTTTCATCATCTCAGTCCAATCTTCTTTACCATCTGCAATATCATCAAACTGATTTTCGACTTTAGCAGTAAAGTTATAATCTAAAATAGACTCGAAATGATTCACTAGAAAATCGGTAACAATCATTCCAATATCAGTAGGAACAAGTTTCCCTTTATCTGAACCTACTTTTTCGGTCAATTGTTTTTCTGAAACATTATTACTTTCTAAAACAAGTTGTACATAGTTTCTAGGTTCCCCTTCAACAGTACCTTTTTCAACATATTTTCTATTTTGAATCGTTGAAATAGTTGGTGCATACGTAGATGGACGACCAATACCTAGTTCTTCTAACTTTTTAACCAACGATGCTTCAGTATATCTTGCAGGAGGACGTGTATAACGTTCAGTAGCTGTAATGTATCTATTTAAAAGATTTTCATTGACTTTTAGTGTTGGCAGCATTCCTTCTTGTTCTGTATCCTCATCATCGGTACCTTCAAGATATACTTTTAAAAATCCATCAAACTTTATCATTTCACCATTTGCAGAAAACAAAGTACTGTGGGTAGATGCTGAGATTTTCACATTGGTTCTTTCTAATTGTGCATCGCTCATTTGAGAAGCTATTGCTCTTTTCCAAATAAGGTCGTACAAGCGTGCTTGGTCTCTTTCTACACTTGCTGTATGTTGTGCGAAATTAGTAGGACGAATAGCCTCATGTGCTTCCTGAGCACCTTTGGACTTTCCTTTATAGTTTCTTGATTTGCTATACTTTGCACCAAATGCATCTTCAATTTCAGCTTGTGCTCCTTTTCTAGCTTCATCAGATAAATTTACACTATCGGTTCTCATATAAGTAATTAAACCTGCTTCATACAAACGTTGTGCATTAGTCATGGTTCTACTTACCGAATAACCTAATTTTCTAGCAGCCTCTTGTTGCAACGTCGATGTTGTAAATGGAGCAGCAGGCGATTTTTTTGCAGGCTTTTTCTCTAAATCTGCAACTTTAAAATTGGCATTGATATTATCCTCTAAAAACTTTTGAGCTTCAGCTTTGGTTGAAAAATTCTTTGGTAGCTTTGCTTTGAATGTTTGACCTTCTTCATTAGAAAATTCGGCGTCAATTCTATAAGATGCTTCTGGATTAAACGCTTGAATTTCTCTTTCACGTTCTACAATTAACCTTACAGAAACTGATTGTACACGTCCAGCAGACAAGCCTCCTTTTACTTTTCTCCAAAGTACTGGTGATAATTCGTAACCAACAATTCTATCTAATACACGACGTGCTTGTTGTGCATCTACTAAGTTGTAATCTATAGTTCTTGGATTTTCAATAGCTTTTTGAATAGCGGCCTTAGTAATTTCGTGAAAAACTATACGTTTTATCTTGTCTTTGTCTAATCCTAAGTTTTCAGCAAGATGCCAAGCAATAGCCTCTCCTTCTCTATCTTCATCACTTGCTAACCAAACCATATCGGCTTTTTTCGCAAGCTCTTTTAGTTTTTTAACAACCGCTTTTTTATCGGTGGAAACTTTATATTTAGGTTTAAAATCACCATCAACATCAACACCTAATTCTTTGGAAGGTAAATCTGCAATATGCCCAAAGCTGGACTCTACTTTAAAATCTTTTCCTAGAAATTTTTCAATTGTTTTTGCTTTAGCAGGTGACTCTACAATCACTAAATTCTTCGCCATTATTCGTTTTTTTAGAGGTACAAATGTAGACGATTTTTTTTATTTGCAAATTTTAGTTTGCTTTTGGGTATAAAAAAAACCTGTGAAATACAGGTTTTTAAAAGATTATAATTAGTTATTTTATTCAGTTCCAATTTTCATTATTTCGCTATCATCTTCAAATCCTACAACATCACGATACACAAAATAAACAGGTAAATAAACTATGGTCATTGTAAACAGCAACCCTATTCCGCAAGCAATAATACCCAGCATTCCTAAAATACCAGTAATGAATAGCAACCCAAAAGTTAGCAACCATTTTTTTGTTCCTAAACTAAAACTAATCTTTACGATTTCTGTTTCGGTTAATTCAGGATTATTAGAAAAAACCACAGCAAAAAATGACAGAGGCACAAAAGCATATATATATGGTATAATAAATAACCATTGAGCAATTACGGCAATTAAAGAGTAAACTATTCCTAGCGTAAAAATTTTACCTATAAACTGACCTTTGTAATAATAGAATAAATCATCTTTTTGCAAATTATTCAAATCCGTTTGTTTGCAAATTCTATAAAATCCAGCTAACAGTCCGATTGTCAAGAAAGAAATCAATATAGTTTGTGGTAATGAGTAAAAAGCATTACTGGTGTAGTTTTCAAAGAAATTAAAATTTCCATTGTAATCGACTTCAAAAGGCTCTGGACCTAGGCCAATAAAGCTAAAGAACATTGAAATACCAACAGCAAATGCAACAAGCACTAAAACCATTAAAAAACCTTTCAACCAAATCTCCTTGAACATGTTAATTGTAAGGTCGAGGGTTTTTCCAAAATCTAAATGTTGAGCGTTCTGTATTTTCGATTGTATTTCGGAGTAGTTCATAATTAATTGAGTTTGGTTCGCTCTCAAATGTAAATAATTTAATTAAATTTAACACTCTGCCACTTTGTCATAAAACCTAAATTAATTGTATCTTTGCATGCTTATTGACTATTACAGGTTTTAAGTACAATATGGAAAAGATTATAGACGAGAAAAAACAGGGTGAATCCTTAGTTTTAGACCAACATAAAGATAATAATAGAAAACTTTTTATAGAAAGTTACGGTTGTGCTATGAATTTTAGCGATAGCGAAATCGTAGCTTCAATCTTAGCTAATGATGGCTTTAACACAACACAAAAACTAGAAGAAGCTGATTTGGTTTTAGTAAACACTTGCTCCATTAGAGATAAGGCCGAACAAACCATTAGAAAACGTTTAGAAAAATACAATGCTGTAAAACGTAGTCATAATCCGAAAATGAAAGTTGGTGTTTTAGGCTGTATGGCAGAGCGCTTAAAAAGCAAATTTTTAGAAGAAGAGAAAATAGTAGACTTAGTTGTTGGTCCAGATGCTTATAAAGATTTACCAAACTTAATTGCCGAAGTTGAAGAAGGCAGAAATGCAGTCAACGTTATTTTATCTAAAGATGAAACTTATGGCGATATTTCGCCTGTGAGATTGCAAAGCAATGGTGTTACAGCATTTGTATCCATTACTCGTGGTTGTGACAATATGTGTACTTTCTGCGTTGTGCCTTTTACGAGAGGTCGTGAGCGAAGTAGGAATCCGCAAAGTATTATTGAAGAAGTGAACGATTTAGCATCAAAAGGTTTTAAAGAAATTACCTTACTAGGTCAAAATGTAGATAGTTACTTATGGTATGGTGGAGGCTTAAAAAAAGACTTTGACAAAGCTAGTGATATACAAAAAGCGACAGCAGTAAATTTCGCCAACTTGTTAGAACTATGCGCCGAAGCACAACCAAAAATGCGTATTCGTTTTTCAACTTCTAATCCTCAAGATATGACTTTGGACGTTGTAAGATCTATGGCTAAACATAGAAATATTTGCAACTATATTCATCTTCCTGTACAAAGTGGAAGTAACAGAATATTAAAAGAAATGAATCGTCAACATACACGTGAAGAGTACATTAAATTGATTGATGATATAAAAGAAATTTTACCTGACTGTACTGTGTCTCATGATTTAATTACAGGTTTCCCTACAGAAACTGAAGAAGACCATCAAGACACCTTGAGTTTAATGGAGCATGTAAAGTATTCGTTTGGTTATATGTTTGCTTATTCTGAGCGTCCAGGAACCATGGCTGCAAGAAAGCTAAAAGATGATATTCCTGAACCAATTAAAAAAAGAAGATTAGCCGAAGTGGTCGCTTTACAACAAGAACATAGTAGAATACGAACTGAAGAATATCTCAACAAAACAGTTGAGGTACTAATCGAAAAAGAATCAAAAAAATCTTCTGAGCATTGGTCAGGTAGAACCGAACATAACTCAGTTGCTGTATTCCCAAAAGAACACTATAAGGTTGGTGATTTTGTAAATGTAAGAGTGAATGATTGCACTACTGCCACCCTTATTGGCGAAGCAGAAGGTTATTCAGAAAATAATTAAATTATGGAATCAGTTCAAGCTATAAAACAACGTTTTGGAATCATTGGCAACGATGCTGTTTTAAATCGTGCCATAGAAAAAGCAATACAAGTTGCACCAACAGATATTTCGGTGTTAGTTACCGGAGAATCTGGGGTTGGTAAAGAAAGTATTCCAAAAATAATACATCAGCTTTCACATAGAAAGCATGGGAAATACATAGCAGTAAACTGTGGCGCTATTCCAGAAGGAACTATTGATAGTGAACTATTCGGTCACGAAAAAGGTGCTTTTACAGGTGCTACACAAACACGTTCAGGTTATTTTGAAGTAGCAGATGGAGGTACTATTTTCTTAGATGAAGTTGGCGAATTACCACTAACAACTCAAGTACGTTTATTACGTGTTTTGGAAAATGGAGAATTTATAAAAGTAGGTTCGAGTAAAGTTCAAAAAACAAATGTTCGTATTGTAGCAGCCACAAATATGGATATGTTTGATGCTATAAAAAAGGAAAAGTTTAGAGAAGATTTGTATTATAGACTAAGTACAATTGATATTCATTTACCGCCTTTAAGGGATCGCAAAGAAGACATTCATTTATTATTCCGAAAGTTTGCCAGTGATTTTGCCCTTAAATACAAAATGCCTACAATTAAGCTTAGCGATGATGCTATCGCTATGCTTTTAAAATATCGTTGGAGTGGAAATATTAGACAGTTACGAAATGTTGCAGAACAAATTTCTGTTCTAGAACACAAACGAGAAATATCTGCCGATATTTTAAGACATTATTTACCAGATAATGGTCAAAATTTACCTGCTGTTATTAGCTCTGCTAAGAAAGAAAGTGATTTTAGTAACGAACGAGAAATACTTTATAAAGTATTGTTCGACATGAAAAGCGATTTGAATGACTTGAAGAAACTCACCATGGAACTCATGCAAAAAGGGAACACTCAAGATGTTCAAAAAGATAATCAAGGGCTAATACAAAAAATTTATGGTGAAGATGATGAGACTAAAAAAGAAGAGCTGGAAGTCCTATCGTTACCAGAAGAAAGTACACAGCCAGTTGAAATAGTAAATACGCAAGATAAATACCACTTTGCCGAAGAGATCGAAGAAGAAGAAACCTTGTCGCTTCATGACAAAGAGTTAGAATTAATAAAAAAATCTTTAGAACGTCACAACGGAAAGCGTAAATTAGCAGCTGCTGAACTTGGTATAAGTGAACGTACTTTATATAGAAAAATAAAACAGTTTGATTTGTAATTGTTGTTTTAGAATTTGAAATTTAATAAAACATTATGAAGGCAGTAGAAATATTTATGATCCGTAAATCGTTTGCACGTAATAGCTCTGAAAAAATCAAACAGGAAGCAGAAGATTTAGTAAACGAAAAGCATTATCAAGGATACCGATTAATAAGTGTAGATTTTGATATTGCAGATAATGCTGGCTATATTTATGCGTTTATTACTATGAAACGACCTAACACGTATTAAATGAAATATTTAAAATATTCATTTCTATTAGTTTTATTGACAACTCTACAAAGCTGTTGGAAATACTCCTTTACTTCGGTTTCAATTTCCGAAAACACGAAGACGTTTCAAGTCAATTATTTTCAAAATAATGCACCGTTAATAGAGCCAGGTTTAGAGCGGGATTTTAAAATAGCTCTTGAAGAAATTATATTAAACCAAACAAAACTAGATTTAGTAAAATCTAATGGCGACCTCGTTTACGAAGGAGAAATAGTGGAGTATCGCATCTCTCCTACTACAGCCACTGCAAACAATACTGCTGCTCAAAACCGTTTAACAATCGCTGTAAAAGTTCATTTTTATGATAAAAATGATCCTGAAGCTGAGTTTGACCAACGTTTCTCATTTTATTTTGATTATGCAGGAAGCGCACAATTAGTTGGTAGCCAAAAAGACACCGCAATAGCTGAAATATTTGAACGCATCACACAAGATGTTGTAAATGCATCATTATCATCAAACTGGTAAAAAATGAACACCACTAATTTCACAAACTTATTACAACAACCTCAGCAAATTCCTGCTGATCAAGTAAGTGATGTTAGAGCTATTATTGATGAATTTCCATACTTTCAATCAGCAAGAGCTATCTACCTTAAAGGGCTAAAAGACCAAGGTAGTTTTAAATACAATCAAGAGCTAAAAACAACTGCAGCTTACACAACAGATAGAAGTATTTTATTCGATTTTATAACCTCTGATGAATTTCAACAGAACGAAATTTCAGAGCATATAAAAAAGAATATTGCACATTTAAAAGATATTGAAGTCAACGATATTGAAGATATATCGGTTAATAAAAGTATGGTTATTGATGAAACCTTAAAACAACACATTAAGGACACTGAGCCAACAATACGCCCAGATCTCTTTGAAGAGAAACAAGAGTTAATTCCTCAAGAAGAGATGATTAAAGTAGATGTTCCAAACATCGAGAAAACACCAGAAGAAATTCTAGAGGTTGGCAAACCCTTAACCTTCGACAAACATGAGGTACATTCCTTTGGAGAATGGTTAAAAATTACAAGTTTCAAACCAATTATTAGAGAGCAAGATGAAGCAGACAATACGGTTGAACTTGAAGAAGACACCAAAACCAAAAAGTTTGAATTAATAGACAAGTTTATTGCTACAAGTCCAAAGATACAGCCAATAAAAAAGGACGCACCAATTCAAAATATTGCTCAGTCACAAATGATACAACCTGAATCCTTAATGACTGAAACATTAGCACGAATTTATGTTGAGCAAAAAAACTACGACAAGGCCATTCAATCTTATAAAATTTTAAGTTTGAAATATCCAGAAAAAAGTGGTTTCTTTGCAGACCAAATTCAAGCAATAAAAGAAATACAAGAACAAAACAATAAATAGTAATGAGCACGTTTTCAATATTTTTAATACTTATCGTTATAGTAGCGTTCCTATTAGTAGTAGTAGTAATGGTACAAAACCCAAAAGGTGGAGGATTATCATCTTCATTTGGTGGAGGTGGCACTCAGCAATTAGGTGGTGTAAAAAAGACTTCAGACTTTTTAGATAAAAGTACTTGGGCCTTAGCAACTTTATTAATTGCTTTAATTTTACTTTCGAATGTAGCAATTAGTGGTGGAGGTGCAACTACCGAGTCTAAAGCTTTAGATCAAGATGCGACAACATCTCAGCCTCTTCCAACTACAACGACACCTGTTGAAACTCCTGCTAACCCAGCAGGCAACGATACAACAAATTAGTATGCTGTTATATATAATAAAAAATGCCAACTTAAACAGTTGGCATTTTTTGTTTCTGAAAGTTTGTCAGTCATATTTTATTGGCACAATTTTAGAACAACGCTTTAGCGTTAATTTTAATTATTAATTTAAAAAATCATAAAAAATGGCTTTAAACATTAAACCATTAGCAGATAGAGTTCTAATAGAACCATTAGAAGCAGAAACTACTACAGCCTCAGGAATTATTATTCCAGATAACGCAAAAGAAAAACCACAAAAAGGAACAGTTATAGCTGTTGGCAAAGGCACAAAGGATGAGCCAATGACAGTAAAAAAGCATGACACTGTACTTTATGGAAAATATGCTGGTACAGAGTTAAAACTAGATGGTAAAGACTATTTAATTATGCGAGAAAGTGATATTCTGGCAATTGTATAAATATTAAAAAACGAACAAATGGCAAAAGATATAAAATTTGATATAGAAGCACGCGATGGTCTAAAACGTGGCGTTGATGCATTAGCAAATGCAGTAAAAGTAACTTTAGGACCAAAAGGTCGTAATGTAATTATTAGCAAAAGTTTTGGTGCTCCTCAAGTCACAAAAGATGGTGTAACTGTTGCAAAAGAAGTTGAGCTTGAAAATGAGCTTGAAAACATGGGAGCTCAAATGGTAAAAGAAGTTGCTTCTAAAACCAATGATTTAGCAGGTGACGGAACAACAACGGCTACTGTTTTAGCACAAGCTATTGTAAAAGAAGGCTTGAAAAATGTTGCTGCAGGTGCAAACCCAATGGATTTAAAACGTGGTATTGACAAAGCAGTAGAGGCAATTTCTAAGGACTTGGAAAAACAAGCAAAGAAAGTTGGAAACTCATCAGACAAAATAAAGCAAGTGGCTTCTATTTCGGCAAATAACGACGATGTTATTGGAGATTTAATTGCAACTGCATTTGGAAAAGTTGGTAAAGAAGGTGTCATTACTGTTGAAGAAGCTAAAGGGACAGACACTTATGTAGATGTTGTTGAAGGAATGCAATTTGATAGAGGTTATTTATCTCCTTACTTTGTGACTGATGCTGATAAAATGATTGCAGATATGGAAAATCCATACATTTTATTATTTGATAAAAAAATATCTAACCTACAAGAGATTCTTCCAATACTAGAACCAGTAGCACAATCTGGTCGTCCATTATTGATTATAGCCGAAGATGTTGATGGTCAAGCCTTAGCTACTCTTGTAGTAAACAAATTAAGAGGCGGACTTAAAATTGCAGCTGTAAAAGCGCCTGGATTTGGAGACAGACGTAAAGCAATGTTAGAAGATATCGCCATTTTAACTGGTGGTACTGTAATTTCTGAAGAAAGAGGATTTTCATTAGAAAATGCTGACTTGAGTATGCTTGGTACTGCTGAAACAGTAACAGTTGACAAAGACAATACGACCATTGTAAATGGTGAAGGAAAAGCAACCGATATAAAGGCTAGAGTAAATCAAATTAAGGCTCAAATTGAAACAACTACGTCTGATTATGACAAAGAAAAACTTCAAGAACGTTTAGCTAAATTAGCTGGAGGTGTTGCTGTATTGTATGTTGGTGCTGCTAGCGAAGTGGAAATGAAAGAGAAAAAAGATAGAGTTGACGATGCATTACACGCCACAAGAGCAGCTGTAGAAGAAGGCATTGTTGCAGGTGGTGGTGTTGCTTTAGTAAGAGCAAAATCATTATTAGAAAAAATTACTACCGAAAATCTAGATGAAGTTACTGGAATACAAATTGTAGCACGTGCAATTGAAGCACCTTTACGAACCATTGTTGAAAATGCAGGAGGTGAAGGTAGCGTTGTAGTAGCTAAAGTAATGGAAGGTAAAAAAGACTTTGGTTTTGACGCTAAAACCGAAACATATGTCGATATGCTTAAAGCTGGAATTATTGATCCTAAAAAAGTAACTCGTATCGCATTAGAAAACGCAGCTTCGGTTGCTGGAATGATTTTAACTACAGAGTGCGCTTTAGTTGATATTAAAGAAGATACTCCTGCAACAATGCCGCCAATGGGAGGCGGAATGCCAGGAATGATGTAAGAGACACATTAGTAAATTAATATAGATAAACGCTTCAATACTATTGGAGCGTTTTTTTATGGTTGATATATTTCTGGTTCAGGATAAAAGGCTCCAATAGCAAACCAATAGCTAACAACTGAATTTGCAGGAGCTAAGTATGCTCCAAGGTTTCCAGAAATAACATCCCCAAAAGCACTTCTTACAGTGCCTAAGCTGTCTTTAAAAAACCCTCCTGAACCACTCAATTCATATTCAAAAGTAAGCCCTACATTATCTTGGCTTAATTCAAATGAGTTTAAAATATGTTCATCTCCTACTATAAGATATTTTTTATTATTAAATGTATCTATTATCGCATTTCCTCCTATAAAATCTTCAAATTGATAGACTTTAGATTTATCTTCATCAATAATAGCATATACTCTTTTTTTATTTAGCAACCTTCTGTCATGAGGCGCTGGAAGAAAAAGGAAATAATTATCATTTGTCTTATAGTCCCCATAAGGATATACCTCATAATTTCTTGAAAACCCAGTATCTTCACTTAGCACCAATGTTTCAGGGTATAGTTTTTTCCATGTTTTCCAATCTGTCTCAACAACATTAAATAAGGTTGGTCTTTCACCAACCAAATCACCATTTACACATTGCAACTTTAATTGTGACCACAAGCTTTCCGTTTTTCTATCGTACATCAATAAATTAGAATTGTATAACAAACCTGAAACACCAAAAGTGTCTTCTGGATTTTCAGAAGCTCTTCCCCAAGCAAATGCCGTTCCTGTTAGAGGACAATAGGATAATGCAATTGGGTCGTTTCCGACCACATCATTAACTACTTCATGCCAATCTAGTATGTAATGAGGATAAGCTTTAGCTTCTCCTTCAAAATAAATCCCTACCACCAAATCATCATCTTCAAGGCCTACAGGATCGCTTATGAATATTGGGTTATCAATAGACGGAATTCCATCTTTTCCAGAACCTCCATCTTTAATTTCTCGTCGAGAGATTAACCATTCCTCCTGACCTTCTAAAGATATACCTTCTCCTTGATTAGATATACTTGCTTTATCACAAGAATAAACAATTGTAAAAATTAATATTAATAAGCTTACTTTTTTCATAGTTATTCTAGTTAATTAAACAATGTTTGTCTCGCCTCAAATTTAAAAATTAGACCAGTAGTTATTCTATATGTTGGTGCTAATTGAGTCCCATCAACATTACTAACAATTGGTAATTCAGCCCTTGTTGAAAAAGTAATGCTAGGTGTTATATCTATTGCAAGATTCGGAATTATTGACACAAACTTCCCTCCAGTGTTATCTAACGAAAACACATCTAATTCATCTTTAACTGCGTTTCTATACTTTAAAGACAAACTGGGTGAAATTAAGGTTTTAAGAGCAACGAAGACATCTGAAAAACTTAGATACGATAAAAATTCGTTACCAAATTTATAGCTAGTGTTTCCATAGTATGAATTATTGACTCCTGTTGCTCGATAAAGAATCCTTCCGCCTATTTGAAAAGATGGTCTAAAATCAAAGCTTTTCCCCATCGACATTAAATAAATAACATCCCAAGTATTGCTTCCTGGTTGTAAGTCGGCATTTAAAACAATGCCTTCATCACTTTTTTCGGTAGTAGATCCAAGAGGAATTTTTGTCCCAACACCAATATTAAACTCTAAATTTTTAATTTTCTTTGGCTGATATCTATACATTGCAAGCAATACAGCATCTCCTATCCCTGAAGTTTGATCTAAGTTTTCGTTGCCAAATTGTGTGATTGTTCTTCGTTGGTTAACATAGGTAAACAAGCCTTCTATAGATACATTATTGAAAACAGAATAATTAACATTTAGTAATGCTGAATGTGTCACTCTCAACCTAGAATCATCATCAAGTTTTTCCTTACCAAAATTTAAAGTATTAAGATTATTATAATCGTAATTAATGCCAATTTGCAAACTCCCTTTACTCAGTGTTGGCAATCCTATATTATTTGATAATGGAATTCCACCTGAACAACATGTTTGCGCATAGCTGAAAGAAGATATTAATACTAAACAAATTAATATTAGTTTTGAATTCATTTGGTGGTTTATTCCTAAAAAGTCGCATAATAATTCAATTCCTTACTTTTTAATCATAAAAAAAGCACTTAGTTTTTACTAAGTGCTTTTTCATTCATTTGTAAATTAAATTAATCTTTATCATTATCTTCAGAGTGATTTTCATCCTTATCACCCTCAACTTTCTTTAAAGCCATTTTGCAAACAGGACAATTTCCTTCTTCATCATATGTTTTACCTTCTTCACAATCCATTGGGCATTGGTAAATGTCGTTCATAGCCATATCAGCGTCACTTGCTGCATTGCTTTCTTGCATTTCAGTTTCTTCGCTTTGTTCTTTTTTTTCTCCTTTACAAGATACTAAAACTGTACTTGCACTTAGCATTAATGCTAAAATTAATAGTGTTTTTTTCATTGTTATTTAATTTTTGGTTTTTGTTTCGTTTTCGTGATCTTTTTTTACGTCTTCATCGCGGTATTTACAACAAGGATGAACACTGTTATAAGCTTCGTCTGTAGCTTTAAGTTCTTTAGTATCATGACCTACAGCTACAATATTTTTTCTAATAGCATCTAAATTTGTTTTACGCTCGTCGAAAATTAATTTAAGTTCGTGAGTTTTTACATCCCAAACTGCCGATTTCACACCCTTAGTTTTTACACTGGCTTTTTCTATTCGCTCTTTACACATTAAGCAAACTCCATCCACTTCAAGTGATGCCTTTGCATTTTTGTTTTGTGCAAATGATGTTACTCCAAGTAACATAATTGTTAATACTAATACTTTTTTCATTTTTAATTTATTTTTAATCTTAAACCTGCATAATAGTTACTTCCAAAAATTGGACCATAAACAAATGTAGTATCAAAACTACTACTAAATGGATTATCAGCAGCAACTACTGGGTTATTTTGTTTTACATTTGTGATGTTTTCACCTCCTAAATATACTTCAAATTTATTAGAAAACACTTTAGTGACTTGTGCATTAAGTGTTTCTAAACTATTTGAATAATCAGGAAGTTGATACTGAATTGGATTATTTTGTGTTGATGAAAAACGTTGCTTACTTAACCTATTAAATGTTGCGTCAAACTTCCATCTAGAATTGTTTTTTACTTTAGTCATATAAGAGACATTTGCAAATAACCGATGCTTTGGCGTTAATGGTTTTTCGAATTTCCCTGAATTATATTGGGTTTTCACATCATAAAATTTATACGCCAATCTTACATCTAAACCTTCTGATATATTGTAATTAAATTCTGTTTGAAAACTATTGGCATAACTATCACCTTCTAAGTTATAAAAACTAACCTCCTGTGAGTTTTCATAATCTACTACTACTTGGTTTTTAAAATCTGTTCTATAAAAATCAAACGTTATATCTGCTTTTTGTCCAAAAAGATTAAACCCTTGTAGGTAAGACACGCCAAAATTCCATGCAACTTCCGGATCTAATCCGTAAATATCACCATCAGTATCAACAAGATTTATAACTCTAGAGGTTGCAAACATTTTTTGGTTTTCAGCAAAAATATTAGCACTTCGCTTCCCTCTTCCAATAGAAGCTCTAAACGCCGATTTTTCCCAAGGCGTATATCTTAGATGAATTCTAGGTGTTATAAATGTACCTAGTAAATTACTATGATCTACTCGTACTCCAGCTGTTAAATTTAAAGCTTCTAAATTATCATAAGCATATTCAAAAAATGCGCCAACGGAGTTTTCATTTCTTGCAAAGTTATTCATGTTTACGTCTTCATCATAAACATCACTAGCATAACTAATTCCTGTTTTTACTTTATGCCTAGAATCGCTTATAATGGAATTATACACCACATTTGCATAAAAACTATTGTGTTTAATATTGTATGCATTCAATCCGAAGTATGACTCTTGCTCATGATTACTATAAGCTAATTGCACACCTAGCTTTTGGTATGGAATTTCTGGATTCACATAGCCAAACTTACCAGACACATCAATACGTTTGGTATCTATTTCACTACCCCAAGCATTAGTGGTCAACTTATCTGTTTTAGGGTTAAAATTTACCTGTCCTGATTGCTTCTCATCGTCTAGATATCGAACATTTAAAAAACTCACAAAGCCTTTTTCATTATCAATATACTGCCAACGATTCATCACATTAATTTGATGATACAAAGGCATATCTAAAAAACCGTCATCGTTTACATCATGCTTTTTGTTATGCGTGTTTCCATGAAGATATAATCCTGTTGACCATTTTTCACTGACTTTCGTGTTTAAGTGCGTATTAAGTTCTACACGCTCGCTTCCTGCAGCAAATAGGTTAACAAAAAGTTTATCGTCTGTTAAAGGTTTTTTTAATTCTGCATTTATTTGTCCTGCAATGCTTTCGAAACCATTAACAGCACTTCCTGCACCTTTTGTGATTTGAATACTCTCTACCCAAGTTCCAGGAATAAAACTTAAACCATAGGCTTGGGACGCACCTCTTATAGACGGCACATTTTCGGTTGTAATTAATATATAAGGACTTGTTAAACCAAGCATTTTTATTTGCCGTGTTCCAGATACCGCATCGGCAAAATTGACGTCTATGGAAGGGTTGGTTTCAAAACTTTCCGATAGATTACAGCAAGCAGCTTTCAACAGCTCTTCACTACTCACATTAATCACATTTTGCGACGCAAAATATGATGTTGCCATAGCTTTGTTTCTACCTCTAATAGTAACTTCATCTAAGTTTGACGATGGGTTCAGCCAATGTTCCACCATTTTATTACTGGTAATCGTTATAGTATCGGTTGTAAAACCAACATAACTTATGACTAGTTTTTTGTATTCCTTTTTATAAGGAACACTAAATTTTCCATCAATATCAGTAACATCGCCAACTGTACTATTAAGCCAATACACATTTGCTCCTGGCAAAGGTATTTGCTCGTTTTTTTCGTTTGCTTCAAAAATTATTCCTTTAAGTTCTTCTTGTGAAAACATAAAGATTGGCATTAAAAGCAGTATGTATATAATACGTTTCAAAGTATATTTTTTTCTAATAGTTTATGATTTGAGAATTTCGCATTGAAATCAATGCACTAAATATTGCTAGAAGTTATAGCAAAATACTATTAAAAAAATATCAGATTAAAAATACTTGATCCATGATTTGCCTATCAGTGACCAAGTTTGGAGGAGAATAATCTTTATGAGGTATTACTAATTGAGGTAATCCTTTAAAAAGATTACTGTATGAATGCGTAAAAGAGGCAACAAAAATTTGTTGTTCTAAATCTAAATCATCAAAAACCTTTACAAGTAATTCACTTTGACCTTCAATAACAGATATTTCATTTTTACAACAGCTTTTTTTTGTGTAATCAGTATTATTTGTGTTAATGCCACTACAATCTTCTGCTCCAGTAAAAACAGCTACATCTATTAGAGCATCACCACAAAAATGCTTTTCAACTTTAAAAGACACTGTAGAGCACAACACAATAAGAGCGAGACTTAGTGAAAAAATTTTATGAAATATTTGCTTTATCATTATCATAGATGTCAGCAAAGATATAAAAACTAAAAATAAGCTTTGCTTTTTTACAAACATTAACGTCTTATTTTATTGTAGTAAAAGGCTGGCAATAGCACTACCAAAATTAAAGGCTGAATTAAAAACCTACGAATATTAAAAAACAAGTAATACTCTTCTTGCTTTGGGTTTATTACAAAATATAGAAACGCAGCTAACAGAAATAAATATGCAATTCCATAAATAATAACCGAAAACTTTACAACACTTTTATCCTTAAAAACAACATATAAAATGCCTAAGGAAATCACAGTATTTAAAACATATCTTAACGTTGTAAAAAGCGTAAGTTTTAAAGCTTCGCGTCTTGGTGAATCGATATACAAATAATCGTTTTCAAAAAACTGTAAATACGGATCGTAAAACAAATAATCTTCAAAATATCGTATCAACGCCAACAAAAGAATCAATACAAAAACGAATATGTATTTTGACCACTTATGCATCTTGTTTTTTTAACTTAGCAAAACGATTTACCCAAACCATCCACAATAAAAACACCATACCATAAATAATTAATGGGAAGATTATATTATGCAAAATATCACGTCGCCAAGGGTAATGAAATAAACCTATAGATAGTATTACTATTCTAAATAAGTTAACCGCATAAATCAATACACTTCCAGCTAAAAGATAAATAATAGTTGGTTTTATTCTTCCAGCAAAAGCAATGATAAACGAGATAAATAAAATAATAATACTAATGGAATTACAGCCTTCAATAACCCTTGCAACGTATTTGTTATTTATAATTAACTTCATAGATGGCTCATCTGGATGCGCTTCAATTGAAGCTTCATAACCTAGCGAGTCCAAAAGTGACTCACTTTGTTTAGCAGTGAGATTTGTGACATAATCGGGGTAAAATTTTGAGCCATCGGAATAATCTAAATACAGTTTATAAGCAAACGATAAAACAGCATACACCAACACAAATGTTAGAATGAATTTTATAACCGATTTATATTTTACTAAAAGTGCTTGCAAATTGATTTGATTTTTAAATACTTTTACAAAAAATTACAATATGGAACTAAAGGCTCTCGAACCAAAAATAATCGAAATTGTTTCAAACACCAATGAAACTGTAGAAAATCGGTTGTATAACATCTGTAAGTTATTAGAATCTAATATTAACTACTATAATTGGGTTGGTTTTTATTTTAAAAATGGTGACAAAGAAGAGCTAAAACTAGGTCCTTATGTAGGTGAACCAACAGACCATACTATTATTCCGTTTGGAAAAGGTATTTGCGGACAAGTAGCAGTAAGCAATGAAAATTTTGTAGTACCAGACGTTGCTGCACAAGATAACTACATAGCATGCAGTATTACTGTAAAAGCAGAAATTGTAGTACCCATTTTTGTTAATGGTGAAAATATTGGACAAATAGATATTGACTCAAATACTCCTGACCCTTTTACTGAAGCTGATGAACGTTTCTTGGAGTTTATTTGTAAGCAGGTTTCAAGTATTTTAAAATAACATGGAAAATGTTATTTTTTTAATTGTCGGACTGATTCTTTTTTTCATTGGAAATAAAAAGAGCCAGAAATATGAAAAAAATATTGATTCTCAAAAAAAGGAAATACTAAGAATATTTCAATCTCATATAGTTTTACTGGTTACTGGGAGCATTTTAGTTCTAGCATCTATACTTATGATGTTATCTTATTTTTTTTGTTAACAACTTTCCTATTTAGTTAAAAAATCATCTTCTTTTCAAGAGGTCTTTGTCTCCATTTTTTGCTTTTAATTGCTACTTTTGCCTTTTGAAACACAACACACTAAAATGAGCGACAACAAAACCATTAAATCTGCACTTATTTCCGTTTTTAGTAAAGACGGTTTAGCACCAATTGTAAATAAATTAAACGAGCAAGGAGTTACTATATACTCTACTGGTGGCACACAAAAATTCATTAATGATTTAGGAATTAACGTAGTGCCTGCAGAAGACATCACGTCTTACCCTTCTATTCTTGGAGGGCGTGTTAAAACCTTACATCCAAAAATATTTGGTGGTATTTTAAATCGTCAAGACAATGCTCAAGATGTTGCAGAATTAGTGGAGTTTGAAATCCCTCAAATTGATTGTGTGATTGTTGACTTATATCCTTTTGAAAAAACTGTAGCTTCTGGAGCAAGCAACCAAGATATCATTGAAAAAATAGATATTGGTGGTATTTCATTAATTCGAGCTGCTGCTAAAAATTATAAAGATGTGATTTGTGTATCATCTGTTAATGATTACCAAGAGTTTTTAGATTTAATTTCTGAAAATAATGGTGTGACTACAGAAGAAAACAGAAAGCATTTTGCAGCAAAATCGTTTAATGTGTCTTCGCATTATGATACTGCTATTTTTAATTATTTTAATAAAAACCACGAAATTGCATCATTAAAATTTAGTGAGACCAAAGGCCAAGTGTTGCGTTATGGTGAAAATCCGCATCAAAAAGGATTTTTCTTTGGTGATTTTGAAGCGATGTTCGACAAACTTCACGGCAAAGAATTAAGCTATAACAATCTGCTAGATGTTGATGCAGCGGTTAATTTAATGAACGAATTTAAAGGTGATGCACCAACATTTGCCATTTTAAAACATAACAATGCTTGTGGTTTGGCACAAAGAAACACCATTCATCAAGCGTATGTTGATGCTTTGGCAGGTGACCCTGTTTCTGCTTTTGGAGGAATTTTAATTAGCAATACTGAAATTGATGTTGCTACTGCAAATGAGATTCATAAGTTATTCTGTGAAGTGGTAATTGCTCCTTCTTTTTCAAATGAAGCTTTAGAAATATTAAAAGGCAAAAAGAATAGAATTCTTTTAGTTCAAAAAGATATTGAATTACCTCAAACCACAGTGAGAACTTGTTTAAATGGTGCCTTAGTTCAGTTTAGAGATAACATTACAGATTCTCGTGATATGCTGACGACTGCTACAAATAACTCACCTTCTGAAGCTGAACTTGAAGATTTACTATTTGCTTCAAAATTATGCAAACATACAAAGTCCAACACCATTGTTCTTGCAAAAAATAAGCAGTTATGTGCAAGTGGTACTGGACAAACAAGTCGTGTTGATGCTTTAAATCAAGCCATTCATAAAGCACAATCGTTTAATTTCGATCTAAAAGGTGCTGTTATGGCAAGTGATGCATTTTTTCCTTTTCCAGATTGTGTGGAAATTGCTGATAATGCAGGAATCACTGCTGTTATTCAACCTGGAGGTTCCATAAAAGACCAACTAAGTATTGATTATTGTAATGAGAATAATTTAACAATGGTAATGACTGGAACTAGACATTTTAAACACTAAATTTCAGCAGAAAATAAAGTCTGCTTTTTAGAAGTCTATTTTCATAATAATAACGTATATTTTATTACATTTACAATCAATCAGAATTTAATATTAACGACCCTCAGATAATTTACAATAGCACATGGGATTTTTTGATTTCTTAACCGAAGAAATAGCCATAGATTTAGGAACAGCAAACACACTTATTATTCACAACGATAAAGTAGTTGTAGATAGTCCATCGATAGTAGCCAGAGACCGAATTTCAGGAAAAATAATAGCAGTTGGTAAAGAAGCCAACTTAATGCAAGGAAAAACACACGAAAACATTAAAACGATTAGACCCTTAAAAGATGGTGTAATTGCCGATTTTGATGCTAGTGAGCAAATGATAAGCATGTTTATTAAAAATATTCCTGCTTTGAAAAAGAAATTATTCGCTCCTGCATTACGTATGGTGGTTTGTATTCCTTCTGGAATTACCGAAGTAGAAATGCGAGCTGTAAAAGAATCGTGTGAGCGTGTTAATGGTAAAGAAGTGTATTTAATTCACGAACCAATGGCAGCAGCTATTGGTATTGGTGTTGATATTATGCAACCAAAAGGAAACATGATTGTTGATATAGGTGGTGGTACTACCGAAATTGCAGTGATTGCGCTTGGTGGAATTGTTTGTGACAAATCGGTCAAAGTTGCTGGTGATGTATTTACAAATGATATTATTTATTACATGCGAACGCAACATAACTTATATGTTGGTGATAGAACTGCTGAAAAAATAAAAATTCAGATTGGTGCAGCAACAGAAGATTTAGAGTTACCACCAGACGAAATGAGTGTGCAAGGGCGTGATTTACTAACTGGAAAGCCAAAACAGGTTAATATTTCCTATAGAGAAATTGCTAAAGCTTTAGACAAGTCCATTTTGCGTGTTGAAGATTCGGTTATGGAAACATTATCGCAAACGCCTCCAGAATTAGCAGCAGACATTTACAATACTGGAATTTACCTTGCAGGTGGAGGATCGATGCTTAGAGGCTTAGATAAGCGTTTATCCTTAAAAACAGATTTACCTGTGTACATTGCCGAAGACCCTTTAAGAGCAGTTGTAAGAGGAACTGGAATTGTACTAAAAAACCTTCCAAAGTTTAAAAGCGTATTGATTAAATAGAGCATAACTCATGCAACAGATTATAAATTTTATAATAAGAAACAAAACCTTTCTTTTGTTTTTGTTGCTGTTTTGTATATCTCTAATTTTTACGTTCCAATCACATTCTTATCACAGAAGCAAATTCATTAACTCAGCTAATTTTTTAACAGGAGGTGTTTACGAATCGGCAAATAATATTGGGGGTTACTTTGGTTTAAAAAAAGAAAATCAAATATTGCTTGAAGAAAACAATAGGCTTAAATCTGTTCTATTTAACGCTCAAACAGGTAAATTAAAGGAAGCCTTCATAGACTCTTTAAACTATAATGCCAATTATAAATACACGCCTGCTCAAGTTTATAAAAACAGTTACTCTCTAACAAATAACTACTTGACCATCAACAAAGGTCAAAAAGATAGTATTAAAGAAGAATTTGGAGTGATTACTTCAAAAGGAATCGTTGGTATCATAGACAAAGTATCTCCTAATTATGGTAGAGTTCGGTCAATTTTAAACTCAAATATTGGTGTTAACGCACAACTAAAAAAAACCAATCATTTTGGTATTTTAACTTGGAATGGAAATTCACCATATATGGTACAACTTATCGATTTACCGAAACAAGCACCTGTTGTGGTTGGAGATACCATTATTACTGGAGGGCTTTCAACTATTTTTCCTAAAGGAATCCCAATTGGAACGGTCGCATATGTTAAAACAGATGAAACCGAAAATTACTTTGAAATTGATGTTGCACTTTTTAATGACATGACTAACATAGGTCATGTATATATCATAGAAAATTTAGATGCTGCAGAAATTTCTAATCTAAACAATTTAGATGAATAACGCCACAACCACAAATATCGTTCGCTTTATAGTATTGGTTTTGGCACAGGTTTTAGTGCTTAATCATATTAACTTTTTGGGTTATATAAATCCATACTTATATATTTTATTTATCATTCTATTCCCTATAAAAAACAATAGAATGTTATTTATCTTTTTAGCTTTTTTACTAGGATTAACTGTTGATTTATTTACAGATTCAGGAGGTGTTCATGCAGCTGCAAGTGTAACGATAGCCTACATAAGACCTGTTGTTTTAAAATTTTCTTTTGGCGCTATTTACGAGCATCAAACCATAAAATTTAGTAATACAGATATTGGACAGCGATTAACCTATTTTTTAATCATTATTCTCGTACATCACTTCCTTTTATTTAGTTTAGAAATTTTTAACTTCTCAAAAATAATTTTAATCTTAAAAAAGACGTTATTCTCTAGTATCTTTACTTTAATACTTATTATTTTAATAACCGTTTTATTCAGTAGAAAAACTAAATGAGAAAACTATTACTCTTTTCTATAATTGTTTTAGTGGGAATCACTTTTATTGCAAGACTCTTCTATCTTCAAGTATATACAGGGAAAGCGTATAATATTTATGAAGACAATGCCATAAGAAAAGTATTCTATTACCCAAAACGAGGGTATGTGTACGACCGAAATGGCGAGTTATTGGTTGCCAACCAACCATCGTACGATGTGATGATAATTCCAAGAGAAGTTGAACCTTTAGACACCTTGGAGTTTTGTTCTTTATTAAAAATTAGTAAAGACGATTTTAAAAAGAAATTTAGTAGAGCAAATAATTATTCTCCTCGATTACCATCGCCTTTTGTGCCACAGTTATCTAAAAAAGATTATGCTGTTCTTCAAGAGAAAATGTGGAAATACAAAGGGTTTTATATTCAAAAACGTTCGTTAAGAGATTACCAAACCACTATTGGTGCTAATGTATTAGGGTTTATTGCCGAAGCCAACCAAGGTGAAATTGAAGCTGATGGTTTTTACCAAATGGGTGATCTTATTGGAAAACAAGGTATAGAAAAATCTTATGAGAACGAATTAAGAGGTGTTAAAGGCGTTAAGTTTATTCAAAAAAACCGATTTAATAGAGACATAGGTCCTTTTGATGATGGCAAACAAGACACAATTCCTACACCTGGAAAAGATATTATAGTGTCAATTGATGCCAAATTGCAGGCCTATGGAGAAATGCTCATGCAAAACAAAGTTGGTGGTATTGTTGCTATAGAACCTAGTAGTGGTGAAATTTTAAGCTTGGTATCTGCACCTTCATACAATCCAAATTTAATGGTTGGTCGAGAACGCTCCGACAATTACATAAAGCTACGTAATGACTCTATCCATTTACCTTTAATTGACAAAGGTTTGTTACGAATGCACGAACCTGGATCACCATTTAAGGCACTTGTTGCACTGGCTGCGTTGCAAGAAGGCGTTGTAGATGAAAATTTTTCGGTGAGGTGTTCTGGTGCTTATAATTATGGTGGTAGGCGACCAATGGGTTGTCATTGTGGTACAGGAACTAGAAATATATTTGATGGCATTTCAGAATCTTGTAACTCTTATTTTGCAACATTATATAGAAGAACCATCGATAAATATGATGACGCCTCCCATGCTATGGATGTTTGGAGCAGTCATATTAAAAGTTTTGGATTGGGTGATTATCTAGGATATGATCTATCAATTGGAAAAAAAGGAAATATCCCAGATGGTACTTATTATGATAAAATGTACCCAGATTTTAGATGGCGTGCAACCACCAATATTTCTAACTCCATTGGTCAAGGAGAAGTACTAGTAACTCCAATACAATTAGCTAACATGATGGCTGCCATTGCCAATAGAGGGCACTATTATACACCGCATATTATCAAGTCCATTGAAGGACAACCTATTGACAGTACTTACACTAAAGAACATCATACCTCAATTGATAAGCAGCATTTTGAGCCAGTAATCCAAGGGCTATTTGATGTTTACAACAAACCTGGAGGAACTGCATATTTTTTACAAGTTCCAGATATTGAAATTTGTGGTAAAACTGGTACAGCTGAAAATTTTACAGTTATTGATGGCGTTAAAACACAATTAACAGACCATTCCATATTTGTAGCGTTTGCACCAAAGGAAAACCCAAAAATTGCCATTGCTGTGTTAGTTGAAAACGGTTACTTTGGAGCTCGTTTTGCTGGAAGAATTGCCAGTTTGATGATTGAAAAATACATTAAAGGCGACATTACACGAACCGATTTAGAAAAATGGGTCATGGATTACACGTTAGAACATGAATATGAAAAACCTACTTCTGGGAAACCATTTAGAATAAATGCCAATTCAGGATTAATGACCGTTGAACAATATGAACGTTTAAAGAAAATCGAAAACGAGCAAACTCAAACAGATTTACAATGAGTTTAAACAGGACTCGAAATTTTAAATTCGATTGGATAACCATAGTACTATTCTTACTATTGGTTGGTTTTGGTTGGCTTAATATTGTTTCTGCATCGTCTTCTGGTGAAATAACTTCCTATTTTGATATGAGTCAGCCCTATGGGAAGCAGTCGGTTTTTATTCTATTCACTTTTGTCCTTATCATTTTAGTTTTATCTATTGAAGCTAAGTTTTATGAACGTTTTGCAAGTGTTATATACCTTGTTTCAATGCTATCTTTAATTGGTTTGTTTCTTTTTGGGAAAACAGTTAATGGTGCCACTTCATGGTATGGTATAGGTGGGTTTACATTACAACCAAGTGAGTTTGCCAAATTTGCAACTGCTTTGGCTGTTGCCAAATACATAAGTGACCTACAAACCAATATCAAAACTCTTAAGGACCAGCTTAAAACTGCTTTAATCATTTTTGTGCCTGCATTTTTAATTTTGCTTCAAAATGATGCTGGAAGTACTATTGTTTATGCAGCTTTCTTTTTTGTGTTTTATCGTGAAGGAATTCCACAAATATATTTACTATTACTCTTAAGTATTATTTTACTATCAGTCTCAGCATTAAAATTTTCGGTATTAATAACTTCAATTATAGTTACTGTTTTAATTTTTGTACATCACTTTTTTCTAAAGAAGAAAAAAGGGAGTATCCTTCAACCCATATTTATTACGCTAGCTTGTATTGTTTTTAGTTTTGGCGTTTACTTTTTCTACAGCAATATTCTACAGCCTCACCAACAAGATAGAATTAGTCTTTGGCTACGCTTAGAAAAAGACCCAGTGAAATTAGAACAGATGAAACGTACCATTTTATATAATTTAAATGAATCTGAAAAAGCGATAAGCTCTGGTGGAGTTACTGGAAAAGGATTTATGGAAGGCACACGTACCATTGGTAAATTTGTACCAGAACAGCACACAGATTATATTTTTAGTACTGTTGGTGAAGAATGGGGTTTTTTAGGAAGTAGTTTTGTAGTAATCTTGTTTGTATTACTTCTTATTAGAATTTTACATCTTGCTGAGTTACAAAAATCACAATTTAGTCGCATCTATGGCTATAGTGTTGCCTCAATATTATTTCTTCATTTTATGATTAACATTGGAATGGTTATGGGATTAATTCCAACCATTGGTATCCCATTGCCTTTCTTTAGTTATGGAGGCTCAGGACTTTGGGGCTTTACCTTACTGCTATTTGTATTTGTGAAGTTAGACTCAAACCGAATTAACGAATGGTAATTAGGCAGCCATTTCTTTTAATGCTGCTACAAAAACATCTAACTCTTCAATTGTTGTGAACACATTAGGAGTTATTCTACAGCCTCGAACTACCTTTCCATTTATTCCTACGGTAAAAATTTTATATTCATCCATTAATCTTTTAGCTAAATCCGTTGGAATGATGCCTTCAATTCCCACATTGGCAATTCCACAGGCTCTATGAGATTCTTTTGGAGTATTAAGAATAATCTTTGGTAAATCTCTCACTTGTTTTGTCCAATATTCTTGAAGATATCTTAATCTAGCTTCCTTTCTAGCACCACCTAACATATTGTAATAGTCAATAGCATCTTCTATTGATAGATCATGATACACAGGATTCGTTCCTGTATGATTTAACTTTGCAATATTTCCAGACTCTTTTGTATGCGAGGCAAAAATTGGCCATGTAGTATCTATATGTTCGTCAGCAACATATAATAATCCTGTTCCTAACGGAACAGCTAGCCATTTATGCAAACTAGAACCATAATAATCACATTCCAATTCTTTAATATCAAACTCGAAATGACCAACACAATGTGCTCCATCAACCATTACTTTTACACCTTTGCTGTGTGCCATTTGGCAAATCTTTTTAATAGGCAAAATGTGTCCAGAAATATTAATCATATGACATACCATCAATAATCTAGTTTTTGGAGTAATCGCATTAGCGTAAAGCTCTACAATTTCTTCGTCAGATTTTGGATGGTTGGGAACAGAAACAATTTTATTTACAACTCCAAAACGATTTGCTACCTGTTCAAACATCATTCTCATAGCACCATAATCTTGAATGGCAAAAACAGCTTCATCTCCAGATTTCCAATTCATTCCTTTAATCACTAAATCTAAAGACTCTGTCGTATTTCTAGTGATAACTACATTCTTAGTAGGACTTTTAATAATAGCTGCTAATTTTGCTGCCATTCGTTTTTTATCATTAACTCTTTTGGTACGCATATAATAAGACCCTTCATAATTGACCATGTTTATATGCTTATGAAGTGCCTCGAGTGTTGGCGTTGGAATGATATTATAATAACCACTCTCAAGGTTTATATAGTCTGACTTTAGTTTATAATCACTTCTTACTTTTAGCCAAAAATCTTCGTTTGAAGCAAGGTTAGTTGCTGTTGTTGACACTACTTCCTCCAAAGAAGAATGCAATACACTTCCATATAAAGGTGTCGCCAATGCAGCCAAGGATAACGTTTTAATAAAGTCTCTTTTTTTCATCGTGGTTGGTGTTTGTTTAAAGATACTTAAAAATTTCTAGCCTAAAAAAACTAGTTATTTACTAGCCAATTAGTCGTATATTTAAAGCTATGTCTTTCGAGTTTAAAAAAACGTCATGAAAAAACATTTTCCAATAATATGTATTGTTGTTCTATCAATAACAGCTTGTAGCTTTGATGCGCTCGACAGAAAACCTTCAGACACTCCTGTTATATCTCAACCAGTGGGTGAGTTTCTTGACGATTGGACATTTAGTGTATTTTCAAAAACATCTCTTGACTTTGACGAAGCCAAATTTAGATTATGGCTTCCAGAAAACAATCATGATATAAAAGCTGTATTAGTCATATTAAGTTTTAGCAATGGCAGCTCTTTTGGCGACATAACTCTAGACGAATGGAAAACTTATGCAGAAAATGAAAAATTAGCTCTCATGGGAGTTACACTTCGAGGGGGTAACTATGTTGACCCAGAACAAGGTAGCGGCAACGCATTAATTAAAGCACTTGATACCATATCTTTTAAAAATAACTTACCAGACGTAGGCAAACTGCCTTTATTGCTGCAAGGATATTCCGCTGGAGGCGTTTATAGCTACAACTTTTCACATTTTAAACCAGAACGGGTCATTGCCTTTGTAAACATTCGAGGTGGTGGTATTGGCACAACATCTAGTACAAATAATCATATTCCAGGGTTGATGTTATTAGGCGAAAACGACGAACCTTCAAGAAACCAACGAATGACAAATGTAGTACTTTCAAAACGTGATGAAGGAGGTCTTTTTGGTTTAGCAATAGAACCAGATATGGATCATTTTGGAGGATTATTTACTTCTTGGCGATTAACAAGAGCTTTTTTATCAGCAGCTTTAGATAAAAGGTTGACTGAAGACACAAATGCACTCGTCTCTATTCCAGAAAATTCAGGATGGCTAGGAAACAATACAACTAAAGAGATATACAATTTTGATGACTATCCGAATAATACAGAAAATGCTTCTTGGCTCATTAATGAAACCTTTGCTGAAAAATGGAAAGCTTATCAGGAAGATTAAAAACTTTCTTTTTTATTAACTTAGTAGCAACTCAACCAACCCAAAATGAAACGCTTTTTATTATTACTCTCAATATTCGTATTGATTTCATCTTGCAAAAACCAATCAACTTCGGAAACTGACGAATGGATATATCTTTTCGATGGTACAACAACAGAAGGGTGGCGAGCCTATAATGGCGAATCACTTCCAGAACAATGGGTTATTAAAGATGGTGCTTTAACCTTTGATACCGAAAAGAAATTAGAATCTGAAAAACAAGGAGGTAAAGACATAATCTATGAAAAGGAAGAATTTGATAATTTTGAACTCTACCTAGAATGGAAACTACCTGCTGGTGGTAATAGTGGTGTCTTTTACCATTTAAAGGAAGGTTATAACAGTCCTCCAGAAATTTCTCCTGAATATCAACTACTTGATGACTTGGGTTGGGAAGCAATCAACAAAGCTACTTTACAAGAATGGCAAAAAACGGCTGCTGATTATGCTATGTATGTTCCAGATAATAATGTAAAAATCACCAAACCTGCTGGTGAATGGAATACCACCAGAATTATTTTTACTGAAGAATTAGTAGAACATTGGCTCAATGGAAAAAAAGTATTATCATTTGTACCTTGGTCAGACGATTGGAACGCCAGAAGATTAAAAGGAAAATGGAAAGACTACCCAAATTACGGAACTTCTAAATCTGGATTTATTGGCCTTCAAGATCATGACAGTCCATTATGGTTTAAAAACATAAAAATTAAAAAATTATAATATCTGGGCTATATAATGAAAAGAAGAAATTTTATAAAAACGACTGCTATAGCATCATCAATAGCTATTATGCCAATCCTTAATTCTTGTAAAAATATGGTTTCAGGACGCATCAGATCTGCTCACATAGGTGTCGGTGGAATGGGAATGGAAGATTTAAAAGCGATGTCTTCACATCCATCAGTAGATGTCACAGCTCTTTGCGATGTCGATTCTAATTATCTTGACGTTGCGCATAAAATGTTTCCTAATGCAAAAGTATATAAGGATTATCGTGTGATGTTAAAAGAACTCGAAAATGAAATTGATGCGGTTGTAATATCTACCCCAGATCATACACACGCTCCTGCTTCACTTATGGCTATGGAAATGAATAAAGCTGTATACTGTCAGAAACCTTTAACTCATCATGTTACAGAAGCTCGAGCCATGCAAAAAATGGCAAAAGACAGAAATCTAATAACACAAATGGGAATTCAAGTACATTCCTTTTACGATTATAAGCTAGCAACCTTATTAATCCAGTCTGGTATTATTGGTAAAGTAAGTACAGTCCACGCTTGGTCTCCTAAAAACTGGGGATTTGATGGTGCAGCTCCAGAAGGTTCTGATCCTGTTCCCAATCATTTAGATTGGAATCTTTGGCTAGGTACATCTCCAGAACGGCAATATAAAGAAGGACATTACCATCCTATGAATTGGCGAAAAGTATTAGATTATGGTTGTGGTACTTTAGGTGATATGGGCGTTCATATATTTGACACACCATACAATGCATTGGATTTGGATGTTCCTAATACCATTAAAACAGAATGCCGACAACCAACAGGATTTGGGTTTCCAGAAAAAAATGTTGTCACCTACGAATTTCCTGGAACTAAGTATACCACTGAAAATTTTAAATGGATCTGGTACGATGGTGAAGGTGCACCTACTCAGCACGAGGATTTAATGTTACCAAATAACGAAAAGTTACACGATCAAGGTGCTATGTTTATTGGAGAAAAAGGGAACTTATACCTACCACATTTTCAATTGATGCCTAAACTTATTATAGATGGGAAATTTGAAGACATGGATGTCTCAAAATTTAATTTAGAAGAACCTATTCGTGATTATGGAACTGAAGCTCCTAAACACTATCACCAGTTTGTAGATGCCTGTTTAGGTAAAGATGAATGTACAGCACCTTTCTCCTATGCCTCTCGCCTAACCGAAACCATATTACTTGGCGTCATTGCACAACGTTTCCCAAATAGAACCTTACACTGGGACAGTAAAAACGCAAAGTTTGCTGAAGAAGAAGCCAATACATTTTTAGATGCACCTTATCGTGATTTCTAAAACATGTCTTTATGTAACAAAGTAAAATAAGATGAAAAGAAAACAAACTTATAAGTTATCAAAGATTAGCAAATGATAAAGTTCTTTAGAAAAATACGCCACACTGTTTTAAAAAACAATGGCCTACTTTTAGTGTTTATTGCTTTTTTCTTACTTCTTTATTCTTGTGAAGAAAATAAATCTAAAGAAGATACAAAAGAAACCCAACCAAATATTACCTCTGTAGATGTAGCGATTATCAATGGAAATATCTTAGACGGAACTGGGAAAGAAGCTTATAAGGCGAATATCTACATTAATAGCGACACCATTTCATACATAGGAAATCTTACAAATCCTGATTTAAAAATTGGTAATACCATCGATGCAAAAGGCAAATTTGTAAGCCCAGGATTTATCGATTTACACGCTCATGGAAATCCCTTAAAAACACCTGATTTTGAAAATTTTTTAGCAATGGGTGTAACCACTATTGTGTTAGGACAAGATGGTTCTAGTACAAGAGTAACAGATTTAAAAGCCTATTTAGACGAGGTTAACAAACAAAACTTGGGTGTCAATATTATTGAATTTGTTGGTCATGGTACTTTACGAGGTCTTACTGGAATTGGCACTAAAAACAAAATTAATGCTGCTGAATTAGACAGTTTAAAAAGTCTATTACGAGAACAACTACAATACACTTACGGTCTCTCAACTGGATTGGAATATGCTCCAGGATTATATGCTGAAGAGAGTGAATTATTGGCTTTAGCTGAAGTTGTTGGCGAACAAGACAAAATGATTATGAGCCACATGCGCAATGAAGATGATGAGGCAGTCATTAAATCTATTAAAGCGTTAGCTGCTCAAGGCAAACATGCTCGTGTGCATATTGCACATTTAAAATCGGTTTATGGAAAAGGAAAAGAACGCGCTCATCAAATTTTAGACACTATTAAAGAAATTAGAAATTCAGGTGTCAAACTTACTGCCGATTTATATCCATATATGGCAAGCTATACAGGAATCTCCATTGTGTTTCCAGATTGGTCTAAAACTCCTAAACAATTTGCAATTGCCAAACGGGACAGACGCGAAGAATTGGAAACTTTCATAAAAAACAAAGTGAATTTACGTAACGGCCCAGAGGCTACATTATTGGGTTCTGCTCCTTATACAGGAAAAACTTTGGCTGAAGCTGCAAAAGAAAAAAACAAACCTTTTGAGAAGTTTTTAATAGAAGATGTTGGGCCTCAAGGCTCTTCTGGCGCTTATTTTGTAATGGATAAAGAGTTGCAAGAAACATTATTACAAGATGACCTTGTTGGTATTTGTTCTGATGGAAGTAAAACAGGACATCACCCTCGTGGTCATGGAACTTTTGCTAAAATTATTGAAACCTATGTGGTTCAAGATAGCCTATTAACATTAAAAGAGGCTGTCCAAAAAATGACAGGTTACGCTGCTGAAATTCTACACCTAAAAAATAGAGGTCTATTAAAAAAAGGCTATAAAGCTGATATTATTATTTTTAATCCAGAAAACGTCAAAGCACCTGCAAATTATGTAAATCCGCATCAACTTTCAAAAGGATTTGATAAGGTGTTAGTTAATGGAAAATTAGTTAGGGACAATGAGAATTTGGCAACTGAGTTGAGTGGTAAGGTTTTGCTACCAGATTAATTATTAATATTTTAAATTAATAACAACTAACCAATAAGCATGATAAAATTCTTTAGAAAAATACGCTACAACCTAATGGAACAAAACAAAATAGGTAAATATCTAAAATATGCTATTGGTGAAATTATTCTTGTTGTTATTGGAATATTGATTGCATTGTCAATTAACAATTGGAATGAAAAGCAGCAAGCTCAAAACAAGATGGTAAATAATTTTCAAAACTTAATTGAGGATTTGGAAAGTAATAAACTTCAGCTATCAAATCTTATTGAAAGAAGGTTAGAGGTATCAGAAGGAGCTGGTTTTTTAATTGATAACTATGAAAATCAAATCAAGATTAACGAAAATGAGTTTATTGCTTTACTCTACCCTGTTTTATCAGAAAGAAATTTTGAAATCAATAGAAACGGCATTGATAAAGTTATAGCGTCCTCTGCCTTTGAACTAGAACAAATGGAAAGCATTAGAGATCTTATCAAGTCATATTTACAGATTTCTAACACTCTAAACGTATTTGAAATAAAAGAAAACTCTGCGGTTGAAAATATGGAAATGATAACTGCTGGAAATGGATATTTTAGAACTGTTTGGAAAACATTTCGCAAAAACAGATATACAACTACGACTGAATATAATAATCCACATTTTGATTTTCTTAAAATCATGGAAAATGATGAGCTATTATATATTTTATTTCGATATGAATTAGTAACACAAACTGCAAGAAAGCATTATGATAACTTAACAAAAAAAGGTAATGAAGTCATAAAAGCAATAGACGATTATCGAAGTTCCAAATAACGAAAGCAGGTCAAAGCATATCATTAATTACTTCTTCAACTCTAACTTCTCAGCAAAATAATCGCAAAAATCCTTCATAGTCGCTGTCATTTTTTCGTCTTGTGTTGCACGATTAAAAGTATCACTCATACTCACTAAGGTTTGATGAAAAAACAATTTCATTTCATCAACAGGCATATCTTTAGTCCAAAGATCTATTCGTAACGATTCTTGATTTTTACTGTCCCAAACCGACAGCATCACAGCTTTTGCTTCTTCATTGGTAATACCTCCATCTTGTGCAGTCCAAGAGAGTTTTTCAGGAATTCTGTTATCATCCAATTCTACGTTTAACTCTATTTTAGATGTATGTGTATTTGCCATTATTTACGTGGTTTGTATTTTGCGTTATTAAAAATGTCTTCAGCAGTAGCATTTAATATCTCTTTAAGTGATGCATCGCTTTTTTCTGCATAAGCTCTTACTATTTGCCAACCTATGTACTGTCCTAATCGACCTGGAGATTCACCATCCAATTCTAAATTAAACTTTGAAAATGGTGCTGGATTAATAAATCTTGCAGGCAATTTACTATCTGTACTAAATAGCATTTCGTTTTCTACAAAATGCTGCCAAATGTTTTCTTCGTTAAGCGTTGCCCAATCTAATTGGTTTTTAGTATAGCCTATTTTTATTTCGTCAGGTGTGTCTGGTAACATTACATCTTTAAAATAGAGTGTTTTTCCAAAATATATCATTTCATCCAGAAGTGATTTTCGTTTTGGTTGGTAAATATACTTTTCAGCATAACCAAAAGCTAAATCTGGAACTATTTGGTCTTTGTCCATGTTTAACTTAATGTAATCGTATATATCGTAATAAAAATCATGACTTGCGCCTAAATAGGTGTCTAATGCAACAAGTGCTATAGAATCTGTAACAATCACTTTATTTCTATAATCAACATCATTGGTAACAGTAATAACTCTTGGCGTTCTAAACTCTTTAAAATAATATGTCATGTGTTGATAAAAACGGTACATCTCATCTTCAACATCTTTAAAATCACCATACACTTTATCTACTTCAATGTTTAGTTGTTGTTGTAAAGTGTCCTGAATTCTGTTAATCCAAACCGAATCGTTATAGCGCCTAGAAAACATAAATGGATACGCTTGCTTTAACTCTGGTAACGATGCTTCATCTGCATTAGCAAATAACCTATCAAATCTTTCAATAGTGAGGTCAACATCTACTGTAGCAATTTCTTTTTCTATTTTGGACTCGTTATCACACGAGACAAAAATAATTGCAACAAGCAAAATAATGTGGAATTTCTTCATAAGACTAAGGATAATAAACTTAAACGCCTTTAATTTTTATTAATTATTCTATTGGTTTATTTTTGTTGAGCAAAGGTACTATTCTTTACACAAAAAACCTTACCAAATGAATACCGAAAAAGTAACCCAATATATTGCGCAATGGCTAAAAGATTATGCTGAAAATGCCAGAGTAAACGGATTTGTTATTGGTATTTCCGGAGGTATCGATTCAGCGGTCACTTCTACTCTTTGTGCTGAAACAGGCCTAAAAGTTTTATGCATTGAAATGCCTATACATCAAGCTGAGAGTCACGTAAGTAGAGGACAAGAACACATTACGCAACTCAAAGAACGATACTCAAATGTATCGGATATTGAAGTTGATTTAACGCCAGTTTTTGAAGAGTTTAAAACAGAAGTATCTCTAGAAGGGAAGCAAGCTACTGTAGATATGGCTTTGGCAAACACTAGAGCTCGTTTACGAATGACAACCCTTTATTATCATGCAGGATTGCTAGGTTTATTAGTTGCTGGAACTGGAAATAAAGTTGAAGATTTTGGTGTTGGTTTTTATACCAAATATGGCGATGGTGGTGTAGACTTAAGTCCGATTGCTGATTTAGTGAAATCAGAAGTTTATAAAATTGGCGAGTATTTAAAAGTACCAAAGTCTATTATGAATGCTGCTCCAAGTGATGGTCTATTTGGTGATGCAAGAAGTGACGAAGACCAGATTGGTGCTAATTATGATGAATTAGAATGGGCTATGACAATGGATGGAGAAGGTAAAACTGCCGAAGATTTTTCAGGTCGCGAAAAAGAAGTTTTTCAAATCTTTAAACGCTATAACACAGCCAATAAACACAAAATGATTCCAATTCCAATTTGTGAAATTCCTAAAGAATTTAAGGTATAGCACAAAAAATTATTATTAAAAAACAAAAAGTTAACACTTTTTTTTGTAAATTTAGTATCTCTCCATTTTTAAATTAAACTTAATCTTAATTTGAGTTTATGTTTCCCTAATTACTAATTTTTAAAAACACTAATCATGATTAAGGTATTGGTTGCAGATCATCATCCTATCATTAGAACTGGTTTAAAAATGCTTTTCGAGAAATCTCCTGACATTCAGGTAGTAGGTAGTGTTACTACTGGAAAAGAATTATTTGATTTTGTTGGAAATCACAATGTAGACGTTGTTCTTTCTGAAATTGATTTACCAGAACTTAATGGAATTACTGCCCTAAGAACTCTAAAAAAGGAATACAGTGACGTAAAAGTTATTATGTTTAGTATTCATCCTGAAGAAATTTATGCAGTTAGTACCATAAAAGCTGGTGCTTCTGGATATTTAACTAAAACCGTAAGCACACAAACCATTAAAGATGCTATTTTAAAAGTATACAATGGTGGTATTTACATTAGTAACAATTTAGCACAACGTTTAGCTTTTGACGAACGTGGCAATAAACCAAGTAAGCTTTACAAAAAGTTATCTACACGTGAAGTTGAAGTTTTAAAACTTCTCTCTTCTGGAAGACGAAATAAAGAAATTGCTAAAGAGTTGGATATTAATGAAAAAACCGTAAGTACTTACAAAGCACGATTAATGAAAAAGCTAAATGTTACTAATTTAGTAGACCTTGTTAATCAAGCTAGACATCTAGATATTGGTTAATTACAGTACACGATTAAGCTTTCTAGAAAGTAACATCTTTAGGTTAGAGTAATTCATAACATCTTCTAAAACCGATTTAGAATTTGAAGGATTCTCTATGGTTTCCTGTTTAAAGTCACTTACTTTTTGATCTATTAAGTAGCAACGTAAACTTAAAATCGTTTCACTAACTAATTGTGCTATACTGTGAGTTTTAGACTTAGGGTAAATATTTTTACTTTCCCAATCATGCAAATTATATCGCTCATCATTCATTAAAATATGAGTGATTTCGTTGGCAATATGTGGTTCAACTTTATTTACAAAACTCTCTAAGGCAAATTCAGATTCTTGGTTTAAAGTATCAATCAACACATAGTACAATTCTCTAAAATTATCGTTAGAAAATTCCATTTCATCTTCTTGTAAGTCTAAGTATATTTTCTCAAAAACTTTGGCTTCGTGCACTACAGGTTTTAATTCCAGATCACCTTCGTCATTTTCTTTTAAAACCAAATCTTCAAACGCTTCAGTCCTGTTCCCATAAAGCAATAAAGCCTCAATTATTTTACTTTCTAATTCGTATTGAATATCTACTTTTTTGGCGGCTATTCGTGGCTTTACGACCTCAAACGCTTTTTGTTCTTTTTTAATAGATTTATTGGCTTCTTGAAGTTCTTTTTTACCAATCTGAGCTAAGGTGCTAAAAAGTACTTCTTCACTAATATCCATTATTCTAGCACATTCTTGTACGTAGATTTCTTTTTGAATACGGTCTGGGATTTTAGAAATACTCGTTACCATATCTCTAATTAGAGCAGCCTTTTTAACAGGATCGTTCTTTGCATCTTCCATGAGCAAAGATGCCTTATAAGCTATAAAATCTTTAGCATTATTTTTTAAATAATCTGCTAATTCTTCTTGTGTGTTTTGTTTTGCAAAACTGTCTGGATCTTCGCCATCTGGAAAAGTACACACCTTTACATTCATGCCTTGTTCCAGAATCAAATCTATGCCTCTTAAAGAGGCTCTAATTCCTGCTGCATCACCATCAAAAAGCACAGTAATGTTTTTTGTAAGACGATTAATTAATCGTATTTGCTCAGACGTTAAAGCTGTTCCAGATGATGATACTACATTAGTAATCCCTTTTTGATAAAACTGAATCACATCTGTATAACCTTCAACCAAATAGCAATTATCTTCTTTAGCAATGCTTTGTTTGGCATAAAAAATACCATACAAGACTTTACTCTTGTGGTAGATATCACTTTCTGGAGAGTTTAAGTATTTAGCTGCTTTTTTATTTGTGCCTAAAATACGGCCACCAAAACCCAATACACGACCAGACATACTATGTATTGGAAACAAAACACGGCCTTTAAAACGGTCAAATTGTTTTTCACCTTTAACAATGGTAAGCCCTGTTTTTTCTAAATACTCAAGCTGATATCCTTTCTTTATGGCCTCGTCTGTAAAAGCCTGCCACTCATCTAATGCATAACCAAGCTGAAACTTTTTAATAATTTCATCTGTAAACCCTCGCTCTTTAAAATAGCTTAGACCAATAGACTTACCAACATCAGTCTTGTGCATGATATTTTGAAAATACGTGTTCGCAAATTCGCTTACCAGATACATACTTTCTCGTTCGCTAGCTTCTTCCTTCTGTTCGTTGGTTTGTTCGGTTTCTTCTATTTCAATATTATACTTTTTGGCTAAGTATTTTATCGCTTCTGGATACGTGAAGTGTTCATGCTCCATTAAAAAAGATACTACAGTTCCACCTTTTCCACTTGAAAAATCTTTCCATATTTGCTTCACGGGAGATACCATAAAACTTGGTGAACGTTCTTCACTAAAAGGGCTTAATCCTTTGAAGTTACTTCCAGATTTTTTCAAATTCACAAAATCGCCAATAACCTCCTCTACACGAGCAGTTTCAAATACTTTATCTATGGTGGATTTTGATATCATTCTAAATATTAAACAAGAGTGTAAATTTAGTTAAATATTGAGAAAAATTACCGTAAAAATTCAAACAATGACTTTTGTTCTTTTTTAGATATTTTTTGGCTAATATTTTTGAAACACAAACATTAAAACTTATAAGAATATGTATAAACGTATTGTAATTTTTGAAGCTGAAGGAGGATCAGACAAATGTATGAATGGTCACAGAAGGGACACAAGACCCATTTTAAACGCTATTAAAGAAAAAGATTGGGATAGTGAAGTTGTATATTATAGAGATGAATGGAATGACCTCATATTTGATTATGTAAGCAATAAGTTTGATGGTTATATAAGTCGAATAAATCCTGGGAATTTACCAAATGGGGAGAAAGTATATTTTGAGACTCTAAGAAGACTTTCGGATGTTGGACTAGTTGGCATGCCGCATCCAGATGTAATGACTCAATTTGGAGCTAAAGATGCCTTAGTAAAATTATCTACAACCAATTTAGTTCCAAGAGATACTTATGCATATTATGACATCCAAAGTTTTAGAGATACGTTTCCAAAAAGTATTTCTTATGGTGTTCGTGTATTAAAGCAAAACAGAGGCTCTACTGGAAGCGGTATATGGCGTGTAGAGGTTATTGATGATAGAGAACACAAACATGGAGATAGTCTGCCTTTAGACACTAAATTAAAATGCACTGAAGCATTAGACAATCATGTGGAGTACCATACACTTAAAGAATTTATGGATTTTTGTGAGCAGTATATTGTTGGTGAGAATGGAATGATAGTAGATATGCGTTTTATGCCAAGAATTAAAGAAGGGGAAATTCGTATTTTAATGGTTGGAAACGAACCAATGTTTGTGGTACACAAAAAACCTGCTGAAGCTGAAAATGCATTTTCGGCTACACTATTCTCAGGTGCTCATTACACATACGACAGACCTAGAGATTGGCCAGAATTAATGAAAATGTTTAATGACTCGCTACCTATTATATCAGAAAAAATAGGTGGTATAGACATACCTCTTATCTGGACAGCTGATTTTATGCTAGATTATGATGAAAATGGCAACGACAAATATGTTTTAGGAGAGTTTAATTGCTCCTGTGTTGGGTTTACTAGTCATTTAGACATGGGAATTCAAGATCATATTGCTACTGAAGCTATAAGACGTATTGAGGAAAAGCACAAATTAAAAGCTGTAACTAATAGTCCTGTTACTGTTTAACCCATAGTAATAATTATTTAAAAGGTAGGTAAGAATAAATTCTTACCTACCTTTTTTATAAAAACAAGTAAGTAGTGATTATTAATCCATATCGAATCTCACACCTAGTGAAATATTATTCTGTTTTACGGCTTGATCATTAAATATTGGTGATAAATCGTATTTTATATACAACGCTGTATCATCAAAGGCAATGTAACCACTTAAACCATATACAAGGCTTGTAGCATTAAAGCTTTTTTTCATTTTGTCTTTTACTTTTTCTCCATCAACCGAATATTTAAGCTTTTGTCTCGTACCAATATTAAAACCTGCATAACCTCCAATACCTATTTTAAATTGGTTACGCGTGGTATATCTAAAATAATCTTCTCTATCTATACGTCTAGATGGACCAAATTCAAAATGCACAGGAAACACTAAGTTGGTAATAGATAGCTTTGATTTCTTTAACTCAGAAGGAAATTCTTCTAGCATGGTTTCATCTCCATTTTGAGTAAAGTACATATTGTCTTTTGGTTTCAAACCGTTTATTTGAAATGAGTAACCATACTTTATTCTTAAAAAGTTAGAGTTTTCAAATATTCGCGTTTTCCAAGCCCAACCTATTTCAAAAAAACGAGAACCTCCAATTTTGTATGGTGTATCATCAAAATTTTCGCCTTCAATTAAAGCATTGTTTAAACCAAAGGCTAAAACCATATCGCTTGATGTCCGCCTGTCGTATTTTCTTGGCTTATCATAACGCTTTTTTCCAAAATAGATAAAACTGTCACCTTCACCTTCTCCGCTTCCAATTCTAAATGTATAACTGTCATCATCGTCAGAAGGTTCTTTAGATACATAACCATTTCTTTTTAATAGTTCAATTTTGTTGTCAATAATGGCTATTCTGTTTTCGATGTTTAAAGCGTGCTTTTGAGCAGCTTCTTTTTTTAGGCGTTCGGCTTCAGCTTGTGTAATATCTCCTTTGCTTAAGCGTTGATTAATCGCTTCAACTTTAGATTTTAAAGCTTCTCGCTCTTCTTCTTCAATTGTTTGTTTAAGTTTAATGAGCATTTCGATGCTCTCTTCTTTAGTTGCTCGCTCTTGAGCGTTCATTAATTGCACACTAAAGCATAAAATTGAAATTAATAAGTACTTTGTAATTGTTTGCATAACTGTTCGTTTTTTATTGATTTGATTTGATGATTTTTTAATTATTTCTGTCGGCTACAACTGTTTTTACTTCGTTATATCCTGCTTTTAACATTTCGAAAACTCGTGTTCTAAACGACTGCTCTTCTATGTCTTCTTCCACACTCAGCAATAAGGCATTAGCGTCTATTGTTTTAGTGCCTTCGTTATATAACCTTTTAAAAGTAATTTCTCGTTGCGCCGCACTTAGTAAAGCGTCTATTTCGGCATCTGTCACTTCCTTAGTTTTTTGCATGTTTTGAATTTGAGCTACTACTTCATGTGCTTTTTGCTCTTCAAAGCTTAGTTTTTTAGGGACTGTTTCTTTGTTTTCTTCTTTAATATTACTGGCAACAATTGGTTCTTCGGTTTTACTTGGAATTAACTTAAGCTGCTCTTTAATTATTTTTTGTTTTAACTGAGATTTATTTGTTGTTTGTTTTTTAGGAGTTTCTGTCTTATCATTTTCAGAAGCTAAAACTTTAGTTTCATTAGAAAATATTTCTTTTTCTTTAGTAGGAATGTCCTCTTGCACCTTATTATTAATTGATTCTGAGCTTGTTTTATCTGTATCAACTATAGTTGGCTCAACAATATTTGTATTACTATTATCAAATACATTTGTTATTAATAAGATACCAACGATACTCGCTGCAATACCTAAATACCAAAAGCCTTTGTTATTCTTTTTAGATTTGTTGGCATCAAGTTTATCATTTAACTTTTGCCACGCAACAGAGCTAGGTTGTATGGTACGTTGCTCCAATTTATCTTTTAGCTGATCTTCATATTTCATTGGTGCCATGGGTAAGGTTATTAAGTTTTGCTAATTGTTGTTGTAAAAGCTGTCTTGCTTTAAATAATTGCGATTTAGAAGTGCCTTCGTTAATACCAAGCATCGTTGCTATTTCGCTATGTTTATATCCTTCAATGGCATACATTACAAATACCATTCGGTAACCTTCAGGAAGATTATCTATGAGTTGCTGAATCTCGGCAACATCAATCTCTGTTTTAATATTATTTGTTGCTGTTTCTGGAAACACCGTGTCGTCTGCACTAAACTCTAATTGCTTTTTTGAGCGTAAAAACGAAATGGCCTCGTTAACCATAATACGTCGTATCCATCCTTCAAAACTTCCATTACTGTTAAAGCTTTTCAGCTTTGTAAATACTTTAAAAAATCCATTAAGCATCACCTCTTCAGCGTGTTGTAAATCGCTTATGTAATAACGACATACGCTTAACATTTTTGGTGCATGCCATTCGTACAACACATGTTGCGCTTCTCTATTATTTCGACTCGCTTTTTTTATAAGCTGAGCTTCATTTTTATAAAGTTGAATGACTTTCAATGGATTCATTTTAATCTTCTATTTATATAGACGCAATAATGATGCAAATGGTTGTATGCGATTAAAAAATATTTTTTGAGACTGCAATTTAGACAAAGTATTGATTGTCGTAAAACATTGATTTTGTGAGAAAAAACTACTAACTTCGTTTAACGACTGATATAAAACATTGAAACGTTGCATATCATCGCATTAAACGAACCTTTCATTTTAAAAATGAGAATCCTACTTAAATTCTTGCTTCTTAGCATATTTATCTTCTCTTGTTCATCTACAAAAGACTACAGCTATTTTGATGAAAATACTATAGAAATAAGCAAGAAAGCGTTTAATAAAAAGAGGCAAACTCGAAAGTATTTACCCATTACAATAGATTCTACTACACTCAAGCTAACAACTAGAGAAAAACGAGGTACACTTAAGAATGTGTCAAAGTTTATTGAAACACTAGAAGTTGGTTTAAACACCAAATTAGACACAAGTAAACCTATTGCTATTATCTTTTATCCAGGAGAAGACGATTGCAATAATAGTGGTACAACAAATAAAGAATGGATTAAAAATTGGCACGAACAACTTGAAGATGGCTTAGAGCAGGTAGCTCAAATTAAACCTCTATATGTTTATAAAGATTCAAAAGATATAGAAGATTATTATGGTTTGCTAGATTGGAAACAGGACCCCAACCAATTTATTGAACAACTGTTTTTTAAACACCATTATCCTTGTAAAAGTTTTGTGGTTATTTCCGGTAAAGGTGATTATATAAGCTACTTTGGTGAGTTTCCTAAAGAATTTGTTTGGGAAGCTGCACAAATATTAAAGTAGACTATTTCTTCCTATCTATCACATAATTCACCATAAGTTCTAACGAATTTTTATAAGGTGAGTCTGGATAGTTTTGCAATAACTGTAAGGCTTCTTCTTGAAATTGTTTCATCTTAGTTACCGCATAGTCTAAACCTCCATTAGCTTTTACAAAAGCAATGACTTCTTTAACACGCTTGGTATCCTTATTATGATTTTTAATGGAGTTAATAAGCCAATCGCGGTCTTTTTTAGAACAATTATTCAGTACATGAATTAATGGTAAGGTCATTTTTTGCTCCTTGATATCAATTCCTGTTGGCTTGCCTATTTTAGTATTGCCATAATCAAACAAATCGTCTTTTATTTGAAATGCCATTCCTATAAGTTCTCCAAACTTGTGCATGGTATCCACTTCAGGAGAATTTGGTTTTACTGATGCTGCACCTAAGCTACAACAAGCAGCAATAAGTGTTGCTGTTTTTTGGCGAATAATTTCGTAATACACATCTTCGGTAATATCAAGTTTTCTTGCTTTTTCAATTTGTAATAATTCGCCTTCGCTCATTTCACGAACAGCTACCGAAATAATTTTAAGCAAATCAAAATCGTTATTATCTATGGATAGCAATAATCCTTTTGACAACAGATAATCGCCAATTAAAACGGCTATTTTATTTTTCCAGAGCGCATTAACAGAAAAGAATCCTCGTCGTCTATTACTATCATCTACGACATCGTCATGTACTAAGGTAGCCGTATGAATCAATTCAATAACCGAGGCACCTCTATAAGTGCGTTCGCTTACTTCGCCATTACTAACCATTTTAGAAACTAGAAACACAAACATAGGTCGCATTTGCTTCCCTTTTCTATTAACTATATAATGTGTGATTCTATTAAGTAGCGCAACTTTACTTGACATAGACAATCGGAACTTTTGCTCAAACAGTTCCATTTCATAATCTATTGGTTGTTTTATCTGCTCTACTATTTTCATTAACCTAGTTATGCTAAGATTTAGTCAAATATAATCAAGATTTATTTGCTAATTGACCACAAGCGGCATCAATATCTTTACCTCGTGAACGTCTTACAGTTACGGTAATTCTATTTCTTTCTAACATCGATACATACATATTGATGGCTTCGTTATCTGCTTGTTTAAAATCGCCATCATCAATAGGGTTATATTCAATAAGGTTTACTTTACTCGGTGCAAATTTGCAGAACTTAATCAAAGCATCTACATCTTCCTTTTTATCATTAATTCCTTGCCAAACAACATATTCGTAGGTAATTGGGTTCTTAGTTTTTGTATACCAATATTCTAATGCTTCTCGTAAATCGGCCAATGGAAATGTGGCATTAAACGGCATAATAGAGGTACGTACTGAATCCCTTGCAGAATGCAAAGACACAGCTAATTTAAACTTCACCTCATCATCTGCCATTTTTTTAATCATCTTTGGAACTCCTGAGGTGGACACCACAATACGCTTTGGAGACATCCCTAAACCTTCAGGTGACGTTATTTTATCTATCGCTTTAAGTACATTATTATAATTCATGAGAGGCTCTCCCATCCCCATAAATACAATATTTGATAGTGGCCTGTTGTGATATAATTTACTTTCTTTATCGATAGCTACTACTTGATCGTAAATTTCGTCTGGATTTAAATTTCGCATACGTTTTAAACGTGCAGTCGCACAAAATTTGCAATCTAAACTACAGCCAACTTGACTAGACACACAGGCTGTTGTTCTAGTTTTTGTTGGGATTAATACAGATTCTACAATTAAGCCATCATGCAATCGCACAGCATTTTTAATAGTACCATCACTACTTCGTTGCATACTATCGACTTTAATATGATTGATGACAAAATTATCATCAAGCATTTGTCTGGTTTGTTTTGAGATACTCGTCATATCATCAAAACTATGAGCCGATTTTTGCCAAAGCCATTCGTACACTTGATTACCTCTAAATGCCTTGTCCCCTTGATCTACAAAGAAGGATCTGAGCTCGTCTTTTGTTAATGCACGTATGTCTTTCTTAGTTTGTGTCATTGTAGAAAAAAGCCTCGAAAAACGAGGCTCATTTTAAATTTATATGATTAACATGGCGTCGCCATAACTATAAAATTTATAGCCTTCTTTTATAGCTTCTTGATAAGCACGCTTTATAAAATCGTGTCCTGCAAACGCAGAAACCATCATTAATAAAGTGGACTTAGGTGTATGGAAATTGGTTACCATACTATTAGCAATACTAAATTCGTAAGGAGGGAAAATAAATTTATTAGTCCACCCTTCATACTCATTTAATGTACCACTAGATGACACCGAACTTTCAATAGTTCTCATTGCTGTGGTACCAATGGCGCAGATACGTCTTTTTTCTTTTAATGCAGAATTAATTGTATCGCTAGCAATTTTATTAATTATGATTTCTTCACTATCCATTTTGTGCTTAGATAAATCTTCAACCTCTACTGGATTGAAGGTTCCTAAACCAACATGTAAAGTTACTTCGGCGAAATTTATACCTTTAATTTCTAAACGTTTTAACAAGTGCTTCGAGAAGTGTAACCCAGCAGTTGGAGCCGCTACAGCGCCTTCGTTTTTAGCAAAAATAGTTTGGTAACGTTCTTCATCTTCTGGCTCAACATCTCTTTTGATGTACTTTGGTAATGGTGTTTGCCCAAGCGCTGTTAGTTTTCTTCTAAATTCACTATAAGATCCATCATATAAGAAACGTAATGTTCTACCTCTTGATGTTGTGTTATCTATAACTTCAGCTACCAAAGTTTCATCCTCACCAAAATACAGTTTATTACCAATACGTATTTTTCTGGCTGGATCTACCAATACATCCCATAAGCGTTGTTCAGGATTTAATTCCCTTAATAAAAACACCTCTATTCTAGCTCCCGTTTTTTCTTTATTACCAAATAATCTTGCAGGAAACACTTTGGTATTGTTCAATACCATAACGTCATCTTCTTCAAAATAATCGATAAGATCTTTAAAAAGTTTATGCTCTATAGTTTGATCTTTACGATTAAGCACCATTAATCTTGCTTCGTCACGATGTTCTGAAGGGTATTCGGCTAATAATTCTTCTGGAAGATCAAAATGGAAATGTGATAATTTCATGTATTATTTATTTTTTTGAGAGGTGCAAATATACAATCTCAAAATAGGGGTTGTCAAGTATTTGAGCCTTTATTTTAAAATTCGGTGAAGTTAAACCCAATATTTTTTAAATCATTCCAAAAGTCTGGATAGGATTTCGTGACTACATTGCCTTCAAGAATATTAAATGTTGTTTTAATAGCTAGTGGCGCAAAAGCCATTGCCATTCTATGGTCGTGATAGGTTTCGACATCTACTTTGCTTACCAAAGGATTGATTTTTGAAACAGTTAAACTATCATTAGAAATTTCTACTTGTGTTCCAAATTTTTCGATTTCGGTTTTTAGAGCTACTAGCCTATCTGTTTCCTTTATTTTTAGTGTATGTAATCCTGTTAAATGACAGCCTACTCCTAAACCTAAGCAAGTTACTGCAATGGTTTGCGCAATGTCTGGCGCATTTGCAAGATTATAAGACACATGATTTAACTTACTATCTACTTTAGTTAAGGTAATAGATGTGTTGTTAAAAACAGTTTCCACGCCAAAATCCTTATAAATAGTACTTAGTACAGAATCGCCTTGTAAACTGTTTGGCTTGTATGAAGCTAATTCTATTTTAGTTCCAACATTGCATAAAGCAACAATACTGTAAAAATACGATGCTGATGACCAATCGGATTCAACAACTATTTTTTTAGCAGCAACTTCATTATTTTGCTTAACTATTATCTTATTGTCTTCAAAACTTGTGATTACGCCAATTTGCTCTAATAAATTGAGTGTCATTTTTATATAAGGTACAGACGTAATTTTGCCTTTTAAAGTAAGCTCTAGTCCTTTTTTTAATCGAGGTGCTATAAGCAATAAAGCAGATATATATTGACTACTAACATTTGCAGCCAAAGTGACTTGATGTTTTTTTAATGTGTGCCCTTTAATTTTAAGTGGTGGATAGCCTTCGTTTTTTAAATATGATATATCCGCTCCTAAATCCCTAAGTGCATCAACAAGAATTTTTATAGGTCGCTCTTGCATTCTGGACGAACCTGTTAGTGTAATGTCTCTACCTTCTTGTAATGAAAAATAGGCTGTTAAGAATCGCATTGCAGTTCCTGCATGATGAATGTCTATAATGCTAGAGTCTTTGCTTAATGCTTTTTGCATGAGTTTAGAATCGTCGGAATTTGACACATTCGATATCTCAATATTTGGATATAATGCTTGCAACAACAACAACCGATTAGACTCACTTTTAGAACCAGTAATTTTAACAATGGATGCTTTAGCAATTTTAGATTTTTGAAGGGTAATATTCATAACAACAACTCATTTAAGAGTTTAGCAAAGTTACTTTAACTTTTCGTTATTATGATGCCTATCATGGTCTCTTTTCGCTTTTAAATCTAATTTTTTATTAAACGCTTCTTGAAGATTAACACCAGTTTGATTCGCTAAACACAGTACTACAAACATGACATCGGCTAACTCCTCACCTAAATCTTTGTTTTTGTCGCTTTCTTTTTCGCTTTGTTCACCATAACGCCTAGCAATAATACGTGCTACTTCACCAACCTCCTCGGTTAATTGTGCCATATTGGTTAGCTCATTAAAATAGCGAACACCATGGTTTTTAATCCAATTATCTACTTCTTTTTGTGCGTTTTGGATGTTCATGATTATATTTTTTTAAGTACTATTTGTTCTGCTTGTTTAGAAATTGCTTGTTTGAAAATCTCTTTAAGTATTAAATAAGTTTCAGCAGCATGTTTGGCTTCTTTAATATCAAAAACTGCCGATAATCTTAATTTATTATTCATTACAGAAACAGTATATTTAAACTCTATGTTTCCATCTGGAGATCGAAGCATAAGTGGTGTTAAGTCTGATTCTAACTCATAACCTTCGGGAATATCAACATTTACAATGTACATATCTTTAAATGGAAATCCAAAATCGATTGGATATTCTCTTTTGTCTAGCTTAAACGGATTTTCGTTCATTCTCATAAACATCAATGGTTGAAAATAAATTTTATCACTTAAAACTTCTGCTCCGTTTTCTTGATAAAAGCTAAAAGACTCATTAACATTACCCTCATAGGCATCTGTGTTTTTAGTTTCGTAATTAGAGATTTCTATATCATTAAAATCATCCTCTCTGCTTGTTATAAAAGCATCCATATCTTGGTCTTTTATTTCTTCTCTAAATAGGTATGCTTGATGACCAGATAAGCGTGATTTAAAGTCTCCTTCCACTACACCATCTTCGGCTAATTTAGCATCTATTTGATATTGTGTTATTGCTTGTTTAGGGCTAAGAAGGCTTACCTTTTTCCATATTTTATTAGGGTTATCTATAAAGATTCCATCCCAATTATAATCCCTCAATGGCAATAAGTTAATATCGCTAAACTCTTGTGTTGCATCTAGGAAATACTGTTTTTCGTTTATCTCTGCATAGGCAACTACATAGTTTAGTTTTTCTAAAGTTGGAAAGTATGGTATCTGATTATCCTTTGTACTAATTACTAAAGGGTTAGCATCAATATCTGCATACCTTAACATTGCCACTAATGCTAAATTTATATCGCCAGCATTTCCTTCTTTTTCTTTTAAGCTTTTTTTAATTCCCTTTTGAAAGTATATGCCATCTCTACCATTCCATTTAATATTATCCTTAACATACTTAAAAATGAGCTTCATCTTTTCCTCTTTACTGCTTGCATCGGCTAAAATGGGGTCTAATATTTTATCAAATGTTCTTGTTTTATCTAATTCTTTTTTATAATCATCTGAGCTTCCAATGGATTTAGCAACATCGCCCCAAGTTTTTGCAAAATCGCGAGTAACACCAAGCGACACCTCAACTGAAGCTAATTCGTAATTTACTCCAGCTGTATAATTATCTATATTATCTACATATAACTCTTCTTTTAAAGCTGGGACATTATCTAAATTATAAACATCTACAACCATACTTTCACCTCCAAGGCCAGAACCTATGTAAGATTCTCTTTTTGGGTAAAAACTAATATAACCTTTAAACGTTGGTTTAAACACAAAGCTTTCAGGAGTTTTAATTCGTGCTTCAATCTTTTTTATTGGAATATGGCTTTGGAAACGAAACTCATCAATAGCCCAATAAAAAGGTGAGGTTACTCTATATTTAAATTCTATTACAGACCCTTCCTTTACTTTAGGCATCGTAAATTTAGTCTCTGTGATATTGTAGCTTTGTTCATTTTCGAAAATTTGATTTTTTTCTAGTTTTGTTTCAACAATTTTGTCGCCTTCAAGATTATAAGTTACCGCTTTAAGTTTGCTTAATACTTCTCTTGCACTTTTGCTTTCAAATAAACGTATTTGTCTTGTTGCATTTTCAAACCCTTCTTTGTTATAGATTTTAATTTTTTGATAAATTTCAGTAACTGTCTGTCCTCCTCCACTAATATTAACATCAAAATATGTGTTTCTATATTTATAAATGACCATGGCATTCGCTGAACTATCAATTGGACATTTTGTTTCTAAAAGTTCTTCTTTAGTTACTTCTCCAAACTCCATCTCTTGTGCTGATAAAAAGCTTACAGAGATTAACAGTATTATTAGGCTAATTTTTTTAATCATGACTAATTATTTTGATTTTAATACAATAATAGATTTGTCTAGTTTAGATACTTTTCTTCTAAAGTCTCTATATAGGTTGTAATCTTCTTTGCTATATTCTCCTTTCTTAATAAGAAGCTTTCTCTTATAAACTATATTGCTCTCATTAACAGAAAACTCAATGGCATATTCTCCAAATTTATTGTTGATGGTTACATGTTCTGGCAATCCTTCAACCACATAATTTTCAGGAATTTCAATTTCAAATTCATCAACATCTAAATATCCTCGTTGAATTTCCATGTTGAATTGCCTATTTCTGTACCTATCTGGAACAAACGTATTTTTATTAAACACATTAGGAGAAAAAATGATACTCTCATTATTTATGGTCGCATACCCTTTTGCATTTACTTGTAGTTCTTCGGTAAACTTGACTAAATCTTTATCATTACTAAATTTGTAACTGCTAACATTTAAATCGTTAATGCTACCCCAAAGATTTTTGTAGTAACTCATTAAATCTTTATTTGAAAGACTTTCAATACGAAATCTTGAATCATACTGAATTCCTTGAGTATTAATTTCTACATCCGAAGAAAAGTTTCCGTTAGACTCTAATTTAATTTTAGCATTAGTGTTTTGTGTGTTTTGGTTGTCAGGATAAAAAGTAGTTTTTACTATTTCACTTCCGCCTTCTTTAACTAATAGTACATTTCTATTATCTGTAAAATCACCTATAAACCCAAATGGGTGCACTTGTGTTGTGCAATCAATCCATGTTAACTCATCTCCATTTGGGATGGCCAAAATAATATGGTTTCCTTGTTCTAAAGTGGCAAACTCTGGGTCAAAATCTACAATCTCATCGCCAGCTTGCACTACCGAATAATAGGAAGGCACATTAGCAACAGTCAATAAAGCTTGCGTATAGTTTGTTAACCCCTTACAGTCTCCATATTTGAGTCTATCTACTTCACTTGCAGGAATTGGTTGTACGCCGCCAATACCAACCTGCACACTAATATATCTTGTGTTATTCTGAACGTATTCATACACTTTTTGAGCTCTTTCTAACGGATTATCAATTCCCTTGACCAATTGTGTAATCTTATCTTGTGTTGCATTGCTTACGGTATTTCTTCCTTTTAATAAGGCATTAAATACCCAGTCACCAAACTCTTTCCAATTACTTGCATAGCCATCAGCTCCGTAATAATGAAATTGATTTACAGCAATCATTCCATGAGGTGTCATTTTTGACAATACTGGACTTAATTGCTCAGGTTTTTTTGCTTGAATATTAGATAAATTAAACGCTAATGATTTATCGTTATTTTTTACTTCAATATCATACTCTTCAAAGTTCTTCGTTTTATATCTAATTCCTAAATTGGCTAAATCTTTAAGAGTGTAACTATCCTTTTCTGTGCTTACATAATACCCCGTAATTGGTCTCCATGAAGGTATGAAAGCTGTGTTTTGGGTTTCCATTTCGTAAGTAAAAAAAACTGTGTAAGGGTATGTCGTGGGCATATAAGGCATATACAACACTCTTGAATCTGAATACAAAGTACCACCATCTACAGCACTTTGGTCAATAAAATCTCTTTTCTTAATTTTTTTAATTTCTTCTCCATACTCATCGTAAACATGAGCTTCAATTTTTCGAATTTTAAGTTGATTATCATATCCTGCGTAAGCTTCAACAAATTTATTCCCTCTTTCGTTTAATACTGTAACCACTCTTGTGTAGGTAAGAGTCATCTTGTTTTTTCTCTCTATTACTATATCTAAATTGCTAAGTCTAACAACAGCATTAGCATTCTTTTTAAGTTCTTCAGGAATTTCGAACACAGCGTAAGTTCCGCTCTGTGACATAACATTTAAGGTAGTAAGCAATAGAATTATGCCTACTATATTTTTGTAGTTCATATAAAGTAGATTTATCAAATGTCTAATTACGCAGTCTTAGGGGACTTATTATATGACATTAATCATATTTGCTAAAATAGAATTTTTTTTGTCTTTTAAAGAAAAAACTCACTAAAAGCATAATAAAACAAGGAATGAAAATATACTTTAATTCACTAATAATCACTTGCATACCCCATTCCGAAAAGAACTTTTCTATACCAATTGGCGACACTTTAATCTCTCTAAATGGAAAGAAAAACCGATCGTTATTAAATGGAATAAAGAAACCTATTCCTTTCCCTCCAGAAGTCATTGCATCTAAAACCCCATGAGAGATAGTTGATAAAAAAATAACTATAAACCAAACAATTTTATCTTTTTTCCCAAAAAACCACATGAGTAATAACGACCAAACAACAGCAAATAAAATTGAATGTGTAAAACCACGATGTCCAAAAGGGTGTGAATAAGGAATGTCAAAATTAAAGGCAATTACATCTAAATCTGGAAGTATTGTAGATAGTATTGCCAAGAGCAATAATAATCTAGTTTGTTTTGATGCAAATAATTTAACTAAGGTTACACCAATAATGCTATGACCAAAAACGGATGCCATTAGCCTTTTTGTTTGGTGTCTATAATTATGGTTACTGGACCATCGTTGAGTAATTCTACTTTCATATCGGCTCCAAACTCGCCAGTTTGTACTTTTCTGCCTAAATCGGCTTCTAACTGAGAGACGAATTGCTCATATAACGGAATAGCCACATCTGGCTTTGCCGCTTTAATGTAACTTGGTCTGTTGCCTTTTTTTGTATTTGCATGGAGTGTAAATTGACTTACTACAATAGCATCTCCTTTTACATCAATAACTGACTTATTCATAACACCTCCGTCATCTCCAAAAATGCGAAGATTGGCTATTTTATTACTTAACCAGGAAACATCCTCTTGAGTATCTTCATTTATAATTCCCAGCAACACTAATAAACCATCATTTATAGAGGCGATTTTTATTCCATCAATGGTGACACTTGCTTTGGTAACACGTTGTATGACTACTTTCATTTACTCGTTATCAAAATTATCGGTTCTAAAATGCTCATCTTCTCCTTCTAGAATCTGTAAATAACTTCTATATCTTGAAAAAGCAATATCGCCATTTTCTAAAGCTTTTTTTACTGCGCATTTAGGCTCTTTTAAATGCAAACAGTTATTAAATTTACAGTGTTGTTTAAGTTGAAAAAACTCAGGGAAATAGTCACCAACTTCTTCTTTATCCATATCAACCACACCAAATCCTTTTATTCCTGGAGTGTCTATAATTTTAGCGCCAAAGCTTAAATCAAACATTTCGGCAAATGTTGTAGTATGCTGTCCTTGTCGATGTTGTTCGGATATTTCCTTAGTTTTTAAATCCAACCCAGGCTCTATAGTATTAATTAAAGTAGATTTTCCAACTCCTGAATGACCCGTAAACATACTTACTTTATCTTTCATTAGTGTCTTGACCTTATCTATATTTTTGCCTGTTTTAGCCGAAATACCAATACATTCATACCCAATTTTCCTATATAATGCTGCTAATAATTTCACTTCTAGCAGCGTATCTTCATCATAGGTATCAATTTTATTAAACAATAATACTGTTTTAATTGAGTATGCCTCAGCCGTTATTAAAAATCTATCAATAAAACTCGTGAAAGTCGGTGGGTTATTGATTGTAACTAAAAGAAAAACTTGGTCAATATTACTAGCAATTATATGAGTTTGTTTGGATAAGTTTACTGACTTCCTAACAATATAATTTTTTCGGTCTTGAATACGATTAATGATTCCTGTTTCTTCGTTATTCTTTGTTTCCAATTCGAATTCTACATAATCGCCAACGGCAATTGGATTAGTACTTTTAATCCCTTTTAATCTAAATTTCCCTTTAATTCGACATTCGTGAAACTTACCATTAAGTGCTTTAACGGTGTACCAACTGCCTGTAGATTTATAAACGAGTCCTGTCATTAATTATATTAAACTGAATTACAAAGTAACAATTTTATATAAAGAAAGTCTTATCTTAGAAACATAAATTAAAAAACTCAAAAACATGAGAAAAATTTCAGTATTAATAGCCCTTTTATTTTTTGTTTGCATCGAAATTAATGCACAAGTAGAATATAAAGTAATTACAAGTGTAGAGTCTATAGTTCCTGGTGGTTTAGGTAGGTCTAGAATTATTTCGACAGATGAAAATAGAGATTACAAAGAATTTACATCGGAACAAACCGAAGAAGACAACACTAGAAACAAATCTAAAAGAAATGAGATACGTGTTAAAGATTTTGAAGAGACTAAATTGCTGAACTTTTTTAATTTAGGAGGCATTCGTTTTCAAAATATTGCTGCAAACGACGCTGTAATATCTTCTAAAATCAATACAATGATTAGCGAAGGCTGGGAATTGGCTTTTGTAACAAGTGCTGTTGAAAGCGACTCAGGAAAAGGTGATGGTAACGGTATTTTTATTACCAGATATATTTTTAAAAGAGATAAAGAATAGTTAATGCAGCTTTTAAAATTTGAAATGTGAACACTTAATGCATTGATTTTAAATTTATTATATTTAACACTATTAATCCATTAACTTAGAATTAAATGAAAAAAATCAAATACTCTTTATTTTTAATATGTTTTACCCTATCAGCATATACGTTTGCTCAAGAAACTATTACTAACGAAACGGTTATTCAAATGGTAGAATTGGGGTTTAGCGATGATATCATTATTGACAAAATAAACACTTCGGATGTAAAATTTGAAACTTCTATTGCCGAACTCAGCAAACTAAAAAAAGCCAACGTTTCTTCAGACATTATTAGCTTGATTATGAAAAAATCTAAGCATAACACTAAGTCTCGTACAGGTATCTATTATGCTGTTAATGGCGAACAAAAACATTTGCCTCCATCGGTTTTTTCTGGTTCAAATTCAAACTCTGCTGCACAAAAATTAGTTTCTGGATTTATAAACTCCAAAAAAAGAGCTGTACTTCCTAAAATTAGATCAAACAATGTTTTACCAAGACCTCTTGAGTTTACTTTTGTTTTTGACCCATCGGTTACCGAAGTGGATAATTTACAGACTACGCAAGGAAATTCTGCTGGTATTTTAAACTGGTGGTTTAGAACTGCTAGCTCTCCAAATGAGTTTGTATTAGTGAAATTAACTGTAAAAGAGCGTAAAAATACTAGAGAAGTAATTATTGGAAAGAAGAGTTGGGTATCTAGTCAATCTGGTATTGACCCAAAATATGCAATACCTTTTAATATTGAAGAAATAGAGTCAAATAAATTTAAAGTGACTATAGATAATTTAGAAGCTGGAGAATATGCTTTTCTATATCAAGGACAAGTACCTCAAGGACGATCTAATCAATCTGTTTTTGATTTTTCCGTTCAATAATTTTCGATTTATATAAACATAAAAATGGCGCCGTTGGCGCCCTTTTTTATTTAAACTTATCCAATTATCGCTTTCTTTGGGGTTTGTCTTTTTCCATCAATTAAGTAATTAATAATGTAGATTCCTTTAGGATGACTTGATAAATCGATGTCTATTCGCTTACTAAAATAACTTACCCTCCTACTTAAAACAAGTTGACCAGTAATTGTATATACTTCTACTTCAAAATGAGTAAATGGTATATCTATTTCAAGTTTAAAATCACCTGTCTTAGATGGATTTGGATAAAGAACGTTCAAGTTTTCTTCTACTTGACCATTTAGGTGTTCTATTTTAACACCTTTAACCCAGCAAAAAACTTCACATTTCACTAAATTACATTTGATCGTATGAGTTGTGGTATTCATAGGTTGTGCTACAACTAAAATAGCTTCTAAAGCATTATCAACTTCTAATGTTATATCTTGATGTTTAAAATTAGATAAGATTAAACTAATTCTTTTATACCCAACATAAGAAATTGAAAGTGTATCATTCTTTTTCGCTTCTATACTAAAATTACCTTTAGTATCTGAAATTGTTCCTACATGAGTTCTTTCGTTAAATATACTTGCATCCGCTAGAACTGCATAATTATCTTTAATAGTTCCCGTAAAGTTAATTTGGGCTTTAATATTTATTGGAAGTTGAATTACAACTATTAAGAGTATTATATTTTTCATCTTGTTAAAGTTTGATTAGACATCAAAACTAAATCAAAGAGAAAGTTAAAAAAAAGACAAATGAGTGAAGTCTTCTTTTGAGTGAGTGAAAGTGTTTAAAAAACAAAAAACTGCTCGAAAGCAGTTTTTTATCTCATTATTTATATTTAAGATTGCTTGAATATCTTTTCTTGATGGTTAATAGATTCTTGGTGGATGGCTTTAAACATTCTTAACACAAACTCTTCGCTTAATTTATGTTGTTCACCTTCTAAAATCATTTTTCCTAAAATCTCGTTCCAACGTTTAGACTGCAATACCGCAACGTTATTTGCTTTTTTAAGTTCTCCTATTCCATCAGACACTTTCATTCGCTTCCCAAGCACTTCAATTAATTGATGATCAATCACATCTATTTGAGTACGCAAAGTGTTTATCTTGTTATTAAATTCGGCTTCAGCAGATGTTTCTTTTCTAATTTTAAGATCGTCCATATACTGTATTAATTCTCCTGGTGTAATTTGCTGTGCAGCATCACTCCATGCTTTATCAGGGTTATGGTGAGTTTCCACCATTAATCCATCAAAATTCAAATCTAATCCTGTCTGGCATAAATCGAAAATAATATCGCGTTTACCTGCAATGTGAGACGGGTCTAATATTAATGGTAAATCTGGGAATCTATTTTGTAAATCGATTGGTAATTGCCACTCTGGATTATTACGATATCTTGTTTTTTCGTAAGTAGAAAATCCTCTGTGAATAACTCCAAGGTTCTTAACATCAGCAGTATAAAACCGTTCCACTGCTCCAAGCCAAAGTGCTAAATCAGGATTTACTGGATTCTTAATTAATACTGGCTTATCGGTACCTTTAAGTGCTTCAGCAATTTCTTGAACGATAAATGGGCTTACGGTAGAACGTGCACCAATCCATAAAACATCAATATCGTGTTGCAATGCTAAATCTACATGATTTGCATTTGCAACCTCAGTAGCAGTAAGCAATCCTGTTTCTTCCTTTGCTTTTTGCAACCATTTTAACCCTAAAGCACCAACACCCTCAAAATTCCCTGGTCGTGTTCTAGGTTTCCAAATTCCTGCACGTAATACTGTAGCATCGCTATCTTTTAATTGGTGCGCAATAGTTAGTACTTGTTCTTCAGTTTCTGCGCTACATGGTCCAGCTATTACTAATGGGTGGTCTAATCCAAAATTATCTAACCATGTTCTAAGTTCTTTTTTGTTTTCCATAACTTGTTTTTAAGCAATTCCGTTAAGAATTTGTTTTATGTAATTCGTATTTTTCATTTCGTTGTAAATAGCTTCAAAATCATCACGCTGCATTAATTCTTTAAATTGCGTTAGATTATTGATGTATTCTTCTAATGTTTCAATAACATTAGTTTTATTTTGTTCGAAAATTGGTGTCCACATTTCTGGTGAACTTTTTGCTAGTCTTACTGTTGATTCAAATCCACTACCTGCCATATCGAAAATATCGCGTTCATTTTTTTCTTTGTCAATAACTGTTTTTCCCAGCATAAATGAACTAATATGCGATAAATGGGACATATAAGCTATATGCTTATCATGTGCTTTTGGTTTCATATAGCGTATTCGCATACCAATACCTGAAAACAGTTTTAGTGCTTTTTCTTGAAGCTTAAAAGCAGTTTCCTCTACTTCACAAATAATATTAGTCTTACCATTATACAAGCCTAATAGAGCAGCATTTGGGCCAGAAAATTCTGTTCCAGCTATTGGATGCATTGCCAAGAAATTTCTACGCTTAGGATGATTTTCTACTGCTGAACAAATATCTTCTTTAGTTGAACCAACATCCACAATTAAAGTGTTATCAGAAACCATGTCTAACAACTTTGGCAATTCTCTAACTGTTACATCTACAGGAATGGCCACAATTACTAAATCTGCATTTTTAATATCTTCAATAGTTGCTTTGCGGTCTATAATACCATTCTCTAAAGCAATATCTAAATGCTCATCACTCTTATCGATTCCATAAATAGTAGTTGTTGCATCTAGTTTTTTAATATCTAATGCTAAACTTCCGCCTATTAATCCAACTCCTATGATATATATGTTTTTCATAATACTCTAGTTATTGCTTCTTGTATATCTTCAGTTGATGCGCATAAAGAAAATCGAATGTAACCTTCTCCCTGACTTCCAAAAATGGTTCCTGGAGCTACAAATAAGTGATTGTTTTTTAATAACACATCTATAAATTCTTCTGCCTTAGCGTAAGGCGGCAACTTTGCCCAAACAAATAATCCCGAAGCATTCTTATCATAAGTACAGTTTAAAGCCTCAGCCAATTTCCATACCAATGCTCGACGTTGTTCATACACACTATTTAAACTTAAATACCATAATTTTGAGCAACGTAATGCTTCAATAGCTCCTTTTTGGATTCCGTAAAACATACCAGAATCCATATTACTTTTCACTTTTAATATGTTATTGATATGCTTACCATCCCCTAACACCATTCCTACGCGCCATCCAGCCATATTAAATGTTTTACTAAGCGAATTTAACTCAATGCAAACCTCTTTTGCACCGTTAACTTTTAAGATACTTCTAGGAGCATCTGTTAAAATGAAGCTGTATGGGTTATCATTTACAAGTAGTATATTATTTCTTTTTGCAAAATCTATTAATTTTTCAAATACCTTATAATTAGCTTGTGCACCTGTTGGCATATGCGGATAACTTATCCACATTAGTTTAACTTTACTTAAATCCTGCTTTTCTAAAGCCATAATATTAGGCATCCAATTATTGGCCTCATCTAACTCATAAAAGACAGGTTTAGCGCCTAATAATTTAGTAACAGATTGATAGGTTGGATATCCAGGATTAGGAATTAACACCTCATCGCCTTCATTTAGGTAAGCCATTGAAATAAGCATGATACCTTCCTTACTTCCCATTAAAGGTAAAATCTCTGTCATTGGACTTAAATGCACCTGAAACTGCTCTCGGTAAAACCCAGCCATAGCTTCTCGAAGCTCAGGTAATCCTTGATAACTCTGGTATTTATGAGCATTTGCATCTTGCAAACCTTCAGTAATAGCTGTTATCACTTTTTGAGGTGGTTGCAAATCTGGACTTCCAATTCCTAAATTAATAATTGGTTTCCCTGCTGCTTTTAGCATGTTTACTTCTCGCAATTTTTTGGAGAAATAGTATTCTTCAACTGTATGCAATCTCTTGGCTCCTTCAATCATAACTTTGCATTTGTATATTCTCCAAGCACTTTAAAATCTTGTGCCATAATATTCATAATTGATTTCGCTTTTGTGTAATCTTCATATTCATCAAAAGTAACATCCACAAAAAATGCATACTTCCAAGGTGTTTCTATTTTAGGTAATGACTGTATCTTAGTTAAATTCAGTTTACAATCACTCATTACATTTAAAATAGTTGCTAAACTACCTCGTTTATGGTCTAACTCAAACTTCAAAGATGCTTTATTTATTTGATTTTCTGGTATTTCAGAATTTGTGCGTTTTACAATAACAAATCGCGTTTCGTTGTGCTTTATGGTTTGAATGCTCTTAGCTAGAATTTCAACTTCAAAAATATCGGCTGCCATTTCGGTGGCGATAGCTCCAATATTTTTTAATTGACCCTTCTGAATACGCTGTGCAACTTCGGCTGTATCTTTATCTTCAACCAATTTTATATGAGGATGTTTCTTAAAAAATTCTTTACACTGTAGTAAAGCCATTGGATGCGAATATACTTCCTTAATATCTTTAATAGACTGTCCAGAAAGTGCCATTAAATTATGTTGAATATCTAAATATTGCTCTCCTACTATATGCAAATTTTGACCATCAATTAAGGCATAATTTGGAATAATAGAGCCTGCAATCGAGTTTTCTATTGCCATAATAGCTGCATCACACTTTTTAGTAATTAGATTGTTTACAACCTCATCAAAAGTTAAGCATTCCATAACCGACACGCCATTATTAAAATATTGTTGTGACACAATATAATGGTTCGATCCTTTTACTCCTTGTATGGCTACTGATTTAATCATATATAAAAAAAGTCCCGATTTTCATCGAGACTTACATTTAAATTTATATCTATAAATTACACATATAACGTCTCGTTTCTTTTGCTAAAAAAGAAATAAAACCAGTTATAATATGCAAAGTTTGATGTCATTATATCCTAATTGATTGGGCTAAAGTAACTATTATTTTAAAAAATCAAAATACTAAAGCATTTTTTTAGGTGTTTTACCTAAAATAAAGTTTATTTAATGTTTATTTTTGATTAAATTTTTTTTGCATGTCAATAAAAGTAGAGCAACTCACAAAGGTTTATGGAACCCAAAAAGCACTTAATAATGTAAGTTTTGAAGTCAAAAAACCTGAAGTCGTTGGGTTTTTAGGGCCTAATGGTGCTGGAAAATCGACCATGATGAAAATACTTACCACCTACATTGATGCTACCAAAGGGACAGCAAATGTCAACGATTTTGATGTCACTACCGAAACCAAAAAAGTACAACAAAGTGTTGGTTACTTACCTGAGCACAATCCGTTGTATTTAGACATGTATGTAAAAGAATATTTAGCGTTTAATGCAAAAATATACAATGTCTCAAAAGAGCGAATTGCGGAAGTAATAGAGCTTACTGGCTTAACACCTGAAGCACATAAAACCATTGAACAGCTTTCTAAAGGGTATCGTCAACGTGTTGGATTAGCAAATGCCTTATTGCACAATCCTGATGTATTGATACTAGATGAGCCAACCACAGGATTAGACCCAAACCAATTGGTAGATATTAGAAACCTCATTAAAACCATTGGTAAAGAAAAAACCGTGTTTTTATCGACGCATATTATGCAAGAGGTTGAAGCTATGTGCGACCGTGTGATTATTATTAATAAAGGCGAAATTGTTGCTGATAAAACCTTAAAAGAACTTAGAGAAGGCTCACAACAAGTGATAGTCGTAGCTTTTGATTATAGAGTTGAAGAAGCTTTTTTAAAGAGTATGCCTAAAGTTGTTAAAATTGAAAACCTCTATGACTTTATGTATGAAATAACCTTTGATTCTACTGAAGATATGCGCTCTTACGTATTTGATTTTGCACATGATAACGATTTAAAAATTCTACAATTAAACCAAAAAAGTGCCAGTTTGGAGAGTTTGTTTAGGGAGTTGACGAGTTAAAACTATACGACAAATGCACTTTGCCGTAAAAATGTCGTTTAAATACCGTTATCAAAAACTATTTAATTTTTTAATTTTAAAGAAACATTTACTTAAATGAAATCATTAGGAGAAAAAATTAAAGAAGCTCGAAAAACAAAGCAATTAACCCAAGAAGAATTATCTGAACTAAGTAAAGTTAATCTTAGAACGATACAACGTATTGAAAACGACGAGAACACTCCTCGTGGTCAAACATTAAACCTTATTTGTAATGCTTTAGAGCTAGATGCTATCACGTTTAAACTTCAAAATAGCTCTAGCAAACAAACTTCAATCGCTAGTTTAATAATTAATGGGGTTTTTCTTGTTCTTTTAAATATTGCTCTAATAGGGATTTTTGGTTATTCAACTTTAGATACAGGAGCAAACTTAAACAGTAAGATTTGTGCTTTTCTTTTAAGCTTTTTAATTCCGTTTTTTATTGTTTACAAGACTCAAAAAATGAATAATATTGAGCGCCTATTGAAATTTGGTAGTGGATTTATATTTTATATTCTTGCAGCGTTTTTTATGAGAGGGTTTTTAACCGGTTTACAAGTTGGGTTATTTTCAGGTTTGTTTCCTTGCCTATTAATCGCCTTAAGTATCCTTTACTATGGAAACCATTTAATTAAGACTTCTAATTAAAAATAAGCTCACCAATATAAAGTTCCTCAACATCAACCATTGGAGGTTGATTTACCGAAATTAAATTCCCTGTACCATTTAATGTTCCTGTAAGAGATACTTGCGGATTTACAATCATGTCGTTGCTGCTTCTATGAAATACATCCACATCTTGAGCTACTAAGTTCTCGCCTTCAAAACGTCCAGCGCCTGCATAAAAACCTACAAACAAATTATTGACATTTCCAGAAATATAAAATGAGGAGATATTATTAGATATCACACTCAATTTGTTATTGTTTACTTGCAATCTAAAATCGCCAACAGTAAAACTTCCAGGAGCATTAAAATCTTCAGAAATGAGTGTTAAGTCGGGATAGGTTAATATCCCGTTTGATGATATTTCGTATTGCGAAGAGTTTCTAATTTCTTTAATATTTGGAGCAATGACATATACTTTGGTGATGCCATAGCCCCTTACGTAATTACAACCGTTATTATCTGTTAGTTGCAACTCATTCCCAACCACTATTGCTTCAACATCATTTAAAAGGTTTTTTCCTGTTTCTACAATTACTTCGTACTCTAAACCTTCTTTTATAATTAATTCAATATCACGATTCACCAAGATGTTTTCAAAAGAATTTACTGTGATTTCTTTTTGTACCATAGCTCCTTCTGTTTGAAAACAATCAAGAGCGTCTTCACTGTTGCAAGCAACCAGTAATAAACATATCAATATGTAAATTAATTGTTTCATCTAAAATCTTATTCCAATTCCTAGTTCAACAGCTTCAGCCTTTGCAGCATGCGATTTTAAGGTAACTGCAACAAACCACTTATCTCCAAAATAGCGTTTAGCACCTATACGTTGATACACTCTACCTTCAAAATCGTGAGGATAATAGGCGTAATATCCAAGCTGTGCTTCAATGGATAGCTTATTAATAAACAACTCATGCCCAACAAACACTCCTAAGCGCTTATAATCTGTATCTGGGTCAATATTTCTGTCTGAAAAAGCAATAGATTCATAATAAATTAACTCCTTTAAAAACCTAGAGAAAAAAGCATCTACTCCAAATTGGATGGCACTTTTTCTGTTCAAACGTTTATCTGCATAAGCAGAGACAATATAAAAAGGAAACTGACCGCTTCCAAGCACATCACTTTCATTGACGCCACTCCTAAAAACAACATTGTATTTTATTGGTTGCTTAAACTTTATATCGTCACTCAAATCGTATTGATATTCTGGGTCTTCGTCATCAAAATTATAAGTTACTCCTGCGCTTAGAGTTAAGGAGTTAATGCTTGTATTGGGTGCTTTAACATTGGCATTGGAATAATGAATGAGTGACAAACCAGCTTGAAATCCGAAATTATCAAAAATACGCTCTCTTTTATAGTTAATCATAGCATAGGTACTACTCATTAACTTAGTTCCAAAGGCTATGTTTTTGTGATTTGTTTCTTTATCATAAGGATTGGTTGTGTAGGACAACCCTTGACCGATTCGAACCATTAAATTCCGATTTAGAAAATAGAAATTATAATGACCATAAAGCGCATAATTATTACCGAGCACCTCATTTTTTAAATTTTGATAACTAAACGACACACCATAATCTGGGTAATTATAGCGTTGTTCCCAAGTATTGAACCCAAATGTTTTTTTATTCCAACTGATGATGACACCTTCTGGATGTCCTGTAATTAGATGTAAAATACCATCATTATGAAGTGCAATATTGCCTTTAAAATAGTTAACATCAATACTGGAAAAAGTAGATGTATTTTTCTCTTGAGAAAAGCTAAAAATTGAAAAACCAACAAAAAGTAGAAACAGTTTTGCTCTCATAATTGTCAGTAAATATAGGCAATTAAAGTAACCTTAAAACACTTGCGAAGCAATGCTTTTTATGTTGTCACTTTTCCCCATAGAATAATAATGTAATACTGGAATTCCAGCTTTTTTAAGTTCTTTAGATTGTTCGATACACCATTCAATCCCTATTTGCTTTACTTGTGCATTGTCTTTACATTTAACTACTTCAATAATAAGTTCTTCTGGTAAATCTACATGAAACCTATGTGGAATTAAATTAAGTTGCTTCTTGGTTGAGATAGGTTTTAATCCCGGAATAATTGGGACTGTAATATTTTCTTTTCTACATTTTTCAACAAAGTCGAAATACTTTTGATTATCGAAAAACATTTGTGTAACAATATACTCAGCACCATTTCTTATCTTTTTTTTCAAGAAATGAATATCACTATCTAAACTTGGCGCTTCCATGTGCTTTTCAGGGTAAGCTGCCACACCGACACAGAAATTTGTCGCTGAAGAATTAAGTAATTCTTCATCTAAATAATTACCTCGATTTAATTCTTGAATTTGAGTGACTAGTTCGCTAGCATAATTATGCCCTTCTTTTTCTGCTTTAAAATACGTTTCTGTTTTCACTGCATCTCCGCGTAAAGCCATGACATTATCAATACCTAAAAAATCTAAGTCGATTAAAAAGTTCTCTGTGTCCTCTTTGGTAAAACCTCCACACAAAATATGTGGAATCGCATCTACTGAATATTTATTCTGAATTGCAGCGCAAATACCAACCGTTCCAGGACGTTTTTTGACCACTTGCTTTTTTAACAAACCATTTTCTAACTCTTTATAAACATACTCTTCTCGATGGTATGTGACATCAATAAATGGTGGATTAAATTCCATTAAAGGGTCAATATTATTGAATATAGATTGAATGTGCTGCCCTTTTAAAGGCGGCAATATCTCGAATGAAAACTGTGTGTTTCCGTTTGCTTTTTTTAAATGTTCTGTTACTTTCATGTTTTAATCTGCTATGTTAGGATTCAACCATTTCTTTGCTTCTTCTGTAGAAATACCTCTACGTCTTGCATAATCCTTTACTTGGTCTTCGGTTATTTTTCCTAAGCCAAAATATCTCGCTTCAGGATTTCCAAAATAATACCCACTTACACTTGCCGCAGGCCACATGGCCAAACTATCTGTAAGTTCTACACCAATGTTTTCTTTTACATTTAACAGTTTCCAAATCGTCTGTTTTTCTAAATGGTCTGGACAAGCTGGATATCCTGGAGCAGGACGAATGCCTTTATAGGTTTCTTTAATTAACTCTTCATTAGTAAGCTCCTCATCTTGAGCATAACTCCAATAATTCGTTCTTACTTCTTTATGTAAAGATTCTGCGAAAGCTTCTGCTAAACGATCAGCCAATGCTTTTATCATTATGGCATTATAATCGTCATGATTTGCTTCAAACTCTTTAGCAAGTTTTTCAGTTCCAAAACCAGTCGACACACAAAATACGCCTATATAGTCTTGCTTCCCTGAATCTTTTGGCGCAATAAAATCTGATAAAGCTATGTTTGGCTTTCCTTCTGCTTTTCTGGATTGTTGACGAAGGGTTAGAAATGTAGATTCAACATTTCCAGATTTATCGTATAATTCTACATCATCATCATTAATTGTGTTGGCTGGAAACAATCCAAAAACAGCTTTAGCTTTAAGTAGCTTTTCATCAAAGATTCGTTTTAACAACTCTTGCGCATCTTTGAATAATTCTAACGCTTGATTTCCAACTACCTCATCTTTTAAAATTTGAGGATACTTACCGTGCAAATCCCAACTACGGAAAAACGGCGACCAATCAATATAATCTTCTAATAATGTAATGTCGAAATCTTCAAGAATTTGAATTCCTAATTGGTTTGGCTTCACTATTTCAGTTGAATTCCAATCGATTTTGAATTTATTTTTCCGCGCTTCTTCAATAGATAAATACTCTTTATTTCTTCCTCGTTTTAAGAATTGCTCACGGAACTTATCATATTCTTCCCTAATCTGTTCTTTATATATTTTATTATCCTTTTGAAGTAAATTTCCAACAACGGTTACAGCTCTCGAAGCATCATTAATATGTACTACAGTATCACTATAATTCGGAGCAATTCTAACAGAAGTATGAGCTCTTGAAGTGGTTGCACCTCCAATAATTAATGGAATATTTAGGTTTTTCTTTTCCATTTCTTTGGAAACATAGGCCATCTCATCAAGCGAAGGTGTGATTAATCCGCTTAAACCAATAATATCTACTTTCTCTTTGATTGCTGTTTCAATAATTTTTTCTGGTGGCACCATTACGCCTAAATCGACTATTTCATAGTTATTACATCCCAATACGACACTCACTATATTTTTGCCAATATCATGCACGTCGCCTTTTACAGTTGCCATTAAAATCTTACCAGAAAATTCTTGTTTGCCGTCTTTTTCAGCCTCAATAAATGGTTGCAAATAAGCTACGGCTTTTTTCATGACACGTGCTGATTTTACTACTTGAGGTAAGAACATTTTTCCGCTTCCGAACAAATCTCCTACGACATTCATTCCAATCATTAAATGACCTTCGATGACTTCAATCGGTTTCTCTGAAGCTAAACGTGCTTCTTCTACATCTTCAATGATAAAAGCATCAATTCCTTTTACTAATGCATGAGTAATCCTGTCTTGTAAAGCATCATTTCTCCACTCTAAAATTTGCTCTGCGGTTTCTTTCTTCTGACCTTTTACAGTTTCAGCAAAATCTAATAATCGTTCGGTCGCATCGTCACGTCTGTCAAACAATACATCTTCAACACATTGCAATAATTCTTTGTCAATTTCATCATAAACTTCCAACATTGTCGGATTGACAATTCCTAAATTCATGCCATTTTTTATAGCATGAAATAAGAATGAGGAATGCATTGCTTCACGAACTGTATTATTCCCTCTAAAAGAGAATGACACATTACTCACTCCTCCAGATACATTTGCATAAGGTAAGTTTTCTCGAATCCATCTTGTAGCATAAAAGAAATCTAAAGCATTTTTACGATGTTCTTCCATTCCTGTTGCTACTGGGAAAATATTAGGGTCGAAAATGATGTCTTGCGGCGAAAATTTGACAACATTAACCAAAATGTGATAAGAGCGTTCACAAACCTCTATCCTTCGTTCATAAGAATCTGCTTGTCCAACTTCATCAAAAGCCATTACAATGACAGCTGCTCCATAACGTTTTACTAATTTTGCTTGACGAATAAACTCGGCTTCACCTTCTTTTAAACTAATGGAATTTACCACACATTTTCCTTGAACTACTTTTAATCCTGCTTCAATGATTTCCCATTTCGAACTGTCAATCATTATTGGTATTCTAGCAATATCTGGTTCCGAGGCTATCAAATTCAAAAAAGTGGTCATAGCATATACACCATCAAGCATACCTTCGTCCATGTTGACATCCAGAATTTGTGCACCACCATCAACTTGATGCCTTGCTACCTCTAAAGCTTCGCTATATTTTTCTTCTTTAATTAATCGAAGAAATTTTCTTGAGCCAGTAACGTTAGTACGTTCGCCAACATTTATAAAGTTACTTTCGGGAGTTACTACAAGAGGTTCTAAACCAGATAATGTTAAGTATTTTGATATTACCCTACTCATACATTTAATACAATTTTTCGAGGTTTGTAAATTTTTGCTACTTCGGCAATAGCTTTTATGTGTGCTGGACTCGTTCCACAACAACCTCCTATAATATTTATTAGTCCATCTTGTAGATAGTCTTCAATAAATTGCTGCATTTGCTTTGGAGTTTGGTCATATTCACCAAAAGCATTTGGTAATCCAGCATTTGGATGTGCTGATGTAAAAAATTCTGTTTTGTTAGATAAACGCTGTAAATATGGCTTCAACTGTTCGGCTCCTAATGCACAATTAAAACCAACACTTAACAGTGGAATATGAGATATTGAAGTTAAAAATGCTTCAACCGTTTGCCCAGATAATGTTCTTCCAGAAGCATCTGTAATCGTTCCAGAAACCATTATTGGTATATCAATTTGTCGTTCTTCCTTAACCTCTTCAATCGCAAATAATGCAGCTTTGGCGTTAAGTGTATCAAAAATAGTCTCCACCAACACCACATCTACCCCTCCATCTATTAAGGCTTCGACTTGTTGCTTGTAAGAAATTCGTAACTCATCAAATGTTATGGCACGATATTCTGGCTTATTAACATCTGGAGATAAGCTCGCTGTTTTGTTTGTTGGCCCAATACTTCCAGCCACAAATCTTGGTTTGTCTGGATTTGCCTTCGTAAATTCCTCAGCTACTTGCTTTGCTATTTTAGCAGATTCAAAATTGAGTTCATACACCAAATCTTCCATGTTGTAATCTGCCATTGCGATGGTAGTTCCAGAGAAGGTGTTGGTTTCAACAATATCTGCTCCTGCTTCAAAATACTTTCTATGAACATCTGCAATCGCCTGTGGTTGCGTAATGGACAACAAGTCGTTATTTCCTTTTAATGACGAAGGATAGTCTTTGAAACGTTCGCCACGAAAATCTTGTTCTGTAAAATTATACTCCTGAAGCATGGTTCCCATGGCTCCATCGAGGACTAAAATTCGTTTTTGGATTTCTTTTTTTATATCACTCATTTTTTTAATGCCTGATTTAGATCTTTAATAATATCTTCTACATTCTCTAACCCAACAGATATGCGAACCAATCCGTCAGTAATACTTACTTCAAGTCTGTCTGTTTCACTCAGCTTACTATGCGTTGTAGAAGCTGGATGCGTCACAATAGTACGTGTATCTCCTAAGTTTGCAGATAGTGAACACATCTTAATCGTATTTAAAAAGTTACGCCCAGATTCAATACCTCCTTTTATTTCAAACGCCACAATACTGCCTCCTTGACTCATTTGCCTTTTTGCTACTTCGTACTGTGGGTGCGATTTTAGAAATGGATATTTAACCCAATTCACTTTATCGTGATTTTCAAGAAATTCGGCAACTTTTAAAGCGTTTTCACAATGTCTATCTACACGTACAGCTAAGGTTTCTAAACTTTTAGACAATGTCCATGCATTAAATGGTGATAATGCTGGTCCTGTATTTCGAGAAAATAAATAAATTTCTCTAATTAAACTAGCTTTCCCAACTGCTACTCCTCCTAATACTCGTCCTTGACCATCCATTAACTTAGTAGCTGAATGTATCACTACATCTGTTCCAAATTTAATAGGTTGCTGTAAATAAGGAGTTGCAAAACAATTATCAATTACTAAAACTAAGTTGTGCTTTTTAGCAATGTTTCCTAAAAGCTCCAAATCTAAAATATCTACTGCTGGGTTGGTTGGTGATTCAGCATATAGTATTTTAGTATTTGGAGTTATAAGACTTTCCAATGTATCAAGCTCATCAACTTTAAAATAGCTTGTAGTAATATTCCATTTTGGAAAATATTTGGTGAACAATGTATGTGTAGAACCAAATACAGATTGGGCAGATACGATGTGATCTCCACTTTCCAAAAGTGCTGCCAATGTTGAGTACACAGCTGACATTCCTGTAGCAAAAGCATATCCATCTTCGGCTCCCTCCATTTTACAAACTTTCTCTACAAACTCAGAATTATTAGGATTAGAAAACCTACTGTAAATGTTACGTTGCTTTTCTTCTGCAAAAGACGATCGCATATCTTCGGCATCTACAAACACAAAGCTGGAGGTTAAGTATAATGGACTTGTGTGTTCTAAAAATTGCGTACGCTCTAATTGCGTTCTTATTGCTTCTGTTTCTAGTTTATGATTGTCCATTTTATAATTTTATGTGATTCTAAAACAAGTTCAGAATGACGTTAACTCATTTAGTTATTGTTATCTACTAATCTTAAAATATCTCCAAATACACCTCGAGCTGTTACTTGAGCTCCTGCTCCTGCTCCCTGAATTACTAATGGTTGTTCTCCATAAGATTCTGTATATATTTCGAATATTGAATCTGAACCCTTTAGAGCTCCTAATGGTGAACTTTGAGGAACAGACACTAATTTAACATCTAACTTAGCTCCATTTTCATCTGCTAGATTACCATGCAAATCGCCAATATACCGTAGAACGTGATTGGGTGACTGGTTGTCCTTTAAAATCTGATATTCTTTATCCATTTTTCCAAAAGAATTTAAAAACTCTGAAGCATCAACAGTACGTAATGATTCCGGAATAAGGTTTTGAATTTTCACGTCTTCAATTTCGTTATGCAAGTCTAATTCGCGAGCTAAAATCAATAGTTTTCTGGCCACATCGTTTCCACATAAATCTTCTCTTGGATCTGGTTCGGTAAAGCCTTTGTTTACTGCCTCTTTAAGCACTTCGGAAAATAGCCTTTCTTCATTAGAAAAATTGTTAAACAAATAACTTAATGACCCTGAAAACACACCCCTTATTCGAGTAATATTTTCACCTGACAAGTGTAATAGCTTAATGGTATCGATAAGTGGTAAACCTGCGCCAACATTGGTTTCGTATAAATAACGTTTTTGATGTTTTACTAAGTGTTCTCTAAGTTTATGATAAAACCCTAACTCAATAGTATTTGCTATTTTATTGGAAGACACTAAGTCGAATCCATGATCTACTAACTTAGTGTATTGTTGTACGAATTCTATACAAGATGTATTGTCGACAGCTATTAAATTTTCTAAATGATTTTCATTAGCGTAAGCAATTATATCTTCTATTGTGTAATTTTTTTCTTGTGATTCTAAGTTTTGCTTCCAGTTACTATTTACACCTCTAGAATTGAGCAACACACTTTTGGAGTTAGCTATTGCAAAAATATTAAGTTTAACACCTTTACGTTTTTCTATGTCATTTGCTGAAGATATTATTTGATTAATTAATGTACCACCTACCAATCCATGACCAAAAATGGCTAGATTTATTTTTTTAGAAATACCAAAGATTTCACCATGAATAACATTTAAAGCTTTATGTAATTTGTTATTCTTAACTACTAAACTTACATTCTTACCAGTAACCGTGTTGTTAAATAGTAATGGTACAACTTGGTTTTTTATTAATGCATTAAATGGTTTATGAAATGTACTTAAGTCCTGACCAATTATTGATATCACAGAAACATTGTCTATAATTTCAATCTTATTTACATCTTTTGAATAGAAGTCGTTTTCGAACTCTCTTTCTAAAGCAATAACTGCTTCTGAAGCTTTGTTAGCATCTATTACCAAGCCTATACCTCTTTCGGAAGAACCTTGAGAAATGATACTGACACTAATATTATGATAACTCAAGGCTCTAAAAATTCTAGCATCAACTCCAGCTTTCCCTAATAAACCACGACCTTCTAAGTTTATTAAAGCTACATTATCGATAATAGAAAGTGATTTAATCCCTTTAGAATTTGTTCTGGAAGTAATTAATGTCCCTTTATCATCTGGGTTAAACGTGTTTAAAATTCTAAGAGAAATATTCTTTTCTATTAAAGGAATTATAGTTTTAGCATGCAAAATCGTTGCCCCAAAATTGGCTAATTCGTTTGCTTCACTAAATGTTAACTCGTCTATTTTCTTTGCATCAGAAACTAAATCTGGGTTTGCTGTATAAATGCCATTTACATGCGTATAGTTTTGTAACTCTTCTGCATCTAAATAGTTTGCTAATAATGATGCTGTATAGTTACTACCGTTTCTACCCAAGGTAGTTGTTTCGTTTTTTATATTAGAAGCTATAAAGCCAGTAACAATGTTTACGGTGTTTCCATTATATTTTTCAAAATGTTTTAAAACATTTTCTTTCGACAGTTTCATTAGTGGCTGAGCTTCACCAAAATTTTCATCGGTTTTAATAAGTGTTCTTGCATCAGTGGCCTTGGCGTTAATACCTCGCTCTTTTAATAAGGTTTCCAATAATTTAATTGATAAAAGTTCTCCTTGTGCTAAAAGCTCATCTCTTGTTTTGTTACTATAATCTTTTAATAATGTAACACCTTCTAACAATTTATCTAAAATTGAAAATTCTTTCGAAAAGTTTATGTTAGTGGCGATGCTAGATTGGTATTCTTTAAAAGCTTCTAACTGTTCTTTATAGGTTTGATTTTTAACAGCCTTATTTAGAATTGCCTCAAGCTCATTGGTTGCGTTTCCTCTTGCAGATACAACTACTGCTATATGCTCCCCTTGTTTTACTTTATTTTCAATTATGGATACAACCTTTTCTAAACCTTTTCCATTTGCCAAAGATTTTCCTCCAAACTTTAATACTTTCATTCGTTTTTCTTTTGAATCTGGTTTAAAGATTCCTTTAATTATTTTTTCTAACTGTTTATACTCAATTAAAAAGGCATCATGTCCGTGTACCGAATTAATTTCGTTGTAAGTGACATTAGGATGCGTTAAAGCCAACTGTTTATGTGTGTCTCTATTCTCTTCAGCAGTAAAAAACATATCAGAATCAACACCTATAATGTGAATTTTAGCTTTGATAGTGTCCAATACTTTAAAATTATCTTCTCTACCTTTTGTAACATCTATGGTTTTTAACAATTGATTCATCAATTTGTAAGCAGAGAGTTGGAATCGCTCTTGCAATTTATTTCCATGATGTAGCAACCAACTTTCTACATTAAAAATTTCCAATGTTTCATTTTTAGAACGTTGGAATCGTTCTTTAAATGATTCTGGCGTCCTGTAGCATAACATAGCGTGCATCCTAGCATCATGAACCGGATTAGTTGAGTTTAATAAAAATTGTTCTTGAATCTGACAGTTTGCAATTAGCCAATCTGTAGATTTCCAATCGGTTGCAACTGGAATTAAATGTTCAGTTATTTTTGGATTAAGAACTGCTATTTCCCAAGCAATTCCACCTCCTAATGAACCTCCTATAATTGCAAAAAGCTTATCTACTTTTAAAAGCTTTAACCCTTTTAAAAAAATATCTGCAATATCTCTAGCTACAAAGTCTTTATAACTATCTATAACAAAACCGTCGTAACCATTTCCTGGTATGTTGAAAGATAAAACAGAGTACGTATTTGTATCTATAGCTTTTTCTTCACCAATTAAATCTTTCCACCAACCATTTTTACCTGCAACATTACTATTACCTGTTAAAGCATGATTTACTAATACTACAGGCGCACTCCCTAGTGGTTTCCCAAATACCTCGTAAGAAAGTTTTATATCACTTTTATAACTTGTACTTGTAATATAGTTTGTTATTTCCAAAATTTTTAATGCACTCATTGGTCTAGATTAATGTTAAAAAAAGAACAGGCACACTCAATAAATAAGCATACCTGTTCAAGAGAACTAAACTAAAATTTTGGATGGTTCTTTTATAAGTTTAAAAGCTTCTTTTAAGTCGGCCTTTAAATCTTCAATGTTTTCAATTCCAACTGACAGCCTAATGAGGTCTTTAGTAACACCTGTAGCTTCTTGAGCTTCGTCATTTAACTGCTGGTGTGTTGTACTTGCTGGGTGAATTATTAAAGATTTAGTATCACCAATGTTTGCTAATAAAGAAAATAGTTCAGTCTTATCTGCAATTGTTTTAGCTGCCTCATAACCACCATGAACTCCAAAGGTTACAATACCACTTTGTCCATTTGGCAAATACTTTCTTGTTAAATCTTTATACTTACTAGTTTCTAAACCAGGATAGTTTACCCAATTAACTTCTGGTTGTTCCTGTAACCATTTGGCAAGATTTAAAGCATTACTACTATGCTTTTTTATACGCAACTCTAGAGTTTCTAATCCTTGAATAATTTGAAAGGCATTAAAAGGACTTAATGCACCTCCATAATCACGAAGTCCTTCAATTCTAACCTTAGCAATAAAAGCAGCAGCCTCTAAAGCTTCGCTATAGACTAAACCATGATATCCAGCTGATGGCTCTGTAAATTCAGGAAACTTACCATTGCTCCAATCGAAGGTCCCAGCATCTATAATAACACCTCCAAGCGCTGTTCCGTTTCCATTAATATACTTAGTCAACGAATGTATAACGATGTTTGCACCAAACTCAATAGGATTTAATAAATAAGGTGTTGCTACTGTATTATCAACAATTAATGGCACTTTATATGCTTTTGCCTCTTTAGAAATAGCCTCAATATCAAGTACATCTAATTTTGGGTTTCCAAGAGACTCAATAAAAAATGCTCTAGTACTCTCCTGAGCTGCTTTATTAAAGTTTTCAGGATTAGAAGGGTCTACAAATGTGGTTGTAATACCATGTCTTGGCAAAGTGACACTTAACAAATTGTATGTTCCACCATACAAACTGTTTGAAGCTACAATATGGTCACCTGCTTTTAAAAGCGTTAGCAACGATGTAGCAATTGCAGATGTTCCCGAAGCAGTTACAACTGCTGCAATTCCACCTTCTAAAGCTGCCAAACGTTGCTCTAAAATGTCGTTTGTTGGGTTGTTAATACGTGTGTAAATGTTTCCTGGTTCTGCTAAAGCAAATAAATTTGCTGCGTGATCAGAATCATTAAAAACATAAGCTGTTGATTGATAAATTGGAACTGCTCTTGTTCCAGCATTTTGACTAACGTCATGTCCTGCGTGCAACGCTTTGGTTGCAAATTTTTGAGTACTCATTTTTCTAGTTTTTTGAGTTAATAAATAATTAAACCAAAAGTCAAATAAGCTTCGTTAGAAGCATACTTAATAGAAAAATGTTATAAGAAAATTACGAGATTACAGATGAGTAATTACGTTTGAGTTATCTATCCGAATCACGATAAATGAATCGTTTTTCAGGTAGAATTTAGCACCTTCTTTATTGCTAAAGGGTTGCTAAGGCTTCGCAGGGTCTAATCCCTCCACCTTTCTTGATAACATTTCAGTAAGTTTTTGAACTTTGTGAGCGCAAATATTCAGAAAGAAATACTTAATAACCAAATATTTTTCGGCTTATTTTATTTTTTTAGATTTTTTAATTGAAATTTTTCTCTAATTATCACATCAACCGATTTATTTTCTATTTTACTTTCTAGCCACGAAATAACATCTAGATATAAAAATGCGCGACTTTCATATGGATGGTCTTCATAAGTTTTTAATTTTTTATGAAGATTAATAAACTCTCTTCGCAGTTGATTTGGATAAATATCTCCTAAATTTCTTAAGAATTTAATCATTTCTTTTTGCACTTCGTACAAATCTTCCATTCTTATAAGGAATTTATAGGTGCTTCTAATAAGTGCATCTAAATTATAGTCCAATCCAGCTTCATAATGTGCAACAAGATTTAAAACTCTTGAAAAGCATAATAAATCTTCTCGCATGGAAAGTGATTTATTGGAAATGATTTTATCTAAAAATTCTATGCATTTTTTATTCTCACCAATACCAAAATATAAACTTGCAATTTTGTAATAAAACACCATTATGTGATGCTCATCTATTCTACTTTTGTGCTCCTTAATACCCACCAAAACTTCATCCACTAAAGGCAAACCTTCCTTGAAAGCACCTTCCATAAAATGTAAATTGAACTTATTTGAATAAACATATAAAAACGTTAAGCTTTCTACATTATCATTCCTTGGAAACCATTTTTCTTGAGTAATTGTTTCTAATTTATTAAGTGCTAATTTGAATTTATCGTGATGCCTGATAAAAAACAATGCCTCTAACAGGTATTGATTCCCTCTTAGAAAAAAAACTGGATTAAGCTTCATCATATCAGGGTGTTCATAGAACAAATCCACCCATTTTCTCGAATATTTATAACAAGATAAAAAATCTTGCACTAAAAAACTATACCACAAATACGACTGATATAACCATAATTTTTCTCTAAAACCAAGCTCCTTAATATCGTATTTTGGTAATCTAGCATTAAAATATTTTGTTACTCGATTATACTCTTCATCGTTTTTTACATAACCTGTTTTAAGGAATAATCCATAAAGTTGCAATGATAAATTTGACAATTTACTGGCTAGAATATTTTGAGCATTTAACTGCTTAGCTTGAATTGTCAGTTCATCAGCACGATTACTTATACTACGAGTAATATATTGAGATTCAATAATTTTTTCAAGCTCTAAAATTTCATAGGCAATATTTTTCTCTTCATAATTAAGAGCCAATGTTTTGGCTTTATCAAGAATTTTTAAACTTTGCTTATACAATCCTTTATGATATAAAATAGTCGCAAAATCTAATTGTTCGCGAATTTGAACCCTAATATTTTGATGCAATGGATTAAGTCTTAAGCTAATTAAAATCTGCTTATAAAGGTGTGCCTTTAAGTTAGAAAGCTGTTGCTTTTTAACAATGCCCTTTTTAAGAATTATTTGCTCATCATACACAAGCATTTTGTCCAATATATTAAACAGCAACAAAAATTTTGAGTCTTCATTGACACCTAAACGACCAACATAAAGCTTAAACTGTCTTTTTTCAGATTTAGACAGTGACTTCACCAATACAAATAGATTATCTTTTTGATCTTTAGTCATAGTGTGATTTAATCATTTAATTTGCTGTTTTTCAATATATTAAATATTACATTATATGCTTTGACATCGTAATTAAATGATAGCCAAATGGCACTTTGAATAATCCAAAATATAAATTCGTAGTACAATACGAAAATATATTAAAAGAAATGTCGAATTCTCAAGTACAAATTTTTGATACAACCCTCAGAGATGGCGAACAAGTTCCTGGCTGCAAATTAAATACTGAACAAAAGGTAGTCATTGCCGAACAGCTAGACTCTTTAGGTGTTGATATTATAGAAGCTGGTTTTCCAGTATCAAGTCCAGGTGACTTCAAATCGGTTGAAGAAATTTCAAAAACTGTAAAAAACGCAACAGTTTGTGGTTTAACTCGTTCAGTTGAAAATGATATTAAAGTCGCAGCTGAAGCTTTGAAATATGCTAAAAAACCAAGAATACATACTGGAATAGGTACTTCTGATTCACATATCATTCACAAATTTAAGACCAATCGTGAAGACATTATAGAGCGTGCTTATGCAGCTGTAAGTTATGCAAAATCGTTTGTTGAAGATGTCGAGTTTTATGCTGAAGATGCAGGACGTACAGATAACGATTATTTAGCTCGCGTTTGTGAAGCAGCCATAAAAGCAGGCGCAACAGTGTTGAATATTCCTGACACCACTGGTTACTGTTTACCACATGAGTATGGTGCAAAAATAAAGTACTTAAAAGAAAATGTAAAAGGCATTGAAAAGGCCATTTTATCTTGTCATTGTCATAACGATTTAGGTTTAGCTACAGCGAATTCTATTGAAGGTGTCATCAATGGTGCTCGTCAAATTGAATGTACCATTAATGGTATTGGAGAACGTGCAGGGAACACCGCATTAGAAGAAGTTGTAATGATTTTAAAGCAACATCCATACTTAAATTTGGACACCAATATCCAAACTGAAATGCTATATGGCATTAGCCAATTAGTATCAGATAGTATGGGAATTTATACGCAGCCAAATAAAGCCATTGTAGGTGCCAATGCATTTGCACATAGTTCTGGAATACATCAAGATGGTGTGATTAAAAATCGTGAGACGTACGAAATCATAGACCCAAAAGAAGTTGGTGTAACAGAATCTGCAATTGTATTGACTGCAAGAAGTGGTCGTGCAGCTTTAGCCTACAGAGCGAAAAATGTTGGTTATGAATTAACCAAGTTACAATTGGATGAAGTATATGCAAATTTCTTAACATTTGCAGACAAAAAGAAAGAAATCAACGATAACGATATTCATCAAATTATTGAAACCAGTAAAGTTTATCAACAAATAATTTCAGCTTAATGGGAAAAACCTTATTCGATAAAGTTTGGGATACACACGTCGTCGATTCAGTCCAAAATGGACCTCAAATTTTATATATAGATAAACATTTAATACACGAAGTAACAAGTCCACAAGCGTTTAATGAATTAGAAGCTCGCGGAATCCCAGTTTATCGGCCAAATCAAATTGTGGCTACTGCAGACCATAACACACCAACCTTAAATCAAGATTTACCAATTAAGGATGAATTGTCTAGAAAACAGTTAGAACAACTTTCTGCAAACTGTGCTAAAAACAATATTACACTTTACGAACTTGGTCACAAGTATAATGGTATTGTTCATGTTATGGCTCCTGAACTAGGCATCACACAACCAGGAATGACAATGGTATGTGGTGATAGTCACACCTCAACACATGGCGCGTTTGGCACTATTGCCTTTGGTATTGGCACCAGTCAGGTTGCTCAGGTTTTTGCTAGTCAATGCTTATTACTTACAAAACCAAAAAGCCTAAGAGTAACTGTTAATGGTAAGCTTAAAAATGGCGTATTACCTAAGGATGTAATTTTATATATCATTTCAAAATTAGGTACTAATTCAGGCACAGGATACTTTTGCGAATATGCTGGCGATGTCTTTGAAAACATGAGTATGGAAGGCCGTATGACTGTTTGCAATATGAGTATTGAAATGGGAGCACGTGGTGGTATGATTGCTCCAGATGAAACTACTTTTGAGTATGTAAAAGGTCGAGAATTTGCACCGAAAGGTGAAACATTTGACAAAAAAGTATCCTATTGGAAAACATTACCAACTGATGATGATGCTGTTTTTGATAAAGAATACTATTTTGATGCTGAAGACATAGAACCAATGGTGACTTATGGAACCAATCCTGGAATGGGTATTAAAATCTCTGAATCAATTCCAGTTGATGATAATGCATCCTTTAAAAAATCATTGGAATACATGAATTTTGAAGCTGGTGAATCACTAATTAATAAACCAATAAATTTTGTGTTTATTGGTAGCTGTACCAATTCTAGAATAGAAGATTTTAGAGTGGCTGCTAATTTTATTAAAGGAAAACAAAAAGCAGATAATGTAACTGCTTGGTTAGTTCCTGGAAGCAAACAAGTAGAAGCTGAAATTATAAATGAAGGTCTTAAAGATATATTTGAAAATGCTGGATTTGAATTACGACAACCTGGTTGTTCTGCATGTTTAGCGATGAACGATGATAAAATCCCTCAAGGCGAATATTGCGTTTCAACATCCAATAGGAATTTTGAAGGGAGACAAGGACAAGGTTCACGAACTATATTAGCAAGTCCATTGGTAGCAGCAGCAACAGCAGTTGCTGGGAAAATAGTAGACGTTACAAAAGACATTGAAACTTTAGAACTAGCTTAACATGGAAAAATTTACAACACTTACGTCTAGAGCTATTCCATTAGCCATTGAAAATGTCGATACAGATCAAATAATTCCTGCTCGCTTTTTAAAGGCCACAGATAAGCAAGGATTTGGAGGTAATGTCTTTAGAGATTGGCGATTTGATAAACACGGAAATATCAACGAGGATTTTAGTTTAAACAATCCAACATATTCTGGAAGCATTTTAGTTGCTGGAGATAATTTTGGCTGTGGTTCAAGTCGTGAGCACGCAGCTTGGGCTTTAGTTGGTTATGGTTTTAAAGTTATTGTATCGAGTTTTTTTGCAGACATCTTTAAAGGCAATGCCTTAAATAATGGTTTACTTCCAGTTCAGGTGTCTGAAGTTTTTTTGAAATCACTTTTGCAAACTGTGGAAGCACACCCTGAAACAAACCTTGAAGTCAACTTAGAGAATCAAACAATTTCTATTTCAAATTCTGAGGTATCAGAATCATTTGATATAGATCCTTATAAAAAAACATGCATGATAAATGGTTATGATGATATTGACTATTTATTGAGCAAAAAAGAACAAATTGAAGCTTTTGAAGCTGAAAAAACATATTAAAAGAAATCGATGAAACTTAATATTGCAGTTTTACCAGGAGATGGTATTGGACCAGAAGTCACCAATCAGGCCATAAAAGCGTTGAAAGCCATCGCTATGGAATTTGACCATACATTTACATTTACCTACGCTCCAGTTGGTGCTATTGCCATTGACCAAACTGGGAATCCATTACCTGAGAAAACATTAGATGTATGTGAAACTACTGATGCTATTTTATTTGGAGCTATTGGTGACCCAAAATATGATAACGATCCTTCGGCAAAAGTACGCCCAGAACAAGGCTTATTGCGTTTACGTAAGTCATTAGGACTTTATGCAAACATTCGCCCTGTAAAAGCCTATGATACGCTTATTGACAAATCACCTTTGAAAAAACATATCATTAAAGGCACAGATATTAGTATATATCGTGAACTCACTGGAGGTATTTATTTTGGTAAAAAACACCTTAGTGATGATGGCAATGTTGCATCTGATTTATGTGAATATTCTCGTGAAGAGATTGAGCGTATTGCTCATTTAGCTTTTAAAGCTGCACAAGCTAGAAAACACAAAGTGACTTTAGTTGATAAAGCGAATGTATTGGAAAGTTCTCGTTTATGGCGTAAAGTGGTCACAGATGTGGCAGCAAACTACAAAGATGTTGAATTGGATTTCTTATTTGTAGACAATGCAGCCATGCAAATGATATTGAACCCAAAACAATTTGATGTGATTTTAACAGAGAACATGTTTGGCGATATTATTAGTGACGAAGCTAGCGTTATTGGTGGTTCAATAGGTTTATTGGCTTCGGCGTCTGTAGGAGATAAATATGCGATGTTTGAACCTATTCATGGTTCGTATCCTCAAGCAACAGGAAAAGGTATTGCTAACCCAATTGCATCTATTTTGTCTGCAGCTATGTTGTTAGAGCATTTTAATTTACATACTGAAGCTGACCTTATAAAAACTGCTGTTGAAAAATCATTGAGATTACATATTACAATACCAGATTTAAACACCAAATATGATAACGTGACTACAGAAAAAGTAGGTGATTTTATCGAAGATTATATTTTACATCCTAACGATACAAACCTTAATTTTACGAACATACATTTAGGACAATCAACGATTATTTGATAGTAAATTGATGGTTAATTGAAATTAAATTTGATGGATTTTGAAAGCGAACTCTTAGGAGTACGTTTTTTATTTATTCATTAATACAATAAGGCACTTCTAAACCAAAAACTGAAACAAGTCTGGCTTGTTATTAAGGTAATCTCCATAAAAATTGTGAAGTTTCATTTTAGTGATTAATGGTTGTAAATCGCTCGGAGATTTTAATTCTAAACCAACTACAGCCACATCATTTTCACGGTTTACTTTTTTGGTGTACTCAAAATGTGTAATATCGTCATTTGGGCCTAAAATCTCTACAACAAATTCACGTAAAGCACCAGCGCGTTGTGGGAATTTAATTATAAAGTAGTGTTTTAAATTAGCGTGTAATAAAGCGCGTTCTTTTATTTCAGGTGTTCTAGTGATATCATTATTACTACCACTTACCAAACACACTACATTTTTTCCTACTAGCTCATCTTTATATAAATCTAAAGCTGCAATACTCAAAGCTCCTGCTGGTTCAACGACGATAGCATCTTTGTTGTACAACTCCAAAATGGTTTGGCATATTTTACCTTCTGGTACTGTGATGACAACATCTAAGTTTTGTTTGCAAATTTCAAAGGTTTTATCTCCTATACGACGTACAGCAGCACCATCTACAAAACGTTCAATATTTTTAAGCTCAACAATTCTATCTTTTTGAATAGCCACTGACATTGAAGGTGCTCCTTCTGGTTCAACACCAATAATTTTTGTGTCTGGAGATAACTCTTTGAACAGTGTAGATAAACCTGAGGCCAATCCTCCTCCTCCAACTGGAACAAACACATAATGAATTGGGTGCTGTGCTTGGTCAATTATTTCTAAACCAATTGTTGCTTGCCCTTCAATAACTTTTTTATCATTAAATGGATGAATAAAAGTTTTATTTAGGCGTTCGCATTCCAATTTTGAAGCTTCATAGGCATCATCAAATGTATCTCCAACCAAAACCACGTTTATAAAGTCACCACCAAACATTTTGACTTGCTCAATTTTTTGATTTGGTGTTGGTGCAGGCATATAAATTGTGCCATGTATTTTTAATAATTTACATGATAATGCAACACCTTGTGCATGATTTCCAGCACTTGCACATACAATCCCATTTTCAGCTTCAATATCTGTTAGCGAAGACATTTTATTATATGCACCTCTAATTTTATAGGAACGAACTTGCTGTAAATCTTCGCGCTTAAAAAACACATTACAATCAAATTGATTTGAGTAACGTTCATTCTTAGACAAAGGTGTTACTGAAACTACCTCCTTTAACTTTTCGGAGGCAGCTTCAACGTCTTTTAAACTTGGAAAATATGTTGTTGTCGTTTGCATATATTAGTTTAAGCTAGTACAGCTTCTTGGGCTTCAGTTTTAATCACTTTCATATCTGTCATTGCTGTACGAAGTACTTTTCCTGTAGCTTCAATGGGATGATTTCTAATCGCATCATTTACGGCAATCAATTCAGCATTATCAACTGCATTGGAAGACGCATACGATTTACCGATAACATCAGTGTCAACGGATTTCATAAAATCTACCAATAGTGGTTTACAAGCATGGTCAAATAAATAGCATCCATACTCAGCCGTATCAGAAATAATTCTGTTCATCTCGAATAACTTCTTTCTTGCAACAGTATTTGCAATTAATGGTAATTCGTGTAATGACTCATAATAAGCAGATTCTTCAATAATTCCTGAAGCAACCATAGTATCAAAAGCCAACTCTACTCCTGCTCTTACAAATGCAACCATTAATACACCATGGTCAAAATATTCTTGTTCTGAAATATGTTCAGCAGTTGCACTTGTTTTTTCAAAAGCTGTTTCTCCTGTTTCAGCTCTCCACTTTAACAAGTTCACATCGTCATTAGCCCAATCTTCCATCATGGTTTTTGAAAAATGTCCAGACATGATGTCGTCCATATGCTTTTCAAACAATGGCTTCATGATTGTTTTTAATTCTTCTGATAATTCAAAAGCTTTAATTTTTGCAGGATTAGACAATCTGTCCATCATATTGGTAATTCCACCATGTTTTAATGCTTCTGTAATTGTTTCCCAACCATATTGAATGAGTTTTGCCGCATAATTTGCATCAATCCCTTCTTCAACCATTTTATCAAAAGACAAAATAGACGCTGTTTGTAATACACCACATAAAATGGTTTGCTCACCCATTAAATCACTTTTTACCTCAGCAACAAAAGACGATTCTAACACGCCTGCTTTATGCCCTCCAGTTGCAGCAGCATATGCCTTAGCTTGAGCCCAACCTTTTCCTTCTGGGTCGTTTTCAGGGTGCACAGCAGTTAATGTTGGCACTCCAAAACCACGTAAGTATTCTTCACGAACTTCGGTTCCTGGACACTTTGGTGCTACCATGATTACCGTTAAATCTTTACGAATTTGTTTGCCTTCTTCCACGATATTAAATCCATGAGAATACGATAAGGTTGCACCTTTTTTCATCATTGGCATCACAGTATCCACAACATTAGAGTGTTGTTTATCTGGCGTTAAATTCAATACTAAATCTGCAGTTGGAATTAACTCTTCATAGGTACCAACATTAAATCCGTTGCTTGTGGCATTTTTGTAAGATTGACGTTGTTCTGCAATTGCTTGTTCACGTAATGCATAAGAAATATTCAATCCTGAATCTCTCATATTTAATCCTTGATTTAGACCTTGGGCTCCACATCCAACGATTACTATTCTCTTACCAATTAATGCAGAAACACCATCCTCAAATTCTGAAGATTCCATAAATCTGCATTTAGATAATTGTTCTAATTTTTGACTTAACGATAATGTGTTAAAATAATTTGTCATTTTTTTAATTTTATTAGTTTTCACTTCTTCTCGACTGCGCTCGAAGTGACAGCTCAACTTTAATTTTTAATTATTGAATGCGGCTAGCATTTCTGTTATTTTCATTTCATCTTTAGTCACTGCAATGCGCCCTGAACGAACAAATTGCATGATTCCGAAAGCACTTAATTCTCTATGTAATAATTCTATTTCGCTTCTTCGCCCTGATTTTTCAAGTACAAAAAACTCTTTATTTACAGTAACAATACGAGCATTACTTTCTTTAATAATATTCTGAATTTGACGTTCGTCAAACAGTAAATCAGACTTAATTTTAAACATACACGACTCTTGATAAATTGTTTCTTCGTCTGTATGATAATAGGCTTTAATTACTTCGACTTGCTTTTCGATTTGACCAATAATTTTTTTCATTTGGTCTTCGGTCATGTTCACCAAAATGGTCCAACGAGTCACGCCTTCAATTTCAGAAGCAGATGAATTAATACTTTCAATATTTATATGTCTTCGTTGAAAAATTGCTGAAATTCTATTCAGTAATCCTATGTTATTTTCAGTATAAACCGAAACCGTAAACTGTTTTATTTTTTTATCCATAATTACTCTAATCTAATATCTGAAACTGAAGCACCTGATGGCACCATTGGGAATACATTATCTTCTTTTTCTACACAAACTTCTAAGAAATAAGCATCTTTACTCTGCATCATTTCTTCTACTGCAGACGCTAGTTCTTCACGCTTAGTCACACGTTTAGCATCTACATAATATCCTTTAGCAATAGCTACAAAATCAGGGTTTGTCATTTCAGTCGACGCATAGCGTTTGTCAAAAAACAGTTGTTGCCACTGTCGAACCATTCCTAAGAAATCATTATTTAATACCACTATTTTCACAGGTACTTTGGTTTGAAAAATAGTTCCCAATTCCTGAATAGTCATTTGGTAACCACCATCACCAATAATAGCTACAACCTCTCTATCTGGAGCAGCCATTTTTGCTCCGATCGCAGCTGGTAAGGCAAATCCCATAGTTCCTAATCCTCCAGAAGTAATATTGCTTTTACTTTTATTGAATTCCGCATAACGACAAGCTATCATTTGGTGCTGACCAACATCAGACACAATTGCAGCTTCTCCTTTACTTTGTGTATTGATTTCATTCAATACTTCTCCCATAGTTAAACCTTCCTTTGTTGGGTGTAAATCATTTTTTATCACTTTGTTAAATTCAATAGTATATAAATCTTTGAATTTTTGAAGCCATTCGGTATGTGAGTTAGCATTTAATAGTGGTAATAACTTTGTTAGGCTCTCTTTAGAATTGCCTAAAACAGCCACGTCAGTTTTTACATTTTTATCTATTTCGGCTGGATCTATTTCAAAATGAATGACCTTGGCTTGTTTCGCATATTCATCTAACTTTCCAGTTACTCTATCATCGAATCGCATTCCTATGGCAATTAATACATCACATTCGTTAGTTAAAACATTTGGTGCATAGTTCCCATGCATACCAACCATTCCAATATTTAATGGATGTGATGTTGGAATTGCCGATACTCCCATAATTGTCCATGCAGAAGGTATTCCTGCTTTTTCAATCACTGCTTTTAATTCATCTTCCGCTTTTCCTAAAATCACACCTTGCCCCCAAACAATCATTGGTTTTTTGGCATTGTTTATTAAATCTGCTGCTGCTGCTAATTTAGAATCTTCAACTTTGGGAACAGGATTGTAACTTCTAATACCTTCGCATTTTTTATATTGAAAATCAAACTCTTCAAACTGAGCATCTTTGGTAATATCAATTAAAACTGGTCCTGGTCGTCCACTTTTTGCAATGTAAAATGCCTTAGCCATGACTTCAGGAATTTCAGAAGCTTTAGTGATTTGATGATTCCATTTTGTTACAGGCGTTGAAATACCAACAATATCAGTTTCCTGAAATGCGTCGCTTCCCAATAAATGCGATGGTACTTGACCTGTTATACATACAATTGGTGTAGAATCAATTTGTGCATCAGCAATACCTGTAATTAAATTTGTTGCTCCAGGACCTGATGTTGCCATGGCTACTCCAACTTTTCCAGAAATACGTGCATAACCTTGTGCCGAATGTGTTGCACCTTGTTCATGACGTGTTAACACATGATGAATTTTATCTTGATATTTATAAAGCTCATCGTAAACTGGCATAATGGCTCCTCCTGGATAACCATATAGTACATCTACTCCTTCAGCTAATAAGCATCTCACAATAGCTTCGCTTCCAGAAATACGTTCTTTTGGTTGCTCTAGGTATTGCTTTTGTTTTACCGTTAATGTTTCCATAATCATAATTTAAAATTCATCGGTTACACAACCTTTGGCTGCTGATGAAACTGTTCTTGCATATTTGTATAATACACCTCGTTCTACTTTTAATTTTGGTGCTTTCCATTGTTGTTTTCTTTGTTGAAGTTCTTGTTCTGAAACTTCAAGAGTAATACTATTGGTTTCGGCATCAATAGTAATTATATCACCATCTTTTACCAAAGCAATTGTTCCTCCTTCTTGCGCTTCAGGAGTGATATGTCCAACAACAAATCCATGAGTTCCTCCTGAGAAACGACCATCTGTAATTAAAGCCACGTCTTTTCCTAAACCTGCCCCCATAATAGCAGCAGTAGGTTTTAGCATTTCTGGCATTCCTGGACCTCCTTTTGGTCCTTCGTAACGAATCACAACGACATCTCCTTTTTGTACTTTGCCATCACGAATACCATCATTAGCATCGTATTCTCCTTCAAAAACTTTTGCAGTTCCACGATATTTCAATCCTTCTTTGCCTGTGATTTTAGCAACACTACCTTCTGGTGCTAAATTGCCATACAGCATTCTAAGATGTCCTGAAATTTTAATAGGATTTTCTATTGGCTTAATTACTTCTTGACCTACTGTTAAATCGTCAACATCTAATAAATTTTCAGCTAGCGTTTTTCCTGTTACAGTTAAGCAATCACCATGAAGTAACCCTTTTTTCAATAAGTATTTTAAAACCGCAGGAATACCTCCTACGGCATGAACATCTTCCATTAAATATTTTCCGCTAGGTTTTAAATCGGCAAGGAATGGTGTATTATCACTTATTTTTTGAAAATCCGCTAAAGTAAAGTCTATTTGTGCTGCTCTTGCTATTGCTAAAAAGTGTAAGACTGCGTTTGTAGAGCCTCCAAGAATAGTCACTAATCGAATAGCATTTTCAAGTGATTTTCTGGTAATAATATCTGAAGGCTTGATATCTTTTTCCAACAACAATCTCATCGCTTCGCCAGCCTTTACAGCTTCTTTTTCTTTTGCCTCTCCTCTCGCTGGATTTGAAGAATTAAAAGGTAATGCCATTCCTAATGCTTCAATGGCTGACGCCATAGTATTAGCTGTATACATTCCACCACAAGCACCAGCACCAGGAATCGCTTTTTTAACGATGCATTCAAATTCTTCTTGCTCCATGGTTCCAGCCACTTTACTTCCCCAAGCTTCAAAAGCAGAAACAACATCCAATTTTTTACCATTGTGACAACCTGAGTCTATAGTTCCACCATACACTAAAATGGAAGGCCTATTTAAACGAATCATTGCCATTAAGGCTCCAGGCATATTTTTGTCGCATCCAACTACAGTCACCAAACCATCATAACTCATAGCTTGCACTACTGTTTCCATAGAATCAGCAATAACATCTCTAGAAGGTAATGAGTAACGCATTCCTGGAGTTCCCATCGAAATTCCATCACTAACACCAATGGTGTTGAATATTAATCCCACTACATTTTCATTAAGTGTTCCTTGCTTCACCAATTTTGCTAAATCATTTAAGTGCATGTTACAAGGATTCCCTTCATAACCTGTACTTGCAATACCTACTAACGGTTTTTCAAAGTCTTCTCTTGTTAAACCAATACCATGTAACATAGCTTGCGCGGCAGGCTGTGTTGGGTCTTGAGTAACTGTTCTACTGTATTTATTTAATGCTTTCATTTTACGTTTTTGATGCTAAGCAAAGCTTAGAGATTTCGAAATTAGAGGTTTCCATCTTTTACTAATTGAACATCAATTAAGCTAGTCTAAAGTCATTATGTGTTCATCTTTTGTATTTTATTGTTTATCAGTACTTTAAGCTGCTTTATATATGATGTTCAACGTATAAAAATTCTAACAAAAAAAGCCTGAATCAAATTGATACAGGCCTAAATTATATATAGCTAGCTGCATCAACTCAACTTGAGTTAATAATGGCAATAATTATAATGTTGACTATGTATTTCATTTTGTAATTCATAAAAAAAGCCTTCCGAAAAAAGGAAGGCTTAAATTTTTATTTGAATTTTAGATACCATCCTTTTACCGTTGCGAAATAATCACGACGCTAATAATAGAAATGATATTTAATATTTGCTTTTGCATTTGTTAGTTCAAATATTAGAATAATATTTTTAATAACCAAATTCAATTACCGCAGAAAAATATTCGTTTATAAAACCAATAAACTTCTAATTATAGAATATTTTTCTGTTTAATCGCAATTTATATAAAAACCATTTTTTAGTTACCTTATATTATTTACATTTGCCATCAAATTATAAGAGGAAAAATTTGTTCTGATTGCAACCTCATTAAAAAATGCTAAAGCAGTAATCAAGATACTTCTCTAGCGACCAAGCAATCACATTTTTTCTTATTTTATTAAACAAAATAGTGATTTATGGCATATTTATTTACTTCGGAAAGTGTTTCTGAAGGACATCCAGATAAAGTAGCAGACCAAATTAGTGATGCTTTAATTGATAATTTTTTAGCTTTTGATAAAGACTCAAAAGTAGCTTGTGAAACTTTAGTAACCACTGGTCAAGTTGTGTTAGCTGGTGAAGTGAAATCGAACACCTATTTAGACGTTCAAAAAATAGCAAGAGAAACCATTAATAAAATTGGTTATACCAAAAGTGAATATATGTTTGACGGTAATTCCTGTGGTGTATTTTCGGCAATTCATGAGCAATCAGAGGACATTAATAGAGGTGTTGATAGAGAAAACAAAGAAGAACAAGGAGCAGGCGACCAAGGTATGATGTTTGGTTACGCCACTCGTGAAACAGAAAACTATATGCCTTTGGCATTGGATTTAGCTCATTTAATTTTAAAGGAACTTGCTGAATTACGTCGTGAAAATAAGGAGATTACCTATTTACGTCCAGATTCTAAAAGTCAGGTTACTATTGAGTATAACGACGACAATGTACCACAGCGCGTTGAGGCTATTGTAATATCTACACAACATGATGATTTTGATACTGATGAGACAATGCTAGCTAAAATTAGAAAAGATATTGTTGAGATATTAATTCCAAGAGTTATAGCAAAATTACCTAGCGATATACAAGCATTGTTTACAGATGATATTAAATACCACATCAACCCAACAGGAAAGTTTGTGATTGGAGGACCTCATGGCGATACAGGATTAACAGGACGTAAAATTATTGTGGATACTTATGGTGGAAAAGGTGCTCATGGTGGAGGCGCTTTCTCTGGTAAAGATCCAAGTAAGGTAGACAGAAGTGCTGCATATGCAACGCGACATATTGCAAAAAATTTAGTTGCTGCTGGTGTTTGTGACGAAGTACTAGTACAAGTAAGCTACGCTATTGGTGTTGTTGAACCAATGGGGATTTTTGTAGATACTTATGGCACATGCGCTTTTAATATGACTGATGGTGAAATTGCAGAAAAAGTCTCAAAGATTTTCGATATGCGACCTGCTGCTATTGAAGAACGTTTAAAACTACGCAACCCAATGTACAGCGAAACTGCTGCCTATGGACACATGGGACGACCTCATGAGATTGTAACTAAAACCTTTGAACAACCAAATGGCGAACCAATTACTATGGACGTTGAGTTATTTACTTGGGAAAAGTTGGATTATGTGGATAAAGTAAAAACAGAATTCGGACTCTAATTCCTCTTCTCAATAAAAAAATAAAACCTCATAACTTGATTGTTATGAGGTTTTTTATTCTTATCATTATAAGAAAAATGTCTACATTCGTTTATAAAGTATCTTCATAAATATTAAAACTTAATATATTTACACTCTTATATAGTTTTTTATGCTTAAAACAGTAGATGTAACTTTTTCTTATACTAAAGAATCTTCTTTTAATTTTCCTGATATTGAGTTAACCAGCAGTCAATCATTATTAATTCTTGGTAAATCGGGTATTGGCAAGACCACTCTTTTACATTTATTGGCAGGAATTTTAAGTCCGGATAATGGAAATATTTTCATCAACGACACCAATATCACCAGTATTGGTAGTAAAAAATTAGATGCTTTTAGGGGAAGGCATATTGGTATTGTTTTTCAAAATACCATTGCGGTTTCTTCATTAACCGTTTACGAAAACTTACAAGCTAGATTGTATTTTAGTGGAATTTCCAAGCAAAAAGAAGCGATTGAAAACATTTTGAATCAATTAGATTTAGTTTCTGTAAAAAACCAAAAACCTAATACATTAAGTACAGGTCAATTGCAACGTTTAGGGATTGCTTTAGGTGTTATTCATAAACCAGATATTATTCTTGCGGATGAGCCAACTTCAAGTTTAGATGATGAAAATTGTGAATTAGTAATTGATTTATTGAAAAGTCAGGCAAAAAAGTCGAATGCGAATTTGATTATCATTACTCATGATCAACGTATAAAAAATTCATTTACTAACACTATTGTTTTATGAACATTGTAAAGCTTAGTTACAAAAACATTATTGCCAAACCGTTACAAACTTTTTTAACGGTTTTGATACTTTCTTTAAGTATTGGATTACTACTTGGAGTAAAACAACTAAACAAAGTTTTTGAATCTCAATTACAGCAAAGTTTAAATGGAGTTGATATGGTTGTTGGTGCCAAAGGAAGTCCGTTACAATTAGTACTTTCTACTGTTTTACATATTGACAATCCTACTGGGAATTTTCCTTATAATGAAGCAAAAAAGATTGCAGAAAATAAGTACATCGGAAGTGCTATTCCAATTGCAATTGGTGATAATTATAAAGGCTATAAAATTGTTGGTACTTCTGTTGATTATGTCGATCTGAATAAAACAAGTATAGAAGCTGGAGCTATGTTCAATAAAACCTATGAAGTTGTTATTGGCAATGCTGTTTCTAAAAACTTGAACTTAAACATTGGAGATACTTTTTACAGCGGGCACGGAATGATTGAAAATGCTGTTGAAAGTCATGATGATTATCCTCTTAAAGTTGTAGGAATCTTAAAACCTACACAAAATGTTATAGATCGATTGATTTTAACAAATCTAGAAAGTATTTGGCATCTCCATGAGCATGAAGATGAAAATGGCAACCAAGATCACACTCATGACAACGAAGATATAACAGCATTATTAATAAAGTTTAAAAACAAAAGAGGCTTGCTATTCCTACCAAGAAATATTAATGAAAACACTCCATTTCAAGCAGCATTACCAAAATATCAGCTAGATAAGCTTTTTAAATTTACAGCAATAGGCACAAAAGCAATTACATGGATTGCTCTTTCCATTCTATTTGTTTCTGGTATAAGTATGTTTGTTAGTTTATATAGAATGGTAAAAGAAAGAGCCAAAGAATTAGCGTTAATTAGAACCTATGGTGCTAATAGAAACACCTTAATTTTACTTGTGTTTTCTGAAGGTTTATTAGTTGGCGTTTTTAGTTTTTTCTTAGGTGTTTTATTAGCTACTTTTAGTTTACAAACTATAATTTCTTTAATTAAAGACACTTATAAACAACAGATCTATTTATTAGAATACCAAAATGACATCTTAGAATTGTTATTGTTTATATTTGGCATAATTATTATTGCAACATTAATAGCCATTCGTCCAATATTTAAAATGGATATTTCTAAAATTATAAGTCATGAAAGTTAAATCTGTATTGTTTCTTTTTCTTTTTACTTTATTTTACACTACTGCTTTTAGTCAAGAAAAAATAACTTGGAAAGAACTCACTACCGTATATCGCAATGAAATTTTACCTAACAAAAATGACGGTAAAAAATCAACTGTCGTATATCTTCCTAACAAAAATGACGATGAAAAAACATTAACCCTAAAAGATGTTGAAGGAAAACAGATTACTGTTAGAGGCTATTTTTTAGACTTAGGTGCAGATTCTATATGGTACATGCTATCAAGATTTCCTTTTGAAAATTGCTTTTTTTGCACTGGTGTTGGTCCTGAAACGGTTATTGAACTTGCGGATTTTCAAAACGAAAAGTCAAAATTTAAAACCGATGACATTGTTACCGTAACAGGTACCTTATCTGTAGTAAAAGAAGACGATGAATATTTCTATGTTTTAGAAAATTCCTCTGTAGTGTTTTCAGAATCTTAATTAAGCATTTCTTGAGTTAAATTAAAAATAGCTTTTCCCTTTAAAAACATTAAAACAATTTATATTCGAATTGTTTAAAGAAACAAAAAAAAGCCTTCTCGTTATGAGAAGGCTTTATAATTTATGCAAAAGGATTACATGCCACCTTTTCTATTAGGGGATCTTTGAGCCGGCCATTCGCGGCGTTCTCCATTTCCTGGATTAATTGGCATTACCATTTTTTCATTTGAGACTCTTTCTGGATCTTCAGATGCCTTATAAGCTAAAATAGCGGTAAGGATAGCATTATTACGAACATCGTCAAATACTATCTTATCATAAGTATCTCTATTTGTATGCCATGTATAGTTCCAGTAAGACCAGTTTAAAGCACTTAAATTAAATGCAGGTGCTCCAGCAGCTAAAAACGCTGCATGGTCTGTCCCTCCCGAACTTGGTGTTCCAGGAAAGCTGGTTTCTATATGATTGGTAATGCTTCTTGGTACAGCATTTAGCCAACGTCCTAAATAGTCGTATGCATGTAAAAATCCAGATCCTGAAATGTTTACAACACGACCAGTACCATTATCTTGGTTAAATAATGCTTGTACATTTTTTACAATCTCTGGATGATCTTCAACAAAAGCTCTGGAACCATTTAAACCTTGTTCTTCACTTCCCCAATGTCCTACAATAATAGTACGCTTTGGATTAGGGTATATTTTCTTTAAAATACGCATGGCTTCCAACATTACTAAAGTTCCTGTTCCATTATCTGTAGCTCCTTGTCCGCCATCCCAAGAATCAAAATGTGCAGATAGTATAATGTACTCATTAGGTTTTTCACTTCCTTTAATTTCTCCAATAGTATTAAACGTTGGTACTTCACCTAAATCTTTAGATTCTGCAACAATATTAAGTACTGGCTTGTCACCATATTCTGCCATTCTATATACCATTGTATAGTCTTCCAATTCCATATCGACTGTTGGAATCTTTTTTGTTCTTGCACTAAATACTTTATTAACACCAAATCCTCTAGACCAGTTACATGACACAAGACCTGCTGCTCCAGCATCTTCAAGAGCGGCAATAATAGTACGTGTATTATATCCTGTTCTACGAATATTTGCTCTCCATTCTCTAGTCATTGCATCACGACCATCCTTCATTTTTTGAAAAGATTCTTCAGTTGCAAATTCTTCCCAGTTATAATCTGGACGCCCTGTTGGTTGGTTCATTGAGATAAGCACTAATTTTCCTTTAACACTAGGCAACCATGCTTTAAAGGCAGCTTCATCGGCAAAGTTTGGCAATGTAATTGCCTCGGCTGTGACACCTTTACTTCCTGTACTTGGATTCCAGGCTAATTGCGTACCATCTAGTGACTGTACACGAGGCGATACCATATCGATATGCGTAATACCACGCTCCCAACCACGCCATGTACCATATTTTTCTTGTCTTGCTTCTATTCCCCATTTAGCATATTGTTCGATTGCCCATTTACTTGCGTGTTCCATTTGAGGTGTCCCAACTAATCTTGGTCCTACTACATCTAAAAGTTCGTGTGCTAATCGCTCTAGTTGTGAGTTTTCATTAGCTTCTTTAACGATTCCTTCTATAACAGGATCGTCACTTTGAGCATAAATATTACTACTAAATAGTAATGCAAATGCTAACAATAATTTAATTGCGTTTTTCATTTTAAAAATTGATTGGTTGTAAATTCATAAATATAAGATGTCTAATATACAAATATGCCTTAAAAGTATGCGGCTTTAACATAAAGTTTAACAAAAAAAGAGCCTGTAATTTACAAGCTCTTTTAAATACATATGATTAAAGTTCGTATCGTAACCTAAAGGAGACAAACCTAGGTTGTATAAAGTACTCGGTGGCACTCACTACAAAATCCGTAGCACTACTTCGGTTTTGCGCTCTAGTATCTAATAAATTTGTTGCTTTTATTTCGTACTCAAATTTTGCGTCTCGGTCTTTTCTATAAGCTAAGGAAGCATTCCAAAACTCATAGGTATTTATAGTTTTCTCTTCGTCGCTAAAGTTATTATACGAATAATCTGTTCTAAACGTGAACGCTTTTAAAATATAAGCATCCACTTCTATGGAAGGTGCTTTTGTATAATATTTTAAATCGTCTCCTCTACCTTGTTGATTATCTTGAATTGTATATCGATATCCTATTTCTACATTTGGTGCCGTTCTAAAATTAGTTCTTAATTGCGCTCTATAGTTTTGTGTAAAACTTTCATTTACAGAAGGTACATCTTGTACAAGTTGATTGAATTTTGAATAATTAAAACTTCCACTTAAAGTACCTCGAATTTTATTAAACGTTCGTTGCATACGTCCCGAAGCACTTACACTTTCATCTGCAAAGTCTGAATTAATAGGCGAACTAATATTTATAACGCTTCCTGGTTCAAAATTTGACCTATTTCTAATGTTATCAATATTTTTGTTATAACCAATTCTAGCATTTACATTAGTGTAATTAAACATATTAAAACTAAAATAACTTAAGCTAACATTATGTGATAATGCATTTTCCAACTCTGGATTACCAGAAAACAAAGAGTTATAATTGTTTAACACCAAACCTCTAGCAAATTTAGACACATCTGTAAATTGTGTTTGCATACGATAATTAAATACTAATTGTTCACTCTTTTTTAATTGCAAACGCATATTAAAATCTGGGAGCACTCTAAAGAAGCTTTCTGTAGTTTCTGTTCCAAACTGGTCATTTTTTGTACTATATGCATGTGCAGAAACTCCTGGTGTAAAGGTGAAAATACCAGATTTTAAGCGGTAATGAATCCCTAAATACACATCACTAAAACTATAATCTATATTATTGTCGTCTAAGCCTCCATTAATAGTTGGTGTTGGATTAAACCTTGAACCGTTATCTAAAAATTGAAAAATATTAGAGTCAAATTTTTGATTACTCAATATGGTACCTAGAGTGAAATTAATATCGCTTTTGGTATTTAAAATATTCCAATAGTCGAGCTTGGCATCTAATTGATTAGATTTTATGCGTTTATCTTGTCCAATATTATAATCTAATTGCGCACCATCTAAACCTAATTTAACTGCTGTATCATCATAATTACTTTTATCAGCTAAAATAGCATTGTAAAATGGATCTTCATCGCTCAATAAATGTTGTGCTTCAAAGGCGAAAATATTGGTTGCGTCTAGTGTATAATAATAGTTTACATTCTGATTAATACTATAAGGGCTAGAACTTTCTATTTGATTGATATTCCCAATTTGCGAAGACAAAAGTCCTTGGTCTTGCCTTTCTTTTGAAACCTTTCCAAAAATATCATAATCCAATTGATTATTTGTATTTGGCTTGTATTTTGCAGACAACTTCAACATTGCTAAATCACTATTTTGAACCGTGTTGCTTTCTGTTCTTTCATCACGATTACTTGAATCAGGATCTACATATTGTAAATCTCTATTTTCTTGTATTTCAGTCTTGTTATTAGAAAAGATTGCAAACCCACTTAAATCAAGAGCTTTGTTTGGCGCCCAACTAAAATTAGCAGCTCCGAACTTGGTTTCGATATCCTTCGCTCTATTGTTTTGAGTTGATAAAAACCCTAAGTTATTGTTTCCTAAGTTAATATTTGTTCCGCTAGATCTACTAGGACCTCTAAACCCACCTGAGAAATTAAAATAGTCTCTTCTTGTAAAAGCCACTTCACCAAGGTTGTTTAAATCTCCAATAACATTGATACTGTAATTTGGACTATAATAGAACAACTTAGGCTGAAACATGTATAAGCCTCCATTAGGCGAATCACCTCCACCTGCTGTTATATTACCAAACCAGAAATTAGTTTTACCTTCTTTTAGTTTAATATTAATAGCTACATTATCTTGATTGTTAGTAACACCACTTAATTGTCCAATCTCAGCATAATTTTTAAGTACTTGTACTTTATCTACAGCATTAGATGGAATGTTTTGAGTTGCTAATTTAGAATCTCCATCAAAGAACTCTTTACCTTCTACCATAACTTTAGAAACTACTTTACCCTCGACTTCAATTTGCCCATCATCATTAATTTCAACTCCAGGTAAATTTTCAAGTACATCTTCTAGTTTTCTTTCAGTACCTGTTTTAAAGGAATCTGCATTATAAACCAAAGTATCACCTCTTACAGATACAGGCATTTCATAGGTCAACTCTATGGCATCTAATGAATTGTCGGCATATAAAGTAAAGTCCTTATTAAAGGCTTCAGTCTTGGTTTCAATGCTATCTTTGGCAGTTTTCATGCCTATATAACTCACCTGAATCTCATACTTTGAATTCTCTTTTAGACTTAATTTATATCTACCTTGACCATTGGTAATACCGTAAGAATCTAAAATTTTGGTGTCTTGATTGATTGCTATCACATTAGCGAGTTCAAGCGGATTACCAATACTATCTTTTATAACGCCTTCTACTCTCACTTGAGCAAAAGAGGTGCATGCTACTAGCAAAATAATTGCTGTAATTAATTGTTTCATCTAGATGTTTTTAGTTGATTTTTTTGATTAATGATTTTTAGTTTCTTCTACCTCCTCCTGGACGACCTCTACCTCGCATATTCACCATTTCTTCCATCTTTTCCTTAACTATATCGCTATATTCTTTTTGGTTCACTTCTTTTCCTTTAGATGGTCGTTTAATTTCTTCTTTCTCTCCAGGGTTCATCACTATTTTTGAACATAAAATAACTGTTCTTCCTGCACTTACTTCTAGAATTAGTCCTGGAAGTCCCCAATATTCTCCTGGTCCTTGGTTAATTGGAATTTGAGGTGTGTACCATGCAGTAACTATTTGCGTTTTTGGTATTTCTATCTCATCCATTGGGTTATTAGTTTTTGTAGAATCACTCGCTTTAGCTCTATCTGCATTATCTCGACCTCTATCTCTTCTTCTTGCGCTCATAAAATCTGTGTTATCTAATTCTACTACAGCAGTAGCTTTCATTGCCATATACTTCCCAATTTGTTTGGTTTCGGCAGTCATTACCCAATCTAGTTTTTTTAATTCATCGTTAATTAAAAATTGCTTTCCAAAAAACTCTTGTTCTATAAGCAGTTTATTTTCTTTTACATTTTTGTATTGGTCACCTCCAGTCATAGAAAATCCACCAAAACGCATTCCGCCGCCACCTGGAGCTTCTAATTTTTCTTCTTCTTTATAAATAGATTCTTCTTTATTAAAAGTTAGAATAAATGTTTTTTCAAACATGCTTTTCATTCTTTCTTCAATTCGTTTTTTCATATCTGGACTCATTTCTCTTCCGCCAAAGTTCCCCATATCCATGGTTGTTTTAGAGAAATAATATGCTTTTCCTTGAAAATCTTGCTGTCCATAAGAAAAGGTAGTCGCAATTATTACTAAAGCGCTAATTATTAATTTAATAGATTGTGATTTCATCTGTTTTTAAGTCTAAAAGTTTTTGTTAAAAAATACGTTTAACACGTATTTGACTATAAAATTGATGAATAGTTTAATCGAGGTATGTTAATTATTTCAGAAAATTAGCCTCCAATACGAATTTCGACACTGTTTCCGTCTCTTCTTTCACGATTATTTCTAAAACGCTCTCTCATTTCTTTCATCTTCTTTTCCATAATGGCATCGTATTTTTCTTGAGTAATTTTCTTGCCTTTGGTAGGCTCTTTAATCTCTATAGTCTTTTCAGGGTTTAAAACAACTTTTGTACACATTAAAGTTTCGGTGCCATCTGTAACCTCAAGAATTAATCCTGGCAAACCATGATAACTTCTTGGCCCAGAGTTTACAGGTATTTCTGGTGTGTACCAAGCAGTAATGGTGATTTCTTCCATCTTTGGCTCGGCGGCTTCTTCATCAAGATCTTTGTCTCCATTAACGCTTATACCACTTTCACGAACTTCTACCTCTCTTGTTAAGGTTGCTTTGTAGGCTGTATACTCTCCAATGTTTTTTGTTTCACTACCCAATTCCCATTCTAAATCTTCTAATTCATCTTGAATTAAAAACAGCTTGCTGTACGATTCATTTTGATTGGTATAACGCTTTTCTTTTGTGTTTTTATACAACACATCTGAGCCACCTGTTTCAACCATTACCATAACCATTCCTTGAGACTGTGGTGCTTCTAATTTTTCTTCTTCTTTAAAAACAGACTCTTCCTTATTAAAAGTAAGCTTGTATGTTTTTTCAAATTGTTTTTTCATCATATCCATCATGCGTTTATGCATATCGGAATTCATTTGAGAGCTATCTAACTTAATATCCACTTTTCGGTGTGACTTATAAGTAGCTATTCCTTGAAAATCTTGTGCTATGACACTTGAAGATATAAGCACTGTGATGACGACTAATAATTTTGTAAATCTGTTCATTTTATTTTTTGATTAATAATTTGATATTACAAATATGACAAGCAATTTACAATTTTACCGTTAACTAGTGTTAACGTGTGTTAAGTGATTGGTTTAGTAAGCTTTTAACGTTTACTTTTGATTTATGAATGATACTAGATATAGACTAATTCTATACATTATTATTGCTGTAATTATTAGCACCATTGGTATTCAAATATATTGGAACTATAAAAATTATGGCGTAAACAAACAACAATTAGTTAATGATGTACAAGCTAGTTTAGATAATGCTATTGAGACCTATTATGCGAATTTAGCAGAAAAAAGTACTATTGGGTTTGCCATTGAAGCAACATCAGAAGATGATATTTTTGCCAAGGCTGGAAAATTTGATAGTATTTTTGGCGCCATTAAATTCAGTGAAAATAAGTTGCCAAATTTTGATTCTTTAAAAATTAGTGTTGACAAACCTAATGGTATACAGGTTTTTGAAGGATTAAAAGCAGATTCACTTTTAAAAACCATACACAATAACCACAATGATAGTAGTCATGTAAGTAAGAGAATTGAATATATAAGTTTGAATCAAGATAAGCCAGATTCTTTAATTATTAACAACTTTAAAGTTCTTACCTCTAAAGTCATTTTTTCATTATCTCAAGATTCTTTAAGTTTAGCTTCAATAGACACTCTTATAAAGCAAGAAGTTCTCAGAAAAAAATTGAATGTTGATTTTGGCTTGTCATTTATTATTAATGACGAAGAGGGAGAATTGTATAATGAAAAAATTATTGAAGCAGCCTCTTTAAATGCGATTTCAAAATCTACTTTTTTACCAAAAAACAGCACTTTAACCATTCATTTTACCAATTCCACAAAAGAGATACTAAAACGCATACTTACAGGAATTTTACTATCTACATTACTGGTACTAGTTGTAATAAGTTGCTTGTTCTATTTGCTTAAAATTATAAAACACCAAAAACAAATAGCCGAAGTTAAAAACGATTTTATTAGCAACATCACACATGAGTTTAAAACTCCAATAGCCACTATTGGTGTTGCGCTAGAAAGTATTAAAAATTTTAATGTTATAAATGATAAAGAAAAAACCAAAACATACATAGATATGTCTAACAATCAATTAACAAAATTGAATGTTATGGTCGAAAAACTTCTTGAAACAGCATCGCTTGATAGCGAAAATTTAGAATTAAAAAAGGAACAAAGTAATGTTACTCATTTAATTCAAACCCTTATAAGCAAGCATGCGTTAGAATTAAAAGAAAAATCTATATCGTTTGATGATTCAGAAAAAGAGTTTTTTGCCAACATAGATGGCTTTCATTTTGAAAATGCCATAAATAACGTAATCGATAATGCCCTAAAATATGGTGGAAAAAACATAAAGGTAAGTCTGAAACAAAACACCATTGGTTTTACTGTAACTATTTCTGATGATGGAAAAACGTTAACCGAAGGGAATAAGGATAGGATTTTTGAAAAATTTTATCGCATCCCAAAAGGGAATACCCACGACATAAAAGGTTTTGGAATTGGATTGTATTACGCAAAAAAAATTATAGAAAAGCATGATGGTGCCGTCCATTTAAACTTAGATAATCAATGGACAACATTTAAAATTTCGGTTCCAAATGGATAGATCAAAAAACACCATATTACTAGCCGAAGACGAACCTGCTTTGGGGCAAATAATTAAGGAAAGTTTAGAAACCAGAAACTTTAACGTACTTCTTTGTGAAAATGGTGAAAAAGCCTATCAGGCTTATAAACAAAGCAGTCCAGAATTATTGGTGCTTGATGTGATGATGCCAAAAAAAGATGGGTTCACTTTGGCAAAAGAAATTCGTTTGGAAGACGATGCTATTCCAATACTTTTTTTAACTGCAAAATCCCAAACTGAGGATGTTGTTGAAGGCTTTAATATTGGAGGCAATGATTATTTAAAAAAGCCATTTAGCATTGAGGAGCTTATTGCTAGAATTAATAATTTGCTAAATAGAACGCAACTACAAAAAACAGCTGATATTTTAGAAATTGGAGCGTATACGTTTAACTTTCCAAAACAACACATCACGTTTAAAAACTCCGAAAAAGTACAACTCACTCATAGGGAAGCACATTTATTGTATCATTTGATAAAACATAAAAACCAAGTCTTAGACCGTTCGTTAATTTTAAATAAACTTTGGGGAACCGACGATTTCTTTTCAGCCCGAAGCATGGATGTTTTTATAACCAAGCTTCGTAAAAAATTAAAACAAGATGAGAGTATTCAAATTGTAAATGTTCGTGGTTTTGGTTATAAACTAATTTGCTAAAAAATGGTTTGATTTTTGTACTTTTCAATTCTGTTATGAATTACGCTAAGTACATATTTATTATTCTTTCTTTTTCGTTGTTTGCTCAAGAAAAAATTCCTGTAAAGCAGATAGCCAAGTATAATTTTGAAGGTGAAAATATTATCCAGATAGATAAGTTTGGAACACAATATAGCTTTAGTGATAACACATTTTACTCAAAAGGCACAAAAGGAAACTTTGAGTATAGCAATTTACAGTTAGGGGACATTACATCTGTAAATGCTTTTAATCCTTTAAAGATTAATCTTTTTTATAAAGATTTTAATACTATTGTAATTCTCGACAATCGATTAGCAGAGATAAAAAAGATAGATTTTAATTTGCTTACACCTTTCCGGATTGTTACAAAAATCTCTTCAGCCAATGACAATGCCATTTGGCTTTTTAATGACAACACACAGCAATTAGAACTTTTTGATTTCATCAATAATAAAACAAAACATACAACACTTCCAATAGACGGAAATGTGTTAGATTTAAAAAGCAACTATAACTTTTGTTGGCTTTTAACCGACACTTTTATTTATACTTATAATTATTTTGGAAGCCTTATCTCAAAACAACCAAATAATGGCTTTGAGCAATTAGCCGAAACCAACGGCAGTTTAGTTTTAAAATCTAATAACAGTCTGTTTATATTACCTAAAGATAGTGGTAAAATGACTGAGTTGGATTTACCAAAATTGTTAATAAAACGGTTTTTTGTAACCAATGAAACCTTGTATATTTACGACGGTGAAATGCTTCATCAATACCAACTAATAAACGAATAAAATATGCACGTTGCAGTAGCAGGAAATATTGGCGCAGGAAAAACTACACTCACAAAATTACTCGCAAAACATTATAAATGGGAAGCTCAATTAGAAGATGTCGTTGACAACCCTTACTTGGATGATTTCTATAATCAAATGGAGCGTTGGAGCTTTAACCTTCAAGTATATTTTTTAAATAGTCGTTTTCGTCAAGTTTTACAAATTCACCAAAGTGGGAAAGAAATTATCCAGGATAGAACCATTTATGAAGATGCACACATTTTTGCACCTAACCTACATGCAATGGGATTAATGACCAATCGTGATTTTGAAAACTATTCATCATTATTTCAGCTTATGGAATCTTTAGTAAAAGGTCCAGATTTATTAATCTATTTAAGAAGCTCAATTCCAAATTTAGTGAGTCAAATTCATAAGCGAGGTCGCGATTACGAAAACTCCATTAGTATTGATTATTTAAGTAGACTTAACGAACGTTACGAAGCATGGATTCATGGTTATGACAAAGGTAAATTACTTATTATTGATGTTGATAATCTAGACTTTGTAGATAATCCTGAAGATTTAGGAAGCATCTTAAACACTATCGACGCCGAAATTCACGGTTTATTTTAAGAAAATAGTTACTCATTTTTAAGGTTAGATTTATTACTTTAGTCACTCAAACTAAAGTTTATATAAATTTCCAACCAACAATTATGAGAAAGTTCACATTCTTGCTTATATGTATTTTAAGCACAACTTTCATTTTTGCTCAAGATGAAAGTCAAACGCCAATCCCTAATTATAGATTAGCCGCAAAATATTCACCAAACAACCTTGGTAAATTAGTACACTCTACCACAGTGCGTCCTAATTGGTTAAAAACTGGCAATCGTTTTTGGTATCAATACAAAACCACCGAAGGGTCTAACTACTACATTGTAGATCCAGATAAGCGTACTAGAACTAAACTATTCGATAATGCTAAAATGGCTAAGTGGTTAACCGAAATCACAAAAGATCCATATGATGCACAACACTTACCACGTTTTGATTTTGAATTCGTTAAAAATGAAACAGCTATTCGTTTTAGAGTAACCTCAACTGAAGAAGTTGAGGCTAAAGACGACGAAAAAGAAGAAAAAGAAGAAACCGAACAAGACTCTACAAAAGCTAAAAAGGCCAAAAAGAAAAAACCTAAAATGGAAAAAAAGGTGTATTATCTTGAATATCGTCTTGGAGGAAATGGTTTAACTATCATTGACAATTCTAAAGATGACGAAAAACGTATACGTTGGGCAAATGTGGCACCAGATAGCTCTATTGTATTATTCTCCAAAAAACACAACTTATATTGGATGGATAAAGAAAACTTCCTTAAAGCCATAGAGGATGAAAAAGACTCAACCATTGTTGAGCATCAATGGACAACTGATGGTATTGAACATTTTAGCTATGGAGGTGGTGGAAGAGGCCAAACCAATGTTGAAAAAGAAAAAACTAAAGATCACAGAAAAGGTATTTTTGGTTTATGGTCGCATGATTCTAAGAAATTTGTTACACAGCGTTCAGATTCAAGAGAAATAAAAGATTTATGGGTAATTAACAACGCTTCAAAAGGTCGTCCAACTCTCGAAACCTATAAATACCACATGGCTGGAGAACAAGAATTTGCTAAGCCTTATGTTCATATTTTTGATATTCCAACAAAAGGAATGACAGAAATTAAATTAGATACTACTGCACAACAAAGTGTTGGGTTATACTCTCATAGATACAAGAAAAATGACGACAGCAAACATAAACCTGCTTTATTACTTTCTAAAAAAGGAAAAGTATACTTCAATACTACTAGTAGAGATCGTAAACGATTTGACGTGCATGTTGCAGATATTAATACTGGAGAAGCAACTACTTTAATAGAAGAACACTTTAATACATACATAGAAAGTAGAGGAAAGAGTATTAGATTATTTAATAATGAATCTGAAATTTTATTCTGGTCTGAAAGAGATGGTTGGGGTCATTATTATTTATACGATGCAAACGGAAACTTAAAGCGTCAAGTTACGAGTGGTGAATTTCATGTAGATACTTTCCAAGGGATTAATGAAAGTGAACGTACAGTTTATTTTACAGCTAATGGTGTCGATAAAAACATAGATCCTTATTATGCCCATTTATATAAAATCAACTTAAATGGATCTGGTTTTAAAAGTTTAAATCCAGGCGACTTCAATAGTGGTGTGGACGTATCTGATTCTAATAAATATTTTGTAAGTAATTTTTCTAGAGTAAATACAGTCCCAAAATCTGAGTTAAGAAGCAGCACTGGAGGCTTAGTTATGAAATTAGAAGAAGCTGATTTATCTCAGCTAATGGCAACTGGTTATAAGTTCCCTGAACCTTTTAAAGCTAAAGCAGATGATGGCATCACAGATATTTATGGCGTAATATATAAACCTTTCGATTTTGATGAAAACAAAAAATATCCATTAATCCAATATGTATATCCAGGACCTCAAACTGAAGCTGTAAATAAATCATTTTCAGCTCGAATGGATAGGGTTGATCGTTTAGCTCAAGTAGGGTTTATTGTGGTTACTTTAGGTAACAGAGGTGGTCATCCTGCGCGTTCTAAATGGTACCACACTTACGGTTACAATAATTTAAGAGATTATGGTTTAGCAGATAAGAAATATGTTGCTGAGCAATTAGCTGATAGACACTCCTTTATAGATATTGAAAAGGTAGGCATCTTTGGTCACTCAGGAGGTGGATTTATGAGTACTGCTGCCATGTTAGTATATCCAGATTTCTTTAAAGTTGCGGTGTCGTCTTCTGGGAATCATGATAATACAGTATATAATAGCTGGTGGAGTGAAACGCACCATGGTATAAAAGAAGAAAAAGATGCTGACGGTAAGATTAGCTACAAATATATGATCGATAAAAATCAATCCTTAGCGGCAAATTTAAAAGGTCATTTAATGCTAACCACAGGTGATATTGATAATAATGTACATCCAGCTGGAACCATTAGAATGGCAAATGCCTTAATAAAAGCTAACAAGCGTTTTGACTTTTTCCTTTTCCCAACCCAACGTCATGGCTATGGAAATATGAGTCAATATTTTTTCTGGATGTGGGCTGACTATTTCAGCGAACACTTATTAGGTGTTGGTCCAAATGAAATAGATATGACTGAGATGAATAGGGAAACACCAAAAAATGATTAAGCTGAGTTCTTAAATAATATAAAAAACCACGCATATAGCGTGGTTTTTTATTTAATCTTTTAAGCTAATTGGTACCTTACTAGATTCAAAATCCAGTTTTAATAATTGCGCAACGGTACTAGCAATTTGATTAGAATATAATTGTTCACCTTGAGTAATTTCGCCTAAAGGCTTTACTCCTGCTCCAAATGCAATAAGCCAAACCTCATCTGCACCATCTACACTTGAACCATGGCCTCTCCAGGTTTCAATTGGTTGTGTTCCACGTCCATGATCTGTAGTAATGATAAAGGTTGTTTTATCTTTATAAATAGCATCATTTTGAGTATACTCCCATAGTTCTTTAATAAATCCGTCAGTCGTATTTGCCGATTTTAGATAAGCATCATAATTTCCATCATGAGCAAAATCATCTGTTTCACCATAAGAAATATATACCAAACTTGGATGTTCTTTTTTTAGATATTCTAAAGCAAAATGATGTGTAAACACATCTAATCTAACAGTACTCCACGGACTAGGTGTTGCTTCTTGTAACTTATTTAAATAGGCTTCGTTACTAGTTAAATCTCCTTCAGCTAAATCAAAACCTGCATTTACAGGCACTCCACTACGCTCTTCGTTTATTATATATGGAAACACATCCCAACTTGCAAAAGCACCAACTTTACCTTTGTAACGTTCATCTGCATTAGCTATCTCCAAAATAGTTCTATTTGGATTTGGTATTTTGTCATTACTTTGTATTCTATCATCATCAGCATCCCCAGAGAGAATTTCATTATACCCTGGATAAGAAAACCAATAGGAATTGGTAAGATTAACATGACTACCCAACATTCTATTACCATATATTTGACCTAATTCAGGAACAGTCTCCCAAATAAAAGGCAACAATGCTTTACGTCTTTCTTGAGGTGTGCCTTTCCAGAAAAGCTTCCTTAATCCAGAAGAATCACTAGAAAAATCTTTATTGGTCATCAAATCTTCATCTATTCCTGAAAACAATTCCTGCCATCTAAATCCGTCTAATGTAATCAAGATGACGTGCTGTTCATTAGTGTTGCTAATTTCTTGATCCGTTGTTGATTTACAACTTATAAGAACTATTAAGAGTAATAAAAAAAATCTTTTCATTTTGACGATTTTAGAATGTACCTCAAATTTATAAATAAAAAACCACGCTAATTGCGTGGTTTTTTATTTAATATGAAGTTTGAAGTATTAGCTTTTCTCTTCTTCTACTTCTTCGATAACTTTTTTAATCATCTTCTTTTTCCCTTCTACCTTTTGCCCAACATCTTCAAGCGCATCTAACTTTGCTTTAACTTCTTCTAAAGTACCTTCATATACTTTATCTTCAGTTGTTGTTTTGCCATCTTTAGTAGCGGTAGTTGTTACAGTTGCTTTAGCAGTACCATCGTCATTCTTTTCGATGTTTACTTTTACTATTTTTTCAGCTTCTTCAGTTAACATTGCCATATCTCCTTTAACAACGTGTTTTTTACCATCTTCATCAATCCAAACTTTTTCATTTGCTTCAACAGCATAAGCACTGTCTCCAGTTAAAGCAATACTTGGTGCAATAACTAATGCTACTACAGACATTAACTTTAATAAGATATTTAATGATGGTCCTGATGTATCCTTAAACGGATCTCCAACAGTATCACCAACAACAGCAGCTTTATGAGCCTCTGTTCCTTTTCTACCTTCTTCTTCAATAGTTTTCTTAGCGTTATCCCAAGCACCTCCAGCATTCGATTGGAAGATTGCCATAAGTACTCCACAAGTTGTTACACCTGCTAGAAGACCTCCTAACATTTCTGCTCCTCCAATAAATCCAACAGCAACAGGAACAACAATTGCCAATAGACCTGGCAACACCATTTCTTTAATTGACGCTTTCGTAGAAATATCAATACATTTTCCGTAATCCGCAACGCCATCTGCATCATCAAATATTTTTCTATCTGCGTCAGATGCTTTAGACATATCACTATCATACTTACGCATTACTTCTAAAGCTGCTTTTAATTGAGGAATATCTCTAAACTGACGTCTAACTTCTTCAATCATTGCCATAGCTGCTCTACCAACTGCATTCATAGACAAAGCAGAAAATACAAATGGCAACATACCACCAACTAATAATCCTGCCATAATATTTGGTTTAGATACATCAATTGCAGTTACACCTGCTGTCTGCATAAAAGCGGCAAATAATGCTAACGCTGTTAATGCTGCCGAAGCAATGGCGAATCCTTTACCTACTGCTGCAGTTGTATTACCAACAGCATCCAATTTATCTGTACGCTCACGTACTTCACTTGGTAATTCTGCCATTTCAGCAATACCACCAGCATTATCACAAATTGGTCCGTAAGCATCTACAGCTAACTGAATACCTGTGTTTGCTAACATCCCTACAGCTGCAATTGCAATACCATATAACCCTGCGTAATGATGAGATACAATAATAGCAGCAGCGATTAAAATAATAGGAATTGCTGTAGACATCATACCTACACCTAAACCAGCAATAATATTTGTAGCAGATCCAGTTTCAGATTGCCTTACAATAGACATTACAGGTTTTTTACCTGTAGCTGTATAATACTCTGTTATTTTTCCAACCGCCAAACCAGCTATTAAACCAGCAATCACAGCAAAAAACACACCTATAGATGTGTACTCAACGCCATTTAAGTTAAACGTTTCTGGAATAAATTCTTGAATTAAAAAGTAAGTTGCAACAGCCATTAATCCTGCTGAACCAAATTCACCAATATTTAATGCTGTTTGTGGATTTCCACCATCTTTTACTTTTACAAAAAATGTTCCTATAATTGACATTATAATTCCTACAGCTCCAAGAACCAATGGTAAATATACCGCTCCTAAACCATCAAAATTAGGAGTTATAATAATAGCTCCTAATACCATTGTACCTATAATAGATCCTACATACGATTCAAATAAGTCGGCTCCCATTCCAGCTACATCTCCAACATTATCTCCAACATTATCTGCAATAGTTGCAGGGTTTAAAGGGTGATCTTCTGGAATACCAGCTTCAACCTTACCAACTAAATCTGCTCCAACATCGGCTGCTTTAGTATAAATACCTCCACCAACACGTGCAAATAATGCAATAGATGATGCTCCTAAAGAAAATCCAGAAAGTACGTTTAGTACCATTGGAATATTGTCTGCTCCTGGCCACATCATTTGATATGCCATAAATAAGCCACTTAAACCTAAAATACCTAAACCTACAACACCTAATCCCATTACAGAACCCCCAGCAAAAGCAACTTCTAGTGCTTTCCCTAATGATGTTCTTGCCGCTTGTGTGGTTCTAACATTTGCTTTGGTAGCGACTTTCATTCCAATAAATCCAGCCAACGCTGAACAAATAGCTCCAACTATAAACGATACTGCTACCATCCAGTTTGAACCTTCTTCGCTGTTTCCTTTAAAAAACAATAGGATTGCTACTGCAACCACAAAAATTGCTAGAACTTTGTATTCGGCTTTTAAAAATGCCATTGCACCGTCTGCAATATTTTTGGCTATACGTGCCATTTTTGCATCACCAACGTCTTGTTTTGAAACCCAGCCACTTTTTATAAAAACAAAAATCAAGGCCAAAACACCAAATGCAGGTAATAATTTTACTAATAATTCCATATGTTAGTTGTTTATTTTTAAACTCCGCCAAAAATAGTAAAATATGGCAGATAAAAAAAGCCACTCTTAATTTATAAAGAATGGCCTGCTTACTTTTATTAAAGTACTATTTATATTGTAAAAGTACGATTCTTTTTATGCTCACTTTCATCATAACGTTGTACACATTTATGATAAATATTTTTTGCTTCTTCGGCATTTCCCCAGCCACCAACATCTACTTTCTTTTCTTCTAAATCCTTATAAACTTCAAAAAAGTGTTCTATTTCTTTTAATCTATGAGGGTTTAATTCACTTAAATCATTTATTTTATTCCAAAATGGATCATTTACTGATACACAAATTAGTTTCTCGTCAGGACCTTTTTCATCTGTCATATGGAACACACCTATTGGGCGTACTTCCATAACACACATTGGAAATGTTGGTTCGGCTCCAAGTACCAATACATCAAGTGGATCACCATCTAATGCCAATGTTTCTGGTACAAAACCATAATCACCAGGATACATCATTGACGAAAATAACATTCTATCAAAACGTATTTTATTCAAGACAAAATCGTACTCATATTTGTTTCGGCTTCCTTTTGGAATTTCGATTAACACGTCGAATGTCGTTTCATTATTCTTACTCATAATTACATTTCTTTTTGGGTGCGCAAAGGTAGTTATCGTTTTAACTTTTAGCAACAAAAAACGCATTGATTTTGTTAGAAAAAAAAACTAACTTGGTGCTCCTCCAAATTCATACTTAATCAATAGTTATTTTAATAATTAAAACACTGAAAAAACCAACCATTATGAATCGTGCATTAACCCTTCTTATCCTTTTTATTTTAGTCAGTTGTAAAAATGAAACAACGTTAACCAAAGAAGAGAAACGTTGGCAGCAACATGCCGAAAACGTTGAAATTATTAGAGGCGACTTTGGCGTACCTCACATCTATGGCAAAACAGATGCTGATGCTGTGTTTGGCTTATTATATGCACAATGCGAAGACGATTTTAATCGTGTTGAACGCAACTATATTTGGGCTATTGGAAGATTAGCCGAAGTTGAAGGCGAAGCTTCTATTTATAGTGATTTGAGAGCTAAGTTATACATGACCAAAGAAGAGGCCATTGAAAACTACAATAATAGTCCACAATGGTTAAAAGATTTATGTATAGCTTTTGCTGATGGTGTCAACTATTACCTTAAAACTCACCCTGAAGTGAAGCCAAAATTACTAACTCACTTTGAACCTTGGATGCCAATGTATTTTAGCGAAGGTTCTATTGGCGGAGATATTGAACGAGTTTCTACTAGAAAAATTAAAGATTTTTATGATAATGAGAATGAAGAAGTTCTTGCTGTTAACGATGGGTTAATTAGACTAAAAGATGATGAGCCACGCGGTTCTAATGGCTTTGCAATTTCTGGAGACAAAACAAAATCTGGTAATGCAATGTTATTGATTAATCCACACACATCATTTTATTTTCGAGGCGAAGTACACGTCGTTAGCGAAGAGGGTTTAAATGCGTATGGCGCTGTAACCTGGGGACAATTTTTCGTGTACCAAGGCTTTAACGAAAAAACTGGTTGGATGCACACCTCAACTGGAACAGATATTATTGATGAATTTGAAGAAACCATTGTACAAGAAAACGGAAAAACATCTTATAAATATGGTGAGGAATTACGCCCAGTAGATTCTATGGAAGTGACTTTAAACTACAAAAGTGCTGATGGTTTAAAAGACAAAACCTTTATGATGTATCGCACACATCATGGACCAATAACGCATTCCAATGATGACAAATGGGTCTCTACCGCTTTAATGTGGAGTCCTATAAAAGCTTTAGAGCAATCGTTTACAAGAACAAAAAAATCGAATCATGATGAGTTTTACAATATGATGGATATTCGCACCAACTCTTCAAACAATACGGTGTACGCGGATGCTGATGGTACTATTGCGTATTATCATGGCAACTTTATTCCAAAACGAAACGTAAAATTTGATTACACAAAACCTGTAGATGGGAGTAATCCTGAAACGGATTGGGATGGACTACATCCTTTAGAGGATAATATTTTAGTGCTAAATCCACCAAATGGTTGGATACAAAATTGTAACTCTACACCTTTTACAAGTGCAGCAGAATATAGTCCTAAAAAAGAGGATTATCCAGAATATATGAGTTCGTATCCTGAGAACTTTAGAGGTATGCATGCTATTCCTTTATTACAAAAAGCAGACGATTTAACTTTAGACACATTACTAGATTTGGCGTACGACACCTATTTACCTGGAGCTGATTTATTGATTTCTGGATTGTTGGATGCTGCCGAAAAAGCACCTGCTAAAACTCAAGAAGCTAAAGATGCCATCGCTTTATTAAAAAATTGGGATTTTAGGGTTTCTGAAACATCGGTTGAAATGACACTAGCGCAATTTTATTTGAATGCCTATTATCGATCAGGAAACATTCCAACAATGACAGGAAATAAACGCATTACCAGATTAGGACGCTTTGATTATATGAGTAAAACTGCAGATCCAGAAGAACGTCTAGAGGTTTTTCAAACTGCTATCAAAAAATTAGTTGAAGATTTTGGCTCTTGGAAAACACCTTGGGGAGAATTCAACCGTTTTCAACGTTTGGATGGTAAAATCAATCAAGAGTTTGACGACTCTCAACCTAGTATTGCGGTAGGTATGGCTTCTGGTTCTTGGGGAGCTTTAGCATCTTACGGAACACGTTTTGGTAAAGATACCAAGCGTCAATATGGAACCTCTGGAAATAGCTTTGTAGCTGTTGTAGAGTTTGGAGATAAGGTGAAAGCTAAATCTATGTTAGCTGGAGGGCAAAGTGGCGACCCTAATTCTCCTCATTTCGATGACCAAGCACAACATTACGCAGATGGTGAGTTTAAAGAAGTTGCGTATTACAGAGAAGATGTAGAAAAAAGAGCTACGAAGACATATAAACCCGGAGAAAAACAATAGATTATGATCAAGAATTTTATAAAACTAGGCGTAGCATTTTTTACAATAGCATTTTTTCAAACCTGCAAAGAAGAAATTAAAGTTCCAGCAGATTCATTTACAGTATCTGGAACTATAGAAGGTTTAGATACAGAATATATGAGTAGAAGCTACAGAGATGCTGAAGGCAATCGCGTATCCGATTCTATTTTTGTAGAAAATGGAAGCTTCTCTTATACAGCAAAAATTGACCAACCAACTTTTATCTTCTTTTGGCCTAATGTTGAGAGTACTATGAAGAGGACAGAGACAGGTTATTATCCTGTAAAATCGTCTCAATTGGCTTTTTTAGCAAGCCCTGGAGACCATATTGTTTTTAATGGCAAAGTAACCGATTATATAAACGCATATCCTTCTGGCACAAAAGCCAATGAAGATTTAGCAAGTATTAATAGTAAAGTTTTTCCATTAATGAATACATCTATAAACTACTTATTGGAAAAAGGAAAATTAGAAAAGAATGACCCAAGGCAATCTGTCCTTGAAGATTCTATAAAGCATTTAGATGAAAAAGTAGTTGCTTTAAAAAAAGAGTTTGTACTATCTAATCCAAATTCGGAAGCGGCTGTTTGGTATTTATCCGATATGATGTTGCGTAATCAAGTCTCTGATTATGATGCAGTAACTGCCTACAATGCTTTTAGTGATAACTTAAAAACCTACCCTTTTTACAAAGCAGTAACGAAACGCGTCGCAGGAATTAAATCTACAAAAATTGGAAACACTGTTGCTAACTTCAGTACCAATAACACTTTTACTGGAGATTCTTTTGAGTTTAACTCTTTAAGAGGAAAATATGTCTTAATCGACTTTTGGGGAACTTGGTGTGGACCATGTATTGCCGAAATGCCTAAAGTAAAAGAATACCAAGAAAAGTATAAAGATAAGTTGGTAGTTCTAGGTGTAAACCAAGGAGATACCAAAGAGCAAGTTGAAAAATTTATTACGCCAAACAATTATACTTGGACACATTTAATGAATGGTAATGGCGATGATGATTTTGTATTGAAGTTTAATGTTGCAGGTTTCCCAACCAAGTTTATTATAGACCCTGAAGGCAAAATTCTATACCGTTTTGTTGGCGATAGTGAAGAATCGTTTACTGTATTGGATGGGCTTTTGGAATAAATGTGTGATATAAAATGAAATGAATGAACTAGACTTAATTACTTCATTTTGGGGAAAATGGCTAATAATACCAGGATTCTTTTTCGGATTTATTGGTGTAATTTACATAATCCTATATCAGTCTAAATTTGAAAAACATAAAGACAAAAAAAAGACTGGACTTGTATTAATTGGAGTATTCGTATTTGTTTGGGGAGTCGGTTATAGCTTGTTTTTTGTCATGGATTACTTAGCTTTGAAAGAGATTCAGTCATTATTAAATGAGCCGAATATTGTGCTAAAAATTAATAATAAAAAACTAGATGGTGATTTTTTTAAAAATGTGAAAAATCAATTAATTCTAATAGATAATTATCAAGGGCACAATTCTCATCCAACAGAAAAAATTGAGATTAAAATTGAATCTCAAAACAAATCTATAACACTGAGATTACATCAAGATTCAGAAATAAAAAAGGAGTTTTGGGTGTTTTTAAACGATTACAATTATACAAGACAAAATAATATTGGTAAAATACAAACATCCATTTTTAAAAAATATTTTGAAGATAGTTGACGAATATTAATATAAAAATGAATCTCCTAAAAATGAAACCCAAAAGTTCCTGTTACCCCAAATTTTCTGGCATCAGGGTTATCAAGATAGTTCCCTCTAAAGTTAAAGTCTAAACGAAAGATTTTAAAAATATTACCAACACCCAAACTGTATTCCCAGTAAATTTCATCATTAGGCGCCACTAATGGAATATTGGTTGGACTATTCAAAGCTATATTTCCATCAGATAGTTCTCCCCAAACACCACGCACACTAATAATTTCACGCAAATTCAACTTACGTAATAATGGAATTCTAGAAAAAAAGCGTCCGTTAAAATTATGCTCTAAATGTAAAGACGCATAAGTATCAGTAACAAACTCATAAAAATCAAGCTGCGAAAAGGTGTTATAAATCGAAAAATACGATTGATTTCCCGGAATGACGCTTAATAACCCAAGCGGTACATCGCCAATAGTTTTTCCTGCTTCAATGGTAGTGGTTAAACGTCCAAAACCTCCTATTTGCCATGGTTGTAAATATGAAAATTGTAACTTCGTGTAATCAAAATCACTATTAAACATATTTTTATTTCCTAAACTAATTTGAGCAAATAGTCGTGCATAATCATCATTAGCATCATAGCGTTCTACACCAAAACCTGTCATTTTCCGTCCTGGGAAATAAGACATAGAAAATGTGGTTTCAAACTGCTCAATTTTAGAGGCGATTCCAGTTGGTGTATTATAATCTAAACTAAAAGTTGGAGATGCCGATTCTAAGGTTCGATAGTTTCCACCAAGTCGCATTATCAAATTTCTCCATGGCTCCATTTCGATAGCAGCGCTGGTTAAATTAATAGACGTAAGCTTGTCGTTACTTCCTGTCCCAACTACTGATGAAGAGGCTAAACTTCGTCCTAACACATCGGTTGATGTTGTTAAACTTGCTCCTATTTGCTCTACATCACGACGGTTACCTCCAGAAATAATGAGTCGATTCTTTTTATCGAGCAACCATTTTCCAGAAATACCATATTTAAATTTATCGTCTCTAAAACCATAAGCTAAAAAACCTTCTAATCGCCAAATATCATTTCGCCCAAAGTAAGTTCTCACTCCAGTTCGCAAGCGTATACCTTCTACTTCATTAAATCCAAAAGTTGAAAATATGGGCCCATAATCTAATGGCAAACTATTAAACTCTATATAACCAGAGGATAAAATACTACCCAAATTATAGAGTCGCTTAAATTTCTTGACGGTTTTTAAAGTGTCCAACATTTTATAAACCCCTTTTTCATCTTTACTAAGCTCCTCTAAACGGTTGGCGTTCCAAAATTCATCGCCTCGATCATAAACATCCTTGTCGTAATAATATACTTCTTCGTCATAGAATTTTTTATCCTTTTTAACGTCGAACATGTAATTATTAAATAAGGTAGTTCTCTTTCCGTAAACGCCTCGTGATTTTTCTTTTTTATTAAAAGCGAAATCAGATAGCATATAGTCACGTTTCACCAGAAACAAGGAGTCGTTAAGGACTTCAAACTCTTGCTCTATATAAATTTCTTTTACCCAGTTAATATTGGCGCTTTTGGTGGCTTGCAGATTAATTTCTTTAATCGCATAGGTGGAATCGTTCACCCAAAAATCTCCTTTAAACGTCAATTCGTTTTTACGCCGTGGATAGTAAATGATATTGTAACACCATTTGTTATCTATAAAAGCACTATCGGATAAGACATAGTTATAAGTTTGTATGCCAGTTCTGGAGAGTGGACTAACAAAACTCTTGTCGAAAAACTTTAAGTAATTATCGTAAACATCAAAATCGGAATACAAATCATCCACAAAATCTATAATGACTTGGTTATCGCTAAATCCAGAGTTTTTGTTTCCCTGCAAAACCTCTTTCTCCTTACTAATAGTATTATCGCCATATACTTTAGAAACCGCCTCATTAATAAACATTGGCAAATAGGTTTTACCTGTAACACTAGATGTATCTACTTGGTCAAACACAAATTCCATCCCTCTAAACAGTTTGCTTTTTATAAGGGCACTATCAATGGTATTTATGTCGAATTCTACCTTTTCGTATTTGTCATATTCGTATTGTTTAAACTGTTTAAGTCCGTTTTTACGCTTATGTTCCCACACTTTTCGTAGAATGTCAATGGCTGGATTATTCTTTTTTGGCTGTTTCCCAGAAATTAAAACGACAGCATCAAGTTCAGCTGCTGACTCTTTTAAAATAATTTTTAAATCGAAAGCTACTTTTTTATCAAGTTTCAATTCCAAAGTTTCATACCCTAAAAAAGAAACAATAATAGTCTCCCAAATTTGATCGGACTCCAAATAAAACCGTCCATTTTCGTTGGTGATGGTTCCTTCGGAAGAATTTTTAAAAATAACATTCGCAAAAGACACAGGTTCGTCGTTCTCATCAAGCACGTGACCACTAACTTTTGTTTGGGTGAATCCAGAAACTATTCCGAATAAAAAAAGAAGTACTACTAATCTATATTTCATAATAAGAAAAAACTTCATCAACAATCGTGCTAATGAAGTTTATATAACGTAAAAGATATGTTTTTATTTGTAAAGCACCTTTTTAACTGCTTTTACCACATCGTTGCTGTTTGGCAACCATTCTTCAAGTAAAACAGGTGAATATGGTGCTGGTGTATCAGCCGTATTAATTTTTTGAATTGGAGCATCTAAATAATCAAATACTTTTTCTTGCACTTGATAGGTGATTTCAGTAGATACATTTCCAAAAGGCCACGCTTCTTCTAAAATTACCAGTCTATTCGTTTTTTTAACCGACTCTAAAATCGTGTTAATATCTAAAGGACGAACTGTACGTAAATCGATAACTTCACAAGAAACACCTTCTTTCTCAAGTTCGTCGGCTGCTTTAAACGCCTCTTTAATAATCTTTCCAAAAGATACTACAGTCACATCGGTTCCTTCTCTTTTAACATCAGCTACACCTATAGGCAAAACATACTCGCCTTCTGGCACTTCCCCTTTATCGCCATACATTTGCTCACTTTCCATAAAAATAACAGGGTCATCATCTCTAATAGCTGCCTTTAATAAGCCTTTAGTATCGTAAGGATTTGAAGGCACTACTACTTTTAATCCTGGACAGTTGGCATACCAACTTTCAAAAGCTTGAGAGTGTGTTGCCGCTAATTGACCAGCTGATGCAGTAGGTCCTCTAAACACGATTGGGCATTTAAACTGTCCGCCAGACATTTGTCTGATTTTAGCTGCGTTATTTATAATTTGGTCAATACCGACTAAGGCGAAGTTAAACGTCATAAACTCAACAATTGGTCTATTACCTGTCATTGTAGAGCCTACTGCGATACCTGCAAAACCAAGTTCTGCAATAGGTGTATCAATAACGCGCTTTGGACCAAATTCATCCAACATGCCTTTTGACGCTTTGTAAGCACCATTATATTCTGCCACTTCTTCTCCCATTAGGTAGATACTTTCGTCTCTACGCATCTCTTCACTCATTGCCTCACAAACGGCTTCTCTAAACTGAATTGTTTTCATTTATAAAGTTTTAATCGAACAGCAAAAATAACAATAATTAGAAAAATATTGGAGATTCTTCACTTTAATAATTTCCTATGCATGCATAGGAAATTATTAGAATTTTAATTACCTTCGTAACCTCAAAATTTTACACTTAATAAATCAAATAAATAAGATGAAAATATTGGTATGTATTAGCCATGTGCCAGACACAACTTCAAAAGTCAATTTTACTGAAGGTGACACAAAATTTGACACAAATGGCGTTCAATTTGTAATAAACCCTAATGATGAATTTGGGTTAACAAGAGCCATGTGGTTTAAAGAGAAACAAGGAGCTAGCGTAGATGTGGTTAATATTGGAGGCACTGAAACTGAGCCAACCTTACGTAAAGCACTAGCTATTGGAGCAGATAGCGCAATTAGAGTTAATACTGATGCAACTGATGGATTTGCTGTGGCGAAACAATTAGCAAAAGTAGTCCAAGATGGTGGTTACGACTTAGTAATTGCTGGTCGTGAGTCTATTGATTACAATGGAGGAATGGTTCCAGGAATGTTAGCCGCTTTAACAGATGCAAATTTTGTAAATAACTGTATTGGTTTAGAAGTTGATGGTTCTAATGCGACTGCGACTAGAGAAATTGATGGAGGAAAGGAAACAATTTCAACGAGTTTGCCTTTAATTATTGGTGGTCAAAAAGGATTGGTTGAAGAAAGTGATTTACGTATACCGAATATGAGAGGAATTATGATGGCTCGTAAAAAGCCTTTAAACGTTTTGGAACCAGTTGATGCAAGCGCAGAAACTTCTGCTGTAAAATTTGAAAAACCTGCGCCAAAAGGTGCTGTGAAATTAGTGTCGCCAGACAATATCGACGAATTAGTAAGCTTACTTCACAATGAAGCTAAAGTGATTTAATCATTCTCAAAATTTAAAAACATGTCAGTTTTAGTATATACAGAATCAGAAGAAGGAAAATTAAAAAAAGCAGCTCTAGAAGTCGCTTCGTATGCCAAAGCAGTTGCTTCGCAAATGGGAACAACTGTTACTGCTGTTACTTTTAATGTTAGTGATGCTTCCGAATTGGGGAACTATGGGGTAGATAAAGTATTAAACATAACAAACACAAGCGAATTCAACGCTAAAATTTATGCAGACGCCTTAAAACAAGCTGCCGAAAAAGAAGATGCGAAAGTTGTAATTGTAAGTTCTAGTGCAGACTCAAAGTATTTAGCTCCATTGTTAGCTGTAGGTTTAAACGCTGGTTATGCTTCTAATGTTATTGAAGCACCTGTTAGCACATCTCCTTTTTCTGTAAAACGAACAGCCTTCACTAATAAAGCATTTAATTTTACTGAAATTAATACAGATGTAAAAGTTGTTGGTGTTTCAAGTAATTCATTTGGGTTAGTAGAAAACTCAGGAAGTGCAACAGTTGAAGATTTTTCTCCTAGTTTAATAACTTCTAACACTAAAGTACAATCGGTAGATAAAGCCACAGATAAAGTATCTATTGCAGATGCAGATATTGTAGTATCTGGTGGGCGAGGTTTAAAAGGACCTGAAAATTGGGGAATGATTGAAGAATTAGCCGAAGTGTTAGGTGCAGCTACAGCATGCTCAAAACCAGTTTCGGATCTTGGTTGGAGACCACACAGCGAACACGTAGGTCAAACAGGAAAACCAGTGGCATCTAACTTGTATATTGCTATAGGAATTTCGGGAGCTATTCAACATCTTGCTGGAGTTAATGCTTCTAAAGTAAAAGTAGTTATAAACACGGATCCTGAAGCGCCTTTCTTTAAAGCTGCAGATTATGGTGTAGTTGGTGATGCTTTTGAAGTTGTTCCACAGTTAATTGAAAAATTAAAAGAATTTAAAGCGCAAAACGCATAATTTTCTTAACTTTAAATACCAAAGAACTGTTTAAATCTTCTTTAAAATGACCATGACTTTTCAAATTTCTAACTTTTAGCGAAATTTGAGGTTCGTTCATCTTAATTCTACCTTTTGTAGTTGGTAAAGTCTAAATTTAAACAGTTCTTTGTCTTTTAAATATTATGAGTTTAGTACGTCTTAACATAAAAGGAATCTCTTATAGCCAAACCCAAAATGGTGCTTATGCACTTATTTTGAGCGAAGTTGATGGAGACCGAAAACTTCCAATCGTCATTGGAGCTTTTGAAGCGCAATCTATCGCAATTGCTTTAGAAAAAGAGATAAAACCTCCAAGACCTCTAACTCATGATTTATTTAAAAATTTCTCCGACAGATTTGATATTGTAGTAAAACAAGTTATTATCCACAAGTTGGTAGATGGTGTTTTTTATTCTAGTTTAATTTGTGAACGCGACAAAATTGAGGAAATTATTGATGCACGTACCAGTGACGCAATTGCCTTAGCTTTACGCTTTCAAGCACCTATATTTACTTATAAAAACATTCTAGATAAAGCTGGAATTTATTTAAAAGTAAATAAAGAAGATGAAGAAAAAGCTGATAATATTTTAGTAGATGAAGTACTTGCCGAAGAAATCGAAACCTCAGCAGGTAAAGATAATTTTAAAGGCAAGACTTTAAAAGAACTTCAAAAAATGCTAGATCAAGCTGTTGCAAACGAAGATTACGAAACTGCTGCAAGAATTAGAGACGAAATGTCTAAGCGTTAGATTTTACTAACTTCTATACCAAAATAAATCCTTATCTTGCTTTTCTAATTTTACTGAAAGCTAATTATTATGAGTGTCCTTCACTTTTAAATATAATCTTATGAAAAAATGTTTCTTAGCTGTTATAGCTATTTTTTTTGTGATTACACCAACTTTTGCACAAGAAGTTTTAACTGAAATAGTTCCAAGTCAGGGCACCTCTTTTACTAGTATTTGGAAAGGTATTCTAGGAATGATCTCTCTTATCTTTATTGCCTATTTATTTAGTAGCAATAAAAAAGCTATCAATTGGAAAACGGTTGGTATTGGGCTTTCATTTCAATTATTAATTGCCATAGGTGTATTAAAAGTTGGATTTGTTCAAAATTCTTTTGAATTAGTCGGACAACTATTTGTTAAGGTGCTAGATTTTACTCGTGCAGGAAGTCAGTTTCTATTTGAAGGCTTGGTGGTTGATATGGATACTTTTGGCTTTATTTTCGCTTTTCAAGTATTACCGACTATAATATTCTTTTCTGCTTTAACTTCTGTTCTCTTTTATTTAGGTATTATTCAATGGATTGTTAAAGCATTTGGATTGTTACTTTCTAAATTACTTAAAATATCTGGTGCAGAAAGTTTAAGTGTGGCTGGAAACATTTTTCTAGGTCAAACCGAAGCACCTCTATTAATTAAAGCATATTTAGAAAAGATGAATAAATCTGAAATGCTTTTAGTAATGATTGGTGGTATGGCAACCGTAGCTGGTGCCGTATTGGCTGCCTATATTGGTTTCCTTGGAGGTGATGACCCAGTTCTTCGTTTACAGTATGCTAAGCATCTTTTAGCAGCTTCTGTTATGGCAGCTCCAGGCGCTATAGTAATCTCAAAAATATTATACCCTCAAACTGAAAACATAAATTCAGATGTTTCCGTTTCACAAGAGAAGATTGGAACGAATATTCTTGATGCTATCGCCAATGGAACAACCGAAGGTTTAAAATTAGCAGTAAATGTTGGTGCAATGCTGTTAGTGTTTGTGGCTTTTATTGCAATGGGTAATTGGATTTTTTTACAAATAGGACAAATAGGAGGTCTAAATGATTGGATAGTAGCAAACACACCTTATAAAAGTTTGTCACTTGAATTTATTTTGGGCTATGCTTTTGCTCCATTAATGTGGCTTTTAGGAGTAGCTAAGGAAGATATGGCTCTCATGGGACAACTCCTAGGAATCAAACTTGCAGCAAGTGAATTTGTTGGTTATATTCAATTAGCAGATTTGAAAAATGCAGCTAGTGCAACTCACTTAACATACAACAAATCCATTATTATGGCAACGTATATGCTTTGTGGATTTGCAAATTTCGCATCCATTGGTATTCAAATTGGAGGTATTGGTTCTTTAGCTCCAGGACAACGTAAAACTTTGTCAAAATTTGGAATGAAAGCTTTAATTGGTGGTACTATTGCCTCTCTTATTTCGGCTACAATTGCAGGAATGATTATTGGATAAATCGTTAATAACTTTTTAAATAAATATATGCTCTAGCCTTTTAGGTTTAGAGCTTTTTTTTACTTTTATTTCCACGAAATTAAAGAGATAATGAAGCAATATTTAGACCTCGTAAAACACGTTTTAGAAAATGGAAATGAAAAGGCAGACCGCACAGGAACTGGCACTAAAAGCGTGTTTGGACATCAAATGCGTTTCGATTTAAGTGAAGGATTTCCAATGGTCACTACTAAAAAATTACATTTAAAATCTATAGTATATGAGTTGTTGTGGTTTTTAAAAGGTGATACTAACATAGATTACCTAACCGAAAATGGTGTTAGAATTTGGAATGAGTGGGCTGATGAAAATGGCGATTTAGGACCTGTTTATGGACGCCAATGGCGTAACTGGAATAGTGATGAGATTGATCAAATACAAGAAGTAGTTGACACCTTAAAAAACAATCCAGATAGTAGACGTATGCTAGTATCTGCATGGAATCCCTCGGTTTTACCAGACACTTCAGTATCATTTAGTGAAAATGTAGCCAATGGTAAAGCAGCACTACCTCCTTGTCATGCTTTTTTTCAATTTTATGTAGCAGATGGCAAACTATCTTGCCAATTATACCAACGTAGTGCCGATATTTTTCTTGGCGTGCCTTTCAATATTGCGTCTTATGCCTTATTTACGATGATGATGGCTCAAGTTTGTGGTTACGAAGCTGGTGAATTTATACACACATTTGGAGACGCTCATATTTATAGCAACCATTATGAACAATTAGAATTGCAGCTATCTAGAGACACAAGACCATTGCCCAAAATGATCTTAAATCCTGAGGTGAAAAATATTTTCGATTTCACTTTTGATGATTTTACGCTTGTAGATTATAATCCGCATCCTCACATAAAAGGTGTTGTAGCTGTGTAATTAATTTAAATAAAATACGACTCAATTACAGTTCATCGAAAATTGTTTTGCCTTTGACGAATAAAACTTTAATTTAGTAGTTTACAACTCTCGAAATAAGAAACACTAAAACATTAACTATGAAGAAACTATTACCCATCGGAGTATTTTTAATTTTAGCTTTTGTTGCTTTTAAATTTACAACTCAAGAAGAAGAAAACAACTTAGTAGTCGATAAAGCAAGTGAAGCTAAACTTGTGAAGAAAACTAAAAAAACGCCTGAGCAAAGAGCTTTATATGCTGAAGAAAGAGCGCGTTTTGAATATAAGCAATTAGCAAATCCTGCGACTGGAGAAATTCCTCGTGAAGAAACAATTATAGAATTTCAGAATGCTCAAAAAGCAAAAATCCGAATTGACGGTGATGACAATCTCAGAGCTCCAGTAGCAAGCTTTGTTAATAGAGGACCTACAAATCTAGGAGGAAGAACCAGAACTATAGTTTTTGATAAAAGTGATGGAACAGGAAATACAATAATTGCTGGAGGTGTAAGCGGTGGTGTTTTTAGAACTACAAATGGTGGCAGTTCTTGGACTAAAGTTTCTGCAAATGATGAGATACATAATGTATCAGCTATTGCACAAGATCCAAGAGTTGGCTTTCAAAATATTTGGTACTATGCGACTGGAGAAAGGGGCTTAGGTAGTTCAGCTGCAAATGGAGCCACTTATTATTTAGGCCAAGGAATTTGGAAATCTATCGATAGTGGATTGACTTGGACGCAAATGGCTGGCACTTTTTCAACTTATGAATCATTTGACAATCTTTTTGATCAAATTTACACATTAGCAGTACACCCAACAACAGGTGAACTTTTTGCTGCTATTGTAGGACGCGTTGTACGATTTAATGGAGTATCTTGGGTTGCTGAAGTAACAATGCCATCTGGCTTTAATTCTGGTAATGATACTGATGTTGTAATTACTTCAACAGGTAGAGTTTATGTTGCTATGGGTGGTACAACTGGTGCAGCTATTGAAGGGGTTTGGACCTCAGCTACTGGTACTGGTGGTTGGACTCGAATATCAGACAATACAGTTTATCCAACTGCAATATCTAATCCAGGAGGAATTCCATTACATACCAAACTTACAGGAAGAGCGGTTTTAGGGCTTTCCCCATCAAACGAAAATAAATTATATGTACTCTATGTAAATGGTGTGTCATCAGATTGTGCTGGTATAGCAGCTCCTGAAGCAGATTTATTTATGTGGGATCAATCAAGTACAACTTGGACAGATTATTCAAGTAAACTTCCAGATGAACCTGGATGCAGCAACGGTAATGACCCAATGGCTGTGCAAGGAGGTTATGATCTAGTAGTTAGCGTAAAACCTAATAATGAAAATTTTGTAGTTATTGGTGGAACAAACGCATATAAAATGGCAGATATTACTGCTGTAGGAAGTTTTAGTAGAATTGGAGGTTATGCATCTGCTGGTAGTTACGCTCTATACAGTGTAGGAGGAACTGAACATCACCCAGATATTCATTCTCTGGTTTTTGACCCAACAGATAGCCCTAATTTTAATACTCTATTTTCTGGTACTGATGGAGGTATACATAAAACAACCGATGTTACTGCTGGCTCAGTCGCTTGGACTAGTTTAAACAACAACTATCAAACTCAGCAATTCTATCATGTGGCTATAGATCCTCAATCAGCTTCAGATTATGTAATAGGTGGCCTTCAAGATAATGGAACAAATGAAGGAGGAACAGGTGGCAGTTTAACTGAACAAACAAGAATATGGGGTGGTGATGGTGTTGCTGTCGGTATTTCGAGAGATAATGCAAATGTTCCTTTATTTGTTGGGTCTCAACTCGGATCATTTTATCGAATTTTCAAAAATGTTGGCGGATGGACTAATATTGAGCCAGCTGGATCAACTAGTCAATTTGTAACTTATTTTCATTTAGATCCAGATAATAATAAAAACTTGTATTATGGTGGAGGCAGTATTTTATATAGAACTACAGATGCAACTAATGTAACAACTGTGGTTGGCGCTGGCGCTACAGATTGGACAAACATGGGAGCACCAAGTGGCTTAGCTAATATTTCAAGGTTTGGAACTAGTTGGGGAGCCTATAATGCTGGAACGAGTTATTTATTAATAGGTGGGGAGAATGGTGCTGTTCATAGGTTAGATGACCCTCAAAATGCAGCTTCTGTAGCTTCTTCAGTGAACATCACACCGAGTGGTGCCACTGGAATTGTTTCAGGATTAGCGATTCATCCAACAGATAATAAAATTGTAATGTTAACATATTCTAATTATGGGATTACGAGTATCTACATTACTCAAGATGTTACGGTAGCTTCACCAGTGTGGGCTGTTGCCGAACGTAATTTATCAGCCCACTCCATAAGATCTGCAGCAATTACTGTAAATACAGCTGGAGAAGCTTTGTATCTTGTAGGTACTGGAAGAGGTCTTTATAGTTCTACAAACCCTCTTAACGCAGGAGGTGTTGATTGGACTAGAGAAGCTCCAAATTTAATTGGCTATGCAGTAGTAAGATCTATGGCTTATAGACCTGCAGATAATAAGTTATTGATTGGAACGCATGGTAATGGTATGTTTGAAGCAACTATTAATCATGTACTAAGTTTAGAAGACAACGAAATTAGTGAAAGCATTAAAGTGTATCCTAACCCTGTTAGTGACAGATTAAACTTAAGCATGCCTAACGAATTAAGTGATAATGCCTCATTTATAATTAATAACATCTTGGGACAAAATGTTATGAGAGGTACATTAGAAAACAGTCAAGTAGATGTTAATAGTTTAAATACTGGGATTTATTTTATTCAAATTTCTTCTAATGGAAAAAATGGTGTTAAACGATTTATTAAAAAATAAAATACGTAAATATTAAAAAAGAAGGGTTTTAGCGAAAGTTAAAACCCTTCTTTTTGTTAATCTATTTGATTAAATTTACAATTCTTAATCATAGTACATAAAGCATATTGATATGTTTGGAAAAAAGAAAAGGACACCATCAATAGATAGTGAACAATTAGAGTTAATTCAAAATGCACAACGACGTGTTAAGCAAAAAAAACGCTTATACATTCACTTTGTTATTTTTTTAATTGGCTCTGTGTTTTTAATACTAGCAAATACTGTTTTAGGGATTGGCAAAGACCTCAAATTCTTTGGTAAAGAGTGGTTTCTTTTTGCTATAATTATATGGTTATTCTTATTTCTATACCATTTATTTAACGTGTTTATTACCAATAAATTTATGGGGAAAGATTGGGAAAAACAACAGTTAGATAAGTTAGTTACAAAACAACAGGAGCGCATTGCCAAACTAAAAGAAGGTTTTATAAAAGAGGGAAAACTCATAGCACAAAGTCAAGCTTATAACGAAGTTAATCCTGAAAATACCACAGAAGTTATCTCCAAAAAAAAAACAAATAAACTCACAATTATTGTAGCTGCGGGAGAAAACGATGCTATTGGCAAAGACAATAAGCTTATTTGGCATTTAAGTGACGACTTACAACGTTTTAAACGTCTAACTAATAATCACCATATTATCATGGGACGTAAAACGTTTGAAAGCTTCCCAAAGCCTTTACCAAATAGAATTCACGTAGTCATTACGCGTCAAGCAAATTACAAAGTTCCAGATGGTGTTATTGTAGTTAACTCTCTTGAAGATGCTATTGATGCGTCTAAAAGCGACACACAACCTTTTGTGATTGGAGGTGGCGAAATTTACAAACAAGCCATGCCTTTGGCCGATATAATTGAACTGACTAGGGTACATCACTCCTTTGAGGCAGATACCTTTTTTCCAAAGATAGACACCTCCATATGGCAAGAAACCAGTAATACCTTTCATGATAAAGACGAGAATCATGAGTATGCCTTTTCGTTTTTAACTTACACGAGAAAGTAGGCTTGACTTTCTAGCAAAAAACAACTAACTTCGTTTAACGTCTGTTATTAAAACATTGAATTGACGGTAATTTAAATCTAAGGCTATGCCTAGAAAAGCATTTTACAAATATGCACACCTATATTTAACGCTGGGCTTAGTAATTGTGTTATTAGGATTTAGTACTACCTATTTTAGTAGATTAGGTGATTTTTCTCTTCCATATCATGTTCATGGAATTAGTGCAACTCTATGGATGATTTTACTTATTGTACAACCTTATTTATTTCAAAAAGGTAAACTAAAAACTCATAGATATTTGGGCTGGATCTCATTATTGTTAGTTCCTCTGATAGTGATTTGTGGAGTAATAATGATGAGATTAATGATACAGGGTCAAGCAAATTACCCTCCGAAATTGGTCTATCAACTTGCTTTTATTGATGCTTGTACTTTACTAAGTTTTGCCTTATTGTATGTATTAGCATTATATTTCCGAAAGAAGCTAATGCTTCATTCTCGTTTTATGGTAGCAACAATATTTGGCCCCCTACTTCCTGCGCTTGCAAGGATGTTCTTATTTACATTTGGAATTGCCTCTAACTTTAATCAAGCTCTAACCTACTCCTACCTAGCTATTGAACTAGTACTCTTATTTATTATTTGGAAAGAGAGAAATAAAAAGGAAATAAAGCTAACTTATGTCCCTTTTCTGGTTTTTATAATTGTACAACACGGATTAATGTATTACGTTGATGATTGGGTTTGGTGGAAAGCATTAATGGATAATTTTGCGAATTATTCTTCTTAAAAAAGAAAAAATATCTAATAAACATACTAACAAGGTATATAATCAATCGCTAGTTCTAGCCTACTTTCGAAAATCCTACTTCAAAACTTCAAAATAACGTTTCATTGGCATAAAATAATGCTCCTCCCAACCTTTTTTATAATGCTCTCCAGATTCTGGCACAGTGCTATGCTTTAAAGTTAGAGTGGTGTCATCTTCGTTTTCTGATAATGTGATTTCTATTTGAGAATCTGGTTCATGGTCTTCAAAATTTTTGCTTCGCCATGATTGTACAATTCTGTAGTAAGGTTCTAACACTAAATTTTCGCCTGTAATATAATCTTCCCAAGCTGTGAATTTGTCGCCAACTTTATCAGACACAAAGGCAACACCTCCTGTCATTTTTGTATGTCCTTGAGTACTTAACCAAGATTTATAAATTTGCTTTGCAGTCGCTTTTATGGTTGTAGTTAATGTAAACTCCATCTTTATTCTTAATTATCTTTTAAACTTACTAAATATACCTAATTTTGTGCTATGGTAAAAGACATTCAGCTTCGCATTTCTTTAAAAGAAGAAAGAATTAAAGATATTCTGCTAAAGAAATCTGCCGAATTTCTAGATATACCACGTCGTGATATTTCTGGCATTAAAATTCTTAGAAAATCCATTGATGCCAGAAAGCCTAAAATCATGTTCAATTATAAAGTTACTGTTTTTATAAAAGAACCATTACCAGAAACTTCCGAATATCAATTTGATTACAAAGATGTATCGAAAGCTAAACCTATTCATATTATTGGCTTTGGTCCAGCAGGCATGTATGCTGCTTTACGCTGCATTGAGTTAGGGTATAAACCAATAGTTTTAGAACGAGGAAAGAATGTACAGGACAGGCGTCGTGATTTAAAAGCTATTAATCAAGACCATTTTGTGAATGAAGATTCCAATTACTGTTTTGGAGAAGGTGGTGCAGGAACTTATAGTGATGGCAAATTATATACCCGAAGTTTAAAACGTGGTGATGTAAGACGCATTTTTGAAAATTTAGTATTTCATGGAGCCACAGAGCAAATTTTAATTGATGCACACCCACATATTGGCACAAACAAATTGCCAAAAGTGGTCCAAAATATTAGAGAAACTATTTTAAAATATGGTGGTGAAATTCATTTTGAAAGCCGTGTTACTGATTTTATTATTAAAGATAATACCATACAGGCCATTCAATTACAAAACGGTAAAGAATTTACGACCGAAAAAGTGATTCTAGCAACGGGACATTCAGCAAGAGATATTTTTTATTTATTAGATAAAAAAAGCATTGCACTAGAGGCAAAATCGTTTGCTATGGGAGTTCGTGTGGAGCATCCGCAACATATTATAGATTCTATACAATATCATTGCTTAGGTAAAAGAGATGAATTACTTCCTGCTGCTGCTTACAGTTTAGTGCAACAAGTAAATGATAGAGGCGTATATTCGTTTTGCATGTGTCCTGGTGGTTTTATTGTGCCAGCTGCTACGGCCAATGGTGAAGTGGTTGTTAACGGTATGTCGCCTTCAAAACGAAACAACGAATTTGCCAACTCAGGCATTGTTGTAGAAATAAATATTGATAAAGACCTTCCAAAATATGAACAATTTGGCGCTTTAAAAGGTCTCGAGTACCAAAAGAATTTAGAACGATTAGCCTTTACTTCAGGTGGAAGGACACAGACAGCTCCAGCACAAAGACTCACCGATTTTGTTGAAGGAAATTTATCTCGAGATTTAAATTCAACTTCGTATCAACCAGGATTAAAATCGGCACCATTACATTCGTTATTACCAAAATTAATTGGAAGTAACTTAAGAAAAGGCTTTGCTGTATTTGGACAGAAAATGAAAGGTTATTACACAGCCGAAGCCAATGTTGTTGGTGTAGAATCCAGAACATCTTCTCCAGTAAGTATTCCAAGAAATGAAAAATTACATCATCCAGACATACATAACTTATTTCCATGTGGTGAAGGTGGTGGCTATGCTGGAGGAATAGTATCGGCAGCAATGGATGGTGAACGTTGTGCGGAAGCAGCAACTAATATTTAAGTTTTTATTCACATTTTTAGAATTAATATTTTATAATTTGATGTTCTGCAAACCAATCCAAATATCATGAAATATTTAAATGCATTTCGAGATTTTATTACAAAAATCCAACCTATATTATTATGGCTAATCTCATTATGGTTTGCTTATAGATTAGGGTATCATGGCCTTCAAAAACTAGATCCTGAAGGGTTTTGGACTAACGCTTTTATAAAATGGGGTTATCCCGATTGGTTTAGAACATTAATCGGTGTTTTCGAAACACTAGGTGCATTACTTTTAATCATCCCAAAAACTAGACATCTTGGAGGCATTATATTATTTGTTGTAATGGTTGGTGCACTTATTACAAGAATCACTTTTGGAACGAGTGTTGATGATGCATTAACAATTGCCTTTAATGCTATAATCTTTCTTTACCTTGCTTCTAGTTTTAAAAAATCTGAAAATAAATAATATTATAATTCTTATTTTTGCAACTCAAAATAAAACACATGAACGCATATATTTTTCCAGGTCAAGGAGCCCAATTTTCAGGAATGGGTTTAGACTTATACGAAAACTCTCCATTAGCGCAAGAGTTATTTGAAAAAGCCAATACTATTTTAGGATTTCCAATTACAGACATCATGTTTGAAGGATCGGCTGAAGATTTAAAAGAAACCAAAGTCACGCAACCAGCCATTTTTTTACACTCTGTAATTTTAGCAAAAACCTTAGGAGATAATTTTAAACCAGATATGGTTGCAGGACATTCGTTAGGCGAATTTTCTGCATTGGTAGCGGCTGGTGCTTTAACTTTTGAAGATGGTTTAAAACTAGTTTCTCAACGCGCTTTAGCTATGCAAAAAGCCTGCGAAATTCAACCAAGTACTATGGCTGCCGTTTTAGGTTTGGAAGATGATGTCGTTGAAAAAATATGCGCTACAACCGATGGTGTTGTGGTGGCTGCTAACTATAATTGTCCAGGGCAGTTAGTAATTTCAGGTGAGATTGATGCTGTTAATAGAGCTTGTGAGGCTTTAAAAGAAGAAGGCGCAAGACGTGCTTTGGTATTACCAGTTGGTGGTGCATTTCACTCTCCAATGATGGAGCCCGCTCGTGAAGAATTGGCAGCAGCCATTGAAAACACAACCTTTAGCAAACCTAATTGTCCTATTTATCAAAATGTAACTGCTAGTGCAGTAACAGATGAAAATGAGATAAAGGCGAATTTAATTTCACAATTAACAGCACCTGTGAGATGGACGCAATCTGTACAACAAATGATTGCTGATGGAGCTACACATTTTACTGAAGTAGGTCCAGGAAAAGTATTGCAAGGGTTAGTAAAGAAAATACATCGTGACGCCGAAACAGCATCTGCGACTTTAGAAGCTTAATTGAATGAATATATCTCGTAACGTATCAATTATTCTATTGGTTATTGCAAATATTGCAGCAGACCAAATTTCAAAATTTTGGGTTAGAGCTATGGTAGAGCCTTACAGTAGTTCTCCTATAATTGGTGACTATCTTACTTTAAGGAATGTTGAAAATGAAGGTGCTTTTTTAGGAATGGGAAGTGACTTAAATCCGACATTAAAATTCTTTGTTCTATTAATTATTCCTGCAGCAGTACTACTATTTGTCTTATATTATATGTTTAAAGAAAAACAAATGGATAAACTGTCAATAATAGGTTTTTCGTGTGTTGTCGGAGGTGGTATTGCCAATGTTTTTGATAGGTTTATCTATGGTTCAGTAACCGATTTTCTTTTTATTGATTTAGGTTTTGTAAGAACAGGCATTTTTAATATCGCCGATTTATCTGTTACCACTGGAATGATATTAATTCTTTGGTCAAGCTTAAAACAACGTAAAAAAGATAAAATAAATGCTTAAATAAAAAAAAGAGCCTCCATATTAGAGGCTCTTTTTTTTTATCTTGCTAAAACACAATCTTCGCAGTCTTTAACTTCACCGTAATAAGTTTCACGGTATTTGTGAAGTGTTTTGTAAGGAATACTTAGAAATTGTTTCTTAATGTAAGTAACTTTTGCATGTAGTAAACCCATCTTAGGGGTGTACCTGTCTTCAAGTTTTGTTTCTCTTTTAATACTAATCAATTTCATTGTAAATCATTTATCATTAGCTACAAAGAAACGTAAGCTAAAGACTAACTCCTAATTTAAAATATTAAATCATTGTTAATCAATGTGTTAAATATGATATCAATAGCTATATTAGTCAATAGCTGTGATTTTGACAATAAAAAGCAATAATCTTTAACAAATTTTAAATTACTATTCGCCTATTTTTTATAGATTTTACCTTCTTTCATAACAAAAACTACGTTTGTCATGGTATTAATATTTGTTGTTGGGTCGTCATCAGTAGCAATGATATCTGCTAAAAAACCATCTGATATCTGCCCAAGTTCATTATCCATTCCTAACACTTTAGCATTTGTAATAGTTGCTGATTGAATGGCTTCAATTGCTGGCATTCCTGCTTCAACCATATAACCAAATTCTTCCCCATTTTCTCCATGATTAAAAACACCTGCATCTGTACCAAAAGCTATTTTAACACCTTTTTTATAAGCTTTTCCAAAAGTAGCTTGAATTTTAGGACCAATTTCTAAAGCCTTAGGAACTATAATTGCTGGGAAATAGCCTTCAATTTTTGCTTTTTCAACTACTTTTTTTCCTGCAATAATTGTCGGCACATAATAGGTACCATGCTTTATCATTAAGTCCATAGTTTCTTCACTCATCAAAGTTCCATGTTCAATGGTAGTGACACCTCCAATTACTGCACGTTGCATTCCTTCGTCACCATGTGCATGGGCTGCGATTATCATTCCATAATCTTTAGCCGTTTGAGTTATAGCTTGTATTTCTTCAAGCGTAAATTGCGGGTTTTGACCATTTTTAGCCATACTCAAAACACCTCCTGTAGCAGTTATTTTAATATTATCTGCACCATCTTTATAGCGTTGTCTTACTGCTTTTTTTGCATCATCAACACTATTTACTACACCTTCTTTTGGTCCAGGATTTCCCATTAAATCTTTTCGTAATCCGTTGGTTGGATCTGCATGCCCTCCAGTTGTACCTATTGCCTTTCCGGCGGTAAAAATTCTAGGACCCTTAATTTCGCCGCTATTAATAGCATTCCGTAACGAAATATTAACACCGCTTCCACCTAAATCTCTAATGGTTGTAAAGCCAGCCATAAGTGTTTTTTTTGCATATTTAAGAGATCCAAAAGCTACATCTGCATCGTTCTTAGTAAATGCATCCATATATCTGCTTGGGCTAGATTCACCTTCAATATGTACGTGCATATCGATAAGTCCAGGCATAACGGTTTTGCTTTTTAAATCGATTACTTTATCGTCTTCGCTTTTAGGATTAACAAATCCGTTTAATATCGATTGTATTTTGTTGCCAGACACTACAACCGTTTTATTTTCTAGAACTTTTCCAGTTTTAGTATCTATTAATTTTCCGCAATGTAAATAGGTGTTTTGTGCTGTAATACTGAAAGACAGTAATACTGCTAATAAAAAAAATATGTTCTTCATAATTGGTTGGTTAGAAGTTTGTATTAATAAACCTCTAAGTTAGGAATTTTTTCGAATGTTCTGTTCCCACTTCCATGCAGAGGCTAAAGCATCATCCAAACTAGATTGTGACTTCCATCCTAAAATATTATTGGCTTTTTCGGTATTTGCATAGGCTTCAATAACATCACCTGCTCTTCTATCAGCTATTTTATAGTTGAGCTTTTGTCCAGAAACTTTTTGAAAAGATTTTATAACATCCAACACACTACTGCCCTTTCCTGTGCCAATATTGAAAGTTTCATAATTGGAAGTGTTTTTCTTAACTAACAATCTTTGAAGCGCAACAACATGTGCTTTTGCTAAATCTACCACATGAATATAATCTCTAATACAAGTACCATCATGTGTAGGATAATCATCACCAAAAACAGATAACTGTTCTCTTAAACCAATGGCTGTTTGAGTAATAAAAGGCACTAAGTTTTGAGGTACTCCAATTGGTAATTCCCCAATTTTTGCACCTTCGTGTGCACCAATAGGATTAAAATAACGCAAAGCTATACCATTAAAATCACTATTTATATTACATACATCTTGAATAATCTCCTCTCCTATCTGTTTAGTATTTCCATAAGGTGACTCGGCTTTTTTTACAGGTGCATCTTCAGTTATAGGCATAACATCTGCTTGTCCATAAACTGTGCAAGAGGAGCTGAAAATAAAGTTAGCTGTTTCAAGCTGTTGCATTTCTTGAAGTACGTAAACCAAGGTGTTTATATTGTTTTCGTAATATAAAAGTGGGTTTTCTACACTTTCTCCAACGGCTTTGCTTGCTGCAAAATGAATAACGCCTTGTATATCGCTATGCTTTTCAAAAAAAGATTGAACTTTAGATTTTTCCTTTAAATCAAGTTTTTCAAAAAGAGGTTTTATGCCTGTTATTGAAGTAATTCTATCTAAAACATCTTCTGAAGAGTTTGATAAATTATCAATAATAACCACTTCAAACCCTTCGTTTTGTAGTTCTACAACTGTATGAGAACCTATAAACCCTAAACCTCCTGTTACAAGTATTTTAGCCATTTACAAAGTTTATTACTGTAGTAGTTATAAATGCTATTTGTTCATCATCTAACTCTGTATGCATTGGCAATGAAATCACTTCCTTTATAAGCTGATTTGTTACAGTAAAGTCTTCATCATTATATCTTGAATCCTGATACGCTTTTTGACTATGCAGTGGCACAGGGTAATACACACCACAAGGAATGTTATTACTATTTAAATGCTCAACAAGTGCGTCTCGTTTACCATTTGTTATTTTTAAAGTGTACTGATGAAATACATGGCAATCACAATCGGCGCATATAGAATCACAAGATTGTTTTGTTACTGGAGTGATAATGTTTTTTACACCTTTAAAAGCATCATTATACTTTCTTGAAGCATCTTGTCTTGCTTTATTATAAGAGTTGAGTTTTGGGAGTTTTGTATTCAAAACAGCAGCCTGAATAGAATCTAATCTAGAATTTACGCCAACTACATCATGATAATAGCGTCTATACATTCCATGGTTTACAATACCTCTAATAGTATGAGCTAAATCATCATCATTAGTAAAAATAGCACCACCATCACCATAACAACCTAAGTTTTTAGATGGGAAAAATGATGTAGAAGCCACATGACCAATGGTTCCTGCTTTCTGTTTTGTTCCATCTTTCGAGGTGTAAGTTGCTCCAATTGCTTGCGCATTATCTTCTATAACATAAAGGTTGTGCTCTTTTGCAATTGCCATAATAGCATCCATATTGGCACATTGCCCAAATAAATGCACAGGTACAATCGCCTTAGTATTAGGTGTAATAGCCTTTTTTATTGCTTCAATATCTATATTAAAAGTATCTGGTTCAACATCAACCAAAACTGGTGTTAAGCCTAATAATGCAATAACCTCAACAGTTGCTGCAAAGGTAAAGTCGGCAGTTATAACCTCATCTCCTGGTTTTAAACCTAACCCCATCATGGCTATTTGCAACGCATCTGTACCATTGCCACAAGGAATAACATGTTTTACGCCTAAATAATCTTCTAAATGTTTTTGAAATTCATGAACCTTTGGTCCATTAATAAAAGCTGTAGAATCTATAACTTCTAATACTGAAGAATTAACCGTTTCTTTAATTTCTTCATACTGACCTTTAAGGTCTACCATTTGTATTTTTTTCATCAGTAGAATTTGAATTTCTTAGATAGCGAAAATACAAAATTCATAGGTTTTTGCGAATGTATTTTAGATTAAAGAATGTATTTTAGCTTTATAGAAATTACTTTGAAAGGACTTTACAACATATTAACTCATATTGCAGCTTTCCACATAAAAATAGCAGCCATTTTTAATAATAAGATAAAACTTGGTGTAAAAGGTAGAGCAAAAACCTTTGCTGTTTTAAAAGATAATATTACTATTGCAGATAACGTAATTTGGTTTCATTGCGCTTCCTTGGGCGAATACGAGCAAGGACTTCCAGTTTTTGAAGAGATTAAAGCTTCACATCCTAACCATAAAATTGTGCTGTCATTTTTTTCTCCTTCTGGTTATGAAATACGAAAAAATGCACCTATTGCAGATTGTGTGGTCTATTTACCTTTAGACACAAAACAAAATGCAAAACAATTTCTTGATTTAGTCCATCCAGAATTAGTGGTTTTTGTAAAGTATGAAATTTGGCCCAACTATCTTTTAGAAATTAAAAAAAGACAGATAAAAGCAGTGTTGATTTCTGCATTATTTAGAAAAAATCAGAGCTTTTTTAAACCTACTGGAAAATGGATGCAAAAAGCGTTGTTTGCTTTCAATCATATTTTTGTTCAAAATGAAGAGTCTAAGGAATTGCTTAAGCAAATTGACTATAATGAAGTAACAGTTTCTGGTGACACACGTTTTGATAGGGTTTCAAATCAATTAAACATCAATAATAAATTCCATTTTGTTGAAACCTTCAAGCAAGATAATCTATGTGTGGTAGCTGGTAGCACTTGGCCAGAAGATGAGGCGTTACTAATTGATTTTATTAACAATGATAGCTCAAAAACCAAATATATTATTGCACCACACAACATAAAAAGTGGTCAAATTTCGAGCTTAAAGAGTAAACTTAATAAAGGAACCATACTTTATTCTGAAAAAGACACTGCTGATTTAGCAAAAGTAAAAGTGCTTATTGTTAATACTATTGGTCTGCTATCAAAAATATATAGTTATGCTGATATTGCCTATGTAGGTGGCGCAATGGGTTCTACTGGGTTGCACAACACTCTAGAACCTGCTGTGTTTGGCGTTCCAATTATTATTGGGTATAATCATAATAAATTTCCCGAAGCCAAATCAATGATTTCTAATAAAGGCATGTTTAGTATTAAAACTCAAGAAAAGTTTGATGTAATCTTAAATGAATTGATAAATGATGCTGGTTTTAGAATAAAATCTGGTCAACTTAATGCTGACTATATTTCTAAAAACAGAGGTGCAGTAAAACAAATTATGAGCTACTTAAACAAACGTTAAAGCCTTTAATTTGTTTGGATTATATATAAATATCAAATAGGTTTGTTAGATACCTTATTCATAGGGTAATTCATAATCATAAACTAAATTCACACACATTATGTTTAAAACCAACCAACCCATATTCAAACTATTTTGGATATGTATGTGTCTCGTTTCTGTAAACACTTTTGCGCAATCAGATTACAGAACCAATAACGAGTTAACCAATGCACTCAAACAAATTAAAAGTAAACATGCAGCCAATGTAAAATTACAGTCTCTAACAAAAACTGTTGGAGGACATGATATTTGGGCTTTAACTCTATTTAAAGGAAACCCTGAAAATAATCCCGCTATAGCTATTGTTGGTGGTGTTGACGGTAGTTTGTTATTAAGCAGAGACATGGCTGTTAATATTGCCGAAAACATTTTAAACAATCATAAAGAAATATTAGATAATACCACGTTTTATATTTTTCCAAACATGAGTCCTAATGCATCTGAGCAATATTTCTCAAAACTTAAATATCATAAACTTGGTAATGCTAAAAAAACAGATGATGATAGAGATGGTCGTATAAATGAAGACGGTTTTGAAGACTTAAACAATGATGGGTTAATTACCATGATTAGAGTTGAAGACGTTACTGGAGATTACATAAAACTGAAAGAAGATGAAAGAATCATGTCTAAGGCTAATGCTAAAGAAGGCGAATTAGGCACTTATAAAGTTTTTAGTGAAGGAATTGACAATGACAAAGACGGAAATTATAATGAAGATGGAGAAGGTGGCGTTCATTTTAATAAAAACCTTAGTTATAACTACCCTTATTTTAAACCAGGTGCTGGTGAGCATTCTGTGTCTGAAAAAGAACATCGAGCTCTTCTAGATTTTCTTTACGAACAATGGAATATATATGCCATACTTACTTTGGGACCAACAAATAATCTATCAAATCCGTTAAAGTATAATGCAGCAAATGCCAAAAAAAGAGTTGTTACCAGTATTTTAAAAGATGATGAAGCATTAAACAAATTTCTTTCAGAAAAATATTCTAAAATCACTGACACTAAAGGAGCGCCTCCTGCTAAAGGAAAAGATGGTGGCTTTTTTGAATGGTCGTACTTCCATTTTGGAAAATTAGCCATGAGTACTCCAGGTTGGTGGGCACCAAAATTTAAAGGCGATTCTACAGTAAAAGCCAAAAAGAATTATAAAGCTAATTTTTTACAGTGGGCAGAACAAGAAGGTCTATCAAACTACTTCGTAGATTGGAAAGAAGTAAGTCATCCTGATTTTCCAAATAAAAAAGTTGAAGTTGGTGGTATTGCACCTTTTGTAATGACCAACCCTCCATATAGTATGGTAGATGAGATAAGTAAAAAACATACAGATTTTGTTGTAGAAGTCACTAAAATGCAACCAAATATCTCTATAGAAAACGTCACTACCGAAAAAGTAGATAACGGACTTACTAGAGTTACACTTAACATTCACAACAAAGGATTGTTACCAACACACACCGAAATGGGTAAACGTTCACGATGGTTAAGGCGCATAAAAGTTGACTTAAAATTGAATAGCAATCAAGAAGTTATTTCTGGAAGAAAAGTGCAGCTTATAAATAGTATTGATGGTGACAGCTCTAAAGAATTAACATGGTTAATTAAAGGAAAAGGCTCCTTAACAATTCAAGCAGGTGCTTCACACACAGGAACAGACTCAACAACCATCAACTTAAAATAAGATATCATGAAATCACACAAATATATATTACAAGTAGTATTGCTTTCAATGATGTTTCCATTAGCAATATTAGCACAAAAAACCGAAGACATTTATAGAGCAGCAGGCTCACCTCATAATCCAAAAGTTCAAATTTCTTTTAATAAATATTACACAGCAGAAGGTTTAGCTGCCATAAGCAAAAAAATTGCTGATGCGCATCCCAATCTTGTTAAAAGAGAATCTATTGGAAAATCTACCGAAGGTAGAGACATTTGGATGATGGCAATTACCAATTACAAAGTAGGTGATGCCGATAGAAAACCAGGGTTTTATATTGATGGTAACATACACTCAAACGAAATTCAAGGTGCCGAAATAAGCACTTATACGGCTTGGTATTTAACCGAAAATTTTGGAGATATTGACTACATCACAAACATGCTTAACGACCGCATATTCTACATTGTTCCAACAATCAATCCAGATGCAAGAAACAATTATATGAAAGCTGCTAACACTGGAAGCAGTCCTAGAGCTGGAATGATTCCTTTAGACGACGACAGAGACGGTTTATTTGATGAAGATGGTCTTGAAGATTTAGATGGTGATGGTTCGGTTACAAGAATGCGTCGAAAAAATCCGAATGGGAATATGATTGTAGATCCTAAAGACCCAAGAATGATGATTGAAATTGGACCAGATGATGTAGTTACTGCTCAACGCTATGAATTTTTAGGATCTGAAGGTATTGATAATGATGGTGATGGTCGTGTAAATGAAGATCGTCCAGGTTATTACGACCCAAATAGAGATTGGGCTTGGAAATGGCAACCAGATTATATTCAAGGTGGAGCCTATAAATACCCTTTTTCGGCCCCAGAAACAAGAGCTGTTGCAGATTTTGTATTGAAGCATCCAAATATTGCAGGAGCCCAAAGTTTTCATAACTCTGGAGGTATGATTTTAAGAGGTCCAGGCGCAGAAGAAGATCTATCAACTTATAATAGAGCTGATATTGCTATATATGATGCTATTGGAAAAAAAGGTGAAAAAATGATGCCTGGATACCGTTATATGGTAGTTTATAAAGATTTATATTCTGTGTTTGGTGGTGAATTAGATTGGTTTTACGGTGGACGGGGTATTTACACTTTCACCAACGAAATATTTAGCTCTTTTGCTTATTATAAAACAAAAGAAAGAGACCCTAACCAAATGTATAATTTTGAAAAAGATTTATTAATGGGTGATGCATTTACCGATTGGAAACCTTACAATCATCCAACCTATGGAGAGATTGAAATTGGTGGTTTTAGAAAGAATATTGGTCGTGCAACTCCTGGTTTTATGCTAGAAGAAGAATTACATCGTAATATGGCGTTTACATTTTATCATGCATTTCACATGCCTCTCTTGAGTGTTGACTCTGTTAAAGAGAAAAAATTAGGTGGTGGTTTAACTGAAGTTACAGCATACATTAAAAATGAACGATTAATGCCAACTCATGCAAGTCAAGATTTAAAGTATAAGATTACTAGACCAGATTACATCTCCATAAAAGGTGCAAAAGTAGTCGCAGGAATGATTGTTACTAATGAGGATTTTGGATTCACAGAAGAACAAAAAATGAATCCTGAAACAATAGAAGTTGCTAATATTCCTGGAAATAGCATTGTTAAAGTACGTTGGATTATTAAAGGAAATTCCAATTATACTATTATTGTAGACAGTGAAAAAGGAGGTGTTGTATCAAATAAATAATGCTCTAATTTAGTTTCTACTAAAAATTATAAAGCTCTAAATAAAATGTTTAGAGCTTTTTTTTATATATTTAAGTAAACATAATTGACATTAGAAGTATAAAATCTGTGGCAAAACATGTTTACTAACTTTCTAGAATATGGCAGATGGTTTAAAAATGATTCTCGCTATGGCTCTTTTTTTCGGAGCTATGTATTTATATTCTTGGATGCCTGAAATCATTGAAGCTCGCCGAGAAAAAAAGCGAGAAAAGCTAAAACTTCAAAAGTTAGCCCTTAGAGAAGCCAAAAAACTTGAGCTACAAAAGTTAAGAGAAGAAAAATTTCAAACCGTTGAGGAAAGACGTTTAAAAATTAAAGAACATTTTAAATGGCTAGAGGGTATGAATACAAAAATCAATAAGATTAAAAATAAAGAAGACCTTCCTAAACTGTAAAACTTTTTTATTTATAAACATCCAAATCCATATTTCATTCGTAAATAGTGTAGTTATTGGAAATATATTATCTCTAATACAACTATTTATAATTCATAAAAACTAATTTAAACACTAAAATTCACTAAAAATGAAAAAATTGATTTTAAGTACTGCATTTGTTTTAGCATTAAGCTTAACATTTACATCTTGTAAAGACAAAAAAGCTTCAGAAGAAGTTGAAGAAACTATGACTGAGGTTGTGGAAAACACTAAAGAGATTGTAGAAAACACTGAAGATGCTGTAACTAAAGCTAAAGAAGCAGGTAGCGAACTAGTTGCTAATGCGGAAAAAGCATTAATGGAAGCTCAAGAAGCTGCAAAAAATGCTGTTGGTGACGCTAAGATAGCAGCTGACAAAAAAGTTGAAGAAGCTAAAAAGGCTCTTGAAGAACTAAAAGCTCTTTCAAAAGAATCTGTTGAAAAAGCAAAAAATGCGATGGAAGACGCTAAAAAAGATGCTGACAAAGCAGCTGATATGATAAAAAACTAGGACCTATTTTAAGTTCAAATTTTACAAAAAAAGCCTTTATCTTTCGATAAAGGCTTTTGTACTGAAGGCGGGACTTGAACCCGCACGAACTAATGTTCATTGGATTTTAAGTCCAACGTGTCTACCAATTCCACCACTTCAGCATCTTGGTATATTTTAAAGAAAGTCTTCAGAGCGAAAGACGGGATTTGAACCCGCGACCCTCACCTTGGCAAGGTGATGCTCTACCCCTGAGCTACTTTCGCAGTTTTTAAAGAACGTGCAATCCAATGATTGCGGATGCAAATTTAAAACAATTCTAATAATAGCAAAGGCTTTTTTATAATTTTTATGCTCTTTTCTTTTTTTGCAACATTCGCTTAATTTCATTGAGCTTCATTAAAGCTTCAACAGGTGTTAAGGTATTGATATCTATATGCAAAATCTCATCCTTAATCTCCTCAAGAAGAGGGTCATCCAAATTAAAAAAGCTTAACTGCATTTCATCATTTAGGGACTTAACTTTATCTGTTAGCTCTTCACTTGAATGTGACTTTTCTAATTGCTTTAATATTTTATTGGCTCTATGAATCACTTGTTGTGGCATGCCTGCCATTTTTGCAACATGAATACCAAAACTATGCTGACTTCCACCTTCAACCAATTTTCTTAAAAACAAGACATTATCCTTTAACTCTTTAATAGACACATTATAATTTTTAATGCGTTCAAAGGTTTCGGTCATTTCATTAAGCTCATGATAATGCGTCGCAAAAAGCGTTTTAGCTTTACTTGGATGCTCATGTAAGTATTCACTAATTGCCCAAGCTATAGAAATACCATCATAAGTACTTGTTCCTCGACCAATTTCATCTAACAATACCAAACTACGCTCAGAAATGTTATTTAAAATAGACGCAGTTTCATTCATTTCAACCATGAAGGTTGATTCTCCCATAGAAATATTATCACTGGCTCCTACTCTAGTAAATATTTTATCTACTAAACCTATTCTAGCTGAATCTGCTGATACAAAACTTCCTATTTGTGCTAATAGAACTATTAATGCAGTTTGACGTAAAATAGCTGATTTACCAGACATGTTAGGTCCAGTTATCATAATGATTTGTTGTGAAGTTCTATCTAAAAATAAATCGTTAGCAATATAAGGCTCGCCTATTGGCAATTGTTTTTCAATAACTGGATGGCGTCCATTTTTAATATCCAAATCGAACGATTCATCCATTGTTGGATACACATAATTATTTTCTTTTGCCAATTGCGTAAAACCACATAAACAATCTAATTGACCAATTAAACTGGCGTTTTGTTGTACTGGTTTAATGTATTGGTTCATCCAGCCTACTAACTCAGCAAATAGCTGCTGTTCTATGGCTAAAATACGCTCTTCGGCTCCAAGAATTTTAGCTTCATATTCTTTAAGCTCTTCAGTAATATAACGCTCTGCATTTACCAAAGTTTGTTTTCGAATCCAAGTTTCTGGAACTTTATCTTTATGAGTGTTTCTTACTTCAATGTAATATCCAAATACATTATTAGAGGCAATTTTTAAAGAGGTAATACCTGTGAGTTCGCTCTCTCTTTCTAGCATTTTATCTAAGTAATCTTTCCCAGAAAAAGCCAATGCTCTTAGTTCTTTCAATTCAGAAGAAAAATCAGATGAAATAGAATTCCCCTTTAATATATTTACTGGAGCATCCTCATTTAAGGTTTCCTTTATTTTTTCTCTTAAGACTTCACAGTTCTGGATATTATCTCCAATAACTTTTAGCGCTTCATTATTACAATTGCTTGCCAAGGCTTTTATTGGAACAATCGCTTCTAAAGAATTTTTAAGCTGAATAACCTCTCTAGGATTCACTTTTCCTGTCGCTATTTTAGATATTAAACGCTCAATATCTCCTATATGCTTTATCTGATGCTGTACTTTATGTAATACGGCTTCATTGTCAAGCAAATACTGTATCACTTCATGTCTGCTCTTAATTTTCTTGGCATTCTTTAAAGGCAATGCCAACCATCGTTTGAGCATTCTTCCTCCCATTGGAGAAATGGTTTTATCAATAACGTTAATTAATGTAACTGCATTTGCATTTGTAGAATGATATAATTCAAGATTTCTAATGGTGAACTTATCCATCCACACATAGGCATCTTCGGCTATTCGTTGAATGGATGTAATATGCTGTAATTTGTGATGTTGTGTTTCTCCTAAATAATGCATGATAGCACCAGATGCAACAATGCCTTCGTATAAATCTTCAATACCAAACCCCTTTAATGACTTTGTTTGAAAATGATTATTCAATGTCTCGTTGGCATAATCATCTTGAAATACCCAATCTTCTAAATAAAATGTGTGAAAATCGTTGCCAAATGTTTCAGAAAATGCTGTGCGTTTTTGCTTTTCAATTAAGACCTCACTTGGATTAAAATTTTGAAGCAGTTTATCTATATATTCAGCATTCCCTTGAGAAGTTAAAAACTCTCCAGTAGAGACATCCAAAAACGACACGCCAATATATTTACCAAAATATACCGATGCTAAAAAGTTGTTAGATTTTGAGTTTAACACCTCATCATTTAAGGCAACTCCAGGAGTGACCAGTTCTGTCACACCTCGCTTTACAATGGTTTTAGTTTGCTTTGGGTCTTCTAGTTGGTCACAAATAGCAACACGCTCACCAGCCTTTACCAATTTTGGTAAATAGGTATTTAATGAATGGTGTGGGAATCCAGCAAGTTCGGTTTCACTTTCACTTCCTGCACCACGCTTGGTTAAAATGATGTCTAATATCTTGGATGCTTTTACAGCGTCACTACCAAATGTTTCATAAAAATCACCAACTCTAAAAAGCAACAACGCATCAGGATACTTTACCTTTATGGCATTGTATTGTTTCATTAATGGTGTTACCTTTTTTGCTTTTTTAGCCAATTTTAAGTGATTTTTAAATGTTACTTTTGCAAAGATTGTAAGAATGCTAATGTAACTAATATTTCATGTTTAGTGAAGGCTTAACATTATAAGTTATTTACAATTATTAGGAGATTTTAACAACAGTTGATAACCATTTTGAACAAGGTAAAGAATCTTCACTAAAAAGATGCTTCGACTGCGCTCAGCATGACAAAAAAAAATTTTGATGCGAAAACTAAAAAATAGCGAACTAGATAGATTGTCCATTGAGAAATTCAAAGAATCTAAGAAAACGCCTCTAATTATGATTTTAGACAACATTAGAAGTCTCAACAATATTGGAAGTGTCTTTAGAACAAGTGATGCGTTTTTAATAGAGAAAATATATTTATGCGGTATTACTGCCAAACCACCTCATAAGGATATTCATAAAACAGCATTGGGAAGTACCGAAACTGTTGATTGGGAATATGTTGAAGATACGTTAACGCTAGTTGAAAAATTAAAAACAAAAAACATTAAAATTATATCAATCGAACAAGCCGAAAACGCCACAATGCTTAATGACTTTACGCCTGATAAAGAAACAAGATACGCGATTGTTTTTGGCAATGAAGTGAAAGGTGTTCAACAAGAGGTTGTTGATACTAGTGATGTGGTAATTGAAATTCCACAATATGGTACAAAACATTCGTTAAATATCTCTGTAAGTGCTGGTGTTGTAATTTGGGATTTGTTTTGTAAACTTAAATAACAGGAATCCAAATCTCTTCTTGATTAACAGCGTTCATTGGACTGTAACTTGGACTTAGTTTTTCAAAATGCGGCCTGTTGTCTAATTCATACTCAGAATTTGGCAACCATTGCGAATGTAGATAATTCCAGTTTTTCACAAACTCTTGTATAGAACCTTTAAAATCAATTACCAAATATCTGCCTGAATTAATAGTAAGCGTTTCCATTCCTTCTGGAACATCATTTAAGTTATCAACTTCAACACCAACCCATTTTTCGAAAGTCATGGTTGGTGATACTTTGGTATAATCAAAATCATCATAGTTTTGAAGCGACAAAGTATTGTCATCTACTCGACCTCTAATCTCTTTCAGTCTAGACATAAACTGTCTTGCTAACTTACCCGTTTCTTCGCTAATGTTGCTGAAAGACATTGTTGCTTTCATGCCAACAATTAAAATTTCAGGTGATTGAATAATTCTATGCGTCATCTTCACAAATTTGGTTTAGTAACCATAAATAGTCTGCTCTATTTTTAATAAAATCTACATCAGAAATATCAATAATCTTGACTTTAATCTCCGTTTGATTTTTCAGAAATTCTAAATAACCCGCATTAATTTTTTCTAAATAATCGTCTTCAATATTCTGCTCGTAATCGCGTCCTCGCTTTTTAATATTTGCTTGTAAACGCTCTGTATTCTGATATAAATAGACATATAAGTCTGGCTTTGCAATGTCTTTATACATTAAATAGAATAGCTTTCGGTATAGGTTAAATTCATCTTCTGGTAAGGTGATTTTAGAAAAAATAAGCGACTTAAACACATCATAATCACTTACAATAAAATCTTTAAACAAATCCAGTTGTGATAAATCGTCACTTATTTGTTGGTATCTATCAGCCAAAAAAGACATTTCTAATGCAAAAGCATAACGCTGTGGTTCTTTATAAAATTTTGGTAAAAAGGCATTATCTGCAAAACGTTCTAATACCAATTTAGCATTAAAATCTTGTGATATTTTTGTTGCCAAACTTGTTTTTCCTGCACCAATATTCCCTTCAATAGCAATATAGTTATGCTTAGAAAAATTAAATACTTTACTTGGATTCTTAAGCCAAATATTAATGCCTTCCAATTCACTAACATCCTCACATACTTCTAAAAGTAAACTTGCAGACTTATTAAGTTTTGGATGCTCAACTTTTGGAGCAATGTTGTTTAAAGGACGTAATACAAAACGCCTTTTATACATTTCAGGATGAGGCACTTTAAGCGTTTTTGTGTTGATTACTTCATCATCAATTAGCAAAATATCTAAATCAATTGTTCGTGCTTGGTAACCTTTTTTACTGCTTCTAATTCTGCCTAAACTTTTCTCAATCGACAACAATTCTTGCATTACCTTTTTTGGCTTCAAATAGGTTGATACATGAAGGCAAGCATTATAAAAATCGTCTCCATCAAAACCAAAAGCAGGTGTGTTATACACTTTAGATATAATTTTAACAGTCCCGATTTTTAAATGAATAAGGTCAATGGCATCTTGTAGATTTTTAAATCTATCGCCTTCGTTACTTCCTAATGATATATATACTTGCTGTGGTTGGTTCATAAGCAATGGCAAATTAACTAAAAGAAAATTTATTAGTTTATATTTACATAGCGTATTTATTCACAATTTTAAATGACACTAAAAGACAAACTTCTAGCCCAACGTATTTACATGCTACTAGGAGCTTTGTTTATTACGTCTTTAGTGGTTTCAAACTTAATTTTTCAAAAGTTTTTTTATTGGTATCCTTTTGATATGGAAATTTTTGGTGCGAGTCTTTTTGAAATCTCAGTAGGTATTTTGCCCTACCCAATTACCTTTTTAATCACGGATTTAATAAGTGAAATTTATGGCAAAAAGAGCGCCAACCAAGTAGTAGTTACTGGGATTTTTGCATCCATCTTTTCGCTTCTAATAATTCTGGTGGCAGATAATGTTCCTGCAATAAATAATTCTCCAGTAGATGATGCCTTATTCACTAAAGTTTTTGGGCAATCAGCCATTGCAGTATTTGCAAGCATGACTGCCTATTTATTTGCTCAGTTTATCGATATTCAAATTTATCACTTTTGGAAACGCCTAACCAAAGGCAAGCATTTATGGCTGCGAAATAATTTTTCCACTTGGTTTTCGCAATTCATTGACACCTTTTCCATCCTTACTTTATTATGCACTTTTGAAGTCTTGCCATGGGAAAGCTTTAAAGGCTTATTAATTAGTGGTTTCCTATTCAAAGTGATGGTTGCTGCATTTGACACACCTTTCTTGTATTTAGGTGTGTATCTATTTAGAAAACGTTTCAATCTAAAAGTAAACGAAGAAATTTCACTCCTTTAATAGTTCTTTAAGACTTATTTTCTAATTTTAATCGTATATATAGATGTAAACCAACATGTATGAAGAAAGTATTTAAGATTATTGGCATTATATTATTAATTTTTGTTGCGATTTTAGTGGCAATTCCTTTTGTATTGGAATCTAAAATAGATGCTATTGTACAAAACTATGCTGATGAAAATATTAATGCCAAAGTAGAATTTGACGATGTTAGTTTAAGTCTAATTAGTAGTTTCCCTAATGCCAAAGTGACCATAGAGAATCTTACCATTACCAATAACGAACCATTTAAGGATGAAATTTTTACAACAGCAAAATCTATTGGTTTAAAAATGGCTATAAAAGAGCTTTTTAAAAACCAAGAAGATGAACCTATTGCTATTACAAGTGTCACTATTGATGAAGCCTTAATGACCTTAAAAGAAAATACCGCTGGAAGCTCTAACTGGGATATTTTTAAAACAGAAACCAACGAAAACACAAGTGCTTCTTCTGCTGAAAGCAGCGGTTTTAAAATTAACATTGAAGACTACACAATTGATAATAGTGCTCTAACATATATTGACGAAAGCTCTAACACAACAGTGTATGTCACCAATTTAAACCACTCTGGGAATGCTAAGTTTACTGATGTAGTTTCTGAGCTAGATACTAAGTCTGAAGCTAACGTAAGTTTAAGTATAGACAGCACGTCTTACCTTGAAAACAACCATGTGACTTTAGATGCTCTAATCGATTTAAACCTAAAAAGTAATACCTACACATTTAAAAAAAATAAAGGTTTTATTAATCAGTTATCTTTAGAATTTGATGGTTTTGTACAACTCAAAGACGAAGGGCAATTAATAGATATCACTTTTAAAAACCCTGAGTCATCTTTTAAAGATTTTCTAGCTGTCATGCCAGAACGTTATGCTAAAAACTTAAATGATGTAGAAACATCAGGCGATTTTAAGGTTGAAGGCATTATCAAAGGATTAATGACTGATATAACAATTCCAACTATCGATATAAAGATGATGTCTAACAATGCATCGTTTAAATATCCTAATCTTCCTAAACGCGTCGAGAACATAAACATTAATGCAACAGTTAAAAATGATAACGGTAATCCAGACGACACTTATGTTGATTTAAGCACACTTAATTTTAAAATAGACCAAGATGTATTTAAATCATCTGCTATTTTCAAGAACTTAGGAGATAACACGCAAGTCAATGCCGATTTAGACGGAACTCTTAATCTTGCAAACATATCAAAAGCCTACCCAATTGAGATTAACAAAGAACTTAGTGGTATTTTAAAAGGGAAACTAAACACCTCTTTCGATATGAATGCCATTGAAACTAATTCGTATAATCGAATAAAAAATAATGGCTCCGTAAGTATTACCGATTTTATTTTCTCTTCGGAAGATATTGTAAACCCAATTCATATTTCAAAGGCTGATTTAACTTTTAAACCAGGAACCATTTCGCTAAACAATTTTGCTGCTAAAACTGGCGAAAGTGACATTAATGCCACTGGAACTATTAAAAACCTCATTGGTTTTTTAATGCAGAAAAATAAATTGCAAGGTGACTTTAAAGTAAAGTCAAACGTATTTGCAGTGAACGATTTTATGGTCGCACAGGATGACACTGCCGAAGAAAACAAAACAACAGCTAATACAGAATCCCTCAAAATCCCTGAGTTTTTAGATTGTAATATCACGGCTGATGTCAATACTGTTATTTATGATAATCTTAATTTAAAAGACGTAAGTGGCTCATTAGCTATTAATAACCAGCAAGCCCATTTAAAAGGCTTGACCTCAAAGCTATTTGAAGGTATTTTAGCAATTACTGGAAATGTATCGACCCAAGAAGCAACACCAACATTTAATATTAACTTAGGAGTTGATAGTTTTGATATCGCAAAGTCGTTTAACGGTTTAGAGTTATTTCAAAGTTTAGCACCTATTGCTACTGCATTACAAGGTAAATTAAACTCTACTATTAACTTAAAAGGCAATTTAAACCAGTCATTTACACCAGATATGGCTACAATTTCTGGAAACACTTTTGCGCAGCTTTTTGTAAGTTCTGTAAATTCAGAAAAATTACAAGTGCTAGAGAAACTACAAGAAAACTTAAGCTTTATTGATTTCAAAAAACTCAACCTAGACGATTTAAAAACTAATCTATCTTTTGAAGATGGTTTGGTAAACGTCAAACCATTTAATGTAACCTATAAGGACATTAATATTCAAGTAGCAGGTTCACATGGTTTCGATAAATCTTTAAATTACAAAGCCGTACTTGATGTGCCTGCAAAATATTTAGGTGGAGAGGTTAATAGATTAATTGGGAGAATTAACGATATCGAAGTCAACAAAATAACCATTCCTGTCACTGCAAATATTTCTGGCACCTATGCTAGTCCACAAGTATCAACCGATTTAACTAGTGGTATTTCTAATTTAACCAAGCAACTCATTGAAATTGAAAAACAAAAACTTTTAAATTCTGGAAAAGACAAGTTAAAAGATTTATTAGATGGCGTTTTAAACAACAAGAAAAAATCAACGGATACCACAAAGGCTAAAACTCAAACCAAGAAAGACAGCACAATCACTAAAAGCGATTCTACAAAAACCAAAACCGAAGATGCTGTAAAGGGTCTTTTGGGTAATTTACTTAAGAACCGTAAGAAGAAAAAAGACACCGTAAACTAAGCTTCCTTCTACTAATTTGCTCTTTTTTAGAGTTTTTTTAATAAAAACACCTCATTTATTAGGATTTTTTAATAAAAACGTTAAGTTATAAAGATGTATAATTAAAAACGGCAATATAATATATGAGGCAATTAAAAATTACGAAACAAGTTACCAATAGAGAATCTAAATCACTTGACAAATACCTACAAGACATTGGAAAAATTCAATTAATTACTGCTGAGGAAGAAGTTGAGTTAGCACAAAAGATTCGTGCAGGAGACCAAGATGCTTTAGATAAACTCACAACTGCTAACTTACGTTTTGTAGTTTCAGTCTCAAAACAATACCAAAACCAAGGTTTATCATTACCAGATTTAATTAACGAAGGCAATGCTGGATTAGTTAAAGCAGCTAAACGTTTTGACGAAACAAGAGGTTTTAAGTTTATATCTTATGCTGTATGGTGGATTAGACAAGCCATTCTACAAGCATTGGCAGAGCAATCACGAATAGTAAGACTTCCTTTAAATAAGATTGGAGCAATTAATAAAATAAATAAAGCGTATTCTTTCTTAGAACAAACGCATGAAAGAGCGCCAAGTGCAGAAGAAATTGCCCTTAATCTAGACCTTTCAGTTAGCAACGTTAAACAGTCATTGAAAATTTCTGGAAGGCATGTATCTATGGATTCGCCCTTAAAAGATGGAGAAACATCAACACTATACGATGTTGTAAAGTCGGAGGAATCGCCAAAACCTGATGCTGATTTAATGAGAAACTCATTAACAATTGAAATAAATCGTGCTTTAGACACGCTATCAGAAAAAGAAGCCGTAGTTTTGCGCCATTATTACGGTATCGATCAAAAACAACCTATGAGCCTTCAGGAAATAGGCGACTCTTTTGGATTAACACGAGAGCGTGTTAGGCAAATAAAAGAAAAAGGAATTCGCAGGTTGCGACATACATCAAAAAGTAAAGTATTAAAAACATATTTAGGATAAGCCTAAAAGTAAAACATTAATAAATATATATATGTTAAAAATTATTATTAAAGAAGGAGAAAATATAGAGCGTGCTTTAAAACGTTACAAACGAAAGCACAGAAATATTAAGGTGATGCAAAATTTAAGAGAAAATCAATTTTTCACAAAGCCTTCAGTTAAAAGACGCCGTGAAATCCAAAAAGCTTCTTATATTCAAAGTCTAAGAGACCAAGAAGATATTTAGTATTTCATAAAATAAAAGTATCCATCCCATTTGAAATTAGTTTTGAATGGGATTTTTTAATTGATAGAAATATCAACTACCAATCCTTCATTAGCTCTAATATTGAAAACGGTTTCGTCTTCAAAAATTAAATATTGTCCTTTAATGCCAACTAATGTTCCTTGGTATTCATGTGATTTAATCAAATTTAAACTAGACGGTTTTTTGGGGTAAGCTAAAACAGGAAACTCCATATTAGTTTCAGAATTGTTGGCAATATAATACTCCTTTGCCTCATCAGGAATGTAATCTTTGAGTCGTTCACGCCAGTCCACTAAATTTTCATCTTCAATATCGTTTTTAAGCATTTTTCGCCAGTTGGTTTTATCAGCCACATGCTCTTTTAAAGCAACTTCGGTAATTCCTGCTAAATATCGGTTAGGCACCTCAACAATTTCTATTGCTTCATGAGCGCCTTGGTCTATCCAACGCGTTGGTACTTGACTTTTTCTAGTCACGCCTACTTTTACATTACTTGAGTTAGCCAAGTACACTACGTGAGGTTGCAACTGGACTTTTTTTTCATACTCTAAGTCTCTATCTTCTTTATCTAAATGTGCTGTACTTAATTCTGGACGCATAATCCAGTCAGCTGCTTGTGGAATATCAAAAAAGCAACTTTTACAAAAACCCTGCCTATAAATGGTTTTATCTAAACCACAATTAAGACATTGAAATTTTACAAAACTGATTTTTAGCGTTTTATTCAGAAGCTGATTCATATTTATAAAATCCGATTCAAACACTAAATAATAATTAATTGGACTGCTAAATTCAGTTTCCATTTTTGTTAACACACCTTGGTACTGCATAAAAAGATTTTTCCTATTTTAGACCTCGTAAAGATAACCAATATATGCCAATTCCCTTAGTAAATTCTATTGCTTCATGGTTTTTAAAAAAACGATTTCATCAAATTGAATTGTTTTTAAAATACCCTAATGAAGTACAAAATGAGTTGCTTTTTTCGCTTTTAGACACTGCCAAAGACACGCAAATAGGAAAACAATATGATTTTACTTCTATTAAAAACTATAAAACGTTTAGCGAAAGAATTCCAATTGTTTCGTATGAAGATATTCAGAATGATATTGAAGCATCAAGACAAGGAACTCAAAATATTTTTTGGCCAACTCCAATTAAATGGTTTGCTAAATCAAGTGGAACAACCAACGCAAAAAGCAAATTTATTCCAGTAAGTGTGGAGTCTCTTGAAGATTGTCATTATGCAGCAGGAAAAGATTTACTGTGCATGTATTTAAACAACAATGAAGATTCTCAGCTTTTTACAGGAAAAAGTTTACGTTTAGGTGGCAGTAAAGAACTTTATAAAGAAAATGGGACTGCGTTTGGTGATTTGTCAGCAATTTTAATAGATAATATGCCTTTTTGGGCAGAATTCAGTAGCACACCAAGCAACAAAGTATCACTAATGAGTGACTGGGAATACAAAATGCAAGCCATTGTTGATGAAACCATTAACGAAAACGTGACAAGTTTAGCAGGAGTCCCTTCCTGGATGTTGGTACTATTAAATAATGTATTAGAAACAACTGGAAAACAAAATATACTAGATATTTGGCCAAACCTAGAGGTGTATTTTCATGGAGGTGTGAGTTTTGTGCCTTATATGGACCAATATAAATCCATTTTGCCAAGTAAAAATTTTAAGTATTACGAAATCTATAATGCATCTGAAGGATTTTTTGCAATTCAAGATCAAAACAATACTAGTGAATTATTATTGATGCTGGATTATGGAATTTTTTATGAGTTTATAGATATGTCTACTTATGGAACGCCTCAAGAAAAAGTCATTCCCTTAAGTGACGTTGAAAAAGATGTAAACTATGCAGTCATTATTACTACCAATGCTGGATTATGGCGCTATAAAATCGGGGACACTATTAGATTTACTTCTTTAAGTCCATATCGTATAAAAGTATCTGGAAGAACCAAACACCATATTAATGTATTTGGAGAAGAGCTTATTATTGAAAATGCTGAAGATGCCCTAAAAGATGTTTGCAAAAAAACCAATGCCGAAATCATTGACTATACAGCTGCACCAATTTTTATGGAAGGCAAAGAAAAGGGGTCACATGAATGGCTTATTGAATTTAAAACACCTCCTGTCGATATAAATAATTTTAAACAGCTATTAGACAGCGCTTTACAATCTTTAAACTCAGACTATGAAGCGAAACGCTTTAACAACATCACTTTGAATCAACCAAAAGTAAATGTGGCTAGACCACAATTATTTTATGATTGGTTAAAGAAAAAAGATAAGCTTGGAGGGCAACATAAAATACCTAGACTTTCAAATTCAAGAGATTATTTGGATGAGTTGTTGGAATTAAACAATTAAAATCGGGGCGCTTTTTATCGGTAATAATAACGCACTTTTTTCTTTAAACGAATATACACCTATATTCATCTAAAAATAGAGACTCACTTTTTTTTCTTTCGATTATAATACTACTTTTAAACTATAATTAAGACACAAGACATTAAAAACCCTACAAGCAAACATTAATTATAATCCAAAATAATAAACCACTCAAAATTGAGTGGTTTCTTTATTTTAATAACTTTTCATTTTGTCTAAGTTTAATAGCTTACACCCAATAAAAACTACTGTTTATTTAGAATTTCATACATTTAGTAAGTGAAAAAGAAGATTTTAGTAGGTTTTTTGTTGTTCACTACTTTTATGTTTTCTCAAAATGAAGCCAATAACTGGTTTTTTGGTGAGAATATGGGCTTAAGGTTTAATCGTAATTCGCCTAGACCAGTAGTTCAACAAGGAAGTTTGAACACCTTAGAAGGTTGTGCGTCAATTTCTGATGCAAATGGACGGTTGTTGTTTTATTCTGACGGTTCAACAGCATGGACTAGAACACATCAACCAATGCCAAATGGCACCGATTTGTTAGGTGATGAATCTAGTACACAATCAGCTATCATAGTTCCCAATCCTACATATCCAAATATTTATTATTTATTTACTGTTGGCTCTACTATAGAACCTTCGGGATATCATTATTACACGGTAGATTTATCACTTAACAATGGTTTAGGCGATATTTCAGGAGTTGCTACAGATTTATCTGGAAGTAGTGATGGAGGCTTTTGGTCGGAAAAAATTACAGCAGTAGAAACTGCTGACTGTGATGGCTATTGGGTGATTTCGTTAGTTGATAATTTGTTTTACTCATATAAAGTAACCGAGAGTGGAGTGAGCCCAACACCAGTTATTTCTCAAGTAGATTTTATGTCAAGACAATCACGTGGCTATTTAAAAATTTCTCCCAACGGAAAAAAACTAGCTGTAGCTCATCAAGGGTTAACTTCAAGTACAAGCGGATTGCTTTTATACGGTTTTAACAATAGTACAGGGGTTGTTGCCAACAATGGCGAAATGATATATAATTCTGGTGGTTCTGAAGCACCTTATGGTATTGAGTTTTCACCAAGTGGCGATATGCTATATGCTTCTACTTTAGATTTTGATACCTACAAACTTTATCAATTCGATTTAAAAGATACAAATCTTAGAACGAGAATGTCCCTTCTACATTCAGAATTAGCCTACAGAGGTGCTTTACAACTAGGTCCAGATTTAAAAATATATGTCACGATACCCGAAGAATATACAATTGGGACGCAGTATCTAGACGTGATACACAATCCTGAATTAAAAGGTGATGATTGTAATTTTGAGTTGGATTATATCGATTTTGGAAATGGAAGACAGGTAATGCAAGGTTTACCTCCTTTTATTCAATCGTTCTTTATAGTAAACGATTTTAACATTGTAAATCCTAATGAAGAAGTTACCGAAACAAGTGCAGACCTAGCCATATGTTATGATAGCACTTATACACTAAATGGCCCAGATATTCCTGGTGCAGATTATTTCTGGGCATTTAACGATGGCACAACGACAACACCGATACCAACACCATCGCCACCTCATCAATTAATTATTAATAGTGATGGAACTAATACTATTGGAACATACTCACTTTTTGTTGATTCACATGATGAGTGTGATAATAAATATGAAGGTTTTGCAAACATAACATTTAATTTACCTCCTACAATAAACACTAACGTTGTATTAGACAAATGTGATTTATTTGACAATAACTCGCAAGATGGCTTAACGACATTTGACCTAAGAAATAGTATTGATTTAATTACAAGTAATCAATCTCATAGATTCAATGTTTATTTTTATTTAAATGCAGCTGATGCCAACTCAGACTCATTAAATGAAAATGGCTTAGACCCAATTTTTTCTAATACTGCGGCTAACCAAGTTGTTATAGCGAAAGTATTTGAAATAGGAAATGATTGCTATAGTTTAAGCAATATAGAATTGGTTGCAACTCCTAGCGACGTAATCCCTCCGATAAATGAATATGGTTGTGACTTAGGAGATAGCACTGCTTTATTTAAACTAAATGAAATAAAAAATAATATTGTTAATTCTCTAGGTCCAGCTGGAACATATACTGTTACCTTATACGATTCTCTTGAAAATGCTATAAATGACAATGCCATTTCTGGAAACAATTACACAACTGGAGCAACCATGTTGTTTTTTAAAGTTGAAGACAATGGGAATTGTTATGGCTCAGGTACTATAAATTTAATTATTAGCACGTTCCCAGACTTAAATTCTCTAGAAACTATTGTTATTTGTGATAATTCTTTTCCAATAACATTAACTGCACCTATACCAATAAACTTGCAAAATAATTATAGTTACTATTGGAGTACAAACGACACAAATTACCAAATCTCTATACCAAGTGCTCAAACAGTAACGCTAACCATTGTAGATAATGTTTCGGGTTGCGAAAAGCAAAAAATATTTAAAGTGTTAAGCTCAACCATTCCTGTTTTAAATAGTATTACTGTTGATGTTGGAGATTCTAATACTGTAACCATTTCAGCTGCTCAAAATAGCGATAACCTATACGCTTTAAATAATATAGATGATGTTTTTACATTTAATTACCAGCCAGAAAACACTTTTTACAATGTTCCTCCTGGCACTTATGATGTTTATGTAAATAATGTGTGTGGTACAATCGTAGAAAGAATTTTTGTTTTTGGTTTTCAAAAATTCTTAACACCAAACAATGATGGGTATCACGATACTTGGAGAGTAAAAGGTTTAGATTATGATAATTTTACTTTCTCGGATATCAATATTTTTGACAGATATGGTAAACTACTCATTAATATGAAACCTAATTCTGGATGGAACGGAACTTATAATGGAAAATTATTACCTTCTAGTGATTATTGGTTTACCATAAGTGTCGCAGATCTCCAAAACAATACTGCCATTACTTACAAAGGGCATTTTAGTTTAGTTCTCTAATTCCAAATTTCGGTTTGAACCCAAGTGGCTGCGTCTGCTAAATAACTAGCATAATCGCAAACATCTAAATGTGATAATCCAGTAGCTACTACAAATTCGATACTAGATCCTGCATCTATTGATTCGTTTACAAATGCTTCAGTCTCTGCAATTGGAAACAACTCATCATCTTCACCATGTATTACATACATTGGTACTTCAATTGGTAGAACTTCTCCACTGCTTCTCGCCGGATCGTAAGAACTTGCCATAGGGATCGCTGCTGAAAATAATTCAGGATAATAATCGGCATAAAACCAACTTCCGTTTCCTCCGTTACTATATCCTGTAATAATCACTTGGCTCGGATTTATAAACCAATTAGATTTTGCTAAATCTACTAGCGCTAAAATTTGTTGCTGGTTTGTAGAATCGTACCATTCATCAAAACCTGCATTTGGACTAATAATAAATGCATTTAGAGTTTGCAACCCAGTTTCAACATAGCATTCTGTATTTTGATGTGCAGATGGACTTCCTCCAGAAGCTCCATGCAAATCTATAACTAAAGGTCTCAAATTATCAATTGTGGCATCTGCTGGTGCAATAACCCTAAAGCTCCAATAAGTATCTTTTACTAGTGTTTCTAATCGAAAATCATTAATTCCAGGCTGTACATCTAGATTTTGAAAATCTTCTATAACATCATCAGCTGTTCTTGCTTGTGGCGTAGGAGCTGATTCATTCTTACTACAACTTACTATTGCAGATATTGTAACCATTAATAACAGTGTGTTCTTAAACTTTTTCATGAGTGCTTTTTCTCAAATTTAGAAAAAATTATTTTAGGATGCCTTATTTTATGGTGTTTATAATTTTCTAACTTTCAACAAAGCAATCCATTACTAACAAAAAACCACTCAAATTTGAGTGGTTTTAGTTTATAATTGCTTTCATTAAAGAGATTACTTTTCTGATGAAAAAAGTCAGTATTCCCTAACGCTTAAGAAACGGCTTTTAGTTTTTTAAGTCTAGTTTTAGTTAATTTTCCTTCTGCGTAAGCTTTTGTAACATTTAACTTAGTTTCGTTCGTACTTGGTAAATTAAACATAGCATCAGTTAAAATTTCTTCGCAAAGCGAACGTAAGCCACGAGCTCCCAATTTGTACTCAACAGCTTTTTTTACAATAAAATCTAAAGCACCATCTGTTATGGATAATTCTATATCGTCCATTGCAAATAGTTTTTTGTATTGTTTTACTATAGCATTTTTTGGTTCTGTTAAAATAGCTCTAAGTGTATTGGCATCTAATGGGTTCATGTAAGTCAATACTGGAAGTCGACCAATAATTTCTGGTATTAATCCAAAATCTTTAAGATCTTTAGGTATAATATATTGTAAAATATTATCCTTATCGATTATTTCGCCTTCATGAGAAGCCTTATAGCCAATAGATGACATATTTAAACGTTTAGAGATATGACGCTCAATACCATCAAAAGCACCTCCTGCTATAAATAAAATGTTTTCGGTATTTACTTCAATAAATTTTTGATCTGGATGTTTTCTTCCTCCTTTTGGTGGCACATTAACAACAGTTCCTTCTAAAAGTTTTAGAAGTGCTTGTTGCACACCTTCACCAGAAACATCTCTAGTAATTGATGGGTTATCACTTTTTCGAGCAATTTTATCTATTTCATCAATAAACACAATACCTCTTTCTGCTTTTTCTAGATTATAATCGGCTGCTTGCAATAAACGTGTTAAAATACTCTCAACATCTTCACCAACATAGCCAGCCTCAGTAAGTACTGTGGCATCAACAATAGCCAAAGGTACATTTAACATTTTAGCAATAGTTTTTGCCATTAAGGTTTTACCTGTTCCAGTTTGACCAACCATCATGATATTAGATTTTTGAATCTCAATATCATCATCTGTTGGAGATTGCAATAAACGCTTATAGTGATTATAAACAGCGACAGACATTACTTTTTTAGTATACTCTTGACCTATTATGTATTCATCTAAAAACCCTTTAATTTGTTGGGGTTTACGCAACATTAATTCGGCAGATAAGTCACCTGAATCCATTTGCTTGGATTCTTCAATAACAATACCATGAGCTTGCTCGATACAACGATCACAAATATGTGCGTCTAATCCAGCAATCAATAAATTGGTTTCTGGTTTTTTTCTACCGCAAAACGAACATTCTAATTCTTCCTTCGCCATAATTCTATATTAGTTACGAGATAATATCTCGTCAATCATTCCATATTCTAAAGCTTTATCTGCTTTCATCCAGTAATCACGATCACTATCCTTATAGACTTTGTCGTAATCTTGACCTGAGTGCTTACTTATTATTTTATACAACTCTTCTTTAAGTATTAATATTTCACGTGCTGTAATTTCAATATCACTTGCTTGTCCTTGCGCTCCACCTAAAGGTTGATGAATCATGACTCTACTGTGCGTTAATCCGCTGCGTTTTCCTTTTTCTCCTGCGCATAATAACACCGCTCCCATAGATGCTGCCATTCCAGTGCAAATGGTTGCTACGTCTGGTTTAATTAACTGCATAGTGTCGTAAATTCCTAAACCAGCATAGACACTTCCACCTGGAGAGTTAACATATATTTGAATATCTTTTGAAGAATCTGTACTCTCTAAAAACAATAATTGTGCTTGAATAATGTTTGCTACTTGGTCGTTAATTGCAGTTCCCATAAAAATGATACGATCCATCATTAACCTTGAAAATACATCAAAAATAGCAATGTTCATTTGACGTTCTTCAATAATATTTGGCGTTAAATTAGTTGGATACATACTACTGATAATTTTGTTGTAATATGTACTGCTAATACCTTGATCTTTTATAGCGAATTTTTCAAATTCTTTTCCGTAATCCATAGTTATTTTAAGTGATATAATTGATAATAAAAAAAGCGTTGAATCCTTATGAATTCAACGCCTAAATATAGTGAATTTTTAAAACTATGAACCGTAAACTTCCTTAACAAATTTGTCGTAAGACAATTCTTTAGTTTTAAGATTTGCATTTTCTTTATAGAAAGCTAATAGTTTTTGACTCGTTAATTGTTCGGACAAACGCTTAACTTCATCTTGATTTGATAGTATTCTAGCAGAAATATCATCTAACTCTTTTTCAGATGGATTCATTTGTCCAAATTGTGCCATTTGACCTTTAATCATTTCATGCGTATAAGCTTTTAAATCTTCAAAGTTAATTTGAAGATTATTATCTACAATCAACTTGCTTTCAATTAACTGATAGCGCATTGCTTTTTCAGATTTTTCATACTCTTCTTTAGCTTGTTCCTCATTTAATGGCTCCTCTCCTGCGGTTTGAATCCATTTTTGTAAAAACTCAGCTGGCAAATCAAATTTTGTGCTTTCAACTAGATATTCGGTTACATCATTCAATAATTTTTGATCCGATTGTTGTACAAACTGCTTTGCAGCATCTTCTTTAATTTTATCTTTTAATTCGGTTACAGAAGTTACAACACCCTTACCAAATAATTTATCGAATAACTCTTGGTCTAAATCGGCAAGTTCTCTTGTATTTACTTCCGTAATTGTAAAATCTACATCAATAGCCAATCCATGAGCATCCTCGCGAGAGACTTTTAGGAAATTCATTAAATCATGGTCATCATTAAATAACCCTTTTGTTTTTAAGGTAATAACATCACCTATTTTAGAGCCAATAAATTTTTTGGCATTTACCTTTCCTTTTAATTTATCTAAAGTTAGGGTTGTAGTATTATTAATTTCTTTTTCTTCGTTTACAAAAGTTCCAGTGATTTCGTCATTTTCTGCAACTTCGTTTTTAGAAATTAACTTACCATATTGTTTCTGGATGTTTTCAACTTGGTCATCAATCATTTTATCATCTGCAACAATATCGTAATGTGTAATGGCTTTTTTCCCTTTAAGCTTCACTTCGAACTCAGGCGTTAAACCTAATTCAAACTCAAAAGTAAAATTATCGGCATCCCAATTTAAATCGTCTTGTGCTTTTGGCAACGGATTTCCAAGAACGTCAAGTTTTTCTTCGGTTAAGTATTTGTGCAATGCATCTTGAAGTAATTTATTTACCTCATCTACCAATACAGCCTTTCCATATTGCTTTTTTACCATTCCCATTGGAACGTGTCCCTTTCTAAAACCTGGAATGTTTGCAGTTTTACGGTAATCAGATAATATTTTCTCTACTTTATCTGCATAATCGCCTTTTTCAATATCTACTTTTACTACTGCATTTAATGCATCGATATTTTCTCTTGTAATATTCATTTTTGCCTAAATAAAATTTGGCTGCAAAAGTACGATATTTTTGAGATTGAACAAAGTTTTAATAGACTGAAGTTCAGTCTATTTTTTATCTTCTTTTAATACAGAATATAAGATGGATTGTAAAAACGAAAGTAACAAGCTAAAAAGAATAGCTGTCCATATACTAGACACTTGGAAACCATCAATTAACTTATCAGCCAATAATATAATTAAAGCGTTTACTACTAACAAAAATAACCCTAAGGTTAGGATGGTAATAGGCAAGGTTAAAATAATTAATATTGGTTTTACCAACACATTTAATATTGCTAAAACTAAAGCAACAATTAAAGGTGTCGTAAAAGTGTCATCAAGTGTTACTCCAGGCAATAATTTTGCTAAAATAATTACTGCAATAGCACTTAATACGAGTTTCATTAATAGTTTCATCTATATTATTTTTTAATTTGACTCAAGATACAAAATATTAGTTTTCTTCTATAAAATCCATAACGTATTGATAAAACTCCTTAGGGTTTTCGGCATGCAACCAATGACCAGCTTTACACACTGTAGAAATTGATGCTTTAGGAAATTGCATTTTTATTAAGTGTTCGTCATTAGCTACAATATATTCCGATCGATCACCACGTAAAAACAACGTATCTCCATCAAATTTTAAGTGAATTGGTAATGCTTCGCCTACTTCAGAGACGTTTTTGGTTAATATTTCCAAATTAATTCTTAACCCTAGTTTACCTTTTTCTACCCAATACAAGTTCTTTAACAAAAACTGTCTTATTCCAAAATTCGAAACATATTTTGAAAGTTGTTTATCTGCTTCTGTTCTGGATTTTATATGATTTAAATCTAGCGACCCTAACCCTTCTAAAATTGCATCATGATGTATTGGATAAAAGCGTGGAGAAATATCGGCAACTATTAATTTTTTTACTTTTTCTGGGTATTTTGCTGCAAATAGCATAGCTGTTTTTCCTCCCATAGAATGACCTAAAAGAATAATATTCTCTAATTTATGATGGTCGCAGTATTTTTTTAAGTCTTCAGCAAGAATATCGTAATCAAAATCTTCATCATGAAAACTTCGTCCATGATTACGTTGATCCACCAAATGAACCTCATAACCTTGTTCGCTAAATTGTTTACCAAGGGTTTTCCAGTTGTCACCCATTCCTAAAAAACCATGAAGGATTACAAATGGTTTTCCCTCTCCTATTGTATTTGAGTGCAACAACATTATTTAAGTTTATGTAAATACATTTGTACAACGTTTTCTGCTCCTAAGTATAAACTTTCGGAAATCAATGCATGTCCAATAGAAACTTCTAAAAGATTTGGTATGTTATCTTTAAAAAACTTGATGTTTTCTAGTGATAAGTCATGTCCTGCATTTATACCTAATCCTAAATCATTACATCTAACAGCACATTTTGTATATGATTCAATAGCCTTTTTGTTCCCTAGGCTGTATTGATGTGCAAAAGCTTCGGTGTATAATTCAATCCTATCTGTTCCAGTTTCCATAGCTCCATCCACTTGAGCAATAACTGGATCTAAAAAAATAGAAGTTCTTATACCGTTGTTTTTAAATTCTTTAATAATTTCTGTTAAAAATTCTCTATGTTTAATGGTATCCCAACCAGCATTGCTTGTTATGGCATCTACAGCATCGGGCACTAATGTGACTTGTGTTGGTTTAATGTCTAAAACCATATCGACAAATTTTGGAATAGGATTACCTTCAATATTATATTCGGTATAAACAACTGGCTTTAAATCGTGAGCATCTTGATATCTAATATGACGCTCGTCAGGACGCGGATGAATGGTCACACCTTCGGCTCCAAATTCTTGAACATCATTAGCAAATTGGACTACATTTGGTGTATTTCCCCCTCTTGAATTTCGCAACGTTGCTATCTTATTAATGTTTACACTTAACTTTGTCATCAGTAAAATTTTAAAGACAAAAATACAAAGTAAGTTACGCTTATTGTACTTATTTTTGATTATTTTGCAGTTAATAACAAACCTAAATTATGCCTTTAAGCGAGTATATTATCAATGATATAAAACCACTAAAAGCCACCAGCAATATTGGTGAGGCGCAACAGCTTTTTAACCAGTTAACATATTCACATATTCCTATTCAAAAAGAAGGAATTTATATTGGATGTCTCTCTGAAACCGATGCACATTGCTTTGATTCGGGCAAACCCATAGCAGAATATTTATATACACTTGAAGGGTTTTTTGTGCGAAGGTCTACGCTTTGGCTGGATGTTTTGGAAGCTTTTGCTCAAAAAGACACCAATATCATGCCTGTTTTAAGCGACAACAATGAGTATTTAGGATACTATGAGCTTAATGATATTATATCAATGTTCAATCAAACGCCTTTTTTCTCGGAACCTGGTGGAATTTTGATTGTAGAAAAAGGCTATAATGATTACTCTTTTAGCGAAATTTGCCAAATTGTCGAATCCAATAACGGAAAACTTTTAGGTACATTTATTTCAAAAACAGAAAATGACATGGTGCAAATAACACTAAAAATTGGAAATACAGGACTAAACGATATTATCCAGAGTTTTAGGCGCTATAGTTATAACATTATTTCTGGTCATGAGGACGATACATTTGTTCAAAACCTTAAAGATCGCTCGGATTATTTAAACAAATACTTAAACTTGTAAGTTCATGAAAGTTGCTATATATGGTCAAGTGTATCAAAAAAGCTCATTGATTCCCATTGAAAGCCTTTTTCAAATTTGTCATAAAAAATCATTTGATGTTTATATTGAAACCTCCTTTTTTAAGTCTATTAAACAAGAAGAAAGCATTCGGGAAATTATCAAGGACTTTAATACCTTTAAAGAATTAGACAACTCTTTTGATTTATTTATTAGTATTGGTGGTGATGGCACCATATTAAGAGCTGTCACTTATGTCCGTGATTTAAACATTCCAATTATTGGTATCAATACTGGGCGCTTAGGTTTTTTGGCAACCATCCAAAAAAATAATATTGCAAAAGCCATTGATGATATTGTTAAAGGGAATTATAGAATCTCTGAAAGAAGCCTACTCACTATAAGTACAGATCCTGAAAATGAGTCGCTATTTGAGTTTAATGCTGCACTAAATGAAATTGCCGTAAGTAGAAAAAACACAACCTCTATGATAACGGTTGAAACAAGTTTAAATAATGAATATTTAACCTCGTATTGGGCAGATGGGCTCATTATTTCAACGCCTACGGGCTCTACAGGCTATTCTTTAAGTTGTGGAGGTCCTGTGATAATGCCTGAATCAGATAGCATTACATTAACTCCAATAGCACCGCACAATTTAAATGCTAGACCATTAGTCATTCAAAACTCTACCGAAATAAAATTGAGAGTAAGCGGAAGAGAAGACAGCTATCTGGTTTCGCTAGACTCAAGAATTGCTACTCTAGATAATAACTCAACTGTTATTATAAAATTAGCCGACTTCAAAATTAAAATGATTGAACTAAACAGTGAGAGTTTTTTAAGTACACTTCGCAATAAACTTCTTTGGGGTGAAGATAAACGGAATTAGACAATAAATTTTCTTAATTGGTGTTTATCTGTAATACTAAACAACAAATTATAATAGGCTCATCTTATTTATTATATTTGCAAACTTTTGAACATCTATGAGGTATTTAACCATTTTTATTATGTGCGTTTTAAGCAGTCAATTAAATTATGGCCAAATTTATGAGGTTGGTGTTTTTGCTGGTGGCAGTAATTTAATTGGCGATGTAGGTTCAACAAAATATATTGCTCCCAATCAACCAGCGTTTGGAGGCGTTTTTAAATGGAATAGAAGCCCTAGACACTCTTACAGGCTGTCTGTGATTTTTTCCGATTTAGATGCGCAAGATTACAAATCGGACGATCCTAGGAGGATTGAAAGGGATTATTCATTTAATGGAAGTATTCTAGAGGTAGCATTAGGTATGGAATTTACGTTTTTTGATTTTAACCTTCATAATGATGGTAATAAATCTACACCATACATCTATACAGGTGTTTCTTTTACAAAGCATGACAATTATTATTTTAGAAATGGTATTCAAGCCTCTGAAAACACATCAAGTTGGGCTCCTGGAATCCCAATGGCAATAGGCTATAAAACAACAATAACTGATCATATCTTAATCGCTGCCGAAATTGGAGTTCGCTACACATTTTCCGATGAGCTTGACGGTAATTTCCCCGAAAGACCATCACTTTTCAATTACAGTTTTGGAAATTTAAACAATAATGATTGGTATATGTTTACAGGTATCACTTTAACTTATACCTTTGCACGAAAACCCTGTTACTGCGATTTTTAACGTGGATAAAAAAGAGCAAATACATATAGACCACCTCCCTCAACATATTGCCATTATTATGGATGGTAACGGTCGTTGGGCTAAAGAAAAAGGTAAATTACGCTTATTTGGTCACGAAAAAGGAAGTAAAACAGTTAAAGAAGTTGTAGAGGGTTCTGCAGAACTTGGTGTTAAATTTTTAACACTATATGCCTTTTCTACCGAAAACTGGAACAGACCAAAAATTGAAGTTCAAACCCTTATGAAGCTACTAATTTCATCCTTGAAAAAGGAAATAAAAACACTTCAAAAAAACAATATAAAACTTAACGCCATAGGAGACCTTAAAGCCTTGCCTTTAAAGGTATATAATGAACTTATAGATGTTATAGAGTTAACAAAATCTAACAATCGCTTAACCTTAACGCTTGCTTTAAGTTATGGTTCTAGGGATGAATTGATAAATACTGTTAAACAAATAAGTATTAAAGTTAAAAATAATATAATTTCGCCAGAAAAAATTGATGAATCGGTAATTAATGAGCATCTTTACACGCAAAATTTGCCAGACGTAGATTTATTAATTAGAACTAGTGGCGAACAACGTATAAGCAATTTCTTATTATGGCAAATTGCTTATGCCGAATTATATTTTACAAATGTATTTTGGCCAGATTTTACAAAGCAACATTTGTATGAAGCCATAATAAACTATCAACAAAGAGAAAGACGATTTGGAAAAACGAGTGAACAACTTAGCTAATATTAAACTATTGAGAGCAAATATTACTAGACTTTTATTTATTGCCTTTATATTTAGCAGCATAACTGTATCTGCACAAATAGAAAATACCGAAAACTCAACAACCTATACCATTGGCGAAATTACCGTTACTGGAAGCACGAGTTTTAATGCGGAATCTGTAATAACATATTCTGGATTAAGAGCAGGTCAAGAAATTACTGTACCAAGAGCTTCACTTTCAAAAATTAGTGAAGCAGTAAAAAAACTATGGAAATTAAACTTATTTAGTGATATAGAAATATTTATAAGTAGTATTGAAGACGGTAATGTGGCTAATCTCGAAATTAAACTAAGAGATCTTCCAGAGCTAAAAGATGTAAATATTGTTGGTGTCAAGAAATCTAAATTCGATGATATTATAAAAGACAATAAGCTCATCCCAGGAGTAAAGGTTACCGAAAATCTAATTACAACCACCAAAAATTATTTAGAGAGCTCTTACCAAAAGAAAGGCTTTTTAAAAGCAGATGTTGTTATTACAACATCTGAAGTAACTGATTCTATCGATAAGCAAAGGGTGAACATGAAGCTTAACATAGATAAAGGTGACAAAGTAAAAGTAAAAGATATTGTGTTTAATGGCAACGAAAAGCTTAGTGGGAAAAAGCTAAGAAAGGCCATGAAAAACACTAAGAAAAAGAATCCTATTAGAGTTTTTAAACGTTCAAAATATATTGAAGCAGACTTTAATGAAGATTTAACCAGTATTGTTGATAAATACAAAGAAAACGGTTATAGAGATGCGCGAATCATATCCGACTCTTTAATTTACAATGCAGATAATACAGTTTCCTTAAACATACAATTAGAAGAAGGCGAAAAATATACTTATGGTGATATAAAATTCTTAGGGAATACCGTTTATACCGATAAACAATTAAACACCATTTTGAGAATTGATAAAGGAGATACTTATAATGGTGTCGAATTAGAAAAAAGAATCCAAGACGAAACCAAACCAGACGGGAACGATTTAGCAAACCTATATCAAAATAACGGTTATTTATTTTCAAATATAACCCCTGTTGAAACTAGTGCTGATGGTAATGTTATCGACATGGAAATTAGAATTGTTGAAGGTAAACCAGCATATTTTGATAAAATATCGGTTGTTGGAAACGACAAAACAAACGACCATGTTATTTATAGAGAAATTAGAACACGTCCAGGGCAAAGATACAGTAAAGCAGATGTGCTTCGTACTATTCGTGAATTAGGGCAATTAGGCTTTTTCGATGCACAACAAATAGTGCCTAATTTTGTAGATCCTAACCCTAATGATGGTACATTAAGTATGGAATACTCTGTAGTTGAGCGCGGTTCGAGTCAAATAGAATTACAAGGCGGATACGGTGGCGGTGGCTTTATTGGTACTTTAGGATTATCATTTAACAACTTTTCTATAAAAGATATCTTTAAAAAAGAAGCTTACCAACCAATTCCTATGGGAGATGGACAAAAACTAGCCCTTCGTTTACAAGCAAGTAGATTTTACCAAACTTATAGCTTTTCATTTTCAGAGCCTTGGTTTGGTGGTAAAAAACCTGTGAGTTTTTCAACATCTATTTCTCATACAAAACAGTTTTTGTATAATCCATTAACAAGAGATGCAGACAAAGACAGACGCTTTAACATTACAGGGCTTTCTGTTGGACTTGCAAAAAGATTAACAGTCCCTGATGATTTCTTTGTCTTATCGCAAGCCATAAGTTTTCAGCATTACGATTTAAAAAATTATAATACTGGCTTATTTACTTTCGGTGATGGATCAGCTAACAACTTAGCATATACTATTGGTTTAAGTAGAGATGATACAAATTTCGACCCTATTTATCCAACAGGTGGTTCTAAATTTGGTATTACTGCCAAATTGTCTTTACCGTATTCAGCATTTAACAAAATTGATTATACGGGATTGAAAGAAGAAAGAGAAGATCAATTGGAAATTCAAAATAATACGACTAACTCCAACTCTATTAGAACTGAAGCAGCGAATAGAATTGCAGAAATAGATCAAGAACGCTTTAAATGGCTAGAGTTTTATAAAGTAAAATTTAATGGTGAATGGTACACTAGAGTTGTTGGGGACATGGTATTACGCCCTAAAATGGAATTTGGATTCTTAGGCGCATATAATAATGACCGAGGTGTAATTCCATTTGAACGCTATTTCCTAGGAGGTGATGGCATGGGAACTTACAGTTTAGATGGCAGAGAAGCCATTGCTTTAAGAGGATACCCAAACCAATCATTATCATCACAAGATGGTGGAACTATTTACAATAAATTCTCTTTAGAATTAAGATACCCAATAACCTTAAAATCGCAACAAGCAAAAATTTTCGCATTAGCCTTTTTAGAAGCCGGTGCATCGTATGATAGTTTTAGAGACTATAACCCATTTGCTCTAAAGCGTTCGGCTGGTTTAGGTATTAGATTGTTTATGCCTGCATTTGGATTATTAGGTATAGATTTTGGGCATGGATTTGATCCTTTACCTGGACAAACTGTAAAGCATGGATGGGAAACACACTTTATAATTGGGCAACAATTTTAAGTTTGGCACGATATTTTCAATGTACAGTTTAACGATTTAATTAGCGCGTTAAAATTTTTCAAAATATATTTCGTTAATTTGATAAATAATAACGCTCGCATCCAAATCGAAAATTGTCTGTTAGTGTTGTATTTTAAAATTAAAAAAACTATTTAAAACATATACGGATGAAAACAAAAGTTCTTTTTTTACTGGCAATAGCATCCTTTATTAGTCTATCTACTTTTGCACAAAAAAGTGTACGAATTGGTTATATAGATACTGAGTATATTTTACAAAATGTCCCAGAATACCAAAGTGCCTCAACTCAATTAGATACCAAGGTTGATAAATGGAAAAAAGAAATCGAAAAACGTTTAAGTGACATCGACCAAAAGAAGAAGCAATTATCTTCTGAAAGTGTCCTGTTAACACCTGAACTAATTCAAGAGCGTCAAGAAGACATAAACATTGAAGAAAATGAAGTTCTAGATTATCAACAAAAACGTTTTGGGCCTAACGGCGATTTAATGATTCAAAGAAAACAATTAATGCAACCTATCCAGGATCAAATTTTCACAGCAGTACAAGAAATTGCTTCAAGTAAAAACTATGATTTTGTTTTTGATAAATCAGCAGATGTTGTAATGCTTTATTCGGCAGATAGATTTGATATAAGCGACCAAGTATTGCGTTCTATTACTAGAACGGCAAAACGTACACAAGTTCAAAATCGCAAAGAGAAAAAAGCTGCTGAAGCTGAAGAAGTTGTTCCTGAAATAAATGAAAGCCAAGAAGCAAGAGCACAAGCTTTAGCAGATAAAAAAGCGGAACGAGAAAAGGATATTGCAGATAAGCGTGCTAAACAGCAAGCAGATCGTGAAGCTAAGAAAAAAGCGCTTGAAGATAAGAGACAACAAATTCTCGAAGAACGTGCTAAGGCAAGACAAGAGAAACTAGATGCACGCAACAATACTAGTAATAAAACGGATGATGTTAAAGAGGAAGCTACAAAAACAGTAGATAAAACAGAAAAAACTGAAGAAGCAGTTAAAACGGAAACGAAAAAAACTGAAGAACCTAAGTTAAGTGCTGCCGAAAAAAGAAAGAAAGCACTAGAAGATAAGAAAAAGAAGATTTTAGCTGATAGACAAGCAAAAATTGATGCCCAAAAAGCAGAAAAAGAAGCAGCTAAAAAAACAACAGATAGTACAGGTGCAAAAAAATTAAGCCCTAAAGAAGCTCGTAAAAAAGCATTAGAAGAAAAAAAACAGAAAATATTAGCCGATAGAAAGGCAAAGCTTGAAGCAAAAAGAGTTCAAGACAGCATTAATAAAGCAAAAAAGAAAAAGAATAATTAATAGACAACAATTTATAACACAATTTATTTAAAAATGAAACATTTAAAGACCTTAGTATTAGCAGCAATATTTTTATTTGGGAGCACAAGTATTATGAATGCGCAAAGTAAAGTTGCTCATATTAACACGCAGGAGTTAATAGCTGCGATGCCAGATTATAAAGCAGCTCAAGCAGAAATGGAAAAATTGGGTAAAACTTATGAAGCAGATATTCAATCAATGGGGAAGGAATATGAAAACAAGGTAAAGCAATATGATGCTGAAGCTTCTGCTCAAACTCAAGAAACAAATCAAAAGAGAATGCAAGAAGTTGCAGCTATGGAGCAAAATATCCGCCAATATCAAAGTAATGCGCAACAAGAAATGCAAAAGAAAGAGTTTGATTTATTAAAGCCAATTACCGAAAAAGCTAAAGCAGCTATTATTAAAGTTGCCAAAGCTCAAGGATTTCAATATGTATTGGATTCTACACAAGGGCAAGGAGTTATCTTAGCCGATGGTAAAGATTTAATGGCAGATGTAAAGAAAGAATTAGGATTCTAAAAAACTACTATTTGTTATTCCTTTGAAGTTAGGAATCTAAATAATAACTAAAAAGCCGCTTTTAACGAAACGGCTTTTTTATTTTTGTAGTACAATGAACAAACAACCTATTGGCATATTTGATTCTGGTGTTGGAGGCACTTCTATTTGGAAAGAAATCCATACACTATTACCTTTTGAAAACACTATCTATCTAGCAGATAGTATTAATGCTCCTTACGGTCCAAAAGGTGAAGAGCGCATTAAAGAACTCTGTATAAAAAACACAGAGCTTCTATTAAACAAAAACTGCAAACTAATTGTTGTTGCTTGTAACACTGCTACAACCAATGCTATTGATTATTTACGCGCTAACTATACTATTCCTTTTATTGGTATTGAACCAGCAATAAAACCAGCTGCTTTACAAACTAAAACCAATGCCATTGGTATTTTGGCAACAAAAGGCACCCTTTCAAGTAAGCTTTTTCATAAAACCACCAACCTATTTGGGAGCGGCATTAATATCATAGAACAAGAGGGTGAAGGTATTGTACAGCTTATTGAAACTGGAAAATTATATTCCGATGAAATGAAAGGGTTGCTAAACATCTATTTAAAACCCATGATAGAAGCCAATATAGACCATTTAGTACTTGGTTGCACCCATTACCCATATTTAATGCCAATATTGCTTGAAATACTCCCAAAACATTTTAAAATTATAGATTCTGGTGAAGCTGTAGCTAAACAGACTAAGGCAATTTTAGAAAAACATCAACTACTTTGTACTCAACACACCAAATCAACACATCAATTTTGTACCAATGTAAATCCTAAGGTTATGACTGAGCTTTTAGATGGTAACTATCATGTTGAGTATTTGGAGTTTTAAACTACTCCTTAAACCAACTAGAGTATTTTACATAATTATTTGCAATTCTGTTAATCTCTCCTGAAATCAATTCTTTGCTAATATCTTTAATCTTTTTAGCTGGAGTTCCAGCATAAATACTTCCTGCCTCAACTCTTGTGTTTTTTGTCACCACTGCTCCTGCAGCAATAATACTATTACTTTCAACGACACAATCATCCATCACAATACTTCCCATACCTATAAGTACATTATCTTGAATAGTGCAACCATGAACTATAGCATTATGACCTATAGATACATTGTTACCAATATTAGTTGGTGAGGTTTCATAAGTAGCATGAATAACAGCGCCATCTTGTACGTTTACCTTATTACCTAGTTTTATGTAATGTACATCACCACGAATTACTGCATTAAACCAAATACTGCATTGGTTTCCCATAGTGACTTCACCCACAATAGTTGCGTTTTCCGCGATGTAACAATCGTTTGGTATGTTTGGTGATTTACCTTTTACTAGTTTTATTATTGGCATGTGTTATTGTTTATAGGTTGATTCGTTATTTGTCCTTTGTCTGTTCGAGTATTTTCTGGATGAAAATGTATTGAGAACTTGTTAAGTACTTCTCGATAAAATTTGCTATGTGAAATCACTCGAAGTGACATTCTTTTTTTATTTAAAATAAGATAATAAATCTGATTTTTTAGAAGCTGAGACCATAATCTCTTTTCCGTTACTTAACATAACACTCCCTCCTTTTCCTTTTATGTATTTAACAACTTCATTAACATTTACCAAGTAGCTTTTATGTACTCTGGCAAATCCTGAATCTGTTAACGTCTCTTCAAAATACTTAAGCGTTTTACTAACCAACTTCTTTTTGTTGTTGTTTAAATAAATCTCGGTATAGTTATCGTCGGCTTTACAATATAAAATATTGGCAGTTTCCAATACCTCAAATCCATCTTGTTGCGGGATGGTTATTTTACCGTTTACGTTATTGGTTTTAGGAATTAGCACTTGATCTTGTAAAGCGTCTTCTTTCGTTTTAATTTCAACCACGTAATCTACTGCTTTAATAAGCTCATCAATAGAAATGGGTTTCATTAAATAATAACTCGCATGTGCATTTAAAGCATCAATTGCGTAATGATTATAGGCTGTTACAAACACTGTTTCAAAATCTCTATCACCTACTTTTTCCAGCAAATCAAATGCATTGCCAAAAGGCATTTCTACATCTAAAAACACAAGGTCTAATTCATTATTTCTTATAAGTAATAACGCTTCATCAACATTAGCAGCTTCGGCTAACACCTCAACATTAGGGCAGTATTTTTTAAGATAATTCTTTAAAATTTCTCTGCTTGTTTCTTCGTCTTCTACTATGATAGATTTTAGTTTCATTTAATCTTTTTTAAGTGTTACTACAACTTTAGTCCCAGAATCCTCGACATCTAAATAATCATCAATAAACACATCTACTTTATCTTTATACATCTCGTTTAAAATAGCAACACGCTTTTTAATATTCCCTAAACCTTTAGAGTTGTGCTTTTTTTGATTTTCGGTTTTCATGGCTTTGGATTTTGTACGTCCAATACCATCATCTACAATGCTTATTTTAAGTTGATTTGTATCAACTTGCGAAATACTTATAGTAAGATTTCCTTTCGCTGTTTTATACCTTAATCCGTGCCACACAGCATTCTCAATATATGGTTGCAATAACATTGGTGGTATTTGAAACTCGTCTACTTTTACATTCTCATCAATAATAATATCGTAATCAAACTTATCTTTAAATCTAAAATGCTCTAATTTGGTGTAAAGTTTAAGTAATTCTATTTCCTTTTCCAGAGAAATAAAATCTTCTTCGCTGTTTTCCAACACTGCACGCATCAACAGAGAAAAATCAGATAAATATTTGTTAGCTGTACGTTCATCATTAGTTGCTATAAAACTATTTACCGAGTTCAAAGCATTAAAAATAAAATGCGGATTCATTTGACTACGCAAAGATTTTAATGCCAAGAGATTATTGTTTAACTTTTGTTGCTTCATGTTTTTAAGCATAAAATACACTGCAAAAAGTAATAATAAAACACCTCCAATTAAGGAATAAATAATGAGTTTTTGACGTTTGTTTCGCTCTGTAGTTAATTGGTATTTGCTTTCGGACAATGCTCGGTCGCTTTCAAGACTTGTAATTCGATTTTGCTTTGCGGCCAAATCTTTTGCCAAACGTGCAGCGCGTGATATTTCTTGCTCCTTTTTAATATAAAGCTCATCTACTAAACGCTCGTAAGTTCGTGTAGTAGAAATGGCTTTATCAATATCTCCTGCGTCTCTTAATACTTCCGAAAGTTTTCTAGTAGCATCTTTTTGTACCACTAAATCTTCTTTATCGTCTGCTTCCTCAATACTCTTTTCAAGGTATTGAATAGCATTTGGGAAATCTTTTTGTATGGCATAAGCACTCCCAATTTTGTAATTCTGCTTTTGTGGTGTAATTGCACTTTCGTTATCAAAAGTTGAATCAGCTTCAATATCATTTATTTCAACAAGTGCTTGTTTTCTAAGTTCTATCTCTTTGTTATACGCTTTATTTTTTCCTTCAAAGTCAGCAACTTTTACTTTTTCTTCTACAGCTCTTTTTTTATTCTCTTGGGAAGCAAGACTTAGAGAATTTTGAAAATATCCTTCAGCTTCTTCAGTTTCACCAGAAGCATCATAGGCTTCAGCTATTTTAGAATTTAAATCTGTGATTTTTGGCGTGATTAAATGTTTTTGAGCAATTTTGAGTCCTTCTTTGTAAGCATTTACAGCAGCGTCAAAACTTTGAGTAATGACATACACATCACCCAAGCCTTCGTAAAGACTAGTTAGCTGCCAATTGGACAAATTCTCTTTATTTATTGATAGATACTCATCAATACTTTCCTGATAGTTTTCATTGAATTTAAATGACTTAGCGAGTTTTAACTTCACCGCATTCTCATCAATATTTTGAAGGCTTATTCTATAATTTGAAATCGCTAAATCGTATTGTTTCCACTCAAAATACACATCACCTAAAGTTTCGTAAACTTCGGCATTTTCTTTTGTAGAACTAGAAATAGTCAATGCGTCGGTAATAAATTGAATACTCTTTTCTGCATCTTTTTTTAGATAGGTATCTGCGGAATCTATTAAAGATTTAAAAGCACCAGCATCTCTTTTAGAAATTTTACTAATAAAGTTTTTTGAGTCATTATGCTCTACCTCGACCCTAATACGCTCGTTATCTTGAATAATATAGTAAATGGTTTCAAAATCACTATGTTTTATAATGAGTTCATCACCTTTAGATGCATTAATTTTGAATTCTCCAAGCGAATTAGTAGTAGTATAAGCACCTCCATTTACTAGAATATTTACTTTTGGAATAGGTTTATAAGTACTTTTTTCTAACACCGAACCTCTTACTACAAATGTTTCTTTTGCCGCTTCGTTATTTACTTCTTGAGCAAGTATTGAGCTTGAAAACAACAGTACAAGTAGTATAATAATATGTCGAGCAAGTTTTATCATTTTTATTTATTGAAAGGTAAACTTACATACTTTACTTGGTAAAATAAAATGCCTTTTAGCTTATAAAAGTTAGTTTCACTTACAAATTAACCACTTTACTCATTCAAAAAGTTAGTTCACTCATTAATATATCTAGTTTACTCATTCTGGGTTTTTTTGCAAAAAGTTTGGTTCTATGTTTACAGCATCAATAAAAATCGAATATTATGAAAACACTGTTAAAACTTGGTCTCACATTGACCTTAATGATTGGCTTTATTACCACAAACGCCACAAACGAGATTTATGAAAATCAAAAACCTCATACTGAAAAAAACAAGCAATTTATTAAAGTTGCACTCTTATTAGATACTAGCAATAGTATGGACGGATTAATAGACCAAGCTAAAGCACAACTTTGGAGCATTGTAAACGAGTTGTCGTATGCTAAATGTGATGATGAGCGTCCTAACCTTCAAATTGCACTCTATGAATATGGAAATGATAATTTAAGCTCGTATGAAGGCTATATTAGACAAGTTTTAGGTTTTACCAACGACTTGGATGATATTTCAAAAGAACTCTTCTCTTTAACAACTAATGGAGGTAGTGAGTTTTGCGGTCAAGTTATTCAATCGTCATTAAATCAATTAGATTGGGGAAACAACCAAGACGATTTAAAACTCGTTTTTATTGCTGGAAACGAACCATTTAACCAAGGAAAAATCAACTATAAACATGCAGCAACTAATGCCAATGAAAAAGATGTAACGATTAACACTATTTATTGTGGCAACTATCAACAAGGGGTTTCTACCTTTTGGAAAGATGGTGCAAAATTGACCAATGGAGATTATTTAGCTATAGACCATAACCAGAAAACAGTTCATATAGCTTCACCTTATGACGATGCTATTTTAGAGTTAAACAAGAGACTAAACAACACCTACATCGCTTATGGAAAACGCGGAGTTGCTAAAGCATCAATGCAAATGGCTCAGGATAACGAAGCTGAAAACTATAGTAAAGCAAATGCGGTAGGCCGAACGATAAGTAAAAGTTCTCATTTTTATAAAAACTCAACTTGGGATTTAGTTGATGCTATTGAAGAAGACAAAATTGAACTAGACAGTTTAGACGACACTTCATTGCCAGCGGAATTAAAAGGAAAATCAATTAAAGAAATTAAGACGTATGTTGCTAAAAAAAGTAAAGAACGATTACAAATTCAAAAAGAGATACAGGAATTAAATACAAAACGAAGAACCTATATAGCTTCAAAACAAAAAGACACTAAAAATGGTTTAGAAAACGCTATGATACAAGCCATAAAAACACAAGCGAAAAAGAAAAATTACCAGTGGAATTAAAAAGAAAAGCCTTGAAATAATCAAGGCTTTTTAATATTAGTTTATTGCTGGACATTTACATTCGTACTTCTCTCGCCTGCAGCCAAAGTTGATTCCTAACGTGATTTGGTGAAAACCTCCATTATTAAAAACCACTGAATTTGCTTGATAAGAATAGGTATAGGCGAAGACAAAGTTTTTATAATTAACACCAACTAATGGCGTAATATATTGTAGTTTTTGACTGCTTACGCCTGTGCCATTTAAAAACTCGGCACCATCTAAGCTTGTTCTATAGGATAATCCAGCCCAAAACTTTCCAAATTCAACCTCCTTATACACTTTCATGTTTAAGTCTATTAAAGATTCTTTAGTAGCATCACGGTGCATAAACATAATAGAAGGTTCGTAACTCCATTCGCTACCTAGACGGCTAAATACATTTCCAGCAGAAAACAAAAAAGTTCTTAAGTTGTTATAACTAAGCCCTTGTTCGTTAAAATTTATACCATCATTAGCTAGAACATTCTTGACAGTTGCATGTGCATAGAAGTCTAGAAAGAAATATGAGAACCCAAAATCGATATTGAAATTGGTGGCACTTTGTTCTATTCCAGAAATAATAGGGTCGAAACCATCAGCTAAAAAAGAAGTTTCATCTAATTTGTATTGAATCATTCCAGCACTCAATCCAAATGACAACATATTCAAATCAATTGGGTTTCTAGAAAACATTAAATGGTGTGCATAGGTCAAATAAGCACCAGTTTGTGAGTGATACCCATTTTTATCATTAAAGACAATGGCTCCATAAGCTGAAGGTGTTTCCCCAAAACGACCATTAACGCTTAACGTTTGTAAACTTGGCGCATTAGATTGTCCTAACCATTGCTGACGCCCAGTTAACCTTACTTTATTACAATTTGCTGCTCCAGCCATAGATGGATGGATTAAATAATAGTTATCTGTTAAATAATCAGAGTATATTGGCAAGCCTTCCTGTGCTTTGGAAAATTGTGCTAAAAAAAGCACAACGAAGAATAACGAAAGTTTTTTCAATTTCATATAATTTTATATTTCAAGGTACTTGGGGCTTAAGTAAGTTACCTTACATCATTTAGCAAAATGATTGCTAAATTTAGGTTAATGATTATCAAATATATATATAACTCGACATTTCTTTTATTATTTTTGCAAAAAATATATTTGCAATGAAAAAAATTGAAGTTTCAATTCAAGAAACAAATAATCCAACCATACTTAAATTTGAAGCTAATTCTTTTTTAACACAATACGAAAGTTTTGAATTCAATAATATTGATGATGCTAAAAATTCACCTTTAGCTCAACAATTGTTTTACTTACCATTTGTAAAAAAAGTCTATATATCTGGTAATTTCGTTGCTATTGAGCGATTTGATATAGTCACTTGGAATGATGTTCAAAATGAAGTTCGAGAACAAATAGAAAATTATTTAAATAGCGACGGTGTTGTTGTTGCTCCTACAGAAACAAAGAAAAAAACTGCTGTAACAGTATATGCCGAAAGCACGCCAAATCCAGCAGTTACAAAATTTGTTGCCAACAAAAATTTAACACCTTTTATGTTAGAATTCACTTCAATAGACGAGGCGAAAACATCGCCTTTTGCTACTGAATTGTTTCATTTCCCATTTGTTAAAAGCGTTTTTATTGACAAAAACTATGTGTCTATCACCAAATATGACGTTGCTGAATGGAACGATATTACCATAGAGTTGAGAGAATTTATTAGAACCTATATTGAAAATGGGAAAGCTGTAGTAACAGATGATGCTCCTGAAATAACTAAAAACTCTGAAGTTGCTAAAGAAGAGCAGTTTGAAACTCTGGACGATATTTCAAAAGAGATTGTAAATATTTTAGAGGAATATGTAAAACCAGCAGTAGCTAGTGATGGTGGAAATATTCAATTTGAATCGTATGATGCAGACACAAAAAAAGTAAAAGTTATTTTACAAGGCGCTTGTAGTGGTTGTCCTTCTTCTACATTCACATTAAAAAATGGCATAGAAAATATGTTAAAAGAAATGTTGCAAGGAAAGGTTGAAACTGTTGAGGCTATAAATGGATAAAAAAACACTCACTTTCATTGTGACTTTGTCTATTTTTTTGTTTCTTATAGATAGTATTAATCTTTAAAAAATATAACCATGGCAGTAATGAAAGTAATTGAAGTATTAGCAAATTCAGATAAGAGTTGGGAAGACGCAACTAAAAAGGCGATTAAGCAAGCTTCAAAAAGTGTAAAAAATATTAAATCGGCATTTGTACAATCACAAAGTGCTGTTGTTAAAGATGATGAAGTAACAGAATTCAGAGTAAACTTAAAAATTACTTTTGAAGTTAATTAAAATTAATTTTCAAATAAATTATTAAGCGTTCCAAAAGGAACGCTTTTTTTATGCTTTTTTGTAAATTTGAAATTAACGTATTCGATGAACTTCTTTTATTCACTGCCACTAAAGTCTTCGAATAGTACATTAAGAAATGATACATAGACATACAAACGAGCTTATTAATGAAACGAGTCCGTATTTGTTACAACATGCACACAATCCAATACATTGGAAAGCATGGAACGACAATACTTTAGCTGAAGCCAAAGAAAAAAACAGGCTCATTATAATTAGCGTTGGTTATGCTGCTTGCCATTGGTGTCATGTTATGGAACATGAAAGTTTTGAAGATATTGAAGTCGCCCAAATAATGAATGATAATTATATAAACATTAAAGTAGATAGAGAAGAGCGCCCAGATATTGACCAAGTCTATATGAATGCTGTACAACTCCTAACTGGAAGTGGTGGTTGGCCATTAAATATAGTGGCATTACCTGATGGTAGACCAGTTTGGGGAGGTACTTATTTTAAGAAAAAACAATGGATAAACACATTGACTCAAATAGCAGATTTGTACCATTCGAATCCAGAAAAATTGCATGAATATGCTGAGCAATTAGAAACTGGAATTAAATCGTTAGATGTTGTAAACCTAAATACCGATGATGTAAAGTTTGAAAAGCCCATCATTGACTATGCTATAAATAGTTGGTCACAAAACTTTGATTATGAAAAAGGAGGCACCAATCGTGCCCCAAAATTTATGATGCCTAATAATCTTCATTTTCTATTGAGAGAAGCATATCAAAACGATCATGTGGAGCTTCAAAAATATGTAAATATCACGTTGACAAAAATTGCCTTTGGTGGCATTTTTGATCACGTTGGTGGTGGTTTTTCACGTTATTCGGTAGATGATAAATGGCATGTCCCTCATTTCGAAAAAATGCTTTACGACAATGCACAATTGGTCAGTTTATATAGCGACGCTTATTTGGCAACCAAAAATCCGCTTTATAAACAGGTTGTTTTTGATACTTTAGACTTTGTAGAACGCGAACTCACTAACACTGATGGTACATTTTATTCATCTTTAGATGCGGACAGTATCAATAAAAAAGGAGATTTAGAAGAAGGTGCTTTTTATGTTTGGACTAAGGAAGAATTAAAAGAATTACTTAATGAAGATTTTCAATTATTTTCAGATTACTATTCGATTAATGATTATGGTTTTTGGGAGCATAATAACTTTGTATTAATTAGAAGAGATTCAGAAGAGATTATTACTAAGAAACATAGAATCACTTCTAAAGATTTAAAAGAAAAAATAAAACGCTGGAAATATTTACTGTTAGAAGAAAGAGAAAAAAGAAACAGACCTAGACTAGATGATAAAATTCTAACATCTTGGAATGCCTTAATGATTAAAGGCTACATGGATGCCTTTCGTGTTTTTAACGAAGATTGCTTTTTAAAAGCTGCACTAAAAAATGCACAATTTATCATTTTTAAGCAATCCAAAGACGATGGAGGTTTATATCACAATTATAAAAACGGAAAAAGCACCATTAATGGTTATTTAGAGGATTATGCCTCTACCATTGAAGCTTTTATTTCGATTTATGAAAATACTTTAGATGAAACGTGGTTACAACACGCTAGAAATTTAACAAACTATACTCTTGACCATTTTTTCAATGAGGAAAGCAAAATGTTTTATTTTACTTCCAATCAGGATCCTACATTAGTATCAAGAACTATTGAATATAGAGATAATGTGATTCCTGCTAGCAATTCTATGATGGCTAAAAATTTGTTCAAACTATCTCATTTTTATGGCAATTCAGCTTATGAAACCATTTCAATAACTATGTTGCATAATATGTTACCTGAGCTAAAAAAATATCCATCAGCTTTTTCGAATTGGATGGATTTAATGCTGAATTTTACAAATAACTATTACGAAGTTGCTATAATTGGAGCACATGCTAAAGAAAAAGTCAGTACTTTAAACAAAGTATACCTACCAAATAAGCTTATTGCAGGTAGTAATATTGAAAATAATTTACCTTTATTAAAAAACAGGTATTCAAAAGATAAAACACTCATTTACGTGTGTGTTAACAAAGCTTGCCAATTTCCAGTATCTGAAGTTGGCAAAGCAATTGATTTAATGAAATAACATGGAATTACTCATTACAGTTTTAATAGTTCTTGTAGCCATAGAACATATTTACTTCCTAATTTTAGAAATGTTTTTATGGACCAAACCAAAAGGCATAATAACCTTTGGATTAAAATCGAAAGAATTTGCTGAAGACACAAAGGTTTTAGCAGCAAACCAAGGTTTATACAATGGGTTTTTAGCTGCTGGATTAGTATATTCTTTAATTATTGAGGATAAAAATCTTTCAATTTTCTTTCTAGTTTGTGTGACTATCGCTGCCATTTATGGGTCGTATAGTACGCGTAAGGTTAGATTATTTTACATACAAGGTATTCCAGCCATATTAGCTCTTTTAATAATATTAATTAATAATTAAAAACAAAAAATAGTAATGGATTTAGAAATCATTTTAGACAAGCTTATAGACTTTGCCACAGTTTATGGCATAAAAATAATAGGTGCAATTTTAGTATGGATCATTGGTTCATGGCTTATTAAAAAGATAGTGAGGGGTATTAAAAAAGTAATGTCTAAGCGTAATTATGATGAAAGTCTTCAGAAATTTTTACTCAATCTTATTAATTGGATATTAAAAATCCTATTGGTAATAACACTTTTAGGTACTCTAGGCGTTCCAACAACCTCTTTTGCTGCTATTATAGCTGCTGCTGGTTTAGCAATAGGGTTGGCACTACAAGGAAGCTTAGGTAATTTTGCTGGTGGTGTTTTAATTATGATTTTTAAACCTATAAAAATTGGTGACCTTATTGAAGCCCAAGGAGAAGTTGGCGTGGTTAAAGAAATAGAAATTTTCACTACAAAACTTACAGGACTGTCAAATAGAGAAATTATCATCCCTAATGGTGCTTTATCCAATGGAAATATTATTAATTATACAACTGAAGGAACACGTCGTGTTGATTTAACTTTTGGTGTTGGATACGATTCGGATATTAAGAAAACCAAGGGTGTGCTCATGAACGTCCTCACTTCACATCCTTTAGTTTTAAAAGACCCTCAACCAACAGTAAATGTATCAGCATTAGCCGACAGTTCAGTGAATTTTGCTGTAAGACCTTGGTGTAAAGCTGAACATTATTGGGATGTGTACTTTGATGTTACCGAACAAACTAAAGAGGCTCTTGATGCAGCTGGCATAGAGATTCCTTATCCTCATCAGGTAGAAATACACAAAGAAGCGTAATTACTTATTTAGATTTAGGCTTTAATGCTATAAAATCTTTTAAATAATAAGGTTCAAAATAGGCGACATCCTCGATGTCGCTTTTTTTATACTTCTGGTAAGCTAACTGGCTCATATTGTTTGCAGAAGGTAATTTGTCTTCAATAAAAACAGCATTAACATGTGTTATAAGTGCTTTTGTTTTTGCAACGCCATTACCCACAAAAAACACTTTACCTGCTTCTAAATACTCATTAAAAGATGTTTCATTAAGAATTTGCGCCTGTGTATCTCTAATTTGAGAATGATTAGCATCAAATACTGCTGAATAAACTTCCATGCGTCTTGCGTCTAACATAGGAGCAATAACTCCAGTTTCAGTATTGATTTGATGTGCTAAAGATTCTAAAGTTGGGATAGCTATTAAAGGTACATCTAAAGCAAAACAAAGCCCTTTTGCTGCCGAAACACCAATACGCAAACCTGTATAAGACCCTGGTCCTTTACTAATGGCTATAGCATCCAATTCGTTTAACGACACATCAGCCTCTTTTAAAACGTCATCGACATATACATGCAAACGTTCGGCGTGAGAATAGTTACTATTGTAATCTTCTTTTAAAACAACAGTCTCTCCTTTGTTAGAAAGAGAGACCGAACAGTTTGTTGTTGATGTTTCTATGTTAAGTATGTATGCCAATCTTATAAAACTATTGTTTTTCCAAGAAAAAAGTCTAACACTTTTGTTTTAAAAACAAAATCATACTTAGCATTTATTAAAGATGACTCTGCATTTATCAATCGTATTCTAGATTGCTCTAACTCAAAAGAATTCATATCACCTAAATTATAACGCTCTTGTGAATTAGAGAATGACAATTCTTGTGCTTGCAAAGATTTTTGTGCAGCAACATACGTTTTTAGTGCAGCTTGTGCATCAGTAAAAGCTCTTTGAATATTAGATTCTAAAGTTAATTTAGCTTGATCTAAATCTAATTTTGAACTTTCTTCCCTGATTTTTGATTTAGCAACTGCTGTTTTATTTTGAAATCTTGAAAAAATTGGGATATTAACGCTTAGTCTAAAACTATGTCCTTTATTGTCATTTAATTGATTAAGAAAGCTTTCTTCTGTACTGCTTAAATTAGTATAAAAGGCGTTTGTTCCTAATCCATAACTAGCACTTACGCTTGGCATAAAACCACTTTTAGATATCTCAGTACTTAACTCAGCATTTTCAATATTTTTTTCTGCCACTTTTATTTCGTTTCTATTTTCTAAGGCGTAGTTTAAAATAGGCTTAATATCTTTGTACATTAATGCTGCCGAAGGTGTATCGATTTCTATAACCTCAACATTAAATCCCTCAAAAGGCACCTGCAATAATTGAGATAAATTTAATAATGCCAATGTATAATTGTTTTCGGCAACTGTAACACTTTGTTCATCATTACTTAAATTTGCTTCAGCATCATAAATATTAACTCGTGGCTGTACTCCAGCATCAACAAGGTCTTTTACTTGTTGTAACTGCTTACTTGAAAATTCATATTGTGCTTTTGCGGTCTCCAAACGCTCTTTATTAAACAATACATTTAGGTATGAATTTGCAACGTTTAAAGAAATATCATCTTTAATTCTGTTTAATTCTAACTCGTTGGTTTCTAAATTTAATTGTGCTTGCTTGTATAAATTGGTCAACCTAAAACCATTAAAAATTGTTTGAGAAACATTTATACTCATACTAGTTGAGTTACTGGTTCTATTTACAAATTCACCAGGAAATAATTCTTGCTGACCAAAACTTAATGATTGCGACATGTTTGCACCAGCTGATGGTAAAAACTGACCTTTAGCTCCAATAATATCTTGCTCGTTAATCAGCAAATTATTTTCAAACTTTTGAATGGTAATATTGTTTTCCAAAGCATGAGTCACACATTCTTGAAGAGTCCATACCTTATCTTGAGCAGATATTGTAAAACCAATCAAAAGGGATAATACTGTAAGCTTATATTTCAAGCTATGGTTAAAAGTTATTCGATTAATTGTTATCATCATCATTATTATCTTCTTTAGCTTTATTCCATACTTTAATCTTATCTCCTTCTTTTACGCCTTCAGTAATTTCTACGTTAATTCCATCCGATAGACCTAGCTCAACATCTACTTTTTCAAATTTTCCGTCTTCTTTTAAAATCTCTACAAATGGCTTTTCTGTTATTCTATTAAATTGCAACAATGCTTCTTTAATACAAAGGATACTGTCTTTGCTTTCAATTTCAATTTCGGCATTTGCGCTATATCCTGCTCTAATTTTAGTAGATTGTTCTACTTCAACATCTGCCTTAATTGTAAATTGGACAGCACCACCTTCTTCTATTCCTTTAGGCGCAACAAATGTTAATTTCGCAGGAAATTCTTGTTCGTTAATTGCTCCAAGAACAACTATTATGTCTTTCCCTTCTTCTAATTTACCTACTTCTGCTTCATCAACTTTTCCTTCAAAAATCATTTTGCTCATATCTGCGACAGTTGCAATAGTTGTTCCCGCATTAAAGTTATTACTTTGAATTACTTGATCTCCTTCACGAATAGGTATTTGTAAAACAGTTCCTGGAATTTGTGCTATAATATTTGTATTAGCTGAACTTCCTCCCGATAATGACCCTTGTCTAATGATTTGATAATCATTTTGTGCTTGTCTTAAACTTTCATTTGCTTGATTTAATGATAACTCGCTGTTTTCAAAATCTTGCTTAGAGATAACGCCCTTATCAAATAAAGCTTTATTTCTATCATATAAAGTTTGTGCATTATTTTTTGATAACTCTGCCGTTTTTATTCTACTTCTAGCACTTACTAAGCTTTGCTCATTAGGTACAACTCTAATTTTTGCAATTAGATCTCCTTTTTGAACAATATCTCCTTCTTCTACAACAATTTTATCAACGATACCTGAAATTTGAGGCTTCAATTCTATTTCCTCTTCAGGATTCAATTTACCTGTTGCCACAACTTTAAAATCTATAGATGTAAAGTATGGTTCGTCAACCTTGTAGTCAACTACCTCGGCTGTATTTGAATCTTTGAAATATTTTAATACCCAAACTAACAGGATTAATAATACTATTCCTAAAATAATTTTTACTGGTTTTTTCATTTTTTAATTAATATAATTGTTGGTTTTTTATTCTTCTCTTAATGCTTCTATTGGCTTAATACTTGTTGCTTTAAATGCAGGTATTAATCCGATTATAGTCCCTAATGATACTAAAACTAAAAGGGCCACAAATACTACAAATATTGATACTGATGCGTTAACTAATGTTGCATCTGGTCCTTGACCAAAAGCTGAATCTAACCAAATTAAAATCCAGCCTCCTGTTAGAATTCCGAATAATCCAGCTATTAGTGTTAAAAATACAGCCTCGACTACAATTTGTCTTTTTATTTCAAAAGGTGTAGCACCTAATGCTCGACGTACTCCTATTTCTTTTGTTCGTTCTTTTACTGTAATAAGTAATATATTTCCAATTGCAAAAACACCCGCAATAAGTGTAGCAATACCTACAAACCAGGTTAAGAATTGCATTCCTGTTAAAAATCCGGTGATTTTTGCAAATTCTTTACCGAGATTAAAGCCTCTAAAAGCTCTATCATCTTCAGGGTGGATTTTGTGCAAATTCTTTAACATTAATTCGGCATCTTGCTCAATTTGTACAATATTAAATTCTGGCTTTCCTGTAATCATCATCCATCCTATACGATCACCTTGATTATATGTTTGTTGAAATGTTGAAAATGGGATATGAATATCATCGCTTGGACCCATTTGAATATTGCCTACATCAAACACACCAATGACTGAATAATTACTATTATTTATTTGAATTAATTCTCCAATCGCATCTACATCTTTCTCAAACAATTGTTTGTATACATCTTCCGAAATAACTGCAACTTTTCTTCTGTTATCTATATCATTCTGATTAATAAATCGTCCATGCAATAGTTTCTTTTTTTGAACTTTATCTAATAATGGAAAATCTCCAGCCACACCAAATGTTCCAGATAGCATATTTCGAACAACCAGACTTTGAGTTAGGTTTCTTGGTACAACAAACTCTACTCCTTCTACATTGTTTTGTATTTTTTCTGTATCTGATAATGTTAAACGCACTCGTTTTCCTTCTTGAAATCCTTTAAAAGGCATACTAGTTGTGCCTCCAATAATAAACACGCTATTGGTAGCAAAGTCTCCAAATAATCGGTTAAAAGAATTTTCCATTCCACGTGCAGCACCTAACAATCCAATAAGCAATAATATTCCCCACCAAACACCTATCATTGTTATAACAGTTCTAAGCTTATTCTTGCTCATACTATCATAAACTTCTTGCCAAGTATCTCTATCAAATAAAAATTTAATCATAGTTATTCGTTTCTAAGTGCTATAATTGGTTTTATTTTTGATGCTTTTTTTGCTGGTACATAACCTGCTAAAGCTCCTGCTAAAACCAAAAGAATAGTTGCAGATACAACAAGTGATGTTTTAACACTAGGATCCTTTATAAAATATTCCTCTAAACTTGGTCCTGCCAAATTTAAAATTCCTGTACCTATTAATAGCCCAATATATCCTGCGATAGCAGTTATAAGAACAGACTCTAATAAAATAATTGATACAATAGATTTTGGAGAAGCACCTAATGCTTTTCGTATTCCAATTTCTTTTGTACGCTCTTTAACAATAAATATCATAATGTTACTGATACCAACTATTCCAGCAATTAAAGTCCCAAGACCAATTACCAATACAAGAATTCCTAAAACCACCATCATTTGATTAACGTTTTTGGAAGCTTCAGCCATATTACGTACTCGTATTGCTCTTTGATCGAGTTTTGCAACCGAGAAACGCTCTTTTAATTTCTTCTCAATACTATTACTAAAAGCAATAGCTTGATCAAAATTCATATCTGGATTGTATGTTAAGTTGATTTGATCTACAAATTCATTATTTCCATATACTTGTTGAGCTGTAGTAACTGGCATATAAATTAACCGTTCTTCATCATCATTCCCTTCATCAGAAAAAATTCCAACAATTTTATACTGTATACCACTTAAATTAAGGTATTTACCTAGTGCTTTAGTTTTTCTAAATAAATCTTCTTCAACAAGTCTTCCAATAACTATAACCTTAGTTTTTTGGTTTAAATCTCTTTGATTAATATAACGACCCTCATCCATAATAGTTCTTTCCAGATATTGATGATCTGGATGAACAGCTCTTACTGAGTAATTACTTTTTTCATTTCTAAAAGAAGCAACTACATTTTTATAAATTCTTGCAGTAATAAATTCAACTTTATTGCCATTTTCGTCTTTAATATAATCTATCTCTTTATTCTCAAATTGAATTTGTCTGCCTGCTTGTAGCCCTTTGTAAGCCTTAGTAGTTCTACCTGAATTAATAAAAATAGCATTATTAGCATCGTCTGCGAAAGCTTCTGTAAACGTATTTTGTAAACCATTTACTAACCCAAAAAGTATAGTGAATAGCATGATAGCAAAAACAACAGTCAAACCAGATAAAATGGTTCTTAACCTATTCTTGTTAATACTTTGAAATATTTCACGCCAAAGATCTATATCAAACATATTCTGAAGCTCTTACTTGTTCAACTTTTTTGTCTTCCATAATAACACCATCTCGTAGGCGCACAACCCTTTTACACATTTCTGCTATATCTTCCTCATGCGTTACAATTAAAATGGTCTTGCCTTCATCGTTTAATTGCTGAAGGAATTCCATAATTTCATACGATGTTGTAGTATCTAAAGCTCCAGTTGGCTCATCAGCCAATAATAGTTTTGGATCAGCAGCTAATGCTCTTGCAATTGCGACACGCTGCTTTTGTCCACCAGACAACTCACTAGGTAAGTGGTGTGCCCAATCTAATAATCCTACCTTTTTAAGATGAAATTTTCCTTTTTCCTGACGCTCTTTACGTTTTAATCCTTGATAATATAATGGTAATGCTACATTCTCTAGTGCATTCTTATAATTTATTAGATTAAAAGATTGGAAAATAAATCCTAAGAATTTATTCCTATAGATAGCTGCCTTTTTTTCATTAAGATTCTTAATTGGAACACCATCTAAAATATAGTCACCAGAATCTGCTTCATCCAGCATTCCAATAATATTTAATAATGTCGACTTTCCAGAACCTGAAGAGCCCATAATGGCAACCATTTCTCCAGCTTCTACTTCAAGGTCTATACCTTTTAATACATGTAAACTGGAATCTCCTATGGGATAGGATTTATGTAGTTGGTTAATTTTTAACATAGTTAGTGTTTTTTAGCTTTATAAGCTATAACAACAATTAGACTGCAAAAGTCTTTTTTTGTTACATCAATAAACTTAATTAAATGTTAAAATTATTTTTGCTTAAGCTTCCTGTAGATTACAAACCCTATCCCTCCTATTAATATATAAGGAATAAGCATTAGGTAAACGATACCATTATTAATCCCTTGAGCTGTCTTTTGCCCATCTTCACTCTCCAAAACTGCACGACACATTGCGCATTGTGCTTCAACATTGCTAATTGCAAAAAGCATGATTATTAATAATATGACGTTACTTTTTTTCAAAGGTTCAATAATAAGGTGAAATCATAATAAAAACCACTACTCCAGAAACTGCTACATATAACCATAAAGGAAATGTAATTCTAGCTATTTTTTTATGTCTTTCAAAGTTATTTGTAATAGCTCTAACATAGGTGATTAACACAAATGGTATGACAGCAACAGATAATATAATATGAGAAATTAAAATGATATAGTAAATGTACTTTATAGCTCCTTGACCTCCGAACTTAGTAGATTCACTAGTCATGTGATAGGCAACATACATTGCTAAAAACACTACAGATAACGAAATAGCAAATTGCATTAATCGCTTATGTAGGTTTTGCTTTTTATTGGTAATAGCCCAAAAAGCAGCTACTAAAACAAATGCTGTAAACGCATTAATTGATGCATAAATTGGTGGTAGAAACGTAAGTGGCTCTACATTTGGTATTTTAATTCCGAATAAAGCAGCGACAATTAGAGGGATTACAATAGACAAAACAACTATCCACTTATTGTATTTTTTTTCTTTTGCTATATCGTCTGTCATATTACTCTTTTAAAAGCTTTGCAATATCTTCTTTGAGTATGGTTATTTCCTCCTTAAAACCATCTTCGTCATATTTTTCTTCTTCGCTAATAATACCATTATAATATATTAACGGATTTCCATTAACTGTTCTAGATCGAATAAATCCGTTTTTATCTATGAGTGCAAAATTACCTGAATGCTCAAATCCACCCTCAACAGTTCCATCTTCAGCAGTGTATAAATTAAAACCTTCGTTAGCTAACGCATAAATGGTGTCTTGATTTCCTGTCATTAAATGCCAATTAGGATTCGTTATGCCGTACTTTTCGGCATAGGCTTTTAAAACTTCAGGCGTGTCGTTTTTAGGATTGATAGTAAAAGAAGCCACGCCAAAGTTATCATATCCTTCAAAGTTGTTTTGTATTTGTACCAAGTTCCTACTCATTCTTGGACAAATTGTTGGACAGGTCGTAAAAAAGAACTCTACCAAATACACTTTGCCTTCGTAATCTTTATTAGTTATCGTTTCACCATTTTGGTTAGTAAAACTAAATGCTGGCACTTTTTTAGGCTCTCCATTTATTTCTAAAAAAGCTAATGGCTCATCATTTGATACTTGAGTGCTTGCTTTTTTGCTTCTGCTCTCCTCCCTAGTAATGTCATCACTGGTTATTCTATCAATAATTCTTGGAATAAAAATAATTCCGAACACTAAGATGATTAGTGCTATGCCTACGTATGAATAATTAGTTTTCTTCATTTGTTTTTATATCATCGGCTCTTCTTGATGAAGAGTCAAAATTTCCATCTCTTTTTTGTCTATATTCTGTAAACAAAATTCGAATGTCTTCGCTCATTTTGTTTTTGAGTTCTGCAACTTCTACACAATCATAAGAATTCATGCTATAAACAGCTTTGTTGGCTTCAATTTCATTTTCAGTTCTATCGTCAATTCTACCTCGTTGTTTCAACTCATTATCAACTATAAATACATGACTAGTTGCAAAATTGTCATTTAAAGGAATTTCAGATTTTAAGCTATTAAAAACGTTTAAAATATCCTGCGGATTCCCATAAGCAAAATGCCAATATTTTAACTCATCATATTTAAGTAATTCTTTCCTTAATTCTGCAATTTGTTCTTGCGAACCATCTGGTACTAGAATAAGTATTTGGAAACGTTTAAAGCCTTTAAACTTATCATAGATTAGCTCTTTAAGGTTTAAGGCTGTTGTGGTTTGTTGCATAGGTTCACTACCTAGAAAACCGACAACTGTTATGTTGCCTTTAAAATTGATATCATTTCCATCTTTATCCTTAAAACCACTAACCTCTTCTATTTGCGTTTTAACAACATCTAGAGGATTGTAATTGTGTTTTGAAGGGTATAAAAACAATAAAAATAATACTGGTAGAAAGAATAAAACCGATAGTATGATTGTTTTTTTTAAGCTCTTTTTTTGCATGGCACAAAAATAAAAAAGACGGTCTTAATAACCGCCTTTATCTATATGTTTTAACATATTTCTATGTTTAATTTTTTATTAAAAATCTGTTTTAACAAATCCTTCTTTATATACATCAAAAACATAACCTCCTTCTAATAATAGAATGAAAATTAAATAGCAAATAAGGAATACTGCAGTCCAAACTACCATACGGCGCAATGACTTAGTTTCGTCTCTCATGTGCATAAAATCCCAAGTGATATAATATGCTTTTACTATTGTAAGGATAATAAATATCCAGTTTAGAATCTTCATTCCTAAAAATGGAGCCATTAATGCGTCAGGTTTGTATATACCTAATATAACCTCTACTGCAGTAACAATAGTAAGAAGTATTAATACTCCCCAAATTTTTTGTGTATTGGATTTAAACTTAATTAAACCTCTTAATATTTCTAATTTATGTGCGTGATCTGCCATTTTAAAATCGAATTATCTATAATTAAACAAGGTAGAAGAATGTAAATACAAATACCCAAACCAAATCTACAAAGTGCCAATAAAGTCCAACTTTTTCGACCATTTCGTAGTTTTTTCTTCTTTCGTAAGTTCCTATAATCACATTAAAGAAAATAATGATATTAATAACAACTCCAGAAAATACGTGAAAACCGTGAAACCCTGTTATAAAGAAAAAGAAATCGGCAAATAAAGGTGTGCCATATTCATTAACATGAAGATTTGCGCCCTCAACTACCATTATTCCGTTTTCCTCAATTTGTCTTAAAGATTCTTTCCTTGACAATACTGTTTTATGCCCTTCCTCATTTATTATCTGGGTACGGACTAACACATTTTTGTTAGCCTCAAGACCATTTAAAACCTCACCAACAGTATAAGTTGGCAATGTGCCTTCGCTTGTAAACCAAAGACCAGATTTTCTTTCATCTTGCACACGTTCTTTGTGGTCATCAATAACTGCAAAATCACGAAGTGCGACACGTTTAAAAATTTGCTCTCCATCTTTTTCAACATATTCACCAAATTGAAGTATGTTCCCTCCTTTTGTTTGAATAGCACCATAATCACCTTTAATAAATGTTGCCCATTCCCAAGCTTGAGAACCAACGAATATTAAACCACCAATAATGGTAAGGAACATGTAAAATGTTACTTTTGCTTTCTTCATTTCATGTCCAGCATCTACAGCAAGTACCATAGTTACCGACGACATAATAAGTACAAAGGTCATGAATGCCACATAAATCATTGGGTAATTCCCATGAAAAAATGGTACGTGAGTAAAAACTTCATCGGCAATTGGCCAAGAGTCTATAAATTTGAACCTAGAAAATCCATAAGCAGCCAAAAACCCAGAAAATGTTAATGCATCAGAAACGATGAAAAACCACATCATCATTTTTCCATAGCTTGCTTTTAATGGCTTATTTCCACCACCCCAAGTTTTTCCCTCGGTTCCAGTACTTACAACTGTATTATCCATAAGATGAATTTCGTTTTTAAAATTGAACAAAAATAATCATTTTTCTTATCTAAAGAAATATAAAAAGAAAAACAAGTATATCCACAAAATATCTATAAAATGCCAAAAGGTTGCAGCTAGTTCTAAACCAAGCATTTCAGCGGCGTTATACTTTTGTTTAAAATGATTATAAATTACCACTAATAAGCAAATTAACCCAGCAATGACGTGCGCAATGTGCACTGCAGCGATTAAAAATATGTATGACATTGTAATATTACTCGTAGGACCAGTAAAATTATAACCTTCTTTCATGATTTCACCAAACCCAATAGCCTGACTGGCAATAAAACTAATACCAAGTGCTAATGTAATTAGTAAGAATATTGTTGTGGCATTTCTATTATCAGATTTCAAAGCACGTTTAGCTAAAATAAATGTGATACTACTCGAAACAATTAATATTAAACTAATAGTAAAGGCTTGAGGTAACATAAAATCTTTTAACCAATCTTCTCTTACACTACTAACAATAAAAGCACTTGTTAAACCACCAAACGACATAATTAAAGAAACAATACCAAACCATAGCATCATTTTTTTTGCTCTCTTATTCTTTTCTTCTAAGGTTCCTTGTGTTAAATCCATAATTATCTAATAAACTTATCTAAAACGTAAACTATTTGCACTAATGTAATATACAGTACACTTGCTAGCATTAATTGTCTTGCAGCTACTACTGTCATTTTTTTAAATAACTGTATCGCATAATACAACATAACCAATCCTAGTAGCAATACAACTATAGCTCCTACAATGGTTAGTTTTAATTCTCCAGTAAAACCAAATACAGGAATTATAGATACTATTATGGTCCAAACGGTATACAAAATAGTTTGTACCGCTGTGCCTTTATCTCTTTTGCCTGTTGGCAACATATTAAATCCTGCCTTTTGATAATCTTCATGTAAAAACCACCCTATCGCCCAAAAATGAGGAAACTGCCAAAAAAATTGAAGCATAAACAATGTTCCTGGTTCTATGCCAAAATCATTGGTTGCTGCAACCCAACCCAACATAAAAGGAATGGCTCCTGGGATAGCTCCAACAAAAACCGATAATGGCGTTTTAGTTTTTAAAGGCGTATAAGCACTAGTATATAAAAAGATAGATATGGCACCAAACATTGCCGTTTGCGGATTGATAATATATAATACCGTAATACCTAATATCGTGAAAATTGTTGCTAAAATAAATGCCGATTGCACAGACATACTTCCTGAAGGAATTGGTCTGTTTTTAGTACGCTCCATTAAAGCATCCAAATCACGTTCGATAATTTGATTGTATGCATTAGAAGCTCCTACCATAAAATAACCTCCAAATGCCAACAACAACAACGTATAAAAACTAACTTCATCGGCTCCCAACAAGTAACCTGCTAGTGACGAGAATACCACACTTAACGATAAGCGCATCTTTGTAATTTCCTTAAAATTTGAAATTATCGAAGCCTTTGGTATTGTAGAATCTGAAACCTTTGACATTGGTCGGTTTTGTGCTAAAGTTTTGCGCTGGCAAAGATACTTTTAAAATTGGTTTTGAGCAATGTAAAATATAAGTAATTGCACATTTAAAAACCTTCCTATAAGTTTAGTATCTTTAACGGTCTTTAAAAACATATACATTATGAAAACGCTTAAACTATTTTTATCACTTTTATTTGTTAGTGCATTAACAACTATCTCGGCTCAAAATGACGTTACTATAAAAACCATTCCTGTGTCCAATAATGTGTATATGCTTGTTGGTCAAGGCGGAAATATTGGGGTATCTGTAGGCGATGATGGTGTTTTTGTAATAGATGACCAATTTGCACAATTAACGCCTAAAATTCTTGCGGCCATAAAAAAATTGAGTGATAAATCCATACAGTTTGTAGTAAATACACATTATCATGGTGACCATACTGGAGGAAATGCAAATATGGAAAAAGCTGGTGCTAAAATTATTGCACATGATAATGTTTACAAGCGTTTATCGGAAGGAAAGACAACCGAAGGACTACCTGTTATCACATTTAACGATAAATTAAGTGTGCATATGAATGGCGAACAAGTACTCGTGTTTCATGTTGATAATGCACATACCGATGGTGATGCAATGCTTTATTTTACTGAAAGTAATGTATTGCATACTGGAGACAACTATTTTCATAAGCGCTATCCTTATATTGATGTGAATTCTGGCGGAAGTATTGACGGTTACATTGATGCTGTAAAAATGGCCTTAATGGTTATTGATGAAAACACAAAGATTATTCCTGGTCATGGCGATTTATCTAACAAAGCGGAATATGCGGCGTTTTTAGAGATGCTCACAAAATTAAGAACCAATGTACAAGCTGAGATTGACAAAGGAAAAACCGAAGCTGAAGTAGTTGCCAACACTGCTATTACTAAAGAATACGACGTCTTAAACTATAGCTGGAGTTTTATTAATTCTGAAAAAATTAGACGTGCTATTTATAAGAGTTTGACTGAAAAAAAATAGGGTTAAGATTTAACTTCTATACTTAACCCTGATTCTACTCTTCTTATTTTTAAATTAGTAATATTACGACTCCTCTAAGACTAAATAATACTTAGGATTCCATTCATTATTATTTTTCTCAAAAATGTACAATGTTAATTCTCCATTTAGTTTTCCAAGACTCTTTCCAATTGCTAATGCCGCCTTGTTCTTCTCTCTATTAAATGACACTCTAGAAAAACTTAATATTCCATCAATCCCGTATTCTTGTTTAATCTCATTGCTAATAATTCTTTCATTAACATAAATAAAACTTCTGCCAACATATTCATCAAGTAATTCCTTATTAATTTTTTTGCCTTTAAGAGCTTTTAAATCTTTAATTAATGCTAATTCCTCTTCGCTAATTTCTTTTCTTTCAAATAAAACGTCAGAATCAAAAACAAAAAATGAATTTACAATCTCTTTATTTAAACCTTCATTATTTAAATTCTCGTTAATACCATATAAAAAATTTAACTTATCTTGATTCAAGTCTAATTGCGACTTATCTGAAGGCAGTTTAATAGATGTTTTATTGTAAAAATCTCCAATAAGTTTAACTTCTTCACTATTATTTTCTTTTTCACATGAAGCAAAGAATAAGAAAAATACTCCTAAGCAATAAATTAATCGCATACCTCACTATTTTGAATTACTGTATTTCAATAACTATTATAAGTTTAATTTATTCCCAAGTTGAAAGCTTGAAATATTAAAAATCAAAATACCAATTAAATAAATCGGTACGTAAGCCAATACTAAACCAAAGGGTATTGTTTTCAAAAGTTGTTGCTGTGGTTGCATTAGGGTTAAAGTCTCTGTAACTTAAGTAAGCAAACAACTTTAAGTTGGTTGCTGGATTTACCACATAACCTGATTGTAATTCGGCATGAAAAATATTAGTTTTTATGCCTTGTTCAACTTCAACGCCTGTATCAAAAGGACGGTCATTATAATTACGATAAATATCGCCGCCATAACTAAAATCGTCTGTGCCATTATTATAATCTAATCCTCTAGACCCGAACACCAACTTAGCATCGGCAAACCAACGTTTATAGTTATAACGTCCAATGACGATGGCTTCACTAAAATTAGCTCCCCAAAGATGCGCCATAGATTGGTTGTTATGTCCATAATTAAGCACAATAGTATTGTGAGAGTATGTGTAAGGTCTTACGCGATTGTACTCCAATTGTAAATACAAATTATCTACTTTAAAGGCATTATAATATTTCATACCTAATTGGTAACCATATTTGTTTTTCCAACTCCTCTCACCTCCTTTGATATCCCCTAAAGAGAATTCGTCTAACACAAACTGGCTGTAAATATTAATATTATCATTCACCTTATATTTTGCTGTAGCTCCAAGTACGGCATTTCCTGCGCCTTGACCAGTTTCAAACTCAATAGCACGATAAAAAATAATAGGGTTTAAATAATTAACATCAAATCCTCTATTGTTTGAGTTGGTCCATAATACTGACTCGAATAATCCAAGATTGAATTTTTTAGACACATTCCAACTTAAATAATGGTTAGCCATATACTTTGTTAAAAAAGCTTTATCACTTACAACATCTGTCCTAATATCTTTTAACCACATCCAAGTATTGGTGTATTTAATTTTCCAGAATTTGGTGCTCAGCTTTAAAAAAGGTGAAGGACTTGCAACATCACTTTGTAATAACGAACGATAACCATCACCTATAAAGTTTTTACCATGACCAAACTGAACGTTTAAAAAATCGGTTGGAGAATACGATAAGTAAGCCTCAGCTACAGGGTAATCATAAGCATCATTTTTAAATCGTTTTGCTATACCACGACCTGGAATAACCGCTGGGTCTGGACCAAAACCTCTTAAACTTTCAGCATATCTATTTATATAATCTGCAAAACGTCCTTGGCTTTCATACACAGAAGATGAAAAACTTAACTTTTCTCCTAAACCTCCTTGGACATAAAACCCTCTGGTATTATTAAAGGTTGATTTAAAATCTGCATCAGAATCCTTTCCAACTTGAAGATCGAAAATTGGGTCAAGAGTGAACCAATACCCTTTCCCTTGCAGTTGAACCAAATGTTCGTTGAATAATTTTTTTTGCCACCAACTATTCGATTCTTTCACCATAGCATCTTTAGCGGCTTTAAAATCATAATAATCTATAACCTCACTATACATAAATGGTTTAGCTGCTGTATGACTATTAGTACCTACAAGATTTAAACTTCTATCAAATTTCGCATAAGAACTGTGCAAAAACGGAACGTTAAGCGTGCTACTATATTCTAAATCTTCATAGGGTTTTATGGAAGCATTTAAATCGTCATATTCACTTTTAGCCTCTAGCTCTATCTTTGAAATAGGGTTCATTTCAATATTCTCATCGCTTAACTCAACAGTCAATGGTGCTTCTAACGGAATACTTATTTTATACGAATATTGTTTAAATATGGGTCTTCCGTTATAAGTGGCTGGTTGTATTTTAGGTAATTGATTAAATACCTCTTCAATTTCTGTTTTTAATTCTGTGTAAGTTGCATCTGTGTATAATACCTTAAAATTTCCTTGATTTGTTACTTCAAATAATACAAAAATATTGCCCTTGTAATTCTCATCAATAATAATTTGAGGTGTTTTAAATTTTTCATGAATAAAATGTGCTAACTCACTTTTAAAACAAGTACTTAAAACTTCAATATCTTGAGATTCACACTTAGGGAAAACTGGTGATTTTTCATAATCTACATCTTGAGCAAGTACATTTAGAGAAAAGAAAATTAAAGGAAGTAGGAATAATTTCTTCATAGGAAGCTACAAAATTTTTTGTTTGGGAAAGATACTATTTTTTAAGTTTAATTATAAAAAAACTGCTATCATATAACGATAGCAGCTTAAAAAAAAGTATACTTTTATTCTACTGAACCTGTAAAATTATTGGTAACGAATACATAACCGTTACTTCCTTATTACTTTGTTTTGCAGGTATCATTTTTGGAATTTTATTAATCGTTTTTATAGCTTCATTTTCTAATTTGCTATGAGGTGCTCTAGCTTTTACCTCCACTACATTGCCCAACTCATCTATTTTGAATTGTACATTAATACGTTGCTTTCCTGTAAAACCTAGTTCTCCAGCAAGATCGGAATCAAATTTTCTACTAATTAATCGTCCTATTTTTTTTGACATACAGTTTCTTAATTCATCATTGGTTTGAAAATCTTCGCATCCTGGATAGATAGGTACTTGTTCTACACCAATAATAGAATATGTTGATTTTTCTGGTGGCGCTGGTTTGCTGGGTTTTTTATTTACTGTTGGCTTACTAAGAGGAATTGGTTCGGTAATAACATCTTTTGTTGGTTCTTTTGTTGGAGAATTATTGTCAATTGGTTTAAAACTTATTGCCAATAATTTTTTCCTAACTGGTTCTACTTTTTTGGCTTTAGCAGGCTCTGGAGTTGGCTCAAGGACATAGTTAACATAAACATCAAGTTCTGCTTCTTGATAATTATCTTCCCAAATAATTGATTTAGTTTGAAACTGCATTTCAAACAAGCCATAAGTTGCGAGAAGTGTTAAAATCAACCCAACCTGAAAGTAGAGGGTTGAGTTTTTTTGTAAATTTGCATCATGCTTCTGTGATGTTTTCACGATTTGCTCGTTCTGACCAACGAGTTCGTGAATTTTCTTTGAAAAATTCATAATTATTGTTTTAAAATGTTAATGTTATGAGTAAATCACAAGAAACATACCAAAAAACCCCATTACAGTTGTAATGGGGTTTTAATTTTAAACAAATTATATTCTTAATTTTGAACTTGAAATATAATTGGTAACGAATATGATACGGTAACAGCATTTCCACGCTGTCTACCAGGTTTCATTTTAGGAAGCAAATTAATTACTCTCGCTGCTTCTTTTTCTAATTTTGGGTGAGGTGCTCTAGATTGTACACCAACAATGTTTCCTGTTTTGTCTATTTTAAACATAACACGTATCGTTTGTTTACCTGACAAACCTAATTCTTCCGCTAAGTCAGCGTTAAACTTTTTTTGGACGTGTTTGGAAATCTTATTGGACATACAAGCTCTTCTTTCTTTATTATTACCTTCTTCGCATCCAGGAAAAACTGGCACATCTTCAATTAAAATATAAGGCACTTCTACATCATCTTCTGGCACATCTTCAACATCAACATCTACAACGTCTAAAATTGGATCATCTTCGCTGTCCTCTGTTGAATCTATAATATCTTCAATAATAGGATCATCATCCTCTTTAACATCAAAGTCATCAGGAATCACTGGTGGCTTGGTTTGTGGTGGTGGTGTTACAGGATGCTCGGTAATTGGAATAACCTCATTGTCTAATTCACCCATTGACAACATCGCTATATCAATAGCTTCCTTATCGTAGGTTTTGTAGTTAATAGAATAGTTAGCAACTAAAAGCATTAGAGCTAAGCCAACAGCAAAATAAATTGAGCTGTTTCTCCGTACGTCTGCACGCGGGTTTTTTTTTGTTTCCATAATTATTGTTTTAAAATGTTAATATTATGTAAACTCACAAGAAACATACCAAAAAAAATCCCGCTACTTTAAAAGTAGCGGGATTTAAAATTTATGTCGTTCTATTCTTAGTCTTGAACTGCGAATATAATTGGCAACGAATAAGGTACTGTTACAGCTTTACCTCTTTGCTTTCCTGGTTTCATTTTAGGAAGTGAGTTAATTACTCGTGCTGCTTCTTTCTCTAATCTTGGGTGTGGTGCTCTAGCCATTACGCCAGTTACAGAACCTGTTTTATCTATTTTAAACATTACACGTATGGTTTGTCTACCTGATAAGCCTAAATCTCCAGCTAAGTCTGTATTAAATTTCTTTTGTACAAATTTTGTAATCTTATCAGACATACATTTTCTCTTTACATCGTTACTACCATTTTCACAACCTGGAAAAACCGGAACGTTTTCAATAACATGAAAAGGCACCTCAATGTCTTCTTCTACTTCTTCAACTACAACTTCTTCTACTTCAACAATTTCTTCTTCTTCAGTAGTTTCTGTAGACTCAATTACAGTTTCTTCAATTTCTTCTTCATCCTCAACTATCTCAATCACTTCAGGCGCTGCTGGTGGAGGAGGTGGAGGTGGAGGTGTTTGAATTTGCTCTGTGATTGGAATTTCTTCGTCATCTAATTCATCCATATTTAACTGACCAATATCGATAGCTTCTTTATCGTAAGTCTTGTAGTTAATTGAATAATTGGTAATTAAAAGCATTAAGGCAAGACCAACAGCAAAATAAATTGAGCTGTTTCTTCTTACATCTGCATTCGGATTCTTTTTAGGTTCCATAGTTATTATTTTTTCGAGATTGGTAAAATAACCAATAATTTGCTAAAAAAGCAAGAGTTTATAAATTTTTAACGATTGTTTTCCTTCTTATTGTTAAAATTAAAGAAATAACAACAGCTCCAGCCATGTTTGCTAAGATATCTCCAATTGAAGCATCTCTAGTCGTTGTTAGCTGTCCTTGTAATACTTCAATAATTATACCATAAATGATAGAAATAATAAGAGCGATAACTATTGGACGCTTAATTTTTTGACTTTCTAGTGCTTTATACCACAAAAAGCATAATATTCCGTGAGCTAGTAGATGATATATCTTATCTTCGTAATTAGTCCCAAAATAGGGCAAGCCATCGTTTTTAACTAAGCTTATTGCCGCAAGTGCAACTGAATAAATTAGTGCTAAAAAAAGAAATACTCGCTTATTAAGCACTTATTAAAGCCTTATAATCTTCTGCTGAAAGTAATGCATCAAACTGTGAAGTATCTGAGCATTTAACTTTTATCATCCAACCTTCTCCATAAGGATCGGTATTTACCTTTTCTGGTTCGTCTTCTAAAGATTCGTTAAATTCAATAATTTCTCCTGTTACAGGCAAAAACAAATCTGAAACTGTTTTAACTGCTTCAACTGTACCAAAAACCTCTTCGACATCAAGAGTTTCATCAACAGTTTCTACTTCAACATAAACAATATCTCCTAATTCGCTTTGAGCAAAATCGGTTATACCAATGGTAACAACATCGCCATCAATGCTTACCCATTCGTGATCTTTAGTGTACTTTAATTCAGATGGAATATTCATAAAAATGTAATTTTTGGTAAATATGTTAGTTTTTTATTTAATTTCCAAAGTTATATCGCAAAGTTAAGCCTGAACGGATAGATGTTTGAGGGAATGCTGTAGAAATTGCATATTCTGAGAAAGTATAATCAAAATAGAAAATCCCAGTTAGATTCTTACTAAAAGCATAATCGGCAGTGTATTTAAGTCCCAAAACAGTTTGTCCAGCTGTTACTTGATTGTTTTCTAAATCAAGATATCTAATTATGGTTTTGTTTTCTCTAATGGAGATATCTGCTTTCATGTTAAGGTCGCTCATAATTACATTTCTTGGACCAGCTAGTTTAGAGTTTATCTTTACATCTTTAATTCGGTAACCTAAACCGAAAACATATTCACTACCTTTAATTTCGGTTAATAAGTTATTGTCAAAACTTAAAAATAATCGACGATCCTTTTTTATTTCAGCTAAAATTTTCATCGAATTTTTCATCTCAAAATCAATTTTTATTAGCGGACTAAACATTTCGGTTAATGCAACTGCACTAAATAATGTTTTGTTTTTGTAATTTCCTGATTGATCTAAAACATTAGGATTTTGTGATGCATAATCGGAATTAGGGTCAAAAGCATTGTAATCTAGGTTAGATCTAAATTGATTAATGGTATAGACCGAATTATATCCATGAGTTATAGAGAAACGCTTAAATTGTTTTTTAAACCATGGCAACTTCATTAAACCTGTATATTTTAGTGTCCAGTTTGGAATTGGAATATCCCTAAACGCCCCAAGTGATACTTTATTTGCGTCTTTTCCAGTATAGGCCGATAAAAATGCTGGTAACAATACTGCTTGGTTTGTTTTACCAAATCCTAATGGATAACCTTCGGCATCTAAATTTGCTGGGTTATTTATATCAACACCTGCTTTTGTTGCAAGTCTTCTTGCAATTTCCAATCTATTAGCTCTAAAATCATCAAACGTTGCTGATCCATTTTCGTCACTACTAGCAAAAGCAGTTTTAATCATTGAGGTTGAGATATTATAATTTCCAAAGCTATTTCTAATTAATGGATTATAATTGTCACTAAGTCCATCGTTATTACTATCTACCGTATTAAAGCTTTCTGTTAAATTTTCATTATAAGTTCTTCCTCCTGTTAGATCTATTTTTAAATCTTGCATCGGTTCGAGCGCTGCTGAAAAATCTAATATTTTTGATTCTTCCTCGGTATATTGTTGGTTAAATTCTGGAAATACAGTTAACCACCCATTTTTAGCTGCTAAATATCTAATATCTCTCTGGCTACCAAACGTAAACCCAAAGGTAGGTTTTAGTGTTCCTATAAACCCTGGGGTTTGCAAATACCCTGGTAAGAAAGTTCCGTTGCGTTGGGTATAATTAACTTGAACTCTCTTAACGCTTGTCAATAAATCTATTGCCGCATTGTAGAGACCGTTCTTTTTAGGTGTTACTGGTTGCGCTCCACCTGGTTGCGCTCCTGGTGGCACTCCTTTTGTTGTTCCCTGTCTAGCATTCGTTTTTCTTGTCAACCCAATATAACGATACAGGCGGTTCATATCTAAAGTTGTATTTAGCGTATGTGAACTAGCATTGGATACCGAATTTCCTAAATCGTAGGTCAATCCATTTATGGTTAAGTTTCCATACAAATCCGAACCTTTCTGCCATAAGAAATCTCCAGTATATGCATAAGTAGCCCTTAGAAATTCTAATGCTGGAATTTTGTTTAAAGGTAGCTCATAGTTAACTCCTAATTGTTGGAATTGTCTGTTTGGGTCTCCAACATCAAAGAACCCATCCCAAACTTCTTTTGTTGGGTCTTGAGCACCATTAAGATTGTCGTCTACAAAATAATTACGAACAATATTGTTGTTTGATGCTGAGAAGTTTAAACTTAAAGCATCAGTAAGGTTGTAATTAATAGTATATTGTAAATCGAAGGTGTAATTTCTTCTATATAATTCTTCAATACCAATATTTGAACCTCCTAAATCTAGGTCTCTAAATTTTTGCTTATTAAACTGTCTAATAAAGTCAGTATTGACCGAAATACTAGTTGGTAATAAATTGAAATTAAAATCTTTTAAAATTTTTAAGTATTTACTTTTAAATAACGAATCGTTCTTTTTAAATGGTTCAATTTTCAAAGGCTCAAAGCTAAAGTTATAATTAGCTCCAACTCTAACGTTTTGATTTAAAGAATTCTCAATTTCAAAATCCCTATGCTCAACCTGGTTGTACGAGTAATTTAATGTAAGGTTTTCAACATCATAAAACTTTGGCTTTGCTTCACCTGTTCTTTGTTTTCTAACACCTATAAAGTTAATACTCTGTCTTTTTGTATAATCCTCAGATTGTTGTTTGATCGTTTCTCTTTCAGCATTTGTAGCAGCGGCATCTAATCTGTCTTGAAGCTTCACATCTTTATATTGTTGATCAAATTCAGGTGTTATCAGCTCCTCGCTTTGTCCATAATTAAAAGGAATTTGTACTCCCCATTTTTTAGGAAGTAATTGCCCTAGGTTTATATTTGTAACAACATCGTATTGTTTCACATCTTCCCTACTTCTTTGATTTGGACCTTGCTCTATGGTTCCAAAACCTGTAGTGCTTCGTCTACCAGTTGCACTAATATCCATGAAATCGGCAATATTGGAATCCATACTTGCAATTGCTGCCCAACCACCTTCATTATCCATATCAGACAAACGTAATTCGTTAAACCAAACCTCGGCACAAACATCAATACTTTCCATCTGTTCATGAGAGTTTTTAATACCAACCATTAACGTTCTAATATCTCCAAAGTTAGGGTTACCTTTAATTGCTACTCGTTGTTGACCAATAGTGTAGGGTGAAAATTCAGGAACACCAGTTTCATCCAAAACACCATCAATGACGTTATAGAATGTTGGCTCCAGATTCCCTAAAGTTCCAGCTGAAATACCAAGTGCCTTTATTTTTGCTAACACTTCTATTGGAAGATTGATTTCGTTTTCTGGTTTCCAAACTTCAGATTCGCTTGTTGATCCTGGAATTGAAACTGCTAGAGGAATTTCGATTTGATAATAGTTTTGAGTAAAATCGTTACCCATTCTAATAAATCCAACAGCATCACCATTTTGTAATCCTAAAGCTGGACCTTCTTCAGCATGAATAAACATACGTAGCTTTTTAAACTGACGCATATCTACATTAATATTTTTATATACAGCCCTAGAATCTTCTGGCTCTAACTTACATGCGTTAACGACTAATGATTGCTCATTTTGTCTTACAAGCGTGTTATTATTATTTAGTTGTTCTCTTTCAACTCCAGGAGGAGACACATAGCGTCCATCATTTTCTTGTATACCTATAATTCCAACACTAAAATCCGTGCCATCAGCATCGTTATTTGGGTCGTCATCTAAAGATTGTTGGTAACGTCTCCAATCACTTCTTACTAAATCTAAGGTTCCAAAACGCATCACTGTGTTTTCAGAAAATTCAGATAAATACATTCGCATAAATCGAATCGATCTAAAGTCTGTGATTCCTCCAATTTGATTTGTATAGGCTGTTAATGGAATTCTAAATTGGTACCACCTTACTTGCTCAGAATCACCATTTGGAAGTGTTACAGTAACTTGTTTTCTATCTCTAATTAAAGTGTTGTTTATGTTGGCTAAACTAGTTGGTGTGATGTCCAATTCGTATTCAAAATAACTATCTATGGTGTTCATAGTGTTATCTCTATTGATATCTTCTACATCAGGCTCAGTAGTAGAACCTCTATTGGTTTGTGTAAAAGTATCAGGTGAATTTCCTTCTAATCCATTATATTTTTTATAACGTTCAAAAACATCTCCAGTAGTATTTAAGAAGTAAGTGTAATTATCGTTAGCAGGATCTTCCAATCCTGAAAACGCTGGAAACGCAGTTGCTTCTTCACCATCATCATAACCATCAAATCCAACATCTTGATTTGCTCTTTGCTGTCCTAATGTTGAAAAGGCATAAATTAACGCTTGATTTTGTGGCGCTACACTTCCCCAAACTGTTTGTGGTAATGTACTAATGTCACCATTTTCTGGTAATCCATTCTCATATTGTTTTCTACCATCTTTTAAAATATCTTCAGAGATATTACCAAGATTTAAGGTTAGCTTACCTCCAGGATTTGAAGCATTATCTAAAAATGGATCTTGCATCCAAAATTCAATATACTCAACATTGGCTTGTTCAAAATCGGTTGATGTTAACTGTCGTGTAATTCCTGCCCAAGAATCCAATGGATTTGCCAATGTCCCACTACTTGCGCTTGGTTCCATATTATATGGTCCTCTTTCAGAAGGATAAAAAGCAAGGTCTAAAGAGTTAATAACTGTTGGTTGCCCTTGAACTATATCTTGTTGAGGAAAAATCTCATCGATAAAAATACGTCTTGTATATAAATTGGACATATCATCGTCGTCAATACCACTTGGCCTTTGTCCACCATAGAAAATTGGATCAATCGAATACCAGTTTAAAAGCGCTCTATCAAAACCATTTTGCACACCGTTATCATCTTCTGGTCCTTCTACATAGGTTTTTCCTAATTCTTTAGGTCTACTGGATAGATTCCATGAGATAGGGGATAATAAATCGATAGCGTTTTGGGTTCCTTCAAAATCGTCTACATAAGTAGTAGCTTCACCTTGAAAATCTGATCCCTTTGGTGCTCCAGGTAATAAATAGGCAAATTCTCCTCTAATAGATAAATTAGATTGTACATCTGTATCAATATTAGGTAACTTGTTTGCAAGTCTTGTTAAGAAAGGTACTTCGGTAGAGAAGTTCCCATTAATTCCAAAAATAGAGTTGTTTATAGGCTCTGTACCGTAATTTGCTTTTTGAGTAATTGGACGCTCATTCAAATTTAAGAATGTTGCTCCCAACACAAAGTTTTCATTAAACTGGTGCTCTACGTTTATTCCTGTAAAACGTTTAGTTTGCTGGCCAAATACCGCATTATTTTCTACAGATACTTGAATAGGTGTATTAGATGCTTGTAAGGCAGGATCTAAAATTTGAACCGTACCCATTTGATAGTTAACAGTATAATCTACACCTTCTACCAATACACGTCCTCCAGCTGTTACCTTAACCGATCCTTGAGGAACATTAAATGCACCTATTGGAATTCCGCCGCCGCCGCCAGCTTTATATCGTCCTTTTATCTGAAACTTGTTTTTTTCTCCGTCTTCTAAGGCAGCTGTTTTGGTCGATTTATATAATTTATCGTAAACGTACTTAGCTTGGTTAGGGTTAAATTGTGCAGGATCGTTATAATCAGCCTCGTTATCACTTGGGTTATTATCTATATCAAGAATATCAAATAAGTATTTACCAAATGGTTCCACATTCGTGAAAATTATTTTTCCATTTTGTTGAATTACTGTAATTCCTGGTACAAAGTCGAAGAATCCATCACCATTAAATTGAGGGTCATTATTATAATTTAACTTATCAAAATTAAATACTCTTAATAAAGGGGTTTCTTCTAAGGCATCTTCGGTTGGGGCAGGTGTTGGAAAAGGTGTTGTACCAACAGGTGTAATAAAATTTACAGGCGACGATTCTGTGTAAAAAATATTTAATATAAAATCTTCTCTTTCTAAGTTAAAAGCACCTGTATTATAGATGTTTTTCATCATTAAGTCCCAAATTGGTTGATCCACACTTGTGACTGTACTTTTAAGCATTTTTAGAATTAAACTGTTATTAGTTACAACAGTATTTCCACCTACTGTAGTAACATCAGTAGCATCCACACCATCGTTTGCAAATTCACCAACTTGATAAACTTGATCTCCAACTGTAAATTGATAAGCAACAGCTAATATCTCGTCATTTTGTAAACGTTGATTTAACGACACATATCCTAATTGTGTATTAAGTGTAAACTCTGATCCTTCTTGAAGTTTTCTAGCATTTTCAAGTTTTCCATAATCAAAACCTTCGTTAACTCCTGGTACTAAAATACCAGATTCTACCGTTGCAATATCTCTAATAGCATTGGTTATTTGAGAGCCTCCTCCTCCAATATTAGTAGGATCGTAAGCATTGTTTGCGTTGTTGGGGTATGCGTTTGGTCCAGCTGTTATGTTTACCGCAGACCCAACTTTAGCTGGATTAGACTCACCTAAATCTTGCAATGCCACAATATTTCTTACATCATCTGTTTGATTAGAACGGTTGGTAACCCATACCTCAACTCTAGTAATTTGAACAGTTGAATTTATATGAGGATAGGTTTGCAATGCAGTATCATAATTATCTCTAAAGTATTGGGCTAAAAAGAAGTGTCTGTTTTCGTCATAATCCAATCCAAAAAACTCAAAATCCTGCAATGTACCACCTCCTTGAGCAACCACGGTTCTAGTTTGTGATTTTTGCTCAGAGAAAATTCCTGTTATAGTCGTTTTTCCAAATTGCAACTGAGTTTTTACACCAAACAAACTTTGCGCTCCAGTAATAAGCGAGCTATTTAATGGCATGCTCACATTACCTACTTCAATTTTTTGAATGATATCATCTTCGGTAGGTGTATACTCTAATTTAATTAAGTTTTGAAAATCGAAACTCGATTGAGTATCGTAATTTGCAGTTACTTGTAATCTTGTTCCAACTTTACCAAGTAAACTTAGTTCGATTCGTTGATCAAAATCAAATGTAAAATTACTTCTATTTCTTGGCGAAAATGATGGGTTGTCTTGTTTGGTATATAGTATCCCTAAATCCATTTCTACCGATCCTTGAGGAATCACTTCGATCGTACTTCCTCCAAAAATTGACTCAAAAAAATCAGAATCGACATAAAGCTCAGGAATTAAATTTTTCTTAGCATCTTCTAAACCTGTCTTTTTACCATCGTAAGCGTCAATTTTATCTTTGTAATAATTACGTAAATTTTCTTGAGCAACGAGTTTTCTAAATTCTTCAGGTGTTAAGATAATAGGGTAGTTAATGTTTATCTTCCCTAAACTTTGATTAAAGATGTATCTATCAGTTAAAGGATCGTAAGTGTACTTAGATACAATACTATCTGGATTTGGTAATAATAAATTATTAAACGAAAACGTGGTACTTGTCGAATCTCTAACTGTAGTTTGCTGCCCAAAAGAGGCTATATACATTAAGAGCATCACGCTTGTCAGCATGAATGTTCTAGTAGGTTTGGAAAAATTAATGTTGGCGGCTTTCAAATCAATTATAATTTTTTTAAGGCTTCTTTTATAATAGCTTCGACACTTGCTTCTTGATTAATGGAAACAATCTTATCTACTACACGTTCAGACTGTTTCTTGGTAAAACCAAGAACTTCTAATGCAGATAACGCTTCATCTTTATTAGTATTGCTTTGGAATGTAATTCCTTCATCAATATCGTAGGCTTTTAAAACTTTATCTTTTAGTTCTATCACAACACGTTGTGCAGTTTTAAGGCCAATACCTTTAACCGATTGGATTAAAGCTATGTCTTCAAGCGCAATACCTTCCCTAATCTGTTTAGGTGTTAAGGATGATAACATGGTTCGTGCTGTACTTGTTCCAATACCACTTACAGAAATAAGCAGTCTAAAAATTTGTCTTTCACCAAGTGATGAAAACCCATATAACGTATGCGAATCTTCTTTAATTTGAAGATGCGTATACAATTTTAGATGTTCTTGATTGGGTATTTGAGAATACGTATTCAATGAAATATTTAGCATATAGCCAACACCATTACAATCAATCACAACATCTGTAGGATTTTTTTCAACAAGTTTACCTTGTATATGCGTAATCATAGATTTGGTTTAGTTACGCTCCAAATGTAATAAAATAATTATACATTATAACGACATAATTAAACCGCAGACCCTAGTTTTACACTCTTTTTTGCTTTTTTTGAGCATCTATTACCGCAATCGCTGCCATATTTACTATTTCGTCGACACTAGCATCAAGCTGTAAAATATGTGCAGGTTTCTTTAATCCCATCATTATTGGACCAATATTTTCAGCCTTATTTAACTCCTTTAAAAGCTTGTAAGTAATATTTGCTGCGTCTAAATTAGGAAATATCAATGTATTAACTTTTCTTCCAGCTAATTTTGAGAAAGGAAAAATATCCTGACGCATTTCATTATTCAATGCAAAATCCGTTTGAAATTCACCATCAACTATCAAGCTTGGATAAAAACGATGCAAATATGAAACTGCTTGCCTTACTTTTGACGCTTTTTCATTATTGGAAGATCCAAAATTAGAATAAGAAATCATTGCCATAACAGGCTCCAGTCCAAACATTTTTACAGTGGTGGCAGTCATTTGTGCAATTTTGGCAAGGTCTTTTGAGGTTGGGTCAATATTTATGGATGTATCACTTAAAAACAATGATCCTCGTTGGGTCATTAACACATTGGTCGTAGCAATTCTAGTAGCTCCTTTATCAAGTCCAATAAGTTCTAACATTGGTTTTACGACTGTTGGGTAATTTCTTGAAAATCCTGAAATAAGTGCATCCGCATCGCCTTCATTTACCATCATTGCCGCATAGTAATTACGTTCTCTTAATAATTTTCTAGCTGTTAGTTGAGTAATTCCACGCCTTTTGCTTTGACCCCAATAAATATCCGCGTAGGCATTCTTGGTTTCTTCTTGCTCATCAGATTTCGGATCGATAATTTCTACATCTGCATCAAATTCAATCTCTTCCTTTAGTTTTTCTATTTTATCACGACGCCCCAATAAAATCGGTATAGCAATACCTTCTTCATGAACTATTTGGGCGGCTTTTAAAACGGTTAATTGATCAGCTTCAGCAAAAACAACTCGTTTAGGATTTAGTTTGGCGCGACTGTGCAATAATCGAACTAATTTGTTGTCGTTTCCTAAACGCTGCAATAAATGCTGTTCATATTTGTCCCAATCTTCAATAGGCTCTGTCGCTACACCACTATCCATAGCTGCTTTTGCTACAGCTGGTGGTACAACACCTATTAATCGAGGATCGAAAGGTTTTGGAATAATATAGTCTCTTCCAAATGTTAAACGTGTTTCTCCGTAGGCTACATTTACTTGTTCTGGGACAGGTTCTTTTGCTAAATCTGCCAAAGCAATAACCGCAGCTTTTTTCATTTCTTCATTAATAGCTGTAGCTCTAACATCTAAAGCACCTCTAAAAATAAATGGAAACCCTAGTACATTATTTACCTGATTAGGATGATCACTACGTCCAGTTGCCATAATAATATCGTCTCTAGTATCTACAGCTAGTTGATAAGCTATTTCTGGATCTGGGTTTGCCATAGCAAAGACTATTGGGTCTTTTGCCATTGTTTTAAGCATCTCAGGCGTTACAATATCTGATGTTGATAAGCCAATAAACACGTCAGCATTTTCCATAGCATCTTCAAGAGTAGTGATGTCTCTTGATGTAGCATATTCTGCTTTTTGAGAAGTCAAATTGTCTCTGTCTTTTCTAATGACACCTTTACTATCTAGCATGACAATATTATCTCTCTTAGCTCCAAAAGATTGGTATAGTCGTGTACAAGAAATTGCAGCAGCTCCAGCGCCACTTATTACAATAGTGACATCTTCTATATTTTTTTCAATAATTTCTAATGCGTTGAGCAATGCAGCAGCCGAAATAATAGCAGTACCATGTTGGTCATCATGCATTACAGGAATATCAAGCTCTTCCTTTAAACGCCTTTCAATTTCAAAAGCTTCGGGTGCTTTAATATCTTCAAGGTTAATGCCTCCAAAAGTTGGTGCAATATTTTTTACTGTTTGAATAAATTCTTCAACATTTTCGGTATCTACTTCTATATCAAACACATCAATATCTGCGAAAATTTTAAAAAGCAAGCCTTTTCCTTCCATCACTGGTTTTGATGCTTCAGGCCCAATGTTTCCAAGTCCTAAAACAGCTGTTCCGTTAGAAATTACCGCTACTAAGTTTCCTTTTGCTGTATATTTATAAGCATTGGCTTTATCTTTTTCAATCTCTAAACAAGGTTCGGCTACTCCAGGTGAATACGCTAAAGATAAATCTCTTTGCGTGGCGTACCTTTTAGTTGGTACTACTTTTATTTTTCCAGGATTTGGTTTTGCGTGATAAATTAAGGCCTCTCTTCGTTTACTTTCCTTGCTCATATATTAGTTAGTTGCTATGAATTGGCAAAGATACAACCTAGAAATTAATTGCCTAATCTTTTAAAAATTTAATGTTCCTAGTAAGTCCTGAGAATTTTGTACGTTTTACTGCCGATTTTTTAAACACTTTTTTAAAAGTATCTTCCGTAATCTCTTCCCAATCTTTTTTGGTCATATCGAGTAGTTCTGGATGCGGATTAAACAATGGCTCGTTATGTGGTTTTGAAAAACGATTCCAAGGGCATACATCTTGGCATACATCGCAACCAAACATCCAATCATCTAATTGTCCCTTAAACTCCGTTGGAATATTTTCTTTAAGTTCAATGGTGACATACGAAATACATTTGCTACCATCAACCACATAAGGCTCTGTAATTGCTTGTGTAGGGCAAGCATCAATACAGGCAGTACAAGTACCACAATGATCAGTAACTGGTGTATCGTATTCTAATTCTAAATCGATAATCAACTCAGCAATAAAATAGAAAGAGCCCACTTGTTGCGTTAGCAGGTTACTATGTTTGCCTATCCAACCTAAACCTGATTTTGCTGCCCAAGCTTTGTCTAATACAGGAGCAGAATCTACAAAAGCCCTGCCTTCTACTTCTCCTATTTCTTCTTGAATAAACTGTAGAAGCGATTTCAGTTTGTCTTTTATGACGAAATGGTAATCTGTTCCGTAAGCATATTTACTGAGTTTTGGAGCAGTTATGTCTTTTTGAGTTTTAGAAGGGAAATAATTCAATAATAAAGACACAACACTTTTAGAACCTTCGACCAGTTTTGTTGGGTCAAGGCGCTTATCAAAATGGTTTTCCATGTATTGCATTTGGCCATGCATATTGTTGTTTAACCAATTTTCTAAACGAGGCGCTTCTTTTTCTAAAAAAGCTGCCTTACTAATACCACAAGACAAAAAACCGAGGCGTTTGGCTTCGGTTTTAATGAGATTTGTATGTGTTGTTTTACTACTCAAATTTTAACAACTCTTCTTCTAGCTCATAATCATATTTCACAGCAGACTCTACATTTTTTTCTTCATTCAAAATTAAAAACATAGGATATCTAGAGAATTTGAACTTTTGGCTTATCAAATTAATTGAATTAGGAATAATAATTGATTTTAAATTGTGCTCAGATGCAAAAACTTTTGCATTGTCGTAATTAGTATGAGAAATTATAACTGAAATAAAGCCTTCTTTTTTTAGGGCTAAATTTTCTGCTTCTTTAATTAAATCAACATTTATCATTGGAAACTCTAGGTCTAATTGTAAGATAATCAAAATATTTTTACCTTTTATTTTGCTTAAATCAAACTCTTCATCATTAATATCCTTTCTGTGAATTTGAATGCTTTTTCCAATAATATTTTCATTTAATGGCCTAGGAGATTTTATGTAATAGAATGATATTGGATTACCATAAAGATCTTCTTCCTTCATTTCTGTATATGAATTTGGATACTGCTTCCATAATTCTCTATACTCAGCAAGGGTTATTTTTTTAGAGGTTTCTTTATCAATTATTATTGAGTTTTTATCTAATCTATGACTTTCTACTGCCCTATTCATTCCTACGAGTTCTCCTTGTTGCGCAGAAGTTTTCGCAATAAATAAGAGTATAAATAATAAAATATAATTCTTCATTTCCTTTAATTAAAATAATCCACCTTGATTCCCTCCTTTTATTTTTCCAAGATGTCTGTATGCTTGTTCAGTCACTTCGCGACCACGAGGTGTTCGCATTAAAAACCCTTGTTGAATTAAAAATGGTTCATATACTTCTTCAATAGTTTCAGCACTTTCGCTTACAGCAGTTGCAATGGTTGTAATACCAACTGGCCCTCCTTTAAACTTATCGATTATTGTGGTTAGAATTTTATTATCCATTTCGTCCAGACCATGTGCATCTACATTCAAGGCTTGTAAACTGTACTTAGAAATCTCAATATCAATGCTTCCATTCCCTTTTATTTGAGCAAAATCCCTGACCCTTCTTAATAGTGCATTTGCGATTCTAGGTGTACCTCTGCTTCGACCTGCAATTTCGATAGCAGCCTCCATAGAAATTGGTACTTTTAGAATATGTGCGCTTCGTTGTACAATGGTTGACAATAGTTCAGTTGAATAATATTGTAATCTGCTGCTTATTCCAAAACGTGCTCGCATTGGTGCTGTTAGCAAACCTGAACGTGTTGTTGCACCAACTAAGGTAAAAGGGTTTAAATTTATTTGAACAGACCTTGCGTTAGGTCCTGTTTCAATCATGATATCTATCTTAAAATCCTCCATAGCTGAATATAAATATTCTTCAACTATTGGGCTTAAACGATGGATTTCATCAATAAACAATACATCTCTTTCTTCAAGGTTTGTTAGCAATCCAGCTAAATCTCCAGGTTTATCTAGTACAGGTCCAGAGGTTACTTTAAGACTAACATCTAATTCGTTAGATAAAATGTGTGCTAAGGTTGTTTTTCCTAATCCTGGTGGTCCATGAAATAAGGTATGATCTAGTGCATCGCCACGTAAATTAGAGGCTTCAACAAACACCTTTAGATTCTCTAATACCTGATCTTGTCCTGCAAAATCTTCAAAGGACAAAGGCCTTAACGCTCTTTCTATATCATGTTCTTCTGAAGAGAGGTTTTCGCTAGATGGATTAAGATTTTCGTTCATACTTCAAATATAAAGATACTCAAGCAAAATTCTATATAAAAAAAGCCTTTCTGAATTAGAAAGGCTTTTAAATATTAGTTTTTAAAACTTAATTGATAATTGTGAATTCACAACGTCTATTAATATCGTATTCTTCATCTTCGCAAATGCCTTCTTTATCACATTTGTTTAATGGCTGCATTTCTCCATAACCAATGCTCTTTAAACGATTTCTGTCAATACCTTTACTAACAAGATATTCTAAAGTTGATGCAGCACGTTTTTTAGATAATTCTAAATTATATTGGTCTTTTCCTCGAGCATCTGTATGAGCAGACACTTCGACCTCCATGTTAGGATATTTGTTCATTAAATCTACTAGTACATCCAAAGTTGTTGCAGCATCAATACGAATATTAGATTTGTCGAAATCAAAGTAAATTTTATCTAACTCAATTTGAACATCGCCTTTTTCATTTTCTTTCACGCGCTCTTCAGCATCAGCATAAGACTCTAGAGTTAAGTATATATTATGCTGAATTTTTCCTTCACTATCTGTTGAAAATTCTACATCTTGAGGGATATATGCTTTTCTAGTTCCGCGAATAGTGTACTTTTTATTTGGCTCAATTTTAAACAAGTAATCTGCTTTACTACCAACAATTGAATCTTGAATCACAGTTCCAGTTTCATCAAATAAGGTTACTAATGAACCTGCTAGTAATTCTTTGCTGTTTTTGTCTTGAACAATTCCTTCTACAAGGTATTTAGTGAGCATATTTTCTTCTCTAGAAAAACCATATAATCTATCGTGCCCACTTTTATTTGAGGACACAAAGCCTTTATTGTCTTTTTCTCTAATGACATAAGCGAAATCATCAAGACTACTGTTAATAGTGCTTCCTAAATTTACTGGTTTGTCAAAACTACCATTTACCATATTGCTTCTAAACACATCTAATCCACCATATCCTTGATGGTCATCTGATGCAAAATACAGGACATCAAAATTGCTGATAAATGGGAACTGCTCTCTATGTTTAGTGTTTATGGTTGCTCCTAAATTTTCAGGCTCTCCATAAGTACCGTCATCATTGATAGCTACTTTATAAATATCAAAACCTCCCATGCCTCCAGGCATATCACTAGCAAAATAAAGTGTTTTACCATCTTTACTCAGGCTTGGATGCTCCGTACTATACTTGTTTGATGTAAATGGTAATGCAGTCACATTTGTCCAATTACCATCAACTAATTCTGCTTTATAAATTTTAATATGAGCAATCCTTTCTTCATCTGTTTTATTGCGTGTCTTGTTGGTTCTATTAAAATACATGGTTTTACCATCGCGACTAAATGTGGCGTTACTTTCGTGAGATTCTGTATTAATAGCATCCGAAAAAGGCGTGATGTTTTCTAGTTTATTATCATCTGTTAAGTTAGCACTATACAAGTCTAGGTAAGGTAAGTCGTTCCATGCATACGTTGGGTTTTCGTTATTCCTTGCAGAAGCAAAAACCACTTTATCATCACCGTAAAAAGACAATCCGAAATCACTACTAGAGCCCTTATTTTCAATTTCCTTTAGGCTAAATGTATGAGGTGTTGTTTTTTCTGTTTTTTCAATAAAAGCTTGAGTGTTTATTCTTTTGTTATAATATCTGCTTAAATGAACATCGGCTTCTTTATAACTTTTAACTCCTTTTAAGGCTTGAGCATATCGAAAATGCAACTCAATATCTATAGAGTCTCCATAAGTTACAAATAGCTCACGGTAGGTTTTAATGGCCTTTTGTAAAGACGTATTGTAGTAATAACTATCTGCCAAGTTTTGAAGCACAGTTTGTGAACGTTCTTTTGTTTCATAAATTTCTGCTGCCTCAACATAAGCTTTCATTTCAAAAAGCTTATTGGCTCTTTTTAGGTTTGCGTTTTGTGCCATTGTTATTCCACTAACTAATAAAAGGCAAACAAGAATATATTTTTGTGTTTTCATGGTTGTTTCGTTAAAGTTTAGAAGAATCTTGGTGAGCGGTCGTAACCGCCTTTAAGTCCAAATAAATCTACATCGAATAAGATGAATATTTCGTGTGATCCAGAATTAAAACTTCCCAAGTTAGATGTTGTAAAATCATATGAGTAGCCTATCCTTAAATCGGGAGATACCCTAAAATTAACCAAGGCGCTTATGGCATCGTCTAAGCGATATCCTAATCCTGCTTCAAGTTTTTCGTTTATCAATACGTTTGCTGTTATATCTATTGCCAAAGGTGCTCCTTTAACGCCTTTAGCCATAAACGCAGGTTTAAATTTTAAATCTTCATTAATATCAAAAACATATCCTCCTGTTAAGAAATAATGTATGTCTTGTACACCTGTCGATTTAATTCCGTTTTCCGACTCTAAATGTGTTGTGGTTAACATGTTTGGAGCTGATAAGCCTAAATAATAATTATCTGTAAAATAAAAGGCTCCAATACCAATATTTGGGAATGTTCTATTTATATTTTCGTTAAAAGCAATATCTGTTGATGTATTACCAGAGTTCAATATAAAGCCATCGAAGTTGGCATTGAAAAAGGTAAAGCCAGCTTTTAGTCCTAATGATAATTTAGCTTCTAGACCAATAGGTAATACATAAGCAAAATCGGCATATATATTATTTTCATTAATAACATCTCCAATGTTATCGTTAGTAAAAGAAATACCCAACTCTATCTTTTCGTTTATTGGAGTATGTGCAAAAAAGCTTGCTGTTTTAGGTGCTCCTTCCATACCAACCCATTGCGTTCTATATAAGCCTCCTATATTTAGGATATCTCCGGTTGCTGTTGCATAACCTGGATTAATAACACTCATGTTATACATATAATGTGTAAACTGAGGGTCTTGCTGTGCATTACTTTGAAAGGACAATAATGTCAAACAAATTAAAGCTGCTATTTTATGATATATTTTTGATTGTTTCATTTTTCTAAAATTGTGTGTTATCAACAAATTATCTGCTTAAGTATAATCGTCCTTGTTCAGGTTTATTTTGACCATCGTTAAAATTGAAAATGTAAAAATATACACCAACTGGCAAGTCTTTTCCAGATGTTCCAGAAACATTAGATTTACCATTAAAATGAGGTGTTGATGCATTTCCTTTATATATAAGGTTACCGTATCTATTATAAATTTCCATTACAAAATTTGGGTATATAACATCTAAATTATCAATGTTAAACGTTTCGTTAACACCATCTCCGTTAGGTGAAAATCCATCTGGTAATATTAATTTACCACAAGCTGAAAGATTAGGTGTGACTGTTAATCTTATACTGCTTTCGCAACCAGTATTTGAGTCAAAAATTACTGCATAATATGTAGTAGCATTTACAAGTAAAGTTCCTGCGCTTAATACTGTTCCGTTTGTTGCAGCATCATACCAAATGATGTTGTTTGAGGATGCATTATACTCTGTGATGTTTACTGTTAAATCACCAATTGTTGGATTGTCATTAATACAATATTCCATATTAAGATTAATAAGTGTTGGTGTTGGCGCATCATTTACTGTTGCAACCACAAAAACGCTTTGGGAAGATTCACAACCCGAACCATTAGTTTGGGTCACATAATAATCTTCTCCATCGATTAAAGCTTCTGTTCCGTTTAATGACGTTGTAAGTGTATTATCGGTATACCATGTTAATGTTCCAGTTGCTGAAATACTTGCATTTAAACTATTGACTGTTGGGTTTTCTGTTCTACAAAAAGTAGGATTAGCATCCAATACTGTTGGTGCCGAAATATCGCTTATTGTCACTGAAACTTGCGCAGTAGCATCTGTGTTACAAGGCGAAGTCGCAGTAACTGTATAAGTATAAGTTCCTGAAGCATCTGTATTTGGGTCGAAAACACCTGTGCCACTTGCTAAAGCAGGTGACCAAGTCCCTCCTGAATCTGGAGTGCCTCCCAATTGTGTAAATAAATCGACGGTACCATTAATAACACAAGCTATTATGGTGTTATCACTTCCTGCGTCTGGAGCTTGAGTTACAGTAACTACTACATCACTACTGGTAGTTCCGCAAGCATTAGATAATGTATAAGTGTACGTTCTTGTTCCAACTAACAAATCAACTAAAGGGTCAAAAACTCCAGTACCACTAGCTAAGGCTGGTGACCAAGTTCCTCCTGTATCTGCTGGATTTATTAGTGTAAATAAATCGACTGTACCATTATCGCTACATATATCAAGCGTAGCATCAGTACCAGAGTTATAGGGTTCTTCTACTGTAACAGTTATAATCGTACTTGCATCTGCACATGGTGCAGAACCTGCAATAAAATATGTGAATTGATAAGTTCCCGCTGTCACAGCCGTAGCATCAAAAATATTTCCTGTTAAGGCTCCTGTACCATCTGTATCTTGCCAAACTCCTCCTGCATCTTGTGTGCCATCTAGCCCTAAAAATAAATCAACAGTAGTATTGTCATTACAAACAACTATTGGTGTTGCATTTGGGTTTCCTGAATTTGGTGTTTGGAATATGGTAACAGTAACCTCTAATCTTACCGAAGATTCACATCCTGTAGTTGCATCTGTTTGAGTTGCATAATACGTTTCGCCATCAACTAATGCTGTTGTATCTGCTAAAGGTGTTCCACCTGTTGCTTCATCATACCAAAGAATTGAAGTTCCTGTAGCTACTAAATCGGCTACTGTTGCAGTGTCGCAAAACTCTTGAGTAATTGCTCCAGTTGGCGTTGCAGTATCATTAAGAATAACACTTACGGTGACTAAAACGTCATCACAACTACCTATGGCATCTACATCAAAAGTGAAATTATATGTTCCTGCTGTTAGACCATCTATAGTTACTAAGTTTCCAGATAAAGCACCTGTGGCATCATCATCATTCCAAGTTCCTGTTTGGTCCTCTCCTTCTAATATATCAAATAAGTTGACTGTTTGAGCGGTAGTAATATCTGCAACACAAAATTCTAAAGGTGTATTAACTGTTCCAGATTCTGGTGCGTCTTCAATAACTACTGTAACTGTGCTACTATTTGTACATCCATTAGCGTTTGTTATACTATATGTAAAACCATATGTGCCAATTGTTAATATTGTTAAGTCAACATCACTTCCTGTTAAAGCTCCTGTAGCATCATCATCTGTCCATGTCCCTCCAGCATCATTACCAGAAAGTTGTCCAAATAAATCTAATGGTGAATTAGCTGCTAAATCGTTCTCACAAAATATTGCTGGTGTTGGCGTTCCTGTATTTGGTAATGGGTTAATTATAATTGTTACCGTAACTAGTTCGTCATCACAAGTACCAATGGCGTCAACATCAAAGGTGTAATTATATGTTCCAGCGGTTAATACTGATACATCTATTGGGTTAGCAGTTGTTGATCCAGTATTGTCTGTACCTATATACCATGTTCCTGTTTGATCTTCTCCTGTGAGTAAATCAAATAAATTATAGCTTGTAGGAGCTGCTCCTTCACAAAACTCAATTGCTGGATTAGCTGTTCCGGATTCTGGAGAAGGTTCTACTGTTATGGTTATTGTTTCTGTATCTTCACATGTACCGTTTGATATCGTATAGGTAAACTGATAAGGACTTCCTGTTACAGTGAATGTTGTTATATCAATAGGGTTCGTTACTACTACATCATTTGCATCTGTCCAAACACCAGAATTATTATCTTGTGAACCATCTAAGGCTAAAAATAAATCGAAAGGTGAGTTTGCCGTCAAATCATTCTCACAAAATATTTGATTAACAGCATTGCCTGCATTAGGATCTTGTAATACAATAACTTGTACAGTTGTTGATTCTTCAGGGCATGGGTTTGGTAATACATTTTGAGTATATGTAAAATTATACGTTCCTGGAGTAAATCCTGTTAAATCTATTGGAGTCGATACAACTGGATCTGTACTTAAAGTACCTTGCGTCCATTGTCCATTTGGATCTTCATTTTCTAATAATGTAAATAAATCGAACGCTGATGGTAAATCTATAACACAAAACGTAGCAGGATTAGTCGCTGATGGTGTTCCAGATGAAAACGTTTCATAAATTGTAATTGCAACTGTAGATGTGCTTTCTGGACAAACGCCATTACTTGGCACTGTATATGTAAACACATAGTTACCTGCAGTTGTTAGACTTGTAATATTAACTGTTCCTAAGTGTCCATTTGTTGTGGTTAAAGGTCCAGACCATGTTCCGTTAGTGTCAGGTGTACCACCAAGTTCGTCAAATAAATTAAAGTCTGCAGATGGGATATTATCATCACAATATTCTAAAGAGCCTGGAGTTCCAGGATTAAAAGGCGTATCTATATTTACAGTAACGGCTACTGGATTACTCACACAGAATACTTCGTTAATTTGAACATAGTATGTGTTTCCATCAATTAAAGGTGTTGAAAGCGAAAGTGCTGGCAATATTGGATCTCCAAAACCATCAAGACTATCATACCAACTATAACTAGCTGTTGTTCCTGGGTCTAAATCTCCCACTGTTGGATTAGTATCTGAACAGAAATCTTGTGGATTAGCAGGAGTTGGATCTGGTGGTGAATCAAATACTGCTGTACTACCAATTTCTATTTGGCTTTTACAACCACCATTATCAACAAATACTATAAAAAAGTTCGTTGCTCCACCAGGAATAGGGTCAGTCCCGCTAGTTAAGGTTGTTAAATCAATATCTGTATACACCTCCACAGAACCACCAGATGGAATATGTGGTTGTAATACATCATCTATATACGTTTGAATTGTTGGGTTTTCATTACTACAATAAATTTGGTCCAGGTTTTGCCCAGATGCGTCAACTTGAAAGTCAACTACTATTGAAGCTCTCGCTCCACAAGTTCCTGAATTATCATCTGCAAAGTAAGTTCCTTCTTCAACCAACTGATTGGGATTAAAAGGACTTCCTTCACTAAGTACGTCATACCAAACTATTCCATTACCACCATCAACTGCATAGTCAGTACTTAAATCGGCAAAAGTATATCCTGACGCATCACATATAGTTGGTGCTGGATTACTAATTGTTGGGCATTGAGCAAAAGCAGAAGATGTGGCAAATAAAAATACCATTATAGAGGATGCTCTTTTTATAACATTCCTAAACAAGACTTTTGTTTTCATAGTAGGTTAAATTATTAACTGTTTGTAATAGCTTTTAACTCTGAGCACTATCCTAAATCACATAGATATAACTACTCATAATTATTTAATTGAGCGCAATTTAACTGATTTTTTTGTATTTAAACGATTTTTTTGTAATTATTTTACATTTTATCGATAAAAAATGTATTTCATCTATTATAGATAGGAGATAAAGACTACAAAGTGTTGGATAAAAAAAGCCTTTCAATTACTGAAAGGCTTTTTAATATATTATATAACTTTTATTTTAAAATGCTAATGCTGAAGTTCTTCTTCACCATCTTTAAGTGGTACGTTTTGAGGAACAAAATCTTCATCATGTCCTGGTTTACTATAGTCGTAAGCCCAACGGTGTACATGAGGAATCTCTCCTTCCCAGTTTCCGTGAATATGCTTAATTGGTGCAGTCCACTCAAGTGTATTAGATTTCCATGGGTTTTGAACAGTTTTCTTACCATAGAAAATACTATAGAAGAAGTTCCATAGAAATACTAATTGGAAGATACCACCTATAATAGCAAATAAGGTAATTATCACATTTACATTTGATAAATCATCAAATAATGGGAAATTACTGTTTGTGTAATAACGTCTTGGTAATCCTGCCATTCCAATAAAATGCATTGGGAAGAAAACACCGTACGCACAGACTGCTGTTACCCAGAAGTGAATGTATCCTAAGTTCTTATTAAGCATCCTACCAAACATTTTAGGGAACCAATGATAGATTCCTGCAAACATTCCATATAGTGCCGATATACCCATTACTAAGTGGAAGTGAGCTACCACAAAATAGGTGTCATGAACATTAATATCTAATGCGCTATCTCCTAAAATAATTCCTGTTAAACCTCCTGTGATGAATGTTGATACTAATCCTATAGAAAATAACATCGCTGGGTTAAATTGGAGATTACCCTTCCAGAGGGTGGTTATATAGTTAAAGGCTTTTACCGCTGATGGTATAGCAATTAATAAGGTTGTAAATGTAAATACCGATCCTAAGAAAGGATTCATTCCAGATATAAACATATGGTGACCCCAAACAATTGTTGATAAGAACGCAATTGCCAAAATTGAAGCTACCATGGCACGATAACCAAAAATTGGTTTACGTGAGTTTGTGGCAATAATTTCGGAAGTAATCCCTAAAGCTGGTAATAAAACAATATATACTTCAGGGTGACCTAAGAACCAAAATAAATGTTCAAATAATACTGGAGAACCTCCTTGATAGTGTAATACTTCGCCTTGAATAAATATATCTGATAAGAAGAAAGACGTGCCAAAACTTCTATCCATTATTAATAATAATGCCGCAGATAATAATACTGGGAACGATACTACACCAATAATTGCAGTCACAAAGAAAGCCCAAATTGTTAAGGGTAGTCTAGTCATAGACATTCCTTTAGTACGTAAGTTTATTACAGTAACGATATAGTTAAGTGACCCTAATAATGATGAAGCAATAAATATTGCCATAGACACTAACCATAAGGTCATACCCATTCCTGAACCTCCTTGTGCCATAGGTAATGCACTTAATGGAGGATAAATTGTCCACCCAGCTGCTGCAGGTCCTGCTTCAACAAATAATGAAATTACCATGACAACACTTGAAAGGAAAAATAACCAATAAGATACCATGTTAAGGAATCCAGAAGCCATGTCTCGTGCACCAATTTGCAACGGAATTAAAAGGTTACTGAACGTACCACTTAAACCAGCTGTTAATACAAAGAATACCATAATGGTACCGTGTATTGTAACCAAAGCTAAATACATATCAGCATCCATAACACCTCCTGGAGCCCACTTACCTAATAATGCTTCAAAAATAACATTAGGTTCTTCAGGCCATGCAATTTGCATACGAATCATTAGTGACATAATTACACCAATAACTCCCATGATTGTACCTGTGATAAGGTACTGCTTTGCAATCATTTTATGATCTTGACTAAATATATATTTAGTTACAAAGGTTTCTTTATGATGATGTCCGTGATCGTCTTCGTGTGCGTGAGTATCTGCGTGTGCTGACATAATCTATATCTTATTTTATTCTTTTATTATAATTAATTTTGAACTAGTGAGTTTTTAAAAACTTGTTGTTCTTTAATCCAAGCATTGTACTCTTCCTCAGTTTCAACAATAATCTTCATTTGCATATTATAATGTGATTTACCACAAATTTTATTACAAATTAAAAGATAATCAAACTCATAAGGGTCTAATGCTTCTTCTCCCTTAGCAACTAAATCTTTACTCTTCTCAGTTCTAATTTTATTAATATTTTCTACTTTTTTAACCATTTGCTGTGTCTGTCTCATTTGAGCAGTAGTTACTGTTGGAGTAAAAGCAAATTGAGTTATCATACCAGGAACACAGTTCATTTGAGCTCTAAAATGAGGCATATATGCAGAGTGCAATACGTCTTGTGAACGCATTTTAAATATTACTTGTCTTCCAACAGGTAAATGTAATTCGGTAGTAATAATATCGTCTTGAGCATTCGGATCTGCTTCATCTAATCCTAAAATATTGGCATTGTCAAGGTTTATTAATCTAACATTAGCGTTACCTAAAACATTGTCTTCTCCAGCATATCTTGCTTTCCAGTTAAACTGTTGGGCATATAATTCAACGACTAGAGCATCTTCATCTTCTTCAAAATTCATGATATCTGACCATGTAAATAGTCCATAAATAATCAAACCAGCTAGTGTAATTACTGGAATAATTGTCCAGATAAATTCTAATTTGTCATTATCGGCAAAGAATAATGCTTTACGCCCTTTTTCTCCTTTATATTTAAATGCAAAATAATGTAGTAAAAACTGAGTGATTGTTTGCACAATGAAAATCAACACCATTGAGATAATCATTAAATTATCTATCTGAGGTCCATGTTCTGATGCTGAATTAGACATTAGTGGTAAATCTCCCCACTTAACAACACATACTATTGTGATGATGTAAATGAAGGCTAAAAAGCCTAACATTAAATATCCATTAACTCTATTATCCTTGTCATTGGCAACTTGAGAGTTCTCATTGTTAGCATTGGCTAAATCAAAGATTTTTACCATTTGCCAAATGGCAACTGTAATAAATACTAAAACTATAATTGTTAATAAAGCTGTCATTGTTATTCTTCGTCTTTATTTTAATAATTAATAATGGAATTGTTCACTTTCCTTAACAAAAGGATTTCCTTTGGCTAATAATGGTTGTTTTGAAATTGCATAAAATACAACTAGCATAAACAATCCAAGGAAAAAGAATATAGCTCCAAATTCTGCTAATCCGAATCCCCATCTATCACCAACAGTTGCTGGCATAATCATGTTGTAAACATCAACATAATGCCCAACTAGTATTGCAATACCTGCCATTACTATAAACCAGTTAATACGCTTATAGTCGCTATTCATTAATACTAAGAATGGGAAAATAAAGTTTAAAGCTAGCATTCCGAAAAATGGTAATTTATAATCCTCTATTCTAGTTACAAAATATGTTACTTCTTCAGGAATATTAGCGTACCAAATCAACATGAATTGTGAGAACCATAAATAAGTCCAGAAAATACTAATAGCAAACATAAATTTAGCTAAATCGTGCATATGACTATCGTTTACAAAATCCATTAATCCTTTAGATTTTAAATACATGGTAACTAATGCAATTACTGTAATACCGCTTACAAACATAGATGCGAATACATACCAACCAAATAATGTAGAGAACCAGTGAGGGTCTACACTCATAATCCAATCCCAAGACATCATAGATTCTGTGTAAATATAGAATACTAAGAATGCTGCCGAGATACGGAAATTCTTTTTAAAGTTTCTATTGTCGTCCGCACTATCTTGTGCAATTGAGAACTTACGAGAAAAATATCTATACAAACTCCAACCACCAAGGAAAATTAATCCACGAATAAAGAACCATGGTTTATTTAACCAATCAGCTTTTCCTTGAATTAACTCATCGTGAGCTACCACTTCTGGATCCATCCAAATAAAAATGTGATCTCCTGCCCAAAATGCAATAGCTAAAACTATTAAACCTCCAGGTAATACATAATATGTTATACCTTCCATAACTCTAAACAATACTGGAGACCATCCAGCTTGTGAAGCATACTGTATGCCATAAAAAGCCAACACACCTAATGCAATCATAAAGAAAAAGAATGCTGCAACATACAATGCAGAATACGGTCTATTATGTATTTGATGCATTACGTGTTCTGCATGCTCATCACCATGATCAGCTGTTGCTTCTCCATGTGTGTCCGCAGGCGCATGATTGGTTGCCTCTGCTTCGTGACCTCCACCATGAGACGCTTCTTCTTCAGCTAACATAACTTTTACGTCTTCAACAGTAACGTGTGAAGACACATAGCTTGTTCCCCAAAATGCTCCTCCTACAATCATTAGGATAAGAGAAACTATTTTTAATCTATTTGAAATGGTATACATATCGATATATAACTTTATCTAAATCTTATTTTTCTAAATCTGCTTTTAATTTCATCACGTAAGCTGAAACTTGCCAACGCTCTTCCTCCCTAAGTTGGTTCTTATGAGATCCCATAGCATTCTTACCATAATAAATTACATGGTAAATACTGCCTTCATTTATGGCTCTAGCTGCATCATCATATGACGGAATTCCAAGAATCTTCTCTCTCTTTACAAGATTTCCTTGACCATCTCCTTTTGCTCCGTGACAAGCACTACAGTAAATATCATAAAGCTCCTTTCCTCTAACATAATCAACTTGAGTAGAATCTAAAGGACTTACTAATTCTGCTTTAGCGCGATCATACTCAGCTGTAGAGCTCCCATAATCGAATATTGAGTGACCTCTAGAAATGGTTCCTTCAACAGGAAGCATTGCCGATTGTTCTCCTGGAAATATTTCGTACGCTCCATACGTTTCATAACTTGGAGATGTGTACATATTAGGAAAGAACTGATAGTTTGGTGTTTCGTTGTTTTTACAAGACACTATCGAACTTACCATTATTGCTAATACTAATATTTTAACTAAGCCTTTCATACTAATGTGCTTCTTTATCTACAATGTTAATTTCTACTGCTCCTGTTCCTGCAAGGAATGTTTCTAATTCCTTTTCGTCTCCATGTACAGATACTTCCATTAAAAAGTGATCATCTGTTGTTCTCGGGTCTGGGTTTTCAGCTTTTTTAAATGGCCACATTCTACTACGTAAGTAAAACGTAATTACCATTAAATGGGCTGAGAAAAATACAGTTAACTCAAACATAATTGGCACAAACGCTGGCATATTTTCTAAATAGCTAAAACTTGGTTTACCACCAATGTTTTGCGGCCAATCTTCTATCATGATATAATTCATCATTACGATAGATACAATCAAACCAAGACATCCATACATAAATGCTGTAATAGCAAGACGTGTTGGTGCTAATCCCATTGCTTTGTCTAGTCCATGAACAGGAAAAGGTGTATAAATTTCTTCTATATGATGTTTTGCAGCTTTAACTTTCTTAACAGCCGACATTAACACATCATCATCCGTATAAATAGCGTGAATTACTTTTGAAGATTCCATATGCTACTTTTAGTTTATTAATTTTTTAGCTTGTCCAGACCAATCATCACGTTCTGCTCTTCCTGGGAAAGAACCTGTGATAGAGTCTAACAAGTCATATTCTCTTTTCGTCATTTTGCTAACCTGAAGGAATGAGTAAATACCAATACTGTTAAGTACTTCTTCCATTTTAGGTCCAACACCACTTATTTTCTTTAAATCATCAGCCGTTTGAGTTGATGGATCAAAGGTTCCAATACTATCCAGTAATGAACTCGTCATTTCAGATTTATCGCTTTCCGATACTTCAACCTTTGGTGCTTCAACTGCAACTGTTTTTCCTGATGTTCTTGCATCTGCTCCTGTACCAACCAAACTATCTCCAGCTTCTCTTATCTTTTTATAACGCTCACCCGAAGATTTTAAAATCGTCTTCACTTCCGCTTGTGCAATTACTGGGAATGTTCTAGCGTATAACAAGAATAATACAAAGAAGAATCCAATTGTTCCAATGAAGATTCCAATATCTACAAACGTAGGAGAGAACATAGACCAAGATGATGGTAAATAATCTCTATGCAACGATGTTACAATAATTACAAAACGCTCAAACCACATTCCAATATTTACTACAATAGAGATAAAGAATGAGAACATAATACTTGTACGCAATCTCTTGAACCACATAAACTGAGGAGAGAACACGTTACAGGTCATCATCGCCCAATATGCCCAAGCATAAGGTCCTGTTGCTCTGTTTAAGAATGCATATTGTTCGTATTCAACACCTGAATACCATGCAATAAATAACTCAGTAATATATGCCACACCAACAATAGAACCAGTAATCATAATCACTATGTTCATTAACTCGATGTGTTGTACTGTAATATAATCTTCAAGGTTACACACTTTTCTCATAATGATAAGAAGGGTGTTTACCATAGCAAATCCTGAGAAAATGGCTCCTGCAACAAAGTAAGGAGGGAATATTGTAGTATGCCAACCTGGAATTACCGACGTTGCGAAGTCAAACGATACAATAGTATGTACCGAAAGTACTAAAGGTGTTGCTAAACCAGCAAGTACTAATGATACTTCTTCAAAACGTTGCCAATCTTTTGCGCGACCAGACCAACCAAAACTCAATAACGAGTAAATTTTCTTTTGGAAAGGTCTTACTGCTCTATCACGAATCATTGCGAAATCTGGTAATAAACCTGTCCACCAGAACACCAATGACACCGATAAATATGTGGAAATTGCGAATACATCCCAAAGTAACGGTGAGTTAAAGTTCACCCATAGCGAACCAAATTGGTTTGGTATTGGTAATACCCAATAACCTAACCATGGACGACCCATGTGAATAATTGGGAATAAACCTGCTTGAACAACCGAGAATATCGTCATTGCTTCTGCAGAACGGTTAATTGCCATTCTCCATTTTTGACGGAAGAGTAAAAGTACTGCAGAAATCAATGTTCCTGCGTGACCAATACCAACCCACCAAACGAAGTTAGTAATATCCCAAGCCCAACCAACGGTTTTGTTTAGACCCCAAGTTCCGATTCCTGTTGAAATTGTGTATATAATACAGCCAATTCCCCAAAGGAAAGCGATAAGTGCTATTGAAAATACAATCCACCAAGATTTATTTGCTTTTCCTTCAACAGGAGCAGCCACATCTACCGATACATCGTGATATGATTTTTCTCCTGTAACTAAAGGTCTTCTAATAGGTGCTTCGTAATGAGACGCCATAATCCTTTTATAATTGTTTCTTAATTAATTTATTTATGCTTCGTTCGTATTTCTTACTTTCACTTGATACACCACATTTGGCTTAGTACCAACAGCTTCCAATAAGTGATACGCTCTTTTATCATGTTTAAGAGCAGCTATATCGCTCTTTTTGTCATTGATATCACCAAATTTCATTGCGCCATTACTACATGCTGCAGAACAGGCTGTTTTAAATTCGTTTGGCTTAACTTCTCTTCCATCTCGTTTGGCATCAAGAACTGTTTTTTGTGTCATTTGAATACACATAGAACATTTTTCCATAACACCACGAGATCTTACTGTAACATCTGGATTAATTACCATACGACCTAAATCGTCGTTCATGTGGTAATCAAACTCATCATTTTCACTATATAAGAACCAGTTAAAACGACGCACTTTATAAGGACAGTTGTTTGCACAGTATCTTGTACCTACACAACGGTTATAAGCCATGTGGTTTTGACCTTGACGACCATGTGATGTTGCTGCCACTGGGCAAACAGTTTCACAAGGCGCATGGTTACAATGCTGACACATAATAGGCTGGAATGCTACTTGAGGATTAGCTGATGGAGATTCCATTTCACCAAAACTACTTAATGAGCTACTTAAGCCTTTAATGTTGTCTTTCTTTTCGTTATCACCATCAAATGATTCTTCCGATGAATAGTATCTATCAATACGTAACCAGTGCATATCACGACTACGTCTAATTTCTTCTTTACCAACTACTGGCACATTGTTTTCAGCATGACATGCAATAACACAAGCACCGCAACCTGTACAGGCATTTAGGTCAATAGATAAGTTAAAATGATGTCCGATAGAACGATCAAATTCATCCCATAAATCAACTCTAGAAGAGTTAACTGGTGTTTCTTTGTGATTTAAAGAAACAACAGGAACAGCATTGTAATAATCTTTATCTTTTGTGTTAAATATCTCTAGAGAAGTTTCTCTAATAATATCACCACGACCCATTAAGGTATTGTGCAATTGTACACTAGCAAATTCGTGTCTTCCAGATGTAGCTTCAATTGTTACCTCTTGAACAGGATTGAAATTAGCATATAATGGATAAGCATTCACACCTGTTTGCATCTCAGATTTCATTCCTAATGTTCTACCATAACCAAATGATAATCCAAAAGTTCCTTTAGCTTGTCCTGGTTGAATAATTACTGGAACAGTAACTGTAACGCCATTAGCTGTTACGTTAGCATATTTTCCGTTTAAACCTCCAGTAGCTTCATGTTGACCTTCAGTGAAAAACGTACTTGGATCCAAATCTAACCCTAGCTCTTTAGCATCAGCTTCAGAAACGGTTAAATAGTTATCCCATGTTAAACGCGTCAATGGATCTGGAAACTCTTGTAACCATGGGTTATTAGCTTGTTGACCATCTCCCATTCCTGTTTTTGAATATAATGTTAATTCAAATCCAGAAGAAGATGCTGTTGCTAATGCTCTTGCAGCAGCACTTGCATCCATTGGTGTTTGGTCTTCAATGGCATCATCTACATATTCTTCTACTTGCGACCCAGTTCCAACAAATACACCATCGTGTAATGCTTGATTCCAAGAACCACCATTTAATATGTTTGTATTCCAATTATCTTTAATATAATCATGGTAAGACATATCATTACCATTCCACATTAATAAAGCCTCTTGAAATTGTTTTGTATCGAATAATGGACGAATTGCAGGCTGCATTAATCCATAATGTCCTTTTTTAAGCTCCACATCTCCCCAAGATTCTAGGTAATGAGGTGCTGCAGCTATATAATCTGTTAGAGAAGATGTTTCATCTTCTTTCATAGAAAACGTAATAGTTGTAGTAACATTTGCTAAACCAGCTTCAAATTCTGATGCATTTGGCAATGTGTACATTGGGTTAACACCACTCATAATAAGTGCACCAACTTTTCCAGCATTCATATCAGTTACTAATTGTGCAACTGCTTTATCATTACCTTGTCTAGTTTTAATTGGGGTTTTAGGGTCGAATGCTTTACTTGCTAAAGCCTCGTTAATTGCAAACACTACAGTTTGTGCATTTACATCTTGAATCCCAGTTACAACTACACCATTGCTTCCTGCTTTACTTAATTCGGAAGCTGCTGTACCAACAGCCTCTTCAACATGTGCTGGAAGATTTCCTGAAACAGCATTTCCAGTAATCTTACCATATAATTTAGCTAAAGCAACTTTTTGTTCGCTAGGTTTTAACGGCACACGCTTATCAGCATTAGCACCTGTTAAGCTCATATTAGACTCAAACTGAATATGGCGAGACATTTTTCCGTTTTTAGGAATACGTCCTTTTGCATAGGCAGAATCAAATCCACCACCTTGCCAATCTCCTAAGAAATCTGCACCAATAGAAACGATTGTTGCGGCTTTAGAGAAATCATAATTAGCTAAACCACGTTCTCCATATGTGTTTTGGTATGCCTCAACTGCAGCCGACTCTGAAATAGCATCGTAAACTACATGACGAACATTACCATATTTTTCTTTAAACTCTGAAATTAATTTAGATGTAGATGGGCTTGCGAAAGTTTGTGTTAACAACACAATGTCTTTCCCAGAAGCCACAGCACTGTTTAATGCTTGAGTTGTATCTGCATTAAACTCAGTCCAAGAGCTATCTTCTCCATTCTTTTTTGGCCATCCAACTCGCAAACTATCATACAAATCTAGAACTGATGCATTTACTCTAGCATTAGCTCCACCATTTGTTGCGGCTAAATCGTTGTTTTCAATTTTTATAGGACGTCCTTCGCGTGTCTTAACTAAAACACTTGCAAAATCATGACCATTTGCAATAGTACTTGCATAATAATTTGCAACGCCAGGAATAATTTGATCTGGCTGTACTACATAAGGAATCGATTTTCTTACTGGTCCCTCACAGGCCGCTAAAGATGCAGCAGCAGTACTAAAACCAACATATTTTAAGAAATCACGACGTGTAGTTGAAGAAGTTTCAAGAGTTTCTTTATCTCCTAAAAATTCATCTACAGGAATCTCTTGCACAAACTCTTTATGCTTAAGCGCCTCAACCATAGAGCTATTGTCTTGGTTTAGCTCCTCAACACTTTTCCAGTATTTCTTGTTTGATGACATATTATAATTGAATTACTTCTTTAATATTAATAATGACATTTTCCACATTCTAACCCTCCTTGTTGAGCTACAGTTAGTTTGTCTACGCCATATTTCTTTGATAACTCTTCGTGTATTTTTGTATAATACTCGTTGTCTTTAACCTTCACATTTGTTTCTCTGTGACAGTTAATACACCATCCCATTGTTAAAGGTGAATATTGATACACTATTTCCATTTCCTCAACAGGTCCATGACATGTTTGACATTCTAATCCAGCAACAGTAACGTGTTGTGAGTGATTGAAATAAGCAAAATCTGGAAGATTATGTACCCTTGTCCATTTTACAGCTTGAGTTTCTCCTGTATATTCTTGATTTTCATCATCCCAACCAACAGCAGCATATAATTTTTTTATCTCACCATCATAAAACTCCTTAGAGTATTCAGCAGTAGTTTCTCCAGTATACTCATATACAGATTTGTGGCAATTCATACATACATTTAACGATGGAATTCCTGATGTTTTACTTACCCTTGCTGAAGAGTGGCAATATTTACAATCTACACCATTATCTCCTGCGTGTATTTTATGAGAAAAGTGAATTTCTTGAACTGGCTGATAACCTTGGTCTACACCCAACTGCATAAAGTACCCATAGGCAAAATATGCACTTGATAATAAAAAGAATATTGCAACAACCAACATTAAAAATTGGTTTTGTACAAATGCTTTCCAAAGTGGTTTTCTTTGTGAAGACTCTGGGATTTCAACATTATTTGCAGCAGCGAAACGACGTAATGTTCTGTTAACCATTATTAACCCAAGGGCTAATAACACAAATAAAATAGCTAATGCACCAAGAACCAAATCATTGGAAATACCTCCTTCAGATTGCGCTGTAGCAGCATCTGCTCCAGCTCCTGCACTTGCAGCTGGTGTCGCTTTTTCTTGAGCAGTATACGCTAAGATATCTGCAATATCTTGATCGGTTAATTGAGGCATAGCTGTCATTGCAGCTCCACCATACTCATTAAAAATTTTGTTTGCGTAAGCATCTCCATCTTTAACCATTGCGGCACTGTTTCTAATCCATGCTGCAATCCAATCTCTATCTAAGCCTTCATCGTCAGCTAATCTCTGTTCAACAAATCGTAGTGCAGGTCCAGTCATTTTTTTATCAAGACTATGACAAGCAGCACAATTGGTGTTAAATAAAGATTTACCTTTTGCAGGATCTCCATCCTGTGCAAATGATGATGTTGAAAATGTTAGTAAAAATATTAACCCTAAAAGCAGAAATCTTGCGGTTAATTTACGGTTTATCACCTGTTTCATATCGTTAGTTGAATTACCTTCTATACTTTGGTACGATTTTTTCATACAAATAGACAATATTCGGTTATAAAAATCTCGGACAAAAGTAACATTTAAAGTCGATTTTAGAAATGTTAGATAAGTGTTAAAGCATAATTTATAAGGATTCTAAATAATAAAACTAATAATGTTTAAGTTTATATACTTTACATTTGCACAAAATAAAAATAAAGATGAAAAAAAACAGCTATAAATTTTTAATTCTAACGTTCTTATTTTCAGTATTATTCGTAAATACGAGTAATGCTCAAGATGGTGTTGTTGCCATAAATCAAGACAAAGATGTTGAAACCCTTTTACGATTGAAAAAGGATGTTAACCGAACACTTGTTAACTACAGAATACAAATTTATAATGGTAATCGTCAAGGTGCAAAAAAAGCAGAAACAGACTTTAAAGAAGTGTTTTCTGATTGGAATCCGTCAATGAAATTTCAAACACCAAATTATAAGATTTGGGTTGGTAGTTTTAAAACCCGCTTAGAAGCCGATCGTGCTTTGCTAAGAATTAAAAAAGAGTTTAGAAACGCTTTTATTATCAATCTTAAAAATTAATATTAAAGTTCTTTACTAATAAATACATAAAAAAAGCGACCTGAGGTCGCTTTTTTGTTTCAAATACTTCTCGAAAAAATTCACAAAATGAATCTCTCGAAAAAAATGATTTATTTTAATTTCTTTTTAACTTCTACTTCTTGGAATGCTTCTATAACATCACCTTCTTTAATATCGTTATAGTTTTTAATTTGCATACCACAATCGTAACCTTTAGAAACTTCTTTAACATCATCTTTAAAACGCTTAAGCGATGCTAGTTCTCCAGTGTAAATAACGACTCCTTCTCTAATTAGTCGCACGCCAGAATTTCTATAAATTTTACCATTAGTTATCATACATCCTGCAATGCTTCCTATTTTAGATACTTTGAAAATTTCTCTTATTTCTGCTGTACCAGTGATTTCTTCTTTAAATACTGGCGACAACATTCCTTCCATAGCATCTTTCAAGTCATTAATCGCATCATAAATGATTGAATACATTCTGATATCGATTTCTTCCTTGTCGGCTATTTGGCGAGCATTACCCATTGGCCTTACATTAAACCCAATAATAATAGCATCAGATGCTGTTGCTAACAATACATCACTTTCTGTAATTGCTCCAACTCCCTTGTGTATAATATTTACTTGAATCTCTTCTGTAGATAATTTTTGGAAAGAATCAGTTAATGCTTCAACCGATCCGTCAACATCACCTTTGAGGATGATGTTAAGCTCTTTAAAGTCTCCTAATGCAATACGTCGTCCAATTTCATCAAGTGTAATATGACGTTGTGTTCTTACTGATTGCTCACGTTGAAGTTGCGTACGCTTTGCAGCAATTTGTTTTGCTTCACGCTCATCTTCAAACACATTAAACTTATCCCCTGCTTGTGGTGCACCATCCAATCCTAAAATAGATACTGGTGTTGATGGTCCAGCTGCTTCAACATCATTTCCACGTTCATCGTGCATTGCTTTTACCTTACCACTGTTTTTACCAGCTAATACATAATCTCCAACTCGTAAAGTTCCTGCTTGTACTAAAATTGTAGAAACATATCCACGTCCTTTATCTAAGAAAGCTTCAACTACAGTTCCAACTGCAGGTTTATTTGGGTTTGCTTTTAGCTCTAATAATTCAGCTTCAAGCAATACTTTTTCTAATAATTCTTTTACACCAGTTCCTACTTTAGCTGAAATATCATGCGATTGGATTTTTCCTCCCCAATCTTCAACTAATAAATTCATACCAGCCAATCCCTCTTTAATCTTTTCTGGGTTAGCAGCTGGTAAATCGATTTTATTTATTGCAAAAACTATAGGAACTCCTGCTGCCTGAGCATGGGAGATTGCCTCTTTAGTTTGTGGCATTATATCATCGTCTGCTGCTGCGACAATAATTGCTATATCTGTAACTTGAGCTCCACGAGCACGCATTGCTGTAAAGGCCTCGTGACCAGGAGTATCTAAAAATGCTATTTTTTGACCATTTGCTAATTCTACACCATAAGCACCGATATGCTGAGTAATACCTCCTGACTCTCCTGCAATTACATTCTCTTCACGAATATAATCAAGTAGTGATGTTTTACCATGATCTACGTGACCCATTACGGTTACAATAGGTGCTCTTGGCAATAAATCTTCTTCTTTATCTTCAACTTCCTCAATTGATTCTTCAATATCTGAAGTGACAAATTCAACTTCATAACCAAACTCTTCAGCAACTATTGATAACGTTTCGGCGTCTAAACGTTGGTTCATAGTTACCATCATTCCAAGCGACATACATGCTGAAATAATTTCAGTAACAGAAACATCCATCATTGTAGCCATCTCACTTGCTGTAACAAATTCGGTTACCTTTATTGTCTTACTTTCTGCTGCTGCAATTTCTTGATCAATTTCTGTTTGCTGACGGTGTTGATCTCTTTTTTCTCTTCTGTATTTCGCACCTTTACCTTTACTAGATTTTCCTTGTAGCTTTTCTAAGGTCTCTCTTACTTGCTTTTGTACTTCTTCTGCACTTGGCTCTTCTTTTACTACTTGTGGACGACGTTGCCCTCCTCTTCCTTTGGCACCGCCTCTATTTCCTCCTCGTTGCTGGCCTCTTTGTCCTCCAGGAGCATTACCATTACCAACTTTACTTATACGACGACGCTTCTTTTTAGCGTCAGCACTTGAATTGGTATCTGGTTTTTTATCTTCTTTCTTTTTCTTTGGCTTATTAAATTTAGACAAATCTATTTTGTCTCCTGAAATTTTTGGACCAGTAAGTTTTTGATATTTAGTAGCAACTTTTTCCTCTTTTGGCTGCTCTGTTTCTTCTACTTTTGGAGCAACTATTTTTTTCTCCTTTATTACCTCAACCTTTTCCTCTACTTTTTTAGGAGCTTCCTTTTTGGCAATAATTTTTGTAGACTTTTCTTTAGTAACAGGCTTTTTAGGCTCTTCTTTAGCGGGTTCTTCTTTTTTGGTAGTGTCGACTTTTTTAGGTTCTTCTAAATCAATTTTACCAACTTGTTTTGGCCCTTCAAGTGTTGTTTTTGCCTTTACAACTTCTTTTTTAGCAGCTTCCTCTTTTTTAAGTTTTTCTTCGATTTCACGTTCACGTTCTAACCTCAAAGCTTCTTTTTCTTTAAGCTTTGCTTCACTTACTTCTTTAGAGGCTACTTTTTTACTAGCATCTGTTTGAAATTCTCCTGAAAGAATATCATACACTTCTGTAGTAATTTTAGTAGTAGGACGTTTCTCTATTTCGATGCCTTTTGTTTCTAAAAAATCAACAGCACGATCTATAGAGATATTCAATTCCCTTAGTACTTTATTTAATCTAATTGTTTCAGCCATAAATTGCCTTTAATATCAAACAGGTATAAACTGTTTATGTTTTGCGCTTACAAAATTTGATGAAAAACTAACGACGTGTTACTTTATCCACCTAATATATAATAATTTTTTATTCTTCAAATTCTTCTTTCAGAATTCTAACAACCTCATTGATTGTTTCTTCTTCAAGATCGGTACGTTTTACCAAATCATCAACATCTTGTTCTAGAACACTTTTTGCAGTATCTAAACCTACTTTTGCTAATTCTTCGATTATCCATGGATCGATTTCATCTGAGAATTCAGATAATTCAACATCTTCTTCAACACCTTCTCTAAATACATCTATCTCATAACCTGTTAATTGACCAGCTAATCTAATATTATGACCACCTCTACCAATTGCTTTACTAACTTCTTCAGGTTTTAAAATAACCTCAGCACGTTTAGTTTCTTCATTAAGTTTTATTGATGTTATTCTTGCAGGACTTAATGCTCTGGTTATATAGAGTTGTAAATTATTAGTATAGTTGATAACATCTATGTTTTCGTTTCCTAATTCACGAACAATACCATGAATTCTAGAGCCTTTCATACCAACACATGCTCCAACAGGATCAATTCTGTCGTCATAAGAATCTACTGCTACTTTAGCCTTTTCACCAGGAATTCTCACAACATTTTTAACAGTAATCAAGCCATCAAATACTTCAGGAATTTCTTGCTCAAACAATTTCTCTAAAAATACTGGCGCAGTTCTAGACATAATGATTGCTGGCTTATTACCTTTTAACTCTACGCTTTCTATAACACCTCTAACATTTTCACCTTTTCTGAAAAAATCCGATGGAATTTGTCTGTCTTTAGGTAAAATTATTTCGTTGCCTTCGTCATCTAATAATATAATTGCTCTATGGCGAATGTGATGTACTTCAGCTGTGTAAATTTCTCCAACTAAATCTTTAAATTGTTTATAGATATTTGTATTATCATGCTCATGAATCTTAGAAATTAAGTTTTGACGCAATGCCAAAATAGCTCTACGCCCTAAGTCAATAAGTTTCACTTCTTCGGACACATCTTCACCGACTTCAAAATCTGGTTCGATTTTGCGTGCTTCGCTTAAAGAAATTTCTTGATTTGGCTCTTCTACTTCACCATCGGCAACTACAACACGATTACGCCAAATTTCTAAATCACCTTTATCTGGGTTGATAATAATATCGAAATTATCATCATCTCCAAATTTCTTTTTTAATGCATTTCTAAAAACATCTTCTAAAATCGCCATTAAGGTAACACGATCTATTAGTTTATCGTCCTTAAATTCTGAAAATGACTCAATTAACGCAATATTTTCCATAATTATTCTGGATTAAAATTTTATTTTAACTTTTGCTTCTGTTATATTTTGATAAGGCAATGCTACTTCTTTTTCTACTGTAACTTTTCCTTTTCCTACTGGTTTTGGCTCTCTAGCTTTCCATGTTAGTACAATATCTTCTTCATTGGTTTGAGATAATACACCTTCAAACTTTTCTCCATTAGCATTCACCTGTAAGGTTCTGCCAATATTTTTTTTATACTGCCTTTTATGAACTAATGGTGTTGTTGCTCCTGCCGAAGCCACTTCTAAAGAAAAATCATGTTCTTCTCTATCTAAATTATGCTCAATAGCTCTACTTATAAACATACAATCTTCAACAAGCACGCCATTGTCTCCATCAATTATTATCTTAATAGCATTAGCTTCTGAAATATCGCAACTCAATAAAAACAAATCCTGTCTTTCATCAAGTGCTTCACTTAATAATGTTTTAACTGACTCTTTGAACATTTTTTAGTATAAAAAGAGGGGACTTATCGTCCCCTCATTTATTCTTTTTTCTTACAACGCTGCAAATATACAACATTATTATTGATTTTTACAAGGGTTTTTGCTCGATTTACTCAAAAAGCTAATTCTTTGTTCTGATCATTGTTAGAAACAAAAAAATCCAACATAATGTTGGATTTTTGTTGGCCTACTAGGGCTCGAACCTAGACTCTTCTGGACCAAAACCAGACGTGTTGCCAGTTACACCATAGGCCATTCTCTTATTTTGAGGTTGCAAATTTATAACAAAGTTTTATTTGCACAAGTATTTTTAGAAGAAAATAATATGAAACCCTTAACGTTTACTTAAAAATAGCCTAGTGTAATATTTTTATTATTAAATTCGCCATCAGTAATAAACAACCATTATGACACAAAACAACTTTAAAAAATGGAATACCATTTTAGGTTGGACCACTTTTTTAATAGCATTTATAACTTATAGTTTAACCGTAGAACCAACAGTAAGTTACTGGGATGCTGGAGAATACATACTGACTTCGTCAAAATTACAAGTTGGACATCCGCCTGGAGCACCCTTCTTTCAAATGCTTGGAGCTTTTTTCTCAATATTTGCAATGGAGTCCTCTCAAGTTGGATTAATGCTTAATATGATGAGTGCTGCAGCAAGTGCATTTACTATTGCATTTATGTTTTGGTCTATATCAATGCTATTACAAAAAGTTGTTGTTAAAAGTGAAACAATATCTTTAAGCCAAGGGCAAGCAATTCTTGGAGCTTCTTTAGTTGGTAGTATTGCTTTTACTTTTACAGATTCGTTTTGGTATAATGCTGTTGAAACTGAGGTGTATGCCATGGCAACCATGATTATGGCATTAATGTTTTATTTAGGGCTTCGTTGGGAAAGGGATATGCACAAGCCTAGAGGGAATAAATGGCTTGTATTAATTTCTTTTATTGTTGGATTGTCTTTTGGAGTGCATTTTATGGGCTTACTAACGATTCCGGCTATTGGACTTATTTACTTCTTTAAAAATTATAAAACTATAACCGTAAAGAACTTTATTGTAGCCAATGTAGTAGTAGTTGCTATTTTACTATTTATATTTAAGTTATTGGCACCAAACATTTTACGTTTCTTTAGTGCCTTAGAAATATTTTTTGTGAACAGTATTGGTTTACCGTTTAATTCTGGGTCTATAATTGCTGGATTGTTAATTGTAGCTGCCATTTATTACGGATTAAACTACACTCGAAAAAAGCAATACAAGCATATTAACACAGGTATTTTTTGTTTAACCTTTGTAATTTTAGGATTTTCTACATGGCTAATGTTGCCTATTAGAGCAAATGCTAATGTGGTTATTAATGAAAATAATCCTTCTAGCGCTAGAGAACTATTGGCTTATTATAACTTAGAGCAATATCCTAAAACGTACTTGTTTTATGGGCCACAGTTCACAGATCAATACGCATACCTTGATGAAAATAATCCGTATGGAGATGATAAGCCTAAATACGAAAAAGATTTAGAGAAAGGGAAATACGTTATTGTAAACGATTACATAAATGCTAAACAAAATTACAATTCTGAGCATGCATCTCTTTTGCCTCGAATGTGGAGTGGTGAACACGCCGAAAATTATATGATGTACACTGGGTTTTTAAACTTCAAGATAAAACCCGATTACCAGATGAATAATGAAGTGAGATCTATAGTGAATGAGTTTAGATCAAGAGTACAAAACGGAGAGATTGATTATGAACAATATCATAATTTCTTGAGACAATATGGAGGCCAACTTCTTGATATAGAAAAACCATCTTTACTTAATAATGTCGCTTATATGCTTGAATACCAATTAGGCTATATGTATTGGCGTTATTTTATGTGGAATTTTACTGGACGACAAGACGATATTCAAGGTAAATACGATATGCATGGCAACTGGATTAGCGGTATTAATTTTATTGATGAAATCCATCTTGGCTTGCCTCAAGACAACTTACCAAGTGATGTACTTAACAATAAAGGCAGAAACACCTATTACTTCTTACCATTAATTTTAGGATTAATTGGTTTGTTTTTTATGTTTAATTCAGACAAAAAACTGTTCTGGGTCATGTTGGTGTTTTTCCTATTTACAGGTTTAGCCATTCAAGTATATACTAATGTACGACCATTCGAGCCTAGAGAGCGTGACTATTCTGTTGTTGGCTCTTTTTATGTATTTGCTATCTGGATTGGTTTTGGTGCTTATGCACTTTATGATTTCCTTTCCAAATTCGCAAAGCACAAGTTATTAGCACCTGCTGTAACCTTAGTCTGTTTAGTCTTGGTTCCAGGTATTTTAGCAGCAAACAATTGGGATGACCACGACCGTTCTGGTAAAAAAACAGCCCTTTCTATGGCTAGAAAATACTTAGAATCCTGTGCGCCAAATGCCATTTTATTTAGTATCGGCGATAACGATTCCTTCCCTTTGTGGTATATTCAGGAAATTGAAGGCGTACGTACAGATGTAAGAGTGGTGAACACCAGTTTATTTCAAACCGATTGGTATATTGACCAAATGAAACGTAAAGCTTATGAGAGTGACCCTATTCCATCACAGTTAACTCATGACCAGTACAAATACGGAACAAGAGACGCTTTATCTGTAGAACAGATGCTTCCTGACTCAGTTTCATTAGATATTAAAGAAGCATTAAATTTTATTACTAGTGATAATGAAAGAGCCAAATTTAAATATGTAGCTCAACAAAAAGGATATGACCTAAATGCTATGCGACGTCAAGATTTAGAAGCCAATTACTTACCAACAAGACACCTAAGAGTTCCTGTGGATAAGGAATCTGTACTAAAACATGGCATTGTAAAACCTAAAGATGCTGACGAGATAGTGCCTTATATTGATTTAACTATCACTGACAACGCCTTATACAAAAACCGACTATTAATGTTGGATATTGTCGCCAACAATAACTGGGAGCGTCCAATATATTTTACAGGCGGAGCTTTTGGTGACGACGATTATATTTGGATGAAAGATTATTTACAGCTAGATGGATTATGCTACAAATTAGTACCTATAAAAACGCCTGTTGATAGAGCTAACCCTTTTGATATGGGACGAGTGGATCCTGATTTAATGTATGAGCAAGTGAAAAATTGGGACTGGGGAAATAGTGGTGAAGGCATTTATCATGATGTTGAAACACGAAAAAACGGAATTTCTTATCGAGGTAATATTGCACGTTTAGTTGAATCACTTATCAACGAAGATGAATTAGATAAAGCTGAAGAAATGACCGATTTAGCAATGGAAAAAATGCCTGTCGATGAGTTTGGATTCTATACGCTACTGGAACCATTTATTAGTGCATATTATGAAGTTGAAGCTAATGATAAAGGCAGACAGCTATATAAAGATGTTTCCATGAAATATCAAGAAAGTTTGACTTATTTTAGTGCTTTATCCCAAGAAAAACAGACGCAATATATTGATGAAATATCTACAGATATTGCAAGATATAGAGGGTTAATTGATGTGTTAATGCGATACGAAGAACAATCGTTTGTAGAAGCCGAAATGCAAAAGTACAACAACTTTATTCGCCTATTTACTGGTGAAACTGAAGAGTTTGACAGTCAAGATGCTGATATTCCAAGAGACACAACCATTGTTCCTATTGACAGTACTGAATAAATGAATTTCACACCAATAACAACTCCTAAAGTTGTTAAATCGTTATTCCCAACATTGACTTGGGATTTCCCAACTAAGAGTAAGGATATTTACTTGACTTTTGATGATGGTCCAACACCAGAAATCACTAATTGGGTGCTCTATACTTTAAAACAGTTTAACGCAAAAGCCACTTTTTTTTGTATTGGGAAAAATGTAGAACAGCATCCTAATATATTTCAACAAATAGTTAAAGACGGTCATAGCATTGGTAACCACACTCAAAATCATATAAAAGGCTGGAAAACGACAACCAAAAGTTATCTTGATGAAGTTATTTTATGTGAGAAAGTCTTCAAAGGACAAAACTTTAAAAGTGAAAAATTATTTAGACCTCCTTATGGTCAAATAACGCCTAAGCAAATAAAAAAGCTTCAAGAATTAGGGTATAAAATTGTAATGTGGAATGTACTCTCAATTGATTGGGACAATTCTCTAACTGAAGAAACCTGTTTGAAAAACGTTATGAATCATGCAGGACCTGGAAGTATCATTGTATTACATGACAGCGTTAAAGCCTCTAAAAATATGACTTACGTACTCCCAAAAATATTAGAATATTTTACTGAAAAAGGATTTACGTTTAAACGTATTCCTGGATAAGACCAATTAGTGTGTTGGCATCTTGCTCACCACTTTGACGCCATTTCATTTCACCGTTTTTGTAGATGATTAAGGTTGGTAATCCCTTTATACGTAAAGCCTCTGCAAGGTCTTTGTTTTTTTCCACATCAATTTTAATAACCTTGGCTTTATCTCCAAGAGCTGCTGCTACATCTCGTAAAACTGCATGCATTGATACAGATTGCTCGTTCCATTCTGTGAAAAAATCTAACAAAACTGGAATATTTACATCTATTAATTCACCAAACTTTGACATACTTTAAAGCTTTAAATCAAATGTGCTTATACAAACCTACGTATTTTTTTTATACTATGCTTTAAATCAAGTATTCTATTAGGTTCACGCTTACTTAATTATAAAAATATAACATTTTCAAACAATTATGCATTATTTGAACCTCTTTTTAACTCTATCACGGTTATTTCTGGCCAAATTCCAACACGCCCTGGATAAGCCAAAACACCAAAACCACGATTTACATTAATATATTGACCTGCTTCTTTATAAATTCCAGCCCAATATTTGTATCGCCATTTTACTGGACTCCACTTAATCCATCCAGGGATTTCAATACCAAACTGCATACCATGTGTATGACCACTTAAAGTAAGATGATAATGGTAGTCATCATCTATCACTTGTTCTTGCCAATGTGTTGGGTCATGGCTCATTAAAATTTTAAAATCTTCTGATTTAATACTTTTAGTGGCTTTTTTTAAATCTCCCTTTTGCTTAAATCCTTTTCCCCAGTTTTCAACACCAACAATAGCGATTCGTTGTCCGTTTTTTTCAATAAATCGGCTCTCATTTAGCATTAAATCAAACCCTATATCTTTTTGAATGCTTCTTAAGTCTTCTAAATTTTGCTGCTTTTCTTCGGCTGAATCCCAATCTACATAATCACCATAATCGTGGTTTCCTAAAACTGAATAAATGCCATCTGTGGCCTTTAACTTTTTAAAAGTATCCTTCCAAGGCAGCATTTCGGTAGCTTTATTGTTAACCATATCGCCAGTAAATAAAATAGCATCTGATTGTTGCTCGTTAATTAAATCTACAGCATAAGAAACCTTTTCTTTATTATCAAAACTACCGCTATGAAGGTCACTAATCTGGGTAATCTTATAACCATCGAAAGCCTCAGGTAAATCTTCAAAATGTAAGGTGTATTTTAATACTTTAAAATTGTATTTGCCTTTATACATTCCGTATAAAAGTGATGTAAATGGTATGGCAGCCAGACCTAAGGCAAGTTGACTAATAAATTTTCTGCGTGATGGTAAATGAAAGGTGTCGCTTTTAGAAAATACTTTATTATACATACCTAAAACACTTCGAAAAATATCTTCGCTAAACATAATTGGCACGACTACTATTTTTAGAGCTAAAAGCGTCAATAAAAAACCAAAAGCATAACTTTTTTCAGGAGATAAAACCCTTCCATCACTAGCTTGAGTAAATTGATAAATAAAATTTCCCACAACAATAATAGATACCAAAACATGAAAATAATGTACCCATTTATTCTTTGTAACGGTTTTAATTGCCTGAAAAGCATAAAAATCTACTATTGCATAAATTGCAACAAAAATTAACCACCTTATCATTTTTTCTTTTCCTTACCAACACAAAAATAACTCCAAAACTTGTATTTAATAATCCTTTTAGCAAACATTAACAATATCAGTACCAAAAAGAGTTATAAACTGAAAAAATGGCAGTTAAGAGTGTTATTCTTTCCTCTATAAATTAACATCCAACACTTCTTTTTAACCTTATTCTTTTCGCTTAAGATTAGTTAAGTTTTATTATCTTTCAACTTCTATTTCAAAAAACACTAATGAACCGATTTTTTACTTCCCTCAGCATTGTTCTGTTAATAGTTAGCTGCCAGAAAAACAATGATATCTCACCAGCAAAAAAAGATAAGAACCTCATCTCATATGTTAATCCATTTATTGGAACAGGAGGTCATGGTCATACGTATCCAGGAGCAACGATGCCTTTCGGTATGATGCAATTATCCCCAGACACACGTTTGGATGGTTGGGACGGTTGTTCAGGTTACCATTACTCAGATAGTTACATTTATGGTTTCTCGCACACACATTTAAGTGGTACAGGAGTTTCTGACTATGGTGATATTCTCTTAATGCCAACAAACGAAGTTGTTTTTAATAATGGTGCTGATGGTGAAAAAGGCTATAAAGCACATTTTAGTCACGCCAATGAAGTGGCTGAACCTGGTTTTTACAAAGTGCATTTAGATTCCACTGAAATTGATGTAGAGTTGACGGTTTCAAAACGAAGTGGTATTCATAAATATCAATTTTCTGAAGGCTCAAAACAAATTGTGATTCTAGATTTAGAACATCGTGATGAAGTACTAGACTCTAAAGTAAACATGTATTCCAACACAGAAATTGGAGGACAAAGACATTCAAAAGCCTGGGCGACTGACCAATACTTATTTTTCAATATGGAGTTTTCAAGACCCTTTAAAAATATGTCTTTTCTTGATGAAGTTAATGAAGGAAAAAAAGTAAAAGTGGCTTTTGAGTTTGATTCTTCTGAGAGCAATTTGCTTGAAATAAAAGTTAGTATATCTCCTGTTGATGAAGAGGGTGCTCGCAAAAACAGAAGAGAAGAACTTGATGGAAAATCGTTCGAAGACATCAAAACCGAAGCTCAAAATATCTGGGAACAACAACTTGAAAAAATAGTTGTTGAAAGCGATAACGATGATTATAAAACCAACTTTTACACATCGATGTATCATGTAAGTATTGCACCAAACCTTTACCAAGATGTGGATGGCAGATATCGAGGTATGGATTTAGAAATTCATGAAACTAAAGATTTCGATTACTATACAGTGTTTTCACTTTGGGACACCTATCGAGCTGCACATCCATTGTACACCATTATTGAACAAGACAGAACCAATGATTTTATCAATACGTTTTTAGCAAAATATGATGAAGGCGGCATTATGCCAATTTGGGATTTAGCAGGCTGCTACACAGGCTGTATGATTGGTTATCATGCTGTTCCTGTAATTGCTGACGCTTACTTAAAAGGACTTCGAGATTACGATATTGAAAAAGCTTTTGAAGCTATGAAACATTCGGCTAATCAAGATAAATTAGGTTTGGAATCTTATAAATCACTTGGTTATATTCCAGTAGAATTTGAAAGTGAATCGGTGTCTAAAACCCTTGAATACGCTTATGACGATTGGACCATTGCGCAAATGGCAAAAGATTTAGGTAAAGATGATGATTATAAAATCTTCTCTGAAAGAGCGCAGTATTATAAAAACATTTTTGACCCAGAATCACAGTTTATGAGAGGTCGTTTCAGAAATACGTGGTTTGCACCTTTCGATCCTTACGAAGTTAATTTCAATTATACCGAAGCTAACTCATGGCAATATAGTTTTTATGTGCCTCAAGATATTTCAGGATTTATGAATTTACTTGGTGGAAAAGACAAATTAGAAGAAAATCTGGATGAATTATTTACAGCTAAAGTTGAAACTTCTGGTCGCAATCAAGCAGATATTACTGGTTTAATTGGTCAATATGCACATGGTAACGAACCAAGTCATCACATGGCTTATTTGTACAACTTTGTAAATAAGCCACACAAAACGCAAGAGCGAGTGCATCAAATTTTAACCGAATTATATCAAAACGCTCCTGATGGAATTTCAGGAAATGAAGATTGCGGACAAATGAGTGCGTGGTATATTTTAAGTTCTATGGGATTTTATTCGGTAACACCAGCGTCTAACCAATATATTATCGGAACACCACTATTTCCTAAAGCTACGATTAACTTAGAAAATGATAAGCAATTTACAATTGTAGCGCATGGTATTAGTGATTCGAATAAATACATTGAGAGTGTCACTTTAAATGGAAAACCTTTGAACAGAACTTTCATATATCATAATGAAGTTATAGATGGTGGGACACTAGAATTTCAAATGACAAATCAGCCTTCAAAATGGGGAACAAAAGAAGGTCAAGAACCAAAAACCGAAATAACAGACCATTTAATTATTCCTGCACCATTTATTGCAAAAGGTGATGTAGCTTTCAAAGGCGACACTGAAGTTGTCTTAGAAAATGTAGATGAAAATGCGGCTATTTTTTACAAGCTTGGAGAAGAAGATTATAAAAAGTATGAAGCTCCTTTTACCATTTCTGAACCAATAACATTAAGTGTTTTTTCTGAAAAGGAAGATGTGAAAAGTGCAACCATTGAAACACAATTCTATAAAATAGACCCAAATATTTCTATTACACTAGAAACAGAATATGCTAACCAATACAACGCTGGAGGAAATGATGCTTTAATTGATGGAATAATAGGTGCTAGAGATTTCAGAACAGGTACTTGGCAAGGGTATTTTGACGAAGACTTAATAGCAACTGTTGATTTGGGAAGCGAAAAACCTATCAATACCATTTCAGTGAACTTTTTAAAAGACCAAAAATCATGGATATTTTTCCCAACTGTAGTAGAGTGTCTAGTTTCTAATGATGGCAAAAACTTTAAATCCATAGGGGATTATAAGTTTGATGAAATTTTGCCCACAGATGAAGTCGATATAAAAACTGTTGAATTTAAACAAGCAAATACCAACTATCGTTATGTAAAAATCATTGCCAAAAAATTGGGTGTCTTGCCTGAATGGCATTTAGGTTACGAACATGATGGGAGAAGCTGGTTGTTTGTTGATGAGATTACTATTAGATAATATGAAACAACATTGCTTAATACTTATTTTTTTATTGGCAATCATTGGTTGTAAGCCAGCCTTTGACATAAAAAAAGAAACAAATAATATTGAGAAAACAACCAAAAAAGATTTATTAAACAAGGAAAATTACACTAAAAGAGTAGTTTCATTTTATCCAAAAAAATACTGGAAAAAAAGAAGTAAAGATTCTATGCTCAATGCAATGGATAGCTTAACTAAAATATTAAACAATCCTTTAAATAGTAATCCTGATTATTTCTCAAATCATAATGTGGTAATTAATAAAAATAGTGATGTTATTAAAGCCGACAACAACTACTTTGTATTAATAAGCGCAAATGAAACATTTGATATAAAAAAAGGTTTTGACATCATATTTATAAATGAAATAAAAAACTATTTAAACAATAACCTTATAACAACTATTGAAGGCGAAAACAAAATACTAGTTAATGTAAACTCTGATATAATAGGTGTGTATAATAAAAAGTATGACAGTTGGGATTATTTTAATTTAAATGCAAGAATGTTATTAGATGCTTATGAAATTAAAACAACTAAAAAAATATTAGAAATATATTTTAGAGATGTTTTTATTCCTCCAAAAACTCCTTTTAACGATAAGGACTTTCAAGAATTTAGAAATTTATACTCTGAAATAGAAGATTACGAACAATATCAAAATCTAGATTTTGATGACTATTGCAAGTGTATTTATATTTATCAGGATAAGTTATTAGAAATTGATGACGATATTCCTGATGAATATTATGAGAGCAAAACATATTTAGACAATATCTATAAATGCAGAATTCTAACAACCATAAACTAACATGAACCAACAAAAATCCTATCGTTCCTCATTCATTCTACTAACTACGCTATTCTTCCTTTGGGGATTTATAACGGTTTTAGTAGATTCTTTAATCCCTCGATTACGTGAGCTATTTACACTAACCTACTTTCAAGCAGGTTTAGTGCAATTTGCTTTTTTTGGGGCATATTTCTTACTGTCTATTCCAGCAAGTTACATTTTATCTAAAATTGGGTACAAAAAAGGAATCATTCTGGGTTTATTAACGATGGCAACTGGATGTTTATTGTTTTATCCTGCAGCTTCCTATCGTGTATTTGGCATCTTTATGTTAGCCTATTTCATTTTAGCTGGAGGTATGACCATTTTACAAGTAGCTGCCAATCCGTTTGTTGCAGTTTTAGGAAGTGAAGATGGAGCCTCAAGTCGATTAAACTTATCTCAAGCTTTTAACTCATTAGGAACAGCAATCGCTCCTGCAGTTGGCGCTTTGTTTATTTTAAGCGATACTATAAAAACCGAAGATGAAATTGCAGCTTTAACCGAAACTGCCAAAGACACTTATCTTGCTACTGAAGCTTCAGCTGTGCAAATGCCATTTTTGGGATTAGCATTGTTTATAGGCCTGATTGCTGTTATTTTCCTCTTTGCAAAATTACCAAAAATGATAAGTGAAACTTCGACTGGAACGTATGCTGAAGCTTTCAAAAACAAAAATTTAATGCTTGGTGTTTTAGGTATCTTCTTTTATGTAGGCGCCGAAGTCGCTATTGGAAGTTATTTAGTTAGCTACTTTTTAGACATGAATTTAACGCCTTTAATAAGTGAGAGTAACGTCTTAATGTCAATTGCTGATGGTGTTGCGAGTATTTTTAATAAATCGTTGGAAGGAAGTGACAGCAAAGCCTTATTAGGAATATTCGTCATATTTTATTGGTCTGGCGCTATGATTGGTCGTTTTGTAGGTTCATATCTCACACGAATCATGAAACCAGGAAAAGTCCTTGGCATTTTTGCAACTATAGCAATTACACTTATCATTATTTCAATCAGCACGACAGGATTGGTAAGCATGTGGAGTATTTTAGCAGTAGGATTGTTCAACTCGATTATGTTCCCAACTATTTTTACTTTATCCATTGATGGAATAGGCGAATTAAAACCAAAAGGCTCTGGATTATTATGTACTGCAATTGTTGGAGGTGCATTGATTCCGCCTTTATATGGTTATCTAACAGACCAAATAGGATTTAAAACAGCTTTATTATTTATCATAATTTGTTACTCATACATTCTATGGTTTGGGTATAGAAATTCTAAAAAATCAGTATCACATGCATAAAAAAATTGTATTCATTCTATTATTAGGAATTGTTTTTAATTGTAAAAACGAAACAACTTCGAACGAAGAAATAACAATTAACTCTTCAAAAACCGATTATACACAATTTGTGAATCCGTTTATAGGTACCAGTAAAATGGGACATGTATTTCCAGGAGCGACTGCACCTTTTGGTATGGTGCAATTAAGTCCCCAGACCAACTTTGAAGTCATGCACAACGAAGACGGTAGCTATAACACTGAAACCTATGAATATTGTGCAGGTTATCAATATCGCGATTCTACCATAATTGGATTTGCTCACACCAATTTTAGTGGTACAGGTCATTCAGATTTGGGCGATTTTCTGGTCATGCCAACAACTGGCGATTTAATTCTTGAACCATTAGAAACTTCAGAAGGCAAAAAAGGCTTTTACTCGACCTTTTCACACGACAACGAAGAAGCCTCACCAGGTTATTACAAAGTGGATTTAGACAGTTACAATATTAAAGCAGAACTCACAGCGAGCGAACGTGTAGGCTTTCATCAATATACCTTTCCAAAATCTGATGATGCACATATTATTTTAGATTTGGTGTATAATGTGTATCATCACGACAACAAAAACGTATGGACGTTTATTCGTGTTGAAAATAATTCGCTTATTACAGGTTACAGACAAACCAAAGGTTGGGCAAGGACTAAAAAAGTGTTTTTTGCCATGCAATTCTCAAAACCTTTTAAAAGTTATGGACATAAGAAGTACGACGACATACTTTACGATGGCTTTTACAGACGTTTCAAACAAGATGAAAATTTTCCAGAAATGGCAGGAAAGGATATTCGTGCCTATTTTAATTTTGATACAGAAGAAAACGAAAAAATCAATATTAAATTCGCATTGTCGCCAGTAAGTACTGCTGGAGCATTGAAGAATTTGGAAGCCGAAATTCCGCATTGGGATTTCAATAAAACCTACGAAGAAACAAGTGATAAATGGAACGCAGAACTTTCTAAAATTGAAGTTGAAACCTTAACAGAAGCTGATAAAACTACCTTTTACACAGCGATGTACCACACCAACCTCTCTCCTATTTTATATGAAGATGTTGATGGCCAATATCGTGGCTTGGACCAAAACATTCATCAATCAGATGGGTTTACCAATTACACTATTTTTTCACTTTGGGACACCTATCGTGCGCTACATCCTTTATTCAACATCACACAACCTGAACGTAACAACAATATGATAAAAAGTATGTTGGCGCATCATGATGAAAGTGTTCATAATATGTTGCCCATTTGGTCTCATTATGCCAATGAAAACTGGTGTATGATTGGCTATCACGCCACATCAGTGATTGCAGATGCCATGGCAAAAAATGTTGGTGATTTTGACCATGAACGTGCTTTACAAGCCTCAGTCAATACAGCAAGTGTTAGATATTTCGATGGCTTGGGAGAATATATCGATTACAAATATGTACCTGACGATTTAAGTCATTCGTCGGTATCAAAAACTTTGGAATATGCTTATAACGATTGGTGTATTGCTCAAATGGCAAAGCAAGTTGGGAATACTTCTACTGAAGAAGAATTCATGGAACGTTCAGAATATTATAACAATGTGTATGACCCAAAAATTGGGTATATGCGACCAAAATTAAGCGACGGAACTTTTAGAAAAAACTTTGACCCAATGGACACTCATGGTCAAGGCTTTATTGAAGGCAATGCATGGAATTATGGCTTGTATGTGCCTCAAAATATTAATAAAATGGTCGATATGATGGGTGGAAAAGAACGTTTTACACAACATCTGGATTCATTATTCACGATGGACATCGATGAAAAATATATCGCAAAACACGAAGACATTACTCGTGATGGCATCATAGGCAACTATGTGCATGGCAATGAGCCAGGGCATCATATTCCATATTTATATAATTGGACTGGTCATCCAGAAAAGACCCAATCTCGTGTACGCATGATTATGGATACCATGTATGGCCCAACTGTTGAAGGCTTGTGTGGTAATGACGATGCTGGCCAAATGAGTGCTTGGTATGTTTTCAGTAGTTTAGGGTTTTATCCTGTAACTCCAGGTTCTGCTGATTATGCGTTGGGAAGTCCATTGGTTAAAGAAGCCAAAATTCATTTGGACAATGGAAAAACATTAACGATTAAAGCCAACAATCAGAGTAAAGAAAATGTGTATGTGCAAAGCGTGTCTATTAATGGAAAAACTATTGAAGGCAACTTGTTATCACATCATGATATTATGAATGGAGGAGAACTCGTTTTTGAAATGTCTAATCAACCAAAGCAGTAATAAATGAAAAACAAAATCACATTACTATTCATCATAACAATAGGACTATTTTCATGCAACAATCAAGAAAATAAAGGTGAAAACATCGTGTTTCAACAGAAAGATTTAGTGGACTACGTCAATCCGTTAATGGGTACCGATTCCAAATACAGTCTTTCAAACGGAAACACCTATCCAGCAATCGCGGCACCTTGGGGAATGAACTTCTGGACGCCAATGACCTCTAAAATGGGAGACGGTTGGACTTACAAATACAATGAAAACAAAATTCGAGGCATCAAACAAACGCATCAACCAAGTCCCTGGATAAACGATTATGCAGCCTTTTCGTTTATGGCTGTCACTGGCGATTTAAAATATAAAGAAGAAGAGCGTCAATCATGGTTCTCTCATAAAGTTGAAACCGTGAAGCCACATTATTACGAAGTCTATTTAGCAGATTATGATACCAAAGTGGAAGTCACACCAACCGAACGCGCTGCTCAATTTAGATTTACCTTTCCAGAATCTGATAATTCATACATCATGCTCGATGCTTTTTTTAAAGGCTCTATGGTGAAAATAATTCCTGAAGAACGCAAAATTATTGGCTATTGCCGTAACAACTCTGGTGGTGTTCCTAATAATTTTCATAATTATTTTGTTGCCGAGTTTGATAAGGATTTCGAAATCAACCATACTTGGAATGATGATTGGACTTTACAAGAAAATACAACAGATAGCGAAGGACAGCATGTTGGTGCCATTATTGGTTTTAAAACAAAAAAAGGTGAAGTGGTAAATGTAAAAGTAGCGTCGTCCTTTATTAGTCCAGAGCAAGCACAACTCAATTTAGATAGGGAAATTGGTGACGATTCTTTTGAAACCACTAAAGAAAAAGCCAAACAAGCTTGGGAAACCGAACTGAACAGAATTCAAATTGAAGACGACAACATTGATAATATTAGAACTTTTTACTCTTGTTTATATCGTGTGTTGCTATTCCCAAGAAAATTTTACGAATATGATGCTGACAATAATGTGGTTCACTACAGTCCTTACAATGGTGAAGTTTTACCAGGCTACATGTTTACAGATAATGGTTTTTGGGACACTTTTAGAGCAGTCTTCCCATTTTTTAATATGATGTATCCAGAATTAAATAGTCAGATTATGGAAGGCTTAGCAAACACCTATAAGGAATCTGGATGGCTACCAGAATGGGCAAGTCCAGGTCATAGAGATTGTATGATTGGCTCTAACTCTGCTCCAATTATTGCAGATGCATTTCTAAAAGGCAACGTAGATGATAAGGACACAGCTACCCTATTTGAAGCTATCTTAAAAAATGCTGAAGTTGCTGATGGTAGACCTGTCGGTTCGGTTGGTCGGGAAGGTTTGGAGTATTACAACAGTCTTGGCTATGTGCCTTACGATATAGGTGTGAATGAAAACGTAGCACGAACCTTAGAATATGCTTATGCCGATTTCACCATTGCTCAAATGGCTGATAAATTAGGTAAAACAGAGATTGCCGAAAAGTTTTACAAACAGTCCGAACGATATAAAAATGTATTTGACCCTTCCACTAATTTAATGCGTGGTAAAAATGAAGATGGCACATTTCAATCACCTTTTAATCCTCTAAAATGGGGAGATGCATTTACAGAAGGAAATAGTTTACACTACACTTGGTCTGTATTTCAAGATGTAGAGGGTTTAGCGAATTTAATGGGAGGAAAAGAAAACTTCATCAAGCAACTTGATGGTGTATTTACAATGCCACCAGATTTTGACGATTCATATTATGGTATCACCATTCACGAAATCCGCGAAATGCAAATCGTAAATATGGGGAATTATGCACATGGCAATCAGCCAATACAACACATGATTTATTTATATAATCATGCAGGTGTTCCTTTTAAAACACAAGAAAAGATTAGAGATGTTTTAACCACCTTATACAGTGCGACACCAGATGGTTATTGTGGAGATGAAGATAATGGACAAACCTCAGCGTGGTATGTATTTAGTTCATTAGGGTTTTACCCTGTGACTCCCGCTACAGATGAGTATATTATTGGAAGCCCGTTGTTCAAAAAAGCTACCATGCATTTAGAAAACGGAAATACTTTTGTGATAGAAGCCGATAATAATTCTGAAGATAATTTTTATATTCAATCAGCTTCTTTAAATAATAAGTCTTATTCACGCAATTTTTTAACCTACGATGCTGTTCAAAATGGAGGTTCTCTGAATTTTGAAATGAGTAATAAACCTAATAAAGATTGGGGAAGTAAAGAAGAAGACTTACCATATTCAATGAGTAAGGATAGAGAGGTAACCAAAAAAGTAAAGATGTAATAATAATATAACTCCCTTTTTCTAGGGAATGAAAATAAATTTTTCGATGAAACGTAGAAACTTTATAAAAAACGCATCCTTAACAGGAGTTGGTATTACAGTAGGAGCTTCAGCTATAGCTTGCAATGAACAAGAAAAAACGCCTTCAAAAAAAGCTGCAACAATAGACACATCAAAATTTCCAATAGCTATTTGTACTTGGGGATTTGCTGAAGCCAATGCCAAAGCTGGAGAAGCATTATCTAAAAATATATCTGCTTTAGATGCAGCCATTAAAGGTGTTGCCGTTGAGGAACAAAACATAAAAAACACTACCGTTGGTAAAGGTGGCGCACCAGATAGAGATGGTAACGTTACGTTAGATGCTTGTGTTATGAACTCTGATGGGGATTGTGGTGCTGTATTATGTGTTGAAAATATTACTAACGTTGCAGCATTAGCCAAAAAAGTGATGGAAGATACACCTCACGTAATGCTAGCTGGGAAAGGTGCTGAAGAATTTGCCTATACCCAAGGATTTAAAAAAGAAGAACTTTTAACAGAAGCATCTAAAAAAGCTTGGGAAAAGTGGAAAGAAACTTCAAAGTACCAACCAATTATTAATATAGAAAACCACGACACTATAGGTATGCTCACCATGGACAAAAACGGGAATATTGCTGGTGCATGCACCACGTCTGGATTGGCTTATAAAATGAAAGGGAGAATTGGTGACTCACCAATAATTGGATCTGGATTGTTTATAGATAATGAAATTGGTGGTGCTGTGGCCACTGGAATGGGAGAAGAGGTAGTAAAAACTGTTGGTAGTTTTCTAATTGTTGAATTAATGCGTCAAGGAAAATCACCACAAGAAGCATGTGAGGAAGCTATTAGTAGAATTGTTTCTAAAGGAGATCGCTATAAAGATTTTCAAATTGCATATCTCGCCATGAATAAAGCTGGAGACATTGGCTCGTATTGTATTCATAAGGGGTTTACATATATGAAGTATCAAAGTGACCAAAATAAAAATATTTCGTCTGATTATTTCAATAAAGAATAAATTTGATAAATAGTCTTTTTCCTACAATTAATATACCCTCTGGTTTCGATGAATGGTTAAATTACCTCTATTAACGACCAAATACACGTTTGTTAGATTAACGGTAATAGTTAAAAGTGTATTTCATCGATGTTTTTTTACAAAGAATTCAATTTAACTAGTTTTCTCTGCATTTGAACAAAAATTTAGAGTCGTAACTCTTTATGTCCCTTTCCTTTGCCTCAGAAACAAACCCCAAGTCATGAAAAGAGTATTAATAGTAATAGCATTTTTAATCGTTCCATTTTTCGCTTCTGCGCAAAACGATACTAAAATCGACAAAACTGAAATTACAGTAGAAGTTGAAGCTAATGTTATTATTAAAGCAGAAATCAATAAAGATTTAAAGCTCACTATTAAGAAAGTTGATCCTATCTCAATTAATCCAAAAAAACAAAATCTAGACCTTAACTTTAAAAAGAGTAGCGATATTATTAGCGTTAAGGCATATATAAAGAGTTTACAGTTAAAGCGTAAGGCAACTGTAATGAGTTAAAATTCATTTTATTTATCAAATAATAATAGTGAAATAGCAAAAAGCCTCTGATAATTCAGAGGCTTTTTATTTCTAATAGAAATAATATTTTTAATCAGCATAGTTTAATTCGCCTTTGGCTTCTTGTTCTTTAAAATGTTTTACCAAATCTAAAGCATCTGGAATCACATCACTACACATAATAATAAGTGATCCTTTCACTGCATTCTTAACTGCAAATTTAATCGCTTCTTTTTCAGATGGGATAATGGTAGTCTTCTTATTAGGATCTTTCTTTTTAATACCATCATTCAACATTTTAATAAGTTCTTCTTCAGTTTTTCCTCGTAGGCGTTTATCTTGACGAATAATAATTTCGTCAAACATTTCGGCTGCAATAGCTCCCATTTCATTATTGTCTTCAATACGTCTGTCTCCAATGCCAGCAATAATCCCAACCTTTACAGTTGCTTCCAATTCATTAGTGAATTTTTGTAACGCACGCATTCCTGCAGGATTATGAGCATAATCTAATAAAATAGTGAAATTATTAAACTCAAATAAATTAAGTCTTCCAGGAGTTTGCGTAGCAGATGGTATAAACGTTTCTAAAGCAGCTTTCATATCTTCTATACTAATGCCTTGAACATGTGCAGCGAGTACAGCTGCCAATACATTTTGAATCATGAATTTAGCTTTCCCACCATAGGTTAACGGGATATTCTCAGCTTTCATTAATCGCATTTTCCATTCGCCTCTACAAATAGTAACATAACCATTCTCATATATTGCTGTAATACCGTTTAAACGTTGTAAAGCTTTAATTCTAGGATTGTTTTCATCCATTGAAAACAGAGCAACGTTACAATCAACAGTTCGTCTCATATCATATACTAGGTCATCATCAGCGTTTAAAATAGCATAGCCATCTGGTAATACTGTTTCTGGCACCACACCTTTTACCTTAGCCAATTGGTCAACTGTATGAATTCCTTTTAAACCTAAATGGTCTGCTGCTACATTTGTTACTACAGCTACGTCACATTTTTTAAAACCTAAACCAGCCCTCAATAAACCACCTCGTGCGCACTCCAAAACTGCAAAATTTACCGTTGGGTCTTTTAGTACAAATTCTGCACTCGCTGGACCAGTACAATCACCTGTCATAAGCAGTCTATTTTGAATATATACCCCATCACTAGTAGTGTAGCCTACTCTATAACCTTTCATTTTTGCAATATGAGCTATTAACCTAGAAGTTGTTGTTTTTCCGTTGGTTCCAGTTATAGCTATAATAGGGATACGACCTGTATCTCCTTTCTGTGGGAATAATTTATCAATTACTGGAGCGGCAACGTTACGTGGCAATCCAGTTGTTGGTGCTAAATGCATTCTAAATCCAGGTCCTGCATTCACCTCAAGTACAGCACCTCCAGTTTCGGACAATGGTTTAGAAATATCTGTAGTCATAATGTCAATTCCACAAATATCCAAATCTATAATCTTTGAAATACGTTCAGCCATACTTACATTTGCAGGGTGCACAATATCGGTAACGTCTTCGGCTGTCCCTCCTGTACTTAAGTTTGCCGTATCTTTTAAAATCAATTTTTCACCTTCATCTATAATAGAATCGAGTGTATATCCTGCATCTTTTATAATTGTTTTTGTTAGTTCGTTAACAGTAATTTGTGTTAGCACATTTTCATGACCATAACCTCGACGAGAATCTTTATTTACCTCATCAATTAATTCCTGAACCGTAGATTTTCCATCACCTATTACATGTGCTGGCGTGCGTATGGCTGCAGCTACTAATTTATTATTAATGACTAATAATCTATAATCCTGACCTTCTATAAACTTTTCAACTATAATAGCTCCGCTTTTTGAACTTTCTTTCGCGTGATGAAATGCTTGAAGTGCATCGTCATAATTCTGAATATCCACTGTAATGCCTCTACCATGATTTCCATCAATTGGTTTAATAACCAAAGGAAAACCTACATAACCACAAGCTTCTTTTAAGCTGCGTTCACGACGAATAATATCACCACGAGGAACTTCTACTTCAGCTTGTTCTAACAAGTACTTGGTATCTTCTTTATCACAAGACAACTCTACTCCAATACTACTAGTTTCACTGGTTACTGTTGCTTGAATACGCTTTTGATTAGCACCATACCCTAGTTGACATAGCGAGTATTTATTTAATCTAATCCAAGGAATTCCTCTACTAGCGGCTTCTTCGACAATGGATCCAGTACTTGGTCCTAAGCGATCTGCCTCACGTAATTCTCGCATCTCCTGTATGTCTTCAGATAAATCATAATCTCCCCCAGCAATTAAAGCTTCACAAATTCTAACTGATGCTTTTGCTGCATAACGACCCACAGACTCCTCCATATAGGCAAATACCACACTATACACTCCTTCTTCACCATAACCACGAGTTCTACCAAAGCCAACATCCATTCCAGCAAGAGTTTGAATTTCAAGAGCAATATGTTCTATAATGTGTCCCATCCAAGTGCCCTCTTCAACGCGTTGAAAAAAACCTCCAGGTTCACCCACAGAACAACGATGTTCGTACATCCCAGGAAACATTGCTGTTAGCCTATTATAAAACCCATCTACCTTATTGGATGGGAGCTCTTCCATCTCCTCAAGATCCAAAACCATTACAATTAGTTTATGGCGTCTTACCGACCAGTAGTTTGGCCCTCTCATAGCATTGATTTCTCTTATCTTCATGTTTTGTTGGTTTTTAGGTTTATTAAAGTGAAAGATTATAAATATAGACAATTTTCAATAAAAAAATTACCTTATTTTTGCCCAGTAATTTTTAGATTGATTTTATGCAAAAGGTAAAAGGTACGCTAATCCCAATAGGCGGAAATGAAGATAAAGGGTTTGAAACCGATGAAAAACACACCCTTGAATTTATTGAAGAAGGTATACTTTTTCACGTTGTGAAAGAAGCAGGAGGCATTGATGCAAAAATAGTTGTAATTCCGACAGCCTCGAGTATTCCTGTTGAAGTGGGCGAAAACTACCTTGAAGCTTTTACAACTTTAGGTTGCAAAAATGTGCATATACTTGACATAAGAAGTAAGAAAGATTCCGAAAAGACAACTTCTATTGAGTTGATTAAATCTGCCAACTGCATCATGTTTTCAGGTGGTGACCAATCAAAAATCACGAAGAGAATTGGAGGTACAACCATCCATAAAATTCTTCTTGATCGTTATAAAAATGAAGAAGGATTTGTAATTGCTGGAACTAGCGCTGGTGCTATGGCTATGACAAATGAAATGATTGCTGGAGGTAGCCCAAGAGACGCTTTTATTAAAGGAGCCGTTACCATGTATCATGGCTTAGGTTTAATTCCTGAATTAATGATTGATACACACTTCATTAAGCGAGGTCGTTTTGGTCGTGTGTCAGAAGCTGTTGCAGCATTTCCTAATCTATTAGGTATTGGACTTGCGGAAGACACAGGCATGATAATAAAAAATGGGAATGACTGTACTGTAATTGGATCAGGAATGGCAATTATTTTTGATGGAAGTACACTTACACATAATAACGAAAAGCTACTTGAGAAAGGAACGCCAATGACCATGGCTAATATGACTGTTCATGTCTTATCAAACAGTGATATGTATGATATAAAAAATCGAAAAGTAACTGTTTTAGCTATTGATGCTCCTTTTATTTAGCTTTTGTAAATAGAAATTCCTTTTTCGCCTTTTGAAGTTTTAAAAGCTCTATACATTCCCTCAGTGTTAAATGGCATGGCAATATTTCCTTGGGCATCCACAGCGATTAAACCACCATCACCATTAATTTCTAAGACTCGTTTTTGAATCACTTCTTTTGCTGCATCTTCAAGTGACATACCTTTGTGTTCCATCAAACAAGATACATCGTAAGCTACAACGCCTCGAATAAAAAACTCACCACTTCCTGTACAACTTACAGCACATGTTTTATTATTTGCATAAACGCCTGCTCCAACCATTGGAGAATCACCTACACGTCCCCATTTTTTATTTGTCATACCTCCAGTAGATGTGGCAGCCGCAATATTTCCATGTTTATCACAAGCCACTGCGCCAACTGTTCCAAATTTACCGTCTTTTTTTACACTATGATCTAATTGAAAATTATCGCTATCCTTTATTCCTTGCCATTGTTTGTACCTAACCTCATCATAAAAGTAATCTTGATCTTCAATTTCGTAACCCAAACCATCTGCAAATTTCATAGCTCCTTCACCAGCTAAAAATACATGGTAACTTTTTTCCATGACATCTCTTGCCAAGGATACTGGATTTTTAATTCCTGTAATCAAACTCACTGCACCAGCTTCCAGTGTTTTTCCTTCCATAATAGAAGCATCCATTTCATGTGTGCCTTCGTTTGTAAATACACTTCCTTTACCTGCATTAAATAAAGGAGAGTCTTCCAGAAGCTTTACAGCAACCTCAACTGCATCTAATGCTGAACCTCCTTTTTCAAGAACTTCATACCCTTTATCTCTTGCGTTTCTTAATGCTGCTTTATATTCAGCTTCCAACTCAGGCGTCATTAAGCCCTTTACTAAAGTTCCTGCACCTCCATGTATAACAATTGAGAAGTTATTCATTTAAAATTATTTAGGGTCGAAAATTACAAATTGCAATCCAAATAACATTCATTAAAGCATAAGTTTTTGTAGTTTTATAATCTTCAAAAACAAATTCAATGTCAGAACAAAAACGTCTCTTTTTAGTCGATGCCTATGCTTTAATTTTTCGAGGTTATTATGCGTTTATTAAAAATCCTAGAATAAACTCAAAAGGTGTTGACACTTCAGCTATTATGGGTTTTATGAACTCACTTCTAGATGTTATCAAACGTGAACGACCTGACCATTTAGCAGTTTGTTTTGACAAAGGTGGAAGTGTAGATCGCGTTGAAATGTTTGAAGCCTATAAGGCCAACAGGGATGAAACACCTGAAGCCATTAAAATTGCTGTCCCTTATATACAAGACATTTTAAAAGCCATGCATATTCCTATTATGGTCAAAGAAGGTTTTGAGGCAGATGATGTTATTGGCACCCTTTCTAAGCAAGCCGAAAAAGAGGGTTATAAAACTTACATGGTAACACCAGATAAGGATTTTGCACAATTAGTGTCTGATAATATTTTTATGTACAAGCCTGTTTTTGGTGGTGGTTATGAGACTTGGGGAATTCCAGAAGTACAAAAGAAATTTGAAGTAGAACGCCCTGAACAAGTCATTGACTTCTTAGGTATGATGGGAGATTCATCTGATAATATACCTGGACTTCCTGGAGTTGGTGAGAAAACAGCTAAAAAATTCATAGCTGCTTATGGAAGCATGGAAGGTTTATTAGCAAATACCCATGAGCTTAAGGGCAAAATGAAAGAAAAAGTGGAAGCTGCTAAAGAATTAGGCACGCTATCAAAGGAGTTGGCTCGTATTATGCTTGATGTTCCAGTGACCTTTGATGCTAAAGATTTTGAGCTGGATCATCCAGACATTGACAAAGTAAAAGAGATTTTTCAGGATTTAGAATTCAGACGATTAACAGATAATTTCTTAAAAACCTTTTCGGAAGGTACTGATACTCCTTCAACTGAAACAACGAAATTATCAAATAAAGAAGAGATAAAAGCTACTCCAAAAGAAAAAGTAGCAGCTGGAGCTGGACAATTCTCATTATTTGGTGGAGCTGAAGAAACTTCCACTGAAACAGAATCCACATCAGAGTATACCAGAAAAACATCAGAAACCACCTCGCATTTTTACCAAAGTGTTGCCCCTGGAATGGCCACAAAATTGTTTATCAAAAATTTAATGCAGCAAAAGTCAGTATGTTTTGACACTGAAACCACTGGAATAAACCCAATAACTGCCGAATTGGTTGGTATTGCTTTTTCATGGGAAGTTGGTAAAGGGTTTTATATGCCTTTTCCTGAAAATCGTGATGAAGCACAAGAACATATTGAACAACTTCGACCATTTTTTGAAAACGAAGTAATTGAAAAAATTGGTCAGAATTTAAAATACGATATTAAAGTACTTGCAAAATATAACATAGATGTAAAAGGAAAACTGTTTGATACCATGCTGGCGCATTACCTCATCAATCCAGATATGCGACATAACATGGATGTACTAGCAGAAACCTATTTGAATTATACACCTATTTCAATAGAAACATTGATTGGCAAAAAAGGAAAAAACCAACTTTCCATGAGAGAGGTTCCTTTAGACAAACAAACGGAATACGCTGTTGAAGATGCCGATATTACACTTCAGCTAAAAGAACACTTTCAAAAAGAATTAGGTGAAGCAAATACTCAAAAGCTTTTTGATGAAATCGAAATCCCATTGCTTCGTGTGCTTGCAGCCATGGAATTAGAAGGCATTAATCTAGATGTAGACTTCTTAAATTCACTATCAGAAGCACTTAACAACGATATTGCAACATTAGAAACTAACATTTACAAAGCTGCTGGCGAAGAATTTAATATAGCATCTCCTAAGCAATTAGGAATCATTCTTTTTGAAAAACTAAAATTAGTAGATAAGCCTAAAAAAACTAAAACTGGGCAATATGCCACTTCAGAAGATATTTTAAGCTATTTGGCAAAAGACCATGAAATCATTCGGCACATTTTGGAGTATCGTGGATTAGCTAAATTAAAGAGTACGTATGTGGATGCCTTACCTCAACAAGTTGAAGAAATTACTGGAAGAGTCCATACCGATTATATGCAAACCGTTGCAGCTACAGGAAGATTGAGTAGCAACAATCCTAATTTGCAAAATATCCCAATCCGAACTGAACGTGGTAGACAAGTGCGTAAAGCATTTGTACCAAGAGATGAAAATTATACACTTTTAGCAGCGGATTATTCGCAAATTGAGTTGCGTGTTATTGCAGCTTTGAGTGAAGAAGAAACCATGATTAACGCTTTTAAAAATGGTGAAGATATTCATGCCTCAACAGCTTCAAAAGTATTTAATGTGCCTTTAAATGAAGTCACGCGCGAACAACGTAGTAATGCCAAAACAGTCAATTTCGGAATTATTTATGGTGTGTCTGCCTTTGGTTTAAGCAATCAGACCGATTTAAATAGAACGGAAGCTAAAGAACTTATTGACACTTATTATGAAACCTATCCAAAATTAAAAGCCTATATAAGTAAACAAGTAGATTTTGCACGTGATAATGGTTACGTAGAAACAGTGTTAGGTCGTCGACGTTATTTAAAAGATATTAATTCTAGAAATGCTGTGGTTAGAGGCGCCGCTGAACGTAATGCCGTAAATGCGCCAATACAAGGTAGTGCTGCAGATATTATTAAAATTGCCATGATTCGTATTTATCAAAAATTACAAGACGGTCATTATAAAACTAAAATGTTACTACAAGTCCATGATGAATTGGTATTTGATGTTTTTAAAACGGAATTGGAAGCTATAAAAACACTTGTTAAAACCGAAATGGAAAATGCTTATAAACTAGAAGTGCCTTTGGATGTCGATTTGGATATTGGCGATAATTGGTTAGAAGCACATTAAACGCTCTTGAATGGCTAAATACTATATATATGTAGTTGAATTATCCAAACGTGTGTTTACCGAAAATGCTAAGTTTAGAGCGGTAAATCCTCAATTTAATGGTGTGTTGGAATGCTTATATGTTGGCATGACAAGTAAAACGCCTAAAGAACGCTTTTTACAACATAAAACAGGCTATAGAAACAAAAAAGGACATAAACTATCCTCTAATATTGTTCAAAAATATGGTGAGTATTTACGCCCAAGTTTATATAATCATATTCCACCATTAGCAACAAGAACTGAAGCTTTAAAAATGGAAGAGCTCTTAGCGTTAGAACTTAGACGAAAAAGATATGCGGTTTGGTATAATTAGTAGCTTGCGATATGCTTACTCTGAAAATCCGTAGAATTTCCCTATGGTTCGTTTTCTTTTGCTAACTTAGTGACTAGCCACAATACGAATACGTTGTGACAAGTCGATTATTTTCGTAATAATAACTAGACATTAATTAGATATGATAGCAAGAATCTGGAAAGGAAAAACAAAAATTGAACATGTAGAAGATTACACAGAGTTTATGAAAGTTCGTGCAATACCTGATTATAAAAAAACCGACGGATTTATTAAACTGACATTTCTTAAACGAATGGACAATGAATTTGCTTATTTCGATTTATTGACGTTTTGGAAAAACATCGAGGTTATTAAAAATTTTGCAGGAGATGATTTTGAAAAAGCAAAATACTATCCAGAAGACAACAATTATCTAATTGATTTCCCAGAAAAAGTCACTCATTACGAAGTGTTCGCTGAATAAGATTCGCTTACTACAAAACAAACCTATAAGTTGCCTTAATTAAAAAGGTGTTATGTGGTTTTTGGTTTAAAATTCCTTGTTCCAACCCATCAGTCAAACCATCACTAGGGTCTACAAGTCCTGTGATGCCTTGAGACCAAACAAAATAAAGTTCTGATCCTGGAATGTATTCCCAACGCATTACCAAGTTTGACCTAAATTGTACAAAAGAGAAGTCTGGGTCACCAAACGAATAATCAGTGGTCGTATCTATATCTTCATCTATCTCATAAACACCATTATTGTAGGTTATTTGGTTGCTGTCATAAGCATCAAAACGGTCATATAAATCATCAGCTTTTGGATTGGTAACATATTTAAAATTAGAATACCTCGCTCTAGAAATAAATGGTTGTCCGTAATATTGAATCGTTAAATTAGGATTTATGGTATAATTTAATCTAATGGATGCACTTAACGTTTTATTATCAATAGTTCCAAGCACATAACGTGTGGTACCATTATAATCAGTTTGTGTAACATATTGTGTTTTGCTTGGGTTGTTATTATAACTTGGATTAAAAGATATAGTTAATGCATTTGTTGGTTGATACGTAAAATCTGCTTCTGTAAAGAAGAAAGAAAAATTATTTTGCTTTGCTCCTGAATAAGCAAATCCGAAGCTAGTTCTAAATTTTTTGCTTACATCAGTATTAAAAAATGCAGAAACATGATCTTCTTGAGAAAACCTCCAACGAGGACCTCCTCGTAAAGCTGTGTTGGTGAAAATTCGAGGCTTGTGTACAGCCCTTAAATTAATACCATTATTGTTCTTAAATAAAAAGTTCCCTCCTAAAGAATATTGAACCCTATTAAAATTTCCTTCAAAATCATACGTAGTAAATTGTTGTAAATTTCCACTAATTCGCCTAAAAGTTTCTGTTGGCTTCAAGGTTCTATAACTTAAATTAAAGTACTGGCGCACCTCATCTGCTTGCCTTAAAAACCCAACATCATTTAATTCCAATTCAGGTGAACGCCAAATAACACCTCCATTATATTGCCAATGTCCACCACCAACTTTTCCAGCAGATAAACGCCCTCCTGTTCCTGTTAACGATGTTCTATTAGGGTCTACATTAACATGATCTGCATCTACTCTATTAAATAAATGTGTTAAAGATGTTTGAGTTTCTGTAATGGCTTCTTTACTCCCTTTTACATGACTGGTTACAATATTTCCTTCAACAAAGTATTTTCTACCTTGCCATTGGTGCTTAAAGTCAAACCCTCCAGTATAAGCTTCTTTTCTTAAGTAGCTTAAATGATCTTCTAAATCTCTATTTGTAGCTGTAAAAATGCCTCCTACATAGCTGTTTCTATTGTTGAAATCTTTTTGTAAACGACCTACAAAATAATTGGTTAGTGGTTCAACAAGCTCTTTGCTTCTATTACCATTAAGGTCAATTTCGGCATATTGATTTGCTGTAACACTTTCCAAAACACCAATAGACCAACCATTCTTGGTTTTTCCTGAAAATTTTGCAGCCCCTAATATGGTAGTATTATCAGGCTGATCTACATAAGCTCCTGATGGTGCGTTTGGATACCCTTGGGGACTCCTTCCAATACGTCTTGAAAAAAATAGATTGTCTTGATTGTTTCCAAAATTATAGTCAAAAATGTTTTTATTTTGAACAAAAAATGGTCGTTGCTCTTCAAAGAAAATTTCAAAACCATCTAATGTTATTGCCGCTGGATCGGCTTCTACTTGACCAAAATCTGGATTTACGGTTAAATCTAATGTAAGATCATTTGTAATTCCAATTTTAGCATCAAGTCCTGCATTTATGCTAAAGTCGTTCCCATCACGATATGGATTTCCAACTTCCTCTGGATAAGTATCTAACTTTGTAACTGTAAAGGGCTGAATTTCTAATTGCTTTTGAGGTTTTAATCCTTTTAACCCATGCAGTTCTCCAAATTCACTAATCCAACCTGGAGCAGTTACAGGCTTTCGTTGCCATAGAGAACGCTCTTGTTTTCTAAAAAAGAAGCGCTGTACTTGAATTCCCCAAATTTGCTCATCATCACTACTAAAACGCAACTGACTTAACGGTATTCTCATTTCAGTACTATAACCCTCTTCGTCTATTTGAGATTTGTTTGTCCATATTGGACTCCAACTTCCATCCCAATTGCCACCATTTAAACTTGCAAATTCGTCACCCTTAACACCAGTTGCTGAAGATGTAAATGAAAAACACGTTCTTAAATCACGATCACTATCAATATTTATTTCCACCCAATCTCCAGCAAAACTATCTCGTCTCCCAAGTCGTTTTGCAATACTATCAACTGCAGTATCATAAGCTCTAATGCCTACATATAAATATTTGTCGTCATAAAGAATTCTAAATTTTGTTCGTTGACTTGGTGGTGTGTTTTCATTAGGCATAAGTTCAGTAAAATTTTCTGCCCATTCAACCATATCCCAAACAGCATCATCCAGTTTCCCATCAATTACTGGTGGTGTATTATTACCAATATTGGTAGTTGTATATATTCTCTTAGCTATTGATAAAGATTCTTGTGCTTGGATAGTACTAAAGCAACACAATAAAAAACACAAAAGCAATTTGATTGGAAGTTTCATAAGATTTTTGATTGATTTACTATTGACAATGATAAACCATAGTGGTTTGATAAAAAATACAATTAATCATGTCAAGAAAATAAAAATACAGACTAAAGCTAAAATAGTTGCTTTAAATAACACGATGCTTTGAGAAAAGTTTAACTTTTAAAGCATTAAAATTTTATCAAACTTAAGACTTAAAATATTCTCTGAAAATAAACGTGTTACAGAGTTTGTTAATCAAATATATAATTGTAAATTTGCAAACTCTTTTTGAGAGAGGAATGTTTAATTTAGAAAAATAATTTAGTGTGGACACATTAAGCTACAAAACGATTTCGGCAAACAAAGCTACTGTTAATAAAGAGTGGGTTTTAGTTGATGCTGAAGGTCAAACATTAGGTCGTTTAGCTTCTAAAGTAGCAATACTTTTAAGAGGTAAGCACAAACCTAACTTTACACCACACGTTGATTGCGGCGATAACGTTATTGTTATTAATGCTGAAAAAATCAACTTATCAGGAAACAAGTGGAATGACAAAACGTACATTCGTCACACAGGTTATCCAGGTGGTCAAAGATCGCTTACTGCTAATGAAATGTTTGGAAAAGATCCAGCAAGATTAGTAGAAAAGTCAGTAAAAGGAATGCTCCCTAAAAACAAATTAGGTGCAGCTTTATTCCGTAATTTAAATGTTGTTGTTGGTGCAGAGCATGCTCATGCTGCTCAAAAACCAAAAGCAATTAACTTAAACGAAGTTAACTAATGGAAGTAATTCACAAAATTGGTCGTAGAAAAACGGCTGTTGCTCGTGTGTATGTTTCAGAAGGAAAAGGAAACATCACAGTCAACAAAAAAGATGTTAACACATACTTCCCAACAGCTACTTTACAGTACAAAGTAAACCAACCGTTAGCATTGACTAACAACGAAGGTAACTTTGATGTAAAAGTAAATGTATTTGGTGGTGGTGTTACAGGTCAGGCAGAAGCTGTTCGTTTAGCATTATCTCGCGCAATGTGTGAGCTTAATGAAGAAAACAGAGGCATCTTAAAACCTGAAGGATTATTAACAAGAGACCCAAGAATGGTTGAGCGTAAAAAATTCGGACAGAAGAAAGCGCGTAAGAAATTCCAGTTCTCTAAACGTTAATATTAAAAGAAATTTAAACCAGTTATTGTTGTCCATGACAGTAATGTCAGGATTTAGTTTAGCATCTAAATGATTAAGGCGATTTAAAATAAAGACCACTTAATCATTGCTAATTCAACAGAACGTAAACTATTACAAAATGGCAAAAGTAGAAGTAAAAGACTTACTAGATGGTGGTGTACACTTTGGACATCTTACCAGAAAATGGGACCCAAACATGGCTCCATACATTTATATGGAACGAAACGGTATCCATATAATTAACCTTTACAAAACAGCTGCAAAATTAGAAGAAGCATCTCAAGCTTTAGGAAAAATTGCAGCATCAGGTAGAAAAATTTTATTTGTAGCTACCAAAAAACAAGCAAAAGATATCGTTGCTGAAAAAGCAGGAAACGTAAACATGCCTTACATTACTGAAAGATGGCCAGGTGGAATGTTAACTAACTTTGTTACTATTAGAAAAGCTGTTAAAAAAATGGCTTCAATTGATAGAATGAAGAAAGATGGAACATTCATGACACTTTCTAAAAAAGAACGTTTACAAGTAGACCGTTTAAGAGCAAAATTAGAAAAGAACTTAGGTTCTATTTCTGATATGACACGTCTTCCAGGAGCTTTGTTTGTAGTTGATATTAAGCGTGAGCATATCGCAATTAAAGAAGCACAAAAATTAAACATTCCAATATTTGCAATGGTTGATACAAATTCTGACCCAAGACAGGTTGATTATGTAATACCAGCAAATGATGATGCTTCAAAATCTATCGATAAAATTTTAACACACGTTAGCAATGGTATTGCAAGTGGATTAGCAGATAGAAAAGCTGAAAAAGAAGCAAAAGCTGAAGGTAAGGATGCTCCAAAAGCTAAACCAGCTAAGGAAGAAGCACCTGCGCCTGCACCAGTTGCAACTCAAGAAGAAGAATAAAAAACTATTTTAAAAGTTTAAAAGTCGTTTAGTTCTTTTCTTGAAGAGATATAAACGACTTTTATTTTATACGAATACATTATGGAAAATACAGTAAAAATAAGTGCAGCAGATGTAAAGAAGCTTAGAGAAGCTACTGGTGCAGGAATGATGGATTGTAAAAAAGCCTTAGTAGAGGCTGAAGGAAATTTTGATAAAGCGATTGAAGTTTTACGTAAAAAGGGACAAAAAGTTGCTGCAAAAAGAGCTGATAGAGAATCATCTGAAGGTGTTGCAATTACAAAAATAAACAGTGACAATACTGTTGGTGTTGCCATCGTATTAGCGTGTGAAACAGATTTCGTTGCTAAAAACGATACTTACAAAGCTTTAGCAGAAGAGTTTGTAAACATTGCTATTAACCATTCTAGCAAAGAAGAATTTTTAGCTGCTAGTTTTGGTAACATGACTGTTGCTGAAAAACTTATTGAGCAAACAGGTGTAATTGGTGAAAAAATTGATATCACTGCATTTGAAAGAATAGAAGCACCTTACGTTGGAGCATATACACATATTGGAAAAATTGCTGCTATTGTTGGATTAAACAATGCTATTGACAAAGCTGATGTATTAACTAAAGATATAGCAATGCAAGTAGCATCAATGGGAGCAACTACATTATCTTACAAAGATTTTGACCCAGCTTATGTAGCGTCAGAAACTGAAGCAAGAATCGCGGTTATTGAAAAAGATAATATCGAGCTTGGTCGTTTAGGAAAAACTCTTAAAAATGTACCTAAGTACATTTCTATGGCACAATTAACTCCTGAAGTATTAGCACAAGCAGAAGAAGATGCTAAAGCAGAATTGAAAGCTGAAGGAAAACCTGAGCAAATTTGGGATAGAATCCTTCCAGGTAAAATGGATCGTTTCATTTCAGATAATACAACTCTTGATAAAGAACAATGTTTACTTGATCAAGATTTTATTAAAGACGAAAAGTTAAACGTTGCAGGTTATATTAACACTTATGGTGATGTAGCTGTAACTGATTTTATTCGAGTATCTTTAGGATAGATAATAACCTTATCATAATTATATATAAAAGCTTCGATAGTTATCGAAGCTTTTTTTATGCAGAATTTCTACTGTTAAACATATAAGACATTGATTATATTTTCTCAGCTCATCATTAATTTTAATAAATCGGACTTCAGTAAACCACAAAAATTTGTAGTTTTGCTAAACATTCAAACAAACTAATGAAGTATAAAAGAATCCTACTAAAATTATCTGGTGAAGCCTTAATGGGAACTAGACAATATGGTATTGACCCTGATCGTCTATCAGAATATGCCCAAGACATCAAACAAATAACAAATCTAGGCGTAGAAGTTGCCATTGTTATAGGTGGTGGGAACATTTTTAGAGGTGTTGCAGGCGCAAGCAAGGGAATGGATCGCGTACAAGGAGATCACATGGGAATGCTTGCAACAGTTATAAATGGACTAGCTTTACAAAGTGCTTTAGAAAATGCTAACGTCCCAACCAGATTACAATCTGCTATCAAAATAAACGAAGTTGCAGAGCCTTTTATACGACGTAAAGCCATGAGACATCTTGAAAAAGGACGTGTAGTTATTTTTGGCGGAGGTACAGGAAATCCTTATTTCACAACAGATTCGGCAGCAGTTTTAAGGGCTATTGAGATTGAAGCAGATGTAATTTTAAAAGGTACTCGTGTTGATGGTATTTATAATGTCGATCCTGAAAAAGATTCGGCTGCAATAAAATTCGATAATATTAGTTTTGATGACGTTTTAAGAAAAGGACTAAAAGTTATGGATACCACAGCTTTTACGTTAAGTCAAGAAAACAAATTACCTATTATAGTTTTTGATATGAACAAAAAAGGGAACTTATTAAAAGTAGTTTCTGGAGAAAATATTGGTACAACTGTCAATTTATAATCACGTTATTGTTTATTTTTGGCTTAGTTTTTGAAATAATTACATTAAAATTTTAGAAATGAACGAAGACATTCAATTTATTTTAGATACAGCAAAAGAAGCAATGGATGCTGCTATTAAGCATCTTGAAAAACAATTTGTAAATATTAGAGCAGGAAAAGCTAGTCCTGCAATGTTAGGCAGCGTCATGGTAGATTATTATGGGTCACAAACACCATTAAATCAAGTTGCCAATGTCAACACACCAGATGGTAGGACTATTACAGTACAACCATGGGAAAAAAGTATGCTTCAGGAAATTGAACGTAGTATTATGGTTGCTAATCTTGGTTTTAATCCAATGAATAATGGTGAAAGTATTATAATTAATGTGCCTGCGTTAACCGAAGAACGTCGCCGTGAATTGTCAAAACAAGCAAAAGCTGAAGCTGAAGATGCTAAAATAGGTATAAGAAATGCTCGAAAAGACGCAAATCATGATATTAAAAAAGTAGATGATGCCTCTGAGGATTTACAGAACAATGCAGAAATGGATATTCAAGAAATGACTGACAGCTATGTAAAGAAAGTCGATGATATTTTCCATGTAAAAGAAAAAGAGATTATGACGGTTTAATTGATGCGACACTAAAGTCGCTTTTTTTGTGTTATATACTTACTTTAATTCCCTATATGAAGTATTTTTTGCCCTTACTATTTATTCTCCTTTTCTCAAATAAAGGATTATCTCAAGTAGATAGCACTTCTGTTAAGACAAGTCAACAAGATTCTATCAAAAAAGCAGAGTTCTTACGGAGTATTGGCAATGGTTACTTTCCTACTAAATACATAAATATTGATTTAAGGTATTTAATAAAATACAACCAATATGAAGGATTTAGAACTGGTTTGGGAGGTGTCACAAATACTGAGTTTTCATCTAATTTTAGATTGCAAGGTTATACCGTTTATGGTTTTCTAGACCACAATTTTAAATATAGTTTTGGTGGTGGTTTTAAAGTTGCAAAAAAGACAAACACCTGGATTAACCTAACATACACAAGCGATTTACAAGAAACAGGAAGTTCAAATTTTTTAACAGATAAGCGTTTCTTTCAATTTTTTGAGCCTCGATTAATTAATATTGATTTATTTCATAAATATATTTCTAAAACAGTATCTATTGAGCATCAATTACTTCCAAAAGTCATAACCGAAACTGAGTTTGGTGTGAGTAAAATAACTCCAACTTACAATTATACTTTTAACCTAGGTTCTCAAGGAAGTTTTAACAGTTACGATTTAACCTTGTTTAAAACCTCATGGCAATGGAACCCTTTTAGTGATTTTGAATATACCGATAATGGTATTGACGAAACTACTATAGGTTATCCAAAATTTACGCTTCAGTACACCAAAAGTTTAGCGGATGTATTAGGTGGTGATTTAAGTTTTTCAAAATTGGATTTTAGAACCATTCAAAAATTTAATTACAAAAATAATGCCTCTACTGAATTAGTTTTAACCACAGGTATAACAAGTGAAAACACACCACTTACCCATATGTACCATGCGTATCCCAATAATGTGAATAAAGAAACAATATGGAATAGGTTTTCTGTTGCTGGTACCAATAGTTTTGAAACCATGTATTTTAATGAGTTCTTTTCAGATTCATTTGTGACTTTTCAAATAAAACATGCCTTAGCACCATTCAATATTTCTCCTTGGTTTAAGCCTCAGCTCGTTTTAATTTCTCGATTTGCGCTTGGCACTATGAAAGACACATTTAGACATGAAGGTATTAGTTTCAATACGCTCGATAAAGGGTTTACAGAGTCTGGACTAGAAATAAACAAGTTGTTTTTTGGTTTTGGGTTAAGTTTCGCTTATCGTTATGGTGCTTATCATTTACCAAATCTTGAGGATAACATCGCCATTAAATTTACTTTTAATATTAGTCTGGACTAATACTATTAAATCCTTGTATTTTAGGAGAATAATCTATTCATTTTATCTACCTTTGCAGCCATTAATTTTGCTATGACAAAACTTTTTTCGGTTGGTTTTTGGGAAGCTATTGCTAGATTAATTCTTAGAAATAGAATTGGAATTATTCTAGTTGTAATTACTGCAACAGTCTTTTTTAGTTTGCAATGGGATAAAATGCGATTTACTTATACCGAAGCAAATTTATTACCAGATGAGCATAGTGTAAATTTAGAATACAATTCTTTTTTAGAAACGTTTGGAGAAGAAGGGAACTTAATTGTTCTTGGGATTAAAGATTCTTCACTTTTTACAGTTGAAAACTTAAATGCCTGGAATAAACTATCTACTAGTTTTAAATCTAATAAAGAAGTTGAAACAGTTGTTTCTATTTATGATCTTCAAAAATTAATAAAGAACACCCAAAAAGAGCAGTTTGATCTTGAACCGTTTATAAAGGATTCCATTAGCAATGTTAATGAACTTAAAGAGTTGCAAGAGCAACTCTTTGAGCAGTATCCTTTTTATGATAATTTCTTGTTTAATAAGGAGACCAAAACTATTAGGTCTGCTATATATCTTGAAAAATCAATTGTCAATACTCCTGCAAGAAAAGATTTTATAACTAAGATTCTTATACCAAAAATTGAAGCATTTGAGACTACCTATGGTCTCGATGTTCGTGTATCTGGAATGCCATACATACGCACCCTAAATTCACAAAATATTATTGACGAAATAAGTCTATTTATTGGTGCAGCTTTATTAGTGACTTCCTGCATTTTCTTTTTCTTTTTCAGGTCTTTTAGAGCCACCTTTATTTCAATGTTTGTAGTATTGATTGGCGTAATGTGGACCTTTGGTATTATTGGTTTATTAGAATATGAAATTACTGTACTTACAGCTTTAATTCCGCCTTTAATTATCGTTATTGGTATACCTAACTGTATATTTTTAATTAATAAATATCAGCATGAAGTAAACAAACATGGTAACAAGGCTAAGTCTTTACAGCGTGTAATTACTAAAATTGGAAATGCCACTTTAATGACCAACGTAACTACTGCGTCTGGTTTTGCAACCTTTATTATTACCGAAAGTAAATTACTAAAAGAGTTTGGTACTGTTGCTTCGCTTAGTATTCTTGGGATTTTCCTGCTATGCCTTCTTATTATTCCTATTATTTATAGTTATATGCCAATGCCAAAAGACAAGCATTTAGAGCATTTAAATAAGCGTTGGATAAATGGGTTTGTTGATTGGATGGAAAACATGGTAAGGCATAGAAAAATTACTATTTATGTAACTGCATTAATCTTGTTAATAGCTAGTATTATTGGTATTTATCAAATAAAAATATCTGGTAGTTTAATTGAAGATATGCCAAAAAAGGCTGCTTTTTTTGAAGATATTCGCTTTTTTGAAGAAGAATTTAATGGCATTATGCCATTAGAAATTATGGTGAATACCAATCGTAAAAAGGGAGTTATGAAACTCTCTACATTAAAACGAATGAACGATCTTGAGGAGCTCATTATTGAAACGCCTGAACTTTCAAAACCAATTTCTGTTGTTAGTTTGGTAAAATACTCGAAGCAAGCTTATTATAATGGCAACCTAAAATATTATCAGTTACCTACATCTCAGGAAAATAGCTTCATTCTATCTTATGCAAAAAATTCTTCAAGTGATGTAGATCTGCTTAAAAACTTTGTAGATTCTACTGGACAATATGCTAGAATTACCACGTTTATGAAAGATAGTGGTATAGATAAAATGGAACGAATTGAAGACAATCTTCGCACAAAAATTGATAAAGTATTTCCAAAAGATAGATACGATGTAATTATTACTGGAAAAGCGTATTTATTTCAAAAGGGAACCAAGTATCTAGTAAATAACCTCATCTTATCCTTATCGTTAGCCATTTTCTTAATATCGCTTTTTATGGCTTATATGTTTAGGTCATTTAGAATGATTATTGTGTCGTTAATTCCTAATTTATTACCATTGCTTATTACAGCTGGTTTAATGGGTTATTTAGGTGTACCCATAAAACCCTCCACAATCTTAGTGTTCAGTATTGCGTTCGGTATTTCGGTAGACGATACTATCCATTTCCTAGCAAAATACAGACAAGAATTGCAAGCAAATCACTGGAGGATTAAAAAATCGGTATACGCAGCATTAAGAGAAACTGGTGTCAGTATGTTCTATACCTCTATCGTATTATTCTTTGGATTTTCAGTATTTATAATATCTAATTTCGGAGGTACGGTGGCTCTTGGTGCCTTAGTATCTGGAACATTATTATTCGCTATGTTAGCCAATTTATTATTGTTACCATCTCTTTTATTATCATTAGAAAGAAGCATTGCCAACAAAGAGGTTTTAAAAGAACCTCACTTTAGAATTATTCCAGATGAAGAAGATAAAAATGCCGATAAATAATTTAGAGGAATGCCTTATCTTTGCAGCTTAAATTAAATGAACCATGAAATTAAGTACCGTTTCAGAATTACTTTCTCAAGAAACCACATTAATAGATGTAGAAGTTAAAGGTTGGGTTAGAACCTTTAGAGCCAATCGTTTTATTGCTCTAAATGATGGATCTACTATCAATAATATTCAATGCGTAGTAGATTTTGAAAATACTGATGAAGCTATTCTTAAAAGAATTACTACTGGAGCAGCGGTTTACATAAAAGGGCTTTTGGTTGAGAGTCAAGGAAAGGGCCAAAACGTTGAAGTTCAAGCAACATCAATAGAGGTTTTAGGAGATTCAGACCCAGAAACATATCCTATTCAACCTAAAAAACACTCACTAGAGTTTTTACGTGAAAATGCTCATTTGCGCACTAGAACAAATACATTTAGTGCTGTAATGCGTTTACGTTCATCATTATCATTTGCAGTTCACAAGTATTTTACTGAAAATGGATTTTATAATATGCATACACCAATTATAACTGGTAGTGATGCCGAAGGTGCTGGTGAAATGTTTCGAGTGAGTACACTCGATGCTAAAAACCCACCACTTACTGAAGATGGAAAAGTAGACTATTCTCAAGATTTCTTTGGTAAAGAAGCTAATCTAACCGTTTCTGGTCAATTAGAAGCTGAAACCTATGCCATGTCTCTTGGTAAAGTATATACGTTTGGACCAACGTTTAGAGCAGAAAACTCTAATACGTCCCGTCACTTATCAGAATTTTGGATGATAGAGCCTGAAGTAGCTTTTATGGATTTAGATGGTAATATGGATTTAGCTGAAGATTTCATGAAATCCGTATTAAATTATGTGCTAGAAAACAACAAAGAAGACTTAGCCTTTTTAGAGCAACGTCAAATACAAGAAGATAAATCGAAACCTCAAATTGAGCGAAATGAAATGACGCTTACAGACAAGCTAAGATTTGTTGTAGATAATAACTTTAAAAGAGTTAGCTATACTGAAGCTATTGATATATTAAGAAATTCTAAACCAAACAAGAAAAAGAAATTTCAATATTTAATTGATGAATGGGGAGCAGATTTACAAAGTGAGCATGAACGGTTTTTAGTTGAAAAACACTTTAAATGCCCTGTAATCTTATTTGATTATCCTGCAAACATCAAAGCGTTTTATATGCGCTTGAATGAGGATGAAAAAACAGTTCGCGCTATGGATATTTTATTCCCTGGGATTGGGGAAATAGTAGGTGGAAGTCAGCGTGAAGAACGACTAGAGGTTCTTAAAGAAAAAATGGCTGCATTAGATATTCCTGAAGAGGAACTTTGGTGGTATCTAGATTTAAGAAAATACGGAACAGCTGTGCATTCAGGATTTGGACTAGGTTTTGAACGTTTAGTAATGTTTGTTACTGGTATGGGTAACATTAGAGACGTAATTCCTTATCCAAGAACACCTCAAAATGCCGAGTTCTAATTTTTAAGAATAAATATATTTTAATAAAACAATCTTCGTTCTAACATAATGTAGATTGTTTTTTTTATTTTTACTCTAAACCCAAATAACACAATGCTTAAGCAGTATTTACAATTTAAATTATCTCAAAAATTATCGCCTCAGCAAATACAGCTGATGAAGTTAATCCAGTTACCTACACAAGCTTTTGAACAGAGATTAAAACAAGAATTGGAAGAAAACCCAGCTCTTGAAAGTGGCAAAGATAAAACAGATGAACTTGATGATGATTTCGACAATACAGAAGATTATAACGATAGTGAATCAATAAATGCTGAAGACATCAACGTTGATGAATATTTAAGCGATGATGAGATTCCTGATTATAGAATGCAGGCAAACAATTATAGCATTGATGATGAAGACAAAAGTGTGCCTTATGCTTCAGGAACATCTTTTACTCAGCATTTAAAATCACAATTAAACACATTTAGACTCGACGATGAAGAAGAGCAAATCGCTTTGTTCTTAGTAGGCAGTGTGGATGAAAGTGGTTATATAAGGCGTGAACTTTCCGATATTATGGACGATTTGGCGTTTACACAAAATGTTTATACAACCGAAGATAAAATAGAAAGTGTGCTTGCCATAGTACAGCAATTAGACCCAGCTGGAGTTGGCGCAAGAGGTTTGCAAGAATGTTTAAGTATACAATTACACCGTAAAACGCCTACGCCTAGCATTGAATTAGCTCAAAAAATTATAGACAAAGCCTTTGAGCAGTTTACAAAAAAACACTACAAAAAGCTACTACAAAAATTTGACATTACCGAAACACAACTAAAAGATGCTATTCATGAAATTGAACGCTTAAACCCTAAACCTGGTGGTTCTTTTTCAGGTAACACAAGAATGGTTGAGCATGTAGTACCCGATTTTACTATCAAAATTGTTGATGGCGAGTTAGAGTTGACGCTCAATGGGAGAAATGCTCCAGAACTCCATGTATCTAGAGAATATAATAATATGCTTAAAGGTTATAAAGAGTCTAAAGACAAATCTAAATCTCAAAAAGATGCAGTACTCTTTATAAAACAAAAACTGGATGCTGCAAAATGGTTTATTGATGCCATTAGGCAACGACAGCAAACGCTGTTTATTACTATGAGTGCCATTATGCATTATCAAAAAGAGTATTTTTTAACTGGTGATGAACGTAAGTTAAAACCAATGATTTTAAAAGATATAGCAGACGAAATAGAGATGGATGTATCTACAGTTTCGAGGGTGGCTAATAGTAAATATGTCGATACACCTTATGGTACAAAATTGATTAAAGAGTTCTTTAGTGAGTCCATGAAGAACGATCAAGGAGAAGATGTTTCCACTAGAGAGATTAAAAAAATATTGGAAACTGTTATTGAAGAGGAAAACAAAAAGAAACCACTAACCGATGAAAAACTTGCTGCAATTTTGAAAGAAAAAGGTTATCCAATCGCAAGACGTACAGTAGCTAAATACCGTGAACAATTGGACATTCCAGTGGCTAGATTAAGAAAAGAAATTTAGAATGAGTGGATTTTTAAAAAGTATATCTTATATTTTTCATCCTTTATTTATGCCGCTTCTAGGTACCGCTTTCTTTTTCTCTAAGTCGCCTAGATATCTTCCTATTGAAATAATTAAAGCAAAACTATTTTCTATAGGAATATTAACTATTGTTTTACCTATTTTACTTTATTTACTTTTAAAAACTTTGAAAAAAGTTGAAACAGTAAACCTTCCAACAACAAAAGAGCGGATTTTACCCTTGGCTCTTAACTGCATTATCATTTTTTTAGTTTTACAACGTGTGTTACCTCAAAATGAGCTTATAGAATTATACTGTTTTTTTATCGGAATATTGTTATCTACTCTAGCTTGTTTAATGTTGGCAATATTAAAATTTAAGCCAAGTATCCATATGGTAGCAGCAGGTGGAGTAATTTTGTTTTTTATTGGAATTAGTATTCATTACCATATAAATATAAATGGGTCAATAATACTTATGTGTGTTATTGCTGGAGCCATAGCAACGTCTAGATTGCATTTAAAAGCACATAATAATATAGAGCTTTTAATTGGATTATTTATTGGAATGATTCCTCAAATAATTATGCTTAACTACTGGTTATAAAATGTATAACATAATACCAATTTTTAGCATTTTAACATCCAAGTTTTCATCATCGATTTGGGCTTTAGAATCAAATATTGAATTTAAGGTATAGTGTAAATACGCATTCCAGGAGTCGTATCCAATGGCAAAAGTAAGTCCGTATTGTAATTGGTTAAAGTCCTTAATATTGTTGTTCTTTATTTGCTCCGATGCATTTTTAAATTTTGTGTTTGAAGCAAATACATATCCCAATTTTATACCTGAATAAATTCTCCAAAACTTATAGGTACTTGCCGTTGACGTACGCCAACGAAATTCTAAAGGAATCTCTACAAGATGTTGTACAAATTTATTTTTAGTGAATTCCGAGTTATCTAAAATCGCATACGTATAAGTATCATTCTGCTCTTTTGAGATTAATAGATTATGGTTTATAGAGTTTGTAGAATATCCTAACCCAATACCAATAGCTACATTGCGTCGCTTATTAATTGGCATATCTTTCATTAATCCAACGTGAAAACCACTTGAGAATCCGTTTTGACTCATCCCATTTGGCATACTCGTCAAAGTATTATATGTAACCCCAAAATAGTATTGATCTTCTTTATACTTGTGATCTAAGCTGTCAATAACTTGTACATTGTTTACCTCTTGAGCGAAAACAAGTTGCATACAGAATAATGCCAAAACAAAAAATAACAATCCTTTCATAATAGATACAATAATACAAATATAAAGCAAAAGAAAAGCACCCTAGTTTAGAGTGCTTTTCAATATTATCTAACAAATTAAGATTATTTTCTAATTAGTTATTATTAGAAACATCTCCTTGAGTTGTGGTATAATTAAGTTTTAAAGCATTCGCTTTTCTAAGTTCCTGCTTAATATCTCCAACAATTCCCATATTTGCTTCTTTATCAACTCTCAAAGAGGTTGTTAAATAAGGAATTTCTTCTTCTCTTTTAGAAGCACGTTCTGCTGCAATAAATGCTTGAATCTCACTCACTTGAGCAAACTTATCGTTTAATTGAATTCTAGCTTCATCGCCATATTTTGCTTTATAGGAGCTACTTGGTTTACCAACATAGATATACATTACCAAATTTTTCTTTTCAAGTTTTTCAATTTGATCAGCACTTGGTAATCTGTTTTCAATCATAAGCGTATCTTCTCTCATTACAGTGGCTACCATAAAAAAGAATAATAGCATAAATACAATATCTGGTAATGATGCAGTATTTACCGCTGGTAAATCGCCTCCTTTTTTCTTTTTAAACTTAGACATATTATTATGTTGTATTAAGTTTTATATTATTATTCTAGTACTTCAGAAAGTTTTTGAGGGTATTCCTTTTTTATTTGATCTATTACCTCTTCTAACTTTTTCCTATTTCCAGGCCAATTAACGTCTTTATAGTTTTTTTGCATTTCTATAAAGTTCATGTCTCTAAAACCTTGTTGAGGCCCTATTTCTAAAGCTCTTCGATTTCTTAACTCATTATAAGCACCTACCAATTCGTTTTGAACTGAGATGTAAGCCTTATAAGATGTTTCTCTATTATTCGCTAAGGAAATAATTGCTTTGTCTGGATGATCTGATGAGTTTGTGTCTCTTTTACCTTTGCAGTAATCACATTTTTGACCATCTGCATTTTCACCTCCACCATTGTCTAAAAACTCAACAGCTGCTGCTCTTAAGTCTTTAAGCTCCATCAACTCATCTTCAACAAGCAACTGATCCTTACCATTTAACAATACTGTAAATATATTTTTCTGCTTAATAACTACATCCTCTTCAGATTCTTCCATTGGAGGTAGCTTTCTGCTAATTCCAGAATCTTTTTCCATGGTAGTAGTTACTAAGAAAAATATTAACAGTAAGAAAGCAATGTCGGCCATAGAGCCTGCATTAACTTCTGGTGCTGATCTTTTTGCCATAATATTACTTAATCATTTTTTTAATTCCTGTGAACAGCATAATTCCAACTGCTATAAACACTAAAAAGTAGAATAGATACAATCCTGCCCCTACTAATTGCGAGTTACCTGCTGTTAAAACTTCACCATCTCTTAAAGGTGTTTCTACACCGTTAGCAAATCCAAAATATGCTACTAAAGCTAAAGCAACAAAAGCTCCAACATTAGTTAAGGTCTTTTTTAATGTTGCTGGATTAGAAAACATTTGTTTTACTGAAAACACTACAACTAAAAATACCATTATTCCTAATATAAGGTACGCTATGTACATAAAAGGTGATACTATGCTATCTTGTAAATCAGGCGTAGTTTCAAGAGCTTCATCTCCTGCTCCAATAATTCTTATAAGAAAGAATATTGAAATAACTCCAACTATTGCTGCAACAAGTTTTATTATTTTTTGCAAATTCATAATCTATAAAGATTTTAAGTTGTTGTTATTACTTCTTGTGTTTTACCAATAAATCCATCAACGAAATTGATGCATCTTCCATATCGTTTACAATTGCATCAATTTTTGAAATGATGTAGTTATAGAATATCTGTAATATAATAGCAACAATTAGACCAAACACGGTTGTTAGAAGTGCAACTTTAATACCTCCTGCAACTAAAGATGGTTGCATATCACCAGCAGCTTCAATTTTATCGAATGCTTGAATCATACCAATTACCGTTCCCATGAACCCTAACATTGGTGCTAATGCTATAAATAAAGATATCCAAGACACATTTTTTTCTAGTTGTCCCATTTGTACACCACCATAAGCTACAACAGCTTTTTCAGCAGCATCAATATCTTCGTCTGCACGATCTAGTCCTTGATAGAAAATAGATGCAACAGGTCCTTTTGTATTTCTACAAACCTCTTTTGCTGCTTCAACACCTCCTGATGCAAGTGCGTCCTCAACATTTTGAGTTAATTTTTTAGAATTTGAAGTAGATAAGTTTAAAAAGATAATTCTCTCAATAGCAATTGCTAATCCAAGAATTAAACATAATAACACGATTCCCATAAATCCTGGGCCTCCTTCAATAAATCTCTTTTTTAATTCCTGATGAAATCCTAGGTCTTCTTCAGCAGCAGCTCCATCTTCTTGGGCTGAAACAACCGTATTAACAATTGTTGTAGTAGTGTTCGCATTTGTACTAGCATTTACAGTTCCGAATGCCATTATACATGCGATGGCTAGAATAGAAAATAATCTTTTCATTGTTCTTGATCTTAATTTTATTAGTTAAAGCGTTAAAGATATAAAAAAATTGTAATTAAAAAATTAAAATTTATTTAGAGATTCGTCATTTCTATTAGGAAAATCGCAATTATCTCTTTTGCAGAGAGGAAGGGATTCGAACCCTCGATACGCTTTTGACGTATACACACTTTCCAGGCGTGCGCCTTCGACCACTCGGCCACCTCTCTATAACTCTATTTTTTAGTTACAGCGGCTCAAATAACAAAAAAAAGTTTAAACGTTAAAATTTTGGTTGTTAATTTTAAGATATCTCTCCACGTAATGAATTTTCGAAGTGTTCCTTAAATTTTAATGTAGATAAATTTTTGCTCAACAAATACATGAGTTTAGCTATTGCTGCTTCAGTTGTCATATCACCTCCAGAAATTACACCTATGTCTTTTAGTTGAGTACTTGTTTCATATTGACCCATGATAACACTGCCTCCAGAACATTGAGTAACGTTAATTATATGTATTCCTTTATCAATATACTCTTTTAACATATCAATAAACCAAGCTCTATTGGTTGTGTTTCCTGCTCCATAAGTTTCTAGTATTACACCTTCTAGATTTGGAGTGGAAAAAATTGAACGCATTATGTTCTCAGAAATCCCAGGAAACAATTTAATTATCGCAATATTATTGTTAAGTGTATTATGTACTTTTAATTTTTTACCTGTTTTTGGTATAAGTAAATATTCTTTGTTTACTTTAAGATGAACTCCAGATTCAGCCAAATCGGGATAATTTAAAGATGCAAAAGCTTCAAAATGTTCGGCGTTGATTTTTGTAGTTCTATTGCCACGATATAATTTATACTCAAAATAAAGGCATACTTCCTTAATGATTGGTTGCTCTTTTTCTTGTAGTGAAGCTATTTGAATAGAGGTAATTAAATTTTCTTTAGCGTCGGTACGTAAATCACCTATTGGTAATTGCGACCCAGTAAATATTACAGGTTTTCCTAAGTTCTCTAACATAAAGCTTAATGCTGAAGCTGTATAACTCATTGTATCGCTACCATGTAAAATGACAAACCCATCAAATGTAGAATAGTTTTGTTCAATTATTTCAGCTATTTGAATCCAATAATTAGGATTCATGTTTGATGAATCTATAGGTTCATCAAAAGAGATAGCTTCTATAGAACATGCCAAAAGTTTTAGCTCTGGTATTTTATCTAACAAGTTGTCAAAATCAAAAGAACGTAACACGCCAGTTTCTGGATCTTTAATCATTCCAATAGTGCCGCCTGTATATATTAATAATATGTTTGGTATCTTCATTTCTAAACTTTAAAAACTTCTTTTGAATTAGCTGTGGTAATGTTGGCAATTTCTGTTGCACTTATACCATATATATATGACAACTTATCTAGTACATTAATTATGTAACTGCTTTCATTACGCTTTCCACGATATGGTGTAGGAGCTAAATATGGTGAATCTGTCTCTAAAACTATATGCTTTAAATCTATTTGATTTAGGAATTGGTCTATCTTTCCATTTTTAAATGTCACTACACCACCAATGCCTAATTTCATATTATATGAAATTGCTCTTTGGGCTTGCTCTAATGTTCCAGTAAAGCAGTGAAAAATTCCGAATAAATCGTCTCCTTTTTCTTCTTCTAAAACTTCAAAAATCTCATCGAACGATTCTCTACAATGAATTACTATTGGTAATTTATATTTCTTGGATAATTTAATTTGACGCCTAAATGCTTCCTGCTGTATGCTTAATGTTGACTTGTCCCAATACAAGTCAATACCTATTTCGCCTATGGCAATAAATGGTCTTTCCGATAATAGCTTTTCAACGTGAGTTAGTTCTTCTTTGTAATTTTCTTTAACAGATGTTGGGTGTAAACCCATCATTAAAAACACATTCTCTGGGTAGTTTTTTTCAAGCTCAAACATCGCCTTGGTGTAAGTTGAATCTATTGCTGGAATAAAAAAGCGCGTGATTCCTTTATTGAAGGCGCGCTGCATCATCTTGTCACGATCCTCATCAAAAGCTTCACTATATAAATGAGTGTGTGTATCAGTAATTATCATTTTGTAAAAGTAAAAAAGTCATCAGTAAACATGATGCTTTTTTATTGGTAATTTAAAATACTTTCTCTTTATTTTTTTCTAGTTTGTAGTTTGGTTTACTTTTACAGCTTTCAATTTTAAACTTAAAAATGAACAAAAAGCTTAAAGATTTTCTATTTGACAAAGGCTACACTAAAGTGAAGTTAAAACTAACTAAAACCAATCATTTTGAGCTAAAAGCATCTATAAACGGGAAAAAAGGACGCTTTATTTTAGATACTGGAGCCTCTAACTCATGTGTTGATTTTGAATTTGTCGACATGTTTGGTTTACAGGTTGAAGACTCCAATATAAAAGCAGCTGGTGCTGGAGCAATAGACATGCTTACTCAAGTATCAAAAAAAAACACCCTTAAAATAGGAAAATGGAAATCAAAAAAAACTTCAATCATTCTATTTGACTTAACGCACGTAAATACTGCACTTATAAGCCATAACTCAAAACCTATACATGGAATCATTGGAGCCGATATTCTAAAAAAAACCAAGGCGATAATTGATTACAACAAGAAATATTTATATCTTAACTATTAATTAATAGCAACTCGACTAACCTCTAATATGAATCCTTCAATTATAATTGCTGATGACCATCCTTTAGTACTAAAAGGGTTACAAGATTTTCTAATTGAAAAAAACTACAACATTATTGATAGTGCTACCAATGGAAAAGAGGCTTATAAATTAATATTAAAGCACGAGCCAGATATTGCTGTTCTAGACATAAAAATGCCACACCTATCTGGCTTAGATATAGCAAAACTATGTCATGAAAAATTAGATACTAGAATTGTACTTATAACTTTTGAAAAAAATAGCACATTCTACCATCAAGCCAAACAACTTAACATTTATGGGTACCTATTAAAAGAGTTTGCTTTAGTAGAAATTGAAAATTGTTTAAATGCAGTGGCTAAGGGCACGCCATACTTTAGCAAAGAAATCGAAGATCAATTTTCAGGTGAAACGGAGCCTGTAAATATTGACGATTTAACACCTTCAGAAAAACGTATTCTAAAACTAATTGCTGAAAACAAAACTGCCATAGAAATTGCTTGCCTACTCGAGATCTCAAAAAGAACAGTGGAGAAGCACAAGAGTCATATTATTAAAAAACTAAAATTAGAATCAAAACATAACGGCCTTTTGCTGTTTGCGAAGGAAAATGAGAGCCTATTTTTATAAAATTTGAATTTTTTTAATTTTTAATTTTCTGATTTTTAGTAATTTATCTTCAAAAAAGCTACATATACGTATATATACGTATTGTTTGGTATTACTTTATTTTGCAAATTTACAGTGCTATTAATTAGTTCTTAGGGAGAATTATGGAAGGCTCTAGGTTTAATTGCTTGGAGCTTTCATTTTCTAATAAGAATCTACCCCAAATATTTATGAGTGATAATGAATAAAGACGATACTCTTTGGCGTAAAATTTTATTTATTGGATTAGTTATTATTATTGTTATGGTAATTTCTATTAATTTATTAGTTAGTTTAATATGAACAAAAAGGGTCCTTATTTATAAGCACCCTTTTTGTTTATAAAATAAATTATTACGCTACAGCTCTAAAGCTTTCTTAACGTCATTATTCATTAATAATTCAATAGGATTTTCTAATGCTTCTTTAACCGCTACCAAGAAACCTACAGATTCTTTACCATCGATAATTCTGTGATCATAGGATAATGCAACAAACATTATTGGTCTAATTTCAACTTTTCCATTAATAGCTACTGGACGCTCAACAATATTATGCATTCCTAAAATTCCACTTTGTGGAGGGTTAATAATTGGTGTAGATAACATACTACCAAATACTCCACCGTTAGAAATTGTGAATGTTCCACCTGTCATTTCATCAACAGTAATTTGTCCGTCACGAGCACGAATTGCTAATCTTTTAACTTCAGATTCAATACCTCTAAATGATAATTTTTCAGCATTTCTTATGACAGGAACCATCAATCCTTTTGGTCCAGAAACTGCAATAGAAATATCTACAAAATCATAACTCAGCATTTCTTTTCCATCAATCATAGAATTTACAGCTGGATACATTTGCAATGCTCTTACAACTGCTAATGAGAAAAAACTCATGAAGCCTAAACTTACACCGTGTTTTTCTTTAAATTCTTCTTTGTATTGCTTGCGTAAATCGAAAATTGGTGACATATCTACTTCGTTAAAAGTAGTTAGCATTGCTGTTGTGTTTTTTGCTTCTACCAAACGTTCGGCAACTTTACGACGAAGCATGGACATTTTACTTCTAGAAGTACCTCGACCTTCCACATTTACCTCTTGACCCATAGAAGGTACAGCTTTTACCGCATCTTCTTTAGTCACACGACCATCTCTTCCTGTGCCTTTAACCTGTGATGCTTCCATTCCTTTTTCTGCTAATATTTTATTTGCAGCTGGACTTGGTGTACCTGTGGCGTATGTTTCACTTGAAGGAACTGTTTTTACTTCTATTTGAGAAACTTCAGTCTTCTCAAGCTTTTTTGTTGTTTCAGATCCTTCAGGTTTTGCCGCACTTGTATCAATTAAACAAACCACTTGCCCAACAGCAACTGCATCTCCTTCTTCTGCTTTTAAAGTAATAGTCCCGCTGGCTTCAGCTGGCAACTCAAGTGTTGCTTTGTCGCTATCTACTTCGGCAATGGCTTGGTCTTTTTCTACATAATCTCCATCTTCTACCAACCACTCCGCTATTTCAACTTCGGTGATTGATTCTCCAGGTGATGGAACTTTCATTTCTAAAATCATTCTATATATATTTTAGTTGTATATTATTATCTACGTTGGTTATTTTTTGTTTTATCAAAGACATAATCAATTACCTGTTGATGTCGCCTTTTACTTCTTGTTGAACTTCCTGCAGCTGGTGCACTATAAGTTCTTCTTGTAGCTGCTCTCCATGTTCTAGCTTCATCAATATGCATCATCATATGGCTATAAGCTCCCATGTTTCTTGGTTCTTCTTGCGCCCAAACTATGTCTTCAGCATTTTTATATTTATTTATTACTTCACGAATATCTTCTATTGGTAATGGAAATAATTGTTCTATTCTTACTAAAGCAACGTCTTTCCTTTTAAGATTTTCTTGCTCTTCTAATAAATCATAATAGAACTTTCCTGTTACAAAAACTAATGTTTTTACTTGTTCTGCTTCTGCTTTTTTATCGTCTATTAACATTTGAAAACTTCCGTTAGCAAATTCATCAACAGTAGAAACTACTAGTGGATGGCGTAATAAGCTTTTGGGAGTAAATACAATTAATGGTTTTCTAAATTTCGCTTTCATTTGTTTTCGCAACAAATGGTACATATTTGCAGGCGTTGTACAGTCTACTACAAACATATTGTCTTTTGCACACATTTGAAGATAACGTTCCATACGTGCTGAAGAATGTTCTGCTCCTTGACCTTCATAACCATGTGGTAATAACATAACTAAACCGTTTTGTAGTTTCCACTTATCTTCTGCTGCTGTTATGTATTGGTCTAACATAATTTGTGCTCCATTGCTGAAGTCACCAAATTGTGCTTCCCAAATGGTTAGTGTTTTTGGGCTAGCCATAGCATAACCGTAATCAAAACCTACCACACCATATTCTGATAATAGTGAGTTGTAAATAAAGAACTTTCCTTGTGTATCGCTTATGTTGTTATGCAGTATAATTTCTTCTTCACTATCTTCTACCTTTACAACAGCATGACGATGCGAAAACGTGCCACGTTCTACGTCTTGCCCTGAGATACGCACATCATAACCTTCTTCTAATAATGTTCCGTATGCCAAATGCTCTGCCATTGCCCAATCCATTTTGCCTTCGTCAAACATGGTTTGTCTTGACTCTATAAGGCGAGATATTTTTCGGATAAATTTTTTATCCTTTGGAAGATTAGAAAGTACTTTAGTGATTTTTGCTAATTCTTCTCTATCATAAGAAGTGTCTACAGCTTTCATCATTTTATCCTCTTCTGCTGTAATATAGTTTTCCCATTCATTACTCATAAATGGAGTGATTTCCGTTTTCTTAATTTTTCTAGAATCTTCTAGTTTTTCTTCTAATTTTGATTTGTAATCTTTTTCTAATTGTTTAACATAATCATCATTAATCACACCTTCAGCAATTAATTTATCAGCATAAATATCTCTTGGGTTTTTATGTTTTGCAATTGCTTTATATAATAATGGTTGCGTAAATTTAGGTTCATCACCTTCATTATGCCCATATTTTCGGTAACCCAGTAAATCTATAAATACATCGCGCTTAAACTTCATTCTAAAATGTAACGCAAATAAAACAGCATGCACTACAGCCTCAGCATCGTCGGCATTAACGTGCAGCACAGGGGAAAGTGTAACTTTAGCGACATCTGTACAATATGTGCTTGAACGTGCATCTCGATAATTAGTAGTAAATCCAATTTGGTTATTTACAACAATGTGAATAGTTCCATTGGTTTTATAGCCTTCTAACTGTGCCATTTGTATCACTTCATATACCAATCCTTGTCCAGCAATTGCTGCATCACCATGTACAATAATAGGTAGTACTTGCGATGGGTTTTCTGGATATTTATCGTCTTGCTTTGCTCTAGCTATACCCTCCACTACGGCTCCAACAGTTTCTAAATGCGATGGATTTGGTGCAATATTTAAATTTATTTTTTTTCCAGCATCTGTAATTCGGTCACTAGTCCAGCCTAAATGGTATTTTACATCCCCATCAAAAACTTCTTGTTCATAATCTTTACCGTCAAACTCACTAAAAATGTCTTTAGCTGATTTACCAAAGATATTAGTAAGAGTGCTTAAGCGACCACGATGAGCCATCCCCATCACAAACTCTTTTACATCATATTCTGAAGCTTTTTCAATTAGAGCATCTAAAGCTGGAATTAATGATTCTCCACCCTCTAAAGAAAATCGCTTTTGCCCAACGTATTTGGTGTGTAAAAAATTCTCGAAAGAAACTGCTTCATTTAGTTTTTTAAGGATGTGTGTCTTTTCTTCAGTAGAAAATTTTGGCTGATTATCGTTTATATTTAACTTACTTTGAATCCACTCAATTTCATCTGGCTTACGTATATACATATACTCTACACCAATAGAGTTGCAGTAAATAGCCTCAAGATGTGTTCTAATTTCCCTGAGTGTTTGTTTACCCAATCCTAAAATATCTCCAGCATTAAATACGGTATCTAAATCACTTTGAGACAGACCGAAATTTTCAATTTCCAATGTAGGCGCATATTTACGTCTAGCACGAACTGGGTTTGTTTTTGTAAATAAATGACCTCTATTTCTGTAACCATCAATTAGTTTAACTACTTGAAATTCTTTTTGAACATGTTCTGGTATTTGTGTTGAAACACCTTCAATAATTTCGCCTTCTAAACCATAGTTCTCACTTCCAAAATCATAACCTTGAAAAAAGGCCCTCCAGCTTGGTTCTAAAGAGTCTGGGTTTTGTAAATATTGCTCGTATAAGTCAGCAAAGTATGCTGTATGTGCTGCGTTTAAAAAGGAATACTTGTCCATTATTTTTTTTAAGACTTTCTTAAGTCAAGAAAATTTTTTCAAAAATACAACTTTTAGTAAAATGTGATGTCTTTTTTTTCTATTAAAAACACATCTTTTATAATGGTAAGAAAACCTTACCTTGTTCTATTTGTATAGAAAATTCATCGATAGTATTTTGATTGAGACTTTGAATAAATTTTGACCTACTTGGGCTTGCTAAATCATGTAAAGGACATGGCTTATCTGCATTACACTTTTCTAAACTTAACAAACAAGAATTAAACTTATCGTTACCATCAATTACATTAACAATATCCATAAGAGTATACTGTACGTTTTCTTTACTTAAAAAAAACCCTCCTTTAGGTCCTTTCTTTGAAGATATTATGCCACCTCTTGATAATTCTTGTAATAATTTGGCTAAATAAGCTTGCGGCACATTAATTGGTGCTGCCAAATCTTTGACCATTATTCTATGGCTCTCACTAGAGTTAACAGCCAAAAATAGCACTGCTTTAATAGCATATTTTGATGAGTTTGAAAACATTGTTCAAGTATACTTAATTCTTAACAAAGGTAAAAAAGAGTTTTATATCTTAAATATGACTTTTGTCATATTTTAATGCTCCTTTAGGTTTTATTTTTGCCCAATAAAATTATTTTCACATTTTTTTATATAGCACATAAATCGAATAAATCTAAAACAAAATGAAATCAACACTAAAAATTTTAACACTAGTAATTACTCTATTCGCATTGAGCTGTGGTGGTGGGGAAGAAAAGAAAGAAGAAAAGACAAAAGTACAGCTTAAAAGGCAGCCTACAACTAAGAAAGTAGAATCAAAATCAAATGATACCAAGCCTTCAGAAACTATTGATTTAACAAATAAAGGAGTTGGGCCTATTACATCCATGGATATTTCTGCTCCGGTAGATGAAGCTATGGTTGCAAAAGGCAAAGAAGTATTTGATAAAATGTGTACTGCTTGCCACAGAGTTGGTAAGAAGTTTATAGGTCCTGCTCCAAATGGTATCCTTGAAAGACGTACTCCAGAATGGGTAATGAATATGATTTTAGACCCAGAAGGGATGACACAAAAAGACCCTTTGGCTAAAGCTTTATTAATGGAGTTTAACGGTTCGCCTATGGCTAATCAAAGCTTAACAGAAGATGAGGCTAGGGGTGTATTAGAATACTTTAGAACATTAAAATAAACAGATATGAAACTAATTAAACATCTATTTTTTGTTTTTGCTTTAGTAGCATTGGTTTGCTCATGTAAAAACGAAAACAAAGAAGCCTCAACGACCTCTACAGCAAATCAAGCTGGTGAAACAACAGAAAGATCTGGTCAAGCTTTTATTAGTGATGATGAAGGCACACCAAATTGTTTGCAAATTGCTATTGGATCACCTGATCATAAAACACTTGTTGCTGCAGTACAAGCTGCTCAGGTTGAAAATGCATTAGTTAATGTAGGACCTCTTACAGTTTTTGCTCCAACAGACGCAGCTTTTGCTGCTTTACCTGAAGGTACTGTTGAGAATTTAGTAAAACCAGAAAATAAAGCTACGTTATCAGATATTTTAAAATATCATGTTACACCTGGAAATTTGAGCACTTCTATTTTAACTAAACTACCAAAATTGGGGCAAGCAAATAACCAAGATGTGCAAATTGAGGTTATTGATGGAAAACCTGTAATTGGAGGAGCAAACATAATTGCTAGTGTAAAAGCTGGGAATGGTATTGTTCATGTTATTGACAAAGTACTTTTACCACCTGCAAAAGATAAATAATCAAACACTAATCAAATATAATTTAACAATGAAGAATTTATTAAAATCAATAGTTGCAATAGTAAGTGTGTCTGTTGCATTTACAAGTTGTAATAATGCAACATCATCAGATAGTAAATCTGGAGCTTTATCTGGAAATGTTGCTGAAAAAGTATATGTGGCTCCAGGAGAACACGACGAATTTTATGCGTTTGTTTCAGGTGGATTTAGTGGACAATTAGCAGTTTACGGATTACCATCAGGACGTTTATTTAAAGTGATTCCTGTATTCTCTCAAGATGCGGAAAAAGCTTATGGTTACAATGAAGAAACAAAACCTATGTTAAACACATCTCATGGGTTTGTGCCTTGGGATGACAGTCACCATCCAGATATTTCACAAACGGAAGGAGTAATTGATGGTCGTTGGGTATTTATTAATGGTAATAACACACCACGTATAGCGAAAATTGACTTATCAACTTTTGAAACTACTGAAATTATTGAAGTACCAAATAGTGCAGGTAATCACAGTTCATCTTTTGTAACTGAAAATACTGAATATGTAGTTGCAGGAACACGTTTCTCTGTACCAGTTCCACAAAGAGATATGCCAATTAAAGATTACAAAGGAAACTTTAAAGGTGCATTAACCTTTATTTCAGTTGAGCCAGAGCATGGTAATATGGACATCAAATTTCAATTGATTATGCCAGGTTTTGATTACGATTTATCGCATCCAGGCCGTGGAAAATCTCATGGATGGTTCTTCTTCTCAACATATAATACTGAAGAAGCTAGCACACTTATGGAAGTGAACGCTTCGCAAAATGATAAAGATTTTATTGCTGCAGTAAACTGGAAAAAAATTGAAGAATACGTTAATAATGGAGGAGGAACTATGATGCCTGCAAATTATGCACATAACGTTTATGATGAAGCAACTCATTCAGCAACTTCTACAATGAAGAAAGAAGTGCTTACTGTTAATCCATTAGATGTACCAGGAGCAGTTTATTTAATGCCGACTCCAAAATCACCTCATGGTTGTGATGTAGATCCAACTGGTGAGTACATTGTTGGTAGTGGTAAACTTTCTGCTAATTTAACAATACATTCATTTACCAAAATGTTGGATGCTATTGAAAATGAAAAATTTGCTGGAGATGCTTATGGCATTCCTATTATTGAATTTGAAGCTTCACTAGCTGGAGTAGTAGAGCAACCAGGATTAGGGCCTTTACATACAGAGTTTGATGATAAAGGAAATGCTTATACTACCTTCTTTATTTCATCAGAGGTTGTAAAATGGAAAGTTGGTACATGGGAAGTTATTGACAGACAGCCAACTTATTATTCTGTTGGTCACTTAATGATTCCAGGAGGAAACTCAAGAAAACCTTTTGGGAAATATGTGCTTGCTATGAATAAAATTACTAAAGACCGTTATTTACCAACAGGTCCAGAAGTTACTCAATCTGCTCAATTGTATGACATTTCAGGTGAAAAAATGCAATTGTTATTAGATTTTCCAACAGTTGGTGAGCCTCACTATGCGGCTGGTGCTCCTGCAGATATAATAAAACCACGTTCTAAAAAATTGTTCAACCTTGAAGATAATGAGCATCCTTATGCAGCAAAAACTGAAGCTGACACTAAAGTTGTAAGAGATGGGAAAACAGTTCATATTTACATGACAACTATTCGTAGTCACTTTTCACCAGATAATATTGAAGGTATCAAAGTAGGAGACAAAGTTTACTTCCATGTAACTAATTTAGAGCAAGATTATGATGTACCACATGGTATAAGTATAATTGGAGCTAATACTTCAGAATTACTTATCATGCCTGGACAAACTGAGACATTTGCTTGGGAACCAAAACAAGAAGGGGTTTGGCCTTTCTATTGTACAGATTTCTGTTCTGCACTGCATCAAGAAATGCAAGGATATGTTAGAGTATCTGCAGCTAATTCTAACACACCGCTTAGATGGTCGCTTGGTGAAGACATTGAATAATAAAAATTAGGAGAATTTTGTTTTAGTGTTTATTTTCCTATCAAGGCGAGAGCTGTCTTTTCGCTCTCGCCTTTCTTTTTAAAACACTATTTTAAACCTCAAAAAAAATGTCATGAAGAAGTCTAATATCATCATGTTTATTGCAGCAATATTACCTTTAGGGCTATTCTTATTTCCGCTTTGGAAAATCACCCTAGAAGCACCACAGTACCCAACACCTCTGGGAATGTATATCCATATTAATGATTTTTCGGACGCAAATCCGCATGATATAAAAAATATCAACCTAATGAACCATTATGTTGGTATGAAATATATTCCTGAAGCTATTCCTGAATTTAAAATATTTCCAGCTGGAATATTAATTACCACAGTAATAGGGCTAATCATTGCTTTTAAAGGCAACTACAAATGGTTTCTGTTTTGGTTTATTTTAATGATGGCGTTAAGTAGTGCTGGACTGTATGATTTTTATATTTGGGAACATGATTATGGACACAACTTAGACCCAAAAGCAATCATGAAATTTACAAACCCTGATGGTACACAAATGGGCTTTCAGCCACCACTGTTTGGGACTAAAGATATTCTAAACTTTAGAGCACACTCGTATCCAAGATTAGGGGCTTACTTTTTAGGGCTTGGGATTGCAGCATCATTTTTTGCGTATCTTGTCGGTAAGAAAACCCATAAAAAAACTTTAAGTATGTAGAGGAGAAAAGACAAAATACTAAAAACACTAAAAAATGCAAACACTAAAACACTATTTAATTGCTGCATTATTGCTAATTCTTTTTAGCTGTAATGTATCACCTAAAGCTATAGAATATGGTAGTGATGGTTGTCACTTTTGTAAGATGACCATTGTAGATAAAGTCCATGCTGCCGAAATTGTTACCAAGAAAGGCAAAGTCTATAAATTTGATGCTACAGAATGCATGGTCAATTTTATGGATGACTTTGACACCAATGAAATAGAATTATATTTATCCAATAACTATACAGAGCCAGAGGCTCTAATTGATGCAACTCAAGCAACTTTTTTAATTAGTGAGAATATCCCAAGTCCAATGGGAGCTTTTTTATCTGCTTTTAAAAATAAAGCAGATGCTGAGAAAATGCAAGCTGATAAAGGAGGTGAGTTACACACTTGGAACGAACTATTAGCTCATTTAAACAATTAATTTCATGAATAAATTATTTGTTTTTTTAGCAGTCATTTTATTGGCTCAAACAAGTTATACTCAAAACATTGAGGTATGCAATACGTGTCCAACTTCATCGTTGAAGGATGCCATTCTTCAAGCTAAAGGCTTTGATACAATTACAGTAAAAAAAGGCACTTATAAAGAGTATGATATTATTATTGACAAACCACTAACCATTATTGGTGAAGACTACCCTGTTATTGATGGTGAACTAAAAGGTGAAATAATAACCATAATATCGGATAATGTAACTGTTGACGGTTTGTTCATTATTAATGTTGGCACAAGTTACACAGAGGATTTTGCTGCAATTCGAGTGAGAAAAAGTAAGAATTTTGTAATTCAGAATTTAGTGTTAGAAAAACTTTTTTTTGGCATATACATTGAAAAATCAAGTTACGGAAAAGTATATCATAACAAAATAATAGGCGACGCCGTTGAAGAATACAATTCTGGCAATGGCATACAACTTTGGTATAGTAATCATATAGAAATAGAGCATAATTACGTGGAACATGTTCGCGATGGTATTTATTTAGAATTTTCAGATGATTGTTTAATTAAAAACAATGTGAGTGCCGAAAATCTTAGATATGGTTTGCATTTCATGTTCTCTAACGACGATGTCTATCAAGACAACACTTTTGAAAATAATGGTGCTGGAGTAGCAGTAATGTTTTCTAAAAAAATAAAAATGCTTAACAATATATTTAAAGAAAATTGGGGAACTGCATCCTATGGCATGCTTTTAAAAGAAATTAATGATGCCGAAATTATTGGAAACACGTTTGAAGAAAATACCATAGCAATTAACATTGAAGGTTCAAATAGAATTGTTTATAAAAATAATAATTTTATAAACAATGGTTGGGCAATTAAAGTTCGAGGTGCCTGCTATACCAATAGCTTTGTCGAGAATAATTTTTTATACAATTCTTTTGATATTTCATATAATAGTAAAATAAATGACAATGTGTTCGATAGAAATTATTGGAGCAATTATACTGGTTATGATTTAGACAAAGATGGCGTTGGAGATGTGCCTTACAGACCTGTAAAATTATTCTCATACATTGTAAACCGTACACCAGAAACTATTATTTTATTACGTAGTATGTTTATAGATATTATCGATTTCTCAGAAAAAGTATCTCCTGTTTTTACACCAGATAATTTAATGGATAACAACCCTTCAATTAAAAAAATAACATGGTAAGTATAAAAAATTTACACAAAAAATTTGGTAAAAACCAGGTGCTTAAAGGCGTTGACCTATATATTAATGATGGTGGAATTTTTGCTGTACTTGGCCCAAATGGTTCAGGTAAAACAACGTTAATTAAGTCTATTCTAGGGATGGTAATCCCCAATAAAGGCATTATAGAAGTGTTAGGGAATAACATCAAAAAAAACTCAGACTATAGGCATAAGATTGATTATTTACCACAAATCGCCAATTTCCCAAGTAATTTAAAGGTTAAAGAGTTAATCAAAATGATTAAGGATTTACGTAAAGACACTGATGAAGATGAACGTTTAATAAAGCTTTTTAAATTAGAACCTTTTTTAGATAAAAAACTTGGAAACCTATCTGGAGGCACAAAGCAAAAAGTAAACCTTGTGCTAACCTTTATGTTTGATAGCCCATTAATAATTTTAGACGAACCAACTACAGGCTTAGACCCAATTTCGCTTATTAGATTAAAAGATTTAATTCAAACCGAAAAAGGAAAAGGGAAAACCATATTAATTACATCACATATTATGAGTTTTGTCGAAGAAGTGTCAGATGAGATTGTATTTATATTAGAAGGTAAAATATACTTTAAGGGTACCATTCAAGATTTAAAAACCAAGACCAAGCAGCCAGATTTTGAGCATGCTATTGCGTCTATATTAACAGAGAATCATGCTTAAAATATTAAAATATAGTTTTTACGATTTAATGCGAAGTCGCTGGAGTTATGTGTACTTTGCGTTTTACTTATTGCTTGGAGTTGTACTTCTATTTTTAAATAATGACTTATCAAAAGCAGTCATTACCTTAATGAATGTTATTATTGTTCTCGTTCCTTTAATTGGAACCATTTTTGGTGTGATGTACTACTATAATTCCAAAGAATTTACCGAGTTATTATTGGCTCAACCCTTAAAACGTTCCTCTATTTTTCTTGGACAGTATTTAGGTGTTGCTTTATCGCTTTCTATGAGTTTAATACTAGGTTTAGGTATTCCATTCGTGTTTTATGGTTTATTTGAAAGTAGTGCCATTTGGGATTTTTCACTATTACTTATTACTGGAACATTTCTCACACTAATATTTACAGCTTTAGCATTTAATATAGCCTTGTCAAACGAAAATAAAATAAAAGGCTTTGGTTATGCTATCTTATTATGGCTCTTTTTAGCAGTAATTTATGATGGCTTGTTTTTAATGACCCTAATTATGTTTGAAGACTATCCTCTTGATAAATTATCATTGGTAGGCACCATGCTAAATCCAATAGATTTATCACGAACACTTATTCTACTAAAGTTGGATATATCTGCATTATTAGGTTATACAGGCGCTGTGTTTAAAGAATTTTTCGGCACCAACTTTGGACTTATAGTGTCTTTTACTATGCTTACAGTTTGGGTAATTTTACCTGTACTTCGAATTGTTTTTAAATCGAAAAGAAAAGATTTTTAAACATTTTATTTGTACTGTTGCTTATACCAAACTTTTTGCCACTCTCTTAGTAGTATTAAAAATGTGACTTGTTCTGAAAGTAATACAATATCACTACCATCTAATTGCTTTATTTTATGCTCTGGAACATCAATAATGTATAGTACATTTAAATACTCTGCGAACTTTTCTTGAATTAATTTAAAAATTGTTTCGTGAAGTAAAAACTTAAGACTAGTGGGTAAAATGTCTTCATCAAAATCCAAATCAATATTTGCTAGTAAAAAATCTTTATTAAGTTGTTTTACTAGCTTATTATATAAGTTAACTTGGTTGGCTTGAGTTATTAGCTCTTCAAAATTTTTGGGTTGTAGCATTATACACTTCTATTCATTAACGCATTTCCAAACTCTTTAAGGAGCCTTTTCTTTTCTGCTGAAATAGTTATGGAATTTAAAACACTAAATGCCTTTTGCGTATAACTTTCAATAACATCCCTTGTTGCTTTTGAAGCTCCACTTTCATCAAAAATTTGTTTAACCTTTATAATTTTTTCACCATTATTTGATGAAGAGTCATCATAAAATTGTAATAATTCCTTCTTCTGATTATCAACTGATAATTCTAGTGCTTTTAAAAACAAGTAGGTTTTTTTGTTTTCAATAATATCACCTCCAACTTGTTTTCCAAAGGTTTCAGGGTTTCCAAAAGCATCCAAATAATCATCTTGTAATTGAAATGCTATTCCCAAATTTTTTCCAAACTCATAAATGCTATTTTGGTCTTCAATCGAAGCATTAGCAACAATAGCTCCCATTTTCATTGCAGCACCTACTAAAACAGCAGTTTTGTATTCAATCATTTTTAAATACTCAGGGATGGTCACATTGTTTCTGGTTTCAAAATCAATGTCGTATTGCTGACCTTCGCAAACTTCTATGGCTGTTTTACTAAATAATTTGGCTAAATCTTTAAAAGTGTCACCCTCGTAATTTTCAAACAATTGATACGCTAAAATCAACATGGCATCGCCAGATAAAATGCCTGTGTTTAAATCCCATTTTTCATGAACAGTTTGCTTCCCTCTACGCAAGGGTGCATCGTCCATAATATCATCATGAATTAATGAAAAATTATGAAAAACCTCAACTGCTAATGCCGCGTCTAGAGATTTTTGGTAATTATCGTCAAAAATCTCTGTAGTCATTAATGTAAGTACTGGACGCAAACGTTTTCCGCCCAACCCTAAAATATACTCTATAGGTTCGTACAAGTTATTTGGCGCTTTAGGTGTTGCAAAATCATTTAAATAATTTACAAACACCTTTTGATATTTTTCTATGGATAACATTTCGCAAAAATAAAGCAATTCCCAATAATAAATAGCACCTATAAACAATCCAATGTTAAATAATTATTAAAACTTTGGAAACTTCTTTGGTTTTTTAAGTTTCCACTCGTACTTTTGCACTCCATTATGAGAGAAAAAATTATACATAAATCGGCCGATTTGTTTTTGAGCTACGGCTTTAAAAGTGTTACAATGGACGATATTGCTAATGCTTTAGGTATTTCAAAAAAAACCATTTATCTACACTTCGACAATAAGACAAAACTGGTAGAGGCTACAACATTGTCCATGTTTAACATAATTTCACATGGTATTGATTGTATTTGTGCCTTAGAAAAAAATCCTATTGAAGAAATTTACGATATAAAACGATTTGTTTCGGAACACTTAAAAGACGAAAAATCATCACCTCAATATCAGTTACAAAAATATTATCCAAAAATTTTTAATTCACTTAAAAACAAGCAATTTGAAGTGATGTATAAATGCGTTAATACCAACCTTAACCGAGGTGTTGAATTAGGTATTTATAGAGATACCATTAATGTGGATTTTATAACAAGAATCTATTTCAACTGTATGCTAGCAATAAAAGATGATAATTTATTTCCAAATAATACATTTTCAAAAAATATGCTGATGGAAAATTATATTGAATATCACTTACGAGGTATTTGTACTATAAAAGGCATAGAAATTTTAAACGAAATCATTCAAAAAAATCAATCATAAGACACATGAAAAAAACAATTTTAACTGTTTTTAGCATTACTATTTATGCTTTTGGGTTTTCTCAGGAAATACCAGAAACATTAAATCTACAGGAAGCCATAGACTTTGCTTTAGAAAACAATCGAACTGCTAAAAATGCGCAACGGGATATTGAAGCAGCCGAAAATCAAAAATGGGAAACTATAGCTTCTGGACTGCCTCAAATAAGTGCATCAATAGATTATAATCATTGGTTAAAACAACAAGTATCACTAATTCCAGCTGAATTTTTTGGGGGAAACCCAGGAGACTTTGCAGAGGTAGCTTTTGGAACCAAAAAAACAATGAATGCTACTGCAACTCTAAATCAAAAGATCTTCGATGGCTCTTACTTGGTTGGACTACAGTCGGCAAAGGTATTTCTTGAAATCTCTAAAAATGCCAAAGAAAAAACAGACTTAGAAGTTAGAGAAGCTGTAATTAATGCCTACGGGAATGTTCTTCTGTCGGAAGAAAGTGTAAAAATATTAGAAAGAAATATTGCAGTACTAGAAAAGAATCTAAATGAAACCACAAAAATCTACGAAAACGGCCTTGGCGAAGAAGAGAGTGTCGAACAATTACAAATAACACTTTCAAGCATTAAAAGTAACTTGGCTAATACCGAGCGTTTAAAAACCTTAGCTTATAAAATGCTAAACATTACATTAGGTGTTGATTTAGATTCAAATATTAAACTTACAGACGACCTAAATAGTTTGACAACAGAAAATATGGTTGTTAGTTTATTGGATGCCGACGAAAACATTGAACAAACCATTGATTATAAAATTGCCGAAAACGATAAGGTATCTAAAGAGTTGTTATTAAAACTAGAAAAAAGCAAAGCACTTCCAACGCTTAATGCTTTTATTAATGGAGGTTATGTTGGTAATAACAATCAATTTAAGTTTTTGCAAAGCTCTCAAAAATGGTTTGGTACTTCGTTACTTGGCATAAGCATGGATATTCCAATTTTTAGCTCTAGAATGCGCTCTGCAGCTACTCAGAGAGCAAAAATAAATCTTGAAAAAGCTAAAGATGATTTAACCGAAACCCAACAACAATTAAAACTTCAAATTGAAACTGCTAAAAGTGAATACAAATTTGCAATTGAAGATTACCAAAACAAAAAAGACAATTTAAGTTTGGCCGAACGTATTGAGAAAAAAAATCAAGTGAAGTTCTTTGAAGGAATAAGCTCAAGTTTTGATTTACGTCAAGCACAAACTCAATTATACACAGCTCAACAAGAATTATTGCAAGCAATGTTAGATGTAATCAACAAAAAAGCAGCTTTAGAAACAGTACTTAATGAAATTCCAAAAAACTAATCAATCAAGAAAACACTATAAAATGAAACATATATTCACATTATTAATCTTAGTTCTTGTTTTGGCTTCATGTGGAGGTGACAAGAAAAAAAACACGGTAGAGAGCGTTTTGCAAAGTAATAACTTGGAAAACATTCGCAAAAAAAGAGCCGATTTGGTAAATGATCAACAAGTTATTCAGAGTAAAATAAAACAACTAGATGACGCCATCTCCAAAATTGATACCGTAAAAAATGTACCCTTAATTACAACATTTACTGCAAAACAAGAAGTGTTTAAGCATATGCTCGAAATACAAGGTAATGTAACAACCAAAAACTTATTAGTTATTACACCAGAGTACAATGGAATACTTACAAATGTATATGTAAAAGAAGGTCAAAAAGTAAGTAAAGGTCAAATTCTTGCAAAAATTGATGATGGAGGATTAAGCCAACAATTATCACAATTACAAATTCAAGCAGATTTAGGTAAAACAACTTTCGAGCGCCAAAAACGCCTATGGGAACAAAACATTGGAAGTGAGATTCAATATTTACAAGCAAAATCTACTTACGAATCTCAAGTTGAAGCCATTAATCAATTAAAACAGCAAATTGCAAAAACTACTGTTAGAGCGCCTTTTTCAGGAACTATTGACGATGTAATTACTGAACAAGGTAGTGTTGTTGGTGCAGGACAAACACCTTTAATTCGCATAGTGAATTTAAACAATATGTATATTGAAACTGATGTTCCAGAAAGCTATATTACAGATGTTACAAAAGGAAAACATGTTACCGTAGAGTTTCCTGTTTTAGGTAAAACTATTGAAACCGAAGTTCGTCAGGCGAGTGATTATATTAATCCTGCAAATAGAACTTTTAAGGTAGAAGTTGGCATCCCAAATTCAAATAAATCCATTAAGCCAAACCTTACTGCTAAACTGAAAATTAATGATTATACAAATGAGAAAGCGCTTTTAGTTCCACAAAGTATAATCTCAGAAAATGCTGAAGGAGAACAATATGTTTATGTAGTTAATAATAAAAACAGTAATAAAGAAGGTACTGCAAGTAGGGTTATTATAAAAACTGGAAAAACTCAAGGCGATGTTATTGAAGTATTAGAAGGGATTGAAAGTGGGACAGAAATTATTCAAGAAGGTGCCAGAAGTGTAAAAGATGGACAGGCGGTAAAAGTTATCAATCTTTCTAAAGACTAAAAAACCACAAACTAATGACTACTAAAAAGAAAAAACAAGTCGATAAGGAATTTGGTTTCTCATCTTGGGCTATTAACAATAAGACAACGATGTACGTCCTTATTGCTGTGTTCTTCTATCTTGGAGTTTCGGCATTTTTCGATATGCCAAGAGAAAATTTCCCAGAAGTAAACGAAACGAAAATTTATGTAAGTTCAGTATTTCCAGGTAACACTGCCGAAGATATTGAAAAACTCATTACTGACCCGCTTGAAGACAAATTAAAAACCGTTAGCAATGTGGTAGAAACAACCTCAACTTCGCAAGAAGATTTTTCTATGATTGTGGTTGAGTTTGATGAAAACATAACTGTCGACCAAGCAAAACAAAAGGTGAAAGATGAAATAGACACGGAGACCTCTAGTGAGGATTGGCCAACCTTTAATGGTGCCAAGGTAGAACCAGATGTGTTTGAATTGAGTTTATCCGAAGAAATGCCAATTCTAAATATTAATATTTCTGGAGACTACCCAGTCGAAAAATTAAAAGAATTTGGCGAATACCTTCAAGATGAAATTGAAGATTTACAAGAAATTAAGAAAGTAGATATTCGTGGTGCACAAGAAAAAGAAGTTGAAGTTGCTGTAGACATCTATAAAATGATGGCAACTCAAGTAACTTTCAATGATATTATTGGCGCTATAAACAATGGGAATACCACTATGTCTGCAGGAAATTTAATAGCCAGCGGACAACGTCGTACTATACGTGTTTTAGGTGAAATTGAATCTCCAAAAGACCTTGAAAATTTTGTTGTAAAATCTGAAAATGGTAAAGCTATTTACCTAAAAGATGTGGCAACCGTATCTTTTAAAGAAGAAGATAAAACCACTTATGCTCGTAAATTTGGAGACCCTGTTGTAATGCTTGATGTTAAAAAACGAGCAGGAAAAAACATGGTTGCTGCTGTAGAACAAATACAAGTTATAAAAGATAATGCAATAAAGAATGTATTCCCTCAAGATTTAGTAGTAACTATTTCCAATGATCAATCTTCAGTTACTATTGGTCAAGTAGACGACCTTGTTAATAATATCATTTTTGGTGTTATTCTAGTGGTGACAGTGCTAATGTTCTTTTTAGGATTTAAAAATGCCATTTTTGTTGGGTTTGCCATTCCAATGTCTATGTTCATGTCGCTCATGATTTTAGATTTATTTGGAATTTCTCTAAACACAATGGTGTTATTTGGTCTAATTATGGGACTTGGGATGTTAGTTGACAACGGTATTGTGGTCGTTGAAAACGTTTATCGCTTAATGGACGAGGAAGGAATGAGTCGACTTGAAGCCGCTAAAAAAGGAATAGGTGAAATTGCATTTCCAATTATTATATCAACAGCTACTACGGTAGCAGCCTTTATCCCTCTAGGATTATGGCCAGGTCTAATGGGAGAGTTTATGATGATTTTACCTCAAACACTATCAATAGTTTTAGGGTCATCACTCTTTGTAGCCATCTTTTTTAATTCTGTTTTAGTATCGCAGTTTATGCAAACCGAAGACAAAGACATGCCATTAAAAAAGATTATTAAAAACACCTTAATCATGACGGTTACAGGTATTATTGTCTTTATTATTGGTGGTGAATACAGGGCGTTAGGAAGCCTTATGGTTTTAACTGCAATACTACTTTGGGTGTATCGCTTGTTTTTGCGTAAATGGGCAAACAACTTTCAAACTAAAACATTAGTAAAACTAGAACGTTGGTATGAAAATCAACTGCGTTGGGCGCTTTCTGGTAAAAAACCCTATATGTTAAGTATTGGCATATTTGTATTATTAATATTAGCATTTATTGCATTTGGGGCATCATTAGCAACACAACGAACTAAAGTAGAATTTTTTCCAGACAATAAACCTAACCAAATTATTGTCTATATAGAATATCCCCAAGGAACTGCCATTGAAAAAACCAATACAATTACCAAAGAAATTGAAAAACGCGTTTATGACGTACTTGACGATGATGAGTATAAAGATGGTAATTACAATTTTATGGTAGAAAGTGCAGTATCACAAGTTGGTGAAGGAGCTGGAAACCCACAAACAGATGCTGGTTCGGCAGCAGAAATGCCACATAAAGCAAAAATAACTGCATCTATGCGTGAGTTTAAATATCGTCGTGGTAAAGATAGCGAACTCTTGCGTCAAAAAATGCAGGAATCACTCATTGGTATTTATCCTGGTGTCTTAATTTCTGTTGAAAAAAATGCCGATGGTCCGCCAGCAGGTTCGCCAATTAATATTGAAATAGAAGGTGACGATTACAATGAGTTAATCGCTACTGCCGAAGATATGCGTGAGTTTATCAACTCTAGAAATATTGCAGGTATTGATGAGCTTAAAATTGATGTGAACAAGGACAAACCAACGATGCAAGTTGTTGTAAATAGAGAAAAGGCAGGAGAATTAGGTATAAGTGCTTTACAAGTTGGTCAACAATTACGTAATTCTATTTTTGGTTCAAAAGCAGGAATTTATAAAGAAAGTGGTGATGATTATGATATTTATGTGCGGTTCAACAAAGACAATAGATATAATACTAGTGCCTTATTTAACCAGAATATTACTTTTAGGGACAACTCAGGTCAAATAAAAAGCATCCCTGTATCTGCAGTTGCAAAGCATGAAAACAACTCAGGTTTTAGTGCTATTAAACATAAGGATGCTAAACGCGTTGTAACTGTGTATTCAGCATTGGCTCCTGGCTATACTGATGCTGGCGCCATTGTCGCTCAAATTCAAAATGAAATGAAAAGCTACTTAGATTTACCAAATAACATCAAAATTGATTATACAGGTCAAATTGAAGAGCAAAACAAGCAAATGGCGTTTTTAATGGGTGCATTTTTTACAGGATTAGGCTTAATTTTCTTCATTTTAATTTTTCAATTCAACTCTATATCTAAACCAGCTATTATTATGTTGGCTATTTTCTTGAGCTTAATTGGTGTATTTGGCGGTATTGTTATTACTGGTAGTGCCTTTGTGATTATGATGACTATGGTTGGTATTATATCACTAGCCGGAATTGTAGTAAACAATGGTGTTGTATTGCTCGATTATGCGCAACTACTAATTGACAGGAAGAAAAATGACTTAGACTTAGATAAAAATGAATATTTAAGCACTGAAGATTTATTTGAGAGTATTATTAAAGCTGGTAAAGCGCGTTTACGTCCTGTACTATTAACAGCTATTACTACCATTCTTGGGTTAATTCCATTAGCCATTGGTTTAAATATTAACTTCTTTACTCTATTTAAAGAGTTTGATGCTAATATTTATATGGGTGGAGACAACGTTGTATTTTGGGGGCCACTAGCGTGGACCGTTATTTATGGATTATTAATAGCAACTTTCTTAACACTTATAATAGTTCCTGTAATGTTTTTCTTATCTATGAAATTAAAAATGTGGATTAGAAACAAGACAAATGAAAATAATGAACCTAAACTTATAGCTCAAGATCAAGTAACAACAAAATAACAATATTAACAACAGCTTTCCTTGAGAGCTCCGGATTAATACCAGGAAAAGCCTTAACAAATGTTAGGGCTTTTTCATTATTAATCATTTAACTTATGTAAATTTGCAAATCAAATTTTCTAAATATGTATAGAAGTCATAATTGTGGTGAATTAAGAGCTAGTGATATTGCAAAAAAAGTGACGCTAGCGGGTTGGGTTCAAAAATCTAGAGATAAAGGTTTTATGATTTGGGTCGATTTAAGAGATCGCTATGGTATTACACAACTAATTTTTGATGAAGAACGCACTTCAAAAGGGATGATGCAACAAGCTCAAAAGCTAGGTCGTGAGTTCGTGGTTCAAGTTGAAGGAGAAGTGATTAAAAGAGCCTCTAAAAATCCAAATATTCCAACAGGAGATATAGAAATATTAGTGTCTAAACTAGAGATACTCAACACAGCTAAACTACCTCCGTTTACAATAGAAGATGAAACGGATGGAGGTGAAGAATTACGTATGCAATATCGTTATTTAGATATTAGACGAAATCCTGTGAAAGACAATCTAATTTTTAGACACAAAGTGACTCAAGAAGTTAGAAACTATCTATCAAAAAATGATTTTATTGAAGTTGAAACACCTTATTTAATTAAATCTACTCCAGAAGGTGCTAGAGATTTTGTGGTGCCTTCAAGAATGAATGAAGGACAGTTTTATGCGCTTCCACAATCACCACAAACCTTCAAGCAATTGCTCATGGTTGGTGGTATGGACAAATACTTTCAAATTGTAAAGTGTTTTAGAGATGAAGATTTGCGAGCCGATAGACAACCAGAATTCACACAAATAGACTGTGAAATGGCATTTGTTGAGCAAGAAGATATCTTAAATACCTTTGAAGGATTAACTCGTCATTTAATTAAAGAAATTCATGGTGTAGAAATAGCTGATTTCCCTAGAATGACATTCGACGAAGCAATGAAACGCTACGGAAATGACAAACCAGACATTCGTTTTGGGATGGAATTTGGCGAGCTAAATGGCGTTGCGCAACATAAAGATTTTAATGTCTTCAATTCAGCTGAATTAGTGGTTGGGATTGCTGTTCCTGGCGGAAATTCATATTCAAGAAAAGACATCGATAAATTAATTGATTGGGTAAAACGCCCTCAAGTCGGTGCTCTAGGGATGGTATATGTTCGCTGCAACGACGATGGTACTTATAAATCATCCGTCGATAAGTTTTACGACCAAGATGATTTAGCAAAATGGGCAGAAGCTACTAATGCAAAAGCAGGCGATTTAATTTGTGTATTGTCAGGGAATACCAATAAAGTAAGAGCACAATTAAGTGCACTTAGAATGGAGTTGGCTGAACAGCTAGGGCTAAGAAAATCTAACGAATTTGCACCTCTTTGGGTGATTGATTTTCCATTGTTAGAGTGGGACGAAGACACACAACGTTACCACGCCATGCATCATCCATTTACATCACCAAAACCTGGGCAAATTGAGTTATTGGACACCAATCCTGGAGATGTTAAAGCAAATGCATACGACTTAGTTCTAAATGGAAACGAAATTGGTGGTGGCTCAATTAGAATTCACGATAAAGAAACGCAATCTTTAATGTTCGACCATTTAGGATTCACTAAAAAAGAAGCTAAAGCGCAATTTGGATTTTTAATGAATGCTTTTGAATTTGGTGCACCACCCCATGGTGGTATTGCCTTTGGACTAGATAGATTAGTAGCGATTTTAGGTGGGCAAGAAACTATTAGAGACTTTATTGCATTTCCTAAAAACAATTCTGGTCGAGACGTCATGATTGATGCTCCCGCACCAATTGATGATGACCAACTAAAAGAATTGAGTTTAAAACTTAATTTAAAATCATAAATAAAAAATCCTGCATAGTAGCGGGATTTTTTATTAGCTTTAATTATGGCAAACAATACCTTACTTGCAAGAGTACTTCTTTGGCGATACAAATACATATCGCACAAAAATTTTGTTTTCCTATTAAGTATGCTTATTGGTTTATTAGCAGGATTGGTCTCGGTGACTATTAAAAACATTACCTACTCTATTGAGTGGTTTTTAGAGCAAAGTATTATTCTATCTAAAGAGTATTTATACTTCATTTTACCAACAATTGGACTATTTTTGGTGTATCTTTTTGTAAGATTTGTGTCTAAGAAACCAATCGAACATGCTATACCTTCAATACTCTTTTCGTTATCAAAAAAAAGCGGTTTACTTAACCGAAATAAAATATATTACCCTTTAATAACGGCACCATTAACAGTTGGGTTTGGTGGTTCGGTTGGATTACTGGGACCAGCAATTGCTTCTGCTTCTGCAATAAGCTCTAATATTGGACAGCTGTTTCATATCGATAGAAAAACACGAACACTCTTAATTGGTTGTGCAGCAGCTGGAGCTATAGCTTCAATTTTTAAGTCACCTATTGCTGCTATTATTTTTGCAATCGAGGTTTTTAGTTTAGACTTAACATTTGCTTCGTTATTACCTTTATTAATAGCCTCTGTTTCTTCAGTATTAACTTCTTATTTTTTTGTAGGTGATGATACTATTTTCAACTTTACTGTATCTGATAAATTTGCCATAAACGATACGTTTTTTTATATTATTTTAGGAATAGGAACTGGGATTGCTTCTATTTATTTTTCAAAAATATATTTTGCTATAAACACTTTTTTTAATCGCTTTAATACAAGACGTAAAAAATTACTTTTTGGCGGTTTAATTATTGGTGTTATGCTCTATTTTATTCCACCCTTGTATGGTGAAGGATTTGGGTTCATTAACGATTTAATGACTGGTAATGACCTTGGTGCTTTAGGGAAAACACCTTTTGATAGTTATCTAGATAATATTTGGGTGGTTATTGCATTACTTATTGGCATTACTGTTTTTAAGGCTATAGCAATGACCACAACACTTGCCGCTGGAGGAGTTGGTGGAATCATTATTCCTACATTGGTTATGGGTAGCGCTCTAGGAAATGTGGTTGCAAAAATTATTAACAATTTAGGATTAGATTTTCAGGTATCTGAAGCAAATTTTACATTAGTTGGGATGGCTGGTTTAATTGCTGGGGTTTTACATGCACCATTGACTGCTATTTTCTTAATAGCTGAAATTACTGGAGGTTACGAGCTATTTATCCCATTAATGATAACCGTTTCAATGTCGTTCATAATTACAAAAAATGCTGTGGAGCATACAATCTACACCAAAGAATTAGCTGAAAAAGGTGCGCTCTTAACACATAATAAAGACCAGAGTGTTTTAACTTTAATGAGTCTAGATAGCGTCATAGAAAAAGATTTTATAGTACTTCATCCTGAAATGTCTTTGGGCGATATGCTTAAAAATGGCGTTTCAAAATCTAGTCGAAATCTCTTTCCTGTCGTAGATGAATCTCATGTTTTGGTTGGTATTATTTTACTGGATGATATTAGAACCGTCATGTTCGACCAATCATTATACGAAACAACTTCTGTTCAAACATTTATGAGCAACCCACCAGAATTTATCGATTATGAAAACGATTCGATGAAACAAGTCATGAAGAAATTTCAAACGTCTGGTGCTTGGAATCTTCCTGTAATTAAACAAGGAACATATCTAGGGTTTGTGTCAAAATCAAAATTATTAACCGCGTATAGACGCGAATTAATTAATTTTACCTCATGAAATATGTAATCTGGCTTTTTTTTATAGCATCACTAGCAAGCATAATAGCTGGCTACTTTTTTGATTTAGACTACTCTAAAAAATTAATTGGATTTGGAGTTGTTGGCTTATTCTTTATAGTATTCCCATTATTTTCTTATTATAGATGGAAAGACAAAAAAGTAGAAGATTATATGTTAACAAAAGAAAATATAGACAAGATGCGTGAAAATCAGAAATAAAGAATTAATTCTTACTTCAATTCAAATTTCGCCGCTTAATAAAAAACTGTTTCATCAAACTGGAAGATTCATCAGCAAGAATACCTCCCTTAATTTTAGTTTTTGGATGTAACTGAGTTCCCATAATACCACAACCTCTTTTTTCATCTTTAGCACCATAAACAATATTGCTAATCTGACTCCAATACAATGCGCCAGCACACATTTGGCAAGGTTCTAAAGTGACATACAATGTGCAGTTATGCAAATACTTTCCTCCTAAAAAATTAGCTGCAGCTGTTATGGCTTGCATTTCGGCATGGGCGGTTACATCATTAAGCAATTCGGTAAGATTGTGCGCACGAGCTATGACCCTATTATCAACCACAATAATAGCACCAACTGGAATTTCTCCTTTATCAAAAGCAACTTCAGCCTCCTGAAGGGCTTTTTTCATAAAATAAGTATCATCAAAAGGGTTCTCCATAAGCGTAAAAATACAATTTCATCTTGTACATTTGTAAACTAATGAGCAAATTATTAAATCACATAAACTCACCTAAAGAATTACGTCAACTTAAACAAGGTGACTTACCTCAACTTGCAAAAGAATTGCGTGATTTCATCATTAATATTGTAGCCACTAAAGAGGGTCATCTAGGAGCAAGTTTAGGTGTGGTCGAGCTCACTATAGCACTACATTATGTATTTAACACTCCTGAAGATTTGTTGATTTGGGATGTTGGACATCAAGCGTATGGTCATAAAATTTTAACTGGAAGAAAAGATATATTTAATACCAATAGACAATTTAAAGGCATTAGTGGTTTTCCTAAACGTGATGAAAGTGTATATGACAACTTTGGCGTTGGTCATTCTTCTACGTCTATTTCTGCAGCTTTAGGAATGGCAATTGCCTCAAAGTTAAAAGGTGAAAATAAACAACATATTGCTGTTATTGGCGATGCATCCATTGCAAGTGGAATGGCCTTTGAAGGCTTAAATCATGCAGGCGTTACAGACGCTAACCTTCTAGTGATTTTAAACGATAATGCTATTGGCATAGACCCAAGTGTTGGTGCCTTGAAACAATATTTAACCAACGTTAAAAAAGGGACTCAAAAGCAGGATAATATTTTCGAAGCCTTGAATTTTGATTATTCTGGACCTATTGATGGTCATGATATTGATAAACTTGTTGTAGAATTAGAACGACTAAAAACAGTTAAGGGTCCAAAGCTACTACATATTATTACCAAAAAAGGTAAAGGACTAAAACAAGCCGAAGAAAACCAAGTAACTTATCATGCTCCTGGGAAATTTAATGCTTCTACTGGAGACTTAATTTTAAAAGAGCCTTCAAAGTTTACAAAGTTTCAAGATGTTTTTGGTCTTACTATTGTTGAGCTAGCTGAAAAAAATAAAAACATTATAGGAATTACACCTGCAATGCCAACGGGAAGCTCACTTAAATACATGATGGATATTTATCCGGAAAGAGCTTTTGATGTTGGAATCGCCGAACAACATGCAGTCACTCTTGCTGCAGGAATGGCAACGCAAGGACTTGTTTCTTTTTGTAATATTTATTCAACGTTTTTACAACGTGCCTATGATCAAGTAATACATGATGTAGCTTTGCAAAAATTGCCTGTGATTTTTTGTTTAGATCGTGCAGGTTTAGTTGGTGAAGATGGCGCAACACACCATGGGGTTTTTGATTTAGCTTATTTAAGATGTATTCCAAACCTTATTGTTTTTGCACCTAGAAATGAGGTTGAGTTGCGTAACATCATGTACACTTCTCAGCTTGGGTTAAAGTTGCCAATTGCCATAAGATATCCTCGTGGGAATGGCCATATTGAAGATTGGAAACAACCATTTGTTAAGATAGACATTGGAATAGGAGAATTATTAAAAAAAGGTAAAGATATTGCTGTTTTAAGCTTAGGAACCATTGCTAAAAACGTTTCCGAAGCTATTGAGAGTTTAGATGTCTCACATTACGATATGAGGTTTCTTAAACCAATAGATGAAAACTTACTACATCAAATATTCAAAAGCTATCGAGCAATTATCACTATTGAAGATGGCACTATTAAAGGTGGGCTTGGAAGTGAGATATTAGAATTTGCATCAAAAAACTGTTACACAAATACCGTAAAAATCATTGGAATTCCTGATGAGTTTATTGAACATGGTAAAATCCAAGAGCTACAAAAGGATATTAGTTTAGATGCTGAAGGCATACGAAACGCTATAGTTAATACACTATAACGTCATCCCCATTAGTTTTTTATAAGTTAAAATGGCATTACTGTCCGACAATAATGATATGTAATGGCATACACTCAACACCCTGTTATAGAGTTTATCGTCATTAGCTTTAACAGAACTAGGAAGCGTTTTTAGAATTAATTTATCGTAATTGGATGCATGATTTTCATAGCAATTATTTACTGCAGAAATATAGGTGTCTAAAAGTTTAGTGATAACCTCATACCCTGAAATTTCTTTTTCAATAACTTCTTTCGATTGGTAAATATTTTCAACGCTGAGTTTAATAATATCGTTTATTTGTGCTTCATACTTGCTTTTATCTAATAAGGCACAATCAAAATCACCTTTTAAAATGGCTTCTTCGTGCTTCATAAAAATATCTACTGCTTCATTTATAAGAGTCCCAATAGCCAAAGCTCGTAAATATCCTACTCGATCTTCTCTAGTTGAAAGTGCATAATAATTTTCAGGTTTAATCGTGTTTCTAATTATTTTAGACAAATATTCCAAGGCAAACTCCTCAGGAATTAATCCAAGATTAATCCCATCTTCAAAGTCAATAATTGTATAGCAAATATCATCGGCAGCTTCCACTAAAAATGCTAAAGGATGTCTTGCAAAACTAATATCATTACCTGCTCTAGTTACTTTTAATCCTAGCTCATTAGCTACATCCAAAAAGTTTTCTTTTTCACTCTGAAAAAAACCATATTTTTTATCGGCAATATGTTTGGTTGCTTTTTTAGGCAATGATTCTTTAGGATATTTTGTAAAAGCCCCTAAAGTAGCATAGCTTAAACGAAGTCCTCCTTCTCTACCTTCTCTAGATTGAGTTGCAATTTTAAACCCATTAGCATTACCTTCAAAATCACATAAATCTTGATACTCTTTTGCAGATAATTGATCTTTAAAGACTAAACCATTTCCTTTAGAAAAATATTGTCCAATGGCTTTTTCACCTGAATGCCCAAAAGGCGGATTCCCTATATCATGTGCTAATGCTGCCGAAGCTACAATAGCACCAAAATCATTGGCTTGATAACAATGAATTTCTTGTAAATGAGGGTGTTTTTCAAGAACTCTCAATCCAACTTGCCTTCCCAAAGAACGACCAACAACACTTACTTCTAAACTATGTGTTAGGCGAGTGTGCACAAAATCTGTTTGGGATAGAGGAATGACTTGTGTTTTATCTTGTAGGCTTCTAAATTCAGAAGAAAAAATAATACGATCATAATCAACTTCAAAGCCAAGACGAGTTTCATCTTGCTCTTTTCTTAGTCGCTTATTTGTATCGCCATGTCGTTTTAAAGAGAGTAATTGTTCCCAATTCATAGTTCAAAATTTGAGGCTGTAAGATACATATTTTCAATGTTAAATAATTGTTTTCAAATAATTAAGAATTGACTATTCGGTAACAATAACATAACCCTTTTGTTACTGAGCTTTAACCTACGATTAACCACTACTTTACAATGGGTGAGTTTCTTTGCAGCAATAAAAAAGTACAAAAACTGATGAGAATTATCACACTATTATTTTTAATGTTTTCGGCAACCACCTTGTTTGCTCAAAATACTGGTTCAATTGTTGGAAAATTAACAGACAAAGAGTACAATAATGACCCTCTACCTTTTGCAAATATTTTAATTAAAGGCACCATAACTGGAACAACATCAGATTTTGATGGTCTATATGTTTTTGAAAACCTGTCTCCTGGAAGTTACACATTACAATTTAGTTTCGTGGGTTACGAAACAAAAGAAGTAACAGTTACGGTTGAAGCAGGTAAAGAAACCGAAGTAAATGTAACAATGGCTGCAAGTACAGCTTCTCTAGATGAGGTTTTAATTACTACAACCACTAAAAGAGAAAGTGAAGTAGCTCTGTTATTAGAACAGAAAAAAGCTCTTGAGATTAAAGAAAGTATTGGAGCAGAAAGGCTGTCTAAAATTGGTGTCTCTGATGCAGCTGGCGCTACTACTAAAATTTCTGGAGTTACAAAAAGTGAAGGTTCTGGCGATATTTATATTCGTGGGCTTGGTGATCGGTATTTATCTACTAGTATGAATGGGTTGCCAATACCATCAGATGATGTGAACAATAAAAATATTGATTTAGAATTATTTACTACAGACTTAATTCAAAATATAGGTATTAGCAAAACATATACAACAAGTAGTTATGGTGATCAAGCTTCAGGAAATGTTGATATTGTTTCTAAGGAATACTCTTCCAAAGGATTTTCAATTGGGTTAAGTTCAGGCGTAAACTCGAATGTTTTAGCTCTTGATGGTGATTTCAAAAAAAGTATCATCAGTAAAGATGTAACATTAGGCTTTCATGAAAAGCAATATGCTGTTGTTGACCTTATTACAAGACAAGGCTGGGATCCTCTTAGTCAAGGGAGATCTGCCAATTATGGTCTATCATTGTCTGGAGGGCATAAGGTATCTCTTTTTGGTAAAAATTTATCAATATTTGCCGCTGGATCATATTCAAAAAGTTTAGAATATGAAGAAGGTATTTTTAGAAGTTACAGAGCCAATATTTTAGATAACGAGTTTACAGATACAGAATCTTATTCAACCAAAATTAACGCTACAGGTTATATTAATACTAATCTAAAAATTAATGAAAACAACCGCATTTCATATAATTTTCTGGCAATAAATAAAGGGATTGATAACGTTTACGAGCAAGGAAGAAACGGATTGAGCTATGTTTTTGATCAAGACCCTCAAGAGGATGGTGCTTTTGTTAGAGACCAAAATTTTAAACAAACAACGGTTTTTGTTAATCAACTTTTGGGGACTCACAATTTTAGTGAAACCCACAAGCTAAAATGGGCTGTTGGCTATAACTTTGTATTAGCTGAAGAACCTAATAGAATTAGAAACGAAGCCAATATTTTAGATGAAAGTACTGTGCAATATGCTCATGTTGGAGACTTCCAGCAAAGAAAAACAAGTCAAAAAATTGAGGATACAGAATACAATGGTTATATAAAAGACCAACTAGAGTTTGGCGCTCTAGATGATGAAGAAGTAAAACCTTTTAGATTAAATTTTGGAGGAGATTTTCGTCAAAAAGAAAGAAAATTCAATTCCTTATTTATTGGTGTAAGAGCAAGAGGTTTTCAAGTGCCATCGGTAGATAATTTTTCACTCACGTTTACTGATAGTAATTTTAACAATGGGCTTGTACTAAGACAAAGAAATCCAGATAGATATAATGCCGATTTAAAAATTTATGCTGGTTTTGCAAGTGTTGATTTTGGCATCAACAAAAAATTATCTGGAAATCTTGGTCTTCGTTATGAACAAGATAAAATAGAAGTGCTTTGGGATGTTGCAAATTATGTTGGTCGTGTTGGGTCAATTAAAAAAGATTATAACCAAATATTTCCAAGTGTCAATATCAAATATGAGTTAAATGATAGAAACTCTTTACGTTTTGCAACAAGTTTAACGCAAACTTTACCTGAGTTTAAAGAGTTAGCACCTTTTGAATATGTATCGCCAACTGGTCGAGTAACTAGAGGAAATCCAGATTTAGAAAAATCAGATGTGTTAAATATGGATCTAAAATGGGAATTTTTCCCAAGCTCAAGTGAACTGCTCTCTGCCACTACCTTTTATAAGAAAATCAATAACCCTATCAACCTTGCACAAACAAGAGGGTCTTCGGGTATTTTTCAATACTTCAATACAGGAAATAAAGCAGATGTATTTGGAATAGAGCTTGAGTCTAGAATCAATCTTGTAGAGAACGAAGATGAAAAAAACATCTTAGATTTTAACGCCAATATCACTAAAATGTGGTTCAATCAAGATTTGTTAGAAGAGTTTCAATATAAAAATGTAAAAGGATCTAATCTTCAAGGAGCTTCCGATCTCATTCTTAATGCATCCCTTGGCTATAATAACCAAAAAGAAAATGAATTTACAGCTAACTTAACTAGTAATTATTCCTCAGATAAGGTTTTCGCTTTAGGGTCTCCTGAAGATTTCGCCAATAGTGATATTCTATTTAATGATGAAATCATTGAGAAGGGATTCTTTACAATGGACTTGGTTATGAGTAAGAAACTATCAAAAAACTGGCAAATAAAACTTGTTGGTAAAAACTTATTAAATCCTGCAATTGAACAAACCCAAATGATTAGGAATATAAATACTCAAGTAACTACTAATGAGGTCGTAAGTTCTTATAAAAAAGGGAGCCAATTCAACCTAAGCCTAAGGTATAGTTTCTAATTAACTTTCAGATAACATAACACTCATTTTTCAGTAAAAAAGTAACCTATGTTTAATATTCAATTAAAGTAAAAAAAAGGTTCAATCTCTTTCTTTGAGCAACAATAAATAATAAACAAAAATGAAAAAATTAAGCGTAAAATTATTTAGTTTAACAGTAGTAGCTACATCATTATTCTTAAATAGCTGTAGTAGTAGTGATGATCCAGATCCAATAATTCCAGTAGAAGCACAAGTAATAGAAAATTTAAATGCTGGAGTCATGAATGGAACTTTAAAAGAAAGTTTTACACTTTCTTCTACAACACAATATAGCTTAACTGGTCAGTTTATAATAGACAAAGGTGCTGTATTAAATATTCCAGCTGGGACAAGAATTGTTGCCGGTAATGGAGGAACAGATGTGTACCTTGCTATATTAAAAGGAGGTCAAATAAATATCAATGGTAATCCTAGTAATCCAGTTGTAATGTCTTCGGTAAATGGGAATCCTGGAGATTGGGGAGGATTAACTATTTGTGGTAAAGCAACAACTACAGCAGGCATAGATGCTGAAGCTGAAGTTGGTGGCTTCTTATATGGCGGGACAGACGATACTGATAGCTCAGGTATTATTAGATATTTACAAATTGTTGGTACAGGAGCTCAAATTAACCCTGAATCGCAATACAATGGTGTATCCTTTTATGCTGTTGGTTCAGGAACACTTATAGATAATATTGCAGTAATTAACGGTTCGGATGATGGTGTAGAGTTTTTTGGAGGAACAGTTAATGCCTCAAATTTATACCTAGAAAATAACGATGATGATTCTATAGATTGGACTGAAGGATGGAGCGGCACTGTTGATAATGCCTTTATTTCTCATACTGTTTCAGGTTTTTCAACTGTTTTTGAAGGTGATAAAGATAACAACAACCCAAAGTTCAATAATATCACTGCTATTTCAACAGTTGGTGGAACTGCATTGCAATTCAAAAAACAGTCTGGAGCAACTATTACAGGATTATCTCTTACTGGATATGATGTATCTATCGATATGAAGGATGATGGCCCATTAGACAATGTTATTATAGATGGGGAAACTGCAGACCCTAACTTAAACTATACAAATACTCCAACAACAACCGCTCAGGATTTCCCTTGGGTAGATACAGATCTAACTTTAGGCGATAACTTATTACAAGGTACTGTAACTGGTGAGTTTACTTTAGATGCTAACATTAATTATGTGCTTAACTCATCATATATCGTTCAAGATGGTGGAAAATTAACAATTCCTGCTGGAACAAAAATAACTGCCAGAGATGGTGGAACTGGTGTTTACATTGCGGTGTTACAGGGAGGCGAAATTGACATTCAAGGTACATCTGATAATCCAGTAGTAATTTCTTCGGCAAATGCTAATCCTGGAGATTGGGGTGGATTAACCATTTGTGGTAAAGCAACTACTACAGCAGGCATAGATGCCGAAGCCGAAGTTGGCGGATTTATATATGGAGGGACTACAGATAATGATAGTTCAGGATCAATTACCTACTTAGTCATAAAAGGAACTGGAGCACAAATTAACTCAGAATCTCAATACAATGGAATATCTCTTTATGCTGTTGGTTCTGGAACAACTATAGAGAATATCTCAGTAATTAATGGTGCTGATGATGGTGTTGAATTTTTCGGCGGAACAGTTTCTGCTACAAATATATACTTACAAAATAATGAAGATGATTCAGTTGACTGGACAGAAGGCTGGGACGGAACAGTAACCAACACTTATATTTATCATACAATTGCTGGTTTTTCAACTGCCTTTGAAGGTGATAAAATAAATAACAATCCACAGTTTGTAAACGTAACAGCTATTTCAACAGTCGGTGGAACTGCTTTACAATTTAAAAAACAATCTGGTGCAACAATTACTAACCTATACTTAAGTGGTTACGACATGAATATTGATATGAAAGATGATGGCCCTTTAGTCAATGTACAAATAGATGGGGTTGATGCTAACCCTGCAACAGATTATTCTACAGGAACTCAAATTGACATTTCAAGTTGGACTTGGAAAAATTAAAAAGTTGCTTATTTTAAATTAGTCTTTTAATAAAAAAGCATCCTATTTAGGATGCTTTTATATTATTTAAACATTTGCTTACTAATTTTTTCTAAATGCTAATGAACTAGCATTCTCCCAAACAGTAACATCTGCAATAACATTCTCATTATAATCTACTTCTTTTAAAGTTTCATTATTCCAATAAAACCATTTGCCGACTTTTTTCCCATTATCATAATTTGCCAAAACTGTCTTTTTACCTTGCGTGTTAAAACTTAACCACTCACCTTGTAATTTACCATCTAAAGTATAAGCTCCTGTTTGACTTATAACTCCATTGTCATGATAGTATGTTACATCAATTAAATTAGTGTTTTCATTAAGTTTTAAATCTCTCTTTTGTTGTCCAAAAGACACCGCACAAATTAAAAAAGCCAATAAAAAAATTGTTTTCTTCATAATTATGGGTTTTACATTCTAATACCAATATATATTATTATTAACATTAAAACAACATCTACTTAACGTTAAATTAACATTATAATTTTAAAATACTGATTATCAATTATTTGAATTATTAATACTAATCTAAAATTCTTAATATTTAATTAATGTTGTCATTACACTAACATGATGTTGAAGTTGCATATTTGCAATGTCTTAAGACAAATTATTTTAGTATTTCATATAATCTATTAGTTTTTGTCGACTACATTATCATGAATTCTAATGACTGCCTTTGGCCAAGGCAGTCTTTTTTATTCATAAAGTAATGATTTGGAAACATTAAGTTAACATTGGTTATAGTTATTTGTAACGACAAAAACTATTAACAGATTATGAAACTTAAAATTACAATAATTGCTATCAGTTTTCTAGCGCTAACATCTCTAAGCGCTCAAGAGATTAGTGATACTTCATTCGGAAAAGGCTTAATTAACTTTGTTGCAAAAGACAGCTCTTTTAGCGTAAAATTTGCGCCTAGGTTCCAAGTTCGCTCAATGTCATCTTGGGATCATGATGGTAATCAATATGGTAGCCCAGAGCATAATTTTATTGTACGTAGAGCACGTTTAAAATTTGATGGTTATGCCTTTACACCTAAACTTAAGTATAAATTAGAATTAGGGTTGTCAAATAGAGATATTTCAGGCGCCAATCAATTTAATAGAAATACTCCAAGATATATTCTAGATGCGGTTATTATGTGGAATTTTGCTGAAAATTGGGAATTATGGGCTGGACAAACAAAACTCCCTGGTAATGTAGAGCGTGTGGTGTCTTCTGCTAATCTTCAATTAATAGATCGTTCCTTATTAAACAGTCGTTTTAATATAGATCGCGATTTAGGTATTCAATTACGTCACAAAACAAACTTAGGTGGTGATTTTTTAATGCGTGAAAAGTTTTCAGTATCTCAGGGTGAAGGTCGTAACGTCACCGAAGGAAATGAAGGGGGCTTGCAATATACGGCTCGATTAGAGTTTTTGCCATTAGGAACATTTATATCTAAAGGAGATTACAGTCAATCTGATTTAAAGCGTGAAGAGAAACCAAAACTAATGCTTGGTTTCACCTATAATTATAACGAAAATGCCGTTAGGGAAAGAGGGTTTGCTGGTGATTATATGATGAGAGCTGATGGTTCTTTATATGAAACGGATCAAACTACCATTTTTGCAGATGCCATGTTTAAATACGATGGTTTTTCATTTATGGGTGAATATGCAAAACGTACAGCAGATGATGAAATTGCTACAGAATTAGACGGAACTACACCAACAGGAGACATTGTTTTAACAGGTAATGCTTTGAACTTGCAGGCAGGTTATTTATTTAAAAGCAACTACGAAATCGCTGCACGTTTTACAACTATAAATTATGAAAGTATTACTGGTGCCTTACCAACAGAGCAATATACAATTGGTGTTAACAAATTCGTTGTTGGTCATAAATTAAAGGTACAATCTGATATTAGTTATACAACTCTTGATGGGAATGAAGACAATATTACTTTTAGGCTCGGTTTTGACTTACATTTTTAAAAACATAACATTAACGTAACATTTTACTGCAAAACACTAAAGATATTTGCAGGCTAATTATAACTAAATTATGGATAATATTTATCTTTTTATGATCATTGCTCTTGCTATTTTAGCAATCGCAGACTTAGTAGTAGGTGTAAGTAATGATGCTGTGAATTTTTTGAATTCTGCTATAGGTTCAAAAGCTATTTCATTTAAAACCATTATGATTGTCGCCAGTATTGGTGTAGCGGTTGGAGCCGTGTTTTCTAGTGGTATGATGGAGGTTGCTAGAAAAGGGATTTTTAACCCCGGAGAATTTATGTTTGGTGAGATCATGATTATTTTCATGGCAGTAATGATAACAGATATACTCTTACTTGACTTTTTTAATACAGTTGGGATGCCAACATCAACTACGGTTTCAATAGTTTTTGAACTATTGGGTGCGGCTGTTGCCATGGCATTAATAAAAATTGGTCATGATGGCGGAAGTTTTTCCGATGTTATTAACTATATAAACACATCCAAAGCAACTCAAATTATCTTAGGAATACTGCTCTCGGTAGTCGTCGCATTCTCCATTGGTGCCGTAGTACAATGGTTTTCAAGAGTGCTATTGTCTTACGATTTTGAAAAGAAAGCGCAATGGGTTGGTGCTTTATTTGGTGGTATTGCTCTAACTGCTATTACTTATTTCATTTTTATGAAAGGGTTAAAAGGGACGTCATACGCAAAAGAGTCTTTTGATATTCTTGGTGGTGGTACAATGGCAAACTTTCTAGAAACACAAGTAATACCTATAGTTTTAATAAGTGCTGTTTTTTGGTCATTATTATCTTATGCCTTAATAGCTTTTGCTAAAACTAATATTTATAAACTTATTATTATTGTTGGAACCTTTGCTTTAGCTCTCGCCTTTGCAGGTAACGATTTAGTAAACTTTATTGGTGTTCCTGTTGCTGCATATAATGCATTTATAGAATGGTCTGCCTCAGGCCTACCTGCTGCAGAATTCCCAATGGATGTATTAGCAGAAAAAGTACCAACTAATAACTTGCTATTATTTGCAGCTGGTATGATAATGGTATTGACTTTATGGTTTTCAACCAAAGCAAAGGGCGTTGTAAAAACATCTTTAGATTTATCTAGTCAAGGAGAAACAAAAGAACGTTTTCAACCTAATTCTTTGTCACGTGGTTTTGTAAGATTAGCAATGGGTGCTCAACAAGTTTTAGATTATGTTTTACCTGGGTCTATGCAAGCTAAAATTGAAAAACAGTTTGAAGTTCCAGTTATAAAATTATCTAAAGATAAAGTACATGAATTACCTGCCTTTGATTTAGTTAGAGCTGCTGTAAACTTAATGGTTGCGGCTGTATTAATTTCAATTGCTACATCTTATAAATTACCACTCTCCACAACTTATGTAACCTTTATGGTTGCGATGGGTACGTCTCTAGCAGATAGAGCTTGGGGAGCAGAAAGTGCTGTCTATAGAGTAGCTGGAGTATTGAATGTTATTGGTGGTTGGTTCGGAACAGCATTAATTGCCTTTACTGCTTCAGCTTTAGTTGCCTATCTTTTAAATTTAAATTTACCTCTAATGTTTCCTCTATTACTTATTGCGGCATTTGGGTTAATTATTAGAAACTATATATCTCATAACAAAAAAAGTAAGGAAGTAAAGGCTGAAGATAGTTTAACAAGAGCAGAAAGCAGCTCTGTTCAAGGTGTTATTCAAGAAAGTGCTAAAAACATTTCTAAAGTAGTAAAACGTACTAACAGAATTTATTCTAACGCAATAGTAGGACTTGCAAGACAAGATTTAGCACTACTTAAAAAGAGTAAAGGTCAAGTGGTTAAATTAACTGCCGAGGTTGACGACTTAAGAGATAATATTTTCTATTTTATTAAGAATTTAGATGAATCTAGTGTAGAAGCGAGTGGTTTCTATATCAATATTTTAAGTCATCTACAAGACATGTCACAATCTTTAGAATACATTTCTAAAGTATGTCATAAACATATTAATAATAATCACAAAAAGCTTAAATTCAACCAAGTTAGAGAACTAAAAGAAATTGATGATAAACTAGAAATTTTATTTAGTGATACCGAAAAAGCTTTCAAAGCTGGTTCTTTTGAAGAAATTGGAGCCATCATAAATGAAAAGAAAGAGGTTTATGATTTAGTTAAAGATAAGATTCAAAAACAAGTTAAAAGAACAAGAACAGAGGAATCAAGTCCAAAAAACACAACATTATATTTTAGTGTTTTAATTGAAACCAAAGATTTAATGAATGCAACAATGAATCTATTAGAAGAATACCATGATGCTTATGATATTACTGTAAGGCCTGCAACGCTTCCAGATGATATCGATGTTATCGTTGAGAAAGATTCAGAAAAAAGTGAATAATAAAAACTAACTTAAAAAAGCACCTATTGCATAGGTGCTTTTTTAATGTCATTTTCTAAGATAGAATCCTTTTTACCATATAATAATTCGGCTACTATAATAAGGTTTTTCACCATATCGTTGACGTTATCATTATCGTTTACTAACGAAGACGCCATATCGACTGTTATTAAATCCTTACGTATTAAATTATCTATCTCAAGGTTATCAGTATGCTTATTTTCTCTAGCTTTCTCCTTTAATTTCTTTAGAATCTTATAATATCTATCGTTATCTTTTTCTGTTCTAAATAAATAGATAACACGAAGTACTTTAGCAACCTTCTTCCTAAGCTTGTCATACTCTTTTTTGATGTATTCATTTTCAGAATTGAGATAGAGTCCTATATTTCTACTAAGTTCATTTACATCTTTAATCACCTCAACCATTCGTCTATTTGCTGTTTTTATTTCTGCAATTTCTTTGTTCTGATTTTCAGTTAATGATAATGTACTTTGTGCTTTGGTAGCAAATTTTATTATCTCACCATAGATGTGCTTTATTTTTGTAGAATAGAGTTCTCTAATATCTGTTTCAAACAAAATGTTGGACTTTTTTATAAGTTTCTTAAGCTTTAAATCTGATTTAATATCTTCTCTATGAATGTTCAATGCATGAGCAACAATTTCAAAAACAGCATTTTTAAACAAATATTTAGACTCCTTAATTAGAGTAGCAATTGCTGTTTCAGGATATTTTAGTGCATTATTTGTTAAAAACTTAGGCTCTTCAATAGTCTTGGTCTCATCTGCTCTTTTTGGAATAATTCTTTCGACAATTTTTGCAATTGGCTTAACAAACCAAACTAATAAAAAAGTATTTATAATATTAAACGTTGTATGAAATAATGAAATAGCAACAGGAATTGCTGCTGCGCTTAAATATGGTGAATCTGACCCAAACTGTATGGACAGCCAACTCACAAATTTTAAAAAAGGATAGAACAATGCCAACATCCAAATAACACCTATAATGTTAAAAATTAGATGTGCTCTAGCCGTTTGTTTTGCCCTGTAGTTTGCAACTATAGCTGCTAAATTTGCTGTTATGGTAGTTCCAATATTCTCACCCAAAACCATAGCGGCTGCCATTTCAAATGGTATCCAGCCTTCTGCTGTCATAATTAGCGTTAAAGCCATTGTTGCGCTAGAAGATTGAATTACAACCGTTAGCACAGTTCCTATAAGTAAGAATATCAATATTGATACATACCCAAGGTCTGTATATCTAGAAAGAAATGAAAGTATTTCAGGATTGTTTTTAATATCAGGCATTGCCTCTTTTAAAAACTGAAGACCAATAAAAATAAGCGCAAACCCTATAATAAAACTTCCAATGTTTTGGGTTTTCTCTTTTTTGGCAAAGGTAAATGCAAATCCAAATCCAACAAGTGGTAACGCAATGGCACTCATACTAACTTTAAAACCCAAGATAGTAATTAACCATGCTGTAATGGTTGTACCTATATTGGCTCCCATTATTACACTTATAGACTCTGTTAGTGTTAACAAACCTGCGTTTGAAAAACTTACTACCATTAAAGTAGTGGCAGATGACGATTGAATTACTGAGGTAATTAAAAAACCTGTAATAATTCCTAAAAATCTATTAGAGGTCATTTTTGCTAAAATGGAACGCATCTTATTCCCTGCAAGTTTTAAGAGCGCATCACTCATAACTTTCATTCCAAATAGAAATACACCCAACGCCCCTAGCAGTTGTAGTATCTCAGTAAAACCGTATTGCATAATATTCTGTTAGTTTTTGTCGACTAAATTTCATTAAATATAAATTAAAAAACTAGTATCTTGTTATGACAAAAGTCATGTTACTAAAACTATTTATATATGAAAGCCTTATTTGCTAGTTGTATTTTAATTACAATGTTGTTGTCTTCCTGCAAAGAAATACCTCTAACTGGAGAAATTTTACTAGACAAAGCCATTGATTACCATGATCCAAATAACAATTGGAATACTTTTAATGCAGCATTTAAAGTACGTATGGAAACACCTAACAGTGCCGATAGATTAAGTAATATTTTAATTAATCTACCTGAAGACCTGTTTTCTTTAACTGCAACTAGAGATACAATAACTACAAAGTATACTGTTAACAAAGGCGAATGTATTATTGGATTAAATGATGATTTAAATATTGATGAAGAAACCGCAAAAGCAAATAATTTAAGTTGTGATCGCGCCAATATGTATAAAAACTACTATACTTATTTGTATGGTTTACCTATGAAATTAAAAGATCCTGGAACTCATATTGACAAAATAGTTGAAACGAAAACATTTAAAGGCAAAGAGTATTTAGTACTAAAAGCAACTTATGATGAAGCCGTTGGAACAGATATTTGGTATTTCTATTTTGATCCTGAAACGTATGCTATGGAAATCTATCAGTTTTTTAAACAAGACGATAGTGGCAACCAAAAAGATGATACTGGCGAATATATTTTATTAACCAAAGAAGCTATAGTTAACGGTATTAAAATGCCTAAAAACCGTGATTGGTATTATAATAAAGATGATGGCTATTTAGGAACTGATATTTTGGAATAAATTATTACTCTAAAGGTTTTCCAATAAGTTCCAATTCCAATTCTGTTTCTTTTTTTATTTTGAATTTAACTTCATCTACGACATAAGTTTCAGAAAGTGAATCATGCCATCCTCTACCTTGGTCTCCTAGAAAAGAAAATGCTTCAAAGGGTATATATCTACATAAGCTTCTAATGAAAATATCTCCACTACTAGGTTTTGATCCGTCTTTCAGTACCACAATAGTTTTGGTAATGAATTTTCCGAGTGATTTTTGAAAAAAGATTTCCATTAAAAAATAGTAAGTAAGCCCAATTATTAAGTTTAGAATATACTCTTCAACTCTACTTATATTTGAAAAATAATCTAATGGCCCTTCAATACCTAATAACGCAATGAAGCCAACAGCCATTCCTATTAAAATTGAAAAAATATAATATCCAGCAAAATCAATTATCATATTAACAAAACGTTTCTCCTTGCTAGCATAAATTTGAGGTGTAACTAAAAAATTACGTGAAGTGATATTCATAATTGTAGGTTTAAGCTGTCTCAAATATAACAATCAAAAATAAAATTGTCTGATTTTTTCTCATTTTTATCAATAACGCAAATCCTTTAAAAATAAAAAAGCACCTCTTTCGAGATGCTTTTTAACAACATTTATTTATTGAATTATTAAGAACCGCACATTAAACAATCGTCTCCTTCAGCTTCTTTAGCTTGGGCAATTAAAGCTTTCATTTCTTCAGCAGACATTGGTTCAACTTCGGTTTCTTGTGCAAATTTTACAGCAGTTTTAGCTGCCTTTTCTTTACGTTGGGCCACAACAATCTCTTCGGTTGCATCTGGAGTTGCAACAGCTACTTCAACAACAGCCTCTGCTTCTACTGGTTGCTCTTTCTTCTTTTTATCCAACGTAAACTTAATCGCATCTACAGCACTCTTCGTACGTAAATAATACATTCCTGTTTTTAAACCACTCTTCCAAGCGTAAAAATGCATTGATGTTAATTTTGCCATAGTGGCACCTTCCATAAATAGGTTAAGTGACTGAGACTGATCAATAAAATAGCCTCTTTGACGAGACATATCAATAATATCTTTCATACTCAATTCCCAAACTGTTTTGTAAAGCTCCTTGATGTCTTGAGGGATAACATCAATTCCTTGTACAGAACCGTTGGCTCTCATGATTTCTTGTTTAAGGGCATCATTCCATAGGCCAAGTTCAACTAAATCCTCTAACAAGTGTTTATTTACTACAATAAACTCACCAGATAATACACGACGTGTGTAAATATTTGATGTATATGGTTCGAAACATTCATTGTTTCCTAAAATTTGTGACGTACTAGCTGTAGGCATTGGTGCTACTAATAACGAATTACGAATACCGTGTTTTTTAACTTGCTTACGTAGTTTTGCCCAATCCCAATTACCACTTAATTCTTCATCTTTAACTCCCCAAAGGTTGTGTTGGAATTCTCCATTACTTATTGGAGAGCCTTCATAGGTTTGGTAAGACCCATCTTCTTTCGCTTCTTCCATACTAGCAGTTACTGCAGCAAAATAGAGTGTTTCAAAAATATCTTGATTTAGCTTTTTAGCTTCATCGCATGTAAATGGTAAGCGTAGTTTAATAAACGTATCTGCTAATCCTTGAACTCCTAGACCTATTGGCCTATGACGGAAATTAGAGTTTTCAGCTTCTTTAACAGGATAGTAATTTCTATCAATTACCTTATTAAGGTTTTTGGTAACACGCTTGGTAATTCTATATAACTCTTTATGGTCAAATTCTCCATTTTTAATAAACATTGGCAATGCAATAGAAGCTAGGTTACAAACTGCAACCTCATCTGGAGATGTATACTCCATAATCTCGGTACATAAGTTAGACGAACGAATCGTACCTAAATTCTTTTGGTTAGATTTTCTATTAGCAGCATCCTTATAAAGCATGTAAGGCGTCCCTGTTTCAATTTGAGATTCAGTGATTTTTTCCCAAAGTTCCCGTGCTCTAATAGTTTTACGTCCTTTTCCTGCTTCTTCGTACTTGGTATATAATGCTTCAAACTCTTCGCTATGTGTGTCTGGTAATCCAGGGCATTCGTTAGGACACATTAACGTCCATTCGCCATCTTCTTGCACACGTATCATGAACAAATCTGGAATCCACATCGCATAGAATAAATCACGTGCGCGCATTTCTTCTTTACCATGATTTTTCTTTAAATCCAAAAAGTCAAAAATATCGGCATGCCATGGTTCTATATACATAGCAAAACTTCCTTTTCTTTTCCCACCTCCTTGATCTACGTAACGTGCTGTATCGTTAAATACTTGTAGCATTGGCACAATACCATTAGATGTGCCATTTGTACCTGCAATATAACTTCCCGTAGCACGTATATTATGTATTGCCAATCCAATACCTCCTGCTGATTGTGAAATTTTAGCAGTTTGTTTAAGTGTATCGTAAATACCGTCTATACTGTCATCTTTCATTGTTAAAAGAAAACATGATGACATTTGTGGTTTAGGTGTCCCTGAGTTAAAAAGTGTAGGTGTAGCGTGCGTAAAATATTTTTTAGACATCAACTCGTATGTTTCAATAGCTGAATCTAAATCGTTTAAATGAATCCCTACAGAAACACGCATTAACATGTGTTGTGGACGCTCTGCAATTTGTCCATTAAGCTTTAATAAATATGAACGCTCTAATGTTTTAAACCCAAAATAATCATATCCAAAATCACGATTATAGATAATAGTAGAGTCTAATTTCTCTTTATTCTCCATAATAACATTATATACCTCGTCCGACAGCAAAGGAGCATCTTTACCTGTTCTTGGATTTACATAGGTATATAAATCGTGCATTACTTCGCTAAACGTTTTTTTAGTGTTTTTGTGTAAATTAGAAACAGAAATTCTAGCGGCTAAGCGTGCATAATCTGGGTGAGCTGTGGTTAATGTAGCGGCAATTTCAGCAGCTAAATTATCCAATTCGCTTGTGGTTACTCCATCGTATAACCCTTCAATAACCCTCATAGCCACCTTTACAGGGTCGACAAGTTCGTTTAATCCATAACACAATTTCCTCACTCTAGCAGTGATTTTGTCGAACATCATCGGCTCTTTTCTTCCGTCTCTTTTTACTACATACATACGTTTTTAGGTCTTTAATGTTTTCTGAAACTTCGTCAGAAAAATGATTAATTAGTTGGTTTTAGGTATTTCGTTTCAATTAATTAAAGCGGTTTCTTTCTACTTACGTTTTCAAGAAACGCTTGGTTAATTTGTTAAAAATATTATTAGTTTTCCCTGTATTTTTGGGAATGATTTTAATTCAAAAAAATGAATTAAAAGTCCGCGTCAAAGCTAAACTTGTCTTTTTCTTCTTCTTTGTTAAGAACTCCTGCTTTTTGATATTCAGACACGCGTTTTTCAAAGAAATTTGTTTTTCCTTGTAATGAAATCATGTCCATGAAATCAAATGGATTTGTTGAATTATAAACTTTTTCACATTCAAATTCAACCAACAATCTATCTGTCACAAACTCTAAATATTGTGTCATTAATTTAGCGTTCATCCCAATTAAACTTACTGGTAACGACTCTGTAATAAACGAGCGCTCAATATCTAAAGCATTGGTCAATATTTTTGTGATACGCTCTTTAGGCACTTTATTTATCATGTGGTTATTGTGTAAATGCACAGCAAAATCACAATGAAGCCCTTCGTCTCTAGATATTAATTCATTCGAGAAGGTTAATCCAGGCATTAAACCACGTTTTTTAAGCCAAAAAATAGAGCAAAAACTTCCAGAGAAAAAGATGCCTTCAACAGCAGCAAATGCAATTAGGCGTTCAGCAAAGCTTGGCGAATCAATCCATTTTAAAGCCCAATCTGCCTTTTCTTTGATTGCTGGGAATACTTCAATAGCTCTAAAAAGCTGGTCTTTTTCGGCTTCATCTTTTACATAAGTGTCAATTAATAACGAATACACCTCAGAGTGAATGTTTTCCATCATTATTTGGAAGCCATAAAAGAATTTTGCTTCGGTATATTGCACTTCAGACACGAAGTTTTCGGCCAAATTTTCATTTACAATTCCATCACTCGCTGCAAAAAATGCTAAAATATGCTTTATAAAATAGCGTTCGTCGTCACTTAGTTTACTATCCCAATCAATTATGTCTTGATGAAGGTCGATTTCTTCAGCTGTCCAAAAACTAGCTTCCTGTTTTTTATACCATTCCCAAATATCATGATGTTGAATAGGAAAAATAACAAATCGATCTTTGTTTTCTTGTAAAATGGGCTCTGTTTGGTTTGACATAATTGTTTGAAAATTTTAAAAATTATAGGTATAAAAATTAGCTTAATCTAGGGACTCACAAATATTCAAAAAAGCACTTAAATACGAAAGGTTATTTTATAAACAATGTTAACAAGTTTTTAACAACGAGTGATTTTTTTCCCACAAAAGAGTTTACAAAAAATTTATATTAACTATTTGATTGTCAATTACTTAATAATTTTGAATATTTTGAAACCCTTATAAAATATGGGATTTTTAGAAAATGAAAAATTAGAAAATTCACACGAAATTCTATTTTTAGTCAATTAATTTAAAAAAAAAAATGAATAAATTTTAAACAATTTAAACTAAAAAATAATACGCTATTTCGTCATGGTATTAGCAACTTTTTCTAGCTCTGCGTACCAATCTTCGCCAAACTTTCTAATAAGCGCTTCTTTCACGAATTTGTAAACTGGTACTTGTAATTCTTTACCGAGTTGACAAGCATCATCGCATATGTGCCAATGATGATAATTTACAGCTGAAAATTCACTATAATCTTTCACACGAATTGGGTATAAATGACAAGAAACTGGTTTTTTCCATGTAACTTCTCCTTGATTATAGGCTTCTTCAATGCCACAGAGAGCAGTATTGTGTTCATCAAAAATAACGTAAGCGCAATCTGCACCATCTATTAATGGGGTTTCTAGTTCACCTTCTTCTGTTTTAATAAAAGTTCCTTGTGCTTCAATGGCCTCAATCCCTTCTTTTCTTAAAAAAGGCTTTACTTTTGGATAAATATCTTTTAAAATTGAAGATTCATGAGCTTCTAAGGGTGCTCCAGCGTCACCATCAATACAACAAGCGCCTTTGCATGCATTTAAATTACATACGAAGTCTTTTTCTATAATATCTTCAGAAACTATTGTCTTACCTAGTTGAAACATGCTGCAAATATAATGGTATTTATGCAGCAATTATCAACAAAATGTAAACCTTAAACATTGATATATTTTGTTGTTACAAATACAATTTAATTGACGAACTTTGCACAAATTTTCTAATTATAGAACTGTGCAATTAAATTTTAAAGAAATATTTACAGCATTCATGGTGCTATTCGCTGTTATTGATATTATAGGGAATATTCCGATAATCATTGATTTAAGAAAAAAAGTTGGGCATATACAAAGTGAAAAGGCTTCGATAATAGCTGGAATTATAATGATAGTATTCCTGTTTTTAGGTAAAAGCCTATTATCACTAATTGGAATTGATGTTAACTCTTTTGCTGTTGCTGGTGCCTTTGTTTTGTTTTTTATAGCATTAGAAATGATTTTAGGTGTAACACTTTATAAAGACAATAACGATAGCGGTGTTACAGCTTCTATTTTTCCTTTAGCATTTCCATTAATTGCTGGCCCTGGGAGCTTAACAACCCTTTTATCTTTAAGAGCTGAATTTAGATTAGAAAACATAATAGTAGCTGTTATTATTAATGTGATATTGATTTATGCCGTTTTAAAAACATCGGTCAAAATTGAGCACATTATTGGTAAAAATGGGATTAATATCATTAGAAAAGTATTTGGTGTTATACTGCTTGCTATAGCTGTTAAATTATTTGCAGCAAATATTAAAGTCTTATTTTAATTATGAAAATTTTTACGTATATATTAAGTATTATCGCTTTAGGTTTAATCATTTTTAACCTAACCCAAATAGATTACAATGATCCTTTTGGAGATAAAAGTACTGTCGCTTTAATAACTGTTATGGCAGGTTTATGCACCATTTTATTGCTTGCTATTATAAGGGTTTCCAAAAAAATTGAAACCAAAGTAAAAAGGAGACGCTAATGCTGGATGTTTTAATTATTGGTGCTGGAGCAGCAGGAATGTCGTGCGGTTTGGTTTTGGGGTCAGCTAATAATAGACCTTATGTACTGAATAAAAAAATTGCTATTGTTACCCATCAAAAAACATCTCACCTTCAAACAGCATTGTTTAATAATGTTTTAGGCATTTCTCCAGGGACTACTGGAGCCTTTATCTTAGAGAGTGGAAAAAAACAGCTTAAAGATTTATATCCTCATATTACACAAATCGAAAATGAAAAGGTTTGCGAGATTTTTAAGAGCTCAAATTATTTTGAAATTTTGACTAACAAAAATCATTACAAAGCTAAAATAGTTGTCGTGGCGGTTGGCTACACCAACTTGATTACCATTAACGGATTAGAAGATTACATTGAACCTCATCCAAGAACTGAAAAAGAAAAAAACAAAATTTGGCTAAAAAACACAAATCATTTAGTTACTAAAAATCTATATGTGACTGGTACTTTAGCTGGTTGGCGAAGTCAATTTGCAATAGCTTCTGGCAGTGGTGCTCATGTAGCTACAGATATTCTTACCTTGTGGAATAACGGAAAGCATACTAAGGTTCATGATAAAATAACCGGCTAATTATTACTTACTAACTCAAAAACTTTTTTCAACATAGCGTCATTCGTATTTAAAACTTGCATGTGAGCTTCAGTACCGTACAATTGTTCGGCAAGAGTAGCTTTTATATATAGTTTAACCTCTTCACGATAGGCGACAAAGGTAATTTTATAGCGTGTTCTTCTATTTATATACTCTGTAAAACGTTCCAAATCGTTATCTGTGACAATATAATTGTTTACAAAATCTTCTTGAGACATGTTTTGATAAGGCGTTCTATCTTTATCTAGATCCTCAAACACAAAATAACTCATCATACCACTACCAATAATTCTATTGATAGTACCATTTTCCATTTTCTTATCAATTGGCACAAATACATCAGGAATTATGCCTCCGCCTCCATAAACCACTTTCCCATTTGGTGTTGTAAATTTTAAGGAATCGGCTACCTCTATGTTTTTAGCTTCTGATAATTCTCCATTATCTATTCGCTTGTAATATTCGTGGTAATAATCTTCATTTCCATTTTCATAACTACGTTGTATTGAGCGTCCAGTTGGAGTGTAATATCTTGATACTGTTAGTCTTACCGCACTACCATCACCTAAAGCCATATCTCGTTGAACTAAGCCTTTACCAAAAGAGCGTCTCCCAAGGATAGTCCCTTTATCATTATCTTGTAAAGCTCCTGCTATAATCTCACTTGCCGAGGCTGAGTTTTCATTAATTAATACATAGATTTCTCCACTTTCAAAATCACCTTTTTTTGTCGCAAAATAATTTTCAATCTTCCCTTTTTTGTTTTTTGTAAACACGATAAGTTTATCATCTTCTAAAAACTCATCAGCGATTTGCTTAGCAATATGCAAAAAGCCTCCAGGATTATCTCTAAGATCTAAAACTAATTTTGTAGCGCCTTGAATTTGTAAATTATCAAGCCCTTCTTTAAATTCTTTATAAGTCGATTCGGCAAAACGATTCACTTTTATATATCCCAAATTATCGGATAACATATAAGACGCATCTACACTTTTAAGCGGCACTTCACTAAATTTTACTTTAAAATCAAGTAATTTTGGCTCGCCTCGTCTATAAACTTTAAGTTTTATCTTTGTGTTTTTTTCTCCCTTTAACTTGGCTAGAATATCGTCGTTACTCCAGTTTGGCCCAAAAATTGAATCTCCGTCAACAACTACAATTCTATCGCCGCCTTTAATTCCTACCTTTTTACTTGGCCCATCTTCTAAAGCTCTAATAACTGTTGCTGAATCTTTATATGTATATAAACTAACACCGATACCTATAAAATCTCCTTTCATATTATCGGTTACTTTTTGGAGATCTTTTTTTGGTATATAAGTTGAGTGCGGATCGAGATTGTCTAATATGCGATTTACGGTCACATCCACAATACTATCAGTATCTATTTGATCAACATACTCGTAGTCTATATAATCTATGAGCCTGTTGATTTTATCTTTTTTAGAATTAGAAGTAAACAGTCTGTCGGATTTATCGGTAAAACTCAATTTTCCACCTATAAATATCCCTAATGCAATGGCTGCACTAATAATTATTGGCAAATATTTTTTTTGGATATTCATTAATTTAATTCGCTAACATGTTTTACATCAATTCCTGCTTTTTTTAAAAAACTAATTCCTGAATCATCTTTATACGCTTTACTATAAACTACCCTAACAATTCCAGCTTGATGTATTAGTTTACTACATTCTTTACATGGCGACAATGTGATATACAATGTTCCACCCTTACAAGATTGCGTAGATGATGCTACCTTAGAAATGGCGTTAGCTTCAGCATGTAATACATACCATTTTGTATAGCCGCTGTCATCTTCACAAAAGTTTTCAAACCCTGTTGGCGTTCCGTTATAACCGTCAGAGATTATCATTCTATCTTTTACAATAATTGCGCCAACCTTTTTCCGCTCACAATAGGAGAGTTCCCCCCATTCTTGAGCCATACGTAAGTAGGCTTTATCATATTTTAGTTGTTTTTTCTCTGACATGAATTTATTTTAATCTTCTTTTAAATAGAATAGAACATCAAATGTAACGAATTCCTTTACATATATAATAGCTGCTTACTCTAACTAACGTTAAAGTTTTACAAAACTTTTATAACAATATCATAAATTAAGAAAAGATATCACTTTCAATTAGTATAGGTATTACTAAACCTACTACAATTGCAGATAGTACCATCATCCAGTCGCGCCTTGAAAATCTAAAAATGGTTTGAGTAAAGAATCCTAAAAAGAGTACAACAAAAACTATAATTACTTGTGCTATTTCAATACCTAATGCAAACTCTATGAGTGGCATTAATTTGTCTTCAGATTTTCCCATAAACATCTTAAACTCTCTTGCGAATCCAAGTCCATGAACGATTCCAAAAAACAATGTCGATAAAAACAAGACTCCTATTTTTTGTTCTTTCCCTTTTTTACCTGCTGTAAATATATTGTAAAGCGCAACTATTAATATGGTAACTGGAATCAAAAACTCCACTAAAACACCATTAATGCTTACAATATCATAAGCTGCCAACACAAGTGATAGTGTGTGCCCTAAAGTAAAAGTAGATACTAAAATTAGAACGCGTTTCCAATCTTTAAAAACATAAGGAACAGTAAGTACCATTAAAAAAAGTACATGGTCGTAACCATTGATATCCAATACGTGATTAATGCCATATTGAACATTAAACCAAAAATTATCAAGCATAACATACTGATTTGAGTTAGTCAAAATTAATAAATTAATATTTAACTATATTTAATTAATAAACCAACCAATATGAAACAACAATTTTTAATCGTATTTGCTTTAGCATTTACATCATTTTCTCATGCACAACTGGTAAATATTGAGTCCAAACGAATGCAAACAGATTCGATAAGATTTGTTTTAAGGAGTGATTTTTCATTTAGTTATGATAATTATGACGGAGATTACATTTACAGGATCGGAAGCAGTCTTTCAACTCAAGTAAAATCCAAAGACCTTAAGAAAATATATTTCTTGCTAGGAAATTATAATTTAATTCGGTCGGAAGCTCAAGACTTCCAAAACACTTGGTTTTTACATTTACGATACAATCAAAAACTATCTAATCTATTTAGGTTTGAAACTTTTGTACAAAGCCAACATAATCAATTGCTAGCGATTAACTCAAGAAACTTAGTTGGAGCTGGATTACGTTTTAAATTGGTGTCTAAAGAAAATGTAAGATTGTATTTAGGTAATGCTTATATGTATGAAGAAGAAAAAAGTGACACTTTCAACACAAAAGAATATAACCACAGAAATAGCACCTATTTGTCAATTTCGGCTACTATTGCCGAGAGCAATGTAAACATCACAAATACTGTTTACTTCCAACCTTTATATAAAGATTTTTCAGATTTTAGAGTTTTAGAACAACTAAAAATTGATGTTCCTTTAAGTAGGGTTTTAAGTTTATATACTCTTTTCGACTACTATCATGACAACATAACGCCCTCTGGAGACTCTCAGTTTTCTACAAACATTAGTATTGGTATAGGTATAAAACTATAATTTGCTTGTCATTTTTTTTGTCGTTATATTTGATGAGATATAGCGATAAGATGATATCAATACAACAAGCAATTTCAATAGTTAAAGAAAATACCAATCCCTTAAATACAAGTGAGAAAAAGCATATAAATAATTGCCTTGGATTCACGTTAGCAGAAGATGTTTTTTCTTCCATCAATATGCCTCCTTTCAGGCAATCTGCTATGGATGGCTATGCAGTTAAAATGCATGAATCAAACACCTATAAAATTATTGGTGAAGTAAAGGCTGGCGATGGACATCAACCTACCTTACACTCTGGTGAAGCTGTTAGAATTTTTACTGGTGCTCCAGTACCTGATACTGCCAATGCTATTATTATTCAAGAGCATGTTACAGTAGAGAAACAAATTCTTAGAGCCAATAAACCAATTGCCTTAAACGCCAACATTAGACCTTTAGGAGAGCAAACAAAAGAGGGAGACATCGCCTTACAAAAAGGCATTAAATTAACACCAGCTGGAATTGGTTTTTTAACATCGCTTGGTATTACTGAGGTCATGATTAACAAACCCCTTTCCATTGCTTTAGTAGTCACAGGAAATGAGTTGGCAAAAGCCGGAGAATCTCTTCAATATGGTCAAATCTATGAAAGCAATGCTATTATGTTGTCATCTGCTTTAAGGAGTTTAGGTTATATGAATGTGGAAATTACGACTGTAGGAGATGATTATCAAAGCACTTACAATGTATTGCAAAATGTCATATCTAATAATGATATGGTTTTAGTGTCTGGAGGAATTTCTGTTGGAGATTATGATTTTGTAGGGAAGGCATTACTAGACATTGGTGTTGAGCAACTCTTTTACAAAGTGAAACAGAAACCAGGAAAACCTTTGTTTTTCGGAAAAAAAGGAAATGCATTTGTGTTTGCACTTCCGGGAAACCCTGCTTCTGCCTTAAGTTGTTTTTATGTGTATGTAAATACGGCTTTACAACGTTTATCTGGGAACGAACATTTTGAATTACTTAAAACAACTGCTAAGTCCACATCAAGTTTTAATAAAAGAGGAGATAGGGCTCAATTTTTAAAAGCTATATATAATAATGGCAAAGTAGCGATTCTCGAAGGACAAAACTCTTCTATGATTCACACTTTTGCTTTAGCCAATGCATTAGTGTATGTCCCAGAAAATATTCTTGAAATTAACATTGATGATACTGTTGATGTCATTCTACTTCCAATAAACTAATTACTATGAAGTATAAAATAAAAAGCCGTATTTGGATTGAAGCTGATGATAATATTTTGCTAGGTGAGGGACGCGTCGCGTTACTTAAAGCTATTGAAGAAACTGGTTCTTTATCAAAAGCTGCTAAGTCCATAAAAATGTCTTATAAAAAAGCGTGGTCGTTAATTGATGCTTTAAATTCGAGAGCACAAAAGCAAGTTGTTACCACTAGTATTGGTGGTAAAGGTGGTGGTGGTGCAGAATTAACTGATTATGGAAGAAATTTAATTAATGCTTTTGACACTATAAATCAAAACTGTTGGGACTTTTTAGACCAAGAAATGAAAAAACAACTATATCATGATTTTTGATATAGAACACATATGGTTGTTTTTACTCATATTACCAATAGTTGCGTTTTTATATGCTAGTGTTGGTCATGGTGGTGCAAGTGGCTATTTGGCACTCATGGCATTATTTTCTTTTGCCCCAGAAACTATGAAACCAACCGCGTTATTATTAAATGTCTTTGTTGCTGGTATTGCTTCTTATCATTACTACAAAGCTGGTTTTTTCAATAAAAGATTATTTCTGTCTTTTGCAGTTGCATCCATTCCTATGGCATTTATTGGTGGCGCCATAGAAGTAGATGCTTCTATTTATAAAAATATTTTAGGCGTGCTTTTAATTTTTGCCATTCTAAAGATGCTTAATGTTTTTGGTAAAGAAATCAATACAGTTAATAAAATAAAAATTTGGCAAGGGCTTATTGTAGGTGGCATCATTGGTTTCTTCTCTGGGTTAATTGGTATTGGAGGTGGTATTATTTTAACTCCTATAATTCTGTTATTGCATTGGGGAAAAATGAAAGAAGCTGCCGCAGTGTCGGCGTTATTTATTTTAGTAAATTCCGCTTCTGCTCTAGTAGGTCAAATAAGTAGTGGTGTCCATATAGCTTACGACTCATTTATTTTAGCTGGAATTGCCTTGGTTGGTGGCTTTTTAGGAAGTTATCATGGAAGTAGAAAATTTAACAATGGGTTGTTGCGATATCTTTTAGCCTTTGTATTGATAATTGCATCTGTAAAACTAATTTTCGTTTAAATGATTAGTAAAAACGACATCACAGGTATCATTTTAGCAGGTGGGAAAAGTTCCAGAATGGGAACTGATAAAGCCACATTATTGCTTAAAGAAAAAACCTTTATTCAACACATTATTGAGGCAATGAAGCCCTTGGTTAAGAACATAGTTATAGTTAGTGACAATCCTAATCATGATGAATTTGAAATAAAAAGAATTGAAGATGTTATTAAAGATGCAGGCCCTTTAGCTGGAATATACTCAGGGTTACAGTGCTCAAAAACAGATTATAACCTTGTGGTTAGTTGTGATGTGCCATTAATTACCAGTGAAGTGTTAAGGCAATTAATTAAGAATTATGAAAATAATTATGACGTAATTCAGTTAAAAAGCTATCAAAAAACAATGCCTTTAACTGCCCTTTATAAGAAAACATGTGAACAACTCATTAAAGATTTGTTAGACAAAGGTGAAAGAAGAGTACGATTTGCTGTGTCCAAGCTTAAAACAAAAACAATAATACTTGATGACAATTTAGCCTCAGCTATAATAAATATTAATACTAAAGAAGAATTTGATGCAATTACAAATTAAATATTTTGGTCTTATAGCAGAAATCACTAACTGTGACAAAGAAACCATTGAGTTTTCAAAAACATTGATATCAGAACTTTTAGAAGAACTTTATGATAAATATCCTTCGTTAAAACAGAAAGATTTTAAAGTAGCACAAAACCATGAAATTGTTTCAAATAACAGCAAAATAACAAACCCAGAAATAGCATTATTACCACCGTTCTCTGGAGGTTAAACTATGAGTAGATATAACAGACATATCATTTTATCAGATGTTGGTCCAGAAGGACAAAACAAAATATCAAATGCAAAAGTATTAGTTATTGGTGCTGGAGGTTTGGGTTGTCCAGTATTACAATACTTAGCGGCGGCAGGAGTTGGGACTCTTGGCATTATAGACTTTGATATTGTTGAAGTATCAAATTTACAACGTCAAATATTGTTTGGAACATCCTCTTTAGGAATCAATAAAGCTTTAGCAGCTAAAGAACGTCTAGAGGATTTAAACCCAACTATACAAATCAATACTTATCAAGAAGCTTTAACTCCTCAAAATGCTTTAGAGTTATTTAAAAATTACGACATTATTGTGGATGGGACTGATAATTTTGAAACACGCTATCTAATTAATGATGCTGCAGTAATAAACAATAAGCCTCTAGTTTATGGTGCTATTTATAAGTTTGAAGGCCAAGTGTCAGTTTTTAATTATAACAATGGTCCAAGCTATAGATGCCTCTTCCCAATAATACCTAAAAAAGGGTCTGTTGCCAATTGCTCTGAGGTTGGAGTTCTTGGTGTGTTACCAGGAATTATTGGCACTATGCAAGCCAATGAAGTACTCAAAATAATTTTAGGGTTTGATGGTGTATTGTCTGGAAAACTATTCTGTTATAACTCAAAAACCAGCGAAACTTACACTCTAAAAGTTAAAAAATTAGATTCTGAAATTGAAAAAGTTTTGTCTGAAAAGGAGCATTTTAAAACACAAATATTCAACTTTAATTGTGGCTCAAAAAATGTGTTATTAAAGGATTTACATGAGTTTAAAAACATTCAGTTTATAGACGTTAGAGAGCTTCATGAAGAACCAAAAATCAAATTAGATAATTGTATTCAGATTCCTTTAAACCAACTAAATAATAACCTTGATAAAATTTCAACAACTAAAATAATCATCTTTTTCTGTCAGGCAGGAATTAGAAGTAGAACAGCTGTTGAAATTCTTAAAAAACACAATATAACTAATTGCTTTAGTCTTGAAGAAGGTGCTGCGGCAATTATTGAACAACTAAAAATAAAAGCATGACAAAAGAAAGGAAACCAAAAAATGTATTTAAAGAAGGTGCTATTTCTTCTGAATTTATAGCCGAATCAATTGCAAAACATCAAAGTAAAACATCTATTGGTGCTCATAATATTTTTTTGGGTCAAGTAAGAGCTGATGCCATAGATGGTAAAACGGTTTCTGCTATTGAATATACTGCTTACGAAGATATGGCAAATCCAAAATTTCATGAGATACGAGAAACCACATTCTCTAAATTTAATTTAACCTGTATGCATATTTATCATAGTTTAGGAACGGTTAAGAGTGGAGAAATTTGCTTATTTGTTTTTGTATCATCCCCAAGAAGAAAAGAAGTTTTTAAAGCTTTGGAATATGTAGTTGAAGAAATTAAAGCTAAAGTGCCTGTTTACGGTAAAGAAATTTTTGAAGATAGTACACATCAATGGAAAGTAAATAGTTAAACATGGTAGACATCACACATAAATCAAATACACTCCGTGAAGCTACTGCGCAAGCTATAGTTAAAGTGAGCAAAGAAGATACTATTGATTCAATTAACAACAATAGAGTGCCAAAAGGAAATGTTTTTGCTATGAGTAAAGCTGCTGGTTTGTTGGGAGTTAAAAAAACCCCTGAGCTACTTCCTGATTGTCATCCTTTACCAATTGAATATACTGCGATTGATTATGACATCAACGGACTGGAAATTACCATTACTTGCACTATTAAAACCATCTATAAAACAGGTGTTGAGGTAGAAGCTATGCATGGTGCAAGCATTGTGGCGTTAAATATGTACGACATGCTTAAGCCTATAGATAAAGGCGTGGAAATTCATCATATCAAATTATTAAAGAAAAAAGGTGGAAAATCGAGTTTTAAAAATCGATTTAGAAACCAATTAAACGCCGCAGTTATTGTATGTTCTGATACTATTTCTGCTGGACAAAAAGAGGACAAAGCTGGTAAAGCAATTATTAAAAAGCTAGAGGAAAGTAATGTTGCAATTTCAGAATATCTTGTGATTCCGGATGAAAAGGAAGTAATTCAAGAGAAAACAAAAAACTATGTATCGCAGGGTATAGATATTGTTATTTTTACAGGTGGTACTGGCCTCTCAAAACGTGATGTAACACCTGAAGCATTAGAGCCACTTATTGAAAGAACCGTCCCAGGAATTGAAGAAGCCATTAGAAGTTATGGCCAAAACCGAACGCCATATTCAATGCTATCAAGAAGTGTGGCAGGAACAATAGAAAAAACATTAGTTTTGGCATTACCAGGCTCAACTAATGGTGCAAAAGAATCAATGAACGCTATATTTCCATCAGTGCTTCATGTATTCGGAATTTTAAAAGGAGCAAGACACGACTAATGACAAACCCAAACAACATATTAACCGATTCATTTGGAAGAGAACATACGTATTTACGTATTTCACTAACCGAATTATGCAACTTGCGATGTACCTATTGCATGCCAGCTGAAGGGATTCAATTATCACCAAGGTCACACATCATGAATTTTGATGAAATCTATTCAATTGCCAAAACATTTGTTGACCATGGTGTGACTAAAATAAGACTAACTGGTGGGGAGCCATTAGTAAGGCGTGATGTAGATGTTATTCTTAAAAAACTGGCATCTCTCCCTGTAGAACTTTCTATGACCACCAATGCTGTAATTGTAGATCGTTATATAGACTTACTGAAGGAATGCAACATTATGAATCTTAACGTGAGTTTAGACTCTTTAGATGCTGTAAAGTTTAAAGAGATTACGCGTAGAAACGACTTTGAAAAGGTCATAAAAAATATGCACTTACTGATACAAGAAGGCTTTAATATAAAACTAAATGCTGTATTAATTAAAGACTTTAACGACAATGAAATTATAGATTTTATCAACCTCAGCAAAGACCTACCAATTTCAGTTCGTTTTATAGAATTTATGCCTTTTGATGGTAATAAATGGGATAAAGCGAAAATGGTGTCGTATGCTGAAGTCATGGAAAAAGTAAATTCATCTTTTGATGTTTCCAAAGTAATTCGTTTACAAGATGCGCCTAACGATACGTCTAAAAATTATAAAATTGAAGGCTACAAAGGGTCGTTTGCTATTATTAGTTCGGTAACCAATCCGTTTTGTGATTCTTGTAATCGTATTAGATTAACTGCTAACGGTCGTTTAAAAAATTGCTTGTTTTCGGCAGGAGAATCGGATTTATTAACACCACTTCGTCAAGGGAAAGACATTACTCCAATGATTCAAAAAGCTGTACACTCAAAACTTAAAATTCGTGGTGGTATGGATACTATGGAGAAACTAGAAGCACCTGATTTACACGGTAAAAACAGAAGTATGATTACTATTGGCGGTTAAAGCTTTTTGAGTCTTTTATAATCTTCATCAGTATCAACATCAAAGACATTAGTGTCAATTTGTGTTGTTATTACTGAGTTTGCATACTTTTCGAGTATTGATTTAGCACCTTTATCTCCATCAATACTAGATAGCTCTAGTAAATACGATTTATCAAATAACGCAGGAACTCCTAGTTTTCCATTTTGATATTTTGTTGCTATAATTTGGTTCTTATCAGTTTCAAATAAGTCTATCATTACTTTTAAATAAGTAGCTTCTATTAATGGTTGGTCTGCTAATGTTACAAATACACCACCTACATCATAGTTTTTTTTAATGTGATGTATTCCAAACGCTATAGAATTTCCCAAGCCTTTTTCCCATTCTAAATTGTGAATTATTTCTATTGGGTATGATGTAATTTTAGGAACGATTTTATCTTCATTAGCTCCAAGAACAACTATGGCTTTAAAAGTGTTTAAGTGCAGTACTTTAGTTATAACACCTTCAATTAGTGTAACTTCTTTCCATGGTAATAATTGCTTAGGAGCCCCCATTCTGGAAGAACTTCCGGCAGCCATTACTAAAGTAATTATGTTTTTTGGTTTGCTCAAAATAGAATACTTCTCGATACAAAATTACTTGGTAATTTTACTCGAAGTGACATTAATTATGAATTCTTCCTACTTTTTCTTTTAGCGCCATAGGTGTTTGTGATCTAACTACAGATAGTATTTCCGAAAGTATTGAAATAGCTATTTCCTGAGGTGTTTCAGCGCCAATATTTAATCCTGCTGGCCCATGAATAAGCTCTAAAAATTGTTCATCTACATCTGGACAATATTCCAAAAACTGTGATAATAGTTTTTCCCTTCTATGTGAAGGCCCTAACATCCCAATGTACACAGGTCTCGTGTCTTTAAGTTCTAAAAGATACTTTAAGTCGTTCGCAAAATTATGCGACATTAATACAATGGCTGTTTCACTGTCAATTGAGTTTAATTCCAAATCGTCTGGAGATACAGAATAAAACGCTGTAGCTCCCGGAAAATTTTGGATTGTTTTAGATTCTAATGGGCCAGAAACAACAGTAACTTCCCAACCATTAAAACTTGCTAGTTGACATAATTTAACGGCATCATGTTCTGCTCCAAAAATCATGAGCTTAAAACATGGAGGCATATGTTGTGTAAACTGTAATAGCCTGTCTTTACCTTCCGTTTTATTTGACAGAGGATAGTTATTCCCTCCTATTTCAACAAAACTGCCAATCCCATGAACAATCCCTTCTTTTTTTAAATAATGTGAATGAAATACAAATTGTTGACGTGTTTTTAAGCAATTTTCAAATACATTAAGAAACGACTTATCGGGTTTGAATTCTTCTAGTAGAATGTATAAAACACCCTCACAGCCCAATCGATAACGACCATCGTAAGTCATCATTTTAGATTGCCCATCTTTAAAAACCGATTGCGATTGTCGTAAAATGTCTTTCTCTACACAACCACCACTTACAGCACCAATCATTTCGTTATTTTCAAGAATGAGCATACGAACTCCAGGTTTTCTATAAGATGAGCCGTCAAGTGCCACGACAGATGCCAAGACTGTTTTTAACCCAATTTTTTTTGCTTTAAGATGGGCTTCTACTATATCCTTAAATTCGTGAGTCATAAATTATCCAACAACAGGTTCTACATCCATATTATTCATATATGGCATTTTTGTTAAACGTTTTCCTGTTGCTTTGTATATAGCATTGGCAACTGCACCTCCAACTGGTGGTAACGTTGGTTCTCCTAATCCTGTTGGTGCGATATCGTTCTCAATAAAATGCACATCAACTTGAGGTGTTTGTAGCATTCTAATTAATTGATACGAATCATAATTATTTGACTGTGGAGCGCCATCATTAAAAGTGATTTCGCCATACATTGAATGTCCTATACCATCTATGACACCACCAACCACTTGGTTTTTAGCTCCTAAAGGATTTACCACAATACCACAATCTACAGCAACTGTAACTTTCTTAACTACAGGAACACCATTATCCATAATAATATCGGCTACTTCAGCTACATGTGTGTTATGACAATAATACACAGCAAAACCTTGATATACGTCCTTTTCTTTCCCATAATTAGACTCTTTTACTACTTTTTTAATCACTCCTTGTAGTCGTTCTGGGCTATATTGAATTCGCTCGTCTGTAGTCCCTTTTACTTTATCTAACAAATCCATATGTAATTTAATACGGTCAACTCCCATAGCCTCTGCTATTTCATCAAAGAAACTCTGCTCGCAACTTGCTAATACATTGGTATAGGGTGCTCTCCAAGCACCTGTAGTAATATTACTTTTATAGTTTGCAGTATCTACTTGATAGTTTTCAATAGCTCCAGCTGGGAAAAAGTTAGGAATTAAACCATACATATTTCCATTAATGGCTGCCTCTTTTAAATGATAACCTGTAAGCTTCCCATCTTTAATAGATGCTGCAATTCTGTATTTAATAGCTGGTCGATAAATCCCAGCAGCCATATCATCTTCTCTAGAGAATATAACTTTAACAGGTTTCTTTGCTAAGTGAGAAACCTCAGCGGCTTCCAACGCAAAATCACCATACAATCGCCTTCCAAATCCACCTCCCATTCTGGTCATCTCCAATGTCACTTCACTTGCATCTCTACCTAGCATTCTAGCTACTTGTCCTGCTGTTCCTGCTGGTGTTTGTATTGGTCCAACCAGCTCAATTTTATCAGTAGTGACATTTGCGAAAAAGTTCATAGGCTCCATACAGTTATGAGGCACAAATGGTGTTTCATATGTGCGTTCTAAAACTTGATCTGCTTCTGCAAAAGCTTTTTTCACGTCACCATCTTTACGTCTTGTATCAAATTTGTCTCCATTAAGCAAGCCTAATAGTGTTTCGTCATGAAACGCAGTGCTTTCTGCTTTGGAATCTTGAGTCCAAGTGGCTTTTAAAGCTTTCTTCCCTTTCATTGCTGCCCAAGTAGAGCTAGCTAAAACGGCAATTTTATCGCCAAACTTAATGACATCATTTACACCATTTACGGCTCTCGAATTAGTGTCATCAAACGATTCCAGTTTTTGTCCAAAAGCTGGAGGTCTAAGCACAGAGGCGTATTGCATACCTTCTTGTTTATAGTCGAGGCCAAACAATGGTTTTCCTGTAACTATTTCATCTATATCTACATTGCTAATATCTTGACCTATAATGTAAAAATCTTTAACATCTTTGAGTGTTACATTTTCAGGAACCTCTAATGATGCCGCTTCTTTAACAACTTCACCATACCCTAACTTATCACCATTAGCATTTGTGATAACGCCTTTATTAGTTTTACATTCCGATGCTGAAACACCCCATTTTGCAGCAGCTGCATTCACCAACATCTGTCTCGCCGTTGCTCCTGTTTGACGTAGTGGAGTCCACCCTTGTCTTAACGATTGGCTCCCTCCTGCTACTTGTCGTGTATAATTTTTTGTATCTAACTTACCCTGTACTACGTGTACATCTTCCCAAGCCACATCAAGCTCTTCGGCAATAAGCATTGGCATTGATGTTTTTACGCCTTGACCGATTTCTGGGTTAGGTGCAAAAATAGTCACCTTACCTTCATCAGATATTTTAATAAAGGCATTAAAATCATTATAGTCTAAAAGACTTAAATCTACTGGAGGTTTTACATCCTCTTTACAAGCAGTAAACAAATTAAATCCTACAAGCATACCTCCACTCGCAAGAGCTGAAGTTTGTAAGAACGATCGTCTACTAAAACTAATTTTATTTGAAGTTTTCATAATGTCTGTTCTTTTAGGATTAATTCATTTTTTTTGCTGCAACCTCAACCGCTTTCTCAATACTATTGTATGAGGCACATCTACAAATATTTCCATGCATAGCACTTCTAATCTCTTCTCTACTAGGACTGGAATTATTTTCTAAGAACGCAGAAGCAGTCATAATTTGACCTGACTGACAATAACCACATTGTGGCACATCTATATCTTTCCAAGCTTCTTGAACTGGATGATCTCCATTTTCAGAGAGGCCTTCAATGGTTGTAATTTCCATTCCTTGGGCATTCGCTACTGTTGTTGTACAACTTCGTATTGCATTCCCATTTACATGAACTGTACATGCACCACATTGTGCAATTCCACAGCCATATTTGGTTCCGACAAGGTTTAGATTATCTCGTAACACCCATAATAGTGGCGTATCAGCATCAGCTTCAACTGAGTGAGATGCTCCGTTAATTTTTAATTGAAACGTTGGCATATTTTTGATTTTAATTAGTGTTTACCCTTTCATGAAGACAAAGGCGTTTAAAGTTACTAAAAAATTAGCAAGCAATATTTCCTTTTAACAAAGAATTAAAAAAGCAGATGATTTCATTTGATGCAAATTACTTTTTGAAACAGAATTAATTATATTGTAGTGCTTTTACGATTATTAGCTAACCAACCAACTAATTTCATGAAACAAATTTACACCATTACTTGTACTATAATTATTCTATTTTCATTTTCTACAAAGACCATAGCGCAAACAAATCAGCAGCAAAATCGACCGTCATTTACCATTACCTCTTTAAAAGAAAAACCAACTATTGATGGTGATGTTATTAACGAGCCTTTATGGCAAACCATTAATCCTGTTAAGCAACTCACTCAAATAAAACCAAATTTCGGACAACCTGCTTCCGAAAAAACTGAAATTAGAATGGCTTATACAAATAATATGCTCTATGTTGCTGTTGTTTGTTATGATTCATCACCTAATACAATTGTAGTTTCAGATTCTAGAAGAGATGCCGATTTAAGCAATGAAGATAGTTTTCTTTTTATAATTGACACATATAATGATAGACAAAATGGATTTATGTTTGGAACAAATTCAAACGGAATGGAATATGATGCACAAATTGATAATGAAGGTCAAGGGAATTTCAATTCAAATCGTCAACAAGGCGGAGTTATTGGAGGCACCAATATTAACTGGGATGCCTCGTGGGAAGTAAAAGCTCAAAAAAGCAGCTATGGCTGGAGTGCAGAATTCGCTATTCCTTTAAGGTCATTACGCTTCAGCTCCGGTGACAATCAATCTTGGGGAATTAATTTTCAACGTAATATCAGTAAAACTAACGAAACAGCTTTTTGGGCTTCTTTGCCAATTGGTTTTGATATGAAACGATTATCTCTAGCAGGAAAAGTGAATGGCTTAAATCTAGAAAATCCTGGAAATTTAAAAGTAATGCCCTATGTTCTTGGGCAAGTAGTAAAAGACAAATCTATTGACCCATCTGAAACCAGTACAGATTTTGAAGCTGGTTTAGATGTAAAATATAGTATCACGCCAAGTCTTACTTTAGACCTTACTTATAATACCGATTTTGCGCAAGTAGAAGTTGATGAACAGCAAGTAAACCTAGATAGATTTAATCTATTTTTTCCTGAAAAACGTCCGTTTTTTCTAGAAAATGCAGGTCAATTTTCTGTTGGCAGTCCAGGAGAAGTCGATTTGTTTTTTAGTAGACGTATTGGGATTGGTAATAATGGCTCGTTAGTTCCAATTATTGGTGGCGCACGACTTTCGGGAAAAGTTAACCAAACCAATGTTGGTTTTTTAACCATGTTTACTGATGAGGTTCAAGATGCAAGTATCGAAAAAAATAATTTTACAGTAGCTAGAGTGAATCACGATTTTGGAGAAAGTCGTTCTTCTTTAGGAGGTGTTTTTATTAATCGTGCAGGTTTAGGTGACACTGAAGATGATTATAATCGTGTTTATGCTATTGATGGGAAATGGGGCTTAGGTCAAAAAGCCGAAATAACAGGGTTTGCTGCAAAAAGTAGCACTATTGGAATCGACGAAAACGACCATGCCTTCAAACTATCTGCAAACTATAATTGGGATGGCTGGAATATTTTAGCTGGTTATACCGAAGTTGGTGAAGGGTTTAATCCTGAGGTTGGTTTTTTGCAACGTTCTGCCTTTAAAAAGCCTGAGTTTTTAATTTTTAAAGCGCACAGGCCTAATAATTGGGGAAATATCCTAGAAATTAGACCTCATATATCTTATAGAAGTTATAAGGATTTTGATAATAATCTTATTACTAGTTTTCTTCATGTTGACAATCATTGGGAATGGAAAAGTGGCTTTGAAGTCCATACTGGCATAAATTTTACAGAGGAAGGTGTTCTACAGCCATTTAGCTTATCTGGTGTCACTGTAGATGCTGGACGTTACAAGCATCAAGAACTGCAATTGGTTTATATGACAAATGCCAACAAAGACATTTCGTTTAGTGGTCGAAGTGTTATAGGAGGTTATTTTGGAGGACAAAGATTCACACATAGTGGTACTTTAAAAGTACGCTTTGGCGATTTCAATTCGTCCTTTACATTAAGTCATAACAATTTAAATCTGCCAAACGGCGATGTTACTGCTATAGTGTCTGGTGCGCGATTATCATATTCGTTTACACCTAGAATGTTTATTCAAAGTTTAATACAAAATAATAACGTATCTAATATAACATCAGTAAACGCACGTTTTGGATGGTTACAAAATGCCAATTCTGGATTGTTTGTAGTAGTAAATATTATTAAAGATGATGATTATTTAGATGGCCTAAATAACCAAAGTATCACAGTTAAATACACACACCGATTTGATTTATTAAGTAAATAACAGCAATATATTATCTATACTAAAACATTAATTATTATGAAACATTATAAGATTATTAAACCCCTTTTCGCTGTTCTAATGCTGTTTTCATTTATGCTTTCTGCTCAAGAAACAAATGACAAGAAAGCTGATTCGACCAAAAAAGCAACAAAAGAATTGCCTCTTGAACCAGAAAGAAAAGTGTCCTTTAAAACAACCCAAGGAACTTGGCTATCGTTAGACGTTCATCCTGATGGAAAAACCATCATTTTTGATATGATGGGAGACTTATACACCCTTCCTATTACTGGAGGAAAGGCTACTCGAATAACAAGTGGAATGCCTTACGATGTACATCCTAGATATAGTCCAGATGGAAAGTCGATAGTGTACATTTCTGACAAAAGTGGGTCGGATAATATCTGGACAATGGATTTAGAATCTAAAGAGGAAAAGCAAGTAACTAAAGATAAAAATCAACATCACTTTTCAGCTGAATGGAGTCCAGATGGCGATTATATTGTTGGTACAAAAGGACGAAGAAACGTCAAACCTTATCTCTATCATAAAGATGGAGGTTCTGGTGCGCAATTAATTAAAACGCCAGCGAACTTAAAAACCATAGATCCTGCTTTTAGCCATGATGGAACACATATCTATTTTTCTAGAAGAACTAATGCTTGGAATTATAACGCTTCACTTCCGCAGTACCAAGTTATGACATTTGATAGAGAGGATGGAGACACAGAAATTATCACAACCAGATATGGTTCAGCTTTTACACCTACCCTTTCTAACGATGGAAAATGGTTAGTTTATGGTAGTCGTTTTGAAGATAAAACAGGGTTGGTTTTACGAAATTTATCAAATGGAGAAGAACGTTGGTTAGCTTATCCTGTACAAAGAGACGAGCAAGAATCTATTGCTGCACTTGGTGTGCTTCCTGCAATGTCGTTTACTCCTGATAATCAAAATTTAATAGCATCGTATGGTGGAAAAATCTATTCAATTTCAATTAATTCTAATAAGGCAACAGAAATTCCTTTTGAGGTTGATGTTGAACTAGATTTAGGACCAATGGTATTCTTTAAATATCCTATAAGTGATAATCCTGAAGCTTTTGTAACTCAAATTCGTGATGCTGTTCCATCGCCAGATGGTAACAAGTTAGCATTCACAGCTTTAAACAGACTGTACGTAATGGATTTCCCTAACGGAACACCAAAACGACTGACAAAAAACGAGTTTACCGAAGCACAACCTTCTTGGTCACCTGATGGTACTCAAGTGGTATTCACAACCTGGAAACAAGGTGGAGGACATTTATATAAAGCTAATGTATCTGGAAGAACTAATATAGTTCAGCTTACTAACGAAGCTGGAATATTCAGTAATCCCTCTTGGTCCTATAATTCGAATAGAATTGCCTTTATGAAAGGTAGTGCACAAACCTACGACGATGCTATTACACCTTCATCTGGCAGAGCAACCGAAGAAATTGCTTGGGTATCTAGCAGTGGGGGAAACATCACGGTTATTGACAGATCAAAAGGAAGAGGGCTTCCGCATTTTACAAAAATAAACGACCGAATTTATTTAAATCATGGTTCTAAAGGACTTATATCCATTCGTTGGGATGGCAGTGACGAGAAAAGTCATTTAAAATTAACTGGTATCACGACCTATGGTTCTTCAGATGTGTTTGGAGGAGAACATAGTGTGCTTCCAACTGCCGAAGATGGCTGGATGGAAAACCAAAGAGCGTCTCGTCCAACAGAAATTAGAATCTCTCCAAACGGAACGCATGCCTTAGCGAAAATCAATAATGATATTTATACAGTAATCATTCCTAAAATTGGTCAAACACCTCAAATATCATTAGCAAAAGCTGAAGGCGCTGCATTTCCAGCAAATAAACTAACGGTTATGGGTGGAGAGTTTCCTGCTTGGGGTTCAAAAGGTAATAAAGTGCATTGGTCTTTAGGGTCAAGTCATTTTGTGTATAATCTAACTGAAGGGAAAGCCTTTGCAGATAGTTTAGCCCTTGCTAAAAAGAATGAAAAGAAGGTAGAAACAAAAGCTGATAGCACTAAGAAAAAAGAAGAAAAGAAAAAGGAAACTCCAAAATTTAAAGCCAAAGAATATAAGATTAAAGTGGGCTTTAAAAAACACATCCCTGAAGGAACTATTCTTTTAAAAGGTGGTCGTATTGTTACCATGAAAGGACAAGAAGTGATTGAAAACGGTGATGTGCTTATAGAAAACAACCGTATTAAAAAAGTTGGAACTTCTGGAAGTTTTGAGGTTCCAAGAGGGACTAAAACCATTGATGTTTCAGGAAAAACCTTAACTCCTGGATTTGTTGATACGCATGCACATATGTGGCCAAATTGGGGAATTCATAAAAGTCAAGCTTGGGTTTACGCTGCAAACTTAGCTTATGGTGTTACCACTACAAGAGACCCTCAAACGGCGACTACAGATGTACTAACCTATTCTGATATGGTTGATGCTGGCACAATGCCTGGGCCAAGAGTATATAGCACAGGGCCAGGAGTTGGTTTTTGGGGCTATAAAATTGAAAGCTTAGATCATGCGAAAGAAGTGCTTAAACAATATAGTGAGTATTATAATACAAAGAGCATCAAAATGTATTTGGTTGGAAACAGACAACAACGCCAATGGGTAATTATGGCAGCAAAAGAGCTAAAACTTATGCCAACGACCGAAGGCGGATTAGATTTTAAACACAACATGAAAAACCTCATGGATGGCTATCCAGGACATGAGCATTCTTTTCCAATTTACCCATTATACAAAGATGTTATACAAACAACTGCAGAGTCAAAAATGGCTGTGACACCAACTTTATTGGTGTCTTATGGAGGTCCTTGGGCAGAAAACTATTTTTACTCAAGAGAGAATCCTTATCACGATAAAAAATTACAGTATTTTACACCTTACGAAGAGCTAGCTGGAAAATCTAGGCGACGTCCAGGGTGGTTTATGGACGAGGAGCATGTATTCAAGAAGCATGCTGAATTTATGAAAGATTTAGTGGAAGCAGATGGAATTGGTGGTGTTGGAAGTCACGGACAATTACAAGGACTTGGTTTTCATTGGGAATTATGGTCTGTTGCTAGTGGAGGTATGAAAAATTACGATGCTTTAAGAACTGCAACCATACTTGGAGCAGAGGCTATTGGGTTGGATACTGATTTAGGAAGTTTAGAAGCAGGGAAAATTGCAGATATTTTGATTTTGGATAAGAATCCATTAGAAAATTTACGTAATACGAATACTCTAACCCATGTTATTAAAAATGGTGTTGTGTATGATGCCAACACACTAGACGAGGTTGCTCCAAAAGCAAAGAAAGCAGACGTATTTCATTGGCAAACTAAAAAGCCAAATGGTTTACCTGGAGTGAAAAATTAAACATATAAATTCGGTTTAATACTGATTTTAGTAATTATGAGTGGGTTCAGCCTGTCCTAAGCTTGTCGAAGGGTAGTGGGATCCACTTTAACTGTGGTTATATGTTGTTGTGAGTTGGCTTTTTATTTTCACTTTTTATTTTTTTAGATATTACTTTTTGATTTATCACAAGTTGTAATCCAAACATAATAATCAATTGCCAAAAGTTTATTATGTTGAAAAAATTCTTCACATGCTGTTCGCTATGTATAAAACTAATCATAACAAAAGCTAATGTTGTAATTGATATAATCCAATAAGTCAATTTTGTTTTAGTGTTTTTAAAAAGCAATTTTTGAAGATACATAGTTAAGTAAGGTGCGATAATAAAAACAGCTATGCAAAAAGCTAAATCGGTATAAAACCATTCTCCGATTGTAATATCATTCGAAATTCCAATTAATTCAATTATTTTATAAAAAACTCCGTAACCAAAATACCCAACAAAAAAAGCTATATACGAATAGACAATTCCTAAAATGATTCCAAAAGGTAAATCAAATCGGAATAAGTCATAATTCGATAAGGACAATACTATGCTGAAAACCAATGGATACAAGAATAAACTTGATTCAGTTAAAAATAGAATCGAAACTGATAAAAATGGTGTCAAAATTAACTTTAATATCAGTTTAAGTGATTCCATCAATTCTCATCTTGTTTTTCAGCTTGCGCACAACTTGTATTTAGTATTCAAAGAGATTTTTATTAATAAGAATCTTTCATCCAATTATAAGGCTTTCTTTTTACCCACATGCCTCTTGTAAAATCTGGAAAATCTTGTGGTTCACCATTGTTTTCAATAGATAACTCAGAAAGTGGTGTAATAGCACTCCAAGCTGCTGCATCATAAGCATCTAAAGGAGGTGCTATGTTTCGCTTTGCAGATTCTATAAAAGCATGAATAACGAAAAAGTCCATCCCTCCATGTCCTGCTCCTGTAGCGTGTTCGCCATATTTCTTCCATAACGGGTGGTCAAACTTTTCTAACCATTCTTTAGAAGCATCCCATCGGTGTGGTTCAGATTGTCCTTCAATGTATATTCTATCACCATCTTTCTCCCATAATCCATTGGCTCCTTGTACTCTAAAACCTAAAGAGTAAGGTCTTGGTAAATTACAATCGTGGGTAACAATAATGGTTTCGCCATTAGTAGTTTCTATAGTACTTGTAATGACATCGCCTTGTTTAAATTTTAGCTTAGCATTTGGATGCTCTTTGCCTCCATGTTTTACAATGTAATTATGTAAACCAATTGCTTTGGTTGCATTAGAGGTAATTGATGAAAAACGATTGCCTCGATTAATATCACACATCGTTGCTATTGGTCCAACGCCATGTGTTGGATATACATCGGCATTTCTAAGTAGTGAATGTTGCGTTCTCCAAACAGATTCCGAAATACCTTTATCCCCAAACTCTACACCTTTTCCATAAGCTGATTTTCCATCATTTAATTTTACAAAACGTAAATCGTGCTGATAACCACATCTAAAATGGACTAACTCTCCAAATATATCTTGCTTAACCATGTTAAGGACTGCTAAAATATCTCGACGATAATTCACGTTTTCAAGAATCATCATGTGTGTTCCTGTTTGTTCATGCGTGTTTACCAAGTCCCAACATTCTTCCATAGTATTTGCTGCCGATACTTCTAAACCTGTATATTTTCCAGCCAACATTGCATCTTTTGCCATTCGTGTATGCCATAACCAAGGTGTAGAAATAATGACTGCATCAACCTCTTGAAGTTCTAATAGATTTCGGTAATCGTATTCGTCTTTACTAAAAACCTTAGGCTTCTTTTTTCCAGCTTTAGAAATTCTATCTAAAGCAATAGTTATTCTATTTGGGTCTATATCGCAAATAGCAGTGACATTCACATCATCTCTGTTCAACACATTGTTTAAATGATTGGTTCCACGAAGCCCAACACCAATAAGTCCAACTTTTAATATGTCTTTTTGTGTATTGGTTACCATACCAAATGTGGTATTCGGAATCATTGATAATCCTGCGCCTGCAATTGCAGATTGCTTAATAAAATGTCTTCTTGAGCTCATAATTTGATGCTATTTGTTGGTTATATAAATAAAGTCACTTGATTAACAAATATAAAAATTAGTTTATACACCTATACTTAAAAATCTACAATCTCGAAAAAAGTGACTTTTTAAAAACATCCGTGTCTAATAAGTATAGAGCGAAGAGTTCGATATAGTGAATGAAACATAAATTAAGTCTTTAAAGGCAGGCCTCTAAAAAGAAACATTAACAGATCAAATACTCTTAAAACTAAATTGCAAGTAGTTTATATAAGAGCCACATATAATATGTAGCTCTTATTCATTTATGATTTAATCTTTCTTTAAAGTAGGATAGGTAATTCCTAATTGTTCTAGATACGATTTATACTTAGTTTCATCATAATAAAACTTCTCTAGTTGACTTCTAAATTGGTTTTGCTTGTCTTCATTAAGATAAATAGGTGGCAAGTCATCAGCTGAAATCATTGGTTGGTATTTAGTTTTTTTACTTTGCTCATTATTAAAATAGTCCCAGGCTTGTTTTACTAAATCTGGCTTCGTTAAAAAGTCAATAATTGTCATTGCCTCTACTTTAGCTCCTACAGTTACACCTTTATGAGCTATTGGTGTAGCCATAGCTATGGCGTTGCTCCAATGGTGACCTTGTAACCCAGGAATATTAGATGGAAATCGCATTGTTACCGTAGGCACCTTCCAAGAAACATCTCCAATATCATCCGAACCTCCACTAACTGGGGTTTTAATTGGAAGTCCTAATTTACTCAGTTCTTTACTTAATCCTTCTTTTCTATTAGAATTAACTTCAGTTTGCACAGCTATTGCAAGTGTCTGGTCTTCTTTAGACCATTCTGGTAAGCCTACAGTTTTTATATTTTCATACATGGTCTCGGCAATAGTTTTATTAAAATGTCTAGGCCATGCAGTACCCAAAATTTTTGAACTCATTTTGGTTTTTGTCATTAAAGCAGCACCTTTTGCTATATCGTTGGCTTCATTGTACATTTCCATGATACCTTCATAGGTTACATCTCTAAAATAATACCAAATTGAAGCTTTTGATGGCACAACATTTGGTTGATCACCAGCATCTGTAAATATTGAATGTGATCTTTTTAATGGATGCAAATGTTCGCGTTTGTAGTTCCATCCAACATTCATAAGTTCTGCAGCGTCTAAAGCACTTCTTCCACGCCATGGCGATCCAGCAGAATGTGCAGCTTCTCCTTCAAAGGTATACTCAACCGAAATTAATCCTGTACCTCTCGCGGCACCATAGGATACTGATAAATTGCTACTTACATGAGTAAAAATGCACATATCGATATTATCAAATAAACCATCTCGTGTGTACCACGCTTTTGCAGCCACAAGTTCTTCGGCAATTCCTGGCCAAAGTATGAGTGTTCCCCCAATATTTTCGCGCTCCATAATTTGTTTTACTGCCAATACCGCTGTGATATTTAATGGAATTCCAGCATTATGACCTTCGCCATGTCCTGGTGCACCTTCAACTATTGGTTTATGATAGGCTATTCCAGGATATTGAGATGCTTTTGGAATACAATCGACATCGCTTCCAAGTGCAATTACAGGTCCTTCTCCATTACTCCACGTAGCAAACCACGCTGTTGGAATTCCAGAAACAGCCTTTTCAATTTCAAAACCATTATCTTCAAGTATGCTTGTTAAATATTTAGACGATTCGATTTCCTGAAAACCTAATTCGGAAAAGCTAAAAACTTTATCGACCATAATTTGTGACTGCTTGTGGTTTGATTCTACAATTTGGGCTACTTCAGTTTTAAGTGCTTCAATTCTTTTCTTAGATAATTTTTTTTGAGAAAATACTGTTTGAGAAAACCCTAAACATATAATACTCAAAATAAGTACTGTGATTTTTTTGTGGTTGGTTGACATTAGTTAGTTCTTTAAGTTAATTTATTATAAATTTCGATGACATCAGAATGAAAATGAAATCGATAATCCTGAATAATTTACATTATTATAAAGCCCTACAACACCCTGTTGCAGTTGTATTTTTGCTTTTCTTTTATGCTTCCCAGCAGCAATAAATAGTGGAATGCTTGCAAAAATAGTAGCTCCTCCTAAGTAAGATAACCAAAGGCCTTTGTTATTATTTGTGGAATCCCCATCAACAATTCCACCGCTAAGATTCCATCCTAAACCTCCAATTATCATGGCTGTTCCGCTACCCAAAGTTATCCATCCTGCCAAGTTATTTTCTTTTTTCTTGCTAATGTGAAAATCGTGTTGTTCCTGAGGTGTTTGGTTTGTTGTTAGCATTTCTTGTCCTTCTGTAAGATTTATAAACCCAATACAGAAAATTAAAAGTAATAGTGTTTGCTTCATTTTTGTAATATTTGAAGCAGGTTAGCATAATTTGATTTGGTAAGTTAAATTAATTTTTTTTAATCTCTTTTTGCCAATCAAAATCTGTATTATGAGCTCCTCTTTTCGTTATTGAAGGGTTTACGTCCAGTGACATCATTGTTGGATAATTGGCAATCTCTAATCCTAACAGGTATGAGAGTTTTGTTATTTTTTCCATTTTTTCAAAATTAACAGCTTCCGCTGTATCATTAACGTGATGTACATGATTATCATCATCACTATGTGCACCAAGCCAAACTGAAGGGATTCCATTCATTAAAAATGGAAAATGATCACTTCTTGTAAAGAAGAATTGGTATGTACTAGGAGTTTCTTTCATGTAATCAAGTTTTAATTTATTCTTGCTCGCTTCGGAAATTAAATTCTCCAAAGTAGAACTTAGTACTTCACCGCCTGTTACGGTTACTTTGTCCATGTCCGTGCCGCTAATGACATCTAGATTTATAACAGCACTTATTTTTTCTAATGGTATCGGAGAATTAGCAACAAAATATTTTGAACCCCATAGTCCTTTTTCTTCACCAGTAAACCAAACAAAAAGAACTGATCTTTCAGGATTTTGAGCTGACATAGCTTGTGCAGTTTCTAACAAACCAACTGTTCCTGAACCATTATCGTTTGCCCCATTGAAAACACCATTTTCGGAGATTCCAATATGATCGTAATGCGCACCTAAAATTACAAATTCATCTTTCAGTTTTGGATTACTACCTTCTATATAGGCTAACACATTTCTTGAATTGTCCTCTCCTTTATCAACTTGAACCTTAATATGAATTGTTTTGTTTAAAATATCATGTCCATCTATTTGATTGCCCTTTTTAAGCTCTACAAACATATTATTTATTTCTTGTGTAGAGATCCCAAGAATATCTGATGCCATTTGATGCCTAACTTCAATACTGTTGTAGCTAAGTTTTGCTTCTATACTATCAATTTTTGCTTTGTTTAATACACTACTTTTTTTATTGGTAATGAATTGATATTCTTCTTCTTGAAATTGCTTCTCTCTTTTATTATCAATTATTTTTATTACTGCTTCTGCACCTAATTCGGTAAGTTTTTTTGCTCTAGCCCTCAATAACATTCCTGTGCCATCGCTTCTTAAAGCATGTGTTCGTGGTAAATCGGCATCTAAAATTACCACTACTTTTCCTGTAATGTTTTTGTCTTTTAAATCATCCCATGTATTATCTAGTGTTTGATGTCCTAGCCCAAGAAAAAGGAGATCTCCTTTAATGATTCCTGAAGAAACATCACTATCCCCAATTCCAAAATCTTCAAGATATTTATATACCTTATTGCCAGATTTTGTGATTAATGTTATAGAGGTTTCGCTTGCTGAAATTCTTGTGGTTTTTAGCGGCATTAATTGAAAATATGAGTTGTTAGGCATTAAAGGTTTTAATCCATAATTCTTTGCCATTTTCGCTAAATATTGTGATGCTATTTTTAATTCGTTAGATGGTGTATCTCTTCCTAAAAATTCATCAGCCGATAAAAATTCTAAATGATGTTTTAAATCTTTTACTGTAATAGATTCTAAGCCATTTTCTTTGTTAGCTGCATTATTTGAACAGCCAAACAACATAACAATTACTAAAAAACCACATAAAATTATTTTGCATTTCTTCATAATAAAAAAATTAAAGTAGAGCCATTTAAATAAATACTCTTTAAAGATAAAAGAAATTAGAGAACATTTGTTAATCAATTACATATACATTGCTTCAATTATAAAGTATTGTTAAAGAAACACTTAACTTTTACATTATTTGTATTTTACTTGAAAGCTTTAGCTATGAATACAAGAAAATCTCTCTTTTTAACTCTCTTTGTTTTTCTTTTAACCTGTTCAACTAAATTACTTGCACATCCATCTTGGGGAATTGTTGTTGATGACAATGGCTGTATTTATTTTGCTGATGTAATGCATAATGGAGATGGTACACTTTGGCGATTAGATCCAAACACTGAAGAACTCGAGGCTGTTTTTGAAAAATTTCATGCACATCAAATTTATATTAATAACAAAAATGAAATTTTTGCAGGCATTGCTATTTGGAGAACAGGAGAAATTGAAGGAGAAGGTCACAACTATTTGTTTAAATATGAAACCAACACAAAGACATTGGACACATTACTTTTTACAGATGATTGGGATGAATTTCATGGACAAAATTTTGCGCTTTCCAATGATTATAAAAACATCTATTTCTCTATGAATAAACAACTTCATATTAAACCGTTAGATGGTAAAACAAAACCTTTGCTTGATAGGGAATTTGATAGGGTTAGTGCTTTAACAACTGATGTTGAGGGTAATTTATGGATTACTGATTCCAGACATAATAACGGAACACTTTTTAAGTGGAACAAAACGGAAGGATTGGTTGAGATTAGTAATAATTTAATGCCACAAAACCCTAAAAATCCAATATTTGAAGAAAAGAATCATCAACTGTTTTATGATATCGCTTTTTCGCATGACCAAAGGCCTTTAATTACCGAAAATGCTAATAGAACTATTACTAAAATTAATAACGATGGGACTCCTGAGGTTGTCTATACTTCAAAACTATTCTGAAACCCTACAGGTGTGTTTTACAAAAACGGAAAATATTATATTATGGAAGCTGGTTATAATAAAACCCATTTAGGTCCAAGAGTTATTATAACTGATAAGAACTTTAAGATTAAAACGATCTATGAGATTGATTTTAAGAGTAAAAGATTGATTCGTAGTTAAACAAAAAATCCAGACATTAAATGTCTGGATTTTTCTTGCTCCCCTTCTTGGACTCGAACCAAGGACCCTCTGATTAACAGTCAGATGCTCTAACCAACTGAGCTAAAGAGGAGTGTTTTTTCCGCTTTTGCGAGCGCAAATATATATTATTTTTTATATACTACAAATATAATATTCAAAAAACTTTAATTAGTAAAAGCCTTGAAAATATCGTTCCCATTGGCAAAAAGTACCAAAGCTATTAATATAAAGAATCCTATCATTTGGGCATACTCCATAAACTTATCGCTAGGCTTTCTTCCTGACACCATTTCGTATAGCAAAAACATAACATGACCTCCATCTAGTGCTGGAATTGGAAGTAAGTTTAACACGCCTAACATGATTGATAAAAATGCTGTGATATTCCAAAAAGATTCCCAACTCCAATTATCTGGGAATATATCAAAAATAGCTTTAAAACCTCCTACACCTTTGTATGCTCCTGTGCTTGGAGTGAAAATTAGTTTTAACTGCATCCAATATGAACTAATTTGATCTTTAAATCTAGTTAACCCAACTCCTATGCTTTCTCCAAAATTATACTCTTTTCTAATAAAATCGTAATAGCCTAACTTTTCAATGTCACTATATGTTCCTCCAGAAATAATTCCTAATCTTCCATTTTCATCTACATTTAAAGTTCGGGTAATTGTATTTCCATCTCTTAAAAGTTCAGCTTCTACTGTCTTACCATTTAAATCGGTTAACCTATCTTCCAACTGATCAAAATACTTAAGTTCTTTTCCATTCAATGATACAAATGTATCGCCTTTTTGTAGGTCTTTATCATTATTTGCTAAAGTATCTACAACCTTACTAATAATAAACGGTGTTCTTAACTCGAAAAACCCTCTTTCATTGCTTGAACTTAATCTTCCCAAAAAGTCTTCAGGCAAAGTTATTTTCTTTTCAACACCATCACGTTCAACAGTAATTACTTGAGCTTCTAAGAAATATTTTTTTAAATCTGAATAATTTACAATCTCATTGTCATTAATTGCTTTAACATTATCGCCTGTTTGTAATCCAAAATCTCTAAGCAACGTGTTTTCAACTAAATAACCATCTTCAATACTATTTGCAGCAATATCAGATTCCCCATAACCATAAGCCATAAAAATATAAACAATTGCTGCCAAAATAAAGTTAACTGTTACACCACCAAGCATAATAATTAAACGTTGCCAACTTGGTTTAGAACGAAACTCCCAAGGCTTTGGCTCTTCAGCCATTTGCTCCTTGTCCATACTCTCATCAATCATTCCAGATATTTTTACATATCCTCCTAGAGGCAACCATCCAATTCCGTAAACTGTTTCGCCTATTTTCTTTTTAAATAGTGAATATTTTATATCGAAAAACAAGTAGAATTTTTCTACTCTAGTTTTAAATAATTTTGCTGGTATAAAATGTCCTAATTCGTGTAAAACGATTAGTAATGAAAGGCTCAATAAAAATTGAGATATTTTAATAACAAACTCCATTTAGTCTTCGTCAAAATTTATAAACGCACAAAAGTAAAACTTTAAAGCTACATTATAAAACATAATAGACTATCATTAACGTTTCTTTATCTTTTTGGGTATAATTTAATAGCATTTTTTAGGGTTTGTCCGTATTTTTGCACTCAATCTCAAATTGATAATCAAAAAGAAGCTCAAAATGTTAGATTTTTTTAAAAAGTTTAAATTCTTTGGAATAAGTCTTCTTATTCTTTCCATAATTATTATTTCAATATTCTATTCGATATTGAAACCAAAGAAAGTGCTTCCAATATATCAACCTGCTCAGGTAAGCTCAGAATTGGTTGATACTACCATTCAATATCAAAAAAAATATCATAAAATAGCTGATTTTAGCTTGACTAATCAAAACGGAAAAATCATCACACAAGACGATTATAAGAACAAGATTTATGTAGCAGATTTCTTTTTTACTACGTGCCAAACTATATGTCCAATCATGACAAAAAATATGCACGAAGTACAAAAACAGTTTATTACCGATGATGAAGTTATGATTCTATCACATACTGTAACTCCTGATATTGATACAGTAGCCCAACTAAAACGTTATGCCAAAGAAAAAGATGTTAACGCATCTAAATGGAACTTGGTTACAGGCGATAAAAAACAGATTTATGAGCTTGCTCGAAAATCGTATCTAGCAGTAAAAGATGATGGCGATGGTGGCCCTTTTGATATGATACATACCGAAAATTTTATGCTCATTGATAAAGAACGTCAAATAAGAGGATTTTACGATGGTACAGACATGAAAGAAGTTGAACGTTTAATTGATGATATAAAAATCTTAAAAGCGTCCTATAAAGAATAATCTTTTTATTACTTTTGCTTCTTTAAAATGAATCTAAATAAGGATGTCCTTAACTATTGCCGACTTAAAAAAAGGTGAAAAAGCTATTATCGTTGATAGCTCTTCTGAAGATATCCCACTAAAACTTCTAGAAATGGGTTGTTTATCAGGAAATATTGTAGAACTTCTACAAGTTGCACCATTTCATGATCCTATATATCTCAATATAAATGATAGTTATTTAGCCATTAGAAAAGAAACAGCAGCATTAATTTTAATAGATATTATTAATGAGTAAACAAATAAATGTTGCATTAATAGGAAATCCAAATACAGGAAAAACATCAGTTTTTAATGCCCTTACTGGATTAAATCAAAAAGTTGGAAACTATCCTGGTATTACAGTCGATAAAAAGGAAGGCATTTGCAAATTATCTCGCGGCGTAAAAGCACATATTTTAGATCTTCCTGGAACTTACAGCTTGAATGCATCGTCATTAGATGAAAATGTTGTTATTGAATTACTGTTAAATAAAAATGACAAAGATTATCCTGATGTTGCAGTTATTGTAAGCGATGTTGAGAATTTAAAACGTAATCTTCTTCTTTTTACACAAATAAAAGATTTAAAAATTCCTGCAATTCTAGTCATTAACATGGCAGATAGGATGTCAAGGAAAGGAATTTCATTAAATATTGAATTATTAGAGAAAGAACTTAAAACAAAAATAGCGTTAGTTAGTACTCGCAAAAATGAAGGTATTGCAGACTTAAAAACCCTTATTGAAAATTACAAAACACTATCAACCTCGCCTTGTCTAGACACCTCAACTATTGATAAAGAATATTTTAATAGCCTTAAGCAAGCATTTCCTAATCAAGATTTATATAAGCTTTGGGTAGTTATTAGTCAAGATGCAAATTTTGGAAAAATCGATAGAAATGAACTGGATTTTTCAAAATTTAAGACTAAATCTAAAAGCGAATTAAAGCGTTTACAGCAAAAGGAAACTATAAAAAGATATCAATTTATTAATAGTGTTCTAAAAGAAGGCCAGACAATTGATGTAACTAAAGCTAAAGGATTAAGAGCTCAATTTGATAGAGTTCTCACGCATAAAGTTTGGGGTTATGTCATCTTCTTTGTGATTCTATTAACCATTTTTCAAGCTATTTACGATTGGGCGACTGTACCAATGGATTTTATAGATAGCTCCTTTGCATCTTTAGCAGATTGGATAAAAATGACCTTCCCTGGAGGTGGAAAACTAACCGATTTAATTGCAGAAGGTGTTGTGGCTGGAATTGGTGGCATAGTCATTTTTATTCCACAAATCGCCTTTTTGTTCCTGTTTATTGCCGTATTGGAAGAAAGTGGGTACATGAGTCGAGTAGTGTTTTTAATGGACAGGATTATGCGACGTTTTGGGTTAAGCGGAAAAAGTATAGTGCCATTAATTTCTGGTACTGCTTGTGCGATTCCAGCAATCATGGCAACCAGAAATATTGAGAACTGGAAAGAACGATTAATTACTATTCTAGTAACACCTTTTACAACGTGTTCAGCACGACTACCTGTGTATTTAATTATTATAGCTTTGGTTGTACCTGAAGGGAGATTTCTTGGGCTAAGCTACCAAGCATTGACACTAATGTTGCTCTATTTAATAGGCTTTGGAATGGCAGTTTTTTCGGCATATATTTTAGATAAAATTCTAAAAACCAATCGAAAAACATTTTTCGTTATTGAGATGCCAAGTTATAAAGTCCCTCTGCTTAAAAATGTAATATTAACAGTTATAGAAAAAACAAAAACATTTGTTTTTGAAGCTGGTAGAATAATTTTAGCTATCTCTATTGTGCTTTGGATTTTAGCATCGTATGGGCCTGGGAAAGAATTTAATAATGCTGAAACTATTGTTGAACAAACTTACCCAGAATTGCAAGGTGAGCAACTGGAAAACAAAGTTGCTTCTTATAAATTAGAACATTCATTTATTGGTATTGTTGGTAAAACCATTGAGCCAGTAATTCGTCCATTGGGCTATGATTGGAAAATTGGGATTGGGCTTGTAACATCGTTTGCTGCTCGTGAAGTTTTTGTAGGAACATTGGCAACTATATATAGCGTTGGAAGCGCTTTAGATGATGACGATAAAACCATAAAAAATAGAATGGCCAACGAGGTTCATGATAATGGTAAAAAAGTATTCACATTGGCTTCTGGTATTTCCCTCTTGCTTTTTTATGCCTTCGCAATGCAATGTATGAGTACTTTGGCAATTGTAAAGCGCGAAACTAATAGTTGGAAGTGGCCAATGATTCAATTGTTTGGAATGTCTTTAATAGCTTATATTGTTGCACTTATAGCTTTTCAAATTTTAAAGTAATGAGTGAAGTCTTTCAAAATATCATTATTACAATAATTGGATTGATTGCTATTGCATTTTTGATAAGAAAATATGTTTGGTCATCTAAAAAAAAGAGCTCCAAATCATGTGGTAGTGATGGTTGTGGTTGCTAGTTATTAGAGTTTTTGCTTATGTTTAAACTATAGCCTAAAGACACGTATTTCATGGTGTGGTTTATTCCTGTCCCAAACGAAACATCTAGCTGGCTGTTTTCTTTTAGTAAATAAGTAAATCCTGTATTAAAATTGGCCAAGTGATTTTCTAACTCTATAACCTCTCCATATGGTTCTACATAAAAACCAATTTTATCAGAGATTCCAAAACCTAAGGCTAACGAATATGTAAAATTTCCATTTCCTGAGCCAAAATAATCATACCCAATATTGTAGCCCAATCCAATGGTATCACTTAATTCATGTGAAACTGCTAATTTATTAATCACTCCAAATTTATTCAAAGACAATTCATCTTTTGCAGATGGTACAATAGCATGCGATAAAAATGCAATTTCTGTATTAAATTCTTCCTTTTTAAATAATTGAATTTTAGCCCCAATTTGTAAATCAGAAATACCATTAATGGTCATATTTGACATTTTATTTATAACACTTGCAAACTCCGTTAGTAATCTAAGTTCTATCCCATTAGTAATTCCGTAACGCCATAATACTGAAGGTATTTGAAGTACTCTTTCAGAAAAAAAGGCATCTTTGGCTGAACCCAACAAAATTCCAGATTCTATTTGAAGACTCCCTTTTAGTAAGGTTGAAGAACTTTCTGTTTGGTCTGGTCTATCGGTTATTATTGTTTGTGCAAAAGTACTAGTGGTAAATATTGAAAATACAAGTATTCTGACTCCTTCTTTTAGTGTCATTTATATTATATATAAAATTGAAAATTGATTAAAAAAGCCTCCAGATTTGAGCGACCAAAAACGTGACAATAAACCCTAAAATCACAGGTAAAACTGAAGCTACAACTGTCCATTTGGTGCTTTTGGTTTCTTTATAAATGGTATAAATTGTTGTACTACATGGGTTATGAAGCAAGCTAAACAGCATTAAATTAATAGCTGTTAATAATGTCCAGCCTCCTGCTTTCAAAATATCTGCTGTGGCATCCATAGAGTCGAGTTCAAACATTACACCTGCACCTTCACCTCCAGAAATTCCAGTAGCCATAACTGTTAACATTAGAATAGTTGGAATAACGATTTCATTAGCTGGAATTGCCACGATATAGGCCAATAAAATAACCCCATTTAATCCTAACAACCATCCAAAACCATCAAACGAATCAATTAACCATACAGCAATACTTACATCGCCAATAAAAATGTTTGATATCAGCCAAATAACTGCACCTGCTGGAGCTGCAAAAACAATAGCTCTCCACAATACAATTAAAGTTCTATCAATTAATGATGTATAAAGTGTTTTCCAAAAACGTGGTGGCCTGTATGGAGGTAATTCTAAATTGAAGGTAGAAACTTCACCTTTTAAAACAGTTTTTGATAATGCCCAAGACGTTAAAAACATGAAAGCCATTCCTAAAACTGCTATTCCAATTACTGATAGTAAAGCTGCCACACTTGAAAATGACGAAGGTACTACTGCTCCAATAAAAATTGTAGCAATTAATATTTGTGTTGGCCAACGTCCATTACAGAGCGAAAAATTATTGGTAATTATTGCTATAAGTCGTTCTCTAGGACTATCAATAATTCTTGTAGCTACAACACCTGCAGCATTGCAGCCAAAACCCATACTCATAGTCAATGCTTGTTTTCCATGAGCTCCAGATTTCTTAAATAAATTATCTAAATTGAATGCAACTCGTGGTAAATAACCAAAATCTTCAAGTAGAGTGAACAAAGGAAAGAAAATTGCCATTGGCGGCAACATCACCGCAATTACCCAAGCTACTGCTAAATACACGCCATCAATTAAAAACCCATCGAGCCACCAAGGCATTCCAATACTTGATGCGCCACTTTTTAATGCTGGATGAATTGTATCTAACAACAAATTAGCCAACATCGATGAAGGGTAATTGGCTCCAATAATTGTTAGCCATAAAACAACTCCCAAAATGAGAAACATAATTGGAAATCCAAACGTCTTGCTTGTAACAATCTTATCGATTTTTGAATCTAATCGAAATCTTTTTTTTCCTTTTTCAGTATGGACACTATCTTTAACAATATTTGCAGCATCAGCGTAAATACCTTCGGTTAAATTATCGTGGAAATCGTCACCTATTTGCCAACGTAATTCGTTTGATAATTCAATAATATGTTCAATATTCTTCTTAGTCATAATTACACTAATTCACCAGTCTTTAGAGCTTCTATTATTTGAGAATCACCTTCTAATAATCTAAAAGCAATCCATCTACTATTTGATATTCCTGGAAATTCTTTTTCTATTTCAGCACTCAACTTTTTTACAGCCTTTTCAATATTTGGTGGCACATTTTTAATGCGATGAGGCTTACAAATAATGGTTCCGTTTGCTACTTCAGAAATAGTTTGAATTAACTCAGGGACACCTTCATTATATCTTGCGCTTGTAGCCACTACTGGTATACCCAAGTCTCTTGCTAATGTCCTTTGGTCAATCACAATATTATTGCGTTTAGCTTCATCCATTAGGTTTAGGCATAACACAGCTTTATCAGTTATTTCTAAAATTTGAAGTACTAAATTCAAGTTACGCTCTAATCTGTTCGCATCTGCGACAATTACAGTAACATCTGGTCTTCCAAAGAGTAAAAAATCTCTTGCAACTTCTTCATCAGTTGATGTAGATAAAAGCGAATAAGTTCCTGGCAAATCCACCAGTTTATACTTCTGCTCATTGTACTGAAAACCACCTTCTGCTCTTGTGACAGTTTTTCCTGGCCAATTTCCTGTATGTTGGCGTAATCCCGTTAAGGCATTAAAAACTGTACTTTTCCCTGTATTTGGGTTTCCAGCTAAGGCCACAACAAAGTCGAAATTTTCAGTGTTAATACCAAGTTTTTTCATTCCCTCGGCATTGAAATGCGCACAAGTTTCGCAAGCACTTTTTACTGCTTTAGTATCCATTGTCTAATTTTTTAATGAGAATTTTAGATGCTTGATCTTTTCGTAAAGCAATAGATGTTCCTTTTACCAAATAAGCATGAGGCTCTCCTAAAGGATTTAATAAGTCTATTTTTATTTTTGAGCCTTTTACAAAGCCCAAATCCAATAAACGTCTTCTGCTTTCGCCTCTGCTTTCTTTTGATATTCCAATAATTTCGGCTTCTTCATCTTCTTGTAAACCAGATAAACGTGCAATATTATCTTCTATCACAACTTCCTTTTCTATTGGCAATACTGTAAGATTTGAAGCCACAATTGGAGCTAATACCACTTCTTCACCTTCCGAATGAAATACGATACGTGTATTATTGTTTTCAACTACTTTAAGCAAAGAGCCAATATGAATATTCTCAGCAAGTATTTGTTTGTAAATAACTTCTGGCTCGTCTTCAATATGAGTGATTCTTGCTATGGAATTTACAGGCAATAATGGTAATTCCACACCTTCAATTTCAGCAATTTTTCCAGTTTTAGTTGGAATTGGGTCACCATGTGGATCAAACTTAGGGTTTCCAAGTTGAGATGCCAATTTATTGGTTTCGTCACGATTCAATTTGTGCTCCATACGCTCAGCTCTATCGTGCCATTCATTTTTATGAAACCCTGTTCTATCTGCCAAATATCGTTCCCAGAGGCGGTGAACCCTTATGATTCGTAGAGCATATTCCTGACCTTCTTCCGTAAGTTTTAATGCATCCTTATCAAAATACACTAAGTCATTGATGGACATTTTTTTTATGGCTTCAACAATACTTTTGTTTTTAAAATTTAAAGACTGAACCAATGTTTTAGTATCCACTTTATTTCCTGAATTTTCAAAGTGATAGAGTTGTTTTAGGATGTCTTCAATAATTACTTTTTCGTCACTTTTAAAGTTTCTTTTCAGCAACCAAAACCATCCTTTAGTTGGTCTAAATAGCAAGAACAATAAGATGGTTATTCCAAAAAATATGATAAGTGCTGATATTGGATTGTAATCGTTCATGCTATACACTTAAATAGAGATTTTCTGCGACGTTTTTGGAAATGGTCATGGTTTTTGATTTGGTTTCAATAGTAAACGATTCATCAAAAGGTTCAAAATCGACTACTCTAATCATGTCACCTAAAGCCAATTCGTTTTTATTTAAATACTTTAAAAACGCTTTAGAAGAGTCTTTGACGCTAATTAAAACACCTTGACTTCCAGTGCTAATATCTAAAATACTTTTACTTTTTATTTTGGTGTAATTTCCATGTTTATCAGGTATTGGGTCTCCATGAGGGTCGTGTGTTGGGTTTTCTAGAAAATCGTCTAGTTTGTCGATAAGCTTTTCAGATTTAATATGCTCTAATTGTTCGGCAATGTCATGAACTTCATGCCAAGAAAAATTGAGCTTATTTACTAAAAACGTTTCCCAAAGACGATGCTTTCTAATCACTGATCTTGCAGTCAAACGTCCTGTCTCTGTTAAACTTACGCCTTGATATTTTATATAGTTAGCCAACTCTTTTTCGGCTAGTTTTTTAATCATATCAGTTACCGAAGATGCTTTGGCATCTATTTGCTCAGCAATAGCATTGGTGCTCACTGTGTTATCTCCTTGGTTTCCCAAATGGTAGATGGCCTTTAAATAATTTTCTTCTGATAATGTAACCAAATCACAAATTTTAGATGACAAAGATAGTAATATTTATATAAGGGTAAAAATATTTTTAGGGAAGACTAAAAATTTATTTAATCTATAATTGCTAATAGGTTTACAAATAACGTTCAATCATGCAGTTGGTCTAAAATAAATGGTCGCAATGAAAGTTTTTGTTTTATTGCCGACTATAACGCCCTTAATTTAATGTTATGGAACTAATTGACTATATAACTGGAAAAGGTGGAATAATGATTCTTGGCCTATTTGTAGTTATTGCGTTTTTATACAGAAAGTATAAAGAAAAACGCTATTTTAAATACATAGATAAACGAATACAAGAGAAAAAACGAGAATAGCTTTTTATGGTTTAAATCTTTATACCATTATCGCCAACTAACAGTGTCATCATCAGGACTATCCTTATTGTCAACTAAGTCTACAGACTCATCAATCATTTCTATGTTTTGTTTTTTATAAGTGCTAGGATGTTCTAATATTCCAAGGTTAGAGTCTGGATTTTTTGTAGTATCAATTGAAAATTTAATTATAATAAATGCTACAATAAAAATAAAAACAATTCCAATAATCCAAATCATAATAACAAATTAAAATCCTCTTTCCTTCTGCAATTGCTCATACGCTTCTTGCACTTGCCTAAATTTTTCTTCAGCACCCTTTTGATGCTCTTTGCCTAAGTGAATTAAGCGGTCAGGATGATATTTCTTCGCCATTTTTCTGTAGGCTTTTTTAATTTCATCTACTGAGGCAGATTTATCAATTTCCAAAATTTTATAAGCATTTTCGGTGCTATTAAAGAACATAGCCTTGATGCTCTCAAAATCTTTTGAGCTGATACCTAAATAACCTGATATAGTATAAATCTGTCTAATTTCGTTTTCAGTAACGTGCGTATCAGCCTTAGCTATTCCGAATAAAAAGTGAAGGAGTTGTAAACGTGATGGATGGTCCATCATCTGTCGTATTTGGTTACAAACCTGTCGTGTAGAAATACTTTGTTTACTTATGTTTTTAAAGAGTTTAAACGCATGATTTGCACGCTCTTTACCATACATGCTTGTAAATTGTTGACGTACAAAATCAAGCTCGCGTTGGTCTTGATGGTCATCGGCTTTTATAACAATGGATGCTAATACTAATAAGCTTACTTCAAAATCTCCTGGTTGTGTTTGAGGTCTTTGCCTAGGTCTTGTTCTATAAGTTGTTTGGCGACGTCCAGTTTGTCGTTCGCCCAATAAAGGACTTCCTCCTTTTGCCATTGCATCCACAATACCTCCTAATGCCAATCCAATTATAGCGCCAATTGGGCCTCCGAACGACCAACCTATCGATGCTCCAATCCACTTTGAAAAACTCATGTAAGTAATAGATTTTAATTATGACCAAATATACTATTTGTTAGTAGATTGGATGCGGAAATTGTTACACAATTGGTATCTTTGTGCTTTAAATTAATAATTCTTAAAATTAAAAATATGTATCCAGCAGAATTAGTAAAACCTATGCGTGAGGATTTAACAAACGTAGGTTTCGAAGAATTACACACCGTTGAAGCAGTTGAGACAGCTATGGCAAAAGAAGGAACAACATTAGTAGTTGTAAATTCTGTTTGTGGTTGTGCTGCAGCTAATGCTCGACCAGGGGCTAGACAAAGTTTACAAAATGCAAAACGTCCAGATCATTTAGTGACTGTTTTTGCAGGTGTTGATAGAGAAGCAACTGATAAGGCGCGTGAATTTATGATTCCGTTTCCACCAAGTTCTCCTTGTATGGCATTGTTTAAAGATGGAGAGTTAGTTCACATGCTAGAGCGTCACCACATTGAAGGTCGTCCAGCTGAAATGATTGCTGAAAATCTTGTTGATGCTTACAATGCAAATTGTTAAGAAACAGTCATTACAAATTGACAAATAAAAATTAAGCCACGATTTAGTCGTGGTTTTTTTATGCTTTTACGCAACTTATAGAATATTAATGCATCTTAAAATAAACTCTTGTTATGAAAAGTTTAAAACTAACTTTTGTGCTTATTTCTTTTTGTTTCTTTTTTGTGGCTACGCAATGTGATGAAGACAAGCCTCCTTTAACTTTTGAAGAAGAAAGGGCTGAACTAAATATTTACAAAGATGAAATTGAAGATTTAGCAGCAACGTCTGTTTGCAACGAGAATACCGAATGCTTATTTATAGGTTTTGGAAGTAAGCCTTGTGGTGGACCTTGGACCTATTTAATTTACACAAACTCAATAGATGTTGATCAATTACTGCTTTGGGTAGATGATTATAATCAGTTAGAACAAGAGCTTAACGAAAAATGGGAGATTATTTCAGATTGTTCTATTGCTCCTCCTCCTGTTGGGTTTGAATGTCTTGATAACACATGTAATCCAATTTTTTAAAGGTATTTTCTTTTGTTTTTCCTACTTTTGAATGCCTATTTAGCATTAAAAAATGATTAAACTTCTAGCATACCCTTTAACGCTTATCTATGCGTTTTTCTTTTTTTTGACACTTATAGTTTTTCATCCTATACAATGGTTCGCTTTTAATGTTCTAGGCTACCAAGCACATAAACGCGTCGTAATTTGTTTACAGTTCTGGTTAATGCGCTGTTTAAATATTTTAGGAACTCGATTTACGTTTAACAATCCACATAAAATAGATTCCAATCGTCCCTTAATTATAGTCGCCAATCATCAAAGTATGTACGACATTTCGCCTTTAATGTGGTATATGCGAAAACATCATCCAAAATTTATAAGCAAAAAAGAATTAGGAAAAGGGATTCCGAGTGTGTCCTACAATTTACGTCATGGAGGTTCTGTTCTAATTGATAGAAAAAAGCCTATTGAATCTATAAAAGCTATTGAAAACTTTGCTAAACGTGTCGAAAAAAACAATTGGGCTGCCGTTATTTTTCCTGAAGGAACACGAAGCAGAACTGGCAAGCCGAAACCTTTTAAAACAAAAGGATTAGTTACATTGATGAATCATATGCCAAATGCATTAGTAGTTCCTGTTTCCATTAATAATTCCTGGAAAACGTTGCGCTATGGAAAATTTCCAATGGGATTGGGAGCGCATATTACATTTAAAGTACATCAACCCATTGCAGTTAATTCTGAAGAGCCAATTGCCTTAGTAAAACAAATTGAACAAACCATTATAAAAGATATTCATTATGACGAATAACGAAGTCATCATAGAAGCAACAAAAAACTATGTAAGAACTACTTTAAAAAATGCTGAAGGTGGTCACGATTGGTTTCACACCTTAAGGGTGTATAATAATTCTTTGCTAATTTCTAAAGGCGAAGAGGTAGATGCCTTAGTAGTGGCATTAGGTGCTTTATTGCATGATATTGCTGATAGTAAATTTCATGATGGTGATGATACTATCGGTCCAAAAATGGCAAGGGAGTTTTTGTTCAAACACAATGTAGATAGTTTGGTGATTGAACATGTCATAAATATCATCAATTATATTTCATTTAATAAGTCTTTAGAAAAAGGCAAGAAATTTACGTCACCCGAATTGGATGTCATTCAAGATGCTGATAGGTTAGATGCTATTGGAGCTATTGGTATTGCTCGTTGTTTTAATTACGGAGGTTTTAAAAACAGAAAGATATTTGACCCTTCTATAAAGCCAAATTTGAAGATGACTAAGGAAGAATATAAAAAATCTACAGCACCGACCATCAATCATTTTTATGAAAAATTGTTATTGCTTTCTGATAAAATGAACACTAAAACTGGTAAGCGAATCGCAAAACAGCGTCATCAATTTATGGAACTATACTTGGATCAGTTTTATGCAGAATGGGATGGAACACGATAAGTTTACTTTTAAAATAGTAGAAGGCGTTCCTTCGAAAAAGCTTCTTCAAGAAATATTGATAGTTTACAAATCGATATTTGATGATTATAAATTGATTTTTTTTAAAGAACGAATTCATAAAAAAGAAGACATTTTGATGATTCTTTGTTATCAACAAAAACAACTCTTAGGTTTTAAAATTGGATATCGATATAATGACATTACTTTTTACAGTTGGGTTGGAGGCGTTTTACCTGAAAACAGGGGGAATGGTATTGCAAAACAACTTGTACAATTGCAGGAACAAAAGGCTATAGAAAAAGGGTATCAAGCATTGAGAACAAAATCAATGAATCGATTTAAACCGATGATGATTTTAAATCTTAAAAATGGTTTTGATATCACAAACATTTACACAAATGAAGTAGGCCAAACAAAAATTGTGTTTGAAAAAACCCTGTGATGTCACTTCGAGTGAAATTCTAAAAGAATTTTGTATCGAGAAGTCTGAGGCTTTTCCAATTTTCTTGTTTTCGATACATCAAATAAAAATTTGACATTCAAACTGACGCAAATTTGATTTACTAAAACAGCTTCATCTGTCCAAATTTATATTGTTCATGAAGTTCTGTGCTTAATCTTGGCATTCGCTTTCCTTTAAAATACTTATGTCTCGCTAAATGCACCAAATCGTTTATTTGTTTGGCTATTTGTCCTTCACCACGCATTCTAACACCAAAGCGACTTTCGTTTAAAGTACCTCCATGGCAGCTTTCAATTTGGTGTAGTACCTTATCTGCTTTATCAGGCAATGTTTTATAAATCCAATCGATAAAAATTTCGCCTATAGCACCATTAAGTCTAACGATAGTATGTGCTATTGATAAAGCTCCAGCTTCAGACACAGCTTTGGCTAAAGGTAAAATTTCATGACTGTTTATAGATGGAATTATGGGTGCCAACATGACGTTTACAGGAATTCCATTTTCTGAAAGTGTTTTCACAGTTTCCAATCGTTTTTTAGTTGTTGCTGTTCTAGGTTCTAAAATACGTCGTGTCTCTTCAGACAGCGACGTGATAGACATATTGACCCCTACCAGATTGTCTTTTGCTAATGCCTTCAAAATGTTTAAATCACGTAGAATCAAAGCGTTTTTTGTAATAATACCAACAGGATGTTTATACTTTAAAAAGATTTCCAAACATTGTCTCGTAATTTCAAATTGTTTTTCCGCTGGTTGATAGCAATCTGTATTTCCAGACATGACTATGGTTTCCGCTTTCCAACTTTTCTTCTTTAATAATTGTTCCAATAATTTAGGAGCATCTTTTTTAATTAAAATACGTCGCTCAAAATCTAATCCTGCACTAAATCCCCAAAATTCATGACTATTACGAGCATAACAATATACACAACCATGTTCGCAACCTTGATATGGATTCATTGAGTACATCATACCAACATCTGGACTTGTGACTTTATTGACAATAGTTTTGGGAAATACAGGAAGATATAGTGTTTTATTTTTATCTGGGTTTTCGCCTTCTTTGTGGCAAAACTCCAGGAAATCGTCTCGTTGTTCATGGCTTAATTCGAAGAAACGGTTGGGTACATTTAATTGTGCACCACGACCCTTTAAGGTTGACTTGGGGTTCATAATAGTTAAAATAAAGTGTGAATACTAAGTAAGTAGCACTCTAAATTAATCAATATAATAATTGAAAACTGTTAAAGGAGTTTTAGGTTATTAACAACCCAAACATACCAAGTCAAATATGAATTATTTTCCTGGGAAATCCGCTTTACGCTTCTCTAAAAAGGCAGTAGTTCCTTCTTCAAAATCTTCAGTCCCAAAGCAGTTGCCAAATTCATCAATTTCAGCTTGATAACCATTTACGCCATCTTTAAAACCTGAGTTAATTGCTCTAATAGCTGCGCTAATAGCTACCGATGAATTTCGCATAATTTTACTAGCTAGTTTTTCAGCTAGAAGTACTAACTCCTCTTGAGCTGTAACATGATTTACCAATCCATAACTTAAGGCTTGGTTAGCATCAATCATACCAGCTGTCATTATCATTTCCATTGCTCTTCCCTTTCCTATTAATTGAGGTAAACGTTGTGTTCCTCCATAGCCTGGAATAACTCCTAAGGATACTTCTGGCAATCCCATTTTAGCATTAATACTAGCTACTCTAAAATGACACGCCATAGCAAGCTCTAGTCCACCACCAAGCGCAAATCCATTAACGGCAGCAATAACTGGCTTATTGAAATTTTCTATATAATCGAATAATTTTTTTTGCCCTTGAGCTGCTAGGTTACTACCTTCTTCAATGCTATAATCAGCAAATTCACTAATATCTGCTCCAGCAACAAATGCTTTTTCACCACTTCCAGTAATTATAATTACTTTAACCTCAATACGGTCTTTAATACTTTTTAGAGCATTATGAAGCTCATCAATTGTTGTACTATTAAGGGCGTTTAGTTTACTGGGTCTATTAATAGTAATGGTGGCTATACCACTGTTTTCAGCTAATAAAATATTATCAAAAATCATTTTAGTCTAGTTATTTTGGAAAGCTCACTTTAAAAGTAGTGCCCTCTTTTTCGGTTGATACAAAAGTAATATTTCCGTTATAGGTTTCAATAATGTTTTTTATCATAGCTAAGCCTAATCCCATTCCGCTACTTTTAGTAGTGAATTTAGGTTCAAAAATTTTAGATTTATTCTCATCAATAACTCCGTTACCATTATCTTCAACAGTTAGAATAACATTATTCCCTTCTGAAAATACTTTAACGGTAATTTTAGGTGTTTTGTTTTTGGGAATGGCTTGAATCGCATTTTTTACCAAATTTGTAACTACTCTAATAAGTTGTGTTCTATCGAAAGTTGCTATAATTTCTTTCTTTTCAGGAATAAAAGTTATATAGTTTTCGGCAAAAATATCTAATGCTAAATCTACAACCTCAACGATGTTTAATCGTTCGCTTTTTTGAGCAGGCATTTGGGCAAAATTTGAAAATGCTGAAGCGATGGAACTCATCGTGTCTATTTGCTGAATGAGCGTTTTGCTGTACTCATCCAGTTTTTGGCGAGCACTTGGGTCGTTTGGATCAAACTTACGTTGAAAACTTTGAACCGTTAATCGCATTGGTGTTAACGGGTTTTTAATCTCATGAGCTACTTGTTTTGCCATCTCTCGCCATGCCTGTTCGCGTTCGCTAGTTGCTAACTGAACAGCACTCTCCTCAAGTTCATCAATCATGCTATTATAAGATTTAACAAGCGCAGAAACTTCAATACTAGCTCCTTCGAGTTCGATTTTTTTGTTTCGCTTTTCCAAGCGAGTTTCATTCATTTTATCACTAATGGTTTTTAGGGATCTTGTGATATAGCGTGATACAAAATAAGCAAACGAAATAGCTACTAAAATCATAAAAAAGTAGGCATATCCTAAACGCACCAAAAACTCTTTTAACTCTTCTTCATTAAAGGAGTTGTCATCAAAATATGGTACATGCAATATCCCTAAAGGCTTGGCATTGTAATCTGAAAAAAGGATATAAGACGATTGAAAATCGCCTCCAATTACTTCATTTTTCTCAACAAAACGTTTATTTACACTAAAGTTTAATTGGTTAAGGATTTCAGGGGATAAACACCTAGATATAGAATCATTTTCAATACTTGGTACTGAACTCTTCACTAAAGTGCCTTGAAGGTCGTATAGGTTAAAATCAACATTTAAATTATTAGCAATTTCATAAATTTTATCTTTAAAAATAAGTCCTAATTTTTCGGTTGAGCGCTCGTAAGTTGTTTCTTCTAGCACATAATCCATACTGGATAAAATTTGTCTTTCTTTACGCTCTAAACGTTGTGCATTATAATCTTTAGACTGTTCGTTATACTGATAAAGTGTCACTGCTGCTATTAAAATAGAAGCTACCACAACCAATAAAATCATGTATAGAAAAATACGCGAACGTAAGGAAAGTCTTTTAACTGCCATTTAATAAATTTATGCAAATTATAACAATAATCAAGCCAACAGACTAAATTGATATTTTAAAATTTTATTTTGATGATTTAGTGAACAAAAAACCCTGCAAACCAAATTATAAAAAGGAGATGCAGAGTTTTTTGTTTAATTATAAACTCGATTAATCTTCAACGAAAAGATAATTAAGGTTTTTAGCATTGAAAGCTTTGTTGAAGGCTTTAATTTCTCCATCGACCAATGCATTGAATTTCACTAATTGTTCGTTTATTTTTTTGGTTAACTCATTTTTTACAGCCACAGCTTGATCTGTAGGTTCAAAATCGCCTCTACCAGCTAACGAATTTAAATGAGCCAATTTATTATTTAGTCTTATCGGGAAATTCAATGGATCCTGTCCGCTTCTGTTTTTCGTTTGATATAATGTTTTTTCAATTTCAGAGAATTGTTCTTTTAGTTTTTTTGCCTTTTCAACTAAATCTTTAACATTATCATTGCCTTTATATTGACCCATAAAATCATCTAACTTACCATTAATTTTTCTAATCTTTTTAATGGATTTATGTGTGTTATCTAGTGTTTTATTAACATCTTTTATAAACGCAAATTGTTTTTTCATATCATCAAGAGTGCTTTCTGCTCTGGGATCTGCCAAAATGGTGAATGGTTGATTTTGTACTTCTCCATTTACATTTAAACTTACTTTGTATTCTCCTGGAACTGCTCTTGGACCTCTTAAACTACCAGACCATAGTATCATTCCTGGGAAACTTTCTGCACCATCATAAACTGTGTTCCAGATGAATTGATTCGTCCCTTTTTCAACAGATAACTTATTGTCTTTAGACTTCGTACTATAAGTTTTTATGGTATCCCCTTTTGTGTCAAAATAAGTTAAAGAAACTTCATCTTTTTCATCATATTTATTCAAATTAAAATACGTTATCACACCACTAGGAAGATTTGTTCCTGCTGTTTTACTGCCTTTAAAACTACCACCTCCCATTCGGTAAGTATCTTTAGGTTTAAATAATATATTTGCTGAATTGTCTGCGTTATATAATTGGTGAATGACTGTTAAGTCATCAATCATCCACAAACTTCTACCTTGAGTAGCTACAATTAAACTATTATCCTTGATGGTAAGATCTGTAATTGGGACAATTGGTAAGTTTAATTGGAAGGGCTTCCAATTTTTTCCGTCGTTAAAAGAAATATACATTCCTGTTTCAGTTCCTGCATATAATAATCCTTTTCGTTTAGGGTCTTCACGAACTACTCTTGTAAAATGCTCCGGATTAATTCCATTGGTGATTTTTGTCCAGGTTTTACCGTAATCGGTCGTTTTATATAAATAAGGTGCAAAATCTCCCGTCTTATATTTTGTTCCAGCTATGTAACAAGTTCCAGGATCAAAAGTACTAGGCTCCACGCTATTTATCATCATCCATTCTGGCATTCCTTTTGGTGTCACATTATCCCAAGATTGTCCACCGTTTCTGGTTACATGTACTAATCCATCATCACTACCAACCCATAGCAATCCCTCTTGCAAAGGCGACTCTTGAGCGGCAAAAATGGTACAGTAATACTCTACAGCTGTATTATCCTGCGTAATAGGCCCTCCTGATGATTTTTGTTTCTCAGGATCATTCCGTGTTAAGTCTGGGCTAATAATCTCCCAAGACTGCCCTTCATTTTCAGTAACATGCACGTTTTGAGAAAAGGTATAAAGTTTATTAGGGTTGTGTTTTGAGAAAATTATAGGAAAATTCCACTGGAAACGATATTTCATCCCTTCTGCTCCATGACCCATTGGGTTATCTGGCCAAACATTTATAGCTCTAGATGTGCCGCGTTCGTGATTTACACGTGTTAAATAACCTCCATAACTTCCGCCATACACAATATCATCATTCTTAGGGTCAACAGCAATATGTGCCGATTCTCCTCCTGCTGTACTTTCCCAATCATCTTCTGTTATAGAACGACCATCTGTTCTGTGCTGAATTCTCACTGTAGAATTATCTTGTTGGGCAGCGTAAATTCTATATGGAAAATGATTGTCAGTTGTAACACGATAAAATTGTGCCGTTGGCTGATTGTGATAGGTACTCCAAGTTTCTCCTCCATCATAGGTAACTTGAGCTCCACCGTCATCTCCAATAATCATTCTATCTGGATTTTCAGGAGCAATCCATAAATCATGATGGTCACCATGAGGTGCGCCATGTCTGCTAAATGTTTTTCCGCCATCGGTACTTTTGTGGTAACTAACATTTAAAACATAGACTTTATCTACATCTTTAGTATCTGCATAAATACGTGTATAATACCATGCTCTTTGACGTAGGTTTCTGTCGCTATTAATATAATTCCAGGTTTCTCCTCCATCTTCACTTCTATACAATCCTCCTTTATCTTTGTTTTCTACAATTGCCCAAACACGCTGATTATTTACAGGAGATACTGTTACACCAATAATCCCTAAAGTATCTGTTGGGAAACCTTTATTCTTTGAAATTTCAGTCCATGTTTCGCCGCTATCAGTACTTTTCCATAATGCAGAACCTTCGCCTCCAGAATTTAAACTATATGGTGTTCTGTTAATGCGCCAAGTGGATGCGTAAATAATCCTAGGGTTTGATGGATCAATTTGTAAATCAACCACTCCAGCATGTTCATTGGAAAATAGTGTTTTACGCCATGTTTTTCCTCCATCTGTACTCTTGTAAACACCACGTTCTTGAGTTGGCTTATATAAATTACCCATAACTCCTGCATAAACAATATCGGAATTTGTTGGGTGTACAGCAATTCTCGGTATGTGTCTTGATTTTTCCAATCCTAAAGCCCTCCACGTTTTTCCAGCGTCTTCACTTTTCCACATACCATATCCAGAAGACACATTTCCTCTTACGGTTTTCTCTCCTCCTCCTACGTAAATAACATTTGGGTCACTTTTAGATACTGTAATAGCTCCCATACTTCCTCCAAAGTAACCGTCGGATATGTTTTCCCATGTTCGTCCTCCGTTAGTAGTTTTCCAAATACCTCCACCAGTTGCTCCAAAGTAATATAGGTTTGGTTGGTTTGGCACTCCAGCTACTGCAGCACTTCTACCACCTCTAAAAGGCCCTATAAGTCGATACTCTAATGCATCATACTGATTTTCGTTAATGTTTTGAGCTTCTGTTGGGGAATAATTGAATAGCAATAATGCTATTGCAATAAATAGCGTTGATGGTTTCATTGTTTTTATTGGTTTGGTTATAGGAAATAAATGTAAGAATAAAAATTATTCTTTCTAAGCGAGATTAATTATTAACACAAAAAACTCCTAACTTTGAAAAAATTTCTAACTATCATTAAATTTCAACTAGAAGACCCAAAAAAACATGTCTACAACTATAAAAATTGGTACACAAGAAAGTCCGTTAAGCTTATGGCAAGCAAACGCTGTTAAGCAGATGCTGGAAAAATTAGGTCATAAAATTGAGATTGTTTCTCTAAAATCAATTGGCGACTTTGCTCAAGTATTAGACAACGCATTGTTATATAATAAAATAGATATTGCTGTGCATTCTTTAAACGATGTTTCTACTATATTACCTGATGGTATTGTGCAAGCAGCTGTCTTAAAACGAGGGAATTTTAAAGATGTTTTAGTGTTTAAAAATAACGAAGAGTTTTTATCTCAAAGAGATGCTATAATAGCTGTTGGTAATTCAAGACATCGTGCGCAATGGCTTAACAGGTATCCAACACATACCATTGTTGATTTAAGTGGTGATTTGAACACACAATTACAAAAACTCGAAGATAATAACGATTGGAATGCAGCCATTTTTTCAGCTGCTGCATTAGGAAGACTCGGATTAAAACCTAAGGATTCTATCAATTTAGACTGGATGATACCATCGCCTGCACAAGGCGCCATTATAATTACGACTTTAAAAGGAAATGAAGAAATAAGAGAAATTTGTGCAGATCTCAATCATGAAGAAACAGAAATTTGTACAGGTATTGAAAGAGCTTTTTTAAATTTACTTGATGGAGATTCTTCTTCTCCAATTGGTGCTCTTACATTTATTAAGGAGGATGAAGTAACTTTTAAGGGTGTTTTACTTAGTCCTGATGGCAGTAAGAAAATTGAAGTAAATCGTGTTGAAAAACTTAGCAATCATCATGAGATTGCGTCTTATTGTGCAGATTTTGTGATAGAACGAGGAGGGAAAAGTTTAATGGATAGTATTGCGCGTTCATCAAAGCAAGCTAATATTTATTCTACTAAAACCTTAACAACAGATCAACGCTTGTTGTTTAATGAAAACGTGATTGCAGAAAGTTCAGATTTTGTTAAGATTAGTTTAAATAGAATTAAACCACAAGTTGTAAGGAACCCAATAGACAATGTTATTATAGCTAACAAACATTCGGTTGAGGCACTGCTTCATAATTTTTCGGCTGCTGAACTTCAATTCAAAAATATTTATTGTGTTGGTCGTCGCACAAAGCGATTAATCGAAAAAAGAATTGGACCAGTTAAACACGTTGAAAAAAGCACAAAAGCTTTAGCTGAATATCTGGTGGAATATATTGATGGAATAGACATCACTTATTTTTGTGGTGATTCTAACGAAGATGAATTATCAACTATTTTAAGCGATAACAATATAAAAGTTAATAAAGTTGAAGCTTATCAAATAAAATATGATGCTGAAAAAGTTGAAGATTCAGTAGAAGGGGTAATGTTTCACAGTCCTTTAACAATCAAAAGTTATTTAAAGGAAAACGATTCAGATAAAATTGCCTTTTGTATTGGAGAAACTACAGCTACTGAGGCCAAAAAGAAATTCAAAGATGTTAGGGCTGCAAAACTACCAACTGTGGAAAGTATTATTGATTTAGTAAACGAAAACTATACTTAAAAATGATTAAAAATATTTTCATAGGAATAAAAGCGTATGCTGGAGCTTTTGAGTTAATCTCAAAGCTAAAACTATGGAAGTATTTTGCAATCCCAATGCTTATTAGTGTTGTAACAGCAATTGTTATTGGCGTATCTGCCTATGGGTTTTCAGATGATATTGGAGAATTTATTTCAAGAATTTGGGTTTGGGAATGGGGAAAAGCCACCTTTACAACTATTAGTGAAATATTTGGCGGGCTGATTATTATTGTTCTAGGATTGGTACTATACAAGCACATTATTATGGCTTTGTCTGCACCCTTTATGAGTCCTGTATCTGAAAAAATCGAGGCGCATTTATTGGGTGAAGATTCTAAACTAATACATCAGCACAGAAATACATCGTTTCAAGAACAGTTATGGAGAGGTATTAGAATTAATGTTCGTAATTTATTTATGGAGCTTTGGTTGACAGTCATCATTTTAATTATTAGTTTAATTCCTGTAATTGGCTGGTTCACCTCGTTATTACTCTTTTTTATTCAAGCGTATTATGCTGGATTTGGTAATATGGATTACACCTTGGAGCGTCATTTTAAATATAAAGAAAGCCTATCTTTTGTTAGAAAAAATCGAGGTATTGCTATTGGTAACGGCATCGTATTTATGTTATTTTTATTAATTCCATTAATTGGAGTCATTCTTGTTTTGCCTTTGTCTGTTACTGCTGCTTCAACTGAAACTGTGAGGCTACTAAACAATAAAAAAGAACATCAAATATAATGATTGGTCAAATTGATTCATTTGAAATTAATCCTATCCAAAAAGATGATGCTTGGAAGCTTTGCAACTTTATTGTTGCAAATGAAGACCGATTGAAACACTTTTTCCCAAAAACATTAGAACAAAATTTAAACCCAACACTGTCAAAATTATTTGTAGGTAAAAAAGTGAAAGAATTTAATAGCAGTAAAGAATTTTTATTCACCTTAAAACAATCAAAAACGAGAGACATTGTTGGTTTGATTTATATTAAAGAGCTCGATTGGAATAAAAAGCAAGGGGAACTTGCCTATTGCATTGGTTATCAATTTGAAAGAAAGGGAATAACATCTAAATCAGTAAAAGAATTGTCAAATTATGCTTTTGAAACGTTAAAGCTTGAAACACTTCAAATTATTGCTCACAAAACTAATATTAGTAGTGTGAAAGTTGCTATGAAAAATAATTACAGTTGGATTAAAACTTTGAAAAATGCATTTACTTCAATTGATAAAAAGCCTTTAGATATGGAATTATATGAACTAGCTAAGAAATAAATATGATCTCCAAAACATTTAAAAACCTTATATATTTCTTTTTTCTTTTTCCTGGAAATTTAGTGTCTGCACAATTGATTTATGATACACCTGAATCTGTTGGACTAAATTCAAATTACATTGAAACCAATGTAGATTCAATTATGCATGATGCAATTACTCAAAAAGCATTTCCTGGTGCGCAATTGCTGGTCGCAAAAAAAGGAAACATCATTTTTCATAAAACCTATGGCTTCCATACGTATGATAGTATTCAAAGAGTAGCCAAAGACGATGTGTATGACCTTGCTTCGGTCACAAAAATCACTGGTCCACTACCAGCACTCATGAAACTTTATGAAGAAGGCAAACTAAACCTAGATGTACCTTTTAGCACCTACTGGAAATCATGGAAAAGCCGTAATGACAAAAAAGACATAACGCTTCGTGAGCTCTTAGCTCATCAATCAGGAATGAATCCTTACATAGTGTTTTTAAGTGATGTTCTAAGAAAAGGAAAACCTAAAAATCGCTTTATTAAAAGTACAAGTCAAAAACGTTATTCTAACAAAGTCTATAACAATATCTATGTAAAAAATAGATTTAACAGAAAAGTATTTAGAAAAATTAAACGCTCAAAAGTAAGGGACGACAAAACTTATATTTACTCTGGATTAGCATCACTGATTTATCCAACACTGATTGAAAATATTACAGGTGAAAATTATGAAGACTACCTCAACACTAACTTCTTTAAACCATTAGGATGTGAAGTTTTAGGGTATAATCCCCTTACCAAAAACTTTAAAAATAGCATAGTTCCAACAGAGCTAGATTCACTTTTTAGAAACGATTATGTAAAAGGCTATGTTCATGATGAAAATGCGACGCTATTAGGAGGTGTTTCAGGAAACGCAGGCTTGTTTGCCACAGCTTTAGACATGGCAAAATACATGCAAATGTTAGTGCAAAAAGGCACTTATAATGGAAAACAATATTTTAAACCTACAACGGTTGAGGAATTTACAAAGATTCAATATCCCGAAAACGAGAACAGAAGAGGTTTAGGGTTTGATAAGCCAATTATTGGTAACGATACTTTAAGTATTAAAGAAGCTTATCCAGCACCTCAAGTAAGTCCAACAAGTTTTGGGCATTCTGGTTTCACTGGCACGTTCGTTTGGGCAGACCCAGAACATGAATTGGTGTTTATCTTTTTATCCAATCGTGTGTATCCAAGTAGAACGCATCGAAATATCTATAATTTAAACGTTCGCCCCAAATTACAACAGGTGTTTTACACTAGTCCGATTATCGAAGAAAAATTGACAAATAATTAGTACTTTTGAACCCTTAAAGGCACACTATGAATCTACTGATTTTTTACGCAATAATTTCAATTTTCTTTTCCTTTCTGTGCTCTATTTTGGAAGCCGTTTTGTTAAGTGTAACGCCAACATTTATCAATATAAAAAGGCAAGAAAACAAGCCTTACGCCGAGGATTTAGAAACTCTAAAGAAAGATGTTGACAAACCACTTATTGCTATTTTAACGCTCAATACCATTGCGCATACAGTTGGTGCCATTCTTGTTGGTGTGCAAGCAAAAGTTGTTTATGCCGAACAATATGGAAGCGCATCACAAAAAATATTAGGTATTCCATTTACTGAGGATGTTATGGTTGGTGTTGTATCAACCATCATGACAATTTTGATATTGGTAGCTTCAGAGATTATTCCGAAAACCATTGGTGCCACCTATTGGAAACAACTAGCTCACTTTACAACTACTGCATTAAATATTCTAATTTTTCCGTTAAAATGGACAGGGATTTTATGGTTATTACAACTTACAACTAAGCTTATTGGAGGGAAAGGACATGGCAGTATATTGAGTAGGGAAAGCTTTATCGCCATGACAGATATTGCTCATGAAGAAGGGGTATTTCAAGAATCGGAAAGTAAAGTCATTAAAAATTTATTGAACTTTAAAGATATTCATGCTAAAGATGTTATGACGCCTCGAACTGTTATGAAGGCTGAAATAGAGACCATGACCATTGAGGAGTTTTTTAACAATAATCATAACATTCGATTTTCAAGAATACCTGTATTTACAGATACTCCAGATAATATTACTGGATTGGTTTTAAAAGATGATGTCTTTAAGGAAATGGCCTTTGGGAATGGCACAAAAAAATTATCAGATGTAAAACGAAACATTATCATCGTTAATAGAAGTATGCCAATTCCAAAATTGTTTGAAGAGCTCGTTGAAAGTAAAAACCACATGGCTTTAGTGGTTGACGAATATGGTTCGGTTAGTGGTCTGGTCACTATGGAGGATGTAATTGAAACACTTTTAGGACTTGAAATTATGGATGAGAGTGATAATGTTGCTGACTTGCAATTACTAGCTAGAAAAAGCTGGGAAACTAGGGCAAAACGTTTAGGTTTGATAGAAGAAAACAACCCTGAAGAATAGCATGTATGGAATCCTGCATTGTAAAAACGCCTTTAGGATTTGCTAAATTAGAAGGAGATGAGCATGGACTATCTTCACTCACTGTATTAAACAACAATATTGCAACTTCTGATATTATTCCAGAAATTTTAGAAGATGGTGTTCGTCAATTAGAAGAATATTTTAATGGCGAACGAACCGATTTCAGTTTAAACTTAAATCCTCAGGGAACCGATTTTCAAAAAAGAGTTTGGAATGCATTACTTGCAATTCCTTATGGAAAAACCACTTCTTATCTACAATTATCTAAAGATCTTGGAGATGTTAAAGCCATTAGGGCTGTTGCAAATGCTAATGGCAAAAATCCGCTTTGGATTATTGTACCTTGTCATCGTGTTATTGGTAGTGATGGAAGTTTAACAGGTTATGCTGGAGGACTTCATAGAAAACAATGGTTGATAGAACACGAAAGTCCTTATAAGCAACAATCTTTATTTTAATTCTTATCTTTAGTCTAATCAAACAGTTACATCATGATTAGCAAACTCAATTTAGAAAACATATTATTTTTAGATATAGAAACAGTTCCTGAAACACAACATTTTTCAGACTTAGATGAAACCAAACAAGCTCTTTGGGAACTCAAATCGCAATACCAGCGAAAAGACGATTTTACTGCTGAAGAGTTTTATGAACGAGCAGGTATTTGGGCTGAATTTGGTAAAATTATATGCATTTCCGTAGGCTATTTTTCTAATCAAGGTGATATTAGAAATTTTAGAGTCACCTCATTTTTTGGTGATGAGATTAAAATACTAAAAGATTTTAAAAATTTATTAATCACACATTTTAGTCAAACTAAGCATTTATTATGTGCTCATAATGGTAAGGAATTTGATTTCCCATACATTGCAAGACGTATGATTATTCATAATATAACATTGCCTTATAAATTAAATCTGTTTGGTAAAAAACCATGGGAAGTTCCTCATTTAGATACTTTGGAACTATGGAAATTTGGAGATTATAAAACCTACACATCCTTGAAACTGTTAACGAATGTATTAGGCATACCTTCGCCTAAAGACGATATTGACGGCAGTGAAGTATATCGTGTATATTATGAAGAAAAGGAGATAGACAGAATTATTACTTACTGTGAAAAAGATACCATTGCTGTAGCACAAATATTTTTACGCTTACGTGGTGATGATTTGTTAGCTGATGATGAAATAGTTCATATATAAAAAAGCCCTGGTTAAAAAAACCAGGGCTTTTATTTTTAAATTTATAAAGGTGCTTATTCTTTTATAAATCGTTTGATATATACTTTAGATTCGGCAGTAAATTTAACTTGATAAACAGCAGATTCTAAATCACTTACATCTACTTTATTATTAGTCACTTTCCCTTTAGAAACTATTTGTCCAAGCATATTATAAACTTCATAAGATACATCTTTGAGAGAGGTTATTACATTCAAATTATTGCCCTTCACTGGATTAGGATATAATTTAATTGAACTGTCATCACCACTTTTAGAAGTTTTTGCAGTACTACTTCTAGCTAAGGATGTTGCATTTAAGCTTACATTATCTATGGCAATATCTGCCTGCCAAGTACCTCCTGTTACTCTATTAAATCGTAACTGGACGCTTCCTCCAACATAATCTACAAGATTAACGTTTGCTGTTAACCAAGTGTTTCCTTTGTTTCCGGATTCACTCCAAATACTTTCCCAAGTAACCCCATTATCAACACTAGCCTCTAATACAATGCTTCCCATATCTGATGATCCATACATATGGTATCCAAAACTAAATGTCGCAGAAGATTGTCCGCTTAAATCAAAACAAGGCGAATTAATAATGGCTTGCTTACTTGGCGTAGCATTACCAGAAGCTTCAACATAAATATAATAACTACCTTGAACTGCACTAGAAGGACCAGTGTTATTAGAAGGCGTGCCATTTGCATCTACTGTCCAGTTAATATCATCTACTGTAGATTGTGTCCACGCTCCTAATGTGTTCTCAAAGCCTTCTGTATAAGGATATGATGTAATACCTCCTGAACACGGTGTTACTACAACACCTCCTTCTACTAAACTAACATCGTCAACAGCTATATCAGCTTTCCAAGTACCACCTACAAATCTGTTAAATCGCAGTTGAACACCTCCTCCAGTATAGGCAGAAATATCAACATTAGCCGTTTGCCATGAGTTTCCTTTGTTTCCAGATTGACTCCAAATGCTTGTCCAAGTACTTCCTTCGTCATTACTTATTTCAAGATCTATGGTTCCCATGTCCGAATCACCAAACATATGATATTTAAAGCTGAATGTCGCTTCTGTTAATGCACTTAAATCAAAACAAGGAGAATTTAAAATTGCTCTTTTATTTGGATATCCTGTATTATTTCCAGAAGCTTCAACATAAATGTAATAACTCCCTTGCACAGCACTAGAAGGTCCTGTATTATTTGATGGTGTACCACTAGCATCTACGATCCAATCTAAATCATCAGAAGAAGATTGTGTCCATGCTCCTAACGTATTTTCAAAGCCTTCTGCATAAGGGAATGAAGAAATTCCTCCAGAACAACCTATTATTGGTTCCGAAACTATAACTGTTCTAGTTACTTGAGCTGCAGCATTTCCTGCAGCATCACTCACGTTATAGGTTATTATATAGGTTCCTGCAATATTTGTGTTTACTGTTGCTCCTGCAACTATAATATTAGCTGTAATATCTCCATCAATGTTATCGGTAGCCGTTGCTCCTTGTTCTATATAATTGTCTCCAATACTAAGATTAATTGTAGAAGATCCATTTAATGTAATTACTGGTACAGCTGTATCTGGTGCTACTATAACAGCTCTTGTTACTTCTGCTGCCGCATTTCCTGCAGCATCACTTACATTATATGTAACTATATAAGTTCCTGCTAAATTAACATTTACCACTGGGCCTCCAACAACTATATTTGCTGTGATATCTCCATCTATATTATCGGTAGCCGTGGCTCCTTGTTCTGTATAAGTATCGCCTAAATTAAGGTTTATTGTAGAGGCACCATTCAATGTGATTACTGGTACTGTAGTGTCTTGTACAACATTTACTGTTCTAGTTACTTCTGTTGCTGCATTACCTGCTGCATCGCTCACATTATAAGTTACTATATATGCTCCAGCAATATTTGTGTCTACTACATCGCCTCCAATTACTATGCTTGCCGTAATATCTCCATCTTTATTATCATTTGCTGTTGCTCCCTCTTCTGTATAACTATCTCCCACATTTAAATTAACTGGCGACGACCCTACCAATGTAATTACTGGTGCTGTAGTATCTGGTATAACATTTACTGTTCTCACAACCTCTGTTGCAGCATTACCTGCTGCATCGCTCACATTATAAGTTACTATATATGTCCCAGCAATATTTGTGTCTACTATATCGCCTCCAACAACTATATTTGCCGTGATATCTCCATCTATATTGTCGATAGCTGTAGCACCTTCCTCTGTATAAGCATCTCCCACATTTAAATTAACTGGCGACGACCCTACCAATGTAATTACTGGTGCGGTTGTGTCTGGTATAACATTTACTGTTCTAGTTACTTCTGTTGCAGCATTACCCGCAGCATCACTTACATTATATGTTACTATATAAGCTCCTGCTGTATTTGCGTCAACAGTAGCACCGCCTACAACAATATTTGCTGTAATATCTCCATCTTTATTATCACTAGCTGTAGCTCCTTGTTCGGTGTACGCATCTCCTACATTCAAATCTATCGTTGATGATCCTATCAAAGTAATTACTGGTGCGGTTGTGTCTGGTATAACATTTACTGTTCTCACAACCTCTGTTGCAGCATTACCTGCAGCATCACTTACATTGTATGTTACTACATAAGCTCCTGCTGTATTTGTGTCAACAGTGTCTCCTCCTACAACAATATTTGCTGTAATATCTCCATCTTTATTATCACTAGCTGTAGCTCCTTCTTCTACATAAGTATCGCCCAAATCTAAATCTATGGTAGAAGAACCATTTAGTGTAATTACTGGTGCTGTAGTGTCTACTAAACTTTGAACAGTTACAGTATAGTCTTCAACTTCTCCGTCAAAATTAGTTTGACAAGAAGTAGGGTTATTATTGTATCTAGTTGAAACTCTCATTCTAGTACTTCCGGTTTCTGCACTTACAGGAATAGAAATTGACAAAGTTGGCATAGCTCCGTTAGACACATTACTTATGTTTCCTAAGTCATAAGCTTCCCCACTATCTGTGAAATCTCCATTTTGATTCCAATCAATCCAAACAAATGTATCAACCCTATAATTTCCATCTGTATTAACATATACTGTAAGGTTTTCAGAAGAAGAATGAGTGACTGTTGTACTAAGGTTAGTAAAGTCTTCATATCCAACATTTTTTGCTGGACCGTCAATATTATCAATTGCTCCAAATATCACTCGCGTAATTCCAGTTTGATACGATGTATTTCCACTCGAATCACAATAGTTAACTGGAGCAGCATCTGATGTTGTAAAATTGACAGATGTACTATAAGGTGAAGTATTACCAGCACACTTACTTCTAACTTGTACTTCATATTGAGTAGTTGGCAATAAGCCTAATAAATCTTGCGTATTAGAGCTAATGTCTAGAACATCAATCCAAGTACTTGAAGCTGTTTCTTTATACCTTAAATCGTAAGTAGCTCCTAGATCATCCCAATTAATTGTTGCGGTATTAGCTCCTAAATTAGCAGCAGCTACTCCTGTAGGTGAGGTTGCTCCAATAGGTGTTAATGTTACTTCTGGTAAATTAACCCCTTGATAATCTGAAATTATTTGTCCGGTAAGCGTAAAAGACTGATAGCAGGGCGCTTCAAAAATTATATCATAAGTCCCTGCTTTTATTGGTCTAAAATAGCCTCCATGTGGCAATGTTGTTTTTGTCCAAGAGCCTAAAGCATCATGATTAGCTATTTTTACTGTAGCCTCAATTGGATTGCCTGTAACGGCATCTTTAACAACTCCTGAAAAACCATAAGTCCCTTGTACTAAATAATCTATTAAAGCTTCTTTATTATAATTCCAATAGTTTACTAATTGACTTGCGGCTGGTAGTTTTGTATTAGACAATTCTATTGTAACTTCTTTAGTTTGTTGATAATAGTTCATATAATCTTGACGACCACCATAAACTAAATACCAATCTGCTCCATGAGTAATTCCATTATTTAAAGCATCCATGTATCCAGAAGGGCTGTTATTTTGAGCATTGGTTGCATATTCTCTACTTACATGCATATACCAATCATCATCTGGATGTCTAGCTGAAGTATTATCCCAAGGGTAATTAACTACTTCAATACCTCCATGGAAGTTTGCAGATAATATAAAATGATTATTGTCTGCAAGATTCATAAAAGCTAAAGTCTCAACTTGGTATGCATTTCCATCATCATGTGGACCAGCTATATTATCAGGATAATTTCTATTTAAATCATACCCATTTACATTTCCTCTTCTAGCATTTGCAACAGATGTATTTGATGGGCTATTATAATATGTTCCATCTGGATTTGCCATTGGATTTATCCAGATTTCAGAATTATCTATTAAATTCTTAACCCTTGCATGGTCCGCATGAGACACGTCTTTATATGCTGTAATAAAATAATCTATAAGATTTAACATCATTGGAAAACCAGCAATTTCATCACCATGCATGGAAGATGTATACATTAATTTTGGCTCGTTTTCTGAAACTCCTATGTTGTCTGAGAGTTTTATGAACAACAATCTTTTGTTCCCTCCTGAAACACCCTCACCTGTACCTCCAATATCAACTAATTGGCATATTGATGGGTTATCTGCTGCAAAATTTGCCATTTGTAGTGCATAATCTGCATAAGTTGGATAAGCTGTTAATGGAAATGTTAGGTTTGAAGCTCTGCTATTAGCAGAACTTGTCATTTGTAATTCTTCAGCCTTTGCGGTATTATCTGAAGTTTCAACTTTAAAAGGAATATTTCTACTTAAAAAGTTATTAAATTGACTTTCATTAGCCCAAACTTTTACTGTTTTTGTTTCCTTATCAAAATTTACAATTGATAATTGTCTTGTAATATCATTTAAGTCGTTTAAGTTGTTGACCTTAAATGTAAATGTGATTTCGCCTTTTGCCTCTATGAAAGCTTCAGCTTTTTTTAAATCGTTACTTTGCGAAAAAGTAAATGTAGTGCTTAAAAATAGCACCAATAGTAATAGTTTTCTCATGCTTTTTAGTTATATATTATTGTTAAGTGGGATTAAGTTAAAAATAGTCTTTTTAATCAAAAAAAGTAAATAAAAAGCCTAGATTTTTAATCTAGGCTTTAAAGTTTAAAATTAGTTATAGATTATTCTTTAATAAATTTTCTAGTCATTTTCTCTTCTCCATCATTCACTTCTATTAAATACATACCAGATCTAATATTAGTAACATTTATTTTTCCGTCGGAATCACCTTTCATTACTGTTTGTCCTAACATGTTTCTAATAGCAAAAGTAAATGCTTTCCCTTCTGGTAATTGAATATTAAGTATATCTTTTACTGGATTTGGATACATTTTGAAATCTTCTTCAAAACCTCCTCTTTCAGTTTGACCACCACCAACAACAACTAAATTATTATTAACTCCTTTTGCAGAATTTGTTCCAGTAATAGTTACTTGATCAATAAATATTTGATCATTATTTCCCGAAGCATCATTTTGGAATCTAAAGCCAGAATTAGCAGCAAAATTATATTGTGCTGCTGTTAATGTAATAGTAGCATTATAAAATGTGTTATTATTAATATTTACACCTCTAGTCCAGGTTGCAACTGTTGTCCAACTTGATCCATTATAGTAACGTAACCAAAAATCTTCATTGTTTTCCATACTACGCACATAGAAATAAAAATCTACTTCTACTTGCGAGAATGGTGTAACATCTATATTCGATAAAGTCATTGCCGAAGCAGTTCCTGAATTATCTCTAATTCTAATAGAATAATTTCCTTCATAAGAACGAGTTGCATCCGATACTCTCGCACAATCACTTCCGCCGTCGGACCAACCATCCCAACCAGTTTCAAAGAATCCTTGGTTTAAGGTTACATCAGTTACTACTGGATTAACATTAACCGTCCTATTAACTTGAGAAGCTACATTTCCAGCTGCATCACTTACATTGTATGTTACTACATAAACACCAACAGTATTTGTATTAACAGCATCCCCTCCAATTACTATACTTGAGGTTAAATCTCCATCTACATTGTCTGTTGCTGTAGCTCCTTGTTCTGTATATGCATCTCCAACTGTCAAATCTATTGTTGATGCGCCATTTAAAGTAATTACTGGCGCTGTGGTGTCTGGTGCTATAATTACTGATCTAGTAATTTCTGTAGCAGCATTACCAGCAGTATCGCTAACATTATAGGTTATTACATATGTTCCTGCTGTATTCGTATCAACAGTGTCTCCTCCAACTACTATACTTGCAGTTAGATCTCCATCTACATCATCGGTAGCAGTAGCTCCTTGTTCTGTATATGTGTCTCCTAAATTAAGATTAACTGTAGAAGATCCATTTAAGGTAATTACTGGTGCTGTAGTATCTGGAGCAACAACAATAGTTCTAGTTACTTCTGTTGCTGCATTACCAGCTAAGTCACTTACATTATAGGTAATCACATAAGTCCCTGCTGTATTTGTGTCTACTACATCTCCTCCAATTACTATACTTGAGGTTAAATCTCCATCTACATTATCGGTAGCTGTAGCCCCTTGCTCTGTGTATACGCCTCCTATATTAATGTTAATTGTAGAAGCTCCATTTAAGGTAATTATTGGTGCCGTAGTATCTGGTCCAACATTAACTGTTCGTGTTACTTCTGCCGCAACGTTTCCAGCTGCATCACTCACATTATATGTTACAACATAAGTGCCAACCATATTAGTGTCAACAGTGTCTCCTCCAACCACTATACTTGAGGTTAAATCTCCATCAATATTATCAATAGCTGTAGCTCCTTGTTCGGTGTATGTGTCACCAACTGTTAAATTCATTATTGAAGCACCATTTAAAGTAATTACTGGTACCGTAGTATCTGGTGTAGATCCTTCTATAATAATGGTGTAGTCTTCAACTTCGCCATAAGTGAATGTTTCACAAGATGTTGGAATTCCATTATACTTCATGGACACTCTCATCGTTGTAGTGTTTTCAACTGCCGAAGATGGTACTGTAAAACTCCCACTAACTGGTGTGTTTTTTGTTGCAGATTGCGTCCATACTTGCTCCCCTGCATCAGCAAAATCTCCATCTCTATTATAATCAATCCAAACTGAATACCCTTCACTATAAACAGTTCCTGTCCAAGTTGGAGTTACAGTAATTGTATATTGACTGTCTTTAGTTAAAGTGGTTGATATGTTAGTAAAATCAGTATAAAATTGACCTCCAGAAGCATTATCTATAGTATTTAATTGGACTCTGCCTATATACTCATCATTTATATTAGTACTTGCCGAATTGCAGTAGTTTAACTGTACATCAGTTGTTGTAAAATTAATAGTCGCACTATATGTAGATGTAGACGTGTCAGGACATTTACTTCTAACCTTTGCTTCATATTGCGTTAGTGGACTTAAAGATGATAACACTTCTGAAATACCATTAACAGAAATAGTAGTCCAAGAACCTGCTCCCACTTGTCTATAATCCAAATCGAAAGAAGCTCCTGCAACTGCATCCCAACTTAAAGTAGCTGTATCAGCTCCAATACTAGATGCAGCCAAACCTGTTGGAGTTGTTGCATTACATACTACTTGTCCTTCAATTGTAAAGTTAGTATTAGAAATATCAAAGAAAATATTATTAGTTCCCTTAACCATAATTCGATTTTGTGTCCCCACATTATTTGGCACTAAAATATCATGAGATCCATCGTTTGGAACTCCAGATGCTAAAGAAGTTGTATATGTATCACCTCCATCAGTTGAAAGATAAATATCTACACTTGCAGCATTAACTCCATTACCTGTAGTTCCAGCAACATCCCAAGTTACAGTTTGGGTTGTTCCTGCGTTCCACGTAACATTTGTATTTGGAGCGCTTACCAAAAATGGTCCAGCTGTCCCATTTACAGTAACAATCATATCATCACTATTATTCGCTCCTCCTCCTGCAACATTATCTCTTACAGTTAGTCTAAAATTTAGGTTTCTAGCAACATTAGGTACTGCTTCCCATTGCCATGATGTAGCTCCTGTTTTTATTGTTTCTAATCTTGGGAAGTATCTATTAGTATTCGTTGTTGGCTCATATGCTCTAAAGGCAACTCCTGTTGTGGCTGTTACGCTTGGATAAGTGCTTGAAGCATTATTCTCGTCCATTTGTTCCCAACTATAAGTAAGTACATTACCTGTATCTGCATCAGTACCCACCCCATTTAATACAAAAGGTGTCCCTTTTGGAATAGTATAATTAGCTCCAGCATCTGCTGTTGGAACCGAATTACCAGTAGGTGTATTCGTCTGGCAACTAGTAGTTTTTACATAATCTGTCACCTGTTCGATTGATGCTGCATGAAAATTAGGATGAACATTGGCTTGCACATCTGTTGCGCCTGTTATACCAGCATAACTCATAATGGTTGAACCACTCCCAGGTTCCATTTGAACATTCGTACCTTCATTACCTCCATGTGTCCATGTGTGATTAGCTCCAAATTGATGTCCCATTTCATGAGCCACATAGTCTACATCAAAGAAATCTCCAACAGGAACAGTTGCCGAAGTCCAGCCACTTCCTTTTTGTCCATTAACGCATACACACCCAATGCATCCAGCATTTCCATTATTTTGAAGGTTTGCAAATAAATGACCTATATCATAATTTGATTCTCCTATCACACTTGTTAAAGTGCTTTGAAGCGCACTATTATATCCAGATGTTGTATTGCCATATGGATCGCTATTAGTACTCGTATAAATTACATCATCAGTATTAGCAATTAAAACCATTGTTACATTAAAATCTGTTTCGAAAATACCATTAACCCTTGTCATAGTTGTATTAATTGCTGCTAATGCTTGAGCTTTTGTGCCACCATGATATTGAGTATACTCTCCTGTAGCAGACACTGCTAATCTATAGGTTCTTAAAACACCATCATCAGCGTTTCTTAAAGCGCTATTTCCAGACATAATTTTACTAGCTTTAGATGTTACTTCACATGCAAAATCATCAAAGTCTGCTGTTTTATCACTTCTTTTATAAACTGTATATTGAGAAAAATCCTTTGTTATAGGTTCAATAAATGCAGCCTCACTATTTGAAGATAGTCGCATACTTTGTAATCCTGAAGGCGAAACACTAAAACGAATTCTAGCTGAAGGGTCTTCAACCCCCTGTCCTGCATACGACTTAATTCCAGGATACTTTAAACTTAATTTAGGATCCATTACTGGAGCCTCAATAATTCTATAATGTTCCAAAACTCCTTCGTGGTTAGGAAATGCAATAACTAAATTGGATTGACCTGAAAAACTCCCTCTAAGTGGTGCGTTTTTTAAAGCATGCTTCATTTCCTTCATGTCCAAACTATATGTCTGCAACATTGGTAATGATTTTTTAGACTCCATTACTCTTGAGTTACTAGCTGGAGTTTCTTTTTGCCAAAACGACTTGCTTTGACCAAAAATTAATGTAGTGCTCATACATAAAATGAACAGTAGTAGTGTTTTTTTCATATTAAATAAATTGTTTAAAAAGGGATTAACATTCTTTTGAAAGTAGTAAAATTTTAGTAACTCTTTAACAATTGTATCCCTTTTGTTAATAAATAAATTCAACTTTCTTTAGATTTATGGTTTTCCCGTAAAATGTGTGAGGAAAAATCTTATCAATTGTTAATTACTAACTAAAAGCAATTATTTTTTATACTTTTAAGCATGGTTAAAAAGCACTTGCTATCTGTTAAGAATCTCGAGATTTCGTTTACTAACAATTCTGTTGTTTCAAAAGTCATTAAAGGGATTTCCTATAACCTATTTACAAATGAAATATTAGGAATTGTAGGAGAATCTGGAAGTGGAAAATCGGTATCATCTTTAGCTATTTCTGGACTTCTTCCAAAGCAAAATTGCACCATAGATAACGGTGAAATAGTTTTTGAAAATCAAGATTTAACTACCCTTGATGACAAAAATTTTGAATCAATACGTGGTAATGATATCGCTATGATTTTTCAAGAGCCTATGAGTTCTTTAAATCCTTCTATGATGTGTGGAAAACAAGTATTGGAGGTGTTATTAAAACATACCAAGCTAACAAAAAATCAAGCTAAAAATGAAGTATTGGATCTGTTTAAAAAAGTAAAACTTCCAAATCCAAATGTTATTTTTAGCAAGTATCCTCACGAAATTTCTGGCGGCCAAAAACAACGTGTTATGATTGCTATGGCTATTGCTTGTAAACCAAAATTGTTAATTGCAGATGAGCCAACAACAGCATTGGATGTAACAGTCCAAAAAGACATTATTTTACTTCTCAAAGACTTACAAAAGATCTTTGAAATGAGCATTATATTTATTTCACATAATCTGTCTTTGGTGTCTGAAATAGCAAATAGAGTCCTAGTAATGTATCAAGGTGAAATCGTTGAACAAGGACCTTCAGAAGCTATTTTTAAAAATCCACAACATATATATACAAAAGCATTAATTAACTCCAAACCGTCTTTAAACGTTAGGTTAAAACAACTTCCTACAATTGATGATTATATGAACAACAACATTTTAGATACTGTTGTCTCATCTCAAGAAAGAGTACAAAAACACGAAGCATTATACTCGAAACCTCCAATACTAGAGATTAAAAATGTTAGTAAAGAATATCTAACTAATCATGGGTTTTTTGGTAAGTCATCAGTATTTAAAGCTGTTAATGATGTGAGCTTTAAAGTTTATGAAGGTGAAACACTTGGTCTTGTTGGAGAATCTGGTTGTGGAAAATCTACCTTAGGAAATGCCATTTTGCAGTTACATAAAATAAGTGCTGGTAGTATTTTATACAAAGGAATAGATATAACAAAGCTTTCGAAAAAAGAATTAAGAACGCTTAGAAAAGATATTCAAATTATTTTTCAAGATCCTTATGCATCATTAAACCCAAGAATTTCCATAGGAAATGCCATTATGGAGCCTATGAAAGTTCATGGTTTGTATAACTCTTCAAAAGGACGGAAAGAAAAAGCTTTAGAGCTTTTAGAACGTGTTGGTTTATCTGCCGAATATTTTAACAGATATCCTCATGAATTTTCTGGTGGTCAACGACAACGAATTGGTATAGCTAGGACCATAGCCTTACAACCAAAGCTTATTGTTTGTGACGAATCTGTTTCGGCATTAGATATTTCGGTACAAGCACAAGTATTAAATTTATTGAACGAACTAAAAGATAACTTTGGCTTTACTTACATCTTTATATCACACGATTTAGCAGTTGTAAAATATATGAGTGACCAGCTTCTTGTGATGAATCAAGGCAACATAGAAGAACTTGGAGAGGCAGATAGTATCTATGCCAATCCTAAGGAAAAATATACAAAAACACTTATAGACGCTATCCCAAAAGGATTATAGCATGAACAATTTTTTTACTAAACGCAAAAGACTCCTAAGGAGTCTTTTTGTGTTTTGAATGCTCGTAAAAATGTTCTTAAATCTATAAGTAGGTTCTGGTAGATTTGGGGCTAAATTCATAAGCTAAATTCATGGTAGATTTGGGGCAAATCTGTTATTTTAATTTGGTTTATTTGGGGACTGCTAATATGAAACAAATATTTAAACTAATTCGTTTAAAAACATATTAAATCGATGAAATGCATAAAATTTTAACATTTGATTCGTTTCAAAGTAAATTTATCAAACATTTATAAAGCAAATCAAAATTGTACACTCAGTTTATTTATTTGATTCTATAACATTATCTTTGATGAATATTCTAAAAAAGTAGTTAGTAATGAGCAAAAAACTTTGGGAAGGCAGCAAACAATTAAAAGAAAATAGTCATTTGCATGCTTACAAGCAATGGCTTTTTACTAATAAAGGTTTAGAATTTAAAAACTATCAAGAACTATGGCAATGGTCAGTCACGGAAATTGAAGATTTTTGGGAAAGCATCTGGCATTACTTTAAAGTTACATCGCACCAACCTTACACAAAAGTACTTTCATCGCTCGAAATGCCTAATTGTAAATGGTTTGAAGGCGCCACAATAAATTACGCCGAACATCTATTTAAAAAAGCCAAAGACAACAAAACAGCCATTATTTTTGGAAATGAATCTGGTATTAATCAGGAAATCTCTTGGTTAGAGCTTAAAACAAAAGTGGCATCACTTGCAACATATTTTAAGTCTATTGGTGTTATAAAAGGTGATCGTGTAGTCGCTTTTTTGCCTAACATCCCAGAGGCCACCATAGCATTTTTAGCTGTAAATTCTATTGGTGCTATTTGGTCCAGTACCTCTCCAGATTTTGGTTCAGAAAGTGTAGTAGACAGATTTGCACAAATAGAGCCTAAAGTACTTATTACTGTTGATGGTTATCAATACAACGGTAAGCCTTATGATAAATCTAACATTGTAAACGCAATTGTAGATGCATTGCCTACTCTTAAAAAAGTGTTGGTATTGCCTTACCTCAATGCAAATGCGCTTGATAATTTTCCTAAGCATTACGAAAATATCAACCATGTTTTTAACACGGTTAGTGGTGAATTGACTTTCGAGCCAGTTGCCTTTAATCACCCTATTTGGGTTTTGTATTCGTCAGGAACAACAGGACTGCCAAAGGCTATTGTGCACTCACATGGAGGCATTCTTTTGGAGCACTTAAAGTATATGGCATTTCATAATGACGTCCATGAAGGTGAACGCTTCTTTTGGTTCTCTACTACTGGATGGATGATGTGGAATTTTGTGCAAGCAGCATTTTTAATGGGAGCGTCTATTGTTTTATATGATGGCAGTCCAACCTTTCCAAATTTTAATAAACTTTGGCAGTTTTCTGAAGATGTGAAAATTGACCATTTTGGTACTAGTGCACCTTATTTAGTGGCTTGTATGAAAAAAGGACTGTTGCCAAAATCAGCGTTTGATTTAACTTCAATAAGGTCAATTAGCTCAACAGGAGCACCTCTACCACCTGAAGCTTTTGACTATGTATATTCTAATATAAAAGAAGATGTATGGCTATGTTCTATGGCTGGAGGCACAGATGTTTGTACTGCTTTTGTTGGAGGATTGCCTGAATATGCCGTACATTCTGGTGAAATTCAATGTAGGGCATTAGGCGTGTCATTATATGCCTATAATGATAACGGAAACCCTGTTGAAGATGAATTAGGGGAAATGGTGATTGATAAACCAATGCCTTCAATGCCAATCTACTTTTGGAACGACAGAAATAACAAACGCTATAAAGCTAGTTATTTTGAACACTATCCTGATAAATGGCGTCATGGTGATTTTATTAAAATCAATTCAAAAACTAACGGATTAATTATCTATGGAAGAAGCGATGCAACATTAAATAGACATGGCATAAGAATTGGAACAAGTGAAATTTATAGGGCTGTAAACAAAATTAAATCTGTTGAAGATTCACTCATTGTAAATCTAGAGCTTGATGAAGGCAAGCACTATATGCCATTATTTGTAAAAATGAGAAACAATGACAAATTAACTGATGACATAAAAACTCAAATTAATAGTCAACTAAAAAAAGAATATTCACCAAGACATGTTCCTGATAAGATTATTCAAGTTAATGATATTCCGTACACCATTAGTGGTAAAAAAATGGAAGCTCCAATTAAGAAAATTCTTTTAGGAATGCCGCTTGAAAAATCCATTAATTTTGACTCTATGCGAAATCCCGAATCGGTACAGTTTTTTATTGAATTTGAAAAAGGTATTTAAAAATCTATTTCTGGGTCATCGAGCTTGCCTTTCTTAGATTGCTTTGCATTATCTTTAAATTCATCGCAATCTATAATAATGGATAACTCCTCTGGTTTTTCAAAGGCTTCTTTGGAGACATTTAATGTCTCATCAGCATAACAGCTTTTCATGTACAATGCCCAAATTGGTAAAGCCATTGCTGCACCTTGTCCATAATTAATACTAGCAAAATGTGCTGCACGATCTTCTGCACCTACCCAAACACCTGTGACTAAGTTTGGTACCATTCCCATAAACCATCCATCACTTTGGTTTTGCGTGGTTCCTGTTTTACCTGCAATAGGGTTATCAAACTCATAAGGATAGCCTGTAATAATTTCTTTATAAGCAGGATCCGTACCATAAGTATGTCTAAGTCGAGTCCCTGAGCCTCCTTGTGTTACTCCTTCCATTAAATTCACTGTTACGTAAGCAACCTCTTCACTCAATACATCTTTTGTTTCTGGAGTAAATTGAAATAATACCGTTCCGTTTTTGTCTTCTATTCTGGTTAACACTACTGGTTTTGTATAGACACCTTTATTGGCAAAAGCAGAATAGGCTGCTACCATTTCGTATACACTTAAATCTGGTGTTCCTAGTGCTATTGATGGTACTGGTAAAATATCTTGTTCAATCCCTAAACTTTTCGCTAAATCTACTACTGGTTGTGGCCCAATATCATTCATTAATCTAGCGGTAACTGTGTTTACAGAATTAGCTAAAGATTGTTTAAGGTTTAAATACCCCGAATAATCACCATTATCATTTCTAGGTGTCCATGGTTCTGGATTCCCATACTTGTTAGCCTCTATGGTTATTTGTGATCTAGGCAATGTGTCGCAAGGTGATAAACGCAACTGATCTATCGCTGCGGCATATACAAAAGGCTTAAACGTTGACCCTATTTGACGCTTTCCTTGTTTTACCATATCGTACTTAAAATGACGATAATTCATCCCACCAACCCAAGCTCTAACATGTCCTGTTTGTGGTTCCATAGACATCATTCCTGGGCGTAAAAAGTGTTTGTAATAACGCATGGAATCCATTGGCGTCATTACTGTATCTATCTCGGCATATTTACCTTCTTTCCATGAAAAAATGCTCATTTCGGTAGGTTCTTCAAACGACTTATAAATTTCCTCCTCAGGTTTTTTGAGGTCATATTTCATATGTCTCCAACGCTCAGATCGTTTAATAGAAGTACGCATTAACGTATCTATGGCTCCACGAGTAAGGTCTAAAAAAGGAGCTGTTCTATTTCGTTGTGGTGTATTTTGATGAAAAAATTCTGCTTGTAACCTTGGCATGTGTTGTGCAACAGCTTCTTCAGCATATTTTTGCATTCTAGAGTCTATAGTTGTATAAAATTTTAAACCATCTTTGTAGATGCTATACTTGGTGCCATCTGGTTTTGTGTTTTTTGGGTCGTTCACCCATTTTTTTAATTCTTCTTGCAAATATGCTCTAAAGTAGGTTGCTGTACCAACATCATGAGATTGCGGTGTGAATTTTAAATCTAACTCTGTTTGCTGTAATGAATCTTTAACTTCTTGCGTAATGTATCCGTATTTTGCCATTTGTGCCAATACAACATTTCGTCTATTCTTTGTGCCTTCTGGGTTTCTGTGCTCCCTAGGATTATATAATGATGAATTTTTAAACATCCCAACCAACATAGCAGATTCTTTAATGTCCAAATCCATTGGCTTTTTATCAAAATAAATACTAGCCGCACTACGAATACCGTCTCCAAAGTTTCCAAAATCATAAATGTTGAAATATTGAGCAATAATCTCTTCCTTAGTATATTGGCGTTCTAAACGAATGGCGAGAACCCATTCTTGAATTTTTTGAAAAATTGCACTAGTAGTACTCTCTTTGTCTCTAACTCCAATAAATAATTGACGAGCTAATTGCTGAGAAATAGTACTAGCCCCTCCTTTTCTACCTAAATAAGCAAATGCTCTAACAGTACCACGAGCATCTATGCCTGCATGTTTATGATATCTAGCATCCTCAGTGGCTATTAAAGCATCCACTAAGTGTTGTGGCAACTCATCATAACCAACTGGTGTTCTGTTATCACTTAAATAGAACTTCCCTAGTGTTTCACCATCATGCGAAATGATTTCGCCAGCTAAATTAGTGTTTGGGTTTTCCAATTGCGTGTGATCTGGCATTTCACCAAAAAAGCCCCAAGCTGCTAATTGAAAAACAAGGAAAAAACAAAGTATTCCAGCTCCAAATAGTATCCAGAACCAACGAATATATTTTGAAAAGTTGTTTACACTTTCTGTTTTCTTTTTTGTAGCCATGTATTAATTATTGTTTTGGGGTGTTTCTATTCTAAATCCAATATCTGTTATGCCTTCAAGGTTTTCAACGCCTTTAATTTGTCCGTTTTCACGCATTGCATGTTGAATTTTAACTAGATAATCTCCAGACTCTTCAAACACTACACCTTCCTTGTACCAAAGTTTGTTTTCTTTTACATCAGAAAATCCTGTTCCTAAAAACTCCCCATTTGGTTTTGTCATCTCGTACTCTAAAGTATCTGTTACTCTTTTTCCGTTTGGAAAATTCATCTCAACAATTAAAAATAAATTGCTGTATTTATAATCGCTCGTGTTTCTAAGGTTTACAAATAAATCGTAAGGTTTTAACGAATCTGGTGGTGTTATATAAAACTCAACTATGGAGTCTTTATGCCATTGGTTTGGAACCGATTTATATTCGTCAAAAACGCGATTAGAATCACAAGCAGTAATCCCAATACAAAGGATTACCAAAAGTCCACAAAATTTATTTCGCATTGTTTTTTGGTCTTCTTTTGTTTCTGTTCCTATTATTTCTACGTTTTTTTGAGCGTTTTGGACTATCGAAGCGTGTTAAACTATCTTGTCCTACAACGTTTTCAAAATCTGTTTTAGTGTCCTCTACCAAATCTAGCGCATATTCTTCAAGGCTAGCAACTTTTTTCTTTTTAGAATTAATTTCTATTATTTCGTTAGCTTGTTCGGTAGTAAGTTTATGCCAATTCATCCATTCACCTTCATAAGCATACCACATATGACCTTTAAAAATATCCGTTTTCTGGCAAACCCCAACACCTTTTTCTGTTTGAAGTTTAATTTCAGTTTTAGGAAAACTTTTTAAAGCATCTAAATACGAATCTAATTCATAATTCAAACAACATTTTAGCTTTCCACATTGTCCAGCTAGCTTTTGAGGGTTTAAAGATAATTGCTGATATCTTGCAGAAGATGTACTTACCGAACGAAAATCGGTTAACCAAGTGGAGCAGCACAATTCTCTTCCACAGGAGCCAATTCCTCCAAGTCTTGCTGCTTCCTGACGGAAACCGACTTGTTTCATTTCTATTCTAGTACGAAACTCTTTAGCAAATACCTTGATAAGTTCTCTAAAATCAACACGTTCTTCGGCTGTGTAATAAAACGTTGCCTTACTTGCATCGCCTTGGTATTCGATGTCTGAAATTTTCATTTGTAGCTTAAGGTCTATTGCAAATTGGCGTGCCTTAACTTTCATTGCTTCTTCCTTATCGCGAGCTTTTTGCCAAATATCAATATCTCTCTGAGAGGCTTTTCTGTATATTTTTAAAACTTCTTCAGGAGTTTCGCTAATGTTTTTACGTTTCATTTGCACGCGAACCAATTCGCCTGCAAGAGTCACCATACCAATGTCGTGTCCAGCTTGCGCTTGCGTAGCAACAATATCTCCAATGCTAAGCGATAAGTTTTCGGCGTTTTTATAATAATGTTTTCGTCCGTTTTTAAAACGTACTTCAACCCAATCAAAGGGTTTTTCTCCGTTAGGAAGCGACATGTTTGAAAGCCAGTCAAAAACAGTTAGCTTATTACAACTATCTGTACCGCAAGTCCCATTGTTCTTGCATCCTTTAGGCTGACCGTCTTTACCAGTTGAGCAACTGTTACAAGCCATATGTTTTTATATATTGATTCAGAAGAATACTAACTATTCTCTGAAGAAAGTTCATAAATCTTTTAAAGAGGTAAAGATAAGATTATTATATAGACTTTAAAAAGCTAAGTGAAATTAGATATCCTTAACCGTTATTATATTAACAGGACATGCTTTTGCAGCTTTTTCACAATAATCAAAAATTAGATGATTGTTTGATTTTAATGTAAAAAACCCTTTTTTGTCTTTGCTGTGTAATAGCACTGATTTACCGTCTTTTTTTGACATTCTAAATTGATCTGGAGCCAACTCCACACAATAATTACAACCAATACATTTGTTTCGTTGTAGTGTTACAACTACCATTAGGCTTCAACTTTATGTTCTACGATTTTGTATAATTTATCTGAAGGTCTGATTCTAAAATTTAATGGGATAGTTATCGAATCGTCTTTTGAGCCCTTATTTAACTTCTCATCATTCACCAACATTTCTTTTACCTTAATTTCTTTTGCTCCTGTGGTTGGTCCTGTGACTAATATAGTATCGCCAATGCATAAATCGTAGGCCTCGATTTTAAATTCTCCAACATTTGCTTTTGGGAAATAATGCACTCCTTTACCTATATACACCTTTTTTTGCGTTGCGTGCGATCCTGAACCTTTACTCCATTCACCAAGTTTTTGACCTAAATAATAGCCATTCCAGAAACCTCGATTATATACTTTTTCTAATTCCTGCATCCAGATAATTACTTCATTTTTATTGTAAGTGCCATTTTCTAGACTATCAATAGCTTCACGATAACACTTAATAACCTTAGCGACATACTCAGGCGCTCTTCCTCTTCCTTCAATTTTTAATACCTTAATCCCAGCATCTGCAACTTGATCAAGAAAATCGATAGTACACAAATCTTTAGGAGACATAATATATTCGTTGTCCAGCTCCATTTCAAACCCAGTTTCTTGATCGATAACTGTATACTTCTTTCTACAATTTTGTTTGCAAGCACCTCTATTAGCCGAAGAATTATGTGAATGTAAACTCATATAGCATTTGCCAGAAACTGCCATACATAACGCTCCATGGCCAAAAATCTCTATTTCAACTAATTTTCCTGAAGGACCTTTTATTTGGTCCTTTTCAATCTGCTTAGTAATCTTTTTTACTTGACTTAAGCTTAACTCTCTACTTAACACCATAGTATCAGCAAAAATGGCGTAAAACTTAACCGTTTCAACATTCGTGATATTTATTTGAGTAGAAATATGTACTTCCATTCCAACTTCTCTAGCAGAAGCAATAACTGCTTGGTCCATAGCAATGACTGCCGTAATATCGGCTTCTTTAGCTTTTTTAATAAGTGTTTTTACAATAGAAAGGTCGTGGTCGTAAATAATAGTATTTAGAGTTAGGTAAGTACGAACATCTTTTTCTTTACAACGTCGAGAAATTTCTTGTAAATCATCTAAAGTAAAGTTAATAGAAGCTCGAGCTCTCATGTTTAATTGTTCAACTCCAAAATAAACTGAATCTGCGCCATTATCTAAAGCAGCTTGAAGTGATTCGAAATTCCCAGCAGGAGCCATTAATTCAATTTTCTGCATAATGGATATTTTATTTCTTTTCGACTTTTAGAGTTTCGAAAATGTTTCTTAAATCTTTTTTATAAGGCAAGTAGTCGGCTCTTCCTTTTTTGAAAATATCGTTACTATTACCTTGCCCTTTACGCAATGTTTTTTGCTTTTCATAAGGTAGTGCATGTATCTCTTTGCAGTTTGTTGAACAGCAGTTGTTCATTTCCTCTTTACAGGCATCACATTGAATAAATAACAAATGACACGCATCATTGGCACAGTTAGTATGTACGTCAAACGGACTTCCGCATTGGTGGCATTGTGCAATAACATCATCACTAATTTTTTCTGCGCGACGGTCATCAAAAACAAAATTGTTTCCAATAAACTTATTTTCTAATCCTTTATCATTTACTTGACGTGTATATTCAATAATACCTCCTTCTAGTTGGTATACATTTTTAAATCCTTTATGTTTAAAATAAGCACTTGCCTTTTCACATCTAATACCTCCTGTACAATACATGACCAAGTTTTTGTCTTCTTTATGTTCTTTTAAATCTTCTTCAATAATATCTAAAGATTCTCTAAATGTATCTACATCTGGTGTTACTGCATTTTTAAAATGACCTATTTCGCTTTCGTAATGGTTGCGCATATCCACTAACACAGTGTTTTCATCTTCGATTAATTCATTAAAAGTGCCAGCTCCAACATGAATCCCCTTGTTGGTAACATCAAACGTGTCGTCATTTAAACCATCTGCAACAATTTTATGTCTCACTTTTACTTTAAGTTTTAAAAATGACATATTGTCTTGCTCTATGGCAATATTTAATCGAATACCTTTTAAAAAATTAATACTATCGAGATGTTTTTTGAACTCATCGAAACGATCAGCTGGAAGAGAAAGTTGTGCATTTATACCTTCAGTTGCGATATAAATACGTCCCAAAACATCTAATTGATTCCAAATAATAAATAATTGATCTCTAAATTCTTGAGGATTGGTGATTTTTGCGTATTGATAAAAAGAGAGCGTTAATCGATCTTTTCCTGCTTTTTCGATTAATGCTGCTCTTTCTTTTCCGCTTAATTTATTGTACAGTTGCATGCTATACTAATTTTAAGGTTAAAGAATATTGTTGCAAAGGTACTATTTTAATGTAAGGCATAAAAAAACACTTTAAAATTAAATTTAAAGTGTCTTCAAAATTTAATAATGGTTCATTCCTTTTATCAAAATCTAGATAAAATCTAACTTAAAATTCTTTGCAAAAAAGACCTTCTAAGTGCTTTTCATAGCATAAAATTTCCCAGTACTATATAGTAGATGTAAAAACTTTTAAAAGGTTGCGTTATAAAATTGTTTGATGCTAAAAGATGTATTATTTTAGCATACATTAGAAACGAAAATTAGAAGCAATGAGCAACGAAAAAGAAGCAAAATTAAAAGCATTAAAACTTACATTAGATAAATTAGATAAGGCTTACGGAAAAGGAACTGTTATGAAAATGAGCGATCAAGCTGTAGTGGATGTTGATGCCATTTCATCTGGTTCACTAGGGTTAGATATCGCTTTAGGCGTTGGTGGGTATCCAAGAGGTCGTGTTATAGAAATATATGGTCCAGAATCATCTGGTAAAACAACTTTAACACTTCACGCAATTGCTGAGGCACAAAAGGCTGGAGGAATTGCTGCCTTTATTGATGCTGAACATGCTTTTGATCGTTTTTATGCACAAAATCTAGGTGTTGATATTGACAATTTAATTATTTCTCAACCTGATAATGGTGAGCAAGCACTTGAAATTGCCGATAACTTAATTCGCTCTGGAGCTATTGATATTGTTGTGATAGATTCTGTAGCTGCATTAACTCCAAAGAGTGAAATTGAAGGCGAGATGGGTGATTCAAAAATGGGGCTTCACGCGCGTTTAATGTCGCAAGCTTTACGTAAACTAACCGCATCAATTAGTAAAACACATTGTACTGTTATTTTTATTAATCAATTAAGAGAAAAGATTGGTGTTATGTTTGGTAATCCGGAAACTACAACTGGTGGAAATGCGCTTAAATTTTACGCTTCTGTACGATTAGATATTAGACGATCTACCCAAATAAAAAATAGTGACGGTGGTGTTTTGGGTAATAAAACACGTGTAAAAGTTGTAAAAAACAAAGTTGCTCCTCCATTTAGACTTGCTGAGTTTGATATTATGTACGGTGAAGGAATATCTAAAGTTGGTGAAATATTGGATATAGCTGTAGAAAACGAAATTGTAAAGAAAAGTGGGTCGTGGTTTAGTTATCAAGACTCAAAACTTGGTCAAGGTAGAGATGCAGTGAAAAACATGTTAAAAGATAATCCTGACTTAATGGATGATCTTGAGGAAAAAATTAAAGTGATAATTTCAGAAAATAAATAACCCCTGAATCCCGTCTTTTCGGGATTTTTTATAATATTGACGCAACCTTTTAAAAGATTCTTCATCTACAATGTGAAGTTAGTATTATAATTAAATAATATACATGTGATAATTGAGTTTAGAACAACTCTTACAAAAGTGCAGAAACAATGACACAAAGGCGCAAAGTGACTTATATAAGCTCTATTCGAGCAAGCTTTTCGCACTGTGTTTAAAGTATTCTAGGAATCGTGCAGAGGCTGAAGATAATCTGCAAGATGCCTTTATGACAATTTTTAAAAAAATATCACAGTATAGTGGAAAAGGATCATTAGAAGGTTGGTTAAAACGAATTACCATTAATACTGCTTTACAACGTTATAGAACCCAAGGGGTTTTTGACATTGTTAATGAGGGACAAATTGAAGATGTTGAAGTTGAAGTAGAAACGGAAACTGTAGATATTGATTTTTTACTAAACTCAATACAAGAGCTTCCGGATAGATATAGATTGGTGTTTAACCTTTATGTGCTAGACGGGTATTCTCACAAAGAGATTAGTGATATGTTAGAAATAACAACTGGCACCACCAAATCGAATCTTGCAAGAGCAAGAAAGATATTAAAAGAAAAAGTAGAAAGTTATATGGCGAATTTAAATTCGCAATCATTATGAAGCATGAAAAAAAGCATATTGATAGGCTTTTCCAAGAAGGATTAAAAAACTTTGAGGCAACACCTAGTAATACTGTTTGGAAAAACGTTTCTGAACAGTTGCTAAATAACCAAAAACAACGAAAAGTAATTCCTTTATGGATGAAAATCTCAGCAATTGCTGCAGGTTTGCTTTTGCTATTCACTTTAGGAAATAATTTGTTTTTTCAGGATAACAATCCTAATCCTGAAATAGACGAAACTATTGTTGACACAAATTCTAAAAACAACGATTCCAATACTTTAGACCCTAATAACATTGATAATCTTAACAAAAACAATAATACTAACGAAAAGTTAGCTCAAGAAGAATCAAATTTTAATGATAATGACACAAAAGATTCATTAAATAGTAATAAAAAGAATTCTAAAAACACTTTAATAAATAAAAACGAGTCTATAGTTGCAAAGAATGATGAAGGCGCAAACTCTTCAAAAAACAAAAGGCTTAATGCTATAACTAAAGATGAATTGATAAAAGAAGCTACTGCTAATACAGTTGCTTCTTCTAATTCGAATAAAACTAAAGTAGATGATTCTCAAAAGAATGCTGTTAAAGATGATATTTCAAAAATAACTGATATTAATTCAGCAGTTGTTAAAAACCAAAGCACTAATAAAATTGAGAGTGAAAAATCAAACAAGATTGATGGTAAATCTACTGAAACAACAGTGGCTGATGTTAATAAAATCGACAAAGAAATAAATGAAGCTGGTAAAATATCTATTGAGGATGCTATTGCTGAAAACAAAATAAAAGAGACAGAAGACGAATTAAATGAAGATGAAGTCGCAAAACGTTGGAGTGTAGCACCCAATATTGCTCCTGTTTATTTTAACTCGTTAGGAACTGGTTCGTCTATGGATTCAGAGTTTGTAAATAATGCAAAATCTGGAGAAATTAATATGAGTTATGGTGTATCGGCAAGTTATGCTATAAACGATAAAATTAATGTTAGGGTTGGCGTAAACAATGTAAAGCTAGGCTACAACACACATGATGTTTTTAATGCTAGTGATATGGAAATGAATCCTATTAAACCTATTGCAGTTAAAAATATTGAGATAGATAAAACTCCTACCGAGTTGGCTTTTATTACTGTTGCTGGAATGAGTTTTGCACAAGTACCTGAGCCGCTTTCAAATCAATATAATGCTTCAATTAATCAGGAGTTAGGTTTTTTAGAAATCCCTCTAGAAATTCAATATAACATCACTAATACCAAATTAGGAATTAATGCTATTGGAGGTTTTAGCGCCCTATTTTTAAACACAAACGACATATATTCCACTTTAGATGGGACTAGTACTTTAATTGGCAAGGCAACAAATATTAATAATTTGAGTTATAGTGCTAACCTTGGGTTAGGATTAAACTATAAGGTATCAAACAATATTAATGTAAATCTTGAACCTATGTTTAAATATCAATTAAACACTTTTAGAAATACTTCTGGCAATTTTAAGCCATATTTTATAGGTGTTTATTCTGGTTTAAGCTTCAAGTTTTAAAGATTTTTAGTTGGTTAGGTTGGTTATTGTGCTTCGTCTTAGAAGTGTCAATAATTTATAAAAGTCACTCTTTATTGAGTGGCTTTTTTTATGTTTGAAGCTCTTGTAAAATAATCTCTCTAGAGGTATTATTTAATTGCTTTGTGTCTTCGATTTCTAAATGCTTCGTTTCTAAGAATTCATGAATTTTAACACGTAACATTCCTGGTCCTCCGCTAAAGAAGGTATATGAAAATCGCGTTTTGTTATCATAAAACGTAATTGGTACAATTGGAATTTCATGCTTAATTGCCAATCTAAAAGCACCATCCTTAAAATCGGCTAAAAGCACATCTTCTTCTGGCACTAAACCTTCTGGGAAAATGCAAATACTCAATCCAGATTGTAAACGTCGTTGTGCTCTTATAAATACTGCTTGTCTACTTTTAGCACTGCTCCTATCTACCAAAATACAGGTTCGCTTATAGAAAAATCCAAACAATGGTATTTTAGCCAACTCCTTTTTTCCAACAAACACAAAAGGGTTATCCTTAATCGTCACCAACATGAGCATAATGTCAATCATTGAAGTGTGGTTAGCGATAAACATATAGCTTTTACCTTTTTCTAAATTTTGCAGCTTAGTGATTTTCCAACCAAGGCCCATACCAATTAAAATAAATTTTGACCAAATGCGAGCTAACTTAAAAAAGAAAGGATACCACCGTTCTTTAGCTATGGAAACAATAAGGAAAGGGAATAGAATAATTATTGGTAAAGCAACAAGTACATAAAACCAAATACGATATAAAATCCAGAAAGGATATTTTAAAAATTTCATTAGAGCCAAATCTAATTAATTTAATTGAGCTATTCTATCAAAAAAATTACCTTTGTGTTTCGTTATAAAGAATTATTAATTAAAGAGATTCCCGCTTTCGTGGGAAATGACTATGGCAAGAATACTAACAGGCGTACAAAGTACAGGAACACCACACTTAGGAAATCTTTTAGGAGCAATTATACCTGCAATACAGATGAGTAACGACCCAAACAATGAGTCATTTTTATTTATTGCAGATATGCACTCATTAACCCAAATAAAGGATGCAGATACCTTAAAAAATAATACATACTCTACTGCTGCTGCATGGTTAGCTTTTGGATTAAATATTGATAAAACCGTGTTTTATCGCCAAAGTGATGTGCCTCAAGTAACGGAATTATCATGGTATTTAAGCTGTTTTTTTCCTTATCAAAGATTGACGCTAGCACATAGTTTTAAGGATAAAGCAGATAGATTGGAAGATGTAAACGCAGGTTTGTTTACCTATCCAATGCTTATGGCTGCAGATATTTTATTGTACGACGCTAATATTATTCCTGTTGGAAAAGACCAATTACAACATATTGAAATGACTCGCGATGTAGCCTCACGTTTTCATGCAAAGGTTGGAGAAACCTTTGTAATACCTGAGGCTGATATACAAAAAGACACTATGTATGTTCCTGGAATTGATGGTGGGAAAATGAGTAAAAGCCAAAATAATATTATCAATTTATTTTTACCAGACAAGAAATTACGTAAGCAAATTATGGCTATTGCTACAGATAGTACGCCTTTAGAAGAACCTAAAGACTGGAAAACTTGTAATTGCTTTGCGCTTTACAAGCTCGTTGCTAATGACAATCAGATAGCTGAGATGAAAGCCAATTACGAAAAAGGTGGTTATGGTTATGGCCATGCAAAACAAGCTTTGTTTGAATTACTCATTGATAAATTTTCTGCTGAAAGGGGGCGTTACAATTATTATATGGATAACCTCAACGAAATTGACAAATCCTTGGCTATTGGTGCTGAAAAAGCTAAGGTCGTTGCCGATGATGTGCTAAAAAGGGTTAGAACGAAGATTGGGTATTAATATGAAAAAAATCGTTTGGCCGACCCTATAAAATATACTAGTAATGTTACTGGTAATTGTCTCAAGATATCCTTCGAGCAACAATAAGTTTGATTGGGTTATTACTTTGGCAATAATTCTAATTATTGTTAACATTGTTATGTTTTTTATTGAATATAAAAAACTTAAATAACCTCAAACTGTTTACCAGGCAATGGTCTCACCACGCCTTTTAACTCCATACTTAACAATAAAGAAGCCACTCTAAAAGTTGGCATATTACATTTTAAAGCAATTATATCTAGTAATTCCTTTCCATTCTCTTTTAGGAAATTGTATATCAGTTTTTCATCGGTATCTAATTCAACAAATAATTGTTTTTGGATAGGCTTTTCTTCGCTTTCTAACTTCCAATTTAGTATATAAGGAATATCCTCAGCTTTAGAGAGTAGATGTGCACGTTGAAGTTTAATTAAATTATTACAACCAACACTTTGCGTATCGGTAATACGACCTGGAACAGCAAACACCTCTCTGTTATATGAGTTTGCAATATCTGCTGTCACTAAGCTTCCTCCTTTTTCGGCAGATTCTACCACAATAGTTGCTTCGCTTAATCCTGCAATAATTCGGTTGCGCTTTAAAAAGTTGTTTCGATCAAACTCATCAGTGCTCCAAAAATCAGTGAAAAACCCTCCATGACTTTCAATATCAGCAACATATTTTTTATGAACCTTTGGATAGATTTGATTAAACCCATGTGCTAAACAACCAATAGTCTGCAAATTGTGCTTAATGGCAGCTTTTTGCGCAGTAATATCTGTACCATAAGCAAACCCAGATACAATAATTGGGTTATAAGGTGCTAAACGTTCAACAATCGCTTCACAATTAGCAATCCCTTGAGTGGTAATTTTTCGTGCGCCAACTATACTAATAATAGGTTGGTTTTTTATGTTTACATTTCCTTTTTGAAATAATAAAATAGGCCCATCTACGCAGTGCTTTAATCGCTCAGGATAACTGCTTTCCATAAAATAGTGGCTAACAATACCCTGCTTTTCTATAAATTCCAATTCTTTTTCAGCATTCTGCAGTAATATGTCTTTATGTAAATCGCCAATGGCATACGTACCAATGCCATCAATTTTAAGCAAGTTTTGTTTCTTTTCGTTTAAAACAGCCTCAGGAGAACCACAGTGCGTAATGAGTTTTTTGGCTGTAATGTCACCAATATTTGGAGCATTTTGTAAGGCTAAAGCATATATTAAGTTGGTATTAGACATGTACATCATTGAATTACAACGTACAAGAAACTAAAAATTACATTGTTAATAAATAGTTGGAGGAACTTTTTTACGGATTGAAAAATTTTTAACTTTGTTTCTATGCAATTGGAAACCTATATAAGCGATTTACTATACAGATACGAATGTGTGATTATTCCAGATTTTGGCGCCTTTTTAACGCAGCCTATATCTGCAAAAGTTGATACTTCTAGCAATACTTTTTACCCTCCTAAAAAAGTATTATCGTTTAATGAACAACTTAAAAACAATGATGGTTTGTTAGCAAATTACATTGCTGATGTCGAAAAACTACCTTACGAAGTTGCAGTAAAAAAGATTGCAAAAAAGACAAAATCCTTAAAGTCTTATTTAGCCCAAGGAGAAACCTTGACGTTTAAAAACATTGGTGATATTACGTTAAGTAATGAAGGTAAAATAACTTTTGAACCTTCTTACCATTTAAACTATTTAACTGATGCTTTTGGATTGGCAAAATTTGTATCTCCAAATGTATCAAGAGAAGTTTATAAAGAGCAAGTTGAATCCATTGAAAAAGTTGCTCCTATCGCCATTACACCAGAAAAACGTAAATCACGAAATTACTTAAAATATGCTGCTGTTGCTGTTATAGCATTAACTTTAGGTGGCTTTGGAGCATCAAATTATTATCTCAATCAAATTGAGACTCAAAACCAAATAGCGCAGCAAGAAGCAACCCAAGAAATAGAAAACAAAATTCAGGAAGCTACTTTTATAATAGATAATCCATTACCAAGCGTTACTCTAAATGTTGCCAAGCAAAGTGGCAATTTTCATATAGTTGCTGGTGCTTTCCGAATAGAAGAAAATTGTGATAAAAAATTAAAACAATTACACGCTCAAGGTTTTAGTGCTAGAAAAATAGGCGCAAACAAATATGGGCTGCATCAAGTAGTGTATTCAAGTTACGACACAAGGGCTGAAGCACAACGTGAACTTTATAAAATCAAAAGAACACACAATCCTGATGCTTGGTTATTAGCTCAAAAACTTAATTAAATTTTACTTCCTTAGTTATTAAAAGCGGCTTACCTTTGCATTTCAAATAAAATGTACATGGAAGCTAAACATCCTAACGATTCTAAAACAACAATGACCGACTTGGTTTTACCAAGCGAAACCAACCCTTTAAATAACTTATTTGGAGGCGAGCTATTGGCTCGTATGGATCGTGCTGCAAGTATTGCTGCAAGGCGTCATTCACGAAGAATTGTGGTTACAGCTTCGGTTAACCATGTGGCGTTTAAACATCCTGTGCCTTTAGGTAGTGTGGTAACTGTTGAAGCTAAAGTTTCAAGAGCATTCAAATCTTCTATGGAAGTGTATTTAGATGTATGGATAGATGATAGAGAATCTGGCGAATGCACCAAGGCCAATGAAGCTATATATACCTTTGTGGCTGTGGATGAAACTGGTCGTCCAGTTAAAATTCCTGCAATTATTCCAGAAACAGAAGAAGAGAAAATTCGCTTCGATGGAGCTTTAAGGCGAAAACAATTAAGCCTTGTGCTTGCTGGAAAAATGAAACCAGATGAAGCTACAGAGCTTAAAGCCTTGTTTTTTGATTAAACCTTTTTAAATTCAATAAGTCTTATAGTAACAAAACCCAAATGCTATGAGAACTTATTTTTTAATCTTCGGAATTGTCATTTTCTTTTCTGCTACCTCTTGTGTGTCACGTGTTGCAGTAAGACCTGCGCATACAACTACTGTTGTGAAAGTAGCTCCCAAACATCATAAAATTGTAGTTGTAAAAGGGAAGCGTTATTACTTTTGGAATGGTAAACATTACAGAAAAACTAAAAAAGGATATGTATTTGTAAGAGTATAAACTATCGCTTAATCCAATACGCTGGATTTTGTTTTTCAAGACCTTTCCACACGCCAAAACTCAATATGGCTTCACCAGATGCTTTATTAGTACGAACTTCGCCTATGTCTTGTTTTGTAGTAACCTTATCTCCTTTTTGAACATAGATTTTGGATAGGTTTTTATAAATGGTAAAATAATTTCCATGTTGAATCATTACAATATTATTACCATTATTTTGCTTTACCACAGAGTTTACAGTTCCATTAAAAACAGCTCGTACTTTTTCTCCCTTATTAGTTTCAATTCTAACGCCATTATTAGTGATTTTAACTGTTCTGTCTATAGGTGAGGGTTTTGTTCCAAAAGGCACCTTAATAAACCCTTCGCTAACAGGCCAAGGTAACTTTCCTTTATTAGCGACAAAACTCGAGGCTAACAATTCTTCTTCAGGAGTTAAAGCAAATGTTTTTGAAGAGGATGATTTTCCTGCTTTTTTATTAGACGCTGAAATAGCTGCTCTAATTATTTTTTCAATCTCCTTATCTATCCTATCAGCCTCTTGTTGCTTGGTTCTAATTTGAGATTTATACTTACTTAAATTTTTACTTACCGAAGCCATTAAGCCTTCATACTCTTTTAGCTCTTTGTCTAATTCCTTTTTCGCTAATCTGTTAGCTTCAATTAATTTTTGTTTCTCTTGTTTTTGTGCTTGAAGATTTTTGTTTAACTCTTGTAGTTTGATGGTTTGAAGCTTAATTTCTTCGCCTTGCTTTTTTTGATAATTGGCATATTGCTTAATATACTGTAAGCGCTTATATGCTTGTTGAAAGTTATTAGAGCTCAGCAAAAACATAATTTTACTTTCTTCAGACCTACTTTTGTAGGATTTGACAATCATTGCTGCATATTCATCTTTCAAAATCTGTAAACGGTTTCTAAGATTGGTAATTTCTTTTTGATTGTTGTTAATCTCTCTTGTTAAGTTATTGGCTTGCTGATTTATGTTTCTAATTAGATTTTGCCTTACTGAAATTTTGTAATTAATATTATCTAGACTAGATAAAATGGTTGTTTGTTCTTTTTTGCCTTGCGACATTAGGCGCTCAAACTGGCTTATTTGACGTGTTAGTTCACGTCGTCTCTCTTCTAATTGTTTTTGTTTTGCACTTTGAGCCTGAGCCAATGAGCTACAAACGAATAGAATTAAAAGAAAATATATTTTATATGATGATATATTTGCTTTTATCATTTAACAACAATTTCTTTAAACCCTGTTGGAATTCGAAAAGGAAACCTTAAATCACTATCTAACGAAACTGACCTAAATTCCATATTGATTTGGGTTTCAAAATTGCCTTCCACAGCTATAATATTGACACTTTTTGGCAATACTTGTTTATCAACTTCTTGATAGTCTTTATAGTCAATTTGTAACATTCTTTGTTTTAAAGTCTGAGAAATTTGCTGCGAATCCATTTTAAAATGTGATGGGTTTAAAAGCAATAAAACCTCAAGTAATTCGCTTTGTTTTTTTGGTTGAAGTAAATAAGATTTTTCATGAACATCTGCCTTGTAATTATTATAGGTTAAATTAAAAAGTGCCTCTCCTAACAACATGTTTTGTACTTTATTAAAATCTAAATCAGTTCCTAAAAGGTCACTAATTAATGAGAAATCGCCATCAAAATAGGTGTTATCTAACTTATTGTAAAAGCTTACTTTTGTCGGTGTTATTTTTGCGCGAACTATCCCTAAAGTGGCACTTAACCAAATGGTTTTGTCTTTTTCCATTCTAAGGTTAATACTATGGGTCTGCTCCATATCTCCTTGCAAATATTCTACTTTAACACGAGCTTGAAGGGTTTTAAATTTAGTAAAGGTTTTAGTATGCTCTTTTATTAATTGTCTTGAAGATATTTTACTATCCAATTCACCATTGGAAGTAATACTTTTGGTTGACTTACAGCCAAAGCTTATTAAAAGCACAATTGCCAATACTATGTAGGTTATTTTTTTCATTGCTTAATTAAAACGTTTTCGGCTTTCTTAGAAAACGCATTAGCTTTAGTAATATTATTAATCATTCTATAAGCAGTACTAAGTTGTTTATAGAAATCTATTTCCATTTGAGCATTATCAATCACATAATCAATACCTGTTTCTAGCGTCTCTATGGCATCTTTAGGACGATTTAAATGATTAAATGCTACACCATTTGCTAAATAAATTATAGGTTGTGATGGAAATACATCTAAAGCTTTTGTTGCTAAATCGACAACTTTTTGATGTTGTTTACTGTCTATGTATAATAAAATCACGCTTTTTAGAACTTCGAAATTTTCAGAATCTTTGTTTAAAGCCATTTCATAATGCTTTAAAGCCATCTCTTTATTTCCTTTCTGTAAATAATATTGTGCTAATTCAACATTGGATTTTCCATTGTTATCATCGGATACCATAGTTGTAACTTCTAATAAATCGTTTTCATACTGTGGGTTATTTTTTACAAATGATACAAAATCGTTTAACACCTTGGTTTTCGCATCTGGCTTAATTTTAAGACTTGTAAGTATAATTTTCATTGAATTTATTGCTTCTTTTGGCATGTTATCGCTCAAATAAAACTTATACAATGCTAGATGTACAATGTGTGAATTTGGTTTTTTTTCTAGAAGCTCTTTTGCGGTGTTGAAGGCTTTTTCTTTATCGCCTAATTCACTATATCTATAAATTAATCGTAAATAAAGTGCCTCATTATTTGGGTTATTGGCAACACGCTCTTCAAGATTTTCTATTCGTTCTTTATCGCCTCCTGTTGCATTATAAATTTGATTGCGCATAAAATCACGCCTTTCTGAAACCCCATAATCCTTATCGAGCTCATCTAAAGTTTTTAATGCGTCTTTATATTTTTTGTTTTTAATGTAAAGTGATACTAAATCTTCCTTATAGTCTGGATGGAATTTCACTAATTTTTTTACTGTTTTTAGTGCTTTATTAAAATCGTCTTTTTGGTAATAAACATCGTAAAGTGCATCTAAAAACCATTCATTTTCTGGTGCTTTATCAATAGCTTTTTTTAAGGCATCTTCGGCAGCACCAAAGTTTTTAAGTTGCGTGTAGTTTTTGCCTAATTCAAAATATATAACTGCTTTAGAATCGTCCAACTCTAAGCATTTTAACAATGATTTTATTGCGCGGTCGTAGTTTTCTATGCCTTTTTGTTTTAAAGCCTCGTAGAAGTGTTCTTGAAACTTATCTTCAAAATTACCTAAGTCATCATCTGGTGTTTTATTAAAATCAACTTGAGCAAAAAGCGTTTGTGGAATAAAAATAATTCCAAGAATCAATAATAGTATTTGGGTTTTCAGCTTCATTATATCTGCCACTAAATTACATATTTTAAAAGCGCTACGGGTTTGTTTAAGCTCTTTTTAACACATTATTTAGTTCCTGTGCTGCCAAAGCCTCCTTCGCCTCTTTCGGTCTCAGAAAGCGCTTGTACTTCTTCCCATTCAGCACGTTCATGCTTTGCAATCACTAATTGTGCGATACGCTCACCATTATTAATGGTGAAATCTTCATTAGAAAGGTTTACAAGAATCACGCCAATTTCACCTCTATAATCAGCATCAATCGTTCCCGGAGCATTAAGTACTGTTATTCCTTTTTTGGCTGCTAAACCACTTCGTGGACGTACTTGTGCTTCAATACCAATTGGTAGCTCTATAAATAAGCCTGTGCCTACAATACTTCGTTCAAGTGGCTTTAGAGTTCTCGACTCTGATAAGTTTGCTCTTAAATCCATTCCTGCTGAAGCAATGGTTTCGTAATGTGGTAAATTGTGATTGGATTTGTTGATTATTTTAATAGTCATACTCTTCTTAATAATTGTTTAATTTCTTTTTTTTCTAATGCGTAAGTGATACCCAAAAATACTAATAACAATGGTATTCCAACTAAATAGTTTTCTCTAAAATAATAGAAAGAAATCACTGAAAACAGCACAGAGACAAATAAATATAACCCTATTTTTTTAAGGTTATACGGTATTGGGTAATACTTTCTGCCAAAATAATAAGACAATAGCATCATGACGCTGTAAGCAATAAGAGTGGCAATTGCTGAGGCTCTATAGCTGTATTCCTTAATGAAAAATATGTTTATGACTAAGGTAATTATTGCTCCAAAAACTGAAATGTATGCGCCAAATTTTGTTCTATCTGTTATTTTATACCATACCGAAAGATTGTGATAAATACCTAAGCAGAAATTAGCCAACAAGATTATTGGCACAATCCACATGGCTTCCCAATAAGCTTCACTTCTTACTATGTATGATTTTAGTAAATCTGCAAAAACAACGACGCTCAATAAAATTACAGAACCAAATGCTACAAATAGCTCTAAAATTTTTGCATAGTTTTTTTGTGGGTTTTTACTATTTGAATGACTAAAAAAGTAAGGCTCTATACCAAGTCTGTAAGCTGTTGCGAAAAGCGTCATAAATACAGCTATTTTGTAACAGGCTGAGTACATCCCAATATCGGTTTCGGCTACATCTGCAGGAAGTAATTCCTTAAGCAATATCCTATCGAATGTTTCATTTATCGAAAAAGCAACACCTGCTATAAGCACAGGAAATGCATAACGAAACATGGTTTTCCATAGCTGTGAATTAAACACATATTTAATTTTACTGTAAAATGACAACATTAACAATAATGTTACAGCGCTTGCAATAAGATTAGCTATGAAAATGTAACTAATTTGAAAATCTGGCTTGTAGATATTTTCAAACACAGAATTGTTAGAAGCCAAGTCTTTTAAAGCTAATAAGAAGAATAAATTAAGACCAAGGTTGATAGCTACATTTAAAATTTTAATGATTGCATAGCGTTTAGGTTTTTCGTTGGCCCTTAACCATGCGAATGGAATAATGACCAAGGCATCTAATAGTAAAATCCAAATAACCAAATTGATGTATTTTACATCAATATCAATAAAAGAGGCTATCTGATTTTGAAAAATCAATGCTAAGGCAAAAAAGCCTAAAGATGACACAATTAGTGAAATTGTAGAAGTCCCAACAACTTGATTTTTATCTTCTTCTTTATTGAAAAACCTAAAAAAAGCTGTTTCCATACCATAAGCCAAAACAACATTAAATATTACGAAATATGAAAAGATGACTGATACTTCTCCATATTCTGCTACCGAAGTTAAGACACCTTCTGTAGTGTATAGTGGCACCAACAAAAAGCTAAGCATCCTAGGTAAAACGGTTGCTAATCCATAAATAAATGTTTGCTTAAAAAGTTTTTGAAATGCGCTCAAAAGTTGGGTTTTAACGTAGCTAAAAGTACGTTATTAGTAAACGTTTTGCAACATTAGTTATTATTAGACACTGGTGACATTGGAACCTCCACCATTTGTATTTCAGCTACATTAGTAAGCTTGTAATACTTCGTTTTTCCATTGACATTATAACTAATCACACACTCATTATGTGCCAATTCAAATGGGGTTTTTATTGGTTTCTCTGGCATTTTATTACCATATTCAGCTTTAGAGTCACTGCTAATTACAATATCTTGTTTTTGAGTAGATAGTGATGTAAAACGACCAACGTAAACACCTTCTTCTTGTGAGTGCTTATTTAGTTTTGTTACTTTCTCTCTAAAATAAACGCTATCTGGTTGGAATTCTAAATCTTTTATTTCAATGAAAATATCCATTCCTGAAGGTCCATCGACCATTCCTGAAACCCATTGTTTACAGTATATGTTTCCAAAGGTTGTTGGTGACTCTTTTTGAAGCTTTTGCGCACTTGAACATTGAGAAAAACTAGACATAATTACTGTTAATATTAATAATTTAAATATTTGCTTCAGGGTTTTCATTTACTTGACTATTTATTATAAAGATACTAAATCAAGAGCTATGCCATAAAAAAAGCCTTACTAAAAAGTAAGGCCCTTAATTATTTTTTAATGCTCTCAATTAATTATTTAGTGCTTCCGCTCCACCAACAATTTCTAAGATCTCGTTAGTAATAGCCGCTTGACGAGCTTTATTGTAAGTTAATTTTAATTGATCTCTTAACTCAGTAGCATTATCAGTTGCTTTATGCATTGCCGTCATACGAGCTCCGTGTTCACTAGCAAAACTATCTCTAATAGACTTATACAACTGCGTTTTTAATGACTTTGGAATTAAAGTTTCAACAATTTCTACTTTTGATGGCTCAAAAATATAGTCTTGATTGTTATTTAAGCTTCCTTCCATAGGTACAATTGGTAAAAATTGCTCTGTCATAACAATTTGAGTCGCAGCATTTTTAAACTTGTTGTAAACGATTTCAATTTTATCAAACTCGCCTTCAACAAACTTTTCCATCAACATTTCGGCTATTCTAGCAACATTTTCAAACGTTAAATCATCAAATACATTACTATTATTAGAAACAACTTCTCCATTTTTAGACAATGCGTCGTTAGCCTTTTTTCCAATAGCAACATAAGAAACCTCTTGATTGGCGTACGTTTCATTTGCTAATCTACTTGCTTCCTTTATGATATTTGAATTAAATGCACCACACAAACCTCTATTGGAAGTAATAGCCACTATAAGCACCTTGTTCACTTCTCTCTGAGTCGCATATTTGCTTCCAGAATCTGCATCTAAAGTAGCACTAAGGTTTTGCAAAAGCTCCGTTAACTTATTCGCATAAGGACGCATTGCAGTAATAGCATCTTGTGCCTTCTTTAATTTTGCAGCAGATACCATTTTCATGGCACTGGTAATCTGCATCGTTGAAGATACCGATGAAATTCTGTTACGTATTTCTTTTAAGTTTGCCATATTCTAAATATGAATCTCACAACCGTGAGAATGATAATTATGCTTTATACTTTGCTGATAAGTCTTTTGCTACATTCGTTAATGTATCTGTAACCTCATCAGTTAATTTTCCTGCTTTTAAAGTGTTCAAAACATCTTCATGTTTTGCTTTAAGGAACTCTATATAATCTCTTTCGAATTCTTTAACTTTTTCTACAGGAACATCTCTCAATAAGTTTTTAGACCCAGCATAAATAATTGCAATTTGATCTTCAACCGTAAATGGATCGTTTTGTGCCTGCTTCAAGATTTCAACGTTACGTTTTCCTTTTTCAATTACATTTAAAGTAACAGCATCTAGATCTGATCCAAATTTCGCGAATGCTTCTAGTTCACGGAATTGTGCTTGATCCAGTTTTAATGTACCAGCTACCTTTTTCATGGATTTAATTTGTGCATTACCACCAACACGAGATACAGAAATACCTACGTTAATCGCTGGACGTACACCTGAGTTAAATAAATCTCCATCTAAGAAGATTTGCCCATCTGTAATAGAAATTACGTTTGTTGGGATATAGGCAGAAACGTCACCAGCTTGCGTTTCAATAATTGGTAAAGCTGTCAAAGAACCTCCACCTTTTACCATTGGCTTTAAAGAATCTGGAAGGTCGTTCATTTCTTTAGCAATAGCATCATCATTAATCACTTTTGCAGAACGCTCTAATAAACGAGAGTGTAAGTAGAATACATCTCCAGGATACGCCTCACGTCCTGGTGGACGACGTAATAATAATGATACCTCACGATACGCTACCGCTTGCTTAGATAAATCATCATAAATGATTAAAGCTGGACGACCAGTATCTCTAAAGTATTCACCAATTGCAGCGCCAGCAAAAGGAGCATAAACCTGCATTGGCGCAGGATCTGATGCGTTAGCTGCAACAATTGTAGTATAAGCTAAAGCGCCTTTTTCTTCTAATGTTTTAGCAATTAAAGCCACTGTTGATGCTTTTTGTCCAATAGCAACATATATACAATATACAGGTTCTCCTGCATCGTAAAATTCTTTTTGATTTATAATAGTATCAATACAAACTGCTGTTTTACCAGTTTGTCTATCTCCAATAACCAACTCACGTTGTCCGCGACCAACAGGAATCATTGCGTCAATTGCTTTTACTCCAGTTTGTAAAGGTTCTGTTACTGGCTCACGATAAATAACACCAGGTGCTTTTCGCTCTAGTGGCATTTGGTATGTATCTCCAGAGATAGGTCCTTTACCATCGATAGGTGCTCCTAAGGTATCAACAACACGACCAACAATACCTTCACCTACATTAATAGATGCGATACGACCAGTACGCTTTACTGTAGAACCTTCAGCAACTGCTTTAGAGTGTCCTAATAATACAATACCTACGTTGTCTTCTTCAAGGTTAAGTACAATTCCTTCAAGACCTCCATCAAATTCTACTAACTCACCATATTGAGCGTTTGAAAGTCCATATGCACGTACAATACCATCACCTACAGTTAATACTGATCCTACTTCGTCTAATGACGCTGTAGCTTCAAATCCTGCTAGTTGTTGTTTTAAGATTGCTGATACTTCAGCTGGTTTTACTTCTGCCATCTTACTTATTTGTTTAGATATAAATATCTTAGTTTAATGTAAATTCTCTTTTTAACTTATTTAGTTTGTTAGACACACTAGCATCATATTGCTTGTCTCCAACACGTAAAATGAAACCACCTAAGATGCCTTCATCCACCATATTTTCTAGCTCTACAGCTTTACTTGTTAACTCTTTTACTTTTGCTAGTACTTTAATTTCTAGATCGTTATTCATAGGAAATGCAGTAGTTACTTGTGCAATTTCTTTTCCATTTAACTCATCAAATAACGTTGTATATTTTGATGCAACATCACCAAGAATGTCAATTCTTTTATTAGACATTAATAAGTTGAACAACCTAGAACTAATACTATTTATATTTGGAAATATTTTAGTCAAAGCTTCTGTTTTAGAATCCGATTTAACGATTGCATTTTTAAGTGCCTGACTTAATTCTACGTTTTCTTTAATAGTAGTCGCTATTAGCTTCATATCGTTATTTACAGCTTCTGCTGCATTTTGATCACTTGCTAAACTAAGTACTGCTTTTGCGTAACGTATTGCTGCTCTACTCATGAGTGTTTAGTTTAAAGTTGCTTCACCTAACATAGACTCAACCAATTTTACTTGCTTATCTTTATTAGATAATTCTTCACGAACCACTTTTTCTGCTATTTCGATAGATAAGTTAGCTACTTGCGATTTTAACTCAGCAATTGCAGCTTTCTTTTCTGTTTGAATAGATGCTTGAGCTTGTGCAATTAGTTTTCCTGCTTCTTCTCTTGCTTCTTCTTTCGCATCGTCAATCATTTTATTTTTGATTTCACGCGCTTCTTTAAGCATTTCTTCTCTTTCTGCTCTAGCTTCTTTTAATAACTTCTGATTGTCTGCTTGAAGGTTTTCCATTTCTCTCTTAGCTTGTTCAGCAGAGTCTAATGCATTTTTAATTCCTTCTTCTCTATCGTTTACCGCATTAAGAATTGGTTTCCAAGCAAATTTTCTTAGTAAGAATAGTAGTGCTAAGAACAATACTGTTTGCCAAAAAAACAGTCCAATCGAAAATTCTCCTAATAACTTTTCCATATTCTATTTATAGTATTATACTTTTTAATTTTTAAAATAAAGCAACCTTGCAACCAACCGTTGCAAGGATGCCTTAAAATAGGTTTGATTATACTGCAAATAATGCAGCAAATCCAATACCTTCGATTAACGCAGCTGCAATAAGCATAGCAGTTTGAATCTTACCGTATGATTCTGGTTGACGAGCGATAGCTTCCATAGCTGAACCACCAATCTTACCAATACCAATACCAACACCAATTACTACTAAACCTGCACCTACCATTACTGGAATTTCCATATATATGTATTTAAAAATTAAACATTCAAATTAATGCACTAATGTGCGTGAGCCTCTTCATGATGATCGTGCTCTTCTGCAGCAAAACCAAAATAAAGCGCTGATAACATTGTGAAAATATATGCTTGCAACAATGCTACTAATAATTCAATTAAAGAGATAGCGAACGCTAATCCAAACGATAATGGACTACCTAACCAGCTCTTAAATATAAACATCAATCCAATTAAGCTCATCATTACAATATGTCCTGCCTTTATGTTGGCGTACAAACGAATTAATAATGAGAAAGGTTTGATAAATATTCCTAACACCTCAATTGGTATTAGTATTATGTACAAAGGAATTTTAGCATACCAAGGCATAGTATCTCCTAATGGGTCAAAAATATGCTTCCAATAATCTTTTGTTCCTGTAAAATTTGTAATTAAAAATGTGATTAAAGCCAATGCAACTGTTACCGAAATACTGTTGGTAACATTTACACCTAATGGTGTTAAACCTAACATGTTTATAAACCATACGAAGAAAAATACCGTTAACAAATACGGCATGTATTTTCTGTATTTCTTTTCTCCAATGTTTGGAATGGCTATATCATCTCTAATATAAAGTATGATTGGCTCAAAGATACGACCAGCTCCTTTTGCGATGCCATTGTTTTTTGAGTAAGAACTCGCAAGTCCTCTAAACAGTAAAAACATTAACAAACCTACTAAAAAGATAACTACAACATTCTTAGTTATAGAAAAATCTAAAGGTTTAGCATTTGTTGGGTGTTTTTCGGCGTCATAATTAATAGTTCCTTCAGCATCCGTTTTATATATCTTGGTATGGTATACTTTGTAAAAATTACCATCTACCTCGGCAACTGTTTTTCCGTGATGGAATTTTGATGAAGAGAATACTTTTAAACCATTATCCCATAAAATTACTGGAAGCGGAAAACCCCAATATACTTTCTCACCTTGATCATTAGTGTACGATGTTAAACTAAAGTCATAAGAGTCTTCTAAATGGTGTTGGATATATGCCTTTATTTCAGTCTTTAAATCACCCTTTTGAGTGTCTTCACTTGCATAAGAAACAAATGAGATTAATAGAAATACAAGGGTTAGTGCTTTAATAGTTATTTTTCTTTGCATATCACTCTAAATAATAGTGGCTTAAAAATCGCTGCAAAGGTAGGTTTTTATCTCAAAAACAAAAACTATTTTATATTTTATTTTGCTGTAAGTTGGAGAGGAGAATTTAAGGTTCTAGAATTCCATTTTGTTCAACCATTTTACGAGGCTAGAGGTCTCCAAAACTAGACAAATAGCATAAGGGACAAAAAATGCAGCAAATTCTAAGCTTGAAATATCATTATCAGCTTTGTACACAGGATAAAAAATTATGAAAAAGACTGCAAACTTCACAAAACTTCCTGCTAAAAACAGAAACCCTATTTGGCTTTTAAATCGTTCGCGGTATTTATAAAGAAAACCAAATATCGCTATTGCAAGCACTAAATTTATTACGTAAGAAAGTATAATTTTATTTTCAAATACTGGCTTATCGATTAAACTCAAGATAGTTGCGTGAATCCCAAAAACAACGGATAGTATAATAGTTAATTTGGAAGAAAATCTGGTAAACGTATTGTTCATTTAGAATTAATTCGGTTAAGTTGCTTGACAACGGTATAAAGTGATACTCCAACACCTAATAAGGTGCCAAAAATAACAAATAATTTATCCCCATTATTGTATTCGGAATCTAACCATTTACCTAGGAGTATAAAAAGGTAAATAATTATTCCCATTTGTAAACCAACTCCCGTAAGTACTAATGCGTTTTTAAGCTGATTTTTCGGTTCCTGACCCTGGTTTTTGTTGCTCACCTTTGTTAAGTTCTTTTACAGCGCCTTTCATGCTACAAACTGCGTTAAATGTTGCTCCAGGTTCTACTGCAAGTTTTCCAATTTCAACTTCACCCTCAATAAATGCTGAAGACTTTAAAGATAAAACACCTGATAATTTCATTTTCCCAGAAAAACGACCTTCAAAATCGGCATTTGTACCTTCGAGTGTCCCGTTAATAATTCCTGATTTACCAACAACTATTTTTCCTGGTGTTTTTATTGTGCCTTGAATGGCACCATCTATTCTAAAACCTCCTTCGCTCACAATGTCACCAACAATTGTAGTGCCTTGAGCTATTCTGTTTTGTTGTGTTGAAGATTCGACTGCATCTCCTCTTCCTCTTTTACTATCTGAAAACATATTTTTTGCTATTAATCGTTTCTATAAAGATTTTAAGTATTCGTCTAGGTTTTTATGAATTTGTACTATTTGATAATTTTGAGATGAAATGCCAAAATGCTCTCGATTGATATTTTGTTTTTTATCCTTCAAAAATTCTCTAAATCCATTAGCTGCTTGAATGCTTTTTAAACCATGAACCACTATAAAGGTAGTGTTTTCATTATACATGTCTTTTGAAGTGGTCAACTCAAAATAGTCAATTTTAGTTATTGCTTCATTTAATTTCTTAAAAAACGCATCTATTTCTTCAGCTTCGGCATCTACAAATTGATAGATTGCTTTGAAGTGTTTAGAACTATCATTACTCTGGAATTCATTTTTAGATAGTAACGGCATTACGTTCTCTATCATCTCTTCTGCTTTTTTCCCTTCTGGGCTGTTTGGGTAATTTAAAGCGATGTAGTTTATGGATTCATTATAACTTTCAAAACCATATATACGTGCTTTTGATACTGCTTTTAAAAACTCAAATTTTGGCACAATTTTTTCGCCTTCAAATCGTGTTATGTATATGTCGCACTGTTCAATGACATTAGCGTATTCTTGGTCTTCAAACTTTTTATAAAGCGATTCGTAAATATATTCTGGACTGTTTTCGTCTTCACCAAGGTCAGCATCTGGATTCAATAATATAGAAGCATATCTCGAATCTGGATAATTTGCAATAATATCGTTTTTAGCTATTTCAGCTTCTCCATTTTCACCTAATAATTCGTAAATTTTATACAAATTATATTTAGAAGGTAATATTAAACGTTCTTCTGGATCGCTCTTTAATAGGGCTAAAAGTTTCTCTTTTGCTAGATGATATTCCTGAAATTTTTCTTTATAAATGAGCCCTAATTGATAATATGCAAAATTTCTATCCTTCGCTAAACTATCTATTGTTTTTTGTTCTACTGGAATTTTTGATATATAAAATTCCGGATTAAATAACTCACTTTCTTCTGCTGCGACTAATACGTCTTCAATATTATTATTTTGGGTTGTATTTCCTCCTCCTTTATTGGACCATCTCCAATTATCTTGAAGTTGTCGTTCACCCCAGTTTTGTAAAAACTCGTTTTTACCATAAGCGACTGTTACAGGATTGTAAAAATAGAACGTTGAAACTCCTGCATTCTCTCTTTGATTAGTAATTCCTTTGTTGTTTTTTGAAGTCTGCTGTGCTATTAAGTTAGCTGCTTCGGCTTCCTCTTTAAGAGCCTCGACTTTTTCTTTTAGCTTAATCGTGTAATCTGAAAAATATGCTAAGCGTTCGTCGCTAGACATATTAACCAAACTCAATATACTATCGTTTCTTACAGCAACATCTTCATAAAAAATAACATCATCTAAATTGTCTCGTTTACGCTTAATAGCTCTAAACATCTTGCTATTTTGCTTTAAATTAAGCATGGTACTATCATAATAAGCTCCTGCGTTTTTGTATTTGGTATCATCAAAATTCATGTTCCCTAAATTTTGATAACTCATTGCGTTTAAAAACTTGTCTGTAGAACTGGTTCTAAGTGATTTATTGTAATACGCAGCTGCAATGGTATCCGATTTATTTGCCTTGTGGTACTCGGCAATTTGATAATAAATTTTATCTAGAAAAGGTCTATTCTCCCTGTTTTCTTCCATATCGGTTAGCAGCTCTAAAAACTCAAGCTTATTGCCTTTTTCAAAATCGAAATTTTTAGCTTTTTCGATTTGTGCACTTATCATATAAATTCTAGGGGTTTTTCTGTTTAGCTCAATAACCTTGTCGAAAGCCATATTGGCACTATCTGGTTTTTGTAAAGCATTATACAGTTGTCCTTGAATAAACTTATATCTACCACGTTCGTCATTACTTCTAGTAGCATTTGATGCAATTTCTAATTGTGTGATTGCGCTATCTAACGATTGTGTGTTAATATATGCTTGTGCTAGCATAGACGTGGCATCGGCTAAATCTTGATCTTTCAAGTCTTCTTGAAATAATAAACGCTTTAAATTAGTAATGGCTAATTCATTATTTTCGATACGCAAATTGGTTTTCTCTCTCCAAATTCGTGCCTGGTTTATCTTGTCGCTTGCAGGGTATTTAAATAAAATATAGTTGAAGGCTTCCATGGAGGGCACAAAACGCTGATCGAAATAACGAGCTTTACCTAAAAGCAAATATGCTTCGTCTATTTGAGGGTTTTTTTCTTTCCCTTGTATGTTCATTCCATGCTTTTGAATAGCTTTAATGGCTTTTTCTTCAGCTTTGGTGAAATTATTATCCTCAGATTGTCCAGGAAGTACAACTTCATCTGTAACTATCATACGCTCTATTGGTAATATCTCCCAATAGTTGTCCGTGTAATTGTTGTTTAAATCTTCTCGCCCTTGTTCTAGAGCATTATAACCGTTGTATAGCGTATTGTATTCTGTAGCTACAGCGTGAAAGTTTCTACTAACGAAATTGTCTTTTTTGCGAGAACATCCTGCAATAACAATAGCAGAAAGTAGAAGTATAGATTTGGATTTAAAAGATATCTTCAACGTTGGTATGTTTAGTAATTGAATAACTAAATGCCTTGCATAATATTATGCAAAAACGTAAAAATAATCATCTTTTTTCTTTTAAAGTGCAAAAATAGTCGACTTTTAGCCGAAATGCTAGTTAGAAAAGTGCTCTTCTAGCTCTTTTAAGGTCGCTTCGCTTGTGGCTAAATCTTTTACCATTTCACCTTTTTCCAATACAACTATGCGCTCACAAACATCTGTTACATGCATTAAATCGTGACTAGAAACTAATACAGTGACACCTTGTTTTTCAGCTAAATGTTTTATGATTTGTTTTAGCCTTATTTGAGTTGTTGGGTCTAAATTAGCAAAAGGCTCATCTAGAATAATTACCTCAGGATTTCCAATAAGCGCAGCAACAATACCTGCTTTTTTCTGGTTTCCTTTACTTAAATCTCTAAGATATTTTTTCTTTCCTAGAATTTCATCGTGAAAAAAGTCTTCAAACTGCGATAACAAAGCATCAACATCAGATTTGTTTTCACCACGCAATTCTCCTATAAAGTAAAAGTATTCTTCGGCTGTTAAATAACCTATTAAAAAACTTTCATCTATAAACGATGAAGTAAAAGGCTTCCAGTCTTCACTCTCGTGGACTAAAACATTTTTGTTTTTTATATGTCCTGTTGTTGGTTGAATTAAATCTAAGAGTAGACTAAAAAACGTTGTTTTCCCAGCACCATTATTACCTACTAAACCAAAGCTTTGGCCTTTTGGTATATCTAAGTTCTCAAGGTTGAGTACTTGAACGCCATTATATGATTTTGATAAATTACTAACTGTTATCATTGTATGTTATAGTTTTTTTGTTCTTTTATTTTTTTTCTGAAAATGCAGCTATTGTTTTGTACTTCCCTTTTTGATAAATCCCTTCTATTTTATTTAAAAAGAAGTTTTTAAATACTAGTCCTATTACTCCACTTAATGCTAAAGCAATAAGTCCTGCATTAAAATTAATAAGCTTATAAGGGATGTAAAATAATAGCATTGGTAATACCATTTTTGGCAAAGCAATTAACAATTGCGTTGGATTAAATCCATTTGTATTACTAAACGCTTTGGCTTTTGTATTAAGCTCTATTGGAACCCTATTTAAAGCGCCTCCAAAAAGGGTTATAAAAGTGTTTAGACCAATATTAAATAATGCTCCTGCTGCAATCATTCCAAATATTTCCCATCCAAAGTAAATATAAGGTGTACTTAAAACAAACGAAACTGCTACAGCAACTACCATAAGGTACCATTTGGATTCTAAATACTGTCTATATGGTATGTTTTGGCTCATCAACATTTTATAATACTCACTATCCCAAGAAGGAACTAACTGTCCAAAACTCAATAAAAACCCACCAGTAACAAATATGGAAGCAAATGCCAAAAATGCTGGCATATCTCGGTATACGTCTTGAGTATAAAAAATTAATCCGTAAAACAAGAATAGAAACGACATCATTAGTACTTGCTTGGGTCTTGCGTTTCGCCAAATCATTTTAACATCATTTTTTAAGAATGGTGCCATGCTTCCAAAACGGTCCATCCAGCTTAAATCAGTTGCTTCTACTTCTTTAACTTTTTTAGAAATTGCACCATCTAGATAAAACCCTTTTCTTATAAAATCAAAATTGACTTTGTATAATCCTACCATTAGCAATAAAGGAATGAGTGCAAAATATGGTTGATTATATAACCCGTTAAATAATTTTCCAATAGGTTCGGTAACATCAAAAATATTAAAATATCTAAGTGAAATAATTACTATCAAAACAGAAGCTATCCCATAAAAAACCGTATTACTCTTATTGATTAAAAAATTTAGAAAATTTATTGAGAGATTAATACACATTATTGCAATAAACCACAAAACCACATTAATTACAGGGTACCCTTGAAATAATAATACGATTGAAAAAGGAAGAAATAAAAAAAGTGAAATAAAATTAAAGAAAGAAAGTATCGTTTTTCCTAGTAAATAATTAATAATTGTATTTCGTTTTATTGGAATTATCATCAATGGTTTAATATTCATTACTGGCAATTGCTGCATAAAATACCTTATCATTAACTCAAATAATATCCAATAGATTAAATAGTTGTTAACCATAACTATTGGATCTACATCTGGGAAAGCTTTTTCAAGCCCAAAAAACATAATACCTCCAATAAAAATAGCTATTCCACCAAAGTATAGAACAGCCAGAAAAAGCAAAATTTTAATAGCTAGTCCTTTTTGAAAATAGGAAGCTCTTTTAAATTGCTTCCACTCTAAATTCAAGAAATGTTTAATCATGTTTTGGTTGTGTTTGATGTATTTGTTGCAATTATCGTCAATTTGTTACAATCTAAATTAAAAATTAACTGTTTACTTCACTATTTTTGCCAAAAATTATTTTTATGTCACAATTCTATAAACTTACTATAAAAGAAATTCAAAAGGAAACTGACAATGCTGTTACCATAAATTTTGAGGTTCCTAATAACTTAAAAGACATTTTTTCTTTTAAAGCAGGGCAATATATCACTTTAAAAACAATATTAAATGGCAATGAGGTTAGGCGTGATTATTCTTTGTGTGTATCTCCAAAAAGCAACGAATTAAGAGTTGCGGTAAAAGAGGTAGACAACGGAACTTTCTCAGTTTATGCCAATAATCAGTTAAAAGTTGGTGACTCGTTAGAAGTAGCACCACCTAAAGGTCGTTTTGTGTTTGAGCCTAATGACAAAAAAACCAAAAATATAGCTCTTTTTGCAGCAGGAAGTGGTATTACACCAGTATTAAGCATTATAAAATGTGCTTTGGAAGAAGAAGCACATAGTAAAGTTATTTTGGTCTATGGCAACAAAAAAACTAAGGACACCATGTTTTTGAATGAATTACTGGAGCTTCATCATCAATACAAAGACCGTTTTTCTATTCAGTTTGTATTTAGTCAAGCTGATGAAGACAATGCAATTTTTGGGCGTATAGAAAAAAGTACGGTCAACTATATAATGAAAAACAAACATAAACACGTTGAGGTTGATGCCTTTTATTTATGTGGTCCTGAAGGCATGATTCACACTGTAAAAGATGTGCTTACTGAGCATAATATAAACGATGATGTTATTCATTATGAATTGTTTAAAGCCGCTAAAGCTAGTAATGATGACATCAAAACTCTATCTGAAGGTAACACACATATTACAGTAATTGTTGATGATGAAGAAACTGAATTCGAAATGTCTCAAAAAAGAAATATTTTAGAGTCTGCTCTAGATGAGGATTTAGATGTGCCGTATTCGTGCCAAGGAGGTATTTGTAGTAGTTGCATTGCACGAATTAAAGAAGGTGAAGCAACGATGCGACAAAACAATATTTTAACCGATAGCGAACTTGCCGAAGGGCTCATTTTAACATGTCAAGCACACCCTACTACAAATAAAATTGTTGTGGATTATGATGATGTATAGGTCCTAAAATTTGTGAATACAATGTTATTCATCTGATTTATTTATTATTTAATCTTTGAAATATGCGTTTCATCGAATTGAATACATATTTTCCTACACAAAATTTTTATGTGTTTTAAAATCGAATACATTAGTAGTAGATTTAAACGTTAATCTTTTTTTAGGATTATCTATGTCTATTTATAACGTTAAATCTAGCCTCACTTTATGTGAGGCTTTTTTGTAGAATCATATTCGCTTTTAAAATGACTTGTTGAGGTGTTATTGAGTTAATAGCCTCATCGTATCCCTCCGGAAATTTGTTGCCATAAATTGAAGTAGGTATTAAAGGAAATTGTTCTCTATCTGCTATCAAAGCATTTTCAGGCTTTTGGTTAAAAGGGTAAAAGCCTGCATAAGGATGCGTGACTCCCCAAAGCGTAATTACCTCAACACCTAACATTGCTGCTATGTGTGCATTTCCAGAATCCATTGATATCATTACATCTAAATTTGAAATAATATCCAGTTCTTCATCTAGCGAGAGTTTACCAGCCAGATTAACGGTATTGGTTTGTGAAGTTGTCAAGTTGTTCAACATTTTAATTTCGTTTTGTCCACCCCCAAAAAGCAAAATGGTATTTGATTGGCTAAGTGTTTTTATAACTTCTTGTATTTGCTTTAACGAATAAGCTTTACTGTTAAAAGCTGCAAAAGGCGCAATACCAATCAAAGATTTGTTTTTATCTCCAATAATATTTTTAAGCTTTTTGCTTAAAGTTGCTTTGTTTGGAAATATGGGTGAGCTTAAGTCTAAATGGAATCCAAGAGCAGAAAAAACATCAGCATAACGTTGATGTGTTGTTTTAAGTTGCTTAAAAAACTTGCCTGAGGTTAGTGCTTTTTTTTCGGCTCTTCCTTTGTCAATTTGGATGCACTTTTTATTAATTAGAAAAAGTTTAAGTACATTACTTCTAAGCACATTGTGTAAATCTGCAATAGCATCAAACTCAAGTTTATTAAGTTCTTTAGATAGTTTATAAAGCCCTAAAAATCCTTTATGCTCTCCTTTTACGTCTGCTGAATACACAGATACATTTTCCAAATCTCTAAAAAAAGGTGTGAAAAACGCCCTAGTTAAAACCGTGAGTTTAACTTGTGGATATTGCTTAGTAAAGTGTCGTAATATGGGAACAGTCATAGCGACATCTCCCATTGCGGATAAGCGAATAACCAAAATGTGTTTAGGTAAATTACTCATTCAAAATTATATAATGAGTCTCAGAAATATTATAAAAACTACTATTTCTGTGCTCTTAAAACTGGGTTAAGCTCATCATCATTATACATTTTCATTTGCTTATATACCTTCATGTATTTATCGCCATTAGAAATATCTTCAAGCAAATCATCAATTGCAGTCGATAAATCTACTCGCTGTTCTAACAATACATTTAACTTCTTTTGACAAGCGTCTTTGTGTTGTTGCGATGCATCATCTCTAACCGTTTCTAAATGCATATGATAAATTTTTAGTGCCAAAATTGACAATCTATCTATTGCCCAAGCAGGACTTTCAGAATTTATTTTAGCATTAGGCTTAACAACAACATCTTTATATTTATCTAGAAAATAGCTGTCAATATACTCAACAGTGTCTGTTCTATCTTGGTTAGATGCATCAATCTTTCGCTTTAATTTTAAAGCAGCAACTGGCTCGATGTTTGGGTCTCTAATAATATCTTCGTAAGCCCATTGAACAGTGTCAATCCAAGATTTTCTATATAATAAATGAGCAATTAAATCGTCATTTTTATCATACTTATTCGTAAATGGTTGGTCAACAGTATTTAATACTTTATAGGTTTTAATAACCTCTTGAAAAATGGCATTTGCCTTATCTGAAAACATATCTTTGTGCTTATAAAATGCAAATATACTCCTATTTAATTAACTTTACTCAACCTTAATTACGTAAAATGCACATTCATAATCTTTCAAACACCGACTCCGTTTTAAACAACTTTATATTCGAAATAAGAGATGTTTCTATTCAAAATGATAGAATGCGTTTTAGACGAAATATTGAACGTATTGGTGAGATATTGAGCTATGAGATGAGTAAAACACTAAACCATCATATAATTAATGCAGAAACACCTTTAGGCAACACAAAAGTAAATGTGCCAGAGGAAGATGTTGTAATCTGTTCAATTTTAAGAGCTGGTTTACCGCTTCATAATGGTGTATTGAATTATTTTGACAAAGCAGAAAATGCTTTTATTTCAGCTTACAGACATCATTTAAACAATACCGATTTTGAGATTGTTGTAGAATATATTGCAAGCCCAAACTTGGAAAATAAAACGCTTCTCTTAGTTGACCCTATGTTGGCTACAGGAAAATCTTTAGCTTTAACTTATGAGGCATTAAAATCTCATGGAATGCCAAAACAGGTACATATTTTAAGTGTTATTGGTGCTGAAACTGGTGTTGATTATGTGAAAGACAAATTCCCGGAAAATACTCATTTATGGATTGCCACTATTGATAAAACTCTGAACGATAAAGGTTATATAGTTCCTGGTCTAGGTGATGCAGGAGATTTAGCCTTTGGCGATAAATTAAGAGACTAATTGAAGAATTGGAGTAATAATTAGTAGCCATATAAAAACCTCTGCAAGCCAAACTTTTTTAACGGATTCAATATAGTTTGTCATAATAATAGCGAGAGGTGCAAACAAGAAGACAAACTCACTGCCATTTTTGTTTGGTGCCAAAATCACTATTGCTATACCAATAATTAAAGCGATTAAAATTAAGGTAAACGAAGGTCTAAGCGACCTAGATTTATCTTGCAACTTTTTAGTATAGAAAAACAACGTCCAAAGTCCTAATAATGAGATAATAGCTATTGACGATATTAATTTGGGAGAATTATAGTTAGAGAAATCAAAACCCACACTATCTATATAGTTATAAATATCACCAAAGGTGTTTTCAGTAATAATATTATAGCTTATAACTATTAATGCTACTGTTACAATTCCCGTAATAGGAATCATCCAATTATTTGATTGTCCAATAGAATAAAATATTAACGCTGCAAAAACCAAAATTAAAAATAAAATAGACCAAAAATAGAATAGCGATGCTAAGGCAATCCAAAAAGCGGCGTCAAATAGTTTTTTCTTAATATGTAAATTTGACCTCAAGCTTATTATGCGTCTTATGGCAAATAAAATAAACACGTTTGAAACAATAATAGTTCCATGTTGTATGGTTGCTGGAATACATGCTAGAAAAAGGCTAAACAATAAAATTTTAAAGCTGTTTTGCTTTGTTAAATTATTCTTGTTTACAAAAAAAGAAAGCACAAAAATAGATAACAATGTAATGCCATATAATGTTAGTTCTTTAAGTATTTGTACTCCGCTAATGCCTTTGGAATAATAACCCAACCTCACAACTAAAAACAACCCTAAAACAAAAAAGGATACAAGTACTAGATGAATTGGTTTAGAAGTGCGAAAAAATCTTGTAATCATTTAAAGAGTTCGTATATTTGCCATGTAAATATAATATTATTACAATGAAAGACTTTTTTTACGCCATTCAAGATTTATTTGTAGATGTATTATTTCTTCCTTTTGATGCTTTAAGAGAATTAGAGCTTGAAAATTGGTGGACTGCAAATATTGTTTCGTGGATATTTATTGTTATTGGAATAGTTGCATTTACTTATTGGATGCTACAATTAAAAGGATTTAATGATAGAGGCGAAGAGGATAAAAGCATTACTTCGCATTCATACTTATAAATCGAAACCAATATCTTTACGATAATACATCTTATCAAAATGTAGTTTTTCTATGTTTTGATAAGATTTTTTTAGTGCCTCTTCGTAATCATTCCCAAAAGAAGTTATTGCCATAACACGTCCACCTGAGGTCACTATTTTACCATTTTCTAGTTTTGCACCAGCATGAAAAGGTATAGAATTTGTAATGGTTTCTACTCCTGAAATTTCCTTTCCTTTCTCATAAGCTTCTGGATAGCCACCAGATACAAGCATCACAGTCGTTGCTGTGCGCTCATCAATATTAATATCAATATTATCTAATGTTTGATTAGCAATTGCTTGAAAAATTTCAACCAAGTCATTTTTTAGTCTTGGTAAAACAACTTCGGTTTCTGGGTCACCCATTCTAACATTATACTCAATAACTTTTGGGTCATCTCCAACTTTAATTAAACCAATAAACACAAAACCATTGTATGGTAAATTATCTTTTTGCAAACCAGAAATAGTTGGTTTTACAATACGTTCTTCTATTTTATTTAAAAATTCTGGAGTTGCAAAAGACACTGGAGATACTGCTCCCATGCCTCCAGTATTTAAGCCTGTATCACCTTCGCCAATGCGTTTGTAATCTTTTGCAGTTGGTAGAATCTTGTAATTCTTTCCATCGGTTAGCACAAAGCAACTTAATTCAATGCCGTCTAAAAATTCTTCAATAACAACTTTAGAACTTGCGTCACCAAATTTAGCGTCAACCAACATGTTTTTTAACTCAGTTTTTGCTTCTTGTAAATCGTTAAGAATCAAAACGCCTTTTCCTGCTGCCAATCCGTCCGCTTTTAAAACATAAGGAGGGCTTAAGGTTTCTAGAAACGCATAGCCTTCTTCAACATTTAATGCATTAAAACTTTTGTAAGCCGCTGTTGGAATATTATGACGATACATAAACTCTTTAGCAAATTCTTTACTACCTTCTAACTCAGCAGCTGCCTTTTCTGGACCAATTACCGCAATATGTTTTAGTGCTTCATCATTTAAAAAGCAATCATGAATCCCTTGCACCAAGGGGTCTTCTGGTCCAACAACCACCATATCTATTCTCTTTTCTAAAACCAAAGATTTAATGGCTTCAAAATCTGTAACACTAATATCTACATTAGTTGCTATTTGTGCAGTTCCAGAGTTTCCCGGAGCAACATAAAGGGATTTACATAATGGGCTTTGTGTGATTTTCCAAGCAAAAGTATGTTCTCTTCCACCAGAACCAAGAATTAATATGTTCATTGAAGTATTGTTTGCGCAAAAATAATTGTTTTTTAAGCTTAAAAGCAATTATTTTACAAAAACATATTATCTAAATTTACTTTTGAATTTATTCAATCTTTCTTTACGATTTAATGGCTTTCCAATTAGTGAAGCTGAACGTACTTTGAAGGAAATTCAAGAAAAATCTGAGTCTGATTTTGAAACATCTATTATTCAGAAAAAAAAAGAGATCGTTTCGTATCATATCAAGCATACACCTTTTTATAAATCTCTTGCTAAAGATCTAAATCTTTTAGATTGGAACACGGTTCCTGTAATGACTAAGCGTGATTTGCAACAGCCTTTAAAGGAGAGGTTGTCAAGAAATTATTCAACAAAAAATATTTACATCAATAAAACATCTGGTTCATCTGGAGACCCATTTGTGTTTGCCAAAGACAAATTTTGTCACTCAATGACTTGGGCGATTTTTAAAGAATGGTATGGATGGCATTCTATATTTAATACAAAGCAAGCGCGTTTTTACGGAATTCCTTTAGACAAAAAGGGGTATTATAAAGAGCGTTTTAAAGATTGGGTGACGAATCGTTATCGATTTAATGTTTTTGATCTTTCGGAAACTGCACTGGATAATTGGATTAAGAAGTTTAAAAAAACAGATTTCGTTTTTATGACAGGATATACATCTGTTATAGTGGCTTTTGCAAAGCGTTTATTACAAAGGGGCTTGGTCCTTTCTGAAATATGTCCTAGTTTAAAGGCGTGTTTACCGACCTCCGAAATGCTTTCGGTGGAAGACAAAAAGTTGCTTGAAAAAGCATTTAATATCTCAATAATAAATGAATATGGGTCTGCTGAATTTGGCTTAATTGCACTTGAGAAAGATAAGCAATGGGTTTTAAACAACTTAAACCTATATGCTGAAATTTTAGATGACAATGGAAATGTTTTACCTCATGGTGAAGAAGGTAGAATTGTAATCACCGATTTATATAATAAAGCGCACCCTTTTATTCGGTATGAAATTGGAGACACAGGAAGTATTAGCTTTATTAATAAAAAAATGAGCGTCTTAAAAACACTCACTGGCAGAAAAGAAGATTATATAAAACTACCAAGTGGAAAAACTGCTCCTGGGCTTTCTTTTTATTATGTGACAAAATCTGTAATGAAAGACGATGGCTCTATACAAGAAATTAAGGTTTTGCAGCATGCTTTAAATAGGTTTGAAATAGAATATGTTTCAGAAAAAGCTTTAAATAATGATCAAAAAAAGAGAATTAATGAGGCTTTGGTTAAATATTTGGAGCCTGAAGTAGATGTTTTCTTTACTAAAAAAAGTCAGCTAGAGCGCACAAAAAAAGGAAAGTTGAAACAGTTTACGTCTCTACTCAAATCTTAGTTACACGCTTTTAGTTTGTTTTGGTTTCACAAAAAAGTATTCATACAAAAACACTATTAAATACCAAGCAGATTTAAAAAAGCCAAAACCTAATGCTTTCCTAAACACATTAAAATTATAAATAATTAAGTTAAATTTGTTAGATGAAATTGACCCTTTTCTAACTCTATAATAAGCTAGAGATTCCTTAATTCCTATCGCTGGACCTCCTTTTTTTAATAAATTTAGCCACAACACCCAATCTTGTCGTTTCTTAATCTCTGGAATAAACATCTTACCCATTGCGCTTACATCGTATATACCTGTTAAATTACCTATATAATTACATTTAAGCTGCTTAGTATATGAAAGTTTGGGTAGGGCTTCAATTATTTTGTTTAATGATTCTCCTTGTTCGTTTATTAGTTCATACGATGAAAAACAAATAGCAGCCTTTGTGGATTTCATAACAGCAAGTTGTTTTTCTAGTTTATTTGGTATCCATACATCATCTGAGTCCAAAAAAGCTATATAATTACCTTGGGCTACCTTAATAGCTTTATTTCTTGCAACTCCAGTACCTAGGTTTTTTGATTGTTTTATAAGTTTAATGCGCTTGTCTTTTTGACAAAAATCTAGAACAATATTGTATGTGTTATCTACTGAAGCATCGTCAACTATTATTAACTCCCAATCTTCATGGGTTTGGTTAATAACAGAGGTTATTGTAGTGGCAATAAACCTTTCTGAATTATAGGATGGTGTAATAATTGAAACCATCTAGTAAGCTTTTTCTTCTCCTTTAAAGATATTAATAATTGTTTGTGCAATTATTTTTAAATCTAATAACATAGACCAATTTTCAATGTAAAAAATATCATACTTGATTCTGTTAATTATATCCTCTTTTGAGGTTATTTCTCCTCTATAACCTTTTATTTGAGCCAAGCCTGTTAATCCTGGTTTAACACTGTGTCTGTAAATAAAACTATACTTGTCAATTACTTGAGCATATTTTTTAGTATACGATAACATGTGAGGTCTGGGGCCAACAACTGACATATCTCCTAGCAAAATATTAATAAATTGAGGCAATTCATCAAGGCTAAGTGTTCGCAAAACGCGTCCAATTTTTGTGACTCTAGAGTCTTCTTTTTTTACATAATCAATCTTGCTTCCAGTATTCAACTTTAAAGTTCTAAACTTATAGCACGAAAATACTTTATAGTTTAATCCATTTCGTTCGTGCTTATAAAACAATGGTCCTTTTGAGTCTAACTTTATTAAAATAAACATAATAGGAGTTACCCATGAAAGAATAAATACAATTACGATAATCGAGAAAATAATGTCAAAAAATCGTTTGAAAAAAGCATTAACATCAGTGTTCAGGGATACTTCTTGAACAGACAATATTGGAATATAATTGTAATATTCCGTTTGAAGTTTTTTTGTAAATAACGAATAATCCTCTGGAATAAACTTAATGTTTTTTTGATTTAGGCTTGCTACTTTAACGTATTCGTTTGCCTGATTTTCATTTAATTCGTCAATGGCACAATAAATTTCATCAATATTTTTTTGTTCTTGAATATACTTTAGTCCATCTTTTAAATCCCCAGTAACTTTCTCTAAATTATAATTACTAAATGTTGCTTTTATATCATAACCTAAATCTTTTCTTTGATTAATGAGTTTTTTGAATTTTTCTGACCCTTCATTAGTTCCAATTACAACTATTTTTCTGGTATTTCCATTCAACCATAATCTATATTTTTTTTGAGCATAATACGACATGACTTTCACCAAGCCAACAATAACAATGCATATAAAAGTAAATTTTAATATATCGAAAACATAAATATTAATGCTTCTAAAAATTCCTATAAAAGAAAAAACTATGAGCGTAAATGCACAAAATTGCTTTACCAGTAATGAAATTAAATTTAAAAAAGAAGTAAATCTATAAACATTATAAAACTTTAAAAAGAATGCTGTTAATACCCAAAAAAAACTTGAATAAACAACAAAAAGAATATGTTTATTATTTAAAATTTCGCTTGAAAAGAAATAGAGCTTATCCTGATTGAAATCGAAAAAGTAAAAAGCAAATAGATTTACAATACTTAAGTCGAAAAGTATTAAAAAAGGTTTTAAATACCCCGAATATCTGCCTTGTTTATACCTCATTTACTTTTTTATATGAGATGCAAAATCTTTATGTTCTCTTTTAAAAAGTTTTTCTTTTGATAATTTTTTAAAATATTCAAAAGTTTTTTTCATTCCTTCTGTTCGTCCAATTTTTGGCTCCCAATCTAAAAGCTGTTTTGCTAAACTAATGTCTGGTTGCCGTTGCAGAGGATCATCTATAGGTAATTCTTTATAAATTATCTTCTGTCCCGTTTGCGTTAAGCCGATAATTTCTTTAGCAAAATCTAAAATAGTAATCTCATCTGGGTTCCCAATATTTACTGGATATACATAATCACTAAATAGGAGCCTAAAAATCCCTTCTACTTGATCATCAACATAACAAAACGAGCGTGTTTGTAATCCATCTCCGAAAACCGTTAAATCCTCACCACGTAATGCTTGACCCATAAATGCAGGAATCACTCGCCCATCGTTAAGTCTCATTCTTGGACCATACGTATTAAAAATACGTACAATTCTGGTTTCTAATCCATGAAATCGATGATATGCCATAGTAATTGACTCTTGAAAGCGTTTGGCTTCATCATAAACACCTCTAGGCCCAATAGTGCTAACATTTCCGTAATAATCTTCAGATTGTGGGTGTACCAATGGATCACCATAAACTTCGGAAGTCGACGCAATGAGTATTCTAGCTTGTTTTGCTTTAGCCAATCCCAATAAGTTATGCGTCCCTAAAGAGCCAACTTTTAAGGTTTGAATTGGAATCTTTAAATAATCGATTGGACTTGCTGGTGAAGCGAAATGTAGAATATAATCTAGTGCACCTTCTATTGCAATAAACTCGGTAACATCATGTTCTATAAACTCAAAATTAGGATTGCTGGAGAGATGTGAAATATTTGACATATCTCCTGTAATGAAGTTGTCCATACCAATAACAGAAAAACCTTCATCAATAAACCGATCACATAAATGTGATCCTAAAAATCCTGCAGCTCCTGTTATTAAAACCCTTTTCAAAACTTATATATGTGTTGATTTTCGTCCTATAGAGTTATATTGGAAGCCTTCGTTTTGCATATCTTCAATATCAAATAAATTCCTTCCGTCAAATATTACAGGTGCATTTAATTCCTTTTTTAATCTATTGAAATCTGGTGTTCTAAAAATACTCCATTCAGTACAAATTATTAGAGCATCAGCATTAGCGGCGGCTTCATACTTGTTTAATGTATAGTTTAATTTATCTCCAAACTTACGCTTAACATTTGGCATAGCTTCTGGATCAAATACTTGTATGTTTGCACCTTTTTGTAATAAATCTTCAATAATATACAATGAAGGTGCTTCTCTAATATCGTCTGTTTCTGGCTTGAATGCCAATCCCCAAACAGCAAAGGTTTTGCCTCTTATATCACCTTTGAAATGTGTTTCGATTCTAGGAATTAATATCTTTTTTTGAACATCATTTACTTTAATAACGGCATTGAGAATATCAAACTGATAGCCAGCGTCTTTACCAGATTTATGAAGTGCTTTTACGTCTTTTGGAAAACAAGAACCTCCATAACCAATTCCTGGAAATAAAAAACGCTTACCTATGCGTGAATCTGTTCCCATTCCAACACGAACTTTATCTACATCTGCACCTACTTTTTCGCAAAAGTTAGCAATCTCGTTCATAAAAGTTATTTTGGTTGCCAAAAACGAATTTGCAGCATATTTAGTAAGTTCAGCGCTTCGCTCATCCATAACTATAATTGGATTTCCCGAACGTACAAATGGTTTATATAATTTTTTCATTAAGTCAATAGCTCTTTCAGATTCTGAGCCAATGACTATGCGTTCTGGCTTTAGAAAATCGTCCACTGCAAAACCTTCTCTTAAAAATTCAGGATTTGACACTACGTCAAAATCTACAGTTGTTTCTTTAGAAATAACCTCTGTTACCTTATCGGCTGTTCCTACAGGTACTGTGCTTTTATCTACAATCACTTTATATGATTGCAATTTTTTACCGATTTCTTTGGCAACTCCTAATACAAACGACAAATCAGCCGAACCATCACCTCCTTCAGGTGTTGGCAATGCTAAAAATATAATATCACCATGTTGTAGCCCTTCATCCAAACTGGTGGAAAATTTTAAACGTCCTGCTTTAATATTTCTTTCAAATAATACATCTAAATGTGGCTCATAAATTGGCACCTCACCTTGTTGCATTTTTTTTACTTTATTGGCATCTATATCTATACAAAGTACTTCGTTTCCTGTTTCTGCTAAACAGGTTCCAGTGACTAAGCCTACGTAGCCTGTTCCTATAACTGCTATTTTCATTTCTTTTTTTGTGTTTGGGACTTCTTTAAATTTTTCTTTAATCCTTTCTTTGTACTATCAACCCATCTTTTAAAACGAATTTTTCTTTTTAGGTTAGAAAAACTATAATTAAATCTATAAAAAAAATAAGCTAGTAGAACTGCCGTTATAACAAGAACGGTTAATAGCCAAAAATTATATGAAGTGCTTCCTAGAATTATAATCAAATAAACAAATATCAGATTAAAACCTCCAATAATAAAACTTGCTTGCCTATGAGATAAATTGAAATAATCTATTAAAATGTGATGTGTGTGATTTCTATCGGAAGAAAAAGGGCTTCTTTTATTTGCTACTCTAATTGTAAAAACTCTAGCTGTATCAAACAAGGGTACTATCAAAATACTTATGGCAATTAGTGGAACATTTTCTAGAGCAAAAGGTAAATCCTTTAACGAGTTTGGGGACAAAGCTAAAAATTTCAATGTTAAAATACTTATAATATAACCTACAATAAGGGAGCCAGTATCTCCCATAAATATTTTTTTTTCATCTGATAGATTATATCTCAAAAATGCCATTAAACATCCATTAAGTGTCAAACTAATTAGTGCATAAAAATACTCTTTAGTCATATAAAATATGGTGGTATATATAATCAATATTACTATACCTACAATTGCTGCTAAACCATCAATGCCATCTATTAAATTATATGCATTTATAATTGTAAGCATCATAAAAGCACCTATTGTATAAAAAACATATATTGGTATTTCATAAATTCCAAAAAATCCATTTAATGAGTAAATTGTAAAACTTGCATTACTTAAAATAAATGCGATTGCAACTAACTGTGCTAAAAGCTTAGAAAAGGGAGATAACACTACTAAATCATCTTTAAGACCCGTAATGAATAGAATTGTGAGCCCAGGAACCAAATAAATCGACTCGTTAAATTTTCCCCAATCTTTTAAAAAAAATAGAGCAAGAATTATAGAATAAAAAAATGCAATTCCCCCAAGCGTTGGTGTTACTTTAACATGAGAACTTCTTATATTGGGCTCGTCCATCAACTTTTTATATTCAACCAAACCTATAATTTTTGGTATTATTAAAAAAGTAAGAAGATACGCTCCAACAAAAAACAAAATTGCACTAACTATGAAGGGCATTGTTTAATTTGATTTAGCTACAAAAGTAAGAAACATAACTCTCAAAAGCTATTATCATTAACCAAAAAGCCATCAACAGAAATAAATCATACTTTACTTTCAACAAACTCTTGAAACTCGATCTCAAATCTTTTCATGCTAAATCTTAAAGCATTTTTTCTTATTTTCTCATAGTCAAACTCCATGGCTTCAAAATTTTTAACAGCTTCAATAATTTCTTTAACATTCTGATTATCAAAAAAGAGTCCTGTTTCATTGTTAATTATTGTTTCGGCACAACCTCCTTTTCCTAAACATATTACAGGTGTCCCGCAGGCTTGTGCCTCTACTGGAGCTATTCCAAAATCTTCTTCTGCAGCAAAAACAAATGCTTTAGCCTTTTGTATTAGAGTCTTGAGTTCTTCAGAGGTCACATGTCCAAGCATTTCTATGTTTTGTGTTGCAAAAGATTTTATTGTACTCATTTCAGGACCATCACCTACTATTAGTAATTTTTTGTCCTTCATTTGAGTAAACGCTTGGGCGATAACATTAACTTTTTTATGAGATACTAGTCTAGAAGCCGTAATATAATAATTGTCTTTTACAGTTTCCAATTGAAATTTATTAACATCTACTGGTGGGTAAATAACTTTTGCATCTCTATCATAAATTTTTTTAATTCTCCTGGCAATATGGTTTGAGTTAGCCACAAAGTGATCAACTCTATTTAATGATGCTATGTCCCAAATACGTAATTTATGAAGCACTCTTTTTACATACCATGATTTTAACCCTTTATTGAGACCAGAATCATTTAGGTTCTTATGATACAAATCCCAAGCATATCTCATAGGTGAATGGCAATAACATATATGGGTTTGATTTTGATGTGTTAAGACCCCTTTTGCTACAAAACCCGAAGATGAAACAATCAAATCGTATTCAGATAAATCAAAGCTTTCAATAGCGTAAGGAAATAATTGCAAAAACTTTCTGTGATTAGATTTTGCTGTTGGTAATTTTTGAATGAAGCTAGTTTTTGCTTTTTTCCCTTTTAAAATGAATTCTCTGTCATCATCATTTAAAAAATCTATTAAAGAATAGTGGTCAAAATCATTCCAAATATTATTAATTGAGTGAACAACCTTTTCGGCACCTCCATTTACATAATACCAATCTTGAACTAAAGCTTTTTTCATGTTTACAAATATGTTCTAAATTTTGATTTAAATAAAATATTAAGACTTATTATTATTGTTAGGCATGAAAACACAAAATAAATCCCTGTTCCTCTAAGAAGGTTTATAACTGGAAAAAATATATTAAACATAATAAAGAATATATATAGGCTTAAATATAACGTATTGTTATTTTTAACTTTCTTATCAATAACATTCTGGAAGTAACCTAGGCAAAACATTCCAATAATTCCAAGCCATCCAAAATCAACAAACATAGCTCCTAAAAATGTAATATATGTGCTTTGGCGTGGTAGAATAAAGTGAACCTTACTTGAATCATACTCAATAAGATTAAATTTTTCTAAAGCTTTTAAAAACAAATTGAAGTTATATTCTCCCTTAAGGTAGTCTTTATTTTTTGTCTTATCTTTTACTAAATAGTCTAGCTCAAATACACCATGGCAATAATACTGTAATGTGTGTACATAATTAAATAAAATAGCCTTCTTAATTCCTTTACTAGCTTTTATTTTTTCTTCAAATAAAACTGTTGGTTGTAATAAATCATTATAAGTAGCCTTATCTAAAAGCTCATCAATTTTTTGGTCTTTAGTTTGAGTTTCGCCAGTTTCTCGATTCATTAAAAGATTATAAAAAACAATATTTAATACGATAAAAACTACTCCTAATTTTATCAAGGTTTTAAGTTTTAAGGCCATCGTCTTAGTAATTATTAATACTAAGGCCAAAATTAAAAACGTAAAAAACACATCTTTTCTAGTTCCTCGTAAAAAAGGTATCAATAATGGCAACAAATAAAGAAAACTGCTACATATTAATAATTTTTTGTTTTTATTAAAACTGATTAATGTTAGTAATAATGGCAAAAAAAATAACTCTTTAAAAATGGCGCCAAAAATATAAATAGGATTGGAACTGGCTATTCCTAATAAATCTCTATTCTCTTGTATGGTATTACTGAAAGAAATTCCTCTGCTAAAAAAAAGATCGATATATCTTATAAACCAGCTAATAATAACTAAGGTGATTAAAAACCAAATAATGTTTTTGCTGTGATTTAAATTTGAATTGGGCTGAGTTTTAATTTTGTAAAATTTATGACATATAAGATGCCCTAAAATATATGCCAATAGTGATATAATAATATAAACTAATGTTGTTGTTGAGAAACTATAGGTTGGTTTTGCTGGAATTATGGTGTATAAAAAACCCCAAAACAATAGTCCAAGAATTAAAAAAAGATATAATGGTTTATGTAGTAATTTATCACTCATTTAATTTCTCTATATTATAAAATAATGGTAAAAAAAATGCCGCAAACATTACTCCATGTTGTCTGTGAAAAAAAGATTCAACTAAACAAACTAAAGCAATATATATTCCAACATAATAAAAGTGGTTTTTATTAATAGCTCCTTTTTTAAGTACAAAAAACATTAAAAAAATAAAAATAGCCCCTCCTATAACACCCTGCTTCACAAACTCCTCCATATATTGATTGTGACTATTAAATTTTCTCTTTTTTCCTGCTCTAAAATTTAACACATTATATTGTTCAATAAGTGCTTCTCTATAATCACCTATGCCTACTCCAAAAATATTGCTTTTAAGAATTTGTATTCCAGAATAATTAATCAAGATTCTGTACTCTACGGTATTTCTAGAGATGCTTATTTGATTTTTGGTGAGTATGGTTTTAAAATCAAAATCCATGGTGCGTACCGTAATGTCTATTTTCTTTTTTACTTGTGGTACTTGATAAGCTATAATAAATAGTCCACCTACTATGGTTAAAGATATTATTGCCTTTTTAATGAATGAAACATTAGGCAATAATTTGAAAATAAACAAAACGAAGCAAAACATTAATATTAGAATAGAAATTCTTGCGCCTAACAATAAAAGAGAGAATGAAAAAAACAGAATGAAAACATATTCCTTTATTCCTTTAAAATGTTGCTTTATTAAATTAAACAATGAATCTAAAATTGCCAAAAAAATAAAGGCTGAAAAATAAAAGGGATTAATTTCTAAAATTGCAAAAATATCATGCTCAAAACTTAGTATTGTTTTAAAACTAATAAACTGATACACAAAAGCTATTAACAGTCCAAAAAACAAATAATATTTAAAATAACTTACAAGTTTTAATACTTTTTGTTTGTCTAACTGCTCTGTCAAAATAGTCATTGGCAATGCTACAAAAGGAAACAAAATTCTTAGACCTCTAATTGCTTGTTTTGTGTTTTCGGAATATAGGGCGCCTATGAGTTGTATTCCAAAAAAACAAAGCAGAATAATGAAGAACTTATTTTTAAATAGTGCCTGTGTTTTTTGTTTTATTCTTTGTGGTGTGTCTAGCACAAATAAGCACCCAATAACAATAGCACTTACCGAGTTTAATCCATAAGATATTGGTAAGGTTACCAAAAAAAGACCTAATGCAATTAACACTGTACGCTCTCTTTTTGTTACAAATAATGTTTTAATCATATAATTAATATCAATGACAACAAGAAAACTAAAACACTTGCCACAATTGTTTTTTTAAGCTTAATTTTTTTAAACTTATACAATATATAAAACTGTAAGGTAACAGCTGTAACAATTAATAAATATAGTCCAATAACAACGTCATTAAAGTTAAACGTATCTTTTAACAAGGTTACAGTAACTGCAAAAAACGTTAAAAGAAGGGTAAAAGCAATATTCATTTTACTAGCTAGTTTTTCTCTATAAATAACATTTTCATTATTGGCTAAAACAATCCAAAAAATCATTTGAAAACACAACACTAAATACACATCTTTATATATAGGAAATGTTTCAAAAAGTTTGAAAAAATGAATCCCAATTTTGGGTATAATAAAATATGTAGCTGCAACACCAAGAGCAATAATACTTAAAAAAACAACAAAAATAGTATCTAGTTTTTGAGTGTTAAAGGTATAAATCCGTTTAAAATAAATAATGTTTAATATTTGGTGCAACATTACTACAAAAGAGGCCATTCTAAAATAAAAACCAAAAATAGCAATAAGTTCCTTGTCATTAAACACTAAGTCTATTACGATTCTTCCTGAGTTTGCAATAAGCAAAATAAACAAACCCGAAAGCATGACGCTCTTACCATATTTAATGAGCTTTTGATGTTTTTTAAACGCTGCTTTTATTTGCAATTTATATCCTTTTTTCAAGGCTATTATCATATAAATTATGCTATACAAAAAAGCGCCATATGTAATAGGCTCAATACTACTGTCGTCTGTTAAATAAATATAGAAGTAGGCACACAACAACACAACATAAAACAAAGCGTCAACAAAAACAGCCTTGATAATTTTTTCGTCTGTTTTATATCGTAAAGAATAGGTGACTTGGTTGCTTAGGGTGTAAATAAACAATACTGATAAAACAAATTGGGTTTCGTTTCTAAAAATGAAAATAGAAATCAACGCAAAAAACGAAGACGCTAACAAATACAAAAAATGAAAATTAAAACCAGTGTATATAGCTTGAAACTTTCTTTTTAATTTAAAATATGGATAAGCATTTGGCACTCCAAAATTAATTATAGCAGCTCCAATAAAAGCAATGTTTAGCGCATACTCTAAAACTCCGTAATTTGTTTTAGAGAGTGTATTAGATAGTAATAAAGGTGCTAAAAAAACAATGGCTTTTGATACTCCAAAAGCCATTAAAAAAAATAGTCTATGTTTTAATACTGTTTTCAAAAAAATTATTTTTCTATGCCTTTTACAACAGTATTTGTTATTTCATCAGCAAAAACCCCTAATTTTTCATCTCCTCCATTCAAAGTTAATTGCTCAATAATAGTGGGCTCTCCAATATTTCCTTGATCTAACCAAACAGCGTATTTCCCCTTTGAATCCTTTGTATTGATAATTATTTCGTCTATATGCGAATTTGTTAATCTATTAAGCCACACACCTGTAATATTTTTAGATTCTCCCTGATCAGAATCTTCTAGTGCTTTCATGCCATTTATATTTCCAACTCCAAATTTATCTATAATAATTTGGCCTATAGTATGTTCTTTTCCTGTGATATAAACGCCATGTCTATCTGACGATTTAATATGCACTTTATCAATACTTAAGCCTATTGGGTTATTATTCCATCCATGAACCTGTAGAGCTGCTCGCGAAAGCGAATATTTATCACTTCCAGATCCCAAGTCTTCAATCACAAGGTTTTTGAAGGTTAAATACTTGCTTCCTGAATAAATATCACATCCCATACTTCTTAAACCAGCCGAGTTTTTTTCTAAGTCTGTTTTAATTGTTAGGTTATCAATATCAATATCTGAACAGTTTCTAGAAAAGAATTTATAATATGTGGTAAAATCTCCTTTTAGAGAAATGTTGGTTGATTCGTTTTTTTCTTCTCCCTCAATAATATAAATGGGACCTCCAAATTCTGAATTATCAAAGGTTACGCTTAAACCATTTAAGCCTTTAATATATATTCCAAATTTATAGTATCCTTTCGGGAAAAATAAATCTATCTTTTCTTTGCTAGCCATTTCAAAAATAGTTTGAGTGGTAGGCTTTTTTGATATTGGGTGAAGAGGATCGCCTCCTTCTATTCTAATACCATATCTCCTTATATCTCCAATGGGGAAAGAGTCATCAATAACATACTTTAATTCTTCTTCGTTTATTTTTTCATCGATAACTTCAATTGATTCATTTTTTGAATCATTTTTGCTTTCTTCTTTACATGAAACAAAAAGAGTAAAAATTATTGTTGCAAATAAAATTTTGTAGTAATTCATAGTTTTTTATTGTTTTATTATTTCTCCTGAATAGTTGTTTCTAATAATGGAATTATTATTGTATAATTCATTTATTAAAATTGGATAATTTTTATCTCCTATATCAAATTTAATGTCGCTCTGTTTTTTATCAATTTTCTTAGTCTCAATTTTAAGGAACCCAATATTTGTACTATAACATTCGTTAAACCAAATACCTGAAAATTCCTTTTCTTCTCCTCTTTGAGCGCCTTGCATTAAAGACATGTTTGCACTGCTCCCTAAGGCATAATTCTTAATAATTAAAGTATCAATCTTATGATTAAAACCCATTAGATAAACTCCGTGACGATCAGATGAATTAACTTTAGCCTTTTTTATTTTAATGTTTTTCGGATAAGCAGGCCAACCGTCAATGGCTATCGCTGCATGGTTATTTATCGAATCATCTCCCAAACCATCCACCTGCAAATAATCTATACTTAAATTTGTTGTGTTAGTATAAATATGCAATCCTCTTGAATTTAGGTTTCTTTTTTGTTTATTCTTATCTGATTTGATTATTAACGAATCAATTTGAATGTTATTACTTTCATATGTTCCAAACCTATCATAGGTTATTAATGTTCCTTTTAATATAATGTTCTCAGACTTTGAGCCTTTTTCATTGGTAATGTGAATCACATCTGAAAATTCAGAATTATCAAATTTAATCTTTATATTTTTTCTAGAATCAATATTTAATCCAAAATCATAATATCCCTTAGGAAAGTAAATTTCTATTCCCAATTCCTCTGAAATGTCTAAAATGGTAGTTACTGTGCTTTCTTTTGTGACTGGGTGCTTAATGTCTAGGCCTAAAGAATCTATACCATATCTTCTAACATCGCCAATTGGGAATGTTGTGTCAATGGCAAATACTTTTTCTTGATCTAAAACTGTTTGACTAAAGCCTCCAGCTTCGTTTTCGTTTATGTCCTTACATGCACAAAGTATACAAAACAAAATACCTATTCCCTTACGTAACATTATTTATTCATTTTAAAATTTTATAAAATCTTTTATTACCGTTAATATCCTTAAAAATTAATTTTGCAGTTAATAGTTTATACAACTTAGCAAAAACTATCATAGATACAATTATGTAAACTCCTTGAGAGGATGTAATAAAATTAATTACAGGCATAAAAAAATCTATTATAAGCATATAGAATAATAACGGAACATACTTATAGTCCCCTAAGAGGGTCTTGTTAAATATTAAGCCTTGAAGCATCCCAAAAAACAGCATAAAAATTGGTGCAAACCACCCAAAATCTAAATATATTGGACCAAAGAAGGTTGTATAAACACCTGTTCTAACTGGGCTGTCTTGAATTTTGGCTAAATCAATGTTTGTTCCCAAAATAATATTAGAAAACTTTGCTATAACATTAAAAGTAAATCCACCATAATGATGTTTTCCTTCATAATTATTATATAAATATCCAAATTCGAATACACCATGAGTATAGTATTGTGATGCATTTAAAAGACTCAATCTTGTTAGCCTTAAGGTTTCATTTTTAGTTTCTATGATATCGGTTCTAGTGTATTCTTTCGGTTCTAGTGTAAAGTTATAAACAGCATTAGATAATATATGTTTTGTAGCTCTTTTTTCTGTTACCATGTATTCTTGGGTTCGCTCTATAAACATCTTTGTTGTATAGATTCCTAAAAAATAGATTATCCCAAAAAAGAACAATAATCTAAAAGGTGTGATTTTTAATATTTTAAAATATAGCATATTAATTATGAAAAAAAACACCACCATAAACAAGCCTGATCGTGAGCCCAAGATTATACTATCAAAAGCAGGCAGAAAAAAAATGATAATACAGAGTAATGCTAAAAAAAATCTTTTTGGCTTTATAGTATAGTATATGTAGAGAGGCAAAAAAGAAAAGGGAGTTAGAACAGCTGCTATGACACCAAAAATGCTTGATTTGTTTTCTGTTAATAAATTTCTATTATCGATAGAGGTATTGCCAATTGTTATGTCTCGAATAAAGAATTTGTCCAATATTCTAAAACTGAAACCTATCAGCGAAATTATAATTAAAAAGACAAGTATTTTCTTTAACGCACGTTTTTTTAAAACGTACTTTTCATTGATAATTGTATTTTTTTTTATAATAGAAATTAGGCCAACAAAGAAGAAAAAATAATTAGCTAGAATAAATATTACAGGTAATACTCCAGGTTGATGTTTAACTTTAATTGAAGAAAAAAAGAAAATAAAAACCCAAAGTAGCATACCAAAAAAAGTAACTTTTAATGGATTGAATTTTTTTATGAAGACGCGATTTACAGGATTCATAATTCCTTTTTCGAATATACTTTTTCAATAAGATTAACTCCTTCTACTTTTGTTAGTTTGTTTTTTAAAGAATCAATATCATTTTCAATAAAGCGAAGAGCTTGTCCAACATACATCCCTGGTTTTTCTAGGTTTTTAGAAACAACACTGCCTCCTCCAATGTGTATCGCATTTGCCACAGTAACACCAGGGTTAAAAATACAGCCTGAGCCTATATATACATTGTCGCCAATAGTTATTTGTCCATCAATTCTAATCCTGTCTTTCCCTGTATTTGCATGATAATAACCATGAGTCCAAAGCTGTGATTTTATACCCGCTAATGTTGAGTAATCACCAAAACAAATACTTCTTGTTAAATCGATATAATGATTTGAAGTTAATTTTGATAACTTACCCAAAGTTAATTTAGATATTTCGTAAGTCACTCCTAAGGGAGCTCTTACGACTGAATTTTTATTTCCTATCGCCCCTTTCTCTTTTAAAAAGATTTTAAAAGGTCCATTTATTCTATTTAAATGCCCTATGTAAGCACCTTTCTTAAAATTCAATTCCTCGTTCTTGATAAAATTCAGATGTCCTATCATGGTGTTTTCTTCAAGGAATATTTTATTAGATAAAATGAGCGAAAAACCAATTTTAGCCGACCATGTTATTTTATGACCTAATATTTTTAAAAAAAGGTTAGATAATTTAAACGGTAATAAACAGGCTAAAGCAGTCAGAATTTTTTTCATGATAAACTTCTATTTCTAGCACCAACAATGATTTCTCCTTCTTCCACATTTTTTGTAATTACTGTTCCTGCACCAATTAACGCGTTCTTCTTAATTGTAACTCCTGCCAATACTATAACATTAGCTGCTAACCAAACACCATCTTCAATAACAATAGGCTTTGAATAATGTTTATATGGTTTTTCTCCTTTAAGATCTAATGCCGCAGTTTCAACAATTACTCCTCTAGAAAGTGTAACATGGTCTCCAATTGTTATTGGACTCTTCGCTCCCAAACTACAATGCTTTCCAATTTTACTAAAATTACCTATTGTTATATTATTTCCGTACTTTATTTCAGTTGAGTAATGACAAATACTATTCTTTGAATTTGGAATTAACGCTTTAAATTTCAAATTACTTAATACTCTGGAAAATATACTTAAAACACCTATAATAAGTATTGAAAAAAATCTCACTGGAGGCAATGATGCAAGTATTTGAGCTGCTTTTCTCATTGTTTTAGAATAAGCCTATTAGTATGTTTATTATATGAATTATTATATCCATTTATTGGGTTATACTTTTCTATCCCTATTGGTTGCAATGAATATTGTATTTGCAGTAGTAATCTCTTTCCTTTTTTTGGTAATAACCCCTTATGAAACCCATAAGTATTTACCATAAACATACTACCTTTAGGCGCTGTAAAGTATTTAATATTGTATTTCCCAAAAGCGCTTTCAATTTCATGGTCTTGATACCTTCTAATGGCAGTAAGGGTATTTGAAGCAGGGGAGTCTTCAACAAAAACATGAGGACCGTTTTCCATTTCAACATCTGATAAATAAATAAAAACCTTACAGAATCTGTAATCATCCACATCTCGATGAAAAAATTGTGCTTGTTCGGCTTCATCATTTGTAGAGGTAGACCACCAACAATTTACATTGCTTATGGTAGGTGTAGCTCCTAAAAATTCTTGTGCTAAAGTCAATATTTTTGGGTCGTTGGCAATTTTCGTAATTTCTGGAATCTGCACTAAATCGGCTCTTTTATAATTGGCCACATGCACTTCATTTGGAATATTGCTAAACGTAAAGTCTTTTAGTTCGGGTCTAAAAGGGTCAAAACATTTAAGTGGTACAAGTTGTTCCGTTATGTTATTAATCTCACTTTCAGATAAAACTTTACCAAAATTAATATACCCTTTTGTAGATAATGTGTTTTCAATTTTACTGTTTGGCAAAATTGAATCACCTTCAAAACTGGAAACCCCTATTTTTTTGGCAATTCTATTGGCTATTTTTTCCCTCTTGTTATAATTTGTAATACTACGTTGGTAATAAAATTTAACATTTGAAATAGAACTAATTCGATGCAAGATTTTTTTTATCATGTTTTTATTTTAACTATTGATTCAAAAGCTTTGGTAACATCTTTTACATTTTGTTTTGAAACTGAATAAGCACTGTAATAAGGGTCAGAAATTACGCCCATAAAACTCGTTGTATTTAACAAATTTAGGAAATCTATTTTCTCATTTTGTGATAAAATTGGAAAATTATTCTTTTGAATATCAATTATATGGTCTTGTAGTAAATCAAACCCATTCATAAATAAGCAATTTTTTGCCTTATTAAAAAACACCTCAACCAATGTAAGTATTGGTTTGTTAGCAAAAATACATTCTAACGCTATAGTACCATTAACCGTAATAAATAAATTAACATCAATAAAGATTTCATCCATAGATACTTGATGATGGAGCATTTGTGTGTTAGGAGTGTTATCTATGAAGCTTAATAACTCTTTAGATAGCTCGTATTTAGACTTTGGATTGGGTTTTATATAGAGTACCTGATTGTGTTTTAAATTGTTGGCTATTTGTTGTATGCTTTCTAATTGATCTCGTCTAGGTCTACCCCAAACATCAATATTGGCTTCTGGTTGTAAGTGTAATGGATAGACAATAGAAAATACATTTTTGTCTATTTGAGATACTGCTTTCTCATTCCAAATAGCTTTGTTTTTTTCCTTTTGCTTTTCAATCTTATATTTTACAATAGGATTTGGCGTATTGTATTTCTCACCAGTTATATAGCCTTTTAAAATTTTGGCTTTGTCTTTTAATACCTTACTTTTTTTAAAAGACACTTTTTTCATATAGTCTGGTTTTGAATGTCTTTTAACAATATTGTCTATAATGCTTAAGGCTTCATTTTGAGACAATAGGTTTTCACTACCTAAATAAGGGTAAACCGTATCATATAAATAAAATGAAAACCTTCCTGATGGGTAGCGACAAGAAGATGGGTGTAGATATAAAATATCTTTTTCTTTACATATTTTTATTGTTAATAATTCATGAAAAACAGTGCTTTCTCCAAAAACAAAGTTTGGTTTTATCTCTTGTATTATATTTTTTATTTCTTGATAGTAGTAGTAAAAATAACTTGTATCTTCTTTTTTAAAATAATTTAACTGTCTATCTGATATTAAAATGTTGTCTAGATTAACCTCTTTATTAACTTTAACGGACTTAGGAGGGTACTTAATTGTTATTATTTTCCCTGAAGTTGGAATAAAATTTGGGTTTTGTACTATCCAATAAATATCATGACCATGTTTTTCTAATTTAGTGGCTACTAAATCAAAAAAAAATGTTTTATATCGGTTTTCAATAAATAGTAACTTCATATTATAAGCCTTCTATCATTTGAGATGTTAAAGGCTCTCCTCTTTTTACACTACATACAAACTTTTTCCCAAGAATTTTATTATAATATTTTGGATGTAAACCAAATCCAGGTCTAATTGATCTTATATTATCTTCTGTAACCATATCTCCTGATTTTACAGTTCTAGTTACGTATAAAGAGCGAGAGAATTCTCTGCTTTTCTTTTTTTTATCTGTCATTTCATAATCAACATGTCCAAGTAACTCTTCAGTTAATCTAACTGCTTCAACCATTTGTTTAAATTCATTTTCATCTAATGAAAAATGAGCGTCTGCACTTTCTATTGATTTATCTAAAATAAAATGTTTTTCAATAACTTTTGCTCCTAAAGCAACTGCTATCATTGGTGCTTCAGTCCCAATTGTATGGTCAGATAATCCTGATTTTACTCCAAATTGCTTAACAATATCGGGGATAGTTAACAAATTAGCATCTTCTGGAGCTGCAGGATATGCAGATGTGCATTTTAAAATGGTAATATTATGATTTCCAACAGATTTGCAAGCTTGAATAGCTAATTCAATATCTTGAATAGTGGCAATTCCTGTAGAAATAATAATCGGTTTTTGTTTTGATGCAATATATTCTATTAATGGAATATCGGTGATTTCGAAAGAGGCTACTTTATAAATAGGCGTATTCAGCTTTTCTAAAAAGTCTACAGCCGTTTTATCAAAAGGTGAAGAGAAACATATTAGTCCTTCCTCTTTTGCTAATTCATATAACGGTTTATGCCATTCCCAAGGTAAAGAAGCTTCTTTATATAAATTATATAAATATTGGCCATCCCATGCTGTATCTTGTTGTATTTTAAAGTCATTTGTTTTAACATCCATGGTAATTGTATCTGCAGTATAGGTTTGCAGTTTTATAGCATCTGCTCCTGCTCTTTTAGCTGCTCTAACTGTTTCTTTAGCTATATCTAAGCTTCCTCCATGGTTTGCAGAAAGTTCTGCAATTATAAAACATTTATTATCCAACATCTTGTTTTTCTAATTTATATACAAAACTAGTACTTCCTTTAACATTTTCATCCTTAAAATACTTATAATTTGCATTTTCAAAGGCTTTAGTTGATGCCTTATTCTCTTTTTTAATATAAGCCAATATGGGCACCGTTTGTATTCTGAAATATATTTTTGCAGATTCCTTTAAAAATTCACTAGCAAGTTTTTGACCTCTATAGAATTTTGACACCAAAATTCCAACAGTCGAATAATGCTTACCTATATCAAACCTTACTACTCCAGATGGTTCATCATTTATTAAAGCTATTAAAAACAAGGTGTTTTGGCTTTTGATTTTTTGCAAAAACCATTTTTTGTGGTTTTCTAATAAAATAGGTTTAGAATTATAAGAGTTCTTTCTTACTAATTTATCATTTGACCACTTGAAAACAAGCAACATATCTTCTTCTTTTGCTTTTCTAAGAGAAATCGTCAATCCGTTTATCAATCCTAAGAAGCGGTTTTTACTATTTCCGTCGATTAGGTTCTTCTGATGCGCTATAAAAGATTCTGCTCTATTTTTATTTATAGCAGAACTAATTTCTTGCTTAAAATCAGAGCTTGTGTATTTGGTTAAATCTCCACCTTCTATGATAGTTTTTTCTTTAACTAAGCCTTTATATATGTTCTTTTGATTGTCAACAAAATACCCGCTCAAAATAGGCATTTTAATACAAGAGAGCTCATACAAAATTGTGCTTGCAGGCGCAACCGCAAAGTTGCATTGTTGCATAACTTTTATTAATCGTTCTTCTGAAAGGTTTTTGTGCGTTTTTATTTTATCAGAATGCTTAACTTCTAAATCGAAAATTTCAATATGTTTATAGGCACCCCCTAAAACAACATGTATTTTTTTAAAGGTTGGGATTTGTAAAAGTGCTTTAACTGCAATTAATGTTAAATTAATAGGGTCAGCCCCACCAAAACACACAAAAGCACTATCAATTACATTTATTGTTCTATCTTTTGTTGCCTCCTCTAAAAATAATGGTCTTAATAAAGCATATTTTGTACCTAAAGCTAATTTTGTATTTGGTTCTTTATTATAGCGTTTTTCTTGAATATATGGTGAATGATTAATAACCACATCTGCATACATATATTCTTTGGCTAAATCATCAATATAAATCAGGTTATATCCTTTTTGTTTTACTTTTTTTTGGTATAGCGAGTTAAATTGATACCCATCGGCAATAATAATATGTTCCTCCGGTAAAAAATTAGCCGCCAACCATTCAGGCTCATCTTCAATATTAATTTCTCTTGGTATGATGGCTTTGTGATAAGTTTTTGATATAACTGAATTTGTAGTTGTTTCGTGTGTTAAAAACACAAAATCTAAAGTGTCTTTTACAATTTCTACCAGACTAAATAATCTATATAAATGACCTAACCCCGTTGTAGAACTCCCATCTGCTCTAAAGATTACTTTTTTGATCATTTAATTTAACCGTTTAAACCCCGAATGGCATACAGGTCCCTCTAATAAATCATGAATATTTTTATGACCTTTTTCACAATCTGAAATCATCTTGTAAACCCCTTCTAATGCATCAAAATAATCAGCTATGTTATCGTCTTTGTGCTCTGTACATGCATAAAAATTTGTGCTCGCTAAAAACCCTTTTTTAAGCATTTCTTGAGCTACAAATGTTTTATAAGCCATTGCATTATCGCTACTGAAACTATAGGTGCTTAGTGCTGGCATACCTGATACCATAATTTCTATATTGTGCGTTTCTGCTAAAGACTTCCATTGACTTTGTATTTTTTTTCCTTGAGCAGTAATGATATCCCATGATTTCATGTTTTGCATTACTTCTAAGGTCTTTAGTGCGGCTGTAGGGCCAATTCGTTCGGTCCAAAAAGTACTGCTTATAAAAGAGGTTTGAGCCGCTTCCATGACTGCTTTTTTGCCCACAACAGCCGTTAGAGCATAACCATTACCAATAGTTTTTCCGTACATTGCCATATCTGGTTCGACACCATATTTCTTATAAATACCACCATAAGTTTCTCTAAACCCTGAGGTGCATTCATCAAAAATTAATACAATATTTCGCTGAGTTGCTAAGTCTCTAACTTTCTGTAAAAAATTATCTTCAGGTCCAAAATTTCGCATCACTTCCATTTTTATAACACCAATATCATTGCTGGTGACGATTTCGAGTAGTTCTTCAAAATCATTATAATGAAAAGGATATACTGTATTCTTTAAGTTTTTAGGAACACCATTAGGATTTAATCCAGATAATAAATGACTTGATAATTCGTCGCCCTTATTATGATTTGCTGAAAGATACCAATCATGCCAACCATGATACCCACAAATAGCAACTTTATCTTTTCCTGAAGCAGCTCTAGCAATTCTGATAGCGATAGAATTGGCTTCTCCACCACTTCTAGCAAATCGAACCATATCTGCCCAAGGGTTGAGTTCTACTAATTTTTCGGCTAGCGCAACTTCTTCTGGGCAATTAAAGGTGCTCATGTTTCCTTTTTTTACTGTTTCGATAACGGCATTATCTACTTCATCATTGCCATAACCCAAGGTGTTAGTGCCTATGCCCATAATACACATATCTGTGTATTCGTTACCATCAAGATCCCAAACTTTGCACCCCTTTGCTTTTGAAAAATAAGACGGCCAGTTATCTGGTAAAAACATTTCTGGTCGTTTTGAAAGCAACATGGTTCCTCCTGGAATTAATGTTTTTGCTTTTTTGTAAAGATTTTGGCCTGTTCTTTTGCTCATATTCAAATAATAATACTATCTGTAAAGTTACTAATTGTTTTTGTCTTGATCGATAGATTTTTGATAGCCTTCGTTTCTCGTGATTTTATCGTTAAGTACTTTAATTTCAGGATTGTTCAAATAATAATCTGCATAAGTTTTCCAGTCTTTATCTAAATCAAGGTCTTCAATTATCTTTTTTATAACTTCAAAATCTTGAGGTTCATCAACAGTTAATCGCACATGATTATAATTTTGTTCTAAACCATGGTTATTAGATTTAAACATCGTACCTCCTAAATAGGAAGAGTTATTCCTAATATAAGGTGTCACGTGTTCTCGATCTGATTTTAAATTGGTCTCTCTCCATGCTTTTTCTAAGGCAGAAAACTTAAATACCTCTATATCTTGACCGTCTGGATAAAGCTCTTTAATGATATTAGCATAATAATCTAAATCTTCTTCCTTGGCCTTAATGATAACCTCATCTAATAGTTGAGGGTCTATAAGTGGACAATCTGAAGTAAGTCTTACAATAAAATCTGGTTTAATATCTTTTACAGTTTTGTAAAACCTATCTAACACATCATTTTCACTTCCTCTATGATATTTTACTTCTAAGCCCTCTGCAAGATTAGCAATAATATCATCTTCTATTTCAGTTGTTGTTGCTATGAAAATATCATCCACTTGTGTTGCTTGCTTTATCCTATCGATATGAATTTGCAATAATGTTTTACCTTCAATCTTTAATAAGACTTTATTTGGCAAACGCGTGGATCCTGATCTTGCCTGTGTGACTACAACTACTTTCATTTACTTTAAATATTTTCCTAGTCTAAATACTTTAGATTGTTTTGTAAACACTCCATTAATTTCAACCTTCTTCACAATTATGTAGCCACCTTTAACACTAACTTTGTATTCGTTGTTTTCGTTTTTACCAAAAATTAATCCATGTGAAAAAGAATGAAAACTAAGGTCGCTACAAAATTCAGCATCCAAAATATTAATCTTTTGATCTTCTAAAAAACAAAATGCGCCCTCAAAAGGGTAGCCAAAAGCGAGTATAAAACGAATTAATTCATCTCCTGAATAGCTATTGAAATCGATATGACCATCTTTAGGTGTATAAAGCCTTGGAAAAGTTGTTGATCTGCTTGAGTCTTGTTTTTCAGGGATAAAGTTAGGGTCTTCTAGATTGGTTATTCCTTTTATTATGATGTCGTGAAACACATCCATTCTTGATTTAAATACATCAATGGGATAAGATTTTTTTGGTATGGTATAATATGATTTGGCAATAATATCTCCAGTATCAATCCCAGAATCAATATAATGCATACAACCATATTTCTCTTTACCCAATTCATTGTTTAGAATCATCCAAGAGTCGCTGGCTGCTCCTCTATAGGTAGGTAATGGTGTTGTGTGAATGTTTAATACTTTTTGAGGGAATTCTCTCAGAAAATCAACTTTCAAAATATTTCTACATCCTATACTAATAATGTATGCTGGATTATAGCTTTTGATTTTTGAAACTGTTTCAAGGGTGTTAATATTATCAGATTCATGCACATCAATATCATAATCCTGTTTTAAATTAAATACATTATATGCATATTCTCCATAAATATCTTTCCGCCTTTCAATCAATTCCAAATCTCTTTTATGTTCTTTAAAAGGGTGCGTAAATACCGCTATAACACGATAATTCTTATTGTTTTTTAATAAGGAATCTATAACGAATTTAACTCCGACTCCATGACCTAGAAGTACTATGCTTTTCATGATAAATCTATTTTGTCTTTAAATTAAGGAGTTTTTTTTACTGACAAGTGCTTATAACTAGTTTTTTTGTTTCGATTTTAAATTTAGCTCCAATTAGATGGGTTTAACAAGACCGTCTCAATAACGTTAATTTTATCAATACAATCATGAGGTATTTTAGCATGAGCTTTACATAGAGCTACATTGTCAATTACATGTTGAGGTGTTTCCACTCCAATTAAAATCTGGTCAATATAATTTTTCTGTACTACATATTGAAGCGCAAGAACTTCTGTAGTTAAATTATTATCAGCCTTTATTTTTTCTAATTCTTGAAGATACTGTTTTAAAGGCGTTAATCGATCTGGTAATGCCGATGAATCCATAAAAAACAAGCCTTGCAAAAACGTTGATCTTGTGTGTATTGCAATATCTTTTTCTTTAGCCTTTAAAATCAGTGCGTTTCTTCTTAAGTGGTTATCTAGTAAATTAAACGGAATTTGAATAAAATCAAAATTATTAAAATTTTCAATAATATCAAGGAGTTCTTCATTAGTGTAAAGTGAAATCCCAGTGTTTAATATTAATCCTTTAGACTTTAGGGTTAACAATTCATCATATAGATTAATGTTTTGTTTGAAGCTACTATAATTATGAAACATGTATCCATGAAATTGATCAATATTTAATATGTGACAACTCTCAGTAATATGAGTGGATAGGTCTTTTTTGGATAAATCTGCGGTAGTTGCTAATTTACTAATGATCTTGAACTTTTTTTTAGGATATTCTTTAGTAAATCTACCTATGATTTCTGTCGAATTCCCATAAGCCTCAGCAGTATCTAGTATCCTAATACCATTTTCGAAAGCAGTATTTAAAATCTCAAATGATTGTTCTATTGAGGGTTTCCCTAGTTGATTATTAATCCCATAATCTAGACCTAATTGGGCAGTTCCTAATATTAATTTATTAACCATTAACAAACTTTAATACTTTCTCTATAACAAAGCCTTGTTCTTCATTACTTAGTGTTGGATACATTGGCAAACTTATACACCTAGAATAATAGTTTTCTGATTTGCTTAAATCTGTACTTCCATAACCTATTTCTTTATAATAAGGTAAGGTGTGTACAGGAATATAGTGTATCTGTGCATAAATATGATGTGTTCTTAAAAAGTCATAAAGCCCTTTTCTATCATCAACTTCAACAACAAACAAATGGTGTGCATTTAAATTTCCATCTGGTAAGCTTTGGAACTTTACTTTTCCGTTAAAAGCTTGCTTGTAATTGTTTGCTATGTCATTTCTCCTGGCTACACCAGCTTTGTTTTTTGTAAGTTGTGTAATTCCTAAAGCCGATTGAATGTCTGTTAATCTATAGTTATACCCTAATTCTTGCATTTCGTAAAACCATCCACCGTGGTTTTCTGCCATATCTTCTTTAGTAATACCGTGTGTTCTTAAAGATGAAAGTCTCTTATAAAGTTTTTCAGAATTGGTGGTTATCATTCCGCCTTCACCACAAGCAATATGTTTTACTGGATGAAATGAAAATATACCTATATCGGCATAATTACCATTGCCACACATTTGTTTTACGCCTTTTGAGTCTGAGAAGTAACCTCCAGGAGCATGACAAGCATCTTCAATTATCCATAAATCGTGTTCGTTTGCTAAATCCCTAAAAGCTTCTAAGTTTACTGGAAGTCCAGCAAAATCCACTGGAATAATTCCTTTAAAAAACCCTTTAGGTTTACTATTTATGAGTTTTTTTGTGCTTTCTATTGAAAGTAAATACGTGTCTGGGTCAATATCGGCAAACCAAACTTCACCTCCTGCATATCTAACACAGTTAGCAGAGGCGGCAAAAGTAATAGGGGTTGTTATAACGCGTTCTCCTTCTTTTAAGCCAAGAGCTAAAACAGCTAAATGTAATCCTGAAGTGGCATTGTTTACTGCTACTGCATATTTAGAGCCCACATAGTCAGCAAATTTATTTTCAAATTCTTGAACTTTTGGTCCTTGAGTCAGAAAATCTGCTTGTAATGTTGAGACAACAGCATCAATATCTGTTTGGTCAATATGCTGTCTTCCGTAAGGTATAGCTTTCATTATACTTTGAAATTAGAATCGACATGCTCCTTAATTAGCTTTCTAAGGGTTTCAACGGTTTCCCAATCACTGTTCTCTCCAGAGTTATAGCTAAACCCTAACGGTACTTTTTTAGCTTTGAATTTTGATAGGTAATCCTCAAGCTTCCACATATGAGTTGCTGGCAGAATAGTGTAATACTTTCCTAAATCGTAAGTGTAAAAAGAGTCTGAAGGTGTAATCATTTCTTCATGTACTTTCTCTCCTGGCCTAATTCCAACAACAGGTTTTTCACATTCAGGGCCAATGGCGTTGGCAACATCCATGATTTTATATGATGGGATTTTAGGTACAAATAATTCGCCTCCCCAAGCATGCTCAAGTGCGTGCATGACCATATCGACACCGCCTTGAAGAGAAATATTAAAGCGCGTCATGTTGGGGTCGGTAATTGGTAGTTTGCCTTCTTCTTTCTTTTTATTTATAAAAAATGGGATTACAGATCCATTGGAGCCCATAACGTTGCCATATCTCACAACAGAGAATCTAATTGGATTTTCTCCTTTAATATTGTTAGCAGCTATAAATAACTTATCTGAAGTCAATTTAGTTGCCCCATAAAGGTTAATTGGTGCACAAGCTTTATCGGTAGATAGTGCAACTACTCTAGTAACTTTTGTTTTAAAACAAGCATCAACCACATTTTCGGCGCCTCCTATATTAGTTTTTATACATTCATCTGGGTTATACTCAGCAATATGAACATGTTTCATTGCGGCTGCATGAATCACATAATCAATATGTTGAAAAGCTCTTACTAAGCGTTCTTTATCTCTAACATCTCCAATAAAAAACCGTATTTGAGGGAATTCAGTAATTGGAAATTCTTGAGCCATTTGAAATTGTTTTTGTTCATCTCTTGAAAAAATGACCAATTTCTTGATTTCTGGATGCTTACTTAATATGTGCTTGGTTAAGGCTTTTCCTAAGGAACCAGTTCCTCCTGTGATTAGTAAAGATTTTCCTTTTAAATCAAACATAAGTCTTTTAGTTATTATTTAATAAAATAGAGTTCTTGGGTCTCCTTGCAAAAGTAGGGTATTTCTTTGCTTTAACAAGTTTTATTTTATTTTCCAAGCCATTCTCTTTTAAAATTTGTTGGGCAAAATCGAACCAAGTCATTGCTTTAGTATCACAAAAATGCTTGATGCCAAAGTCTTTTGATTGCTCATAAATGAGTTTATTGATAAATATAGATAAATTGACCGTATCTGTAGGACAACCTGTCTGTGCATCGGTAATACATAGTTCCTTTTCTGTTTTGGACTTATTCAAAATAGTTCTGTAGAAATTATGTCCAAATTCTTTTGAATACAACCAAGAGGTTCTAATTATAAAATAGTGCTCTAAGGTTTCTTCAATATATTGTTCGCCCAATAATTTTGATTTTCCATATTCATTAATAGGATTAGGAATATCTTCTATAGTGTAAGGTTTATGTTTTTCACCATCAAACACATAGTCCGTTGATATGTGAATCAAAATGGTATTAGCTTTTTTACAAGTTTCTGCTAAGTTTTTAACCGCTTCAGCATTTACTTTAAAAGCTATCTCTGATGCTTTTTCAGCTTGTTCTACATTGGTGTAAGCAGCGCAGTTTATGCAATAATGAAAGGTGTTATTTGAAAAGTAGTTTTGAACTTGTTGAATATCTGTAATATCTAATTCTTTTTTTGTGACAAAAGTGAATTCGATATGGTCTTCATTATTTTTATAAAGTTTTTGAAGCGTTTTTGCTAATTGCCCATTGGCGCCAGTAACCAAAACGTTTATACTCATTTTAATAGACTTTCAAATGTTGGAAGTTGCTTGTCTTTTTCTGATAAAATGATATTGTTCAATGGGAAATTCCAATCTATTTGTAACGCTGGATCGTTAAACAATAACCCAGATTCATGATTTTTACTATAATAATTATCGCATTTGTAATTGAAAATAGTATCATCTTCTAATACTAGAAACCCGTGAGCAAACCCTCTAGGAATAAATAGTTGTTTGTGATCAATATTGTCCAAAATAATCGAAAAATATTGTCCGAAAGTGTAAGAGTTTGGTCTTATGTCTACACAAACATCTAGTACACTTCCTTTTATAACTCGAAGTAGCTTTGCTTGTGCAAAATCGCCTGTTTGAAAATGTAAGCCTCTCAAAACACCTTTATTGGATACGGAATGATTGTCTTGTACAAAATTTACTGTTTGGCCAATAGCCTTTTCAAAATCCTTCTTGTTATAGCTTTCGAAAAAGAAACCTCTGTCATCATGATGTAGTTTAGGAGAGATTACAAAGCACCCTTTTAAATGTGTTTCTTCTGTATTCATGTTATACCAGCTGTTCAAGATATTTTCCATAACCACTTTTAAGTAATGGCTGTGCTAATTTAAGTAACTCTTCTTTATTGATAAAGCCTTGTTTAAAGGCTGTTTCTTCAATACAACCAATTTTTAAACCTTGTCGTTCTTCTATAACCTGAACAAATTGTGAGGCCTGCATTAAAGAATTGAAAGTTCCTGTGTCTAACCAAGCGGTGCCTTTATCGAGGATTTGCACATTGAGTTTTCCTTGTTTTAAATATGCTTTATTAACATCGGTAATTTCAAGCTCTCCTCTATGACTAGGTTGAATATTTTTAGCAATCTCTACGACATTATTATCATAAAAATAAATTCCAGGAACAGCAAAATTTGATTTTGGTTTTTCTGGTTTTTCTTCAATTGAAATTGCTTTATTACTGCTATCAAATTCTACTACACCATATCTTTGAGGGTCTTGAACATGATAAGCAAAAATAACGCCTCCATTAGGGTTGTTATTGGTTTCTAATAACTGGGCTAAACCTGAACCATAAAAAATATTATCTCCTAAAATTAAAGCAACTTTGTCATTACCTATAAAAGATTCGCCAATTAAAAAAGCTTCGGCTAAACCATTTGGTTCATTTTGAATGGCGTATTCAAAACGACAGCCATAATCTCTCCCATCACCAAGTAGTTCTTTAAATTTAGGAAGATCAATTGGTGTAGAGATAATAAGTATCTCTTTTATTCCCGCGGACATTAGTATGCTTAAAGGGTAATAAATCATGGGCTTGTCGTAAACAGGCATCAATTGTTTACTCACCGCTTTGGTAAGCGGATACAATCTAGTTCCTGAGCCTCCTGCAAGTATAATGCCTTTCATATCTATTTCCTGTGAACACAGGAATCTATTAAAATTTAATTTTTAGTATATTTCTTTAAATACCACTTAACAGTTTTTCTAATACCTGTTTCAAAGTTCTCAGATGCTTTCCAGCCCAATTCTGTTTCAATTTTTGAAGCATCAATGGCATATCTAAAATCGTGCCCAGGCCTATCTTTTACAAATGCTATTTGTTCTTTATAAGATAGTTTATTAGGCAATACCTCATCTAATATATTGCATATTGTATGAGCAATATAAAGATTATTACGTTCGTTTTTACCCCCTATATTATAAACCTCTCCAGATGTTCCTTTTTGAAACACCAAATCAATACCAACACAATGATCTAATACATACAACCAATCACGAACATTTAGACCATCTCCATAAATAGGTATGTTTTCTCCTCGAATTGCTTTTCTAATAATGGTTGGGATTAATTTTTCATCATGTTGTTTTGGCCCATAATTATTTGAACAATTAGTGGTTACTACATTTAATCCATACGTGTGAAAATAGCTTCGTACTACAAAATCAGACGATGCTTTTGAAGCGCTATATGGACTGTTAGGAGCATAAGGCGTATTCTCTGTAAATAATCCAGTTTTTCCTAATGTACCAAACACCTCATCAGTTGAAATATGATGAAAACGACAATTCTCATAGTTCTCCTTTACTTTAAAAGGAGCATCCATCCAGTGGTTTTTAGCAGCGTCTATAAGGTTAAATGTCCCTAAAACATTGGTTTTAATAAATTCGTCTGGTTTTTCAATAGAATTATCTACATGAGATTCTGCAGCAAAATGAATTACACTTTTAAAATCATGAGTGTTAAATAGGTTTTCAACTAAATTTCTATCGCAAATGTCTCCTTTTACAAAGGTGTAACGTTCATTGCTCTCTATGTCTTTTAGATTAGAAAGTTCGCCTGCATAGGTGAGTTTATCAAGATTCACAATATGTGTTTCTTTGTGTTGACCTAAAAAATACGGAATAAAATTAGAGCCAATAAATCCTGCTCCTCCTGTAATTAAAATAGTCATTCTATTGTACTTTGTCTTTGTAACGATCAAGGAATTTTAAGAATTCAAGTAATAATAAAACTAAAAAAGAAAATATTACTAGTTTAGTTCCATAAGAAACAATCCAACTCGTTTGAATTCCAAATAATTTAGCTTTATTATCAAGAGTTCCATCTCCATCTTGTATTGATACTATTTCAATGATTTTTTCTAAATTTTTTCTGCCAGCTTCATTCTCAACAAGTTCCATTCTTAATTCTAGGTCTTTGCTAAAAAGCTCGTATTCTTTTGTGGTGTTTTTGTCACTAGCCCCACCAACAACTATATTAGTTGAACCTCCTAATGGCACTTCTTCCAGTTGTTGTTGTAAAACTTGAGTATAAACCTCTTTAAGCGTTCTAGATTCTTCTAAGGATGTCGCAATTACTTTGTCCGTCTCTATCAGCTTAGTAATACGTTTTTCCTTTTCATTTCTAAAAAACTCACTTGAATCAATATTCTTTATAATATTTTTAAGTACATCATTAAAATTACTTTTTGTAAATGATTTTAAGGTTATTTTTTGAATATTGTAATTATAATCTTTTGAGTTTTCTAAAAAATCCTTGTATTCAACTGTACTTGCCAATACAGAATCCAAGGTTTTAACATACTCATTAAACAATTGCAATTTTTGGTTTTCTGTTAGATTAGATTCCATTTCTAATCCTGCAATTTCATTAGATCTGGATGTTTTTATATTTAATATTTTTGAAGATTCTATTGAGTCTTTTTGTTGAAACAGAGAGTTATAATAATTTATAGTGTTAAAAAGGTGTTCGCCAGTATCATAATTTTGCTTAATAATGGCTGTTGAGTTATATACCTTTTTTTCTGTCTTATTTTTAACAAATCCTAATCCAGCACCAATAATTCCAGCAATCACAAATTTTAAAAAATGTTTTTTTGTGAAAAACACAAACCAGACAAACGCTAGAAAGAGCTTATTAAATATACTGCCAATAAATTTAAAAAAGCGTTCGGATGCATTGCCGATGAGTTTAAACAATTGTCCTAAATCGATTTCTTCGGATGGTTGTTGTTCTGGTAGATTTGTACTCATAATCTATGAATTAAATATTTGTTCTAAAATTTTACGTGTTATTAAATATGTTGGTCTAACACCACTTGTTCCTAAACCTCCTGAAGCTAAAGTACTTCCTGTTTCTAAAGGATTATCACTTGCATAATATGCATAGCGCACTTTAACATCTGGATTAATACTTTTTCTAATTCTTGCCGCCGATTGTATGGCTTTTTGATAATGTGCTCCTTCCATTTCCAATCCAATCACATCCCAAGTAGAATCATGGAAAAACTTCAATATCTCTTTGTTTTGAAGAGATGTTCCCAATACTGTTATCATTGCTCCTTCATAAACATTAACACCTTGTCCTTCAACATCTTCTTTACATAACTCATTTGTAAAAGGATAATTGTCTGCAGTGCCTTCAAAAATATGAGCTGACGGAATCATAATATCTCCTTTACCACCTTCTAAAATTCCTGCTTTACCCATAATTGAAATCGATTCAATATTTAAATGTATTTTATCGGTTCCATTTTCATAAGGTTTCAAGAATTCATCAATAGTCTCAAAAGCTTGTTCTCCAAAAGCATAATCCATTACGAATATAACTGGTTTTTCTGATTTAGAATTGTCTTTATTTATTTTTAAATCAAGAAAATCAAAATTAATTTTTTCGGTATCAAAAATTTGAACGTCAATATTGGTTCCAGAAGTGTCTTTAATATAAATCATTCCTGATTTGTTAGCCTCTTGGCTCACTTTATTTCGTAAAGCCTCACTATTAGTTTGGCTTAATGCTTCATATATTTGAAAAACATCTTTTTTTGAAGCTCCCGTTTTTAATGCTTTTGGTGCATGAAGTGTATTCATAACACTATGCAAGTTGGCACTAATAATATGCATCGGACGCTCCAATAAATTGTTTTTTTTAAGTACCTCTTTAATATTGTTTGCCCAAATTTCACCATGAATATGATGCCCCAAGCGTTCTCGTAAAACAGGGCTAAAAGTAACTGTTCTTTTCGTGTTGCTAATAACTTCTTCAATAGCTAATTTACCCAGCCAATACACTATTTGTAATAAGCGTTCTGGTTGTGATTTTGTAGCAAATAAGGAATACGTATGTGTAAGCTCTTCAAAAGTTCTTCCTAAAATATTAGCTGTGTGTGTAATGGCAATTTCCCGCTCTTTTTGGGTTAATTTTTTCCCAGATAAAACTGCTTTCTCTAGCTTCACCCAATCACGTATGGTATCTCCTTTTTCGTTGATTATTACACGTTTACTAATTTTATGTGATTCAATGAATAAAAATGTTAAATGGGTTAAAATATCATAAATTTCCGATCGCCCTCTCGTGATTTCAATATTCATTTGCTCTTCGTCTATACGGTAGCAATTACGACGCCTTTTAGGTGGGATAATAACTTCAAAATGTGAATTCCCATAACCTTCATCACTTGTAAGGTTGATAAACCTACATTCTTCTATACCTCTAGGAAGCCTGTCAATAACATACAGTAATCCATTTAATTCTGCTTTCTCTTCAGCAATAGAGCCATAAATTTCTGGCCTTAAAAGCAAAAGAGCCTCTCTTAGCGTCTCTCCCGAAACACCCATGGGTTTATAAAATCCACGATTAAATAAATGGCGCATTGTAATATACATGCGTTCAATGGCACTAGAACTTTCCTGTGCTCTTGTTCTTCCTTGGTGCTTTTTACTCATATAGTTTATTTAACCTACAAAGATACACTAATTAACCAAATTATTTTTATAGAGGGTATTGGCTATCTTTCTATCATTAGACAGTCTCGGTATTTTATTTTGTCCACCTAATTTGCCGACTGATTTCATATATTCCTTAAATCCTTCATTTTTAACTGTTGTTATTTTTAAAGGTTTGAGAACTTTTCCTTGGATTAAGTCTTTGTAATAGCTGTTTTGGTTTTGGAGAGATTCATCTATTCTAGTTGCCAGTATCTCTAGGTTTTTAATATCGTTTTCAAACTCTATAAACCACTCATGGTAAGGTAGTCCCTCTGGTGGATTTATTTGTGGGGCAACTGTAAACTCAGATACCAAAATGTTATTATTATTGCTTGTTGCTTCTTGAAGTGCCTGTTCCACTTCTTTTGCTATAACATGTTCTCCAAAAGCAGAAATGTAGTGTTTGATTCGCCCAGAAACAATTAATCTATAGGGTTTCAAAGAGGCAAACTCAACCGTATCGCCAATATTATACGCCCAAAGACCTGCGTTTGTTGAAATAATCATGACATAGTTTACGCCTAACTCTACGTCTTTAATTGTAATTCGTTTTGGGTTGTCGCTAAAAAAATCATCTGCTTTTATAAACTCGTAAAAAATACCAGAATTTAATTGCAGTAACATGCCTTTTTCATTCTGTTTGTCTTGAAAAGCAAAAAAGCCTTCGCTTGCTGGATATAACTCAATACTATCAACCTTTCGACCTATTAAGCTTTCAAATTTTGCTCTATAAGGCTCATAGTTAACACCACCAAAAATGAATAGGTTGAAATTTTTAAAAATATCACCTATTTTTTTGTTGGTGCGCTGTTGAAGTCGTTCAAAATACATTTGTACCCAAGAAGGAATACCACTAATAATGGTCATGTCTTCGTTTAGGGTTTCATCTACAATAGCTTCCACTTTGGTTTCCCAATCTTCAATACAGTTGGTCTCCCAACTAGGCATTCGGTTTTTTTGAAGGTATTTAGGAACATAATGTGCTACAATCCCTGAAAGTCGTCCAAGTTTTATTCCGTTTTTTTCCTCTAGAATTGGACTTCCTTGTAAAAAAATCATTTTGCCATTTACAAAACTTGTTTTACCAGTTTCCGCCACATACATTAAAATGGCATTTCTAGCAGCTTCGGTATGCGAAGGCATGCTTTCCTTAGTAATTGGAATATACTTAGAACCTGAGGTTGTTCCTGAGGTTTTTGCGAAATATATAGGCTTTCCTTTCCAAAGGATGTTTTCTTCTCCATGGACAACCCTATCAACATAATGTTTTAATCCTTCATAATCTCTTACCGGAACTCGTTTTACAAAATCTTCGTATGAATTAATACTTATGAAATCATGGTCTTTACCAAAAACGGTAGGTGTAGCCGATGAAATTAGTTTTTGAAAAACCTTTTGCTGTGTTTTTATTGGATTATTTGCCCATTTATTAACTTTTTTTCGAATTTGTTTTGCAAATGGTTTTGCTAATAACGCTTTTAGCGATGTAATTTTTGCTATACTCATTTATTCAAAATCTATAAAAGTAGTTGGGTCAATTGGGTAGCCATCTGTCCAAAGCTCAAAGTGCAAATGTGGACCAGTAGTAAGCTCTCCTGCATCTCCTGAAATAGCTATTACTTCACCTGCTTTAACTAAGTCGCCTTGCTCTTTGGTTAATGAAGCATTGTGTTTATATGCCGAAATGAGTCCGTTGCCATGGTCGATAATCACTACATAACCTGTTTGTGTAGTCCATTCGGCCAAAACAACTACACCGTCTGCAGCAGCTTTAACAGGTGTACCTTTAGCAACAACAATATCTACAGCATAATGCTTTTCTTTAACGTTATAACTTTCACTTATAGTGCCTGTTACTGGTGGGAATAACACAAAATTCACTTTTGAAGTTGCAGATTCAAATAGGTTGTATTTATCTTCCTTGTTCACCTTTTCTCTAAGTAGTGAGTCCTCTCTCGATGGGTTTAAATTGTATTCAATGGCTTCTTGTTCAGCGGCTTTAATAATAGAATCCTTATTAAACTCTACGGTGGCGACATCGCCTTTTAAAACACGCTTTATAGATTCTAAATACTGCTCGTTCATTGTAATAACTTGTTGTAATGAATCTGTTTTAAAATTAAGGTTTGTCGCTTCTTTTTTTAATTTGGTTGATGAATACCCAGGAATATATTCTCTTATTGGTGTAAACGCAATTAGAATTGTAGTTAAAACTATTAAAACGATAGCCGATAACGACATGATAACAAATACATTTAGCCTTGTTAACTTAATGGCGAAACGTTCCTCAAAAGTATCCTCATTAAGTATGACTAATCGATACTTGTGCAGTAATTTTTTTGCTAGCTTTTTTTGTTTCTTTTTTTTGTTTGACATTCTTGCGCTAAATTAATTAAAATTATACGTACAACGTATTTTACAATATGCTAAAGTTTGCTTTTAAACGTATTTTTTAAAGTTTAATTATTAACTTTGCTTTATTAAACAAAAAAACAGATGAGTTTATTTATGTTACCTTTAGCGATAGGAGCTCCACAAATTATTTTAATTGTGGTAGTGGTTTTACTATTATTCGGTGGAAAGAAAATTCCAGAGCTTATGAGAGGACTTGGAAGTGGCATTAAAGAATTTAAAGATGCTAGTAAAGAGGATGAGAAAGAAAAAGAGCCTACGAAAGAATAAACAAAACATTATAATAAAAAAAGCCAACAGTTAACTGTTGGCTTTTTTTATTTCTTTTTTTACTTATTTAATTTTTAAAGTTCTAATTATAGCTTCAAGTTCAAAAATATAATCGCGTTTTGATTTAGATGGTGCAAACACAAATCCTTCAAGAACAATTAAACGATTATTAACTTCGTCTTTAACAGCGTAATTAACAAATGGTCCAGCCATAAAGGCGTCTTTTACCTCCCAAGTACTTTTTGTTTCAAAAGCTGGTTTGTTATCTATTATTGTGGTGTTTAAAAAAGGTGTATAGGCTTCTTCTGTAATCATATAAGATCCTTCAATTGGTCCAGGAATGTGGACTTTACCTATAGAGTCTCTCATTTTAATAATATCGTTAATAGCGTTTTCTCCATCTGAAACAGCATCAAGTGGCATTTCGTAAATCATTAAGTTGGCATCACCATTATCAATATCTCTACGCAACCAAAAGAAATTCCCTTCTTGTTTTGCAATTCTATAGGCTGATGATGGTTTAATTGTAATCCCAAGTGTTTCTTCAATACTTTTATCATTAAGTAAGGATTTTGCCATTCTACGTTGTTTTTCCTTTATTTCTGTGGCTTTGAATGTTGAAATAATTCTTTCGGCATGTTTATTAATTTCTGCAATAATTTCTTTTGCCGAATTTCCAGAAATGACCACTACCGATTGTGGCGTTGCGTAAACGTCTTTTAAAAACTTTGTGTCTGCTGGTTTATCTCTTTCTATTTTTAGAATAGTTCTGTTTTTTGTTGCAAATCCAGTAAAAACTATAGGAGGCATTTGTCGTATAGAGAATAATGGTTCTTGTTGAGGAAGACCTACAACTTCGGCAGAAAACACCTCTCTAAGTTCATCACCTATTCTACTTAGCCAGAGTTCGCTGTCTATAATAACCTGTAAATTATTGATGTTTCCAGAAGAAGCAGATACTATTCTTTTGCTTTTAGAACCTTCGCCACAAGAAGTTAGCAGCGAAACACTTAACATTATTAGTAATAGTTTTTTCATTTGTTAGTATTGTTTTTTATTTAGTTATTTCTTGCTTACAACAAGAACCGTTCCTATTTTTAATTTGGAGCTACTAATGTTGTTCCAGTTTTTAATATTATCAACCGAAACTCCAGGGAATTTTTGGGCAATAGTCCATAAAGAATCTCCATTTTTTACTTTATATGTTTTTGCATTTGGGTCTTGTATAGTAACTTTTTTAGAGCTTGATGTGCTCTTACTCGGTGCTTGTGAAACTGGTTTTCTAGGATAAATGGTTAAACGCTGTCCTACTCGTAAATTATTGCTTCGCAATCCATTCCATTGTTTTATTTGACTAACTCTAACACCATAAATTCTTGCTATTTTTCCAAGATAATCGCCTGATTTTACTCGATATCTAACTCTTGAGTTTGTGTCAAAAAATTGTGGCAATGGCTTTTCTCTTTTATCAAATTCTGCCTTTGCAAACGCATAAATAGATGCTTCATTAGCCACGAAAGGACCTACATACTTTCTAGGCAATCGCAACACGTAATCTTCGTCTTTGATAAACGGAATAATATCCAATTTATACGATGGATTTAAAAACTGAAGCATTTCCATGGGTATGCTGGTTATTTCAGACACTTGGTCTAAGGTAATCATTTGTTTTACCTTAATAGTATCAGTCTCTATATAAGTAATCTCTGGTTTTTGTGGTTGAAAACCATGCTCATCTGCATATTCAAAAATATACATGGTTGCTAAAAAAGCTGGCAAATAACCTGCGGTTTCACGAGGTAAATGTGGTCGAATATTCCAATAATTTTCATAGCCTCCAGAGCGCCTAATAGCTTTAGACACATTTCCTGGTCCTGAATTATAAGCTGCCAATGCTAAATCCCAATCACCGAATATTCTATATAATCTTGCTAAATATTTTGCAGCAGCTTCGGTTGCCATGATTGGGTCACTTCGTTCATCAACATAACTACTGACATCCAATCCAAATTCTTTGCCTGTTGCAAACATGAACTGCCACAAACCAGTGGCTCCAACTCTTGATTTTGCTCTTGGTTTTAAGGCAGATTCAACAATGGCTAAATACTTTATTTCAAGTGGAATATCGTAATTATCAAGCTCTTTCTCAAACATTGGGAAATAATACTCGCTTAATGCCATTAAACGCTCTAGATGTTTGCGTCTATTTTTTAAATAGCTTTTAATTACGCTTTCTAGTGAGGCATTGTATTCAATATTAAACGGTGTTTTTGCATCAAGCTCAGCGAGTCTCTTTTTTAAAGTATCAGTTGGGAGTTCTGGGTAATATACCTCGTCATATTTTAGTTCTGAAACAGATTTGTATATGGTATCATAAAGCCCAGAGCTAAATAACTCTTGCATCCATTTTTTATCAAATTCTGCTGCAATTTCTAAATCTTGGAATTCTTTTTTAACAATCGAGTCATGAACAGGTTTTATCTGCTTTAGAACTTGTGATTTTCCATCAATAAGAGTGTCAACTGCAATGGTTTTTATGGATGATTTTACCACCGTACTGTCTTTGGATTGACCAAAAGAAAATTGGATAAATAATAATGCTATTAATACTCTAAAATTCATACCTAATGATTGTGATATATCTAAACGGTTGAAACGCTAAAATCGTATTTTTTGATTAGAATTGAAAATTTATATGTACCTAGTTTATAATGGCTGCAATTCCAGGAAGTGTCTTTCCTTCTAGGCTTTCTAGCATAGCGCCTCCGCCAGTACTTACATAACTTACCTTATCCTCAAATCCAAACTGTTTTACAGCAGCTACAGAGTCTCCTCCTCCAACAAGTGAAAAGGCTCCGTTCTTTGTCGCTTTAGCTATAGAATCGCCTAATGCTATTGTACCGCTAGCGAAACTTTCCATTTCAAAAACTCCTAAAGGGCCATTCCATAAAATGGTTTTGCATTGATTGACTATTTCGTCAAATAACACAATAGATTTTGGTCCGCAATCTAATCCTTGCCAACCATGAGGTATTTTGTTGGCATCAACTATTTGAGTCAATGCATCATTGCTAAAAGCATCGGCTGCAATCACATCTGCTGGTAAATGAATTTGGACATTTTTAGATTTTGCTTGTTTTAAAATATCTAAAGCAAGTTCCATTTTATCATCTTCACAAATTGAATCTCCAATGTTTCCTCCCTGTGCTTTTATAAAAGTAAAGGTCATTCCTCCACCTATAATAAGGTGATCAACTTTATCTAATATATTTTCAATAATAGTAATCTTAGACGATACTTTCGCACCTCCCAAAACTGCCAATACTGGTTTTTCTCCAGATGTCATTACCTTATCTATGCTTTCAATTTCTTTAGCTAATAGTTTTCCGAAACATTTGTATTCTGGGAAAAATTTAGCCACAACTGTGGTAGATGCATGTGCTCTATGAGCTGTTCCAAAAGCATCATTTACATATATATCTCCTAATTTGGCTAATTGTTTTGCAAATGCTTCGTCTCCTTGTTTTTCTTCGTCATGAAAACGTAAATTCTCTAATAGTAAAATTTGTCCTGGTTGTAAGTTTGTTGCTACCGCTTCTACTTCTTCACCAACACAATTATTTACAAACTTTACTTCAACACCTATTATCTCCTCAACTTTATCCACAATATGTTTTAACGAAAACTGGTCTTGTACCCCTTTTGGTCTTCCTAAATGCGACATTAATATACAGCTTCCACCATCTTCTAATATTTTTATTATGGTTGGTTTTGCTGAGATTATTCGTGTGCCATCTGTAACTTCAAAATTATCATTCAATGGCACATTAAAATCTACTCTAACAAGTGCCTTTTTATTTTTAAAGTTAATATCATCAATAGTTTTCATGGTCATTTAATTATTTTTTAAACCTTATTTCAAATGTAGTAAGCAATATTAATCCTTTTAAGGATTAAATAATATTTTTTAATGTTTTTTTGGCTCAATCATATATAGCATAACACTTCAAATATTAAAAACATAAGTTATATTTGTGCTATGCTTTTTAGTGAAATTATTGGACAGGAACATCTAAAAAAACACCTTACACATAGTGTGGATAATGGACGTATTCCGCATGCTCAATTATTTGTAGGAAAGGAAGGGGCTGGAGCATTACCAATGGCAATAGCTTATGCACAATATATTTTGTGCCAAAATAAGGGTGGTGAAAACACCTCTGGTAACGATGCCTGTAATTTAAAATTCAACAATATATCTCATCCTGATTTGCACTTTGCGTTCCCTGTTGCAACTAACGATATGGTTAAAAAACATCCCGTTTCAAAACTATTTCTTGAGGATTGGCGCAAATTATTAAAGGAACAGCCTTATTGTAATTTATTTGATTGGTATAAACAATTGGGTATCGATAATAAGCAAGGACAAATTGGTGTAGATGAAGCTCATGATATTGTAAAGTCACTTACCTTAAAAGCCTACGAAGGTGGTCATAAAGTGATGCTCATCTGGATGGCTGAAAAAATGAATATTGCCTGTGCGAATAAGTTGCTAAAGTTAATAGAAGAACCACCCAGTAAAACTGTTTTTGTTCTAATTGCAGAAGATGAAGAACAGATTATTTCTACCATAAAGTCTCGTTGCCAAATTTTGCATTTCCCGCCTTTAGCAGAAAATGATATTAAAACTGCTCTCATTAAAAAATACAATATCGATGAAGCGGTTGCTAATAAAATCGCACATCAAGCTAATGGTAATTTTAATAAAGCGTGTGACTTGATGTATCATGACAGCGAGGACATTCAGTTTGAAAAATGGTTTATATTTTGGATTCGCAGTGCTTTTAAAGCTAAAGGAAATAAAACAGCTATTCATGATTTAATGTCTTGGAGCGAAGAAATTGCCAAAACAGGACGAGAAACCCAAAAGCAATTTCTGCATTTTTGCTTAGATTTTTTTAGGCAAGCTTTATTGTTTAATTACCAAGCTACCGATTTGGTGTTTATGGAACCTAAATCAGAAGGTTTTAAACTCGAAAATTTTGCGCCTTTTGTTCATGGAAACAACATTATGGATATTAGCAACGAATTACAAGATGCAATTTATCATATAGAGCGTAATGGTAATTCTAAAATAATACTAACCGATTTGTCAATCAAATTAACGCGATTGCTTCATAAGAAATCTGCTTAAAGTGTTTAACTCCAAAAAATGGTTCGTTATAATTAATCCAACTTCTGGAAACGGAAAAGCTAAAACGCTATGGCCTAAAATAGAACATCGGCTTAATCGCGAAGGGTTTCAGTTTGAATTTTATTTTACAAGCAGTGGGGCACATAACATTAAATTAGTACAATTTGCTGTAAATCAAGGGTTTAGTGATATTATTTGTATTGGTGGTGATGGCACCATTCATAATACGGTTAATGGTGTTATGTCTCAAACTACAGTTGCCACTTCAAGTATAAATGTTGGCATTATTCCTATTGGAACTGGAAATGATTGGGTAAAAACCTATAATATTCCCAGAAATATTGAAGATGCTATTAGCATTATTAAAAGTGGTAAAATTATTTGTCAAGATGTGGGTAAAATTGAGTTTTTAGACTCCCAAAAACCTCCAGTATTTTTTAATAATTTGGCAGGTATTGGATTTGATGGCTCTGTGGTAAGCAAAGTGGGAAGCTATAAAAATTTTGGTGCTTTAGCCTACCTCATTGGGGCAATTTCTGGATTGTTTTCGTTTAAAAATTTTGATGTGGAAGTTGATGCTAATTCACAAAAAATTAAAACAAAAAGTTTGATGGTTTTAATTGGGCTTTGTAAGTATTCTGGTGGAGGTATGCAGCTAACAGAATACACAAAACCTACGGATGGCTTGTTCGATATAAGTATTGCAAAAAACTTCAGCAAGTTAGATATCCTTAAAAATTTGGTGAAACTTTTTAATGGAAGCATCGTGAAACTTAAAAAAGTTGAAACACTCAAGACAAATACGATTACTGTTAGGTGTAAAGACAAATTGAATATTCCTTTCGTTCAAGCTGATGGTGAGCTAATTGGAACAGGAGATATTAAAGCAAGTGTTATCCCCAAAGCGTTTTCTTTTTATACCAAATAAAAAAGCCAAACATTTCTGTTTGGCTTCCACTATTTTTAATGATTTATCTATTTCTTTTTATAAGCTTCATTTAACGCATCTAATATCGTTTGTGTTAAATCTACTTCTTCGGTTCCGTACATTACACTTCCTGCTTCATTGCTTCCAAGTATAAAACTGTAGCCATTTGTTTTTCCATAATCCTTAACAAAATCTCTTACCTTTTTAATAAGTGAATCGTTTTTTGACTGACTTTCTTGAGCAATTTGCTGCTGTTCAAACTGTAGCTGTTGAGAAATAATTTGTTCTTTCTGTTGAAATTCTTGTTGCAGTTTTTGAAGGTTTGCTTGCGACATACTTCTAGCTTTTACTTCTGCTGCTTTTACATCTAATTGAAATGCTTGACTTAAACTATCTCTTCTCTTTTCATACACTTCAATTTTACCTTTTAAGTTTGCTTCAATATCTTTTTTCTCTTGGTAGTCGTTTATTAAAACCGAATTATCTACAAATCCGATTTTTTGAGATTCCTGACAAGAAGCTACGCTCAAAACTATAATAATAATACTTAGTAATTTTTTCATTTTAATATGTTTTACAATTCCGCAAAAATATAAAAGTAAAGTTTAGGTATTACCAAAAATATAGTTAATCTAATAGATAAGAGAAATCTATTATAAAACAGCGTTTCGATATAATTTATTTATTAAAAATAGCTTTAAATTAAGCGTTTTAAGAGCTTTAAATAAAATTTAAAGGTGTTTGTGTGAAGCGGCTTTAGATATCCCAACAAAAGCATTTTAAATAAAAACTACTTGTTCTTGATGATATATATAATTGAAGAGTGTTCATTGGAGCGTCTAGCTTTTAAATTAGAACGAAATCCAATCCAAAAAGCTTTTAATGGATTCATGAATCCTGTTTTATATTTTTCAGAAAGTAAGCTCACATAATACGCATCGAATTTCATCGGAAGTGTTTTTACAACGGTCATGTTTTTCCTTTCAAAAAGACTTGCAATTGATTTTTGATTGAAGTGCCAAAGGTGTCTGGGAACATCGTAAGCTGCCCAAAAATCTTTATAATAGTTTGCGTCGAAACAATTAAAATTTGGAACAGCAATTATTAAAGTTCCATTTGCTTTTAATAATTTCGTTAGCGTTATTATTTGCTCTTCTAAATTTGGCAAATGCTCTAATACATGCCAAAGTGTAATTACATCAAAACTACGCTCTTTAAACTGTTGAATTTTCTCGGTATTAAAAACAGAATTATTCGTTTTTTTATTTGCAATATCTCTAGCCGAATGGTTTGGTTCTATTCCAGAAACATACCAATTGTTATCTTGAGCCGCTTTTAAAAAATCTCCTGTACCACAGCCAATATCTAAAAGCTTTTTTTCTTCAGAATTAAAAGAATTTATGAGCGTTATTTTACGCTTAAGCGAAATGTTACGAACTAAATGATAAGCTTTTTCAAACAGGTTTCTCTTAGAGTCAGTATGAGAAATATAATCTTCGGTTTTGTAATATTCAGATAGTTGATCTTTTGTAGGTTGTGGCGAAGTTTCTAGAAAACCATACGTTTCATTTACTATTAATTGAAACGTTTCTCCAGAAACGGAATGGTCTTTTACTTCTAAAAAGGGTTTGATTTCTTTCATTTAATATTGACGTTCCACGTGGAACATATAATCATTATCGTCCCATATAAACCAATAATACAGAAATATCATTAGGTGAAACACCACTGATTCTTGAAGCTTGTGCAATAGATGTTGGCTGAATGTTTTTAAGCTTTTCGCGAGCTTCCATACTCATAGATTTAATTTGTGAATAGTCAAAATTGTCTGGAATTTTAACGTGCTCTAACCTATTTAACTTATCTGCGTTGTTCTTTTCCTTCGCAATATATCCTGAATATTTTACTTGAATTTCTGTTTGCTCTATAACTTCTGCGTCTAAATTATTCTCTTGAATATAGGATTCTACAGCGTCGAATTTCCTCACATCATCAATGGTAATGTTTGGTCTAGTAAACAATTTAAACATTTTATCCTGCTGCTTTACTGGAGCTGAATCTTTAGCTTCTAATACAGGGTTGGCTTCCTCTGGAGTGACACTTGTATCTCTAAAAAACTGAACGAAATTTTCTGCTTGTGCATGCTTTTCTTGCATCCGTTTCATGCGTTTTTCTGAAGCAATTCCGAGTTCGAAACCTTTAGGTGTTAGTCTTAAATCTGCATTATCTTGTCTTAACAGTGTTCTATATTCTGCCCGTGACGTAAACATTCTATAAGGCTCTTCTGTCCCTTTAGTGATTAAATCATCAACCAACACACCAATATACGCCTCATCTCTTTTAAGCGTGAAAGGTTCTTTTTCTTGAACTTTTAAACTCGCATTTATACCTGCCATTAACCCTTGAGATGCTGCCTCTTCATATCCTGTTGTACCATTAATTTGACCTGCAAAATATAAGCCTTCGACTAACTTAGTTTCTAAAGTGTGCTTAAGTTGTGTTGGTGGAAAATAATCGTACTCAATTGCATACCCTGGTCTAAAGAATTTTACATTTTCAAAACCTACCACCGAGCGTAATGCTTTAAACTGAACATCTTCAGGTAGCGATGTGGAAAATCCATTAACATAATATTCAACCGTATTCCAACCTTCTGGTTCTACAAATAACTGGTGCCTGTCTTTGTCGGCAAAGCGATTTATTTTATCTTCAATTGATGGGCAATAACGCGGTCCTAAACTTTTAATTCTTCCATTAAACATTGGAGAGCGATTAAAACCTTCACGAAGCAAATCATGCACCTCAGGACTTGTATAGGTCATATGGCAAGAGCGTTGCTCCTTTAATGGCTTAGTTATATCTAAATAAGAAAACTTTTCAGGATTTTGGTCACCAGGCTGTTCAATCATTTTAGAAAAATCTAATGAGCGTCCATCTACTCGAGGTGGTGTGCCTGTTTTCATTCTACCTGAATCAAAACCTAAATCTACTAACTGTTCGGTAATTCCTGTTGCAGCTCTTTCACCAGCTCTTCCGCCACCAAAACTTTTATCACCTATATGTATTAATCCATTTAAAAAAGTACCATTAGTTAGCACAACTGATTTTGTTTTCACTTCAATTCCTAACGACGTTTTTACGCCTACGACCTTTGCTTTATTTACTATTAACCCAGAAACCATCTCTTGGTAAAAATCAAGGTTTGGTGTTTGCTCCAACATCAATCTCCAATCTTCAGCAAATCGCATACGGTCACTTTGTACTCTTGGGCTCCACATAGCAGGCCCTTTAGATTTATTAAGCATTTTAAATTGTATAGCTGACGTATCACTAACAATACCACTGTAACCACCAAGCGCATCAATTTCACGTACAATTTGCCCTTTGGCAATTCCGCCCATTGCAGGATTGCAAGACATTTGCGCAATGTTTTGAAGGTTCATAGTAATTAACAGGGTCTTACTACCCATATTGGCGGCAGCAGCAGCAGCTTCACTGCCTGCGTGACCTCCACCAACCACTATAACATCGTATGTATCCAAAAATAAACTCATAAGTGTTCCACGTGAAACAATTGTAAAATTAAAGTTTGCAAATATACATCAAACATTAAGAATTATGTAAGCTTCGATAGATAGAAATCTTCTTTTTGACGCATCTGCATTTTATCCTTTTCCTCTTTGTCTTTATAACCACAGTAATGAAGAATGCCATGAATCATTACACGATGAATTTCGGTATGGAAAATAACACCAAGTTCTTGTGCGTTTTCTTCAACTCTTTCAATTGAAATGAAAATATCCCCATGTAGCTCTTTTCCTACCGAATAATCAAAGCTTATAATGTCAGTTAAAGTATCGTGTTTTAAAAACTCTACGTTTAGTTTGTGAAGGTATTCGTCATCACAAAAGACATAGTTAATATCCCCCTCTTCACAACCTTCGGATTGGATAGTTTCGCTAATCCACTCACCTAATGCTTCACTATTATGTAAATTGAATTCTGTTTCGAAATTAAAGCTAATCATTCGTTTTTTTAAAATACTCTTGCACTTTCTTTTTATAAACTTGCTGCAAAGGTAAGGCTTGCCTATTTAATATCTCGGTAGTATTGAAATATTGTTTTGCGTTTTGTAGCTGTGTGTTTGTAAGGTTGTTAAACTGTTGTTGGTTGGTTTTAGATTTACGTTTATTATCCTCCCCTTGTTGAAAGGTCGCGTTCTCCAATTTTAAAAGTTGATGCTGCAAATTCATCATGCGCTGAAGTGTTCGATTAGTGAATCCTCTATTAAGTAAATCATTTTCTATAGACTCCATTTCACGTAATAAGTTACCTCCTGCGCCTTTTTTTCCTTCTTTTCCTAACTTATCTTCTAGTGCTTGACGCAATTGTTGTTGTTGTTGGTAAATTCGAAACAATTCACCATTTAACTCTTCACTATTTCCGCCCTCACCTTCACCTTGTTGCTCACCTTCACCTTCCTTTTGCTCTCCTTCTTGTCCTTCTTTGCCTTTTTCGCCTTCTTTCTTTTGGCCTTCTTCGCTCTTTTTTAAGCCTTCTTCCATTTGCTTATTAAGCTCCTCTTGACTCATAATAATATCTGGTAACTGCATATCGCCACCTTGTCCTTGTCCTGGAGAGGGATTCATTTGGTTTTCCATATTATCAAGAATGTCGCTTAGCAGGCTTGCTAAACTATTAGCTGAAGTTACAGCATATTGCTGCGCTGCAACACCTTGGTACAATCTGTTTTCTGCAAGTTGTTCTAGTGATTTGTCTATATTAAAAAAAACTTCGGTGATTTCTTTATTGATGCTTTCAGATAACGTCGGCTGACGTAAGGATAACGCAAACAGACTATCATCTATATGCTCAAAATGTTCTCTTAAGCTTTGTTGTTTAATCAAATATTTAGCATACTCGTTATGATTGACTTGAATGGATTTAAACTTATCCATGACATTTTCTTGATCAAACGAATACAACACTAAATTATCCAAAACCTGTCGTAACATATCAATGTCTTCAGACATTTGTTCGGCGCCTCCACTCATCATGGACTGCTGCATTTGCTCGCTCATTTGTTTCATTTTTTGAGCTGCTTTTTTTTGGCTTTTCTTAGCGTTGTTTTGCTGTTGTTCTTTATTTTGCTGGTCTTGGCTTTCTTCTTTTTTTTCTAAGTTTTCACTTGCTTCCTGCTGCTCCTTCTTAATGTCCTCTTCTTTCTTTTTATCATTTGGCACATCTAGAGGTTCTCTTAATTTATCATTTTCTTTACGCAAATCTTCAAGCTCTTTTTGAATGTCTTCAAACTTCTTGTTTAACTCGTTTTGCTTTTCCTTAGTGTTATTTTCTTCTGACTCTTCAGATAATTTCTCCTGCTCTTTTGCTAATTCCTCTAACTCTACACGAATCTTTTCAGATTTCATGGTCACATAGTATCGTTTTGTAAGTTCTAATAACTGTTGAAGGCTTCTTTTTTTGTTTTTATTCTGTTTTGCGAGTTCTTCAAGCTTTTGCGACAATTCTTCTTTCTGAATTTTCTCGGAAAGTTTTTCTAGCTCTTTAAGCAATTCTTCGTCCTTTTTAAGTTGCTCTTGGTTTTCTTCTAAACGTTGTTTCAAGCTTTCTTTAAATGGGTCTTCCTTGTCTTCTTGAAATTCCTGAAGATTTTCTTTGAGTTGTTTATTAAAATTTTTCATCAACTCATCTTGCTCCTTCTGTCGTTTAAGAAAGTTTTCTAGTTTCTTTTTATCGTTGAAATTAAGTTCGGACTTTTCTTTTTGAGTTTTAGAAAACTCTTTTAATTCTTCATCTTGTTCTTCTAGCTTCTCAAGTGAGTTATTTAAATCATCAATGGTTTCACTTTGTTCTTTTAGCTGTTCTTGCTCAACTTCATCTTTGGTAAGCTTTCTATATGAAAATGCATTACTCTTGGTGCTCTTGTAGTTGCTTATAGCATCATTATCAAACACCTCAAAATATAGGTCGTAGCTAACACCTTCTTCTAGGTTTAATTGATTAGGGAATACACTAACAAATTCATCAAAATTAGAGCTTGATACCGTTAGCTTTTCTGTTTTTTTATCGTCTTCAGAATTACTTGGATAATACACTAACTGTAGCTTACTCAAACCATAATCGTCACTTACTTGTCCATAAAAATAAAGTGTTTGACTATCAGTAGAGTCTTGTTCCATTTTTACATTAAGCTCTGGGTATTGATCTCTAATTACATTAATTGAAAAGGCCAAACTTTCATAGTCCTTTAAGCTCTTATTGCTTGTATGAAGGCTATAATCTAGTGATTTGTATAAGCGTTTCGATAGCTGGAATACATCATTTTCACCATTAAACTTTACTAATGAATCTGGTGTGCTTAAAACCACATTTTCTGTTGATTTTGTTTTTAAATTCCAGATAACCTTTGTGCCCTGAGGTACTATAGCATTCCCATTACTTTTAAGAATTTCGTCTTGTTTTTTGGTGTACGTTGGATAATCAAGTACCAAATCGAAGCTTAAAAGTATTGGTGTATTAATCACTTCTAAATTATAGTCTCTGGACACAACCTCATTGGCTAGTAAATGAAAATTTATAGCTTCTTTGGGTTGTGCAAATATGTATTCAAACACTCCAGGGTTAATCTGCTTTAAGTAATACGTTTCGTTATTGTAACTTATTTGAACATTATCAGGAATAACTTCGCCTTCGGTTTGAACAACAAGAGTGAAATCATCGTTTTCTAATGCTTTTAGACTATCATTTACTACAAAAAATTGAAAAGGTGCTGGTGGTTCATAAGCTGTTTTATAATTTATTACGCGCTCATAACTATCACTAAACCAATCATATTTCCCTGATATAAAGGACAATAAAATAATTAACAACGGAATTGCTGCATACTTTAAATACTTAACATTACTTTTAAAATTGATGGCTAGTTTAAAAGGAATTGGATTCAACTCTATCGCCTTTTGCTCAATACTTGCCAATAAAAGCTCCGACTCTTTTGAGTTTTCCTTTAATTGAAGCACATTGACTAACTTATCGTTAACTTCTGGGAAATGATTCCCAATAATTTTAGAAGCATCTAAATAGTCAATCCCTTTTTGAAATTTAAACAACTTAGAAATTGGTTTTAAAATAAACCTAATAAACAAGGCTAACTCAACAATTACAAACACCCAAAACAATACCGTTCTTCCTATTGGGCTTAACCATAACGCATATTCAATTGACAACGTTATTAAAAAATAGAGTAACCCAATTGCGAAAAATAAAATAGTTCCTTTTATAAGTTCGTTGGTGTAATACTTTTTAATAAACGCTTCAAGCTTGTTTTGTATGTTATTAAAGTTGCTCAATAGCCTGTTTTTAATAGTTTCAACTAATAAATCTACAATTTTATTGTTAACTTGTGTTATAATTTATTTATAACATTCTGTTAAAGTCGACAACCGACGTTATCAATCGGTTTTTTGTAGTAATAATGAGAGATTTAAAATACCTATCAGCCTTATCTGTTCCTTTAAGCGTCATTATTGGGTTATATTTTAAAGGATTTTGGTTGTTTTTAACACCTATCTATATTTTTGTCCTTATACCAATTTTAGAGCTAATTCTTAAAGAAGAAAATAGTAATTTTTCTAATGAAGAAGTGTCGTCTAGAGCCATTAATCCACTTTTTGATTGGTTGCTCTATTTAAACCTACCTATTGTTTATGGGTTACTAGTTTGGGCATTGTTAGAAGTGTCAAGTTATGGTTTTGAATCCTATGAATTTGTTGGATTGGTACTGTCGGTTGGTATTGTTTTGGGTGGAAACGGTATTAATGTGGCTCACGAACTTGGTCACAGACAAGCCTCAAAAGAACGCTTTATTGGTAAAGCCTTACTCCTACCATCACTGTATATGCATTTTTATATAGAACACAATTTTGGACATCATTTGCATGCAGCGACCAAGGAAGATCCTGCAACCGCAAGATTCAAACAAACTGTATATTCCTTTTGGTTAACATCAACTATTAGACAATACTTTAGTGCATGGAAAATTCAAAAGCGATTACTGAGTAATTATAACCTTTCTTTTTTTTCATTTCGAAATGATATGCTTTGGTATTCGATTCTTCAAGCCATATACTTGATCGTAGTGTTTTTTGTTTTTGGAAAAACAGCTTTATTATTTGCTGTTATAGCTGCATTTGTTGGGTTTTTGCTCTTGGAAACTGTTAACTATATTGAGCATTATGGCTTGTTGAGGAAGAAAAAAGAGTCTGGTCGCTACGAGCGCGTTAAAGAAATACATTCGTGGAATTCCAACCATGTCATTGGTAGAATCTTGCTCTATGAACTCACACGACATAGCGATCACCATTTTAGGTCTTCAAAAAAATATCAGGTTTTAGAATGTCATGAAAACAGCCCGCAGTTACCTTATGGCTATCCAACATCTATGGTTTTAGCCTTATTTCCGCCTTTGTGGTTCGCCATAATGAATAAGCGAGTACCACGAGAAATGATTTCTATCTAGAATCTTTCTTTTAATAATTATCGTTTTATCTTTGTAATCTTAAACAAGATTCATGAGTAAAAATGTTCGTGTGCGTTTTGCACCAAGCCCAACAGGGCCTTTACATATTGGTGGTGTAAGAACCGCTCTTTTTAATTACTTGTTCGCAAAAAAATACAACGGAACTTTTGTGTTACGTATTGAGGATACAGACCAAAACAGATATGTTGAAGGTGCTGAAGATTACATTGTGGAATCTTTTAATTGGTGTGGAATCCCATTTGATGAAGGTCCAGGGAGAAATGAAAAATTTGGCCCTTACAGACAAAGTGAACGTAAGCAATTGTACAAGCAATATGCGGATCAATTGGTTAAAAGCGGACGTGCTTATTATGCATTTGATACCACTGAGGAATTAACAGAATACAGAACTGAATCAGAGGCTAGAGGAGAAACTTTTATATATAATTTAAGTAATAGAAAACGCTTTAAAAACTCTCTTTCTCTTTCAGAAGAGGAAACAAATAGTAGAATTTCTAATGGTGATGATTACGTGATTCGATTTAAAATGTTAGACCCAAAAACCCAAGGTTCACAAGGATCAATAACAACTCGTGACTTAATAAGAGGCACTCAATCTTTTAGGCTTGAACTTCTTGATGACAAAATATTATTCAAATCTGACGGGATGCCAACCTATCATTTAGCAAATATTGTTGATGATTATTTAATGAAAATTACACACGTAATTCGTGGTGAAGAATGGTTACCCTCTTTGCCCTTACATATTAGTTTGTATCAAGCACTTGGTTGGCAAGATGAAATGCCTGAATTTGCACATTTACCATTGATTTTAAAACCAACTGGAAAAGGAAAATTAAGTAAACGTGATGGGGATAAACTTGGATTCCCAGTGTTTCCTTTAGAATGGAAAGACCCTAAATCTGGAGAGATTTCAAGAGGCTATAAGGAAGATGGTTACTTTCCAGAGGCTATGGTGAATTTTTTAGCCTTTTTAGGATGGAACCCCGGAACTGAACAAGAAATTTTTAGTTTAAATGAACTCATTAATGCTTTTGATTTAGAGCGTGTCCATAAATCTGGAGCGCGTTTTGATCCAGAGAAAATTAAGTGGTTTAATCATCATTATATGCAGAATTACGATAATGATGAATTAGCGATGGAATTTAAAGCATCACGACCTGAACTTGCATCCATAGATGTAAACTATATATCAATGGTTGTTGGATTGGTTAAAGAACGAGCTACTTTTATTAGTGACTTTTGGGAGTTAAGTAGTTTCTTTTTTGAGGCACCAAAATCTTATGTTGAAAAATCAGCAAAAAAAGCATGGAAAGATGATACTGATTCTATCATGAAGGAATTGGTTTCTGTAATAAATAATATTGAAGTGGCATCTGCAGAAAATCTTCAAACAGAAATTAAAGAGTGGATTACCAAAAAAGGCATTGGATTTGGAAAAGTTATGCAACCACTTCGATTAGCGCTAGTAGGAGATCTCAAAGGTCCAGATCTGTTTCAAATCATGTTTTTAATTGGTCGAGATGCTGCTGTAAGAAGAATAGAATTAGCTATCGCACAGATTAATTAATATCCATTTTACTATAAATAGTAAAGGTAAAATAGGCTTTATCTTATTTATTAAAATGTAAATATTGCGGTAAGCATTATTGTTTCTGGGTTGCCTTTAAAAGTCGCATTTTGGTTAAGGTTATCGTTAAGTTTATCAAACATATTCAAAAACCCATAGATGTACTGTGCTTTTAGCCTTAACGATCCAAAACCAGCAGTAGCTCCAAACACTCCATTGATATTAAATCTAGATATTTCTGTAATATCTGGTGCTGCTAAGTCATCGTAACCATTAATATAATATCCTTCCTGTTGGCTATTTTTTAATTCTAAATCGCCATTATATTGTAATTGAGGCCCAGCATCAATTGTGAAATTATTTCCTATAACTTTTGTATGGAAGAAAAAACCTAATTGAGCTGCCGTTAGTTTATATTCTATTTGCTCGTTACCAGCAACATCATCAGTCATTCTGCCAGAAATTTCTAAGGTACTTTCAGAAATTTGCATACCATAACTTACATTATACCATCGGTTTGGAATATCAACTGTTGCGGCAAGAGCAACAACAAAACCATTTCCTCTAGTTGTAGTAAAATTATCTGTTTTAATATCAAACAGACTAATACCTCCACCTATACCAAATCCATTTTTAATATTGAAACTTTTATGCTGTGCTTGTGTAATTGTAACAAAAAGCACACTTAGTACTACTAATAAGGTAAGTTGTTTGTTTTTCATAGGATTTTTAATCGTTCGGAAACAAATATAACTTAATTTAGTATTCATTTATTTTCTAACCATTTAATATTCTTGTTATGGAACAGTTTGTTTTTATACCTATTGTCTTTTTTGGACTAATAATTTTAATTTCTGCATTTTTTATTGTCAAACAGCAAACTGCTGCTGTTATTGAGCGTTTTGGTAAATTTCAAAGTATACGCCATTCTGGATTGCAATTAAAAATCCCTTTAGTTGATCGAATTGCTGGAAAACTAAGTTTAAAAATTCAACAACTAGATGTAATTATAGAAACGAAAACTTTAGATGATGTGTTTGTGCGCTTAAAAGTTTCTGTACAGTACAAAGTAATACGCGATAAAGTGTACGATGCATTTTATAAGCTAGATTATCCTCACGACCAAATTACAAGCTATGTGTTTGATGTGGTTCGTGCTGAAGTGCCTAAAATGAAGCTTGATGACGTATTTGTTAAAAAAGATGATATCGCTTTGGCTGTAAAAGCGGAATTGAACGATGCTATGTCTGATTATGGTTTTGATATTATTAAAACACTAGTTACTGATATAGACCCTGATGCACAAGTAAAAGCGGCAATGAACAGAATTAATGCATCAGAGCGTGAAAAAATAGCAGCACAGTTTGAGGGTGATGCTGCTCGTATTCTTATAGTTGAGAAAGCGAAGGCTGAAGCTGAAAGTAAGCGTTTACAAGGTCAGGGTATTGCAGACCAACGTCGTGAAATTGCTCGTGGTTTGGAAGAATCTGTTGAAGTGCTTAACAAGGTTGGGATTAACTCTCAAGAAGCATCTGCATTAATTGTGGTGACACAACATTATGACACCTTACAAGCTATTGGTGGTGAAACAAACAGCAACTTAATCTTGTTACCCAACTCACCTCAAGCAGGAAGTAATATGCTAAATGATATGGTCGCTAGTTTTACTGCTAGTAACCAAATTGGTGAGGCAATGAAAAATAAAAACGATAAAAAGGAAAAGTAATTAATATTCTTTTTAAGCTAAAAAACAAAACCTCGATGCTATCGCTTCGAGGTTTTTTATTACTCTAAATTTTCTATTAAATAGCTTTGGCTTCAGCCACCAATAACTCATTCCTATCTTCTAACGCTTTTTCTACAAACTCCTTAATGGCATCGTTTTTTTCTAAGCCCTCTTTAAGCATCTCCTTTAGCACTATCATGATAGCAATGCGAGTTCCTGCTTTTTTAACAGCAGTTCCAAATAATGGCTCGAGCTCATCATAAGCAACATTTTTCGCCAATGCTTGTATCTCAGCTTTCGCTTTTAATTGCTTTTCTTCAGGAAGATTGGTGTATTTCTTACCTAATTGCTGAATCACATTTATCGCCTTGCGTTGTTGTTGGGGTTGTTGAGGTTTAGGTTGATTTTGAGTGTTATTTTGCTTTGGTTTCTGCTTAGCCCAAGAATCACGTAAACCTACCGTTTTATTAAACACTAATGCATCAGGTTTTGAGTCATCATCTACATTAAAATACCCTAAACGCTGAAATTGGAATCGTTCTCCAATCTTAACGTTAGCTAAACTTGGTTCAACAAAAGCATTAATGGTTTTTAAAGAATTTGGATTGATAAACTCCATAAAATCCTTGTTTGGATGGCTATCTGGAGATTCATCCATAAATAATCTGTCGTATTCTCTAACCTCGGCTTTTATAGCATGTTTTATAGACACCCAATGCAAAGTACCTTTTACTTTTTTAGATGTGTCTTCAGAATATGTACAATGTATTTCTGTAATATCACCTTCGGCATCTTTTATAACATTTTCTGCTTTGATGATGTATGCGTTTTTTAAACGTACTTCACCTCCAAGTTTTAGCCTAAAAAATTTATTTCCTGCTTCTTCCTTAAAATCCTCTTTTTCGATATAAATTTCCCTCGAAAAAGGTACTTTTCGAGTTCCTGCGCCTTCATCTTCTGGATTATTTTCAGCTTCCAACCATTCTTCTTTTCCTTCTGGATAGTTTGTAATTGTTACTTTAACAGGGTCTAGAACAGCCATCACACGAGGTGCAGTTTTGTTTAAATCTTCACGAATACAAAACTCCAACAGTGATACATCAATCACGTTTTCGCGTTTAGCCACACCAACTTTTTCTATAAATTTCCTAATAGAATTTGGTGTATAGCCTCGTCGTCGTAGGCCAGAAATAGTTGGCATTCGTGGGTCGTCCCAACCCGATACCACACCATCTTCTACCAATTTAAGCAGCTTTCGCTTACTCATAATGGTGTAGCTAAGATTTAATCTAGCAAATTCTCGTTGTTTTGGGATAAGTGGATATTTTTCTGAACTATAGTCATATACTTGCTCTTTAAACCAATCGTAAAGTTTTCTATGGGGTTTAAATTCTAATGAGCATAGCGAGTGTGATATTTGCTCAATATAATCGCTCTCGCCATGTGTCCAGTCGTACATTGGGTAAATACACCAATCGTTTCCTGTTCTGTGGTGATGAGCGTGCATTACTCTATACATTATTGGATCACGCATCAACATGTTTGGGTCTTCCATGTCTATTTTAGCACGAAGTACGTGTGTTCCAGCAGGAAACTCTCCGTTTTTCATGCGCTCAAATAAATCTAGGTTTTCTTCTACGCTTCTATTTCTATACGGACTATTAGTTCCAACTTGGGTTGGTGTTCCTTTTTGTTCTGCCATCGCTTCGCTTGATTGTGAGTCGACATAAGCTTTCCCATCTTTAATCATTCGAACCGCCCAATCATACAGCTGTTGAAAATAGTCCGATGAATATAGTTCATTTTCCCATTTATATCCTAACCAAGCTATATCGCGCTTAATGGCATCAACGTATTCTTGCTCTTCTTTGGTTGGATTGGTATCATCAAAACGAAGATTTACAGGTGCATTATACTTTTCACCTAAGCCAAAACTAATGCCAATAGCTTTTGTATGACCAATATGCAAATAGCCATTTGGCTCTGGTGGAAAACGAAAACGTAAATGATTTTTAGGCATTCCGTTTTTTAAATCTTCTTCTATAATGTGCTCAATAAAATTGAGTGATTTGGTTTCTTCAGACATCTTTAAAAATAAAAGACAAAGTTATTAAATATTAGTGTAATATATTTGCTGAAAATATTTTGTTTTGGGAATTATTAAAGTTGAAAATATTAGGGTTTTTGCACATCATGGGTGTTTGGCAGAAGAAACTAAAATAGGTAGTGATTATCGTGTAGATTTAGAGGTAGAAGCAGATTTACAAACATCAGCTAAAACTGATAAATTGAGTGATACCGTTGACTATGTGTTTTTAAATCGTATTATAAGAGAGGAAATGAAAAAACCTTCTCATTTACTTGAAACCGTTGCAAAACGCATTTTATCACGCATATTTAATGAAGATGCTTTAGTGAACAAAGCCACTGTCTGTGTAAGTAAATTAAATCCGCCCATTGGTGGAGACGTTGAAATGGTAACGATTAAAATGGCCGAAAAACGAAAAAAGTAAGTGTTAATAGTGTGAAAACTTTATTTTTTTTACATTTGCTGTCCTATAAGGCGTCTTGGCCGAGTGGCTAGGCAGAGGTCTGCAAAACCTTGTACAGCGGTTCGAATCCGCTAGACGCCTCAAAAAACCTTCAAGGAAACTTGAGGGTTTTTTATTACCCAATATCTTCTATTAAATTCTGAGGATTTAGCTGATCTTTCGGTAAAAACCCTTTTACAATAAGTACTAAGCCACATATAACTAGAATAAGGCCTAAAAGCTTTTTTACTTTTAAAATGCGCTCCGGAGTAAGCTTTTTCTTTAGTTGCTTTGCTAGTAATATTTTAAACAAATCTGTAACAAAATAGGCTAATATCATAGTGCCAAAGAAAGTTGCAAACCTGTTAAAGTCATTTTCAAGACTTGGTCCAGTGATAATAATTATACCTAACCAAAATACTAGAACACCAATATTTATGAAGTTTAGCAAAAAACCTTTAATAAATAATCCTAAATAATTTGTTTTTGTAAAGACCAATTCACTGGCTTCGTTAGTGGAACGTTTTGGTTTTTTAAGAAAGATAATTATACCATAAACTGTAATAATCATCCCACCAAAAACAAACAAACCTGGTTGATTACTTAAGTTTTCCAACAATTGAAAACTACTAAAATACGCTAAACATATAAAGAAAACATCAGCAACAATAACACCAATATCAAACGCTACTGCTGCGCGAAATCCTTTTGTAGCACTGGTTTCAATAAGAACAAAAAAAACAGGACCTATCATAAAGGCTAAGAAAAAACCTAAAGGAATGGCTGCTTGTATGTCTTCTATCATGTAATTTGTAATAAAAATGCCGAATAAATATTCAGCATTTTGAAGTTGTAACAAATATAATAAAAGATGCTAAGGAAATTAATCCATGTGCTTAATTCTTCCTCCTAAGGCTTTACTTTTATTTACTGTTTTAGGGTCTCCATAAACAAATACATCGCCTCCAGCTCTAATTTTAATATCTAATATATCTGTTGCATTAACATCCGCTTCTCCTCCAGCTCTAATCGCAATTTCAGTAGATTCAGTCTTTAAATCCTTGCCTTTGTAAACACCTCCAGTACTAATAGAAATATCTTGGCTTTGCGCTTTTCCTGAAGTTTGTATAACCCCTCCTGTTACAGATTTAATATCTGCTGTAGTTACTTTTAATTCTAGATTAATTTCACCTCCCTCTTGAGCTCTTAACTCTATTTCGTATTGTTTAATTTTATCGTTAGACCTTATTTTTGCACCTTCGTTTGCATCAATAATATCAATACTTGTGTAATATAATTTTACATTGGTGTTATCACCATCAAAGCTTTCTTCTAGATTCATTCTAATTTTAAGCTTCCCATTTTTATTTAAAATCACCACATCATTTTTATTTCTACCAGTGATGACAGCTTCATTTTTGTTTGATTTAATAAGCTCTACCTCTATTAAATCGTAAACTTTTAGTTCGGAAAATTCACCAATGTTTTTTGTTATCTCGCTTTGAGAAAAAGTGATTGTTGTGATTAAAAATGCAATTGTTACTAAGATATTTTTCATTTTGATTGTGTTTTGTTTGTTTTGAGGGTTCTAAATCAATAACTATACCATTTAGTATTTATTATATTAAACATCTTCTCTTTTTCCAATTAAAGAAAAATCAAGGTGTTTTTTTACTAAATCGGCTTGCTTTACTTTAACAACAACCTCATCACCTAATTGATACATGTTTTTGGTAGCTTGACCAATTAATGCGTATTCATCCTGATCAAATTGGTAATAATCATCTTTAATATCTCTAATTCTTACCATACCTTCGCACTTATTTTCTATTATTTCTACATAAATACCCCAATCAGTCACACCTGAAATTACTCCAACAAACTCTTGGTCTTGATGGTCTTGCATAAATTTAATTTGCATGTATTTTATAGAATCCCTCTCTGCTTTAGTAGCGAGATATTCCATGTTAGAGGAGTGTTGACATTTTTCTTCATACACTTCTTCGCTTGCAGATTTTCCTTTATCTAAATAATGCTGTAATAATCTATGAGCCATAACATCTGGGTAACGTCGAATAGGCGATGTGAAATGACTGTAATAATCGAACGCTAAACCATAATGACCAATATTATGTGTTGTGTACTCAGCTTTACTCATACTTCTAATAGCAAGTGTATCTACTAAATTTTGTTCTTTTTTTCCATTTACTTCTTTTAATAAATTATTTAAAGAAGCTGTTGTAGTCTTTCTATCTTTAAAATTTAATTTGTAACCAAAACGACCAACAATGTTTTGTAAAGCAGCAAGTTTTTCATCATTTGGTTCGTCGTGGACACGATAAATAAATGTTTTTTTAGGTGATTGTTTACCTATAAATTCTGCTACTTTTTTATTAGCTAATAACATAAATTCCTCAATCAATTTATTAGCATCCTTACTAGTCTTAAAAAATACACCAACTGGGTTGTTGGTTTCATCTAAGTTAAACTTCACCTCTACTTTATCAAACGATATTGCACCATCACCCATTCGCTTTTTGCGCATGATTTTAGCAAGTTCGTCTAACTTTAAAGTAGCGTCAGCAATAGCTTGATCGGTTTTATAAGCTTTTCCTGTTAATGAAATTTCTTTAGGTATTTCATTAGTTTTGGTCTCAATAATACTTTGCGCTTCTTCGTAAGCAAAGCGAGCATCACTATATGTTACTGTACGTCCAAACCATTGGTTTTTTATTTCTGCCTTATTGTTCATCTCAAACACTGCAGAAAAGGTATATTTTTCTTCGTTAGGTCTTAATGAACATGCATTATTCGATAATACTTCAGGAAGCATTGGCACTACTCTATCTACTAAATACACACTAGTAGCACGTTCGTAAGCTTCATCATCTAAAATAGTTCCTTCTTTTACATAATGTGATACATCTGCAATATGAATTCCTACTTCGTAATTACCATTTTTTAGTACTTGAAACGATAAAGCATCGTCAAAATCTTTTGCGTCTTTAGGATCTATAGTAAAAGTCAACACATCACGCATATCACGACGCTTTTTTATTTCATCTTCTTGAATGGATGTGTCTAGTTTATTAGCATAGTCTTCTACTTCATGAGGGAACTCATAAGGTAATCCATACTCTGTTAAAATAGAATGAATTTCGGTGTTATGTTCTCCTGGTTTACCAAGTACTTTAATCACTTTTCCTGTTGGCGAATCTTGTTTTTCTGGCCAATCTACAAGTTTCACAAGTACTTTATCACCATCTTCGGCATTGAGTGTTTTATTAAGTGGTACAAATACATCGACATACATTTTATTACTATCTGGTACCACAAACGCATAATTTTTATGTTTTTGTATTACACCAACATACTCGGTTTTATGTCTGGAAATTATTTGTGTGATTTCTCCTTCAAGTTTTCCTCTTTTTCTGCGTTTATAAACATATAATTCTACTTCATCGCCATGAAGTGCTTTATTTACATTATTTGAAGCGATAAAAATATCGTCTTCAAAATCTTCACATATTACATAACCTGATCCTCTTGCTGAGGCGTCAAAAATACCTGTATGATATTCAGATGAAACGATAGCTTTAAATTTTCCACGATCAACTTCTTCTATTTCATCTTTCGCTTTTAAGCGATGTAAAGTTTTAATAATTTGATTTCTACTACTAGCATCGTTTACACCAAGCTTAGCAGCTATTTGTTTGTAATTAAAAGATTTATTTCTATCTACTTTAAGAATTGTGTGGATACTATCTGTAAGGTTATGTATTTGTTTAGAATTCTTTTTTCTTTTCTTTCTTGTCATTTATTTTTTTATCATATTCTATTCCTTGAAGTTAAGGAATCTATTAATTTTTAAACTTAATATTTAAGTGAAGAAGGTGTATTAAGTTTATGCAAAGCTAACATTTAAAATTTAAATAGATTATTTTAAAAATTGACTTATTCACATTTAATAATATAATAACTATTTCTTTTTTAAAATTTAAAATAAAAATGGTGATTATTATTGCTTGTTAACTACTACAATAACTTTTTTAATTATTTCTTTGATGTTAAGTTATCTTCTCTTTATTTAAATGTAATTAACAAGTTGTTAGTATAGTAAACCCTTTATAATTAATAATTTAAATAGTTTAGTTAACAACTACATATTATAGATATAAACAACTTAAAACTCATAAATATTTAAGCTTTTTTTGTTCGTAACCACATTTTATTAGTTAACAAAAATGCAACTTCTAACAACAATTAAATTTGGATTTTAAAAACAGATTTCTACTTGTAAAAAAAATTGAAATAATAAAATATTAGTTATTAGAAGTAATGATGAGATATTAACAATTATTTAAAAAGTAACTAACAACTTTAAAAAGCCCATGTTTATATTTTGTAATTTTATAACCAAGATGAAATACAATTAAAATGCATCTTTTTTAATTAAACATCGTCTTATTATTGTGTCAAAAATATAACTAATTAAAACAACTAATTTTGAAAATATCTATAGGAAACGATCACGCAGGAACCGATTATAAATTTGCTATTATTAAACTTCTTAAATCTAAAGGAATAGAGGTAACTAATTACGGAACAGATAGTAACGATAGTGTAGATTATCCTGATTTTGTACATCCTGTTGCTAAAGATGTGGTTAATAAATCTGCTGACTTCGGAATCCTAATTTGTGGAAGTGCAAATGGTGTGGCTATGACAGCTAATAAATATCAAGAGGTTAGAGCTGGTTTATGTTGGAACAAAGAAATTGTTGAGTTAACCAGACAACATAACAATGCTAATGTATTATGCATTCCAGCAAGATATACAGCTATCCCACAAGCTTTACAAATGGTTGACACTTTTTTAAACACTGAGTTTGAAGGAGGAAGACACCAAAATCGTGTAAATAAAATTCCTGCAACATCTTGCTAATAACAATCCAAAATTAGCATACAATGGGTCACTCGCATTCGCATAATCATTCTCATCATAATCATGGAAATTTACAAGGTAGAAACCTATTAATTACTATTTTTTTAAATATTCTAATTACTGCAGCACAAGTAATTGGTGGTGTTATTTCTGGGAGTTTAGCACTTTTAAGTGATGCCTTACATAATTTTAGTGATGTTATTTCATTAGTAGTGAGTTATATAGCTAATAAATTAGCGAAAAGAAAAGCATCTCTCCAAAAAACATTTGGTTATAAGCGTGCCGAAATATTAGCGGCTTTTATTAATGCCTCTACACTTATTATAGTAGCAGTTTTATTAATTATTGAAGCAATTGAACGCTTTCAGAATCCACAAGAAATTGAATCAGGATTAGTTATATGGCTTTCCACAATTGCAATTTTAGGAAATGGTTTTAGTGTGCTTTTATTAAAAAAAGATTCTGAAATAAATATGAACCTAAAAAGCGCGTATTTACACTTACTTACGGATATGATGGCAAGTGTGGCTGTATTAGTAGGCGGTTTGTTAATGAAATTTTACGATGTGTTTTGGGTAGATAGCGTATTAACTTTTTTAATTGCTATATATTTAATTTGGATGGGTTACGATTTATTAAAATCATCAACTAAGGTGTTGATGTTGTTTACACCAGAAGATATTCCAATAGATAAAATTGTAAAAGAAATTAATGCTTTAGAAGGAATAAAACATGCGCATCACATTCACGTGTGGCAACTAAACGAAGAGGAGATACATTTTGAAGCGCATATAGATTTTCATAATAATATCACGTTATCTGAATTTGATGACATACTTCATACTATAGAAGAGTTATTATTCCATAAATTTGAAATTAATCATGTGAACATTCAACCAGAATTTGGTAAATGTGATGATAAAGATGTGATAGTACAAGATTGATAATATTTGTAAAGTAAATTATGCTAAAAATAACCACTAAAACCTTTCAAGAACTTACAACAAAAGAGTTGTATGAATTACTTCAGCTAAGAAGCGAAGTATTTGTGGTTGAACAAGATTGTGTATACCAAGACCTTGACGGAAAAGACGAAAAAGCACTACATGTTATAGGAAAAAAAGACAACAATATTGTGGCTTATACGCGTGTTTTTAAACCAGGTGACTATTTTAAAGAAGCTAGCATTGGCAGGGTAGTGGTGAGTAAGGATAAACGCCAACATAAATATGGCTATGATATTATGGAAGCCTCAATGAAAGCTGTAAAAGATAATTTTAATGAAACTACAATAAAACTTTCCGCACAAACTTATTTGAAAAAATTCTACAATAATTTAGGGTTTAAGGAAATAGGAGAGGAGTACCTTGAAGATGGCATACCTCATGTTGCTATGATAAGGAAACTTTAATTACTTATCATCATTATTAATAATCCTAGTCACTAAAATTTCTACGCGCCTGTCGTATTTTGGATCACCACCTAAAGGATATTTTCGACGCATACCTTCGTAGCGCATACGTTTTTTACTCACACCTTTCCGAGATAAATAATAGTAAATATAACGCGCTCTGGCTTCAGATAGGTTTCGTTTTTTTGTTTTTCTATCTACAGCATCCAGAGTGTTTTTTGTACAACACACATGTCCTTGAATGGTAAAATAAACATCACTCCGTTCGTTTAGTAGTACAGCAATTTTTTCAAGGGTTTCCATAGATTCAGGCAATATTTCACTATAACCTGTTTTAAATAAAATGTTATCTAAAACCACTTTATCTCCAACTTTCAAATCGCCTTTTAAAGCGCTTTCCATAGTTTCTTCTTCCTTAATAACTTCAGGACGAGGAGGAATATATACATAAGCTATTATTTCAACTTTACGATTTAAACCTCTAATAACATCTGCATCAACGGTATTAACGGTTTTTAAAAGCACCTCTCCCTTTCCATCTACGTTGCTTATAAGCGTATTGTCAATTTCGTGTTCAGAAAAAATGGATTTTATCGCATTTGCACGTTGTTGTGATAACTGAAGATTGTAAGAATCACTTCCAATATCATCACAAAATCCATAAATGGATATTTTGGCAATGTCTTGATTTTGAATGTCTCTAATAAAAAGAAGTAATCTATTATCCTCAATATCAGAAACCTCATACTCATCAGTATCAAAATACACCTCATGTTTTAACTCGGTTTGAGCAAATAAGATGTTACTAAACAGTAAGAATATGTATAGAATTTTTTTAATCATAATCTTAAAAATTCTTAGAGATACAATAAAAACTAGTTTAAATAGCTTTTATAAGTATTTGCATCACTTAGCACTTCAACGGCCTTTTTAATTTCATTATTATGGGTTAAATAGTACTTATGAAGCCCTTCCCTGTAAAAATATCTTTTAATAATTTCATTTTCTAATAATGAGGTTAACTGGCTTTTATTTTCGTCAACTGCTTGGGTTTTGTAAGATTTTAAGGATGAAATGAGTTTAGAATAGTCATTTTCAAGGGTTTCGTCCAATCCCTCACTTTTAGCTATTACCATTAATTCACTAAGCTGATTTTCAGTTTTTGTTTTAAAATCAAAATTAGTAGTCTTTAAATAATTTTTAAAATCTTTAAAGTCTGAATCAGAAAATTTAAAAGACATTAAATCATCCACAGAATTATTGTAATAATAATTTGTGGCAAAGTTGAAAATATAATCACCACCAACAATTGCTTTCGTAATTGTTGAAGGTTTAGCATCTTCAATGACTATATCTGGCTGTATACCTCCACCGTCAAAAACAGAGCGACCATTTTTTGTTTTAAACTCGTTAAAATTATCTTGTTTTACACGAACAGCATTACCATCTTTATCTCTATTCCAATAATCTAAAGCTTGAATACAGCGACCAGAAGGTGTGTAATATCTTGAAATAGTAACTTTAATTTGAGTACCATAAGTAAGTTGCTTAGGCCTTTGCACCAAACCTTTACCAAAACTTCGCACACCAACCACCACAGCTCTATCAAGATCTTGTAGTGAACCAGAAACAATCTCACTAGCCGAAGCACTTCCCTCATCTATTAAAACCACCAATGGGATTTCTAAATCGATGGGTTGATTTTGGGTATAATAGGTTTTATTATACTTATCTACTTTCGATTTAGTAGTTACTACTAATTGCCCTTTTTCAACAAACAAATTAACAATATTCACTGCTTCAAGTAGCAAGCCCCCTGGATTTCCTCTTAAATCCAAAACTATAGATTTTGCTCCTTCTGCCTTTAATTCTTTAAGTGCATTTCCGGTTTCTCTAGAAGCTGTTCTTGTAAATTTAGATAATGCTATATAACCAGTATTTTCGTCAATCATATCGTATAAAGGAACAGCACCAACTTCAACTTCTTGACGAGTAATTGTAGCTGTATTTGTTTTACCCTGACGAATATATGTAACATTTACTTTTGACCCAGGAGCACCACGCAATAAATCACCAGCATTTTCTTTAAAAGACGCTACGGTTATGTCTTCAACCTTAATAATTTCGTCTCCAGCTTTTAATCCAGCTTGGTCAGCAGGATAATCTTTATAAGGTTCAATAATTACAAGTTTGTCTTTTAATGTTTTCACACTTGCCCCAATTCCTGTATAATCGCCTGTATTGTTTATTCTAGAAGCCTCAACATCTTGTTCGTTAAAAAAAACAGTGTAAGGGTCTAGGTCCTTTAGCATACTTTTTATAGCAGTATCCATTAAATCACCAGGATTTGTTTCGTCAACATAATTCATGTTAACCTCTTTAAACATGGTGGTGAAAATTTCTATTTGCTTCGCAATTTCAAAAAAGTCACTTTGAAAAGCAGTTCCAGTTAAAAAAAGACCGATAGCCAATAAAGGAACTAAGAATTTCTTTTTCAAAAAGTTTTTCATAACATTATTTTTTTCGTTTTTTTCTTAGTTGCTTTCTTATTAAATAAGCAGCCACTAATAAAATAATAATAAATGGCCAAATATTTAGAAGGCCTAAAAAGAAAATTGAAAGACCATTAAATCCAGATTGAATAGCGTTCCACATTTTTCTACCATAAGATGTTGTTACACCAGTTTCGGCAGATATTTTATAGAACTCAACGTTTAAAGTGCTTAATGAAACTTTGTCGTTTAAGTATTTTAGACGACCTTGCTTTGCTTCAATTTCTTCTCGAATATGTGATAGCTCGCGTTCTATTTCAAGCATTTCTTTTACATTTTTTGCTTTAGATAGCAGCTCTAAATACCTTTTTTCTAACTCTAATTTTGCTTTAAGCCTAGCTTCTAAATCGATAAACTCTTCAGTAACATCTTTTAGAGTAATACGCTTCGTGTCAAAAAAATCGACTAATGTTGATATTGAGTCAATCGTTTTTTGAAAATTACTAGTAGGAACACGAATAATCAAGTTTCTAGAATGCCTAGCATAGGATTTATTTGCATTATCACTTTGAATAAACCCACGATTAGTTTTTACATATCTTAAGATAGAATTATAGGTTTTATCAAGATCATTGGTTTCAAATTCAAAATAAGATTCTTTTATAAGTTTTTGTTCGAAATCCACTTCTTCATAGCGAACATCATCGCTCATGGGTGTAAAATCGCTATTAAGTAAGCCGTTGATAGAAGATACATCTCCACGGCTCTCTTTGTCTGAGCTTGTTGTACAGGCTAATGGTAAAATCAGCAATAAAAAGATATAAAGTGTTTTCATAATTATTCTAAGAAACCTTTTTAAGGACCTTTTCCAACAACTGCTTCATAGCCTTATCGACCTCTTCAAATGTTGGTTTTTCATTCCCAATGTACAAAATCATAAACGCACATTGTGTTGAAAAGTTGTTAAAATATATAGGTTTATTTAATCGATAAGCCTCTCGCATTAATCGTTTTATCCTATTTCTATCAATGGCGCTTTTAAAATGGCGTTTACTTACCGAAACTCCAGTTTTAATAGTAACGCCATCATTAAAATGGGTTTTTAGATACACTAAACGTAAAGGAAAAGCAGAAATAGAGCGTCCTTCTACAAACATTTTTTCAATAAGCTTTTTGCTTTTTAGCTTTTCTTTATTAGAGTAAGAGGTATCCATTTATTAGACTTAACAAATCGCAAGATACAACACTCATTTAAGGTATGATAAAAATCATGTTTTAAAAACCCAGGGAGTAGTAATTTAACACAGCTAAAATTTCTAAATTTTATGGGAGAATTAAAAGTAACAAAACTTACCAGTAAAGAAGATAAAGCTAATTATATCTTTCATTTACTTAAGGACATAGAGGCTCTCGATTTTATGATTAATAATGATTTAATCGAGAAATCACCTATTAGAATAGGTGCAGAACAAGAATTTTGTTTAGTAGATAGTGAGTTTTTACCAAGTAATAATGCTGTAGAAATATTAAAGGATATTAACGACAATCATTTTACAACCGAAATAGGTAACTATAATTTAGAGATAAATTTAGACCCTCTTGAATTAAAAAATGATTGCTTTTCAAAACTTCACAATCAGTTAACCGAACTTTTAGGTAAAGCCAATAAAATAGCTGAAAACAAAAAAACTAAAGTTCTATTAACAGGAATATTACCAACACTCACGCTTAAACATATTGGCATAGAAAACATGACGCCAATAGATAGATATTTTGTGTTAAATGAAGCCATAAAAGAGTCTAGAAAGCAAGATTTTAATATTTATATTAAGGGCGTTGATGAGATAAACTTACTCCACGACAGCGTAATGCTTGAAGGTTGTAACACAAGTTTTCAAATGCATTTACAGGTAGATCCAGACACGTTTATAGACACACATAATTGGGCACAAGCAATTTCGGGTCCTATTTTAAGTGCTTGTACTAATTCCCCCCTTTTATTTGGAAAAGAACTTTGGAGCGAAACGAGAATATCTTTGTTTACTCAAAGTGTAGATACAAGAGCCAATTCATTTTTATTAAATGAAAAACAATCTAGAGTGAGCTTTGGTGACCATTGGTCTACAGGAAGTGTCGCTGATATTTTTAGAGATAATGTTTCTAGATTTAGAAGCTTAGTGACTACAGAGTTCACTAAGGACAGCGTTGAAATGCTTGAAAAAGGAGAAATTCCTGGGTTAAAAGCATTAAACCTTCACAATGGTACCGTGTATCGCTGGAACAGGCCTTGTTATGGTGTTGGCGGAGGGAAACCACATCTTAGAATTGAAAATAGGTATATTCCTTCGGGACCAACAATGATTGATGAAATAGCCAATATGGTATTTTGGGTAGGAGTCATGATGGGAAAACCTAAAATGTATGATAATATTCATCAAAAAATGAATTTTAAAGACGTTAAAAGCAACTTTTTTAACGCTGCAAGATATGGTATGAACACACAGTTTCATTGGAATGGTAAAATTATTCCTAGTCACGAACTAATTTTGAACGAACTAATTCCAATGGCCTACAAAGGGCTTTATAAAATGAATGTTTCTCCAAAAGATGCTGAATATTATTTAGAAATTATAAAAAATAGAATTATCTCAAATAATGGATCTCAATGGATTACTAAGAGCTACAGAAATCTTTTAAAAACTAGAAAACGATTTGAAGCCATTCAAATATTAACCTCTAAGATGTATGCAAAGCAGCAAAAGGAATATCCAATATCATCATGGAATATTGTTAAAAAAGACACGATGCCAGAATTCTCTCCAAAAAAAATAGTGAAGCACCTTATGAGTTCGGATATTTTCTCTGTAGATGAAAATGATAGTCTTGATTTAGTAATTAATATTATGAAGTGGAAAAAATTTAATCACATGCCTGTAATTAACAATGATAAGGAATTGGTTGGCTTATTATCATCAACAGATATGGAGAAATACATAAGTAATTCTCACAATGGGAGACGTACTATTAGTGGAATCATGCAAAAAACCATTGTTACTATTAACCAATATTCAAGCGCAAAAGACGCAAAAAAACTTATGAAAAAGCACAATATAAATAGTCTTCCTGTTGTAGAAAAAAATAGGTTAATAGGAATTATAACTTCAAAAGACGTTTAAAAAACTAGATGGTGGAAATTTATAGCAAAGCATTAAACACGTCTATTTTAGTTGATAGATTAATTGGAAAAATTAAAGGAAAACCCAATGGACCTACCATAGTTTTTTTTGGTGGAATACACGGCAACGAAACAGCAGGAGTATTTGCACTTAAAGAAGTTTTTGAGAAAATAAAAGAAACTCAAGTACAAGGCACAATATATGGTATTTCTGGAAACCTAAAAGCTCTCAAAACTAACCAAAGATTTATAGATAAGGATCTTAATAGGGTTTGGTTAAAAGAAAACTTAAGCCAGCTAGAAAATAAAACAAATCTCAATAACGAAGAAGGGGAGCAACAAGAGTTGTATAGAATATTAAAACATATTTTAAAAGAAGAAGAAGGGCCATTTTATTTTATAGACTTACACACAACCTCGAGTAAAACTCTGCCTTTTATTACTATTAACGATGCTTTAATTAACAGAAAATTTTCAAGCTTGTTCCCAGTTCCAGTAGTTTTAGGTATTGAAGAGTATTTAGATGGACCGCTGCTGAGTTATATCAATCAACTTGGCTATGTGTCGCTTGGGTTTGAGTCTGGTCAACATGACGATTTAAGTGCCATAACAAACAATGTAGCATTTATCTTTTTAAGTTTGATTTATGCAGGCGCCTTAGAGCAAGGCGAAGTGCAAAACTTTCATGATTATTACGATATTTTAGTAAATGCCTCCGATAAAGATAAAGAAGTTTATGAAGTGGTTTACCTCCATAGACTTTTAAAAACGAAAAATTTTAAAATGAAACCAAATTTTAAGAGTTTTCAAAATGTCAAAAAAGGGGAGCAACTAGCAACAGAGGAGAATAAAACCATTGAATCGCCATATAGTGCAAAAATTTTCATGCCTCTTTATCAAAAAAAAGGAAGCGAAGGATTTTTTATTATTAAAAAAATACATCCGTTTTTCTTAAGTCTTTCCGAGGTTATTAGAAAATGGAAAATGGACACCTTAATAACCATGCTTCCAGGCATCACGTGGATGGATAAACAACGAGGAGTTTTACGAGTAAATTTAAAAGTAACTAAATACCTTGCCAAACAAATATTTCACTTATTTGGCTATAGAAATAAACAAAAAAACACCACGCATATGTTGCTTTTTAATAGAGAAAGAACTTCAAAAAAAGAGATGTATAAAAACCTAAAATGGTACAAAAGGGTGTCTTAACTAAGACACCCTTTTAAAACTAACATTATATATTAAAACCTTTTAACCTTTAATTTTCGGCTTGTTCTTTAATTCATCATCTTTAACCAAGGTTAAAGAATTGTTTGAATCGTCAACATCTGCCATTTTCTTAATAGGGTCAATAGTTACAGCCTTTATTTTACTTTTATCTACTGCAACACCAAAACTAAAACTTTTATTAGCCCAAGACCAATCCGACAATACTTTTGTGGATTCAGGAGTTGGCTTTTCGCCTCGCATCATTTCTAATGGAATATAAAAATCTTCAAAAGTTCCATCAACATATTCAACTCTTAAATCAATAGGCATTGGCATTAACCCCTTTCTGTCTAATGTTATAGTTGTTCCTTTATCAGTTGCTTCTACCGATGTAACTCCATAATCAATAGTATTTGTGGTTTGTCCAAAATCTATTAAGTACCAATCTAATTCTAAGCCTGAAATTTTTTCAGCAGTACGAATAATATCATTTGGTGTTGGATGAGAAAACGCATAGTCATCAAAATACTTTTTGATGGTCGTTTTTAAATTATCTTCACCAATTACATAGCCTAATTGAGCCATAAAAACAGCACCTTTGCTATAAGCAGCAGTACCATAAGCACGATTAAGGTCGTAACGATCAGAATGTGTAGTAAGTGGTTGCTCATATCCCGAATTTGCTAATCTAATATAGCCTCTATAGGATCCAAGGTGAGGATTTTCACTTGTTCGTCCAGAAATTTCGGTCATTGCCAAAGCGCTTATGTAACTTCCAAACCCTTCGTCCATCCACTCATGTTTACCTTCGTTTGTGGCCAGTAAAAATTGAAACCATGTATGTGCCATTTCATGCGATGTCACACCAATTAACCCATTTAAACTTCTACCGCCAGTAATTAAAGTACACATAGCGTACTCCATACCTCCATCTCCACCTTGAATAACAGAGTATTGCTCGTAAGGATATTTACCAACGTTTTCACTAAAAAATTGCATTAATTGCGCTGTAACGGGCTGTAATTTTTTCCAATTTTCGTTGGTTTCAGGATTGTCTTTCCAAAGAAAATGAAGCATAGGTCCGTCTGGTACTTGAAGACTTTCGTGATTATAATCTGGGTCTGCGGCCCAAGTATAATCATGAACGTTCGGAGCTTTAAAATGCCATGTTAATTTCTCGCCAGAACCTATTGGCCCTTTTGTTTTATTAGCATCATAACCATGCCCTATTTCTTCTGGGTTTTGAAGGTAACCAGTACCACCTATAACATAATTTCTGTCTATGGATATTTTAACATCAAAATCTCCCCAAACACCATGAAATTCTCTTGCTATATATGAATCAGCATGCCAACCCTCAAAATCATACTCTGCTAATTTAGGATACCATTGTGCCATAGATAAATCTATACCTTCACGACTATTTCTACCATTTCTTCTGATTTGTAAAGGCACTTGCGCACTAAAAACCATATCGAATGTTGCTTTTTCGCCTGGTTTTATTGGAGTTGCTAGCTTAACCTCTAAAACAGTGTCAGCAACATCATATTCAAGCGGTTTTCCATTTTGTGTTAACGAAGCGACTTTAATATAACCAATTTCATTAGGTTTTAGTTTACTGATTCTACTTTCAATAATCGGATTTTCTTTAGTACCAACATTTGTTACCATTCTTCCATCTGGATCTGCAATGTTCTGTAAGCGCATATCCATATTGCTTCCAGGTTGAAATGCATTTAAATACAAATGGTAAAACACACGATCTAAAACATCAGGGGAGTTATTGGTATAAACTAATTTTTGCTTTCCTTGATATTGAAATGTTTCAACATTCATATCAATTTCCATAGTATAATCAACGTGTTGTTGCCAATAACCAGGATTAGGATTGTTTTGTGAGTTTGATTTAACACCAACTAAAAAGATGGCTATTAAAAGAATTCTTGAGAATAAAGTTTTCATAAAATATAGTGTAATATTAATTTGATATTTTGCTTGCCATAATCAAAGCGTTATAAGCGTTTACAAGTTTAGAAGATTTTGACAGTTCTCCAAATGATTTGACAGAATTTTGACTACCAGGAACCGTAACCTTTGCTGGAAGTTGTAAACCAGAATCCATGATGATTTGTTTTACTTGTACTGCCGTAAGTTTTGGATAGTACGAACGTATTAAGGCAGCTACACCTGAAACAGCTGGTGCAGCAAACGATGTACCATCAATAAAATCGTATTCATTATTTGGTTTAGGAGAATAAATTTGAGATCCAGGAGCAAATACATCAACATTTTTCTTTCCGTAATTAGAGTAGGATGCTACAAGATTGGAACCATATTTAGAATCTGTAGCACCAACCGATAAATAGGTGTCCATTATCTCTGAACCATCATTTTTTTGATCATTAGGATAGCTTGGTTTTTTATCAAGATCTAAACTTTCATTTCCTGCCGAACCAACGAATAACACATCATTATCGGCCGCATAAACAAGCGCTTCTTGTACCTTATCACTATGTGGTGAGTAGTACTTACCAAAGCTTGCGTTAATGATTTTAGCACCATTATCTACCGCATACTTAATTGCTAAAGCGATATCTTTGTCATACTCATCACCATTCGGCACTGCTCTTAATGCCATTATTTTCACGTGATTAGCAATACCATTCATTCCTTTACCATTGTTACGCTCTGCAGCTATAACGCCAGCTACATGCGTACCATGTAATTCTTCTTTTTTAACAGGGTTAACATTGTTGTTACCGTATGTTGTTTGAGTAAAATCGTTAGGGTCGTCTCCTGTTTTTCTTCCTTTTAGGCTTTTGTTTAGATTAACATTTAATCGATCATTAATTTGGGAAAGATCGTTTTTAAAAGCCTCAATGGTTTCTTTTATGTCGCCAATACCAAAGCCATATGTTTGCTTAATAACCGATACATCTCTCAACAAAGATTGGTCTGTTGTTTTAATAGCTAACACCTCTTCTTTGGTATAATCCTCTTTTTTTAAATGTTTCGAAATAGCCTGGTGAGAAGCAACCACTTGTTGAATTATTTGGTCGTATTGTGCTTTTAGGCTGCTGTATTCTTGATATTCTTTATTGTACTCAGCTTGGGCTTCAGCATATCTTGGATGACTTTTGTCGCCGCTTACTAATATCCGAACATATTCGAATTGTTCATCATAGGTATCTCCTAAAAAATTCCAGCCATGGATATCGTCTACATAACCGTTTTTGTCATCATCTTTATTGTTGTTGGGTATTTCTTTTTTATTTATCCAGATTACATCATCGAGATCTTCGTGTTTTGTGTCTATTCCAGCATCAATTATAGCTACAATAACGGTTTGACCTTTTTTGTTTTTAATGATTTCGCTATAAGCTTTATTAACGCTCATTCCAGGAATGGTATCTTTCATCAAATCTAGATGCATCCAGTTTTTAGATTCGTTTTCCGAAAGCTCAGTATACTTTAAGGGTGTATTGTCAATATTTTCAATAGGTGTAGACAAAATAGCGGCAGAAGAGCCACAGCCAAATAACAAAGTCATTGTTAGTATGCCTAAAATAAAGAGGTTAAGTTTTTTCATTTTTTATAAATCATTTAAAGTAAGTTTTTCTTTGAAGCGAACACCTTTTTCGGTGTGCTGTACTGTTATTATTTCATGATGTGCATCATGTTCTAAAAATAAATAAAAGCTGTTATCGGCTGCCATATTTAAAAACACATCTTTCTCATCAAGTGTTAAAAGCGGTCTAGTATCGTAACCCATTACAAATGGTATAGGTAAGTGGCCTACCGTAGGTAATAAATCTGCCATAAAAGCTATGGTTTTATCTTTATATTTAATAAGTGGAATCATTTGTTTTTCGGTATGACCATCGGCAAAGAAAATATCAAAACCTAACGGTGAATTTTTTAAAACCTTGTCACTTGGAAGGTCAACAAATTTTAAATGACCACTTTCTTCCATTGGAATAATATTTTCAGTCAAAAACGATGCTTTTTCTCTTTTATTGGGTTTTATAGCCCATTGCCAATGATTTTCATTGCTCCAAAACGCAGCATTTTTAAAAGCAGGCTCATAACCAGTTTTATCTTTGTTCCACTGAATACTACCACCACAATGGTCAAAATGTAAATGTGTCATAAACACGTCGGTAATATCATCACGATGAAAGCCATATTTTTTCAATGAGGCATCAATACTGTCGTTTCCCCACAAATAATAATACCCAAAGAATTTATCACTTTGTTTATCTCCCATTCCAGTATCAATTAAAATTAATCGATTTCCATCTTCAATTAACAAACAGCGTGCCGCAATATCAATCATATTATTACTGTCGGCAGGATTGGTTCTTTGCCATAGAGATTTTGGCACCACACCAAACATAGCCCCTCCATCTAATTTAAAATTTCCGGCGTTTATAGGATATAATTTCATAGTTATTGCAAAGTAATAAAATGAGAAGAATTACAAGAAAAAGTTAAGAATATATTAAGAGATAACGTCTTTTAGACGCTTTCCAAAATCAAATAGTGCTTTTATCTCTTTTATGCTAGCTAACCGCTCTTTACCAAACACTAAAATAGCATTTCCGTTACTTTCAATATGATAATATGGATTGCTCTCGAAGAAATGAGTAATGTCGTCTTTGAAAAATGTTTTTATAGCCTCAACATCCTCACCAAGAAGATAAAAACGTTTGGAAAAATCACTATGGTCTTGAATAGGAATATCCTTGAATCCCGCAAATGCATATACTTTTTCTAAAAAACCTTCTCTATCTAAGGTAAATTCAGGAATGTTTTTATCTAATTGAATATGTAGCATAGTTGAACGCACAACTTCTTTTGCTATAAACTCCCCTTCAGAAAACTCAATATCAAACAGTTTTATTGCTAGATTTTTTTCAGATTGCTTATTGTAGATGTGATTGATTTTTTTGGTTCTAAAAAATAAAAAATAATCTAAAAAATGCGTTTCCCTTTGTTTGTCAGCATTATAATTCAACCCATAATCCTTAGCAAAACCCTCTATTGCAGATTGTCGTTTAGTCAAACTGTTCTTGATTAAATTAGGAACAGGTAACAGACGCCTCATGGCAAAAGGGTGCTTCGAATCGGTATCGTGCATATCTAAACCAATTACCTCAAAATGACCGTCCCTTTTAGTGAATAATTCTTGATAATCATTAAGGTTTTCCATCACCGTATGGTCAACAAATTGACATAAAGAGAAATCTACTACAACATCTTGGTCTTCTGGAATGGCATCTAGCTTTTCTTTTAGTCTATAAAAATTCAAGAAGCTACAAAAGTGTTTAACACTCACATAATAATTGCCTCCTTCATCTTCTTTAAACATAAGAACATTTGGCTTTAAAACATTTCTAGCAAATAATGACACTCCTTTATTCATAATTATATGAATAATAAATGTTACAACAACACCAGAAGTGATTCCAGTAATTAAACCAACCTTTAGCGTTACAAATAGAGTTACAAAGAATATAATAAGCTGTTCCTTACCTATCGAAAATATATTTTTGATGGTTTTGGGAGAGGCTAGTTTGTAGCCAGTAAACACTAGTATTGCCATTAGTGCTGGTAACGGAATTCGTTTTAATTCAGTACTAAAAAGCACTATAAAAATGACTAAAAAAAGCGCATGGAAAAAATTTGACGAACGATTGCTTCCTCCATTGTTTACATTAACAGAACTTCTTGCAATAACCGTTACAACATTTAACCCTCCCAAGAAACCACTACCAACTGAAGCTAATCCAAGCGCCTTTAAATCCCTATTAACATTAGAGCGTCTTTTTTGAGGGTCGAGCTTATCAACCGCCTTTATGCTTAACAACGACTCAATACTAGCAATAAGAGTTAAAGCAACAACACTTGCCCAGAAAGCAGTTGTTCCAATTTTGCTAAAATCTATGATTGGTATTTCAGATATAATAGTGCTGATATTGGGTATTCCTGAAATCATGTAATTTTTATCTATTGGGTTAGCCTCATGCGCTACTAACTCAAAATAATAACTAAAACCAATTGATAAAATAACAATCCACATTGGCGCAGGTATTAATTGTAGGTATTTATTTCTAATTTTAGGATAGAACAACATGATGCATAAACTTAAAACACCTATGATTGCTGCATAAATCAATCCTGGATTTGTATAGTGAATGGCATCATTAATTGTGTAAGGAATCTCCAATAAATAATCGATTGTATCGGCTCTATCTATCTTATGAGCTAACATAATGTGAAATTGTTTTCCCAGAATAATCAAACCAATAGCAGCAAGCATACCTTGAATTGCAGAAGAGGGAAAGAAATCAGCCAGTTTACCCAAACGGAGAAACCCCAAAAGAATCATCAAGATTCCAGAAAAAATAATTGCAGCATAAGCGCTTTCCAACCCTAACGTTGATATTGCAACCAATAAAACACCAACCAACCCATTACCAGGCCCTGAAATGGTTACATGGCTTCCACCTAAAATAGAAACCAATAAACCTCCAACTATTGCAGCGATGATTCCAGCAATAGGAGGAGCATCACTTGCCATGGCTAGTCCAAGACCTAATGGCAAAGCAATAAGACTTACCACAAAACCAGAAAAAATGTTTTTTGGCATAGATTTTAAAAAATCTATCAGAATATTTTTCTTTGGACTCATTGAATGATTAATACATCAGTTGGTAATTCGGTTAAAATATGTTCTATATCATGGGGAAATAATCTATCCCAAAACGTCATTTTTGAAGGCGCGTTCATCACTAATAAATCAGCTCGCATTATTTGAGCATAATGACCTATTGAGTATCCCTGCTTTCCAAAAATTGGTTGGGATTTTATAGATATGTTTTTAGTGTATTCACTATCTATGGTTTTAATAATTTCATTTATTCTAGAAGCTTCACGTTGTCTAATCCGTTCTTTTAAAATATTAGTTTTTCTTAAGGACTTATCGTCATCAACCTTAATAGCTATTTCATCCTGATTAATTTCTTCTACAATTGTAATACGTTCAGAATTAAGTTGATGCGCAACATAAAAAGCTGTATTAATTGTTTGAGTAGTCTTTGGGTCTTTTAATCCATTTACAACTATATGCTGACAAGCTATATGCTCAACAGAAGGATTGATTAGTAATAAAACAGAACATTGTGCCTTTCTAGTAATTTTTCTAGCGATTGACCCAACATAGTATTTTAAAAAATTCTCTCGCTGAAGCGCACCAAGAATCAATAAATCTATATTTTTTTCATTAGTGATAGACAAAATGACATCAACAGGGTTTCCTGGCTTAAAAATTATCTCAAAAACAAGCCCTTTTTTTACAAAAGGCTCTAATATAGCATTAAACTTAGCGTCCTTATCAGTTGATTGCTCTCCAACATGTATCAATACTAAATTAGACCTTAACCTTAATGCTAGCCTTGAGGCTTCATGAATATTGGCTTTGAGATTTGGGGAAAAGGTAACACCAATTCCTATTTTTTTAAATGGTTTTAGAGACAATACTATTTAATCTTATATTAATAAGTTTTGAAAGATAGTACTTTTTCAAAAACTACAACTATTTAAATCTTTAGGTCGTTTTTACTATTATATTTGTTTAGTATTTTCACAAAAAAGTAATAAAAATGTTAGAACTAGCAGGAATCATTATTTTAGGAATTTTAGCTCAATGGGTTGCATGGCGTTTTAAAATTCCTGCAATATTACCACTGATTTTAATTGGTTTATTAGTAGGTCCAATTGCAGCAGAATTTTTAAGTGAAGACGGAGCAAAATGGATAGAACCAATATGGAATGGAGAAAAAGGTCTTTTTCCCGGAGAAGGATTATACTATTTTGTGTCGTTAGCCATAAGTATTATTTTATTTGAAGGAGGCTTAACATTAAAGCGTTCTGAAATAAGAAATGTTGGACCAGTAATTACCAAGTTAATTACTCTAGGATCGGCTGTTACATTTTTTGCTGCAGGTATTTTAGCACATTTTGTTTTTGATTTAAGTTGGGAAATTTCATTTTTATTTTCTGGGCTAATTATTGTAACTGGCCCAACAGTTATTACACCTATCTTGAGAAACATTCCCCTTAAAAAAGACGTGTCTGCAGTTTTAAAGTGGGAAGGCATTCTTATTGACCCTATTGGCGCATTGGTAGCTGTATTAGTTTTTGAGTTTATAAGTGTTGGTGGTGATAGTGGTTTTACAAAAACGGCACTTATGGAATTTGGAAAAATCATTCTTTTTGGAACGACATTCGGATTCACTTTTGCTCACGCCTTAGCCTTTGCTATAAACAAGAAACTAATCCCTCATTATTTGCTTAATGTGGTGTCACTTTCAACAGTTTTACTGGTGTTTGTAGAGTCTGAAATATTTGCTCACGAATCAGGGCTACTGGCGGTTGTTGTCATGGGAATGGTACTCGGTAACGGAAAACTTGAAAACTTGAAAGAACTTTTGTATTTCAAAGAATCTCTAAGTGTATTGTTAATATCCATACTATTTATTTTATTGGCCGCTAATATAAATATTGAAGATTTAGAGCTGCTATATAGCTGGAAAACAGGCATATTATTTGCCGCAATAGTATTTGTAGTCAGGCCTTTAGCAGTGTTTTTAAGCACTTACAACTCAAATCTTAAGCTCAACGAAAAGCTATTTATTAGCTGGGTTGGACCACGAGGAATTGTTGCTGCAGGTATTGCGTCTCTTTTCGGTAGTAAGTTAATAAAAGAAGGAGTTGAAGGAGCAGAATATATTACGCCGCTGGTATTTATGATTGTGCTGGGGACTGTTTTGCTAAATGCTACTACAGCAAGATTATTTGCAAGAATTGTTGGGGTATTTTTAACAAAATCTGATGGAATTTTAATTGTTGGAGCCTCCAAAATATCACGCCTTTTAGGACATTATTTAGAAAACAACGGAAGACACGTTGTGTTAATAGATAGCAATCAAACCAATATTAAAAAAGCTAAAGAGCTTGGGCTAGAGGCCTTTGATACTAATATTTATTCTGAAACACTGACAGATAACATTGAATTAAACGATATTGGGTATTTAATGGCTTTAACAGGTAATTCCGATATTAACAAATATGCTATTGATAAGTTTGGAGAGCAATTTGGTGAAAACGGGTCATTTAGACTCGTCACAAAAGATGAAATGTTAGACGACCAGAACAATCCAAAAGAAGGACTGTTTAGTCAAACAGATGATTATAACACACTTTTTGAGCTAACCCAAAAATTTCCATCGATTCAAGAAATTAATTTAAAAGATGAAGCCCATTACCTTGAACTTATTGAAATAACCAATAATGATAAAGACGTCATTCCTTTATTTGTAAAAGACCATACAGGCGAGTTGCATATTATATCATCTTTTAACAAAGACGTTAAAGATGTAGATGAAGGAAGTAAACTAGTGTATTTAGGGAGACCTTTTGACGTTGAAGTTACTGAAATTGCTTAATTTTTTCTAATCCAACCAACTAATAATCCAACACCAATTGCTGCAATAATACCAGAGAAGAAATCAAACATATCCGATTTAAAAGGTTGCAAAAAATAACATGTAATTGCTGCAATTAATAATATCAATCCAATGACTTGTCTTTTGTTCATGGCTAGTCATTTAGCTTCAAAACAGCCATAAACGCTTGTTGAGGTATTTCTACATTACCTACTTGACGCATACGTTTTTTACCTTTTTTCTGTTTTTCCAACAATTTACGCTTACGTGAAATATCACCACCATAACATTTTGCTGTTACATCCTTTCTAAGTGCTTTTACTGTTTCTCTAGAGATAATTTTTGCACCAATTGCAGCCTGAATAGGAATATCAAATTGTTGACGAGGAATTAACTCTTTTAGTTTTTCACACATTTTTTTACCAATATGATGTGCATTATCTGCATGAATTAATGCCGAAAGCGCATCTACAGGCTGAGCATTTAATAGAATATCTACGCGTACTAATTTAGAAGTTCGCATTCCAATTGGGTGGTAATCAAAAGAAGCATAACCCTTAGAGACTGTTTTTAAACGATCATAAAAATCAAAAACAATTTCTGCTAAAGGCATGTCAAACGATAATTCAACACGCTCAGTAGTTAAGTATGTTTGATTAGTAATTTGACCTCTTTTTTCAATACATAAGGACATCACATTTCCTACAAAATCAGCTTTTGTAATTATGGTTGCCTTAATATATGGCTCTTCAACATGATCTAAACCAGAAGGTTCAGGCAAATCGGTAGGATTATTTACTATTATAGGTTGGTCTGGATACTTTCTTGTAAAAGCATGATAACTAACATTTGGCACGGTTGTAATAACGGTCATGTTAAATTCACGCTCCAAACGCTCCTGAATAATTTCCATGTGCAGCATTCCTAAGAAACCACAACGAAAACCAAACCCAAGAGCTGCTGAGCTTTCAGGAACAAAAATCAAAGAGGCATCATTAAGCTGTAGCTTTTCCATGGAATTTCTAAGCTCTTCGTAATCTTCAGTATCAACAGGGTAAATCCCAGCAAATACCATTGGCTTTACATCCTCAAAACCCTCAATAGCATTTGTAGTTGGATTTTTTGCATCAGTAATGGTGTCTCCAACCTTAACCTCTTTGGCTTCCTTAATTCCAGTAATTACGTAACCAACATCACCTGCCTTTATTTCTTGTTTTGGAACTTGTTTGAGCTTTAAAGTACCAACCTCATCTGCACCATAAGTTTTACCAGTAGCAATAAATTTAATTTGTTGGTTCTTTTTTATAGAGCCATTAATAACCCTAAAATAAGTTTCAACACCACGAAAAGAATTATAAACCGAATCAAATATTAATGCTTGCAAAGGCTCATCTACATTTCCAGCTGGAGCAGGAATACGCTCAATAACAGCTTCCAATATTTTATCAACTCCAAATCCAGTTTTTCCGCTTGCATGAATAACTTCTTCTGGTTTGCAGCCTAATAAGTCAACAATATCATCAGTAACCTCTTCAGGGTTTGCGCTTGGCAAATCTACTTTATTAAGCACAGGAATTATTTCTAAATCATTCTCTAGAGCAAGATATAGATTAGAAATGGTTTGCGCTTGTATGCTTTGTGCAGCATCTACAATAAGTAAGGCGCCTTCACAGGCAGCAATAGATCTTGATACTTCGTATGAAAAATCCACATGACCAGGAGTATCTATAAGATTAAGGACATAATCCTCACCTTTATAGTTATAATCCATTTGAATGGCATGCGATTTTATAGTAATACCACGCTCTCTTTCAAGATCCATACTGTCTAAAAGCTGATCTTGTTTTTCACGCTCAGTAACCGAACCAGTAAAGTCCAGTAGCCTGTCGGCTAACGTACTTTTTCCGTGATCTATATGTGCAATAATGCAGAAGTTTCTAATCTTTTTCATCTATCCTTTTAGGAGGTATTTTTACCAGATCGCAAAAATACACAAAATAAATTTTGTAAAACCCTAAACGAGTGCTTTAAAGATTACGGAAAACACGTAATATGGTTTCGATTTATTATTATAAGTTTGTGATTGTAAAATGCAAAAGCTATTAAATTGAATATGAGGATTTTTTATATAACCTTACTTTTTTTAAGCACAACAACCATTTGGTCTCAATCCTTTACTTTATCTGGGAATATTGTTGATGAATCAAATCGTCCAGTTGCGTATTCAAATATTTTATTACTCCAAAGTCAAGATTCAACAATAGTTTCTGGAACAACATCAGATGATAACGGTAAATTTATTTTTAATAACGTTGCTCCAAATAACTACATCTTAAAGGCAAGTTTTATAGGTTATATTGACAATTATTCAAGCATTATAATTTCTCAAGATACTCAAACCCCAACAATTATTTTAGAAGAATCTATTGAAGCGTTATCAGAAATTGAACTGGTTTATAAAAAACCAACACTTAAACGAGAGGTTGATAGATTGGTGTTTAATGTTGAGAGCACTGCCTTGAGTGAAGGAAATTTAATGGAGGTTTTAAGGAGCACTCCAAGTGTTATTGTTATGGACGATGCAATTACGGTTAAAGGATCGCAACCAACAGTATATATTAATGATAAAAAAGTGCATATTTCGTCAAGCGAGATTGTAGAACTGCTTCAGGGCACTTCGGCATCTAATATTAAATCGGTTGAAGTTATCACAAATCCACCAGCTCGTTATGATGCAGAAAGCGGTGTTGTTTTAAATATTGTGATGGCTAAAAATGTAATTTCTGGTTATAACGGAAGTGTGTTTAGCAGGGTAACTCAAGGTGTGTTTCCAAGTGCCAATTATGGTATGACAAATTATTTTAAAGGTGAAAACATTAGCTTTTTTGCCAACTACAGCTACGGTAGGCAGAAAATTGATCGTGTAGATAAGGAAACTATCGACTTTTCGAATAATCAATTTTGGAATACAGATATTGATAGAAATACTTGGGTTGAAACACATAATGCCAATGCAAATTTTGACTGGGATATAAACGAGAACACGACTTTAAGCGCAGCAGCCAACACTCAGTTTGTGCCATATTACAAAAGATTGACCAAAAGTAAAACCGAGGTTTTACCCAACAACCCCAACAACATAGCGCACTTTTTTTCGAACAATATTTCAAGGGACGTTAAACATAATATGGGTTTCGACTTAGATTTAGTTCATAAATATAGCAGCAAAGCCAAACTTTCTTTTAATTCACATTATACAAATTACGATTACAGAAGGAAACAAGGTGTAACCACTGATTATTTTTTAGGCAATAGCTCGTTTGATAGCAATAACACATTTAAGACACGCTCGGACCAAGCCACTGAAATTTTTACATCACAAGCAGATTATTTTGTACCGCTAAGTGAGTCTTCAACCTTTGAAATAGGAGCAAAGTATTCCGACATCACTACCAATAGTGAAATAAAGCATTACGACATAATTAACAACTCATCAGTTAAAGACCCAGCAAAAAACGATGCCTTTAATTACAATGAAAAAGTGTTTGCTGGCTATATAAGCTATGATAAAAACTGGGAGAAATGGACGTTAAGCACAGGTCTTAGAGCTGAACAAACTAATATTGAAGCAAAGTCTGAATCGGTAACCGAAAACAATAACCAAAACTACTTAGAGTGGTTTCCAACAGCAAATTTAGGACTTCAAGCTTCTGAGAAGTTAAACATATATGTTAACTATAAGCGAAGCATTACAAGACCTAATTATGGTCATTTAAATCCGTTTAGGTATTATTTAAACGACAACACTTATGTAACTGGAAACCCTAATTTAAAACCTTTTTTTACTGATCAATATAAATTGGGGTTTTCTATAAACGACATGTTTGTTGTTGAAACCTATTATAAAAAATACAAGAATAATATTTTTGAGTTGCCAATTCAAGATAACACCAATAACACACTTGCACATACTTCGGTAAACATTAACCACACAGAAGAGATAGGATTGGATTTTGAAGCCTATTTTGATGTGACACAAAAATGGAGTACTTATTTTGGCACATCGTTTTATAAATACCAAGACAACGCAACATTGTTTAATTCAACATTTTCAAAAGGAAAATGGACCAACTATAGCATTCTTCAAAACGATTTTACATTTTTAAAAGATAATAGCTTAACGGCTAATTTCACCCTAACATATGTTCACAAAAACGTTCAAGGACTCCAAGATGTAGGCACCACTATTTTTACAAATTTCTCTATTAGGAAGTCGATGTTTAAGGGTAAAGGTATTTTGTCATTATCTATTTCAGATCTGTTGAACGAGCAAAACTTTTTTGTCGCCACAGAATTGTTTGACCAAGGAAACCCTAATTACCAAAAGCATACAAACTATATTGATATTGACGACCGTTATATTCGCCTTGGTTTTAGATACAAGTTTGGAAATACCAAGCTATCAACCAATGAGCGTACTAGCTCTGTAGAAGAGCGGGAGCGACTTAGTAATAAGCATTAGTTGAGTTTATTCAAGAAATGAGACAAACAATAACCAGAAGCGACAAAAACTTGAGAATTTTAAACAAGTTAATTGTGAACGGGTTTTATACTGGTTATATCGGACCCGAAAAGTTTGAATTAATGAGGAATCGTTTTCCAAATAATCACAGACTAATAGGGTTTTTAAATGACAGTGGAAATTATGATTTAAAATTCGATTTTAAACCACCAATGAATACTGCTTTAAAAGTTTTAATTGGATTCGGAACACTAACTTCCACTATTTCGATAATTAAGGGGAATTGGATTTTGCCAATTTCGCTTATTGCTTTTGGACTTATAATTTTCGTGGATTTTAAACTAAAAGAGAAAAAAGAAATAAACTTATTGACTAACAAAATGTTGGAATTTCATAAGACGGAATACGAATAAAAAACCCCACACAGTAACAGTTGTAATTCACTATGGCTTTTATAGCCAAACCCTTTTATTTTAATCCTGCCACTCAGCAATAAACAAGTTGGTATCATGACCACCACCATTGTTTCTGTTTGAAGAAAAGATTAACTTTTTTCCATCATTAGAAAATACTGGAAAGGCATCAAACGTTTCGCCATGAGTAATACGTTTTAGGTTTTTCCCATCAATATCAATCATGTATAAATTGAAAGGAAACCCTCTTTCTGCCTCAAAGTTAGAAGAGAATAAAATCTTCTCACCACTTGGGTGAAAAAATGGACTCCAATTAGCATTTCCTAGGTTTGTTAATTGACGCAAATCACTCCCATCAGCATTACATATATACAATTCCATTTCGGTTGGTTGCACCAATCCTTCAGCTAATAAATCTTTATACTCTTTAATTTCTTCTTCTGTTTTAGGTCTAGAAGAACGGAAAATTAACTTTGTACCATCTGGTGAGAAAAATGCACCACCATCATACCCTAATTCATGAGTCACTTGCTTCACATCGGTACCGTCAATATTCATGGTGAACAACTCTAAATCACCAGTTCGCATAGATGTAAACACTATTTTATCTCCCCTTGGAGACACTGTAGCTTCCGCATCATATCCAGGTTCGTTTGTTAATTGGGCTGTAATATTTCCTTCTAAATCCGAAACAAAAATATCGTAGCTCTCGTAGATAGGCCAAATATATTTTCCTTCTCTACGCAAAGCAGCTGGAGGACACTCATCGCCACCTAAATGTGTTGATCCATAAACAAAATGTTTGTTATCTGGTAAGAAATACGCACAAGTAGTTCTTCCTAAACCAGTACTTACCATTGGTGGAATTGTTTCATCAAAAGTTTCATCGGCATTCATTAAAAACATTTGGTCACACTCAACATCCCAATTTGTGTTATTAGATTGAAAAACAATTTGCTTATCATCAAAACTCCAATAAGCCTCAGCATTGTCACCTCCAAAGGTTACTTGACGAATAGATTTAAAGTGAACTTCTTCAGGATATATTAAAGAATCTACCCATTGGTTAGTTGCGCCAGAAGCCGCATCTGTAGAGTTTCCTTTCTTTTCTGATTTACATGATACTATTAACAATCCTAGAAGGATAATAAATGCACTTATTTTTTTCATGATTTTTTATATAAATGGCATTTAATGCCTAATTTTGCGCAAAAATAAGATTTATATTATGAAAAAAATATCGCTTTTAGTTCTTTTTTTATCGTTAGTAGCATGTAAAAAGGAATATACGCCAGAAAATAAAATTAAAGAAGACGTTACTTTTTTAGCTGATGACAAGCTAGAAGGTCGAGGTACAGGTACAGAAGGAGAGAAAGCAGCAGCAGATTATATTGCAAAACGCTTTGAAGACTTGGGGCTTGAAGGCAAAGGTACTAATGGTTATTTTCAAGATTTTACGTTTACACCAAAAACAGACCCACATTCTGAAGCAAAATTTACAACAGTAAATGAAGATGGTAGCATTACAGGAAGAAACGTATTAGGGTTTATTGATAATAACGCATCGCAAACTGTAGTAATTGGCGCGCACTATGACCACCTTGGTTATGGAGGCGAGGGCTCTCTTGATAGATCTGAAGAAAAAGCCATACATAATGGTGCAGACGACAATGCAAGTGGCGTTGCTGTCATGCTAAACTTAGCAAGCAAACTAAAAGAAACCAATACAAGCAACAACTATTTGTTTATGGCTTTTTCAGGTGAAGAAATGGGGCTTTTAGGGTCTAATTACTTTGCAAAAAATGCAACAATCCCAACAGATTCTATTAATTACATGTTTAATATGGATATGGTTGGTCGTTTAAAAGCCGATAGCACATTGGCTGTTTATGGTGTTGGGACATCACCTTATTTTAAGCAAGTAATTAGTTCTAGTAATAAAGGCTTTAAAATTATTGAAAACGAATCTGGTGTTGGTCCTTCAGATCACACATCGTTTTATTTAGTTGATATTCCAGTGTTACATTTCTTCACAGGACAACATGAAGATTACCACAAACCTGGAGATGATTCGGAGAAGTTGAATTATGACGGAATGAATATGATTTCGGAATACATTTTTGATATTATTACTGATTTAGATGACAATGGAGAACTAGCATTTAGAAAAACTAAAAACGAAAGCGAAGAAACTCCAAGGTTTAAAGTTGGCTTGGGTGTTGTACCTGATTATTTATATGACGGCGAAGGCATGCGCGTAGATGGTGTAACCGAAGATAAACCTGCCATTTTAGCTGGACTTAAAAAAGGAGATGTTATTATAAAATTAGGAGATAGTACTATTACAGACATGATGAGTTACATGAGAGCTTTGTCTGTATTTGAAGCTGGAAACACTACTAAGGTTACTTACAAGCGAGATGGCAAAGAAGCGTCTGCTGAAATAAAGTTTTAGTACAAATAACGATTATTTATATTGGTTAAAATAGGCAGCATTGAGTTACCAGATTTCCCATTGCTTTTAGCGCCAATGGAAGATGTTAGTGACCCTCCTTTTCGTGCGTTGTGCAAAGAACAAGGCGCAGATGTCGTGTATACTGAGTTTGTCTCGAGCGAAGGCTTAATTCGTAATGCTGCCAAAAGCGTTATGAAGCTCGATATTTACGAAAAAGAACGTCCTGTTGGCATCCAAATTTTTGGTGCTAATATGGAAAGCATGTTGCAGACCATTGATATTGTTGAAAAATCCAATCCAGATATTATAGACATCAACTTTGGCTGTCCTGTAAAAAAAGTGGTAAGCAAAGGTGCAGGCGCAGGTATTTTAAAAGATATATGTTTAATGGAGCAGCTTACTGCCGAAATGGTAAAACGCACCAATTTGCCAGTAACTGTAAAAACACGTTTGGGCTGGGACCATGATTCCATAAAAATTGTTGAGGTTGCTGAAAGACTTCAGGATGTTGGCTGTAAAGCTATTGCAATTCACGGTAGGACAAGAGCACAAATGTATAAAGGCGAAGCCGATTGGAAACCTATTGCTGAGGTGAAAAACAATCCGAGAATGCATATTCCTGTATTTGGAAATGGTGATGTAGATTCACCAGAAAAAGCCATGTTAATGCGTGATAGTTTTGGGTTAGATGGTGCAATGATTGGTCGTGCAAGCATTGGAAATCCGTGGTTTTTCAGACAAGTAAAACACTTTTTTGAAACAGGAGAACATTTGCCTCCAGTTTCTTTAGCTGAACGCGTGGAAGCAGCCCGCAGACACTTGCAAATGGCAATAGACTGGAAAGGCGAAAAATTAGGTGTTTTTGAAACAAGAAGACATTATACCAATTACTTTAAAGGGATTCCGCATTTTAAAGAATACCGAATGAAAATGGTTACTAGCGACGATGCAAAAGATGTCTTTGCAGCTTTTAATGAAGTTGAAGATAAGTTTTCAGACTTTCAGTTTGTTTAAGCCTCAACAATTAATCGTTTTGTAATTCTAGAAGAAGCTAATTTTGAAGCCAAGACTCCTAAAATTGTTATGGTAATAAATACAATAAAAATGTTTTCTAAATGTATGCTTACAGGATAAGGAAAATTAGTGGTTATCATCACTTTTAGAGCATTTGGACCATAAGCTTGATTAAGCACTAATAGATAGCCAATAATAACTCCAATAATACCACCCAAAACACTCATTAAGCTTCCTTGTAAAAAGAAGATTTTTCTAATATCTTTTACTGTAGCGCCAACATTATACAAGGTATTAAGGTTGTTTTTCTTGTCTAGAATCATCATAATTATGGAACCAATCACATTGAAAAGAGCAATAATCAATACCAGAGTAAAAATTAAATACACAGCCAAGTTTTCGGTATTTAGCATTTTGTATAGTGCGTCGTTAAGTTGTTCTCGAGTTTTAAGTACAAAAGCACCTCCCAAAGCAAGCTCAAGCTCTTCTTGTACAGCCTCAATATCCTCAATATCTTTAAGCAAAAACTCAATACCACTTATTTGATTTTGATTGTAGTTAAGTAAGTACTGTGCTGTTTCTAAATTAGCATAAACCATAGAATTATCAAGATCTTCATTAACCACAAAAATTCCAGAATTTAAAGCATTAACCGATTTAAAAATGGAATTAAGAGAAGAAGGTTGTCCTTTTCCTGGTTTTGGAACAGAAATCTTGATGGTTTCTCCATAATCAAAAATACCAAACGACAAATAATTAGAAACACCAGAGCCAGCAACTATTTGATCAGTACCACGCTCAAACCATTGCCCTATAACACTTAGAGAATCAATGGTCGACTTTGGATAGTTATTATCTACGCCCTTTAGGGTTACAATAAGTTGTTTATCCTTAAAATTTAATACAGCACGCTCTTCTATAATTTTAGAATATGAGGCAATCCCTTCAATCTCATTGATTTTGCTTAACATACCCTCAGATAGCGTAACGGACTTTCCTTGAGCAGGAATTGCTTTAAGATCAGGATCCACAAACGATGTAAACTGAAGACTAAAATCTTTTAAACCAGCAAACCCAGATAACACAATAAATAAGGATGCACTACCAATAATAACACCTATTGCCGCAATCATGGTAATAAAATTAATAGCATTATTGCTGCTTTTAGAAAACAGATAGCGCTTTGCTATATAAAAAGGAAAACTCAACTATTTTTTCTTTCTTTTTTCTAATGAATCAGGATTTTCTAAAGGATTATCCAATCCCTTTAAGGAACGATTAATTTGATCGATATATTCTAACGAATCATCAATAAAAAAAGTAAGTTGAGGCATACGCCTTAATTGATGCTTAGTACGCTGTGCCAATTCATGCTTAATTAAAGAAGCATTAGACTGTATACCTTCCAGTAATTCAGGACCTTTATCAATTGGGAAAATACTTAAATACACTTTAGCGATAGAAAGATCGACTGTTACATTAACCTTTGTTACCGAAATAATTACACCTTTCATACCACCTTGAGTGGCTGCATTTTGGAGCACATCTACCAAGTCTCGTTGTAAAACCGAAGCTATTTTTTTTTGTCTATTACTTTCCATGGCACAAAAATAATACATTTCAATTGTTAAAGCTTTAAAACGTTAGTCTTTTAAATTAAATTTGCAGTATGATGAACAAAATTGAACACATAGGTATTGCAGTTAAAAGCATAAAAAATTCAAATGACTTATTTGAAAAACTTTTTGGAGAATCACACTATAAGATTGAAGACGTGGAAAGCGAAGGCGTTAAAACGTCGTTTTTTAAAGTAGGAGAGAATAAAATTGAGCTTTTAGAGGCTACAAACGAAAAAAGCCCCATTGCAAAGTTTATAGACAAAAAGGGTGAAGGCATTCATCACATAGCATTTGATGTTGATGATATTGAGAAAGAAATAAAGCGATTGAAAAAAGAAGGCTTTATGGTCTTAAACGAAAAACCAAAGAAAGGCGCAGACAATAAGTTGGTGGCTTTTTTACATCCAAAATCAACTAACGGAGTGCTTATAGAGCTATGTCAAGAGCGCATTAATAAAGAATAATTTACTTGCGGAGAAATAAAATAAGTAGTAATATTGCAGCCTAATTTGGTCCCATAGCTCAGTTGGTTAGAGCATCTGACTCATAATCAGAGGGTCCTTGGTTCGAGCCCAAGTGGGACCACTTTTTTAAACTTTAAAACCTTGTAAATAAGATGTTTACAGGGTTTTTTTAATTTAGGGGGACGAATAAGGGGACGAACACCAATAATTTAATTTATTGTTTTTGTTAAAAATTCTTACATTTTGTCTATATTTATTCAACCTAACTCTTAATAATTTGAATTCTCAAGAAAATATTTTAAGCAGAATGCTTAAATCCTACCCGGTTAAATCTCTTAAGGAGCATTTCGAATTGACCGGATTAAAGCAAGAAGATTTAATAAGTGATGTCATAAACTCCGAAAGCGAAAGCGACATATTAAATTTTGCAACAGTAAATTTTGGCTTTCTTCATCAACATGTTTATGTTTTCTCAATAAACAACAGCATCCCCTCAACACTTAATTTAGCAGGAGGGAATATTTTTTCAGACACTACTACTAACGGAGTAAGAGAAATATTTTTAACTATTGATACAGCCTATACCTTTTTTAACCCTCATTCTGGACAACAAGAAGAACTAGTTTTTAGATGCCCAGTTATGATAAGAGCAACAACTAGTCAAGTAATATTGTCGATAAATATTTTAGAAAGAAATGTAAATAATTATTTTCAGCACAGAGTTTTTATGACGGGTAAAGATATTGAAGACAATGATATTATTGAAAGATTAAACACAGCATTTGGTTCTTCTGTTACAATAACAAACATTGACCTAACAGATGGAATAAAGTATTTATGGGAAGATGATTTTATTGATGCAGCTTTTGTGAAATTTAAAAAAAGCGTAAGCACAACAACTGAATCTATGGATGAGGAAAATACTTTAAAAGAGCATATGCCAGATGTATACGCTCAAATTACAGGAGCTCCATTAGATAAAAATGTATTTAGAATCAAGAGAGATGTAGTTAGTTTTATGCCTACTTTTGCAATAGAGCCAAGAAAAGGAAAACTAGCCTTTACAAGATTTCCTAACAGGGTTGAATCAATTCAAAATCTCGTTGATTTAATATTAACAAATAATAGGTGATGTTTTTAAAATTCATTGACAAGCAAGCTGATTTAATTAGTGAATTAAATCCCGATAGAATATATGTTGAAAATGTTAGAAGCATTTTACACATTCCTAAAAAAGCAGCAAAACTTTTATGCGAGCTGGCGGTAAAGGATAAAGTATTTAGGAAAAGATATGGCGCTTATTGTAATTCATGCGGGAGACTATTAAAAACCTATAATAGAAAATCTGAAATTGAAGATTTTTTTACTTGTGAAATATGTCAAAACCTTGAAGAAGAAAAATACGAGTTCACAAAAGACGAAATTGAAATTATTGAATTTTATCAACTTTTAGATGAAAGAAGTTACAGAACGGCAAACTAAAACAATAAAGGCATTAGTTGATATTGGGCTTAAATTCCTTTTTGGAATTGCTGCCTTGGTGGCTTTTTTTATAATTTTAAACAAGATACTTAGAACTGAATGTGACTGGCAAGATAAAGGAATATTAGTTGCCTTAGAAGCGATTTTATCATTTACGGTATATAAGGTTTTTGCTCACTATTTTCCAAACGGAAACTCAAAAGAGTAATAAATATAACCTTTTGTGTTAAAATTTAATTATCCATTATAAAACAAAATAATTTCTAAATCTAAGAACCAACAAAATTGAAATGCCTACTAAATCCCAAAACAGAAATTTAACAAAAGCAAAAAATAATAAAAAAGATGAGTTTTATACTCAGCTTTCTGACATTGAAAGAGAGCTAAAAAACTATAGGGGGCATTTTAAAGATAAAACTATTTACTGCAATTGTGACGACCCCAGAATTAGTAATTTCTTTCATTACTTTTCGTACAATTTTGAAAAATTAGGATTAAAAAAACTAATTACCACATGCTACAAAAATCAAAACGCAGATTTATTTAGTCAAAATGATTCTGAGCAAGCTATTTATTTAGAATATAATGGAGATAAAAACGGGAATAATATTCCGGATTTAGAGGAAATAGGAATCGGTCATCTAAAAGGAGATGGTGATTTTAGAAGCGATGAAAGTATAGAGCTTTTAAAACAGTCTGATATTGTTGTTACAAACCCACCTTTTTCTTTGTTTAGAGAATATATTGCTCAGCTAATTGAACATGACAAAAAGTTTATAATTGTTGGTCACCAAAACGCAACAAAATACAAAGAGATTTTTAAACTTGTTCTTGAGAATAAAATTTGGTTAGGATATGGTTTTAAAGGAGGAGCATCACATTTTATAAACAAACATTATGAGGATTATGCAACAGCAAGTGACCGTAAAGAAGGGATGATAAGAGTTTCTGGAGTGATTTGGCTGACGAATTTAGATATTACCAAGCGACAAGAAGATTTGATTTTGTTTAAAAAATACACACCAGAAGATTACCCTAAATATGACAATTATGATGCGATTGAAGTTAGTAAAACGAAAGATATACCGATAGATTATGATGGTGTGATGGGGGTACCTATAACATTTTTGAGTAAATATAATCCTGAGCAATTTGAAATTGTTGGAATGACTTCTGGTAGAGATGAGTTTGAGGCAAGGCCGATTAAAAAATATATTAATCCTAAACAAATAAACCCAGATGGGTCAATTAAAAATGGGAGTAAAGCAAACACAAGTTCAACAATCTTGTACAAAACAAAACCAGAGGGAGTTTGTTATACTGCAGATAATGTTAATGGTTTTTTAAAAGTTCTTTACACAAGATTTTTGATAAAAAACAAGAAAGCATAATAATGAAAATAGAATTAAAAGAAGTCACAGTTAGAGAATTAACAAATGGCTTTGTTGACAATGAAGAAAATGGAGTGATAGGTTTTAGTGGTAAGCTAGATATTCGCCCACCATATCAAAGAGAATTTATTTACAGCGGAAAACAACGAGATGCAGTTATAAACACTCTCACAAAAAATTTCCCACTAAATGTTATGTACTGGGCTTTAAGAGAGGATGGGAATTTTGAAGTAATTGATGGCCAACAAAGAACTATTTCAATTTGTCAGTATGTAAATGGAGATTTTGCATATATGTTTAAATACTTTCATAATTTACAAGAAGATGAAAAAGAGCAAATACTAAATTATAAATTAATGATTTATATATGCAGTGGCTCTGATAGTGAAAAGCTTGAATGGTTTAAGACAATTAATATAGCTGGTGAAAGGTTATACGAACAAGAGCTAAGAAATGCTGTATACTCTGGTTCTTGGGTTACTGATGCAAAGCGTTACTTTAGTAAAAATAGTTGTGTAGCATATCAAATAGGTAGTGATTATTTGAAAGGCACTCCAATTAGACAAGATTACTTAGAGACAGCAATTAAATGGATATCAAATGGCAACATTGAAGTCTACATGGCCAATCATCAACACGACCAAAATGCAAGCGCTTTATGGAGATATTTTCAAGATGTAATTTCTTGGGTTGAAGCAACATTTACTATTAAAAGAAAAAAATTCATGAAAGGTGTTGATTGGGGGGTGCTTTACAATGAGTTTAAAGACGAGGTTTTTAATACTGATTCAATTGAAAAAGAAACCGCTAGATTAATTGCTGATGATGATGTAGAAAAAAAGAAAGGAATTTACCCATACATTCTAACCCGTGATGAACGACACTTAGGAATTAGAGCTTTCACAGACTCTATGAAACAAAAAGTGTATGAAAAGCAGAGAGGAATTTGTGTCATGTGTGAAGAAAATTTTGAGATAGAATTTATGGAAGGTGACCACATTACACCTTGGCATGAAAATGGAAAAACAGTGGAGGAAAACTGTCAAATGCTTTGTAAGGATTGTAATAGAAGGAAATCAGGAAAATAAATTGTAAGTATTTAATTAAAGACTTAATTCAATCTTATGAAGCCACCTCAAAAGACAATACTAAGGAGTAAATAACAACTATTATTATTAAAATAATTAATACTCACTCCTCTTTACTTGGTTTATTTACCATAACTTAAAGTTAATATAATTTTTCATGAATAACAGCTCGATTTTTCTCATCAAGCCTTTTATAAAGAGGTATGGTTTGCCTGTTTAAATCAATCATTTTAACATTAATTACAGGGCTTTTCCGGTCTTTGTCTATAAACTCTTTTGAAACAGCGTTGAGTCGTTTAAATTGGTCTGTAAATTCAGTTGTAGTGTAAAAATCTGTATATAACTCTGAAACCTGTCTTGAGCAATTCCATACTTGGCATTTAAACTTTGCATTATTTTTAGTAACATATTTTGTTATATAAGACGAAATTCTTTTAATATTATTTGCATTTAATTGCTTTACATCAAAAGCTGAAGATGGTTTAAAATTTCCCTCTCTTGGTATTACTCCATTTTTTTGTTGAAGTGTTAACCAATAATTCCACCATTTTTCAATTTGCCAATATTTGTTGGTTATCATATGGAAATGTGGATTTCCCTTAAATTCATTATTCTTTGTTTGTCGTTCTACAACCCATAAGTATTGAAAATTGTCACTTCTTTTTTTTACGTTGTCAATAAACTTTCTTAAAATATCTATTGCTTTTTCATCTGTTACACTATTTAAAAAGGTAAGAGTAACAAAACTTAGCTTTTTTTGAGTTCTCGCAAAACAGGTCAGCTTTTTTCTAATTTTTTGTTTCGAACGTTTGGACAAGGAACGTTCTTTTCGCTCCTCGTCCTTGCTTTCCTTTTTTTTTGCTTTTGTGTATTTTGACTTTTCTTGTTTTTTCCTCTGTAAAGCTGAACCAGTAAATTCACTTTTTGGAGTTATTCCGTATTTGCTTGTTGAAAAAGCAACACTTATTCCGTAAGTATTTTTAACTACCATAATCTGAATCGTTGTACATTAATTAAAACCATTAAAAGGTTATTTATTAAAGGTTATTATATAAAGGTTTTTAGTTTTTAAAGGTTAAAAAAAAGAAAAACTACTCGATGAACGGAGGGATGAAAGCCCCCTTGCGAAATTGTTTCATAAATGCACTAGTTCGACGGTTGTAAACATTCATATAGAGCCAACTAGGATGCTTTTTATTTAGAAACATTGAAAAGCCATTTAATTTATGAACATACTCCCATTTTTTAGGTTTGGTTTCATTTTCTAGGAATACGATAACAGAGTAATCATTTTTCTTTTTTAGCATGATAAACCCCCTTTCTTAATTGAGGTGTTTACCTCGGTTAAAGCATCATTAATATCCTCTAATTTGTAGAGAACTCTATTACCAATTCTGTTTGCTTTTATGATTCCACTTTTAGTCCATTCATGAAGAGTAGGAAGTGAAATACAAAGCATTTCAGCAGTGCTTTCTCTTGAAAACAAAGAAATGATTGTACGATTTGGCGTGATTTGTTCCTTTACAGCGTTTGTCACTGTCTCTTTTAGAACATTTTTAATGGCAGTTTCTAAGTCCTCTAATTTGAAATTGTTGATTTGGATGTTTCCCATATTTAATATTATTTAATTATTAATATGGTACAAATGAAAACTAGATTAAATTAATGACTTCCCATTATTGCGCATTATTGCGCATTTTTGCGCATTTTTGACACTTTTGATAAAGTATGTTCATTATCATTTAAAGAAAGGATGAGTTAGTAATTTATCTGCATTTTCTTTTTGAGAAACCCTTATATATTGTAAAAATGACCTCTCTGTTTTATGTCCTGTTATTTTCATTATTGAAATGGTAGGAACTTCAGCTAAGTATAAATTGGTTGCAAAGCTACGTCTAGCGGTATGAGTTGAAACAAGTTTAAACTTCGGCAACACACTTTTCTCAATTTTCCCACCTTTTGTAATAGTCGTTTCTACTAACTCTTTTATTCCCGCTAAGCATACAACCTCTTTTAGATATTCATTCATTTTTTGATTTGTATAGGCTTTAGGTAGTTTGTTTTTATACTTTTTAAGTACGAGTCTTACGGTTTTATGTAGTGGAATAGAAACCCTTTGCCCTGTTTTTTTTGTTCTTACTTCTATTACAGTGTTGTCAGAAACTATGTTTTCGGGGTTAATTTGAGTAAAGTCAGAAAACCTTAGTCCCGTATAACAACCTATCAAAAATAAGTCCCTTACCCTTTCTAATCTGGGACTAGCTTTTAAGTCTAGTTTTTCAATTTTCCCTAATTCTTCAATATTTAAATAAACAGTATCTGCTTCTTCCCTAATAGTTTTAAACCGCTTATTCTTAAACTCTAAATTATTATTTAAGCCCCTTTCAGTCGCTTCATTCATAAAAGATTTAAGTGTTTTTATATGTTTTCCTAATGTATTGTTAGATAGATTGTGTTCAATCTTTAGAAAACCTAAATAGTGATTGTAAAACTCAAGAGTTATTGTTTCAAAATCTAATGGTTTATACTTTTGAGCATATTCTTTGAGATACTTAAATGTAGTTTTATATACTTTAATTGTGCCTATCGATTTATTAAGTTTACTTTCTTCAATGTAGTTTTCTATAAATTCAAAAAGTGTTAGTTTGTTAGGTTTTAATAAATTATCTGATAATTCAATTTGTAAAGCATCTTTCAGATAAGAATTATTAGGTTGTATTCCGTCATTGAGTAATTTTCTAAAAGCATTGTTTATACCATTTTCAATTTTATCTAATCTTGAATTGAATTCTGGGTACTCTGGAAATTGTTTTGAAGTTTTTGCTCTTTGTGAAGATTTATTCCAAAATTTAGGATGTATTTTTTCTCCTGTAGAATACTTAAAACGTTTATATTTATAGTTGTAAAATAGATATATTAAAGTTTCTACTTTTGCGTTAGGTTCTTTTAAAATAAATTTTGCCTTAGCCATATGGCAAATATATAATAAAATGTATTTGTAGGGGACGAATGAGGGGACGAATAATTTTAATTTCGTTTAATTACACCTTATCTCGCTTAATTGTAAAAGTTACTGTTTACAGCGTTTAAAAGACTAAAATTCAATAAAATAGAATAAAATATAATAAAACTTACTGTGGACCAAGTGGGACCACTTTAAATCTGTTGATCTTCAGCAGGTTTTTTATTTCTAATGGTTTCTACAATTCTAGAGAACCAGACAACTGTTACTTTTCTAAGGTTTTTTGCACATGTATTAAATGGAATCACTAAGACCTGTAACATTATCTATAGCTCAGTTGGTTAGAGTATCTGATTCATAATCAGAGCGACCTTAGTTTGAGTCTTAGGGAGGAGTAAGTTAAAAAACTCTGCTAGAAATAGTAGGATTTTGTTTTTCAATTAGTTAGCTAAAAATTAATACGTATATTATATACTTATTAACTAAACAACTCTATATTATGAAAAACATGTCAGCATTATTTTTTTCAATTGTTTTAATGGTCTCCTGTGAGGTAGATTCTTTTGATCCAGTTGAATCAAACGACCAATCCCAGACGGAATCTATGAAAACGAAATCAAAAGTGAAAACGAAATCAAACCTTGACCTTTCCATATTGCCAGGAGATTCGTTTACCTATGGACTTGTTCTGGGTATTAATAATCAAGGAAAGATTGTTGGGGATGGTGTTTGGGTTGATGGCTCATACACTTACTTGAATAATTATTTGGGCGGAACAAATGAATACTCAGAAGGGAATCATATAAATAACCAAGGTAATATTGTAGGATTTGTAACTGATTTTTCCACCTATTTTCAAGCAGCATACTGGGAACAATATGACAATGAACCTAAAATTTTACCGACTGGTAATTTTCATATTGGTTACGCTTATTGGGTTAATGATGAGGGCCAAATTGTTGGATTTGTAGAAGACTTTTTTACTGGGTTAAGACGGGCATCATTATGGGATAATGATCAGTTAACGGTACTACCGATTGGAAATTATTCAAGATCAGTGGCTCGAGCTATTAACAATAGAGGTCATATTGTTGGAACTGTTAATAGTGGAAGTAGCCGTCGACCTGTGACTTGGATTAATGGGGAAATGCAGGAGTTGCCAATAAGCACATATTCTAGAGGACAAGCTAATGGCATCAATAACAATGGTGGTATTGTTGGTGCGGTTGAAAATCAGCCAGCTTATTGGAAGCACGGTGAGCTTACTGTGCTACCTACTGGCGAATATACAGGAGGATATACCTATTCAATTAGCAATAACGGTACAATCGTTGGATACGTCTTTTCCGATGGTATTTCTACACCAGCAATGTGGAAAAAAGGCAAACTTATTACTTTGTCAAAGGGAGACTATTTGGAAGGCTATGCATATTGTATCAATGATTCTGGAGAGGTCGGCGGTGTATTGTACAACCAGAATGGTCAGAATCAGCCTGTTGTTTGGGAAAAGTAAACAATTAACTTCAATAACAAGGAATACTATTAAAGAGTTACAGAAATGTAGCTCTTTTTTATACCCAAAACTCAAGATTTAGAAATTCTGTATCTTTAGAAATACTAACTAAACATCAATGATTAAATTCTTCAACACAACTGTATTTTCAGTACTTTTTTTAATAATAAGTTCGCCTATTTATACACAGGAAAATAATACTAAAACTGATACGCTTCCAACTATATTAATTAACGTTTCCAAAATAGTGGCATCTAAAAAACAGATGCCACTGGCTATATCTACTGTGGATATTGCAACTAGAAGCGATATTTCCCAACAACTTTCATTAAATGATTACATAAACACCATTCCTGGGTTATTCGCGCTAAATGCAAATAATTTTTCACAAGATTTGAGAGTGTCTATTCGAGGATTTGGCGCTAGATCTGCATTTGGAATTAGAGGCATTAAAATAATAGTTGACGGCATCCCAGAGACCACACCAGACGGTCAGGGCCAAATAGATAACCTTAATATTGGAACAATAGATAAAATGGAAATTATTAGAGGTCCCGCTTCTTCATTATACGGCAATGCTTCTGGAGGTGTAATTAACATACTTACAAAAGATCAATTTGAAACTAATTTTGTAAAAGCTGGACTTACATATGGAAGTTATGGGTTTAAACAATATCAAGTAAATGCAGGATTCCTATTTGGAAAAACAAATGTCCTTATGCAAGAGACAAATACCAAATCTGATGGTTATAGGATTACGAGTGGATTTAAAAGTAATAATCTAAATTTAAAAATACGACATGTATTTTCTAATAACTCTAAATTAAACGCTCAAATTAACTATAGCAATAGCCCTTTTGCTGGAGATTCTGGTGGACTCACCTTAGAGGAGGTAGAAGAAGATCGGAAACAGGCAAGAGGAAGAAATTTGGACTTTGAAACCGAAGAATCTATTAATCAATTTAAAATAGGAACGAATTTTAAACATAAATGGTCGAAAAGCATCTTTAATGCTTATGGATTTTTTTCGTCTCGTGATTTTTTTGGAAAGCTGCCTTTTGAGAATGGAGGAATCGTTGATTTGGAAAGGAAATATTATGGTTTTGGGAGTAGCTATAACCATAAGAGTGACATAAATAAATTCCAAAACACGTTTCAAGTAGGATTTGATTTGGCAAATCAAAATGATACGAGAAAACGATTTGATAATTTGCAAGGAGAAACAGGAGCTAAGGTGCTAGATCAACTTGAGTCATACGCAACTTTTGGTGTCTATGCTTTAAATCATGTTAAATTAGAAAAGGTGTTATTAAATTTTGGGATGCGATTCGATCACAACTTAATTGAAGCAAATGATAATTTTCTGGCTAACGGAGATCAATCAGGAACGATATATTTAAATTCATTTAATCCCAGCATTGGCCTGAGCTATCAACTACATCGAAATCAGAACCTCTATGGAAATTTCTCTACAAGTTTTGAAACACCAGTTATGAGCGAGCTTTCTGCTAATGTGATAGATGAGGGCGGTTTTAATAAATCTTTAAATCCGCAAAAAGCTAGAAACTTTGAGATTGGATATAAAGTGGAGAGTAAAAATTTAAGTGGAGAACTAGCTTTGTTTTATATAATAACTAAAGATGATATTATTTCGTATGAATTAGAAATGTTTCCAGGACGTACATTTTATAAGAATGCAGGGAAAACCATTAGGAAAGGATTGGAAATGAATGGAGTAATTAGCATAGACTCTAGTTTTAATATCACTGTGAATTACACATATTCAGATTTTAACTTTGATACCTATTCTACATCTAATGATGATTTTAATGGTAACGAACTTCCTGGGATTCCAAAACATATGGGAGCAATTACATTTTTATACCATAACAAAAATGGACTTAAAGCGCGATTTGTTAATCAGTTTGTGGGTGCGTTATTTGTGAATGATGCTAATTCTGTTAAGGATCAAGATTATTTGAAAACCGATCTAAATATAGGTTATGAAAAAAAATTCAAAAATTTACATTTAATCCCATTTGTTGGAATTAATAATCTATTTAACACTAAATACAACGACAATATTAGAATAAATGCCTTTGGTGGACGATATTACGAGCCAGCTCCTGGAATAAATATTTTTGGAGGCATAAGATTAATGCATATACTCTAACAAACCCTTTTTAGCATAATAAAATTAAGCCCTACAGAAATGTAGGTTTTTTCTTTTAGTAAATAGCACCATAAATGATTTTGTAAAACATTAGCCACTAAGCAGAAATAAGAGTGGATTTTTGTTAAAACAATTAATAATACCGAAAAAAATTGCAGAAAATACATACAAACTTTATTTTCGCATAATAAAGGGATAATGAAAGAGTTATAAGTTTAATTAATTCTTTCAAAAAATTAATTAATTAGTCAGTGTCAATTGCAGTTTAAAAACGTATTTCATCGACGTTTTTAAACACTTCATAGGTGTTTTTTGTGGTAAATATTTTGATAACTGGCTTTTTTTCATACTTTTACATCAAAATGACTCAAAAAACAATATGAAATTAGCCCAAATCTTATTTGTTTTTACTAATGTAGTGTATGCCTATCAAGGGCCTATACCGCCGCCGCCATCTGGACCACCACCACCAGGACTACCTATTGATGGTGCTGTTGTTTTTGTTTTTGCGTTAGCTCTTTTATATGGAGTAATTAAACACCTTGGTTTTATTAAATCAAAACCTAAGAATTAAAGTTTTATTTCTTGAAGCTTACTTACGTATTTCCCTATTACATCAAATTCTAAATTAACAATGGACCCAATTTTAAGGCTGTTAAAATTTGTGTGCTTGTATGTGTAAGGTATTATTGCAACACTAAAGGTGTCTTTTTTAGAGCCTACAACCGTTAGGCTAACACCGTTAATTGTTATAGAGCCTTTTTCGATGGTAATATTTCCTAATGAAGCATCATATTTAAAAGCATACTGCCAACTTCCATCATGTTCTTCTACATTTATGCATGTTGCAATTTGATCTACGTGACCTTGAACAATATGTCCATCAAGCCTATCTCCAAGCTTCATAGCTCTTTCAAGATTTACCAAATCTTTAATCTTTAATGCTCCAATATTTGACTTATCTAGAGTTTCTTTAATGGCAGTTACTGTATATTCTTTATCTTTTATATTCACAACAGTTAAGCAAACACCATTATGTGCAACACTTTGATCAATTTTCAGCTCATTTGTAATATTACTTTCAACAGTTATATTAATATTCTCTCCCTTTTTCACTAAGTCTTTAACTATTCCAAGATCTTCTATAATACCAGTAAACATATAACGATTTTATTTAGTTAAATTTGTAGCATCAAAATTACAAACAAAGTCATCATTATTAATGAGAAGAGATGAAAAAATTTTAGTAGGGATATCTATTGGTGATCTTAATGGCATTGGTGGTGAAATAATTCTTAAAACTTTTGAGGATGAAAGAATTCTTGATTTTTGCACCCCCATTATTTATGCATCTAACAAAACAATAGCTTTCTTAAAAGCTCATTTTAATAGCAACATAAACTTTAATGGTATTCATAAGCCAGAACAAGCTATGCATGGAAAAATAAATGTGTTAAATGTATGGAAGGAAAATATCGCTATTAATTTTGGCAGTGAAGACTTGAAAATAGGTGAGTATGCTATTAAATCTTTTAAGGCAGCAACAAACGATTTAAAAGATAAAAAAATAGATGTTTTGGTCACAGCACCTATAAATAAACAAAATATCCAATCGGAATCTTTCAGTTTCCCTGGACATACAGATTATTTATCTCAAGAACTTGAAGGTGAAGGACTAATGTTTATGATTACTGAAAACTTAAAAGTAGGCCTTTTAACAGACCATGTTCCAGTTAGTGAGGTATCATCAAAAATAACCAAAGAACTAATTACATCTAAAATAGAAACCATTAATAAAACATTAAAAATAGATTTTGGAATTAGAAAACCCAAGATAGCTATTTTAGGTATAAATCCACACACAGGAGATGGTGGTGTAATTGGAACGGAAGACGACGATATTTTAAAGCCAACTTTAATAGACATACGTAAAAGTGGAAAACTCGTTTTTGGACCCTATTCAGCCGATAGTTTTTTTGGATCTAACAACTATAAAAACTTTGATGCAATAATTGCTGCATATCACGACCAAGGACTCATCCCATTTAAAACACTCTCTTTTGGGCAAGGCGTAAATTTTACTGCTGGACTTAATGGTGTTAGAACCTCTCCAGACCACGGAACTGCTTATGAAATTGCAGGAAAAGGGCAAGCAGATAACAGTTCTTTTAAAGAAGCATTATTTGCTGGAATTCAAATTTTTAAAAACCGCCAAGAGTTTGAAAGAATTAACAGCAATCCATTAAAAAAACAAAGACAAAAGATATAAACAAAAAAATGTTTATAACCGCATATAGGTAAATATAATTTTATATATTTGCACGCTCGAAATAAATGTGGAGATGAAGAAACTGAAAGAGTTTATAATTCAATTTATAGGATTAAAACAAGGAGAACACAATTTCGAGTATAAAATTGACAATAAGTTCTTTAACCATTTTGAGTACGACGAATTTAATGATGCAAATCTCAATGTAAAGGTTGTTTTAAATAAAAAAACTACACTTTTGGAATTGCATTTTATGGTGTCTGGAACAGTTAATATAAACTGTGATTTAACAAACGAACCCTTCGACCAAGTCATTGAAGATGATTTTAACTTGGTTGTCAAGTTTGGAGATGAGTATAATGATGAAAACGAGGAAATTTTAATTATACCTCATTCAGAATATGAAGTTAATATTGCGCAGTATATTTATGAATTAATTGTGTTATCAGTACCATTTAAAAGAGTTCACCCAGGCGTAAAAGATGGGTCTTTAAATTCAGAAATACTTAAAAAACTTGAAGAATTAAGCCCTAAAAGCTTAGAAGAAAAAACAGAAAATGAGGACATTGACCCTCGTTGGAATACATTAAAAAAACTATTAACGGATAAATAATATAGAAAATGGCACATCCTAAAAGAAAAATCTCGAAAACAAGAAGAGATAAAAGAAGAACACATTACAAAGCAACTGTACCACAAATTGCTACGTGTCCTACTACAGGAGAAGCGCACTTATACCACAGAGCTCATTGGCACGAAGGAAAACTTTACTATAGAGGTCAAGTATTGGTAGATAATTCTCAAGAAGAAAATATAGCATAAGCATTATGCCAACATAATAATTAAGCGCTCACTTGTGAGCGTTTTTTTTATGATAAATTTTTTTTGAAGCCAAAAACACCTATTTTGCACCATATTTGTTCAAAAAGTGGTATTTTTCATCACTTTTTTGACGTTTTACGTCAATTTTGTGATTTTTTTGTTCAAAACTAAACTATAACTATGAGTAAGATCACAGCAGCAATTACAGCTGTTGGCGCATACGTGCCAGAATATGTATTAACCAACCAAATATTGGAAACAATGGTTGATACAAATGACGAATGGATTACAACTAGAACAGGAATTAAGGAACGTAGAATCCTTAAAGACGAAGGTAAGGGGACTTCCTTTTTAGCCATTAAAGCCGCACAAGACTTAATAAACAAAAAAGGAATAGATCCAAAAGACATAGAACTGGTTATTGTTGCAACTGCAACTCCAGATATGAAAGCCGCATCAACAGCTGCCTATACTGCTACACAAATTGGCGCAACAAATGCATTTTCTTTTGATTTAGAAGCGGCGTGTTCAAGCTTTTTGTTTGGAATGTCAACAGCTGCAAAATATATTGAATCAGGGAGGTATAAAAATGTACTTTTAATAGGAGCAGATAAGAATTCATCATTTATAAATTACGAAGATAGAGCTACTTGTATTATTTTCGGAGATGGAGCAGGAGCTGTATTATTTGAACCAAACGATGAAAACTTAGGGCTTCAAGACGAATACTTAAGAAGTGATGGCTCTGGAAGAGAATTTTTACAAGCTACTTATGGTGGCTCGTCTTACCCTATGACCCAGGAAGCTTTTAGTGAGGGAAAACATTACGTGTTTCAAGATGGGAAGACGGTATTTAAAAACGCCGTATTTAATATGGCCGATGTTGCAGTAAAAATATTAGAACGGAACAACTTAACAAAAGACGATATTGCTTGGTTAGCAGCTCATCAAGCTAACAAACGTATTATTGATGCTACAGCCAATAGGATAGAGCTAGACAATAATAAAGTAATGATGAATATCGAAAAGTATGGTAATACTACATCGGCAACGCTTCCGTTATTATTACATGATTATGAATCGCAACTCAAAAAAGGAGATAATATAATTTTTGCTGCTTTTGGAGGCGGCTTTACTTGGGGTTCAATTTACTTAAAATGGGCCTATAATTCTTAACAAACTAACTAAATTAAAATAGCAAATTATGGATTTAAAAGAGATTCAAAACTTAATCAAATTTGTCGCCAAATCAGGTGCAAGTGAGGTTAAATTGGAGATGGATGACATTAAAATCACCATTAAAACAGGATCAGATTCTGAAACCACAATAGTACAACAAGTTCCAGTTCAAACACAAATGCCACAGGCAGCAGCACCAGCTGCAACTCCAGCTCCTGCGCAAGATGCTGTACCTGCGGCCACAACCGAGGACAACTCAAAATATATTACAATAAAATCACCAATCATAGGAACTTTCTATAGAAAACCATCACCAGATAAACCGTTATTTGTTGAGGTAGGGCAAACTATTGCTGAAGGCGATGTGCTTTGTATTATTGAGGCAATGAAATTATTCAATGAGATAGAATCTGAAGTTTCAGGAAAAATAGTAAAAATACTAGTTGACGATTCTTCTCCAGTAGAATTTGACCAACCATTATTTTTGGTTGACCCATCTTAAATTTTAGATTATTAGATCCCTTGATTGTTAGATGCATGTTATACTAATAATCGAATAATCCAATAATCCAATTGTCTAATTATCTAATTCGAAAAAGATGTTTAAAAAAATATTAATAGCCAATCGAGGGGAAATAGCACTACGTGTTATTAGAACCTGTAAAGAAATGGGAATTAAAACAGTTGCGGTTTACTCTACAGCTGATGCCGAAAGTCTTCATGTGAAATTTGCAGACGAAGCTGTTTGTATAGGGCCAGCTCCAAGTAGTGAGTCTTATTTAAAAATGTCTAACATTATTGCTGCTGCAGAAATAACAAACGCAGATGCAATTCATCCTGGATACGGGTTCTTATCTGAAAATGCCAAATTCTCTAAAATTTGTGGCGAGCATGATATTAAATTCATTGGCGCATCTCCTGAAATGATTGATAGAATGGGAGACAAAGCTAATGCAAAGGCTACCATGAAAGCAGCAGGAGTACCTTGCGTACCAGGGAGTGAAGGTGTTATTGAAGATTTTGAAGAGTGTGAAAAACTTGCCGAAGAAACAGGCTACCCAGTTATGCTTAAAGCATCTGCTGGAGGTGGTGGAAAAGGAATGCGTGCCGTTTGGAAACCAGAAAAATTAAAAGAAGCTTGGGAGTCTGCCAGACAAGAATCTAAAGCAGCCTTTGGGAATGACGATATGTATATGGAGAAGCTTATTGAAGAACCTAGACATATAGAAATTCAAATTGTTGGAGATTCTCGTGGAGTTGCTTGTCATTTATCAGAAAGAGATTGCTCAGTTCAACGACGTCACCAAAAACTAACTGAAGAAGTTCCTTCCCCATTTATGACAAATGCTTTGCGCAAAAAAATGGGAGAAGCAGCAGTAAAAGCTGCCGAGTACATTAAATATGAAGGTGCAGGAACTGTTGAATTCTTGGTTGATAAACATCGAAATTTCTACTTCATGGAAATGAATACGCGTATTCAAGTGGAACACCCAATTACGGAGCAAGTTATTGATTTCGACTTAATTCGTGAACAAATATTGGTCGCTGCAGGCGTACCTATTTCTGGAAAGCACTATACGCCAAATTTACACTCTATTGAATGTAGAATTAATGCTGAAGATCCTTTTAACGACTTTAGACCTTCACCAGGAAAAATCACAACGCTACACGCTCCTGGAGGTCATGGTGTACGTTTAGACACGCACGTTTACGCAGGATATTCTATTCCTCCAAATTACGATTCGATGATAGCCAAACTAATTACAACGGCTCAAACGCGAGAAGAAGCAATTAATAAAATGAAGCGTGCTTTAGATGAATTTATTATTGAAGGCATTAAAACTACCATTCCATTCCATAGACAATTAATGGATCATCCAGATTATTTAGCAGGAAATTATACTACTAAATTCATGGAAGATTTCGAAATGGATGAAAAGTATAAAGATTAAGTAAAAAAACTTCGAAAATTATTTTCGGAGTTTTTTTATGCTGTACTTTTTTAATTGTACATTTAACTCATGACAAAAAAAAGAATATTAAAGACCAATGAAATGCCTTGGGTATTAATTCCCGGGCTTTAACTTCCTTTTCGTTTACTTCAACTCTTAATTTCTTTTTTAACTTTTTTAAAATTTTCTCATGAAAAACATTATTGTATTGGGTGCTGGTATGGTTGGCAGCGCAATGGCTATTGACTTAGCAAAAAGACATAAGGTTACTTTAACCGATGTTAATTTACACACTTTGGAAAAAGTAAAACAAAAACACAAAAACATTAGCTTCTTATTATTAGATGTAACAAATAAAGAAGCATTAAAATCCATGATTAAAGATTTTGATTTGGTGATTTGTGCAGTTCCCGGTTTTTTAGGTTATGAAACTCTTAAAGCAATTATTAAAGCAGAAAAAAACGTAATTGACATTTCTTTTTTTCCAGAAAACTCTTTAGAATTAGATACTTTAGCTAAAGAGAAAAATGTAACTGCTATTGTAGATTGTGGAGTTGCCCCAGGAATGGATAACGTTATTCTTGGATATTACAATGAAAAAATGAAACTCACCGATTTTGAGTGTTTGGTTGGTGGTTTACCAAAAATTAAAAAATGGCCTTTTTGCTATAAAGCACCATTCTCTCCAGTCGATGTTATAGAAGAGTATACAAGACCAGCTCGTTATGTAGAAAATAGCCAAGTAATAACTCGAGAAGCATTAACCGATTGTGAGTATTTGGAGTTTGACAATATTGGAACACTAGAATCTTTTAATTCAGATGGGTTGCGGTCGATAATTTATACCATGCCTCACATTCCTAATATGAAAGAAAAAACCCTGCGATACCCAGGTCATGTAGAATATATTAAAGTACTTAAAGAAAGCGGTTTTTTTAGTGAAGAAACTATTGAAGTAAATGGCAATAAAGTAACACCACTGGATTTTACGAGTAAAGTATTATTTAACGAATGGAAGCTTGGGGAAACCGAAGAAGAGCTTACTGTTATGCGCGTAACGGTTAAAGGCGAAAACGATAATGGAAAAACAGAAGAAGTTATATATAACCTTTACGATGAGTATTGCCCAAAAACAGAAACATCTTCAATGTCTAGATCTACAGGATATACAGCAACTGCAGCAGCAAACCTATTCTTGGAAGGACTGTTTATAGAAAAAGGTGTTTTTCCACCAGAACTCGTTGGAAAACATGAAGTCTGTTTTAATTATTTTTTAAGCTATTTGAAAGAACGAGGTGTTGTCTATAAAAAAACGTCAAGACTGTTAGAATGAATTTAAAACAAAAGTTGTATCAATCATGTGAAACATTAATTGAAGAGAGGTTTCAAGCAATACAAAAAACAATTGAAGAGCTACAAAAAGCGCTTCTTTCTGAAACCAAAAGTAGCGCAGGTGATAAGCATGAAACAGGAAGGGCTATGCTACAACTTGAACGAGAAAAAACAGGCCAGCAATTAGCCGAAATCAATAAAACAAAAATAGTTTTATCGAAAGTGAATCTTGGAAAACAATCAAATGTTGTTACACTTGGGTCTTTAGTATATACTAGCCAGTCAAACTATTTTATAGCAATAAGTGCAGGAAACTTAGTTATTGATAATGAATCATTTTATGCGATTTCAGCAAATACACCTATTGGTAAATTGCTTATTGGTAAAACAAAAGGAGATAATATTGACTTTAACGGAAATAGTATTGAAATTAAAAAAATAGAATAACTATCTATTATTAATTTTTAAGCAAATTTCTTGGTTTATTTCTAGTGTATGAGGTGTTTCAAAAAAAATAGTTGTGTCATTTAAAATGGCTTCAACTAAATAATGATTGCCATTATAATAACTTTGTTTTACCGTAGCCTTGATTTTAGAATAATCAACAACTACTAGTTGATGTGCATACAAAATTCCGTAAGGCTCTATTGTATTGAATTCACAAAAAAATGAGGCAACTAAGGGCGATGGAGGATTATTGTATAACTCAAAAGGAGCTCCTTTAGCAATAAGCTCTCCTTTATGAAGTACAATCATTTTATCGGAGAATGGTAACACATCATTCTTATCATGAGTGGCAACAATACATGTAATATTATTTTCTTTCAAGTGCTTGAATAGATTGCGTCTTAGAGATTGTTTTTTAAAATTATCAATATGACTAAAAGGCTCATCTAAAAGAATAATTTCAGGCTTTAAAGCAATGGCTCTTGCTAAAGCAACACGTTGTTTTTGCCCACCACTTAGATATTGTACTTTAACTTTAGCAAATTCCTTTAGCTCAACTACGTCAATAAGTGTATTGATTCGCTTTTGTTTTTCTTCTGGATAAAAATTTGACAAGAATTTTCCAATATTCTCTTCTACTGTTATATAGGGCATTAAATCGAATTCTTGAGCAACATACTTCATAAAAGGGTAGCCAAACACTAAGTTATGGCTTGGACCAAGAATTGCTTGATCTTGCCATGAAATGGAACCTTTATTTAAATCATATTCACCATAAATCAATTTTAACAATGAGCTTTTTCCAGAACCACTTTCGCCAATAATAGAGATATTTTCTCCAGTATGTGCAGAAAAACTAACGTTTTTTAAAACCTTTTCTTTATGATACCCAAATGAGATGTTTTGAACACTTAACATAAAAATGTTTGAAAACAAAAATAGTATAAAAAAAGCCATCTACTATAGATGGCTTTGATATAAAAGTTCAATTAAAAGTATTATTCTTTAATAAATTTTTGAGTATGAGATAGTCCATCTTGCATCACTCTTAGGAAATAAGTTCCAGTACTTAAAGAAGACACATTCACCGTATTGTTTCTGCCAAATTTACTGTTTAAAACACGCTTACCTGAAATATCAAAAACAGTGTAAATAGCGTCACTTAAGTTATATTTTGTTTTTACATATAGTGTGCTTTTTGCTGGATTAGGAAACAATGTTAAATCTTGAGCAAAAGTTTTTGATTCGGTTCCTAAAGTGGTTCCTTCTGCAACAGTAATTGTTTGATTTACACTAAGATTATTTACTACATCAACTATACCTGAAGGCCAGTAAACTTTAACCGATGTAACACTTGTATCAACACCAAGACCAAAATGTGTAGTTAAACTATTCATGTATCTAAACCCTTCACCACTTCTAACATCACGTATTTGAATTCCAGAGCTAGTAGTAATTTCTATTCTAGCTCCAATTCCAGCCTTGTTAAGGCCATTCCCATTTAATTTAATTTTAATGTACTTATTAGTACTTCCATTGTTATAATATATTTTAGAACCACTTACTACATCCAAAAACCCATCATTATCTAAATCGCCAATTGCACCTTGAGGTGGCACACCTGAAGTATAGGCAGTAAAAGACATATTTATTGGATTCCCATCATTAACCAGAATGTTTCCGTTAGAGAGAATGTCTATAAAGCCATCGTTATTAAAATCTGCTGGAACATTATCGATACCTGTATAGGTAAAGAAACCTAAATTGGTAGTTGGAGTAATATCGGTGAAAGTACCATTCCCATCATTACGCATCATTTTATGTGAAGTACCATTGTAACCACCAATAAAAACATCCATGTCACCATCATTATCATAATCACCCCACGCTCCAGACCATGTTTGGATTGGATCGGCTAAATTTGCAGCACCAGCAACTTCAGTATATGAGCCATTACCATTGTTTCTAAACAACTGGTTTGTTCGTCTAGCTTCACCACCACCACATTTTGCCATAAACATATCGATGTCACCATCATTATCGTAATCTACCCAAACAGATCCATAATTACCTCCAGATGGGTAAATACCTAGACCTTCTGGGACACCATTTGGATCAGCTCCTTGATAGTATTCTAATCCACTGGTTTCATTCATATAATATATATTTGGTGCGATATCATGACATATAAAAACATCCAAACGGCCGTCTTCATTAATATCAACAAAATTTGTACGTTGTGTAAAGATGCCGCTTTGAGTTTCGGCAATAGCATAATCAGTTCCACTATTAATAGCCTTAACAATATTTACACCTGAACCATTCCCCCAAACAAGATCAGTATAGCCATCCCCATTGTAGTCACCAGCTGCTAAACTCCAAGAGGCGCTATAAGGAGCTGATACAGGATAATCGTGGCCAATAAAACTTCCACCACCAGTTTGTTCTTGGATATTTATATCATAAACATTACTGTCGTTTACATTTTTAGCAACGATAGAGACTATGTCGTCTAAACCGTCATTGTTCATATCTACAGCACCTCTTACGGTACCACCACCATTCCTTGGGTCTTCAGTAAAACTTATAGGTTGTTGTACTGTTTCGGTTAATATAAAATCGAAAGCAGAAGAATCCCATCTGTTATCCCAGGCAATATAATATGTTTTATTTGCTTCAACATTAAATTGAACCACAGATAAACGACTGTAAACATCTTCGCCATCATCATCACTATTTGCCAAACAATTTAAAGACGCACAGCTTCCATCATAAACCTGTAGCTTAGTATCTTTACCGTTATTTCCACTAATATCCGAAGAAATTACAACCTGGTAATCATTAACAGGTGTGTATGCAAACCACTCTCCATTGTCTGCAGTACTACCGGAAGAACAACCAGCAACTGGCGCGGTTCCATTAAATGAAGTTATAGAATATGTTCCGCCACTTGTTATATGTGTTGCACTATCAGCTGCCGAACAAGTATCAGAGCTACTTTGTGCCTTAATAGCGAAAGGCGCTAAGCAAATGATTAAAAAAAGTAATTTTGTTTTCATAATGATTGGGATATTATAATATTTTATTCAATTTTGTTTTCTAATGAGTTAATCCATTGCTCTATAAGTTTAACACCTTCTTTATGCTGAAGGTTTCGCCCCATAATTGGCATTTTATATTCATCTAAGGTTGATTTAAGCCTAAACAGTAAAGCTGATTCTTCTGATTTCCCTGGAGCCACAATGTGTGACAAGCCTTCTTCAAGCTCAAAATTATGTTCAACACCAACTCCTATGTTTTTAAAATCATCTGTGTCTTTAAAAGAAAATCTCATTGGCGCATATTCGCAATAACCTTTGTCTGAATGACAGTGTGCACAATTAATATCTAAATAAGACCTAACTCTTAAATCTAATGGCTGTGAAATATCTGACCAATCGACTACTGAAACAATTTCAGAAGGAATGTTTGAGGTGTTTAAATACCCAAATTCAGCCCATTTCTTTAATTGATTCTTAATGCCATCCTTAAAAGAAAAATCTTCATTTATGTTTTGTGGTTTTGGACCTATTGGCAATATTTCATCATATTTATTATGGCAAGTAAAACACTCGTTATATGAAGGTATTTTATAATTGACAGCTTTTGTTTCATTATTGTCTTCAATCTTAACGTTGACAAAACTGCCTTCGGTTGTGTAAACCGCTTCAGATTGATCATCATTCCATTTATAATTAACCAATACCCATTCGCCTTCTTTTTTTATTATAAGGCGTGTTTCAATCATTTTTCTATTTTTCTTAGGCAAGACATTTTCAAAGTAATGATTGGTTATTAAAACCGCACCATCTGGAAAATCTAACACACTATGGTCATTAACATAATTTGCTTTAGAGCCTTTTGGCATCCATACAAATGTTTGCGCTTTAGCATAGTCGATAAATAATCCGCTTGTAATTTTGTATGGTAAAACCCCATAAACAGGTTTTAAATCAGACATTTCACCTTCAAAAAAATTGTATTCTGAAAGTGTAGGATAAGGTATGCTCTCTAGGTTGAGAGAAACCGGAGATGTTGGCGTAGGTTTAACTTGTACATAGTTGTCGTCTTCGGAACACGATGTACAAGAAAATACAAATAGCAAAAGCCCTAATAAACAGGAGTAATTTTTTGTCATTTATAGAAAATTTGGAAAGCTAATTTACTTAAAATGAGAGCCTGCTAGTAATTAATTAGTTATAATGCCAAAATTTCCATATGATATGTTTAAAGGCAGATTTTTTCTATAAACGACAGGGATTCAACTAAAATAGTTTGTTTGTGTTTAAGTATTCGGCGATTTGAACAGCATTAGTTGCTGCACCTTTACGTAAATTATCTGAAACAATCCACATGTTTAATGTGTTTGGCTGTGTTTCGTCTCTTCTAATTCTGCCCACAAAAACATCATCTTTTCCATGTGCTAAAATTGGCATTGGATAGGTATTTGTACTTGGGTTATCTTGTACAATGATGCCTTCAGTATTAGATAGTATTTCACGTATATCTTGTAAGTTGAAATCGTTTTCAAATTGTACATTTACCGACTCAGAATGTCCTCCAGCTGTTGGAATTCTTACAGCGGTGGCAGTCACAGAGAAAGTTCTGTCATCTAATATTTTTTGGGGTTCTCTGGCCAATTTCATTTCCTCTTTTGTGTAGCCATTTTCAAGAAAAACATCGCAATGAGGCAAAGCATTTCTTCCAATTGGATAAGGATAAGCCATGTCGCCTTCTATACCATTAATTTCATTTTCAAGCTGCTGTACTGCTTTTGCACCTGTTCCAGAAACGGATTGATAGGTAGACACAACTACACGTTTCATTTTATACTTTTTGTGTAATGGGGCTAAGGCTAGAACCAATTGAATGGTGGAACAGTTTGGATTTGCAATAATTTTATCCTGCTTTGTAAGTGCTTGAGCATTAATTTCTGGAACCACTAATTTTTTATCTAAATCCATTCTAAAAGCAGAAGAATTGTCAATCACTGTGGTGCCAACTTCAGCAAATTTTGGAGCCCACTCTAAAGAAGTATCTCCACCAGCAGAAAATAGAGCTATATTCGGTTTCATAGAAACCGCGGCATTAAGCCCAACTATTTTATAGGAATTCCCTTTAAACTCAATAGTTTTGCCCACACTTCTTTCTGAAGCAACAGGGATTAATTCAGAAACAGGAAAATTACGTTCTTCTAGAACTTTTAATATAACATTGCCAACCATTCCAGTTGCGCCAACAACAGCTACTTTCATATAATTGATAGATTAAAAAGCAAAAGTATGCATTAATTCATTTTTGAAGTAAAAATAAACCAACAAAAAAGGGTTGATTTTTTGATATCAACCCTTTTTAACAAGTTTGTATTAAATGTTATTTCTTTAACAAGTCACGAATCTCAGCCAATAAGTCATTGTCTGATGGTCCAGCAGGAGCTTCAGGAGCAGGCTCTTCTTTTTTCTTCATACTATTAATGCCTTTAATTAACATGAACATTACAAATGCCACAATAATAAAGTCTAGTAAGTTAGTAATAAAATCACCATACAGTACAGCCACTTCACCTACAATTTCACCTGCATCATTCGCTGTTCCTTCCTTCACTACATATTTTAAAGCTTTAAAATCTGTATCGAAAATTAAACCAATTAAAGGCGAAACAATTCCACCTGTAAATGACTTTACAACATTGTTGAAAGCAGCACCCATCACAAAGGCAACAGCAATGTCAACTAAATTGCCTTTCATGGCAAACTCTTTAAATTCTTTAAGCATAATAGTTTAATGTTTTAGTTAATTCTTGACTAAAATACGAAAAAAATTAAATGTTAAAATAATCTTAAAATCATTTTATAATTTTTCGCTTAATGCGTCTTGAAATAGAGGTGATTAACTCATAAGAGATAGTATTAGCAGATTCTGCTAAATTTTCTGCCGTATGTTGGTTGTCAAAGATAATTACTTCGTCTCCTTCATTGCAGTCGATATGTGTAATATCAACCATAATCATGTCCATACAAACATTCCCAATAATATTGGCTTTTTCTTTATTGATAAACACAAATCCTTTACCATTTCCAAAGTGCCTACCAACACCATCAGCATGACCAATTGGGATGGTTGCAGTTTTTTTAAAAGCAGTGCTTTTAAAAGCTCTATTGTAGCCAACGGATTCTCCTTTTTCTATGAGGTGTATTTGAGAAATAACAGATTTTAAAGTAGCTATTGGCTTAAGGTTTTTATTCTCGCTTGCTGAATTACCAAAACCACATAGTCCAATGCCACATCTTACCATATCTAGATGTGCTTTGGGATAATTTAAAACACCTGACGTATTACAAAGATGGAGAATGGGTTTGTAGTTTAAAGAATCAATTAATTTTTTTGAAGTATTTTTGAAACTAGATATTTGCGATTTTGTAAATTCTTTTTCACTTAAATCTTCACTAGCAGCAAGATGAGAAAAAACAGACACTATTTTTATTGAGCTATTATTTTTTAACTGAGAAACTATATAGTCAACATCATTTTCCCAAAACCCAAGTCTATTTAAGCCTGTATTGAATTTAATATGTACAGGGTAGCTTGATTGATTTTCTTTTTCTGCGCAAGAAATAAAACTTTTTAAAACACGAGCACTGTACAAACTTGGCTCCAAGCAGTGGTCAATAATTGCTTTAAAATTTATAGGCTGTGGATGCAAAACCAAAATAGGCTTTGTTATACCTGCATTACGAAGTGCAACACCTTCTGAGGTGTAAGCTACGGCAAAATAATCGACGTTTAATTGTTGTAGATGAAGTGCGACTTGTTCCGCATCACTACCATAAGCAAACGCTTTTACGACTGCTAAAAACTTAGTGTTTTTTTTAAGTTTTGATTTGAGGTATTCAAAATTATGCGTAAGCGCATTGAGGTCTATTTCAAGAACTGTTTCCTCAGCTTTAGCCATTACCTGTTTTTAGTTTAGTAGAAACTTCTTCGGCATCATTAACTTTTATGTTTCGCACCTTGTCTCGTAACATAGCTTTGTAAAATGCTGCTCTACTTAAAGGCTCATACTCATCAACCTCGCCTAACAAAACTAAATCATCACTTTTGGCTTTTCTATAGCTGTATTGCGCTAAGTTTCCTGTTCTAGTACAAACCGCATGAACCTTAGTGACATACTCTGCTGTTGCCATTAAATTTGGCATTGGCCCAAAAGGATTTCCTTTAAAATCCATATCTAAACCAGCAACTATTACACGAATACCTTTGTTGGCCAAATCATTACAGACTCTTACAATTTCATCATCAAAAAACTGAGCTTCATCAATCCCAACCACATCACAACCATCTGCTAAAATAGGGATGTTAGCAGCTGCTGGAACAGGAGTAGAACGAATTTCATTAGCATCATGTGACACCACTTTGTCTTCATCATAACGTACGTCAACAGTAGGTTTAAAAATTTCTACTTTTTGCCTTGCAAATTGCGCACGTTTAAGTCTGCGAATCAATTCTTCTGTTTTTCCAGAGAACATTGAGCCACAAATAACTTCAATCCAACCAAATTGTTCTTTATGATTTACTGTATTTTCAAGAAACATTTTGTAATTTTAACACTAAAATAATGCAAATATTCGTTTGTATAAAGGTGGCGTAAATTTATTAAAAATCAAAAACCAAAAGCGCATTAAATTTAAAAGTTATGAAGAAGAAGCTAGAATCAGACTTAATCAGTATAGCGCATAGAATTCTTAAACTAAAAGGAAAAGAAGATGTTTTAAAAATGCATGCAGAAGTTTCAGCGTTGTATGAAAAGCTTACTGTTTTAAAATTTGCTCACGAAAATTTTGAAGATGATATACCAACAATTGGTAGTGATTCATCTTTCTTTGGAATGTTGGACCAAGCGTTCAACAACACGGTAAGTGATAATATTGAAGTAGAAGACAGAATATATGTTAATCTGGATGAGATAGAAGATGATGGTATCATGGAGCCAGCAATCGAAAAAATTAAGGATATCGTTGCTCAAATGCCACAAGAAACACAAGAAGTAGATGAGTTTTTAAAAACGGTAATACCTCCTGAAAACGACTTTGAAGAATTGACAGCAGGATTTAAAGATATGCCAGTTTTTGAAGCTGTTACGGAAACAAAAACTAAGGCAAAAGAAGATACTAAAAAAACATTAAATGATGCTTTAAAAGGAAAAGCTTTGACTTTTGGGTTAAACGATAAAATAGCCTTTATAAAGCACTTATTTGATGGTAATAATGAAGATTTTGAACGCGTTATATCTCAAATTAATACCTCTCAAACTTTTGAGGAGGCCAATACGTTAATACATAACATTGTTAAACCCGACTATAACCATTGGGAAGGTAAAGAAGAGTTTGAAGAGCGCTTCATGGGAGTTATTCAAAGTAAGTTTGAGTAAATGAGCAAACTGTATATTGTTCCAACACCAATAGGAAATTTAAAAGATATCACTTTAAGGGCTATTGAGGTTTTAAAAGAAGTCGATTTAATTTTAGCAGAAGACACGAGAACTTCTGGGAAACTCTTAAAACATTTCGACATTAATACGCCTTCTCAGTCTCACCACATGCATAACGAGCATAAAACGGTTGAGGCGATTATTCAAAAACTAAATTCAGGAATGACTATTGCTTTAATTAGCGATGCAGGAACACCAGCAATATCTGACCCTGGATTTTTGCTCGCAAGAGCGTGTATTGAAAATAATATTGAAGTAGACTGTTTGCCAGGAGCAACGGCATTTGTTCCAGCTTTGGTGAATTCAGGATTACCAAATGATAAATTTGTGTTTGAAGGATTTCTGCCAGTAAAAAAGGGACGTCAAACAAGATTGAAACTACTAGCTGAAGAAACCAGAACCATGATTTTTTATGAATCTCCTCACAAACTTATTAAAACCTTGACTCATTTTTGTGAGTATTTTGGTGAAGACAGACAGCTCTCTGTATCTAGAGAATTGACTAAACTCTATGAAGAAACAATTAGAGGAATAGCTAAAGAAGTACTTGAACACTATACAAATAAACCACCTAAAGGTGAAATTGTGATTGTTGTCGCAGGACTTAAATAATGCAAGAATTACTTCATAATATCAGTCAATGTACTATTTGTTCCAAGCATTTACAATTAGGTCCAAGACCTGTAGTATCAGCACATCCAGATTCAAAAATCGTAATTATTGGTCAAGCACCTGGAACAAAAGTTCATAATTCTGGGATTCCTTGGGATGATGCTAGTGGAAAGCAACTTAGAAAGTGGCTAGATGTATCGGATGAAGATTTTTATGACGAAACAAAATTTGCCATAATTCCTATGGGGTTTTGTTATCCCGGAAAAGGAAAAACAGGCGATTTGCCACCTAGACCAGAATGTGCACCACAATGGCATGATTCATTATTTAATTTAATGCCAAACCTTAAACTTGTTATTTTAATCGGGATGTACGCTCAAAAGTATTATTTAAAAGATTCAGCTAAAAAGACACTTACCGAAACGGTTGCTAACTATTCAAAATATTTACCTCAGCATTTTGTACTGCCTCACCCATCACCTAGAAATCGATTTTGGTTAACTAAAAACCCTTGGTTTGAAGCTGAGGTTGTTCCAATACTAAAAAATAAAGTTGCTAAAATTATCTCATAAAGTTGTAATATTATAGTCTAAACACTTCACGATTATGTCTAAAAAATTCATTTACCTATTAACAGCATTTACAATCATCTTTTTTTCATGTAAAAAGACCAACGAAATAACTACTCAAGAATATTTTGATATTGTAAATCAAGAGCTTACAGGAGATTTAGCCTATGAAACTACTGCATTTGTAGAAAAATATTGGCGTGTTGTTGGGAATACGGGATTTAATAAAAGTGTTTACAGAATTGCCGAACAGCTCGAAAAAGACGGTTATGTTTTAGAAGAAAATGCTATTGAAGATGACTTTTTAACTTACAGAATTGAAACAAGGCCATTAAAAAGACCAACGTGGGAATCGGTTGATGCCACGGTAACCATCAATGGAGAGGAAAACCCACTGCTTACTCATGATACTAACCGAAATATGATTGCTTTAAACTCCTATAGCACAGCCGAAGAAGGCGATACAGCTGAGGTAGTTTATATAGAAGACATAAAAAAGCTAGGAGAAACAGATGTAAAAGGAAAAATTGTGTTTGCTGAAACTCATCCAGGGCGAATATTTAAAACTGCAGTTACCGAAGGAGGCGCAGTTGGTATCATTACCTATAATAATCCAGACTATTTACAACCAGAAAAAAACACAACATCTATCCAGTTTCGCTCCATTCCATTAGACTCTGTAAGTAAAGCTTGGGGAATTGCTATGTCTTTTGAGGCTAAGGAGCGATTAAAAAATAGCTTATCTAAAGGAAAAACCACCTTAAATGTAAAAGTTGAAACCAACATATATCCATCGGAAGAATTAACAATTGTCGCAGATATTAAGGGTAGAGAATTGCCTAAAGAACGTTTGGCTTTTAGCGCTCATATACAAGAACCAGGAGCTAATGACAATGCTTCAGGTGTTGGAGCTACATTGGAAATGGCTTCTGTTGCAGCTAAATTATTTAAAGATGGGAGATTCTTACCAAGAAGAACATTAACCTTTCTTTGGGGAGATGAAATTGTATCCACAAGGAGATATGTTGAGGAAGATAGTATAAGAGCTAAAGATATAAAATGGGGAATATCTCTGGATATGGTTGGTGAAGATACTGAAAAAACTGGAGGCTCCTTTTTAATTGAAAAAATGCCAGACCCAAGTGCTATTTGGACACGAGGAAATGATAAACATACAGAATGGGGAGGACGACCGTTAAAAGTTGAAGACATGACGCCTCATTATTTAAACGATTTTGTAATCGAAAAATTTAAAGAACAAGGAAGACGTGCTAACTGGATCGTGAATACTAATCCTTATGAAGGTGGAAGTGACCACGTACCATTTTTACGAGGTAATATTCCAAGTGTGTTGTTTTGGCATTTCACCGACCAGTTTTACCACACAGATAACGACAGAATCGACAAGGTTTCTAAAACTACTTTAAAGAATGTTGCAACTGGTGCTTTAGTATCTGCCATTGAGTTGGTAAATTCAGATGAAACTACTGCAAAACGAGTTTTAGAAAGCATAGAACAAGCAGCAATGAGCCGTTTAGAAGAAGAGCAAAAACAAAGCGAGTTAGCTATTGAAAATGGAGACACTCTAGAAGAGCAAATCGAAATTATTAACACCTGGAAAAATTGGTATATAAAAGCAGCAAGTACCACAAGTGATATGGTAAATGATGAAAGCCAAATTAAATCTAACATTGAAGCGACTCAAAAAGCTATTAGTGATAAAGCGAAGAGTGTTTTAGAAGCTTTAGAAACTATATAAAAAATGCGCTAGTTTTAAACTAGCGCATTTAAACACCCACTTATTTTCCTGAGAAAATCTCTTTCAATTGTGTTACAATTCCACCATTACCTGAGACAGTGATTTCACCAATTTTCTCAGCGATTTTTTCAACATACTCCATTTCTTTTAACTTGTACAGCATGTTATTCTCTTCCATCAACTTTGCCGTATTTAGCAAGCTACGTGTTGAAGCTGTTTCTTCACGTCTTGTAATAGTATTAGCCTGAGCTTTCTTTTGTGCGACTAAAACTTGATTCATAATCTCTTTCATATCTCCAGTTAAAATCACATCTCTAATACCACAGCTTAAAACATTGACACCTAATTTTGATGCACTTGCCTTAACATCTTCAAATACTGCTTCTGCCATATTTTCTTTACGCTCTAGCAATTCATCTAATGTGTAAGCACCAATGTAAGCACGTAATACTAATTGCATAGCAATGTATAACTGCTTTTCATAGTCCTTGTTTTCTAGTAAAGCTTTTTCAATATCAGTCACTTTATACTGTGTATAAAAGTTGATACGAATAGCAGCTTTATCTTTCGTTAACAATTCTTGTCCAGCAATTTCTAATTGCAACTGACGTAAATCAGCTTTAGCAATTTTAATTGTAGTATCATTTCTCCAGAATCTGTATGTACCTCCATCTAGAGTTTTTGTGTACACATCATCAACTAAAAGCACAGCTTTTTCGTAAGCGGCGACCTCAAAAGTTCTGATGTATTTGCTCAATTCATAATTACTGAATAATGATTTGTCAATTTTTTCAGTAATATAAATTTTGCTCAAATCGGCATGCACAAATTCACGTTTAATCAAACCCTTCCAGTACACGTAACGTCCAGCTGTTAAAACGATTTTGAAGTTTCCTTTTTCGTAAACTAAAACTAGCTCACTGTCTTTAACTTCAATAATGTCTAACATTGCTTCCAACATTTCGTCTTTTAGTAAGAGTTCTAACGCTATTGGAGCCACAAAGGTATTTGCAAGGTTATACACCAACACACGCTCATTAAAGCCAAGCCAGTGTTTTCCTTGAGTAATTACTCTTTTGTAATCACCTTTTTTGAATACCAATCCTACTTTTCCCGCATTAATTCTTACTCGTTTCATCATTTCTAAATTTTAAATTAAACAATATAATTTGTCCACTATGGACGCGGCAAAACCTGTAACGGAAGGGTTGCCAACTTCAACATATAATGACGAGTTCATTATTAATTGAAGTATATTTTTCAAACTTTCTTCATCATTAAAATAGTAGAAAGCAAATCATCTTTCTGGTGCGGAAATACTCATATTAATAGCGTCTATAATTGGTGTTAAGTATTGTGACAACAATATGAATCGATATTCAGATTAATACAATTCTCTTAATACAAAACAGTAAAAATGTCTACTATTAAAAATCAGTATTTCAAAGCACTTTCAAGACTACTTTTATTAAACACTAATGTTTTTAAAGCTGACTTGCTATTCACTATTTTTGTCTTTTTTTTGAGCAGAGTGACAATCTGCGTTGGTAATCAGTTTTAAAAGATGATGGGCTTTTTCAACCTACATTATGAGTGTAGTGCTCTAACCAGACTGAGCTACGAGATCTAACTTTAGTGACCTCGACAGGAATCGAACCTGTGCTTGTGGACATTTTACAGAATGTCAACTGTTCTCTAGAACCAAAATCTAGCGCGTCTTCCGTTCCGCCATATCCTATATAAGGACAGTGGGATTCGAACCCACACGAACTTGAGTTGATTTTTGGTAATCAACAAACCTTCAAGTCTAGTTGAACATAAGACGAAATACATCTCTGCATCGTATTATGCAATAGTGCTATACCGAAACACTCAACAAGACTAGCTTGATACTTTAGTGTGGAACAGACAGGAATCGAACCTATATCTTTGCATTTTCAGTGCATTGCATTGACCAACTTTGCTACTGTTCCATATTAAGATAATCTGATAGGATTCGAACCTATAATACAAGAATCAAAATCTTGAGTGTTACCATTACACCACAGATTATTTTTGTAAGCTTAATAGGACTTGAACCCATACCCCAAGGTTCGTAGCCTTGTATGCTTTCCATTACACCATAAGCTTATTTTGTACTCCACCCAAGATTCGAACTTGGACTTAACAGCGCTTAAAACTGTTGCCTCTTCCAATTGGGCTAGTGGAGCATCGTACAGGAAGAGAGATTCGAACTCCCAGTTTCTCGATTCTAAGTCGAGTGCGTTTACCGTTTCGCCATTCCTGCATTTGTTGAGATATTAGGAATCGAACCTAAACCCCTCGCCTTATGAGAGCGATGCTCTACCTATTAAGCTATATCTCATTTTGTACTCTATAAGGGAATCGAACCCTTGTCTTCTGGGAGAAAACCAGATGCACTAACCACTATGCTCATAGAGCAGCTTTGTCTGAGAAGCAGGATTCGAACCTACAACCTCTCACTTCCAAAGCGAGTAAACAACCATCGTTATCCTCCCAGATTTGCAGTACCGACGAGATTCGAACTCGCAACTTCTCGGGAGACAACCGAGCGCTCTAGCCATTGAGCTACGATACTATTTGTGGGAACTGAAAGATTCGAACTTTCTTAGCATTTAAGCAACAGGTTTACAATCTGCACCAACTCTCCAACGTTGACGAGTTCCCATTAAATCGGCAAGACAAGATTGCCGATTTATTACTCCTTTCATTTTTATAATAAATTATTCAACCGATTACGAAACCAGCTTGTCTCTGGTTTGTCTACAGTTTCAGTTTTTTTGTTTTCGGCCTCTTGATTTATTTTGTTTTGAATTTTAAGTTTTTTATTAACTCGAGAGATTACTTCATCAACATAATTAATAAAGTCATTGTTCATACCTAAAAGTTTTGCATCATTTAAAGATTTTCCAGCCTTATCAAACTCTAAATTAGCTTCAAATAAGCTTGCTTGAGCAAGTTCTATTCCAGCCTTATCAATTCCTTTTACTTGTCTAGCAAAGTCAATTAATTTTTGAGCTTCTTCATAATCTTCATTATTTATTAAAAGTCTTATATAGTCTGGATACACATCTGGAATATCTAAACGACTCATCAAAGCTTTTTCGTAATACTCTTTTGCTAACTCATAATCACCTAATTGTTCATTTTGTATTCTCGCCATTAAGCAAAGCGCTTTAACACTTTTTGGGTTGTATGATAGTGCATAGTTTAATGCCTCAATTGCCTTTTCCAATTCGTATGGATAGTTTTCAATTGCCTTAAATAAGTAGTTGTTATATAAATTTGTTTCCATTTTCGTTTTATTAAATAGATTATTACTGTCTTAAATGCATGTTTTTATGATGCTCTTAAAACTGATCAGATTGTTGTACTCTTAAAATTTTGGAATAAAAAAATCCGAAACAGTTTGTTTGCTTCGGATTCTTTTCTGGAAAGTTATCTACAGAAAATACCGAAGCCTTGTAAATGACTCGAGGTCATAACTTAAAGGTTGTAATGCTATCATATATTTTAGCATGGCTTCTTGTTTTTAATTATTAATATTTTGTTGCAGTAGTTGTTTAAAACTGCGATGCAAAGATGAAAACTATTTTTAAAAAAACAAACATTTTGTAATTTAATTTACTGAAAATCAATTAGTTAAATTTAAATTTAAACAAAGGGATTCCTGTCCGTTTTTTAACGGATACTTGAGTTTGTGCGCAAGTGTTTGTCTCCCAGTTGCTTACTCTTCAATGCTTAATATTTTAGTTTTTAAAATTTATTTTCAAATTCTTTGATTTTTTTCATAAAAAAAGCGTCCAATTTCTTGGACGCTCGTACTATTTATAGTTTTTGTGTTTAAATCATCTCTTATTAATGATTAAAAATAGATACATAACGTCCTTGTCGTAGAAATAATTCATTCATTCCTCGATAATCCCACTGGTAAAACAGTGATTTTGTTGCAATATGTACTATTGTGTTTTTCATTTCTTGTTGCAAATATGTGATTTTTATTTAATATAAAGCAAATTTAATATTGCGACCCATCATGTTTCCCTTCATTCCAACCATGTTTTCCTAAGTATTGCTCACCACTTTCAACAGCACCTTCCTCAATGCTTGTTCCCATACTATCGTTCCATCGGTTGAGGTAACCAAAAAGTGAAATAACTCCCAACATTTCAACAATTTCTCCTTCAGTCCAATGCTCATGTAGTCGTTTTTTAATATCTTCATTAACAGCATTTGGTACTAGACTTGCTGCTAAACTAAAGTCGAGAGCAGCACGTTCTGCTTCGTTAAAAGCAGGATGTGTTCTGTATTCCCATATGTTATCTAGTTGTTCTTGTTCAGCACCATAACGTTCAGCTGCACGAATTGCATGCGCTTGACAATATCTGCAACCAGTTGAGTTGCTACTTACCCAAGCAATCATGCGTTTTAATGCTGAAGTCACACGACCTTCGTTTGCCATTACAGCTTTATTTAGGTTAATGAAAGCCTTAGAAATGGCTGGACGACGTTGCATAGTCAATACCGAATTTGGACAAAAGCCAAGTGTTTCGTTAAAGAATTCTGCTAATTCTTTTGTCTCTAAATCGTGGTCTGCGGATAATGGTGTTACAAGTGGCATAGTCTTTTTTTTATTGGTATTTTTGAAGTAACAATAAACGAAAAATCTTTGAATATGATAAATAAAATCACCACAGAATGGAAAGACGGAGTGACTTTTGAATCTGATAACCCAAGTGGTAATACTTTTTTAATTGACGATAAAGTTGAAGGCGCTGATAAGCGTGCAGGATTAGCACCTAAATCGCTAATGCTATCGGCTTTAGCTGGATGCACAGGATTGGATGTAATATCTGTACTTGACAAGATGAAAGTAACTGATTATGAATTTAAAATGGATGTAACTGGTGAATTAACTGAGGAGCACCCAAAGTATTATCATAAGGTGAAATTGGATTATCATTTTTATGGAAAAGATTTAAATAAGAAGAAAATAAAAAAAGCAGTTGGCCTTTCAGTTGATAAGTACTGCGGCGTGATGGAAATGTTTCGTCAGTTTGCCAAGTTAGAGACTGAAATCCATTATCATAATAAATAAGAATTTATTCAAAAATAATTTATGCGTTGGACGCTTAAGCCAAAACCAGAAGCTGCGAAAGTAGTATTATTAAAAGAGGCACTTCAAGTTGACGATATCGTTGCAACATTGTTATTACAACGAGGAATTGAAACTTATGAAGCGGCAAAAACCTTTTTCAGACCAAGTTTAAGTGATTTACACAATCCATTCTTGATGAAAGATATGGATAAAGCTGTTGAGCGCATTGAAACTGCTTTTTTTAAGAATGAGAATATTTTGGTGTTTGGTGATTACGATGTAGACGGAACGTCTTCGGTAGCTTTGATGTCTTCTTATTTAAAAACAAGAACAGATAATGTTGCAACTTATATTCCTGACAGATATGACGAAGGTTACGGCGTGTCTTTTAAAGGTATCGATTTTGCCCATGATAACGATTTTACGCTTATTATTGCTTTAGACTGCGGAGTCAAAGCCATTGATAAAGTCGCTTATGCAAAAGAGAAAGGCATAGATTTTATTATTTGTGACCACCACAGGCCAGGAAATAAATTACCAGAAGCGGTCGCTATTTTAGACCCAAAACGTGATGATTGTGACTATCCTTATAAAGAATTGTGCGGTTGTGGTGTTGGCTTTAAACTCATACAAGCATTGGCTTCAAAAGAAGGAAAAGTTGTTGAAGAATTGTCCGAGTATTTAGACTTGGTTGCAACAGCAATTGGTGCAGATATCGTCCCAATTACAGGTGAAAATAGAGCTTTAGCATATTTTGGTTTACAAGTGATTAATTCTAGCCCAAGATCAGGAATCAAAGCAATAATTAATCAAGTTAAAAAAGAAGAACTTACTATTACAGATGTGGTGTTTATCGTTGCTCCAAGAATTAATGCTGCTGGACGCATGAAACATGGCAATTATGCAGTTACGTTATTGACCGAAACTAATTTTGAGCAAGCGCAAGAATACGCTGCTGAAATAGAAGAATTTAACACAGATAGACGAGAGGCAGATAGACGAATTACAGAAGAAGCACTTCAGCAAATTGATAAACAAGGTGAGCAGGAACGCTTTACTACCGTTGTTTACCATGAAACTTGGCATAAAGGCGTTATTGGTATTGTAGCCTCCCGATTGATAGAAACCTATTACAGACCAACCTTAGTGTTTACAAAAAGTGGCGACAAGTTAGCAGCTTCAGCGCGTTCAGTTTCAGGCTTTGATGTATATAATGCTTTAGAAGCCTGCTCAGAACACATAGAACAATTTGGAGGGCATAAATATGCTGCTGGCTTAACTTTAAAAGAAGAAAACTACGAAGTATTTAAACAAGCTTTTGAAGATGAGGTTTCAAAGACAATTAACAACTCATTGTTAACACCAGAGATTAAGGTTGATATGCAAATAGACTTACCTCAAGTAAATGATAAATTATGGCGAATTATTAAGCAGTTTGCACCTTTTGGCCCAGGAAATATGACACCCATTTTTATGACAAATAACTTAAGAGATACTGGTTATGGTAAATGCGTAGGTGAAGATGATAAACACTTACGAATAACAGTCACTCAGTCTGGAAAAGAAAAGTTAGTTTGTATAGGTTTTGGTTTAGGGGACAAGCTTGATATAATTTCTAATAAGAAACCTTTTAAAGCAGTCTATTCTGTTGATGAAAACCATTGGAATGGAAATGTGTCCTTACAATTGAAATTGAGAGATATTAAATAATTAGGCTCCTGCTTTCGCAGGGAATAAATATGGCAAGAAAAGATCCTTACGCAGCACTACGTTACAAAGAATTCAATATTTTTCTATTAGTAAGGTTTGCATTGATTTTTGGATGGTCCATGCAGTTTGTTGTGATTGAATGGCAAGTTTATGCAATGACTAAAGATCCTTTATCACTTGGAATTATTGGTTTATGTGAATTTTTACCAGCATTTATATTGGCACCTTTTGCTGGACATATAGTTGATAAAAAAGAAAAGAGAAATCTATTTACTCTTTGTATTGCCTTGTTTTCCATTATAAGTTTTGGGTTATTCTGGTTAACATCTGAGCATATTGAAACCACTTGGGAAACAAAAGCAATCTTATTTTGTATTTACGGTTTAGTTTTTTTTGGAGGTGCTTTGAGAGCGTTTTTTGGACCAACCATTTTTTCACTTATCGCCCTTCTTGTTCCTAAAGCAATATACCCTAACGCTGCAACATGGAGTAGCAGCACTTGGAAGGGAGCTACTGTATTTGGCGCTTTGTGTGGTGGATTTTTGATTGCTTGGATAGGTGTTAATTATACACTTGGGATTATTTTTATACTAGTGATGATTGCATTGTTGTTTGTTACTCAAATAAAAAAGAAACCGATTTTAAATAAAGTAACTAACGAATCAATTAAAGAAAGCTTAGAGGCTGGAATTAGATTTGTTTTTAATGACAAAGTAATTTTAGGAGCGCTAACCCTAGACATGATTGCAGTTTTGTTTGGTGGAGCTGTTGCAATTTTTGCCGTATTTGCCAAAGACATATTAGATGCTGGACCAAAAGGATTTGGAATATTAAACGCTGCGCTTTCAACAGGAAGTATTATTACAATGCTGGCGACAACCTATATACCTATTACCAAAAACACAGGGAAAAAATTACTTGTTTCAGTTTTTGGATTTGGAGTTTGTATGATAATTTTTGGAGCTTCAAAATTAATGTGGCTAAGTGTGTTAACATTGTTCTTTTCGGGTGTGTTTGATGGAGTTTCAATGGTTATTCGCCAAACAATTCTTCAGTTAAAAACACCTGATAATATGAGAGGACGAGTTGGTGCTGTTAACTCTATGTTTGTTGGCTCCTCTAATGAGCTTGGAGCTTTGGAGAGTGGTATTGCAGCAAGGCTTTTTGGTGCTCCTTTGGCAGTTGTTCTTGGTGGAACCATAACACTTATTACTGTGATTGTAATAAATATTAAAAATAAACCATTACGAGGCCTAGATCTAAGAGAAGATATTGAAGCTTATGAGGAAGAGAGCTAATATTTTTTTAACACCATTTTTTCACCATCAAAAACACCATAGGTGTAATACTGTATCCAATCACCAAGATTGATGTATTTTGAATTAGGTTCTAAATCGATTTCTAAAGGCAAATGTCTATGTCCAAAGACAAAATAATCTCTATGATTTTCTTGAAGTTTACGCCTGCAATATTGCACCAACCATTCGTTGTCTTCGCCTAAAAATTTGGCATCTTCATCACCAGAAATCAATTTGTTTTTTACAGACATATATTGCGCTAATCGCACACCTAAATCTGGATGTAACCAACGAAATAGCCATTTGCTAAACGAGTTGGTAAATACTTTTTTCATGCGTTTGTAACCCTTGTCTCCAGGGCCTAAGCCATCACCATGACCTATCAAAAAAGATGTTTGATTAAAGAAGAATTCTTGTGGTTTATGAAACACAGGAATGTTAAGTTCTTCTTCAAAATATCCACTCATCCATAAATCGTGATTCCCAACAAAATAATAAATTGGAACGCCAGAATCAGAAATTTCGGCAAGTTTTCCTAAAGTTCTTGTAAAGCCTTTAGGGACTACTTTTTTATATTCAAACCAAAAATCAAATAAATCTCCCAAAAGAAAAATGGCAGCAGCATCTGTTTTAATCTCATCTAACCAAGCTACAAACTTTTTTTCACGAGGAAGCGACGTTTCATGTGTTGGTGCACCTAGATGATTATCGGATGAGAAATAAATTTTCTTACCTTCAGGAACCTTTATGTGCGTAGCTTTATTCATTATCGCTTGCAAACCATTCGGCGAAACTGGTAGCAGTTTCTTGCAGTTTCAATGAGAAAAGTTCAATATTACTGGGTAATCGTTTTTTTATTTTTGATGCAAAATCTATAACCATCATTTCGCTGGTAGGTTGATAGTTAACGAGTAGTACATTGTGATCTCTATCTTCAAGTTCCTTTGCCAATTCAACATGAGGCGTGTTTTTATTAAATACGGTTGCGTGGTCAAACACATCGACAATTTCTTCCTTGACTATTTTTTTTAAATCACCAAAATCGATGACCATTCCAAATTTCACGTTAGAGTTATCTGAAATAGGTTTTCCAATCACGGTTACATTTAATCTATAACTGTGACCATGAACGTTTTTGCATTTGCCGTCATAACCATAAAGTGCATGACCAGTTTCAAATGAAAATTGTTTTGTAATGCGAATGTTACTCATTAGCGTCTTTTGTTTCTATTAATAAAATAAATGACTATTAACCCTATTCCTAGAATTAGAAATAAGCCATTGCCACTTAAAAAATTTAATATATCCATCATTATTCTTCGTCTTTGTTTGCTCTTTTCTTATTGTAGTAATATATGACATAAGCTACGGTTACTAAAAAAACAAAGGGAATCAAGCTTCCTATTAAAATCCCTATACTGTAATCATCATTAGGAGCATTTTTTATTTTTTCTTCAATATTTACTTCCTGAAGAATTGTTGTTACTATCATACGTTACATTATTATGTCAAAGTTACGTCTTTTGTGAAAGAGGCAAAAATTGTCGTCTAAATTTTATAATTAAAGGTACTCCTCTAGCAATTATCCAAAAAGTAATCGCTATAAAAATAGCGTATAGTTTATAATCTAAAGCATCTAACCAAAAGAGTATTGGCACAAAAATGATAAAGGTTGAAAACAGCAATACATTTCTTAAATATTTCATTTTACCAAGACCTTTAAATACCCCATCAAAAATAAATGCAAGTGCGCAAAGTGGTTGCATTGCTAAAACAATCCAGAAAATATTGTAAAATTGATTGAGAACTTCAGGATCGTTTGTGAATATGTTTCCGATAGGATAATATAGAAACCCTCCAATAACGGCAATGATAATACCAAGGAAGACACCATATTTTATAAGTTTATTGCTCAATTCGACCAAGATTTTATAGTTTTTTTGACCATATAATTTACCTGATAAAATGTTTCCAGCACTTGCATAACCATCTACAATAAAAGCACCCAAAAACCATAAGTTTATGGCAATTGTATAAGCCGCAATATATTCTTTTCCATAACTTGTAGAAAAAGCACTTGCATAATACAAGGTAACATTCAATGCTAATGTTCTAACAAACAAGTTTAGAATCATAATAATAAAGGTCTTTATTTCTTTATTAAATGGGAATGTTGGTTTTAGAGAGATTTCGGTTTTTCTTAATAAATAATAAATTGACAATAATGCCATGATTAGTTGAGCAGCAACACTTGCGTAAGCAGCACCTCTGATGTGCATTGCAGGGATTAATCCATCGACGCCATAAACTAAAACAACATCTAAAATAATATTTGCTATGGTTCCTACAATAGCAATTAGCATAGGGTAATAGGTGTTTTGAAGCCCTCTAAAAGTACCGAAAACAGCAATTGTAAAAAGGGTGAAAGGAAACCCAAAGACACGAATTTGATAATAATCTACACTATAATCCAATATTAAATTGGACGCATTATAGAGTTTAAAAATGCTCTCTGCAAATGGATATGTTGTAATAATTATCAATACACTTAAAGATGTGATTATAAAAATAGCTTGGGCCGGAAGTGATTTTATGGCCTCTAGGTTGTTGGCACCCAAATATTGAGATACTAATGATGAAATAGCACTTCGTGTTTGACCAAGTACCCAAATAAGCATGGATAAAAATGTGGTAACGATGCCAACCGCAGCCAGAGATTCGGTTGCGTTTATCTCAATATTTCCAACAATGGCAGCATCGGTTAATGATAAGATGGGTTCAGAAACTCCAGAAATCAATGCTGGAATTGCTAGTTTATTAATTTGTTTTAAAGAAATACTTGTACTCAAAAGTCTTTTTAGAACTAATTATTATTAATGTTTATTTTTGCAGTATAATTTTCAGTAAATTTAGTCTTTAAAATTTTGATTATGAAGAATATTTTAGTTCCTGTAGGATCCTCAAAAAACGCAAAAAGCCATTTACAATATTCGGTTGATTTTGCTAAAGCATTTGGGGCAAAACTTTATATAGTCCAAGTGTATAATGTGTATACTAAGGCAGGAACCATGATTAAAATTGATCATATTTTAGAACGTGAAAGTCAAGAGTTTTTAAAAAATCTTGTCGCTCAAATTGATACTAAAGGGGTAGAGGTTCACACAAGAACTCTTAAGGGCAAATTAATTGATACCATCGACTTGGCTTGTAAAAAAGGAGAGATTGATTTAATTATTCTTGAACCAAGAACAAACTCGATTAAAGATGAGGTGTTTCTAGGAAAAACTTCAGGAAAAATTATTAAAAGAACTCAAATACCAGCACTAATTGTTCCCGAAGAATATGTTTTTAAACCTATTACTAGAATATTAATGGCTATTAAATCTGCAATAATAAAAAAGAAAGGTGTCTTAGAACCATTAAAATCAATTCAAAACCAATTTAAGTCTGTTGTTAACTTGCTATTAGTAAAAACAACGTATTATAATGAGGGTGATTTTGGAGTGAATGAAGAGCTTTCTGATATGGTCACAAATATTACCAAAACTGAAAATGCTACAACATTTCAAGGTGTGCTAGAACATTTTAAGTCTAACGATCCTGACATGCTATGCGTGGTGCGTCGTAAACGAGGTTTCTTTACTAAGAAATGGGAAAAAAACACGATTTTGAAAAAAGATTTTCATAGCCCAAGACCAGTTTTGGTATTGAGTGGAATGAGATAATAAAAGGGGATGTAGCTCAGTTGGCTAGAGCGCTTGACTGGCAGTCAAGAGGTCGTCGGTTCGAGCCCGATCTTCTCCACTAATAAAAACTTACAATTTGTTTTGCAACAGTTTCAAGCTCAGGTGAAAGATTGTTGCTGTTCCATGGGTGTTTGGTGTTAAACACATGGTTTGCGCCTTTTATAATTTTTAATTTACTTTTCAGATTCCATTGATGCAGTACTTCGGCTTCTTTAATATTAATAGACGTGTCATTATCTCCATGAATAATTAGTTGAGGAATGGTTAATTTCTTTGCTGCGGATTTTATATTCAATCTATCTTTATTAGCCATAAAATCTTCGTAAAACTGATAATAATGAGGCATTTGCTGTTTAGTGCGTCCATTTAAAGCATACTTAACACCTTTTTCTTTCCATTTTTTTAAATCTCCAACAGTTGCTGTACGTTTTTCGAAATCACTAATACTAGCTAATGTTATGAGTTTTGTAATTCGGTTGTCTTCTGAAGCTTTTATTATACAAATACCACCACCACGACTATGACCTATGAGACAAATATCATTAATATTGATAAGGGGTTTATTCTTAAAATAGTTTTGAGCCCAATTAATAACATCATTTAAATCGTCTAGTTCTTTTGTGTAATTATTTTGACCGAAGGCTTCTAAATCTGGAAAATCAATAGAATTCTCGATAGTACCTCCATTATGTGAGAAATTAAATTTAACAACACAACATCCAGATTTGGCTATTTCTTCAGCCATAATATTCCACGCTCCCCAATCCTTAAATCCTTTATAGCCATGGCAAAAGATAACAATGGGTTGATTTGTTTGCTCTTTAGAATAAAAAGCATCCATTAGTATAGGTTTCTTTTTGTTCCTCTCTACAATATGGTTTTTTAAAATTTGCATTAATCCACCTCTTTTTCAATAAAAGCTATATTAGGATCATATATTTCTAGAATAAGCTTTTTAAGCTCGGTTTCAAAATTATGAAGTGTTTCTACATCAATAATTGTATTTTTATTTCTGCTATTAGTTGTTTCCTTTTTGCCAAATTTTAAAAATCCTTCACTTAGATTTTTAAACGAAATAATGCCAGCTTCTACATCCTGTTTAAAGGTTTTTTGTGCATTCATCATGTATGCATACATGAGTACCTGAAAACTTTTACTATATTTTTTATAATCAGTACAAATAGTTTCCCAATCGACAACTTCAACCTGGCGTTGTTCTACTTTTCCAGTCTTATAGTCAATAATTCGTAGTGTGCCATTATATTCATCAATACGATCTACTTTTCCCTTTAGTATCACAGGAAAATCTAATGTGTCGATGTTGATTTTAACAGCTAAATCTGCCTCGACTTCGATAATTTTCACAGTGTTTCCCTGTTCTAAGCTCTCAAGTTCTTGTTTTAAAAAATTATTTACATATCGCTTTGCAATTTCAAAGATAATAAGGTTTTTGCCTTTGGTAATATCTCCTTCTTTATAAATAGTTTTAAAGTGATATAGTATTCTTGCCTCAACTTTAGCTTTCATCTTTTTTACAAAATCTATGCTTAGCATTGCACCTTCAATAGGCTTATAAAGATCTTCAAGGGCATTGTGAACAACAGTTCCCAGAGTGTTTGCAGCGACCGTTTCTTCAACATCATCTATTTCTTTAATACCTAGTACTTTTTGATAATAAAAATCTAAGGGATTCCTAATATAGCTGGTCAAGGAGGAAGGCGAAATACCCTTGTTTGATAATGCTTTTAAGTCTGTGATTACATGATTAGTTTTTGGTATTGATTTTAATTCTTGAGGTATTTTAGGTGTAACAGGTGTAATTATTTTATGCTTTAGATTATGAGTGTTTTCAATCTCTAATTGTGTTATGAACCTGCTTTTTTCACCACCATTAATTACATCTGGCTCGGTATTATATATAATATAAACGTTTTTTGCACGTTGAATGAGTCTATAAAAATGATAGGTGTAAACAGCATCTTTCTCTTTAAAAGTTGGCAGCTTGTTTTCTAGTTTTACATCATAAGGAATAAAAGAATTGTTACTTTTTCCAGATGGCAGCACACCTTCGTTAACAGATGTAATAATAACCGTTTCAAAGTCTAAAACTCGAGATTCTAGCATCCCCATTATTTGTAGTCCTTTTAAGGGTTCGCCTTTAAAATCGAGGGTTTCAACAGCAAGTAATTCATTATAAACACCATACAAAGCACTTATTGAAGCAATATATTTGTATTTAGAATTAAGAGCGTTTAAAATGTTAAATACCTCATTAAACCTATAAAGATATTCAAGCGCAAGTAAATTGTCGTTTTTATTTATTATTAAAAACGTCTTGATTTCAAGAATAATAGTCAAACAGTTTTGTAAAGCAATCTTTGGACTATTTAACCACGATTTAAATAATAAATTTAAAACTGTTTCTAGTTGAGGGGCTAGATTAACAAGGTTTTCAAGATTTATAAAAACCAAATTGTTTTTTTGAATGGTATCTATAATAATTTCTCCAAAATCTTGGTGATTATCTATAAATAGTAATCTGATATAGGGATGAGAAATTACAGCAATAATATCTTTATAGTAAAAAGATGTTTTACTCTCTTTATGAAACAAGAATAGTTGGTCAAATAAAGATGCTAAAGGAATGGATTTTAAAGGAAATCCCATTGTAATGTTGAGTGCATCTATATTTTCTGGAAGTGAATTTAAAACAGGAGTTAATAATGTTTCATCTCCTAAAACCACTGCTGTACTGTTAAGGTGTCCTTTCTCAAGTTTTAATTTTGAAAGCAATTCTCCCACGTATTTTGCTTGTCCAATATTTTTTGGAATACCAATAATAGAAATGTTTTTATTGGCCGTATAGAGATTATGCGACCATTGAAAGAGCTTGTTTTTTAAATGTGACCATTCTTTTTTATGTCTTCTAATAAAGTAGCCAGCATCATGATTCACATTGCTAAGGAAAGTCTTGTCAATATCCCAATAAATAGAAGCTAAACCCATTTGGAGCAATTCTTGGATTATAACACTTTCAGAGTTGTTTAAGGCGTTAAACCCTAAAAAAACATGCTGTTTATTTGGGTTAAGCTGAATATAACTTTCTAAATTCTCAACTGCTTCTTTATAAATTAAGCCTTGATATCCTTTCCCTTTTTGAATAAGCTCATCTTGAAGAATAGAATAATAAGTAAATAACCGCCTCCAAAAGACTAAATAGTTTTTTATTAAAGGTGTTTGATTTTTCTCAAGAGACCAGTGATTTATATCTTGAATAGCACTTAAGTAGTCAAAAATTAATTTGGGCTCTATTAAGTATCGATCTATTTCGTTAAAATCTTGTAGGAGTATTTGAGCCCATTTAGAAAAATCCTCAAAATTTTCAACGTGTTCTTTAGGGGTTTGAGTCTTGTATACGTTATAAAACTCAAAAAGCAATTCAGTATTATTTATTTTTTGAAGTTGAGAAAGTTCTTCAACAAACTCTTCAATGCTTATTAGTGTTGGCGCAAAAATTGTTTTTGAGACGTTAGATGCTATTTCGTGCCTAAGGAACACGCCAGCACGTTTGCTTGGGAGTACAAAGGTTAGTTTGGATAAATCTACCTTTTGGGTTTCAAGATCTTTTAAAACATCATTTATAAAGCTTGGCATTGTGTAAAAATAAAAAACGCTCCGAATTTCGGAGCGTTTTTATTATATAATTGAATTATATATTTTATTACATGTCTGCAAGCTTCACTTCAACACGTCTGTTTGCAGCTCTACCAGATCTAGTTCTGTTGCTATCTATAGGCATATCTGGTCCAAATCCTTTTGCAGATAATCTTGCAGCAGAGATACCGTTATTTACTAAATAATCCATAACAGCATTTGCTCTAGCTTCAGATAACCTTTGGTTTAAAGCTTTACCACCAGTACTATCGGTATGACCTTCAATAGTAAAGTTAGCTTTTGGATATTCTTTTAATATCGCAGCAATTGCTTGTAAAGTTTCTTCAGTACCAGATTTAAATGAAGATTTTCCAGTATTAAAGTTAATAGTTCTTGCATACTCAGTTAATTGGTTTTGAACCTCAACTGTTGGAACTACTATTTCTGGACAACCATTATTTGCAGCTGTACCAGCTTCGTTAGGACATTGATCGTCTTTATCTAAAACGCCATCACCATCAGTATCAGGCCAAGGGCAACCATTATTTGCAGCTGGACCAGCTTCGTTAGGACATCTATCATCTTTATCAGCTACACCATCAGCATCAGCATCTGGACAACCAGCTAAAGATTTTAAACCAGCAACGTTAGGACAGTTATCGTTATTGTCTGATACACCATCACCATCGCTATCTGGACAACCATTAAACTCAGCTAAACCAGCTTCGTTAGGACAAGTATCTTTTGAGTCTTCAATACCATCACCATCGCTATCTGGACAACCATTGAAAGCTTCTAAACCAGGAACTTCAGGACACGCATCGTTTTTATCGTAGATACCATCACCATCAGTATCTTTTCCTCCAAATTTAATTGAAAGCCCTAATGAATGTTGGAAATGTTTGGCTAAATAATCTTCAAAAGAATGCTTATAACTAGATTGTAATGTAGCACCAATATTATCGTTAAACCAGTAGTTTAATCCAAAAGAACCGTTTGCTGTTCCAGCTCCTACATCATCAATCCAAGTGTAACCACCACCAACGGCTAAATAAGGCTCAAGAGTTTTCCAGTTTAATGCTTCACCTAAGCTATATTTAATGATACCATCAGTACCATAATAAGCTAATCCGTTTACATCAGAATCACCAAAAGAGTTGATCTTATTAAGAGACCCAATAAAACCTAATGAGAAGCCATCTCCTAAATATTTCGAAATTGAAATAGTAGATAGAGTTGGTAACATGTTGTAATGATCTGTATCAAAGAACTTTTCAAATGTTCCACCAAGAGGAGCATTGTCTCCAACTGGATAAAAATCAACGGCGTTAAACCCTACACTTATTTGCCAGGGATTATTCTCGTCTTGTGCGTTTACGTTGCTAAAACCAATTACTAGCAACAAAGCGAACATTAATCTGCTAAGATTTTTCATATTCTATAATTTTTAATTTTAAGTGTTAATTGTAAGCAAAAGTAAGTTGTTAAAATTTATTAACAAAGACAAATATAGGAAAATATTGCCTTTTTTAAATTAAAATGTCAGTATCTATAAAGGTTCTAAACAATTTCAAGTGCTTTCCCTACCTTAATAAAGGCAGCAATTGCTTTGTCTAAATGTTCTTTTTCATGAGCTGCAGACAACTGTACTCTAATTCTAGCTTTTTCCCTTGGTACTACAGGAAAAAAGAAGCCAATAACATAAATGCCCTCTTCAAGTAATTTGTTAGCCATTATTTGAGATAATTTGGCATCATACAACATCACTGGAACAATCGCCGAATCGCCATCAACTATATCAAAACCAGCGTCTTTGATTCCTTTTTTAAAGTAATTTGTATTCCATTCTAATTTATCACGCAAAGTTGTGTCATTAGCAAGTAAGTCAAATACTTTTATTGATGCTCCTACTATTGCTGGAGCTAATGAGTTAGAAAAAAGGTAAGGCCTAGAACGCTGACGTAACATTTCTATAATTTCCTTTTTACCAGTAGTATAACCTCCCATAGCACCTCCCATGGCTTTTCCTAAGGTTCCAGTAATAATATCTATACGATTCATAACACCTTTTTCTTCTAAGGTTCCTCTTCCTGTTTTTCCTATAAAACCTGTTGCATGGCATTCGTCTATCATGACCATGGCATCATACTTATCTGCTAAATCACATATTTCATCCAAAGGCGCTACTAAGCCATCCATTGAAAACACACCATCTGTAACAATAATTTTGAATCGAGCTCCATTGACATTAGCGTCTTGAAGTTGCTTTTCAAGGTCAACCATATCATTGTTTTTGTAACGATATCTTGCCGCTTTACACAAACGAACACCATCAATAATTGAAGCATGGTTTAAAGAATCTGAAATTATAGCGTCTTCAGCACTTAAAAGAGGTTCAAAAACCCCTCCATTTGCATCAAAAGCAGCTGCGTAAAGAATGGTGTCTTCAGTTTCATAAAAATCTGCAATCTTTTGCTCCAATTCTTTGTGTATGTCTTGCGTTCCGCAAATAAAACGTACAGACGACATTCCAAAACCATGAGTATCCATAGTGTCTTTCGCAGCTTGAATAACTTCGGGATGCGCTGATAACCCTAAATAGTTGTTGGCACAAAAATTTAAAACGGTTTCTCCTGTGTTTAGAGTGATTTCGGCACCTTGAGCTGAGGTTATTATGCGCTCTTCTTTATAAAGGCCGTTATCTTTAATATCTTGAATTTCTTTTTGTAAATGTTCTTTTATTTTTCCGTACATGATTTTATTTTTTTGCAAAGTTACACTTCTTTTATTTCTATAGAATCGTTTGTGTAAATTAGTATTCCCTTTTTTACGTTATATAACATGTCTCTTAAAGCGCTACTATACGTTTCTATTTGCTTTACATGGCTGCTATTAGGAGATCCTGTTTTGTAATCTACAATTGTAGCTTCGTTTTTAGTATTTATTACGATTCTGTCAGGACGTAATATCTCTCCTTGTTTTGTAATAATATCTTTTTCATTGTAAACAGTTACCTCTGGACTGAACAAATATGTTAGTAAAGGATGATTGACAATATTTTCAACGACTGTTTTTAATTCTATTGCTTGAGAAGGGTTAATTATTGCTTCCGAAATAAAATTTTCTATGGTAAAATCGATATTGTCTTTGGTTTTTATTTGAGACATAATACCATGAATCAGATTCCCTCTTTCAATAGCATCTTTTTGACTAGTATCCCAAAGGTAACCTGAATTTGCTATAATATTAATACCATGATTTTTTTTTGGAATTGAAATAAACGCTTGTTGTTTTTGGGATGCTACAACTTTTTCATCAGGAATAGGCATTCTTTTTTGTTCGCCAAAACAATAGTGTGATTGATTATCATTCCATTGATTAACGTGCTTTAAATAATTTATAAATAAACCACTGTAGCTGTTTAGATTTTCGGCACCATTTTTAGGAAGCTTTTTATTGCTTATTATATGCAGCTGCTCAATAGGTCTTGTTAAGGCAACGTAAAGAAGATTAATGTTGTCCAATTCTAATTCCGATTGATGTTGTGCATATAAGATTTCTCCATCTTCATTTACAGTTTCAATGTTTTTATTATAATTTAAATAAGCAGCTTTAAAACCTTGATATTTTTCAGGATTTAACGGGAACCAAACTTTAGGGTTATTTTCTTTATAAATATCTAAATCGGCATAAGGAAAAATAACTACGGGAAACTCCAATCCTTTAGATTTATGAATGGTCATAATATTAACAGCATTTTGACCTTCGGGAGAGACAATAGTTAAAGTTTCTTTTTTTGTTTCGAAGCTAGTAATGAAATCAGCCAAATTAGAATTCTTTTTGTTTACATAATCCAAAGCATAGTCTAAGAAAAATTGGACATAGGCATTAGATATATCCACAAGTTTGAACCCATAAATTATTGTTTCTATAACTTCATAAACTGAAGTTTGAAGCGCTTCTTTGTAGTTAAAATTAAAGCCAAGGGTATTGAACTTTAAAAAGAAGTCATTGATGTTTAGTGCAATAAACTCTTTATAAAATGAATGTATATCATCAACTTGAAGCTTATGAGTTGCAGTATAACTAAGAACCTCTATTTTTACCTGAAGATTATTTGGTTCAAGTATAAACTTTAAAAGATTGATAATAAATGCTACTTCAGGAGAATTACCAACAAGCAATGTTTCCGAAGAAATAATATCTATGCCACATTCCGACAAATAATTAGCAATAGCTACGCCTTCCTTTTTCTTCCTTACAAGTACACAAATGTCTTTTAGGTCAAAGCCATTCTCTAAACAATTATTTATGGTTTTTAATACTTCTTTTGGATATTCGGTGTCTTTATCATCCTCTCTACTAAGTTCTAAAAAGTTAATATTTACATAGCCTTCATTGTTTTTAAACGTATCCTGATGGCTGTTTTGGTATAATTCGGTATAGCCATTATCACTAAAAACAAAGGATGATAAATGTTTAAAAAAAGCATTATTAAATGTTATTATCTGCTTATAACTTCTATAGTTAACAGGGAGTTTTTCTACTTTCGATTCAAGATGAAAAGGGTTGTTGCCATTATATAAATCAATAAACTGTTCTGCTTCTCCACCTCTCCACCTATAAATAGCTTGTTTTGCATCTCCAACAAGCATCACACTGCCATTTTCACCTGATAATGAATTTTCTAGAAGAGGTACTAAATTTTGCCATTGCATTTTAGAAGTGTCTTGAAACTCATCAATAAAATAATGCTTAAATTTTTCGCCAATACGTTCATATATAAATGGAGCAGGCTGCTCTTTGATGTGCTTACTGATGATTGAATTAAACTCCGATATAAGTAGTATATTTTTGTCCTCCTTAATTTTAGCTACCTCTTTGCTTATTTCGTTAAGCACAGAAAGAGGTGTAATATTGTTATAAAAATTTTGTAGAAAAATATAATTAACAACACCTTGTTTTGTCTTTAAAAATCCTGAAATTAGCTCTGGTTGTATATTATCAATAATGCTTGAAACATCTTGTGTAACTCGACTAGGGTAAAGAGTCCCTCCTTTAATCAAATCTCTTTGCCAATTTAAATTGAAAGAGACTTTATAATCTTTGTTGATTAATTTAATGAAGTAATTTGGAAGAGAACTTCTACTAAAATCGTTATACTCTAAACCAGCTTCATTTATAAGAGTTAAAACAGCTTGTGATTCTTCTTGTATTATTTTAGAAGTCCTTTTGAGTTCTTCTTTTACGAATTTTTTTAGCGATTTAAAATCTTTTAAGGTTTTGTCTTTTAGCAGCTCAACATAAGGCACATGGTTTTCATTGACCAACAACTTGGCTATTGGATTAAAATCATAAGTTACATCCCAGCTTTTATCGTCATCAGCTTTTTCAATGGCAAAGTCAATCAAGGTTTTTGTAAGCTCTTTTTCTGTTCCTGCACGAGCAATTAAATTATCAATAGCTTTTGCTAAAAGGGTGTCTGTATCCAGTTCAACTTCAAAATTTAAGGGAAGATGTAAATCGTAAGCAAATGTTCTAATAACCCTTTGCGTGAACTTGTCTATGGTTGAAATGTCAAAAGCAGCATAGTTATGGATAATGTTTTCTAAAATATCTTGAGCTTTTTTAGTGAGCTCTTTTGGACTAATATTAAGGTCTACACAAATATCCGTAAACATGCTATTAGGGTTTTCAATAACCGCTTCCGAAGAAAATATTTTGAGCATATCAATAATTCGCTCTTTCATTTCCCCAACAGCTTTATTAGTAAATGTGATGGCGAGTATGTTTTTATAAGTATCTTTATAAGGCGATTTAAACAGTATTTTTAAATACTCTTTTACTATGGTATAGGTCTTACCACTTCCAGCAGAAGCATTATATATATTAAATGAAGGTGAGTTCAAGAAAAGAAAATTTTTATACCAAAATAAGGAAACTTAATAACTTAATTATATAAAACTTAAAGCTTTATTGTAAATTTGGTTTGAAAATAAATATTAATATAAAAACTTAAAATTATGGCTTTCGAATTACCGAAATTAAAATATGCTTACGATGCTTTAGAGCCTCATATTGATGCACGCACAATGGAAATCCATCACTCAAAACACCACAATGGTTATACAACTAAATTAAATGCAGCCATTGCAGGAACAAACTTAGAGGGAAAATCTATTGAGGATATCCTTACTAATTTAGATATGAACAATGGTGCAGTACGAAATAACGGTGGAGGATTTTATAACCATTCATTATTTTGGGATGTAATGAATCCAGAAGGAAAAGGATATTTATCTGGAGAATTGAAAGATGCTATTGAAGCAGCCTATGGTTCTAAGGAAGCTTTTGTTGAAGCTTTTAGCAAAGCGGCTGCAACTCAATTTGGTTCAGGTTGGGCTTGGTTATGTGTTCATAAAGGAGGAAAAGTTGAGGTTTGCTCAACACCAAATCAAGATAACCCATTAATGCCAGGAGTATCATGTGGTGGTACACCAATTTTAGGGTTAGATGTTTGGGAGCACGCATACTATTTAAACTATCAAAACCGAAGACCAGATTATATTGAAGCGTTTTTTAATGTAATTAATTGGAATGAGGTTGAAAGGCGTTATGCTGAGGCTAAATAAAAATAATAGTTTATTATACTATTTAAAAGGCAACCTAATTTAGGTTGTCTTTTTTATTGAAAAATAGTAGGTATATAAAAATAAAAAAGGTGAACGAGATGTCCACCTTTTTTGCCCCAAATCTACCATAAACTTAACCTACTTATGTTATGGTGATGTAAATATAAGGGCGTTTATTTCTAATAATTTAATTTATTAGATAAAATACTTATAAATTAGTCTAACAGTGATTCTTGGAAAACAGCGTATATCAAGAGATAGGAGGAAATTAGCTCAAAAAAGCAGAGGTAAAAATTTTATTTTCAGTAAGTTAGGATTTAAGTTATGCGCATAAAAAAAGGTGAACGAGAGTTCACCTTTTTTTGCCCCAAATCTACCATGAACTTAACCTACTTATGTTATGGTGATACTAAAGTATATGTAATTTGGTGAAAGGCTATAAATATTAGACGAACTGCATTTTTTTTAGTTTAAAGACCTAATTTTATAGATAAAAAGACCAAAAACACATTTTTTCGCTAATATGCACGTTCTTTATTTCCTTCGTAAAAATTAATAAAAGCTCTGTTAACCACTCTGTTACCTCCAACAGTTGGGTAATTGCCAGTAAAATACCAATCTCCAAGGTTCTTTGGACACGCTTTATGTAAGTTTTCTACTGTTTGAAAAATTATTTTAACCTCAGCATTTAAAGAATCGTCACTTAAAAGTTCAGATATTTTATCAGAAATTTGCTCATCAGTAAAAGGAGCGTATATTTCTTTTACAAAATTTTCAACTTCTTTATCTTCTAAATTAACTTGAGCTTTACATTTATTATAAACTTTTTCAACTGTATCAAAACTATTAATGTCTTTTAAAAGCTCTAAAGCTGCTCTAAAAGCGACAAGGCTTTCAAGATTAGCCATATCAATACCATAGCAATCAGGATAACGTATTTGAGGAGCCGATGAAACCACCACTATCTTTTTAGGACGTAATCTATCCATCATTTTTAGAATACTTTTCTTTAAAGTTGTTCCTCTAACAATACTATCATCTATTATTACTAGATTATCTTCTGGTTTTATGACACCATATGTAATATCATAAACGTGTGCCACCAAATCGTCACGACTACTATCTTCGGTAATAAAAGTTCTCAATTTTACATCCTTAATTGCTATTTTTTCTATTCTTGGATGCTCAGATAAAATATCTGTAACTCGTTTTGCCGACATTTTACCACCACCACTTAAGATAGCTTTAGTTTTTTCTTTATTTAAAAAGTCCTCGACTGTTTCAATCATTCCAAAAAAGGATGTTTCTGCAGTATTTGGGATATATGAAAAGACTGAATTTTTTATGTCATTGTTTATAGACTCAAGTACTTTTGGCATAATGAGTTTACCAAGCAATTTTCGTTCTTTATAAATTTCAGCATCACTTCCTCTTGAAAAATAAATACGTTCAAACGAACATGCTTTTCTTTCTAAAGGTTCTAATATTTGTTTAATAGCAACTTCTCCAGATTTTTTTGTAATAATAGCATGACCAGGATCTAGCTCTTTTACATCATCAAAATCAACATTAAAAACTGTTTGAATTACTGGGCGCTCTGAAGCCACCACGACAACCTCATCATCTTTATAATAATATGCTGGACGAATTCCAGCAGGATCACGAAGTACAAACGAATCACCATGACCTATTAAACCAGCCATAGCATAACCTCCATCCCAATTTTTTGCTGCTCTTTTTAAGATTTTAGCAATATTTAAGCGCTCAGCAATTAATGGCGAACATTCGCTTTTACTATATCCCTCTTTCTTTAAATTTTTATAAATTTTACTAACAGCATCATCCAAAAAGTGACCAACTTTTTCCATAATGGTAATAGTGTCGGTATATTCTTTAGGATGCTGTCCCAAGTCCACTAAGTTGCCAAAAAGCTCTTTAACATTGGTCATGTTAAAGTTTCCTGCCATAATTAGGTTTCTATGCATCCAGTTATTTTGTCTTAAAAAAGGATGTACACTTTCTACGCTATTCTTACCAAATGTTCCATATCTAACATGCCCTAGTAATACTTCACCAATATATGGGATGTGCTTTTTTTGTAAAGCAACATCATTTGCATATTCTGGATTTTCGGTAATTTCTTTATTAATACGCTCGTTAATTTGAGCAAAGATATCTTGAATAGGTTGCTGTTGTATGGAGCGTACTCTGCTTATGTACCGTTCACCTGGACTGGTATCTAACTTAATACTGGCAAAACCAGCACCATCTTGTCCACGATTGTGCTGTTTTTCCATTAACAGATACATTTTATTCACACCATAAAAGGCACTACCATATTTTTCTTTGTAATATTCTAAGGGTTTTAAAAGTCTAATATGGGCAATTCCACATTCGTGTTTTAAAGCGTCGCTCATTGCTGTTATTTATAAAAATAAAAACGCGCTCTATTTATGAGCGCGTTGGTTTATGTTAATTCTATTTCAAATTGTGTTAAGGCCTTAAATTCTTGAAGTCGTTTGTGAACTTCTTCGTTTTCTAAATTCACCATGCGTTCAGTGCCAAATTTTTCCACACAAAAAGAGGCCAATGTTGAACCGTAAATCACAGCATTTTTCATATTCTCAAAAGAAAGGTCTTCGGTTTTAGCTAAATAGCCTGCAAAACCCCCAGCAAACGTATCTCCTGCCCCTGTTGGGTCAAACACTTCTTCTAGCGGAAGCGCTGGTGCATAAAACACATTGTCGTCATGAAATAACAAAGCGCCATGTTCTCCTTTTTTTATAACCACATATTGTGGTCCCATTTCATGTATTTTTCTTGCTGCAACTACTAATGAGTATTCTCCAGTAAGTTGTCTAGCCTCTTCATCATTAATTGTGATAACATCAATTTTTTTCATCACTTTATGTAAATCTTGAAGCGCGTTATCCATCCAAAAATTCATAGTGTCTAATACTACTAATTTAGGTTTTTCATTCATTTGCTCTAAAACGCTTAATTGTGTTAAAGGATGAAGATTTCCTAACATAACTACTTTTGCGTCTTTATAGTTTTCAGGAACTACAGGTTGAAAATCAGCTAATACATTTAATTCTGTAGCAAGTGTGTCGCGAGAATTCATATCGTTGTGATATAAGCCACTCCAGAAAAAGGTTTTACCTTCTTTTACTATTTCTATGCCAGAAATATCGATATTTTTATCTTCAAGAAGGTCTAAGTATTTTTTTGGAAAATCTCCTCCAACAACAGATACTGCTGCAGAATCAACATGAAATTGAGACGCTGCTAGACCTATAAAGGTTGCTGCGCCACCAAGTATTTTATCAGTCTTTCCAAAAGGAGTTTCAATAGCATCAAAAGCTACAGTCCCTACAATTACTAATTTACTCATAAAGTGGTTTAAAAATCCAGTGCAAATATAATATGATTAATTATAAAACACTACAAAATTACGTACTGTATTCTAAAAGAAACGGTTACATTATTTTTTTTTATCTTAGCAGTGTCAATTGTTATTAATTTATATATTTTAGATGGAAATATCCAGATCTATGACACTATTTCTGTGTCTTAGTACTAACATTATGCTATGTCAGGTGGGTGTCGGTACAACTAACCCTACATCCGAATTAGAAATTGAGACCTCAAATACAGGGATTCCCGCCCTGGAAATAAATCCGCAAACAGCACCGGTTGGAACAGCAGATGGTCAATTATCTGTTATAGGTGATAAGTTGTATATGTACGATTTAACCAGAGCAAAATGGTTAAGTATCGAAAGCACCACGTTGCTTTATGGTAGAACAGGTAGTAGGACTAATGAAGTATTACGTTTAATGGGTAACTTTGGAAATCAAAACAGTGGTGCATTTATTCCAATGGATGCAACTATAGTACATATTTCTGCAAGAGCTCGTGGAGGCAATAGCACTAAACAGTTTTCTTTAGAGATTAGGAATGGAGCAGGTTTTGTAAGTTCAACAATTTATAATCTCGCTGCTAGTGAATATATTAATACCGCTTTAAACATAGATATAAATGCTGGAGAATATTTAATTGCTAGAATTGGGAGTGCTGGCGGAAATGTTACAGATCTTATATTAACTGTTTGGTTAAAGTGGAGGCAGTAGGGTTATTTTCTACCAAAATCTGCAGGAATTTCTCCCCAAGCTTTGGTTTCCCATTTCACAATAGTTGTGGTGTAGTTATTTGTTGTTAACCATTTTTCAGCTCTATCTACCAATTCAAAAATATCTTTGTTTTTTTCCGAAGGCTTAAGTTTTGTATTGCATTTTTTCTTCCTCACCCAACTCAATGCCGTTCTGGAGTCCGTATAAATAATACGATTACTATTTCGCTGTTTTAAATAAGCAAGACCATGTACTAAAGCTAAAAATTCACCAATATTATTGGTACCTTCTTCAAAAGGTCCTTGAATAAATAGTTGCTTCTTGGTTTTGGTGTCTACACCTCTATATTCCATTTTTCCTGGATTTCCGCTAGAAGCTGCATCAACAGCAATAGAGTTATAATTAGGTTGACCAATTTTTTTAAGTTGTGCTTCAGAGAGCTCTGAATTAAATCTCTTAGCTTTTCCAATATAGTCTTTATAATTACCTTTTAAAGCTTTTTTTGCAGCCTCAAAAGTTGCAAATGATTTATATTGAGCGCCTTGAAAATCTTTTATTTGTGCTTTACAATCGTCCCAAGATTCAAATACGCCTATTTTTTGGCCTTTCCAAACGGTGTAATATTTTTTCATTTTCTTACTCATCTAAAAGAGAATTCACAATTTTCGGAAAATGCTCCATCTCCAATTCATGAATTTTTGCAGCCACATCTTTAGCTGAATCCGTAGGTAAAACCTCGCATTCTACCTGAAAAATTATAGCGCCTTCATCATAATGTTCGTTCACATAGTGAATTGTAATACCTGTTTCTTTTTCATTATTTCCAACAACAGCATTATGAACATAGCTTCCATACATGCCTTTTCCGCCATATTTTGGCAATAAAGCAGGATGCACATTAATAACTTTATTAGGGAATGCATTTAAAATATTTTCTGGAAACTTCCACAAAAACCCTGCTAAAACAATAAGGTCTGGGTTGGTATTTTTTAAAATATCCAACACATGAGATGTTTTGTAAAAAGCCGTTCTATTAAAACACAAACAGCTGGTTTTTAAATTATTACATCTGTCAATAACTTTGGCATGAGGATTGTTAGTTAATACTTGAATAACAGAAGCATTTTCTCTGTTGTGAAAAAACTTTATTAAATTTTCAGCATTAGTTCCACTTCCGGAAGCAAAGATTACAATTCGTTTCATTTACAGACAATCAATGTTATATTATTCAAACAAAAAAAAGAATAATAATTAACAATTAGGGTAAAACAAAAATACTTATACCGATTTTAATAAATTAAAAGCACATTTTATCGGTAAAAGTGATTTTTAAAATAAAGTTTTTTATTTTTGCCATCTAATTAAAACTTAAAATTTAAAGATTATGTCAGACATTGCATCAAGAGTAAAAGCGATTATCGTAGACAAATTAGGTGTTGATGAAAACGAAGTTGTAACTGAAGCTAGCTTCACAAACGATTTAGGAGCAGATTCATTAGACACTGTAGAATTAATTATGGAGTTCGAAAAAGAATTCGATATTCAAATTCCAGATGATCAAGCTGAAAACATTGCAACAGTAGGTCAAGCAGTATCATATATTGAAGACGCTAAATAAGTAACATTTATTTATGGAATTAAAGCGAGTAGTAGTTACTGGGTTAGGAGCACTTACACCTATAGGAAATACCAAAGATGAATATTGGGATGGCCTTGTTAATGGTAAAAGTGGTGCTGCACCTATAACTTATTTTGATACTGAAAAGTTCAAAACTAAGTTCGCTTGTGAATTAAAAAACTTTAACGCTACAGATTTTCTTGATAGAAAAGAAGCTCGTAAAATGGATAGGTTTGCACAGTACGCAATGGTAGCTTCAGATGAAGCTATTTTAGATGCTAAGCTAAACTTAGATGAAATAAACAAACTACGAGTAGGTGTTATTTGGGGAGCAGGAATTGGAGGCTTGGAAACATTCCAAAACGAAGTTTTAAACTTCGCACAAGGAGATGGAACACCAAGATTTAATCCGTTTTTTATCCCTAAAATGATTGCAGATATTGCACCAGGAAACATATCTATTAAACATGGATTTATGGGACCTAACTATACAACGGTATCTGCATGCGCTTCCTCAGCAAACTCAATGATCGATGCTTTAAACTATATACGTTTAGGACATTGTGATGTTATTGTTACTGGAGGAAGTGAAGCAGCAGTAACCATTGCTGGAATGGGTGGTTTTAATGCTATGCATGCTTTATCAACAAGAAATGAAAGCCCAGAAACAGCTTCTAGACCATTTGATGCAACCAGAGATGGTTTTGTATTAGGCGAAGGAGCAGGAGCTATTATTCTTGAAGATTACGAACATGCTAAGGCAAGAGGTGCTAAGATTTATGCTGAGGTTGTTGGAGGCGGAATGTCTTCTGATGCTCATCACATGACAGCTCCTCACCCTGAAGGAATTGGTGTTATGGCTGTAATGAGAAATTGTTTAGAAAATGCTGGAATTTCTCCTTCTGAAGTTGATCATATAAATACTCACGGCACATCGACACCTTTAGGTGATGTGGCTGAGTTAAAAGCGATTAGTGAAGTGTTTGGAGAGCATGCTAAAAACATTAGTATAAATTCTACTAAATCCATGACTGGTCATTTATTAGGTGCAGCTGGTGCTATTGAGTCTATTGCATCAATTCTTGCAATAGAACATGGTATCATACCACCAACAATAAATCACTCTGCGGTTGATGAGAATATTGACCCTAGTTTGAATTTAATTCTAAACAAAGCACAAAAAAGAGAAGTTAAAGTAGCAATGAGTAATACATTTGGATTTGGCGGACACAACGCTTGTGTATTATTCAAGAAATTAGATTAAATCCCGAATGAAATTCATTCGTAACATATTGAAAAAAAATTCCCGTTCTGATGAAGGCGGGAATTTTTTTATTCAATTACAAAAGATATTAGAATTTCAACCGAAACACATCAACTTCTATAAAAAAGCCTTCACTCATAGATCTATGAATATACGTGATGATGATGGTATTGCTATAAATTACGAGCGACTTGAATTTGTTGGAGATGCCATGTTAAGTGCAGTAATTGCAACACATTTGTTTAAAGAAGTACCTCAAGGCGATGAAGGCTACTTAACAAAAATGCGCTCTAAAATTGTGAGTAGAGAGCATCTTAACGAATTGGGAAAAGAGTTAAACCTTATAGATTTGGTTGTAAGTAGAATTCCAACAGATAATTTTGGCAATAATATTCATGGTAATTTATTTGAAGCTTTGGTTGGTGCTATTTTTTTAGATAAAGGCTATGCTGCTTGTGAGAAATTTATTTTCAAACGTGTTATTACACCTCACGTAGATATAGAAAAGTTAGAAGGTAAGGTTATTAGTTACAAAAGCTTATTAATTGAATGGTGCCAAAAAGAAAAGAAAAACTTTAGCTATAATGTGTATGAGGACACAGGAAATGATCAATTAAAACATTTTTCCGTAAAGCTTTCAATAAATAATAAAATAATTTCTAAAGCTAGAGCTACTTCCAAAAAGAAAGCCGAAGAGAAAGCATCAAAACGTGCTTTTTTTGCTTTGCAAGGAAAAATTTCCAGAGCTATTTAAGTTTAGATCAGAACTAAAACGTTTTCGTGCTATTTAATTGTTAAGTAATAAAAAACTATAGTCAATTATAGTGTTAAAATGCTATATTTACATTTCATAATTTAAAGGTTATGGCGTTACACAAGCTACTTGTTGATGATTTTGATACTGAAACATATTCTCTTTTAGCAATTCATTGCACAATTGAAGACTATCGAGTTGCTTACCTTTTAAATAAACAGCTTCAAATAAATTTACAAAGAAAACCTCAAGACTTAGATGTTCAATATACCGCTTCGTCATTTTCTATTTTTGAATGGGAAGATGAAAAGCAACAAATGATTTGGAATTTGGTATCTAATATTTGTAAAAAAGAAGAAAGTATTGCAAATACAGGATCATTATTTGAAGCGCAAAGCAACATATTAAGGACATATAATTTAATTCCAGAATATAAAAAAGTGAATTATTTGTTGAAAATTGATAATGATGGAAATTTTATAGACGAAAAAAAAATTATTCACAAAATTCAAAAAATATCTCAGATAGCAGCTGTATTTAGCATTGATGCCTCGCAGTTAAAATCTAAAGACAATTTAATTTTTAATTAATGACCAATAAAAGAAAAAAGACCAAAATAGTTGCAACCTTAGGACCTGCAACAAGCAAAAAGGAAACACTTAAAGCAATGTTAGATGAAGGCGTTAATGTGTTTCGTATTAATTTTTCACATGCTAATTATGACGATGTAAAAACTAGAATTAACCTTATTAGAGAGTTGAATGAAGAATATGGTTACAATGCCGCAATTTTAGGCGATTTACAAGGCCCTAAATTGCGTGTGGGCAAAATGCAGGAGGAAGTTATAGTAAATGAAGGTGATGAAATAATATTTTCTACAGGTAAAAAATTTGAAGGTACAAAGGATCGTGTATACATGACCTATGACAGATTTCCGCAAGATGCAAAACCAGGAGAGCGCATATTATTAGACGACGGAAAACTAATTTTCGAAGTGGTTTCAACGGATAAGAAAAGTGAAGTTACTGCTAAGGTGATACAAGGAGGGCCCTTAAAATCTAAAAAAGGGGTTAACCTTCCAAACACAAATATTTCTCAACCTGCGTTAACCCAAAAAGACATTGAAGATGCGATTTTTGCAATTGAACAACAGGTAGATTGGATTGCCTTATCTTTTGTGCGTCATGCCGAAGACTTAATGCAATTAGAAGAACTTATCAAAGAACATAGTGCGCATAAAATTCCAATTATCGCCAAAATCGAAAAACCAGAAGCTGTTGAAAACATTGATAAAATTGTGGCGTATTGTGATGGTTTAATGGTAGCTCGTGGTGATTTAGGTGTGGAGATTCCTGCAGAAGAAGTCCCATTGATTCAAAAGCAATTAGTGTTGCGTGCTAAAAAAGCAAGAATCCCAGTGATTATTGCTACACAAATGATGGAGACCATGATTAATAGCTTAACACCAACAAGAGCCGAAGTTAACGACGTTGCCAACTCGGTTATGGATGGTGCCGATGCTGTAATGCTTTCTGGTGAAACATCGGTTGGGAGCTATCCTGTGCAAGTAATAAGACAAATGTCTAATATTATTAAAAGCGTTGAGGATTCGCATTTAATTTCTGTACCACAAGAACCACCTCATATTCGTACAAATAGATACATTACCAAATCTATTTGTTACCACGCTGCAAATATGGCTAATGAGATAAGTGCAAAGGCCATTTCTACATTAACTAATAGTGGTTACACAGCGTTTCAAATTTCGGCATGGCGACCAGATGCACATATTTTAGTATTTACTTCCAATAAAAACATATTAACACAACTCAGCTTGCTCTGGGGAGTGAATGCCTTTTATTACGACAAGTTTGTAAGTACCGACGAAACCATTGAAGATGTAAACGCCATTGCCTGTAAAAAAGGGTATTTAGAAGAAGGCGATATGCTTATTAGTTTAGCAGCAATGCCAATAAAAGATAAAGGGATGGTAAACACATTACGTGTTACTGAGATTACTAGTTGTAGTTTTTAAAGTTTTGTTTAACGTAGATTGTGTATTATTAGTTGTGGATTAATGAACGCTAACTTTTCGGTAATTAAGATACTTGTTTAAAGCAAAGCGGTTTAAGTAAGAACATAAACCGCTATTGTTTACTGTCTTAGTTTTTTTCAAAAGTCAGATTATCAGTACCTCCATTTCCACCACTTATATCAATGAGTTCTATTTTAGTAGAGGTATTTGATATTATATCCCAATCGTCATTTAAATCTTCAAAATCATTATTATCAGATACAGGGAAGAAAATATTAAAATCAATATCATCGTCACTGCTACTACTGTCATCTGTAATTGACCAAGTACCAGTTAAAGTATTTGTTCCATTTGAAGCAATAAGAGAACCATCAGAATTAAATGAAAAATTATATCCTGTAAAATCTGATGTTTCATTTTCTCCCGAATCTATATAATTCGTTATACGCCAAGTTCCAGATTCAACAATATTTTCAATTTGAGATATTTGTTGGTTATTATCGTTTACATTTTCATCGTCATTAGAGCATGTTAAAGACATTAACGAGAAACATAGCATTACTAAAAAGCTGAAATAAATCCTTTTTTTCATAATTATATTTTTTCTTTTAAAGCACAGGTATGAATACCAAATGGTGCATAAAGTGGGCAAAAACTAATTAAACTAGTTAAAACGAAAATTCCTGCAAGAATTATAAGGATTAGGCCTAAGATTCCCGAAATGATTCCTGTAAAATAAAGAATTCCAACTATTGCAGCGATTATTATTCTAATAATTCTATCTGCACTTCCCATGTTTTTTTTCATCTTTTTAAATTAAAATATTGTGGCATTATTGCTCTACAAAGGTAAGTACTATAATAGATGTATGCAGTGACTGTGGTCACCACTCGTTAATAATTTTTATTTCACCTGCATTTTGAATAACTTTTTCGTCAGTTTCAAGTTTTTTCAATACTCTAGTAATTACTTCACGTGCAGTTCCCAATTCATTTGCTATTTGGCTATGACTCATTTTTACAGAGTTACTTTTGGTTAAGTCTGATTTCTTTCTAAGATGGTCATAAAGTCTCTTATCCATTTTGTCTAATAGTAAATGACGAATTGTGTCTAAAAGCTCAGAATAGCGTAAATTAAATTGGTTATAAAATAAGTCATTAAAACCAGGGTACTCCTTAAGCCAATTTGGTAAATACTGTACAGGAATTAGAAGAATTTTAGAATCTTCTTCAGTTGTTGCAAAAACCTTGCTTGGAGTGTTCTTCAGGGCAGCATAAAAAGTCATTACGCAGCTTTGAGCTGGCTCAATATAATAAAGCAGTAATTCCTTTTCATCAAATCTAGAATAAACTTTTACAAGTCCATTAATCACTATAGGTAAAACTTTTACATATTGTTCTTCTCTTAAAATTTCAGTGCCTTTTGAGAATTCTTTAAGCGTCGATTCCTTTAATAACTCATCTAATAATTTTGGTTTTAAAAAAGACAATATTTTTTTATCAAATTCCATTGATTGTTCCTTGGATTTTTAGGTTAAATACAACTTATGCGTGTATGAAGTCGTTTTAATATTTGATACATGACCTTAAACGAAAGTAGCTGTTTTTTCAAATAAAGTCAAATAATAAGTAGATTAGAATTCAAACTTCAATTGTACACTCACGCTTTCGGTTTCAGGCTTTTTCTTGGTTTCGGTATTTAAGTTGGAGAGCGAAATACCTAATAATCTAACCGATTCTTTTAACGTATCTTGATACAACAAATTTTTTGCAGTGTCTAGAATAATGTCTTTATCACTTACATAATAAGGCAACGTTTTGCTACGCGTTTGTAAGGTAAAATCGCTATACTTTATTTTTAAGGTAATTGTTTTTCCAGCTACTTTACTTTTATTTAAGCGTTTGGCAACTTCTTCAGCAATATGCTCTAGTTTTTCAAGCATAAACACTTCACTTGTAAGGTTATCATAAAACGTACGTTCGGCTGCTAACGATTTTCTAATCCTGTGAGGTTTCACTTCGCTATTATGAATACCTCTAACAATGTAGTAATAGGATTTTCCAGACCTTCCAAAATGTTTTTCTAGATAGTCTGCTGATTTTGATTTTAAATCTTTTCCAGTAAAAATTCCTTTTTGATACATTTTTTCAGCTGTTACTTTTCCGATACCATAAAATTTCCTGATGTCTAAATCCTCTAAAAACTCAATAATTTCTTCAGAATTTACGGTTTTCTGTCCATTAGGTTTATTATAATCGCTTGCAATTTTTGCCACAAACTTATTGACACTAATACCTGCGGAAGCTGTCAATCCAACGTCTTCAAAAATACGTTGTCTAATCTCTTTGGCAATTAATGATGCACTTGGATTTCCTTTTTTGTTTTGTGTTACATCTAAGTAGGCTTCATCTAATGATAGAGGCTCAACCAAATCGGTATAATCAAAAAAAATCTTCCGTATTCGTTTAGAAATTTCAGTATAACGTTCAAAATTAGGTCTCACAAAAATAAGTTCTGGGCATAGTTTAATAGCTAAGTTTCCAGACATGGCACTTTTTACACCAAATTGTCGTGCTTCATAACTCGCAGCACTTATCACACCACGTTTTCCTCCGCCGCCAACAGCAAGTGGTTTCCCCTTAAGCTTAGGATTATCCATTTGCTCCACAGAGGCATAAAATGCATCCATATCCACATGAATAATTTTTCTTATTGGTAAATCGTTTGACATAGTGTAAATTTATGAATTCCTGAGAAGGCAGGTATCTCATTTTTGAGATTTAAATAACAATAATGAGATACCCAAATTTGTGGACATTATTATGATAGAAATAGAACGTAAATTTTTAGTAACCTCTGATGCTTTTAAAGAAGAATCACATCAAAAATTTAGAATCATACAAGGATTTTTAAATCGTGATCCTGAGAGAACAGTTAGAATAAGGTTAAAAGATAATAAAGGTATGCTAACAGTCAAAGGGTTATCGTCCAATGATGGTTTATCACGTTTTGAATGGGAAAAGGATATTTCAAAAAAGGATGCAAAAGCTTTGTTAGAGTTTTGTGTGGAAGGTGTTATTGATAAATTACGCTTTGAGGTAAAGGTTAATAACCATATTTTTGAAGTAGATGAATTTTATGGCGACAATGAAGGCTTAGTGATTGCAGAAGTGGAATTAGAAACAGAAGAAGAAACCTTTACAAAACCAGAATGGCTGGGAGAAGAAGTCACAGGAAACATAAGATATTATAATTCACAATTGAGTAAACAACCATTTAATACTTGGGAATAATGAAAAAAGGAATTTTGAGCATTATAATTCTATTGGTTTTTGTAGCATGTAAAAGTGAAACAAAAGACAATCTTGTAGTTGTTGAAGAGCCAATAGAAAACAAAGGAAAATCTACTAAAGAGTTAAAAGAAGAGCTATTAGGCAAAGGCTTTGAGCTTTTTGATTATGTAGATGAAAAAACGCAAGACACAGTCATCATGCAGAAGTATTTTATTGCGTTTTTAAAAAAAGGACCAAACCGTTCTCAGCCAGAAGAGGAAGCCAACAAACTACAAGCAGCACACATGGCTCATTTAGGTAAAATGTACGAACTTGGTTATGCTGATATTTCTGGACCTTTTGAGGACGATAGTGATATAAGCGGTATTACCATTTACAATGTGCCAACATTACAAATGGCAGATAGTTTAGCAAATGCTGACCCAATGGTGAAAGCTGGTCGTTTAGTAATAGAAATGCATCCTTGGTGGGCAGCAAAAGGGTTTCCGTTGAGGTAATTACAACTCCAATTCAATCCACATTGGTCTGTGGTCAGAAATATAATACTTCAAATATTTTTTAAAATTCGAGACATTCGTTTGCCATAAATCTGGGAAAATAGCATTATCGAAATCAAACACACCGTGGGCTGTAATTTTAGATTTTAAATCTGGAAGAAACGCTATTTGATCGTATTGTTTGTCGTTGTTTATGTTAGAATAAATTTGTGTGGAATGCTCAGGAAGTTTTAAACCACGTTTCATTAACGCATCATAAGTTTGGTCGCCTTTTTCTACTTTTGGAATGTTAAAATCTCCCATTGTTATGATGTTTTTAGAGAAAGCATACTTCGAGTTTTTTCTCAAATCGGCATATCTAGAAATGGCATAGGCTTCAAGGGCTCTTCGTTCTATATCTGCTTTTGCTTCGCTTCCAAAAAATGAATGAACGGTTATAAAAATCAATTTTTCATTATTCCATTCAAAAGAACATAAATAAGGATTTCTATCAAATCCAGTAAATTTTGAATCTACGTCAGCTAATTTAATATGACGATGGTCTTTAGGTGGAATTGAAACCTCCCCAATAAGCTGCAATAAACTCACTTTTTCATTATTAAACACAAAAACAGAACGCTCATTATTACCACCTTTATCCGAAAAAATGACATCGTAGTAATTAGGTAATTCCAACTCTATGTTATCTAAACCTATAAGATTATCATTGGTTTCCTGAATGGCAATCACATCAAACCAACTAATAATTTCGGCAATAAGTTTGTAGTGTTCGTTCCATCTATCTTGAAGCCCGAGGTTAGCAATATTCCAAGTAGCAATGAGTAATTTGTCATCAGATTTTTCTGGAACTTGACGCGTGACTTTATGATTAATTAAATGTTGAAGTTCAGCATTGAGGTCAAAATTATATACGAAGTTAGGTTTTGGAAACGCAGGCATAAGTTATTGTTTTAGAGATAACAAAAGTTAAGAATTTATTCCGAAATTTCAATTAACCGCTTAGCTTCATTCCCAAATTCGTCAACAACTGTAATCAAGTGTTGTCCAGATTTTGGTAAAATAGCCATGTCGTGAATGGCTTTAGTACTGCCAATAAAATTGTCATCCAGATACCAAAAAACGGTTGTTTCTGGTTTGGAGTGGGCAATTTTTAAAATAAGCTCATTCGTGTTTCCGTCAAAATCTTTTGGTAAAAAGAACTTGCCCGATTGCTTAGGATAAATAAACTGCATGGTTATAGCTCTTTCAGCCACACAATCACTTCGGTAAGGAGGTAAGGGTTTGTAAAATGGGTTTTTAGACTTATAATAATATTCCATTAAAGGAGGCAACACAAACCACGAGGTGTTTTTAATATTTGCCAACGATTCACAAGAAGTGTTCACTTGATATTGTTCTGAAGTATCCAAGTGCACCAATACATGATAAGGGCAAGGCTTAGTTTTTAAGCCACTCAATTGAATGAATTTCTGTTCAATGTCGCTGCAATTAGGCGATGCCCTATAGCCACTTTTGGAGCAAATGGCTACTTCTTGCATTTCATCAAAAGGCTTACTAAACCAGTCGCTATACGGCAAAATATCAAACACATCAAACAAAATAGGTGCAGCAGTTTGCACACCAACCAATCCTGGACGACCTTCGCCATCAGCATTTCCAACCCAAACTCCAACTACATAATCTTTAGTCACACCAATTGCCCAAGCATCTCGAAAGCCAAAACTTGTTCCTGTTTTCCAAGCTATTTGTTTAGAGGAATCAAAAAATTGCCAGTTTTCGTCACCTTCAGGTCTATTGACCTCTTTCATACTTTCAAACGTGAGGTAAATGGAAGCTGCATCAAAAATGGTTTTTTCATCATTGAGGTTACCAAAATCTATTTCTGCATCTGCTAAAAAAGTAGGCTCTAAAAACTCGTTGGTATAATACTGACTTGAGTTTTCATTAAAATGATTAACTGTTCCGGCCATAGCAGCATAACTTTTGCATAAATCCCAGAGATTGCTTTCGGCACCACCAAGAATTAAGGATAAGCCATAATGGTTGGCATTCTTTTTTATGTCTTTTAATTCTAATTGCTTGAGATAATGGTAGAATCTGTCCAAACCAAACTGCTGAAGCAATCTCACAGAAGGTACATTGAGCGAACGAGCCAAAGCACGTTTGGCAGTAACTGCACCATCAAATTCCTTACTGTAGTTTTGCGGATTGTAACTTCCAAATTGTGTTGGCACATCAGGTACTAGGGTATTTGGTAACAAATCGCCAGCATCTAACATAGCAGCATATAAAAAGGGTTTTAAAATGCTTCCTGTACTTCGTGGTTTGGTAACGACATCTACTGCATTTTGATGTGTTTTATTAGTTGGAGCATTGCCAACATATGACACCACTTTTCGTGTGTTGACATCTAAAACCAAGACCGCAATGTTATGAATTTCGTTTTGACGTAATTGATTGTAATGATTTTTTACAATGGCATTAGTTTGCTCCTGCACGTGTTTTTTGATGGTTGTTTTAATGCGTTTGCCATAATTGCTCTTGGCAACATTTTGCAATAAATGAGGTGCAATTTGCGGTAAAGGATGGGGTTTTTGAGGTAATTCTTCTAGAATCGATAACTCATAAGTTAAGGTGTCAATAACCTCGTTTTTTAATAGTTTTTCAAGAAGCGCATTTCGTTTTTTGAGTAAACGTTCTTGGTTTTTCCCAGGGTAAATTAAACTTGGTGCATTTGGCAACACTGCTAGTGTAGCGCTTTCTGCCCAAGACAAGTCGTTAGCGTTTCTATTAAAATATCTCCATGAGGCTGCGTCAAGTCCAACTACGTTACCACCAAAAGATGCATTACTTGAGTAGTAAGCTAATATCTCGTCTTTTGAATATCTTAATTCTAAACGAGTGGCAAGTATAATTTCTTTGATTTTTTCGAGATAAGTCCTTGATGTTCCTTTTCGAGACAGACGAATGGTTTGTTGCGTGAGTGTGCTTCCGCCTCGTTTCACTTCACCAGAACTTATATTATCTCGTAAGGCTTTGTAAATTGATATTGGATTAAATCCTGGATGTTTGTAAAAATATTCGTCTTCAAATAGAATTAAACAGTCTTTAAACTTCTGCGGAATACTGTCGTTATGAGGAAATCGCCACTGACCATCTTTAGCAATAATAGCACCAAGCAATTCTCCATCACGACTTTCAATAACAGTGGCTGTTGGGTTTGTAAATAGTTGTTTTGGCAAACAGAAATAATAAGCAATCAACAGTATTGTTACAACTGCTGATTTTATTTTGTTACGTTTTATGTAGCTTATTATTTTCAAATTTCAAATTCGTATTCACGCTCCACTTTGCAAATTCTTGTATTATACCAATTGTACCATTGCTCACGTCCTTTTTGCTGTGCTATTAAATGCTCAGTATTTTGTTTCCAAGTTTTTATGGCTTCTAAACTTTCCCAATAACTCACAGTAATACCTACATCTTCTCGTGCACTATCAATACCCAAAAATCCAGATTGGGTTTTGGCTAAATCTTCCATTTTTTGTGCCATCTCACTATAGCCTTCATTGTTTTTAGTTAAAGTGGATGTAAATATTACTGCGTAGTATGGTTTAAAGTTTTGCATAAGACTCTTTTTTTGTTTGACTATTAAGTGGTACTTCAAAGATAATTATCTTCTCTGTTTTATAACCATCAATATCTGTCATTAAAATGCGTAAATATAGTTTGCTTACCACAACTTTTGTAGGATAGTCATTCAAAGAGGCAACATCTTTTATAGCGTCACTCCAAGTTTCACCACACGCATCGTTAACAACCGTTTTTAATTCTTCAATATTTACATCTATAAATCTGCTTGCTTCTTTTTCTGAAATTGACAAAGCTTCAAACTTCTTATTGCTTGAAATGGTTTTTAAAGGCTTCCAGCTAGAGTAGTAATGCTGCCAGTTAATGATATCGCAGTGCGACTTATCATCAGAAATAGCGATGCTGTTTTCATGCTTTTGAAATACTTCAATAGTTCTAAATTCTTGATGATGTTTTACCCTAACTGTTTTGTCTTCTAAAGTTTCATTGTCATTTAGCTTATAGAATAACACGCCATTAAAATCTGGATTAACATCATCTTTTCTGCTTTCTTTTTCTGTGATTCCTTCAATGGTTACAGTGAATTCGTCATATGCTGCTTTAAAGCGTTTTTCTAATGTTTCTTCGGTTAAATAACCATTAAAAACATAGCCTTCTTCAAAAAATTCGTAAGCGTCAATGCCTCTTACTTTTACCCATTCACCAGTAAGTTTTTTACCACCATCCATAACTTCGAGTTTTAAATTGGTGTGTTCGGTAATTTCAATGACTGTTCCATAATCTAACATGCCTACTTTAATGGCACCTTGGCTAGGTCTTTCTCTAACTATTAATCCGTTTTCTGCATTAACGTATTGAATGTCTTGTGCTTCTGCGTAGCCAAATGCTACGAATACTAATATTATACTTATTAATTTTTTCATTTTTTTAAGGTGTTAAAAGTCACTCCGAAAAAGTTCCAGAAATTTTTTTGGCTCTCAGAACCAATTTCAGAATGACCGATTTGTTTATTTAATTACTTCAATCCACTGACCTTTCGTCCTCACGAAATAGTCATTATCATACATCGCTTCGGCTTGTGTTCCTGATAAATAATAGGTTCCTAAATACGAAGCGTTTAATAGCACATTAAAGGTTTTTGTGCTTCCATCTCTCGAGCTTTTATTCAGATTGAAATAGAAATTTACGCGGTCATCTCTAATATCTGTATAATCAGCTTGATTCGTGGCTGCCTCTCCAAATGCAGTAAAACGCGTATTTACTATTTCCCATCCGGAAGGGAAAATTTGGGTGAGTGCCACATCGTTGATTGGTTCATTTTTCTGGTTAGTAACTTGTATGCTTGCAACAAAATCTTGACCTTGTTGTAACTTAGTAATATCTATAGTATTGCCTTGTGAATCTTTATAAGTCAAATAGGCTTTTAATCCTCTTTGCTCTGAAATTTCTTTTCCTAATGGTAATTTTCCAGAAGTCATCACACGAGCATAAATGGTATTATTTTTTGTATTGTTGACCACAATTTGATTATTACCATCGTTGATGTTTAAATCACGTTGTGAAATGGCATTTTTAGTGTCAATAATTTCTTGGTTACCATTATTAAGTTTGAATGTTAGGCTCAAATCTTTGCCACCATTTTCGTTGACCATTTTTGCCATAGCCAATAGACTATATGAAGTAGATTGCGTACTCATCCATTGACTTGATGACAAACGTTTTGCAACTAATTCGGCTAATTCACGAGTTTTGGAGTCTTTTAGGATCACCATTGTTTCCAGTGCCATGGCTCTATTTCTATCAACTGAACCATAGGTGTAATAATCATATTGTACGCTTTCAAATTCTATATTGGCTGTTGTAGTAATGGACTTTGCAGCTTCAGGTTGTCCAGCAAGTGCATAAGCAGCAGCTAAACGCCATTTAGCATCGTTACTTAATTCCGAAAACTCCTTTAATCGGTTCATCGATGCTAAATCTGGTTGTCCAGCTAATGCCAAGGTGTATAACCTGTAGGCTTGAGCGACGTCACTTCTGTAATACTTATAGCTTGGACGCCACGCTTTAGCAGCTTGTTTTTGATATTGTACCCAATTGCTTTTAAAAGTTAATGGTAATACATAACCTTTTTTCTCTGCCTCAATCATAAAATGTCCAGCATACGACGTTCCCCAATCATTCACATCATTTTGTCCACTCCAATAGGATAAACCACCATTTGGTCTTTGAAAATGAGACAATCTTTTAATACCACTTTTTACATTATTTTCTATAGTCTTTTTCTTTTCAAAAGTTAAATCGAAAATATCTGAAAGATATAATTGCGGAAACACACCAGAGGTGGTTTGCTCAACACAACCGTGAGGATAACGAATTAAATATTGCAATCTTCCAGTGAAATCCATTGGAGGTAAGGTTGAAAACTCAACTGAAGCACTATTGGTTCCAATTTCACCAAAGGTTTCAACATCTATAGTTTGAGATGTGTTTCCTTCCAGGACAAAGTCGGTTGCTTTGGTGCTATATGGATTTGGATTCATCACATCTATTTCTACTTGATATGACGATGTTTCACCATGTCCAGAAGCAATCACTTCAACAGTATTAATCCCTTTTGCTTTGCTAACATCCAATTCAAAATACGCCATTTGCTCATCAGGTTTTAAAAAAGTGAGTTGCTGAGTTTTATTACCAACGATTGAAATACCATCACTCAATTTTAAACTGATATTGACATTTTTGATGTTGTTTTCCATAGCAAAAACAGTCACTGGAAGTGTTACTTTTTCACCTGGACTTAATTTGCGAGGTAACGTAGCAAGTACCATTAATGGCTTTTTCACAGGCGTTGTTTTATCTACACTACCATACGCAGCATTTTTAGAATCTCCTGCTACAACCATGGTACGAACAGAGCCAATGTACTTTGGAATCTTTATTTCGTGCGCTTTGGTTTCTCCAGCTTTAAGTTCAAAAGGACCTAAATATTGAACCACTGGTTTAAAGCGATTGGCTTTTTTCTTTTTGCCTTCGGAAGCAGAGCCATCACCACCAATTTCAAACACTTGGTCGATACTTCCTGTATAAGCACCAATCACGTCATCAAAAATATCCCAAGTTTTTACACCAAGTGCTTCACGAGCGTAAAATTCGTCCCAACCATTTGGTGTTTTAAAACGTGTTAAATCCAGTAAGCCTTCATCAACCAACGCCACAGTATAAGTCATTGCTTTGTTGTTTTTTTCGCTGACTTTTACAGTAATATTTTGTTCTGGTCGTAATACGTTTGGCATTGAAATTTGAGGTTCAAGAATGGTATTTTTGTCCTCAACCATAATTGGAATGACACCATACAATCTAATAAGTAAATCATTTTCGGTTACTGCATGAGGTTGCAACAATGAAATATTGATATACACATTTGGTGTCATTTCTTTAGTAATAGGAATGCTTGCAGTGGTTTCACCTTTTTGAGTTTTCACCCATTTTGTACTAAGTACTTCTGTGCCATTTTCAATACTGATTAAAGCAAGACCTTCGGTTCCAGAAGGAAATGTAACTTTAGCTTCTTCACCAATTGTATAGGTTTCTTTATCAGCAGCAAAGACTAACATTTTTGCGGCTTCTTTGTCATTTCCAGAATTGCGTTGCCACCAATTTCTATAGAAATAAGCCACGCGTCCTGTAGCATGACCGCTTTCCTTGTCATACAAACGAATAAGGTAACGACCACTTTCATCATCTGGAATATTTATATTGAAATTAGCTTCGCCTTTCGCATTTGTATTGACTGTACTACTCGTAAAAGGTGTATGATAGCGTGATGATTCATAGGAAGCCAAATCATCATAAGAGGAATTCCACCACCAACGCCATTCAATTTTATAGACTTTTACTTCTAAGTTGTCACGTTTTACCGGTTTTCCTTCAGTATCAACAACTACGATATCGAATGTTTGATTTTCATCTGTATAAAACGAGCCATACGCATTTCCTTTTGGAGAACGCAAACCAACAAACGATTTATAAGGCGCATATTTTTTACTGAAAGCATCAATAGAAAAATCACCTCCATTTTCAAACGCTCTGGTTAAGAATGATACGTTTAACATTCCTGGAGCATTGTTGCCAACGTTCAATTTCTTATTCACATTTGCAATTCCTTCAGCATTTACATTGCCTTCAAAAATGGTAATTTCTTCTGTATTAAATGAACGTGTTGGGTCACTAAACACATACTTAGGATACGTTTCAAAACCAGTAGAGGTCGTGCTAAATTTCGCTTTTATTTCAGTTTTTACGTTTTTGGCAGGTGCACCATGAAGCCAATTCACGCTAAGCTTACTTTGTAGTGGCTTTGTGTTAGAAAGCACCTCGTCTTCAAAATCTATTTTAATTTTTAAACGATTAGGTTTAACGGTTTCAACTTTTAATGTTTTATAAAAGTTTGCACCACCAACGGAAACTTTAGCGTTCCAATTGCCTGTTTTGTCCTCTGTTGAGGTAGGTACAGAAAAGCGATACACATTATTCAATCCATTTTGAGTAATGCTTCTGTAGGCAAGTTTTCCGTTAGCATCAGTTACTTCCATTTTTACTGGATGTCCTTTTGGTAAAGGGTTGGTATTATCGTTTAACATGAACGTTAAGTGCAAGGAATCTCCCGGACGCCAAACACCACGTTCGCCATAAATAAAGCCTTTTAATCCACGTTGTAATGTTTTTCCTGAAACATCAAATTTACTTAGTGATAGCGAGTTCCCTTCGTTGAGTTTTACATAAGTCGTGTTATTTCCTTTTTCAACCAAAGCAAAATAAGCATTGGTATCTGAATCTATAATGGTAAAACCATCAGTATCAGTTGTTTTTGAAGCAAGAGGTTGTTGCTGGAAGTTATATAATGTTACTTTTGCATTCGCTTCAGGATTGGTGTTTAAAATATTGGTGACTGCAAAATGAAATGAATTGTTAGTGCCTCGTTTTACAATTACACCAAGATTTGATGCCATGAGATTGCTTGAAACCATACGCTCTTGATTATAGTATGCATCATGACAAGGATTATCTCGTTCTCTCCAGTTATACGAATAACGCTTATAATTGTAAACAACGTTATCCCAATATTGTTCTTCACGAAGGTCTTCATCTGAGCTTTCTGCTAACCGTTCGTCACTATAATATTCATCTTCATAATAGTCTTCATTTTCAGAGTTAGTTTCATTATTCTCACAATTGTAAAGTGAATAATCTTTGTTAAAACTTAATTCAACACGATATATAGCTCCAGCATCTACCTTGAAATATTCAGATAAGTCAATGCTGTAGGCTTTCCATTTCCCTGTGTTTATAGTTTCATCTTTTATAAGTGGAATGGTTTTCTTTGCAATGCGTCGTCCAACACGTTTAATGCTATAATCGCTGTTACTGCCAATGTTATCGTCTTGTAAAAACTGAAGGATGTTATCCTCGAAAATTTTAATGATACGCACATCAACTGCTTTAAGATTAACCGCTTCAAAATTGAATCTTAAATCTTGTGAATTAGGTAAAATTCCTGCTCCTGTAATAAGTCTAACCTGAGGTTTTATTGCCTCAAAAGAAATAGATTCTGAAAAAGGGATTCTTAGTTTAAAATCGTCTGTATTTCGAATGCCTTGAAACACATCAACTTGAATATTACCAACCACACGTGAATCTGTATAAACCTTTAATACATTGCCATCAACAATATATTTTGGGTTTGTAACGTCTTGTAATGTTACTAAACCATCGAAGTTTTGTTGCTTTTTTAATGGGTCGGAAAAATTAATTGACAAGTATTGCTCAGGTGATTGTTCCACTTTTACATCAACAATTGTGAAGTTATTAATGCCTGGAATGGTAATGGTGCTTTCACCTTTATTATTAGCATTGATGGATTTTCCGTTCCAATTGATGGTTACTTTTGAGTCATCAATATCACGATGAATACTATCTATTTTAAACTCAAATATTCGAGCTGTTTCAATAGATTCATCCCATTTTATTGAAAGATCTTTATTGTTTTGTGAAGCTTCAATAAGTGTTTTAGCATCTTCTAGGTTTACTACATCTGCGAGTTTAATAACACCTTGAATATATTGCCATTCTTTACTATAAGATTGTAATTCGTTGGTAATAACCGAAAAATTTGGTCTTATGGTTTTAAACTGAAACGTATAACTTTCAAAACCCTTCGGCATTGTTTCGTAAATATCTTTAAGATTGACTGTTACTGAGTACTCCGTATCAGGTTGTAGGGAATTTTCAGGGATAAACACAAGCTGATTGCCACTTTTAGAGATGAGTTTTCCAGAAACTTTAGGTGAAATACTTACCACATTTGTTAAAACCTCTTCGTTAGATTTCCACTCATCTACAGCTTTTACAAGATTGATAGTTATTGGGCTTGTAACAGATACCAACCCAGACGTTGTGTAGCTAATATAGTTCTTGAATTTAAAAAGATTATTAGTTTGAGTTTCTTTTTGCTTACATGAAAAAGCAACTATTGTGAGAAGGAAAACGACAAGAGATTTTTTTAGCTGCATAATTGTAAATAGTATTTAATTGAACGAATTTGTTAAAAGAGCGTAAGTAATCTCTTGTTAAATAATTACGGAAGATTTGATGTGTTTAGACTTCCAACGAATGTTAAATAAGTATTAAAATCAAGTATAAGCCAAAATCTTAAACCAATTATTCAACTATAAAAATATAATAAATTAGTATCTTCGCAGCTAAATAAATACAAATTAAAATATTGATTATATGGAAGCAGTTGCTACCAATTTTGGCATACAAGAAGCACTTAAACAACTAGGTGTTAATGATATAAACGAAGGAACTTCAACAGGGTCTAATAATTTTTCGAACGGTGAAATTATTGAATCATATTCACCTGTAGATGGACAACTAATTGGGAAAGTAAAAACGACGACAAGAGCAGATTACGACAAAGTGATGGATGCAGCTACAAAAGCATTTCTGTCTTGGAGAGATGTGCCAGCACCACAACGTGGTGAAATTGTTCGTCAATTTGGAAACAAATTAAGAGACTTGAAAGAACCTCTTGGAAAATTGGTGTCATATGAAATGGGTAAATCTTTGCAAGAAGGTTATGGTGAAGTTCAGGAAATGATTGATATCTGTGATTTTGCAGTAGGTTTGTCTAGGCAATTAAATGGACAAACAATTCCATCAGAACGTCCAGGGCATGTCATGAGAGAACAATGGCATCCAATTGGAGTTGTTGGAATTATTTCAGCATTTAATTTTCCTGTAGCTGTTTGGGCTTGGAATACTGCTTTAGCTTGGATTTGTGGTGATGTTTGTGTGTGGAAAGCTTCTGAAAAAGCACCTTTATGTGCAGTTGCTTGTCAAAACATAATTGCTGGAATTTTAAAAGAAAACAATTTACCTGAAGGTATTTCTTGCATTATCAATGGAGATTATAAAGTAGGTGAATTTTTAACCACAGATACTCGAATTCCTCTAGTGTCTGCAACTGGTTCAACTAGAATGGGACGAATTGTTGGTAAGACAGTTGCCGAACGTTTTGGAAAATCCTTATTAGAGTTAGGTGGGAATAATGCGATTATTATTACACCTACAGCAGATTTAAAAGTGGTAGTTCCTGGTGCTGTTTTTGGAGCAGTTGGAACTTGTGGGCAACGTTGTACAAGTACACGTCGTTTAATTATTCACGAATCTGTTTACGATAAAGTAAGAGATGCTATTGTTGGTGCTTATGGACAATTAACTATTGGTAACCCTTTAGATGAAAAGAATCATATAGGACCATTAATAGACCATGATGCTGTAAATACGTATTTAGCTGCTATTGAAAAAGCAAAAGCTGAAGGCGGAAATGTACTAGTTGAAGGAGGTGTTTTAGAAGGAGAAGGTTACGAAAGCGGTTGTTATGTGAAACCAGCAATTATTGAAGCAGATAATCATTTTGAAATTGTACAGCATGAAACATTTGCTCCTATTTTATATTTAATGAAATATTCTGGTGATGTAGAAAATGCTATTGAAAAACAAAACGGGGTTGCTCAAGGATTATCTTCTGCAATTATGACGAATGAAATGAAAGAAGCTGAGAAGTTTTTATCATATGCTGGCTCAGATTGTGGTATAGCAAACGTCAATATTGGTACTTCTGGTGCTGAGATTGGAGGCGCTTTTGGTGGTGAAAAAGAAACAGGTGGTGGACGTGAGTCTGGGTCTGATGCATGGAAAGTGTACATGAGAAGACAAACAAATACTATTAATTATTCTGATGAATTACCTTTAGCACAAGGGATAAAGTTTGACCTTTAAAAGTATTTATATATAGTAAAAGCCACATCGAATGATGTGGCTTTTTGTTTCTAATTGTACTTGATTTTTCTTAAAATTCGAATAGCCTCTTTATAAAGTTGATAAACCTCATCACTATGCTTTTTTAAATGCGATTTTGCTTCTTCTAGTTTATCAATCGCATCTTCAAATCCATTGAAATAACAAATTAAATAGGTCACAGGAAGATTTTTTAAATCCAATTCTTGCTGTTTATTAAGCGATGTTCCAAGTTGAATGTTTTTTAAAAGGGCATTGTTAGAATTATAAATATGATGCAATACTTTTTTATCATATTGTGGAGGCTCGAAAAGTAATTGCGTGTCAATGGTATAATTAGCACTTTCACCAAAACTGATAATAGTTTTTTCAAGCTGAAAATATTTATTAGTCCCTTGCAATCCTAAGTTGACATATTCAATTATTTTAAAGGAATGGTTGTCATATTCAATAGATACTTCATCAAGAGTTGAAAAAAACAATCGAACTTGCTCGTTTATCAATTCAATATCAACTCTTGAGTAAAACACTTCGTTTTTCACCTCTTTTCTTTGTCCAGCCCAACACATGACAAAGTACTCTTTGAATACTTTGTACTTGGGATTGTAATCTTTTCGTTTTTGCAGAAAGTCAAACACACCATCTAGAGTGTGTTCAATATTATTCTGAGCATGATTTTCTATAGCAGCAACAATCTCAGAATTAACATCTTTAATTTCTATGTCAAACACTTTTGGCATACTCATGCTGCCATCTCTAAAAAAGACTGAGCCACCATAATACTTCCAGATGTTTTTTCGTAATGAGGTAATTTCGTTAATAGGTCTAATGGTTACTAAGCCTACCACTTTGTCATCTGGTAAATGTGGAAACGGAATGTTTTCGTACTGTACAATTGGAGGATTTGATAGATACGCATTGATGAGATTTTGAATTTTACTATCATCAAAAAAATCGACTCCTACAATGTTATTATCCTCATCTTCAACCCCAATAACGATGTACGAATTATTTTTAGGATTGCTATTGGAAAGTGCACATATATGTTTTAAAAATTTTGCTTTCCCTTCTCGTTCACTAATATTAATTTTTCGTTTTTTATCATAAAAACTATTCTCATCGTTGTGAGCTAATAGGTTTTTAATAAGCAAGCGTTTGTTAATCATGTTTACTTCTCTCAAAAGAGGAAATGTTGTTAATTAAACTCTTTTTTAACAGTCACACTATTAGCTTGGGCAGTTGGAAATACTAACAAATCGGCAATATTAACATGAGAAGGCCTCGTAATTGCAAAATAAATGATGTCTGCAATATCTTCAGGCTGTAACGCCTTGTAGCCTTTGTAAACATTGTTGGCAACAGCGTCACCTTTAAAACGAACTTGCGAAAACTCGGTTTCAACCAATCCAGGATTAATAGCTGTTACTTTAATATTAAACGGATTAAGATCAATTCGCATCCCATCTGTAATAGCAATAACAGCATGCTTACTAGCACAATACACATTTCCTTTTGGGTAGACTTCTTTTCCAGCAGAGGAGCCAATGTTTATAATATGTCCAGATTGCCGTTCGGTCATTTGTGGAATTACAGCTTTGCTAACGTACAATAACCCTTTTACATTAATGTCCATCATAGCATCCCAATCATCAGTATCTCCAGTTTGAATTGGGTCTAGTCCATGAGCATTTCCTGCATTGTTAATTAGAATGTCTATATGTTTAAAAGCTTCTGGAAGCGAAGCGATAGCATTGAAAACTTCAGTTTTATTTCTAACATCAAAATTTAAAGTGATGACTTCGGTTTGTTTTGATAGTGCACTTTGTATGGTATCTAAGCGCTCTTGTCGTCTTCCACATAAAATTAATCGAATGCCATATTTAGCAAATTCATGAGCTGTTGCTCTACCTATACCACTTGTTGCTCCAGTTATTAAAGCAGTTTTGTTTTGAATCATTAGTACGCTTTTTAATTTATAGTCAGTTAATGGCTGTTTTCTGTAATTCGTATAGAAAAATACCTATTACTTTAAAATTATTGTATCATTGGTTACTATTTAGTTTACAATAATATTGTTTTAAAGTAAGATTATAAAAACATCCAAAGGTTAAAGTTATTCGTAATTATTGTATAACCCAAAAACTTAAATATGAAAAGAATGAAATATCTTAAATCAACAACTATTTTACTTTTAATTTTAATGTCTTTTAGTTGTAATAAAGATACTGTTTCCTCAAATAATGGAACTTCAAGTATTTCAGTAAGGTTAATGGATGACCCTGCTGATTTTGATAATGTATTTATTGAGGTAGTTGATGTTGAGGTAAAATTAAATGATGATAGTGATAATGAAAACGGATGGCAAAGCTTAAATGCTATAAATACTGGAGTTTATGATCTTTTAGATCTTACTGGAGGAATCAATGTATTGTTAGTTGACGATTTTCAAATCCCATCAGGGGAATTAAATCAAATTAGGCTGGTTCTAGGTAGTAATAATTCAGTTGTTATGGATGGCGTATCATTTTCATTAAATACACCAAGTGCACAACAAAGCGGATTAAAAATTAAAGTAAATGAAACCCTTGAAGCAAACATTGCATATACTTTTTTACTTGATTTTATGGTTGAAGAGTCCATCGTAATTGCAGGAAATTCAGGAAATATAAATCTGAAACCAGTTATTAGAGCTTCGCTAGAAGCAAATACTGGAGCAATTTCAGGGCAGGTTTTACCAATAGGTATTCAAGTAGAGGTTTCAACGGTAGTTGGAGCGGAAATTGTGTCAACCTTTACAGATGAAGATGGAAATTTTGTGTTGGTAGGTTTGGATGAAGGAACCTATGACTTAACAATTACCCCTGAAGTATCCTCAGGTTTAAGTCCTTTAATTATTGAAGATGTTGAAGTAACAGTTGGAAACACAACGACCATTGAAACAGCTAACCTTGAATAGGGAATTAAGAAAGAATTGATTTATAAGAGCATTGCACTAAGCAATGCTCTTTTTTTTAACCAATTATTAACAGCAATACACGAAATATTTTAACAATTTGCGGTGTTGAAAAATGCGAGTTATATTCACGCATCCAAAAAATAACAAAATGATAGAAGATACAGGGACAATTGACATTAAAACGATTAATGAAAAAATAGAAAAAGAGAGTGCTTTTGTTGATTTGCTGACATTGGAAATGAACAAGGTTATTGTGGGTCAAAAGCATATGGTTGAACGTTTGCTTATTGGTTTACTCGGACAAGGACATATATTGCTAGAAGGAGTTCCTGGTTTGGCAAAAACATTAGCTATTAACACCTTGTCGCAAGCTGTTGATGGTAGTTTTAGTAGAATACAATTTACACCAGATTTATTGCCGGCTGATGTTGTTGGAACATTAATATACAACATAAAAGAAAACGATTTTTCTATTAAAAAAGGACCAATTTTTGCCAATTTTGTTTTAGCTGATGAGATTAACAGAGCGCCAGCCAAAGTGCAATCGGCTTTATTAGAAGCCATGCAGGAAAAGCAAGTAACTATTGGTGACGAAACGTTTATTTTAGACAAACCATTTTTGGTAATGGCAACTCAAAACCCTGTAGAACAAGAAGGAACTTACCCTTTACCTGAAGCACAGGTGGATCGTTTTATGCTTAAAACGGTTATTGATTATCCTAAAATGGATGAAGAACAACTTATTGTTCGTGCCAATTTAAAAGGAGGCTTTGAAAAGGTGAATCCAGTAGTGTCTGTTAAACAAATTCTTAATGCTCAAAAGGCAGTAAGGGAAGTTTACATGGACGAAAAAATAGAAAAATATATTTTGGATATTGTGTTTGCAACACGTTACCCTGAGAAATATAAACTAGCCGATTTAAAACCACTTATTTCATTTGGAGCATCTCCACGTGGAAGTATTAACCTAGCAAATGCTGCAAAATGTTATGCGTTTATTAAGCGTAGAGGCTATGTAATCCCTGAGGATGTTCGCGCTGTAGTACATGATGTATTGCGCCACAGAATAGGCATTACTTACGAAGCCGAGGCAGAAAATGTGACTTCAGAAGACATCATTAATAAAATTGTTAACGAGATTGAAGTGCCATAATAGTTCACAGTATTCAGTCACAGTACACAGTTAAATGTGTAAGTGCTACTGAATAACACCTACTGAAAACTGAAACTGCAAACTGTTAACTGCAAAATGGATACTAAAGAGTTACTAAAAAAAGTTCGAAAAATTGAGATTAAGACACGTCGTTTGTCTGATCATATTTTTGGAGGAGAATACCATTCTACCTTCAAAGGACGAGGTATGACCTTTAGTGAAGTGCGTCAATATCAATACGGAGATGATGTACGTAATATAGATTGGAACGTAACTGCACGAACCAATGAACCTCATATTAAAGTTTTTGAAGAAGAAAGAGAACTTACTATGATGTTGATGGTTGATATTTCAGGATCTGAATTGTTTGGAACAGTTAACCAGTTTAAAAATGAGATTGTCACAGAAATAGCAGCAACATTGGCTTTTTCTGCAACTCAAAATAATGATAAAATTGGGCTTATTTTATTTTCGGATGAAGTCGAGCTATATATTCCACCTAAAAAAGGGCGGTCTCATGTGCTACGTATTATTCGAGAATTAATTGAGTTTCATCCAAAAAGTAAAAACACAAATGTTGCTGAAGCTTTGAAGTTTTTGTCGAATGTGATGAAGAAGAAAGCGATTGTTTTTGTGTTAAGTGACTTTATTGCAGATGACTATAACCACACACTAAAAATTGCTGCAAGAAAACACGACGTTACAGGAATTAGAATCTACGATAAACATGAAGAAACTATTCCAAACCTAGGAATGGTGCAGATGCAAGACGAAGAAACAGGAGAGTTAATGTTAGTAAATACCGCCTCGAAAAGTGTGCGAATCAATTACGGTAAATTTTATAACGAGAAGGTAAACTACTATAAAGATAGCTTCAACAAAGCAGGTGCAGGAGTAATTGATTGTCGTGTTGATGAAAGCTATGTAAAAAAACTATTAGGTTATTTCAAGAGAAGAGGATAAAAGAGTGATGAATTATAAATTAGAAAATATAGATTTAAAAGCAAAAAAGTATAGAACAGTTGTTCTGTCTTTTTGCTTTGCACTATTTTCAATCGCCTCATTTGCACAAAAAATATCTTCATCAATAGATTCTACATCTATAAAAATTGGACAAGAATTAATTTATAGTATTGAAGTTGAAGTAGATACCTCAAGTCTGGTGGTTTTTCCTGAAGGACAAACATTTCTACCTTTAGAAATGATAGAATCCTATAAAGTCGATGCTACAAAGCTAGGAGATCGTTTTAAATTAATTAAGAAATATGGACTTACACAGTTTGATTCTGGAACATATACCATCCCTAGGCAAAAGATATTAATAGGAGATTATGAGGCCTTTACAGATTCATTAAAAGTTGAGGTAAGAACTATTGAAGTAGATACAACACAGCAACCTTTATATAGTATAAAACCAATTATTGAAGTAGATAAAAGCCCAAGTAATTGGTGGCTATATTTTCTTATTATAATAGTGTCCTTAGCATTAGTGGCGTTTTTATTGTATTGGTTTATTTGGCGACAAAAGCCATTGACCGAAGAAGAAAAAGTCGCATTATTACCTCCTTATGAACGTGCAAAATTAGCATTAGTAGAGCTGGATAAATCAGGATATTTGCAAAACGATGAAATCAAAGAATATTATTCTGAACTAACAGGTATTATAAGAAAATATCTTGACGAAAAAGTATATGACCACGCTTTAGAAAGCACTACCGAAGAATTAATAAATAGGTTGAATTTATTACGAGATGGCAATCAAATAGACCTTAGTAAAGAAGACATCGATAATATTGACACTATTTTACGACGTGCCGATTTGGTAAAATTTGCAAAATCCAAACCAGATAAAGAGCTGGCAATAATGGATAGGAATACCATTGATATGGAGATTGATCAAGTAAAAGAAGCACTTCCAGAACCAACCGAAGAAGAACTTCTAGCCGATTTGAAATATCAAGAAGAACTAGAAGAAAAGAGAAGAAAAAGAAAAGTAGTTATTACGGTTGTAGCTTCAATTATACTATTGGTTGCTACTTATATTGGCTTTGGAATGTATTTTGGGTTCAAATACGTTAAAGACACTATTCTTGGGGATTCTAGCTTAGAACTTTTGGAAGAAAAGGATTGGGTGACAAGTGAATATGGAGCTCCAGGGGTTATTATAACGACACCTAAAGTGCTAGAGCGAAAATCTACCGAACTGCCAGAACATCTAAAAAATCAAGTGCAAGTGGCGACTTTTGGTTATGGTAATGCAAGCACTAATTTTGATATTGCAGTTATTTCAACAAAAATGGCTTCAACTGAGCCTCCTGGAGGACATGATCAAGAAGAAACTAAAGAAGACGAGAATAAAATAGACCTCATACAAGTTGCCGAAGCGCACCTTAAAAACTTTGAGAGTAGAGGCACCAAAAACATTATCACTAAAAGTGAACAATTTATCACACCAAATGGTCAAGAAGGTTTAAAAACTTATGGAACAGCTGATTTTGTTACCGAAAACGGGAACGAAGAAAGAGGTAATTATGTCATTCTTGGCTTTACAACTCAAAACTTATTACAAGAGGTAATTTTAGTTTGGAAAGATGATGATGTATATGCCGACCAAATTATGGAACGCATATTAGATTCTATAGAACTAATTAAATTAGAAGAAGACGAAGAATAATGTTAGAAGGAATAGACTTTTTAAATAAACAGATGTTTTGGGTATTCTTAGCAATACCTTTAGCTATTCTATGGTATGCTTTTAAGTATAAAAAACAAACCGCTGAGTTTAAAATTTCTAGTATCAAAGGGTTTAAAACAGGAAGTTCAATATTGCCAAAATTTAGACATATTTTATTCTTTTTACGTTTAGTTGCTTTAGGATTATTAATTACAGCTTTAGCAAGGCCACAAACAGTAGATGTATCTACAAAAACAAAGACAACACGAGGTATAGATATAGTGATGGCAATAGATGTTTCGGCAAGTATGTTGGCAAAAGATTTAAAACCAAACCGATTAGAAGCTTTAAAAAATGTGGCTGCCGAATTTATTAATGGAAGACCAAACGACAGAATTGGACTCGTTGAATATGCAGGAGAGAGCTATACAAAAACACCAATTACAAGCGATAAATCTATCGTTTTACGCTCTTTAAGAGACATTAAATACAATACCATTATTGATGGAGGAACAGCCATTGGAATGGGGTTGGCAACTGCAGTTAATAGAATTAAAGATAGTAAGGCAAAAAGCAAAATCATCATTTTATTAACAGATGGTGTAAACAATGCAGGATTTATTGACCCAAACACTGCAAGTGAGTTAGCGCTAGAATATGGTATAAAAACGTATACCATTGGGTTAGGAACAAACGGGATGGCATTGTCACCAATTGCTCAAAGTCAAACAACTGGCCAGTTTCAATATGGCAGAATTCAAGTAGAAATTGATGAAGAACTGTTAAAAGGAATAGCAGATGTTACAGGTGGAAAATATTTTAGAGCAACCGATAATAGAAAATTAAAAGAAATCTATAAAGAGATTGATAAATTAGAAAAAACAGATGTCGAAGAGTTTAAATTCTATAATTACGAAGAAAAATACCGTCCATTGGTGTTATTTGCAGGCATACTATTACTAATAGAGTTACTATTACGATTTACAATTTTTAGAAGTTTTGTATAAAATAGAATAAAGAAAAAAGAATTAAGAACAAAGACAAAAGCTAATGTACTAGTCAGTAACTCAATACTGTTACTGCAAACTGAATACTGAAAAGAATGTTTCAATTAGAAGAAAAAATATGGTTTTGGTTACTGCTAATTATCCCTGTGATAGTTGTTCTCTTTTTGGTGCTTCAAATTTGGAAACGACATGTGCAAAAAAAGTTCGCAAATGACCATTTGTTAAAACGCTTAAGCCCAAATAGGTCGATTTTTAAATCAGTACTAAAACTAATTGTATTGTGTTTAGCCTTTACGTGCTTAACCATTGCCATGGTAAATCCAAAAATTGGAACGAAACTAGAAACCATTAAGCGCCAAGGCGTAGATATTGTTTTTGCAGTAGATGTTTCTAAAAGTATGTTAGCTGAAGATATTGCTCCAAACAGGCTCGAAAAGTCTAAGCAATTAGTTACTCAAATCATCAATAATCTTGCAAGTGACAGAATAGGCATTATTGCATATGCTGGAAAAGCATTTCCGCAACTACCAATCACAACCGATTATGCTTCGGCTAAAATGTTTTTACAAAGCATGAATACAGATATGTTGTCTTCACAAGGAACAGCAATCGATGAAGCTATTCAATTAGCAAAAACATATTATGATGACGAGGAACAGACAAACAGAGTGCTTATCATTATTTCTGATGGTGAAGATCACAGCAATATTGCTTCATCAATAGCCGAGGAAGCAAGCGAAGAAGGTATTAAAATATTTACCATCGGCGTTGGCGAAACAAAAGGAGCTCCAATACCAATTAAGCGAAATGGCATTGTTCTTAATTATAAAAAAGACAATCAAGGAGAAACCGTTATAACCAAGTTAAACGAAGACACATTAATTGATATCGCTAAAGAGGCTAACGGACAATATATTAATGGCAACAATACAGCCGAAGTGGTTGAAACTATCCGAGATATTTTAAATAACATGGATAAAAAAGAGTTTGAAGCCAAAGAATTTGCAGAGTATAAAGACCAGTTTCAATGGTTTTTAGGCTTAGGCATTTTCTTTTTATTGATAGATATATTTTTACTGGAACGCAAAACAGCATGGTTAAACCGTTTAAATTTATTTAACGAAAACTTATGATTTTTTCACATAAAAAAGTAGTATTATTCGGTAAGTTTCATAAAGTAATGAAAGGAAAATTTAATATGAAGTATGTATTAGTTTTTTTATTAACGTTATTAGTTTCTAATGTCTTTGCACAAGAGAAGGATAAAGCTTTGCAAAAATCTAACGATTTAATATACCAAGGAAACACCTTAATTGAGGATGATTTTATTTCTGCAGAAAAAGAATACAGAAAAGCCATTTCTAAAAAGCCAAGCAATGCCGTAGGTGCTTACAATTTAGGAAATGCCTACTACGAAACTAAAAATTTTGATGAAGCCTTATTAAGGCATATTGAGGCTGCTAATATTGCTAAAACCAAAGAAGAAAAGCATAGAGCTTTTCACAATATTGGTAATACCTTAATGGAGCAAAAAAAATGTAAAGAAGCTGTTGAAGCATATAAAAATGCTTTAAGAAATAATCCAAGTGATGAAGAGTCTAGGTATAATTTTGTAGTCGCCAAGGAATGTGCCGAAGAGCAGCAACAAAACGAAGACGAAAACAAGGACAAAGATAAGAAAGACGAAGAAGAGGAGGACGAAAAGAAAGAGGATGAAGAAAAAAAGGATGATGGTGAGAAAGAAGATGAAAATAAAGATGAAGGTGACGAAGATAAAAAAGATGGAGACGATAAAAAGGATGATGAAGGAAAACCTAAAGATGATGAAGACGAAAAGAAAGATGGCGACCCTAAAAACAAGAGAGAGAAACCACAGCCGCAACAAGGGAAACTCTCACCTCAACAAGTTAAAAATTTGCTAGAAGCCATGAATAATGAAGAGAAAAAGGTACAGCAAAAGATAAATGCTAAAAAAGCCAAAGGAAAGAAAGTAAAGGCCGAAAAAGATTGGTAAAAATGAAATGGAAGCTCCATATAGTAGCATTCTTAATTACCTGTTTTGCTTCAGCTCAAGTCACTTTTGAAGCTAAGGTTAGTAAGAAAAAATTAGGTGTAAACGAGCGTTTACGCATTGATTTTGTAATGAATAAAGATGGCGATAACTTTACACCACCTAGTTTTGAAAACTTTACAATTGTTGGAGGCCCAAGTCAAACAATAAGCACGCAATGGCTTAATGGCGTTAAAAAATCTTCTAAAACGTTCAGTTATTTTTTGGCACCTAAAAAAAGAGGAAAATTTACCATTGCCCAATCTACCATTGAAATTGATGGGGAAATTTATAAAACAGTCCCAGTAACCATAGAAGTGACTGCTGCAATCGATAAGCCTAAAGACCCTAATGACCCTAATTACATTGCTTCACAAAGTATACATTTAGTCGCCGAAGTCTCTAAAACAAATCCTTATTTAAATGAAGCTATTACGGTTGTATATAAGCTATACATATCGCCAAACACAGGTGTGGAAACATGGCGGGAAGTTGACAACCCTAGATATACCGATTTTTGGAGCCAAAATATTAATGTAAAAGAATTAAAGCTAGTTCCAAGCAAATATAATGGCGAAGATTATAGGTATGTAGTGTTAAGGAAAACAGTATTGTACCCACAAAAAACGGGTAAGCTAAACATTGAACCATTAACTTTAGACGTTAAAGTGCAAGTACCAACAAATAGACGTGATATTTTTGGTAGTAGGTTAGTGAAAATGGTAAACCGTACAGTTGCAGCTGGTAGTAGAACAATTAATGTGAAACCATTACCAGAAGCGGGAAAACCACTGGATTTTTCGGGAGCAGTTGGTAGCTTCGATTTTGAAGTGTCTACAAACAAGAGCGAGTTAAAGGCAACAGAAGCATTACAAGCTACTGTAAAAGTCTCTGGAAAAGGGAACTTAAAATTATTTGAGCTTCCTAAATTAACATTACCAAGCTCATTGGAAGTGTATGAACCAGAACACAGCGAAAAAGTATCTACAAACTTAACTGGAATGCAAGGTCAAATAACCGATAATTATACCATTGTACCATCCTTCCAAGGAAAATACCCAGTACCAAGTGTGTCTTTTTCATATTTTGATTTAAAGACAAAAAGCTATAAAACAATTACATCTAAGGAGATTGTTATAAATGTCAATGAAGGTCCAATTAATAATATCGAAAACAATACATCGACTTTAACAAAACAACCAATTACACAATCTGGTGGGCAATTCTTGTCGTTTAAGACAACTACCAATTTTACTCCTATAGAATCTTCATATTTCTTTAAATCTAAATTATTTTGGACATTGTTATTAGTTCCTTTTTTAGCAATACCATTAGCTATTTTCTTAAGGCACAAAAAAGAAGAAAGAGATAGCGATGTTGTTGGAAATAAAGTTCGAACCGCAAATAAATTAGCAAAAAAGTATTTAGGAGAAGCAAAAAAGACACTTGGAAATAAAGAGGCTTTTTATAATGCCATGGAACGTGCTCTACACAATTATTTAAAATCTAAACTTCATATAGAAACGAGTGATTTTAGTAAGGATAAAATAGAAGAATTATTAACAAACAAATCGGTTAATAACAGTGTTGTAATTGAGTTTATTGATTTGCTAAAAAGTTGTGAATTGGCAAGATATACACCTTTCTCTAATGTAGAAATGCAACAAGATTATAGTAAAGCAGCAAGGGTAATATCTATTATTGACAAACAAATTAAACGATAGTAGAGTGAAGAAAATAATATTCATACTAGGAGCAATTTTATTAAGCATCTCTTTAAGTGCCCAAAATGACTTGTTGTTTGATTCTGGAAACAAATCCTATAACGAGGGTAAATACCAAGAAGCTATAGAGAGTTATGAAAAAATATTGAATGAAGGTGTTCATTCCAGTGAGTTGTATTTTAATTTAGGTAACGCTTATTATAAACTTAATAGAATTGCTCCTAGTATTTATTATTATGAAAAGGCTTTACAGTTGTCACCAAAAAATAAAGATATAGAAGCAAATTTAAGTTTTGCTCAAAATATGACAATCGATGATATAGAGGTTGTGCCAGAAATTGGCTTATCAAGAATAAGTAAAAGCATTATAAATAGATTTAGTTTTGATACTTGGGCAATAGTATCTATTACCTTAATTATGGTTTTTGCTATTTTATTTTTAGGATATTATTTTTCATCTGCTACTTCAAAAAAACGACTTGCTTTTATTGTAAGTTCATCTGCAATTATACTGGCTGTTGTGAGTTTATTTTTTGCATATCAAAAATATCAATATGTACAAAAAGATAAACCAGCTATAGTTTTTGCGAAAGAAACGGATATAAAGTCAGATCCTAATTTACGAAGTGAAGTGGTTTTCACCCTACATGAAGGTACCAAAGTTCAAGTTCTAGAAATTTATGATGAGAATTGGACTAAAATTAAACTAACAGATGGAAAAACAGGTTGGATACCATCAGAAGACATTAAATTGTTGAACAATATTTAATATTTCCTTAACAATTTTAACAAAACCAAAAAGTATATTTGCAACTTAATTTTTAGAATGAAAAAAACAATCATAGCTATAGTATTTTCAATAATATTTATGTCCTTTACAGTGGCACCAAGTATTCTTTCTATAGTTGATGATACTTATGATCTCTCTCTCCTAATAAGTTCTAGTGAAGAAGAGGAGAAAAAAGGCGAAGAAAAGGTTAAAGACCTTAAAATTAAAGAACCTTCAAGAGATAATATTGAGCATACTAGTTACAGTAAGCTAGCAAAATTACTTAACACGCATTCTGAAAATTATAGTTCTTTATTCAAAGAACTAATATCACCCCCTCCCGAAGCAATCGCTTAATTCAAATCTAAGGGTTTTTACCCTTATTAAATGTTCATCCAATTACTTTATTGGTTGGAAACATTTATTATTTCTAAGTCTTTAATTTTTAAAAGAAAACTAGGTTTTGAAAAGAGCGAGTACAAATTTAAAATCAAAAATTATTTTGTTGGTGTTTGCGCTAACAATCCCATTAATTGGGTTTAGTCAAGATAGTAATCTTGGAAATTGGCTAATTTACATTGGCAATAAAAAGCTAAACTCTAAATGGAATATTCACAACGAAGTCCAATATCGAAATTATAATGCTGTTGGTGATTTGGAGCAGTTATTACTTCGTACAGGAGTTGGATATAACATTACTGAAAAGAATAACATTTTATTAGGCTATGGTTATATTTTATCTGAAAACTATGTTGGAAATACTGACGATAAAGCGTCAGTTAATGAACATCGTATCTTTCAGCAGTACACTACTAAGCAAAGTATAGGTAAAGTTAAATTAAGTCACCGTTATCGTTTTGAACAACGATTTGTAGAAGAAGATTTTAAATTAAGATTCCGTTATTTTTTAAGTTTAAATGTACCTTTAAAGAATAATGAATCGGGAGAAAGCCCTTTTTATTTATCAGCTTACAATGAGATTTTCCTAAATTCTAAAAGCTCTATTTTTGATAGAAATAGAGTATATGCTGGTTTGGGATATAATGTCAATAAAAATGTAAGAATTGAATTAGGGTACATGAACCAGTTTTTTGAAACAACAAGTAGAGATCAGTTAAATTTAATAACGTTTGTTACTTTTTAAAACGTGTAGTAACAATAAAAACCACTAACCATGAAAAATTTATTTTCGAATTTAAGAGGCGATATTTTTGGAGGTGTTACAGCAGGAATTGTAGCATTGCCCTTAGCATTAGCCTTTGGTGTTTCCTCAGGATTAGGCCCAAGTGCAGGATTGTATGGAGCTATTTTTATTAGCTTTTTTGCAGCACTTTTTGGAGGAACCAATACACAAATTTCAGGACCAACCGCTCCGATGACGGCGGTAAGTATGGTTGTAATTGCAGGAATAATTGCCGTAAACGATGGTGATGTTAACAAAGCGTTGCCAGCAATATTAACGGTGTTTATTCTAGCAGGATTAATGCAAATTGGTCTTGGGATTTTAGGATTAGGAAAATATATAAGATATATTCCTTATCCTGTTGTATCAGGATTTATGACAGCAATTGGCGTCATAATTTTAGTCACTCAAATCCTTCCTTCGTTAGGGTATTACCCAAAAGATGATGCAGAGTTTGTAGAAAGCTTTAAGCCTGTTGCTGAAGAACTAATACTAGAAAACATACTTAAAGAGGAAGCTGGTGAAGGTATTTTAGTACTTGAAGATTTTAAAGAAACGATTGATAGAGCCGAAAAAGTAACGCCAGATCAAATTCTTAAAGAATCTCAAACACTAGCTGCAAAAGATGCATCTGGCGTTGTTGGAGCACTTAAAGCCTTGCCTAGAGCCTTACAAAACATAAACTGGCTCGAATTAATACTTGCTCTTGGTACCATATTTATTATTTATGGGTTTAAACGAATTACGAAAGCAGTTCCGAGTACATTGGTAGCACTAGTGGTTATGACTTCCATAGCTATTGGTTTTGGATTAAATTACCAACCAATAGAAAGAATTCCAGAAGGCTTACCAACTATTAAAACCGAAATTTTTACCGAATTTAGTTTAGGCTCTATAGCGCCATACATATTTACAGCGTTAACATTAGCATTATTAGGAGCAATTGATTCCTTACTAACTAGTGTTGTTGCAGATAATATGACGAAGACTAAACATAAACCCAATAAGGAACTAGTAGGTCAAGGAATTGGTAATACAATAGGTGCATTATTTGGTGGTATTCCTGGAGCAGGAGCAACTATTAGAACTGTTGTAAACATCAATTCAGGAGGTAAAACAAAACTTTCAGGAATGATAGCTGGTGTTATGTTGTTAGTAATCCTATTGGCTTTAGCACCATTAGCATCAAAAATTCCTGCAGCAGTGTTAGCTGGAATTTTGATTACGGTTGGTATAGGTGTTATGGACTACAAAGGGTTAAGAGCAATGCCAGTTTTACCAAAAGACGTTAAATTTGGACCTTTCAAATTAAGTTCTGAGGTTATAATAATGCTTGTGGTATTATTATTATCTACTTTCTGGAATTTAGTGTATGCTGTTGGAGTAGGATTAGTAATCGCCTCATTAATGTTTATGAAAAAAATAGGTGATTTAACCGCTGAAAGGTCTGATGTAAAACCAATAAAAGAAGAAGCTTGGAAAGATGAAATAGGCTTCCCAGAAAGCCTCAAAGAAGAAGTGTTTATCAAGCATCTTAAGGGGCCTCTGTTTTTTGGCTCTACAAGTGAATTCCAAAACCTCACATTGCAAATACCAGATACAGCAAGTACTGTAATTATGAGGTTAGGACGAATGCAATATATGGATCAATCTGGATTATACGCTATGGAAGATATGCTTCAGGACCTAAAAACCAAAGGTGTAGAAGTGTTATTCGTTAACTTATTAAAACAGCCTCGCTATATGATGGAACGAATTGATATCATTCCAGATTTTATTCCTGAAGAGCACATTTTCAAGAACTTTAACGACTGTGCAAGTTGGGTAAAAGAAAACGTAGAAGACAAATATTAATAATTTATAAAAATTTAAAATCATGATAAAAAATCAAGCAATAACAAAAGACGCACAAGACCAATTAACTCCTCAATCGGTTTTAGCTGATTTAATGGAGGGAAACCAGAGATTTATTTCTGGGGATACCCAAAGCATAGATAATAAAGCATTAGTTGAACAAACTGTTGGAGGACAATTTCCAAAAGCAGTAGTGCTTTCATGTATCGACTCAAGAGTACCAGTTGAAACAGTTTTGGATCAAGCAATTGGAGATGTTTTCGTAGCACGTGTAGCTGGAAACTTTGAAAATGTAGATATCTTAGGAAGTATGGAGTATTCATGTAAAGTTGCAGGAAGCAAGCTGGTTTTAGTACTTGGCCATGAAGCATGTGGTGCTGTAAAAGCAGCCTGTGATGGTGTTGAACTAGGGAATATTACAGCATTGTTGAGTAATATTACACCTGCAGTAAAACAATCGGCAGTTGAGGTTGAAGGAGAAGCAAATTCTTCTAATAATGAGTTTGTAGCTAAAACAGTTGAGAATAATGTAAAACTTACCATGGATAGAATTAGAGAGAAAAGTCCAATTCTAAAAGAAATGGAAGATAATGGTGAAATTAAGATTGTTGGTGGTGTTTATATGCTTTCAACCGGAAAAGTAGAGTTATTATAAACCATAATTTTCCCATAATAAAAAAGCCGCTTTAAGCGGCTTTTTTATTTAAGTTAATTGAGAGGTTGTATCTCTATAACTAGAGTTTTTTAACTTTATTATTCGGTAACCAAAGTAAATGAGTACTAAACCAATAAGTTCAGTAATAAAAAGTACTTCAACATAACCTAACCTTGTAAAGGTTCCACCAATTCCTGGTAGTAAAGCACCTATAGCGATAAATATATTACCTTTAAAATGTGCTTGTTTATTCTTATAACCGTAGTACTTTGTAGCTGAATAAATTGCACCACCAACCAAGAATATAAAAGAGTATATATTGATAAACGGTGAAAATAATCTTACCCAATCCCACTCAAAAACAGAACCAGTTAGTCTATAATCAAATCCTTCAGGTATTGATACTGGAGAACCTACTACAAAATAAGAGGCAATAATAATTAAAGCTACAAATAGTATCGAGGTTATTTGTGCAAAGCGTCTGTTCATCAATAAATAAACAGATCCTTGGGCTAATGGAAAGCCTCCTAATAAAGCACCAACAATATACCAATACTTAAGGTTTATTTCATTCCAACCAAAAAGTGCATGAAAACTCTCTGCCAAAGTCCCTAATCCAAAAGTCAACACACCAATAGTCCACCAAAGTAAGTAAGTTGTCTTACGCTCTTGATAGTGGCTATAGATTTCTCTAATAAAATAGATAGAGAAGAGTGTGGTGGCAATAGGTATATACTCTATAAACTGCTGCATTATTCAAAAGACGTTTCTCCTTGGTTAGGTTGGTATACGTAGTTAAAAGTGTAATAACGATAATTATTATATTCTGCATTAGGTTGAACATCTTGGTAATAGCTTAATATTTCAACTTTAGCATATTTACCATCATGAGTTCTAATAACAAGTATTTTTCCTGGAGTTGGCGAAATTTCATGTGTTGGTGGACCAGCATATGTATACCAATTTGATAATACATGGCCTGTTTCAGAATCTTGTAAGAAAGAGCCTGTTTCAACTTCAGTCACTGATGCAAAAGTACCAGTAGTAATATAAGCTCCACCATTACCTGTTCTTTCTGCTTCATCGGTAGTGCCAGAAGAAGTACCTCCATTAATTATAATTGATGTACCTCTAAAAGCAATATCCCATTCTGTATCACTTGTAGTTGTAGTTCCTGTTGAAAAATTGAATTTAGTAAATTCCCCAGAAACAGGTTGTCCTTGACCGCCTTGTTGCGGAGCATATAAGTTACTAACAGTTTCTGCTTCAATTTGAAGCTGTGGCTGACTGTCATCATCATCAGAACTACATGAAGTAAATGCAATTGTGATAACCAAAATAGATAATAATTTAAGTGTTTTATTCATAATACTGTTTGTTTTAAAATTGTTTTTGTGAATTTTAGATTTCATAGTGTATTTATAATTAAAATTGAATATTAAGTTTTGCGTAAAAAATTCTTCCAGGAATATTATTAATGAAAGTAAAATCGTTATTTGAAGTTGGTTCATCAGTGAAATCAAAAATGTTATCTATACCAATGCCTAATTCATATTTTTCCTTGAACGTTTTGTTTATGGCGCAATTCCATAGCATGTAAGCTTCTACAAAATCGTCATATCTATCTAAGTAGGTATTACTGTTTGTATCTAGAATACCATATTTACTGCGATAATTAACCCTTAGATTTGTATTAAAATTATGCTGCGTGTTGGTGTAGAAAATTTTGAAGTTTGCCATATGTTTGGAGCGGTTGAATAATCCAAAATAATCATCTTCATTAAGTTTGAATGATCCTGAACCAGGATTAGAAGCAAAAGCATCTCCATTTTTAAAAGCTTCGATGGCATCTTTGTCTTTAGCTAATAAAAACTGATAACCACCTGCTATTTTAAGTGAGTTAGAAATTCGCCATGACGAATTAAATTCTATTCCTTGCGTAAAAGCTTTTTTAACGTTTTTATAACTATAAACACCTGAGCCATTTGTTTTATTAGCAACAAGTTGAGTATCAATTAGATCTTTAATATCGTTTCTAAAGAAATTCACTTCAAGTTTAAGTGTTGATATAGGGTTGTGTGTTACGCCAAAATTATAGGAGATAGAGTTTTCAGGGTTTAGTTTACCATTAAAGTTTGAAAGTGGAACTACAATATCATTTTCATTCTCAATTTCACCACTATCAAGCATTTCAGGAACTCTAGTGTTAACCACGTTATATCCTAAAATGGTATAACCAGCAATACCTTCTAAATCAAAATACAGTTGTCTAAAATCTGGAGCTTTAAATCCGTATCCCATAGACCCTTTGGCAGCAAGCTTATCTGTGATTTGATATCTAAAAGCAGCTTTTGGGCTAAATTGCGAGTTGTACTCATTATGTCCATCGAAACGAGCACCAAGAAGAATGTTTAAGTTTTCATTAGGGTTTGTATCGTATTGGAAATACACAAATGGTGAAGTGAATTTTGGAGTTGTACTAAAATCTGTTCTTTTTAAGGTTTCGTAATCAAGCCCTAAACCACCTATAAAAGACGATTTTTCATTCACTTTATATGCAGCTCTTATTTCTGGTCTTATTAATAGTTCCTTATAAAAACTTTCACTAAACTGTGAGTTGTCTTCAATATTATTTAAGTAATCTTCGGCAAAATATCTTGATGCATAAAACTCAAAGTAACTACTCCATTTTTCGTTGTATTTATGGTTTGCTTTTACATGTGCATTCCACTCTCTTGTTTTGCTTTCACCAGATTCTGTGCTTGTAGGAATGTAATCGGAGTCTTGCAAAAAGTATCTTGCCGATGCTAAAAACTTGGTGTTTTCGGTTACATTATAATTCAACCTTGTATTAAAGGTATAGTTAAAATAGGGGTCTAGAGTATTTATATTGGTAGCATTATTTAAGTTATAACCATCACTGCTACTTCTATTAACAAAAGCACCAAGGGTTACATTTTCCTTTTTGTAATCTAGGTTAATATTGGTTTCATTTTCATTAAACGTCCCATATCGGTGCATTAAATTGCCATGAACCCCATTTTTATTAGATTTTTCAGTAATAATATTAATCACTCCACCAAGTGCTTCACTACCATATAAGCTAGATGAAGCGCCTTTTACAATTTCAATTTGCTTAATGTTTCCAATAGAAAGCCTACTTAAATCTAAAGTTCCAGCAGAACGACCAATTAATGGAACACCATCAATAAGTACTAAAGTGTATTCAGAATCTAACCCTTGCATTTGTATGCCTTCACCACCTATAAAATTCTGAACGGTGATTAATCCTGTTTGCTCATTCAAGATAGTATTGAGGCGTGTTCTATTGGTTTCTTTTAATTCTTTTCTTGCAATAAGTTGAGCTGGTAGAGGTAAAGAAGATAATTGCCTGATTGTTCTTGTAGCAGTTACCACAACCTCATTTAGTTGTTGTGTCAAAACTGTATCCTTTGTTTTTTCAACCTGTTGTTGCGACAAGCATAAAAGAGGGAATAGCACTGCTATAATAAATATAGATTTGAATCGCATTAAAGTGATTTAGGTTATTTTACTGGGCAAAATTAGAATCATTAAAAAGAATTTAATAACGACTAAAGATTTAATAGTGTCGCTAAAAAAATAATTTTTAAAAACGCTTAAAACATCAATGATTTCAATATATTTGCAGTTCTTTTTAAATATTAAAAAGTGTCGATAAAGAAAAATGAATATAAAAAATAACGAACAAAGAGTGGTTAAAGAACATTTAGTTCAGGATGGATTTAGTTTATTGGAAATAGACAACAGCTCTAATGAAGTTTTAAGATATATAAAAGAAGTAAGCAGCGATGTTATTCAAATCCATTTTAGTATCAATAGCGATGCTCAATTACATTATGGGCCACATTATAGTTTAGATGTAAAATCGCAAAATTCTGTTTTGTTATATAATCCAAACCAAGCACTATCTATTAATTTAAGTTTGAATCCAAATGGGAAATATTTGGTGTTTATTGTTTCTATTAAAATGTTTCATTCGTTCTTTTCGCAAGTGGCAGATATTATTCCTTTTTTAAACGAAGAGAACAAAAACAAAAAGTATTATTTAGATAAGGAACTCTCACCAAACGAGATATTGGTTTTAAATCAAATTTTCGATGATCAAAAATCAAATGGGATGCACCAACTTTATATAAAGGCCAAAGTATACGAGGTATTAAGCTTGTATTTTAGTAAAGCTAGCAGCGATCAACAAAGTTGTCCTTTTTTGGAAAATGAAGCCAATGTTGAGAAAATCAAAAAGGCAAAGCAAGTTGTTATTAATAATATGGATGAGCCACCATCATTACAAGAAATTGCTGATGAAGTAGGGTTGTCAATCTCGAAACTTAAAGAAGGCTTCAAACATATTTATGGCGAATCGGTATTTAATTTCTTACTGGATTATAAGTTAGAATATGCTAGAAAACAATTGCTTACAAAAAAGTATAACGTATCTGAAATTAGCTTACAAGTTGGTTATAGTACAGCAAGTCATTTTATTGCTGCATTTAGAAAAAAGTATGGCACTACGCCAAAACAATATGTGATGAGTGTTAACTAACTAAATACTTGTATTTGAAGCACTTTCTTGCGTTTCTTCAGATTTTATGATATAAGGAAAAATCATTGGAGCTAACGATTCCACAGGTTTATAAAGCAACGAATTCTCCATATCGTCTGCTTCTAAAAAAGGGATTGTTCTATTCATTTTGCTAAAAATCATCAATGCAATGCTTAAAATTAATCCAATTTTTAGCGCACCAAAAACACCACCTAAAAACTTATTTAGCATCCCTAAAGCAGCAAAATCAGCTAGTTTAGTTAATGCTTTACCTGCAAGAGAAATTACCAAAACAATAATTATAAAAGTTATGGCAAATGCAGTAATATTAATGGTTTGCTCGCTCCAATCCACTTTGCTTTCTAAAAAACCAGCCGCAAAATCACTAAAGTGAATAGCACCAAACACACCAGCGATAAGAGCGACTAAAGAAGCGACTTCTACAAAAAGGCCTTTAGATAGTCCGCGAATTAAACCAAATAGAATTAGGGCTCCTAAAATGATGTCTAATATGTTCATACAAATATGTGTTTTACAAACCTACATATTTTTAATTCAAAAAAAAGAAATTAAAAGTGTGGTGTAATAATAACGATAGAGTTTCCTTAGTATTTTATATCTCAGTAACTTTGTGACTTAAAAATATAAGAATTACCATTTTCAACGAAGATAAATATGGCAAGAGATGAACAATTAAAAGAGCGATGGGAACTAGTAGTTGAAAAGCTCTCAACACAGTTTGCAGATGGAGATACGTTGGATTTAGACGCAGTTATTTATTTAATTGGCGTTCAGGAATTAGGACAATTACATCGTAAGTTTAAGAAGGATGAGAAGGTCAATCTTATGCATATAGCTATTTGTAGACTATTAGAACCTTATGGCTATTATACGTTCGATTATATAGACGAACAAGGTTGGCCGCATTATATTGTAAAGGAAGAATTGCCAAATTTAAAAGCTGGTGAACAGAGCGTTTTAATGAAAGAAGCGATTGTAAACTATTTTCTTCAAGCAGAGTTTATAAAATAAGATTTGTTAAATTTGCCCATTATTTTGAATACTGAAATGTATTCAGCACAAGAGAGATATCATGATTGAAAAGATTAAAGAACTCATAGAAGAAGCGGAAGCGTTTTCAGCACAATCTATGGACGAGATAGAAGCATTCCGAATTAAGTATTTAGGTAAAAAAGGATTGCTTAACGATTATTTTGCAGAGTTTAAAAACGTAGCAAACGAGCAAAAGAAAGAATTTGGTCAAGCTATAAATAAACTAAAAACTACAGCTCAAGAAAAAGTAAATGCTTTAAAAGAAGAGCTTGAAAGCAAAGATGAAGTAAAAGGAAATATTGAGGATTTATCTCGACCAGGCGAACCTATAGAGATTGGATCTCGTCATCCTATTTCAATTGTAAAAAATCAAATTATAGATATTTTTTCTCGTATTGGGTTTAACGTTAGTGAAGGCCCAGAAATTGAAGACGATTGGCACAACTTTACAGCCCTGAACTTACCAGAATATCATCCAGCACGTGATATGCAGGATACGTTTTTTATTCAAACAGATCCTGATATTTTATTACGTACACATACAAGTTCTGTGCAAGTACGTTATATGGAAAATAACAAGCCACCAATTCGTACTATTTCTCCAGGAAGAGTATATCGTAATGAAGCAATTTCGGCGCGTTCACATTGCTTTTTCCATCAAGTAGAAGGGTTATATATAGACAAGAATGTAAGCTTTGCTGATTTAAAGCAAACATTACAGTACTTTACAACCGAAATGTTTGGGAAGTCAAAAATCAGGTTACGTCCATCCTATTTCCCATTTACCGAACCGAGTGCAGAGGTAGATGTGTATTGGGGACTTGAAACTGATGTTGATTATCGCATTACTAAAGGAACAGGTTGGTTAGAAATTATGGGTTGTGGTATGGTAGACCCAAACGTACTTAAAAATTGTGGTATTGACCCTGAAGTGTATTCTGGATTTGCTTTTGGAATGGGAATAGACAGAATAGCTATGTTATTGCACCAAATAGGTGATATACGTTTATTAAGTGAAAATGATGTGCGTTTCTTAGACCAGTTTAAGTCTGCTTTATAAAAAAGCGCTGTCATTCTGCACTGACTCACTGAGTCTAATCGAATGATAATTAATTTCATGAAAAATAAGTTTCTTAGTTTCTCTCTAGTTATTACTTTAAGCCTTTTGTGTGTTTCATGTACGCGTCCAATAGAGATTTATCTTCAAAATTTAAAAGAAGCGCCTTTAACTATTTATGGTAAATTAACCAATAGAGAACACTTCAATAAACTTCCCAATAGAGTATCTATTTATACACTATCAATGGATGAATATGAAAATTGGATAAAAAACGATTACTTAACTTGGAAAGACTCAATTAATTATAAAATAACAATACCTGGAAAATCTCAAGTGAAGATTTCACAGTTAAGTGATAGATTGGCGTTAGGTATCGGATCTCCATCTGTTAAAATATACACCAACGAGGATACTATTTTTATAGGAGATGGTAGAGATTTTCAAAGATTGTATGATTCTAATAGATGGGAAAGAGTAAAAAAGCATATTTACAAAATTGAAGTCAAATAGATTCCTATGAAAAAAGATATCCAAATCCCAGAAGTATCAAATGTGTATGTAGCTGTTGTAAATGAGTACAACGACATATACAAAACTCACGACTGGAACGCATACATTATAAACGATAAAGACGTTACTCTAGAAATGGTGTTAATTGTAACCCGAGGTTACTCTGAAACAAAAACAACATCTACAATGCGTCATAAACTAGAAAAACTACCTTCTAAAAGTTATGCAAAAATAGAATTGATGCAAGAAGATATTCTAGCATTAAACAATGAGTTTAAAGTCACGTTTTTTGAGGACAATAAGATGTTCGATAAAACCTACTTGTTTAGAAAAAATACGGTTAATAAAAATGCGTTGCAACCACTTCCTTTAATGGGAGCTAAGGGTGTTTTAGTGAGGTAATTTATGTTTTCTAGGCTTAAGGCACTTGCCCACTATAGCTACTTTTTTGTCAATTTTATGGTAAGATTTTAGAATTTCAGAAGCATGAGATTGATTAAGTAAATTAATTTGAATTTGTTGATTATAAATACCATTTGGCATTTTTCTATACTTTACCCACCTTTTATAATCATAAATGTCTTCAAGTAAAGGTAAATGATTAATCGAATTCCTGTTTATAATATAATATTTAGTAACAAGGCCTTTTTTCTTCTTTACTTTTTTTGGTTTCTTTTTTAGCTCTAACTTATGGATAAAGTATGAAGTTCCGTCAATTAATGTGTCTTTTAATGATTCTAAAACAGTATCCTTAATTTTAATTTTTTTAATTGTTGATGACACATCTCTACAGCCAATATTTAAATATTCTGCCTTAAAAAAATCTGATTTTAGAAATGTGACTTTAGCATAAATCTTGTCGTAATGCTTAAAGGTTAACTCAAAATGTAAGCTATCTGTTTCCTTCATTATCCCTAGATAACTATTGTCTTTGGAATTAGTCAAGTAATATTTTGGTCTTGAAACATCTTCTTTATGAAATGTTATCTCATATTCAAGTAAGTAATCGAAACTGTATTCTTTGTTTTGAGAAAAACTAAAAGCAGAAACAAATAAAATTGGTATTAAAACGTATTTCATTAAGCTTGTGTCTAATCCAACTTCTCAGTTAGTTTTTTAAACTCTTTTCTGGCGTCTTTCCCTTCGTATAAAATACTATACACTGCATTAATAATTGGTAGTTTAGTTTTCTTTTCGTTTTTCTCGTTGAGTAAATGTGCACTTTTAGTTGCATAATAACCCTCGGCCACCATACTCATTTCCATCATAGCAGATTTTACAGTATAACCCTTACCAATCATGTTTCCAAACATGCGGTTTCTAGAAAACACCGAGTAACCAGTTACTAATAAATCGCCCAAATAAGCAGAGTTATTAATATTACGCTTCATTTTATGCATTTTCTTAATAAAACGCTTCATTTCGCGAATGGCATTACTCATTAAAACACTCTGGAAATTATCGCCATAACCTAAGCCATGAGCAATTCCTGCTGCAATAGCATAAATATTCTTCAACATTACTGCGTACTCAGTACCAATAATATCGTCGCTAATCTTGGTTTTAATATAGTCGCTACTCAAGGCGTCTGCAATGGCTTGTGCTTTTGCAGCATCTGCACATGAAATGGTTAAATACGACAAGCGCTCTAAAGCCACTTCTTCGGCGTGACATGGTCCAGCAATAACACCAATATTTTCAAACGGAATGTTATAGTTATCATGAAAATGCTCACCAACCAATAAACCTGTTTCTGGAATAATACCTTTTACGGCAGATACAATAATTTTATTAGAGACGTCAACCGTTAGTTTTTCTAGCTCCTTATACACAAATGCCGAAGGAATTACAAAAATCAGTACATCAGCATATGTAGCTGTTTCATTAATATCGTTGCTTAGTTTTAGTTGCGATAAATTAAATTCGACAGAGCTTAAGTAACTTGGGTTGTGTTGATGTTTTTTTATATAATCTGTGGCCTGCTCGTTACGCATATACCATCCAATTTCATCTAAATTTTCACATAACATTTTTACAATAGCAGTTGCCCAACTTCCACCACCAAATACTGCATATTTTAAATTTGACGCCATAAGGAATTTTAATTAGTATGCTCAAAAATACGTAAAATATTAAGTTTCAACTCTGGCTGATAATCAGTGAGTTACATTTATGGCACGTAATTTGAAAAGCTCTAATTATAAATGTTAAAAGAAAAGCTTATGAAGACTTTAAAACTACTTTCGGGATTTGCGCTAGTCGCAGTATTATTTACTTCTTGTTACACAGAGGTTATTATAGATGACGAACCATCAATATCTTTAAATCAGTTATTAAATACTCATGAGTTATGGTATGTAGATATTAATAAAACGATTGGAAATGGTGAAACGACGTTTTTGCAGATTGCATTTACAATCTCATTTAAAAACGGTACGCTTTATGCAAACAATAACTTAGTTGGTATTGGAAGCCAAGGAAATGGTTTTGGTATTCCAGTTGGAAGCTATGGTACTTATGATATGATTTTAGATATAGACCATGATGTTGATGGGTTTAACACCTTTGATGTGTATCAAATAGATTCTAATACCATCGAATTATATAACCCAAACAACGACACCTCATATTTTTTAAACGGCTACCAACGTAGCAACTTCGACTACGATTTTGTATTCTACGACAACATTCATTATTTCTTACAAGAATACGAAGCTTGGGAAAAAATATATACTAGTGAAGTTGGTGCATTAAATGAATTTGATTACGAAAACTATTTGCAATTTTTATCTGGTGGAGATGACTCAGATTTTAGAAGCTCTCAAGATGAAAACGTTAGTAATGTTGCCAATATTTATTGGGATTACACAGGGAAATATGGTGTGCAAGATGTAGCAAATAATGACTACTTAAAAACTTTAACATTAGATTACGATTATTTTGACAATGAATATTTTGAACTCAACGTTCTTAATGATGCGCAAATAGAATTATATCATCCAACATCTGGAACCTACTACGAATTTGAAGGAAGAGGGTATATAGAATATATGAGAACAACAGATGCTAAAACATCTAAATCTCAAAAAAAGCGTAAACAAAAAACAGAAAAGAAAGATAACCCAAGGGTTAACACAAGAAGCTAAAATTTTGGTTGGTTATTTTAGTTTTGAAACTGCTTAGAATACATATTTCTAAGCAGTTTCTTTTTATAGTGACTTTACTTAAAATGATGTGTCTAAAAAGCGTATAGAGTTATTAACAATAATTGGAATACCAATAACAATTTAAGAACTTTATAAAATATAAATTATTAACCTTAAAATATAAACAATGGGAATATTTTCATTTATTAAAAATGCAGGAGCAAAAGTTTTTGGAATTGGTAAAACAGATGCTGAAGAGGCTGCCGAAGCATTAGAAGCAAAAAGAAAAGCAGAAGCAGCGGCTGCAGAGCACATGATGCTAACAGTAAAAGATTTACAATTAGAAGTAGAAAACTTAGAGATTCACATTGAAGGTGATAATGCAAGAGTTAGAGGAGCAGCTTTCGATCAAGCAACGAAAGAAAAAGTGGTATTGGTTGTTGGTAATTCTAACGGAATTGCAACTGTAAACGACCAAATGACGGTTGAGCATGTAGAGCCAGAAGCACAATTTCATACTGTTGTTAGTGGTGATACATTAGGAAAAATTGCTAAGAAATTTTATGGAAATGCCATGAAGTATCCTGTAATTTTTGAAGCAAACAAACCAATGCTTAAAGATCCAGATTTAATTTATCCAGGACAAGTATTGCGTATTCCTCATTTAGACTCGTAGAGTTTTAGTACATATATAAAAAAACCAGCTTTTTTAGCTGGTTTTTTTATATAATAGCCTTATAAAAGTAAAAATAATACTACAAAAACAAGCCGTTCATCTAAAAAATAGTGTTTTTAAAAGTGATTATTATACCTTTATGCCAAACCTACTTAAACTTATGTTATGAAAAAAAATATGTTATTAGCCTTAACGCTAAATCTAATTGTGTTACTAGGGTGTACTACTGAACTAGTTAGTAATGATGAAGCTTCTACAAATAAAAAAACAAATACTGATAATGTAGATTATACTGTTACTGAAAATACTGTAGCTGATAATCAAAATAGTACAAATGATGAAGTATGCTTTACCACTAATTTAATTGCTGGTCAACATCATATTGCAGGTACAGTAACAGTTGAGAATGACGGAGAAAATTTAATTATTACATACACTACAAATGGTGATTGGACGATAGATGCAACACATTTAAGTATTGGTGGATGCGACGATGGGTCAATTCCAACGACTGGCTCTGGAAATCCCAAAATAGGGCATTTTGAATACCATTCTACACATTCCGATGGTGTTAATCAAGTAACTTATACGATTAGTTTAGATGATATTTTAGAAGACTATTGTTTTGCAGCTCATGCCGAAGTAAAAGGACCTACAGGAGGAGAGACTGCTTGGGCCGAAGGTACTGAGTTTTCAGGAAACAGTTGGGCAATGTATGTTGAGGCAAAATTATCTGATTGTGATGAAAATGACCCACCTTCATATTAACACTTAATAGAATAAAATAAAGATAGCCAACTAAATTAGTTGGCTTTTTTATGTTTTCTCTTCAAATTCGGAACAATCTATTCTTATATCTGAGCTAATCAATTTTTTTTCAAGCAAATTACAATAGTCAATATTTTCATGTTTGTTATAAAACTTGCACCCAAAACATATACGCTGAACAGTTAATATTTCTACTTTATGTAATTTATAGATTAATGTATTTAGTGTTTTAAATAAATCATCTAAATTTTCTTTAGAAATGGTATTTATTTGCTGTTGTAAAGGATTTGCAAAGCTCTCAGTTTGCGAGACTATTTGTTTGCCATATTCAGATAAAAGAATGGCATAACTTCTACTGTCTAGTTGCGAAAAATCTTTAACGATTAGGTCTTTTTTATGTAACACACGAATAGCATCACTAATAGTAGGTTTTGTGAGGTTAAACTCTTTTGCCAAATGGCTAACGTTACACAGCTCAGTTTTATGGTAAGAAATAAATATTAATATTTGAATTTGAATAGGGCTTAAACCAAATTCTTTTGCCTTATCCCAAAGGAGTACTCTAAACACTTCTGAAATGCGTTCTAGACCAGCAACAATTTTGCTGGAAACATTAGTATTTTGATGCTCTGGATTAAAAATAGTATTGCTCATAAAAAAACCTGTCGAATTGTATCGACAGGTAAAGTTAGTTATCCTAACTTGTTTTTAAAAATAAAAATTAACCTTTTACATCTGCTAGGGATGCACCAAAGTTAATATGCAGAACATTTCCAGTTGGTGTTACTAATGCAGGAACAGACTTTACACCTGCTTTCTCAGCATCTTCAATTTTAGTTCTTTCTGTACCAATGTTAATAATATCAACATTATTAGATCCAACTAAATCAATAATGTCATGTTCTGCACTTACAAAAACAGGGCATCCAGCGTGATAAAAAATAGACTTACTCATAGTTTTTATATTTAAAAGTTTAACACAAATATAGTAAGGAATCCTAACTAATAAAAATAAAGACAATAATATTTAAGCTTTTAACAATTTTATTTATAGAAATTCATTTCGTCAAGGTATTGCCAAACGTGTTCTGGCAACATAGGCTTCACGTTTTTTCCAGCTTTAATAGATTTTCTTATAAAAGTAGAGGAGAGTTCCATAATTGGTGCATCAACTTTTACAATATTTGGGTGATCTTCAAATTGATGGTCTACTTTCCCTTCAGATATTCTTGGGTACACATAAATGCTATGTCTTGCTAAAATTACCTCGTAGTTTTTCCATTTATGAAAGCTCTTTAAGTTGTCTTCTCCCATAATAAGTGCAAACTCATTATCAGGATATTTTTCTTCTAGATAACTTAAGGTGTTTACGGTATAATTAGGTTGAGGTAAACCAAACTCAATATTACTTTCTTTTAGTTTTGGGTAATCTTTAGTGGCTAAGTATACCATTTCTAATCGTTGGTAATCGTCCAGTAAAGAGTTTTTCTTTTTAAAGGGACTGTGAGGTGTAACTACAAACCAAACCTGGTCAAGGTCACTATATTCAGCCAAATGGTTGGCAATGGTTAAATGACCAATATGAATAGGGTTAAAGGTACCAAAATAAAGACCAACTTTCATTTTTAAGAGCTTGGGTTTACAAAATTGTTTACTAGAGTATAGGCTTCATCTAAAGCTTTATCTAAAGAATCATTTTCAATAATCACATCAAAAAGTGGTGCTGTGGCTAATTCAGCTGATGCTTTGGCTACTCGCATATTTATTTTGTCTTCACTTTCAGTTTTACGCTTTTTAAGTCGTATTTTAAGTTCATCGATACTTGGTGGTTTTACAAAAACAGCCAATGTTTGTTCTGGAAATTTTCGTTTTATACGTAAGCCTCCAGATACATCAATATCAAAAATAACATGCTTACCAAGCTTCCAAATACGTTCTACTTCGGTTTTTAAAGTGCCATAAAAATTATCGCGATAGACTTCTTCCCACTCTAAAAACTCATCTTTTTTAATTTTAGAAATAAACTCTTTGGCAGATAAAAAATAGTAATCTTGTCCATTAATTTCCTCACCTCTTTTATATCTAGAAGTAGCCGAAATAGAAAACTCTAAATTGAGTTCAGGTTGATTTAAAAGATGTTTTACAATAGTTGTTTTACCAGAGCCTGAAGGTGCTGAGAACACAATTAATTTACCATTACTCATAACTACAACACGTTTAATAATTGCTCCTTAATTTTCTCTAACTCATCCTTCATTTGTACTACTAGTTTTTGCATTGGCGCATAATTAGCTTTAGAACCTATAGTATTAACTTCTCTACCTATTTCTTGACCAATAAACCCTAGTTTTTTGCCATTAGAATCAGCAGAATTTAATGATTTAACAAAGTATTCTAAATGGTTGTGAAGTCGTACTTTTTCTTCGGTAATATCAAATTTTTCAATATAATAAACGAGTTCCTGCTCAAACCTATTTTCATCTACTTTTTCTTTAATATCAGCAATCCCTTTTCTTAATCGTTCTCTAACATTTTCAATGCGTTCTGGATCAATTGCAATGACTTGTTCGAGTAAATCATCAATGTTTTTAATTCTATCGTTAAAGTCACTTTCTAGAGCCTTTCCTTCTTGTAGTCTATAGTCCTTAATTTTTTCTAAAGTTACTTTAATACCATCTTCAATTTGTTTCCACTCATCTGCATCGATATCATCACGTTCGGTACTTAAAGCGTCTGGAAACCTTACAGCCATTTTTAATAATTCAGTTTCATCGCCATCAACAACATCCTTTAGTTGCTGCATATAAGTTTTTACAACAGGTTTGTTTACTTTGCTTGTAGTTTCTTCGCCAGTAATTTCTAGATATAGCGAAAAATCCACCTTACCTCTTACAAGGTGTGATGCAATAAGTTTTCTAATATGTAATTCTTTTTCACGATACACTGATGGCATACGTGTGTTCAAATCAAGGTTTTTGCTATTAAGCGATTTTATTTCTAAGGAAATCTTTTTAGTTGGAAACTGAAGCACAGATTTTCCATAACCTGTCATTGATTGTATCATTTGTAAAATTTAAAGTTGCACAAAGATAATTAAATCACTTAAGTAATGAAGTTATAAAATTGAAACATAAAACTGTAAATATTACCTTTATAGCAAACTAAAATATATGTATATAAAAGCATTTGGAATTAGATGGAATGATTTAGATGCCAACCAGCATCTTGGAAACTCAACGTATGTAGAATATATGAGTCATACAAGAATGAGTTTTTTAACAAGCCATGGTTTGAGTCTGGACGTTATAAATAGTTTTGGTTTAGGACCAATTGTAATGTATGAACATGTCTATTATTATAAAGAAATTGGGCTTGATGATAACATAAAAGTAAGTTTAGAAGTCTCTGGAATGAGTGAAGATGGTCGTTTTATTAAAATTGAACACAATTTTTATAATGACCAAGGGAAAAATTTAGCGAATGCCGAAATGTTGTTTTCATGGATGGATTTAAAAACACGTAGATTTGGAAGAATACCAAAAGAATTACTGCAAAAAATGGAAAATTTTCCAAGAACAAAAAACTTTAAAATTCTTACAACAGAAGACACCAAAAACTTAATTAAAAAACCTATCGATCTCCCTGATAGCGTGTTGTAAAGGATTTTTTATTAACTTGATACCATAATATACTAACTAAACAAATAATATTATGGAAGAATTTGATGTTAATTGGATCGCCCTAATTGTAGCAGCAATTATACCTTTAGTAACAGGATTTACTTGGTATCATCCTAAAGTTTTTGGAACTGCATGGATGAAAGAATCTGGCATGACTGAAGAGAAAGCTAAAAGTATGAACCCTGGAAAAACCTATGGATTAGCAGTAGTTTTTGCATTTATAGCAGGGTTTTTTCTTTGGGCACAGGTAATGGTAGGCGGAGGACCTGGTGAACCTCATGGAGTAGAGCCTTACATGACCTTTAAACATGGTGCTTTTCATGGAATTTTAGTTGCTATAACGGTAGTGTTACCTGTATTTGCAACAAATGCCTTGTTCGAAATGAAATCGGCTAAGTACGTACTAATTAATGTAGGTTATTGGGTTTTAACTTTTGCGTTAATGGGAGGACTGCTTAACGCTTGGGTTTAAAGAAAGTAGAATATTAAATTAAGAGGCTTTTATAGCCTCTTTTTTTGTTTTAAAAGGATAGTGTTGTTTAAACTCTTTTAATTGAACACGTTTTATAATAAATCTAATAATGCTATTTAAAAAAGGTCTTTTGTGTTTTATGTAGCATGTTAAATCAACTGGAATAGCACCAATAGTGGTTTTTATTTCGGAAGCTGTTCTACCAAAATTAATATGCGACACACGTTTTTCAATACCAATACGTACATAATCATTTAAAATTCTTGGGTAAATTGCGTGTTCTCTATTTAAGCTATAATTCAAACCAATAAAATGAGCGTCTAAATGATTATTATTTGCTAAGGCTGAAAGAAAGCCAACTAGTTTACCATTTAAAAAGTAGGCTTTTACTATAAAATCTTCATGATATATTTCTCGCAAATGTATATAGGTGTCCAAGTTTAAAACTTGGGCGTTAAAATTGGCATTGGCAATTGTGTTTTCGTAAAGTGTTTGCAGCTCATCTTTATAAGTCGCAAAATCGTCCTTAGTAAATAAACGTGCGGTTAAAGAACTACTGGATGTGTCAGCTTTATTAACTTTTACTCGGTATTTTGACTTTAAACCCTTTTTATAATCATCAAAGTTTTTCCAAATACTGTCAAGTTTCAAAATTAGATTTGGTTCAACATGCATTGCAGTAAATCCATAATCTTCAAATTGACTTGTGAGATGTAATGAGTCGTTTAAAAAATCTTTTAAAACAATAGCATGAAGTGGCTTAGTGTTTTTAGCAATTCGGTTTATCTCAGTTGCAATCACACCTATGGTTTTAATTTTATCGATTTCATTTTTTAGATAAAGACCATGCTCTCCACTTAAAAAAATGTTGCCATTTGTCATGATTTTTATAACATTATTGCAGAATAATGAGTGAGCAAGTTTTTTTATCCAACTAGCTAGTTTTATGTTTTTTAGGATAACATCAACACTTAATTCAATAGTTTGAATTATGGCTATAGATACAGCATTATTATTCTTTTCTACAACAATGTATTTGAAATCTATGTTTGGGTTCGATACCTCAAACGAATTAAGAAATTCTGGACTAAAGTAAGCATTACTGGTACACTCAAACTCTTTCCATTGTTTTGATGAAATTTGGTTTACAGAATTGTAAGTAACTACGCTTAAATGACTCATTGTAGTATTAGTCTCATTTTTTTTAATTCCCTACAAACTACAATTTTTCTATTTGCGACTTTGCTTCTTTAATGGTTTTTTGTGAGTTACCAATAAAAATTTGATCTTCTAAAATAATTACTGGACGCTTTAAAAAGGTATAATGGTCTAAAATGTAGTGTTTAAAATCGGCTTCTTTTAGCGATTGATTTTTTAAATCCATTTCTTTATAAAGTTTTGCTCTTTTGCTGAATAATGCTTCATAAGTACCAGCTAGTTGGTACATTTCTTCTAGCTGGGAAACGGTAATGGACTGCTCCTTTATCTCTTGGAATACAAAATCTGATGGAAGATTAAGCTCCTTAATAATACGCATACACGTATTACAAGTTTTTAAAAAGTATATTTTTTTCATGATAAACAAACATTAACTTTACAAAGAAAATCAATTAAGATTAATACTTATATTTTTAATCAAATAAAATGAATTACCAATTCGATATTACTTTAAAAAATAGAACTATTTTGAACACATTTTTTGAGAAGTGTTCATTAGAGGAGTTAAATAAAGTTCCTATTGGTTTCAATAATAATATTATTTGGAATTTAGCTCATGTAATAGTAACACAACAATTGTTAGTGTATGGTTTATCTGGATTACCTATGATGGCAAATGACGAGTTGGTAGCTAAATATAGAAAAGGTACAAAAGTAGAAGGAGATGTTGCACAAAATGAAGTCGATGAGATTAAGAACTTATTATTTTCTACCTTAGAACAAACAAGAAAAGACTACGAAAACGGAGTATTTAAAACCTATAACGAATATACTACTTCTACAAATAGTACAATGGCAAATGTTGAAGAAGCAATAGCATTTAACAACTTTCATGAAGGCATACATTTAGGATATGTTTTAGCATTAAAAAGAGCATTAAAAAGAGCATTATAATGATGGATTATTTTTCAATAGCAGCAACTTTAACAGTTTTATCGGCCGTTTTCGGTTACATAAATGTTAAGTTTTTAAAATTACCAATTACCATAGGATTGATGATTATTACCATTGTCTTTACACTTGTGGTTGTAGTGATTGGACAATTTGATGATACTTTGTTACTAAAAGAAAAGGAGCTCATCTCGCAAATAGATTTTAAAACTGTTTTACTCGACATTATGTTGAGTTTCCTCCTTTTTGCTGGAGCATTACACACTAATTTCACTCAGCTAAAAGTACAACGATGGCCTGTGTTTGTGTTTGCAACATTAGGTGTTTTAATGTCAACTTTTTTGGTTGGAATTATCATGTTTTATGTGCTTCAACTTGTTGGATTGCAAGTAGACTTTATTTATTGTTTATTATTTGGAGCGTTAATTTCACCTACAGATCCTATTGCTGTTTTAGGAATCTTAAAGAAAGCTGGTGTGCCAAAAAAATTAGAGACTAAAATAGTTGGAGAATCTCTTTTTAATGATGGTGTCGGTGTGGTTATATTTTTAACAATATTCAACATTGCATCTTCACCCACTGGAAATGTTGAGGTGCTAGAAATTGTAAAACTATTTGGTATTGAAGTCATTGGAGGAATTTTACTTGGTGCTATTTTAGGATGGGTTACTTATAGGATGATGCGCTCTATTGATGATTATGAAATTGAAGTAATTATTACTATTGCAGCTGTAATGGGAGGAACTCATGTAGCACAAAATTTGCATATGTCTGCGCCTTTGGCTATGGTAACTGCTGGATTAATAGTTGGAAACGATACAGTTAGAAACTCAGCCATGTCTAAAATTACCGAAATGTACGTTGATAAGTTTTGGGAGCTAATAGATGTGTTATTAAATACCATTTTATTCGTAATGATTGGTATGGAAATGTTAGTACTAACATTTGAAGGTAGTTATATTATTGCTGGATTATTAGGTATACCAATTGTGCTTTTAGCAAGATTTGTCTCACTTTGGGGACCAATAAAATTCTTTGACAAAAAGCTAGAGTTTGTTCCTAACACTAATATTATTATGACTTGGGGAGGCTTAAGAGGTGGTATTTCAATTGCATTAGCACTTAGTTTAACTCAAGAAATGCATAAGGAATTGTTCTTGGTAATTACGTATATAATCGTAGCGTTTTCGATTATCGGACAAGGTTTGACCGTAGAGCCAATCGTAAAAAAATTAACAAAACCAAAAACTTAGTATATATTTAGATAAGCTTCAACATCCTCAAAAGGCACTGTGAATTCGGTAATACCATCAGCATACGAGGCTATTTCATATACATTATAAAAGCATACAATTCCTTCATCATTAAACCCAATATTTGCAGGAAGACTAAAAGGTTCACCAAAGAAATAATTTATTTCACTGCCTTTAGTTTCTTCTTCAAAATGAGTTTTAACGATCTCTTTTAGACCTTCTTTGTCATTGAACAAATCGTCAAATTGTAATAATGCACCAGTCGATGCATCAAAATTAAAAAATGTTACGTTTAAGTTGCCGTGAGCACCACCAGAATTTATATAGCTATTTATGGCAATTGAAATAAGCATAGGTGATTGGTATGTGACTTCACCATCAAAACTAGCATCCCAAACCATAGCACTTTCTCCAAAACCATCTTTAAATGATTTGTATTCCAAATCAAAGTTTTCAATGGCATAATCTAATTGAAGTGTATCCGATGGTTCTTCAAGAAACACCAACATATTTGCAATGTGATTCTCAACTACTTTGTTAATTGTTTGCGCTTTCGTTGAAGTGCCTTCTGCTTTTGGAATATTCAATTCAACAATAGCATTCTCATTAAAAATATTGTTTGTTTCGGTAAAGTTTACCAGTGTAACCTCTTCACAAGAAAAGAGAATTAAAACTAAAAGAAGTGCTAAAAATTTTGTTTTCAATACAATGGAGTTTTATTAATACTATAAAGGTATTGCATACTTTTTAAAACAACGAATTATATATACATTTGTTGTAAATAATTAGAGATATGAAGTTTAATACTAAGACCATTCACGGAGGCCAAGAACATGATCCTGCTTACGGAGCAGTAATGCCTCCAATTTATCAAACATCAACTTATGCTCAAAGTACTCCAGGTGGACACAAAGGCTTTGAGTACTCAAGAACACATAATCCAACACGTAAAGCCCTTGAGAATGCTTTTGCAAGCATTGAAAACGGGAATTATGGTTTAGCGTTTGGCTCTGGATTAGCAGCTATTGATGCAGTAATTAAACTTTTAGAGCCAGGAGATGAAGTTATTTCAACAAACGATTTATATGGTGGAACCTATCGTTTGTTTAAGCACGTGTTCGAGAAATTTGGGATTAAATTTCATTTTGTTGGGATGGAAAGTGTTTCGAATGTAGAAGCGAAAATTAATTCAAACACAAAATTAATTTGGACAGAAACACCTACAAATCCAATGCTAAATATTATTGATATTAAAGCATTAGCCAATGTTGCAAAAAAACATAAAGTATTACTAGCTGTTGATAATACTTTTGCAACACCGTATTTACAACGACCATTAGATTTGGGAGCAGATATTGTTATGCACTCGGCAACAAAATATTTAGGAGGTCATAGTGATGTTGTTATGGGAGCACTCATGTTAAGAGACAAAGAATTAGCAGATAAGCTTTATTTTATTCAAAATGCAAGCGGTGCTGTTTGTGGACCACAAGACAGTTTTTTAGTCCTAAGAGGTATAAAAACATTGCATGTTAGAATGCAAAGACATTGTGAAAACGGTAAAGCTGTTGCTGAATTTTTGGCATCTCATCCAAAAATTGAGAAAGTATATTGGCCAGGTTTTAGCACACATCCAAATCATGATATAGCAAAAACACAAATGGAAGATTTTGGAGGGATGTTATCGTTTACCACTAAAGGGAATAACTACGAAAAATCAATTAAAATTGTAGAAAACCTTAAAATATTCACACTTGCTGAGTCTTTAGGTGGTGTAGAATCACTTTCTGGTCATCCAGCTAGTATGACGCATGCAAGTATTCCAAAAGAAGAACGTGAAAAAACAGGTGTTGTAGATTCTTTAATTAGATTAAGCGTCGGAATTGAAGACGAAGACGATTTAATAAACGATTTAAAGCAGGCTCTAGAATTAATCTAGATAATAAATATACCCTACATTTAACCATAAAAGCCAATCGTTGTATTTATTTGATGTGAGTTGGTGGTTTAAACCATCTACCCAATCATGGCCATAATATTGCCATCTAAGGTCTATCATAACATCTGATAAAACACCAATTTTATATCTTGTTCCAACACTTGTAACTAGTGACCAGCCACTTTTGGCTTCATCACTAACCGAACCAGGTTGCCAGAAAGAGTAGAAGTTATTAGGGTCATTAATATTACCATCACCATATGTTGTAGATACTTCTGGAGTTGAGTATGTATAGTGCACACCTAAACTTATAAAAGGAGCAAACCTGTAAGCAAAACCTTGAAAATCTCTAATACTTCTAGGGAAAAATTCAATTTGCGTTCCAATATCAAAATTCTCAGCCACACCTTTATGCGCTCTTAATTGGTTAGCTTCGATTGTTGTTCGGTATGGAGCTACCCATTCACCATAATGCTCTAATTGAGTCTTATTATATGAAATTTCATTTCTTAATTTAAAGTGATCATTAAAGTAAGTATAAGTAGTATAACAATTACAATCGGAGCTATAAGCGAAGTTTAAATAGTGAACGATACCAATACCATATCCTGAATTTTTTAAATTAGTATTTTCATTTAATCGCTGACCAAAATCTGATCTAAATTGAACAGGGCCAGCAATTACACCTATTTCATGGGAAAAGCCTAGTTGAGAAAATGATGTTTGCGCAAAGGCTAACAAGCATATTAGTGAAACTAATTGTTTAAGGTTAAGCATAGTATCTTTGTCGCCATTTATGACTTTAATATGAGCAAATATAAAAAACTTCGACGAAAGAACAAATAAATCCGATTAAACGTACAAGTTAATTAAAAAAACTTACCCAATACAAATAACAACAAATATTAAAAAGTTATTGTGAAATTATAAAAAAAAGTCTGTTATTTTTTAAGATATTTGTCGTCATAAAAAATTCAATAATTTATTATTACTTCAAAATTATATAAATGAAAGCTAAAATTGACGCATTTTTAGAACTTGTTAAAGAAAGAAACGGAGGCGAACCAGAATTCATGCAAGCAGTGCATGAAGTTGCGGAAACAGTAATTCCGTTTATTGAAGAAAACCCAAAATATCAAGGTAAAATGCTACTTGAAAGGATGGTTGAACCAGAGAGAACAATCATTTTTAGAGTACCATGGGTTGATGATAACGGAAATACCCAAGTTAACAGAGGATTTAGGGTAGAATTTAATTCAGCTATTGGACCATATAAAGGAGGGTTGCGTTTTCACCCAAGTGTTAACTTAAGCATACTTAAGTTCTTGGGCTTTGAACAAGTGTTTAAGAACTCGTTGACCACTCTGCCAATGGGAGGAGGAAAAGGAGGATCTGATTTTAACCCTAAAGGAAAATCTGATAACGAAGTAATGCGTTTCTGTCAATCATTTATGAACGAGCTTTTTCGTCATATTGGTGCTAATACAGATGTCCCTGCTGGAGATATTGGTGTTGGCGGACGTGAAATAGGCTTTATGTTTGGACAATATAAAAGACTTAGAAACGAATTTACAGGAATATTAACTGGAAAAGGGAGAAGCTATGGAGGTTCTCTAATTCGCCCAGAAGCAACAGGTTATGGTACAGTATATTTTGCTAAAAATATGTTGGCTACAAAAGGAGATTCTTTTAATGGAAAAACGGTTGTTGTTTCTGGATCAGGAAATGTTGCTCAGTTTGCATGCGAAAAGGTTACAGAACTGGGAGGCAAAGTTGTGACTTTATCGGATTCTTCAGGATTTATTCATGATGCAGATGGTATTGATGCAGATAAATTGGCATTTGTAATGAATTTAAAGAATGTAAAAAGAGGAAGAATAAGTGAGTATACTGCTCAATACCCTTCGGCAACATTCCATGAAGGGAAGAGACCTTGGTCTATTTCATGTGATATAGCATTGCCATGTGCTACTCAAAATGAGTTAAATGAAGAAGAAGCCCAAGTATTAATATCTAATAATGTAATAGCTGTAGCTGAAGGAGCTAATATGCCAACAACACCTGAAGCTATTGAAGTACTTCAAAATGCAAAGGTGTTATTTTCACCTGGAAAAGCATCAAATGCTGGAGGTGTAGCAACTTCAGGATTGGAAATGAGCCAAAACTCTTTACGTTTAAACTGGACAAGAGAAGAGGTAGATGCAAAGCTTAATAAAATTATGGATGATATACATGAATCTTGTGTAAAATATGGTACAGATGCAGATGGATATGTAAATTATGTAAGAGGCGCAAATATTGCAGGTTTTGTTAAAGTTGCTGATGCTATGCTTGACCAAGGGGTTGTTTAATTAACAAATGACCAAATAAGATTTAAAGCTTCCAGTTTTCTGGAAGCTTTTTTACTTTTAATATATATGATTTTACAGTATTTGTCGTTAGTTATAAATATATTTGAATATTGAAATAAATACATGAAAAAGAAGTTTTTTCTAATAATTTTTGCATTCATAGGCGTGCTTTTTTCAAATGCTCAAAATACATCCTTGTTATGGGAAGGACATTTTTCGTATTTAAATATTAAAGATGTTGTTTCAAGTCAAGAAAAAATTTACGCAGCTTCTGAAAATGCTATTTTTAGCTATGATATAATTACCGAAGAACTAAAAACAATTTCAACTATAAATGGATTGTCAGGTGAGTTGATTTCAACCATTCATTATAGCGAGGTTTTTGACCTCCTTGTTATAGGCTATGAAAGTGGATTGATGGAGATTTTTAATGAATCTACTGAAGAGATGACAACTGTAGTTGATATTCTAGATAAAAATACTATTCCCCCAAATAATAAAAGAATTAATCATTTTAGTGAGTTGGATGGTAGTGTTTTTGTTTCGACAGATTTTGGAATTTCAGTTTATGATTTATCCAGATTAGAGTTTGGAGACACCTATTTTATTGGAAATGGTGGATCGCAAATACAAGTTAACCAGACAGCTATTTCCAATGGTTACATCTATGCAGCTTGTGAAGACAATGAAGGTATAAGAAGAGGCTTATTAAGTAGCCCGAACTTAATAGATTTTCAAGAATGGGAACAAATAACTACAGGAAATTTTAATGGTATTGAAGCAGTTTTGGACAAACTATATTGTACTTCAGCTAATAGTAGAATTCATGAAATAATTGGAACGACACTAAATCAATTACAGGTATATTCTAATCAAGTTTTAGATTTAAAAAGCTCAAACAACCAATTAATTGTAACAACTCAAGATAATGTTTACGTTTATGATGTCAACTTCAGTTTATTGGCAAATTCAACACAAACCTCAGAGTTTGATACTACTTTTACTGCTTCATCATCAACGCAAGAAGGTATTTATATTGGAACCACTAATTTTGGTGTTCTAAGAACTACGGAAACTAATGTATCAACATTTCAAGAAATTCATCCAGATGGACCATTAAGAAATGATGTGTTTTCAATTACATCTGGGTTTGGACATGTTTGGGTTTCTTATGGAGATTACACTAGGTTCTATGATCCAAGCCCTTTGAAAGCTGAAGGAGTTAGCCAATTATATGAAGATCAATGGAATAATATACCTTATGAAGATGTATTTGGTTTAAGAAACTTAAATGCAATATCAATAAACCCTTTAAACCCACAACAAGTATTTGTAAGCTCTTTCCATAACGGTATGCTGGAAATTAACAATGGTAAAGCTACTCAGAGTCTTGATGAAACTAATAGTGGCTTAGAGTCGATAATTTTACCTAATGCACCAACTTATAGAAGTCTTAGGTTATCCGGAACTACATTTGACGATAATGGAGTATTGTGGTCACTCACAGGTTTAATAGAAAAGCCTTTAAAAGCCTACGATCCAAATTCAAACTCATGGAGAAGTTTTGATTTTAGCGAGTTAATTCCGAATGCATTAACTGATAATGTTGGATTTAAAGAACTTTTATTTGCGCCTTCAGGCGATATATTTATTGCATCGTTTTCTTATGGTGTTATAGGTTTTAAAGAAAATGGAGGAAATCATATATTTAAAAACGTTGATAAAGAAAATGGCAACTTGCCTGATAAATCGGTAAGAGCTATAGCTTTGGATAAGGGAGGACAATTATGGATAGGAACAGATACTGGATTGAGGGTTCTTTACAATGCTTCAGGTTTTTTTGACAATGAAAACTTGACTACTGATGAAATTGTGATACTGGACAATGGTATTCCAAAAGAACTATTACAAGATCAATTTATATCTGACATTAAAGTAGATGGCTCAAACAATAAATGGATAGCAACTATTGGCGCAGGATTATTTTATTTTTCACCTGATGGACAACAAACCATTTTCCACTTCACAAAAGATAATTCACCATTACCATCAAATAATGTTAATGACATAACCATCGACGATGCTAATGGAGTTATTTATATAGGAACAGATAAGGGGTTAGTGTCTTTTAAATCTGGCGGATCAGCACCTACTGATGAACTTGTAGATGCTTTTATATACCCAAATCCAGTAAGACCTGGTTTTAATATTGTTACTGAAAAAGTGAAAATTAAAGACATTACTGATAATGTCAATATTAAAATCACCGATATTGAAGGTAATTTAGTAGCCGAAGCACAATCCAGAGCAAACTCAAGATATAGAGGGTTTAACCTTGAAATAGATGGTGGAACAGCCTATTGGAACGGAAAAAATATGGCAAACAATATGGTAGCTTCAGGCGTATATCTTGTCATGATTTCAGACATGGAATCCTTGGAGACAAAGGTTTTAAAGCTAATGATAATTAGGCAATGATAGTTTCTACAAAAGCGATCGTATTATCAAAAATCAAGTATAAAGACCATGACCTCATTATTAAATGCTATACCGAAAGCTTTGGAGTAATTACTTATTTAGTAAGAAACGCTTTAAAAACAAGGAAGGGAAAGTTTAAATCGGCTTATTTTCAGCCTTTAAGCTTATTGGAAATTGAAGCAGACCATAAGGAAAACCGTTCTTTACAATATCTTAGAGACATAAAGCTTCGCGCATATTACAGTTCATTACATACCAATGTTATTAAGAGCACCATTGCGATGTTCTTATCTGAAGTATTGTCAAGTATTTTAGTTGAAGAAGAAAAAAACGAAGCACTTTATAGTTTTTTAGAAACAACCATGATATGGTTCGATGAAACAGAAACAAACACAAATTTCCACTTGCTCTTTTTAACAGAACTTACAAAATATTTAGGGTTTTATCCAGAGAGCCCTAAAATTACAAATAGTACATATTTTAATCTAGAAGAAGGTAAATTTCAAAACACCAAAACAAATATTTACTGTATTAATGGCGATAATTTAACAATACTTAAACAGTGCTTAGGCATAAAATTTGATGATAGTAAATCGTTGGAGATAACGTCGTCTCAAAAACGTGATTTTTTGAGTATGATATTACTCTATTTTAAGTTACATTTGGACGGATTTAAACACCCAAAATCTATATCAATTTTAAATCAAGTATTTAGTTAAGTTATGAGAAGCATTTGTTTCTTTTTTTTATGTTTTTTTTGTCTCTTCACTAGCGCTCAAGAAATTACAGTTTTAGATGCAACAACAAGCGAACCAATCGCAGGTGTAGCTGCGTATAATGCCAGTAAATCAAAAAGCACTATTTCAGGATTAGATGGTAAAATAGTACTTGATATTTTTTTAGAAGATGAAAGAATAACGTTTCAACACATTACACATATTACTACAACCATAGTTAAATCGCATATTACAAATATTGTTTATTTAAAGCCCAAATCTCAAGATTTAGATGAAATTGTAATTTCAGCCTCAAAGTTTGAACAAAGCAAAAGAGAAGTGCCTCAAAAAATCATGAGTATTAAAGCTGAAGATGTAGTGTTTAGTAATCCACAAACGAGCGCAGATTTGCTTCAAAACTCAGGACAAGTATTTATTCAAAAAAGTCAAATGGGTGGCGGTAGTCCTTTAATAAGAGGATTTTCTACAAATAGGCTCCTAATCTCTGTTGATGATGTTAGAATGAATACAGCAATTTTTAGAGGAGGTAATGTGCAAAATGTTATATCTATAGATCCTTTCGCTATTCAAAACACAGAGGTAATTTTGGGCGCAGGATCAGTTATCTATGGGAGTGATGCCATTGGTGGTGTTATGAATTTTTACACAAAAAAGCCAAAACTATCAGAATCGGATTCACTGTTGTTAAATACGAATACAATTTTGAGATATGCTTCTGCTTCAAACGAAAAAACTGGTCATTTAGATGTTAATTTAGGATATAAAAATTGGGCGTTTTTAACTAGTGTGAGTTATACAGATTTTGACGATTTAAAAATGGGAAAATTTGGTCCAAGTGATTATTTGCGCAATGAATATGTAAATAGTAGTAATGGTATAGATGTTATTACCCAAAATAATGACCCTAGAGTACAAAAATTCACAGGTTACAACCAAATAAACTTACTTGAGAAAATCCATTATAAAGCTAATGACAAATTGCATTTTGATTTAGGAATACATTATTCTGCAACCTCAGATTATCCACGATATGATAGACTTATAAGGTATAGAGGAAATGAACTTCGCTCTGCAGAGTGGAGTTATGGTCCACAAAAGTGGTTTATGGCGAACATTAAAATGACCACTTTAAGCAGTAAATCTAATTTATACGATAATTTTAAGATTACTGCTGCCTATCAGAACTTTCAAGAAAGTAGGATAGATAGAAATTTATATTCAGACTCAAGAAGAATTAGAGAAGAAAATGTAGATGTGCTAACTGCCAATTTAGATTTTGAAAAAACCTTATCAGACACTTCAAGACTTTTCTACGGTGCAGAATATGTTTATAATACAGTTGGTTCTAAAGCAAAAGAAACTTCTATTTCTTCAAATACATCTCAACCTATTGCAACTAGGTATCCTCATGGCTCTACTTGGCAGTCCATTGCACCATATATAAGTTATAAATATAAGCCAAATAAGAAGTTTACTTTTCAATCTGGAATTCGATTTAACCACATATCTATTAAAGCTAATTTAGAAGAAAACAATGACTTCTTGAATCTCCCTTTTAGTGATGTTAGTATTAATACAGGAGCTTTTACAGGAACTGCAGGAATTAGTTGGGCACCAAATAAAACATTACTATGGAAGTTAAACGCGTCTACCGCATTTAGGGCACCAAATATTGATGATGTGGGAAAAGTTTTTGATTCTGAACCAGGATCTGTAGTTGTTCCTAACACGAATTTGAAACCTGAATATGCTTATGGAGGAGAATTAGGTTTGGTTATAAACCTTAATGATAATGTTGTTTTTGATTTAGCAACCTACTATACATATCTCGATAATGCATTAGTTAGAAGAGATTTTGTTGTAACCGGAGAAACACAAATGATGTATGATGGTGAATTAAGTGATATCCAAGCGATACAAAACGCATCTAAGGCATGGATTTATGGTTTTGAAGCTGGTATTAAAATATCTTTTAGTGATAATTTAAAATTAACATCTCAATATAGCATCGTTGGTGGTACAGAAGAGGATAAAAATGGGATAGAAGTTCCAGTTAGGCATGTAGCCCCAAGTTTTGGAAACACACACTTAGTTTGGGAAAAAAATAAATTAAAGTGGGATGCTTTTATAAATTACAATAGCGAATTATCCAACAATCAATTAGCATCGTCTTTAGCCGATTATATTTTTGCTTTAGATGCTAATGGAAAACCTTATGCACCTTCGTGGCATACATTAAATTTTAGGTCTCAATATCATTTAAGCCCATCTACATCTTTAATTGCTACTATTGAAAATATTACAAACCAGTTGTATAGACCTTATTCTTCTGGAATTGCAGCTCCAGGAACGAATGTTATTTTATCTTTAAAATACAGTCTATAAAAAGAATGAGTATATCCACTCACATTTTAATATTTCTTAATTGCTTTTTTAGTGATTACAAAATTGTTATCAAGAGTGACTTTAGCAATATAAGGCGCACGACTTAGGTTGGATAACTTTAAGACTTCATCCTTACTATTTACTTCATAGTCGTATAATATACGTCCTTGTAAATCAATAATTTTAATATTACTTATTTTATTAGGAGCATTTAACTTAAATTGAACATCACCATTTTTATGCTCGATAATTGAAAGCGCATTTTCATTAGCAATAGTATTGTTTGTAGAAAGCGCATCTTGACTAAAAATAATTTCGAAACGATCGTTAAACTCACCAACTTCCGATGTGAAGTTGTAATCACTATCTTTTAGGTTGTGAATCTTATACAGTAAGTTATCTTTTAAATAAATAGTATTATTGATTAAAAAATCCCCTTCAAGTTGAGCTATAGATAAGGTATAAATTGTTGGTATTTCAATAGAGGTTTTATAGCCAATACTTATTATCTCATCATCAGTTAGATTGCTAGGTGCTTTCCCTTGAATTGCAAACTTTTTAATAGAGCCTTCTATATTTGAATATAAAATAGCTGAAGTACCGGAAGAAAGATTTTTTTGAGTGTCATATGCCATTCCATCATAAGCATCTGTAGCACCTGTAGCATACGCTATAAGTATTTGATTGAACACACCATTATCAGAGGTTAGGTTTAACCAAAGTTTATTGTCTTTTTTTTTGTCATTTGTTCTAAAAAACTGAGTATTATCTCCAGTAACTCTCATGGAATTATTAAAGATAACAGCCCCTTCACTAATATTCCCAACTGTTGAATCTGGAATTGCCGCATCTGAATAAACAACAAAGAAACCTTGACCAGAAGGAATGAATCTATTTGGAATAACATTGTCACCACCAGCCACTTCTCCTACAGCATTAATAATTGCATAATCAGAAACGACGAAGTTAAAGGCTTCATTGCCATTTGTAGTATTTGAGGGAGGAGTGTTTTGGGACCACAAGAAAATAGCACCATCAACCACAACATTTGTTGCAATGTTGCTATTGGCAGCAAGAAATAAATCTGCATCAATAGCAGAAGGATAAGGGTTACCTATAAGGTTCCAGTTATTATCATTCGTTTCAGAGTCATTTCTATATACGGGAACTGAAATAATACCATTATTAAAAGAACCTTCAAAAATATAGGTTAACTGCTTAGGCAGGCCTCCAGGAGTAGAACTAAAAATAAACTGATCATGAGTTGTTGCATAACCAACACCAGGTGTCATAACAGTAGAGGCATTAACAGAAGTCCAATCGTCTCCATTATCATCAATATCATCTTGACCAGAAACGGTTGTGTTATTATTATTTGTTTCCATAGTGGCATCTAAAAAATTAGCGCCATTAAATGAGAATCTTCTATCAACTTGAGATTCAGACAAACCAGTTCCAATAGTTTCATTTGATACTGGAGAACTCCAATAAGTATATTCATACCAATTATTCATAGGAGCTGTACGTTTGTCAACGCGAATAGAACCATTATTATTTACTAAACCTACATCATTATTTTGAACGACAGCCCCTTCTCGACTAACAATTATGTTACCATCAACTGTAATATCGTTTTCAATTTCTATATAACTCCCATTAGTAATAGTTAATGTATTTCCAGCGTTTACGTTTAAACTACAAGCACTAAAACTTCCATTTGTAAACGTGTTATAAACATCGTCAATTACGGCAGCAATTGTTAAATCTGGACCAGTTCCATTCGACCAAGTACCACCCGACCAAGTTACCGACGTAGGACAAGGAATAGCATTTACGACACCATTAAAAGCAAAGTCATTAATACTAAATGTACCATTTGTATTACTTCCACCCCAAGCATAAACTCTGAAGATAATAGCAGCTGAGATATTTTGGTAATTAACAGCAGATAAATCTATTGTAGCTCCTGTAATTGTAGACATTCCAATATCACTTGTAAAACCATCAATACTACTTCTAATAGCAATATTTATGGGTCCAGTATTTGACCTCTGCCCAGTATATTCAAAGCTTATAAAATCAATTTCAAATGTAGCATTTGGTGTAATAATAAATTCAAAATAATCATTGATATCCAATGTGGTTAAATCCCAATCTCTTGCATTATATCTGTCATTTCCGTTTTGACCATTAATACCAGTCCCTCTACTAATTCCAGATACAGTAATATTTCCATCAATAACTTGACCAATTGTATAAGGGTTATTATTATTAGGATTGTTTCCAGTAATTGTGTTACTAAAAATACTTTGACCACTAATTAAGTTAGTAACCAAAAAAAGTAGTAAAAAAGCTAAAATCCCTCTCATTGCTAATTTATTATTTAGACCTTTAATTTTTTCAAGGTCACATTTTTTTGATTTATGATTCAGAATTGAATCTTTACACGAGAAACGCTTTAATTTACTGTGTTTATTAAGAATGTTTTACTAAACATTCCAAAAGATAGATCAACTTGAGAAAAATCAAATACCAAAAGACATTTACAAAATTAGTGTAAATCAAGCACTTACAGAAATAGGCGCAGAGGAGTATATCGATGTTTTCAATGATTTAAGCGAAAAAGAGACAAATTTGGTTTAATTAAGTATTTATCAAGCAAAAAGCGAAGCCAAAACCTCGCTTTTCACCACTACAACGTTCAATAGGTTAAGGCTTATTTCTTTAAAGCCTTTTTTGTAATTACATAATTATTATCCAGAGTTACTTTCGCAAAATAGGGAGCTTGACTTAAGTTGGATAGTTTAAAGATTTCATCGTTTCCATTTATGTCAAAATTATATAAAATACGTCCTTGTAAATCAATAATTTTAATGTTATTCATTTTATTGCTAGCATTTAGTTTAAACTGAATATCACCGTTTTTGTGTTCAAAAATTGAAAGTGAATTTTTATTTAATAAGGCATTATTCATAAATAAAGCTTCACTAAAAACAATTTGGAAACGATTGTCAAACTCACCAACTTCCGAGGTGAAATTATAATCACTAGCTTTTAAATCATGAAGTCTATTCAATAAATTATCTTTTAAATATATAGTGTTACTAGATAAAAAATCACCTTCTAGTTGAGAAATTGATAGTGTATAAATTGTTGGAACATTAATAGACGTTTTATAACCAACATTGATTATTTCATCTGTACTTATACTATTTTCACTTTTTCCTTGAATTACAAATTTCTTGGTTTCATTTTCAATAGTAGAATATAAAATTGCCGAAGCACCAGAAGCTAAATTTTTTGGCGTATCATAAGCCATTCCATCATAGCCATCGCTTGCTCCTTTGGCATAAGCAACAAGAATTTGGTTAAAAACACCATTGTCCGAAGTTAAGTTTAACCATAATTTATTTGTCTTGTTTGAAGTTCTAAAAAACTGATTGTTATTTCCTGTAACTCTCATGGAATTATTAAAAATAACAGTTCCTTGTTTTATATCTCCAAGAAAAGTATCTGGAGTTGCAACATCAGAATAAACCACAAAAAACCCTTGTCCTGATGGAATATTTCTCGATGGTATTTCACCATCACCACCAGCTGTTTGCCCTATTGTATTTATAACTGCATAATCTGAAACAGCAAAATTTTCATTTTCATTGCCATTAGCTGTATTTGATGGCGCAGTATTTTGAGACCATAAAAATAACGCACCATCTAAAGCAGCATTATGAGGTATGTTTGTGGCAATAGTACTATTTGTACCTAAAAACAGGTCGGCATCAATTGCTGAAGGATACGGATTCCCTATGAGATTCCAATTATTGTCATTAGTTTCAGAGTCATTTCTATAAACAGGAACGGTAATAACGCCATTGTTAAAAGGACCTTTAAAAATGTAATCAAATTGATAAGGTGGAGTTGCGTTTGGAGGCCCAATAAAAAGAGCTTGTGAATGAGTAGATGCATAACCAACACCAGGAGTCATTACAGTAGCTCCATTTACAAATTCCCAGTCGTCACCATTATCATCGATATCATCTTGACCATTTACTGTATCGTTATTATTGTCAGTTTCTTTTGTTGTATCTAAAAAATTAGCACCATTGTATGAAAACCTCCTGTCGGGTTGAGATTCAGACAAACCAGAACCGATGGTTTCTCCAAGGACTGGAGAACTCCAATAGGTATACTCATACCAATTGTTTAGTAAAGATGTCCTTTTAGTAACATGTATTAAACCATTTTCGGCAACGATTCCATCATCATCATTCTGTTTTACAGAGCCTTGGGGTCTAACATTAATAGTTCCATCTGCTATTATATCATGTTCTATTTCTATAAAATCACCATTTGCAATAGTTAAAGTATTACCTGCAGTGATTGTTAAGTTACAAGCAATAAAACTTCCACTGGTAGAAGTTGTATAATTCCCATCAATGATTGCTGTAGTTGTAAGATTATTTGGAATGCCATTATCCCAACTACTGCCATTCCATGTCGTGGTAATCCCTCCATAACAGGGTATGGGGTTTACAGAGCCATTAAACTCGAAATCATCAATTCCAAAAATTCCAGATGGAGCTCCTCCCCAAGCATATACCCTAAATGTAATAGCCGATGTAATATTTTGATAAGCTGCTCCAGTAAGGTCTATTATATTGTTTCCAGTTAAAGTAGGAGTTCCTATGTCATTTGTAAAGCCATCCAAACTACTTCTAACAACTATATTGGTGGGTGGAGTAGCAAAAAAAGCACTTGTTCTTCCTGTGTAAATAAAATTTATAAAGTCAATCTCATATCCAGAATTTGGTGTTAACACAAATTCAAAATAATCATCAACATGAAACCTATTAGTCCAAAAATTATATGCTGCATATGTATTTACTCCATGTGCAGATTGAACACGAGTTAATCCTGGACCTCTGCCAATTCCTGAAACCGTAATATTAGGGTCAACATATTGTCCATTAGTATATGGATTGTCAGCTGAAGGGTCAGTATCTGTTATTTCATTGGAAAAAATAGTTTGCCCATAACTAAAGTATAGAGCCCAAAAAAGGAGTATAAAAGTAATTTTATATTTCATTTGCTATTAATCTGATAGTAAATAGAAGGGCAGCTATTTAGGTAATCAGTTCAAATATATCTAGAAACTCCATCTTTTTGTTGTGGTAAAACCACAAACTTGTTACGGTAAAACCGTAGTTAACAATAATGTTTCGTTTTTTAAAGGGTTTTTAAAAGCAAGACAAGGTCTCTTATTTATTTTCAATTACTATTTTTGATTTATGATTAATAAACGCACTTATACAGTAAATGAAGCTAAAAAGAAGCTTGAATATTATTGTGCTTACCAAGAACGTTGCCATAAAGAAGTTTCGCAAAAGCTAAGGGATATGAATATGATTCCTGAAGCTATTGATGTGATTATAGTACACCTATTACAGCATAACTTTTTAAATGAAGAACGTTATACTAAAGCATTTGTAAGTGGTAAATTAAAGATTAAGAAATGGGGGAAACGTCGATTAATTCTAGAATTAAAGAGAAAAAATATTTCTAAAACCAATATTAATCATGCACTTACAGACATAGATGAAAATGAGTACATTGATATTTTTAACGATTTAGCCGAAAAACGCTTTAACTCTATAAAAGAGAAAGATAAATACAAAAGGAAGAAGAAATTAACTGATTACTTGTTATACAGAGGATGGGAATCTTTTTTAGTGTATGACAAAGTAAATGAATTGATTAAATAATAGTATCTTTCTTAACAGATTTGCACCTATGAAAAATAGCATCACACTTTTAATATTACTTAGTTTTTCAATTATGTTTTCACAAGAAAAAAGTGAAGCAAAACAATTTTGGAATTCTCTACAAGAATTATGCGGAAAATCGTTTGAAGGAACTTTACTATTGCCTGAAAATGATGAACAATTTGGAGGAAAAAAATTGGTAATGCATGTACGCTCTTGTAGTGATAAAGTTATTAAGATCCCATTTTTTGTTGGAGACGATAAATCTAGAACTTGGGTATTAACTTTTGAAAATGACTTAATTCTGCTAAAGCATGACCATAGACATAAAGATGGAACAGAAGATAAAGTTACCATGTATGGTGGTAAAACAACTAATGCAGGACAATCTACTATTCAAATTTTTCCTGCTGATGAAGAAACTAAAAGTTTAATTCCAGCCGCTTCAACAAATGTATGGTGGATTACCTTAAATGATAAAGAATTTACTTATAATTTAAGACGATTAGGAACTCCTAGAGTGTTTAAAGTAGCATTCGATTTAACTAATGAAATTGAAACTCCACCTGCTCCTTGGGGTTGGAAAGATTAAAAAAATATTTTATGAACTTTAGAGATTAAAGGTAGCTCCAAAATTCATTGTAAACTGATTATGAATTTTTTCAGCAGGTGTTAGCGCTTCAGAATTATATTTCGCAATAGGTGTGTTTAATTCTGTATAAATACCAAAACCATCTGAGAAGAAATAACGCATTCCTAAATGACCACCAAAGTTTTTAAGCCCAAAACTTAAACCTGGATAGATGTCAAAATTTTCGTCAACCTTAACAACATTTCCTAAATTAGCATTAAAACGGGCTTTAATATCAAAGCGGTCTCCAAAATCTGCATCTAAATTGTCTTCAATGCTTAAAGCATAAGTAGAAGAAAGACCCAAAGAAATATTTTCGCCAACTCCAAAGTCGTAACTTACATTAATACCTGAAGCATTATTTTGAAAATTTGCGCCTACTTGAAATTTATCATCACCTTTCCCTTGATAAGCCTGTGCGTTAGCAAAACTTATACATAACAACATAACAACTACAATTAATTTTCTCATTATTCTTTATTTAGATTTTAGAAGGCAAATATATTCAATTTTTTAGTGTATTGTTTAACCTTTTGTGTGTTCTGCAAATAGCTTGTTCATTTTTCCAATCAATCCATTTTTGTCCCTTAACACGCCTCATAAGGTTGTCAAAATTTCTCATTATAAATAAGTTATAGATTGCTTTACTCAAATTTTTAGGATTTCTAGCAATAGCACGTAAGCTCATAGAAAAACCAGGTGTAACATATTTCATATAGTGCCACCATCCTTCAGGCATATAAAGCACTTCACCATGATTTAAGTTAGTTATATAACCTTTAGCATTTTTTAAAGCTGGCCATTTTTTGAAATCAGGATTTGAAAAATCAATATCTTCTCTTGTTATAAGGGAATGAGGTATTTTATAGAGATGTTTGTTTTGTTTTTGGTCAAATAAGATGCATTGTTTTTCACCTTCAAAATGAAAATGAAAAATGTTGGCTAAATCAATATCATAATGCATAAATGTGTACGAATCTCTTCCTCCAAAAAACAGCATTGGTAGCCCTTTCATGAGTCGTAATCCAAAATCTGGATATTTAAAATCCTCTTGGAGTTGAGGAATTTCTTTCAATATGTTCCAAAGAAAAATACGGTATTTTGTAGGCTCTTTTTTTAGTAAATCTACATACTCACACATTTTCATAGTAGCATGAGGCTCATTAAAACCATCTTTATAATCTACAGGTCTATCGTCATATAGTGGGACAGTTTTATCACCAGCAACAGTTTTCATATAATCTAAATTCCATTTAGAAAAAGCTGGCCAGTCCTCGATACAACGTTCTATTACCACAGGTTTTTGTGGTTTGAAGTAGTTTTTTACAAATTCCTCTTTTGTAATTGTTTTTACGCGAGGAACTTCTTGAAGATTTAGTTTCATGGGCTATTAACCTTTTTTGAGTAAAAACTACTCACTTAAAACATTAAACTGTTTTGCAATAGCAAAATTATAAAAACAGTGGAAATTTTATCCCAAAAAGTAAAATTACGATATAATTTTTTTAGCGAAAACAAATTTTAAATGCACAATAGCTATACAACAAAACACGCCAAGATAGGCAACAAACAATAACCATGTTATAGGTATTTTTAACAGACCATATAGCACATTTGGGAAGATGAGTACTGCCTCTGAAATAATAACAAATAATGAATAAAAGACCCAAATATTGCTATTGATTTTAGTTGATAACTCGAGCCAAATAAAAGGTATAAATAAGCCTAAAAATAAAAAATGCAACCAAGCAATAAGTAAGTAATGGTTGTTTTCAACCAAGGATGCTATTACAGGGGAACTACCTATTATATTAAAAACACCTACTATTATTAGAACATAGTATACTATTTGGTACGGTCTCCTTATATGCTTAATAGGCTTTAAAAAATTAAACAAAGTCACTAAAAATAGTATTGAGCTAGTACCTCCAACAAATTGAATTAGCCAATGATCGAAATTATAATCTAACGAATGCGCATAAAGACCTATTAGGCTTATTCCAATTATCAAAACATTTTTTATGGATATGACAATGGAGTTTCTTTTTAAAAATATTACTAACAACCATACTAAAAACGCACCAAAATATTGAAAGTGCAGATAGAAAAAAATAGCTTGTTGATACCAAGGAGATTCTTGTAAATTAAGCACCATTAAGGGCCCTAAACAGTAAGGGCCAATTGATGATATAAAATGAAATATAATTCCTATTTTTATTAGTAATACGAGTTGTTTGTTTCCTTCTAAACGTCGCCATAACCTAATTAAAAAGATATAGCTTATCCATAAATGTAACGTTGAAAAAATTATCGAAAACAGCGCATATCCTTGAATGATAAACATAATGAGCATACCACCAATACACACTTGCAATGCCAAATAGTATTTTTTTGATAATGAGTCAATGCCTTTTGAAAAATGACTCCATAGAAGTACAGTTAGAGCATTAAATATAAACCCTAAGAGCATGACATGAGAATGCGAATGGATAAGATTCTTTAAGGAAAAACTTAGAGATGTTTGTGTAAAAAAGTAACGAATTATTAAACCTAAAAAAGCACCAAGAAACCCAAATATAATTGGATAAAACCATAGGTGCTTTTTTAAATTTGACTTCATTTATAATTACGAAGTTACAATCTAATAAAGTTTATAAAACTATTTATCCTTCTTTTTTAGCTCTCTCTTCTTTAGTCTCTTCTTTTTGTTCTTTACCTTTTAAATACTCAGGCAACTCCATTCCAGCCATATTAAACATATCTTGTAAAGGAGGGACTGATTGATACAATCCAGACAGGAAGTTTGCTGTTGAGGATTTACCATCTTTTCCACCACCATTTTCCCAAACAGTAACTTTGTCAATTTTAATGTTTTTAATTGCTTCAGCTTGGGTTTTAACCAATTCAGGTAATTTATCAGCAATTAATAAGAGAACAGCATCCTTAGAGTTATTACCAGCAGCTTTAACAATTTGGTCTAAACCAGCTGCTTGTTTTGTTAACACTTCATATAATCCTTGTGCTTCAGCTTGAGCTTTAAATAGTATTGCATCTGCTTCACCTTTAGCACGTCTTCTAATTTTTTCCGCTTCTGCTTCAGCATCAATTTCAACTTTCTTTTTATCAATTTCAGCAGGTACAATAATATCTGCCATTTGTGATGAACGTTCTCTTTCTGCTCTCACAGCTTCTGCTTCTTGCTCTGCAGCATAGGATTCTTGTAGGGCTTTTGCACTTTGTACTTTTTCTGAAGCGATAGCTACACGTTCTGCTTCAGCTTCACGTTGACGACGTAACGAATCTGAATTGGCAACGGCGATTTTCGCTGTATTTTCCCCCTCAACTGCTTGTGCATTAGCTGCAGCAACCTGACTTCTTTCATCTTGAACAGCATTAGCTTCTCCAATCGAACCATCTCTAGTTTTTTCTGCTACCGATTTACGTGCAGCGTTAATGGCGTGTGCAGCTGCTTCTTTACCAAGAGCTTCAATGTACCCTGACTCATCGACAATATCTGTGATATTTACGTTGATTAATTTTAAACCAACTTTCTTTAATTCAGATTCTACACTTGCAGATATATTAGTTAAAAACTTATCACGATCGTTATTAATTTCTTCAATATCCATTGAGGCTACAACCAAACGTAATTGCCCGAAAATAATTTCTTGTGCTAATTCTTGAATTTCATTTTGCCCTAAGCCTAATAAACGTTCGGCTGCATTTTGCATCACACCAGGTTCGGTAGAAATACCAATAGTAAATCGCGAAGGTACGTTAACACGAATATTTTGTTTAGAAAGTGCGTTTACTAAGTTTACCTCGATAGAGATTGGGGTTAAATCTAAGAACTCGTAATCTTGAAATACAGGAACAATAAACGCTGCTCCACCATGAATACATTTAGCCGATTGCCCACCACCTACTTTTCCGTAAACCACTAAAATACGATCGGAAGGACAGCGCTTATAGCGTTTTATAAGAATGATTAGAAAGACAAAGACAAAAAGTATTGCGGCAACAGCTGCAATAGGAAAGCCTAAATCAAAGCTTGGTTGTGTCACTAGGTAGTTCATATGTTTCTGTTTTTATTGATTCTATTGGTTTTTTAGTTTCTTGTACTATTAAAATGCCATTACTGGTTACATCTACAACTTGAATTATTGTGCCTGATTTTAGTTCAGAAAGTGAATCTGAAAGCGCTTCGAGTTCTCTTAAGGTTCCTTGAACTCTGACACTTACTTTTCCCATTTTAGTTCGATTTCCACCAATGGTTAAGTAAACTTCTCCGATGGCTCCAATGGCATTTTTATAGTTAAGTGTTCCACTATCTGATAATTTTTGCATACCGTAAAACATGGCAGCCATAATAGTCATCATTATGAGTCCGCAAACTAAAGCAATGATAACGCTTAAAGGTTTTGAAAAGCCTGAATTTATACAAGCGATTCCAATCCATCCAAAAATGGTAAAGAATCCCACAAGATTTTTGAATGTGATAAATTGAAATCCGATTCCTGCATCGCCATCTATTTCAGAGCCTCCACCATCAAAATCATCTCCACCATCCATTCCCATAAAGGTTGTGATGATTACAAAAACGAAAATCAATGAGCCAACGAGTGCGATAACCCAAAAGAATTGGGAGAATCCATCTAAAGCTGAAAACCATTCCATAATAATACTCTAGTTTAAAATGTTAACGAAATATAAGACCTTTTTTTGGTCTTTCCTCATGTAAAAAAGTTTAAAGTAAAGAGATATTTGTAAGATTGATTGATACTAATCTCTCTCTTATTTAATTAGTATATAAAAACACCTAATTGTTACAAACACTAAATTGTATTAAGATTGAAGGCCCTATATTTTGGGTACTAAAACTTATATTTTACACCCAATAATACATTCCCTTTTGGCATTGGCACTAGATTAGTTTCAGTATAATCAGTGTTAAAAATATTATTTCCAATAATTGATAATTCAAATGAATCTAAATCCAGTGTTGCTTTTATATCAATAACATGGTATTCGTTATCTGTTCCTTCTGTACGTTTTGCAAATTTATAGGCAATACTTTGCCTAAAATTCTTTAAAAACTGTGTCCTAAAAGTAGCAGTGGCGTGATGTTGTAATGAGTTGATGGAGTATCTTGAGAAATTTACTTTAGATGTTTTTAAATCTTCATCTAAATACGTATATCCTAATGTAATATTCTGATTAAAACCACTCATAGTATAATTTATAGACGCATTCGCTTCCAATCCAATAGTGTTTAAATCTTGAATATTTGTTGCTTCCCATAAATCGTCCGATTTTTCTTTTACATAATCAATTAAATTATTGGAATCTCGATTAAATACAGCAATTGAACCAGAGAAATTTCCTTTAGTATACTTTATCCCAAGTTCTTCAGTAAGTGCTTCTTCAGGTTCTAAATGTTCATTTCCTAGTGTGGTTGGGTCTCTATAAAACAAATCGGTATATGTTGGAATTCTATACGTGTAACCTGCGTTAGCATATATTTTTACATTGTCATTTACTTGATAGCCAATATCAATTCCTGGAAATGCATGGAATTTGAAATCGGAAAAATAGTTTACTGCAATTCCTGGAGTGACATCTAATTTGTCATTAGCAAAAGTGAAACGATGCTCTAAAAACGCATTTGTCATAAAACGATCTCTATCTCCAAGATTATTACTAGATAAATATACCTTAGCAACATCAACTCCAAAACCAGTTATTCCTAAGTCAGATTTATACGATGCATTTACTTCACCACCAACTTTATTAGTAATATGTAGGTTTCGGTAAATGGAAGGAATATGCCTCACAAATAAATACATATCCTGATTACGTTTCCAATATAAACGGGGTTTTAATGTGATATTTCCTTTTTTATAAGTCGACGTGACACCAATCAAGCTACTTTGTGTCTCTTCATATTGATTGATAGCTGAAGGCGATGCATAAAATCCATTGGCACCAAACTTACGGTCAGTAAAATAGCCTATTAGATTAATTGGAGTGTTGTTTTTATTGAACGTACCTTTTATAAAGTAGTTCTGATTTTTAAAATCGGTATTATGTCTGTAACCATCTGATGTGTTTACTGACGCGTGAGCGATAACCGATGTTCTATTAAAATCAATTCCCGTAGTTCCAGTAACATGTTGCTGACCAAAAGACCCTACTTGAAAACCAGCAGAATTCACATCAACTGTACTGTTTTTTGTAACAATATTAATAGCACCTGTAAAGGCATTTTGCCCAAATACCCGAGCAGCTGGACCTTTGATAATTTCTATACGTTCAATAACCTCAATTGGTAGAGCCATGTTCATAGTATGGTGACCAGTTTGAGCGTCTTCAACTTTAATACCATCAATAAGAATTAAAGTTTGGTCAAAACTCCCACCCCGAATATATAAATCGGCTTGCATACCATTTACACCACGACGCCTCATGTCAACACCAGCTACTTGTTGTAATAATTCGGTAACGTTTGTTGCTGGATTTTGTGCTATTTCTTGAGCAGATATCACAGTGATAGTTCTAGAATTTTCTTTAAAGGGTAAATCAATTCTGCTGGAAGTAATTACTACAGAATCTAATTGTTTCGTGTTTTGCTTTTCTTGAGCAAACGATGTGTAACCACTTAACACTAAAAGCAGTACCGTTATAAAGCTATTAATTGTTCTCATACCTTAGTTTTGACCGAGCAAATGTAAAAAATTTGTGGAATGAGCAATGTGAAATTTTGTTTTTATTTAATGTGTTTGGAATAATAATATTATTAAAAAAGAATAATAAATTATTGTTTATCAATAATTTTATTATATTTGTAATATCAATTAATCAAAAATAGAACAAAGTTATGTCTAATAATCAAGAAGTAAAACAAAGAATAGTTAAAGGGAATAAATTAGAATGCAACATTTGTAAGCATGACAAATTTTGGGGAAGAACGACTTTAATGAATACCCCAAAAATGACCTTTTTTAAATTAGATTGGGCCAATAAGAGTGCATTAAACTATATATGTAATAATTGCGGTCATGTACATTGGTTTATGAATAAGTAAGAATATTATGAAAACAAAAAGAATACTTAAAATAATGCATGTTTTTGCTTGGATAGCCTTGATTGGATTGTCATTTAAAGCAGGTGCAATTATTATATCATACTTGGTCAGTTTAGGAAATGAAGGGGCTGTTAAAGATTTATACGAAGGCATGAATTTAATTGCTTATAAACAAAATAGCCTATTACATTATTCTATTATTGTTGGCTATAGAATTATTCAGTTTAGTATTCAAGCTTATATTGCATTTCTTGTAGTGAAACTGTTGAGCAATCTAAATATAAACAGACCTTTTAATTTAAATGCATTAAAGGCTATGCAAACTATTAGCTACAGCCTTCTACTAATGTGGGCAATAGTTGTGGCACATAATATTCACGTTGGCATATTAGAAGCTACGCAAGGAATAAAAGCAACCTTAATCTCTAGCGAATTTGTATTAATAGCAGGTATTGTTTATGTGTTCTCGCTATTATTTAAAAGAGGATTGGAGCTGCAATATGAAAATGATTTAACCATTTAATATTTAGAAAGATAATACAACTCATTTAATCATAGCCACTTATGCAGTTTTTGTTATAACACATTTAACCAAAAAACACAGATAGTAACTGACTATAATATTTAGCTATTAATTTTATATGAAGATTTTTACACAAGAATATAAAGAACAATGGAATACCTTAAGTAAGGTGTTGTTCAGATTATTGTTTACTTACTTTGTACTGTATATATTATTAGCGCTTATAAGTCCATTATTTGAAACGCCTTATAGGTGGATTGGCAAAACCATTTTTGGAATAAATTACGAATATGAAGTAAGTGGTAATGGTAGTGGAGACCATACGTTTGCTTACATAACTTTATTTGTAAATGTAGTTTTAACCTTTGTAATATTTGTTTTTTGGAACCTTTTAGATAGAAAAAGCAAAAGCTACAATACATTATTATACTGGTTTTTAGTATTTCTTCGTGTTGTCATAGTAGCTGCAATGCTTCTTTATGGATTTGTAAAGATTTTTAAACTTCAATTCCCATCAGCTTCACTAACACATTTGCTTGACCCTTTAGGTAATTTTTCTCCAATGGGATTAGCTTGGACATATTTAGGTTTTTCAAAAGGATTTAATGTGTTTATAGGTGTTTTAGAAGTACTTGGAGGTGTGCTTTTAATCCCTAGACGCACACAAACACTTGGCTCGTTTATAGTTATTGGCGTAATGACTCAAGTTGCTGTAATGAATTTTTGTTATGATATTCCTGTCAAATTATTTTCAGTTCATTTAGTCTTAATGACTTTAGTGATTTTTATAACTGACAACAGGTTTTTGAAAGTATTCGTAAAAAATGAAGCTGTAGAAAAAAACAATTATTACCATCCTATTCAAAACACTGAATACCATAAAGTCATTTTTTGGATTAAATCTATTGGCTTACTTATTATTGTAAGTTTCATCTCTTTCAATTTTTACACAACAGAAAGCCATAGAGGAAACAACAGAAAAAAACCATTACTTTATGGTATTTGGGAAGCTACACACTTTGTTAAAAATGGAGATACACTACAACCCTTAATTACAGATAAGTATAGATGGCGTTATCTTATTGTTGACTTAAAAGACAAAGCAACAGTAAAAACAATGGACGATGTAAAGCATCAATATAAATTTATAACAGATTCAACGTCTCAAGAAATAATAATACATAAAAAGAATTCTGAACTTGAAAATTATAATTTCAACTATAAAAATCCGAATTCAAAAATTCTTCAGCTCGATGGAATTATAGAATCTGATACGTTACACATTATGTTTTCAAGAAAAGAACACGAAAAATTCAATTTAAACTCTCGTGGATTTAATTGGATTATTGAGCGACCTTACAATAAATAAAGTATGAAAGATAACACAACAATTTTAACGATAATTACTTATGCTGTTTTATTGACAGCCGTTTCAGTACTACTAAATGATATAAGAGAGTTCGATTTACAACAATTTAAAGAGTTTCAAAACTGGGCAAAATCGGCAGATAAAAGTGAGAGCTGGTTTACATCAAAAAACGCTATAAAGTGGAGTTATTATGCCATTAGTGCTGGACTCTTTTTTTGGAGAGGCTATCTTATTTATGGATTTACTTATTTTTTATCCATTTTAAGCGAAGTTGATAAAGGCCAATACTTTAGTGATAAAAACATCTCTTACTTTAAAAAAATTGGAAATATCTTTATTTGGTACGCCATCAATGTTTTGGTGTTACGATTTTTATTGGCTTTAATAGGAAAATCTTCCTTTGATTTTTTTACAGAACTTAAAACAGAGTTTTCATTATTGATACCTTGTGCGTTGGCTTTCTACTTATTAGCAGAGATATTTAAACGAGCAAATGAATTCAAAAAAGATAGCGACCTAACCATATAACTTATGCCAATTATTGTAAACCTTGACGTAATGCTCGCCAAACGGAAAATGAAAAGTAAAGATTTGGCTGAAATGATTGATATAACAACAGCCAACCTTTCTATTTTAAAATCTGGTAAAGCAAGAGCTATTCGTTTTTCCACACTAGAAGCCATTTGTAAGGCTTTAGATTGTCAACCAAGTGATATTTTGGAGTATGTTGAAGATTAATTTAAGTTTTTATTTTTTATAAATCTCTACCATTCTACAAAAATAGTATCTTAGTTGCTTAAACACTATTTTACTATTTCAACCATGAAAAAATATTTCTTATTTCTTACACTTTTAGTCTTCTTTAATTGTAAAAACACTCAAACAGAAGAAGCATCAAAAGGCATTTCTACAACGTATGATATTTCGTTTGAAAATGCAGTGCATCACGAAGCAAATGTCGAAGCAACATTCACTAATTTAAATAATGGTGAAGTAGAGTTTAGAATGAGTCGTACTTCTCCAGGACGCTATGCATTGCACGAGTTTATGAAAAATGTATACGCAGTTAAAGTAACCGATAGCCAAGGAAACGAACTGGAAACGACAAGACCAGACCCTTATTCTTGGAAAGTAAATGGTCATGATGGTACGATAAAAGTATCATACACATTGTTTGCCAATAGAGGAGGTGGAACGTATGCTCAAATAGACGAAACACATGCACATTTAAATATTCCTGCAACATTTATGTATGCGCCAAGTTTAGCGAACGACGAAATGGAAGTAACGTTTAATGTTCGTGAGGATTTAAACTGGAAAGTGGCAACACAATTAAAACACAAAGAGGGGAGCACATATTATGCGCCTAATTTGCAGTATTTTATGGATAGTCCAACCGAAATTAGCGACCATGGAGTTCGTTCGTTTGATGTAAAAGGACAAACAGTTAACCTTGTTTTACATCATAATGGTACAGATGCCGAATTGGATGAGTATTTCGAAAAAGTAAAGAAAGTAGTATTAGAGCAAGAAGCTGTTTTTGGTGAATTGCCAGATTTCGATTACGATAATTATTATTTCTTAGCATGTTACATACCTAATGCATCTGGTGATGGTATGGAGCACCGTAATTCAACTGTGGTAACATCTACTAGAAGTTTAGCTAATGGAGGTATGAGAAGTAATATTGGTACAGTATCGCATGAATTTTTCCATGCGTGGAATGTCGAGCGTATTCGCCCTCAATCTTTAGAACCTTTCGATTTTGAAGAAGCAAATATGAGTGGTGAACTTTGGTTTGCCGAAGGATTTACAAGCTACTATACCAACTTAATTTTATGTCGCGCAGGACTCATGGAACCAGAAAATTACGTAAGAGGGCTTTCAGGAACCTTTAATTATGTATGGAATTCTCCAGGGAGACAATTTTTTAATGTTATTGAAATGAGCTATCAAGCACCTTTTGTTGATGCTGCACGTTCAGTAGACCCTGTAAATAGAGGGAATACCTTTATTTCGTATTATTCTTATGGAAGTGCTTTAGGTTTAGCTCTAGACTTATCTCTTCGTGAAAAAAATCTAAATATAGACGATTACATGAAGCTAGTATGGAATACATTAGGAAAGGATGAAAAACCATATACTATTCCAGATTTACAGAATGCACTTAATGAATATGCAGGCGAAGGATTTGGAGACACGTTCTTCAATAATTATGTGCATAAAAGTGGTATGCCAGACATGAAACGTTTGTTTGAAACAGTTGGTGTATCGTTAACGCAAGACAATACAAAACCAAGTTTTGGAGCAAGTGTTAGGCAGGGCAAAATTTTTGGCTATACAAGTATTGGTTCATCAGCCTATGAAGCAGGACTTGAAAATGGTGACACCATAATCCAAGTAGGAGATTATGTGTTAAGTGATGATTTAGATTTTAACACTTTAATGACCAAGTTTAAGGCAGGTGATGTTACTAAAATAGTATATGAGCGTTTAGGAAATAAAAATGAAACAACTCTAACTTTTAAATCAGATCCTTCGTATTCTATAAATATAGACGAAAATGCTAACAACGAGCAAAAAGCAGCAAGAGAGGCTTGGTTGAGAAAAAAAAGCAAATAATTTAAGAATCTCTTTCTATTAAAAACTAAAGCAAATATGTACCTTTATAAACATGTTTGCTTTAGTTGATTGTAATAATTTTTATGCCTCCTGTGAACGCGTTTTTAATCCTAATTTACGCGAAAAACCTGTTGCTATTTTAAGCAATAATGATGGTTGTGTTATTTCTATGAGTGACGAAGCCAAGACATTACAATTACCATTTGGAGCACCAATTTTTAAATGGGAAGGATTCTGTAAAGCAAACAATATAAAAGTATTATCATCTAACTACCCCTTGTATGGAGACATGAGTAGTCGTGTTATGTCAATTTTACAACAATATACACCAGATGTTGAGGTGTATAGCATTGATGAAGCATTTTTAGAATTTAAAGGGTTTGACACCTATAATTTTAATGACTATGGAAGTCAAATAAGGCATCGTATTTTAAAATGGACTGGAATTCCAACGTGTGTTGGCGTAGCTCCAACAAAAGCATTGAGTAAAGTAGCTAATAAAATTGCGAGAAAGTTTCCAAATGAAACTAAGGGTGTCTATGTAATAGATTCTGAAGAAAAACGAATAAAAGCCTTAAAATGGATTAAATTGCAAGATGTTTGGGGAATTGGTAGAGGACTACAAAAAAGATTAGCTTTAAAAAACTGTAAAACAGCATTTGATTTTGTACAGCTATCGGATGAGTGGGTTCGCAAAAATTTCTCAATAACTGAGTGGAAACTTAAAAAAGATTTAGAAGGGATCCCTACGTTAAAACTAGACGAGATTAAAACAAAACGAGCCATTGCTACAACCCGAAGTTTTGAATATACATTTTCAGATATTGATAATATAAAGGAACGTGTCTCAACCTTTGCAACGAGTTGTGCCGAAAAACTACGCAAACAAGAATCTAGCTGTCACATGATTATTGTTATTTTAAGCAGTGATAGACATAAAAAAGAGCTAGAGCAACATCGTGCTAGTAGAGTAGTAAAACTATCATACCCTACAGATTCAACTCTTACTATATGTAAATATGCAGTAGAGACTGTGACATCAATTTTTAAAGAAGGTATAAAATATAAACGAGCAGGCGTTATTGTAACGGGATTAGTCCCTAATAACAATCACCAATTACACTTGTTTGAACATGAGAATCCTAAGCACAAATCTTTAATGACAGCGATTGATAGCATTAACAAGCGATATAAAGATTATAAAATAAAACTTGGGAATCAAGATTTAGAACGTACATGGAAAATGCGCCAAGAACGACTATCGCCAAGATATACAACAGATATTAATGAAATTATTAAAGTAAGATAATGACAAAATTAATTCAAAATTTAACCTTTTTCACACCTCAAAAAACAGATAGTTTAGGTGCAATATTAGTAGATACTGGAATTTCCGCTGGATTTCCATCACCTGCCGAAGATTTTAAACAAGAACGGTTATCTTTAGATGAAGTGCTTATTAAAAATAAGGAATCAACTTTTTTTGCACGTGTAAGTGGGCAGTCTATGATTAACGCAGGTTTAAATGATAATGACTTATTAATTATAGATAGAAGCCTAGAACCTGAACATAATAAAATTGCTGTTTGCTTTTTAGATGGCGAGTTTACAGTTAAGCGATTAAAAGTAGAAAGCGATGGTGTTTGGCTTCAACCAGAAAACGATAATTATAAACCTATTAAAATAACCCAAGACAATCAATTTGTTATTTGGGGAATTGTAACTAATGTGATTAAAAAAGTATAACTTAGGCTAAAATTTTAATTAATACTACACATGGTAGATCTCTCCACATTAGATATTTCTCTTATCATATTATTTTTTGCTATTACCCTTTTTATAGGAATTTATGTTTCAAAACAGTCAGGGAAAAGTTCAGCCGAATATTTTTTATCAGGAAGAAGTATGCCTTGGTGGTTACTGGGTGTTTCTATGGTAGCAACAACATTTTCTACAGATACACCAAATTTAGTTACAGATATTGTACGTAATAATGGTGTTTCTGGTAATTGGGTTTGGTGGGCGTTTTTAATTACTGGATTATTGACTGTTTTTGTTTATGCAAAGTTATGGAGAAAGTCTAAAGTAAACACAGATATTGAGTTTTATGAGTTACGCTATGGAGGTGCTCCAGCTCGTTTTTTAAGGAGCTTTAGAGCCGTTTATTTAGGTGTAATATTCAATATTTTAGCCATGGCTGGCGTAACATTAGCAGCCATTAAAATAGGAAGTGTTATGCTTGGTCTTGAGCCAATAGAAACAGTTCTATACGCTGGTGTTATTACGGTTATTTTTAGTGCTTTAGGCGGTTTTAAAGGTGTTGTTTATACAGATTTTATTCTTTTTTTTACTGCAATGGCAGGAGCTATTGGAGCAGCATATTATTTAGTTGGATTACCAGAAATAGGGGGATTAGAAAGTTTGCTTCAACATGAAAATGTAGCAGATAAGCTAAATATTTTACCAGATTTTAGTAATACAGAAGCACTCATTACTTTGCTTATTATTCCGTTAGCGGTCCAATGGTGGAGTAGCTGGTATCCAGGAGCTGAACCAGGAGGGGGAGGTTATATTGCACAACGAATGTTAGCAGCCAAAGATGAAAATCATGCTATTGGAGCTACTTTTTTCTTCAATATTATGCACTATGCTTTACGCCCATGGCCTTGGATAATTGTGGCATTAGCATCACTTGTTATTTTCCCAGATATAGCTAGTATTCAAGAGGCATTCCCAAATGTAGCTGAAGACAAACTTGGACATGATTTGGCTTATTCAGCTATGTTAACTAAGCTGCCTAGTGGCTTATTAGGTTTGGTATTAGCGTCATTAGTTGCTGCCTATATGAGTACCATTTCCACGCATTTAAATTGGGGAAGTTCATATATAGTAAACGATTTCTACAGACAACAAATAAATAAAAACGCTACAGAAAAGCGATTAGTAGCAGTTGGTAGAATTTCAACAGTATTATTAATGGTTTTTAGTGCATTATTCGCCCTCGTTTTGCAAAACGCATTACAGTTATTTGATATTATTTTAATGTTTGGAGCAGGAACAGGACTCATATTTATTTTGCGCTGGTTTTGGTGGCGTATTAATGCATGGAGTGAAATTTCTGCCATGTTTGTTTCTGGGTTTGTATCTATATTAATCACATTTACTTCTTTGGGGGAAACGCTGTTTGGAAATGATGCACTTATGCCTTCTTGGGCAAAATTTCCGTTTATAGTTTTAGTAACTTCCATAGTTTGGATTGCTGTAACGTATTTAACACAGCCTGAAAGCAAAGAAGTGCTTCAGCAGTTTTATAAGAAAATCCAACCAGGAGGTCCAGGATGGAACAAAGTGGTTAATGAAGCACGTGCTGAAAATATTGAAGTAGTTGATTCTAATGAAGGTTGGAGTGTACCATCTGGTATTATAGCTATGTTAGTTGGCTGTGTGTTGATTTATAGTGTCATGTTCGCTACAGGTCACTTCATTTATGGTGAATATACTAGTGCTTTGGCATTGTCAGCGTTAGCATTGGTTTCAGCATATTTTCTAGTTAAGCTTTGGAAAAAAATTAAGGCAAACATCTTATAAGTTGGTTTTGAGTAATAGAGTTGAATCTGTCGATTTGTTACGTGGATTAACCATAGTCGCTATGATTTTGGTAAACAATCCAGGAACTTGGAGTCATGTGTATGCACCTTTACTTCATGCCGAATGGCATGGATTAACACCAACCGATTTAATTTTCCCTTTCTTTTTATTTATTGTTGGCATTTCTATTCATTTGGCTTATAGAAACAAACCTAAGAATACGTCTACTTATAAAAAGATAATTATTAGGAGTTTAAAGCTATTTGGCTTGGGCTTTTTTCTTGCATGGTTTTTACCCTATTTCCCTTTTTTTAGAGACTTAGAAGTTGTGAGAATTCCAGGAGTTTTGCAACGAATAGGGTTTGTATTTTTCTTTTCAGCTATTTTATATTTGAATTGTAATTGGAAAACTTTATTTGCAATAGGAATGACAATTTTAATTGGTTATTGGCTGCTTTTAGGTTTTGTACCATTGCCCAACCCAGAAGGGATTAGTCCTACTTTTGATAGAGCGGCAAATAATTGGGCAATGTACATTGACTCAAGCATTCTTGGCGAACATATGTGGAAAAATGATTATGACCCTGAAGGGCTTATGAGTTCTTTACCAGCTATAGCAACCTGTATTTCTGGTATTTTGATTGGTAGAATATTAACGAGTGCTAAGAATAATTTAGTTAAGAACTTAATTGCTATTTCTGCTATCCTATTAATTACTGGTTACGTGTGGAGCTTGTGGTTTCCATTAAACAAGGCAATTTGGAGCAGTAGTTTTGTATTGGTTACTAGTGGTTGGGCAACTTTAATCTTGGCTATTATTTATTATTTGCAAGATATTAAACAGATTAAATTTGGAGCTGTTTTTAAGCAAGTTGGAATGAATGCAATTACGATTTTCTTCGTATCGGGTTTTATTGCTAAAACATTTTATCTAATTAAAGTTGGTGAAAACCAAAGAATCCACTCTTGGCTATATGAAAACTTTTTTACATACGATTTTTTAAGTAGCAAACTCTCTTCTTTTCTGTACGCTTTAGTTGTGATAGGATTTTATTTGTGGTTAGCAAACGTATTATATAGAAAGAAGATTTTTATTAAAGTTTAATAAAGAAAAAGGCGAAACATATAGTTTCGCCTTTTGTATTTTGAGTTAATAAAACTTAGTCCGCTAGAACTATAATTTTATTATCATTCATTTCAATAGTTCCTGAATTTATTGCCAACCAAACACCTTTATCAGCTTTAGTGAATTTATCTTCAACCTCTTCATCAAGTTGAATATCACCATACACCTTTACATGTCCTTCTTTAAGCAAAGAAACAATTGGCGCGTGATCTTTTAGCATTTCAAATTCGCCGTTCACTCCTGGAACAGCAACCGATTCTACTTCTCCACTATATAAAGTGGCTTCTGGTGTTACAATTTCTAAATGCATTCTTTAATTATATTAAATTACGCTTCAGCAAGCATTTTATCTCCAGCTTCAATAGCTTCTTCAATAGTTCCTTTAAGGTTAAACGCTGCTTCTGGTAAGTGATCTAATTCACCATCCATAATCATGTTAAACCCTTTAATAGTTTCTTTAATGTCAACTAATACACCTGGAATACCTGTAAACTGCTCAGCTACGTGGAATGGTTGAGATAAGAAACGTTGTACACGACGTGCACGTCCTACAGCCATTTTATCTTCTTCAGATAATTCTTCCATACCAAGGATAGCAATAATATCTTGTAATTCTTTATAGCGTTGTAATAACTCTTTTACTCTTTGTGCACAGTCATAATGCTCATCACCTAAAATATCAGCAGTAAGGATTCTTGAAGTAGAATCTAATGGATCCACAGCTGGGTAAATACCAAGCTCAGCAATTTTACGAGATAATACTGTAGTCGCATCTAAGTGAGCAAAGGTTGTAGCAGGAGCAGGATCCGTTAAATCATCCGCAGGTACGTATACCGCTTGTACAGATGTAATAGAACCTCTTTTAGTTGATGTAATACGCTCTTGCATCGCACCCATCTCTGTTGCTAATGTTGGTTGGTAACCTACCGCAGAAGGCATACGACCAAGTAATGCTGATACCTCAGAACCAGCTTGTGTAAAACGGAAAATGTTATCTACGAAGAAAAGAACATCTTTTCCTTGACCTTCTCCAGCTCCATCACGGAAATATTCAGCAATTGTTAATCCTGAAAGCGCCACACGAGCACGTGCTCCAGGAGGCTCGTTCATTTGCCCAAAAACGAATGTTGCTTTAGAATCTAACATCGCTTTTTTATCTACTTTTTTAAGATCCCATCCACCTTCTTCCATAGAATGCATGAAGTCATCACCATAACGGATAATTCCAGATTCTAACATTTCACGAAGTAAATCGTTTCCTTCACGTGTTCTTTCACCTACTCCTGCGAATACTGAAAGTCCACCATGTCCTTTTGCAATGTTGTTAATAAGCTCCTGTATTAATACTGTTTTACCTACTCCAGCACCACCAAATAATCCAATCTTACCACCTTTTGCATAAGGCTCAATAAGGTCGATTACTTTGATACCAGTAAATAAAACTTCAGTAGATGTCGATAAATCTTCAAATTTTGGTGCCTCTCTGTGAATTGGCAATCCAGCATCTCCAGCTTTAGGTAAATCTCCAAGACCATCAATAGCATCACCAATTACATTAAACAGACGACCATAAACATCGTCACCAATTGGCATTTGTATTGGAGCACCAGTTGCAGTAACTTCTGTACCTCTACTTAAACCATCAGACGAGTCCATGGCGATAGTACGTACAGTATCTTCACCAATGTGAGATTGTACTTCTAGTACTAAAATAGAACCATCAGCGTTCTTAATTTCTAACGAATCATAAATCTTTGGAAGTTCAGCACCAGCACCGAATTCAACATCGATAACTGGACCTACTATTTGTGCAACTTTACCTGTAACTTTTGACATTACTTCTATGTTTATTGTTTTTGCTTAAATTTTAACCGAAAAAACAAGCTGTTTTTCGCGCTGCAAATATATGAGTTTTTATTAAAAAACCATATATAAATAGTATCAAAAAAAACAAGTTTTTTAATGTTAGAAAAAGAGCACTAAAATGTTTAATTAGAAAAGAAAAAACCCAGAACAAAATTCTGGGTTTTAATTATTTGTAAAATGAACTTTTTATTATAATCCAGGGGAATACGTGACGTTATAATCAATTGCTTTTGCTACACTTCCAGAGGCTACAAAATTTGACCCATAAGTTGCATCAATAGCTTCTAAAAATTTATTCGCCAATAGTGCACTTCCTCTGGCACTAAGATGTATTCCATCTAAACTGAAAATTCCACCTGTAACAAATTCCCCAGTTAAAGTATAGTCATCAAATGGAATGCCTGTTGTAGTAGCTTGATTTAAAATTTGATTTAAATCCACAAGAGCAAGGCCATTTGCAGAGGCAACACCTGAAATTGTTGCATTGAAGTTATCTGTAGCGGCTTGAATAATAGACTGTTCTTCAGGTGTCAACACCCATTGATCTGCCAATGGAACACTAACTCCGTTAATTAACAAAGGATTTCCTCCTACGGTAGTGCCAATAAAGTTTAAACTTAACAGCACTAATAAATCTTCAGCCGTAGCCTGTCTGTATTTAGGCAAAGCTGCGAAAGCTGGATTAATAGCACCTAAATCTGTAAGATCCTCATCAACAATAACTACAGCGTTTTGACCTTCAACAAAATTGATGGTTCTTCTATCTAATTCTTCTTGAGGAAATAATCCAGTTCCAGCTAATGCTGCAAATGCTTGTTGAAGCCCACCATTGTATGCAGCATAGCCTTGATTCACTAAATTAGCAGTCCCAGCATCTAAAGGGACAGCATTGTAGGGAACAGTTGTAAAATGTGGTAAATCAGTAACATTAGGGATATTAGTAACAACGCCATTTGCACCTGTGGAAACAAGCGCTGTGACCATTCCACCAAATGCTTGTGCAAAAACGTTAGGGTCTGTTATATCACTTCCTCCATAAGTACTAGGATCAAAATTACCAGTTTGATCGATTCCTGAACCACCAGCAATTGCATAATCTAAAATATCGAATGCACCAACTTCAGATAAAGAGAAGAATGTAGGGCCTTGAATCATTGCATCAGTCAAAACATTTGTAGTAGGACTAGAAGCCATTCGTACAAAATATGGATTAGCTTGTCCCGAAAGAACACCAGCAATGTTTCCATAACCAGGAGCTAATAAATGAAAACTTTTTGCTCCTGGTACTCCCATATTATTAAAAGGGCCAGTTGGGTTATTAATTGCTATATCTGTAGCAACAGTAACAGGTCCAATTATAGACTCCAATGGTACTGGTACAGCGCCACCAAAAACAAGCCGTGGATCAGCTATTCTAGTTCCTCCTATGGCTAAACCACCAAAATTACCACTCATCATTGGCTGCGTAAATGAACCGCCCCCAGCTTTAGCAAACTGCTCTGCCATTATATTTGGAAAAGAGTTTAGTTGAGAAGCATTAAATAAAGCAAGATCGCTATATCCTGCGGTAAAAGAAGCTCCAATGGATACAAATTTAGAAAAATCGGCACTTCCAGCAGTTAGTGGCGGCAATACTACATCTGGCACAATAGGGTCATCAATATAATCTTCAGGGTCGTTACATGCTACAAAACCTAAACAGATTAGCAGCATCCATATATATTTAGTATTCATAATATTTGTTTTCATTTTATAAGTTGTTAATTGTCCATGAGATGTAATATTGAGAACCAATAAATCCAGAGCCAAAGGCTGTGAAATATTCCTCTCCTAATAAGTTTGTTGCTCCAGCTTTAAACGTTGATTTTAAACTAGGCACTTTTAAATTAATTTGCGCATCAAGTACGTGGTACTCAGGAACGATACCGTCTCCAAATGTTGCCTCCCAGAAATAATCATCACTAAACCTATATGCGACATTAAAACCAAAGTTTTTAAATAAGTTGGTGTTTCCAAAAGATGCTTTAAACTTGTGCTCTGGTGTATTGAAGTTTGTTACAAAATCAGGGTATTTATCTTGGTCGAAATCTAATTTTGAATAGGTATAACTTCCACCTAAATCAAAATCACCAAAAACTTTCATAGATAATCCAATTGAACCTCCATAAGAATTAACTTTAGCTTCTGCATTTGTATAAGCGCTATAACCTTGATAGTCGCCATTGACTATTGCTAAAACTGACAATCCTCCATCACCAGCAGTTCCATATAAAGGAGCGGCAACACCTTGTTGAGAAATAAAATCTTCATAACTATTATAGTAAACACTTAAGTCCACAATAAGTTTATCAATTTTACCTCTATAACCAACTTCAGCCGAAGATACTTTTTCGGGTTTTATTAAATCAGGATTCGCAACTTCTAAAACCGCTGGATTTCCAGTAGCAGCAAAAGCTTGTAAAGAAGCTCCAGAATATGAATTATTATAAGGCGCAGCACCTGTTTGTGTTATAGTGGCAGGTTGGCCTAATAATTGTCCAGATGCACTTACAGGTAAGTCCCTTGTCCAACGCCCTAAGTTGTCTGGTGATGAACCTACCAAAAATCCTTGGCCAGAATCTAAACCAATAAATAAATCTTGAGTTGTTGGGTTTCTAAATCCTGTTTGCACAGAGGCTCTAATATTATGATTTTCATTTACAGTTAAACCTGCCGAAATACGTGGCGATATAAAGCCATCAAAAAATTCAGACTTGTCATATCGAACAGACCCCGTTAATTTTAAACTTAAGTCATCACTGAATTCAAATTCTTTTTGAATTTGCGTATAAATACCAAACTCAGAATAATTAATAGGTCCATTTTCTGGAGTGTCTGTATATATTGTGCCTCCAGAATTCAAGCTATATCTTCTATAAGAACCACCAACTTGAATATCGGCAAAATCGATTAAGTGGCTAAAGTTATAGTTACCATCTGCATGATAATATTTTGATGCATCTTGAAATTTAGATCCTGTTTTTAAATCAGGGTCATTTGTACTTCTATTAAATGCAGCTTCAAATTCTGGTGTCCCAGGCTCATATCTTCCCTGTTCAGCAACAGCTCTGGCCGCAGCATGTTTTTGAGCTTCAGTTAAACCAAGTGGGTTTCCACTTAACTCAATTCCTGCATAGGTACCAATATATTCTTCAAACCATTGCGAATGTGGTTTCCATGAGTTAAGTATTTGAATTCCTGTAAATAGCATATCGTAAGAATCACCTGCATTATCACCTACTACGTAACCTCTTAAAAAGAAGTTGTCGTTTTTAAGTTCTAGTTTGTGTTGTTCTTGAAAGAAGTTTCTAATATTATATCTATTTAACCCTTGATAAATAGTTGTTCCTGTTCCTACTTTACCAACATACGAAATTTCAAAATCGGTTGCCCAAGGTCTATAATACAATCCCCAATCTGCTTTTACACTTTCTGCATTAAAATCGGTTAAATCTCTTTCATTATATCCAGTTCTACTCACTACTACATCAGGAATAATTCCTAATCCAGAAGCAGATCTAATATTGGTTGCCACTTCATCACCATACACGTTCACCCCATTATAATTAATATTTGAAGCTCTGTTTCCGCCATCAGAGTTTTTGTCAACCTCACTAGTTGCTCCCCAATCGGTTCCTTTTAAGTATGCAAAATTTACTTTACCAGCAAATTTTTCGCTAAACTTATAAGCAGCTCTTATACCAAAATCTGTATAAGTGTTATCGCCTGTTGCTTCTTGAGAGGTCATTCCTTGTTTAACATAACCACTAATTCCTGAATGATCGAATGGACTTTTACTGGTCATGAATAAAATTCCGTTAAAAGCATTTGCACCATATAATGCTGAAGATGCTCCTGGTAGTAATTCTACACTTTGAACATCAGTTTCGGTCATACCTACTAAATTTCCAATAGGGAAGTTTAATGCAGGTGTTGAGTTATCCATTCCATCTACCAATTGCATAAAACGGTTATTTGCAAAAGTTGCAAACCCTCTTGTGTTTATAGATTTAAATGTTAAGCTATTAGTATTTACATCTACGCCTTTTAAATTTTCTAGACCATCGTAAAAATCGGCAGATGCTGTGTTTTTAATTTCTTTTAAACCAAAACGTTCAACTGTTACAGGAGATTCAAAGATTCGCTCAGGAGTTCTAGATGCAGAAATTACAATTTCATCTAACTCACTCCCTTCTTTTAAAGCGAAGTCAATTACTTGGTTATTTGCTGTTACCTCTTTTGTTTGGGTTTCAAAACCTACACTACTTACTTGAAGTGTGAAAGGAGGTGTTTGACTTGTTGTTAAGGTGTACTTGCCATCAAAATCTGTCATTGTACCAGTTGAGGTGCCTACAATAATGATGTTGGCTCCTGGGAGTGGTTGTCCGCTATCATCAGTAACTGTACCTTTGATAGTCGTTTGCGCATAGGATGATACGCAAAAGAGTAATAGAAAAATCTTTAGAATAGTTCTCATATTGGGTATTAATTAAATTTTAGTAATTGCTTTTAACTAGGCACTGCAATATAAAAAAATAAAACAATTATGCACGCATAGTAAGTTGCATAATACAATATAAGACTTTTTAGATAGCGATTATCTTAAAAATTTGAATTTGGATTAATTTTAAATAAGAAATTTACTCTACAGTAACGGATTTTGCCAAATTACGAGGCTGATCGACATTTTTTTCTAACATTACAGCAATATGATAAGACAGTAACTGCAATGGAATAGTTGTTAAAAGCGGAGTAAGTGACTCGATTGTTTCAGGAACCTCAATAACGTGATCTGCTAATTTGCGAACACTAGTATCTCCTTTGGTAACGATTCCTATAATTTTACCTTTTCTGGCTTTAATCTCTTCAATGTTACTAACAACTTTTTCGTAGTGTCCCTTTTTTGTAGCAATAACAACAATTGGCATATTTTCATCAATAAGTGCTATAGGGCCATGTTTCATTTCAGCAGCTGGATAACCTTCGGCATGAATATAAGAGATTTCTTTAAGCTTTAATGCACCCTCTAGAGCTACAGGGAAATTATAGCCACGACCCAAATACAAAAAGTTTGTAGCGTCTTTATAAATTTCAGCTACTGTTTTTACATAAGCATCAGATTGTAAAGCTTGCTCAACTTTATCTGGAATCATCTCTAATTCGATTAAATGACGTCTAAAATCGGAACTAGACATAGTGCCTTTTGCTCTGGCCAGTCTTAATGCCATTAGAGTTAAAACAGTAATTTGCGTTGTAAATGCTTTTGTAGATGCCACACCTATTTCTGGTCCAGCATGTGTATATGCACCAGCATTTGTTTCGCGAGCAATGGATGATCCTACAACGTTACAAACGCCAAATACAAATGCACCATGTGATTTAGCCAATTTAATTGCAGCTAAAGTATCTGCTGTTTCACCAGATTGTGATATCGCTATAACAACATCATTTTTATTGATTACAGGATTTCTGTATCTAAATTCTGAAGCGTATTCCACTTCAACAGGAATTCTTGCTAAATCTTCAAATATATACTCAGCTACCAAGCCTGCATGCCATGAGGTTCCACAAGCCACTATAATAATGCGATTGGCATTAAGAAACATTTTCATGTTATCTTCAACTCCTGCCATTTTTATAATGGCTTCTTTGCTCAATAAACGACCTCTATAGGTGTCTCTTATAGCATGGGGTTGTTCGAAAATCTCTTTTAACATAAAGTGTTCGTAACCACCTTTTTCTATTTGTTCTAGGTTGAGTTGCAATTCTTGAACGTAGGGATTCACTAATGAATCATCTTTAATCTTACGAATTTTAACATCTTTATGTCTTCTTACTACTGCCATTTCCTCATCTTCCAAATAAATGGCGTTATTGGTATATTCTATAAAAGGTGTAGCATCACTTGCTATAAAAAACTCATCTTCACCAACACCGATTGCTAATGGGCTTCCTAAACGTGCAACTACAATTTCATTAGGTTTTGTTTTATCAAAAACAGCAATAGCATAAGCTCCAATAACTTGATTTAAAGCTATTTGAACTGCTTTTCCTAATCTAACATTGTTGCTTTTTTTAATATCTTCAATAAGGTTTACTAAAACTTCTGTATCTGTATCAGATTTAAAAGTATAACCTCTTTTTTGAAGTTCTTTTTTTAAGGCTTCGTAGTTCTCAATGATTCCATTATGGATAATTACTAAATCTCCAGAATTTGAATAATGAGGATGTGAATTAATATCGTTAGGAACACCATGTGTTGCCCAGCGCGTATGACCAATTCCTAAACTTCCTTGTGTAGATATTTCACTGGCTACTCGCTTTTCTAGATCGTCAACCTTTCCTTTGGTTTTTGATAGCTTGATGTCGTTTCCATCAAATAAAGCAATTCCTGCACTATCATAACCTCTGTACTCTAAACGCTTAAGCCCATTTAAAATAATTGGGTAAGCTTCTCGGTGTCCAATATATCCAACAATGCCACACATAAAATTTAGTTTTCTGGTTCGGTGTAATATATAGTTAATTTAGCTTTTTTAGCTTCATTGGTCGTGTTGTTTCCAAAAAGCACTGTTCCTTTGTATGACAAGAGGCTTCCATTAGGTATTGCTTTCACATTGGCATCACTATCATCTAAAAGTGCTTGAGTATTGACAGAACCTACTCCAGACATTACTGATAAACCTAATTTAACATTTGTTGAATCGTTAACAAAAATGTTTTTTAAATGCTCGGTTATTCTTATTTTGTATTTAATACCATCACCTTCGGGATCATCGTCTTCTCTTTTTAAAGGAACTAAATGGTCAATTTTAGCATTTACTGTTGTGCCACTTGCAGATTGATCGATATAATAGTCTACTAAAGCTGTATTGTCACTAAGATTATAAATTAAAACCCTATCAGGTTCATTTCCTTGTACAGTACTTTGATCCACATAAAACTCCAAATAAGCTTCATTTATTAATCTTTTTCTTGAAATGTTTTCTCCGTCTTGTTCTCTAAACACTCTTTTAAAATTATCAAAGGCATCTTCGGGATTTCCATTTTCATCTTCAACGGTTCCGTTAAATAAATCTATAACAGCCATATAGCCTTCTCCTCCTTTTAAATATAATTTTTCGTCTCCTACGGCATCATCACCATCAGGAATTGAAATTAAATTATTGGTCATTAAATTAATTAGATTTCTATAGAAATTCATCGTGTACTCACCTTTAATAGAATCTAAGGTATCGTCAATACCGTTATTATTTATATCAATCCCTTCTGTTTGATCTACATCATGAGTATCATTAATACCATCATTATCTGTGTCTGTTCCATTATCATTTACATTATCGCCGTTACTATCAACATCAGCATAATCAGGTATTCCATCATTATCCTCATCAGTATTATCCCTGTCACTAGTATAATATACTGTAAGATTGGCATCTGAAGAGTTAAAATTAAGCATTGCCATTGAGCCTGATCCACTTATACCTTCGGCTTTAAAGTAAAGTCCTCTAAAATAGTTTAGGAAATTATTTCTATTGCTTAATTCTGGTTCATCTTCTTTATCAAATAGTAATTGTTGCCAATAAGTATGATGTAAAGAATCTCTAATATGAAGTCTCATGGACGGTGCTACAAAAGTAGAATCTGGTTCACCATCTTCGTCAAACCCTTTTAGAACAATTTGTTTTTCACTTGGAATAAAGTTAGCATCATAGACAAGTTGTCCTTCTAAATCGGCTGAGTTTATTTGAACAGATTCTGAAAGTGCTCCATTTGAATAATATTTTTGAGATTGGTTTAAATCTGAATTTGGATCAAACTCTCTTAAGAAATAGTTGTTTTGATAAATTGAGAGTTTAATTGGAGTGTCAGCATAAACTGAGTCTAATACATAGTCAGATCCTCCGCCATCATTAATTCCTGTAACTCGACTGTAATAAGGCACTGTAAGTACAACAGAATCTAAAACAACATTTTCGCCAAATTGAGGATTAAAGATATTTGGAGAAAGTTGTCCAACAAAATTTGCAGAGTAACTTCCAAAAATAGGGTCGTCATAATAGCCAATTAAGTTTGAAGGAAGTCTATTAGATTGAAAAGGTGTAATCTTTTTATTATAGGTCACAATTGGGTACGTTACAACATCTGCATTGAAATGTGTCGTATTTTCAGAGTTTACCACATCTGAATCTAAACTTGCAAAATCTCTTTCACAGGCAGCAAATATGGTAACTATTACAGCCAAAAGGGCTATGTTTTTTAATAAAATTTTATTCTTTTTCATGTGTTTTCTAGCTTAAAACTTGGGTGTTGTAAAATGCTGTATAAGCTTCAGCAAATTCATCTGGGTATTGATATTCTAAGACTGGTTTATTGCAATTTTTTAAATAGTCTTGTAATTCATCAGGCATATTTTCAGACCCAACAATCAATGCGTCCGAATAATCTACAGCTACTTTCATAAGGTTATTGTAAGTAGGTGTTTCTAAAGTTTTTATTGCTGATTCTTCAATATTATCAAACTTTATCTTGTTTATCATTTCTTTATTTAACGAGTCATCAAAACTTTGATTGTATAATGAGGTCACTATTTTACTTTCGTTAAAAAGCGGTTCATCTTTGTAATATTCTTTTAGGTAAAGTGGAAGTAATGATGCTAACCATCCATGTACATGAATAATATCTGGTGCCCAATTTAGTTTTTTAACAGTTTCAATGACACCTTTTGCAAAGAAAATAGCGCGCTCGTCATTATCTCCAAACAACTTACCATTTTCGTCAGTTAATGTTGCCTTTCTTTTAAAATACTCTTCGTTGTCAATAAAGTAAACCTGAATTCTTTCTTTTGGGATAGAAGCCACTTTTATTATTAATGGCATATCTAAGTCATTAATCACCAAATTTATTCCAGATAAGCGAATTACTTCATGAAGTTGATGCCTTCTTTCGTTAATGTTTCCATATCTAGGCATGAATATTCGTATTTGACCTCCTTGTTTGTTTACCATTCTTGGTGCCTCAAAGGACATTGAAGAAATCTCTGTCTCAGGTAAATATGGCACTACTTCAGAGGACACATACAATATTCTCTTATCTTTCATAAACGCTTCTGCTTTAATTTTTAGAATAAAAAACACGCAAAATTACAAAAATTATGCAGATTAATAGTAATATATTATGTTTGCACGCTGTTAATTTTTTTATAAAATGCAAGTAGCAAACTCAAAAGAACATATTGGAGACATAATATTGGACCTTAGAAAAAATGATACTTCTATTGGGTTTGTACCTACTATGGGTGCATTGCATAAAGGTCATTTATCTTTAATAAAGAAAGCTTTACAAGAAAATGATGTTGTTTTTGTGAGCATTTTTGTAAATCCAACACAGTTTGATAACCAAAAAGACCTTAAAAATTACCCTAGAACATTAGACAGAGATGTAGAACTCTTAAAAACAGTATCCGATTCAAAAATTTTTGTGTATGCTCCTACAGTTGAAGATATTTATGGGAAACATCCTAAAGCTAAAAGATTTGATTTTGATGGATTAGAACATGAAATGGAAGGTGAATTTAGAGACGGTCATTTTGACGGTGTTGGAACTATTGTGAAACGATTATTTGAAATTGTGACTCCAGATAGAGCATATTTTGGAGAAAAAGATTTTCAGCAATTACAAATCATTAGAAAGTTAGTAGATAAGAATAACTTACCAGTAAAAATTGTTGGGTGTAAAATTCATCGTGAAACTACAGGTTTGGCAATGAGCTCAAGAAATGAAAGGCTACTTCCAGAATATAAAAAAGCAGCACCATTCATTTTTAGAACCTTACAAGAAGCCAAGAAAAAATTTGGCACAAAAAGTGCTACAAAAGTAACGGAATGGGTTAAAAAGCAATTTGAAAAAAATCAACTTTTAGAGTTAGAATATTTTATAATTGCCGACATAGAAACCTTAAAGCCAGTAAAAAGAAAATCACAATCAAAAAAATACCGTGCGTTTATTGCAGTTTATGCTGGAGAGATAAGACTTATAGATAATATCGCACTAAATTAATTACCTTTGCCCAATGCAAATACAAGTTGTAAAATCAAAAATCCATAGAGTTAAATGTACAGGTGCCGACCTAAACTATATAGGCAGCATCACCATAGATGAAGACTTAATGGAGGCTGCCAATATTATTCAAGGTGAAAAAGTTCAAATTGTGAACAATGACAATGGAGAGCGTCTTGACACCTATGTTATTCCAGGCCCTAGAAATAGTGGAGAAATAACCTTAAATGGTGCTGCAGCGAGGAAGGTTGCTGTAGGTGATACGCTTATTTTAATAACCTATGCATTTATGGATATTGAAGAAGCCAAAACTTTTAAACCATCTTTGGTGTTCCCAGACGAGAATACCAATTTATTAAAATAAATCATTGAGCAAACAAACAAAGAATGTTATTAAAATAATACTTCCTTTAATCTTGGGAGTAGTATTGATCTGGTATTCTTTGTCAAAAATGCCAATGTCTGAGCTTCTTTCTTATTTCAAAGAAGCAAATTATACATGGATAGGTTTAGGCGTTTTACTCGGTGTTTTAAGTCATTTATCGCGTGCCTATCGTTGGAAGTTTATGATTAACCCAATGGGTTATAAATTGCATATTCCAAATAGCTTCATGGCAGTTATGGCAGCATATCTTATTAATTACACCATACCAAGAGCAGGAGAAATATCAAGAGCTTCAATAGTTGCCAATTATGAAGGTATACCGTTTGAAAAGGGTTTTGGAACTATAGTTGCTGAGCGTATTGCAGATTTAGTAATGATGCTACTAATAATAGCTATAACACTTTTTCTGGAATTTGAGTATATATATGATTTTTTTGCTGAACGGTTTGACCCTAATAAAATCCTTATTGGAGTTGCAGGATTAATAGTAATTTCTATAGTTTTTGTATTGTTTATAAGACGAAGTAATTCTAAACTTGCATTGAAAATCAAAGGTTTTGTTGTAGGATTAATTGAAGGTGTTTTAAGCATTTTTAAAATGAAGCAAAAGTGGGCATTTGTAGGCCACACATTGTTTATTTGGCTTATGTATGTCCTAATGTTTTATGTGACAACATTTGCAGTAGACGAAACATCGGGAATCCCGCTTGCAGCTATTTTAATTGGCTTTATTTCAGGAAGTTTTAGTATTGCAGCAACAAACGGAGGTGTTGGTTCGTATCCAGTAGCTATTTTTTTAGCTTTTTCAATTTTCGGAATTGCTGAAGATGCTGGTATGGCATTTGGGTGGATTATGTGGACAGCACAAACTTTAATGGTAATTGTTTTGGGAGGTTTATCGTTACTATTTTTACCTATCTACAATAAAAACCGAGAAAAAACACAAACGAGCTAACTTAAAACACTTCCATTTTTAGCCCTAAATGTGTACCTTGCCATTATTAATCTCAAATCGAATTAAAATGAAAATCAAGCTAACCACGTTCATTGCCTTTCTTAGTTTTGGCCTTGTAAATTCACAAACAATATACGAAGAGTTTCAATCGGCAAAACTAGGTACCTCAAGAGAATTAAAAATTCAATTACCGAGAAATTACGAAGAAAATACAGAAAAGCTATATCCTATATTCATAGTGTTTGATGGGGATTACTTATTCGAGCCTGTAGCAGGAAACGTTGATTATTACTCTTATTGGGAAGATATGCCAGAAGCAATTGTGGTAGGAATTAATCAAGTTGATTCAAGGGGCGAAGACAATCATTACTCCGACCAAACCTATTTTCCAGTAGAATCAGGAGCAAAATTCTTTGAGTTTATTGGTATGGAGCTTATTCCATACATTGAAGATAAATATAGAACAGCTAATTTTAGAGTAGCAGTTGGACATGGCGAAACAGCCAATTTTATAAACTATTTCCTATTTAAAAAAGAACCGCTTTTTAATGCTTATATGGCTTTAAGTCCAGACTTAGCAATAAGCATGCTTGATAATTTACCAACGAGGCTTAGCGAAATAGAAAGAAAAATATTTTACTATTTGGCTACTTCAACTAACGATATAAAACCATTGAGAGAAGACGCAAATGTTTTAAATACAAGATTATCTGCATTAGAAAACAAGAACATATTTTTTGGTTTTAATGAGTTTGACGGACCAACGCACTATTCGTTGCCAGCTCATGCTATACCAAATGCTTTAGAAAGTATGTTTTTTGTGTTTCAACCTATTAGTAAAAAGGAGTATACCGAGCGTATTTTAACTTTAGAAACTTCACCTGTAGCGTATTTGAATGAAAAATACGAAATGATAAATGAGTTGTTTAATATAGAAAAACAAGTGCTCGTTAACGACTTTAAAGCAATAGCTGCAGCTATTGAAAAAAACAAAGCGTATGATGAATACGAATCCCTTGGTAAACTTGCTAGAAAAGAATATCCAGACACATTATTAGGAAATTATTATTTAGGGCGTTTTTACGAAGAAACGGGCGAACCTAAAAAAGCTATGCGTACCTATAAATCGGCTTATATTTTAGAAGAGATTGGTGGTTACACCAAAGATGAAATGATGGAAAGAGCAGATGCAATAAAGAGAGATTTCGGATATTAAATGGCAAAGGTAAAAACAACATTTTTTTGCCAAAATTGTGGCAATCAGTTTTCAAAATGGCAAGGACAATGTTCTGCATGTAAAGAGTGGAATACCATTGCCGAAGAAGTGATTCAAAAAGCCGAAAAAAGTGATTGGAAAACACCTTCAAATTCATCAAAACGAGTTTCAAAACCCTTGTTGATTAACGAAATTGATGTATCGCAAGAAGCACGTATGCAAACTGGTGATGCTGAATTCAATCGTGTTCTTGGTGGTGGAATTGTTCCAGGTTCTTTAACACTTTTAGGAGGCGAACCAGGAATTGGGAAAAGTACCTTATTGCTTCAAATAGCTTTAAAATTGCCATACAAAACCTTATACGTATCTGGTGAAGAAAGTCAGAAACAAATAAAAATGCGTGCAGAACGTATAAACCCAAATAGCAGTAATTGCTACATATTAACTGAAACTAAAACTCAAAATATCTTTAAGCAAATAGAAGCTTTAGAACCAGATATTGTGGTGGTAGATTCCATTCAAACATTGCATAGTGATTATATTGAATCATCTTCAGGAAGTATTTCTCAAATAAAAGAATGTACTACTGAGCTTATAAAATTTGCCAAAGAAACTGCTACTCCAGTTGTACTTATAGGCCATATAACAAAGGATGGAAACATTGCTGGTCCGAAAATATTAGAGCACATGGTCGACACAGTTTTGCAATTTGAAGGAGATAGAAATCATGTATTTAGAATTTTAAGAGCCAATAAAAATCGTTTTGGCTCTACCAATGAGCTTGGTATTTATGAAATGCAAGGTTCTGGATTACGAGAAGTATCAAATCCTTCCGAAATACTTATTTCTAAAAAAGACGAAGAATTATCAGGAAACGCTGTAGCTGCGACTTTAGAAGGTATGCGACCTTTAATGATTGAAGTCCAAGCTTTAGTAAGTACTGCAGTTTATGGCACACCACAACGTTCAGCAACAGGTTTTAATGCCAAACGCTTAAATATGCTTTTAGCTGTTTTAGAAAAACGTGCAGGTTTTCGCTTAGGTGCTAAAGATGTGTTTTTAAATATTACAGGAGGCATTACTGTTGACGACCCAGCAATTGACTTGGCTGTTGTTGCCGCTATTTTATCTTCCAATGAAGACGAAGCACTTCAAAAAGACTTTTGTTTTGCGGCTGAGGTTGGTTTATCAGGAGAAATTCGCCCTGTACAACGCGTGGAACAACGTATTTTAGAGGCTGAAAAACTAGGGTTTTCTACCATTTTTGTATCTAAATACAATAAGATTTCATTAAAAAGCACAGCTATTAAAATTCAACTTATTTCAAAGATTGAGGATTTGGTTGATTTCATTGTGTAATCGTTTTATTATGAAAAAGAAATTAAAAATCTCAGAATATTTTATTCAACTCATTTTAGTGGTTTTAGGTGTATTCCTCGGAATTTTAGCCTCGGAGTGGAATGCAGCTAAGAACTTAGAAAACAATCAGAAAGAAGTTCTTAAAAACATCAAAACAGAAATTGAATCTAATTTAGAAATCGTAAAAAGTGCTCAACAAAACAGGACAAAATTCAACAAATCTTTAGATAGTTTATACCCTTTGTTAACCGAAGACATATTAAAAGAAAATCTATTTGACAGAAATTTTTACGAACGATTCCCTAATTGGAGAGGTATAGGTGACGGACAAGTGTCGAATGCTATGTTCGAAATGGCAAAATTTAGTAATATGTTGTCTAGTATGGATATTGATATTGTGTCACAATTATCAAAAACTTATGCTGTGCAAGATGCACTAAATAAAACTAGAGATACTTTTTTAAAGAAGTTTTTCGATTTTGATTCTGATGCTAAGTATGCAGACGCGTTGCGACTTATGTGGTCTATTAGACAAGAGTTAGGCAGTTATGAGAACAAACTCGTAAATGAATATTCTAAAACTCTTGAGATGTTAAGGTGATTTTTAAGGAAATAACCCAGATATTTTAGAAGCTATATTGGAATGCTCTGCATTCATTAATCATAGAAGAACAGTCGAAGGAGAGAATTCATTTATAATTATCAGTATGATATGATAAAAGACACCTACGTTTTTCTTTAATTTCACTCTCTATTTTACCAAAATTCCTTAATTTCGCAGCTCGAAATCAAATAGGATATAATGAGTACTAAATTTCCTGAATATAAAGGACTTGACTTACCAAAAGTAGCCGAAGAAATTCTAAACTATTGGGAAGAAAATAATGTGTTTGAAAAAAGTGTGTCTACACGCGAAGGGAATAAACCTTATGTGTTTTTTGAAGGACCACCTTCAGCCAATGGGTTACCAGGAGTACATCATGTATTGGCAAGAGCTATTAAAGATATTTTCCCTCGATACAAAACCATGAAAGGCTACCAAGTTAAGCGTAAAGCTGGTTGGGATACTCATGGCCTACCTATTGAACTTGGTGTTGAAAAAGAGCTAGGGATTACTAAAGAAGATATTGGTAAAACGATTTCGGTTGAAGATTATAATGCAGCTTGCCGGAAAGCTGTAATGCGTTATACAGATGTTTGGAACGACCTTACCCAAAAAATGGGTTATTGGGTTGATATGGATGACCCTTATGTGACCTATGAACCAAAATACATGGAATCGGTTTGGTGGTTGTTAAAGCAGATTTACAACAAAAACTTACTTTACAAAGGTTACACTATTCAACCGTATTCGCCTAAAGCAGGAACTGGTTTAAGCTCGCATGAATTGAACCAACCAGGAACCTATCAAGATGTTACTGATACAACAGTTGTTGCTCAGTTTAAGGCAAATGAAGACTCGCTTCCTGATTTTTTACAAAACGAAGGAGATATTTTCTTTTTAGCTTGGACAACAACACCTTGGACACTACCAAGTAATACAGCATTAACTGTTGGGCCAAAAATTGAGTATGTACTAGTTGAAACTTATAACCAATATACATTCCAACCAATGAATGTGATTTTAGCTAAAAAACTAGTTAACAATCAATTTTCAGGAAAGTTCAGTCAAGTTGAAGAAAAATCAGAATTATTAAATTATAAATCTGGAGATAAGAAGATTCCTTTTTACGTTGTTAAAGAGTTTGTTGGTAAGGATTTAGTTGGAATAACTTACGAACAACTTCTACCTTTTGTATTACCAAATGATAATCCTGAAAATGCATTTAGAGTCATTTCTGGAGATTTCGTAACTACTGAAGATGGTACTGGAATCGTACATACAGCACCAACTTTTGGAGCAGATGATGCCTTGGTTGCTAAACAAGCAACACCAGAAGTACCACCAATGCTAGTAAAAGACGAGAATGATAATTTAGTGCCTTTAGTAGATTTACAAGGACGCTTTAGACCAGAATTAGGTGAGTTTGCTGGAAAGTATGTGAAGAATGAATATTACAACGATGGTGAAGCTCCTGAACGTTCGGTTGATGTTGAGCTTGCTATTAAATTAAAAGAAGAAAACAAAGCCTTTAAGGTTGAAAAATATAAACACAGTTACCCAAATTGTTGGAGAACTGATAAGCCAATTTTATATTATCCATTAGATTCTTGGTTCATTAAAGTAACAGACATTAAAGACAGAATGTTTGAGCTTAATGAAACGATTAACTGGAAGCCAAAATCTACTGGAACAGGACGTTTTGGAAACTGGTTGGCTAATGCAAACGATTGGAACTTATCACGTTCACGTTATTGGGGAATTCCATTGCCAATATGGAGAACCGAAGATGGTAAAGAAGCACTTTGTATAGGCTCAGTAGAAGAATTAAAAGCTGAAATGCAAAAGGCTGTTGAAGCGGGTGTTTTAGCAAAAGATATTTTTGAAGATTTTGAAGTTGGTAACAACTCCGAAGAGAATTATGCAAAAATCGATTTACATAAAAACATTGTTGATGAAATCGTGCTAGTATCACCTTCAGGACAACCAATGAAGCGTGAAAGTGATTTAATTGATGTGTGGTTTGATTCTGGTTCTATGCCTTATGCACAATGGCATTATCCATTCGAGAATAAGGGGAAAATAGACCAAAACAAATCATTCCCAGCCGATTTTATTGCTGAAGGTGTCGACCAAACTCGTGGATGGTTCTATACACTTCATGCAATTGGGACAATGGTATTCGATTCAGTTGCATATAAAAATGTAGTATCAAATGGATTAGTGTTAGACAAGAACGGACAGAAAATGTCTAAACGTCTTGGAAATGCGGTTGACCCATTTGAAACCCTATCAACTTATGGCGCAGATGCCACACGTTGGTACATGATTAGTAATGCCAACCCTTGGGATAATTTAAAGTTCGATTTAGAAGGTATAGAAGAAGTAAAGCGCAAATTCTTCGGAACACTTTATAACACCTATTCTTTCTTTACATTATATACTAATTTGGATAACTTTAGTTATTCTGAAGCAGATATTCCACTAAATGAAAGACCAGAAATTGACCGTTGGATTTTATCAGAATTGCATACATTAATCCAAAAGGTTGATGATTACTATGCCGACTACGAGCCAACAAAAGCAGCAAGAGCAATTTCAGATTTCACCCAAGATTATGTAAGTAACTGGTTTGTAAGGTTAAGTAGAAGGAGATTCTGGAAAGGTGACTATCAAGCAGATAAGATTTCGGCTTATCAAACATTATATACTTGTATGGCAACCATAGCAAAGTTAGGAGCTCCAATTGCACCTTTCTTTATGGATAAGTTGTATCTAGATTTAAATTCAGCAACTCAAAAAGAGATTTTTGAAAGTGTGCATTTAGCTGAGTTCCCGAAATTTGACGAATCTTTTGTCGATAAGTCTTTGGAACGCAAAATGGAAGCAGCTCAAACAATATCATCATTAGTTTTATCGTTACGAGCTAAAGAAAAGATTAAAGTACGTCAGCCGCTCCAAAAGATTATGGTTCCTATTAGCAGTGAAACTCAAAAACAGGAAATCTTAGCAGTTGCCGATTTAATAAAATCTGAAGTGAATGTAAAAGAGGTTGAAGTTTTAGAAGATGCTTCAGACATTCTAGTAAAGCAAATTAAACCTAACTTTAAAGTGCTCGGACCACGTTTTGGAAAAGACATGAAAGCAGTGGCACAAGCGGTTAATAACTTTACAGCAGACGATATTAAAAATATCGAGCAAAACGGTATTTTTGACGTTGAAATTAATGGAAAAAGTATTACATTAGAAAAGTCTGATGTTGAGATAACATCGCAAGATATTGAAGGTTGGCTTGTAGCAAGTCAAGGAGCATTAACAGTGGCTTTAGATGTAACCTTAACAGACGATTTAAAGAAAGAAGGTATTGCAAGAGAATTGGTAAACCGAATTCAAAATTTACGTAAGGATTCTGGTTTTGAGTTGACAGATAGAATTGCAGTACAATTTCAAAAAGATGAACAAATTATTAACGCAATAAATAAAAACTTAGAGTATATAAAAACCGAAACATTAACAGATGAATTGGAAATTTTAGACGACTTAAATAATGGTATAGATATTGCTTTCGATGATGTAAATACCAAATTATTTATTCAAAAAATTTAGAACTATGGCAGCAGGAAATACAGTAAGATATTCTGACAAAGATTTAGCAGAATTCAAAAAATTAATTCAAGAAAAAATAAGCAAGGCGCAGCACGATTTAGAGTTGATTAAAAGTGCTTATATGAACGACCACAATAATGGTACAGAAGACACTGCGCCAACCTTTAAAGCGTTTGATGAAGGAAGCGCTGTAATGAGTAAAGAGTCTAACTCAGCTTTAGCAATTCGACAAGAAAAATTTATTCGTGACTTAAAAAACGCATTAATTAGAATAGAAAATAAAACTTATGGTGTTTGTCGTGTTACTGGAAAACTAATCAATAAAAAACGATTAGAGTTAGTGCCTCATGCGACGTTAAGTATTGAAGCTAAGAACATGCAAAAATAATAAACATTTACACTAATGTTAAAAACGTCTCTCATTAGAGGCGTTTTTTTATATTTACCATTTACAAACCTAGAGTTTAAAATGTCTTTAAAAAAAGCCTCAATCATAATCATTATTATTCTGCTAATAGATCAAATATCTAAGGTTTATATCAAAACAAATTTTGAACTAGGAGAAGAAATTAAAATTTTTAATTGGTTTCGCATTTTGTTTATTGAAAACGATGGAATGGCTTGGGGAGCAAAACTTAGTGACTTCACTTCCTTGATTACAGATAGAACAGCCAAAGTAATTCTAACATGTTTTAGGTTGTTTGCAATTGTTGGGATTGGTTATTGGCTTATTAACTCAATTAAGAATAAAGGTTCTAGGGTGTTAATAGTTGCTATTTCACTCATATTTGCAGGAGCCTTAGGAAATATTATAGACTCGGTTTTTTATGGCGTTATTTTTAATGATAGTTATGGACAAATAGCTACCGCTTTTTCCGAAGGAGGAGGTTATGATAGTTTATTACACGGAAAAGTTGTAGATATGCTCCATTTTCCACTGTGGAAGGGTTATTTGCCAGATTGGATTCCTGTTTACGGAGGTAATTATTTTACGTTTTTTAATCCTGTTTTTAATATTGCAGATATGGCAATAAGCACAGGTGTTGGAATATTGATTGTTTTTAATAGGAAAGCGTTCCCGAAAGAACACAAAGTCGTTAAAACCGATATACCTGCTGAGGAGTCACACAATAATTAAGAGGTACGTCACCTTTATAAACATCTTCTATGTTGTCTTCAACTTCAAACAATGATACCCCAATTTTTATAGTTTCTGGATTACAATCACCTAAAAAATTATCATAGTAACCTGCACCATAGCCAACACGATGTCCTTGTTTGTCAAAGCATAATAAAGGTATAAAGACTACCTCAATTTTAGAGTTTTCAATTGGAATACCATCAATAGGTTCAGGAATCCCCCAGTCATTTGATTTAATAGTAGTACTATCTGTTAGCAAATAATTTTCAAGATTTATAGTCTTAAAATTACATTTTGAAACGACTGTATGCTTATCTTTTCCGGCAAGAATGTTTAGTATATAATCTGTATTTATTTCTTTATGTTCGGCAATTGTTAAAAAGAGATGGTAAAAGGATTTATCCCAAATATCCATAGTCAATAGTTTATTAGCAATAGCTAAACTTTTTTCATCAATGTCTTTAAAAGATAAATTGTTTCTTAATGTTTTGTATTTTTTTCTTAACTCTTTTTTTGTCATTCTTCTAGTTTTGTAGAAATATGAAAAATAGCGTCTCCCTGGTATACCAAGGGTGATTCGTTTATATTAAAAATATACCCACTATTAGGCGCTTTTACAAAATGATTAAAACTCCCATATGGGTCTGTAATGTGACCAATGACATCGTCTTTATTAACCTTAGCATTGATGCCAATTGAAGCTTTAAACATCCCAGAATATTTAGCTCTAATCCATTTGCTTTCTGAGATGTAGATACATGACTTTTTAGGCTTTGAAACTTTAAATTTGCTACCTAACATTTCTAGGTGATGTAACACACGTTTAGCACCATTAACACCTGTATTTGTAATAGTTGGATGTATGTTAAAAGATTTTCCGCCTTCAAAAAGTAGCATGGGAATACCTAGTTTGTAGCTCGTATTTCTGAACGATTTGTTGAGGTTTTTTGAATAATAAACAAAAGGCGCTCCAAACACTTCGGCTAATTCATCGAGTACGATTTCTCCTTTTTTAATTCGTATTTGCGCAGAATTAAACCTGTCTGCACCTCCAGTGTGAAAATCCATAATTAAGTCGGCATGAGGTACAATTTCTGTAATTAATTTATGGGCAACCCTACTCGCTAAGGAGCCAGATTTACCTCCTGGAAAAACGCGGTTTAAATCACGTCCATCAGGAAACTCCCTATCCATGTGTATAAACCCAAATACGTTAATTACTGGAATACAAATAATAGTCCCTCTTTTGGGCTTATTAATGCCTTTTGCAATAATCTGCCTAACAATTTCAACACCATTTATTTCATCACCATGGATTCCTGCGGTCATTAAAACGGTAGGACCAGGTTTTTTTGAGCGTTCAATAATAACAGGAACGTCTATTTTGTTTTGTGTATGTAATTTAGCAACATTAAAATACACTGTAGCACTTTCACCTAGTGCCACTTTTTGCCCTAAAATATCTAAAACTTCTTTTTCGCTCATTCTCTTATTTTCTGTTACGTTCAATAAAAGTGATAATGGCTCTTGCGATGTTTCTATGTGTGGCTCTTTCTATGCCTTCTAATCCAGGAGTTGAGTTTACCTCTAACAGTAATGGTCCACGAGCAGATTGTAACATATCGACACCACAAACAGGTAATTTTAAAGCTCTAGATGCATTCATTGCAACTTTAAGCTCGGCTTCATTAAGTTTTACAATTTCAGCAGAACCTCCGCGATGTAAATTAGAACGAAATTCACCTTCTTTTCCTTGTCGTTTCATAGCACCAACTACCTGACCATCTACAACTAACGCTCTTATGTCTGCGCCTCTAGCTTCAGCAATATATTCTTGAACTAAAGCTCTTGCTTGTAAACCATTAAATGCCTCTAAAACAGATTCAGCAGCATTTTTTGTTTCAGCCAAAACAACTCCAAGGCCTTGCGTGCCTTCTAATAATTTAATAATTACTGGTGTTCCACCAACATGAGCAATAACCTCCTCGACATCTCTCGAATAATTAGTAAATACTGTTTTTGGCATACCAATCCCAGCTTTACTTAAACGCTGAAAACTCCTTAGCTTGTCTCTAGACCTAATAATAGCATCGGAGGTTGCGATAGTAAACACATTCATCATTTCAAACTGCCTTACCACAGCACAACCAAAAAAGGTTACCGACGCTCCAATACGTGGAATAATAGCGTCAACATAGTCTAGGTAGCGATCTTGATAGTATATAGTTGGCTTTTCCTTTTCAATGATAATATCACATTTTAAAGGATCAATAATTTCAACGTCATGACCACGACTTTCACCCTCTTCCACCAAACGTTTGGTAGAATATAAATTTTCATTTCTAGATAAAATAACAATGTTCATGGAGTTAAATATGGAATGTTATTGCGCAAGATACTAAAAAAGCAAGATGAATTTTTACATTATCTAGGAATTAATATACCTTTGAGTAATGGCTAAATCCCCACTTGAAATACAAATACAAACACTACCAAATTTACCAGGAGTATATCAATATTACGATACAAATGATGTTATAATTTATGTTGGTAAAGCCAAAAACTTAAAAAAGAGAGTTAGTTCTTATTTTACTAAAACGCACGAAAACGGGAAGACCAGAATTCTAGTAAAAAAGATTGCAAACATCAAGCATATTGTGGTAGATACGGAAACAGATGCGTTGCTACTGGAGAATAATCTTATTAAAAAATACAAGCCTCGTTACAATGTAATGCTTAAAGACGACAAATCGTATCCTTGGATTTGTATAAAAAACGAACGTTTTCCAAGAGTATTTCAAACTAGGCGACTCATAAAAGATGGTAGCGAGTATTTTGGACCCTATACGAGTGTAAAAACCGTTTATACTTTATTAGATCTAATAAGAGGCTTGTATCAATTACGAACTTGTAATTACGATTTATCGCAAGAAAAAATTGATGCTGGAAAGTACAAAGTATGCTTAGAATATCACTTAGGAAATTGTAATGGACCATGTGAAGGGCATGAAACGGTTGCCGAATATGAGGAGAATATAAAAGCTATTCGGGAGATTTTAAAAGGTAATTTCAAAGATTCCCTGCAACGCTTTAAAAAGCAAATGAATGCTCTTGCAAAGGACATGCATTTTGAAGACGCACAAAAAGTAAAGGATAAAATAGATATACTAGAAAATTATCAGGCTAAATCGACTATTGTCAATCCTAAAATAAATAATGTAGACGTTTTTTCGATAGTTAGTGATGAGAGTTATGCTTATGTAAACTTTTTGCAAATTTCTTTAGGTTCTATTGTACGTTCTCATACGCTTGAAATTAAAAAGAAACTGGACGAAACAGATAAAGAATTATTAGAGATTGCCATTGTAGAAATTAGACAACGATTCAATTCACTATCTAAAGAAGTTTACGTCCCTTTTAAAATTGATATTGGGGATAATATAAAAGTAACTATTCCAAAGTTAGGGGATAAAAAACATATTCTAGATTTATCTATCAGGAATGCGAAGTACTTCAGATTAGAGCAACTAAAGCAAGTAAAAATTGTCGACCCAGATAGACATGCAAATCGTATTATGGCGCAAATGAAAGCCGATTTACGACTCAAGGAAGAACCTCGACATATAGAGTGTTTTGATAATAGTAATATTCAAGGCACACATCCAGTAGCTGCTTGTGTGGTTTTTAAGAACGGAAAACCAAGTAAGAAAGATTATAGACATTTTAATATAAAAACAGTTGAAGGACCAGATGATTTTGCCTCCATGGAAGAAGTGGTTTACAGACGCTATAAACGTTTATTGGACGAAAAACAACCCTTGCCACAATTAATTATTATTGATGGTGGAAAAGGTCAACTGTCTTCAGCCTTAAAAAGTTTGGATGAATTAAACTTACGTGGAAAAATTGCCATTATTGGAATTGCAAAACGTTTAGAAGAATTATTCTACCCAAATGATCCAATTCCACTATATTTAGATAAAAAAAGCGAAACCCTAAAAATTATTCAGCAATTACGTAATGAAGCGCATCGTTTTGGGATTGAACATCACCGAAATAAACGTAGTAAAACTGCGTTAAATACGGAGTTGGAAACTATTCCAGGTATTGGAGAAAAAACCATTGTGGAATTGTTAAAGCATTTTAAATCGGCAAAACGTATTTCGTATGCAAAGCTAGATGAACTTGAAGATGTGGTAGGTGTGTCTAGAGCTCAGAAAATTTATAATTATTACAATCAAAACAAATAGATTGAAAACTAGAACCATCATATTAACCCTATTAACACTCATTTCGTTTTCTGCGAAAGCACAAAATGAGACTCTAGAAAACCCAAATCCAAAAATTGGTTTAGTACTTAGTGGTGGTGGTGCAAAAGGATTGGCACATATTGGTGTTTTAAAAACTATTGATAGTTTAGGTATAAAAATAGATCACATTGCAGGCACAAGTATGGGAGCGGTAATTGGATCGTTGTACGCTTCGGGGTATTCAGGAAAAGAGTTAGAAAGAATATTTAACGGGATAGATTTTGACAAGTTAATAGGCGATGATTTACCTAGAGCTTCTAAAACATTCTATGAGCGCGATAATACTGAGAAATATGCTATATCTATTCCTTTTAATAATCTTAAAATACAATTGCCCTCGGCAATTTCAAGAGGACAAAATGTGTTTAACCTGTTCTCTAAACTAACGCTTCATGTTAGTGATATTGGAGAGTTTAAAAATTTACCAATTCCGTTTTTCTGTATTGCTACTAATATTGAAACTGGAAAGCCTGTTGTTTTAGAACAAGGAAGTTTAGCACAAGCCATTGCTGCTAGTGGTGCTTTCCCGTCGTTATTTCAACCAGTTACTATTAATAATCAAATTTTAATTGATGGAGGTGTGGTTAATAATTATCCGATAGATGAGCTCAAAGCAAAAGGTATAGATATTATTATTGGAGTCGATGTGCAAGATGACTTATCGACTAGAGAGAACTTAAGATCTGCACCAGAAATACTATTGCAAATTAATAATTATAGGACCATCAAGGATATGAAAGAAAAGTCCACTAGGACTGATATTTATATTAAACCAGATATTAAAGAATTTACAGTTGTGTCTTTTGATGATGGCGAACAAATAATTAAAAGAGGTGAAACAGCGGCGTTAAAAAAGATTAATGAGTTAAAGGAAATAGTAAGAAATACTAATAAAGTAGAACTTGCTATTCCCAAAATAGATAGTATTGCGATTAATAATGTTTATTTGAAAGGAAACGAAAAGTATACAAGGTCGTATGTGCTAGGTAAATTAAAAATAAAAGGTAATGAAAAAACCACTTATAGAGAGTTTACAAGAGGTGTAAACAATCTTGTAGCGACTAATAATTTTGATAGTTTTTTATACCAATTTAAGCCGAGTAATGATGGTTACGATTTATATGCAAACCTAAAAGAAAGCGATACAAAAACCTATTTAAAACTAGGAGCACATTATGACGATTTGTATAAAAGTGCTGCATTGTTAAATCTTACTCAAAAAAGAGTATTATTAAGAAATGATGTAGCGAGTTTAGATTTGATTTTAGGAGATAATATTAGATATAATTTTGAATATTATATTGACAAAGGATTTTATTGGAGTATTGGCCTGCGGTCTAGATTTAATACATTTCATAAAGACATTAATGCTTCATTACTTTTAAGCGAAGCAGAAATTACAACAACAGGTTTAAATAAATTAGACATTCAACTAGAGGATTTAACAAATCAGTTTTACTTACAAACATTATTTAGAAAAGATATGTCTTTAGTTTTGGGAGCAGAACACAAAAAACTTCAAATTACCTCTGAAACCATTGTGAATAATCCAGATCCAAACGCAGATAAAACCATGTTTGAAAATAGTGATTTCTTCAGTTTGTTTGGCAAATTAAAGTTCGACACCTATAGTAATAAGCACTTTCCAAAAAGCGGGTTTTTGTTTGATAGCGATTTCCATTTGTATTTGTCATCATCAGATTTTAATAACGATTTTTCTCAGTTTTCTTTTGCAAAAGCCAACATTGGATATGTTTTTAGCTTTTCTAGCAAATTCTCAATGCTTCTTGGCTCTGAAGGAGGTTTTAGAATTGGAGATAATTCCAATCAATCATTAAGTTTCGCCTTGGGAGGTTATGGAAATAACTTTATCAATAATTTTATTTCATTTTATGGTTATGACCACATTTCAATTATCGGCGACAGTTTTGTAAAAGGACTTATTAATTTGGATTATGAGTTTGTAAAAAACCACCATTTTAATTTTTCAGCGAATTATGCCAATGTAGATGATAATATTTTCACAGAGGGAGAATGGTTTACGACTCCAGATTATAGTGGTTATGCAATAGGTTATGGTTTTGATACTATTATTGGCCCAATAGAAGCTAAATATACTTGGTCTCCAGAAGCTAGTCAAAGCAAATGGTTTTTTAACATTGGATTTTGGTTTTAAAATATTGCATAATTTTCCCGATATTTGTTACAATATGAAACCATTCTGGATTGAATATTTAATCTTTTTACATTACCTTATCAAGAGAAACCCTGAATAAGGCGGCATTTTCGTATCTTTAATCGAACAAATTATAAATCCTATGATATAACTTCTTAGGACTAATTTTTAAATCTTAAAAAATGCCATTTTATCATAAACTAGGAGAAATTCCACCTAAACGACACACCATTTTTAAAAAACCAAATGGAGATTTTTATTACGAGCAACTATTTGGTACCATTGGATTTGATGGTATGTCAACTAACAGTTATCATGAGCAGCGTCCAACACAAGTAAAAGCTATTAAAAAACAATATAGCATTGTGCCAAAAGTTGCTAAAGCTAACAATATTCAATCATATCGTTTTAGAGGTTTTCAAGTAAAACCAGAAGCCGATTATTTACAAAGCAGAAAAGCAATACTTACAAATAGCGATTGCAATATTATTTTGGCTGCTCCTAAAAATAAAAAACAAGATTATTTTTATAAAAATACAGATGCAGACGAAATGATTTTCATCCATAAAGGCACAGGAAAACTGCGTACTATGTATGGAAACCTCGATTTTAAGTATGGAGACTATTTAATTATTCCACGCGGAATGATTTATAAAATAGATTTCGATACCGAAGATAATAGACTGTTTATTGTAGAATCCTATCACCCAATTTACACACCCAAACGTTATCGGAATTGGTTTGGGCAACTATTAGAGCATTCTCCATTTTGTGAAAGAGATATTCGTCGACCAGAAGAATTAGAAACCTATAACGAAACCGGAGATTTTACCATTAATGTAAAAAAGCAAGGAGAAATTATTGAAATGGTGTATGCATCACATCCTTTTGATGTTATTGGCTACGATGGTTATAATTATCCTTATGCGTTTTCTATTCACGATTTTGAACCAATAACAGGACGTGTACATCAACCGCCACCAGTCCATCAAACGTTTGAAACTGCCGCATTTGTGGTATGTAGTTTTGTGCCTCGTTTGTACGATTATCACCCAGAAGCAATTCCAGCACCTTATAATCATAGTAATATAGATAGCGATGAGGTGTTATATTATGTAGATGGAGATTTTATGAGTAGAAACGATATTGAAGCGGGACATATATCCTTGCATCCAGCAGGAATCCCTCATGGACCACATCCAGGAGCTATGGAGCGTAGTATTGGTAAAAAAGACACGCAAGAATTGGCTGTAATGGTAGATACGTTTAAGCCTTTACAAGTAACAGAAGAAGCATTAAAAATAGCTGACGAAGATTATTTTAAATCTTGGCTAGAGTAATATAATTAAACAAATAAACACATCAACGATTAAACAAATAAACGATTAATCATGAGTAAAGAAATAAAATCAGTAAACTACGGTTTAGAAAAAATATTTGAAGGAGCACAAGACTTCCTGCCACTTCTAGGAACAGATTATGTAGAGTTTTATGTGGGTAACGCAAAACAAGCAGCACACTTTTATAAAACAGCGTTTGGGTTTCAATCTTTAGCGTATGCAGGATTGGAAACAGGAGTGAAAGATAGAGCAAGCTATGTGTTGGTTCAAGATAAAATTAGATTAGTACTAACTACGCCTTTAAATAGTAGTTCACCAATTAATGACCATATTGTAAAACATGGTGATGGTGTAAAAGTAGTTGCGCTTTGGGTAGAAGATGCTCGTAGTGCATACCAAGAAACAACAAGTAGAGGTGCAAAATCGTACATGGAGCCTATTGTTGAAAAAGATGAATTTGGAGAAGTTATTAAAGCAGGGATTCATACCTATGGAGAAACGGTTCATATGTTTATAGAGCGTAAAAATTATAAGGGGACATTTCTTCCTGGATACCAAAAATGGGAATCAGACTATAATCCAACTTCGGTAGGATTAAAATACATAGACCACATGGTTGGTAATGTAGGTTGGGGCGAAATGAATCAATGGGTAAAATGGTATGAAGACGTTATGGGGTTTGAAAACTTCCTCTCTTTTGATGATAAGCAAATTCATACGGAATACTCTGCACTAATGAGTAAAGTAATGAGTAATGGTAATGGACGAATTAAGTTTCCAATAAACGAACCAGCAAAAGGAAAGAAAAAATCACAAATAGAAGAATACTTAGATTTTTACGAAGGCCCAGGAGTTCAACATATTGCAGTTGCCACAGACGATATTATATCAACCGTGTCACAGCTAAGAAAAAGAGGTATCGAATTCTTATCGACACCACCTGAAGCATATTATAAAGCAGTTCCTGGAAGGTTAGAAGAATTTAGTCATGAATTGCGTGAAGATATTGAAACCTTAAAGGGTCTAGGAATTATGATTGATGCAGATGAAGAAGGCTATTTATTGCAAATCTTCACTAAACCAGTCGAAGATAGACCAACATTATTCTTTGAAATCATTCAACGCATGGGAGCACGTGGCTTTGGAGCGGGAAATTTTAAAGCACTTTTCGAGTCTATTGAGCGTGAACAAGCAAATAGAGGCACATTATAACAAATATTTAACTAAAATAGGCGTAAAAACTCTATCGATTATATCGATAGAGTTTTTTGGTTTTAATACTTTTGGAACAGTAATTGTATTTTTAAGTACTGTAACAATAAAAATGTAATTAATTGGTTTAAATATAATTACTCAAATTATGAAAAAGAATCTACTTATAGTATTAGTATTACTAGTGTGTAAACCATCTTTTGCCCAAGAGATTGTTGAGCTTAGGCGAAGCAAAGAATCTGCGTATCAGGCTGGAGAATGGTTTAAATTTAAAATGAGCTATAGTGGTTGGATGAAAGCTGGTGAAGCTACTATGGAATTAAAAGAAAAGAAACTCAATGACAAGCCTGTATTCCATGTAGTTGGCAAAGGAAAAACAACAGGAGCAATTAGCTGGTTTTTTAAGGTAAAAGACAGATATGAAAGCTATTTTGATATAGACAATAACTTGCCTTATAAGTTTATAAGAGATATCAATGAGGGAGGTCATACCAAAAAATTAGAAATAGAATTCGACCAAGAAAATCAAAAAGCTTACGTAAATAACATTAAGAAAAAAAGAGAAACTGTTCACGACACAGAGTTTGGTGTACAGGATATGGTATCGGCATTTTATTATTTGCGTAACAATTACGATACAACAAATATAAAACCAGGAGATGAAGTTAACCTAACCATGTTTTTTGATTTTGAAAACTATAATTTCAAATTAAAATATTTAGGCGAAGAAACCATTAGGACCAATTTCGGAAAAGTAAAATGTTTAATGTTCAGGCCATATGTTATGGCTGGACGTGTATTTAAAGAAGAAGAAAGTTTAACTTTATGGGTAAGTGCCGATAAAAATAAAATACCTTTGCGTTTAAAAGCTGACTTAGCTATAGGTTCTTTAAGAGCCGATTTAGAAGCTTTTAAAGGATTAAAGCACCCTTTTGAAATACAATTTGATTAATAATTATGTCTAACCAACCAGATTATAACCACTTACTAAATAAAATCCAACAAAAGTACGACGCCGAAAGTGAAGATACCGAAAATTACTTAGAAGGCTTATTGTATTCAAACTCTATTACTTATTGGGACTATATTCATACGGATGCCTTATTAAGTCTTCAAATACAACGCACTACGTTTCCTGATGAAATGGTGTTTATTACTTATCATCAAATTAATGAGTTGCTTTTTAAAATGATACTTTGGGAAATTTCCCAAGTTGCCGAAAATGAGCAGTTAACAGCTAAGTTTTTTGAAGATAAATTGATGCGAATCAGTCGTTATTTCGATATGTTAACGACTTCATTTAATATCATGCGCGAAGGTATGGATGTTGAGCAGTATAGTAAATTTAGGCACACACTAACGCCTGCAAGTGGCTTTCAAAGTGGGCAATACAGAAAAATCGAATTTGCTTCTACCGAGCTCATTAATCTCATAGACAATCGTTTTAGAAAAACTATAAATAGAAATACACCTTTCGAGCATGCTTTTGACCATTTGTATTGGCAAGCTGCTGGTAAAGATTATAAAACAGGTAGCAAATCTAAATTGCTTATAAATTTTGAAAAGCGTTATAAAGAAGAATTTATAACCTTTATGAAAATTTACAACACTAAAAATTTATGGTCACGATTTAAAGAATTACCAGAAGAAGACCAAAAAAATGAAAATTTGGTAAAAGCCATGAGACATTACGATTATACGGTTAATATTACTTGGGTATTGGCACATTATAATGCAGCTGTTCATTATATTCTAGGCCCTGATGGTGATGGTGAGGCAACTGGAGGAAGCGATTGGCAAAAATATATGCATCCAAAGTATCAAAAACGTATTTTTTTTCCTGAACTTTGGAGCCAACAAGAAATAGATAATTGGGGAGAAACTATTTAATATGATTTTTAAGAATAAAAAATTTCAAAATATATGTTTAATGCTAGCAATTGTTGTTGGCATTATTTCTTGTAAAAATGAACCTAAAGAAGAAATCATCAGTGATGAAATAGCTTTAGAAGAAGAGAAAGAAATAGAAAAATATGAATTTGGATTTAACCTAAACGACTTTATTGTAGTTAGAGATACTATAAGAAGGGGTGATAGTTTTGGTCAAATATTAGAGCGTAATAAAATTGGCTACCCTCAAATTTACAACATAGTAGAAAAAACCAAAGATTCTTTTAATATTGCAAGACTTCAAGAGGGAAAACCATACACATTACTTTGTACGAAAGACTCTTTACAATTACCGACATGTTTTATTTACCAACCTAATAAGGAAGAATATGTAGTTGTGAATTTTCAAGATTCCATTCATGCATATACTAATAAAAAGCCTATTAAATATGTAGAGAAAGAAGCAACAGGAACGATAGCTCCTGGGTCAAGCATTTCTCAAGTATTAGATGAGCAAGGATTGAGCCAGAGATTGGCATTTATGATGGCAGATGATATTTATGCTTGGACAATAGATTTTAATAGACTGCAAGAAGGCGATGAATTTAAAGTTATTTATACCGATAAATATATTGACGATAGTACTTACGTAGGCGTTCACAATATAAAAGCAGCATATTTTGAACATAACAAAGAACCTTTCTACGCTTTTGAATTTGAAACCGATAAAGAAAAAGGTTTTAGGGATTATTTTAGTGAAGAGGCTAAAAATTTACGTAGAGCCTTTTTAAAGGCACCTGTACAGTTTAGTCGTGTATCATCACGCTATAATTTAAAAAGGCGCATTGCTTATTATGGTAATAGAGTTAGGCCACATAGAGGTACTGATTTTGCTGCTGGTATTGGTACACCAATTTTGGCAACAGCAAACGGAACAGTTACAAAATCAAGTTATACAAGAGGAAATGGCAAGTATGTAAAGATTAAACACAATGCGACTTATAGCACGCAATATTTGCATATGAAAAACCGAAATGTAAAAGTAGGGCAATTTGTAAAGCAAGGTGATGTCATTGGTTGGGTAGGTATGACAGGAAACACTGGAGGGCCACATGTATGTTATCGTTTTTGGAAAAATGGAAAACAAGTGGACCCATTTAAGCAAAAACTACCTGAAGCTGAACCAATTTCAGACAGTCTTAAAGCGGAATACCTAGAATTTATTAAACCTATTAGAGCTCAACTAGATGGTATTGAGTTTTTAAGAGAAAAATTGGAAATAAAGATTGATAGCACTAAAATTTTAGACAATCAAATATTGGTAGAAGACGATTTAATAACCGAAAAATAATGGCTTTAAAGAGTATTGATCCAACCAAAACAAAAGCTTGGAAAAAGCTAGAAAAACATTTCAATGAGATAAAAAATGCTCACATGACACAATGGTTTGAAGAAGATTCAAATCGTGCGAATCGTTTCACAATTAAATGGGACGATTTTTTTGTGGATTATTCAAAAAATAGAATTACACAATCAACTATTGATTTGTTTTTAGAGTTAGCTCAAGAAGTTGAACTAAAACAAGCAATTTCAAGTTATTTTTCAGGAGATAAAATAAATCAAACTGAACAGAGAGCAGTACTTCATACAGCTTTAAGAGCACCAAAAACTGCTCAAATATTTGTCGATGACGAAAACATCATTCCTAAGATTTACGTTACCAAGAAAAAAATCGAAACCTTTACGAATAATATTGTAAATGGTGAGTCAAAAGGGTTTACTGGCAAACCATTTACAGATATTGTAAATATTGGTATTGGTGGTTCCGATCTTGGCCCATCAATGGTTGTCGATGCCTTAAGCTTTTACAAAAACCATTTAGCAACTCATTTTATTAGCAATGTAGATGGAGACCACGTTAATGAAGTTTTAAAAAAGTTAAACCCAGAAACAACCTTATTTATAATTGTTTCCAAAACGTTTACCACTCAAGAAACATTATCTAATGCGAATACGATTAGACAATGGTTTTTACAATCTGGGAATAAAGATGCTATTTCCAAACACTTTGTAGCTGTATCTACCAATATTGAAAAAGTTAAAGATTTTGGTGTTTCAGAAGATAATATATTCCCAATGTGGGATTGGGTTGGAGGTAGATTTTCACTTTGGAGTGCTGTGGGGTTGAGTATAAGCTTATCGGTTGGATATAAAAACTTTGAAGGCTTATTAGAAGGTACTTACAAAATGGATAAACATTTTAAAAGCGAGCCGTTTCAATCAAATATTCCAGTTATTTCTGCTTTTTTGAGTATTTGGTATAATAATTTTTTCAAAGCTGAAAGCGAAGCGATTATACCTTATACTCAATATTTAAATCAATTTGCGACCTACCTTCAACAAGCCATTATGGAGAGTAATGGAAAAACTGTAATGCGAAATGGAGACAAAGTAAACTACCAAACAGGTAACATTATTTGGGGAGAACCTGGTACAAACTCACAACATGCCTTTTTTCAGTTATTACATCAAGGAACAAAGTTAATTCCTGCTGATTTCATTGGCTTTAAAGAAAGTCTACATGGTAATAATGAGCATCATGATAAGCTTATTTCCAATTTCATAGCTCAAACAGAAGCATTGTTAAAAGGAAAGTCAAAAGAGGAGGTAGATAATGAGCTTATAGACAGTAAACTGCCTAAAGACGCACAAAAAACACTAACTCCTTTTAAAGTATTTGAAGGAAATAGGCCTACAACAACTTTTTTTATTGACAAATTAACCCCTGAAAACCTTGGAAAGTTAATAGCAATGTATGAACATAAAATATTTGTGCAAGGTATAATTTGGAATATTTACAGTTACGACCAATTTGGGGTAGAGCTAGGAAAACAGTTAGCTACAAGCGTATTGAAGGAGATTAGTTCTACAAAAACCAATAGTCACGATTCTTCTACGAAAAACCTTATCAATCACTATAAAAATATAGCCAAGTAATTGTAAAAAGGTATCTACGTACGTAATTTCGTTAAAATTTGTTAAAATTAAACAATAGTATGTATATTTGCGGCGGTAAAAATTCTTAACTATTAGTTAATAAACTATAACAATTAATGGTTAATTTTGCCTAGAACTAAAAAATCAATTTAATTTTTCAGTATGAAAAAAACTACTCAATTTTTATTATTTGCTTTAGCATTAGTGTTTACTACAAGCGCAATAGCTCAAAGCACAGTTACAGGAACCATTATGGATTCTGAACTGAATGCTCCGTTACCAGGAGCAAACATCCTTGAAAAAGGAACTACAAATGGAGCATCTACGGACTTTGATGGTAAATTTACATTAACCACTGAAGCAGCTTCAGGACAGATTGTTATATCTTATGTAGGATATGAATCTGTAACTTTAAAATTTGACGGTAATACTAACTTAGGAACAGTTACTTTGTTTCCTGATAACGCTTTAGAAGAAATCGTTGTTGTTGGTACAGGACTTATCGATTTAGCCGATGATAGAAAAACACCAGTAGCCGTGTCTACTATTACAGCTAGTGAGATTCAAAAGAAAATTGGAGCGCAAGACATAACAATGACGCTAGTAAATACACCTTCAGTATATGTTGCTGGACAATCTGGTGGATTTGGAGATTCTAGAATTGCAGTTCGTGGTTTTGAACAAGACAACACAGCTTACTTATTAAACGGACAACCAATTAATGGGATGGAAGATGGTAAAATGTATTGGTCTAATTGGTCTGGAATTAATGATATTGCGAGTGCGATTCAAAATCAAAGAGGTTTAGGGTCTTCAAAATTAGCAATATCTTCAGTAGGTGGTACAGTAAATTTTGTTACTAGAACAACCGCTAAAAGAGAATCAGGATTTGTATACGCAGGAATTGCCAATAACGATTACATTAAAACAACATACTCATACAATACAGGAAAATCTGAAAAAGGTTGGGGAGCAAGCTTTATGTTATCTCATTGGCAGGGTGATGGCTACAACGAAGGTAACTTTGGTGCTGGTCAAACATATTTCTTATCTGTAGGTTATACGCCTAACGAGACACATAATTTTAACTTTTTACTTACTGGAGCACCACAGTTTCATGATCAAAACTTCTCTAAAAGACTATCTGATTATGAGAAGTACGGTCGACGTTACAATAATAACTGGGGAACTTACCAAGGTAAGTACATGACAGAAAGAAGAAACTTTTACCATAAACCAGTTGCAAACATAAACTGGGATTATAAAATTAGTGACGATACTAATTTATCTACTGTGTTATATGCATCTTGGGGACGCGGTGGTGGAACTGGAAACAGAGGAAGTCGAATTAGAACAGATGAGGGACGTATAGATTATGATGCAATTTATGCTTATAACTTAGGTACTTCTGGTGCTGGTGGTAATTTTGCTGCAGAAGGAGGATATATTACTCGTGCTTCTATGAACTTGCATAGTTGGTATGGTGTAGTTTCAAATTTGCAAACACAACTTAGTGAAAACCTTTCATTTAATGTTGGTGTAGATTTAAGAACGTATTACGGTAAGCACTTTAGAGTTGTTGAAAATTTTCATGGATTAACTTCATGGCAAGAAAATATTCGTTTAAGAGATGAAAACCACCAAACTTACGGTTCTTTCGGTACTTACAAAAATGTAATTACAACTAGAGATATGGCTGCTGATCCATGGACGGCAATGTTTGCATCTTTTGATGAAGATGAGAAAATTGCTTATAGTAATGACGAGCGTATTTCTTATGCAGGTATGTTTACTCAGTTAGAATATTCTACTGATAGATTTTCTGCTTTCTTCCAAGGAGCACTATCAAATCAAACACACCAACGTTTTGATCATTATCAGTATGCCGACCAATCACTTATAGATGGTACATCATCGCAATGGACTGGAACACCACTTCCTAGTGGAACAACAGATGCTGTAGATTCTGAGAAAGTTAATAATGTTGGATACAATGTAAAAGGTGGTTTAGGTTTTGTGTTAGATGAAGCTGAAGAAAATAAAGCATATGTTAATGCAGGACTTTATTCAAGACAACCTTATCATGATAATATCTTCCCACAGTTTAATAACCAAGTAAGTCCTGGTCACCAAAATGAAACTATTTTTGGTCTTGAAGCTGGATATTCTTACAATACTAGAGCATTTTCTGCTAATGTAAATGCTTATAGAACTTCTTGGAAAGATAGAGTAGTTAGTTCTTCTCGTATCGTAGGTGGACTTGTGCAAAACACATTAAATTTTGGAGTTGAGCAATTACACTCTGGTATTGAAGTAGATTTTACAGCAAGACCGTCTGATGGATTTAGAGTTAACGGATTTATGTCTGCTGGTAACTGGAGATATAAGGGATCATCTACAACACAAATAACAGATGAGGACAGAAATATTATTTCTGAATCTGAAACTGATGTTGATGGTGGTGAAGTAGGAGATGCTGCTCAGTTTACTCTTGGATTTGGTCTAGATATCGATTTAGCAGAAAGATTATCTTGGGATGCGGATTTTAGATTCTATGACAGATTATATGCTGATGTAGGAGCAGTAAAAGAAAACTTGAAATTACCTACTTACAAGATTGTTGATACAGGTATATCATACAAAATGTTAGTAGGAAAAGATAAAGATAAATCTGTAAACATTAGAGCTAACGTTAACAACGTATTCTATGAAATTTATCTTTCAGACATAAGAACTAATATCCAAAACACAGGTGGGGAAGCTAACTTTAAAGGTATAAGCAACCGTAACCAAGGTTACTTTGGTTTAGGTAGAACTTGGAATGTAAGCTTACGTTACAAATTCTAATATCCTATTATAGATATTAAAAACCTGCTCAAAAAAGAGCAGGTTTTTTTATGGATAAAAATTACTATTTTTGAAATTCAACTAAAACTATAAATTATGTACGATACTGTAAAAATGCTCCATTCTTATTGGGCTTATTTAGTGTTAATTATACTATTAATAGCAGTTATAAATGCTATTATTGGACTAACAGGCAAAAAAGAATATGATGCCAAAGCGTTTAGAATATCATTGTTTGGACTAATAGTATCTCACATACAATTGCTAATAGGGATCATATTATATTTTGTATCTCCTTGGTTTAGTAATTGGAGTGAATTAGGAGGTGGAGTAATGAGCGATTCTATTTCTAGATTATATCTTGTAGAACATCCATTTGTAAATATTTTAGCTGTGGTATTAATTACTATTGGTTACTCTAAGCATAAAAAGAAATCGACTTCTGCTTCTAAATTTAAAACAATTACTATTTTTTACTTATTAGGATTAGTATTGTTTTTATCAAGAATTCCGTGGAGTACTTGGTTAGGTTAAAAGAACTAAAAAAAGCAGCAATCTTAATTGCTGCTTTTTTTATGTTTTATAGTTCATTCTTACTTAACCTCTTTAATAATATGCACATATACTGGGAAGTGGTCACTAAAACCATTAGTAAAACCTCCATCTGCAAAACTCCTTAAAGGATACCCTTTATACCTCCCTTTTTTATTTGTTAAATACTGTTTGTTAAAAATACCAGCTTTATAAAACCTAAAAGATGAGTAATCTTTTTCTAAAAAGGGTTTTGTAATTAATATTTGATCAAATAAACTCCAAGCGTCTCGATAGGCATTAGATCCTAATCCCTTTTTAAAAAAGTCTTCCATTGGGTTATAAATACCTTTAAGTTTTACATCTTCTTTGTTTTTCTCTGTTTTTAAGACATCCTTAAAGCTTGAGTTAGTTGGATCATCATTGAAATCTCCCATTGAAAATATTTTGGCGTAAGGATCAATGGCTTGCAAAGAATCTATGATACGCTTATTTAATTGGGCTGCTGCAATGCGTTTAGGCCTACTTCTTGCTTCCCCACCGCTTCTTGAAGGCCAATGACTTACAATTACATGTACCGTTTCTCCTTCAAGTTTTCCAGTAACCAGTAATTGATCTCTAGTGTAAACACGTTTTCGTGTATTGTCATCATAAATCTTTAATTCATGATTGCTAGTATTGGTTGGAGTGAAAAAATCTTTTTGGTACATTAATGCAACATCAATTCCTCTGGCATCAGGAGATTCAAAGTGTACAATACCATAATTTTTTGCAACTAAAGCAGGGTCATTTGCTAAATCTTCAACAACCTCTCTATTCTCTACTTCCGATAAACCAATAATTACAGGCGTATTTTTGGAGACATCTGCACCAATTTCAGATATAACTCGAGCCATGTTCTGGACTTTCTTCTTATAAATTTCTCCTCTGTTAAAATTCAATTCCATTATCGGACTAGCCTCATCAAACTTATTTGGGTTGTTGATAGTGTCAAATAGGTTTTCAACATTGTAAAAAGCAACAGTGTGCACTTTAAACTTTCTTTTTTCTTGTGCATCTACATTTATAAAAGCAAAAAAGAGAAGCGCTACCGTTAAATAATTTATTTTTTTCATTTAAATGTGTATTAAAAGTCCGTTAAGATACAATCAAATCTTAAGCCAAAGGTAAATATTAGTGATAAATAATGTAAATTTGTTAGTCTTAAAAAATTTGTTTTTTAAGAGATAAGAGTATTAATTTTAATATTGAAAATGAAAAAAAGCATACTAATTTTTTTATTGGGAGTTTTTCTAGTCTCTACAGCTTTTGCACAGCAAACTATTATTAAAGGTAGTGTAAAAGATGCAGCTACTAATTTGCCAATCCCCGAAGTTACTATTACAATCGAGGAAACTTCACACTCAACTAAAACGGATGCTAAAGGTGAGTTTAGCTTTACAAGAAATGTCCCTTTAGGTGAGCAAGTATTAAATGTATCTAAGCAAGGCTATATCACAGCACGATATCCAATTGTTGTAAACGAAGGAAGTACTGTAAATATAACCGATATGTTTTTGAAAATTGATGTATCGGATTCGGCTGATTTGTTTACTATTAATTTATCCGATGATGAACTTAACGACGACACAAGTGGTGCCGATAATATTTCAGGATTATTACAATCGTCTCAAGATGTGTTTTTACGTACTGCTGCTTTCGAATTTGGCTCGTCTTTTTTTAGAGTAAGAGGACTAGATTCTGAAAACGGAACCATACTTATTAATGGTGTTGAAATGAATAAAATGTTCAACGGAAGACCACAATGGAGTAATTGGGGAGGTTTAAATGATGCTATGAGAAACCAAGAGTTTACAAATGGTATACCACCTTCGGCATATAACTTTGGAGGGATATTAGGAACTACCAATATTAATGTAAGAGCGTCACAATATAGAAAAGGAGGCCGTATTACTTATTCATCTTCAAACAGAAGTTACACAAACCGTATGATGGCATCTTATGCATCTGGGTTAGTAGAAGGTGGTTGGGCTTATTCAATGTCACTTGGAAGACGTTGGGGGAATGAAGGTTTCCAAGATGGAACATTTTATGATGCTAATTCATTTTTCGCTTCTGTTGAAAAACTAATAAACGATAAACACAGCATTAACTTCACTGGAATTTATGCGCCTAATAGAAGAGGTAAATCTTCACCAAACACACAAGAAGTTTACGATTTAAAAGACATTAAATATAACGAATATTGGGGTTGGCAAGATGGTGAAAAGCGTAACTCAAGAGTTAAGCGTACAGACGAGCCAATTATCATGTTAAACCATAATTGGAATGTTAGTGAAAAAACAACGTTAAACACCAATCTAGCATATCAATTTGGGGAGTTAGGTAATAGTCGTTTAGATTATGCTGGAGGTGCAAATCCAAGTCCAGCTTATTACCAAAACCTACCTAGTTATTGGGTGTCTAGAGATGATTTAGAGAATGCCTATGAGTTTGAGCAAGACTTCATAAGCAAAGGACAAATAAATTGGAACAGAATTTATGACGCCAATATCACCAATAATACAAGTGGTAATAACGCAGCTTATGTACTTTATGAAGATAGAAGTGACGATACGCAATTCACAGCTAACACGATTTTCAATACTGAGATTTCGGATAACATTACTTTAAACGGAGCTTTGAACTTAAGACAATTGAAGTCTGAAAATTTTGCACAAATAACCGATATGCTAGGAAGCACTACGGGCTATTTAAATGTAGATTCTTTTGATGGCTATCAATATGACCTTAGAAACCCTGATAGGGTTGTAGGTGAAGGCGACAAGTTAAGATACAACTATAACTTACATGCTGATGTTTTTAGTGCGCACGTTCAAGCGATATTTAAATACAACAAAATAGATTTTTACTTAGCAGGAAACATTACTAATACTCAATATCAAAGAGAAGGATTATATCAACACGAAGCATATAAAGACAACTCTTTTGGTAAAGGAAAAAAACTTAAATTTAATGGATTAGGTGCTAAAGGAGGCTTTACTTACAAGCTAACCGGAAAGCATTTATTTGATGTAAATGCGGCCTATATTTCTAAAGCCCCTTCATTACGTAACACGTTCTCTAATTCTAGAGAAAATCATAGTGTTGTTGGAGACAGGAGTGGTGTAGACATTACTGAAGAAAAAATAATGTCAGCAGATGCTAGCTACATATTCAGGTCGCCAATAGTTAAAGCAAGATTAACAGGTTATTATACAACCATTAAAGATGCCAATGAAATTTCATTCTTCTTTGCCGACGGTGTTGGAGGTGATAATACAGCTTTTGTACAAGAGATTCTTCAAGGCGTGAATAAAAAACACTTTGGAGGCGAATTAGGTATCGAAGCTCAGGTAACACCAACTATCAAGTTGAAAGGAGCTGCCTCAATAGGACAATATACGTATGACAATAACCCAAACCTTATTTTAACTTCTGATGATTTTGATAATGGTTTTCAAGATTTTGAAGAAGCCAATTTAAAAGACTACAAAATTGCTGGAGGACCACAACGCGCTTCCTCGGTTGGATTTGAATATAGAGACCCAGATTATTGGTGGTTTGGAGCTACAGCGAATTTCTTTTCTAATGCATATGTAGATATTAGTCCTTTAACAAGAACACAAAACTTCTATTTGGATAATGATGGGTTGCCATTTAACGATTACGATCCCGCTTTGGCAAGAGAACTTTTAAAGCAAGAAAAGTTTGATTCATACATGACGGTTAATGCCATTGGAGGTAAATCTTGGAAAATTGGCGATTATTTTATTGGTTTATTTGCTAGTGTTAATAATCTACTAGATAAAGAATATAAAACAGGAGGTTTTGAACAAGGGAGAAACGCCAATTTTAGAGAGTTAAGAGATGATAATGCCAATCCTAAACGTGTGTTTGGACCAAAGTATTGGTATGGTAGAGGTACTACTTATTTTCTTAACCTAAACTTCAGATTTTAAAAAAAATAATTATGAAAAATATAATATCACAAACAATGAAATTCAATCGAATATTAACTTTAATAATGGTTACTGTAGCGACTTCAGCTATGGTTTCTTGTGTTCAAGACGATGACTTTACAGTGCCAACGTCTTTAGGCGATGAAAATAACCAAGGATTAGCAGCATTACTTTCTAGTTCAGCAACACCAATGACGATAGCCGAATTAAAAGACCAATTTGTATTTCGTCAAGCAACTGAAATAGTATCGGATGTTTATGTAAAAGGATATGTAAGCTCCTCGGATGCTACAGGGAATTTTTACAAAGAATTTTTTATTCAAGACCATCCTACAAACCCAACTTCAGCTTTAAAAGTGGTGCTAAATTTAACCGATTCTTACAATCAATTTAATTTTGGGCGCGAAGTGTATATTAATTTAAAAGGATTATATCTTGGTGAAACACGTTCAGGTGATGATGTTATTGGTATAGGTGGCAAACCTAGTGATGATGGTGAAGAGATAGAAGAAATTACCGCTAACCAAATTCCGAAGCATGTTTTTAGATCAGAAGTAACAGAAACTATTTCACCAAAAGTATTAACGTTTTCTCAAATTAATGATTCTCATGTTGGAATGTTTGTAATGGTTGAAAACGTACAATTTCCAAATAGTTTAGAAGGAGAATCATATGTAGATGAGAGTGATGATTTTGATACTTCAAGAATGATGGAAAGCTGCGAAGGATTTAGCTATGTTAATTTTCCACTAGAAACAAGTTCATTTGCAAGTTTTAAAAATGTAATTCTTACAACAGATGCTGGCGGAACAATTGCTGGTGTAATTAGTAAAACATTTAATGGTAGTAATATAGTCATGGTTTTAAATAGTCTAGATGATGTTAATTTAACAGATTCAAAATGCGAGCCATTAAACATTAATGACTTTACAGTTATTTATGAAGAAGATTTTGATGCAGCTGTTGATAATACAAATTTAGACCTACCAGGTTGGACAAATTTTGCTGAAGTTGGTGGAGAACTTTGGACAGAACAAGTATTTAGCGGTAATGGTTATGCAGAATTTAGCGGTTATTTTACAGGCGACGATGTTAATATTGGATGGTTAATATCTCCAGGAATTGATATGGATGCTCAAAGTAATGAGTTTTTAAATTTCCAAACAGCTCAACACCATTTAGATTCTCCAGACAATACATTAGAAGTGTTTGTGTCTACCGATTTTAATGGCACAGATGTGTTAGCTGCTACTTGGCAACCAATTGAAGCTAATTTAGCTAAGCAAAGCGATTCGTGGTACTCATTTCAAGATTCTGGATTAATAGACATTTCATCTTATACCGGAACTCTTTATGTTGCATTTAAAGTAGTGGGTTCTGGAACAGATACCCAATTAGACGGTGCTTATCATGTTGAAGATTTTAGAGTATTAGGAACAAACTAATCCTAATTATATTTTATACTTTTAAGGTCTGCTTTTAAAGGCAGACCTTATTTTTTAATGACCTATTTATGACAATTTTTGATCAATTTGCATTAAACATTTTCAATCATTACAAGCCAAGATTTAAAAGAAAAGCTAATACTATAGCTGTATTCTATATGTCTTTATTACAATGCTCTTTATTATTATTGTTGGGTGTTTTTTTCTCTGAATTTTTTAAGCAAATGAAAGTTGAAACCATGTCGTCTTCTAATGCATGGACATTATTTGTCATAACCTCGGTTATTATTTATTTTAAAAACTGGATGGTGTATTCGGGAAAAAGGAGATTAGTAGTAAATGCCAAATCCAAAAAAAAACATGGCTCTTATAATATTTGGGTACTTTGGCTGTTGCCTCTAGGGTGTATAGCGCTTTCTGTATTGCTCCTAGATAAGTTTTAAGAGCGTTTTAAATGAATATACACAGGAAAGTGATCACTATAACCACCTTTGTATATTCGGCCAACAAATGTTCTAAAAGGGTTTCCTCGATACTTGCCTTTATATTGCCTTAAAAATTCCCTGTCAAAAATATCAGCTTTAGAAAAACTGTGTTCTCCTTTTTGATATTCAAAAAAGTTTGTTGTGAATAATATTTGATCGAATAAATTCCATTGACGACGATGACTCAAACTACCTCTAAAAAACGATTTAAGCTCTTCCATAGGGTTAAACAAATCTTCAGTATGAACTAATTGTTTGACGCTTTTATTTAAAGGGCCATCATTAAAATCACCCATAATGATTATTTTAGCCTGTTGGTTGCCACTTTTAATTTTAGAGATAACTTCTAGTGCTTTGGCTGAAGCTAGAAGTCGTGTTGGCTCACTTTCTTCGGCTCCTTGTCGTCGTGAAGGCCAATGGTTAACTACGAAGTACATAAGTTCGTCATTTAATTTGCCTTCAACCATTAAAATATCCCTAGTGTAATCTCTGCTACCATCTTCATCAAAAAGATCTAAAGGAAAAACTTCGGTATTAATAACCTCAAAAACAGTCGTGTCATAAATCATTGCGACATCTATACCTCGTTCGTCAGGAGAGTCATAATGTACATAATCATAAGATTTATCTTTTAAAAATTTAGAATTTAGAAGGTCATCAATTACCAGTTTGTTTTCAACCTCAGCTAAGCCAACAATTGCTGGATATTTTTTCGATGTTTTTACACCAATATTAGAAATGGCATACCCTAATTTCCTTACCTTTTTTCGATAGCGTTTTTCAGTCCAATTTTTTTCCGAGTTAGGTAAAAAATCATCATCGAATGTGAATTTATCATCAAACGTATCAAATAAGTTTTCAAGATTATAAAAAGCAATGGTATGGTAGGGTGTTATCATTTAATTCAAATATGAGCCTAAAATACTAAAATCTTATTAGCCGAACTACAATTATAATCTGCATTTCTATTTGTACCTTTGCAACTCAATTTATGATAGAAAAGAAAGACACAGCGTTAGAAAAAGCAGTTTTAATAGGAGTTATTACTCAAGATCAAAACGAAGAGCAATCTAAAGAGTATTTAGATGAGTTGGAGTTTTTAACTTATACAGCAGGAGGAGACGTTTTAAAACGTTTCACTCAAAAAATGGACATGCCTAATCCTAAAACTTTTATAGGAACTGGAAAGATGGAAGATGTAAGGCATTATATTGAAGAGCATGAGGTAGGAACTGCCATTTTTGATGACGAATTATCGCCAGCACAAGAACGAAATATTAGCAAGATACTTAACTGTAAGGTACTTGATAGAACAAATTTAATCCTAGATATTTTTGCCCAACGCGCACAAACCAGTTATGCGCGCACACAAGTAGAATTGGCACAATGTCAATATTTGTTACCTCGTTTAAAAGGGATGTGGACGCATCTTGAAAGACAAAAAGGTGGTATTGGAATGCGTGGTCCTGGAGAAACCGAAATAGAAACAGATAGACGTATTGTGCGAGATAAAATTGCACTTCTAAAAGCCAAAATCAAGAAGATAGATAGGCAAATGGAAGTTCAGCGTGGCAATAGAGGTAAATTGGTTAGAGTGGCTTTGGTAGGTTATACCAACGTTGGAAAATCTACACTTATGAATGTGATTAGCAAATCTGAAGTATTTGCCGAAAATAAATTGTTTGCAACCTTAGACACCACAGTTAGAAAAGTAGTGATTAAGAATTTGCCTTTTTTAATGAGTGATACGGTTGGGTTCATTAGAAAATTACCAACGCAATTAATAGAATCCTTTAAAAGTACATTAGACGAAGTTCGCGAAGCCGATTTATTGTTGCACGTCGTAGATATTTCGCACCCAAACTTTGAAGAGCATATAGAATCGGTACAAAATATTTTAACTGATATTAAAAGCGATGATAAGCCAACCATCATGGTATTTAATAAAATAGATGCTTATGAAGCAGAACCTTTTGATGATACCGATTTAATTGCCGAACGAACAAAAGCGAACTATTCGTTGCAAGAATGGAAAAACACATGGATGGCTAAAATTGGTGATAACGCCTTATTTATATCGGCATTAAATAAAGAAAATTTAGAGGATTTTAAAAAACGCGTGTATGATGAAGTTAGAAAAATTCATGTACAGCGTTTTCCTTATAATGAATTTTTATATCCAGATTACGACGAAACATACGAATAAAAAAAAGCCGAAATATGCGGCTTTTTTTTATTTAAATTATGTGTGTTTGATTAGAACTTATAGTTCAATCCAAACGTATAATAACTTTGTAAGTCGTTATCGGCGTCTTCTAAAGCAACACCTTGAAAATTAGCTGCTTCTTGTTGGTTGCTTCTTAAACCAAAATCAAAACCAACACCAATCATTTTCCACAACGTGTATCCAAAAGAGTTGGTCCACGTCCAGTTAGATAAGTCTCCAGACTTATAACTTTGAAATGTTGAGAAGTTAGTTTTAAAATTGATAGCTCCAATTTGTCTTGTATAATCGGCAACAATTTTAGCACCCATTGAAGAGTCAAATACGGTGTCGCCACTGCTAAACACAAAGTTATAGTTTAATGGGTGAATAACCACAATTAAGTTTTCTACTGGAGTCCATGTACCTCCAACACCAAGGTCTAAATAACCTGGGTCGTTAAAATTGTTTAAAAGCGTCGTTCTATAATCTGCCAATCCAGATATAGCAAATTTTTCGCTAAGTTTTCTACCGTAAAGTGATGATAAATTAAACACATCTGTCGTTGGATTAAAACTGTCATCATCTAAGGAATTGTCTTTGTCATCTAGTTTTACCCAATTTAAATTGGTAGATAAAGAGTTTCTCCAAAAGAATGTATCTTCAATAAGATTTGCATACCCATTTACAGTAAAACCAATATTCCCTGAGGAGTTATTTGGTGTTCCTTGTGAGTACCAGTTTTTGAAATTGGATAGACTTCCGCCAATAGTTCCAAAGGCACCAACTCTCCAACCTGGTAAGGCATCAATTTGCGCTTGAATGGCATTTGCTTCTCCTTGAGCAGCATCAGCTTCGGCTTGTTTTTCGGCTTTTTGTGCTTTTAACTCTTCCTTTGTTTGTGCTTGTGTAAAAGCTATACCACAAAAGAAAACGGCTAATAATACTATTTTTTTCATTCGATTTAAGTTAATTGTTTTTGTAGATTTTTTTATTTAGAATTATAGTTAAGACCCAAAAATGTTTGGTAAGTCACAACATTTTTAAGATTTTGGTTTCTTATAAAGTGGTACCGATGAGCAAGCTTCTCCATACATAATAGATTTAGCAATTGGCTTTAACTTTGTTGTAAGTTGAATATAGGCATTGTCTGGAATAGGTTTATTTGAACACCCTTTAACAATAAGAGGTTTGTCTTCAAACTCAGAAACATCTAATTCTGAGATGATATCTTGATAGATTGAAGTCTCTAAAGTGCTTAAATCTCCTATAACAGTTTTAATAGCATAAGGCTCTAAATAGGTTGATAACAACATATAAGCCCAAGCAGGAACAATAGCATCTGTTGAACAATGTAAAGCAACAAAACTATTTTTATACTGCTCCCAATTATGCTCGCTCGCTTGTTGTCTAAACTCTTTTTCACGAAGTACTAAACCTTCCAATAGCCAATCTTTAATATCCAAAAGCACACGCTTTCCTTTAGGATAATAGTCTTCCAAATCGATGGTTACAAGTTTACTATTCGCGACGCGATTTATTATTTCTTCTGCCATAAATTATAGCATCCCTAATTCTAATTTAGCTTCTTCGCTCATTAAATCTTGACTCCAAGGTGGATCGAAAGTAATTTCAACTTCTGCATTTTTTACTTCATCGATAGACCTTACTTTTTCTTCGACTTCCATTGGCAACGTTTCTGCTACAGGACAATTAGGAGTTGTTAAGGTCATTAAAATTTTAACTTCATAATCTTCGTTAACAAAAACATCATATATCAATCCTAACTCATAAATATCTACAGGAATCTCTGGATCGAATATGGTTTTTATTACTCTAACTATTTTTTCGCCCAAGGCGTTTACATCTATTTGTGTTGTACTCATTATTTTACTTGTGTTTGATATGCTATGGCATACATTTTTAATTGCTTTATCATACTTACCAACCCATTAGCTCTAGTTGGAGACAAATGTTCTTTAAGCCCTATTTCATCTATAAAAGCTGTCTCAGCTTCAATAATGTCTTTTGGTGTTTGGTTTGAGAATACTCTAATTAAAATGGCAATAATGCCTTTTGTAATAATGGCATCGCTATCGGCAGTAAAAACCACTTTATCATCTTTCATTTCGGCATGAACCCAAACTTTACTTTGACATCCTTTAATAATATTATCATCGGTTTTGTACTGGTCGTTAATTAATGGTAAAGACTTGCCAAGTTCTATCATATACTCATAACGTTGCATCCAGTCGTCAAACATGGAGAACTCCTCAATAATGTCGTTTTGTATATCTTTAATTGTCACAGTAATTTATTTTATGCAAAAATACAATTCCTTATTGTTTTGTGGCTATTTTTTTAAAAGATAGAAGCTTTTCTACTAATGCTTTAATTTCTTCTGGTGGATGACCATGATCGAATGTATTTGACTTTATTTTATTATCACCATCCTTAATAATAAGTGTTGCATGAGCTGCGCCATCATATTGTCTCATAGACGTTGGTGCTACTAGTTTTGGCAACTCTTGAATATTAATTTTAGACAGCAACTCTAAACTTTCGTTCCAGTCTTTTTTAGAACATTCATAAGTTTTATACTCTTTTCTATTAAGATCGTTACAAATGCTAAAAGAATTATTTGACACTGAAATCTCTTCAAAAAAACCTCTTGAAACTGCTAGGTATGTAATTGTAATCGTGTCTTGTCGTTTTTGTAACTCCTTAAAACTTGAAGATAGATTATTACAATCTTTTGGGATAAGAATTAAAGAGAATATTGTAAATAGTAGTTTCATTATTTATGAATATAAGTTTTAATTTAAGGTACAAAAAAGACGCCAAAGTTGGCGTCTTTAAATTTTATTTATTTAAAAAAATAACTAGCTTCCAACCATTGACGCCCTTGCACCACCAGGAGCAAAAATTGCACGCATCCTATTACGTTGTCCATCAGTGAACATATACATGCATGAGTCATATGTGTAATCCATATAATTCATTGTCATATCAGCATCTTTACAATGTACAGTTGGATATGTTGGGCAACCTCCATTTGATCTATCAGACTTTGGAGTATCAGCTACAAAATCATCTCTATTACATCTTCCATCTCCCCAAATATGACGTAAGTTAAAATAGTGTCCAATTTCATGAGTAGTTGTTCTTCCACCACCATAAACACCAGAAGTAACACCAAAATAATCACCTCCAACTACAATACCATCTGTAGATGAATTTCCACCTGGAAATTGTGCATAACCCAAGATTCCACCGCCAATATTACAAACCCAAATATTTAAATGAGTTTCTGGTGTCACAGGAGGATAAGCGCTTTTTACTGCATCATTAGTTCCCCATGATGATCTGCTGTCATTATGCCTAAATGTACCTGCTAGTGTAAATTGAAAACCAGCATTTGTTGCATCGTTTTCAAAAGTAGTTCCACTAGGTAGCTGATTTACATTTGTATTGCTAAAGTCACTATTTAATACATTAATTTGCGATTGTATTTGACTGTTACTTATGCTATTTGCATCTGCATAGACTACATGGACATATACAGGAATATTTATTACTCCTAGATTGTCATCAATTGGTAAAACGTCAACATCGGAATCTCCAGATCCACCGCCACTTCCACCTCCACCAGTTCCTGGTGGTTTGCCTTTACCAGCAATAAGTTTTCTTGTATGATATTCAACATCATACATTTTTTTCTCCAGTCCTGGATTTAAATTAAGTTGACGGTTAAGATTTACCATACTATAACAAGATTTGCTATTTGCTGATCTTGAACTCTCATCAATGTCGGCATCAGTATAAACATAAAAGTCGCTCATATCGACATTAGTTTGGTCTTGTGAAATTTCGTTTTCATTTTCACTACAAGATGTAAAGATCATGGCAATAGCTGCCATACTTAAAAGTACTTTTTTCATATTAAATAATTGATTTATGTTAATGGCTGAGAATATATTAATATTTTAAGAAAAAATTAACATTTTCATCAAAAAATATCAATTTTTTCGATAAAGTGCACATTAAATAAAATTGAGAATTTCGGTATGAAAAATCAACTATATGATATTCAGATAATTAAGTTAAGAAAGCATTTGAACAGCTCTTTTAACAGCGTCTACAAAAGTATCTACTTCTTTAAAAGTGTTATAAAAAGCAAATGAAGCACGAACAGTTCCAGGAATTTTATAGTAGTCCATAATTGGTTGCGCACAATGGTGACCAGTTCTAACAGCAATACCTAATTTGTCAACAATAGAACCAATATCATATGGGTGAATATTGCCAACATTAAAAGAAATGACTGAGGTTTTGTTTTTTGTATTTCCATAAATACGTAGCCCATCAATTTCCAATAGTTTTTTGGTAGCGTAATCAAGCAATTCATTTTCATAGGTTGCTATATTATCAAAACCTATGGAATTCATATAATCAATGGCTGCTCCAAAAGCAATACCACCACAAATATTTGGTGTTCCAGCTTCGAATTTATGAGGTAAATCGGCATACGTGGTTTCCTCAAAAGTCACTTCGGCAATCATTTCACCGCCTCCTTGATAAGGTGGTAATTTGTTTAGCCACGTTTCTTTACCATAGAGCATACCAACGCCAGTTGGACCACACATTTTATGTGCAGATACTACATAAAAATCGACATCCAGTTTTTGTACATCAGGTTTTATATGAGGACAAGCTTGTGCGCCATCTACCAATACAGCAGCACCTACGTGATGTGCTTTTTTGATGATTTCTTCTATTGGGTTTATGGTTCCTAATGCGTTAGAAATATGATTGACAAATACCAATTTAGTCTTGTTTGAAAGTAAATTATCGTAGTCGCTCATTACTAATTCACCTTCCTCATTCATTGGAATCACTTTTAATGTGGCTCCAGTTTTTTCGCAAAGCATTTGCCATGGCACAATATTACTATGATGCTCTAAGGCAGAAACGATTACTTCATCACCTTTTTGTATTAACGAAGCAAACCCATTTGCAACCAAGTTGATGCTATGCGTTGTTCCTGAAGTAAAAATGATTTCATGTGCTTTTTCAGCATTAAAATGCGCTTGAATTTTATGTCGAGCCTCTTCGTACTTGTCAGTCGCTTCCTGACTTAAAGTATGTACACCACGATGTATGTTAGCGTTATAAATACTATAGTAATCTACAATTACATCTATAACTTGTTGAGGTGTTTGTGAAGTTGCAGCATTGTCTAAATAGACTAAAGGTTTACCATTTACTTTACGAGAAAGTATTGGAAAATCTTTTCTTATGGTTGCAACGTCTAGCATGTTTTGTGTTTTGTAAATTGAGAATAGGATTATAAATCAAACCCAATATTTACAGCTAATTTGTTAGCGATAAGCTTATTAATACGTTTTTTTAATTCAGGTATTTTTACACTTTCTAAAACGTTATTCGCAAAGGCATACATTAATAAGGCTTTGGCTTCTTTTTCAGGGATACCTCGAGAACGTAAATAAAACATAGCACTTTCGTCCAATTGTCCAATAGTACAACCATGAGAACATTTTACATCATCAGCAAAAATCTCTAATTGTGGTTTTGTATTAATGGAGGCTTTATCACTTACTAATATATTATTATTAGCTTGAAATGCATTGGTTTTTTGTGCTTCCTTTTCAACCACAACTTTTCCGTTAAATACACCAACAGAATTATCTCCAAAAATGCCTTTATAGTCTTGGTGGCTTTCACAGTTTGGCTCAATATGATGTACTAGTGTATTGTGGTCTACATGCTGTTTGTTGCCTATAATAGTTACACCTTTTAGAGTAGAATCAATATGCTCGCCATTTTGGAAAAAGTTTAAATTGTTTCTGGTTAATTTCCCTCCAAAAGAAAAGGTGTGAACCGACACATGACTTTGTTGTTTCTGGTTGATATAAGTATTGTCAATTAAAGACGCATTTTGGTCATCGTTTTGCACTTTGTAATAATCTACTATGGCGCGCTTATTCGCAAAAATTTCGGTCACCGAATTTGTTAACACAGGATTGGAAGTTAAACTTTGATGACGCTCGATAATTTGTACATGCGAGTTTTCGCCAACAACAATCAAATTTCTGGGCTGAAGCATTAACGCAGATTCTTTTCCAGTAGAAAAATGAATAATTTGAATAGGCTTTTCAGCAATTTTGTTTTTTGGGATATTAATATAAGCACCTTCTTTGGAAAAGGCAGTATTTAATGCTGATAAACCATCGTCTTTCGCTGCTTTATTAAAATAGTTTTCAATAACTAAGCGGTATTTGGGTTTTGTTAATGCTGCGGACATTAAGCAGACATCCATTCCATCGTGAGTGGTATCGGAAAGGTGAGACGAATATTTGCCATCTATAAAGATGATTTTATACGAATCTATATCGTGAATAAAATACTTTTTTACATCACTATATTCTAAAGCGTTTTCTTCTTTTGAAAACACGCTGTAATCTTCCTTTAAAATTTTATTTAAAGAAGTGTATTTCCAAGCTTCATCCATCTTATTTGGAAACCCTTTAGTTTCAAAGGTTTTTATGGCTTTGCTTCTAATGTCGTGAACGTAGGTGTCTACATCTACTTGATTTTCGAAAGCTAAAAAAGACGATAATAATTTTTCTTTTAATTCCATGTTTTTAGTTTTCAGTTTTCAGTCGCAACGTTTAGTAAATTGATTGCTGAGACTGTTTCCTTCTTACTAGCGTTATGCGCCAACTTCTTCTTTAATCCAATCGTACCCTTTTTCTTCTAACTCGAGGGCCAATTCTTTGCCACCAGACTTTACAATTCTACCATTATGTATTACATGTACGAAATCAGGTATTATATAGTCTAATAAACGTTGATAGTGTGTAATGACAATAGTAGCATTGTCTTTACTTTTTAATTTATTCACACCATTTGCAACAATACGAAGTGCATCAATGTCTAATCCAGAATCGGTTTCATCTAGAATTGCCAATTTAGGCTCAAGCATCGCCATTTGGAAAATTTCATTACGTTTCTTTTCACCACCAGAAAACCCTTCGTTTAATGAACGTGATAAAAACTTTCTATCAATTTCTAATAGCTCTGATTTTTCACGAATTAGCTTTAACATTTCATTTGCTGGCATGTCAGCTAAACCTCTTGCTTTACGAGTTTCGTTAATTGCAGTTTTCATAAAGTTAGTCACTGAAACTCCAGGAATTTCTACAGGATATTGAAACGATAAGAAAATGCCTTTGTGAGCCCTTTCATCAGCTTCTAGCTCTCCAATATTCTCACCTTCAAGAATGATGTTTCCTTTGTCAACTTCGTATTCTTCTTTTCCTGCAATAACAGAAGCTAGAGTGCTTTTTCCAGACCCATTTGGTCCCATAATTGCGTGCACTTCTCCAGCTTTAACCTCAAGGTTAATGCCTCTTAGTATTGTTTTATCGTCAACACTTGCGTGTAAATCTTTAATTTTTAACATATTAATCTTTGCCTATTGTTATCATTTCGCCTCCTTCAGGATTTGGCTTACTTACGTTTAATATTTCGAAAATTTCTATTTTATTATCCCAAAGAATATTTTCGTGTTTTTCGTTTGTTATTTTACCTCTTACTTCAACTTGAACCATGTCAGTTGGTTTTGTTTTAAACTTTTCAGCTCTATTTTTTAAATCTTCAAATTTGTTAATTAATAGAACTCCGTAAATTTCAGCATGAGTTTGTAAAACCGCTGCATCGTCATAGTATACAAACTCTCCTTTTAAAAGTGTTAAACCATCACTTTGTTTTTCAGTTATTTCAGGAGCATCTTGTTGTTCAGAAACTGTTGTATTTTCTTCAGATTTTGTTTCTTTTTTACAACTTACAAATGCAATAATTGCCAATAATAAAATTAGTTTTTTCATAATCTAATTATTTTTAACCTACAGATCCTTCTAAGCTTATTTCTAATAATTTTTGAGCTTCAACAGCAAATTCCATTGGGAGCTTGTTTAAAACTTCCTTACTAAAACCATTTACAATTAATGCAATGGCTTTTTCGGTATCGATACCTCTTTGGTTACAATAAAATATTTGGTCTTCGCCAATTTTACTAGTTGTAGCTTCGTGTTCTATTATAGCTGTTTTATTTTTAGCTTCTATATATGGAAATGTATGTGCACCGCACTCATTACCCATTAACAAACTATCACATTGTGAAAAATTTCTAGCATTATCTGCTCTTGAATTTATTTGTACCAAACCTCTGTAACTATTCTGAGATTTCCCAGCCGAAATACCTTTACTAATAATGGTTGACTTGGTGTTTTTACCTAAGTGAATCATTTTAGTTCCTGTATCAGCTTGCTGATAATTATTAGTTACTGCTATAGAGTAAAACTCACCTACAGAGTTATCACCTTTTAGCACACATGATGGATATTTCCATGTTACCGCACTTCCAGTTTCAACTTGCGTCCAAGAGATTTTTGCATTGGTTTCACACAACCCTCTTTTAGTTACAAAATTGTAAACGCCTCCTTTTCCTTCGGCATTTCCAGGATACCAGTTTTGTACTGTTGAGTATTTAATTTCGGCATCATCAAGTGCTATTAATTCTACTACGGCAGCATGTAGCTGATTTTCATCTCTACTTGGAGCCGTACAGCCTTCTAAATAACTTACGTAACTGCCTTCGTCGGCAATTACCAATGTTCTTTCAAATTGTCCTGTTCCTGCTTGATTGATTCTAAAATAGGTTGACAATTCCATAGGACATCTTACGCCTTTTGGAATGTAGCAGAATGATCCATCACTAAATACAGCACTATTTAAAGCAGCATAAAAATTATCTTTTTGCGGCACTACAGTGCCAATGTATTTTTTTACTAATTCTGGATGCTCTCTTATGGCTTCAGAAATACTCATGAAAATGATTCCTTTTTCTGATAAGGTCTTTTTGAAGGTTGTTGCAACTGATACAGAATCTACTACAACATCCATTGCAACTCCAGCTAATTTTTTTTGTTCGTCCAAAGAAATACCTAGCTTTTCAAATGTTGCCAATAATTCTGGGTCAACCTCGTCTATACTATCGTATTTTGGTTTGCTGTTTGGTGCAGAATAATAAGAAATTGCTTGAAAATCGGGTTTTTTGTAGTGTACATTTGCCCACTCAGGCTCTACCATTTCTTTCCAAACCTTGAAAGCTTCTAAACGCCATTCGGTCATCCATTCTGGCTCTTCTTTCTTTTTGGAAATGGCTCGAACAATATCTTCATTTAAACCAACAGGAAATGTTTCAGATTCAATATCTGTGTAAAAACCATACTCGTATTCCTTGGTTTTAAGTTCTTCTCTTAAATCGTCTTCTGTATACTTGCTCATTTTTGTAAATTATAAGGAGAAACTTTCGCCGCAACCACATGTTCGGTTTGCGTTGGGGTTATTAAATACGAAACCAGTTCCGTTTAACCCTCCAGAATATTCTAAGGTAGTGCCAATAAGGTATAGAAAACTCTTTTTGTCGACAATAATTTTTACGCCATTATCTTCAAAAACTTTATCTCCTTCTTCTTGTTGTTTGTCAAACTGCAAATCGTACGACAACCCAGAGCATCCGCCGCTTTTAACGCCTACACGCACAAAGTCTGTTGTGGCATTATAGCCATCATCTTGCATGAGCTCAACAACCTTCTTTTTAGCAGTTTCAGAAACCTTGATCATATTCTTATGTAGATTATTTCTAAATAAAGAACAAATATACAATTTATGTGCTGTTTTTAAAGAAAACCTAACATTATATTAGCCAATAGTTAGATAGGTTTTTGTTATGCAAAGTAGATTAGTCATTTACCTTTATAACTAAAGCATCTTTAAGACCATTATTCTCTATAATGTCGTAATCGTTGCTTTCAGTTTCACCAACAATAAAGATGTCTCCCTTTGTTGTTTCAAGAACATCAAAAGCGAAATCTAAACTAGAACCTCCAAAGTTTTTTTGATCTAAAAGTTTGCCATTGGCATTTATTTTAATGACCCAAAAATCGTTTTCACCATAGTTGGAAGTTACATCCTTATCGCTGCTTTTTGAGTTCCCTGTAAGTAGAAATCCATTAGTTGATGGCGAAATAGATGTTGCGTAATCAAAATCGGAGCCTCCATAGTTTTTTCGCCATTTCACTTTTCCATTATCATCTATTTTAACGATGAAGAAATCGGAATTTCCTTTGTTTGAGGAAACATCTCCATCAGTACTAAAAGAATTACCTGCAATTATATATGCATTGTCATCAGTTTTAGCAATAGATCTAGCTTGGTCAATTTCACTACCACCCAACGATTTCTCCCAAAGTAAATTACCAGCAGTATCTAATTTTATGACCCAATAATCGTAAGAACCGTAACTATTAGTGATGTCGAAATCATCACTTTCAGAAAACCCTGTAATTACATATCCTCCGTCATTGGCTTGTACAACGTCAAAAGAGCGGTCGTTATTAGTGCCTCCAAAATATTTACGCCATTCTATATTGCCATTGGCGTCTAGTTTATGGCACCAAAACTCGCCAATTCCATGTCGTTTGGAGCTGTTGACTTTCGTATTTCCTAAACCTCCAGAAGCAGTTACATCTAAGAAGCCTGTCATTAAAAATCCACCGTCACTTGTTTGTATAATTGAGTAAGAATGGTCATGACCTGAGAAACCATAGCTTTTTTCCCATAATATATTGCCATTTGCATCTAATTTTAAAAGCCAATTATCATGAAAACCTTCATTTTTACTTGCGTCACCATCACTACTCATACTGTACCCTGTAATAGCAAAACCTCCATCATTTGTAGCCACCACTTTTTGACCAACATCATCACCGCTACCACCATAAGTTTTACTCCAAAGAAGGTTGCCATCAGGAGTTATTTTAATTAACCAATAGTCGTTTTCTTGTAATGTCTTATCTGTAATATCTCCATCAATACTGTTTGTATAACCGAATAGTGCTAAGTTGCCATCAGAAGTTTCTACTATTGAAACAATATGGTCTTCTTGTGAGCCTCCATAAGTATTTATAAAGGCAATATCGTTAAAAATGGACACGTAATTATCATCGAAATCTTCATGGCACGAACTAACGGTAAGGCATAGTATCATGCAAAATAAGTAGGCTGTTTTTTTCATGTTAACTTCCGTTTTTACGTATAATAAATAATCCTCTTTCGATGTCGCTAATTATTATGTTTCCACTTTCAAAATAAGGATACACATTCCAAGCACCATGAAAGGACGTGCTATTGTTTTCTGGATAAGTATCAAAAAAACCAATTTCGGTCATTGTGTTGGTTTCTAAATTAGAAATATCAATGATTCTAATACCAGACGTATAATTTGCCTGATACAATAAATTACCTTTAACATACACATTGTGATCTATTGATGTTGTTGGCCCTAAATGTTGCATGTGAAATATTGGGTTGTCTAAATCTGTAAAATCAAATACCAAAGTTCTAGTTCTTGTATTGTAATTAATTTCATCTGTTTCATCCCCAAGAATAAAATATTTTTGGTCTTCAGTAAACCATCCTTGATGGGTAAAACCAATGTTAGAGTAAGAAATACTAGATATGTTAGTTGGGTTGTTTTTATCGGTTACATCTACAATAACTACTTCATTTTCGTTGCTTCCAATTAAAATTTCACTACCACTATAATCGGCATCAGGACCATTATAAGTAACCACTTGAGCATCGTGTGAATAAGAATCATTACTATATCCACCTGCTGGTGTAGGATTTAGTGGGTCTTGAATATTCACAAAATGTGGGCCTCCACCAAAAGTATTGGTTCCTACAGCATAAGCAAAACCACTATCTTCATTAATTACAATATTATGTGCATTACCAAATTGTGTATAATGAACATCATCAGTAAACACCTCAGGCGGAGAAGTTACATTTCGCAAACGTGATAAATCAAATACTTGCATACCATGTCCAGAAGCCTCACTAACTACAAACGCATAATCATTATAAACTTTCACATCTCGCCATAAACTATTGCTTGTGGCAGTTGGGAGGTTACCCACTAATATTGGATCTATAGGATTTGAAATATCAACAAAAGAGACACCAATGGACGTACACATTAAGGCATATTCCTTTCCCGAAACAGGATCTGTCCAACCCCAAGAGTCGTTTCCGTCACTACCCCCTCTAAGTTCTTCTAATGTGATGTGTGCTAGCAAATCGTAATCGTTGCAAGGAAACACTCCTGCAAATCCGTTTTCACATGTTGCATTAGAACTGGTGGGAGTAGGTTCGTCAATGAATGTATTATTCTTTGAGCAACTTTGTTCAAGAAACAATATAAGAGCTCCCAATAAAACAGCTAGAAGCTGTGTTTTGATATTTTTCATGCAATTCTTTTTTACTAAAATACAAGAAAAACGAGATAGTTTAATAGTCAGCTTCACAAAAAATAGCTACAAGATAATTTGTACTCAAAATAATTGCATAGTTGTGGCTTAATAAAGTATTTTTATGCAAAGTAATTTATAAACCAACCAAATTGAATATGAAATCATTTTTAAGATTAGTAGTTTTTCTGCTAAGCCTCCAATTAACAGCCCAAAACACACCTTGGAGTGAAGACTTGATGACAACACCAGAAAAGTCTAATTACCAAAAAACATCAACATATGCTGATGTAATGGATTTTATAAAAGCGATTCAAGCCAAATCAAGTTTAATGCATCTTGAATTTATGGGGAAAAGTATGGAAGGAAAAGAAATTCCTGTTGTTGTTATGGCAAATCCAAAAATTAACTCACCTCAAGAAGCGAAAGATTCAGGAAAACCAGTCATTTATGTTCAAGGAAATATTCATTCTGGAGAAGTTGAAGGGAAAGAAGTATTGCAACAATTAATGCGAGATATTTTATTAGGAGATAAAAAGCATTTGTTAGATAATCAAATTATCATTTTTGCACCAATATATAATACAGATTCTAATGATAAAATGGAAAAAGGAAGGCGCCCATCGCAAGAAGACAGTCCTGTTGAAGTTGGGATTAGAGCCAATAGTCAAGGGTTTGATTTAAATAGGGATGGCGTTAAAATGGAAGCTTTTGAAACAGAAGGATTAGTTCAAAATGTTATATTAAAATGGGACCCTGAAATGTTGGTCGATTTACATACTACCAATGGTACTTGGCATGGTTACGGAGTCACTTATGCACCAAGCTATCATTATGCAGGCCAAAAAGCACCTTACGATTTCACTTGGAATACTATGCTGCCAAGTATTGTTAAATCTATTGATGAGAATTATGGTGTAAAATTAGGGCCTTATGGAGGATACTCGTTACGTCAAGGTTGGCCAACAAAAGCTATTTACACATACAATCATCACCCAAGATATATTGTAAACCAAATGGGTTTAAGAAATAAAGTTGGTATTTTAAGTGAAGCTTTTGCACATGATCGTTTTTACAAACGTATGAATGGCACTTATGGTTTTGTAGCTGAAATTTTAGAGTTTACTCATAATAATGGAAGGGAAATGGCAGAGATTAATGCTAAAGCAACTCAAGATGCTATTGATAATGTAAAACAAAATGCAGGGAAAGTCAAAAAAGGCGTGCGTTTTAAAATGGTGCCTTTAGACGATACGTTTACCTTAAGAGCATACGATTATATTGCTTATAATAAAGAAGGAAAACAAAGATATTCGCGTTCAGGGAAGATTATCGAGATACCTAATGTTCAAAATCATTCAAAATTTGAAGCTGAGGTGGAAAGTACGTTGCCAAGAGGTTATTTTTTGCCTAAATCCATGAAGCATATTGTAGATCATTTGAGAAAACAAGGTGTTATGGTAACTGAATTAAAGGTATCAAAAAGAGCAGTAGGCGAAGAGTTTATAATGTCTGATTTAAGCCTCTCAAAGCGTAAATTTGAAGGACATTTTATGGCAAATGCTAAAGGAGAATTTGTTGCTAAAACAAAGAAATTCAAAAAAGGCGATTATTGGATAGATATGGCACAACCGTTATCTAACCTTATTTTTTATATGCTCGAACCACAATCGGATGATGGTTTGGTAACTTGGAATTTCTTTGACGATTATTTTAATGAAAAGGGTATTGAGAAGAAACCTGTAGCCTATCCAGTTTTTAAATATTACAAATTGCGATAATCTCTTGTTTAAAGAAAGAAGAAGCACCTTTAAATAGGGTGCTTTTTTTGTTTTACAGAATATGATTTATTAGTAAACTAACTTGGTACATGAGCATGAGGTATTTACAGGAAATTAATTTTGATTTCGTGACAAAATTTGGTGTATTTAAACCTCGATTATCGAGTAAATAAAAGGAATTGCCATATCTTTGCAGCATGATAGAAGATAAAAACCAAACAAGAACACCACTAAGTGATTTAGGAGAATTCAAACTCATTGATCATTTAACAAAAAACTTTAAGATAAGCCATAAAAGCACGCTTAAAGGCATTGGTGATGATGCTGCTGTTCTAAGCTTTAATAATAAAAAAGTAGTGGTTTCAACAGATTTGTTGGTTGAAGGTGTTCATTTTGATTTGAGTTATATGCCTCTAAAGCATTTAGGCTATAAGGCAGTTATGGTAAATCTATCAGATATTTATGCAATGAATGCTACAGCAACTCAAATAACTGTGTCTATTGCTGTATCCAATAGATTTCCATTAGAAGCCCTTGAAGAATTGTATGCAGGAATTGAAACTGCCGCTAAGATATATAAGGTAGATGTGGTAGGAGGAGATACTACTTCGTCAACATCAGGGCTAATAATTTCAATAACTGCTATTGGTGAAGCAAACGAAAAAGATATAGTTTATAGAAAAGGTGCTAAGCCAAATGATTTGTTAGTAGTAACGGGAGATTTGGGAGGCGCATATATGGGACTTCAAGTGTTGGAACGTGAAAAGGAAGTGTTCAAAGTAAACCCCAATAATCAACCAGATTTAGATAAATACACTTATATCGTTCAGCGTCAATTAAAGCCAGAAGCTCGAAGAGATATTGTAACACTTTTAAAAGAGCTTGATGTAAAACCAACATCTATGATTGATATTAGCGATGGCTTATCTTCTGAAATGATTCATTTATGTAAGCATAGCGAAGTTGGCTGCGATATATATGAAAATAAAATTCCACTAGACCCTGAAGTAATTACTACTTGTGAGGAGTTTAATATTGATAGTACGACTATTGCATTAAATGGAGGTGAGGACTATGAATTGCTTATGACTATTTCTCAAGAAGATTTTCCTAAAATAAAAGCTAATCCTAACTTAACGGTTATAGGTTATATTACTGATAAGAATGCAGGAATGCATTTGGTAACAAGGGCAGAAGAAAAAATACCTTTAAAAGCTCAAGGTTGGAACTCACTTAGCCAATCGGAATAACGAGTTATCGCTTAAATCAATTACAGGGATATTCTTTTTCCTAAGTCTGTTATTATGGATTCTTTCTAGTACAGCGTTAATTTCTTTATACTTTGGAGTTAATAAAGTTAATTTACCGTTACCGTTTGTAGTCACTTGCTCTTTACAATGTTTGCAAGTGTATTCTTTTACATGATATGTAACGTTCTTTGTTACCGTGTAATCATGACCAAAAAATGAACAATATAAATGTTTCAAACCTTTTAGTTTTAGCTAATTAATAATGAGGGATCATTAAAAGTAATTTTTTTTGCAAAAATAAAAGGATTTAACGAGAAGTATTCGTTAAAGAGTTTCTTTTTTTCTTTGAACGCAACATTTTTTATTAAAAATGAAACTTAGAAAAGTCAAATTCTTTATTTGACATGAAGAATAGAGCTAAATATATTTTAGCTAAGTAGTTGGTTTCAAAACCTATAAATTAACTGTCTTGTAGTAATAATTAAGCAGCAGTTGTAGAATACATTTTTTGCTTAAGTCTTGTCTTTCTTCTAGTGTGAATATATTCTAAAATTGAATTTATTTCTTGAAATGTTGGCGTAAGTTCGGTTAAATGACCATTGCCATTTGTTGTTAACTGTTTTTTGCAACATTTACAGGTATATTCTTTTACGTGTTTAGTAACTAATTTTGATACATCGTATTGATGACCGAAGATATTACAATAAAATTTTGAAACTGGATTAGAATAATTAGTTTGAGAGGTAGAAGTAGTTGTTTTCATAAGCTATCGGTTATTGGGGAGATAAACTTAGAAAAAAAATACAAATAAACGCTAAAAGACTATAAATTTTCGATGAAATGCATAATATTGTAAGAAAAAGATTCTTTATTTTCAATATGACTCATGTGCCCATCAGGTAATTCAACAGTTTCTGTTTGTAATTCATTAGCTTCTTTTATTAAAACATGACCGTCAATAACAGCATCTTTTTTGCCAATAATAATTAGTTTTTTGCATTTAAGTTGTTTAAATACATTTTTGCTATCTAACCTAATTCTCATACCTTCTTGAGCTGCAATATACCCATTAACCGAAGTTTTTAATGCTTCAGATAAAGCAGATTTAACAGCTTCTTTGTATTCGATTCTGCTTTGAGGTGCAAACAAATTGGTAAAAGACAGCTGTACCATATTCTTGAAATTACTTTTCACTAATTCATTAGCCCGAGCACGTAATAACTTTAGTTCTTCATCATCCGCTTTATAAGTCGAATTCATTAAACAGAGTCCTGAAATTTTAGAAGAAAATGATTTTGCATATGCCAATGCCACATAGCCTCCCATGGAGTGACCAATAAACGTAGCTTTTTGGATTTTTAAGTGAGATAATACTCTATTAACTGCTTCTGCCATAAGTTCCATAGAATGAACATAGCCAATACTCTCGCTTTGCCCATGACCTAAAAGATCAATAGTTACTATGCGATTGTTTTTAGACCATTTAGAAATAAAATCATGCCACATAGTTGAGTTTTCTAAAAACCCATGCAGTAAAACCACAACGTCTCCTTGTCCATAGACGTTATAATGGACTCTAGCATTTTTAAATAAAACAAAAGTATTCATCAAATTTATTATCTTCCACAAAGATAATTTTATAAGATGAATAATAAGAAAACGATATTAATAATTGGTTTTGCATTGTTTGCAAGTTTTTTTGGCGCAGGAAATTTAATTTTGCCACCTTTTTTAGGGTTTAATTCTGGGCCAGATTGGTGGCTTGTGACTCTTGGGTTTGTAACTTCGGCAACAGTTATTCCTTTACTGGCTTTATTTGGTCATGCTAGATTGCAAGGAACCATGTTGGACTTTGGTAATAAGGTATCACCATTATTTAGTTTAGTATATTGTTTATGTGTATATACAATTGCTATTACCTTGCCAATACCTCGAACTGCAGCTGTAACTCATGAAATGGCAATTCAGCCTTTTTTTAATACGCCTTCGCTTTTAACTAGTAGCTTATACTTTGGTATTGCTTTTATCTTTATAATGAAAAGAGATAGTATACTGAGCATCCTTGGTAAATTTTTAACGCCTTTAATAGTTCTTATTTTATTGGCTATAATAATTATTGGTCTTTTCACGTCACCTGAAAGCATGAATACTTCAACTTTAGAAGCACCAGCTTTAGTTGCAGGATTATTGGAAGGGTATCAAACTTATGATGCACTTGGAGGCATTTTAATTGGAGGCGTTGTGATAATTTCACTAAATCTGGAAGGAGGTATTTCTTTTGAAGATAAAAAAACCATAATTGGTAAATCTGGATTAGTAGCTGCGACGGGTTTGTTTATAATATATGCAGGAATGATAGCTGTTGGAGCTTTACATAATACGGAGTTTGAAGCCTCAATTACACGACCAGAATTACTTTCAGGTTTAAGCTTAAAAACTTTAGGGAATATTGGTAATCTATTCTTAAGTGTACTTATTTCTTTAGCATGTTTTACAACTGCAGTAAGTGTTATTGTTGGAACTGCCGATTTCTTTAAAGGCCTATTTAAAGAATCACAATTAGCATATACCATTACAGCCATTATATCCTGTATTATAGGTGTTTTAGTTGGTCAATTCGACGTTCATTATATTATTGTAGTGGCATTACCAGCTTTAATGTTTATATACCCTTTAACGATTGTACTTATTTTATTAAATGTGATTCCAAAGAAATATGCAACTAAACTAGTGTTTAAGACAGTTGTTTTAGTAACCTTTATTTTTAGCATTCCCGATTTTTTAGGCTTTTTAATAGAAGCCGATTGGTTACAAAATGTTAAAGAAATAATACCTTTTGCAAAGGAGAATTTAGGTTGGGCACTTCCTGCATTGGTTACTTTTATTGTGATTAATTTGATTCAATCTCTTAAACAACGAGACGCTTAATAATAGATAATAAGCCGTTTTGAACGGCTTTTTGGCAAAGCTAAAAAGAAGCAATAAACTGTATACGTTGTTTGCGTAGTTTATTTTTCAACTTGCTTCAGAATCCAATCCATCAGTTCGTCTTTGTTTATTGCATCCCAAGTTGACTGTGTATTCTTTACAGGAGCTGGATTATCCTTTGGTTGTATTACAATTAATTCAGTGTTTTCATTTCCTGCAAGTTCTAGCTCAGCTAAAAACCCAACGATATCTGTCGAATTGTTTTCATACAATGTTCTTAATTGATTTTTTAATTTATATTTTATTGCTGGCTCTATATAGGCTCTTACAGCATAATTTTTGTAAACTGAAATGTTTCTATTTTTTTCATCAAAGTAGCTATACGATGAAAAATTGTGATAACTCTCTGGATTTGTTTTGGGTGTACCATTTAAATGAGTTTCCAACAAATAATTTATGAAAGTTGGTTCCCATAGGTCAATTTGGTTGATTCTTATATCGCGATTATGTTGATACCATTTTCTTGTCCAATCCAACGTAAAATTGCAAATGACAATACCTTTTATATTGAGTTGAAACTGGAAAGCAATCTCTTTCATAAATTTAATATATCGCATTGCTCTATGCCCAACTAAACTTGCTCCTAAAAAGATAATATTTTTATTTGGTAAATTATGTTTGAGAAAAGCTTCGCGAATTAAATTATGTGTAGAACGGATAGATGTTTTAGAAAAGTAAAAGTCAAAAGGAATTTCGGTTGAAACAGACAAAACGGCAAATCCTTTTTTATAAGCTTGATTATAAACCTGTTTCGCATTCATATTTTTTTTGTCATACCCAGAATCTTCGAGAAAAATGAGTACACCATTAATTGCCTTATCTTCTGGAAGCATTAAGGTATAACCGCTTTGGATTAAAGGCAAGAAATCGTTTTCTCCTTTTCCAATTCTTATGCTATCGTTTTTTACTGGTTCGTATTCTTGTATAATATTTTGTGCAAAGGAAATATTACAGAAACTCGATAGAAAAATTAAAAATGAAACCCTTCTGAGAAATTTGTTCATATTTTTATCCTAATTACGCACAACGTGTTCGAGTATGGTTAGTTGCGTTGGCTGGAACTAAGTTAGCAAAAGAAAACGAACCAGAGGAAATTCAGAATGAATTTCCAATTGAGCCATAATCAAACAATGAATTATCTATTTCTTAAGCCTTTTAACAGCCGAAAATGCTTTATCAACAAAATCATCTTCAACCAAAATAGTAAACTCATTAGTGGTTGAAACTACTTCGTATAAAATAATACCTTCCCAAGCCAAACGTTTAAAAAAATGATAATACAAACCAGCTATTTTAGAGTTTTCTTCGGGTAAATTAATACTAATTGCGGAAAGCCCATCTTGTATAGCTATAAACGTTTCGCCTTTAAAACATTCCATAATAAAAGGCTTTAAACTGCTGGAAATAATAATATTACTTTCATGAATGCCTCTTGTAAAGGTGTAAAACAATTTGGATTGCCCTTTTACTTTTTCAAGTATTTTAGAGTGGTTTTGTATTAATGTATGAGAGTTTTTAACTGTAAAATCGGTAAGGTTAGAGCGCACCGTGATATCTCCCAAGTTATTGATGATTTTTTTCATCTTTAAGGAATGCCCTGGGACAAGAGGAGAGTTATAGCGCCTTAATGCCATCATTATAGCAGCCGATTTCACAGGCTTTTTTAGTATGCCGCTAATTGGTTGTTGGAGTTCTTCGGCTAAGGCACTATAGTTAATAATACCTCGTGACAGCGCTTCTTCTAAGTATGGTTGGGTAATTAGCACATCTTCTACACAACTTGCAATTGTTTTCATTTGTTATATAATTAACATTTTGTGCAAATGTAAGTTTTTAATTAATTATAGGTTTGTATGGTTTTTGTATAGGTGCAATTTTTGGGATGAGGTTTTCAAAGAAGTATATTCAACCCTTAATTATAATACATATAAAATGAAAAAACTTTACATTTTAATTACATTACTTTTTGCAACGACTTTGTTTGCTCAAGATTTAGTTGTAAATGTGGTTGCTCCTCCAGGAACAACTTCTTGCAGAATTGGAGGCCCTTGGTGGAATGGATGGGATCCTAGTTCTGGACCTATTGGAACTGATATGGGAAATGGTAGTTTTCAATTCATATTTTCTCCTGCCCCTACAGCAGATATGGAGTATAAATTTATAATAGATGGTGTTTATGAAGACATTCTTGATAACTATACAAATGGAGAATGTGCTACTAGGAATACAAATGGAAATATAAATACTGATGGTGCAAACTACGCCAACCGTATTTGGAAACAAACGGATGCTTTAACTTGGAACGAAGTTGCTGGAACTTGTGACTTTTACGTGCTTTCAAATAATGAGGATTCTCTATTAGAGTTTTCATTGTACCCAAACCCTTCAACAGACTTAATTCAAGTGACGTCTTTAGAGCCAGTTACCAAAGTTAGTATTTATGATTTAGGCGGAAGATTGGTTTTACAAGAAACACCTAACAAAGCAGTTTTTGAATTAAGAACTAATAACTTAAGTAAAGGGATGTATATTATTAGGTTAAATTCTGTTGATAGAGTAGCAACAAAAAAAATACTTAATCAATAGATATAGCAGTGTCAATTACTATTAAAAACCTGGTTAATTCCAGGTTTTTTTATTGTTTCCATCGAATGGTTTCCATAATATGCTGAATATCTTTCTTTAAATAGTCAGCAGCTGGAAGAATAGAATCGTAGTTAGGTTTGGCGTAAAAGTATAAAGAGCCAGTTAAAAAATGCTTGACACTATCGGTAACATAAAATTGCGATTGTGAGGCAGCGTTACCACCAACTTCATAAAACATTCCAAAGACTCTATTTTCAAAATTTAAATAAGGTTGCTCAATAATTTCATCGGCTCTTTGAGAATGTTTTTGAGTAATATTTTGTGCATCTATTAAGTAGGGTTCTAGGTTGTTATTAATAATCTCTTTGTAGGTAATATAAATAGTGCCTTTTAATGATGGATAAGAAATGTCTAAACTATATGATTTTTGGTCACCAGATACTTTAATATTGCTAATATCTTTAGCAAACAGATTTTTCTCGAAGGTAAAAGGAAGCTCTTGTTGAATTTGAACATATTGGTGTTTAGGGTAGTTTAATCTTAAAAAAGCTTTTGGTTTTGGTGTTGGGTCGTTTCCACACGATATACAAAAGGCAATGATTACTAATAGAAAAATGCTTCTCATTTAATTAATGGTGATTTTTACTTGTTTAATACGTTTTTTATCTAAAGACTCTATAGTAAAAACGTAATTCTCAAAATTTATTTTACTGTCCAATTTTGGAAAATTTCCAGAAATTTCTAATACAAATCCTGCAATAGTTTCTGCCTCTCCTTTATTGTCTTCAAAAATAGCTTCGTCCTCAATTTTAATAATACGGTAAAAATCTTTTAAAGTTGTTTTACCATCAAACACAAAGTTGTTATTATCTAATTTAGAATAAATAAGGTCGTCGTCATCAAATTCATCACTAATATCTCCAACAATTTCCTCAATAACATCTTCTAACGATACAATCCCAGATGTGCCTCCATACTCATCTACCACAACTGCTAAATGCACCTTTTTCTCTTGAAACTCTTGCATTAAATCGTCTAGCTTTTTATTCTCGGGAACAAAAAATGGATCACGTAATAAAGAGGTCCAATCAAACTGTTTTTTACCTAAATGTGGCAACAAATCTTTTACATATAAAACACCAACAACATTATCGACATTATCTTGAAAGACAGGGATTCGAGAATAGCCATTTTTAATAATATCTGGAACAATATCGCTATATTTTAAATTGTTATCTAGCGCAAAAATGTCAATACGCGGACGCATAACCTGTTTGGTGTCGGTATTTCCAAACGACACAATGCCTTTTAATATTTTGTGCTCTTCTTTTGTTGTGTCTTCTTCGCTAGTTAACTCTAGTGCTTGTGATAATTGATCCACACTTATGTTAGATTTTTGCTTTCCTAATTTATTATGCATAGCGATAGTAATACTGCGCATAGGTAAACTTAGAGGGGAAATAATTACATCTAAAAAGCGTAAAGGGTATGCCATAAATTTGGCAAATTTCACACTATTTCTACTGGCATAAATTTTAGGCAAAATTTCACCAAACAATAGAATTAAAAAGGTTACTACTCCAACTTCAACTAAAAACTTAAACCAAGTTGGAGATAGATTGGCAAAATAGAATTCACTTAAATAAGCAAACAAAATAACTATGGCAATATTTATAAAGTTATTTGCTACTAAAATTGTTGCTAGAAGTTTTTTAGGTTTTTCTAATAACTTATAAATAATTTCCAGAGGTTTGGATTCTTCGGTTGAATTATCGAAATCTGATTGTGTTAACGAAAACAATGCTACTTCGGCTCCAGAAATTAGAGCAGAACAGATTAATAGTATAAAAAACAATATAATTCCAGATACGGTTGAGGTATCAATGGCAGTTAAAGATATTGTTAAACTAATGGGATCAGGATCCAAATTTATACGTTTTGGTTAATATTAAAATGGCAAATCGTCATTATCGTCTCCAATAGGTTCACTTACTTGATTTTGTGTTTGCTGTTTAGCCTCAGGTTGTGGAGCACCTTGAGTATTACCACTTTCGTTTTTGGTTGTTAAAAATGTAAAATCGTTACAATAAATTTCAGTTGAATAGCGATCATTACCTTTGTCATCTTGCCATTTACGTGTTTTAATTCTACCTTCAATATAGACCTTGTCGCCTTTGCTTAAGTATTTTTCACAAATTTCGGCAGCTTTATTACGTACAACAATGTTGTGCCATTCGGTATTGGTGACACGTTCATTGGTTTGCTTGTTTGTATAAGTCTCGTTGGTTGCTAACGGAAAACGACCAACACAATTCTTATCATCAAAATAATGCATTTTCACTTCATCTCCCAAATGCCCAATCAGCATTACTTTGTTTAATGTTCCAGACATAATAATTTGTTTTAGACTACTAAATTAGTGGTTTTTAATTGATTTATTTAAAGGTAATAAAAAAGCTTTTAAAAATTAAATTGCTCAATAAAATTTCCAATTAATATAGGAACTGGATATTGTCTAATTTTAGACTTTGGAATACTCTCTTTTGGAAGCTTATGAGTTTCAATAATCCAGAATTTTGTATGCAAATGTTGATGTGATAGTTTATGGATTATTGCGTTGTTGTTATATAAACTGAGTTCATATGTATTACCATTTAATAAAGCCTTAATTTCAGAATGTGATTTTAGCTCATCTATTGTTAAACTTTTTTCTGACTCGATTAAAGGAAACTGATATAAGTTTTTCCAAATACCTTTTTCGGTTCGTTGTTCGATAATAGTTTTTCCATCGTTAGAAAGGAATACTAAAAAATTAAAAAACTTTTTACTAACCTTTGTTTTTTTGAGCTTTACAGGAAGCAAATTAATCTTATCTAGTTCAAAAGCTTTACAACTATTTTGTAGAGGGCATTCATTACAATTTGGATTCGCTGGTTTACATTGTACAGCACCAAATTCCATAATAGCTTGGTTGTAATCACCAATATTGGTTTTTGGGAGAAGCTGCTGCGCTAAAGCTTTAAACTCTTTAATCCCTTTTGTAGAATTAATTGGCGTATCGATATTAAAATATCTTGATAAAACCCTGTACACATTTCCGTCAACCACAGCAGTTGCTTCGTTGTAGCAAATAGAAGCAATGGCGCTTGCGGTATAATCACCAACACCTTTTAGGTTAAGGAGTTCTTTATAAGTTTTGGGAAACTCACCTTGTAATTCATTTAAAATGTATTTAGCTGAAAAATGTAAATTTCTAGCTCTAGAATAATACCCTAAACCCTGCCATAACTTTAAGACCACTGATTCTTCAGCATTTGCAAGTGTATTTACAGTTGGAAATTTGCTCACAAAAGCTTCATAATATGGCAACCCTTGTTTAATCTGCGTTTGTTGTAAAATGATTTCAGATAGCCATATTAAATAAGGATTTTTAGTTTTTCTCCAAGGCAACTCACGTTTATGTACTGAGAACCAATCAATTAAAATTTTATTAAAAATCATTTTAAAATTATATGAGCTGCAAAAATAAACGTTTATTGGGTTAAAATTTAATGATTTAGGCTTGAAATATTGAATATAAAATACATATATTTGCATCCCTTAGAATTAATAGATAACCCTAAAAAATAATTAACAATGACGAAGGCTGATATAGTAGCTAAAATTTCTGAGAAATTAGGAATTGAAAAAGGAGATGTACAAGCAACAGTAGAAACTTTTATGACGGAAGTTAAAAACTCTTTAGAAGGAGGAGATAACGTTTACTTAAGAGGATTTGGTAGTTTCATCGTAAAAACAAGAGCAGAGAAAACAGGTAGAAATATTTCAAAAAATACGACTATTAAAATTCCAGCACACAACATTCCAGCATTTAAGCCTGCAAAAGTATTTGTAGAAGGTGTAAAAGCAAATGTTGAAGTTAAATAAGACATTAAAAAAAAGTATTAATTAAAAAAAACATTATTTATGCCAAGTGGTAAAAAACGTAAAAGACACAAGGTAGCGACGCATAAGCGTAAAAAGAGAAGACGCGCTAATCGTCACAAGAAAAAATAATTTGAAAAAGTAGTTGCAAAACTACTTTTTCAGTTTTATTTAAAAATCGTTCTTTGATATCAAATTCATGTATTAATTATGTTACTACCTAACATAATCATGAATTTTCTGGATTAAAATCCTGTGAATCAAATAATATGTTTAATCCATCTGTCGTGACATTAAAATGGTCGTGATGGATAAAAATTAACAAAATGAATAAAGAATTGATCATTAGATCTAGTTCAAACAATGTTGATTTTGCCTTATTAAAAGATGGAAAACTTATTGAATTACAAAAGGATGAGGATGACAGTAATTTCTCGGTTGGTGATGTGTTTTTAGCCAAAATCCGAAAATCTGTACCAGGTTTAAATGCTGCATTTGTTAATGTAGGCTATGAAAAAGATGCATTTTTGCACTATCATGATTTAGGACCTAAACTCCCTTCCCTTTTAAAATTCATAAAACGTGTAAGCACAGGTAAACTTAAAGATTACTCTTTAAAAGATTTCCCATTTGAAAAAGATATTGATAAAGACGGCAAAATTAATGACGCCTTAAAATCAAATCAATCTGCATTAGTGCAAATAGTTAAAGAACCAATTTCTACAAAAGGACCGAGAATTAGCTCGGAAATATCCATTGCAGGTAGATATTTGGTGTTGGTCCCTTTTTCTGATCGTATTTCAATTTCTCAAAAAATTGAAAGCAAAGAAGAAAAAGATAGATTAAAACGATTATTAAAAAGTATTACACCAAAAGGATTCGGTGTAATAGTACGTACTGTAGCAGAAGGCAAAAAAGTAGCAGAACTAGATAAAGATTTACAAAATTTGTATGACCGTTGGGTCGCAATGTGTAAAAAGCTACAAAGAGCAAGTCATCCAAGTAAAGTATTAGGAGAAATGAATAAAGCCTCTTCAATTTTAAGAGACATATTTAATGATTCTTTTTCCTCAATAGTAGTAGATGACGAATCGCTTTACATTCAAATTAAAGATTACGTGCAAGAAATTGCACCAAAAAAAGAATCAATAGTTAAGTTGTATCAGTCTAAAGTTCCAATTTTTGAAAAGTTTGGAATAGAAAGACAAATTAAAACATCCTTTGGAAAAACAGTTTCTATGGCGAAAGGAGCATATTTGGTGATAGAACACACCGAAGCACTTCATGTTATAGACGTGAATAGTGGAAACCGCTCTAATAAAGCTAGAAACCAAGAGGATACAGCGCTAGAAGTTAATTTAATTTCGGCAACAGAAGTAGCAAGACAGTTACGTTTACGTGATATGGGAGGCATTATTGTTATCGATTTTATCGACATGAATACGGCTGACCATAGAAGGAAGCTCTTTAATCATCTTCGCGAGGAAATGAAAGATGATAGAGCAAAACATAAAATTTTACCTCCAAGTAAATTTGGATTGATACAAATAACCAGACAGCGTGTACGACCTGAAATGAAAATTAAAACCAGAGAGGAAGATCCTAATGGTATTAATGGCAAAGAAGTGGAAGCACCAATTAAGATTGTTGAAAAAATCAAGCATGATCTGGACTTAATTATTAAAAAAGACTATAAAAAGGTGACATTAAACACACATCCTTTTATAGCAGCCTTTTTAACAAAAGGTTTTCCATCACAACGTTCAAAATGGTATTTTGAACATAAAAAATGGGTAAAAATATTGCCAAGAGATGCTTACACATATCTAGAGTACCACTTTAAAGATAAAGATGGTAACGTAATTACATTATAAAAAAAGCCTTACTCGCATTGAGTAAGGCTTTTTTGTTTCATTTTTTTTTCAATTAAGGAGCAGGATTAGGTATAGCTGCATGAATAGCATTAATCTTTTCTAAAAGCTCATCGCTTAATTCTACATTAATGCTATCTATGTTTTCCTTTAATTGTTCAACTGTTGTTGCTCCAATAATATTACTAGCAATAAAAGGTCTTTGGTTAACAAATGCTAATGACATTTGCGTTAAACTTAAATTATTCTCTTCAGCTAACTGTAAGTATTGCTTTGTTGCTTCGGTAGATTGCTCGCTACTATATCGTGCAAACCTTGGGAACAATTTTAATCGAGAATTATCAGCAGCAATACCTTTAATATATTTTCCAGATAACACACCAAATGCCAACGGTGAATAGGCTAATAATTTAATGTTTTCTCTCATGGCTATTTCTGCCATATCGCCTTCAAACACTCTGTTTAATAACGAATAGGCATTTTGAATGGTTATCATTCTTGGTAAATTATGAGTTTTAGATTCTTCTAAATAACGCATGGTTCCCCAAGCTTTTTCGTTTGATAAGCCAATGTGTCTAATTTTACCTTCCTTAATAACATCATCCAATACATGAAGTACTTCATTAAAATTATCTTGCCAAGAATCGTTTGGATTATGAGTGTAATCTCTTACGCCAAACGTATTGGTTTCACGTTCTGGCCAATGTAGTTGAAATAAATCTATATAATCGGTTTGTAAACGTTTTAACTCATTGTTTACAGCATCTTTAATTCCTTTTACAAAGCCAGTAGTTCTAATATGTGCCGTATAGTCACCACCTCCAGCAATTTTACTTGCTAAAATTACTTTATCACGATTTCTTGTTTTTTGTAACCATGTGCCAATTATTTCACTTGTTCTTCCGCTAGTTTTTGCTTCAGCTGGAACAGGATATAACTCGGCAGTATCAATAAAATTAACGCCATTGTCAAAGGCATAGTCTAGTTGTGCATGACCCTCGGCTTCGGTATTTTGGTTGCCCCAAGTCATAGAGCCTAAGCATATTTTACTGACTTTTATATTTGTGTTTGGTAAGTTGGTGTATTTCATAGTTCTTCCCAAAAAGTGGGAGCTTCTTTTTAATTATTATTGTTTTCCGTCATTGCGAAGCAAACTTGTTTGATGTGGCAATCTCTCTCAAAGTATTAGAACATGACTGGCAGATTGCTTCGTCGCTCACTTCTCGCAATGACGTTATTAGTTATATATCGCTTAACAATTTTGAAAGTTCATCTAACTTAGGCGTTAAAATAACTTCAATACGTCTATTTTTTGCTTTTCCTTCAGCAGTATCATTGGTTGCAATAGGAGCATATTCACCACGTCCAGCTGCTGTTAAGTTTTCTGGATTTATATTGGCATTTTCTCTTAGAATATTAACAATAGCAGTAGCTCGTTTAGTTGATAAATCCCAGTTGCCACTTAGTTGAGAGTTGCCTTTGTATGGTACATTATCGGTATGTCCTTCAATTAAAATGGCAATTTCAGGATTGTCTGCTAATACAGCACCAAGTTGCTGTACTGCTCTTCTTCCTTCTGTTCCTACCGCCCAACTTCCTGAACTAAACAAAAGTTTATTTTCCATAGAAACATATACTTTCCCATCACGCTGCTCAACGGTTAAGCCTTTACCTTCAAAATCGGTTAATGCTCTTGAAATGGCATTTTTTAAATCGGTCATGGCTTTGTCTTTTGCCGCAATAACACTTTCTAATTCAGCTACACGATTAGATCTGTCTTCTAATTGTTTTTTAAGTGCTTCCAATCGTGAGTTTTCAGCAGCAAGTGCTTGCTCTTTAGCTTCTAACTGTGCTAATAATTCTCTGTTCTTTTTTACGTTATCTGCTATGGCAGCCGAACTATTTTTTTCTAAAGCATCATACGACGCAGTTAAATTATCATAATTAGCCTTTAACGCATTGTATTCACTTAGCAATTTATCGCGAGTAGAAACAGCATCGTCATAGTTTTTCTGAAGGTCTTTTAGACTATTTTCTAATTTGGTTTTAGCATTTTGAAGTGTTTCATTATCATCCGATAATTGTCTGTGCTCTTTTTTTAAGTTTGAGTATTTATCTTCAAGTTCTTTATAAACTTTCGGAGACACACAAGAAATCGCAAGAGTTGTTATTATTACTATTAATGACATTTTTTTAATCATAACTGTGGTTTTTTTGTTATTAGGTTATTTATAGATTTGATTATTTTTTTATTTCTACTAAAATTGGACAGTGATCGCTATGCACTGCTTCAGTGAGTATAACGGCTCTTTTAATATTTTCTTGTAATGGCTCTGTAACCATTGCGTAATCTAGACGCCAACCTTTATTATTTGCTCTAGCATTAGCACGATAACTCCACCAACTATATTGTTGTAAATCGTTATTTAAGTACCTAAAAGAGTCTATAAATCCGCTATTGATAAATCTTCCTAACCATTCACGTTCTTCAGGTAAGAAGCCTGAAACATTTTTCATTTTAGGGTTGTGAATATCAATTTCTTCGTGGCAAATATTATAATCACCACAAACAACTAAATTGGGTTTACTTTGCCTTAAAGAAGTTAAATACTCTTTAATTTCGTCCATGTAATTAAACTTAAACTCAAGCCTTTCCATATTAGTTCCAGAAGGTAAGTACATACTCATTACCGAAAGGTCACCAAAATCGGCACGAATATTTCGTCCTTCAAAATCCATAGTTGGTATTCCAGTACCATATTCTACATGATCAGGCTCGGTTTTACTTAAAATAGCAACACCACTATATCCTTTTTTTTGAGCACTGAACCAATAATTATGCTTGTATCCAACATCTTCAAAAACTGATAAATCTAGCTGTTCTTCTAAAGCTTTTATTTCTTGTAAGCAGATTACATCTGGATTTGCACTTTGTAACCAATCTATAAAACCTTTGTTAATTGCTGCGCGAATTCCGTTGACGTTATAAGAAATGATTTTCATTAAAATATTGGTTTCAGCTAAAATAAATAATGCTGTACTTTTACACTATAATTTTAAAGGAGTTTTAACTAAAACTATCAACAAAATATTTCACAAGCTTTTTAGTTTATCATACTAGATGAAAGTAACATTACCTTTTTTCTTTTTTTTCTTTTGCTTTTTGAGTTTTTCTCAAGAGCAAACCTCTAATTACAAGACTAAAAAAGTTATTGTAAAGGATTCTATTTTGGTTGATAGTGTAAGTATTAATTCTAGTAAATTTTTAGTAAAACTTAAAAATGGAATTACTTTAGATTCAACTTTCTATAGTATTGATTTTTCAAAAGCACTTTTAACGTTTAAAAAACCCATAGAAACAGACTCCATTATTATTGAGTATTTACGCTATCCAGATTTTTTAACGAAAACGTACAAGCAATTAGATGAGAGCATTATTGTTGAAAACACAGATAATCTAGATAAACTATATAAGTTATCACAACCAAGCGAAACCAATGGTTTTATTCCTTTTGATGGGTTGACAACATCAGGAAGTATTTCCAGAGGTATTACTGTTGGGAATAATCAAAATTCGGTTTTAAACAGTGAATTAGATTTACAAATTTCAGGGAAGTTAAATGATAAAGTCTCTTTAAGGGCTTCTATACAAGACGCCAATATTCCGCTACAAGAAAGTGGTTATTCACAACGATTGGACGAGTTTGATCAAATATTTATTGAGTTATATAGTGACACATGGAACATTCGCGCTGGAGATATTGATTTACAAAACACAGGGTCTTATTTTGGGCGATTTTCTAAACGTGTTCAAGGCCTATCCATTAATGCTAATCTAAACGGAGACGATTCTAAGTCGAATATTTTTGCAGCTGGTGCATTGGTGCGAGGACAATTTAGTAGTAGTAAATTTAATGGGCAAGAAGGCAATCAAGGACCCTATAAATTACAAGGGCAAAATGGCGAATTATTTGTGTTAATTGTATCTGGAAGTGAAACTGTTTATGTAAATGGGATTGCTTTAGAGCGAGGAGAAAATAAGGACTATATCATAGACTACAATGCTGGTGAAATTATTTTCAATGCAACTTATCCTATTACTTCCGAAATGCGTATAGTAATAGATTATCAATTTAGTGATAGAAATTATTCTAGGTTTGTTGGTTATGGAGGAGGAAATTACCAAAGTGAGAAACTAAAAATAGGCGCTTCAGTTTACACCGAAAACGATGCTAAAAATCAGCCCTTACAGCAAAACTTATCTACTGATCAAGTACAGGTTTTAAAAGATGCTGGAGACGATAATGGGTTGATGGTAGCACCTTCAGCAGTACCAGAAGCTTTTAATGAAAATAGAATTCTTTACAAGAAAGAAATTATAAGTGGCGTTGAAGCATTCGTGTTTTCTAATGACCCAAACGATGAATTATTTAATGTAAGGTTTTCATTAGTTGGCGAAAACCAAGGGAATTATGTGGTGAGTAATACCAATGCTATTACAACAATTTACGAATATGTAGCACCAATTTTAGGCGTACCTCAAGGAAATTATGAGCCAGTTGTCCAGTTAATTGCACCGACAAAACTACAAATGGCTGTAGTTAATGGCTCCTATACGCCTTCAGAAAAAACGAGTATTGATTTTGAAATTTCAGCAAGTAAAAACGACCTTAATTTATTTTCGACATTAGATGATGCTGACAATAATGGATTTGCTGGAAAGTTAAAAATCACGCAAAGCATTATTAAAAATGATAGTCTGTGGAATTTAAACGCTTTTGTAGATGGCGATTATATTCAAAAAGACTTTAAAACCATTGAGCGATTATACAATGCTGAATTTAATAGAGATTGGAACTTGGATATGCCTTTAGGGAATCAACAATTATTTAAAACAGGGTTGCAGCTAGTTCATGGTAATAAAGGTATAGCTACCTATCAATTTGAGCATTTAGGATATTCTGAAAACTTTAATGGAAATCGTCATGTTGTTTTAGTTGATTTAAGATTAGGAAGGTTCAACATCTTTTCAAATTCAAGTTTTTTAACAGCTAACTCAAGTTTAAATACTTCTGAATTCTCAAGGTCTTTTAATAGAATTGCCTATAATTTAAAAAATGGTTGGGTAGGTACTAAAGTAGCTATTGAAGATAACGAGCAAAAAGAAAAAGCAACGAATACATTAACGTCATTAAGTCAAAAATTCTCATCTTATGAAGTGTTTACAGGAATTGGTGATAGTACCAACGTATTTGTAGAAGTTGGTTATAAAAACAGGGTAAATGACAGTATTAAAAATGGTCAGCTTCAAAAAGTAAATACCTCTAATACATATTATGTGCGTTCAAAACTTATTCAGAATAATAACACCAATTTAGGCATTTACGCAAATTATCGAGTTTTAAAAAGCGAGGATAATTCTATTGATGATTCGCCATCTCTAAATTCAAGAATTCAGTTCAACCAAAAACTATTTAAGCAAATTGTATTATGGAATACCATTTTTGAAACCAACTCAGGAACCTTGCCTCAACAACAATTTACTTATGTTGAGGTAGAACCAGGACAAGGAGCTTACACTTGGATTGATTATAACAACAATGGGATTCAAGAATTAGAAGAATTTGAATTGGCACAATTTCAAGACCAAGGACAATATATTAGAGTTTTATTGCCAAATCAAGTATTCTTAAAAACACACCAAAATAGGCTGAGTCAAACGTTAACTATTAATCCTTCGGTTTGGTCGTCTTCTGAAAATGCAAGCCAAAAATTTTGGTCTCATTTTTATAATCAAACCTCTTATTTAATTGATAGAAAAATAAAAAGAGAAGGCAATAATTTCAATTTAAACCCTTTTGAGAGTGAAGCAGAAAATCAATTAGGGTTGCAATTAAATTTTAGAAATGTATTTTTCTTCAATAGAGGGAAACAGCATTATACTTCTTCGTATGCATATTTATCGAACAAATCTAGAAATGTATTATCGTTTGGTTTTATTGAAAATAATTTGAAGAGCCACCAATTTAATTTTAACCATAAAATTGCTAATACATGGTTACTAAACTTAGATTCAGCATTCAATAACAACGAAAGTATAAGTGAGAATTTTGTGAGTAAAAACTATAATATTGATGAAACAAAACTAAATCCAAAACTCTCCTATTTATTTAATGACACTACTCGATTTGATGTGTTTTACCAATATGCAAATAAAGAAAATACTATAGGAAATTTAGAAACATTAACTCAACAAAAATATGGCGTGTCATTTGCACTAGCTAATAGCCAAAAGGCTGCAATAACTGCCGAAGTAAATTACTTTTCAAACAAGTTTCAGGGCAATTCAAATTCGCCAGTCGGTTATCAAATGATGGAAGGTTTACAACCAGGAAAAAACTTCACATGGAACTTGCTAGCTCAAAAAAAATTAACAAAATTTCTAGATTTAAATATTAATTATTTTGGAAGAAAAAGCGAATTGAGTAAAACCATTCATACAGGAACCATACAATTAAAAGCCTATTTTTAAATCTTCAATTAGATTGAATGTAACCTAGGTATCAATAGTTTTCAGTTTTTTGTTTACTTTTGATGAACGATATGACAAAGTTATTTTCCATAATATTTGCAAATCTGATACTTTTTCAAAGTTTCAATATTGGTTTTGATGATATTTCAAAGCTAAATACACTTTTGGAGCATGCTTCTTTTCATCAAGAACAATATGGAGATAGTTTTTTTGAGTTCATAGCAGAACATTATGGCGAAGAATTCAAAAACCATAGCAAGGAACATAAAGAACACGAAGACCTTCCGTTTAAGCATGATCAGCAAACATGTCACCATTCACCTACTATTTTTATGCAGCATTCTACAGCATTTGAACTAAAAGAATATGCATTTGTTGATGCTTCAAAAACCTTCTTTTATAAAGATTCTTATTCTTTATTTGAAAAGCATTCTGTTTTTCAACCACCACGGTTAACATAATTCATTACTGATTAAAATCATTTATTTATAAGCTATTTTCATATAGCTTACATCACATTTTACAATGAATTATGTTAGAAAATATTATTCGATTTAGTTTAAAAAATAAGCTGATTATATTACTTTTTACAGCAATACTTATTGGTTTTGGAATTTTTTCCCTAACAAGAATATCTATTGGAGCTGTTCCTGATATTACCAATAACCAAGTACAGGTATTAACTACATCCAGAAACCTATCAACTTTAGATGTTGAACAATTTATAACCTATCCAGTAGAACTGGAAATGGCTAATTTACCTGGAGTTAATGAAATAAGGTCGGTTTCAAAGTTCGGACTATCTGTTGTTACTATTGTTTTTGATGACGATTTAGGAACGTATTTGCCGAGACAATTAATTGCAGAAAAAATTAAATCAGCTTCCGAAAAAATTCCTAAAGGCTTCGGCTCACCTGAAATGGGACCAATAACTACAGGTTTGGGTGAAATATATCAATACACATTGGATGTAAAACCTGAATTTAAAGACAAATTCACAACATCCGATTTACGAACCATTCAAGATTGGATAGTAAAACGACAGTTGTCTGGTATTCCAGGAGTTGTTGAGGTGAATACTTGGGGAGGGCATTTAAAGCAGTACGAAGTGGCCATTAATCCGCAAAAACTTAAGGCAATGAATATTGCCATTTCTGATATATATACAGCTTTAGAGAAAAACAATAGTGTTGCAGGTGGAGGCTATATTGAGAAAGCTAATGAAGCCTTTTTTATTCGAGGCGAAGGGTTAATATCAAAGCTAAATGATATTGAAAATATTGTAGTAAAAAATAATAATGGCTTACCAATTTATATAAAGGACATTGCTAATGTAGGCTTTGGAAGTGCTACTCGATTTGGTGCTATTACTGGAAATGGAGAAGGTGAAAAAGTGCTTGGACAAATCATGATGATTAAGCACGGAAACTCCAAACAAATTATTGATGCAGTTAAAGAACGTGTGGCATCAATCCAAAAAACCTTGCCAGAAGGTGTTTATATTAATGGATTTTTGGAGCGAAGCGAACTTATTAAAAAAACGACCACGACCGTTGCCGAAAATTTAATTTTGGGCTCTTTAATAGTCATTTTTATAGTGGTTTTATTACTTGGTAATTTACGCTCTGGATTAGTTGTTGCTTCAGTAATTCCGTTAAGTTTATTGTTTGCCATTACCTTAATGAACATATTTAAAATTGATGCCAACTTAATGAGTATGGGAGCTATTGATTTTGGTATTATTATCGATGGAGCTGTGATTATTGTTGAGTTTATAGCGTTTCAAATTGTAAGGCAAAGTGATAAGATTTCTAGCCTAAGCGGTGTTGCAAGACAAGAAGAAATAGATAATGTCACCTTAAATAGCGCATCTAAAATGATGAACTCGGCCATTTTTGGTCAGCTGATTATCCTTATAGTTTTTATTCCAATTTTGTCATTAAGTGGTATTGAAGGCAAGATGTTTAAACCAATGGCGCTTACTTTTAGTTTTGCGTTGATTGGAGCCATGATTTTGTGTTTAACCTATGTTCCTGTTATAGCTTCTATGTTTTTAAAACCTTCTAAAAAATCCTCAACAAATTTTTCTTATAGGTTAATGAAAAAAATAACTTCTTGGTATAAGCCAACAATAAATTGGGCCTTAAATAATAAAAAAATAGTTATAGGTTTAGCAACCATTCTTTTAGTTTTTAGCTCTTGGATTTTTACTAGAATGGGAGGCGAATTTGTGCCAACGTTAGATGAAGGGGATTTTGTTATTCAACCAGTTTTAAAAACAGGAACATCACTAACAAAAACTATTGAAATCACAACAAAAATTGAAAACACGTTATTAGAGCAATTCCCAGAAGTAGAACAAGTAGTAACAAGAATTGGTGCAGCCGAAGTCCCAACAGATCCAATGTCTATGGAGGAAAGTGATGTGATAATAAAACTAAAGCCTAAAAAAGAATGGGTTTCAGCATCCACAAAAGATGAATTGGCAGATAAGTTTAAAGAAGCACTTGCCATAATTCCAAATATGGAAGTTGAGTTTACGCAACCCATTGAAATGCGTTTTAATGAATTGGTTACTGGAGTGAGAGCAGATGTGGCCATTAAAATTTTTGGTGAAGATTTAGAAATTCTAGCAGATAAAGCGAATGAGATTAGAAGTTTAATTAATGATGTTGAAGGTGCTTCGGATATTACAGTTGAAAAAGTTGAAGGATTACCACAAATGAGCGTAATATATAATAGAAGTAAAATTGCAAGGTATGGTTTAAATATTTCTGACCTGAATCAAATTATTTCAATGGGATTTGCAGGAGAAGCTATAGGAAGTGTTTTTGAAGGAGAAAAACGCTTCGATTTGGTATTGCGTCTTGACCAATCGCAACGTAAAGGGATTGAAAACCTCCAAAATTTATATGTCGACACACCCAATGGATTGAAAATTCCACTTAGTGAATTAGCAGAGATTAAATATACCAAAGGTCCTGCTCAAATTTCTAGAGATGACACCAAACGACGTATTGTTGTTGGTATTAATGTTAGGAATCGTGACTTGCAATCGGTTGTAGATGATGTAAGTCAACTAATAGATGCCAACTTAAAATTACCAGCTGGTTATAGCATTACCTATGGAGGACAATTTGAAAATCTGCAAAATGCGACAGCTAGATTAAAAGTAGCTGTTCCAGTAGCCTTATTTCTAATTTTTATTCTCTTGTATTTTGCTTTTGGCTCAGTAAGAGAAGCATTAATGGTTTATTCTGCAATTCCACTTGCTGCAGTTGGAGGTGTATTATTACTTTGGGCTAGAGATTTGCCTTTTAGTATATCGGCAGGTGTTGGTTTTATAGCGCTTTTCGGTATTGCAGTATTAAATGGTATTGTGCTTATTGAGCATTTTAAATCTTTAAAAGAATCTGGAATTACGAATATGAAAGAACTAATTATTAAAGGCACCACCGAACGATTAAGACCTGTACTGCTTACAGCAATGGCAGCAGCGTTGGGGTTTTTGCCGATGGCAGTTTCTACGAGTGCTGGAGCTGAGGTACAACGTCCATTAGCAACAGTTGTTATTGGAGGCTTAATTACAGCAACAATACTAACCCTTGTCGTGTTGCCTGTATTGTATTCTTGGTTTGAAACTATTAAGATTAAGAAGACGAATAAAAATACAATAATAAGCACTTTGCTATTATTGTTTGCATTTCAAATGAACGCACAAACAAAGCCAATAACTATTGATGAAGTGTTAGCCAAAGCAATAGAAAACAATGCATCTTTAAAAGCATCAGCATTAACGGTTGAAGAGAAAGAAGCTTTGGTAAGCAGTGCGTTTAGTTTTGATAAAACAAATGTTTATTATAATTATGATGAGAGCAATCTAGCCATAAACAATGAACCATTAAAAGTCTTTGGAGTTTCACAAGATTTCAAATTTCCAACGGTGTATTTTGCTCAAAAAAAGCTTAATAAGGCAGCACAAAGCATAGCAGAAGCAGAGTACAACATTCAATTGTTAAAGGTTAAAAGAGATGTGTATTCAGCTTATTATCAATTAGTATATACCAACGAAAAAGTTGCAACTATTCAATATTTAGATAGTTTGTATAAAGATTTTGCAAAAGCTTCTGAAAGACGTTTCGAACTAGGCGAAACCAATTATCTAGAAATGATTTCAGCTAAATCAAAACAACGTCAAATAGAAATGTTATTAGGGCAAGCATCAAAGGAAATTATTGCTGCCCAACATCAGCTTAATAAAGTAGTGCAATCTGATGTATCTTCATTTAAAACTCAAGCTCCTAATAGGCTAGAATTAGAAAGAACACTTAACAGCCCTAATGTTGGGTTAACATATTTTGAAAGCTCTAAAGATTACTACAATTCAGCAATCAATTTAGAATCGCAAAATTTATTGCCAGATGTAAGTTTCGAGTATTTTCAAGGCACAAACAGTACTTTAAACTCAAGCATAAATGGTTATCAAATAGGACTTAAAATACCATTGTTGTTTAGCGGAAATTCATCAAAAATTAAAGCTTCTAAACTGGCTCTTAAAGTTGCTGAAGAACAGCAAAAAAATTACAGTTTAAGTTATGAAGCAGAGTTTAGTACACTATTAGCAAAATTAGAGCAACTTGATGAAGCACTTATATATTATGAAACTCAAGGCAAGCATCTTTCCGAGGAGATTATAAAAACAGCCGAACAAAGCTTTAAGCACGGAGAAATAGACTTTTTTCAATTCATCCAAAGTATTGAAAATGCAAAAGAGATTGAGCTTAGTTATTTAGATAATTTAAATCAATACAATCAAACAGTCATAGCCATTAATCACTTAATATTATAAAATAATAACATGAAACATATATATAGCATTTTATTTTTACTAGTCATTTTGTCTTGTGGGAATAATGAAAAAGAAACAGAAGTTAGCATTGAAAGTCAAAGTCATCAGGAGGAGGTTGTTATTTCAGCATCTCAGTTTGAATCAGAAAACATGGCTCTAGGTGAACTATCCATGCAAGATTTTAATCAAACAATAACTGCTACAGGTTTTATAGACGTACCTCCATCTAGTAGAGCAAGTATCACTACATTTATGGAAGGGTATATTAAAAATACGCCACTTTTAATTGGTGATGAAGTTAAAAAAGGGCAATTGTTAGTGACACTAGAAAATCCAGAATTTGTAGAGTTGCAACAAAACTATTTAGAAGTTTCTAATCAACTCGCCTATTTAAAGTCGGAGTTTGAAAGACAATCCACTTTGTATAAAGAGAATATCACTTCTCAAAAAAACTACCTAAAAGCTGAGAGTGATTACAAAAGTAATTTGGCACATTACAATGGTTTAAAACAAAAGTTAAAAATGCTTAATATTAATCCACAAAATGTTGAGAACGATAAAATTTCATCGACCATAAATTTGTATGCACCAATTGCAGGATCTATTACTAAAGTAAATGTAAGTAATGGTTCTTATGTATCTGCATCAAATGAAATACTAGAAATAGTGAATACTGACCATATTCATTTGGAGCTAATGGTTTTTGAGAAAGATATTTTAAAAATAAAGAAAGAGCAACCAATTAGTTTTAAAATTCCAGAAGCAACCAATGATATTTTTACTGCCGAAGTTTATTTGGTCGGAACTTCAATCGACACAGCAAATAGAACCATAAAAATACATGGACATATTGAAGATGATGAAAACTCGTCTTTTGTTACAGGCATGTTTGTAGAAGCTCAAATTATCACAGATGCTTCTAAAGGGAATGCTTTCCCAAAAGGAGCAGTAGCAGAAATTGATGGGGATTTTTATGCACTAGTTCTAGAAAAACAACAAGACGATTACATTTTTGAAAAAACAAAGGTTGAGGTTGGAAAACAAACTGAAGATTTTATTGAAGTTTTAAACATTGAAGATTTTAGAGGTAAGCAAGTGCTTGCTAAAGGTGCTTTTATGCTTTTGTCTAGTGGCGAATAAAAGAACTTGAATATTCTTTAAAAATAATACGCAACCTTTTAATTAAAGAAACATCTTACAAAGGCATGATTATTGATAAATCTTGTTGAACTAAAAACTAAACTAAATGAAAGAACCAATTCTCTTAATCACATTACTTTGTACATTGATGTCTTTTTCACAAGAAACAAACAATGATTTCGATACTTCGAAAAGAGATGAATTAAAATTAAACATGACCAATTTAATAGGCTTTAAATGGCTAGATTTTGGTTATGAAAGAATCATTAATGAAGAATCATCATTTGGTGTCGGGACACTTATTAGTTTAGGGGATGATTATGATACTGGATTAGATGAATATAGAACGTTTTCAATCACACCGTATTACAGACATTTTTTTTCTAAAAAGTATGCACAAGGTTTTTTTGTGGAAGCATTTACAATGTTACATTCTGGGAAAGATGAATTTTATTATAGCAATGAAGGTCCTTTTGATACTTATGTTGAAGAAAAATACACCGATTTTGCAGTTGGTATTTCTGCAGGTGCAAAGTTTGTCACCAAACGAGGTTTTATTGCCGAAATATATTTAGGAATAGGAAGAGATTTACTTGGTAATAGTGATATTGAAGTTGTTGGTCGTGGAGGTATTGCTATTGGATATAGGTTTTAAGAACATACCATATAAAAAAAGCCTCAATATAATTTGAGGCTTTTTTTTGTTATTGCTTTATGAAGTTTACATCTTCATCAACCAAGATTTCACATCTACTTCTTGTTTAATAATATCTCGTAGCTCTTCAATCTTCACACGCTTTTGCTCCATTGTGTCACGATGTCTTATAGTTACCGAGTTGTCTTCTAAGGTGTCATGATCTACTGTAATACAAAATGGGGTTCCGTTAGCATCTTGTCGTCTGTAGCGTCTTCCAACGGCATCCTTTTCATCATAATCAACAGAGAAATCCCATTTTAAATCTTCTACAATTTTACGAGCCACTTCTGGTAGTCCATCTCTTTTAATCAGAGGTAAAACAGCTGCTTTTGTTGGTGCTAAAACCGCAGGTAATTTCAATACAGTTCTTGTAGTACCATTCTCTAGCTCTTCTTCTTGTAATGAGTTTGAGAATACAGCAAGGAACATTCTATCTAAACCAATAGATGTTTCTACCACATAAGGCACATAACTCTTGTTGTCTTCATGGTCAAAATACTGTAGCTTCTTTCCAGAATGTTCTTCATGAGCTTTTAAATCGAAATCTGTACGTGAATGAATTCCTTCTAATTCTTTAAATCCAAATGGGAATTTAAACTCAATATCTGCTGCTGCATCAGCATAGTGCGCTAATTTTTCATGGTCGTGAAAACGGTAGTTTTCTGCACCTAAACCAAGAGAAAGATGCCATTTAAGCCTCGTTTCTTTCCATTTTTCATACCATTCTTTTTGAGTGCCTGGTTTTACAAAAAACTGCATTTCCATTTGCTCAAATTCACGCATTCTAAAAATAAATTGGCGCGCTACGATTTCGTTTCTAAAGGCTTTTCCTGTTTGAGCAATTCCAAACGGAATTTTCATACGTCCAGTTTTTTGAACATTCAAAAAATTCACGAAAATACCTTGGGCAGTTTCAGGACGTAAGTATAAATCCATAGCACTATCAGCAGAAGCACCAAGTTTAGTTCCAAACATTAAATTAAACTGCTTTACATCAGTCCAATTTTTACTTCCTGTTAAAGGGTCGGCAATTTCTAGTTCTTCAATTAAGGCTTTTACATCTGCTAAATCTTCATTTTCTAAAGACTTTGCCATTCTTGATAGAATGGTATTTATTTTTTCTTGATAACCTAATACTCTGCCGTTTGTTGATACAAATTCTTCTTTATTAAAAGCATCACCAAAACGTTTTTCAGCCTTTTTGACTTCTTTTTCAATTTTAGCTTCAATTTTGGCACAGTAGTCTTCAATCAACACATCGGCACGATATCGTTTTTTAGAATCTTTGTTATCAATTAAAGGATCGTTAAAAGCATCAACGTGTCCAGATGCTTTCCAAGTGGTTGGATGCATAAATATGGCAGCATCCAATCCTACAATATTATCATGCATTTGTACCATGGCTTTCCACCAATAATCACGTATATTTTTTTTGAGCTCAACGCCATTTTGTGCATAATCGTAAACTGCACTTAAACCATCATATATTTCGCTACTCTGAAATACATAACCGTACTCTTTTGCGTGAGATATTACTTTTTTGAATTTATCGTCTTGATGTGCCATGGTGCAAAAATAAAAAACCGTTCCAAACAAATGGAACGGTTACTTAAAAATTATTTATTGAATTATAGTAAAATTATTTCAGTAGCTCCTATTCGTCTATTATTGTCAAAAATATTTACAATATAACGTCCAGATTCTAGCGTTTTATTGGTTTCAATATTAGCCGATACTTCTAAAGTCGCTTTATTATATAAAACATTTGTTTTGTGGCTATAGATTAAAGATGATGTATCAAATTCGATAGCACCTTTATCTGCAACTACATTATTGTCTGGGCCAATAATTTGAATATAAAATTCTTTTTCTTGAGGTGTTGCTAATGGGTTTTCTGCTAAGACAAAGGCCACACTAATATTTTTAGTTTTACTAGCTTTTGTTGTTTTTACAATCTCTCCAGAGTTTTTTATTGAAAAAGCGTTTGCCTCAAACGAATTTGCTGTAACTAAAGCTCCTAATTTAATATTGTTATCTAGTTTTTTCTTATCTTCTTTTAAATTAGAAATAACATCAATTTGCTTATCTAATAGTCTTGAAATAGAAGTGTTTTGTTTAGATAATTCTGCATTAATAGCCAAAAAAGAGTCACCTTTCTTAATCAAGTTTGATTGTTGTTTTTTTAGCGATAGCAACTCATCACGATACTTATGAATCAAAAACATGTCAGCTTGTAATTCTTTTAAAGAATCTTGAGTTTGGGCAATGATGTTTTTTGTGTTGTCTAATTCCGATTTCAAATTTTTATTAGCATCGTCAAGTTCATCATAACCAGATATGACTTTAGAAATTTGATTTTCCAAAAGCTTTTTTTCTTGATTTAAAAAATCTTCTTTAGATTGTGCAGACGTATAGCTAGTGTAACTGTAAGCAGCTAAAACTGTAAAAGCAACCACTAAGGTTCCTATAGTAAATCTATAGTTAAATACTTGAGGGTTAACTATCATTATACACTATTATTGGTTGGAGGGTTAATTAATTGATGCGAAAATATATATTAAGTTTGTAGTAACTAATTTTAATCGTTCAAATGGTAAAAAACTTGTTAAACTTGTTTTTCCCAAAAGTATGTTACGCTTGCAATAATTTGTTAGCCGATAATGAAGCGTATGTTTGTACTGAATGCAGACATAATTTGCCTGTAACCAATTATCATTTTAAAGCTGAAGATGATGTAAAAAAAGTACTTTATGGACGTGTAGAATTAGAAAATGCAACAGCACTTTTACATTTCCATAAAAAGGGAATGGTACAACATTTATTGCATGGTTTAAAATATAGAGGTTATGAAGATATTGGTGTTTTTTTAGGAAAGTGGCTTGGTAATGAGCTAAAAACCATTGAAGCTTATAAACAAGTTGATGCTGTAATTCCAGTGCCTTTACATAAAAAGAAACTTAAAAAGAGAGGCTATAATCAGGTTGAAAAATTTGGACAAGAAATAGCTCAAGCATTAAATGTACCATATATTGATTCCGTACTTTTAAAAACAACCTCTACTAAAACTCAAGTATTTAAAGAACGTATAGCACGATGGAATAATAACAACGAAGTTTTTAGTATCACTAATCTTGACATCATTACTAACAAACATATATTATTGGTGGACGATATTATTACCACAGGAGCAACAATTGAAGCTTGTACAACGGAGTTAGTAAAAGCTAGCAATGTTAAAATAAGTCTTGCCACTATGGCAATTGCTTAATATACCTAAAACATATAGCTTTTGGGGAATTTTGAGGCAGGATTTTTTTTCTTTATCAAGGAAAAACTTTCAAGCATAGCCTAAGCTACGGTTTAGAGTTTTAACACAGAGAAAGGAAAAAAGAACAACTGAAAAAACTTAAAAGCTATATGTTTTAGGTATAACTTTTTTCGTTTATATAAATAAGTCGTTAATTTGCCTAAATAATTGATTTAATGCGCAGTTTTTTCTCGAATTTATCTCTTTCGCTTGTTATTTGTTTGGTGCTATTTAATTGCGCAAACCGAGGCACTCCTTCAGGTGGAGAAAAAGATGTAACACCACCAGAAATTGAAAAGTCTGTTCCTGATAATAACTCAATAAACTTTAATGCTAAAGAAATTAAGATATATTTTGACGAGTATATTAAGCTTAACGACTTACAGAAGCAGTTAATTATTTCGCCTCCAATGGAGCCTGCACCAGAGATTACACCTTTGGGTTCAGCAAGTAAATATATTACTATTAAAATTCTAGACACTTTACAAGAAAACACAACTTATGCCATTAATTTTGGAACAAGTATAGTTGATAATAACGAAGGCAATCCTTATCCGTATTATCGTTATGTATTTTCAACGGGGAGTTATATAGACTCTTTGAGTATTGGTGGATTTGTAAAAAACTCATTTGAAAGAGAGCCAGACGATTTTGTTTCGGTTATGCTTTATGAAGTGAATGAGACCTTTAACGATTCCATTATTTACAAAGAAAAGCCAAAGTATATTACCAATACACTCGATAGTGTTACTACTTTTAAATTGGAGAATTTAAAAGCTGGTAAGTATTTAATGATTGCTTTAAAAGAAGAAAATGGGAACTATACTTTTCAGCAAAAAACAGATAAAATAGCTTTTAAAAAAGAATTTATTACTGTGCCGTCTGATTCTATTTATGAACTCAATTTATTCAAGGAAATACCAGATTTTAAAGCAGTAAGACCTAGTCTTGTTTCTGGAAATAAGATTGCTTTTGGATACGAAGGCGATGCAAAAAAAATGACCATTGAGTTATTATCTCAAGCACCTTCAGATTTTAAAACTGTTATTACCAAAGAAACAGATAAAGACACACTTAATTATTGGTATAAACCTAATTTTGAAGTAGATTCCTTAATGTTTAGAGTGTTGAATAAAGGCTATGAAGACACCTTTAAAGTAAATATAAGGGACCTAAAAAAGGACACTTTGATAATTAAACCAATCGAAGCTAGAACATTGAAATTAGTAGAAGATTTTCAATTACAAGGAACAACACCATTTGCGGCAATAGATGAAAGTAAGATTACCATTCTTGATAAAGACTCTACCAATGTTGCTTTTTCTACAAAATTAGACGCATTAAACAATATCTATAACTTTAGCTTTGATAAAACTGAAGATAACGCTTATAGTTTTAAATTGCTTCCAGGTGCATTTACCGATTTCTTTGAGGATAGAAACGACACACTCAACTTTAATGTTCGTACGAAAGCTGAAATAGATTATGGTGAAATACGTGTTAATTTGCAAAATGCTACTTACCCAGTAATTGTGCAATTGGTTGACCAAAGAGGTGAAATTGAAGCCGAACAATACGCAGAAGACGCTTCAAAACCAATAGATTTTTTAAGCCTAAATCCTGGAAACTATTTTCTTAGAGTTATTTTTGATTCTAACAAAAACAGAAAATACGATTCAGGAAATTATTTAAAGAAATTACAACCAGAACGTGTTAGTCACGATACAAAAGAGATTGAAGTCAGAGCTTTTTCTGAGCAAATAGTAACGTTTATTTTACAGTAAAACTGTCTCTGTCATCTAAAAACCTCAGCTTATTTCTAATTGTGGATATATGTTTTTTATCTAAAGTAACTATCTCTATACCTTCATCATCATCTTCCAGAGATGTTAGTTGTGTTCCTAAGCCATCATAAGCAGCCGAATGTCCAGAATATTCATGGTTATTATCGTCATTTCCAACACGATTAACACCAATACAATAACTCATGTTTTCTATAGCACGTGCTTTAAGTAAGGTATCCCAAGCATCAATTCGAGGTTTTGGCCAATTAGCGACATAAAAAAGCACATCATAATTTTCTACATTTCTAGCCCAAACAGGAAAACGCAAATCATAACATATTAAAGGACAAATTTTCCAGCCTTTATAATCTATAACAATTTTTTTTGTCCCAGCTTTATAGACTTTATCTTCTCCAGCTAAGGTGAAGGTGTGGCGTTTATCGTAAGTTTCAATCAACCCATCAGACGTTACAAAAACAAAACGATTGTAAAAATGATTATTTTCTTTAATAACTAAACTTCCTCCAATGGCTGTTTGCTTTTCTTGACTAATTTTTTGTAACCACTTTATTGTTGGTCCATCCATAGTCTCATAAACATTCTCAGGATACATAGTAAATCCAGAAGTAAACATTTCTGGTAAAAGTATTATATCAATAGGCTCTTTAATCGATGCGATTTTATTTATAAAATGCGCTCTATTGCCTTCGGGGTTTTCCCAAATTAAATCGGATTGTAAAATGGCTATTTTTAATTCGTCTTGCATATTTCAAAAGTAGTGATTTAAACTATTTTTTAAATACTAATGATTTTTATTTTAGTTATTTTTAGAGTCAATTCATAATAATCTAGTCATGAAAACTCGTTTCCTCATTTTTGTTTTTGCCATTACATTTGTTAGTAATGCTTTTTCTCAAGAAACAACCTATTTCCCTGAACGACATGCTAAATGGCAAGAAAAAACACCAAATGAGCTAAATATAAATTCTCAGCTTTTAGACGAGGCTGTAAAATTTGCAAACGATAATGAATATTCAGGTTCAAGAGATTTAAGAATAGCCATTTTAAAAGGATTTGCTAGAGAACCGTTTCATGAAATTTCTGGGCCAACCAAAAAGAGAGGAGGTCCAGCTGGAGTAATACTTAAAAATGGTTACATTGTTGCAAAATGGGGAGATATTAAGCGAGTTGATATGACCTTTAGCGTCACCAAAAGTTTTTTATCTACAGTAGCTGGTTTGGCTTATGATAACAAATTAATTAATAGTGCTGATGATAAAGTGGCCAACTATGTTTGGGATGGCACTTTTAGAGGCAACCATAACAGTAAGATTACTTGGGAGCATTTGTTACAGCAAAACTCAGATTGGTCTGGAGAGCTTTGGGGAGGAAAAGATTGGGCAGACAGACCACCAAGAAAAGGCGATATTGACGATTGGAAATACAGAGAGCTAAAAGAACCAGGTACAGTTATGGAGTATAATGATGTTCGTGTAAATGTGCTAGCGTATTCCTTAACCCATATTTGGAGACAACCAGTTCCTCAAGTTTTAAAAGAACATATAATGGACCCAATTGGAGCATCTACAACATGGAGGTGGTTTGGTTATGATAATGCTTGGACAGTTATAGATGGCATTAAAATGAAGTCTGTTACAGGAGGAGGTCACTCAGGAGGAGGCATATTTATTTCAGCAGAAGATATGGCAAGATTTGGACTATTATTTTTAAATAATGGTAAGTGGAAAAACAAACAGCTTATTAGTGAATCTTGGATTAAAAAAGCCACTACACCATCTCAACCAAATGCTAATTATGGGTATATGTGGTGGTTAAATAAACAAGGGAGCAGACATTGGGAAAACCTCTCTGAAAATATCTACTATGCAGCTGGATTTGGAGGCAACTTTATCGTAATAGATAAAGAAAAAAACTTAGTAGTTGTAACAAGATGGTTAGAGCCTTCTAAAATTAAAGAGTTTATGACCAAAGTTGAAAAGAGTTTAAACTAAGAACGCTTTAGTTTTTTCTCAGCTTTACTAATACTTGCTTTCAGTTTTTCAAGTTTCTTCTCCCATTTTTCATAATCTTCTGGAGATAATTTACCCTTAGCTTCAAGTTTCTGAAATTTATCTTTTTCTCTGCTAAATTTTTTCTGAGCATTACTAAAATTCTTCTCGGCGTTCTTTTTACGTTTTAGCTCCTTTTCTACCTTTTTTTGTTTGTTTTCGGCTCTTTTCTTGTCTTTTTTAAGCTTTTTTTGCCTTTTTTCTTCTTTTTCTTTCTGTTTTAACTCGTTGACAAGTTTGGAAAACTCTTTTTTAATGGCTGTTTGTTCTTCTAAGGAAAATGTTGAAGTAACATCGTTACCGTCATGCATAATTTTACCTTTTTTTACAACATATGTTTTTCCGTTTCTTTCTACTTCTTGAGCATTGCCAAAAAAGCCTATTCCTAAAAATAGTAGTATTAATAGATATCTCATTTTTATAATTTTTTATCTCTTTTATTTGGACTCTATTCTATATAAAAAGTCACAATTTATATTGAATTTAAAATGTCAGCACCACGCTTTAAAGTATCATCGGTTTTAGCAAAGCAAAAGCGTAGCATTTTTTCATCTAGCTTATTCTCGTTAAATACTGAAATAGGAATGGATGCAATACCATGTTCTTCTGTAAGTCTTATTGCTAAATCGTAATCGTTTTCATTAGAAACATTTGAATAATCCAAGGCTTGAAAATAAGTGCCTTTTGATGGTGTAAACGTAAACCTCGATTCTTTAATTAAATTTAAAAACAAATCTCTTTTTTCTTGGAATAATCCAGATAATTCTAAATAATGATTTGGCTCTTCTAAATACTCAGCAAGTGCCAATTGTATAGGATGATTTACACTAAACACATTAAATTGATGCACTTTTACAAACTCATCCATTAAGTCTTTAGGCGCGCAACAATACCCAGTTTTCCAGCCAGTATTATGGAATGTTTTACCAAAAGACGCTGTGATAAAACTACGCGATTTTAACTCAGGAAATAAGCACACGCTTTGATGTTGTTCGTCATCAAAAATAATATGCTCATATACCTCGTCACTTAACACAATAATGTTTGTGTTATTGGTTAGTTTTTGTAATTGTAACATATCTTCTTTAGAAAACACAGTACCACTTGGATTGTGAGGTGTGTTAATAATAATCATTTTGGTATTATTATTAATCACCTTAGCAACGTTGTTCCAATCAATTTTATAATCAGGTTTATGCAATTGAATAGAAATGGCTTTTCCACCATTAAGCTCAATCGATGGAATGTAACAATCGTACGCTGGACGAAATACAATCACTTCATCTCTAGGTCTAATAAACGCTGTGATAGCAGTATAAATAGCTTGAGTTGCACCTGCTGTAACCGTTATTTCATTATCTGGATGGTATGTTGAGCTATAAAGGTCATCGTATTTTTTTGCAATGGCTTCACGTAATTTTAAAACTCCAGGCATTGGCGCATAATAATTATAGCCAGCGTTCATATTGGCACTTACTAAATCTATTAATTTCTGGTCGCCTTTAAAATCTGGAAAGCCTTGAGATAAATTAATAGCCTTGTGTTTTTGCGCCAATGCACTCATCACCGAAAAAATGGTGGTTTCTAAATTTGGAAGTTTTGATTGGTGGTTCATGCTATTGGTGTTGTCTATGGATATTTTATTTAACTCTTAATTTTTCAATTTGCATTTCTATAAATCTTTCATTTTTTCTGTAAGTTTTAGTTTTTCTACCAACCAATAGTCTTTCTGCAAGGATATTTACTCTTTCAATTCCTATCTCTGAAAACTCTTGAGCTATTTCTCGACGACCAATTATGGTATTCACTTCTTTTAGAAGGTTGGCTACCTCAACATTATTACCAATATTATATTTTCCAAGAATAAAATAATTGTCACTTTTTCTTAAATCATTTGGATTTATTTTATCAAAAGGATGAGGGAAGTCACCAAAATCGTTATAAAACTTAATTCCGTGTTCTTCGAAAGCATTCCAAATTGATTTTACGGATTCAATATTCTTTTCAAGGTCATTACTAAAATTCCAATGATAATCTCCATCTCCTTTTGGCGATAACCTTTTTCTAATTAAAGAACTTGCATAAGTGCTTTTTTCAAAGTTTAAACCAGCTAAATCAGGTATGAAGTCAAAATAGATTGCTGTTTCACAACAAACGGAACCACCATACCAACTTCCTTGAATTCCAAAAAGATTTCCAATATGGTTTTCAGGCTTTTTTCTGAAATGAAATCCAGAACCTTTCCAACCTAATTCACGAATTTTAGGTGAAAAATGTTCAGCTACTAATTTTCTAAACTCAGCTGCATTCATTGTTTTTAAGCGATTTGTTTAAAATATCCAACAACTATAAGTTGTGAACTGGAAATTACATAATTTTTAACTGCTTTAATAGCTCTTGCTTATAAGTTCTACCAACAGGAATTTTTAAATCGTTTATATATACTTGATTACCTGAAACCTTATCGACTTTTTTGCTATTAATGATGAACGATTTATGAACTTGTACAAACTGCTCATCACAAAGTTTTTCTGTCCAGTTTTTAAGCGAGTCTATATAGGTGAGTTTTTGAGTAGTTGTAATCACAGTTAAATAATTTCTATCAGATTCTATATAAATAATATCTTCTAAAATTATTTTATGATGTGTTTTATCTACGTTGATAAAAATGGATTTTTTTTCATCTTCATGAGTAGTGTCTGTTGCGATTTCAGATTTAATTTTTACTCTATTGATAGCTTTTAAAAACCTATCGAACGAAAAAGGCTTTACTAAATAATCCACAATGCTTTCTAATTCAAAACTATTTGCTGCATACTCTGAATATGCAGTTGTCATGATAATTGCTGGTGGATTCTTTACTGTTTTTATAAAATCGATTCCAGATATATCTGGCAAATTCACGTCTAGAAAGATAATATCTACAGTATTGGAGTTAAGATATCCATTGGCTTCAATCGCAGCCTTAAAAGTGTTTTGCAAGGTGAGGTAAGGAATTTTACCAATAAAACTTTGCAAGATTTTTTGCGCAGGTATTTCGTCTTCTATAATGATGCAATTCATTGTAATAAATATAAAGTTAATGTCTGGTCGAGCGCAGTCGAGACCTAGTTAAAGACCTTTCGACTGCGCTCAAGATGACAGCTTTATTTTAATTTTAACTTCAAAACGACTTTAAACATACCGTTTTTTGTAATGGTAAATTCATACTTGTCTTTATAAATAAGCTCTAAGCGTTTTTCAAGATTTTGAAGTCCGATTTTAAAAGTGTCTTCATCAATTTTTTTACTATCATAATCATTACTACAATTAAAATCTAAAACACCATTCTTAATAATAATACTAATATCGATAGAGCTATTAAGCGTACTGTGTTTAAAGGCATTTTCAATAATGGTAATAAGCATTAAAGGAGCAATTTGATACTCTTCTGAATCTATGTTTTTATTGTAATTTATATGCTTAACGCCTTCGGTTCTAATTTTTTGAAACTTGATATAATTATCTAAAAAATGTAGTTCTTTTTCAATTGAAATGGTCTCAGAATTACTTTCATATAAAACATGTTTAAGATTGTCCGACAGCATTAAAATAAGCTCTGGTGTTTCTTTTGGGTTCTCAATGGAATATGAATAGATCGTATTCAAATTATTGAATAATACATGCGGATTAATTTGTGATTTTAGAAACTTCAATTCCATTTCTGTATGTTCTTTTTTTACCTTTTCAAGGTCTTCTTGTTCAGCGATAAAACGGTAGAGCATCCAAATAAATGAGAAGAAAATCAAAGGGACTAAGGTTTGCCATAAATAGTCACTCAAGCATTTCATAAACGAGCAACCACATTGAGCAAATACATTACAGTATAATTGTGTGGCAAGAAAAGAAATGGCAACAAACACAAAAATGTATAGTACGTACAGTTTTCGTTTTACAAAATAAGGCAGTAAAAAAAAGTTGTTTGAGTAGACAATAACCACCAAAATGAAAAGGTATTGTAAAAACGGATTTTGCGCCCAATAATAATCTGAAAAAACAAACAAAGACACAAATACAAAAAGCATCCAAAACAGGATGTGTACCAAAATTTGCGATATGTTTTTATTTACGATTGTCATTCGTTTGGAAAAGTAACTAGAATTACGAATAACGTCAAAAATTATGTACGAAAACCAATTTTGTAGTGACAAACGTCATTTATGCTGTTTGTTAATTTAAATGGATTGGTTGCAATATCAAGCATGTATTGTGTCCAACTAAGTTTTCTGTGCATGGTTTTACTACTAGTTTCGAGATACTAAAATCTATACATCATGAAACGAACAGTTACAATTTTAAGCCTCCTTTTTTGCCTTTCAATAAGTTACTCTCAAACCTACAATCAATTAGTTGTTGATAACAAAGGCAAAGAGAAATTACTTGGACAAATTAATCGAGAAGGGTTAACATCGAACAGTTTTAAAAATTGGTTTGATAAAAATTATGATAATTATATCGCCAACGAAATGCTAATAACTACTTTAAAAGAGTCACTTAAGGACTATAACATAAAATTATTTTTAGGCACTTGGTGTGGCGATAGCAAACGTGAAGTGCCACGATTTTATAAAATACTAGACACAGCAAGTTACCCTGAAGACCAACTTGAAGTAATTGCTGTAGATAGAACTCCAGAAGCCTATAAAAAAAGCCCAACAGGCGAAGAGGAAGGCTTAAATATTATCAAAGTACCTACGTTTATTTTTTATAAAGATGGAAAAGAGGTTAATAGAATTGTAGAGTCACCACAAGTGACGCTTGAACAAGATATTAAAGCGATATTGGAAGGAGCGTATATACCAAAATACACAAAGACAAACTTAGCTGAGAAAACTATAAAAGAAATAGATTAAACAATCTCCATCTTTTTTAACAGGAAACTAGCGTTCATGTTCTGGCAAATACCTTTCTTTAATTTGTAGTCAAAATAGAGCTCATCATTTACGATGTCTGCATCAAAATAGTAGTTCTTTACGTCGTCTAATTCTTTTTCAATTTCACATAAACTAAGGTCGTGGGTGGCAATAATGCCTGTGGCGTTTCCAGCCACTAATTTTTCTACAAATTTTCTAGAACCTTGAGCCTTGTCGGTACTATTAGTACCTTTTAAAATTTCATCTAACACTATAAAATAAGGTTCAGTTTTTATGGTGTCTACAATAAACTTAAGTCGTGTAAGCTCCGAAAAGAAATACGAACTATTATCAGTCAACGAATCGCTAGTACGCATACTCGTGATGAGTTTTATTGGTGTGTATTCGCTTGACGCTGCACAAACTGGTAAGCCAACATTCGCCATAACAATGTGTAAGGAAACCGTTCGTAAAAAAGTACTTTTCCCAGCCATATTAGCACCTGTTACAATAAAAAACTGTTCTTTATTGATGTTTAAGTCACTAGCGATACGCTTGGTTTTATCTAATAAAGGATGCCCTAACTCTTTGGCGTTTATAACGGTGTTGTTTGCTGTAATTTTAGGATATACAAATTCAGTGTGATTAAACGAAAAGTTGCTTAAGGAATTATAAGCATCAAAAAAGGCAACGACGTCAAACCAATCTTCAACTTTGTGAGCATACGTTTTTATCCATTGTTCTATTTTATAGCTTTGAATTAAATCCCAGAGAAAAAATCCATTTCCAAAAAAGATAAAAAAGATATTGTTTCTATTGTCTAAAGCGTCTAATGCTTTTGAAAACGATTTCAAAATATCTGATGCTTTTTCGTTTTCAGAAGCGATTTGAAGTTGTTTGTCTTTAAGTAATGTTGAGGTGAACGTTTCCGTTTCTATTTGGTCTAATAACAAAGCATATTGCCTAAACGTATCCTTAATTTTGGAGGTATGCATAGACAACATATTTACTTTTTTAAATACAAAACCTATGATAAAAATTCCAAAGATTAACCAATACGCCAAATAAGCTAATGGAATAATTTGTAACACGCTACAAACAATAATTACAGTTGAAAGTGCTCCAAAAACATAAGGTAACCAACGCATTATTTTAGGCACAAAGGGTTGGTAGTTGTTTAACCAATCAATAATAACATTTGTTGGTGTTTCGGTTTCTATTAAGGATGCTTTAGCAGTAAATAATTGTCGCCATTCAGGTTTTTTAGAAAGCTCTTTAATGGCATCTTGACGATTAGGGATATTAGTAATGTCGTTGGCTTTTAGCACCTCTGCAAGTGCGTGTGTACCTTCGTTTATAGCTGTTCTATCGAGGTATTGGAAAAAAGACCCGCGACCAAACAAATCAATATCTAAACTATAAGGGTGCTCAGGATTTTGAAACTGATTACCGCTAAACCGTTTATGAAAGTTACCTTTAGCTATCTCTAACTCTTGGTTGTTAATGTTTAATAAGGCTTTGAATAAATCGCGTTGCGCTTTGGCATCTGTGTGTTTTGACACAAAAAATAAAAACAGCCCAATCGCAACAATAGCAATAACCACAGCCACAGGAATATTATGAAAGCAAATGTAAATTCCCATAACACCAGCGAGGTAAATAACCACTCTGGATAGACTCAACACCAAGAGCTTCTTTTTTAAAGCAGCGATTTGGTCTTGGTATAAGGCTATTTGTGAATTATAAAATTGTAATGGGTTGTTCATGAGGCGGTTTTATAGTATAAAGAAACGAAAAATTATTACCCTTTTTTATCTTTCAGATATTTTAAGAAATTAACAAGATGTTGTTCTGAATGAATCTTCATGGAAAAACTAAAATGCCATAAAGCATCATTTATACTAGTATTCACGATTCTCCATTTTACAGCTAGCATGTCTATTATAATATCGGTTAAATCATCAATAGCATCTCCAGTAACTAAATCTGCATCAGGAATTATTTTATGACTTTCCCAAACTTCATGATACCAACCAAAACTAGGGAAATTTGCTACTACGTTTGCTCTTATTTTTTTGTAAGGAAAACTTGGTTCATCATCATAATCTTTGTCATCTAACTCTATATCACTCAAGCCTAAATATTCTGAATACAAATCTACAAGAAGCTTAGTGATTTCAAGTTCTTTATTTTCTGAAGTAACATTAGGATTTGTCCCAAACTCAGTAATTCTGTCTATTATTTCATTTAGTCTATTCAAACTTCATCTCATCCAACTTCTCAAACACAGCAATCACAGCAGTCACTGCTTTTGCGTAAAATTCTGGCTGGATATTTTCAAAATCATCGGTTGGTTTGTGGTAATCTTTATGGTCTTCTACACCAAAATATAAAAATGGGATTTCTGCTCTGTGAAACGGTCCATGGTCTGATGAGAACACCCAACTTTGTTTGCCATCTAACCCATCATGACCTACCGAAAGTTTAAAATCTTCAGGTAATTCCAAGCCTTCAATGGCTGGTTGTAATTGTGTGTATAAATTGGTTCCAACAACATACAACTCGTTATTATCGTTACGACCTACCATGTCTAAATTCACATTCATGGCAATTTGCTCTTTAGGTAATGTGTTGGCTTTTACAAAGTGACTAGCACCCTGTAATCCCATTTCTTCGGCATCAAAAGCAGCAATAACTACTGAGTGTTTTGGTGGATTGTTTTTAAAATATTCAGCCATGGCAATTATAGCACTGGTCCCTGAAGCATCGTCATCAGCGCCATTATACACTTTTCCATCTCTCACACCAACATGGTCGTAATGTGCAGATATTACAATATATTTTTCGGTATGTTCTGTGCCTTTAATAACACCTAACACGTTAGCACCTTCATAGGTTTTTTTATCACGACGACCTTCAAAACTAAAAGGCTGTGTATAATCTTCCAACAAAGGAGCAATACCGTATTTTTTAAATTGATTAATAACATATTCTCTCGCAATTAAATTGCCTTTTGTGCCAGTTTGCCTGCCTTCTAGAGAATCTAATGATAAATATCTAACACGTTCTAAAAGTGCGTCAGCGTCAAATAAATCGGCTGTTTTTTCAATTGTTTCTGTTACTTCAACCTCTTGAGTTGCTTCGCTTGTTTGGCCTTTACAAGAAAACGTCAATAAGGCAAGTAATGCTAGGGAATAAAGTCTAAATTTCATTTTTTTATTTTATTAGGGAACCAAAGCTAATAAAAAAACCTAAGTGAGAACTTAGGTTTTTTGTTAATTATATAAAATTGTTTGTTCTATTTTAAATTGGCTTTCATTAGTTCTCGATTCATACGAGCAATAGTATCTAAAGAAATCCCTTTAGGGCACTCAACTTCGCATGCTCCAGTATTGGTACAGTTTCCAAAACCTTCCGCATCCATTTGCTCTACCATGTTTCTAACTCGGTCGGCAGCCTCTATTTGTCCTTGAGGTAATAAAGCATATTGACTCACTTTTGCACCAACAAATAACATTGCCGAAGAGTTTTTGCAAGTGGCTACACAAGCACCGCAACCAATACAAGCGGCTGCGTCCATGGCCTCATCGGCTGCATGTTTTGAAATAGGAATGGCATTTGCGTCTTGTGTGTTTCCAGATGTGTTTACAGAAATATAACCTCCAGCTTGTTGAATGCGCTCAAAAGCAGTTCTATCAACAACTAAATCTTTTATCACTGGAAATGCTTTTGCTCTCCATGGCTCAATAGTAATAGTATCACCATCTTTAAACATACGCATGTGTAACTGGCACGTTGTAATAGCCCTGTCTGGACCATGTGCTTCACCATTGATATATAAAGAACACATTCCGCAAATTCCTTCGCGACAATCATGATCGAAGGCTACAGGTTCTTCTCCAGAGTTTACTAATTGTTCGTTCAAAACATCCATCATTTCCAAGAAAGACATATGTTCTGAAATATCATTTACCTTATAATCGACCATTTGACCCTTTGTATTTGAGTCTTTTTGTCTCCAGATCTTTAATGTTAAATTCATAATCTTTCTTATTTGTATGAACGTTGTTTTAATTCGATGTCTTTAAACTCTAATTCTTCTTTATGAAGCACTGCATTAGCAGGCTCTCCTTTATGTTCCCAAGCAGCAACAAAGGCAAAGTTTTTATCATCACGTTTTGCTTCTCCTTTTTGAGGTCCATCTTCTTCAGCAGATTCTTCTCTAAAATGTCCTCCACAAGACTCCTCACGCATTAAAGCATCTTTTGCAAATAATTCACCTAACTCAAGGAAATCGGCAACACGACCAGCTTTTTCTAATTCTGGATTCATTTCATTTGCACTACCAGGAACTTTTACATCTTTCCAAAACTCTTCACGAATGGCTTTTATTTCTGCCATCGCTTCTTTTAATCCTTGTGCATTCCTTGACATACCTGCCTTATCCCACATTATTTTCCCTAATTTCTTATGGAAATAATCTACAGATTTTGTGCCTTTATTGTTCATAAAGAAGTTAATTCTATCATTTACTTCTTTTTCTACGTCATCAAATTCTTTTGTGTCTGTAGGAATTGGACCTGTTCTAATATCATCCGAAAGATAATCGCCAATTGTATATGGTAATACAAAATAACCATCAGCCAATCCTTGCATTAATGCTGATGCACCTAATCTATTGGCGCCATGGTCTGAAAAGTTAGCTTCACCAATACAATAGCAACCAGGAATGGTTGTCATTAAATTGTAATCTACCCAAACACCACCCATTGTATAATGTACAGCAGGATAAATCATCATTGGTGTTTTGTATGGATTTTGATCTACAATTTTCTCATACATTTGGAATAAGTTCCCATATTTAGCTTCAACAATAGCTTCTCCTAACTCAGTAATTTTTTCTTTTGAAGGGTTCTGTATATTATGAATTTTTGCTTGCTCTTTTCCATAACGCTCTATAGCTGCTGCGAAATCTAAATATACAGCTTCTCCTGTTGCATTCACACCATAACCAGCATCACAACGTTCTTTTGCAGCACGAGACGCTACATCACGAGGTACTAAGTTTCCAAATGCTGGATAACGACGCTCTAAATAGTAATCTCTTTCGTCTTCAGATAACTCGGTAGGTTTTTTACGACCCTCACGAATTGCTATGACATCATCCATATTTTTTGGCACCCAAATACGCCCATCGTTACGAAGTGACTCAGACATCAATGTTAATTTTGACTGATAATCTCCCGAACGCGGTATACAAGTTGGATGAATTTGTGTGTAACAAGGGTTTGCAAAAAACGCTCCTTTTTTATGTATTTTCCATGCGGCTGTAGCATTACTCCCCATTGCGTTGGTAGATAGGAAATACACATTTCCATATCCTCCAGAAGCAATTACAACGGCATGAGCCGAATGTCTTTCTATCTTTCCAGTAATTAAATCACGTGCAATAATTCCTCTAGCTTTGCCATCAACTTTTACAACGTCTAACATTTCGTGACGGTTGTACATTTGAATTTTTCCACGTGCAATTTGACGGTTCATTGCCGAATAAGCTCCAAGCAATAACTGTTGTCCTGTTTGTCCTTTGGCATAAAACGTTCTAGAAACTAACACACCTCCAAAAGAACGGTTATCTAACAATCCTCCATAGTCGCGAGCAAAAGGAACACCTTGAGCCACACATTGATCAATGATGTTCGCCGATACTTCCGCCAAACGATATACGTTGGCTTCACGTGAACGATAATCACCACCTTTTACAGTATCATAAAATAACCTGTAGGTTGAATCACCATCACCTTGATAGTTTTTCGCAGCGTTAATTCCTCCTTGTGCAGCAATAGAGTGCGCACGTCTTGGCGAATCTTGATAGCAAAAAGCCTTAACGTTGTAGCCTAATTCTGCCAATGTTGCCGCAGCTGAACCTCCTGCTAATCCAGTTCCAACAACAATAACATCTATATGGCGCTTGTTGGCGGGATTAACTAAATCTATTTTATCTTTATAAGTTGTCCACTTATCTTTAATGGATCCCTTAGGTACTTTTGAATTTAAAACACTCATAGTTATAAAATGTTATAGGTGATTAAAATGATGCCAAACAGCGATGATTATAAATCCTAGTGGAATTGCATAAGCATATATTTTCCCAAAGGTTTGTAAAGCTTTTTTGCGTCCAGCAGTAGAACCCATTGATTGGAATGCTGAAGTAAAACCATGTAATAGGTGCAATGCTAAAAATACAAATGCTAATACATAAGCGCCTACTCTCCAAGGTTCTAGAAACTTGTGTTGTAGCTCATCAAAGTATCTAAACTCTTGTGTTCCAGCAATCATTCCTGTCATGTCTCCTTCAATATATTTCACTTTCATTTCTGGAAACCAGAAATCTATAAAGTGTAATACTAAAAAGGCTAAAATAACAAGCCCACTGTAAATCATGTTTCTACTTATCCAAGTAGAATTTGCAGCACCATTGTTTTTAGCATAGCTAATTTGACGTGCATTTTTGTTTTTAATTTCTAAAACAAATCCCATTACAAAATGAAAAACAACACCAAAAATTAAAACAGGCTGCAAAGCCAATTGTATTAATGGATTGGTTCCCATGAAGTGAGATAATTGGTTAAAAAGTTCAACACTGAAAAGTGAAGTGATATTAACAGCTAAATGTATTATTAAGAAAAACATTAAGAAGAAAGCAGACAAAGCCATAGCTACTTTTCTTCCAATCGAAGATTTAAAAAATCCACTCATAATGTATAGTAGTTTATAAGTTGACACAAAAATACTTCAGGGCAGAGGTTCTAGCAAAAACATTTGTCATGTTTTTACTATTTAGAATGGTTTTAATTTAAAAATTAAACCTTGGGTTGACAATAGTATTATAGATAGATCCAAATGAGTAACTTATTCCAACATTAAAGAAGTAATTATAACCTGATTGCAATTGTTGTTGACGCAATAGAATATCTTCAAGCGATGCACCTCCAGAAGAGATGTTAATTTGATTTCTAGTAATGCTATAACCACCACCAATATTAAAATTAAAGCCTTTGAACAATCTTATATTTGTTCTAAGATTGAAATTTAGGGCATTTAGTGTGGTGTCATGTAAATATTGGTCAAAAGACACTTCTCCATTTACATCACCCCATTCTTGCCTTACACTACCACCAAATGAAAGAGAATGTTCCCATAGATATTCAGAATCTTTAAGGAATACTGTTCTCACCATATAATCGTTATACCTAATACCGTTGCTATAACTTAAAACCAGTTGTTTGTTTGCTGATTCGTCGTATTTAAAAAAATTGTATTCAAGTGCTGGTTTAAAATTCCAGTATAAAGCATAATTGCCAAAAGTAGATGTTCCTAGCCCTCCAAAAAAACCATAAGACCAATGGTCGTTTATGCTTAATACATCATTAACATACAAAGATTTACCGTTATTTATAGATACAATGTCATCTCCATCGTATGTAAATGTAGATTTACTTTCATTAAAGCCAACACGCATAAAGAACTTGTTCTTTTCTGTAACTCGTCTTGCCGACATATTAAAATTTATATTACTTGAATTATTTGTTTCTTGACCATTAAACCAGCCATTAGCACCAAGTCTAAAAAACCAAGAATTCCATGGGTCTTTTACTTCTACTTTTTTCAACTCTTCTTCTATTTCAGGAGTTGGAGCTGACACCGAAACACCTTCTAAAGTGCCTTTTTCTATCCAAAAACGTACTAAACCAAGTTTGATGTACTCAAGAATGCGTTTTCTAACATCGTCACCTGTCATATTAGAATCGGTCGTAAACGATAGCTTATAGTTAATAGCCTCAAAGCTGTTTTTTCCAATAAAGTCAACATCGTAACGTCTACCACCACTACCAGTGCCTTGGGCAAGAAAAAACAAATGGACATCACCTTGAGCTTGATCACGTACAAACTGTACGTTACCTAGGTTTTGTTTTAAAAAATTATTATCACAAAATCTACAATCTAAATATATTTTAAGATCTTCCGTTTGAGTGTCTTGTATTGTTTCTTGAGAATAGGATTGAAAAGAAAAGAATACACACACTAAAATTAGTGCTAAAGATGATTTTGACATTGATTGATGGTTTAGTTAGTTAAATAGCCTTTTTGCAACAAATACCATTCCAAAACAAAAAAGAGTGAATTTTATTTTGTAAGAATTTATTTATTTGTAAAACTACCTTGATTTAAAAGAAGTAATGTTAAAAAAGTGCAAAAGAAGTGTCAAGAGTTGTTAAAAAGTAATAGTATGTTTTAGAAAGATTTTTAAATAATAAGAACAGTTAAAACACTTATACTACATTTTACGTTCTTAATATTAATACCTTTAACAAAATTTTAAATCACTTTATGGATTTTACCAACCCCTTGGTTTACGGAGTACCTAGCTTTATTGCTTTTATTTTATTAGAGTTAACCTATAGCAAAACACATGGACATGATAATCTTTATGAGTGGAAAGACCTCATGGCTAGCGGTGTAATGGGAATAGGCTCAGTTATTATTGCGCCACTAATTAAAGTTATTTCAGCTATTGTTATCTTTAATTTTACCTATGACCTATTTAATGTGGTGGAAAATGGCGTGCGCACCAATATTTTTGGTTACGAGTCCTTTGGATATGTTTGGTACATCTGGTTTTTTTGCCAAATAGCAGATGATTTTACATACTATTGGTTTCATAGAGCAAATCATGAAATACGTATTCTCTGGGCTGCACATATTGTGCATCATTCATCTAATAATTTCAATTTAGGCACAGCTATTAGAAATGGATGGTTTACAATTTTATATAAACCTCTTTTTTATATGTGGATGCCAGCTGTTGGATTCCCTCCCGAAATGGTTGTTGTTTGTTTAGGTATTGAAGCTTTATGGCAATTTCAATTGCACTCAGTGTATATTCCTAAAATGGGAATTATAGAAAAGATATTTAACACACATACTATGCATCAAGTTCACCATGCCCAGAATGTGGAATATTTAGATAAAAACCATGGTGGCTTTCTCAATATTTTTGACAAACTTTTTGGCACTTGGAAAGAATTGGATGATAACATAGATATAAAATATGGGGTTATTCATGCTCCTCAATCGTATAACCCTATGGTTATACTGACTCATGAATTCAAAGATATTTGGAACGATACCAAAAAAACCTCAAAATTAGCACACAAGTTAATGTATGTATTTGGGCCTCCAGGATGGAGTCACGATAATAGTACTATGACCGTAAAACAACAACAGCGTTTATATAAAAAACAAAAATCTCAAAATGCCAAGGTAACTTTTGAAAGACCAAATTAGCGTTGTTATACTATTAATAAACCACAAAAAAAGCTCTATGACGATCGTCATAGAGCTTTTTAATAAGTTTTAAAATTTTTACTTTATTTCTAAAGTAGTTTTTTGGCTACCAATTTCTATAGTATAAGTGCCTTTTGGTAAATAGTATTTACCGTTTTGAGCTTTTGGAATGTTTAGTTTGCTATCTTCTTTCATTAAGTCTTTTCTGCCTCCACTAGACATGGTTAAATCATAATTCGCATAGTTAAAGCCTTTATCTGCGTTTACTTTTATGGAGTTTAGCAATGCACCTCCCTTAGATAAAATGTTAATTCCTTGAGTGGCTTTTGCTTTAGAATAAAATGATATTGTTACTGAAGGCTCGAACGATCTTCCTCTAAATCTAGGCATTTGCACAGGAGAGGGTTTAAAAACGGTAATGGCCTTTGTACCAATAGTACTGTATTTTTGTAAGTCTGAAATATCAGCTTTGTAAATAGAGCGTCCGTGAGTACCTACTACTAAATCATTTGCTTCTGGATGCACCACTAAATCGTGCACTGCAGCTTTGGTTAATCCATTTGTAAATTCGTGCCAACTATTACCTCTATCAAAAGAAGCATATACACCGTTGTCTGTTCCTAGGTATAAAATATTCTCATCTTTAGTATCTTCTTTAATCACATTAACTGGCGAATTGGAAATACCGTTAGTAATAGATTTCCACGTTTTTCCCATATCCTCACTTACATATGCATAGACTTTAAAGTCGTCATTTCTATAACCATTAAGCGTTGCATACACACGTTCTTGTTTGTGTTGTGAGGCAATCACTCTAGACACCCAGAGTCCTTGAGGTAAATTATCAGACACTCTCGTCCAAGAACTACCTCCATTGGTGGTTAAGTTAATATAACCGTCGTCACTTCCTGTGTAAATCATTCCGAATTGGAAAGGACTTTCAGAAATAGCGGTAAGTGTTCCGTAAGGGACGTTGCCTTTTTTACCGCCTGTGGTTAAATCATCCGAAATAACACTAAACGTTTCACCTTGATTCATAGAGCGTAATAACTTATTAGAGCCCATGTACAAAATATCTTGATTATGAGGCGATAATAAAATAGGTGTTTGCCAATTATATCTGTAAGGAGAATCTCCTAATTCGTGCTTAGGATTGATGCTAATACGTTCTCCAGTTTCTAGATTTTGTCTTGAATAAAACCCAAATTGCGATCCAGAATAAACTATGTTATTATCTCTACTATCTATTTGTACTTGCATACCATCGCCACCACCAATTCTTCGGTAAGGGTATCTGCCTCCACCTTCCCAACCTTTGGAAGCTCTATAATTACTTGGTCCAAACCATACACCATTATCTTGCAAACCGCCATAAACATTATATGGTTTTTGGTTATCGACATTTATATAATAGAATTGACCAACAGATGTTGAATTGTTTTTTGTCCAGTTGTCACCATCATCATAGGTAATATTTACACCACCATCATTTCCGTTAATAATGTGTCCTTCTTTTTTAGGGTTTAACCAAATCGCTTGATGGTCACTATGTACATTTTCTTTCCCAATACGAGTGAACGTTTTTCCGCCATCATCAGATTTTAATAAAGGAACACCTAACATATAAATCTTATTTTCATTTGAAGGATGAACAGCAATCACACCAAAATAATATCCATAAGAGCTATACATGCCATCTATATAACCATCGTGTGTTTTTTTCCAAGTTTTTCCGCCATTTGTAGATTTATAAACTTCGGCACCAATAACTGGCGAATTAAATAATGCTGCATTAGCATTTTCTAAGTATAATGCTAAATCACCAGGTTTTACTTTCCCATCTCTTACTGATGCTTTTACGCTTTTAGCACTGTATTTACTTGGGAAACGATTATTACGTAAATAACCATTTAAACTTTTATCATCTAATTTTAAAAAATCGGCATTACTCATGGTCTTAAAATCGTCTTTTTGTAACCCTTGAGACGTTCTAGGTTCTCCTGCAGGACGTCTAAATTGATTATCTAAAAGAGCATAAATAACATTGTCGTTAAATACTGATACACCTATACGACCAACACCAGTTCCTGTTGGGAAACCACTACCTTCAGGTGTCATATTTGTCCAGGTGTTTCCTCCATCTGTACTTTTATAAATGCCTGAATTTTCACCATCACCATCAAAGTCCCATGCTTTTCTTTCGCGTTCCCACATAGCAGCAAACAAGACATTAGGATTTGTTGGAGATACACTTAAGTCGATTGCTCCTGTACCATCGTTTATAAACAATACATTTTTCCAAGTTTTTCCACCATCAGTAGTTTTGTAAATACCTCTATCTGAACTTGGGGTATATAAATTACCGACTGCAGCTACTGTAACGTCATCAGGATTATTTGGGTTAATTACTATTCTACCAATATGTTGTGAATTTGGTAAGCCAACATTCGTCCATGTTTTACCTTTATCAGTACTTTTTAAAATACCAATTCCAGAATAGGATGAACGCGAAGAATTACTTTCTCCTGTGCCTATCCAAATAGTACCACTGTTCCAATCTACAGCAATATCTCCCATATTTTGCGTTGGTGCATTGTCGGCAACTGGCGTAAACGAAGTGCCATTATTATTGGTGTACCACAATCCTCCTGATGCATAAGCTGCGTAAAACTCGATTGGATTATTAGGATTTACATCAAAGTCAACAATACGACCACTCATGATTGTTGGTCCAATATTGGTGAAGGGTACATTTTTTACAATAGATTCTTGCGCATTAATAGAAAGAATGAATGCAAGATTTAGGATTAGAAATAGTTTGAAATTTTTCATTTTGGTTGGTTGTTTTAAGAAGTGATGAAAGTAATTAAAACTTCATAAACGGTCAAATACTGCTTATGAAAAAATCATGTTTTTAACATTATGAAGCATTTATTTGCTATTTTTAGACTTAAACTTACCAAAATGAAAAAAATAACAACACTATTTATAGTTTTCCTAATAGTTTCTTGTGCGACTGAAAAAACGTATGACATTGGTCAAATAAAAACACCTAAAGGTGAGATATTAGTTTGGTTGTATGATGAAACGCCTAACCATAAAGCTAGTTTTATTGAGTTAGCAAACAATGGTTATTGGGACACTTTATCTTTTAACAGAGTGATTCCAAATTTTGTAGCGCAAGGAGGGTGTCCAGACACACCAGAAGGATTTAACGACCCTGAATATTTACTAGAACCAGAATTTGTAGATTCTTTGACACATACTTATGGAGCTTTTGGAGCTGGACGTGATGGTAACGCCGAAAAACTATCTGCACGTTGCCAGTTTTATATTGTTCATAACAAAGAAGGCTTGCATCGTTTGGATGGAGACTATATGATTTTTGGTAAAGTTATTAAAGGAATGGATGTTGTTGACACTATTGTTAATGTAGAAAGAGACTCGATTGATGAGCCTCTTTCAAAAATTACTTTAGATGTAAATATGATTTCAATGTCTGAAACAGAACTTAAAGCCTTGTATCCTGAATTTCAGAAACAACGAGAATAAAAAGAAAAGAGTTATTCCTCCCACTTCCAATCACCACCAATTATTAATTTTTCCTTTAGGTTATTTTTAATCATAAACTCTTTTGTGGTTTCGCTGTCCATTTTTGTGGCTGGCAATGTTTCAGCATTAGCAAGTCCATAAAGTATCATCGTTCCAAAACGCGCTGTGTTTGTAATGTGCTCTTCGTTTACTAAGTCGAAATCATCACAATCGGAATGATAACATCCATAAATGGAACGGTCTAAATTGCTATGAACCGAAAGAATTGGCACACCTTCTAACATAAACGGTTGGTGATCGCTATGCAGTCCAGACCTGTTTGAAAAACTATTTTTAAAAATACTGTCTTGTTGCTGTATGGTAGCTCCTAGTTCGGTAAAGAATTTTTCATCGTTTAATTGTCCGCCAGCATTCATCCCAACAGGATTTCCTGCCATGTCAAGATTCATCATATATTTGATTTTGTCAATACTACCTTCTTTTACAGCTTCAGCAACCATGTGACGAGAACCAAATAACCCTTGTTCTTCGCCCATAAACATCACGAATTTTACTGTGCGTTTTGGCTTTAAGTTATTAGCTTGAAATGCGCGAGCAATATCAATGACTGCAAACGAGCCAATACCATTATCTATCGCTCCTGTTGCTAAGTCCCAAGAATCTAAATGACCTCCAATAACAATTTCTTCTTCAGGAATCTCACTTCCTTTAATCGTTGCTACCACATTTCTAGCATTTATCATACTACTGTTATTAGTCATACTAATAGTTGCTGTTGATGAAGATGTTTTTAGTTTTTCTTTTAATGCCATACCATCTTCTTTACCAATACACATAGCAGGAATAGGTAATAAGGCACCAGTTACTGATGCTGTTCCAGTAAGCAAAACACCATTATCTACTTGATTAATGATGATAATACCTATGGCACCATATTTTATAGCGATGGCAGATTTCTCACTTCGATGAAGATTGGTTAGTCCTTCTCCACTATCAGGAAGAATTCCAATGTACATTAAGGCTATTTTGCCTTTAACAGCATCAGGATTTGCTGCGTAATCAGCTTCTAATCCATTTCCCATATCGACAATGTTTCCAGTAACTTTAGCTTCAACAGGAGAATGTCCTAACGTCACAACCTTAGTGTCGTTTCCGTCAATTTCTAATGACACATCACCACGTGACCACGCTTCTACTGCGAAAGGTTGATATACGACATCGTCAAAACCATATTCCTTAAACTTGTTATAAGCAAAAGTTTCTGCTTTAGCACCATTTTCAGACCCTGTAAGTCGGTGACCAATAGTTTCTGAAGCTACTTTTAAATCTTTATATGCTTGAGAATTTGCTTTAATTTCAGTGTCTATTTTTGCAAATAATTCGGCATTGCTAAGCGCTTTTTCTTCCTTAGCACAAGAAAACGTGATGAAAGCAATTATTAAAAGAATTCCTAATTTTTTCATTTTTGAATAGTGTTTTTTTTGGTTGGTTAAAAAGAAAGTGGAAATTAATTAAATCAATAGTAACTGCCAAGTATTTAATTAAAATAACACTTGGTTAAAGTATGTTTTTTATTTCTATTAGGTAATGGTTACATTTGTTACTCATTAAATATTTGAACATGAAACATCAACAATTAAAATTTTCGATATCCAAGAAAATAATTTTATAGATGTTACTTCTGACCATTTAAAAACAATAAATATTTGCACATGAAATACCATCCAATATCCAACAAACTTTTTATAAAAAATAGAGCAAAATTTGTAGCTCAAATGAAACCAAAAGCTATTGCAGTTTTTAATTCCAATGATATTTTTACAACTGGTGCAGATAGCACAATGCCTTTTGAGCAACATAGTGATATTTTTTATTTAAGTGGTGTTGACCAAGAAGAAAGTATTTTACTGTTATTTCCAGATGCCATGGACAAGGCACATCGTGAAGTACTTTTTGTAAGAGAAACTAACGACCATATAGCTATTTGGGAAGGCGCAAAACTTACTAAAGAACAAGCAACACAAACTTCTGGAGTAGAAACAGTGTATTGGCTAAGTGATTTTGACAAAGTGTTTTTTGATTTAATGACTGAAGCTGAAACCATTTACTTTAATACAAACGAACATTACCGTCAAGCGGTCGAATTAGAATCTCGTGAAGTTCGTTTTATAAAAACAGTTAAAGACAAATTTCCAGCGCATAGTTGGGCAAAAAGCTTCCCTATTTTACAGAATATTCGCGGTGTAAAAGAACCTGAAGAAATAGAGCTTTTGCAAACGGCTTGCAATATTACCGAAAATGGATTTAGACGAATACTTGATTTTGTAAAACCTGGTGTAATGGAATACGAAATTGAAGCAGAATTTATGCATGAATTCCTAAGAAATAGATCTAAAGGTTTTGCATATACACCAATAATTGGTTCTGGATTCAATGCATGTGTGTTGCATTATATTGAGAATAATCAAGCTTGTAAAGATGGCGATATGTTATTGATGGATGTTGGTGCAGAGTATGCTAACTATTCTAGTGATATGACACGCACCATTCCAGTGAATGGACGATTTACAGATAGACAAAGAGCAGTATATAATGCTGTGAATCGTGTAAAAGATGAAGCTACTAAAATGTTGGTTCCTGGAACAATTTGGGCGGACTACCATGTTGAGGTTGGAAAATTAATGACCTCAGAATTATTAGGCTTAGGATTATTAGATAAGGCTGATGTACAGAACGAGGACCCAAAATGGCCAGCATATAAAAAATACTTTATGCACGGAACATCCCATCACATGGGATTAGACACTCATGATTATGGCGAATTAAAAACACCAATGAAAGCAAATATGGTATTTACTGTAGAACCTGGAATATATATTCAAAAAGAAAGTATGGGAATTAGATTGGAGGATGATGTTGTAATTCAAGAAAAAGGGGAGCCAATTAACCTTATGAAAAATATTCCAATTGAAGCAGATGAGATTGAAGATTTGATGAATAAATAGATAAAAAAAAGCCCACTTCAAAGTGGGCTTTTTTTTTAATTCTAAATTAAAGAACTAAGCTTTTCCTTTCTTTTCAGCACAACATGCCTTAGTGCAATTTTCAGCACATTCTTTTTTCTCAACTTCGGTTTTGTCTTTACAGCAAGCCATAGTACAATTTTCATCGCATTCTTTGTCTTTCTTAGCTGAAAACTCCTTTACAGTTTTCATTTCACTCACTTTATAAACATCAGCCGATTTTGTTACTGTTTCCTCTAACGAAGTATGGTTAACCATAGCTTCATCATATTCAACCATTGCTAGTTTATTGTTAAAATCTACCTTAGCAGATTTCACACCATCCATTTTATTAATATTTTTTTCGATAAGCTTAGCGCATCCAATTTCGCAAGTCATACCTTCGATTGTGAATTCAGACTTTACAAAATTAGCATCAAGATTTAATACTTTTTCTGTTTTTACAGCTATATCAGCTTCAATAGTTTTTACTTCAGGGCTTGTTTCGTTTTTACATGAAATTATTAGAGCCATTACCATAACGAGCGCTAAAATGTTTTTAAATGTCTTCATAGGTTTTAAATATTGATTTGACTACAAAATTACTAATAATTGCTGTTATTTGCACTTAAATTGAAAATTTTATAGACAATTAATAATCAATGCACTCAGGAAATAAAAAGTGGCTTTACCTTGTAATTCTATCTCTAATTTGGGGAAGTTCATTTATACTCATTAAAAAAAGTTTAATTGGGTTGACGCCATTGCAATTAGGAGCTCTACGGATAATTATTTCTGGATGCTTTATTTTTATTTTTGGGTTTTATACAATTAAAAATGTAACCAGAACCCAATGGAAATGGTTAGTAATTTCAGGACTTTTAGGAACCTTCTTTCCAGTATTTTTATTTGCTTATGCTGAGACCGAAATAGATAGTGCGGTAGCCTCAATTTTAAATTCACTCACACCATTAAATACTATTTTGCTTGGTTTTGCCATTTTTAAAATAGCGTCATCTAAAAGACAAATAATGGGAGTGATTATTGGTTTTATTGGTACTGCTTTGTTGATTATAAAAGGAGCAGATTTAAATCCAGACCAAAATTATTTATACGCTGGACTTGTGGTGATTTCGTCTGTTATGTATGGTATAAATGTCAATATTATAAAGAAACATTTACAAGATGTAAAAGCCATTACAATTGCAGTTGGAAATTTTACTGCGATAATAATTCCAGCAATAATTGTATTATTATCAACCGATTTTTTTGAGAAAGCAGATTTTAGTAATGAAGATTTTGCTATGTCGATGCTTTATATCGTCATTCTATCGGCTTTTGGAACTGCTTTAGCAAAAGTGTTGTTCAATAAATTAGTGCAAATGGCGACGCCAGTTTTTGCATCATCAGTCACTTACTCTATGCCTTTGGTCGCTTTAATGTGGGGGATTTTAGATGGTGAAAATTTTAGCGTTTTACAGGCGTTGGCAACAATTTTAATTTTATTAGGCATTTATCTTGCCAATAGACGAAATTAAGCTTTAGATTTTTAGTGTATTAAATGCTTTAAAACGTTTGCAGATTAATTATTTAGCAGTATATTTGCACTCATTTTTGAACAAAATTAATTAATATAAACGTTACGCTATGTACGCAATTGTAGAGATAGCAGGGCAACAATTTAAAGTTGAAAAAGACCAAAAAGTCTTTGTTCATCGTTTAAAAACAGAAGAAGGTAAGAAAGTTTCTTTCGACAACGTACTTTTGTTAAGTGATGGTGACAAAGTTACTGTAGGCGCCCCAGCTATAGGCGGAGCACAAGTAAGTGCAAAAGTCTTAAAGCACCTTAAAGGTGATAAAGTAATAGTTTTCAAAAAGAAAAGACGTAAGGGTTACCGTGTTAAAAATGGACACAGACAATCTTTGACTGAAATTCAAATTGAAGGAATTGTTGCTTCAGGAGCAAAACCAGCTAAGGCTGAAAAAGCTGCTCCAGTAAAAAAAGAAGTTAAAAAAGCTGAACCAAAAGCAAAAGCTGCCCCAAAGGCAGCAGCAAAACCAGCTGCTAAAAAAGTAGAAGCTACTCAAGATTTAAGCAAAATGACTGTTGCTGAATTAAAAGAGATGGCTAAAGCAAAAGGAGTTACAGGCATTTCTGGAATGAAGAAAGCCGATTTAATTGCTGCTTTAAGTTAATTTTAATAATCTAAAATCGAAATAAAATGGCACATAAAAAAGGAGTCGGAAGTTCGAAGAATGGTAGAGAATCAGAATCGAAACGCTTAGGTGTAAAGATATTTGGTGGTCAAGCTGCAATAGCTGGAAACATTATCATTAGACAAAGAGGGAATACACACCACCCAGGTGAGAATGTATACCAAGGAAAAGATCATACTTTACATGCTAAAGTTGATGGGCTTGTAAAATTTACAAAGAAAAAAGATAATAAATCTTATGTTTCTATTGAGCCTTTTGAGGCTTAAGAAGCGTATTCTTTAAATAATATATAAACCCTTGCAGAAATGTGAGGGTTTTTTGTGTTCAGTCAAGTCAGTTCGAGTAAAATTCTTTTTCAAGAATTTTGTATCGAGAACTTTTTAATAATACTTCTCGATACAATTCCTCATGTTTCGGAATCACTCGAAGTGACAATAAGATGAATTACTTTAAAATATCCCTAATTATTTTTAAATGGTGAGTGGTATGCAATTGCAAAAACCGAATAGTTCGTTTTTTATGTAATACACCAAAAATAAAATGTTTAAAATGTGCATGTTTATGTGCTGATTTTAGCTTCTCGATATTTTGATAGGCCATTTTAAGTTGAGAATTTAAATCTTCAATAGAAATTATTTCTGGTGGTCTAACAAATTTTGGAGCCTTTACCCTTCCTCTGGGGAAATAACCTATAGTAAAACACAGTAAGCGCCATTTGTTAAATTTACTTGAATGTAATTCAGAATCAGATTTTAGCAAAGTTTCAGAAACTAAATTAAATACTTTTAATGAATGGTCTATTTGCCACGCCACGTCTGAGGTTGAAACAGCATCGTTCCTTTTGTCTTTTACAGTAATATAGCTTTCTAATTCTTTAATTATAGGAATAAGAATTTCAGGTTTTCGTTTAAACATGCTCTAAGCTAACAAAAAACCCTCACATTTCTGCAAGGGTTTAAATTAAAATGAGATTCCTGCCTTCGCAGAAATTTCTTAGTATCTATAATACTCAGGCTTATAAGGTCCTTCTTGTTTAACACCAATATAATCAGCTTGGTCCTTACGTAATTCTGTAAGCTCAACACCAATTTTGGCTAAATGTAATTTTGCTACTTTTTCATCTAAATGCTTCGGTAGCATATATACTTTGTTTTCGTAAGCATCTCTGTTTGTCCAAAGTTCAATTTGAGCTAAGGTTTGGTTTGTAAATGAGTTACTCATTACAAAACTTGGATGACCAGTGGCACAACCTAAATTAACCAAACGACCTTGTGCTAAAATAATCACATCTTTACCGTTTACAGTGTATTTGTCAACTTGAGGTTTAATGACATCTTTGGTATGACCATGATTCTTGTTTAACCAAGCCATATCAATTTCATTATCAAAATGGCCAATGTTGCAAACAATGGTTTTGTCTTTCATGGCCTCAAAATGTTGTCCTTGAACGATATCTTTATTACCAGTTGTTGTAATAACGATATCTGCATTACCAACTACGGTTTCAAGTTTCTTCACTTCAAAACCATCCATAGCAGCTTGTAGAGCACAAATTGGATCAATTTCTGTAACGGTTACAATACTTCCAGCACCTTTAAATGAGGCAGCAGTACCTTTACCAACATCGCCATAGCCACAAACAACGACTCGTTTTCCAGCTAGCATAATATCTGTAGCACGTCTAATTGCATCTACAGCACTTTCCTTGCAACCATATTTGTTATCGAATTTAGACTTTGTAACACTATCGTTTACATTAATTGCAGGCATTGGTAATGTTCCATTTTCCATTCGTTCATATAATCTATGAACTCCAGTAGTAGTTTCTTCACTTAAACCGTTAATACCATCAACTAATTCAGGATATTTATCTAAAACCATATTAGTTAAATCACCACCATCATCAAGAATCATATTTAATGGTTTACGGTCTTCACCAAAAAACAAGGTTTGTTCGATACACCAATCAAATTCTTCTTCAGTCATATCTTTCCATGCATATACAGCAGTTCCAGCATCAGCAATTGCAGCAGCCGCTTGGTCTTGCGTTGAGAAAATATTGCAAGAACTCCAAGTAACTTCTGCTCCTAAAGCTTGTAAAGTTTCAATTAGCACTGCTGTTTGAATAGTCATGTGTAAACAACCAGCAATACGTGCACCTTTTAATGGTTGCGAATCTTTATATTCTTCACGAAGACTCATTAATCCAGGCATTTCAGCTTCAGCTAATTCAATTTCTTTTCTTCCCCAAGCCGCAAGCGACATATCTTTAACTTTGTTAGCTACGTAAGGAATTGTTTTTGTGTTCATATAAGTATGTTTATCTATTTATTTTAAAGGCGTCAACTTTGGGTTTGGAACTTAAAATTAGTTAAATTCGCTATGTTAAAAATGCCAAATGCGCCTTTGCGCTGCAAAGATAACTATTAACTTTCAGAAAAGTAAATGCCACTTTATAAAACCTTTACTCCAAACTCACAAACTACTGTTAAAATCTGGAAGATTACCGAATCTTATGATGAATTACTAAAGCCATTAGATTTAAAACCAAATAGTTTAGAACGTGTTTTAGATATGAAAAGTGAATGGCATCAGCGTGGATTTTTGAGTGTGAGGCACATTCTTAGAGATTTAGGATACACAGACCAAGATTTATTTTATGATGACAATGGGAAACCGCATTTAAAAGATGGTAAGTGTATTTCAATTACACATTCGTTTTTATATTCTGGGGTAATTGTGAGTGATGCCGAAGTTGGGATTGATATAGAAATGCAGCGAGATAAAATTGCTCGAATTGCACCAAAGTTTATAGATTATGAATTCAACTATTTAAAAAATGAATCGGAAACCTATATAAACGAATTGACTATTATTTGGTGCATAAAAGAGTCGTTATACAAATTATTTGCAACGCCTGGAATGATTTTTAAAGACCATTTTTTAGTGATTCCATTTATGATAAATGATAATGAAACTGTTGCTTGGATAGATTATGAAAATAAGAAGTATCGCTACAATACTACTTTTATTGAGTTTGAAGGATTTACATGTGCTTATGTCATTGCCTAAATGAAAAGCATCTACCAAGACATACTTGTTTCGATTTCTAAGAATAAAAAGCTATTAGCCGTTTTAATAGACCCAGATAAAACGAAGCCTGAAAACGTATTTGGCTTTATGAAAAAAGTGAATGCCTCAATGACGAGTCATATTTTTGTTGGAGGTAGCGAAGTTGATGTGAACGTTACTGAGAAATTAGTCTCGATAATCAAAAACCTTACAGATTTGCCTGTAATTATATTTCCAGGAGATGTATCGCAAATTACACAAAAGGCAGATGCACTATTGTTTTTATCTTTAATCTCAGGGAGAAATCCAGACTATTTAATAGGAAAGCAAGTTGAAGCGGTTTCAAAATTACGTCAAACAATTCTTGAGGTAATTCCAACAGGTTATTTGTTAATTGAAAATGGCAAGGAAACGACTGTGCAAAAAGTTACTGCAACAACACCAATGCTAAGAAATAATATTCAAGAGATTGTGGATACAGCAAAGGCTGGAGAGTTACTAGGAATGAAACTCATATATTTAGAAGCAGGAAGTGGAGCATTACATCCAATTACTGAAGATATTATTTCTTCAGTAAAACAAGAATTAAACATTCCACTAATTGTTGGAGGAGGCATTAGGAGTAATGAACAATTAAACAATGCTTATCAAGCTGGTGCAGACATGGTAGTAATTGGTACAGCTTTTGAAGAAGATGAATCATTTTTTAATGAGTTAGTATGAACGAAATCATAGATTTTTTTTTAGAACCTTATAGAACAGCTACAGCTCTAGATATTAGCTTAGAAATTTTAGCTGTTATTTTTGGTGTGGCGAGTGTGTGGTTTGCTAAAAAAGAAAGTATTTGGGTGTATCCAACAGGTATTATTAGCACAGCCATTTATGTGTATATATGTTATCAGTTCACCCTTTATGGCGACTTAATAATTAATATTTACTATACATTAATGAGCATTTATGGTTGGTATATGTGGACAAAACTCATACAAGGAGAACATATTGAAATCACGAAATCTTCAAAAAAAGATATACTAAAAGCTATTGGTATTTTTATAAGCACAGCGGTATTTGTAGTTTGTGTTTACTTGTATTTTAATAGATTTGATAGAATTACCGATTATTTTGACACATTTACCACAGGCATTTTCTTTGCTGCTATGTGGATGATGGCAAACAAAAAAATTGAACATTGGCTATTATGGATTGGAGGTAACATTATTTCAATTCCGTTATACTTTATAAAAGGATTGGGTTTCTCAGGAATTCAATTTACCATATTTTTAGTGCTAGCTATTTTAGGATACATTGAATGGAAAAAGAACTTAAACAACAACCAGCAAACTGCATAAAAGTAGTTTTGTTTGGTCCCGAATCTACAGGAAAAACAACATTGTCTAGACATTTGGCTAGATACTACAATTCTGTTTGGGTGCCAGAATATGCTAGAGCATATTTACAAGATGTTTGGAATAATGAACGACGAACTTGCGAAGCAAAAGATTTGTTACCAATTGCTATTGGTCAAATGGCATTGGAAAACGGGCTTGCTAAAAAAACAGACTCTGTATTAATTTGCGATACCGATTTATTGGAAACCAAAGTGTATTCCGAAGCATATTACTCAGGGACTTGCGACCCAATTTTAGATAAATACGCAGTTGAAAATACTTACGATTTATATTTTTTAACCTATATTGATGTGCCATGGGAAGCCGACGATTTGCGAGACAAACCCAATGAGAGAGAACGCATGTTTAAAGCCTTCGAAGACGCATTAATAAAGTATAATAGACCTTATGTATTGCTTAAAGGGAGTAAAAAAGAACGACTAGACCAAGCCGTAAAACACATAGACAAATTAATTAAAGATAAGCATTGAATTTTACCCAAAACGACATAAATCAAATAGAAAAAAAAGGATTAACTGTAGATAAAGTTTTATCTCAAATAGCACTCTTTAAAAAGGGAGTGCCATTTGTTAACCTTAAAAGTACTGCTACAATTGGGAATGGAATTTTAGCATTCAATGAAAGAGAAAGAGAAGACTTAATTAAACTATTCGATAATAAAAGAGACACAATTTCTATTATGAAATTTGTTCCTGCTTCAGGTGCAGCAACAAGGATGTTTAAAACACTTTTTACGTTTTTGAAAGAGTATAATCCACAAAAAGAGAGTATAAATTCTTATATAAATAAAAATAAGGAAAAAGAGCTTTCAGTTTTTTTTGTAGGATTAGAAAAGCTCCCGTTTTTTGAAGAAGTAGTCACCAAAATTCATAAATCACATCCTAATTACAATGAACTTTCCTATGATGAGCAACGTTTATTATTTGTAAAAACAATGTTGGATGAGAATCTATTAAATTATTCTTCTTTCCCTAAAGGATTGCTACCATTTCATCGTTATAGAGAGCATTCATCAACAGCATTTGAGGAACATTTATTTGAAGCAGCTGAATATGCATCGTCTAATAGGGATGCAAATTTGCATTTTACAATTTCAGAAAAACATAAAGACAAATTCGATGAAGAGTTTAAATACATTGAGGAAGATGTTGAAGAAAAAACTCAAACAAAATTTAATATCACATTTTCATATCAAAAACATGCCACCGATACCATTGCAGTAACGACAACAAACGAGCCATTTAGGGATGATAATGGCATGTTGGTTTTTAGACCTTCTGGTCATGGTGCTTTAATTGAAAATCTTAACGAGATTGATACCGATATTATTTTTATTAAAAATATAGATAACGTAGTTGTTAATAAATATAAAGGAGAGGTTGCTAAGTACAAAAAAATGCTTGCTGGTGTAATTTTAAAGATTCAAAAAAATGCGTTTGAATATGAAGAATCTCTAAATTATGAGATTACTAATGAAAAGCTCTTAGAGATAGCTGATTTTTTATCATCGAAAATGAATATTGTTTTAGATGTTAATTTCAATAATCTAAGCCTTCATGAAAAGAAAGTCTATTTAAAAAACAAGCTAAATAGACCAATTCGAGTTTGTGGTATGGTGAAAAATGAAGGAGAACCAGGTGGAGGCCCTTTTTGGGTTAAAAATAGTTCTGATAATATATCTTTGCAAATTGTGGAGTCTGCACAAATCGATAAAAAAAATCCAGATCAAAATACTATTCTTAAAAATGCTACTCATTTTAACCCTGTAGATTTAGTATGCAGCGTAAAAAATCATAAAGGAGAAAAATTTGACCTTACAAAATATGTAGACTCAAACACTGCATTTATTACCATGAAAACTAAAACAGGAAAAGATTTAAAGGCGTTGGAGCTACCTGGTTTATGGAATGGAAGTATGGCGTATTGGAACACTATTTTTGTTGAAGTGCCGCTAATCACGTTTAATCCAGTAAAAACAGTTAACGATCTTCTAAAAGCGCCGCATCAAATTAAATAAATTGGAAAAAGAACAGCTCATATCCGAACTCAGTTTTAAAGCAGTACGTAGCTCTGGAAGTGGAGGGCAAAATGTGAACAAGGTTGCGACTAAAGTTGAATTGTACTTTGACTTAGAAAACTCACAAAGTTTTACCGAAGAAGAAAAAACTAAACTAAAAAAATCTTTAAGCAAAAAGCTTAACAAGGATTGTATTTTAATACTTCAAAGCTCTAAAACTAGAAGTCAATTTAAAAATAAGCAATTAGTAATTGTTAAGTTTTTAGATTTAATTGAAGAAGGACTTAAAGAACAAAAAAAACGTATTCCAACAAAAACACCTAAATCAGTAAAGCGAAAACGATTAAAAGCCAAAAAACAAAAAGCTGAAATAAAAGCAAATAGAAAAAAACCAGATGTTGAGTAATTTTTGTTCAATTAATCATCTATAATTCCTAATTCATAATTATATTTGCAGCGTTCTCATAAAGGGGTGCCAATAAGTGGCTGAGATCATACCCATTGAACCTAGAACAGGTAATGCTGTTTAGGAAGGCGATAATCGCCAATTAATTATTTTTTGATTCTGTTACCTTGAACTTAGTTGAAGGATCATTTTCAAAAGCAAATTTTAAAAACAACAAAAAGAATAATTACCTCTTTTTATTCGATTATAATTTTATGTAATCGATATGAAAAATTTATTGTCATTCCTGCGTAGGCAGGAATCCACTTTTGTGCTGTTTGTCTTATTGTTTTCGTTTTCAAGTGTAGGACAAGAAACATTCAAAGTATATGGAATATTTACAGATGATACAGGAGAGCCTTTGCCAGGAGTAAATGTATTAGTAAAAGGCACTACAACTGGAACCCAAACAGATTTTGATGGGAAATATACTTTAGAACTTCCAAAAGGTCAATACACTTTAGTTTATAGCTTTCTTGCACCACAAGTAATTGAAAGATCTTTTTATCTAGATTCAGATTTAGAATTAAATGTCCAAATAGGAAAAGAACCAGAACTTCTGGATGAAGTTCTGGTAAAAGCCGTTCGTGCCCAAGCAACATCCCCAATTACCCACTCTAACGTTAAAAAAGAAGATTTTGAAAAACGAAATTTAGGGCAAGATATTCCAGCGCTTTTAAATTATTTACCCTCAGTAGTAACCTCTTCTGATGCTGGTGCAGGAATTGGTTATACATATCTTCGTGTTCGTGGTTCGGATGCTACTCGAATAAATATTACCATAAATGGAATATCATATAACGATAGTGAAAGTCAAGGAACATTCTGGGTAAACTTAGGTGATTTTGCATCGTCAACTCAAAGTTTACAATTACAAAGAGGTGTTGGAACTTCCACAAATGGTTCTGGAGCTTTTGGCGCGAGCTTAAATATTTTAACTGATGCTGTTTCTAATGACGCTGGAGGAGAAATTTCAAATTCATTTGGCTCTTATGGAACTAGAAAACATACAGTAAAATTTACTACAGGCAAAATTAGCGACCAGTTTGAATTTGCTGGAAGACTCTCTAATATTTATTCTGATGGTTATGTAGATAGAGCATTTACCGATTTAAAATCTTATTTTTTACAAGGAAGTTATTTTGACGAGAATACTTTAATAAAAGCACTTGCTTTTGGTGGTGAAGAGCACACATATCAAGCTTGGTATGGTCTATCGGCAAGTGAATTAGAAGAAGATAGACGACAAAATCCTTATACTTATGACAATGAAACTGATAATTACTGGCAAAACCATTATCAATTACATTGGAATGAAAAACTAAATAATCGATGGTCAACAAACCTTGGCTTGAATTACACAAAAGGCGAAGGATATTTTGAGCAGTTTAAAGACGATAGGGATGCAGCAGATTATAATAATTTAATTAATGATGGTAGTGATGTTATTGTACGTCGTTGGTTAGATAATCATTTTTATGTTATGAATGGGACTGTAACTTATAAAGAAAATGCCACAGAAATTATCTCAGGAGCATCTGTTAGTATTTATAAAAATGACCACTTTGGAGAGCTAATTTGGGGAAGTGATTTAGCGCCAAATACCAATATTAATGATAGATATTATTTTAGTACCTCTGATAAAACCGATTGGAGCATATTTTCAAAATTTAATTTTAGAGTATCTAGTAACTTAAAAGCGTTTGTGGATTTGCAAGGGCGATTTGTTAATTACAAAACGGTTGGACTAACATCCAATAGAGCACCTATTGATGTAGATGAAACCTATAGCTTCTTCAATCCTAAACTAGGATTAACTTATAAAATTAATAACCATCATAGTTTGTATGCATCCTACGCCAAAGCAAATAAAGAACCAAATAGAAATGATTTTGAGAGTAATGCATACCAAGTAAAACACGAAACTTTAAACGATTTTGAATTAGGCTGGCGATTTGCTAATGATAAGCTAAGTTTCAACACCAATGTATATTATATGAATTATAAAAACCAATTAGTGCTTACTGGAGCTTTAGATAATTCAGGAGAATACTTAAGGGAAAATATTGATAAAAGCTATCGATTAGGTATAGAAGTTGATGCAAATTTGAATATTTCAGAAAACTGGATATTTAATTCAAACATTGCGATAAGTGAGAATAAAATTAATGAACTTATAATTGATAGAGATGGAGGTTTAAACAACTTTGGAAAAACAAATATTGCATTTTCACCAAGCTTTATCTCAGGAAATTCTGTCACTTACAAACCAAATCAAAACTTACAATTGACATTATTAGGTAAATATGTAAGCTCTCAATACTTAAGTAATACTGATACTGAAGCATCAAAAATTGATGGATATTTTGTGAGTGATTTCAATGCGATGTACGAACTAAAAATGAATAACATTTTTAAATCAATTGTTTTTAAAGGACTAGTTAATAATCTATTTAGTAAAGAATATGTTGATAGAGGCTATACGTATTTAAATACTTGGAGCGGACCAACAGCTATTGAAGAACAAGGGTATTATCCGCAAGCAACAATTAACTTTTTAATTGGAGTGACATTAAAATTTTAAATTTCCGCCTTAAACTTAACCAAAGAAGCGACTTTTAGGAGTCGCTTTTTTTATTAATTACTTATAATTAATTCGTTTCCATTTTGCTCAACACGATAGGCTTTTAAGCCACAGTTTAAATCAGGGTCACTTAATGGTTGCCCAGTAATTAAACTATATACGTTAGCATCACTACAACCACAAGTACCTTCCAATCCGTTTATTTCTAACCTTGAGCATGTGTTAGGCGAATGGTTTGGATCGCTTGCATCCCAGGCTAAAAATCCAGTACCAGAATTGGTTACAATTATACCACCATTTCCAGCATTAGGTACATATACCGAATTACTTACAAACTCTAAAGAGCTATATGGAAAAACACTCATGTTTATAGTAGTGTTAACACCTATATTTAATAGGAATCTACAGTTACGGTCATTAATATTACTCTTACTACAAGAAACTAATAGCAAAGTAAAAAGGAAGCAATATATAGGCTTTTTCATAGAGATTCAATTCAGTTGCAATTTACAATAAAAACGTTATTAATGTAATATTTTGTATATTTGTACTACAATTTCACGTAGATGAGATGTACTGTGTTTGTAGATAATCTATGAGCACTTTTTTAATTAAAAGAGGAATTATGAGCAACGTATCTTATTACACTGCTGAGGGATTAAAGAAATTAAGAGAAGAGTTACGACAATTAAAAGATATTGAACGTCCAAAAGCATCAAATGCCATTGCTGAAGCAAGAGATAAAGGCGATTTAAGCGAAAATGCAGAATACGATGCAGCTAAGGAAGCACAAGGAATGCTTGAAATGAAAATTGCGAAACTCGAAGAAGCACTAGCTGGAGCAAGACTTATAGACGAATCTCAATTGGATGTATCAAAAGTATTGGCTCTTTCTATTGTTAAAATAAAGAATCAAGCTAATGGTATGGAAATGACCTATACTTTAGTGGCTGATGGTGAAGCAGATTTAGCAGCAGGAAAAATATCCATAAACTCTCCAATAGGTAAAGGATTGTTAGGGAAATCTGTTGGTGATGTTGCAGCAATTCAAGTGCCAAATGGCATCATAAATTTTGAAATTCTAGAAATATCAAGATCCTAATGGCATCTATTTTCACTAAAATAATAAACGGAGACATACCTTGTTACAAGGTAGCAGAAACAGACGATTTCTTGGCCTTTTTAGACATAAACCCTAATGCAAAAGGACATACCTTATGCATTACTAAAAAAGAAGTAGATAAGATTTTCGACCTTGATGAATCTGTCTACAATGGATTAATGAATTTTTCAAGAAAAGTAGCTATTGCTATTCAAAGAACAATAGATTGTAAGCGTGTTGGGATGTCTGTAATTGGGTTAGAAGTACCTCATGTACATGTGCATTTAATTCCTTTAAATTCAATGGAAGATGCGCGGTTTACAAGTAAAGAATCTTTAACTAAAGAAGAGTTTGAAGCTATTGCAAAAGCTATTAAAAGTAATCTTTAAATTTTTATTACTCCAACTGCAAATAATATCCCTAGTAAAATTAAAGCGTCTAAGCTTATTAAAAGTATCCAAGCCAATCGTTTTAATTTAAAGGATTTTGGTTTAGGTGTAAATGCTTTTTTCTTGTAATCTACTACGCGTTCAATATCATTGGTCCAGCGCACAGGGAAAATCTCACTATTACAAGTCTCGCACTTTAATTCATAGGTAATATCGTTGGTCATTGCCTTATAAAAACGAGTTTCATTGTGTTTTTGTTTGAAGGACAATTGCAAGCCTTCAGTAGAAAAACATTCAGGACAATGATTGTTTAGAGATTCTGTTTTTATATGTATATATTGGTTTTTCAATATGTTAAATCTAAACTTTTTTTAAAGAAACTTGTATAGTCGTGCCTTTACCTATTTCGGATGAAATTACCTTAATTTTTCCATCATGATAATCCTCTACAATACGTTTTGCAAGCGATAATCCTAATCCCCAACCACGTTTTTTACTAGTAAAACCAGGTTCAAATATTTTTTTAAATCTCGCTTTAGGTATGCCTTTTCCAGTATCTGACACTCGTACATGAACATATTTGTCATTAGGAACAACTTCAATTTTTATTTGCCCTTTTCCCTTCATGGCATCAATAGCATTTTTTACAAGGTTTTCTATAGTCCAGCTATAAAGTTGTTTGTTTAGGTTGACGTTAACAATTTCATTTGTAGCTGTAAATTCAAAATCAACAAGTTTTGAAGAACGTGTTTTTAAATAATTGAAAGACTCTTTGGTTTCATTAACAATATTTGAAATTTCAAGCTTTGGAATAGAGCCAATTTTACTAAATCTATCTGTAATGGTTTGAAGTCTATTGATGTCTTTTTCAATTTCAAGAATATGATTAGGATCTACATTTTCCATTTTTAATATTTCTGTCCAACCAATTAAGGACGATAAAGGTGTGCCAATTTGATGGGCAGTTTCTTTTGCCATTCCTGTCCATAACTTGTTTTGCGTAGCTACCTTTGAACTTTTGTAAAAGAAAAAAGCTACTGCGCCAAATAACAATATAATTAGAATTAAAGCTAATGGGTAGTATTTTAATTTTTCAAGTAAAGGAGAGTTTCCATAATAGAGAATGCCTGCGCTTTCTGTTTCGTTAGTTACGGGGTCAGTATAAACCATTTCTATTGGCTCATTTTCTTTTTCGAATTGTATTATCAACTTCTTTATATATGAAGAATCCTTTGCTTTTTCTTCATCAATGTTATTATAATTATAACTTCCATCAACATTATACCTTATCATAGGAGTTGTTTTGTTGCTTGAAAGTATTTGAAGAGGAAGATCACCTAAATCGGCATTTAAATCAAGAGTTCTATTAATCTCTCTTTGAGCATTAGCCCAATTTTCCATTTTTACACGTTCTTCAGCCTTAAAATGTTGAAAAAATGTGTAAGTATTCCAAAGAATTAATGAAATAATAGCAAAAGATGCTACTGTAATAACCCAACGTAAAATGTTTCTGTTACTCAAAAAAGATAAGTTTGATTTTTCAATTTTAAATATAATGTAAATATGTTAATATTATTGTTCTAGTTGTTAGTAAAATGGTTTTTAGTTACTACTTAGATTGTTAACTTTGTGACTCAAAATTTTAGAGATGCTTTCGTTAGAGCCAAAAGACTTATCGACAGGAAAATTACATAGCTATTTGCTAAGTGCAGTTGCGCCTAGACCTATTGCTTTTGCTAGCACAATTGATGCTGAAGGGAACCCTAATTTATCACCATTTAGTTTCTTTAATATCTTTAGCGCAAATCCACCAATTATGGTATTTTCACCTGCTAGACGCGTTAGAGGGAATACAACAAAACACACCTTAAATAATGTAGAACAGGTAAAGGAAGTGGTTATTAATGTGGTGAATTTTGACATTGTTCAGCAAATGTCCTTAGCTAGTACAGAATATCCTGAAAATGTGAATGAATTTAAAAAAGCAGGATTAGCCATGTTGGAGTCCGATTTGGTAAAACCATTTAGAGTAGCCGAATCGCCAATTCAATTCGAATGTAAGGTTAACGATATTATTAAATTGGGAAATGAAGGAGGTGCAGGAAATTTAATAATCTGTGAAGTGGTGAAATTTCACATAACAAGTGAAGTCCTCAATGAAGATGATACTATTAATCAAGAACAATTAGATTTGGTAGCTAGAGCTGGTGGAAGTTATTACAGTAGAGCCAATAAAGGGTTTTTTGAAATACCAAAGCCACTATCTACTCTAGGTATTGGTGTAGATGCAATGCCTGAGCATGTTAAAAACAGTATGATTTTAACAGGAAATGATCTTGGTGTGTTAGGAAATGTTGAAGCTTTACCAAGTGATAAAGAGATAGAAGAGTTTTTAAAAGATGTGAGTGAGCGTTATCCAAATGTTAGAGATATGTCGCACAGAGAAAGGCATAAAATTGCTCAAAACTATTTGAGTTATGGTGATGTAGAAAGCGCATGGAAACTTTTATTAACCGAAAAATAAATTAGAAATAAAATTAACAGAAATAAATAATTAAGTAAGAACCGATGGAAGTACAAGGTAAAATTAAAGTAATTGGAGAAACTCAAACGTTTGGGACAAATGGGTTTAGAAAGAGAGAAGTAGTTGTCACTACCGAAGAGCAATACCCACAACATATAATGATTGAATTTGTTCAAGATAAAACAGATTTATTAAATAATTATCAAGTTGGACAGCAAGTTAAAATTAACATAAACCTTAGAGGAAGAGAATGGGTAAATCCTCAAGGTGAAACTAAATATTTCAACTCTATTCAAGGTTGGAGAATAGAAAATGTACAACAAGACGCTTCAAACGAGAATGTACCTCCAGTACCACCAGCAGAAGCTTTTGAGCCTGTTGATAGTTTAAATGAAGACGAGCACGACGACCTTCCTTTTTAAGTATAATCAAAAAAGAAAACAAGGCCTCAGTTTATTAACTGAGGCTTTTTTATTGACTTAAATTATACTATCTTAATTGTTCTATTAAACAAATAAATTTGATGCACTTTTTAACAAATAATCTAGATTTTCCAGAGGTTACAGAAGCCAATGAAGAAGGTTTACTTGCTATAGGAGGTGATTTAACGGTTAATCGCTTAATAGATGCCTACAAAAAAGGGATTTTCCCATGGTATGAAGCTGGTCAGCCTATTTTATGGTGGTCTCCAGACCCTAGATTTGTGCTTTTCCCCAATAAATTGAAAGTCTCAAAAAGTATGAGGCAAATATTAAAAAACTGCAACTATTTAGTAACTATAAATAAAGATTTTAGACAAGTAATTAATGAATGTGCCAAAATTAAAAGAGAAGGACAATCCAATACTTGGATTACTGATGAAATGATAGAGGCCTATTGCAATTTGCATGACTTGGGATATGCTAAATCTGTAGAGGTTTGGGAAGGTAAAGAATTAGTTGCAGGACTTTATGGAATAGATTTAAACGAAAAAGTATTTTGTGGCGAAAGCATGTTTACTAAAAAAAGTAATGCAAGTAAGGTGGGTTTAATAGCATTTTTAAAAAATTCCAATTATAATTTAATAGATTGCCAAGTATATACAAGGCATCTAGAAAGCCTAGGAGCAGAATATATATCAAGAAAAGAATTTATTAATTTCATAAATTGACAAAAGTCATAGATTAAAAAAATATATATATAAATCTTTGTAAAATATAAAAATGCCTATGTTAACACAACAAGATTTTGAAAAACATACAAATAGAGAAGAATTTCTTCAAACACTTAAAGAAAAGCTGGATGGAGGTCGTTATGATGACATCATGTATGCTGTAAATTATGAAAAAGAGTTAATAAAACTTCAAGCCGAACTTGTTGATTTACAACAATGGGTTGCAAAACACAAAAAACGAGTATGTATTATTTTTGAAGGTAGAGATGCTGCAGGAAAAGGTGGAGCTATTCGTCGCTTTGCTGAGCATTTAAATCCACGTTCCATGCGCGTTGTAGCTTTAACTAAACCAACAGATGTAGAAAAGGGGCAATGGTATTTTAGACGCTATATTAAAGCATTACCTAACCCTGGAGAAATTGTGCTGTTTGATCGTAGTTGGTATAATCGTGCAGTCGTAGAACCTGTTATGGGATTTTGTAATGATGAGGAGTATAATAAATTTATGGTGCAAGTACCAGAATTTGAACACATGCTTTATGAAGATGGTGTCGAGATTATTAAATTTTGGTTCTCCATTTCAAAGGAAGAGCAAGTCAAACGTTTTGATGCACGATTAAAAAATCCATTAAAACGTTGGAAGTTTAGTGAAGTTGATAAAGAAGGGCAACGTTTGTGGGATAAATATACATTTTATAAAGAGCAAATGTTTAGTAAAACACACACCACATTTAGTCCTTGGATTATTGTAAAAACTAACGAAAAAAGAGAAGCGCGTTTAGAAAGTATTAGGTACGTACTATCACGCTTTAATTATGAAGGTAAAGGTAAATCAAATACAACCATATTGCCAGACCCAAATGTTGTACAACGCTATCATAGAATGGTAAAACAAATAGATAATTAATGAGAGGTTTATCAGATAAAAGTTTAAAGAGATTAAATTCTAAAAAAGGAATAAAGCTATTCCTTACAGAAGAAAATATGACTACTGCCAAAGCAGTAAGGATTGTTAATCATGAAGTTCGACTTAAAAGATTACAAGAAGAATTAATTCAACTGCAACATTGGGTAAAAAGGAACAATGAAAAAGTTGTCGTTATATTCGAAGGAAGAGATGCTGCAGGAAAAGGTGGAGCAATTAGGAGGATTACACAACATTTAAACCCTCGTGAATTTAGGGTTGTAGCATTGCCTAAGCCAACTGAAGAGGAAAAGGGAGAATGGTATTTTCAGCGTTATATAAATCAGTTACCAAGAGAAGGAAAAATTGTATTTTTTGATAGAAGTTGGTATAATCGTGCAGTAGTAGAACCAGTAAACGGATTCTGTACTCAAGAGGAGTATAACATTTTTATGAATCAGGTTAATGATTTTGAGAGAATGATAATAGAGTCTGGAATTAGATTGGTTAAATTCTATTTTTCAATAACTAAAATTGAGCAAGCTAAGCGTTTTAGAGAGATTAAGGCTAGTCCAATTAAAAAATGGAAATTTAGTACTGTAGACCAGAAAGCGCAAAGACTTTGGGATAAATATACTGGCTATAAAACTACAATGTTTGATAAAACAAATACCGAATTAGCACCTTGGATTATTGTTAAGGCTAACAGAAAAAGTAAGGCTAGATTAGAAGCTATAAAGCATTTGTTAAATATTATTCCTTATAATCATCAAGAAATAGATAGTTATTATCATTAAACTTGATTATATCTAAAACACGATACTTCGTGGTCATTGACCATTCCAGTAGCTTGCATGTGAGCATATACTACTGTAGTGCCAACAAATTTAAAACCACGTTTTTTTAAGTCCTTGCTAATTGTATTGCTTAACTCAGTATTTGCAGGCGCATCTTTATAATTGACAATGGTGTTTTTTATGGGTTTTCCATTGGTGAATTTCCATATATAATGACTAAAACTGCCAAATTCATCTTGAATTTTCATAAAGGCTTGCGCATTACTTACGGTGGCATTTACCTTTAATTTATTTCTTATGATTCCAGCATCTTTTAACAGGGACTCTATTTTTTTTTCATTATAATTTGCAATTTTTTTATAGTCAAAGTTGTCAAAAGCATTTCTAAAATTTTCACGCTTGCGTAATACGGTAATCCAACTTAAACCAGCTTGAAACGTTTCAAGAATTAAAAACTCGAACAACTTAGCATCATCATAAACAGGAACACCCCATTCTTCGTCGTGATAAGCTTCATATAAAGAATCTCCAACACACCAACCACATCTATGTTTTTCCATATTTGTAAGGTTATTAAATTAGCGCTACTAATGTAATGATTGTTACCAAAACGGTAGTAGTATAATTATTAAATTTGTAAAGAATTACTAAGCTAATATGATGAACAACCATATAATTGAAGAAAGCCTAAAAAAAGCAATTTCTTATCCAAAATACACAAAATTAGTAGAGCAATTAGTTGAAGAAAAATCAACTACAGGAGACTCTAAAACGGAAGCTCTTATTGAATATACCAAGCTAAACGATAGGAGAATGAAGCGCTGGGACAAAACGTTAAAAATTCCTGTAAATCTTGAGGAAAAAATCATATCTATTGACTCTAGAGCTACTTGGTTGGTCATTACCGAAAGTTGGTGTGGTGATGCAGCTCATGTAATGCCTGTAATAAATAAAGTAGCAGAATTAAATAAAAATATAAACTTTAAGGTGGTTCTTAGAGATGAAAATGAGGCATTGATGAATCAGTTTTTAACTAATGGTAGTAAGTCTATTCCAAAGTTAATAATGATTGATGATACAACAAATGAAATTGTTTCAACGTATGGTCCAAGACCAAATACTGTAACGCAAATGGTAAACGATTTTAAAAAGAAGCATGGTGTATTAACGGCTGATTTTAAACAGGATTTACAAGTGTGGTATAATAAAGATAAAGGGCAGAGTACATTAGAAGACCTAACGGAATTACTTTGCGAATTACAACCTAGTTCTTGCCTCTAAACAAGAACGTAATAGTTCCTAGTTGTGAAGTTTTTTTCGGATTTTTATTAAACTTAGATTCTTTGGCATATTCCAAGGCATGATCAATTAAACAACCATTTTCAGATGATGATGAGGCATTAATATAGGCATCCACAACATTGCCTTCATGATTTACTGTTATATTAACTACTATTTTTCCACCTTGTTCGCATAAGTATATTGGTGTTGGTAAAAAAGTATGCAGTCTATCTACCAAAGAGTAACTTACCGAGCTATTTTTATTGGCACTATTGTCGGCATTTTTCTGACTTTCAAGACGCTTACTTACTATATCATTAATGCTGCCAAACGCAGAAGACTTGTCTTTCTTACTACCACTATTAGAGGCAGTTAATACATTATTATCTTGATTGGCAGCCTTTAATTCTTCAATACTTGTGCGATTTTTAATGGCTTCCATTTGCTCTTCAAATGCCTCATCGACAGCCTTATCATTTTCGTAAGTTTTTGTTTCATTAAAAGCTTGATTTGTTGCTGGAGTTGCCATTAAATTATCAAGACTTTTTAAAATGTCTTCTAGTTCTTCTTTTTCTTCTTCTTCAACAGCCTCGGCATCCATTTCATAAAAGGTTTCTGCAACCAGTTTAGATTTCTTTTTTATATGAATTGTAAATCCAAGAAGTATCACCGCAGTAGATAACAGTGCAGTTATAATTAGGGCTTTATATGTGTTAGAAACAGACATTTTCTTGTAATAAATTACGCATTATTATATACGTAGAGTTCTCGAAAATAGTTTAAAACAGCATAAATTCAAAAAAAACAGCGATACTTGATAGTTTATCCAGCTGTTTATATCCAAACCGTTTTCTTGAAAAATCCAACCCAATTAGAAACGAATTTGTGTAATCTTCATTAAAAATTTCTACCCCAGCGCCCACTTTATACATAGTTCCAGACTCAAAAGATTTTCCTAAATTTAATAGGCGACCATAACCAGACCTAACAAATACATTGTCATCATCGGCAATAATATTGTATCTAAAACTTAAATGAGCGGGAAAGAAATGTAAACCACTTTCCGAATGCCAATTATACTCTAAATTAAGCCCAATAGCAGAGCGTTCGTCAAATCTATAACCAAATGTATTATTAATAAAAAAGGCGCTTGGAAGAATTAATGGGCCTGTATCATCATCTTGAGTAATGGTGTAGTCTTCATTAATAGTTAAGGTAGTTGCTAAAGATATTTTATAGTAAAATCCGTTGATTTCTTCATCTTCTTGAGAAAATACGGTGAGTGATATAAATAGAAAAAGTATTGTGAGTAATTGCTTCATTGATTGGTTTTGTTAGAAGCAAAATGATTATCAAGAATTATTCCGAAGGCAAACTTTCTATAAAATTTTGAATAGAAAGTGCATTGTCTACATGAAAATCACCAATTTTGGTACGCCTCAAAGCTGTTAAGTGCCCTCCAGATTGTAATGCTTTTCCAAAATCGTTTGCAAGCGAACGAATGTAAGTGCCTTTACTGCAAACCACTCTAAAATCCACCTCATTATTTTGAAATCGCGTAATTTCAAATTCTGAAATATTAATGGTTCTTGATTTAATTTCTACAGATTCTCCAGCTCTAGCAAATTCATACAGACGCTTTCCATCTTTTTTAATGGCTGAAAATACTGGAGGATATTGTTCGATATCTCCAATAAATTGTTTGGTTGTTTCGTGAACAAGCTTTTCAGTAATATGCTCTGTTGGGTAGGTTTTGTCTATGTCTGTTTCCAAATCGAACGATGGTGTGGTACTTCCTAAGGTTATGGTTCCAGTGTATTCTTTTACTTGCGCTTGAAATTCATTGATTTGCTTTGTCATTTTCCCAGTACAAATTACTAGTAATCCTGTGGCTAGAGGGTCTAAAGTGCCTGCATGACCAACCTTAATTTTTTTTATGCCAAAGGTCTTTCTAATATGCCATCGTAACTTATTAACCACCTGAAAAGAGGTCCAATTTAGAGGCTTGTCAATTAATAAAACTTGACCGTTTTTGAAATCTTCTAAGGTTTTCATCTAGTTGTAAAATGAAACGCCAATGGCAATTAAACCTACAATTACACAGTAATAGGCAAAGTATTTAAGCTTACTTTTCTTTACTAAAGCAATCATCCATGTACAAGCAAACAATCCAGAAATAAATGCTGCTACAAAACCTATAGATAAGGCAGTGAAATTCTGACTATCATAAGTCAATTCGCCGCTTAAAATGTCTTTAGCTATCTTTCCAAAAATTAAGGGCACGACCATTAAAAATGAAAAACGTGCTGCTTTGGTTTTATCGTTTCCTAAAAGTACTGAAGTCGATATAGTAGCTCCCGAACGTGAAATTCCTGGTAGCATCGCAATGGCTTGCGAAAAACCAATAACTAAAGCGTTAGAAAACGATACTTTTTTGTTGGTGTTTTTTGCTTTATCGGTTAAGTAAAGTAACAATGCTGTAATGATGAGCATAAAACCAACTAGTTTTATGTTACCTCCAAAAAGTGCCGATAATTCACTTTCGAACGTAAAGCCAATAATGGCAGCAGGTAGCATTGACACTGCAATTTTTGCTACAAATTGGGTGTCTTCATTCCATTTAAAAGCAAAAAGGCCTTTAATAATATCGAAAATGTCTTTTCTAAAAACCACAATAGTACTTAATGCAGTCGCAAAGTGTAAAACGACTGTAAATAATAGACTTTCCTCTGGAACTGAATTATCTCCTAAGATGGCTTTTCCAAGTTCTAAATGACCACTGGATGATACAGGTAAAAACTCGGTAAGTCCTTGTATAATTCCTAATAAAATGGCGTCAATTACTTCCATGAGGCAAATGTATCAAAATAGGGCGACCTTAAAATAGGAATAAGAATTTTATTTTTGAGAATCAGATTTATCAGGATTCAGTAGAATGGCATAAACCTGAATACCAAATCCAATTAATACAAGTGTTGGTGCTAACCTAATACGTCTCCAACTAAAAATACTTTCGTCAAACACATTTGGGTCGTCACTACCACCACCAGACATTAAAATAAAGCCTAAGGCAATAAAAGCAATACCAATGAGCATGAATTTATAGTTCTTCTTTCCAAATAGGAAATTACTTTTTGTGTCTTGTTTGCGCTTTTGTTCTCCCATAATTAATCAAACTCGGTAAAAATAATGTCATCTCCAATGGCTATTTGTGCAATATGCTCTGATGTACCTAATAATAGCTTTGGTAAGTGCAAAGTAACGGTTTTATTTAAAACTTTTGCGTTAAGAGTTTCTAAATTTAATCCTTGTTCTAAACCTCTATTAATGTAATAATAGTCTGTTCCAGTGTCATGAAACACGATATCGTACGACGATCCTTCGGTTATTTTCTTAATAGTTACCTCTACAACTTCACAATCTTCAGGTTGCGGATTGTTAATCACACACGATTTAAATACTAGAAATACTGAAAGAAAAAGGGCAAGGACAAAAAAAGGCGTTTTTCGTTTCATGTTGAATTGTTGGTTAGTTCTATGATAACGTAATTGATTGAAATTTATTTTTTCTAAGTGTATAACGAAAGATTACTATTTATAATGTACTTTTTTCAATGACTGAGATACTCTTTAAAATATCTAATTAACCTTTTTTCTTCACTTTTAAAAATCGAAGAGATAAAGACGAAAAAAATTAAGGGAATAAAATAGGAAAACAAAGGAATTTCTAAATCGAACACAAATTGGAAAATCATCATGATTATGGGTAAAATTAGTATAACTAATAACCCATATTTATTTTTTGTCTCAATTTTAATATGTGTTTTGTTTTCAGTTAATTCACACATAGTTACGCTAGCACAAATCGCACTTTTAGATTTATAGTCAATATCAAATGCATAATTAGTACCAAACGAAAAATTTAAGCTAATCATAAATTGATTTTCGGTTAACCATTTTACAAAGAATTTCTTTTTATTTTTTTTATCAATAAAACTTTTCAACTCCGAAGGATTCAATTGCACATTAAACTCTTCTTTAATGATTTCTAAAAACGAAATTTTGCTCATTTTATAATTTCACTTGTAGTTTGGATACAACCATTAATAATACAACTGATCCGTCTTTAAATTCAAGAATCGTTGCGTGGCAATATATGTGCTTATCCAAGTTATTACAATACCAAGTACAAACACGCCTAAAAACAATCCAGTAATTAATAGTGGGTTGCTTAACAACTCTAAATCGGCAAATGTTTTATCAATATAATAGAGCACAACTGCCATCCCAATTAAGGCAATCACAGCACCAATGATGCCTAGTTTAATACTTTTCCAAATAAAAGGACGTCTAATAAATTGCTTGGTTGCACCAACCATTTGCATGGTTTTTATAGTAAAACGTTTAGAATATACAGACAGTCTAATGGAACTATTAATAAGTAATACCGCAATTAAGGTGAATAAGGCACTTATAATTAACACCCAAAGACTAATACGTTTTACGTTGCTATTCATCATTGAGACCAAATCTTTATCATAACGTACATCATCTACAAATTTTTTAGTTAACGTAGCTTGCGAAATACTATCCAAGCGTTGCTCGGTTACAAAATCTGCTTTTAAATTAACTTCAATAGAGTTTTGTAGTGGGTTGTGTCCAATATCATCCAAAAAATCTTCACCATATTCGCCTTTCATAAAATCGGCAGCATCTTCTTTAGAAATATATTTGGTTTCCTTTATGTAACTAGCAAGTGTTAAACTTTTTTCTAGCTGATTAATTTCAACCTCCTTAGCAGTATCATTCAAGTAAATGGTCATTACGACACGCTCCTTAAAATTGTTGGAAATAGTTTTAGCATTTAAGACTAACATGCCTAACAATCCTAATAAAAACAACACCAAAGCAATGCTTATCACTACTGAAAAATAGGAAGATATCAATCGACGTTTTTGATGTTTTTCAAATGCTGAACTCATAAATTTTTTCTTGTTAGCGTAAAAATATAAAAGTATCTTTAATCTATAATTATAATAACTAAAACATATGAACATTGTTGTTGTAGGTGCTGGAGGCGTAGGAGGCTATTTTGGTGGAAAATTAGCACATGCTGGCTTTGACGTCACGTTTATAGCTAGAGGTAAAACGCTTCAGGCAATAAAACTTAACGGATTAAAAGTAAAAAGTGTCAATGGCGATTTTGTGGTACATCCTAAAGTTACAGATGATATTAAAGAGCTAAAAAATTCAGACTTAGTGATTCTTGGTGTAAAATCGTGGCAAGTTGAAGCTATTGCTAAAGAGTTAAAAGATGTGATTTCTAAACAAACGATGATATTACCATTGCAAAATGGTGCTGATAATGCCGATAGATTACGAAATATACTTCCGCATGAAAACGTACTCGCAGGACTGTGCAAAATAGTGAGTAAAATTGAAGCACCAGGTGTTATCAATCATTTTGCTTTTGAACCAGAAATTGTTTTTGGAGAATATGATGGTAAGCTTACGTCTCGAGCAAAAAAAGTGAAATCAGCTTTTGATAAAGCAGGATTTAAAAGCACTATTTCAGAAAACATCCAATTAGATATTTGGAAAAAGTTTCTTTTTATTACAACAATAAGTGGTATTGGAGCTATCACACGAGTGGTTTATGGAGAGATTAGAAAGGATGATTATTTGAGACAAATTATGTATCAAACAGCTAATGAAATTGTAGCAATAGCGAATGCAAAAGGTGTTGCGTTAACAAATAGTGATATTGAAATGACATTAAAAATTATAGATAATTTTAATCACGGAACCACAGCATCTATGCAACGAGATTTTATGGCTGGACGACCAAGTGAGCTCGAAAATTTTAATGGCTATATCGTAAAACAAGGAAAAGAACTTCATGTTTTAACTCCAGCAAACTCATTTATTTATCATTGTTTATTGCCCCAAGAAAGAAAAGCTCGTGGATTAAGTTAGTTTTGCTTTTCGGCTTATTAAATATACGCCAGAAACTACCAATAGAGAACTTAATATTTTTATTAGATTAATGTCTTGTGCATATTCATCGTGCATAAGCACATAAGCATAAATACTCACCATAATAAAGCTAACAGCTGGTTGTAAATATACATAGCTACTGTTCACTGAAGGAGAAACATAGTTCAATGCATAAATATTGAAGAGGTATGCAAAAAATGTGGTGAAAATAACCACAAAAGTAATTACTAAATAGGTGTTTAAATCAAATGAAGAAAAATCTGTTGATAATAAATCACTTATTCCAAAAGGAAACATGAACACAAACCCAAACAAAAAGACCCAACTAATTAAGGTAATAGAGTTATATTTTTTCATTAATGGTTTTACAATAACTAAGTATAACCCATAACAGCAAGCATTTAGGAATACTAATAAGTTACCTAAAAACGAGCTAGTTCCTTCGGCGGTATTTCCATACCAAATAAGTAAAACTGCCCCAATACCTCCAATTGTAATTCCTAAAAGTTTATTTAAAGTTATTTTTTCTTTTAGAATAAATGCGCTAAAGATAAGTACCATCACAGGAATTGAGGTAATAATAATGGAAGCATCAATAGGAGAAGTTAGGTTTAAACCATTAAAAAATAATAACTGATTTGCCGCTGCGCCAAGTAAACCGCAAAGCGCCAATCGAAGCATGTCTTTTTTTGCAATGCGTTCTTTTATAAAAAATTTTATAATCCAAAATAAAATTACTCCACAAAACAATCTAATAAACACAAAAGCTGAAGGGCCAATTTTGTTAGGCATAATGCCTTTTGCAATTAGGTAATTAGCACCATAAATAACATTGGCTCCAAGAAGTGCTAAGTGTGCTTTGTGAGTGTTGGTTAGCAATAGAGGTTAGTTTGTTGTTGTTTTTGTTAGATGTATTCAAAAGTAAATCTATTATTTTGATTTTAGTTATGAAAACTAGCGTATTTATTAAATGTAAAGGTTTTACAGTTTGTTTATAAACCGTAAATTTGCGCTTTTAATTACCGAAAGCAATACGATGAAATACCATTTCAACGAGATAGAAGCCAAATGGCAAAAATATTGGGCAGAAAACCAAACGTTTAAAGCCGAAAATTATTCAGACAAACCAAAGTATTATGTGTTGGATATGTTCCCTTATCCAAGTGGTGCAGGTTTGCATGTTGGGCATCCATTAGGTTATATTGCCAGTGATATTTATGCGCGTTACAAGCGTCATAAAGGGTTTAATGTGTTGCATCCTCAAGGGTATGATAGTTTTGGATTACCTGCGGAACAATACGCTATTCAAACAGGGCAACATCCTGCAATTACTACTGCCGAAAATATTAAAACATACAGACGACAATTAGATCAAATTGGTTTTTCATTCGATTGGTCTCGTGAAGTTAGAACGTCTGACCCTTCTTATTACAAGTGGACACAGTGGATTTTCATTCAACTATTTAATTCGTGGTATAACAACAATTCTGATAAAGCTGAAAATATTTCAGAACTGATTAAAATTTTTGAAGCTGAGGGAAATACAAATGTCAATGCAGAATGTGATGATGATATAGAAGCGTTTACTGTTGAAGAATGGAATTGTTATTCATCAGAAAAAAAACAAGAAATTTTACTAAAATACAGATTAACCTATTTAGCTGAAACAGAAGTAAACTGGTGTCCAGCTTTAGGAACTGTTTTAGCAAACGACGAAATAGTAAACGGTGTGTCTGAACGTGGTGGGCATCCTGTAATTAGAAAGAAGATGACACAATGGAGTATGCGAATTTCGGCTTATGCCGAGCGTTTGCTTCAAGGATTAGAGACTATTGATTGGACAGATTCTTTAAAGGAGAGTCAGCGTAACTGGATTGGAAAATCTGTTGGTGCTTCTGTTACTTTTAATGTTTTGCCAAATGTCACCCTGAGCGCAGTCGAAGGGTCTCATAAAATTGACGTGTTCACCACACGTCCTGATACCATTTTTGGTGTGTCCTTCATGACCTTGGCTCCAGAACACGAGTTGGTATCAAAAATCACAACACCAGAACAAAAAGCTGAGGTTGAGGCTTATATTGAAGCAACTGCAAAACGCAGTGAACGTGATAGAATGGCAGATGTAAAAACCATTTCTGGTGCGTTTACAGGAGCTTATGCTGAACATCCTTTTAGCAAAAAACCAATTCCAATCTGGATTGGCGATTACGTCTTGGCTGGTTACGGAACAGGAGCAGTCATGTCTGTGCCTTGTGGTGATCAACGTGATTACGATTTTGCAAAACACTTTAATATTCCTATTCCTAATATTTTTGAAGGCGTCGATATTTCTGAAGAAGCCTTTGCAGATAAAGACAACACCATTATTGCTAATAGTGATTTTTTAAATGGGTTGACGTATAAAAAAGCTGTAAAAACAGCCATTTACGAATTAGAAAAACTAGGTCAAGGTAAAGGGAAAACCAACTACAGATTACGTGATGCTGTGTTTTCTCGTCAGCGTTATTGGGGCGAACCATTTCCAGTGTATTATGTAAATGGCATGCCGCAAATGATTGATGCGAAGCATTTGCCAATTGAGCTTCCAGAAGTAGAAAAATATTTACCAACCGAAACTGGCGAACCACCTTTAGGAAACGCAACGGTTTGGGCTTGGTGCACTGAGACTAATACTGTGGTTGATAATGATAAGATTGATAATAAAACCATCTTTCCATTAGAATTAAACACTATGCCTGGTTGGGCTGGAAGTTCACAGTATTTTAACCGTTATATGGACCCTCAAAATGATAAGGAAATCTTCTCGCAAGATGCCATTAACTACTGGCAACAAGTAGATTTATATATTGGTGGAAGCGAGCATGCAACAGGACATTTATTATATTCTCGTTTCTGGCAAAAATTTATGTTTGATTTAGGATTAGTACCTTATGATGAGTTTGCTAAAAAGCTGATTAACCAAGGGATGATTCTTGGAACGAGTGCTTTTGTTTATAGAATAAATGAGAAGCCTGAATTTTTTGTTTCCGGAGAGGTATTCAATAATTATAACGATTCTGAAAAGAGAATAGAAACTCTTAATTTTATTCAGGAATTCACTGGATTGTCTTTGGAGTCAATACAATTAGATGAAATTCACGTAGATGTAAAATACGTTAATGCATCAAATGAAATAGATGTTCCATCTTTTAGAAATTGGATGAAAGAATTCAAATATGAACATATAAAATTTATAACAACTAAAGAAGAACAAGAAAAAGATATTGTTAAGGTTAATCGAGACGTCGAAAAAATGTCCAAATCCAAATACAACGTGGTAAATCCAGACCAAATTTGTATTGATTATGGTGCAGACAGTTTACGTCTCTATGAAATGTTCCTTGGGCCTTTAGAGCAATATAAACCTTGGAATACTGCTGGAATTACAGGCGTACATAGTTTCCTTAAAAAATTATGGAAGTTGTATAACGACGACAATGGTTTAAAAGTTACAGATGCTGCACCAACTAAAGACAACCTGAAAACACTTCATAAAACCATAAAAAAAGTAGAAGAAGATATTGAGAACTTTTCATTCAACACGTCTGTATCTACCTTTATGATTGCATGTAATGAACTCACTGCTCAAAAGTGTACAAGCAAGCAAATATTAGAACCATTATTAGTGTTAATCTCACCTTATGCGCCACATATCGCTGAGGAGTTATGGAATCAGTTAGGTCATGACTCATCGATTTCATTAGCTGATTTTCCAAAATTTGATGAAAGTCATTTGGTGGAAAGCACTAAAAATTATCCAATTTCGTTTAATGGTAAAATGCGTTTCACAATGGAATTGGCATTAGACTTAAGTAAAGATGACATTGAAAAAGCTGTATTAGCAAACGACAAAACCAAAGAACAATTACAAGGTCGCGAACCTAAAAAAGTCATTGTAGTACCTGGTAAAATTGTGAATATTGTTGGATAATAAAAATATAATTATGAGGTACTTAGTTGGGTTTTTAATGCTCATAATTTTAACATCTTGTTCAAAAGATGATGATATAGATAAAGCTCCAGACCCTTATATTTTGGAGGCTATTATTGGCTCTTGGGCATATGATACAGTTACAATTAATGGCGAGTTTTATATGTATCAGCATACTGAAGGTTGTGTAAAAGACATGTTTCAGTTTTATAACGAAGAAGGAAAGCTATTTGATTTTGAAGAAGATTATGTTTCTAATTGTGATATTTGTGCAGAATGCGCGATTAGCTCTACAAATCTAAAATGGGAATTAATTGGAAAAAAAATAGACCTTTATTTTGGAGAACAATTGGTTGCACAATATGAAATTCTTGAGGTGAGTGATAGTTTAATAAGATATAAACGTTTCTTCGATGTTGATGAGGATGGTAATGAAGATGAAGTGGAAATAACTGGAGTCCCATACGACCCTTATGACGAGTTTGACTAGTTTTTAGAAACTTAAACTGACAAAATTTCTTAACGAATATTTGGCTTATTTTTTGCTGTACATTGTCTAAATTTACATAACAAAAACATTAAAGAAAATGATAGGATATTATATATTAATTGGAGCGATAGCTCTAGTAAGTTGGTTAGTTAGTAATAAATTAAAGCAAAAGTTTGCGCAATACTCTAAAGTTCAATTACGCAATGGCATGACTGGTAAAGAGATTGCTGAAAAAATGCTGGCAGACAATGGTATTTTTGATGTTGAGGTAATTTCGGTTCCTGGACAATTAACAGACCATTATAATCCTAAAAACAAAACCGTCAATTTAAGTGAGGCGGTTTATAATCAACGTAATGCTGCAGCCGCAGCAGTTGCGGCTCACGAATGTGGACATGCAGTGCAACATGCACAAGCATATAATGCTTTAGGAATGCGTTCTGCTTTAGTGCCTATTGTTAGTGTAACCTCTGGGATGTCACAATGGCTGGTTATTGGAGGACTTATTCTGGGCGGAGCTGCTGGTGTCGGAATGGGATATTGGGTCGCTGTGGCAGGTCTAGTATTTATGGGCTTTGCTACTTTGTTTAGTTTTATTACACTTCCAGTAGAGTATGATGCTAGTAATAGAGCGTTAGCATGGCTAAAAAATAAAAACATGGTTTCTCAAGAAGAGTATAAAGGCTCGGAAGATGCACTTAAATGGGCTGCAAGAACCTATTTGGTTGCTGCTATTGGTGCTTTAGCATCCTTACTATATTGGGCGCTTCAAGTGTTTGGTGGACGAGATTAACACAAGATTTTTATAATATAATTAAAGCCAGATAAAAAATATCTGGCTTTTTTAATTCTTGTCAGTTCGAGTGAAATTGTGAAACAATTTTGTATCGAGAACAGGTTCTATGTAAGCCTTCTCGATACAATTTTTTGAAACACAAAAAATTACTCGAAGTGACATTATATTTTAATTTGTCTATCTATTTGTTGATCTAATGAGATAAAAGTTTCGGTTCTAGACACACCTGTAATAGTTTGAATATCTTTATTCAAAACGTGCATTAAATGCTCATTGTCTTTACATAAAATTTTCACTAAAACACTCCAATTGCCAGTTGTATAGTGACATTCTAACACTTCAGGGATCTTTTTAAGTTGCCTTACTGCGTCTGGATTATTCATTGCTTTGTCTAAAAATATGCCAACAAATGCCATGGTGGTATAGCCCAAAACTTTAGGGTTTATCACAAATTTCGATCCAGCCAATAAACCAGATTTTTCAAGTTTTCGTAATCGTTGATGTATGGCTGCTCCAGAAATACCAACTTGTCTTGCTATTTCTAAAATAGGTGTTCGAGCATCACTCATTAATGCACGAAGTATCTTTTTATCGATACCGTCTATATGTAAGTTTTGATTTATAAACTTCATTTATTAAATGGCTTTCATAATACAATATAAAAGTACTAAAAGTAGATCAAACTGAAAGACTAAGTTGTTAAAGGGTTATATCCTAAATAGGGCACTTCTTTTTCGGTAAAGGCAATATCATAAGTTTCAAGCTCCTTTAAAATAGGTTCATATACTTCTTTTGAAATAGGAATTTGCACACCTGGAGTAGTTATTTTACCGTTTAAAATGGCAAGTGTCGCAATAGCCACAGGGAGCCCAACAGTTTTTGCCATGGCTGTATAGGTTTGGTCTTCTCCAATAGCTACCATAGTAGAGTCTATTTGGTGTTTTTCTCCTTTTAACACATATCCAAACTTATGATACATTACAATCATGTCTTTATCATCTTCATCTAGAGTCCAACTATCCATAAGTATTTTTTGTAGAATTTGAGCAGGTGTTGCTTTTTTAAGTTCTACCATTTTATTAGGATTAAATACATCTAATTCTTCTAACTTCTCCCAAACTATATCATCTTGATCAATTTTTAATTGATGCCTAAATTTTAGCTCAACAGAATCTGTTGGACTGTAAGGTAAAAAAGCATTTATAAAGTCGCGATAACTCATATTTTCGCTGTCATCAATTGTGTAGCTATCATCAGTCATTCCTAATAACACAAACATTTGCCACGCACGACTAAACCCAACACGACGCATAGTACCACGATACAAGGTTTTTGCACTATCGAGTCCATAGGCGCTTTGGTATTTTAAAGAATCACGATTAGCATAAGCTTCAAAACGACCATAATCATCTACATTCAAAAACTCGGTACGCCTAAATAAACGATGGTAAGGAATGTATTTGTAAGTGCCCTCCTGTAAAAATTTGGCGGCACCTCCTTGTCCAGCAACTACGACATTTCTTGGGTTCCAGGTAAATTTGTAATTCCAAAGATTATTATCACTCTCAGGAGCTACCAAACCACCTGTAAAAGATTCGAACAGAATAATTTCACCTCCTTTATCCCTAATTTCATCAATGACTTGCATGGCACTCATGTGGTCAATTCCTGGATCAACACCAATTTCGTTCATAAAAACAAGGTCTTTTGATTTTGCAGCCGAGTCCAAAGCTTGCATTTCAGGACTTACATAAGAAGCCGTTACCATGTTTGTTCCGTAAGTAATGCAATCTTTAGCAACTTCAATATGAAAACGTGCGGGAAGCATAGATACAACAATATCGGCGTTTTCAATTGCTTTTTGGCGAGAGCCTTTATCAAAAACATCTAAAGTTATGGCATTCGCATTAGGGTGATTGTTAATCAGTTTTTTAGCGTTTTCAATATTTATATCACCAATAGTAATATGTAAATTTTCTGACTCTGATTTATCTAAAAAATATTTTATTAAGTACGATGCAGATTTCCCTGAACCTATAACCAATATGTTTCGCATAGTGAAATTAGTTGAGTAGTTTTGTGATTAAATGTTTCACGAATGTAACAAATGAAATTGTTTTTGAAACTTAAAACCAATAAATAATATGAACAAAAAAATACTAATCTCTGCAAGTATCCTAGGAATGTTGGCAGTAATATTGGGTGCTTTTGCAGCTCACGGTCTAGAAAATAAAGTGACAGAAGATGCTATCGAAACTTTTCAAACAGGTGTGAGATACCAAATGTATCATGCATTGTTACTTTTGTTTGTAGCGCAAACATCATATTTAAGAATGAATGTTAAAAAAGTAATACTTTATCTTGTAATTGCAGGAGTACTATTATTTTCAGGATCTATTTATGGCTTGGCAACAAATGTATTAACATCATTTGATTTTAAGTCTATTGCTTTCATAACTCCAATAGGCGGTTTATTGCTTATTTTGTCATGGATAGTCATGCTTATAGGCTTTGTTAAAAATAAGGAAGAATAATATCAAGTTTTTAAAACATGATTTTATAAAAATTTATATTTTTGTACTCTAAACAACACACAAAATTATGGTGGATAACACCCAAACTTCGAAATCGATTTCGTTGGATCAATACGGAATTAAAAATGCCAAAGTAAACTATCAACTAACTCCCAAACAATTGCAAGCCATTACTGTAGAAAAAGGAATGGGAAAGGAAACTGCCAATGGCACATTAGCCATTAATACAGGGAAATATACTGGGCGTTCTCCTCAAGACCGTTTTTTGGTAGAAGATGATTATACAAAAGATCGTGTATGGTGGGGAAAAACCAATAAGGCTATTTCGCCTGAGAATTTTGACTTCCTACAATCTGAAGTTGAAAATTATTTAAGCGGGAAAGAAATTTATGTAAGAGATGGTTACGTATGCGCGGACCCAAAATATAAAATGAATGTTAGAACCATTACAGAATATCCTTGGTCTAATATGTTTATATATAATATGTTCTTGAGACCAGACGCTGAAGAACTTGAAAATTTTGAAGAAGAATGGTTAGTGCTTTGTGCTCCAGGATATGAATGTCCAGAACCAGAAAATCATGGTTTAAGGCAAGGCAACTTTTCAATTTTAAATTTCACAAAGAAAATTGCACTAGTTGGGGGTTCGGCCTACACAGGCGAAATGAAAAAGGGTATTTTCTCTGCTTTGAACATGATTTTACCAGTAGATAAAAACGTACTTCCAATGCATTGTTCTGCTAATGTTGGAAAAGATGGCGATACAGCTATTTTCTTTGGCCTTTCTGGTACAGGAAAAACCACTTTATCTGCTGACCCTAATAGAAAGTTAATAGGTGATGATGAACATGGTTGGACTGCTGAAAATAGCATCTTTAATTTTGAAGGTGGATGTTACGCCAAAGTAATTGACTTAACGGAAGAAAAAGAACCAGACATTTTTAGAGCTATTAAGCCAGGTGCAATTTTAGAGAATGTTGTTTTTAAAGATAATGGAGAAGTGGATTATGAAGATAGTAGCATTACACAAAACACTCGTGTGAGTTACCCAATTTATCATATAGATAATATTCAGCAGCCATCATATGCTAAAAATCCGAAAAACATTTTCTTTTTAACTGCTGATGCTTTTGGTGTATTACCTCCTATTTCAAAGTTATTACCAGGACAAGCTGCTTATCACTTTATTTCTGGATATACAGCAAAGGTCGCTGGAACAGAAGCAGGAATAGATGAACCAGTTCCATCATTTTCAGCATGTTTTGGAGAGCCTTTTATGCCATTACATCCAACAAAGTATGCTGAGATGTTAAGTAAAAAGATGCAGGAAGCTGGTGTAAATGTTTGGTTGGTTAATACTGGCTGGACAGGAGGACCTTATGGTGTTGGAACAAGGATGAAACTTAAGTACACGCGAGCAATGATTACTGCTGCAATGAACGGAAGTTTAGAAGAAGCAAATAAAGGAAATTACCATACACATTCAATATTTGGAGTACAACAACCAAGAATATGTCCTAATGTACCTTCCCAAGTGTTAAGCCCAAGATCGACTTGGAACAATGATGAAGGCTATTACCAAATGGCAGATAAATTAGCAAAATCTTTTAAAGAGAATTTCAAGAAATTTGAAGATTATGCTAATGATGAAATTATGGCTGGTGCACCTAAAGTAAGATAGCAATATCTCAAATAAATTTAAATAAAAAGCGTGATTCGAAAGAATCACGCTTTTTTTATATTAATAAAAACAGTAAAATTATTTTTTGTTAACCGTTTGGATATATTTTTCTAAAGCCATTGTCATTGAAGGCGTTTCAGGTGTTGGAGCTGCAATATCTACTCTCAACCCTTTGTTTTCTACTGCTTTAATAGTAGTATTCCCAAATACAGCAATTCGAGTATCTTTTTGTTGAAAATCCGGAAAATTATGAAATAAAGAATCTATACCTGAAGGGCTAAAGAACACTAACACATCGTAATATACATTGGCCAAATCAGATAAATCACTAATTACAGTTTTATAAAAAGTGGCTTGTTTCCAATCTACACCTAAATTATTTAGCGTTTCTGGAACTAAAGGTTTTAGTTTGTCTGTTGTAGGAAGTAAAAATTTCTCGTCTTTATACTTCTTGATTAAAGGCGTTAGATCTGAGAAATTACGTTTTCCAACATAAATTTTTCTTTTTCTATACACTACATATTTCTGTAAATAGAAAGCAACAGCTTCCGATTGGCAAAAATATTTCATAGCATCTGGCACTTTAAAACGCATTTCATCGGCTACTCTAAAAAAGTGGTCTACAGCATTTCTACTAGTTAAAATAATTGCTGTATAGCTGCTAAGATCTACTTTTTGTAATCTTATTTCTTTGGCAGAAACACCTTCAACATGAATAAATGGTCTAAAGTCAATTTTTACACGTTGCTTTTCTTGCAAATCGAAATAAGGAGAATTTTCTACTTTAGGCTCTGGTTGGGAAACCAAAATTGTTTTCACTTTCATAGGTCGACTTAACTTTTACACTAATTAACTATTAATAAATAGCTTATATAAAATCACATAAGGTGCAATTTCAAGAGCGCAAAGATACAAAATAAAATAGAAAATGTTATTTATTATTGTTTTTTGATGTGTTTTAATAGATGTAATAAAGCCTATTAGGTTTATAATAAATATTAATCCAAATATTACATAAAATACATTGACACTTAAAGGGATAGTGAATACTAACAATATATTAATTGGGAGCAGCAATAACCCAGTATAATTCTTGTAATTAGTTTTTTGAAAAAGATATGAATCCATCAGTGTATCTATCCCAAAAAGGCTGCCTATAAGGCGCTCTAATAAAATTTTAATTAGGATTATAGAACCGATACCTAACAGAATCTTTAGAAAAGTACCTAGATTAAAAGGAATACTATCTATAAATGTGCTATAGCCTAAAAAACAAAATAACGATAATGAAATCATTAAATTAATAAACAATAAGGCATCAAATTGATCAATAAATTTTTGATCACGAGCATATATTTTCAAATACTTTGATTTTCCTACTAGTAACAAAAAATCATTAAACCTTGTCGAAAAAGATCGTTTAGCTAATGCCAAAATTGATAGGCATAAAACAAAGAAAATAACGTACCACTCGTTTGAGATTATTTCGCGTAACATGATTGCTAAATTATGAAGAATATTTCTATAAAATTAATGCTGTAAAAAACTTACTTTTGCTAAAATTAGTTTTTTAATGCAGGACGCAATTGTCATCATACCAACTTTTAATGAAATTGAGAATATTGAGGCTATTATAAGAGCAACATTTTCTTTAGAAAAGCAATTTGATATTTTGGTTGTTGACGATAACTCTCCGGATTTAACAGCATTAAAAGTAAAGGAACTGCAAGAAGAGTTTAAAGAAAGACTCTTTCTAGAAGTTCGCAAAGAAAAATCTGGTTTAGGAACTGCCTATATTCATGGTTTTAAATGGTGTTTGGAAAAAGGTTATGAGTATATTTTTGAAATGGATGCCGATTTCTCACATAACCCAAATGATCTTCCTAAATTGTATAATGCATGTCATGTTGATGGCGCCGATATGTCCATTGGTTCACGCTATGTAAAAGGGGTAAATGTGGTTAATTGGCCAATGTCTAGAGTGTTGTTGTCTTATTTGGCATCAAAATATGTTAGGATAATTACAGGGATGAAAATTCATGACACCACAGCTGGATTTGTGTGTTACAAAAGAGGCGTTTTGGAGAGTATCGACTTAAATAAAGTAAAATTTGTAGGATATGCATTTCAAATTGAAATGAAATTTAAAGCGTATTTGCAAAAATATAAAATCACCGAAGTCCCAGTAATTTTTACAGATAGAACAAAAGGTGAATCTAAATTAAGTGGTGGCATAATTTCTGAAGCAATATTCGGAGTTATTTCCATGAAATTTAAAAGTTTATTTAGAAAAAGATAACATGAGCAAGAAAAAAGTACTTATTAAAAATGCTAGAATTGTAAATGAAGGATGCATTACCAAAGGAGATATTTTAATCGAAGATGAGCTTATAGTTCAAATTGAAAAATCTATAAGTAGCCCAGAAGCGCAAATTATTGACGCCAAAAACAAGTACGTACTTCCAGGGGTTATTGACGACCAAGTACATTTTAGAGAACCTGGACTAACTCATAAAGCAACTATTGCAACTGAGTCTAGAGCAGCTGCAGCAGGTGGAATTACCTCGTTTATAGAAATGCCAAATACAAATCCTCAAACAACCACTATTGATAAGTTAGAAGATAAATTCGAGGTTGCTTCAAAAACATCGTTCGTGAACTATTCGTTCATGTTTGGTGGAACCAATGACAATTTAGATGAGATTTTAAAAGTAGACTCAAAGAACGTAGCAGGTTTAAAATTATTTCTTGGTTCATCTACAGGAAATATGTTAGTAGATAACCCAGAAGTGTTAGAAAAGATATTTTCAAGCACTAACTTATTAATTAGTGTGCATTGTGAAGATGAAGCTACTATTAGAAAAAACACTAAGCTATATACTGATAAATATGGCGATGATATTCCAATAAAATACCATCCAATCATTAGAAGCGAAGAAGCATGCTATTTGTCATCTTCCAAAGCGATTGAACTTGCTAAGAAAACTGGAGCAAGACTACACGTTTTTCATTTATCTACTGGAAAAGAAACTAATCTGTTTACGAATAAAATTCCATTAAAAGACAAAAAAATAACGGCCGAGGTTTGTATACATCATTTATGGTTTTCAGATAAAGATTATGAAGAAAAAGGAACACATATAAAGTGGAATCCAGCCGTAAAGACAGAAGCAGATCGTTCTCAATTGTGGGAAGCGTTATTGGATGATAGGCTGGATGTAATTGCAACCGACCATGCACCACATACTTTAGAAGAAAAAAATAACGTTTATGCTAAAGCACCTTCTGGAGGTCCGTTGGTACAACATGCGCTTGTGGCTATGTTTGAAGCATATCATAAAGGAAAAATATCTGTTGAGAAATTGGTAGAAAAAATGTGTCATAACCCAGCAATATTATTTCAAGTTGAAAAAAGAGGCTATATTAAAGAAGGCTATTTTGCCGATATTGTAATTGTTGATGACAATAATCCATGGACAGTTAGTAAAGACAATGTTTTGTATAAATGTAAATGGTCACCTTTTGAAGGTACTACTTTTAAATCGAGAGTGACACATACACTAGTAAATGGACAGCTAGTATATGAAAACTCAAATTTTTATGAAGTGAATGCTGCAAAACAATTAACTTTTAGTAGATAATGAAGTATATTAAAATTCTCACGATACTATGTGTTTTGGTTGGGTTTGGATGTAATTCCAATCGCATTGAAAAACCAAAGAAGCCAAAAAACTTGATTAAAAAACAGGATATGGTAAACATATTGTATGATATGGCAATTTTAACCGCTTCAAAAGGAGTTAATAGTGAGTTGCTTGAAAATAACGGTATTATGCCTCAAGATTTTGTTTTTGACAAATATGGAATCGATAGTTTACAATTTGTTTTAAGCAATGAATATTATACCTATGACCTAGATACTTATGAGGCCATTTTTAATAGTGTTAAAGAACGCTTGACTAAAGAAAAAAAGCATTTGGATTCCCTTAACAATATAGAGGCCGAGGAAAGAAAAAAAATGCGCGATCAAAGAGATTCGCTAAATAAGATTAATAAAGAAGAAAGAGGAGTTAAAGGAACTATAATTCCTTCAAGAAAAATTGACACGTCTCAGCTAGAGACTCGTCAATAGGCTTAAATTTATAGTCAGTTGCATCTTTTATTTTTTTATTACTGTAATATGCTTTTGTTGTAATTGTTTTTGTAGTCTGTTTCATTAGCCTTCGTCTTTTGTTTAATAAAAAACTTCGCATCCAATCTAGCCTCCAAGCCAAACTTAATAGCGTTTTTGAAGCTAATTTTTTAGGTGTCTGTACATTTAAGTGAACAGCTGTTTTTGTAAAAAAATCTTGATACGATAAATTTTCAGATATGAGTATAAAACGCTCATTAAAAATGTCCTTTTCCATTAATAGAATCATAGGTTTAACAACATCATTTACATCTACATAACCAACAACACCTTTTGTGTATCTGGACATTCCTTTGTAAACCATTTTTATCAAACTACCACTGCCACCACCTCTCCAAAATCCAGGACCAATTATAACACCAGGATTTACAACGACGGTATCTAAACCTTCTTGGGTGCCACGCCATACTTCCATTTCAGCACCATATTTAGTTATAGAGTAAACGCCTTGGTCTTCTTCAGGATTCCAATGGGTTTCTTCTGTAATTAGCTGGTTATTCACTTCCTTGCCAATAGTAGCAATAGAACTTACGTAGCAAAGCTTCTTAATATTATTTGAAACACCAAGGTTAACAATGTTTGCCGTTCCTTCAATATTAATACGTCTCAAGGCTTGGTAGTCTTTTGTGTCAAACGAAATAAAGGCAGCACAATGGTAGACCAGTGTCACATTTTTAAAAGCAACTTCTAAACTAGGAATATCATTCAAAGTAGCTTCAATCCACTCAATTTTTGAAAAAAGGGTTTCATAATTTGATGAATAATAAGAAAAAACGCGTTTAACAGCTTTAATTTTTTCTTTTGTTCGGTAAATAGCTTTTACTTTTTCTCCACGTTCAATTAAATTGTAGAGTAAATGACTGCCAACTAAACCTGTTCCGCCTGTAACTAATATCATACAACTAAATTAGTGTTTTTTCTTTTCTCATCATTATGTAAAAAATTATCTTTGTTCAAATTTTTAAATCAAATGGCAAAGAATTTTATTGAAGAATTAGCATGGAGAGGAATGGTACACGACACCATGCCTGGAGTTGAAGAGCATTTAATGGAAAGCATGCGTAGTGCTTATGTTGGTTTTGATCCAACGGCCGATTCTTTGCACATTGGAAACTTAGTACCAATAATGCTTTTGGCACATTATCAGCGCTGTGGACACAAACCAGTGGCTTTAGTTGGTGGTGCGACTGGAATGATTGGTGATCCTTCGGGAAAGTCGAGTGAACGTAATTTATTAGATGAAAAAACATTGCGTCATAATCAAGACGCTATTAAAAATCAGTTAGCACACTTTTTGGATTTTGAAAGTGATGAAGCAAATGCCGCAGTTCTAGTGAATAATTACGATTGGATGAAAGAATTCTCTTTTCTAGATTTCATTCGTGATGTTGGGAAGCACATTACTGTAAATTATATGATGAGTAAAGATTCTGTAAAAAATAGAATTTCTTCTGAAGCTTCCGAAGGAATGAGCTTTACAGAGTTCACCTATCAATTAGTTCAAGGCTATGATTTTTTGCATTTATATAGAGCAAACAGTTGTACTATACAAATGGGAGGAAGTGATCAATGGGGAAATATCACTACTGGAACTGAGTTAATTAGAAGAATAGGCAGCGGAAAAGGTTATGCGATTACCTGTCCATTAATCACAAAATCCGACGGTTCAAAGTTCGGAAAATCCGAAGGCGGAAATGTATGGTTAGATGCCAAAAGAACATCGCCATATAAATTCTACCAATATTGGTTAAACTCTAGCGACGAAGACGCTGTTAAATACATTAAAATATTCACGTTTTTAACTAAAGAAGACATTGATGCTTTAGTAAAAGAACATCAAGAAGCACCACATTTACGAGTGTTGCAAAAGTGTTTAGCCAAAGAAATCACGTCTATGGTACACTCAGATGAGGATTTTGAAAATGCCGAAAAAGCATCAAACATTTTATTCAGCAAGAGTTTTAAAGAAGATATTAAAACCTTAGATGAAGCTACGTTTTTAGATGTGTTTGAAGGTGTGCCTCAAGCAGAAATCACAAAGTCTGATATTGAAGAAGGATTAGACATGATTGGTGCATTAGCCGCTAAAACAAACTTTTTGGCATCCAATGGAGAAGCAAGACGTGCTTTAAAAGAAAACTCGGTATCAGTTAATAAAGAAAAAGTAACCGAAGATTATAAAATCACTAGAGAAGATTTAATTAACGATACGTATGTGATTTTAAACAAAGGAAAGCGAAATACGTATATTCTTAAAGTTATATAAAAGAAGAAGTCTGGTTGTTTTACAACCAGACTTCGAAAAACTAACCAACCTAATTTTTCTTTTTCGCAGCAATTTTACTTGACTACCTTGTTGTAGTCGTACTTATTAATTGCACCTTACAGTCTTTAGAGAAATAATTTCGAAATTAAATTACCATAAGATTACAGCCTCTAATATCGGAGTTGTCAAAGCGTCCTAAAACTTCAAAACTACCATCTTTATAAACTTTACCTAAGTCTTGAGTGGCGATAAAAGCACAAGAGTTCATATTTGCTAAATCGATGATGTTAATACCACCAGTTTTTCCGTGTGACTGAATTGTTAAAGCATCCTCAGTATCACGAGTTAGAACTTGCATCCAAGGAGGTGTTTTAAAGAGACTGTTGTCTTTGGAATATGCTTGAGATAGTAATTCGGTCATACCATATTCGCTATGTATGGTGTTTACTCCAAAGCCTTGTTTTAAAATCTCATGTAATTCAGTTCTAATAAGTTCTTTTCGTTTGCCTTTCATACCACCGGTTTCCATAACAATGGTGTTTTTGAGCTTCAATTTATACCTCTCTACAAAATCCAACAACGCAAAAGATACGCCTATGAGTATTGTTTTTTTATTTTGAGACTCTAAGTCGATCAATATGTTTTTTAAAGAATCTAAATCATCCAAATAAAAGCCACTTTCAGGCTGTTTGGAGTTGCTAATCATATCATTAACCATATAGATTAATGAGGAGCCATCACGCTCTAAATAAGATGGTAATAAGGCTAACACTACATAATCTTCAATGTTACCATAAAAGTGTTTAAATCCGTTTCTAAAACTCTGTTCGTATAATGAGATGTCAGTTACAAAATGTTTACTCGTTGTTTGTCCTGTAGTGCCACTGCTTGTAAATGTTTCTTGAGCTTTTTCTTTTGAGCTAATAACTGTATGCGATTTAAAAAACTGAATAGGAAGAAAAGGAATATTCTTAATGGTTTTTACATCACTAGGATGCATATATAATAAATCACAAAACGAACGGTACACCCTATTATTTTTAAACTGATGCTTGAAAACTTGAAGAGCCAATTGTTCAAATTGCAGTTTTGATTTAATATTAAAAACAGCTTCTTTATCTATCATACAAAATTATCAGTTCGAGAGTCCAGACGCATACGTCTGGATATATCGAGAACAAAAGTATATAAAATAAAAAAGCGTTACCATTGGCAACGCTTTTTTAATTCTATTTAATTACGATTAGTTAATTATTAGTTTTCTTGTTGTAAAAGCATTGTTTTGTTCTGCTCTTAAAATATACACACCTGGGTTTAAATTAGACACGTTTAAACGGTTATTCGTAACTTCTCTTCGTATTACTTGCTTACCAAGAATATCAAATACACTTACTTTTATAGATGCACGATTATCACTAGAAATGTTTACAAACGCATCAGATGTTGGGTTAGGGTATAAATTGAATCCTTCGATAGAGTTGTTTCTTGTTGATAAGTTATAAGTGCTGTTAGGATAAGGTGTAGTAGCTCCAGCATTAGTAGTTTCACCATCTAAAGCATCAGGACCACTAAATGTCCAGTTGCCAATAGTAAAAGTAGTACCATCAGGACCTGTAGTACTATTTCTGTACGCCCATCCATCTGTATATTCCCAAGCTTGACCAGACCCATCAGTATCGACATCTCCAAAAGTATCTATTATCTGCCCATTTTCAAATAATTCTATTGCATCATCACCGTTTATTTGAGCTACACCACTCGTGTGATCTGGCGCAAAGCCAAAGAAAGAAGTAAAGTGAGTAGATTCAGACGCTATAAAAATTCTATCACCAATAGAGGCAGCACTAGCTGGAAAAGTAAATTCTTGATCTCCGCCACCATTGCCATTGTTAGCAGAACCTAAGCCAAAAACACTTAAATCAGCAACATCTTCTAACACATATATTTCAATACCTCTAGGAGCATGACTTAAATCACTATCAAAAACTCCAGCGATAACTAAAGAATTTGTTAGAGTTGCATAAACACTTCCTGATAAAGCAACAGTTTGTGAAGTAGCACCAGTTGAAGAAGCTGTTACATCACCTGAATATGTGTTAATTGCTAAACCAGATTTAAGACGTGCATAAATAGTTGTAGAGCTAACACTACCTCCACTTTCCATTAATGTTACTGAAGCTCCAAAAGTGCCTCCAGATGTTTCAGAAATCTCAAAATCTGTGGGAGCAGTAACAGTTATATCATTTGTAAGATTACTTCCTTGTACAGTAAAAGAACCTTCAGCTGAAGGACCTGAATCAAATTCATAATCTAAATCATTTACAGCAGCACTAACTTCGATAAGAGGACTTGAAGATACAGTTACAATATCATTCCATGAAGTTCCAATACGTACACCATCTATAGTGGCATTAGGGACTCCAGAAGCTTGTCTAAGTGCTACTGCACTAATAGTAGTTCCAGAAGTTCCAGTATTGGATGCTTCTGGAGATCCAGGTTCAGTTGCGGGAACTGTCGTAGAAATGTATAGTTTTGATTCTCCAGTACCAATATTATAAGTACCAATAACTAAGTATGTGGTATTTGTACTAAAAGAAGTAGTTCCATATGTTAATGTACTCGAAGAAGCTCCAATTCCAAATAATACACCTCCTGAACCATCATCTTTTGCTCCAATACGAGCTCTAAAATTAAAGGCAGCATCTTTTAAATGGAAAAAATAAGATCCAGAAGAAATAGCGCTAATGTTTATAAGACCACCAAAGTAAACTGTTCCAGTAGATTGAGCTGCGAAGGTTCTATTAATATCTTCACCTGAAGAAGATGAAATTGTAGCAGAGCCTCCTACTCCTGTAGAAGGATAACCAGTCATAGATAAACTAGTAGTAGTATACAAAACACTTCCACTTCCAGAGTGATTAGCCCAATTGCCACCACTCACAGTCGTTAAATCTCCAGCTGAAGCTCCATAGTCAAAATTTTCATTAAGGAGTAATTGTCCAAAAGACAAAGAAGTTATAAAAAGGGCACTAAATAAAAAGTAAAGTTTTTTCATAAAACGAGGATTTAATTAATTAAGACACCTAATATACTAAGAATTTTACGTTTAAACGCAAAAAAGCAACCCTAAAAAGGCTGCTTTTTACATAAATATAACGTTCTATGAAGTTATCTTACCACCAACTTACGTGTAGCAGAGAGTTTTCCTTCCTTAATTTTTAAAATATACACACCTGGATTTAGGTCTTGTATTTTAAGTTCTTTACCATAAAGTACTTGTGAAACTACTTTTTTTCCTAAAACATCAAAAATTTCAATGTTTTTGGCAAGGTTATACTTAGTACTTATATATACTTTTCCATTATTAACTGGGTTAGGGAAAATGGTTAAACCCTCAATATTTTCGATGGTGTTCTTAGCAGCAATATCATCATTAGATTGCGCATAAGTAAACACAGATGCAAATAGCATCATTAAAAATAAAAGTTTAAAAATGTAGTTTTTTTTCATAAAATTGGGTTCAGCTATTAATCATTCCTTGTAAAACTACTAAAACAGTTGCAAAGGTTATACCAAAGAGGTGTTAAAAAAACCTGCTTTTTATCGAAAAGTTAAAATAATGTCATTGCTACATTACCAAAATGTTATTAAACGGCGTTTTGGTCTTATTCTTTTTGTTTAATTTTATCTTTGTGTCATCTAATTACGATACAATAATTAATGGACAAAAAAAGCATTAAAATACTTCTTGTTGATGATGAACCAGATATTTTAGAAATTGTTGGCTATAATCTATCATCTGAAGGATACAAGGTTATTAAAGCTGAGAATGGAATAGAAGCTGTAAAAAAAGCAAAGAAAGAAAAACCACAGCTTATTATTTTAGATGTAATGATGCCTGAGATGGATGGTATTGAAGCCTGTGAGCAAATTAGAGCCATTCCAAACCTTAAAGATGTAATCATTACTTTTTTAACCGCAAGAGGTGAAGATTATTCACAAGTAGCAGGATTTGATGCAGGAGCCGACGATTATATTACAAAACCTATTAAGCCTAAAGTATTAGTTAGTAAGGTTAAAGCTTTATTACGTCGTTACAAGGAAGAAGACAAACAGGAGAATGTTTTAAAAATTGGTGATTTGACTATTGACAGAGAGGCCTATAAAATTTTGTTAAAAGGCAAAGAGATTGCATTACCACGAAAAGAATTTGAATTACTATCTTTATTGACCTCTAAGCCTGGAAAGGTGTTTAAAAGGGACGAAATATTAGATAAAGTTTGGGGAAATGAAGTTGTTGTTGGTGGAAGAACCATAGATGTACACATTAGAAAGCTTAGAGAAAAAATTGGGGACAATACATTTAAAACTGTAAAAGGAGTTGGGTATAAGTTTGTAAATTAATGGCAAAAACTTTTAAAAGATCGTATAAATTTGCGTTTAAATCTTCATTATTTATTACCGCAATTTTAACACTCTTAGTGAGTGTTTTTTTATATGCATTTTATTCCCTTGACATTTTGGCCATTGCAACCTTTGCTTTTGTATGTTTTTTGGTATCGTTTTTAATTATTCAGTACCGAGTTCAGCAATTTATATACAAAAGGGTTAAAAAGATTTATGATGATCTTACCTTGTTAGAGTCTAGTACATTCGACAGGAGCAAAATCACTACAGATATGGCTACACTTACTCAAGAAATTGATAAATATGCCAAGAATAAAAAAATAGAAATTGAAGCACTTAAAATACGAGAACAGTACCGAAAAGAATTTATAGGGAATGTGTCTCATGAACTAAAAACACCATTATTTATGGTACAAGGCTATGTTTCTACTTTAATTGATGGTGCAGCAGACGATGAAACCTTAAGAGAAAAGTATTTAAAAAGAGCAGATAAAGGTGTTGAGCGTTTAATATATATTATTAAAGATTTAGACATGATTACCAAGTTTGAAGCTGGTGATTTGAGATTAGAAATTGAATCATTTGATATTGTAGAACTTGTCAAAAATGTTTTCGAACTGTTGGAAATGAAAGCTGCAAAAAAGAAAATTGCGCTTACTTTTGATATGGATTATAACAATCCCATTATGGTTAATGGAGATAGGGAACGCTTACAACAAGTACTATCAAATTTAATAGTGAATTCTATCAAGTATGGCGAAACAAATGGAACTACCGAAGTAAGTATTGAAAACCTAATTAAAAACAAGGTAATTGTAAGGGTAACCGATAATGGTGAAGGCATCGAAAAAGTACATATACCAAGATTGTTTGAGCGTTTTTACAGAGTTGATAAAAGTGGTTCGCGAAAAGAAGGAGGTTCTGGATTAGGGCTCGCCATTGTAAAACATATTATTGAAGCACATGAGGAAAAGTTATATGTAGAAAGTGAATATGGTATTGGAAGCGAATTCTCATTTACGCTCGAAAAGAGCAAATAATTCTTTGTAGTTTGTCTTGTTTTCAATATCTGAAAAGCCCTGGTATTGTATCACATCATTTAGTTTTTCTATAGTAAAGTCTTTTTGATTACTAAAAGGAGTAATGTGTTTTTCTGCTAAATATTTAGCTAAATATTCTTGTTCAAACTGTCCAGGTGTAGGAATAAAAAATGCTTTTTTCTCCAATTTAGCTAAATCCATAATAGTTGTATAGCCAGATCGTGACAATACTAGTTTACTTTCATTGATAGCTGTTTCTAGCTGAGTTGATATCATGTAGTTATAAATAATAATATTGTTTTGAGTGGTTACTTTTTGTTCGGATTCAACAACTCCTTTTATAAAAATTACTTTTCCATTGTAATCATTCAACTCTAAAAGCAGCTTCTCTTCCAATAATGTTCGCTGAGGCTCTGGACCAGACAATAAGACCATAAGGTCATACTTTTGTTGCAAATCTATTTTGTTTAATCTACTTAAAGCACCAATGCGTTTTATTGTAATCAAACTGTTTTCGGAATGGCTTAATACACCACTCAAATTATTATGTCCTCTATAATCTGGAATCCAACACTCATCAAATTTTTTGATGGTTTTTTGATGAAGTTTGGTGCTTAGCAATGTGGTATTTCCGCTTAAAACATTCAATTGATGCGTTAGGTAAACCGAAGGAATCTTTTTTGAATACACCCCGAATCGGTTATCTGAGATAATACCTACAATCTTATTTTTTACCACCAAATCTTGAATGATATGATGTTCTTTTTTAATGGCTCTCAATATCTTTGGAGCATCTTTTAGTAATTTAAATTTTAAGCGACTCCCTTTCTTTGAATATTCAATATTATAAGAAGGTAACTCTATGAATTCTAATTCAGGAAACTCTTTTTTCAAGAGCGATAGAGCATTGCCATCACTTGCAATTATTGGCACAAAACCATTAATTAGTAAAGCATTAATAATTGGTATGCAACGTGTGGCATGACCTAATCCCCAATTTAAAGGCGCTATTAAAATTCGTTTGCTCATAATTGAAAGTCAAAGATAACTATAATAACACTCTCATTTATTTCATTATTTTTGCCAAAATATCAATAATACGTGGGAAGTAAGAATAAGCTTAAAAGATTTAAAGAAAACGAAACCTTTAAAAATGTTTTTCAGCCATCTAGAGCAGATTTGGTTGAAGGCGATTATAAATTAAAAGGCAATTGGAGGCAAGAGTTTTTTAAAAATGATAATCCATTAGTTTTAGAATTAGGCTGTGGAAAAGGTGAATATAGTGTTGAACTTGCAAAAAAATATCCTAATAAGAATTTTATCGGTATTGATATTAAAGGTGCTCGTTTTTGGAGAGGTGCCAAAACAGCTATTGAAGAGCAAATTGAAAATGTGGCATTTATTCGTACACAAATTGAATTAGTTGAATATGTGTTTGCAAAAAATGAAGTAGACGAAATTTGGATAACTTTTCCAGACCCTCAAATAAAATATAAGCGTACTAAACACAGAATGACCAATTCAGAGTTCTTAAAACGCTATAAATCTATTTTAAAACCAGAAGGTATTGTTAACCTTAAAACGGATAGCGAATTTATGCATGGTTATACGCTAGGATTATTACATGGCGAAGGCCATGAAGTGATTTATGCAAACAATAATGTGTATAAACAAGAAGGTAGTCCTGAGGAAGTTACAAGTATTCAAACCTTTTATGAAAGCCAATATTTAGAGCAAAACAAACCAATTACGTATATTAGGTTCAAAATTAAGTAAACGTTGGACATTACTTTTATCTTCTTTTTAGGTTTAGTTATTGCATTTGTTGGTGTAATTCCTCCAGGCTTACTTAATATGACAGCTGCAAAAATCAGTTTAAAAGAAGATGCTAATCGAGGCATTTTATTTTCTATCGGTGTTTGTGTTATTGTATGTTTACAAACGTATCTTGCAGCTATTTTTGCGAAATATTTAAGCAATCATTCCGAGGTGATTACTATTCTTCAGCGAGTAGCCTTTGTCATATTCGTTTTAATAACCATCTATTTTTTATTACTAGCCAGGAAACAACCCAAACCAGATGTTGAAGCAAATGTACGAAGCAAGCATCGACGATTTTTTCAAGGTATGCTTCTGTCTGCTTTGAATGTGTTTCCAATTCCCTACCAAGCATACATGACCTTAACATTAGCCTCATTTGGTTGGTTAACATTTGAAATTTATAGTATTATAGCCTACGTAGCAGGAGCCGCAACAGGGACATTTGTAATGCTTTACATATACATTTTCTTTTTCGATAAGATTAAAAATGAAAAATTGACTTCCCAAAAGAGTATGAATTATATTATTGGTACCATCACTGGAATCATTGCTATTTTCACACTAATTAATATTATCAAAGAAATATAATTAATGAAACCTGAAACTCTTAATTTTTTTGATAAAGTGTATGAAGTGGCAAAACGTATTCCTTATGGAAGAGTTACAAGTTATGGAGCTATCGCTACTTATTTAGGAGCAGCTAGAAGTGCACGAATGGTTGGTTATGCAATGAATGGTTCAGGAGGTAAAGATGTACCTGCACATCGTGTTGTTAATAGAAAAGGACTATTAACTGGAAAACATCATTTTGATGGCACAAACCTTATGCAACAGCTTTTGGAAAGCGAAGGCGTTGAGGTCGTTGACAATCAAATTCAAAACTTGGATAAAGTGTATTGGGACCCTTCAAAGGAGTTGTAGTTATTTATTAATCTCTTTAATATTTACAAATAATTACAAAAATAGGTTTATAACAAATCATAATTCACTTATAAATCATTTCAATATAAGTACTTCTCATTTTCAACATTTCGCTGTATATTTGTATCTTAGAATTAATCTAAATAAGAAATAGTGAAGTTAAGCAAACAAGACATATTAAAAGCATTAGAATCAATTACTGTACCTGGTGAAGGACAAAACATGGTTGAAAGTGGCGCAGTTAAAAACGTGATGACATTTGCAGATGAAGTTATTGTAGATATCACGATTAAAAACCCAAGTTTACAAGCAAAAAAACGTACTGAGGTTGACATAATGAAAACCATTCACGATTTAGTGTATGAAAAAGCAAAGGTTAAAGTGAATGTTAAGGTAGATGCTCCAAAAACGGACTCAGTAAATCAAATAAAGGGTAATCCAATACCAGGAATTAAAAATATTGTAGCTGTTGCATCTGGTAAGGGTGGCGTTGGAAAATCTACAGTTACCTCAAATATGGCAGCGACCTTGTCTAAAATGGGATTCAAAGTTGGAATTCTAGATGCAGATATTTATGGCCCTTCTATTCCAATTATGTTTGACGTTGCTGATGCTCGACCTTTAGCTGTAAATATTGATGGAAAATCTAAGATGAAACCTGTTGAAAATTATGGAGTTAAAATTTTATCTATCGGATTTTTTACCCAACCAAATCAAGCAGTAATTTGGCGAGGACCAATGGCTGCAAAAGCATTAAATCAAATGATTTTTGATGCGGCTTGGGGAGAGCTTGATTTTCTATTAATAGACTTACCTCCAGGTACTGGTGATATTCATTTAAGTATCATGCAATCGCTTCCAATTACTGGAGCAGTTGTAGTGAGTACACCGCAAAACGTAGCATTGGCAGATGCTAAAAAAGGTGTGGCAATGTTTCAGCAAGAAAACATCAATGTTCCAGTATTGGGAATGGTAGAAAACATGTCTTATTTTACACCAAAAGAGTTGCCTGACAATAAATATTATATTTTTGGACAAGAAGGCGCTAAAAATTTAGCTGAAGATTTAGGAGTGCCATTCTTAGGTGAAATTCCTTTAGTACAAAGTGTAAGGGAAGCGGGTGATATTGGAAGACCAGCAGCATTACAAACAGCGACTCCTATAGAGGAAGCTTTTGAAAATTTAACTAGAAATGTGGTTCAAGAAGTAGTAAATAGAAATACAGATTTGCCTCCAACTGAAGCCATACAAATAACCACAATGGCTGGATGCTCAGCAGTAAATAAGTAAGTTATGACTACAGAAGAACTTAGGTTAAATATTGAAAAAGCGTTAGATGAAATTCGTCCGTTTTTGCAAAGTGATGGAGGCGATATTTCACTCTTATCCATAGAAGATGATAGATTTGTAAAAGTGCAGTTAGAAGGCGCTTGTACAAGTTGTAGCGTCAACCAGATGACACTTAAATCGGGAGTAGAAATGACTATAAAAAAGTATGCACCTCAAATAGAGAGTGTTATTAATATTGAAGCCTAAGAATGTGACTTTTATCACATTTTACCACACTTATAATTTTTATTTTTGCGCTTAATAAATTTGATTTTTTAATGATTTCTACTGATATACTTATTATTGGAGCTGGACCTACAGGATTATTTACCGTTTTTGAGGCTGGATTACTAAAACTAAAATGTCACTTAATTGATGCGTTACCTCAACCTGGCGGTCAGTGTTCAGAAATATATCCTAAAAAACCTATCTACGATATTCCTGCTTATCCTGAAATTCTTGCAGGAGATTTAACAGATAAGTTGCTAGAACAATGTAAACAGTTTGAGCCAGGATTTACTTTAGGAGAACGCGCTGAAACTATAGAAAGACAAGAAGATGGTACGTTTATTGTAACCACAAATAAAGGAACAAAACACCAAGCGCCAGTAGTAGCAATTGCAGGTGGTTTAGGAAGTTTTGAACCACGTAAGCCTTTAATTCCAAATATTGCAGATTTTGAAGATAAAGGAGTAGAGTATATCATTAAAGACCCAGAAATCTATAGAGATAAAAAAGTAGTAATTGCTGGAGGTGGAGATTCAGCTCTCGATTGGAGTATTTTTTTAGCTGATGTGGCAAAAGAAGTAACCTTAATCCATAGAAGAAATGAATTTAGAGGTCATTTAGATTCTGTTGAAAAAGTTCAAGAATTAAAAAATCTAGGAAAAATTAGTCTTGTAACACCAGCTGAGGTGATTGGAATTATTGGTAATGGACATGTAAATGGGGTTGCTGTAAAGCAATCTGGTGAAGAAGACAAAGAATTTAATATTGAATGCGATCATTTTATACCTCTATTTGGTTTGTCTCCTAAACTTGGACCAATTGCAAATTGGGGATTGGAAATTGAGAAAAATGCGATTAAAGTTAACAATGCCTTAGACTATCAAACCAATATTCCGGGGGTTTTTGCTATTGGTGATGTGAATACCTATCCAGGAAAATTAAAATTGATTTTATGTGGTTTCCATGAAGCTACACTAATGTGTCAAGCAGCATATCAAATTATCAATCCAGGTAAGAAATATGTATTAAAATATACAACCGTAAGTGGAGTAGATGGTTTTGATGGTACAAGGAAAGAAGCACCAAAGGCTGTTGTAAAAAAGATTAATTAACTTAAAGTCACCTTGAGCACAGTCGAAAGGTTTTTTGATGCAAGAAGATATAAAAGTAACAATAATTGACCGAGATGGAGTGTCTCATACAATAGATGCGCCAACAGATATGGCAATGAACCTCATGGAAGTAGTTCGTGCCTACGAGCTTGCACCAGAAGGAACTATTGGTATTTGTGGAGGTATGGCAATGTGTGCTTCATGTCAGTGTTACGTAAACTCTAATCATAAACTTCCTGAAATGCAAGATGATGAAGAAGCTATGCTATATGAAGCTTTTTATGTAAAAGATAATTCACGTTTAGGTTGCCAAATTCAAATGACACCAGAAATGGATGGTTTAGAAGTAGAGTTGGCTCCTGAGAGTTAATCAGTTTTATAATCAATCAATTTTTGAGGACCTTCCAACAACACCTTTACAATTTTTAGTGTACCACTATCCGTTGTGGCAATTTGCCATTTAATTAATGAAATAGCACCGTTTTCAATTTCAATTCCTGTAATGCTTCGTGGATGCACACAACTGCCATCATTGAAATAAGCAATATCACCAGGTTCAGGAAATCGAGGTCTGTGTGTATGGCCAACAATAGTTAAAAGATTTTTATTTTCAATAATCCATCTTTTAGTTCTGCGCTCTACTTTTATAAGCTCTTTGTAGTTTTTTGCTGGACTTGTTGGGTCTGCAATTCCCATGACATTCAATGGTTTCCAAAGTACACGAACCAAAAAACGACTCCATCTCCAGAAGGTGTAATTCCACCAATCTGCTTGATGGCCATGAGTTAAAAATAATTCTTGACTAGTTTCTGAATGTTTTAAAACAATGCCTTCATGATATTGCAAGTTGCAAAACAACTCGACAGCTTCACCAATTTTAGGATCAAAGTAAGTAGATAAGTGCTTTTCTACATAATTAGGATTTCTATATACCATATCATGATTTCCCCAAATCATGTGTAAACGTTCTTGCTCATGAAATTGTTTCATAAGCATATACACATTTTTATGTGCTTCTAGAATAGGTTGGAAAGAGATATTTTCCCATAGCTCGTCACCATCACCAAGTTCACAATATTGAAACCCTTCAGTGTAGTAATGTTTTAACGCATGAAAGTAGATGTTACGGTTATTAGCAAAGTCATCAGCAAAACTGTTATCACCTCTGTGACAATCGCTAAATAGAATGAACTTACTAGAGTCGTCAAAGTTGACAACTTTAGCATTTTTATAAGCTCTATCTAATCGTTTTTTGGAAGACATGATGTAAATATCAATAAAAAAAGCGAGTTTTAAAACTCGCTTTTAGAATATATATGTTTTGGTTTCTACTTAAATGCATTTAAACCTGTAATGTCTAAACCAGTGATGAGTAAGTGAATATCGTGAGTACCTTCATAAGTAATAACACTTTCTAAGTTCATAGAGTGACGCATGATACTATACTCACCAGTAATCCCCATGCCTCCTAACATTTGTCTCGCTTCACGAGCAATATTAATGGCCATATCTACATTATTACGTTTTGCCATAGAAATTTGCGCAGAGGTTGCTTTATCTTCATTACGTAAAACACCTAATCGCCAAGTTAATAATTGTGCTTTAGTGATTTCAGTAATCATTTCGGCTAATTTCTTTTGTTGTAATTGAAATTGACCAATTGGCTTACCGAATTGTATACGCTCTTTACTATATCTAAGAGCAGTATCATAGCAATCCATGGCTGCACCTATAGCTCCCCAAGCAATACCATAACGTGCAGAATCTAAACATCCTAGTGGTGCTCCCAATCCTGATTTATTTGGTAATAAGTTTTCCTTTGGAACTTTTACATTGTCAAAAATAAGTTCTCCAGTAGCTGAAGCTCTAAGTGACCATTTGTTATGGGTTTCTGGCGTTGAAAAACCTTCCATTCCACGTTCTACAACTAAACCATGAATACGTCCACTTTCATCTTTAGCCCAAACTACAGCAACTTGTGCAAAAGGTGCATTTGAAATCCACATTTTTGCACCATTTAATAAATAATGATCGCCTTTATCTTTAAAATTAGTAGTCATTCCAGCAGGATTACTGCCATGATCAGGCTCTGTTAATCCGAAACAACCCATCCATTCACCTGAGGCTAATTTTGGCAAGTATTTTTGGCGTTGTTCTTCGGTTCCATATTTCCATATTGGATACATCACTAATGATGATTGTACTGAAGCTGTACTTCTAACTCCAGAATCACCACGTTCAATTTCTTGCATGATTAAGCCATAAGAAATTTGGTCTAAACCAGCACCACCATATTCCATAGGAATGTATGGTCCAAAAGCACCAATTTCAGCTAATCCATTTATAATTTGATTAGGGAACTCTGCTTTTTGAGCATACTCTTCTATAATTGGTGACACATCACGTTTTACCCATTCTCTTGCTGCATCACGTACTAATTTATGTTCTTCTGATAAAAGCTCATCGATATTATAGTAATCTGGAGCTTCAAATAAATCTGGTTTCATCTGATAGATAATATTGTTTTAGAGGTCAGATGTAATTCGCATAAATGCTCATTTCATTAGTCCCTCATTTCATTTATAATTAACCTTTATTTTTATTAGGCATAATAATATGCCAAATTTAACTAAAGCAAAACAAATCATTAAGGATTTTAAGAAGAAATTTATGCGTTCATAAACTTACTAATTAAAGTATGAAAATGATGAACACCTTGCTCACGAGTTGGAGAAAATCGTCCAGCTTTGTAAAAAGAAGAGCGTACACCTTTTTGAACATGTTCGACTACAAACTCGTCTTCACGTTCTACTTTCTCAAGACCACTTCCTGCACCCTTATCAAGTTTTGAAGGGTCATACACATAAGAGATAAATGAAACTTTGGTACGATTCATGTCCAGGGGTTTAACAACGTTTATCGAGAGTCCCCAAGGGTAAAAATTGAACATCATATTCGGGAACACCCAATAATAGTATGCCGCTACATTTTTACCATAATCAATATGGTCTTTAGGTAAGTCAAAAACTTCAGTAGCTTCATCTGTATAACCAATTTGAAGATTACAATAGTCGTAAACTTCGGTTTTGTAGCTTCCATAATCTAGTACTGCATTCAAATCTTCATGAACAAAAGGCACATGAAATCCTTCAAGATAATTATCGCAATACAAAGCCCAATGAGCATGGACTAAAAAATCTTTAGAAAGAGAATTGTCTAAGCTAAATTCATCCAAAGGCAAAAAACCAACACGTTCGTTCATTTTGTCTATCACTTGTTGAAAATCGAACGAAGGATTCAATCCAGCAAACAACAATGGTCCAAATTTACGTAATGGAAACGTATGTAAATTATCACATGGTCTGGGGAAATCTTCAGCATCATTAAACTCTGGCATATGCTCAAATTCGCCTTTTAAATTAAAGCGTCTACCGTGATACATACATGTCAATTTTTTTGATTTCCCTGAATGTAAAGCCACAACATTACCACGGTGCGTACACACATTTGTTAAGCAACTAATCTCTTCATCTTTATCACGAGTCAACAACATTGGTTCGGTTAAAAAAGAGTCCAGTAGTACAAATGGATAAACTGATTGTGGAAGTCTTACCAAGTTTTCATCACCGATGAATTGCCATGACTTTAGAAACACATCTTCTTTTAAAGCTTCAAAAGTTTCAGCATCTTTATAAAATTTAGCAGGAAGTGTTTCAGCTTTTTTAATATCTGGATGGATATGATATGTCTTCATCATAAATAATATAGTTGTACATTCGTAAGGTTGCTCCTAATTTACGCAATTAAACGTTACCTCTTTTTTAAACTCAATAAATGGCATCTAAACCACAAAAAATTGGATTAATTACATCTACTTCATATGTTGTAGGTGGTATGATTGGAGCAGGGATTTTTTTATTGCCTGCCACCCTTGCATCATACGGTAGTATAAGCTTTTTAGGTTGGATTTTTACGGCTATAGGAGCATTAATTTTAGCAAAAATATTTGGTAATTTTAGCAAAATAATTGTCAATAAAAGTGGAGGTCCTTATGCCTACTCTAGGGCTGGTTTTGGAGATTTTATTGGGTTTTTAGTAGCTTGGGGGTATTGGATTTCAATTTGGGTGAGCAATGCAGCATTGGCAATAACCATAGTAGGTGCATTGAGTTTCTTTTTCCCTATTCTTGATAATGACCCAATAATTAGGGTGTTGACAGGGCTATCCTTTATTTGGCTGTTTATATGGATTAATACTAGAGGAATTAAAGAGTCCGGTAAAATACAGGTTATAACCACTTTTTTAAAATTGCTGCCATTAGCATTTGTGATTATAGCAGGATTATTTTTATTTGATATTAATAATTTCCCTGCCTTTAATTTAACGACTGAAAGTAATTTTGCGATATTCCCAGTAGTTGCGGCTGCTACATTATATGCCTTTTTAGGACTTGAATCAGCTTCTATACCTGCAGCTAATATTGAAAACCCAGAAAAAACAATTCCTAAAGCCACATTGTTAGGGACAATAATTGTTGCTTTGGTTTATATTTTGGGCACATTTGTACTCTTTGGAATTTTACCCATGGATGTATTGGCTGCTTCTCCATCACCTTTTGCCGATGCAGCAATATTAATTGGAGGTGACTTTGGAGGATACTTTGTTGCAGGTGGAATAGCAATATCTGCAATAGGTTGTCTAAATGGATGGATTTTATTTTCAGGCCAAATACCGATGGCAGCCTCACAGGATAAGCTGTTTCCAAAAATATTTGGAAAGGAAAATAAAAATGGAGCGCCAGCAAAAGGGTTGATTATAGGAGGGTTATTAACCTCTTTCATAATGTTAATGAATTTATCGGATGGCCTTGTAAAGCAATTTGAGTTTATTGCTGGTATTGTGGTGTTTTCTAATTTAATACCTTATTTATTTGTGGCTGCAGCATATATATTAGTTCTTATTGAAAGAAAAATTCATATAAAAAGTTGGGTTAAAACAATAGCACTTGGAATGCTTGGAATTGCTTATTCACTATGGGCAATTTATGGTTCTGGTAATGATACTGTTTTTTATGGATTTTTATTATTATTGTGCGGAGTCCCAATGTATGTTATTATGAAATGGAACCGAAGAAATGAATAAATGAAAACAACTTATCATTCTGAATATTTAAAACTGCAAGAGGTTTATATAAAACCAGTAAAAGATGCATTTGTTTCTGATATTAATATAAGTGAACAATGGAAAGCGCTTAATTATTTATCTCGTCCAAATTTTGACAACGCTTTGGATGAATATAAAGTGTTTCAGAATTATTTTTTAGATAGAAATATTAAAACACATACTTTCCCTTATGATGAAAAAGTACAAATTGATTCTATGTATTGTAGAGACGCCTCAATTGCTACAGATTTTGGAATGATAATTTGTAATATGGGAAAAGGAGGCCGTATTAATGAGCCTCAATCACATTTAGAGATTTATAAAGCCAATAATATTCCAATATTAGGAACTATTGAAGCGCCTGGAACTTTAGAAGGAGGTGATGTGGCTTGGTTAGATTCAACAACCTTGGCTGTTGGCCATACTTACCGAACCAATCTTGAAGGTATCGAGCAGCTTAAAGATTTATTAGAGCCTAAAGGCATTGATGTTGTTGTTGCTGAATTACCTCATTATAAAGGGAAAAGCGACGTGTTTCATTTAATGAGTATTTTGAGCCCTGTTGATAAAGATTTGGCAGTGGTATATTCACCATTAATGCCAATTAAATTTAGAAATGAATTATTAAATAGAGGTTTTCAATTAATTGAAGTTCCAGATGCTGAATTCGAATCTATGGGTTGTAATGTGCTAGCAACTGCACCAAGACAATGTTTAATGGTTGCTGGAAATCCAAAAACTAAACTATTATTAGAGCAAGCTGGATGTAATGTGACGACTTATAAAGGCGAGGATATTAGCGTCAAGGGTGGTGGTGGACCAACTTGCTTAACAAGACCAATGCTAAGAGGTAATTAATATTCACAATCTGATTTTTTAGGCCCTTCAGCAGTGCCTTCCCAATCAGGATCAGCAATACCTGTCCACTCATTTGTTTCAGGGTTAAAAGTAACAGCATGGACTCTTGCAAAAGCTCCATAACGCTCAATGCTTTTTATATCAAAACCTGCATGCTTCCATGCTATTGAATCTTTTGCTGTCCACCCATTACTTGGCGTAAATTCTGCACTAAATTGCATGCCATCAAATTTCCGTTTCCCTGTCTCTTTATTGACTACCATTTCGGGATGGATACGTGGAGCAGCCACAGCTTCTTTTAATTCTAAACCTCTATCTATATACCTTGAAATAGTTTGAGCAATCCCTGAAAGTATCCTCAAACCTCCAGCAGCACCTAAAACCATAACAGTTTTTCCGTCTTTAGTAACTATTGTTGGAGCTATTGTTGTTCTTGGTCTTGAACCTGGAGCTTGATCTGAGTTTGATAAATAAGTTCCCATTGTTGAGGCATATACAAAACCTAAATCTGGGGTAATAACTTTTGAACCAAATAAAGGGCCTACGGTTTGGGTAATTGATACTACCATTCCTTTACAATCTGCCGTTACAAAGTGTGTTGTATGGTGACTGTCTTTTCCCCAAGAATTTCCGCTCCAGTCAGTATTGTTGGCTAGTAATTCTGATATAGTAGTTTTTGTAAAATTATTACTAGTAGTTTTTGGGTTAGGAATTACTATTGAAGTAGCTTGTTTTTTAGCCCAATCTTTACTTTGAACCAAATTTAAGTTTTCTTCTTTATAATCAGTTTCCATGGTGTTAATAGATAAAGCAAGAGCTTGATTCATTATGGCAGCCCATTGCATATCATTGATATTACTTAAGTCAAAATTTTCAAGGATGTTTAAAGTTTTAACTAAAAGTCCTCCTCCTGAAGGAGCTGGCATTGTATGAATTTGATAACCTCGATAGTTTGTCGTAACATATCTCATATCTGTTGCTTGGTAATTCTTTAAATCCTCTAATGTTACATAACCTCCATTTGCTTCCATATCCGAAGCAATTTTTTTAGCAATTTCACCTTTATAAAAATCTTCACCTTCAGTATCTGCAATTAGTTGTAATGTTTTAGCTAGAGTAGGCTGTTTTAGTAGCTCTCCAGATTTGTATGAAATTGAATCATTTTTAAGCATATGCATACGAAACCCTAGATTCTCTAACATGCTTTTGTGAGCAATTTTATGTCTTGTGGCTTCACCTGGAAGCACTTCAAATCCGTTTGAGGCATGTTTAATTGAAGCTGCCATGATTTGAGGCAAAGGTAAAGAACCATGCTCTTTATATAGCCTCATTAATGAAGCGACCACACCTGGAGTAGCAACCGTTTCATGACCTGAGTTAACTGCAACTTCTGGAGGTGTATAATTGATTGGTACCTCAGTCATTCCATTATAACCTTGGAAAGTCCCATCTAATTTTCTCACTAAAATTAAATTTCTTCCTCCGATACCATTCATAGTTGGCTCAACAACCGATAAAACAAATGCTGTCGCTAAAGCTGCATCAGCAGCATTTCCACCAGCTTCTAATATTTCTAAACCTGCTTGCGTAGCCAATGGTTGTGCAGCAGCGACCATTCCGTTAACCGAAGTTGCAAATTGTGGATTTCCATCGTCAACTAATAAAGAGGTATTCTCATTATTTTTTTTGCACGATACAAATATTAAGGTAAATAGAATCAATACTGTTTTTAGAGTTTTCATGTTTTTTTGTGTTGGTTGCAGTAAATATATAATAGCCATAAATTCTATTTGTAAGTTAATAAAAAAACATAAAACTTTTTCTGTTGAATGGATTACAGTCACATTTTTAAATAGAAATCTTTAGTAAGATTTATATACTCTTGTGTGTATTGATGCCGTTCGGTCTCTATAATAAGTTCATTTGTTTCAATACGACCTTTAGTAAACGAAAATTCTATAAGACATCTTTTTATTTCTGAAGTTGGATTGCCTTTAACTCTTAAAATCTTTTTTGGAAATAGATTGAAATTCGTTGCTAAGCTAATAAAAGTTGTTTCTTCATTATATGGAATAATAACAGAAAATATTCCTGTTTCAGATAGCAATGTAGAGACACTTTCTAAAAGATGTTTAAAAGGTAATGCATCTTGAAAGCGAGCTATATTGCGTTGATTGTTTTCACTTTTGTAATCATCCGAATAAAAGGGAGGGTTGGATACAATTAAATCATACTTATCATCGATTTCTTCAACGAATTCTTCTAATGAGGCATGATAACAAAACAATCTGTCGTTCCATGGTGAATTTTCAAAATTCTCTGTACACTGTTCATAAGCATCAGCATCAATTTCAATAGCATCAATAAGTTCTGCGTGACATCTTTGAGCTAACATTAGTGCTACAACACCTGTTCCAGAGCCAATATCTAAAGCAGAAAAGGGATCTTGACTTATGGATGCCCAAGCCCCAAGTAATGGACCATCAGTGCCTATTTTCATGGCGCATTTATCTTGATTAACACTAAATTTTTTAAAAAGAAAAGGCTTAAAAGACATGTTAAGTTTTTGAGGTTAAATGTATTAATAATTTCGACTTCAATTTTATTGAAAGGACAATTATTTAAATGTTGAAAACTTATTATTAAATCATGTGAAAGTTTATAATTTAAGCCTTCTTTTTGAGTTATATTTATATAAATGTTTAGAAGCAGGAATATGAAAATAAAGCATTCAGAAAAAGTTATAACTAAGGCAAATAATTTATTAATGATGAACTATGAGGCTGAAAAAATTTATTTAGACGCCCATGATATTGTTGATGATGATAATTTAAAATCTTTTTTTAGGGAGCTCGCTTTCGAAAGAAATGAATTTGTTAGAGCATTACGAAGAGAAACTATTAACCTAGGAGAGAAGCCCAAAAGTTTTGAAGGGTTAAACAAATTAAGTAGAGCTTATTATATTTTTTGGAAAAATTTAAGGCCTTTGCTTAAGGAAAATAATACTTCAGAATTGATTGGCCAAATATGCAGTATGAAAGAATGGGGTATTGATAATTACAATGACTTACTACAGGAGTTTAATTTGTCTTTATCTTTATGTAAACTGTTGGTAGAGCAGCGAGATTTACTTCATTATAAAATGAATAGCCTAAAGGTAAGGGAAACCTTAGAAGTATAAATCTATTAATCCCTCTGGAGTTTCAACTAAAATAGTTTTTGTTTCTCTATTTACTTCTACGATAAACTCGTCATTCATTGGAATTAAAATCTCAATACCATCGCGATCTACTTCAAAAAGTGCTTGTGCTGTGGAATCATTTATAGCTTTAACAGTTCCAACTTCTCCAAAGTTTTTATCAGTAATTTTAAATCCAATCACTTCATGAAAGTAAAATTTATTGCCTTCTAATTTTGGTAAGAATTCTAATGGTAAATACAATTCGCTTTTTAGTAAGGCATCAGCATCCGCTTCAGTATCGACTTCTTCAAATTTAATGCGTAATAATTCAGATTTATGAAGTTGCGAACTTTCAATAAAAAAAGGAATTAAGTTATTTCTTACTTGAACAAACATAGCATCCAAATGCTCATATAGTTCAGGTTGGTCTGTATCTAGTTTAGCTAAAAGTTCTCCTTTAAAGCTGTACTTTTTAACAATCTTACCTAAATAAAAACAATCTTCTTTCTTCATATTATTAAATAAAAAACCCAGACACAAAGGTCTGGGTTTAAAAGTATAAAAAATAATTTTTTATTCTTCTTCGTTTGTAGCTTGTGCTTCTTCAGCTGGAGCCTCTTCTGTTGTTTCTTCTACAACTGGAGCTGCTGCTGCTATACGAGCTTCGTTTGCTGCTTTTTCAGCTTCAAAAGCTTTAGCCTTAGCTTCAGCATCTACTTTAGCTAAACCATCTTTTTTAGCGTCAACTTTAGCTGCTTTTTCGTCTAACCAAGCTTGGAATTTCTTCTCAGCTTCTTCTTCTGTTAAAGCGCCTTTACGTACTCCTCCTGCTAAATGATTTTTTAACATAGCACCTTTATAAGATAGAATTGCTCTAGCTGTATCAGTAGGTTGCGCTCCATTTTGAAGCCATTGTACAGCACCGTCAACATCTAATTCTATATGTGCTGGGTTTACGTTTGGATTATAAATTCCTAATTTCTCTAAAAATTTACCATCTCTTTTTGATCTTGCATCTGCTGCAACAATCCAGTAAAAAGGTTTTCCTTTTTTACCGTGTCTTTGTAGTCTTAATTTAACTGCCATAAAAATTAATTAGTGAGGTTCACGACCTCGATTATTAATGAGTGCGCAAAGATACTATATTTTTCTAATTCACAATTATTTAGTTTACTTTTTTATTATACTTTTGATGGCTTATAATCGTTACTTAGTTATGAAAAAGTTAAATGTAGTCCTTATCGTTATTCTCACAATGTTAAGTTGTAGTGATGAAATTAGATTTAATTCACCCGCTATGCAAGCAAATAAGAATAATGAGTTGTGGCGTTCAGATTTTTTTGCAGCAGATATTGATAACGGAGGTTTTGTTATTGAGGGGAGAAACTCTGGTGAAATAATTCAGTTAATCACTACAACAGACTCCAGAGAGATATTTAATCTTGATTTAAATAGTGATAATGTTGCCGTTTTTGTTGCTGCTGACGGAACTAGGTATTCTACCAAGAATGCCCCAGACCCAAGTTTGGGGACTTACCCAACAAGTGGTGAAATTATTGTTGAAGACATAGATAATGAGGACCCAAAAAATCTCTATGGGACGTTTTGGTTTTATGCATACACTGCGGATGGTTTAAAAGTAATTAATTTTAATAAAGGTGTGTTCTACAAAGTACCTTTGCTTGGTGGATTACAGCAAATTGAATAGAATTTAAAAATTTATAAACCCATTAGCAAAGGGCAATAATCTATGATTGCTTTTGTTGTTTAAAACTGTTCATAACTTCACTTTAAAAAAGGATTATTTCTACGTAATTTTATCGTCTTACTTTTTTTGCTAAACGTAAATTAAAAAAGGCTTTTATGTACTTAATATTCGATACAGAAACAACAGGTTTGCCAAAGCGTTGGAATGCACCAATTACTGATACTAATAATTGGCCAAGAGCTGTTCAAATAGCATGGCAACTGCATGATGTTATGGGAAATTGTATCGAGCATCAAGATTATTTAATACAACCTAACGGATTTAATATTCCGTATGATGCCGAAAAAATTCATGGTATTTCTACCGAATTGGCACAGGAGCAAGGTTTACCATTAACTGAGGTTTTAGAAAAATTCAACGAAGCACTTAATAAATCGAAATTTGTTGTCGGACAAAATGTTGGTTTTGATTTAAATATCATGGGTTGTGAGTTTTTTCGAGAAGATACTGCAACTAAATTGTTGGAACTTTCTGTTTTAGATACGTGTACGGAACATACTGCCGAATTATGTAAACTCCCAGGAGGTCGTGGAGGTAAATTTAAATTACCAACACTTACAGAGTTACACGAATATTTATTTGGAGAAGCTTTTAACGAAGCTCATAATGCCACAGCAGATGTAGAGGCAACTACACGTTGTTTTTTGGAATTAATTAGAAGAAAACAGTACACCAAAGAGCAACTGGATGTGCAGCCAGATTATTTTGAAAAGTTTACTGAAGCTAATCCTAAGGAAATTCAACTTATTGGATTAAAGCACATCAATCTCCAGAAAGCATCTGCCAAAATTCATGAGCAATTACAGGAGACACAAGAGATTGAAAACATTGAAAGCTCTGTTGATGTTTCAGAGTTAGAAAATGCCAATTTTGTACATCTTCATAATCACTCGCAGTTTTCGGTATTACAGTCCACCATTAGTATTAAAGATTTGGTTGCTTCTACAGCTAAACACAACATGAATGCTGTAGCATTAACAGACCATGCTAACATGATGGGAGCATTTCATTTTGTAAAAGAAGTGAAAAACCATAATAGAATTATCAAGGAGCAAAACGAAGAAGCTCTTGAAAAAGGAGAAGCTGCAGTTGGTGAAGAAATTAAACCAATTATTGGCTGTGAATTTTTTGTTTGTGAAGACCATTTAAACAAGTCACACAAAGATTATGGTTACCAAATTGTGTTGTTAGCCAAAAATAAAAACGGTTATCAAAATTTGGTAAAAATGGCATCCATTGCCTATACAGATGGCTTTTATTATGTACCAAGAATTGACAAAAAAATAGTAGAACAATACAAAGATGACATTATAGTTCTCTCAGGAAATCTCTATGGAGAAGTGTCGAGTAAGATTCTTAATGTTGGTGAAAAACAAGCTGAAGAAGCCTTGGTTTGGTGGAAAGACCAATTTAAAGATGATTTCTATCTTGAGATTATGCAACACAATCAAGAGGATGAAAGACGTGTTAATCAAGTATTAAAAGAGTTCGCAAATAAACATAATGTCAAGTTAGTCGCAACAAATAACAATTATTATTGTGAGCAAGAAGATGCCAATGCACATGACATTTTATTGTGTGTAAAAGATGGTGAAAAGCAAGGGACTCCAATAGGAAGAGGTCGAGGCTATCGTTATGGCTTACCAAATCAAGAATACTTTTTTAAGTCTTCTGAAGAAATGAAAGCGTTGTTTAAAGATATTCCTGAAGCTATTGTTAATATTCAAGAAGTTGTGGACAAAGTGGAAGCTTTTGAACTAGCTAGAGATGTATTACTGCCAGAATTTGGTATTCCTGATGAATTCAAGGATGAGCAAGATTTAGAAGATGGAGGCAAACGAGGAGAGAATGCTTATTTAAGGCATATTACTTATGAGGGTGCTAGAAAACGTTACGGAGAAATCACAAAAGAAATAGAAGAACGACTAGATTTTGAGCTCGTAACTATTGAAAACACTGGGTATCCAGGATATTTCTTAATTGTTGAAGACTTTATTCGAGAAGCAAGAAATATGGATGTGTCTGTTGGACCAGGACGTGGTTCAGCAGCTGGTTCTGTAGTGGCTTATTGTTTATGGATTACAAATATTGATCCTTTAAAGTACGATTTACTTTTTGAGCGTTTCTTAAATCCAGATCGTGTAAGTATGCCTGATATTGATATCGATTTTGATGATGAAGGTCGTGGACGCGTTATGGACTATGTAATTAATAAATATGGAGCTAATCAAGTAGCGCAAATTATTACTTATGGGACCATGGCTGCAAAGTCTTCCATTCGTGATACTGCAAGAGTATTGGATTTACCATTATTTGATGCTGACAGAATAGCGAAACTCATTCCTACCATGTCTAAACTCGGAAAGATTTTTGGAGCAGACGAAAAGAAACTTAAAGGGATGTTTCGTGCTGAAGATTTAGAAAAAGTTAATCAGCTATTAAATATAGCTGATGGTGAGGATCTTGAGGCCGAAACGGTAAATCTTGCAAGAATTTTAGAAGGATCAGTTAGAAACACAGGAATTCACGCTTGCGGCGTTATTATAACACCAAGTGATATTACAAACTATGTTCCAGTGGCAACAGCCAAAGATTCGGATTTGTATGTCACACAATTTGATAACTCGGTTGTGGAAGATGCTGGATTGTTGAAGATGGATTTTCTTGGTTTAAAGACCTTGACTCTTATAAAGGATACCGTAAAAATTGTAAAAGCCAAACATAATGTAGATTTAGATCCTGACAATTTTCCAATAGATGATGAAAAGACGTATGAGTTGTTCCAAAGAGGTGAAACTGTAGGGATTTTTCAATACGAATCTCCAGGGATGCAAAAACACATGAAAGATTTAAAACCAACTGTTTTTGATGACCTTATTGCAATGAACGCCTTGTATCGTCCAGGGCCAATGGAATACATTCCAAGTTTTATTGCACGTAAACACGGCGATGAAGAGATTGAATATGATCTCCCAGAAATGGAAGAATACCTCAAGGAAACCTACGGTATTACAGTCTATCAAGAGCAAGTAATGTTATTGTCGCAGAAGTTGGCAGATTTCACCAAAGGTGAAGCAGATGTATTGCGTAAAGCCATGGGGAAAAAGCAGAAAGCGGTTCTTGATAAAATGAAACCTAAGTTTATTGAACAAGCTGCTGCAAAAGGGATGGACAAGGAGAAGCTTGAAAAAATCTGGAAAGATTGGGAAGCTTTTGCAAGTTATGCCTTCAACAAATCGCACTCAACATGTTATGCTTGGATAGCTTATCAAACTGCTTATTTAAAAGCACATTATCCAGCCGAATATATGGCTGCAGTGTTATCAAATAACATGAACGATATTAAGCAAGTGACCTTTTTCATGGAAGAATGCAAGCGCATGAAATTGAACGTACTTGGTCCAGATGTGAACGAATCTTATTATAAGTTCTCAGTAAACCAAGATAATGCAGTTCGTTTTGGTATGGGAGCGATTAAAGGTGTTGGTCATGGTGCTGTAAAAACCATTGTAGAAAACCGGAAAAAAGATGGACCATATAAATCCATTTTTGATTTAGCAAAACGCATTGATTTGCGTGCAGCCAATAAAAAAGCATTTGAAAATCTGGCTAATGCAGGTGGTTTTGATTGCTTTAAAGAAACACATCGAGCACAATATTTTATTGATGAAGGAGATGGTATAACATTTCTAGAAAAAACAATTAAATATGCAAATAAGTATCAAGAAAATGAGAATTCAGCGCAAGTAAGTTTGTTTGGAGAATCTAGTGATGTTCAAATTCCAGAACCTGAAGTGCCTCCTTGTGAAGAATGGGGAACTATGGAAAAACTGGCGCGAGAAAAAGAAGTAGTTGGTATTTACATTTCTGGTCATCCATTAGACGATTTCAAAATTGAAATGACCACATTCTGTAATGCTGAAGTATCTTTATTTAAAGACCTTGAAAATTATGTAAATAGAGAGTTGACTTTTGGTGGCGTAGTGACAGATGTACAACATCGTGTTAGTAAACAAGGAAAAGGTTGGGCGTTATTTACTATCGAAGATTACGTGGAATCTTATGAGTTTAGGATTTTTGGAGAAGAATATTTGAAATTCAGGCATTTTTTAATGGTTAGTAATTTTGTGTATGTGAGAGCTTATATTAAAGAAGGGTGGGTAAATAGAGATACAGGAAAGAAAGGAGAACCAAGAATTCAATATAATAGTTTCCAGTTATTACATGATGTAATGGATAGTTATGCAAAGAAACTATCTATCCAATTCGATATTAAAGACATTCAAGAAGAGCGTATAAAAAGCATTAAAGAATTGTTGAGAATGCACGAAGGTAATCATCATTTAAATTTTGTGATTTACGATAATAAAGAGCAAATAAAATTGCAAATGCCTAGTAGAAAGCAAAAAGTAAAAATCTCACAAGAATTACTTGAAGAATTAGAGAGTCAGCAAGTGTTTTATAAATTAAATTAGCTCTTATAACATCAATCAATTTCCAAATAAGCAAAACAAATAGTGTAGTTGTAAGCTTTGGCAAAATTTTTGACTAATTTTGCATATAAATTAGTAGTAATACACAATTAAATTAAAATATTATGGCATTAGAAATAACAGATGCAACGTTTGAAGAAACGGTTTTAAAAAGCGACAAGCCAGTAATGGTAGATTTTTGGGCTGCCTGGTGTGGACCATGTAGAATGGTTGGACCAATCATTGACCAAATAAGTGAAGAATATGCAGACAAGGCTGTTGTTGGAAAAGTGGATGTAGATGCAAATCAAGAATTTGCAGCGAAATATGGTGTTAGAAACATACCAACAGTTTTAGTATTTAAAGATGGAGAAGTTGTAGGAAGACAAGTAGGCGTAGCTCCAAAAAATGCTTACACAGAAGCAATAGACTCATTGTTATAAATTAATTTAACAAATAAGCTTATAGAAAAGGTTTGGCAATGCGCCAAACCTTTTCTATTTTTAGTACCTCTTACTTTTATAGTTGTATTATGAAGCAAATATATTTAGGGCTTTTAGCCCTTTTTTTGGTAGCATGTAATAATAATGATAAAGTTACAGAATCTGCTTTATTAGCTAAAGGTATATCGTTGGATTTAGCAGAATTTAGAGCAGAACAACTTTCAAATATCGAGTATCATTTAACCTTTGATATTCCAGAATCGTTAGATGCACCTGTAGTTTCTAAATTGAAACTAGAAGCCAATATTCTTAACTTGCAACAACCACTTATTTTAGATTTCAACGCAGACAAGTCCTTGCTTTTAAGCGTTAATGCCAATGGAAGCAATATTGATATTAAGCATGAAAATGAGCATTTAATAATTGATACTACTTACTTAAAACAAGGTAAAAACACCATTGGAGTTGCTTTTAATGCTGGCGAATTATCTCTAAACAGAAATAAGGAATATTTATATACTTTACTTGTGCCAGATAGAGCAAGTACATTGTTTCCATGTTTTGACCAACCAGATTTAAAAGCAGTTTACCATTTAAATATTGCAGCACCTAAAGAGTGGAACGTATTATGTGGCGCATTATTAAAAGACACTATTGAAGAGGAAAATAAAACAAAGCACATATATAACCCTACCGATAAAATGAGCACCTATTTATTTTCTTTTGTTGCAGGTGCTTTTGAGACGACTCAAAAAACTATCGATGATTTTAAAATGAATCTGTTATATAGAGAAACCGATTCGACAAAAGTTACTGCAAGCATTCCAGAAATCTTTAGACTACATTATGAAGCAGTACGTTTTTTAGAAGATTATACCGATTATAAATTTCCGTTTCAAAAATTAGATTTTGCAACCATTCCAGGATTTCAATATGGAGGTATGGAGCATGTAGGCGCTATTCAATATAGAGAATCTACGTTGTTTTTAGATGAAACAGCAACAAAAAGTTCTGAGTTAGGTAGAGGAAAATTGATAGCCCATGAGGTTTCTCACATGTGGTTTGGAGATTTAGTGACCATGAAATGGTTTAACGATGTTTGGATGAAAGAAGTATTTGCCAACTTTATGGCAGATAAAATTGCCAATCCTAGTTTTCCGGAGCTTAACCACGACTTACAGTTTGTTTTGTCGCATTATTCTAGTGCTTACGCCGAAGATCGTACAAAAGGTGCTACATCTATCCGCCAACATTTAGATAATTTGAAAAACGCAGGTTCTTTATATGGAAACATTATTTACAACAAAGCACCAATTATGATGCGCCAATTAGAAGCTACCATGGGTAAACAAGCTTTTCAAGAAGGCATACAAGAGTATATAAAAACGTATGCCAATGGCAATGCCGATTGGAATGAATTAGTAGCAATTCTTGATAAGAAAACAGATATTGATATGAAAGCTTGGAGTGATGTTTGGGTAAATCAATCTGGAAGACCAATAATCACTGATAATGTAACCTATGATTCAAATAATACAATTTCTAAATTTAAAATAGTTCAAAAAGCAGAGGATAAAAGTGACAAAATATGGCCGCAACAATTTGAAATTGGGCTCGTGTATACAGATTCTATACACGTGATAAACGTGGGAATGCAAAAGCAAGATGTTATTGTTGAAGAAGCCGTTGGGTTGCCAAAACCACTTAATATTATTTATAATTTCAATGGATTTGGATATGGTGTTTTCCCAGTTCAGCAAGAAAATCTGGATGCTTTTCTAAATCTTGAAAATGAAGTTGCAAGAGGTTACTCATATATTAATTTATATGAGAAAACATTGAATAATGATGTGTCTACAATAGTAGCTTTTAATCTATTTAAGCGTGCTATTTTGGAAGAACAAGAAGAAGTACTTGTTCGATTGGTTTCAGGAAAATTGCAAAGTATATTCTGGACATATTTAACTCAAACACAACGAGAAAGCATACAAGAAACATTAGAAACTGATGTAAGGCAACGTTTGGAAGGAACTGAAGAATCAGGAATTAAAAAAACACTTTTTGGATTGTATAGGTCGATAGCTTATTCAGATAAAGGACGAGACTTTTTATATGCTATTTGGAATAAAACTAAAACCATTTCTAATTTAAAATTAAATAAAGATGATTATACCAATTTAGCTTCAACATTAGCGTTATATAATCATCCAGAAACACAAAATATTTTAAAAACTGCCGAAACAGAAATTACCAATCAAGATAAGCTTGAGAGGTTTCAGTTTTTATTGCCATCCTTATCAAATAATGAAGCAACTCGCGATAAGTTATTCGAATCGTTTAAAGATGCTGATAACAGAGCAAAAGAGTCTTGGGTGTTAAGAGCCTTGGGTAATATTCACCATCCATTACGTCAAGCAAGTGGTCAAAAACATTTAAACACGAGTTTGGAGTTGTTAGAAGAAATTCAACTAACAGGAGATATATTTTTTCCCAAAAGATGGCTTAGTAGCACTGTAGGAAGGTATAATTCAGCGTATGCAAAAGAAGTTATTGAAACGTTTTTAAGAGAAAACCCTGATTTTAGTCCTATATTAAAAAACAAATTGTTTCAAGCAGCAGATCCAATTTTTAGAGCGCAAACTATTTTTGAAAGCACCAAAGAATAATGAATTTAAGAGACGAAGTAAATAAAACATCAGGATTTAAAAACCTTGAATTACTAGCAAAGGAAGTGGTTGAAGGCTTTATTGCAGGGATGCACAAAAGTCCATTTCATGGATTTTCTGCAGAATTTGCTGAACATAAAATATACAATCGTGGTGAAAGTACACGTCATATAGATTGGAAATTATTTGCAAAAACAGATAAGCTTTTCACAAAACGTTATGATGAAGAAACAAATTTACGGTGTCATATTATAGTCGATAACAGTAGCTCAATGCACTATCCTGAGCTAAAGCAATTTTCAATCGATTCGTTGAACAAAATTGGTTTTTCAGCATTAGCCGCCGCATCAATCATGCACATTTTAAAAAAACAACGAGATGCTGTTGGGCTAAGTATTTATAGTGATATTTACGATTATTATTCACCTGAAAAAGGGAGTGAGCGTCATCATAGAATGCTGTTAGATCAGTTAGCAAATATGGTGGTTTCAAAATCTGTTCAAAAAACCACCAATACTTACGAATATCTTCATCAAATAGCCGAAAAAATTCATAGACGTTCGCTGATTTTTTTGTTTACAGATATGTTTCAAGATGGTATTGATGAGGTGAAGCTTTTTGATGCTTTAAGACATTTAAAGTATAATAAGCATGAAGTTATTTTGTTTCATGTGATGGATAAAGAAAAGGAATTCAATTTTGATTTTGATAATGCGCCTAAACGCTTTGTAGATGTTGAAACAGGCGAGCGTATAGATTTATATGCCGAAAACATTAAAGAGAACTATGAAAAAGCAGTTGCAAACTATTTTGAGACAATTCAATTAAAGTGTGCGCAGTATCAAATAAAATACGTTGAGGCTGATATAAATGAAAGTTTCAATAAAATACTCACTACCTATATGTTAGAACGACAAAAGTTTGTTTAGGTCGATTTTATTGAAAAATTATTAAAAAACATTTGTGTTATAAAAAATGCAATGTATATTTGCAACCGCAATAATGCAACGGTTTGGTAGTTCAGTTGGTTAGAATACCTGCCTGTCACGCAGGGGGTCGCGGGTTCGAGTCCCGTCCAGACCGCAAGATTGCTAAAAGCCTTAACCTAGTTGAGGCTTTTTTTAAGCAAACTAAAGAAGTTGTGTTGTCCCTAGTAAAATAGGGTGGTTTATGTAGTTAAACCGATGGAAAGCTTTCCTTTTTTCTTTATAGAAGATTGGGATGCTTTTTTGTTTGAGGGGATGTTTAAGGGGACGGTTTGTCCTATTGTATTAAAAAATAAAAATTATTTTTTAATACAATTATATATTTCGACATTGTTTAAAACTTAACCTTGTTAAGGTCACAAATATGGGTTCAATAAAATTCATTACCCCACAGTTCCTTTAACTGTGGGGTTTTTGTTTTCAGTTTGATTCGTTAAAACACTTTGTTAGCGTACATGGTTTTGAATTGAATTTTGTTACTATGAACCATATTGAGGGTTAAACATATTAGTAGTTAGATTCAACTCGTTTAGCTTTTGTTAAAAAGCAAGAGTAAATACTTTTCTTAACGAAAGTCAATGAAATCTATTTTGTGAGCCAATAATTTTGCATAGAATATAATATGTAGAATTATGAAAGAAATTGCAAAAATTTCGGGAATAGCTTATTTAATGATTTTTATATCTGGCTTTTATGCCAATTTTGCCGTGCTTGAAAGCCTCCTAGATATTAATAATCCGTCAATTACAACTGCAAACTTTATTAATAATCATTCACAATTCGGAAACGGATTACTTGGGTTTGTTATGATGTTGTTTTTTGATGCACTTCTGGTTTGGTCACTTTTTGGTTTAACAAAATCAATAAGTAAAAACATCACTTATTTAGCTTCATTTTTTAGGTTATTGCACGCCCTGTTTTTTGGTATTGCCTTATTTAAGCTATGGAATATTTATCAGCTAACATTTAATGCAAGTAATTCTGTAACCTTACAGCATCGTGTAATGAAGCTATTATTAGATTTTGACACACTTTGGACTGTTGGATTATTGTTTTTTGGTATCCATTTAATTGTTTTAGGATATCTAGCCTTAAAATCACAATATATCCCGAAAGCTCTAGGTCTGTTATTGCTTCTAGCAGCTATAGGTTACATTATAGATGGTATGGCTAAACTATTTATGCCAAATTATATTGATTATAAAGATGTTTTTGAAGTTATCGTGATTATGCCATCAGTAATTGGAGAGTTTTCTTTTACAGTTTGGCTACTAATTAAAGGGTTTAAAAAACAAAGGGGACTACAAAATGCAAAATTTGTGTAACCCCAAGAAGCTCTTTTAGTCATAATTCGAGATTGGTAAATTTTCTTAAGATACCTTAAGATTATTAATAAGCTGACCAATTAAATTTGGATTAATAATAAGAACATCTAATACATAATCAATAAAAAACGAACACAATGAAATTAAAACTATTAAAACGAAGCCTGTTTTTTGTCAGTACTATTTTGGTTCTACAATACACATATTCACAAACTTTAGAAACTCAAATAGATAGTGTTTTAACTACTGTGTTCAAAAAGAAGGATGAACCAGGAGGTGTGTTTTTAGTAGCAAAAAATGGTGAGTCAATATACAGAAAAGCATTTGGTAAATCTAACATTGAACTCGATGTAGATATGATGCCAGAAAATGTTTTTCAAATAGGTTCTACGACCAAACAATTTACAGCTATTGCTATCATGATGCTCCAAGAACAAGGGGAATTAAATGTAAATGATGCTGTTTCAAAATTTATTCCAGATTACCTTAATGGAAACAATATCACTATTCATCATTTATTGACGCATACGTCTGGTATTAAGGATTTTACTAAGATGAAATCCATTTTGAGAATTGCAAGAAAAGATATGGCACCAAAAGAGCTAGTTGACTTTTTTAAAGATGAACCTGTAGAATTTAAGCCAGGTGAAAAATTTGAGTATAATAATTCTGGTTATGTAGTATTAGGATATATAATAGAATTGGTCTCTGGAGAAACATACGAAGATTTTATAGAAACAAACATCTTCGAAAAACTTGCAATGAACAATTCTCGTTATGCGAGTGATAGAGAGATTGTAAAAAATAGAGCCTATGGCTATCATAACAGAGGAGCGTTTACAAACAAAATGTTTGTGAGTTTAAGTATTCCGTATGCTTCTGGTTCTTTAATGTCAACCGTTGACGATATGTTAAAATGGCAAGAAGCCATTAACAATAATCTGTTAATTTCTCAGAGTACAATTGATAAAGTATTTCGAAAAAACACATTAAACAATGGAGAGCAATTTACCTATGGTTATGGTTGGCGTTTAAAAGATATTGATGGTGTGCCAACGAGAGAACATGGAGGAAGTGTATTTGGCTTTAAATCTATGGGCGTTTATGTGCCAAGTTTAGATATTTATGTTGTTGGGTTTAGTAATTGTGATTGTAATTCGCCAACGCAGGCAACAAGGCAAATCACGGCCTTAGTAATCAAAAAGTTTAAAAAGTAAAAATTTTAAAATAAAACGATATGCCACACTTTGTAATAGACTGTTCGCAACAGATCATAGAACTAAAATCACCTGAAAATATCATGCAAAAAGTATATGATACAGCAGAATCAACAGGATTGTTTGCTCCTGACGATATTAAAGTAAGGATTAATTCTTTTCAACATTATACTGTTGGGAATACTAAAGCTGATTTTATTCATGTATTTGCTAATATCATGCAAGGGCGAAATACGGAACAAAAAGCAAAACTGTCAAAGCAAATTGTGACAGAGCTTAAAGCTATGTTTCCTGAAGTGCCTATTATCTCTATCAACATAAGGGATTTTGAGAAAGCAACCTATTGTAATAAAGCTATGATATAATTTCTTAAATATGATAAAAAGAATAGTTTTTTCAACGTTTATAAGTTGCTTATTAGTAGTAAGTGTAAACGCTCAAAATAGTCCTACTAATAATACTATAGGGACAAACCATTTTATTAAATCAAAAGCGTTGGGCGAGGAGAGACAGATTCAGGTTTATCTTCCTCAAAATTATGCACATTCTAATGAAAAATATCCTGTGGTGTATGTGTTGGATGGACAGCGATTTTTTCTATACTCAGTAAGCTTAAATCAATCTTTTAAACAGTTCCAATTAACGCCAGAGTTTATAGTTGTTGGAATAAATACTGATTACCCAAAACGATTTCAGGATTTAGGAGAAGGAAAGGAAAAATTTATTGAGTTTGTTAGTACTGAACTTATACCATATATAGATACTAACTTTAGAACCAATAATGAAAAATTATTTTTTGGATGGGAGTTTGGTGCAAGTTTAGTTTTTAACACGATGTTGTCAAACCCAACATTGTTTGATGCACATATCATGGCAAGTGCGTATCCTATAATGGAAGCCATAGATAAGTTAAACGGTGTTTCAACATTACCAACAAACCTCTATTTTTCTATAAGTCCAGACGAGTATGATGGAAAACACAGTGCCGTTAAATTAGATTCCTTATTATCTCAAAAAAATATTGAAGGATTACAATGGACTTTCTTAAACCTTTATATAGAAAAACACCGTTCAACTGGTTACCCAACCTTATATCATGGACTTAGAAACTATTATAAATACTATCAGGAATTTGAAACCAATAATCTTCAAAAATTTATCAATGCTGGTGGTTTAGACTATGCTAATCGTTATGCCAAAGAAAGAGCAAACAGATATGGGTTTTCTCCAGAACTTTCTCTCTGGTCTAAATTTACCATCATTAGAAGTGCCATGAGAGCAGAAGATTTTTATCATTTTGAAACATTACTCAATGCTTTAGATAAAGAGAAAATAATTGATGGACTGATGAGTGGTAATATGGAGTATGCCGTTTCTCACTTTGCTAACTTTTATGTAAAAAGTAATCGTTTTAAAGAGGCGGTTGAATTGTATGATGTTTTATTAGAAAAGTATCCAGATTCGGAAAAATTATTAAAAGAGAAGACAAAAGCAATTAAAAAGATTAAAATATGAACTCACTAAAGATTAAGAATCTAAATCTTACCTATAAAAACGGTCATGAAGCCATAAAAAATATTTCATTAGAGATAAAGAATGGAATGTTTGGATTGTTAGGCCCAAATGGTGCTGGTAAATCCTCCTTAATGAAAACGATTGTGGGATTACAGAGACCAACTTCAGGTTCTATTATGTTTAATGATATAAATGTAGTACAAGACACAGATTATATCAAAAAAAATCTAGGATTTTTGCCACAAGATTTTGGAGTGTACCCTAAGGTAAATGCATACGACTTATTAAACCATATAGCTTTTTTAAAAGGTGTTAATAATAAAGTTGAACGTCAGAAACAGATTCAATATTTGTTAGAAAAAGTCAACCTTTGGGATTTTAGAGATAAAGAGGTACATACCTTTTCTGGCGGTATGAAACAGCGCTTTGGCGTTGCCCAAGCTTTACTTGGTAACCCGAAAATCATCATTGTAGACGAGCCAACAGCAGGACTAGACCCAGAGGAGCGTAACCGCTTTAACACGCTTTTAAGTGATATTAGTAGTGAAGTAGTTGTGATTTTATCTACTCATTTAGTTGAAGATGTGAAAAACCTATGTTCTGAAATGACCATAATGAATAAAGGTAGAATTCTTAAAACTGGTAAGCCAAAAGACTTAATTGAAGATTTAGAAGGTAAAATCTGGTCAAAATTTATTAATAATGATGAACTAGAAATTTACCAATCAAATCTAAAAGTTATTAGTCAACAACTTATAGAGCGTCAACTTCAAATCACAGTGTTTTCACCTACACAACCTGAAGCATTTTCATCAGTTGAACCAATACTAGAGCACGTTTACTTTAATGTTCTTTCTCAAAACAATTAATTATGAATGCTATACTTCAATTTCAATTAAAGCATAGCGGAAATCGTTATGTCTTAGGTTTAACAAGTGTCATATTACTGTTTATAGGATGGTTTTGCGGTTATAAGTTTAACCTAACTGCTGGTGAAGGAATTTATCTTAATTCTCCTTACACAATTGGCTTTATGATGGCTTTGTTGAGTCTATCAATAATTTTTATGGCTATTTTATTTGCCTTGGAGATTCTATTTAAGGAATGGGATACAAAATTTGATATCATGTTGTTCTCATATCCAATTACGCTTAAAAACTATTTAATAGGAAAATTCTCAGTGTTTACTTTAAAAACTTTTCTAAGTTTTTTAATCTTAATTTTAGGTTTTGTCATTGGTCAAAACTCGCGTACTGGAAATGAAATGCAGTTAGGGTTTAGTTTTTGGTCGTATCTCTATCCTTTTTTGATCTTTGGAGTTTTAAACTGCTTTTTTGTTTGTAGCTTCTTGTTTATGATTGCTTATACTTCACGCAAGAAGTTATTAGTGGTTATTGGAGGTTTACTATTGTATGTGCTTTACATGGTATTACTGGTGTTTTCTAATTCGCCATTTATGGCAGGAAGCATACCACAATCTATTGAAACCCAGCAACTATCATCATTATTAGATCCTTTTGGAGTATCAGCATATTTCTTTGAAGCTAAAGACTTTAGTGTTACCGATAAAAATCAGTTCATCGTTCCATTAAAAGGCTTTTTGGCTATCAATCGTATAGCTTATATGTTGTTGTCAATATTGTTTTTGGTAATTTCTTATCGTTTTTATGTGTTCAATAAAGCGACAAGTAAAAAGGAATTAAAGCGTATTCAGCATAAGGTTAAGGATGTAAAAGTAAGATTAACAAAAGTTAAAACACCAGCTCTTAATTTTAGTTTTAAGTCAGAGTTCAGTTCAATTATTTCCTTTGCAAAGGTTGATATAGTTTACCTCTTTAAAAGCGTAACCATAGTTGCCGTTTCAATGCTGTTAGTATTCTATGTTGGTATAGAGATGTATTCTGATATAGATAAAGGCATACGTTTACCAAATTATTATGCCAGTTCAGGACTTTTGGCTACTTCTATTTCTCAAAGCTTTCACTTAATAGGAGCATTTGTTTTAGTGTATTTTATAAATGATATGTATTGGCGAAGTACTACAGCCAATTTTTATTTAATTGAAGACAGTACATTTTTTTCAAAAGCGAAATTAAAAGGGCACTTAATGTCATTAGCTGTGCTATTGGTATTCTTAACTACGCTACTTATAGTATTAGCATTAGTGTTACAAATAAGTTATGGATATACCCAAATTGATTGGTTGGCTTATTTTGGGGTTATTATATTTAATACAATTCCGCTTTTCCTTTTCGGGGCATTATTACTTCTTGTCAATACTATTATAAATAGCAAATATGTAGCCTTAGGTGTTTCAATATTAGCGGTTGTAGTTTTTGCAACACCATTATTTAAGATGTTGTTGCCATATCCATTGTTACACATTTTCTCAGGGTTCAATGGTGTGTTTAGCGACTTAAATGGATATGGTGCTTATCTGTCGGCCTTTTCAAACAGATTGTTTTTTGGAATAAGCCTATTGGGCTTAATATGGGTTTTAAATTCATTTTTAAAATTTAAACAATGGACCAAGTTGAAATCTTTTATTGCCATTGTTTTCTTTGCATTAGGCGTTTTTGGAGGCTTTAATTTTATGAATGGCTATTTACCAAAAAATGAAGATGTACAAATAATTGAAGCAGTTAATTATGAAAAAAATTACCGTCATTATCAAAATATATCGCAACCAACAATTATAGATGTAGACACAAAAATAGACTTGTATCCTTCTGAAAATTCTTATAAAATTCAAGGAAAATATAGAATTCAAAATCTAACAGATAAACCAATAAATAAGATTCTATTGAATTTTCATTCCGACTTAGAATTAAATGAAGCAACATTTAGAATGCATAATAAAGATATTTCAGTTGATGAGATTGTTTCAGAGGTAAAACTTGATGAACCTTTTATGCCAAGTGATACAGCGACTCTGGAGTTTAATTTATCATACAAATGGTTCGCTGTCAATGGGCATCAATCTTTTAATGCCATCGTTGATAATGGTTCGTTCATGAGGATTAGTAATCATTATCCTTTGTTGGGATACCAATCACATAAAGAGATAGAGAATCAACAAAAACGAGAAGAACATGAACTTGGTAATCCAACAAATTTAAAGAAGCTTGAAGCACCAAAAGTCTTTAAAAAGGATTTTATAAATTTAAATATGGTAGTAACCACTGAAAGCAATCAAACGCCTTTGGGAATTGGGGATGTAGTTAAAACCTGGACTGAAAAAGATAGGGCAAATACCCAATACAAAGCCGATAGTATTCCATTTCGATTTGCAGTTGCATCTGCTAAGTACCAAAAGCAATCTATCAAGCATCGTAACATAGAGATTGAAGTACTTTATCATGACATGCATTTTGAAAATGTAGATCGACTACTGAATAATGCGGTTTTAAGTTTAGATTATTGTATAGATAATTTTAATGCTTACCCATTTGAAAAAATAAGCTTTGTTGAGATCTCATCTTTTACGAGTGGGTTTGCAGCTACAGCATATCCAGCCACCATTTTTATGACCGAAAACATGATATTTCATGCTAATATAGATAGTGATCCAAGCAAAGATGTCATAAATGAGTTAGCAGGTCATGAGTTGGCTCATATATGGTGGGGAAATAGTCAAATAAATCCAGATGAAAGAGAAGGTGCTTCAATGCTCACAGAGTCTTTGGCTATGTATACTGAAATGATGATTTACAAAAAGTTGTATGGGAAAGAGCGCATGATGGAACGTGTTAAAGTACATCAACAAATTTATGATAATGAAAAAGGACTTTATGGAGATCCACCTTTATACAAAGTGCCTTATGATGCAACACATATAGCTTACTCAAAAGGCGCTATTGTAATGGTGGAATTATCTGAATCAATTGGTGAAGATAAAGTAAATCAAGCGCTAAGAAGTTTTTTAGCCAATAACAAATACCCAAAAAAGCCTACAACTTTAGATTTGCTTGAGGAATTTTATAAAGTAGCACCAAATGAGGCAGTCAAATCTGAAATTGATAAATTATTTAGGGCAATATAAAATGGATCATAGAATAGACTGAATAGATAGTTTTGAATATAATAAAGTTGTAGATGTTTGGGAAGCATCTGTAAAAACTTAAACAAGTCATATTCACTTACTGTATCTCAAAATTTGGTCTGAAAGAGATGATTATAGTTCAACATTATCATCCATTGGCTCTTTGGTTCTATACATCTAAACCTATAATAATTGGATGTATTAATGCTAATGAAAAAATGAGCAAAGTTTTTCAGCAAAAAGGATTAAATGCTTAATTTTAAAGAAAGTATATAGAATCATTTTGAAATTGAAGGACTCACATAAACTAATTATTGATAATGTTAGTAGATTTATTGATTTAACCGAGCTTGAAAAGCAGAAGTATATTTCTTTGCTTACAGAAGTAAAAGTAAAAAGGAGGGCTTATTTAATGCAAGCGGGAGAAATTACTAAATACGAGTATTTTATAACTAAAGGTTGCTTAAAGGCATATACTTTAGATGTAGATGGCGTACCACATATCTCAATGTTTGCGGTTGAAGATTATTGGACAGGAGACATTGCAAGTTTTATAACCAAACAACCATCACGTTATTTTATTAAAGCTACTGAAGATTCAGAGTTGTTAGGTATTTCTAGAGCTAATTATGATTTACTTTTTCAAGAAATACCAAAATTTGAAAGGTTTTACCGAATACTTTATCAAAGATCACTCATAAGCTACATTAGGCGTTCTAACCATGGTATATCCTTAACAGCAGAAGAAAGATATATCGAGTTCAAAAAGAAATATCCAAATATTGTTAATAGAATTACCCAGAAAGACTTGGCAGGGTACATTGGTATTACGCCAGAGTTTATGAGTAAAATTATATCGAAAGTCAATAGAATGTAAAAGTCTTAAACTAGTTCATTTTTTTTCATGTGTTCCTATCGGAATTTTGAAGCATGAAAAAAATAATAATCATTACATCGTTTTTAACAATTGGGTTTGCCAACTATTTGCAAGCACAATTTACACAAGTAGAACTGTTTTCTGGTTATAATAAAACAGATTTTACATTATATTCAAGTTATGCTATTAATGAGAGCAAGACTCTAAACATTAATACGTTGGCTTTCTTTCAAAAATTCAATGATAAAGAGTATGAGGATTTTGATGAAGTAGGAATTCAACCAACACTATTTTGGAGTATTAATAAGAATATTACAATTGGGCCATCTTTATATTACAACAGTGTTGCTGGGTATTCAGAACGTTTGTCAGCAAAGATTACACTAAAAAATTCACGTATAGTATTTGTAATTATACCTACCATAGCCCATTCTGAGCAAACCAATCACAGCTATGCTGAAGCATTTGCACAGTTTCAATTCAACAAACCCATAAATGATAAAATCTCTTTTTGGTTCAATTGTCAGTTTTTAACAGTCTGGGACGATTTTAAAACGCACTCAAGGAGTTTTCAGCAATTGCGTGCAGGTGTGTCTTACAAAGGGCACCAATTGGGTATTGGTTTAGACTTTGACCAATATGGGCAAACACATTTAGAACAATCATCTTTCGGTGTGTATTACCGAAAAACTTTATAAACAATTTTAAATCTAAAACATTATGAAAAATTTAGTAAAAACACTTTTAACGACACATCCAAATATTGGATTTAGCATTGCACGATTAACACTTGGGTTAGTCATATTTCCGCATGGCGCACAGAAATTATTAGGTCTTTTTGGCGGTAATGGTTATACGGCAACCATAGAATTTTTTACAACACAAATGGCATTACCAAGCATTGTAGCCTTCTCAATAATTATGATTGAATTCTTTGGCTCAATTTCACTAATTCTAGGATTCTTGAGTAGGTTTTGGTCATTATCACTAGCAGGAATGTTTATAGGTATCATATATACAACACAATTAGAACATGGCTTTTTTATGAATTGGTTTGGTAATCAGGGTGGTGAAGGTTACGAATATTCGCTCTTAATAATCGGTCTTGCCTTAACGATAATAGTTAATGGTAGTGGCAAATGGTCAATAGATAACTTAATCTCTAAATAACAGTAATTATGAAAAAAATAATCACAATAGCAGGTAGTAATAGTCAAAAATCTATAAACAATAGTTTAATAACCTATACCGCTAATTTATTAGAAAAAGTAGAAATTATTTCAATTGATTTAAATGATTATGTATTGCCAATTTATGGTGCTGATTTTGAAACTGAAAATGGTATTCCGACTGCGGTAAAAAGACTAGACGAGTTATTTGATACTGCCGATGGATTTATAGTATCTCTCGCAGAACATAATGGGTCTTATGCAGCGGTATTTAAAAATATTATAGACTGGTTATCTCGTGTAAATATGAAAATATGGAGAGAAAAACCTATGCTATTAATGGCAACCTCACCAGGAGGTAGAGGTGGTGAAAGCGTATTACAATCTGCAAGTGCTTACTTTCCGTTTATGGGAGCCAGTATCACAGATACATTTTCATTACCCTCATTCTACGATAATTTCAATTGCGGAGAAATCAATGATGAAAGTTTGAAAGCAGAAATTCAATCTAAGGTTAATAAATTTCAGACAATAATCAATTTTCCAAAATATTAATTCTTAACTAAAGTCAATGAAGTTAATTCCATAAAGCTATAAATTTGCTTGTAAATAATATGTTGGGTTTTAAAAAAGACAGCCAGATTCTGTTGGATTTTTGAACAGAAAAAGAGAAAATTTAAATGCCTTAGCAGAAGATTAAAAATATGAAACTAAAACTAATAATTATCACGTTTTTGTTTAGTGCCCTTAATTTGGCTCAAGCCCAACAAAATAATCTTACTCATAAAGATTCGCTAAACTATACACTAAATCAGTATTATAAACTAAACCTAAAAGTATTTCAACAAAACTCAACTTTAAAAGACATAGATAACATTTTTACCTTGTTTACAGACGATTTCACCTATGCGCACCCAAAATATGGTGGTGTTTATACAAGAGAAGATCTTTACAATGGTTATAAACGTAATCAAAATAATGGAGGCTACGACGGAAGTGTTGTTGATATAAAAATCGAGAACATTATTTATGGCTTAAATGCCATTACAGTAAGTAAACGCTTCATCACAAAAGAAGAAGGTAAAGTGGTTAAAGGTGATAAGCAAATGGCCCTTTTTGAATTTAAGGATGGAAAGATTTTTATGATTAAAGAATATTGGTAAAATATGATAATCATAAGAAAAGCAAGCCAGAAAGACGCTAAAGCGTTGTTAGGTTTAATTAAGGGACTTGCTATATATGAAGGTCAACTACAATACCTAAAAACAGATTTAGACCAAATAACTGAATCAGGGTTTTCAAATGTTCAGCCTCAAAAATTCGAAGCTATCATAGCAGAACACAAAGGTGTTTTAATAGGTTATGTTACATATATGTGGAACTATTCTATTTGGAATGGAAGTACATACATGGCTATAGATGACCTGTTTGTATGCAAACCATTTAGAGGGAACAACATTGGGCAAAAATTGATGCAACATGCAAAAGACATTTGTGTTTCAAACAATATTAAACTCATAAAATGGGAGGTTGAAAGTAATAACGAAAAAGCCATTAGGTTTTATAAAAAGCTAGGAGCTCAAATACATAATAAATCAATAGTAAAATGGCATACAACATGAAACATGGAATAGTTACAGGAAGCAGTAGAGGTATTGGTTTGGCAACGGTTGAGTTGTTGACAAAGCAGCCCCATTTTAACGTGATTGGGTCTTCCACCTCAGGAAATAATCTATTAGAACATTCTAATTTTAAATGCTTAAAACTCGATTTATCCAATAATGATTCTATTGACAAATTCGTTGAGAATTTAGAAAATATAAAGCTCAACTTTTTAATAAATAATGCAGGTGTATTACTGGAAAAATGGGATACGTCAGAAATCAATATGGAACAATTGAAAAAAACATTCAATATCAATGTTTTTGGCACTATTGAACTCACCGAAAAACTACTACCACTTTTGGCTCCTAATGCACATATTATAAATATCACGTCTGATTGGGGCTCTTTTAGCGAGCAGAACTTTGATGCCTTTCAGCCACATTACAAGATGTCTAAAGCGGTCTTAAATATGTACACCAAGTTGTTGGCAAAACGATTAGAGGAAAAGGATATTATAGTATCGTCTCTAGATCCAGGATGGACACAAACCGATATGGGAGGCAAAATCGCACCTCGCTTACCTAAAGATGTGGCTATTGACATTTTAAACTTACTACATACTGATGTTATAAGCGGACAGTTTTGGCATCAAGGAAAAATAAGAGAATGGTAGTTGAATAGAAAATGTTTCTTAACTAAAGTCAATTATTAAAACTACTTAGAACAATATTTTTATCATAAACTATGAAAATGATTATTATGAACAACAAATTACAATTAACTATTCCAAAAGTTAAACATAGCATATTCCTTGTGTTAGGTTGTTTAAATGCTATTTTAAGTGTTGCCTGCCAATCGAATAAAACAACGACAGATGAATCTGATTTGTTGAGTAATCGCATCAGTAATTATTTAAAACAAAGTGAAACTAATGGGTTTTCAGGAGCTGTTTTAGTTGCTAAAAACGATTCTATTATTATTAATAAAGGATTCGGGTTCGCCGACAAAGAAAATAATGTATTCAATAACCCTAATACGGTGTATGATATTTGTTCGGTGTCAAAACAGTTTACAGGTGCTGCTATTGTCAAGTTAGCGGAAGACAACAAATTAAAACTGGAGAGCCCTATCAGTACCTTCTTTGATAATTTACCAGAGGATAAAAAAGGCATCACCATACATCAGTTATTAACCCATTCAGCTGGTTTTAGTCATGGTAGTACAGATGATTTTGATCTCACATCAATGGATATTTATTTTTCAAACCTGTTTCAAGAGAAGCTATTATTTACTCCAGGCTCAGAATATTCATATTCGAATTCAGGCTACAGTATTTTAGGGAGGATTATCGAGCTTGTTTCTGGTCAGGATTATGAAACATATCTGAATGAACACTTATTTCAACCATCAGGAATGCATCAAACAGGTTATTTGTTACCAGAATGGGATAGCACAACTATTGCCAATGAATATCTGCTTAATGTTTCCAATGAAGGTTCATATATCGCTCAGTATAAAAAAGATGGAGAAATAGCAAGGACTGTACTGGCTAATGGTGGCATACATTCCACAAACAATGACATGTATAAATGGTATCAAGCATTAAAGTCTAATAAAATATTATCTCAGGAGTCCTTTGAAACACTCACAAAACCCTATGTAGCTGAATATGAAGATGAGTCGAGCCACTATACTTATGGTTGGACTGTTTTTACATCAAAAAGAAATACTAAAGTCATCACACACAATGGGTTTAATGGAGTTTCATATAATGAATTTGTATGGTTTCCAGAAGAAGATGTTGTGATACTATTTGCCTCTAATGCATATATTAGACCTATAAGAAGAATGACCATGGAAATTGAAAAGATGTTATTTGATAAGGCCTATGTTCCTGAAGAATTACCAAAGTATATGGTTAGTGAGCTTTACAAATTTACTGAAGCATATAAGGGTAGTATTGATAATTTAGTAAAACAATTAAAACTGAAATTTAAAAATACCATCGACTCACCAAGACATTTAAATCGTTTAGGAGGCACGTATTACAGAAAAAATAAAATGGAAAAAGCCATTACCATCTATAAGCTTAACACACAACTATTTCCTGAAGATGGCAATAGTTGGGATTCGCTTGGTGATGCCTATTACAAAGCAAATGTAAACGATAACGCTATTAAAGCCTATACAAAAGCCTTAGAACTACAACCAAAAAATGACGACTGCTTTTGGTGTGACAATTCTTCAGAAAAGCTTTCATTATTAACTAAAGTCAATAATTAAAACTGCTTAGAGTAATATTTTTATGTTGTCGGTAATTAAAACAAATTGAACATTGAAAAATCTTATTATTAAATTCTCAGTACTCGTATTTTGTGCATTTTTAAGTGCTTGTAAAACTGAGAAATCAGAAACAAAAAAGAATGATTATTCAATAGAGGAAAATCTATACTTTGGGTATAAGCCACCAGGATTAACTCCTGAAATTTTTGTTCCTAAAAAGAGTACTTCTGAAGATTGGAAATTAGGGAACAAGGACTCTTTGGATATGCAAGAGTTTTACTTTACTTACTCAGGGAACGACCCCTTTGAGGATCAAGTAGTTGTTTATCGGAATGAAGGTAGTTATTACAGGGTTAATAAGTATAGCTTTAAACATAATCCTAGCGATAGTAACATCTTATACTCCAGATGGAACTACATAGAGCGTACAGATTCTGGATGGTCAAAAATTAAAAGTCTAGGCTCCATGTTTGATAGGGAAGATTGGGGCATTATGGTGATGTCAGTATCTTCTAAAGGGACTATGGTTTTTGATGACTATAAAAGCAATGACGAAATTCGAATATCAAGGATTATAGATGGTAAACGTGAAGAACCAAAATTACTTGGTAAACATATTAATACAGGAAAATGGACAGCCCACCCATTTATAGCTCCAGATGAATCCTTCTTAATATGGGGTAGCGAGCGAGACGATGGATATGGAATGTCTGATAATTATATCAGTTTTCAACAGCAAGATGGTTCATGGGGTCCTGCCATTAATATGGGAGAAAAGATAAATTCAGAACTAGTAGAAAATGGTGCGAGATTAACACTTGACGGAAAATATTTGCTTTTTTCAAGGTCAGAAGAAAAAGAAAGTGAAAATGGAAGTACATATTGGGAATCAACAAAATATTGGGTTGATTCTAAAATTATTGAGAATCTCAGACTCCAACAATAGTTTATTGGAAAGATTGCATTATAATAAAATTACTGCCTCCTACAATGTATAAAAATCCCTCGGTTAATAGCAGTTAATTGTGATGCTCTGGAATTTATTTCTGGAGCATTCTTCTCATTTTTTAGTCAATCTTTTTCGTATTCTACTTAAAGACTCAGGTTTCACACCTAAATAGCTGGCCAAATGATATTGTGGTACACGCTGTAGCAAATCAGATCTGGTTTCTAAAAGATTTTTGTAGCGTTCTTCAGGGCTAGAAGTAATAAACTTAGCTAAAGCTTCCTGTTGCTCACCAAAATCACTTTCCATAGACATTCGGCATAAAGCTTCATATTTAGGAACACGTTTAAATAATTCCTGTTCTTTTTCATAGTTTAAAACCGCTAGTCTGCAATCTTCAACACATTCAAAATAGTGATTGGCTGGTGTTTTGTTTTGATAGCTCTGTAATGAAGCAATAGATTCATCTTCAACATAAAACTCAGTGGTACGTTCTTCACCCTCTATAATATAATATTTTCTAACGCAGCCTTCAATAACAAAATAAGAATCTCTTGAAACCTGCCCTTCACTTAAAAGCAGGTCGCCTTTTTTGAATGTTTTGATTGGAATGCATTCAGCAAAAGCAGAAGCTTCTTCATTAGTAAGTTCTAGGTACCTAGATATTAATTTTACTATTTCGTTTTCCATTAATGGCGTTAATGATATAAAACATGACTAAATTAAAAAAGGTTTGGGAACTAACCCAAACCTTTAAATTAAAAAAAAATTAATTTAAACAGTTTCAAAAAGTACATCCATAGGCTTGCGTACTTTTTGTTGCCCAATTGTATGGTCTTTATCATGTCTGTAACCTATTGGTGCGATCACTGCTGCATTAAGTCCTTGTTGTTCTAACCCTAGAATTTTATTATAGGCTTCTGGCTCAAAGCCTTCCATTGGGCAAGCATCAATTTTTAATTCGGCACAAGCATTTAAGAGGTTTCCAAGTGCTAGATAAGTTTGTGATTTTAACCAACCTGTTTTTTCTTCAGGTATTTTCTCATTAAGCTTTTCTTTGATAAAATCACCATAGCCATTAAGTCGTTCTAAATCAAGATTTCGAGTTTCAGCTGTTTGTTTAATGAAATCGTCAATAGCATCTGGAGTCGCATCTGTATAATTACAAAAAACAAATAAATGAGAAGCATCCGTAATTTGACTTTGATTCCAAGAAACAGGTTTTAATTGCTCTCTGATCTCTGAGTTTTCAATAATTAAAACTTTGTACAATTGTAATCCATAAGACGAAACTGATAATTGCACAGCTTCTTTTAACTTTTGAAGGTCATTAGATGATACTTTTTTTGAAGTATCGAATTTTTTTGTGGCATAACGCCATTTTAAATTTTCTATAAGTTCCATTTTTATTGTGTTTTGAGTTTATAGTTTCTCATTATAAGTTCCGTTGTAAAGCCCATTTTTTCATACATGGATTTAGCCATTTTGGATGCTTGTAAAGTAGCTAGATTGCATCCCTGTTCTAGTCCATTATTAAGGAGCTGATGCATTATTTGTGTTGCATATCCATTACCACGCATATTGGGTAATATGCCAAGACTATGAATGCCAATGGTTGAATTTGTTTGATGACTAATAACAGTTCCAATAATGTTTTCTTGATCATATATTAGATAGTAGTTTATATGATGAAAAGTTTTATTAAGGGTTTCTTCTGAAATTATATACCCAAAGGCCTTGTAAAATGATTGACTCCATATTTGAGAATCATTGATGTTAGTAACTAGTTTAAACTTTAATTGCTTTGAGATTTTTACTTTTTTAGAAAGCTTTAATGACATTCCAAATTGTATAGAGGTTTCGTCAAAATCATGATAATCGAAAATCTTGTTTTCTCCATTAGTCCCTAAATCAAAATAAGTGAATGTGAGACCATCCAATTCTGATTTTAAAAGCAATTTAATTTCATTTAGAATCTCTGGATTATGCTCCTTTTTTAGCCAAATTTTATTAGGCCATTGTGAGTTGGGTATAAAACAGTAACCTATGTTTTTATCTTCATTATAAGTGTTAAACGGTTGAGTTGCACTTCTCCATAAAGAAGTTAAGTTTATAATATTTGATTGTATTGTATTCATAGTTAATTATTTAATGTTAAAGAGTATAATACCTGCTACCATCGCTATGGTTCCTGCAAGTCTTTTGGTAGTTAAAGGTTCAACAGGTAAGTTTAACCATCCATATTTCCCTGCTATTAATGAAAATAAAAGCTGCCCACAGAGTCCAAGGGCTATCATTTTTGAAATTCCAATTTTTGGAATGTTATAGAAATAAATAGCAATGCCGATAACACTAAACAGTCCGCCAATAAACCATAAGTACCATGGTACTTGGGTTGTTGTAATGTTTTGAATGCTATCTCTGCTTATAATTAGCAAAAGCAGGCTTCCAAATAGCACACTACTAATTGAACTTGCAATCACAGCAAGAACAGGTTGTTTTAGAGTGCTGCCCAATTGAGAGTTAAATCCAGCTTGAACCGCTAAAAAAACGCCTCCTGCTAATCCTAATACTGATAAAAAAAATAGTCTCATAGCTACAGTGTTAATCCCATTTGTTATTGGTTGATAAAGCGTACTTGCCTCCACCTATAAAAAACATTGCTATGCCAAACATCATGTAGATGAATATGAGACCTATTGCCCAACCACCATGTGCATTTAAACTAAACAGGTCAGGAATCCTATCCATAACAATCGCTACAAAGCAATTTATTGCAAAAACAAGTGCTGCTAATCTGGTTCTATACCCTATAATAATGAGTAATGGTGCTATAAGTTCACCAACAAATACACCATAGCTAATAAATGATGGCAGGCCATATTCATGGACTAAATTTTTAATATAGTCGATTCCAAAAGTTAATTTGCTAATGCCATATATGAGCATCGTAAATGCAATACTTACTCTTAATACTAATAATCCGATGTGTTGTTTTGTGTTCATAATTTGTAAAGTTTAAAAGTTATATTTTATAAATACCCCGAAGTTTTCTAGTGTTTTTTCTGCTTTATTAAACTGATCTAGATTTGCAGCTATTCCTGTTATGAGCTTTTCTTTTTTAATTCCTATGCGTAGTTGTTGAATACCTCTATCAAGCACTTTTAAATTGGTGTTAACCACTGCAAAAAGGTTTATATAGCCTTGAATGGTTTTACTTAGCTTAGGAGTGTAATTGAGTATTAATGTTTGCTCTAGGGTAAATCCGTTTTGATAGGTGCTGCCAATAGCATAACTTATTTTAAAGTTCGGTGTATTGTATTGGTATTGAGATGTTAATGTTGCAAATGCTCCAGGGTTTTTAAGTCCTATAGCAGCGTTGGCTTTAAAATTTTTGTTAAGATTATAAGACAACATGTTTCTTATAAAAAACATGTTGTTTTTATTATTAATATATTCTGTGTCAAATAAGGACACATTATTAATAGACCAGGAGTTATTAAATTTGTATCCAACAAAATGCTGATACACAGCAGAGCGATTTCCAATCACTATTTCAGGAGAGAAACTAACACTTTGGGCATTTGATGTTAAAGACCCAAACGTGATAAAAAATAAAAAATATATAAATCGTAACATAACCCATTTGTTATTCTATGGGTCAAAACTACATAGTGGCTAAAAGAAAAAACTTAAGGTATCTTAAGAACCGGTTTTAGGAGTGTTTTTTGCGTAAATAACTTAAGAACTCTGGGGTTACTCCAAGGTAAGAAGCAATGATGTATTGTGGAACACGTTGTTCAATGTCGCGATATGCTTTTCTGAAGTTGTCGTAACGTTCGTAGGCATCATCACTCATACTATCAATGACACGTTCTTGAACAGCCACATAGGCATTTTGTATTTTAATCCGAAAGAAATGTGAGATTTCAGGAACTTCAATGTAAAGTTTCTCTAATTCTAGTCTTGGTAGTTGTATAAGTAATGTTTTTTCTAAGGCTTGCACATACATTCTAGATTGTTTTCTACTTAAATAACTGTACAAGTCATTAATCCACCATTCCTCAATACCTAATTGTAAGGTGTGTTCTTGTGCATTTTCATCTAAGTAATAACTACGCATACATCCTTGCACAATAAAATTCATGGAATTAGCGGTTTCTCCCGGCTTAATTAAAAACTCTTTCTTGTTCAGCTCATTGAATACTAGAAAAGAAGATAGTTTATTAATAGCATACTCATCAAGAGATACATCTTGATTGATGTGATTAATAAGTAATTGTATATGTTGTTGAGTATTATCCACAGGTTCTAAAGACTATTTCTTTTTAATTATAATATCTTCATTTAAAAACTCAAAATCATATAAAACACTATTACTTTCAATAACGGCTTTAAAAGGAGATGGCTCTACACGCAAATTAGTTGGAAACCACTTGGTTCTAGTTTTGTAATTAGGTAATAAGAACAAACCTTCTTGCGTTCCGTTAGTTCCAAAGTTTAATTTATCTCCTTTCCAAAAGTAAGAATCTAATTCTTTTTCTAAAAAGGTGTTGGATGTTTCAATTGATGTTGTTGGCAATCCGATTTCATTGACACAAACAACATCTTCTATACTAAAAGATTTTAAAGATTGGTTTTTTAAATCATGTCTTACAATAAACTCTGCAATATTTCCGCTAGCATCAAAAAAGTAAAATGAATCTGCATTCCAAGTTTCAAAACGCTGTGTTTTTCTGCCATTTTCTATATCTATTACACGAGTTCTTTTTTCCATCCATTGCATAGCTGATTCTAATTTGTTGGAAGGAATCAAAAAGCAGTAATGATATTTATAAGCTTTATCAGATTTTATAAACGTTAATTTACTCCAGCCAATTTTTAAGGTAAAACTATCAATGGTTTCTTTGTGGATTTTAAATCCAAGGATTTCAGAATAAAATCTTTTTTCCGATTCAAATTTATTTGTATATAAAAACAAATCTTTTATTTTCATTATTTGGTAATTTAATTAATATCAAAAATAACGATTTCCTATTTTTTTAAAGAGTCAATCAAGTGTTTTGCTAATAAGTTGTTTAAAAATTGACTAAGGGAAAAATTGCCAACTCATCGGGAAACTCTACCTAGCAAATCATTTCTTTCTTATCTCATCTTTGCGGTATCAAAATTTTATAAACAATAAAAAATAAACACATGAAAAGAGTAATTGTAACATTAACAATACTTATGGGAATAACAAATGCATTTGCACAACTTCCCGACAACGAATTTGATATCGATGGTGTAACAGCTATCGTAATCACAGATCCACAAAACGATTTCTTAAGTCCACAAGGTGTTACTTGGGGAGTGGTTGGTGAAAGTGTTAAAGCAAATAACACTGTAGAGAATTTAGAAACGCTTTTTAAACTAGCTGAGGAAAATGGTATTAAAGTATTTATCTCACCTCACTATTATTACAAGCATGATCATAATTGGAAATTTGAAGGCGCATTAGAAAAATTAATGCACAACATTAATATGTTTGATCGTGGTGACCAATTAAGTACAGAAGGTTTTGAAGGTTCAGGAGCCGATTTTTTAGAGCCTTACAAAAAGTACATCGAAAAAGATTTTGTAACCGTTGTTGGACCTCATAAAGTATTTGGTCCAGAGCAAAATGATTTGAGCTTGCAATTAAGAAAGCAAAAAATTGATAAAGTCATTTTAGCAGGTATGTCTGGTAACTTATGTGTGGAAGCACATATGAGAGAACTTATCGAGGATGGTTTTGAAGTAGCAGTAGTTGGTGATGCTACAGCGTCAGCAATTATACCTGGGCATGATGGTAATGCTGCAGCACAAACAAACTTCCGTTTTATTGCAAGTCATGTATACAGCACCAAAGAACTAGCTGATAAATTGAACAAGTAAAAAAAATCATTAATCATAATATTAAAAATTATGAGTAACATCTCAAAACTGGCTTTAGAGCCAAAAACCATAGAAACTGCAGATTTTATTTCTGCTAAAATTTTAGAAGCTGCGAAAAAAGGAATGGGAATGATTCCTAACATGTATGCTACTATGGCAAACAATACAGCACTTTTTGATGCATACAGCCATTCTTATAAAACTTTTAGAGAGAATGCGGGATTTACATCACAAGAGCAAGAAATTATTTTCTTATCTATTGCTTTTGAAAATGAATGTGATTACTGTATGTCGGCTCATAGTTTTGTAGCAGATAAAATGAGTAAAGTACCAATAAGTGTTACCAATGCCATTAGAAACAATATCGAAATTGAGGATGCTAAGTATAAAGCACTAAGTATTTTTAGTCGTGTGATGACTGCTAAACGAGGAAATCCATCTCATGAAGACATTGAGGCATTTTTTGCAGCTGGTTATACTGAAAATCACATTTTAGGTGTGATTGCTGGAATTGGTGTAAAAACAATGAGTAATTATTTTAACCACGTGTTTGATACTCCTGTAGATATAGCATTTTCAAGTAGAAAATGGGTGAAGCCTAATTAACAAACTAGATGTTATTATGAACAGCTAGACAGATGACGGAAGAAAATTTAACAATTATCTAAAATATTGTAGAGTTTAAGTGTTGATTAATAGCGAAAAAGTATCAATCATTTTATGGTTGATGCTTTTTTTTGCTCTGTAGTTACATCTAAAGTTTAGTATCTTGGCATACAATATTTGATAACAAATCATTGCTTTTGCGTTTACGACTATGAAATTTATAGGAAACACTAATGAATACCTTCAGTTTATGACTCTTGAAAAACACGAATGTACTGTGTTTTCAGAAATTATTGAAGGGAGTCTTACAATTTTATGGTTTCAAGGTGATGTCAATGAACTGGTTATAGATGGGAAGATATATACTTTCAATAAAAACCAAATAGTTTTTCTTACGGAGTTTCACAAGGTGGCAGTAAATCATTTAGAATCTACACGTTTCTTAAGATTCAACAGACCATTTTATTGTGTCATCGATCATGACACTGAAGTTGGCTGTAAAGGATTATTATTTTTTGGTGCATCACAATTACCAATAATAACAATTCCAGAAAAGGATCACCTTCAATTTGAGACACTTTGGACTATGTTTAGTATAGAAATGCAATCTAAAGATAACTTACAAATTGATATGTTACAAATGATGTTAAAACGTTATTTAATTTTATGCACACGCTTATTTAAGGCCCAATTTCAATATCCAGAGGAAAAGATGGAAACTGATATAGTTAGAGAATTTAACTTCTTGGTTGAACAGTATTTCAAAACAAAACATACTGTTGCTGAATATGCTGAATTATTAAACAAATCACCAAAAACCTTATCGAATATTTTCTCTAAACTAGGCTCAAAAACTCCATTGCAATATATTCATGATCGCAAAATGTTAGAGGCACGTCGCCGTTTACGCTACACCAATATGCAAATTCAAGAAATCGCATATGAAATTGGCTATGAAGATATTCAAGCATTTAGTCGCTTTTTCAAAAAACAAGAAGGCGTATCTCCGTCTTTATTCAAAGAAAACTTGTAGTTGGGAAAAATTGCCAACGACTAGGGAAACCTTGCCTAGCAATTAACAGGCTTAACTTCAGATCTTTGCTTCATAATAACACAACAATATATATTATGGAAACAGTAAAACAAAACAAAAAGAGATCAAGTATTTCAAGCTTCGATTTGATGACAAACACGAAAAGTTTTTTATGGAATAGTAGACGACGTAATTCTTACATCACTCGATTTAAATTTAATTAAAACGGATTAATATGAAAACTATTGAAAACAAAGATGATTACAGCCAATTAATAGCACTAGATAAGCCAATACTTTTAGATTTTTTCGCGGATTGGTGTGGGCCTTGTCAGACACTATTACCAACTATAGATAAACTATCTAAAGAGTACGAAGGAAAAGTTGAAGTGCAAAAAGTAAATATTGATCAAAACAGAGAATTGGCGGCTCAATTTGGTGTTCGAAGTATTCCTGCATTATTCTTTCTAAAAAACTCGAAAATAGTTGATAGAACGAATGGCTTGCAACTCGAATCTGTTTTGAGAGAAAAATTGGACGCCTTACTAGATTAATTCATAGATTTAATTAGATAATCCTTAAAAAGGCTAATCTCAAAATAGATTAGTCTTTTTTTATGAAGATTTTTAATAAAAGGGTAGACTTATAGATTAATCTGAAGGTTTAGGCATCCTTTGAAAAAGTCATTGACTTAATGAAAACTTAATTTGTAAGGTTAAAAAAAATACATTTGTATTTAAGGAAGAAACGATAAAATAAATGGATCACATTAATAGAACACTTGAAGAACAAAGAATAGAATTCACAAATAGGCCATTTCTTGCTACACCGTTGGCGGGCTTAATTATTTGGTTAATTGTTGGAATAGCTGGACTTTTTCTTCCTGTAAGAACGGCCGTATGGGTCTTATTTCTGGGAACAGGAAGTATTGCCTATCTAGCAATATTTATTTCACAATTTACTGGCGAACGATTTATTGATAAAAATAAACCAAAGAATGTATTTGATAGGTTGTTTTTATTTACAGTTTTACAATCTGTTTTAATCTATTCAATTGCTATACCTTTTTTTATTTTAGATTATTCATCACTGCCTTTAACTGTTGGCATATTAACAGGAACCATGTGGATTCCCTTTTCATGGATTATTAAGCATTGGGTTGGAATTTTTCATGCAGTCTTAAGAACCATAGTTATACTAGTGCTTTGGTATATGTTACCAGAATATAAATTTGTAGCAATACCTTTTGCTATTGTCTTAATTTATTTGATTACTTTGTTTATATTAAAAAGAAGAAAATTATAAATTAAAAAAAGGAATCATGACTAGAGATGTTATTAATATAAATGATTTTATAATTTTAGTCGAGGAAGCCAAAGCAGAAAAAGTAACTATTGATTCTTGTTTTTTTGATGAGCCCATTATAGCAGTAGCATTTTATGGTTCTGGTAATGTAGATTTATCTGTAAAATATGGCGATAAGCAGAAAGAGTTTAGTTATACAAAAGGACTAGCACTGTCATTTTATGCCGACGATAACGTTGAGTTTATACATACGGTTTCAGCATCAAAACAGTTGGAATGTTTGGTAATTGCAACATCTATTAGTGCTATTGAAGCACTGCCTAATGATGAAGGTGAGTTATTTAGTGAAATGCTTAATCAATTAGTAAATCCTTCTGATCATTATGTAGAAGGACCAGCATTTTATATGACTCCTGAAATGCAAACGATTGTTGATTCTATTTTCAATATTCAATATGAAGGAAAAACTAAAATGATGTTTTTTAGGAGTCAAATTACAGCATTACTCTCTCATTTTTTCGGTCAGCTTGCAACAATGAAAACTGAAAAAATTAAAACTTCAGAACGTGAAAAACTAATTAAAGCAAAAACAATTCTTTCAGAAAACTTAGATAATCCTCCTTCTTTAACAGAGCTTTCAAAGGAAATAGGGTTAAATACTTTTAAATTGAAGAAAGATTTTAAAGAGCTATTTGGTGTACCAGTTTTTAAATATCTTCAAAATGAGCGTCTAACCATAGCTCATAAATTGATAAGAAAGCAAGAAGCTACAGTTCAAGAAGCTGCATGGCATGTTGGTTACGATAGTTTAAGTTCTTTCTCCAATGCTTTTGCCAAAAAATTTGGATATAGACCAAGCCAAATCAAGTAAACTACTTTTCGAACAAATCTTATTTCTTTTAAGACAAACCAAAATTTCTTCTTGGCCATAGTTTTGCCATGTAACTTTTAAATAGAAAAGACATGAAAGCTAAACGAGCCATTTTAATAGGTGTAGCCATATGGATTATTGCTATACTTTTTTATTCAACATCTTATTATGTTCCCATTTTGGAAAATCCTAATTCACAGGCAAATATTGTATTGTTTGTTGTAGTTATGCCATTGGTATGGTTAGGCTGTTCTTATTATTATAAAAGAGAAAACACAATACATGGGTTTAAAGTTGGTCAGACAATGTTGTTAACTGCTGTTGCTTTGGATGCATTAATAACTGTTCCAGTATTTGTCGTTCCTAACGGAGGGAATCATTATAGTTTTTTTACATCTTTAGGATTCTGGATTATAGCTTTTGAATTTTTAATAGTAGCCACATTATACTGGTATATCCGTGTATATCCTCATAAAATCCAATCAAAACAATAAAGCTATGGGTTTAACTATAGAAAATATAGGGATTATTGCACTTCTAGTATTAACTGGGTTATCTGCAGGATTGTGTTTCACTTGGTCTAATAGTATTACACCAGGAATTGGAAGGTTAAATGACTTTGGGTATTTAGCATCTTTTCAACAAATGAATAGAACAATATTAAATCCAGTATTTTTCATTGTTTTCTTTGGGCCTTTATTTCTCGGACTAATCAACTTATATGTCTTTAAAAACACATCAAACCCAATAATTGGATTATTAATTTTAGCAATAGGAGCCTACCTTTTTGGAGTTTTAATGGTGACCATTTTTGGGAATGTTCCATTAAATGAAATATTGGACAAAACAGATTTAAGTTCAGCAAGTAGTGAAGATTTAAAAAGCTTAAGAGAAAAGTTTGAAGTTAAATGGAATCGTCTTCATTTAATTAGAACATTATCGTCAATCACTTCTTTTATAATATTGATAATTAGTCTTATACAAATCACAAAAAATAATATTTAAAAAATAATAAATCACAAAAACGAATGGAAAATAAAAGTAGCATTTTAGTAATCGGAGGCACAGGAAAAACAGGCCGTAAAGTAGCAGGTAAGCTTATAGAAGCTGGACACAACGTTAGAATTGGTTCTAGATTTGTTGACCCTGTTTTTGATTGGAATGATTCTAAAACATGGGCTCGAGCACTTCGAGGAATGGATAAAGTTTATATAACTTTTCAACCAGATTTGGCTGTTCCAGGAGCATTGGAAGCTATTGAAGAACTCACAAAAGTTGCAAAGAAAAGTAAAGTAAAGAAATTAGTGCTTTTATCTGGAAAGGGTGAAAGAGAGGCAGAACTGTGTGAACAAGTAATTATTCATTCAGGAATAGATTATACTATTGTTCGCGCAAGTTGGTTCAACCAAAATTTTAGTGAGGAAGGTGCTTTCTTAGAACCAATATTAGAAGGTTTTGTTGCCTTGCCACAAGCTGAGGCAAAAGTACCTTATGTTGACACAAATGATATTGCTGATGTGGCAGTTGAAGCATTATTACATGAAAAACACAATGATAAAATATATCAACTCACTGGGCCAAGACAACTAACTTTTAAAGAAGTAGTTCAAGACATAGCTGAAGCAACTGGAAGAGACATTGCGTTTACACCTATTGCTTTGCCTGCTTATACTAGTGTTATGAAGCAACAAGGAGTCCCAGCGGATTATATTTGGTTAATTGAATATTTGTTCTCTGAAGTACTAGGAAATCCTAATAATTCTGAAATTACCAACGACATTGAAAAGGTACTAGGAAGAAAGCCTAAAGATTTTTCAGAGTATGTTAAAGAAACTGCTCGATTAGACGTTTGGAACCCTAAAGTTAATGCTAACTAACATTTAAGTTATTTTAAATGGATAGACGACTATTAGGTAATATTTTATTGATTTTATTATTGGTTTTAATAGGATCAGGTATCTTAATGTATTTTTTGCCTTTTAAAAAATATATAGCATCATTACACACATTTTTTGCTTTATTGTTTATGTTGGCGATGGTTTTTCATATTATCAATAATAAATTACCTTTAAAAAACTACATTTTTGGCAAGCGATTATCAAAGTTTAAAAAATTGCAAAGCCCACTAATAATAATAGCAGGAATTATATTAACGCTTGGTGTCTATTTTGAACTTCCTATATTAAACAAATTATATGCTTTTGGAAATCAAATCCGCAATGAACAACTTGGTAAAAAAGAAGTAAATTTTGATTATCAGATTATAGATTTAAAGAAACCCGAAGGAGATAAACTTGTTAGTGTTGAATTAAAAAAGGGAAGTGCGTTTCAATATCCATTGTTTGCAATTTGGATAGAAGATATTCATGGAAATTATATTCAAACCTTATACATTTCAAGAGTCATTTCTTCCAGTACATTTGATTTTGGAAAGAAAAAAGATGGTCAATGGGAGCCAGCTACAATAAGAAGACCTGAAGCGTTACCTTATTGGTCTCACAAGCGTGGTGTTAAAGCCGAAGATGGACTTTATATGCCATTAGGAAATTCTAATGATATCGATGTTGTTTCAGGAGCTACGCCAACAGGCAACTTTATAATCAATTCAAGCATAAATATTTCAAAGGGGAACTATAAAATATTAGTTGAGCTAAATCAATCTTACGATTGGAATGAATATTACACAAAAGATAAATTCCCTGAGGATAAAATTTATTCTGGCTCTGGGCAAGTAGGACAACCATCATTAATTTATTCTACAGAAATATCCTCTAACGATTTTGATGTAAACACTTATAAGCTCATGAAGCTTATTGGCCATGGTCACTATTCTGGTAAAGATGGAGAGTTATATAAGGACTTATCTCAAGTTACATCAGCTAAACAAATAGCAGATAGAATAATTATACATTTAAAATAAAAAAATGACAGATAAAACATTTACAATAGAAGATATAAATGTTAGAACAGATATTAAACCAGGAGATTTTGGTTATATAATCCATAGACACGGAGCTATGTATGCAAAAGAGTATAATCATGGTGTTTCTTTTGAAGTTTATGTTGCAAAAGGGATTTGTGAGTTTTATCAAAATTATGACTCAAAAAAAGATAGAGTTTGGATTTGTGAGCATAATGGAAAGGTAATTGGCAGCTTATTTCTTCAACATAGAGAAAACAGAAAAGCACAATTAAGGTATTTCTATTTAGAAAAGGATTATAGAGGTGTTGGACTAGGAAAATCACTTATGAATCTCTTTATCGATTTCTACAAAGAACGAGGCTATATTTCATCATATCTGTGGACTACTGACGAACTTGACACTGCAGCTGTATTGTACACAAAGTATGGCTTTACAATCACAAAAGAAATCTCAACCAATTCCTTTGGTAAAGAATTGGTTGAGCGAAAATACGAATTGGTCTAGCTTAAGAAACGTATACATTTAATTTGCATCAAGCTTACTTGAAGTTAAGTTAAAATCAGAAGATGAAGAGAATTTTAACTAGAACTAATTTCCATATCCTATACTTAATAAGCTTTTCTCATCTTATAAATGATTTAATTCAAGGTGTTATTCCATCAGTTTATCCTTTATTAAAAGAAAAATATGAGCTATCTTTTATACAAATAGGTTTAATAACTTTTGCTTTTCAGTTTACTGCTTCCATTTTGCAACCATTGGTTGGCCATTATACTGATAAAAAACCTAAAATATATGCACAAATTTATGGGTTAATATTATCAGCCTTTGGAGTTGTATTTTTATCTTATGCAAATGGTTTTAATTCATTAATCCTATCCTGTATTTTAATTGGTATAGCATCGGCTATTTTTCATCCAGAATCTAGTAGAATTGCAAACCTTGCTTCTGGAGGAAAAATTGGAGTAGCACAATCAATATTTCAGGTAGGGGGTAATTTAGGTACAGCAATTGCGCCTTTATTAGTAGCTCTAATAGTATTGCCAAACTCTCAAGTGTTGATTGTTTTGTTTGTTATACCTCTAGTTATTGGCTTTTTTGTTTTAAGAGAAGTGGCTACTTGGTACAAAAAGCATTTATCAAATATAAATTTGAAAAAAAGTGTCATACCAAAATCCAATATTACCTTTTCCAGAAGAAAAATAAAACTCATAATAGGCATCCTGTTAGTAATAATATTTTCAAAATTTATATACGCAGCAAGCCTATCAAATTATTACAGTTTTTATTTAATTGAAAAATTTGATCTTACTATTGAACAATCACAAATACATCTTTTTATCTATCTATTTTCCTATATGTTGGGAACAGTTATTGGTGGTCCACTTGGCGACAAATATGGGAGACTATATGTTATATGGTTTTCAGTTTTAGGAGCAACCCCTTTTATATTAATGCTGCCTTATGTTAATCTGTTTTACACTGATATGTTTATGATAGTTATAGGACTGATAATGGCATCTGCTTTTCCGGCAATTATGTCATATGCCCAAGAATTACTACCTAATAAACTTGGAGTGATTTCGGGGATGTTTTATGGTTTTGCTTTTGGAGTTGCAGCTATTGGGTCTGCTTTGATAGGAATTCTAGCCGATAATACTTCAATTGATTTTGTATATAAAATATGTTCGTTTCTTCCTTTGGTAGGAATAGTTTGTCTTTTTTTACCTAATCTAAATTTAAAAAAAGTAGCATTACTCACTAATTATTCATTAAAACGATAATTCTCTTCGAACAAATACTGCTCCTTTTCAAACAAATGTTCTTTGCATAAAAAAAATATCTTTGATTAAATTTTAATTTAATCAAAGTTTAAGAAAATAATAATTATGCCACATTTTATAATAGACTGTTCAGAAAATATTATTGCATTAAAGTCTCCAAATGAGATTATGCAAAAAGTATATGATACAGCAGAAACAACACAACTTTTTTCCAAAGGAGATATTAAGGTAAGAATCAACCCTTTTAAACATTATAATATTGGAAACACTAAAGATGATTTTATTCACATATTTGCAAATATTATGGAAGGAAGAACAATCTCTCAAAAAGCACAACTTTCAAAATCAATAATAACAGAACTTAAGAATATGCTTCCCGATGTTCCAATTATCTCAATTAATATTAGAGATTTTGAGAAGGCAACTTACTGTAACAAATCAATGGTTTAAATGACTTTAAGGGAATATGTAGAAAAAAGAAACGGAGTACCTATAGGACATTCTAGTTCCTTAAAAAACAATCTATATCGTTCTTTAGGTGCTAAAAGTTTCACCATATTTTGGAATTTCTGGAATCCAATCTTCGGTTATTATTTAGGAAAAAGGGTTTTCAAACCCCTAAAGATATATTTCCCAGCATCACTAGCCTTAGTACTTACTTTTATTTTTTGTGGTTTTCTACATGATGTAGTGACTACAATAATTAGGGGAAGTATTTCAATTTTCTTTTCAGTTTGGTTTTTATTTATGGCAATAGCAGTAATGACAACTCAATATTTAAACCATGATTTTAAAGAAAAAACTTGGAGCGTTCGTGCATTAATTAATGTATCCATTATTGGGTTTTGTTTAAGTCTTACTATTCTTTTTAATACTCTTCTATTCAAATAGGAGTGACTTCAAAATTTTAATATCCTTTTAGAACAAATACTACTCCTTTTCGAACTAAACGAATCCCGTTTTATAACCCATCTTTGCTTTAGAAATTGTTTTAAATTGAATAAATTCTCAAATGTTCAATAGTCAATGAAAACTAAGAATATGAAACAAGTAAAAATTCCATCCGTTTTGACTTTCCTGCTAGTCTTTATTATTTCTTGTCAGGACAGTAAAAAATCAAACCTTACCTTATTCAGCGATCAAATCCCAACAGATATTCCCTTAGTTTTTGGGCAAGGTGTTATTTCAACTGACGATTATGAGTTCGCAATCACCTTCAATCCAGAAATGGACGAAATATATTACACACGCCGTAAACCAGAAGAGAACAATGAAATTTATGCCATGAAATTAATTGATGGTCAATGGACAAAACCTGAATTGGCTTTTTTTTCAGCAAAACAAGGATGGGATTTTGAACCTCATATCAACCCTAAAGGTAATAGACTCTATTTTGGAAGTACAAGACCTTTTAATGATACGATTCAACCAAGTGGATTGCATCAGTGGTATAGCGAAAAGAACAAAAGCGGTTGGAGTCAACCAATACCCATAGAAAAACCCTTAGTAGATAGGTTTGTAATGTACTTAACATCTTCAGAGAATGGCAATCTCTATTATACTTCTGGGGAGAAAGGAGATAAACCAGAAGATTGGGTTATTTATAAGTCGGTTAAGGAAGAAGGTCAATATAGAAGTGCTAAGAGAATGGGGAATGAAATAAACTTCTCTGGAAAGTACATCGCTCACCCATATATTGCACCAGACGAAAGCTATATTATTTATGATGGTGAAAGCAATTCAGGATATGGGGATAATGATTTGTACATCAGTTTCAATAATAACGGTACTTGGACAGAAGCTTATAATTTGGGCCCTAAAATAAATACTGATCAAACTGAAATGACTCCAAGTGTGTCACCCGATGGGAAGTATTTATTTTTTCACAGAGGAGAAGATGATTATGGAGATATTTATTGGGTAGAATTTATGCATTTAAAAAAAGAACTACTAGAGAATAGAAGCAATAACTAAAAACCTTTACTTAAAAGAAATCATAAAAAATGAAGTATATTAAAATATGCTTATTATTACTTAATTACCTAATAATAAGTAATGCCACTGCTCAGGTAACAGAGGCAGATTATATTAAAGGAAAACAACTTTTTATAAAATCTGAAATCCTTAATGAAGAGAGGCAATTACTTATTTCTCTACCAGTAAATTACGATAGAAACATTCATGACTATCCTGTTATATATGTCATGGATGCCGAATTTTTATTTGACCTAACTCAGTCCATTGTAAAAATAAGGGCAGAAAGAAATTACATGCCTAGAAGTATTATTGTTGGGATTACTAATAACACTGGTAAAAGAAATGACATGGCGTTTATTTTAAAAAATAAAGAAGGGCGCGAGTTTTTTGGTGGCTATGGAGGTAAGTCCAAAGAACATGTAGCATTTTTAAAAGATGAGGTTATTTCTTTTATTGAAAAAAAGTATCGTGCTAATTCACATCGTACTATTATTGGAATGTCACCAACTTTTGGACCTGTTTTAGATGCATTTTGGAGTGATCCAACGTTGTTTAAAGGGTATATTGTTTTGGCATCTGAATTGGCACAGTATACGAGTAATGGGAAAACAATTGAAGATCAAATCTTTGCTTCAATACAATCTGGAAAACATTCAGGAAACTCTTTATATATAGGGAAAGCATCACGAGATTTATTGAATAGGCCTATAGAAGAAAACCAAGCATATACTAATTTAAATAAGGCATTAGAAAAATTGAATCCTCAAAATTTCAAGTATAAAATAGAAGTTTTAGAAGAGGAAGATCATTATGGAATGTCTGTTCCAGGGATACAGCACGGATTAGAGACCATTTACCCTAAAAATGTTTGGAACATTCCTTATAAATCATTTAGAAATGCAGAAAACCCTGCAAAAACGATAAAACACTATTTTGAAAAGTTGTCTAAACAATATGGCTTCGATATTATTCCTAACGAAGACTCTTTTTATTTTATTGGAAATATATTAGGTATAGGACGTCGGTTAAAAAGCAGTAAGCGTTATCCAGAACTGGTTGAACTCCTAGAATTAGCTGTTAGTTATTACCCGAACTCTTCAATTGTACATAAAAGACTTTCTGAAGCATATATAAGTATTAATGAGCTTATAAAAGCTGAGCTTTCTGAAAAAAAATCCATTGAACTCTCAAAAAATAAGAACAATGATTAAAAAAACTGTAATAAATATTTCTTCAATTGTATTAGTTCTTTTTTCAATTGGGCAAATTAATGCCCAAGAAGTAAAGATGAGCCATAAAGATTCTTTAAATACGATACTAGATAAATACTATGAACTAAATCTTAAAGTATTTCAGTCAGGTTCGACTATCAAGGACATAGATAATATATTCAACCTTTTTACGGACGACTTTACCTATGTACACCCTAAATGTGGAGGTGTTTATACGAGAGAGAATCTTTACAACGGCTATAAACGTAACCAAGAAAAAGGCTCTTATAATGGTAAAACAGTTGATATAAAGGTGACCAGTAAGATTATAGGGCTAAATGCTATTGCGGTTACTAAGCGATTTATAAGAAAAGAAGACGGAAAAACTGTTGAAGGAAAAGAACAAATGGCTGTTTTTGAATTTAAAGACGGTAAGATTATTAAGATTAAAGAATACTGGTAGACAAAATTATGAGCTTTACAATATAGCATTTAAATGGATAGACACTTCAACCAGGGTATTATTACAAGTTGATTAAAATAGGGTTATAAGTATCAGCATATAAGTAACGGTTATACAATAGTTAATAAACATTTTAACAGTAATGAATAAATTTTTATCACTTTTCTTAATCATTGTAACATTTTTTAGTTGTAAGAACAACACTATTTCATATTTCGACCAAGAACCTCCTTCTACAATTCCTAAATTATTTGCACCATCTATTGTTAATACTAGCAATATCGAACTTAATGTAGTTTTTAATTATGACAATACAGAAATGTTCTTTTCAAGAATTGTGGACAACAGCTTTGTTATTCACCATTCTGAATTAATTAATGACAAGTGGTCTGACATTAAACCCATTAAAATGTATGACGATAATGTCTTAGTTTCAGTTGCTTGTGACCCCACAATTACCAAAGATGGAAAGACAATGTATTTTCTCGGTGTAGACCCTAAGCTTTATGAAAATGATGTTACCCGAGAAGAACTTTACACGATACCACCAGACATTTATAAAAGTAAAAAAGTGGACGGTAAATGGGAATTAGCCTCTAAAGTGGATTTTTTGGTTTCCACCGAATATTTAGAAACCTATCCTGTTGTTACGGCGGATGGGAGTTTATATTTTCGCTCAAATAGACCAAGTGATGAAGGAGGAATGAACACATATCGTGCACAATATTTAGGAAATGAAAAATTTGAAACACCTGTTATCGTAAACACTAAGACAAAGAAAAAGGAACTAATAACCTATGTTTCACCAGATGAGCGGTATGCCATTACTAATGGACAAGGTAAATTTCAAATAACGTTTAATGATAATGGTGAATGGACAAAACCGAAAGAAATACCATTAAAATATGAAAGTAACTGGCGCTATTATTGTCCGTATATGTCTTCTGACGGAAAATATTTTATCTACTCCAGAAGATATAATAACCCTGCAAAAAAAGGATGGGCAGGTGTTGAAAAAGGGGAAGTTTATTGGGTAAACGCTGATGTACTCTTCAATGCAAAAATAGAATAAAACATTTGCTAACAATGTGAATAAGTAATAGCGGTTTAAGCAATAAAGCGAAAGTATAAACATAAAACAAAGGTCAGTGCAAAACCGAAAGGTTCGTGAGAAGAAATCCGCTACTATTATACACGAGACCGTTAGTAATAAGAAAAACAATAAACAAAAAGAATAAACATGAAAAAAGCATTAATAATATTTTTAGCATTTAATTTTATTTTAATATTAAAACTAAATTCACAAACAGAAGTAGAGCAAATTAATTCTACTGTGATGAAATATATAGAGGGTACAGCAAATGGCAATCCTGACGAAGTACGAGAAGCATTTCATAAAGATTTTAATCTATTTATAGTACAGGGAGACACATTAAGGGTTATAGATGGGAATGGTTATATTGAAAGAGTTGAAAAGGGGAAAAAATATAACAGAATAGGACGAATCATATCTATTGATTATGAAAACGATGCCGCTTCTGTAAAAGTTGAAGTTTATTTTCCTGACACAAAAAGAATAGCAACGGATTATCTTTTGCTTCTAAAAATAAAAGGGCAGTGGAAAATATTACACAAGATTATAAACCTTAAAAATTATCATAAAGTAGAAGATTTAGTTTCTATTGAAAAAGAGGGGTTAGAAGAAATCAAAGAAACCTTGTCAAACTACATTGTCGGAACAGCAAACGGAGAACCCAATAAATTAAGAAAGGCATTTCACCAAGATTTCAATTTATACTATATAAAAGATGACAATCTGAGCATCATTCCAGGAAATCAATACATCGGAAACTTTAAAGAAGGCAAAAAAAACAACCGATTAGGGAATGTTTTATCATTGGATTATGAAAATAATGCAGGTCTTGCCAAAGTACAAGTTATAATGCCTGACCGAAATAGGATAGCAATTGATTATTTATTGTTATTGAAAATTAAAAATGAATGGAAAATAATTCATAAATCCTTCACATCCAAAAGCTATTAAAAGTAAAGGTAGTTGCTCATAAAGAACTATTATGGACAAAGAAAATATAGAACAATCCTTTTCGAATAAATTTTAATACGCTTCGAATTAATTACTGCTCATTTTTCATTTTATCTTTGAATCGTAGTATTAGTTAAACTCTATTAGTGCAGAGTTATTAAAATTAAAATTATGAAGACATTAAAATCAAGCTATCAATCATTGAAGAAACAGTTTAGTATTCTACTCTTTTTTACCATTATAGTCTTCTCTTGTAAATCTGAAACAGAAGACTATGTTTGTACACCTTGTGATTTAGAATGTGATGAGTTAATATTTTCAGAACCTGGAATTTGTCCTCACTGTAATATGGCGCTCATTAAAAAAAGCGATTTAGAAAAAATGAACCAAACCATAATTTCTGGCGATTTAAAAATTAACTATAAGTTTTTAGATGAAGAGTCATTAGAAAAAGAAGCTGAATTTACAGAGATCATTACTAAGTCATTCACTTTTTATAAAGATTTATTTGGTGGGAATCCAAGAGATACATTAGATGCTACATATGCAGATTTCACAATTAAGGTTAAAAAAACAAATGATTCCGGCGGAGAAGCTGACGCTAAATCTATTATGTTCAATTGGTCTGAGAACAACACTTTAGGATATGGATCATGGAAAACGGTGTTAATGCACGAGCTTTTTCATTTATGGAATGGTGAAACGATCCGTTATAAAAATGGAGAAGAACATTGGTTTAATGAAGGGTTTTCTGAATTTTACACATTTCAAACAGCTGTTAGAATGGGAATTGTTTCGCCAGAAGAAATGTTGTCAACTTCAGCCCTTTCTTTAGGGTATTACACGGGATCAAAAGGGTTAGGGAATATTTCAATGCGTACTGCAGGAGTTGATGATAAAACAAAATTTGAAAACTTCTTTTTGGTATATCACGGAGGTTGGATAACAGCTATGGTTTTAGATGTCGATATTAGATCTAAAACAAATAATGAAAAAAGTTTGGATGATTTGATGAAGTGGTTATATGAAAATTTTCTACGTACAGAAAAATTGTATGACACTACCGATATTATTAATGGCATAAAAATCACCTCAGGTATTGATTATACTGAGTTTTTTAATACATATATATATATAACTCTGAGACCATACTAGTATCTAAATATTTCGATCCAGGAAAAGCTTTATGGGATTTTAAATGGAAAAAAAAGGGACGTCCAAAACACCTTTTTTTTTATAAAGCTTTGGGAATTAACACCAAGTATTAAAATATCAATTTTTTTATCATAACATTTTTCATATTGCAAATAGGTTAGGATTAATCTTTATGAAACACTCCTTTTCGAACAAATTGTTCTCCATTTAGAACAAATTGATATAGATGGCAAGTAATAGTTTTGCTTGATATATCAAGTATTATTATTTTTTCGCTTGTAAAGACACTAACAAATGAAGATTTCACACACTCCTTTTGACACAATTTTCTACTCGATAGAAGAAACAATAAAAGCTTATCGAAAATTAAGTCTAAAAGAAATTAAAAACGCGATATCAGACATTACTGTTGACCAAGCCTTAATACTTCAAATGATAAATGACAAACAACTAACCCAAACAGAAATTGCCGATTTAATATTTAAAGACTATGCTTCAATGACGAGGATTATCGGATTAATGGTTAAAAAAAATTACCTAATAAAAACTACTAACGAAAATGACAGGCGAGCATCTGTTTTAAAAACTTCACCTAAAGGAGAATTGGCTTTAAAGCAACTTATACCTATTATAAACCAGAATAGAGAAACGGCATTAAATAATCTAACAATCGAAGATATAAATAATCTAAAACACATATTAAATAAAATCAATCAAAACTGTAAAAAATGAAAAAACAAACTTTACTAATAGTAGCATTCATCGCACTACTATTTTCTTGTTCAGAAAATAATAAATCTGTTCAATCGGAAAAGCAAAAACCAGACACCTATCAAGTTAAAATCGACAGCTTATTAGAAGCTTATGATAAAAACAATGAATTTATGGGAAGTATTATACTCTCTCAAAATGGAAAAACAGTATACGAAAACACTGTTGGTTTTAGTGATATTAAATCAAAAAAGAAAGCTAGTGCCAATACAAAATACCGTATAGGCTCTGTTACTAAATCTTTTACAGCGACACTAATTTTTAAGGCTATTGAAGAAAATAAGCTAGATATAAACAAAACTATAGAAAGCTATTTTCCGAATGTGAAAAATGCGAATAAGATTACCATTGCTCAGTTATTACAGCACAGAAGTGGTATCCATAGTTTTACAAAAGATAAATGGTTTTTTGACAATCGTACCAAGTATATATCATCTACAGAAATGCTATCTAAAATTTCTAAGTATGAAAGTGACTTTGAACCAAATAGTAAAGGAGAATATAGCAATTCTAATTATTTTTTATTGGCACTAATTCTTGAGAAAACGTATAACACTTCTTATGAAAACCTTTTGCAAGAGAAAATTTGTAAGCCACTTAATTTAAAAAACACATATTCAGGAAAAGAAATTAATATAAATAATAATGAAGCCTATTCATACAACTATAATGAAAAATGGACTGAATTTCCTGAAACGGATTTGTCTACTGCCACAGGAACTGGCTCAATAGTTTCAACACCAAAAGATTTAAATAGTTTTTTTGAAGGCTTGCTTACTGGAAAAATGCTCTCAACAGAAAGTCTAACTTTAATGAAAACTATAAAAGATAGGTATGGAATGGGGCTTTTTAGGTATACAACTAATGACAGACAGGGATTTGGGCATCGAGGACGTATTGATGAATTTAGAGCGACTTCAATCTATTTTTCTAAGGAGAATTTGTCTTTTACATTAATTTCAAACGGTTCGAAAATGGATATTAACGAAATATATACTGAAATACTAAAATTGTTTCTAGGAGATGCACCTGTAGCAATATCAGAAGATGAGTTGAAGAAATTTGTTGGTGTTTATGTTTCTCAAAGTGATCCAAACGATAAGTCTGTATTTATACAAGAAAATAATACTCTAATTAATTTTATAAAAAACGAATTTAAAGCTCCTTTAATTTATAGAGGAGAAAATCGCTTTGTTTTAGAACAGATGTATGCGGAGTCTATATCATTTATTTTTTCAGAAGATGGTAAACAGGTTACACTGGAACAAGGGGGAGATAAAGGTAGACCTCGGAATAAAGAATAACTATGCTGATTTAAATTGTAGTGATGACTAAAGAAGAACGGCAAAAAATAATTGATATTAGATCATAACAGCTGATTTTTTTAAAAAATCCTTTTCGAACAAATTGTATTTCATTTAGAACAAATAGATACAAATGATGAGTAATAGCTTTGTTTAATATACTTAAGTTAAGTTTTTAAAATAAAGCGAGGGTATTAAAAAATGAGGATTATGAAAACAAATGATTCAATTTTTAAAAAATGGCAGATTAAATATTTATTTCTGCTATTTTTTATATTAATATTTTATTCCTGCAAAACTGAAAAGGAAGAGTACGTTTGCACACCTTGTGATTTAGAATGCGATGAGTTAATATTTTCAGAATCTGGAAATTGCCCTCATTGTAGTATGGAACTCATAAAAAAGAACAATCTCGTTCCTGAAAAAGAATTAGCCATAAATAATATAGACATTAAAACTGGTTCAGGATACTTTGTTGTTGAAGGAGGACAAGGTAAAGTAGAGAAAACCATCGAAGTATATTATCATAAACCGGAAAGTTTCACAACAGGTTCAGGAATTTTACTAGTAATTCCGGGAGCTGGAAGAAACGCCAATACCTATAGAGACTCGTGGGTTGAAGCATCTGAAAAACATAGCCTTTTAATCCTATCACCAATGTACCCAAAAGAGGAGTACAGCTTTGATGAGTATCATTTAGGTGGGCTAATAAAAAATTCCAATTTAAATGACTGCATTGAACGCGTTGAAAACACTAATAAAATAAAACTCTTTGAAGAAAAATTAACGTTCGATTCTAATCCAAATGCAAACGAATGGATTTTTAATGATTTTGACCGCATATTTGATACCGCTGTTAAAGTACTTAAGTCTAACCAAACATCATATAATCTTTTTGGACACTCTGCTGGAGGACATATTTTACACAGACTTGCGATTTTTCATAAGAATTCTAAAGCTGACAAAATTTTAGCCTCCAATGCAAGTTTCTACACCTTACTTGATTTTGATCAAAATTATCCTTTTGGATTAAACGACACACCAATGGATGAAGAAGCATTGAAAATAGCATTTAAGAAAAATTTGGTTGTTTTTCTGGGAGAACTCGACAATGAAAATGAAACTGGGGGAAGTTTTTTACAATCAAAAAGTGCTGATAAACAAGGATACCATAGACTAGAAAGGGGAAAATTCTTTTTTGAACAAGTCAAAGAAACAGCAAAAAGACTTGACGCAGAATTTAACTGGGAACTTAAAATAATTGCAGGAATTGGTCATAATTACAGGTTGATGGGAGATGCAGCTGGAGAATTTTTATACAAATAAAAAAATAATGAAAAAGAACTTTATCTCTATAGTTATAATAATTTTTACTATAACCACTGTTCTTCAAATAGAGGCTCAAAATAAAATTGCCTCTTTCGACATTGATTCTAAATCATTAGATGAAACTAGAACAATAAAAGTAGCGTTACCTGTTGGGTATGATCACTCAACTAAATCTTATCCTATAATTGTTGTTTTAGATAATCAATTCCTTTTTTCTACGGTTACGGCTTTGGTAAATCAGTTAAGTGCAATCTCAAGAATGCCAGAATCTATTATTGTAACAATTGAAGAAGGGAAAATGCATAGAGCATTCTATGCTCCAAATCTTTATGATAATATAAAGAATCGTAATTACGGCTATGGCAATCACCAAGATGAGTTTACTCAATTTTTGAGCGATGAGTTACTACCTGAATTAGAGAACAGATATAGATTAGCGGATTTTAAAACATTAATTGGCTTCTCTCCTTCGTCGGTATTTACGTTACATATGTTTTCTAATAACCCAGATCTTTTTCAAGCACACATTGCACTAGCCTCAGGTAACATTATTGGAGATGGATATGAAAAAGGAGAAACACTTATTGATGTAATTGAAAAGGTATCTGCTAAAAACACATCTCGTAATGGATTTCTTTACATCGTTTCAGGGGGAAAAGATTTAGAAGATCAACCAGATATTGAAGACAATGTTCATAATTTCAATCAAAGATTATCAAAGTTAAACTCTATTAATTTTAAAACAATAGCCGAAATAATTAAAGGTGAAGGCCATACTGATGTTGCACTACCAGGACTAATTTCTGCTTTTAATTTCATTTTTCCTAAAGAGAAATGGATTGTTAATTACCAAGATCTAATTTCTCAATCAGGTAATGCTAAAGAAAACATTAATATGTTTTATAAAGGACTTTCTAAGGAGTATGGCTTTAGTATCTATCCTACTATGGACAGATTGTACAGCATGAGTTGTATTAAAAATATTGGAAGGAGACTTTTGGGGCAAAAAAGAGTTGATGAAGCGGTTGAATTATACCAATATTGGATAGAGTTATATCCAAAATCACACTTAGCATATTCATATCTAGGTCGTGCACAAAAAGTGAATAATAATATTAGAGCGGCTAAAAAATCTTACGAAAAAGCTATTAACTTGTTAGAGTTAGTTGATATGCATGCTAATTTTAATGAATATCGAAAAGCTATAGAGGGGTTAGATAAAGAACTAAAAATGCTTAAAATTAAAAAAGATGACGGAAGATGAGAAATTAAAAATGTTAAAAACCAGCTGGGAATTACATAGCTTAGTTGAAACTAGTTACTTGAATAATCCTGCTAATAAAGATGACAATGAATGGTTAGAAAAACAACGCATCCTTCTAGCAGATATGGCACTTCACCTTTTGCAAACATCGATTAATCCAGAAGAAATTAAGTTAGATAGATTACGCGATAACTTGCATGCTATCTTAACAATAGCAGATCAATTTTTACCATTGGCTAATCTAAAAAAGGCAACTGAAAAACTGTACGCAAGTGATAAGTAATATAATTCAATCAAAATCATGAAAAAAAGACGATTCTTCATCCTCGTTTTTATCCAAATAGTAATAGGAATTAGCACCTTATTTGGGCAAGAGATGAACAATAATGAGCTTAAAGCTAAAATTGACACCTATTTAAATAATAGTATAACTAATGGCTATTCAGCATCCGTCTTAGTTGCTAAAAGAGGAGAGGTTATTTTATCAAAAGGCTATGGTTGGTCTAATAGAAAAAAAAAGGTTCTCAATACAGTGTCATCAGTTTTCAATATTGGATCTGTAACTAAGCAATTTACAGCCGCAGCTATCTTAAAACTTGTGGAACTGGGAAAACTTAATACTTCAGATAAAATTGGTCTATTTTATAATGAAGCACCAATAGATAAAAAGGATATTACTATTCATCAGCTACTTACGCATACATCAGGCGTTTCACCAAGAACTGGTGGATTTAGATATGATGAAGCGAGTAAGGATCAGTTCTTGAAAGAATTCTTTGAGGCAGAATTGCAATCAACACCTGGAACAAATCATAGATATGCAAATGCAAACTATATCATGCTTACAGCTATTATTGAATTAGTTTCTAATCAGGATTACACCTCTTTTTTACAAGAAAATTTTTGGAAGCCTTTAAAAATGAATCATACAGGCTATAAAAGTATTTCCTTTAATAGCGAGCAATTAGCTCATGGCTATTATTTTTATTATACAGATGGTATATGGAAAGATTGGGGAACAACTCAAGAGCATTTACCTTATAATAATAAACATTGGTATAGTATTGGCAAAGGCGATATTCATTCTACTGTAGAAGATCTTTATAAATGGCACCTAGCTTTGAATACTAATAAAGTGCTAAGTGCAAAATCTAGAGAATTACTTGCTACTCCTTTTGTGGCTGAGAATGAAGAAGAAACATCTCATTATGGATATGGATGGGCAACATTTATAAGCAAACGTGATACTAAAATTGTAACTCACAATGGTAGTAACGGTATTTATTTTGCAAATTTCATAAGATATATTGATGACGATGCTGTTGTAATTGTATTGTCAAATTCCATTTTAAATAGAGATTCTGAAGATGTGTCTTGGAATATTGGAAAGATGATTTTTGATTCTAATTACACGCCAAAACCCGTTACAAAATTATCCTATGAATTAGTCTATGATTTTGTTAGGAATAAAAAATTAGAAGATGCTATTTTGTTAACTGCTTTTTTAGATAAAAATTTAAATTCAAAATTTAATGATAAAGCTGTATTCAACCGTATTGGTTTCAAACTTATGGCAAAAGAAAAAGAAGCTGCTTGGGGATTGGAGTTATTAAAATTAAATGTGAAATTATTTCCAGATGATGGCAATCTTTATGATTCTCTTGGCGATGCTTATTTTGAATATAATCAGAAAGAAAATGCAATTCAAGCTTTTACTAGGGCTTTGGAATTAAAACCAATAGATAATTGTCACTGGTGTAAAAATTCCAATAATAAGATTAATCAATTAAAAAATTAATAGTTATTAAAATATCTAGAAATGAAAAAATCAATAATCACATTTAGTATCATACTTTATGCAGTTGTAGTTCCCTTTCTGGAAATTAATACAACCCATGTTTTTAACCCAGACTGGACGCCTCATGTAAGGATACATGAAGTATGGCAATTAATTACAAATTCAAGTATTGGAATTTTATGCCTATGGTTAGTTTGGGTTAAAAAAGACACTAAAATCAGTACTATTTTAAGTATGTTAATCACAGGAGGGTTTTTGCTAGCTTATATAATTCAAGATTTTTATGGAGGATCTATGAAGTACTTAGATGGAAGTGAGAAAACATTGTTGGGAATTAATATAGGTGTTTTAGGATTTGGAATAGCTTTTTTATTGCTAGTGTTTACACTTATAGCCAAATCAACAAAATCAAAAAATTAATGTATAAATAGTAATATCATGATATTTAGAAGAGCAACAAAAAAAGATGTTATTTCAATTGTAGAAATGATTGCAGATGATGAGCTAGGAAAAACAAGAGAGAATTTTAAAAAACCGCTTCCTAAAGAATACTATAGCGCATTTGAAAGCATAAAAAATGATAATAACCAAGAACTAATAGTTATAGAAGATGATGCGTCGAAGATTGTAGGCACTATGCAATTATCATTCATTCAGTATTTAACCTATCAAGGAGGCATAAGAGCACAAATTGAAGCTGTAAGAATACACAAAGATCAAAGAGGCACAGGTTTAGGTACCAAAATGTTTGAATGGGCTATTGAAAGAGTAAAAGCAAGAAACGCTCATGTTTTGCAATTAACTACTGATAAAAAAAGACCTAAGGCCTTAAGTTTTTATAAGAAATTGGGATTTATAGATTCTCATGAAGGAATGAAATTACATTTTAATTAAAAAATAAAATGACAAAGTATCTCCAATATGTTTTTCCAGGTTTAGTTGCAAGGAAAATTTATAATCACATGTCTCATCCAAAGGGGCGCAAGTTAATTAAGCATGAAGAATTAATGCTAAATTATGCTGACAAAGAGTTTTTTGAATATAAAGGGTTTTCATTAGTGCGTTATGAATGGGAAAAAGAGAATAGTAAAACAGCTTTTCTTGTTCATGGATGGGAAGGACAAACAGGTAATTTTGCATCCTTAATCCCTGTTTTATTAAAAGCTGATTATAGAGTTATTTCCATCGATGCACCTTCACATGGCAAAAGCTCAATTGGAACAACTACAATGTTTGAGTTTGCAAATATCTTAAAACATCATTTTAACCAAGAAAAGCCAGATTTAATAATTAGCCATTCCTTTGGCAGTGTTAATGTGGCAAGAGTATTAAGGTTGTGTCCAGATATTAATCTTAAGCTATGGCTAATGGTTACAACTCCAAATAATTTTAAAAGTCGAATTGACGAAATAGCTACAAAATTTAACTTAAACCATAGTGTCACAGGAAAATTAATATCTAAAATCGAGGAAGATGTTAGCGAAAGTATCGAGAATCTAAATATGGTAACTTATTGTAGTGAACTTTCCAATGTAAAAAAAGTAGTGATTGTTCATTCAAAATCAGATAAAGTATTACCTATTGAAGGAGCTAGAGAAGTTAATCAATCCTTTATGCAAAGTGAAATTATTGAACTTGAAAATAAAGGTCATTATTCAATTTTATGGTCGGATGAGTTAAAGTTTATTTTAGAGGGTCTATTATCAATAAAATGATTTACATATTAAGGAAGAATAAATTAACTTTAAGTTGCATCAGAACTTTACTTATCTCAATATAAATAGTTGTAATGATCTGCAGTTAAGTAATATTGTTTAAATTATAATGGTAGAGTAAATAGTGTTTGATAATAGATGACACCAAAAATGATAGCCTATGGATAATAAGCCTTTTTTAGATTACATAAAGAACTTTATCAAATTAACTGATGAAGAAGAAACTATTTTACTTTCCAAAACAGTCCATAGAAAGTATCTCAAAAATCAATACATAGTTCAGCAAGGTGATATTTGCAAAAGTGTCAATTTTATAATATCTGGAAGTACAAAAGCATTTTATATGGATCTAGAAGGTCAAGAACATATAGTAATGTTCTCCATTGAAGATTGGTGGACTTCTGATTTAGGTAGTTTTATTACACAGACTCCTGCCGATTTCAATTTACAATGCATAGAGAATACCGAACTCATTCAATTTACTTACGAAAATTTGGAATATTTATATAAAGCGATTCCTAAATTGGAACGTCTTTTTAGAAAGATTGTAGAACGTGCTTTTGTGGCTTCACAAAAAAGAATTATTAGAAATTTTAGTCTTACTGCGAAAGAACGCTATCAAATTTTTAAAAGGACATATCCAAAAATTGAGCAGCGAGTCCCTCAATATATGATAGCTTCATATCTTGGCATTACTAAAGAGTTTTTAAGTAAAATTAAAAGTCAACTCATTCACGACCAATAGATATTAATCTAGATTAACATCATTTCATAATCTACTTCATTTCTTAAAATTTTAATGTTTGGGACATTTGTACCATAATATTAAAACATATAAAAATGAACACATTATTAGAAAAAATTAGTACAATTAATGACATGATTCTTCAAGGAAAAGCCTTAGAAGCTTTTGATCAATTCTATCATGACGATGTCGTAATGCAAGAAAATGATAACCCAATTATCGAAGGAAAAGCAGCCAATAGACAACGTGAAGAAGATTTTTTTGGAGCAATTACAGAATTTAGAGGCGCTCAACCTTTAAAAGTAACTATTGGAGAAAACACAACAATGGTAGAATGGCACTTTGACTACACTCACAAAGATTGGGGAGTTAAAAATTACACGCAAGTTGCAGTACAAGACTGGAAAGACGGAAAAATAATTAAGGAAAAATTTTACTACGGAGCATAATTAAAAATAATAAAAATGAAAAATTCAATTAAAAATTTAGCAACTGTTGTGTTTGTTGCTTTTATAACATTTTCTTTTACTTCAGTAGAAGGAGATAGAAAAGAAATAAAAACAGAAAACAGTAAAGTAGTATGGAAAGGATATAAAGTTACTGGATCTCATCAAGGTGTCATTGCCATTAAATCTGGACAACTAACCTTCAATGAAGACAGACTAACTGGTGGGGATTTTACGATAGATATGTCTACTATCTCAAATACAGATTTAGAAGGCGAATACAAAGAAAAATTAGAGGGTCATTTAAAATCTGATGATTTCTTTGGAGTAAATAATTTTCCGATAGCGACTTTAGTTTTTACCAAAGTTAAATCAACGGGGAAAAATTCATATGAAGTGACAGGAGATATAACTATTAAAGGAAAAACAGATATAGTTACATTTGATATTTCTATTTATGGAAACAAAGCAAATGCATCGCTAAAAATTGATAGAACAAAATTCGATGTAAGATATGGTTCAACAAGTTTTTTTGATGGATTAAAAGACAAAGCCATTTACGATGATTTTGACCTCGTTGCCGATTTAGAATTTTAATACAAACCTTGTATAATTAATAGCTAAAAAAAGCGCAAGTCATTTAACTTGCGCTTTTTTCTTGCGATTATGTAATATTAAATGTGATAATTTGCTTTATTATTAAGTAGAACTAAAAACGAACCTGTTATTCTCTAACTAATTTTAGAAACTTCAAAAGTAAACAGAAATTTTAAGGCGAAATAGAGACGAGTAATACGCTTAATAAGTGTGTAAAATGTTTAATAAGAGTGTAACGCACTTAATAGAGGTGTAAAACGTTTAATGGGAATGAAACGATTATTTGTCTCCATATATCCTGGCTCCACCTATATATGTTTTTTAGGTACTCAATCAATTTTGATTCTACATGTGATTTTCTTATTGCTAAGTTACTATTTACCTTAGTTTTTAGCTTAAAATGGTTTTTTTGGGTCTTAATATTGATTTTCAGGCTTCATATCTTTTATACTTAGTGTAACGTTTTGATTTTAATTTTTTCCAACTTTTCTTGCAGTATAATTTAAATTCTATATAATGGAAAAAGAACTAAAAAAGTGTAAAAATTGTAATGAAGCAATCTTAAAAGGGCGAAGCGATAAAATATTTTGTGCGACAGCATGTCACAATGAATATCATAACAAAAACGGTTTAAGAAAACAGTTGTACGAGTTTTATCAAGAAAATAAGGAGCAGCTATTAAACTATATTGATGCCAGAATAGAGGTGTTTACTTCTGAAAAACTAAAAATCATGAGAAAATTGGATAAAATGGATTCAAATTCTTATCTCAATGTAGAATATCAACATCAATTGTTAAAGCTTCACAAAGATTTATCTCAGCTGCAAAAAATGAAAAGATCAATTCCTTTTGAATAAAAATTTATTAAGTAGACTAGTTAAAAAAGACATGTTCAGAAGCTCGCCTTGCTTTTTGTAAAGAGATTAATGGAGGTAGGCTTTTTTCATCATTGAGAAATGGCTAACTATTGCTTTTCTAATTTTCGACCATAGTCTATATAATCAAAGTATTACGCTTTATTTACTTTATCGAAAGTAAAAACTAGTTACTTTCCTTAAAAGTACTCTTTAAATTTAGCGGCAGTAATCTCAGCATCCAGTTTTAAATATTTGAAGAATGAACGTTCGGTTTTGTGCCCTGAGAACTTCATAATGGCAGGAACAGGCATGCCGTTCAGGAATTTATTAGTACAAAACGACCTGCGGGCTGTATGCGAAGAAACTAATTCAAATTTTTTATAGCTGACCTTAGAGGTTTGCGTTTTAGTGACCTTCTGAATTAAAATTATATCGTTGATACCTGCTTGAATACATAGGGAGCGCAGAATCTTATTAAATTCGAGACAACTCATTTTCGGATTTGGTAGCACATATTTGTATGATTCCGCAATAGAGATATGTCTATCACTCAAGGGAGTAATTATTTTGGCTTTTAAACCGTTAGATTTTACTTGGTGAAAAACAAGATTTCCAGTTTGGTAACTATCTTTATGAATATTTATAAAGTTTGCAAAACGCATACCTGTTTCGCATCCAATAATAAAAAGGTCTCTTACTTGTTTTTCTTTTGGCTCTAATTCCTTTAAGTCAAAAAGCCTTTCAATCTCCTCTTCAGTTAGGTAAACCTTGTCAGCATCTATTTGTTCAACTACCATGTGCTTTAGGGGAAATGGAATACATATATCTCTTTCAAAGCAATAATGTAAGAAGGCTTTAAGACATTTAACATTTTTCCCAATGGTGTTAATAGCTAGACCAGGTTCATTATCTTTATTTAAGGCTTCATAGGCTAAATAATTATAGAACTTATGAAACAAGCTGTCAGAAGATTGTTTAAGTGAAGAAAAAGTAATCGTAGTGTCATGAATTTTTTCAGTAGCCGTTAAATGTTTTCTTAAGGAGTTATTATAGTCCTTATATATTGAAGCACTAAAATGAAGTTTTTGATGTGCAACAAACTCGTCAAAATAGAACCAAAAGGATTTTCCATTTTTAGTGTAGCTATTCAAAGATACTTCTCGATGAATACGTTCTTTGAAATTGGGCGTCGAAATGAACAGGTTTTTATCTTTTAAGTCATAAATAATTTTATTTACAGCACCTTCAAATTTATCCAACTTTTCATTTATGTCCTTTGCCTCTTTAAAAGTTTTATGAATACGAGCGCGCATTGCGTTTGAAATCCACATTGAAGGCTTAATACTCATACCAGTACTCATTTTAATTCTCATTCCGTTAAAATGACAAACCAGTTGAATGTTCGTGCTAAAACTGGCGTTAGGATTCCTTAAATAAAAGCTAACTTTGCTCATGGCTTTTTTTTACTACAAATATATAAAAAAATAGGGGACGTTTCAGGGGATGTTTTTATTGTATGCAAAATAAAATAAAAATTGTGTTTTAACATAATAAACTGATAATAAGATTATTAAAAAATTATTGTAAAGAATAAATATTATTATATAAAACAATATTATTTTGACTCAAATGACTGTTAGTCAATTGTATAACAAAAATACAAAGTCCCGTCCAGACCGCAAGATTGCTAAAAGCCTTAACCTAGTTGAGGCTTTTTTTAAGCAAACTAAAAAAGTTGTGTTGTGTCACAGAAATGTGACAGTAGTCTGGAAACAGACCTTTGAGAAGCTTTTCCTTTATTGGAGAGGCTTTTTTGTTTTTTAGGAATAAATATATACTATATTTTCACTACATTTAATTTCCTTATAAAAAGAAAATGAAACACTTAATTACCTTATTGAGTTTGTTGTTTTGTGTCATGGTTTCATCTCAAAATGAAACTAAAACTATAACCGAAATTGATTTAGATAGTATTCCCTCAAATAGTATCAATAAATATTGGCTGCAGATAATCGATGATGGCATGTCTCAACCAATATCTGTTCCAGTTATTATTGCCAAAGGTGATACTTCTGGTCCAGTATTAGGTTTAATAGCAGCCATACATGGTAATGAACTGAATGGGATAAAAGTCATTCAAGAAGTATTTGATGACATTGATGTAAAAAACCTTAAAGGCACAATAATCGCTATTCCTGGACTTAATCAAGTAAGTATCACTCAAGATAGAAGACGTTTTTTTGATGATGAAGATTTAAATAGGCAGTTCCCAGGGAAGGCTTCAGGTAATAGAAGCCAGCAATATGTTTGGCAAATAACCCATAAAATTTTATCTAAGCTGGATTACTTAATTGATATGCATACAGCAAGTTTTGGGAGGGTAAACACTTTATATGTTAGAGGTGATATGGCTAATCCCAAAATAAAACAAATGACTTTATTACAAGATGCAGATATAATATTAAAAAATAAAGGCGTACCAAGTGCTGGAGCAAACAGTTCAGCTACCAGAACGATGAGAGCTGAGGCAATGTTAAAAGGAATTCCAACTATTACTGTGGAATATGGAAACCCTCAAATATACCAACCAGAAATGATTTCTAGAGGTGTTGTTGGAATTAAAAATGTACTTAATTGGTTAGATATGCAATCATTTGAAATACCTGAATTAAATAAAGCAAAGATTTGCACTAAGTCGTATTGGATTTATGTTGATCAAGGAGGCTTACTTGAAATTCCAGTAAAACTCAATCAAATTATTGAAAAAGATGATGTAATAGGGATATTGAGAAACCCATTTGGAGATATAATTAAAACTTACAAGTCTCCAGAAAAAGGGATTGTTATTGGTAAGAGTACTAACCCTGTCAATATGAGTGGAGGTCGAATTATTCATTTAGGAATTTTAGAAGACTAGCTTTATGTTAATAAAAGCCATTGTTCTTGTTCTGTTTACCATTATATCAGTCCTTTTATTAGAAAAGAGCAAGAGAAGATGGATTCAAACAATCTTAAATTGGTTTCCAGCAATATTATTTGCCTATGTTATTCCTGCCATTGTAACTCACAGTTTTAATTTAGATTTAAGCAAAGTCGAATTGCATAGTTGGAGTAAAGATTATATTATTCCATTCGCGATATTGATGGTGATGAGTGCTTTGTCGTTTAAACAATTGCGAATTATTGGTATTCGTCCTATTATTCTTTTTGCAATTGGGTCTCTTGCTATTGCTGTTTTAGCACCAGTGATTCTTTTAGTTATTAATCTGTTTACACCAGAATTTCAGACACTTTTAATAGATAATGAAAACTGGAAAGGCTTAGTACCTATTGTTGGTAGTTGGATAGGTGGAAGCACAAGTCAATTAGTACTTAAAGAATTGGTTGGTTGTCCTGAGGGACTGTTTTTAACCATACTAGTACTTGATAATATTTTAGTTAATATATGGACTATTTTAATGTTTCAGCTTATTAAGAAAAGCGATTGGTTAAATAACTTTTTTGGGATAACAGATAAAGTCCCAGATTTTGTAAAAGATGAAAATGAGTTTAAAAGCTTTTCAATAAAGTCAATTGTATTAACTCTTATTTTTAGTTTTCTTATAATTATTGTTTTTAGTTTACTTGTTGATTCTTTTTTATGGAAAATTGTAATATTCAGTATTTTAGGATTAGTAATAGGTAATTTTGTTCCTAAATGGAATCATGCGTTAGTTTTAAAACTAGGTGGGTTAAGTATTATATGTATTATGGCAATATTGGGATTAAAGTTAAACTTCAACAACCTCTCAATACCCCTTAATTTAGTATTGTTCGTTGTTATATGGTTGATTTCTCATTTTGTTATTATGATGTTAGTTGCCAAAAAAATGAAACTGCATATGGCTTGGGTGCCTATTGCTAGTATGGCTAATTTAGGAGGAATCTCAACCGCTCCAGCAGTAACAGCTGCCTATAATAAAGAGTGGATGCCTCACGCGATTTTATTAGCAATCTTAAGTATGGTTTCTGGAACATTCTGGGGAATGGTTACAATGTATTTGTTTGGGTTATTTTAATTAAAAACACTTTTTAGAGCATTACTCATTTTATTCCAGTCTGCCGCATTATCTCTAAGTTTAGATTTTTCTTGTTCGATATGTACAAAGCGTCCTGAAGTGCTAGTTGCAGAAGTATTACAAGCATCTGAAGAGTTATTTATGAAACGTCCTTGTGTATTTGTAAACCCAATTAATCGTGTCCAATTAGTATCAATATGCGCTAATTTAAAAGTAAGCGAATTGTCCTCTAATAATAGCGCATCTTTTATTAATGTAGCATAATCTGTGGTTGGTGTTTCTCTTGTGCCATTACTCATGATAACATAAGGATCAGAAGCTTGCTTGCTAAAACCATGTAGTTGTATGAAAACCGAACTTGAAACCGAGTTAAAAACAGTTTTAGTCACACTTTGAAACATGGAAGTTGTTGTGTGAGCCATATCTGAAATTCTAAAAGGTTCACTTGTCCCACAAGCACTAGTAGTTCCTGAACACGAAGATAAATCTCCACTATTACAACGATGTGTACCGTTAATAAATACTGCTCTTGCAAGTGTATTTTTAAAACAATAAATGGCTTCTTTTCCTGTATTGGTGTCGTACTTAGAATGGGGTGCCATAATTACTAAATCACCTCTATCTGGAGTTTTATTAAACACGTATGTTCCCCAAAAATTGGATGTCTGGGCTTTCTTTTCAACAATATAAAATATCTTGTTTGGAGATAAAGAAGTATCCGTAAACTCAGTTATTTGATATCCGATTTCACCAGATTTAGTTACGGCTAAATTAATATCATCAGCTAGAATGGCATTGATGATATCATTACAAACTTCTAATTGCGAGTTAGAAGGTGCTGAATAATCATCTCCTCCACTGCTAGGAGCATTATCTATAATATTTCCAATATAGTTCTCAATATCACCAGAAGCTGTTTGTAATTGGTTATTGCTAGTTGTAGTTACATTAATGGTGTTACTAAAACCGGAGATGTTTCCAGCGTTATCGCTAGCTCTAATTTTAAATGAGTAACTAGTTCCTGAAGTTAAACCTGTAGCTGTATATGATGTTGAAACCGATGTGCCAATTACCGTATCATCTTTAAATACACTATAGTCCTTAACACCTACATTGTCTGTAGATGTATTCCAAGAAAGCATTGTGCTAGTCTCCGTTGTTTGAGAAGAGGTTAGATTTGTTGGAACAGTTGGTTTTATAGTATCGGCTGTTGTAGTTGGACCATCGTCACTTCCTCCTGAGGAACAACTAAAAACAAAAAGTAAAATATAAGTAGTAGCAATAATTACTTTATGAATTTTCAGGAGTTCTATTTTTAAGCCTAACATAATATTTCTTGTTATTTGACGAGTACTTTACCGTTTAAACGGTTAGAGAATTCACCATTTTCAATTGATAATTCCCCATTAATTATACTATATTCTAAACCTTCTGCAAGTTGAAAAGCATCATTGTAATTAGCTATGTCTTTAAACTCTTCTGGGTTAAAAATAATAATGTCAGCAAAGTAACCTACTTCTAGTTTTCCTCTTTTAGAGATTTGAAGAATCTCAGCTGTTTTAGAGGTACTATTATTAACAAATTCTCCCAAATCTATTACGTTCTCCTTTTTTACATAATGAGCATATTTTTTAGGGAAAGAGCCATATTTTCTAGGGTGACCAGAACCTCCATCAGAACCTGTTACCACCCAGCTTTGTTTCATAAAATTTGCTAAGTCATCATCATGCATATTAAATGAGACCACTTTAACAAAACCTGTACTTAGAGCTTTATAGACTGATTCTTCTGCGGATAGATTATATTTTTTCGATATTTCTAGTAAATTTAGTCCAACCAAAGTAGAATCATCTGCTTTGGATATTAATAATTTTTCTGGGCCACCACGACGTGTTATGTTTCGTTTTGTTTCTTTTAAAATTTTTGCTTTTGAAGCAGTGTTTTTATAGCGAATAAATAGAGAATCTAAACCTCCGCTTTCTGCCCAACGAGGAACGGTAGCAGCTTTTAAACTTGTTGAAGAAGCATTATAGGGATATTGATTGGCAGTAACCTCAATACCTTCTTTTTGAGCATTTTCCACAATACCAATTATGGAGTCGCTTTGATGCCAAACATCTACTCCTAAACATTTAATATGTGACAAATGAATTGGTAATTTAGCTTGTCTACCTATTTCAATAGCCTCCTCTATTGCTGGAATTAATCCAACGGTATAGGAGCTTTCATCTCGTAAATGAGTGTCGTAAATACCATTGCTTTTTGAAACTATTTTTGCTAAAGCTATAACTTCTTCAGTGTTTGAATAACTTCCAGGAGAATAAAACAGCCCTGTAGACATTCCAAAAGCTCCAGCATCCATCTCTTGCTGTATTAAGGATTGCATCTTAGTAATTTCATCTAAAGTTGCTTTCTTGTCACTAGTTCCCATGACTTGTTTTCTAATAGTTCCATGCCCAACCAATGGCACTATATTTGTGCCAATTCCATGAGATTTGTATGACTTTATATATTTAGAAGTTGGATATAAACTATTTCCATCGTTTCCAGTAACAACAGTCGTTACGCCTTGCATTAAAAAAGGCAAATTATGTGACAGTTTGGGGTTGCTTAAATCACTATCTGCATGTGTGTGAGGGTCAATAAACCCTGGAGAAACTATTGAACCATTGGCATTAATTGTTTTTTTTGCATTAATTGATGAATAATCTGTACCAACATAAATGATTTTATCATCTTTTATTGCAATAGTAGTTTCAATTGCATTTGTTGAAATGCCATCATAAACTTTTCCATTTATTATCATGATATCTGCAACTATTGGCTTCTTGCTACAAGAAATTAAAATGATAAAAAAGAGGAAGAATGATAGTGATAGTTGTATGTTACTTTTTATAATTTTCATCGAATTAGATAAAATATACGGTTAACTTAATAGCGATGGCTGTCTAGTTTTTATAAAATTCTTCAGATGCTACAATGCTACTTTTGTTTACTAATTGCTTTAGAAAAAGGCTCATTTCTTTTGATAGAAATGTTAGATATGTTTTTTCACCATAGAGGTCTTTAGTAGTTAATCGGTGAGATATTTCGTCTAAAGAATTTTGTGTAAATGATTTGTAAAAAATTAAAGCAATAAGGTATGAGAAATCTTCTGAGGGATGCTTATCATCAGCATAAAAATTTATTTGAGGACGAAGCTTTCTCGCTTTCATAAATATATCTCCAACTGGAAGGACTAGAGTATTTAAATCTTTACCAATATCAATATAAGATTTTGATATATGTTCTTGCATCAAAGGGTTAGATAAATAGGGCCATGTCATCATTATAATGGGCTTAGCACCTAGCTTTTTAACTAAGGAGTCAAAAAGTTTGGTGTATTTAACAAAGTTGTCAAAATCATTTATGGTTACTAAACTATGATTATTGAATACGACATAATCCCATTTAGAATTGTTTAGCAATTCTCTTGTTTTTGTACCTCTTGTTTCTTCCCAATGATCTTTTAAACTACTACCTCCAACAGTAGATTGGCTTGTTTTAAGATATATGCTGCCTTCATCACTCATCGATTGTACCATTTGAGGCATGTTATTATAGAATGTAAAACTATTTCCAACAAATAACACGTTTATAGTATCTTTTTTCACTTGACTTGTTACATCAATTGAGAAAAGAAAAAATATCAAGAATATTAAACTTAATTTATAAATCTTCATTAGAATAGAAATAAAACAAGGGAGAAAAAATCTCCTCCCTTGTTTATAAATATAATTGACTAAATCACTGGTTTACAGAAGTTTTTACAAATATTCCCGGGTCATCACTAGGAGCATTTGAATTAGAGTTCAATTCATTAGTGGAATATGGCATTCTTTCTGGATATGGTGCAGCTGGACCATCTTGTAAGAAATAAGGCACCGCAAAAGCACCATCACTCTTTCTAAGTCTTCTAGCATCATTATATGGCATATGCATACCAAACCCTGACACATATCTTTCCTCTATAACCTCGCGTAAAAATGCAGTTTTTGGATCGATATTATCTGAGTTTTCGATTCCACCGTTGTCAAAATCAGTTGCAACAAAAGCATCATATAAATATGTCATACCTTGATAATTACTATTTACATGAGCGCCTGTATTCATCCATGCTCTCACAGCATTTAAATATGGTAAACCATCGTTTAGTGTACCACCTCTGGCAGCAGCTTCAGCCATAATTAATTGGTTTTCAAAATAAGTTACCATGTTTTGCGCTTCAACTTGCTCAATAATACCATCGTTGGCACTACCTCCCGAAGAATCAATCGTATAATAACCACGTCTTGCAGTTTCATCTGTTTTGGCATGATTCCTTGATAAAGGATTTGTACCATCTAAAATTTGAAGTAAGTAACTTTCGCTACCACCTTCATTGTTTCCTATGTCACCAGCTCTTGCGCCTTCTAAAATTGTCCAAAATAAATTGTTATTATCTGTTGTTCCAATAGGATGATATTGCATGTCATCGCTGGCAGAAGAAATACCGTTTTGTGCTGCAGATAATGCCGCAGGATAATTTTTTTGATGTAAATAAAAACGAGCTTTTAATGTATTTGCAGCTGCTATCCATTTGTCTTTATCTCCACCATAGTATATATCTTCAGGGATACTTCCTGAACCTGCTGAACCTAAAGTGCTAATTGCATCATCTAATAATGCAATTACATTTGTATAAACTGAAATTTGACCGTCAAAAACTGGATCAGAAATTTCAGGGTCACCAGCTTCTGAAAACGGAACATCTCCAAAAAGTGACGCTGCAGTACCAAATGCATGAGCTTTAACAACCTTAGCAATTCCAACTAATAATTCATTATTAGAATTATTAATAATATGATTTGTATTAGTTAATACTCCAACATAAATGGCATTCCATTCACCGTTAGATTCTGCAGTAGAAAGGTTATACCCATAAATATTTGAGTATAGCGATGAATAGCCAATTAATTGACCAGTGTACATTCCACCAATTCTATTTAAATGACCACAATTTAATTGGACGTTTGCGAGCATACTACCTGTAAGAAATAATCTTTCTTCAACGTCAGATATAATAATGTCATTTGGATTATCATTGATTCCATCAACAATATCTTCACATGAGACAGTGGTCAGTAAAGCTATTGCTATTGTTAATATATAAGATATTTTTTTCATAATGATTTTTTTAATAATTAAACGCTACCTTAAATAATACTGATTGAGTCTGTGGATTAGTAAAATAGTCTAGACCTAAAGCATTTCCAACACCATACTGGTTAACCTCAGGGTCAATACCAGGAATCTTATTTATGTTAATTAAGTTTCTTCCTGTAGCTGTAAAAATGATACTGCTTAACCCAACATTGTTTTTCAACCATGGCGAATCTAACGTGTAACTTAATGAAAGTTCTCTTACCTTAGTAAAAGTGGCGTCAAATAGGGAGAAGTTATAGGCTTGATTGTCACCAAATCCTCCGCCAATTCCAGTCCTATACCAGGTTTCGTCTAGTAAAACTGGGCCGCCACCAAAATCTTTTATTCTACCTCGAACTGTAGTGCCAGAAGTAATTGTATTACCTGCATAATTTACAAGATCTTGATTTAAAGTTAAACGACCTGCAGTTTCTTGAGTTGTACCAAAACGGCGTAACACCCATAATGTTCTTGGTGAGAAATCGCCTCCTTGAGAATGTTCTACAACAACGTTAAGATTGAATTTTTTATAACTCACGTCTAATCCTAGACCACCTCTCCAATCTGGATTAGGATCGCCTAAAACTTCTGGACTTGCTGTAATTTGAGGGAATCCATTAGCATCTAAAAGATAGCTTCCATCTGGATTTTTTTGTGAACCAGTTCCAAATAATACTCCTAGAGGATGTCCAACAACAGCTCTAGAACTCACAGATGCTCCTGGAGATAAGTTGATGCTTTCCGTTCCAAACAAATCGGTTACTTCATTATTATTTTTAGACCAGTTTAAGCTTGCTGAAACTGTAAAGTCATCTTTCTTAATAGCTTTCCAACCAAGATCAATTTCAAGCCCATTGTTTTTCATTGCTCCAAAATTTCCGTACTGTGTTGCAAATCCTGAAGATGGAGATAAACTAACATTTAATAGAATATCCTCTATTTTGTTATTATAATAAGTGATTCCAAATGAAAGATCGTCTTCAAAAAATCGAAGATCAGCTCCAATTTCCCACTCAGTTTTAATTTCTGGACTTAAGTTTGGATTTCCTAAGTTATTATCCAATCTAAATCCACCACCAAAACCATCAATACTAATGCCATCGCTGTAAGTAGAATATGTAAACCCGCCTTCAGCTAAAGTTTCAAAATTGTGAGGCCCAGGTTGTACACCTACTTGACCCCAAGAAGCTCTTATCTTTCCAAAAGAAAGTACATCAGACTCTACAGCAGTTTGTGTGAAATTCCATGCCGCATCAACGGCTGGATAAAAGAAACTTCCATTAACTGTTGATGACGCTTCAAGTCCACCTGAAACAGTTAGGAATAGTTCATCAGCAAAATCAAAGTTTAAAATTCCATAACCACGATTTGACCTTCTATGTGTTTTAAAACCATCAAAAGAAGATGCCTCGGCTGATGTGTTCAAAGATGTTGTCTGTTTTGTAGAGTTTACTAAAAACCCTTGTATAAGACCAGAGTTTCTATTATACTTCCTATCATTAAGATTCCATCCAAGTGTTGCAGTTAAGTTTAAGTTGTCTGTAATATCAAGATTTGCTCTACCTAATACATCAAGATTTAAATCACGAGTAGCAATTTCATCTTCTTGATATGCACCATTTAAACGATCACTACCAGCACTTCCAATTGGGAAGAAGTAAATTCTTCTATCATCACTTACATCGGCATTTGCACGAGTAATTACCTGAAGCCAGTTTGTTGGTCTAATAGTAATTTCGGGTGTCATGGTAAAACGATTAACGATAGTTTGTGCTACCTGTTCATGTACAGTCCAAAGTGGATTATTATAGCTTGGGTTAGAGCTATTACCAATTTGTCTTCTGTAAGAGCGATGTCTTCTAGTAAACTCTTGACCACTACTATTTGTGTAAGTACCAATATAATCTCTTTGATCAAAATCTGGAGATGTTCTTAATAAACCTAGCATCACACCAGCCGTATTTGAACTTTGCTGTATTCTATTGGAATCTGTATATGTGTAACTTGTTTTAGCAGATAGTGAAATGATATCGTTTAGTTTAGCGTTATAATTTAACCTCAAATTAGTACGATCATAATCAGCACCTCTAATAATTCCATTTTGTTGTAAATTGGAGAGGCTGAAGAAATAGGTGTTATTATCAGCACCACCACTTATTGTTAAATCATTTTGCCAGAAATCTCCAGTTTGGAATACTGAATCCCAGTTTGAATCTACAAAGGTTTCTCTAGAGTTTTTAGCTGTGACAGGATAATATACTGTACCATCTTTTGCTGTAAAGAATTGGCCAGAAGTATCAAAGATATCAGCACCACCAGAACGGTCAGGAATATAATCTCCCCAAGACTCAGCAGTTGTTGATGTGCCTAAAGCAGGGCTACCACTTCTTCCTCGTCCATAAGTATTTTGCATAGGGATTTTCTCTGAAACCTCATCAAATGAATATGTTGATGAATAAGTTATTTTTGCTTCACCACTTTGTCCCTTTTTTGTAGTAATTACTACAACACCATTAGATGCTCTACTTCCCCAAATAGCAGCAGCAGAGGCGCCTTTTAGAACTGTTATTGATGCAATATCTGCTGGATTAATATCATTAAGACGAGAACCTTGAGTAATACCTCCAGATCGACCACCTGTTAATGCGTTTCCACCTGCATAGGATGTGGTATTGTTTAATGGCACACCATCTACAATAATTAGTGGGTCACTTGCACCAGAAATTGTATTGGCTCCACGAATTCTAATAGCACTTCCTGCACCAGGATCTCCATTAGAACGTGTAATTTTTACACCCGAAGCTTTACCACTAAGCGCGTTTGCTATTGTGGTTTCTCCAGAGCGGACAACTTGATCTGTTTCAACTACAGATGATGTTGACCCTTGTTCATCTCTATTTTCGGTAAAACCAAGAGCTGTAACTACAACGGTTTCAAGGGTGTTGTCGAGTTCAAGAGTGACTACGTAATTATTTTGTGCTCCAATTTGTACTCTAGCGTTTTTAAAACCAACGTAGCTTACAATTAAGACAGCACCTTCAGAAACACTTATTTCAAAGTTTCCATCAAAATCAGTGCTTACTCCTTGTGTTGTGTTTTCTACAATGACTGTTGCTCCAGGTAAAGGAACTCCATTGTTGTCATTAACGGTACCTGTAACTGTTTTTTGCGCAAATATTACAGCACTTGAAAACAGGAAGACAAGCGTCAAATAAAATAATTTTTTGTTCATACTTTCTTAATTAGTTAATAAATTCATTTTTGTATTTAATAAAATACGCATCATTTGATTGGCTGATGCTTTTCCAATTTCTTCAATATTCTTTTTTGGTGTTGTGTCTCCAATTTCATAAGTAATGCCAACAGCATTATGGCCATATAAAAACCAACCTTTAGAAACTGGTTTTGTGCTATTTCCTGCGGCTTCGTTTACTTTATAATTAGGTATATTCTCTTCTAGAGCAGTGAACCAATTACTAACAAAATTTGGTAATGAAGTCCCTTCTCTTTTTTTATTAGTGTAAAACACATCATACCAAGTAGAATGAAAGTCTAACCCTAAAACAAGTTTTGCTTTATTTTTTTTAAGTGATTTTGTAATAAAGTTAACTACTTGTTTTATTTCTGGTTGATTGTATTTAGACCAATCTCTATTTGTATCAATGCCTCCAGCATTATGCCTCCAATGACCTAAGTCGACTCCATCAGGATTCATTATAGGAAATGCAATAATATGATACTTGTCTAAAAAAGATTTAGAAAGTTTAGAATTGCTAAGAATTGTTTCTAAAAAGCTTTGAAATGCAAAATACCCTGTAACTTCTGGAGGATGCTGTCTTGTAATTAGAACTATAATGTCCTTGTTATTGGTTTCACCATTATGAATGTCTAAAGCTGGTATGTTTTTGCCCAAAGTAGTCTTGCCAATGGTTTTTAGAGTAACATATTGAGAGTTTTTGTTAGTTAAATCGGTATACCATTCCTCAACATGTGTAGACGATTGTATTTTTTGAGCAGCAACAGTAACTGGGTCTTTGCCAATATCTAGTTTGATAGTGACTAAACTGTCATTTGTAAAAACATTACTAGAATCAATAATTCGCCAATTACCTCCCTCGTTGATTTTTGAAACATACCTATGCTTATAGCCTTTAGGATATTTAAATTTAAAATAAAAAGATTTTGGGGTATTTGACCAAGTTTTAAAAGCATAATAAGGGCTATTGTTTATTGGTCCATTTTCAGGAGAAATAAAAACAGTTGCAGTTGTATCGTTTAGTTTTTCAAAACCATTAAGTCGAGCGCCGTCGAACTCATTTGAAGCAAAAACACCTAGTTCACTTATCGTATATGTTTTTTTTACTTGATTTTGAATTGGTTTAGTAGTTGTATCTACGGGTGTTTTAAAAGCCACTTTTTTCGCACCTGTACATCCTACCAATAGTAAAAGGAATATGATTAAAATAAGAAGGAATGGCGTTTGTTTTTTCAATGCTCTAATTTTTAAAAGGAAATAGTATAAAACTAGTTCTTTATTATTGTATATTATGCATACCAATTAATAAAAATTAGCGCATACCAATTTTGAACTATAACATTAGCAACATTCTAAAAAATCATGGGTACAATAGAGGGACTATTGAGAAAAGTAAATACTTTAATCTTTATAAATCTATTAAAAATGCAATTATTAGCAAAACATTAAGTGATAATTTTAAACTTCCTCCTACAAGAGTATTGGCTAAGGATTTGGAATTGTCAAGAAGTACAGTTATTAAAGCATATGAGTTATTACTATTGGAAAAGTATATAAAATCTAAACCGGGATCTGGTTATTTTATTACTTCTTCAAAAGCAAAGAAAATAAAGCATAGATTATATAATCAACTAGACAAAGGAAATTACCCTATTATATCTAGACGAGGAAACTCATTTAGACAAAACTTGCAAATTATTAATAACGAAAGTGAAAAAGGCATTGCGTTTAGACCTGGATTACCACCATTAGATATTTTTCCTGTCTCTCAATGGAAGTCTTTAACCAATAAGTATTGGAAGAATGTAAAACCTTCTCAATTATCATATTCTAATACTGTTGGGTTGAAATCACTCAGGGAAAATATTCGTTATTACTTAAAGATTAATAGAAATATTAACTGTAATTTAGATCAAATCATTATTACTACTGGCTCTCTACATTCATTGTCTTTAATTGGAGATGCATTAATTAACCCTAAAGATGAAGTAGTAATTGAAAACCCTACATACCCACATGCTTTTAGCTTATTTAGTAGCTTAAAGGCGAAAATAATAACAGCAAATTTAGATCCTCAAGGAATTAATATTAAAAGTATTAAAACTTCAAAACCTAAATTAATTTATACAACACCTTCTAATCAATATCCAACAGGCGTTAAAATGACTTTAGATAGGAGGATGGAAGTTTTAAAATGGGCTTCCAAAAAAGGAGCTTTGATTATAGAAGATGATTATAATCATGAATTTAGTAATTGGGAGAATCCAATTTCGGCTATTCATAGTCTTGATGATAATAGAGTGGTTTACCTAGGAACTTTTAATAAGTTACTGCATCCATCTGTTAGATTGGGTTATATGATAGTTCCAAAATATTTGATAGATACGGTGGTATCATTATATGAACAATCAAGTAGGTTTGTCTCTCCTTCTCAACAACAAGTGTTAAGTGAATTTATAGAAAGAGATTTTTTAAACAAGCATTTAAGAAGATTAATAGAAGTGTCAATTGAACGAAAAAAAATATTTGTAGATACTTTTAATTCCTATTTTGATAGCGAAATTTCTTTAGATAGTTTAAATCCAGGAATGCATATAACAGGATTTCTACTCAATTCAATTGATGATAAAAAACTGGCTAAACTTTTGAGAAGTAAAGATATTATAGCGCATCCATTAAGCAATTATTACCTTGGAACAAAACCTCAAAATGGGTTAGTTATGGGATATTGTTCGGTAAATAATAAAACAATTAAAGAGACTATTATAAAAATGAAAGGAGCTTATGATGATTATCGTTCTCTTTCATAATTATAAAAAATAGAATACTTTTTAATATCCTCTTATGAGATTTAATTTGTTATGATTTTTAAATTTTAAGAAAAAAATGTATCTTTATCGAGAGTTTAACACACTTAAACGATTTTTTAAGTTGTTATTCGCCCTAAATAATAAAAATGGAAAAAGCCCAAATCCCTAGCAAAATGGCTTTAAGACTATTAGTATTTATACTACTAATTGGTTCATCTGCATTTTCTCAAACTATGCAACTAGAAGTTGTTGGAGGTGCTGTTGTTACTCAAGGCTCTACAATTACTATAAATGCTGGAGCAAGCCTCGATTTTAGAATTACAAATATTGATGCTTCTAGTTGTAAAAATAATAAAAGATTAAGAATTAGAGATGTAGATATCACGAATACTACAGATTTTGATATTTCTCCAAATAACCCCAGAAAAAATATTAAACAAGTTTCTTGTAATGGTAATGGGAATAAAAATTTAGATTTTGAAATAGAAAACATAAATGCTATTTGCGGTACATCTGCAATAACAGATGTAATAATAGAAATAAGAAATCAACCAGACTTCACCTTTACTTTAGTAGTAAATTCGTCGCCTGTGATTTCAGTTTTAGGAGGGACGCCATCAGCTGATATAATTAATGGGTCAACTAATACATCTGCAGCCAATGGAACTTATTATGGTATTGTAGATGAAGGTGCTACAGTAATTAGAAATTTTATTGTAAGTAATACTGGAAGTTGTCCATTAGAAATTTCTAGCATAACAGCTAGTACTAGTGTTCCATCTAATGGGTTTTCCTTAGATGGAGTGATGTTTTCCCCGACCTTTACTCCATTGCCATACACTGCTAGTATTGATCCAGGATCTTATGCAATCTTTAGAGTTATATTTACTGGGCCTATTGCTGGTTCTGGGACGTTAACATCTACTATTAGTATATCTAACAATGACAATACAACATATACCTTTGATGTTAGTGCTGAAATGTTTGATTATAATATTCCTGGACCTGGAGGTATTACAGCAGATTTTAGACTTTGGCTTAAAGCGACAAGGGGTGTTACTAAAGATGGTAGTGATAAGGTTTCTAACTGGGCAGATATTGGAACAAATGGGAAAGATGCAGCACAGGCAACACCTGCAAATCAACCAACTTATATAGATGATGCTACTTCAAACATTAACTTTAATCCTGTTATAGAATTTGAAAACAATGGAAGTACAATAAGTCAATATCTATATAATAACGATAATGGCTTTTATAGCCAAGACATATTTATAGTGATGGAGTCTGATGTCGATGTCGCAACTTCTAACGGGATGACCATTTTTTCTGGATCCATTTCTGATATTTTAACTCCAGAAAATTATATAGATGATGCTGACGATGTTACTGGAGTTGGTTTAGGCAATTACACAACTAATTTAACTGGTGAAAGATTATGGTATAATCAAGGTTCATCTACATCAAACCCATATTATGCTTTACCAGGCTCTACAACTAGGGCATATAGTGCTGCAAGTATTATTAATGCTGGAAATAGTACAACAACAGTATCTGATGGCATGCGTATTCTATACAATAGTGTAGACGACGCTGTTACATCTACCGAAACTATAACTACTTTTGAGAATGTAGGGTCAGTTGATACAGTACCTGATCCAGATGTGGTTTTAGGAACACCTTATAATATTGGACGAAATAGAAATGCTACATTAGGGAATCTTAATGGAAGAGTCGCTGAAATTTTTACATTTGCTGAGCGTGTTTCTGATGCAGATAGACAAAAAATAGAATCCTATTTAGGAATTAAATATGGCATTACATTAGGGACTTCAACTGAAGCACAAAAGGACTATATTAATTCATTTGGAACATCCGTTTGGGATATTTCTACTAATGCAGGATATAATTATCATGTAGCAGGAATTGGTAAAGATTCAATTTCTGATTTAAACCAGAAACAGTCTAAAACAATAAACCAAATTAATGAAGTTACTATTGGATTAGGAGGTATTTTTGGAACTAATACTGCAAATACTAATGAATTTTTAGAGGATGGAGATTTCTTGGTTTGGGGAAGCAACGATGCTGCCTATACTGCAAGTGGATCTAATACAGTTACTATTACAACAGGAATCACGACATCTTTAACGAGAATTTTAAGACAATGGAAAATTGTAGAATCTAAAGATGATGTTAATGGTGATGTAGGAAATGTATTTGTGAGCATCCCTTCAGCTGCTTTTAGTGGATTTACATTAGCAACTGATGAAGAATATGCCTTAGTAGTAGCAGATTCAGATACTTTTGGAAATGCTGATATTATTGATGTTATTCCTTTGAAATCTGATGGTGGGTCCAATCTACAAACCTGGTATGATTTTGATGGTATAAAGTATTTTACATTTGGAAAAGTATCTAAATTAGCTGGTAATCGCTCAGTGACTATTACTGCCACAGATTATTTGGTAGGTGAATATGCCTTGAATTTAAATATTGATGCATTTACAATTTCTGCATGGGTAAAGAGTGTCTCTAGTGCCAATACAAGAACTATAATGGCTAAAGGCACTAAATTACAATTAAGATTAAATGCATCTGATCAAATTGAAGTGATGGTAGATAATGACATAACTCCTAGATTTACATCATCTATGGCACTAAATGACGGAAAATGGCATCAGGTTACTTTTGTATATAAAAGTGGAACAATCTTTTTATACGTCGATGGTGTTTTAGATAAATCTGAACAAAACGTAGAACCACCTACACCAAATTTTAATCGTTTTTCTGTTGGTGCTGTGTATATTGATAAGAACACAATTATTAACCCCTTTTTAGGAGAAATAGATGAGATTTATGTTTGGGACCAAGAGTTAACAGAAGTTCAAGTTCGGTACTTAATGAATCAAGAAATCGAAAAAGTAACAGGAGATTTTGTTAGTGGAAAAATAATTCCTTCAGCAAGCTCAAGTAATGAAGTTGCTACTATTCCATGGAGCAATTTAAAAGCATATTATGATTTTAATTCATTCTATGGTTCTACGGTAGAAGGTTTAACAGATGAGAGAAATTTTCTGCGTTTAAAATATTTAGATAAAGATAAGGAGTTAGCTGTTTCGCAAACAACACCATTGCCTTATGTCTCTGCAGTGAATGGTGCCTGGGATACCGCTACTACTTGGAGTAATAATACAGATCAAGTAGTGCCAAATTCATTAAGCTTGGATGGAACAACTATTATTGATTGGAATATTGTCGAAATAGGACATGACATTACTTCTGGAGACAGAGATATTTCACTTCTAGGTTTAAAACAAACAGCAGGAACACTAACAATGGCAGATCCAGGAAGCACTCAAGACGAAACTAATTTGGGTCAAGCTCTCACCATCTCACATTATTTAGAAATAGATGGTATAATAGATTTGGTTGGTGAGTCACAATTAGTTCAAGACGAAGGAAGTATTATTGATGCAGATAGTGGTGGATTTATAGAGCGAGATCAACAGGGAACAGCTAATGGATTTAATTATAACTATTGGTCTTCTTCGGTAGGTCCAATAACTGGAAATACTGGAACCAGAGGAATTGGAATTACAAGTACTAATGCTAATCAAACCATCTCTGGTGTTTTAAATGATGGTACTACGTCATCTGCTTATACAAGTTTAACATTTGATACAGCTTATACTGCTGCTGACTCTAACACACCTACAACTCCAAGAACAATTAGTACATACTGGATGTATACATTTTACGGCCCTCAAGATGATTACTATGCATGGACTTCTATTGATGAAACTTCATCATTGCTTCCAGGAGAAGGGTTCACAATGAAAGGGACTTCTGGGTCCATAACAATAGCTACAAATCAAAATTATGTATTTAAGGGCTTGCCAAATAATGGGGATATTACATTGCCACTTGATAAAAGCTCAGGTGATGTAGAACGATTGATTGGAAACCCTTACCCATCTGCGATTGATGCAGCAGATTTTATTTTAGATAACTTAAGTGTTGCTGATGGAGGTAACAATGCTGTGAATGTAATTAATGGAGCATTATATTTTTGGGATCATTTTGGTGAAGAAAACTCACACTACTTAAGAGATTACGTTGGTGGTTACGCTACTTATAATTTAACAGGAGGTACAGCAGCAATTTCTAATGATGTGTTAATTAATAACACCTCTAATGCTGGAGGCCCAGCACTAGGGACAAAAATACCAGGACAATATATTCCAGTAAACCAAGGATTTTTTGTATCTACTGCTCTTGATGGTCATTTTAACGATAATGACCCAGCTGCAGCTATAACAAATGTAGTAGGTGGCAATATCGTATTCAAGAATAGCCAACGAGTTTTTGTAACAGAACAAGATGTCGAATCTACTTTTTTAAGAACGTCAGGCAAAAAGAAATTAAAGACTATAAATAGAAGTGGTAATGAGGTTGTGGAACAATCATCAATAAGAATAATTTACGATTCACCAAAAGGCTATCATCGACAATTATTATTAGGTGTTAATAATAATGCCTCTAAAGGATTTGATTTAGGGTATGATGCATTTATGGTTGATGTTAATGAAGAGGATATGTATTGGAATATTAATAATGGCAAATTTGTAATTCAAGGTGTAGATGCCTTAAATAATGCTCAAGAATTTCCATTGGGATTGGTTGTTGCCGAAAACGGAGTGATTAGTATTAGAATTGAAGAACTTAAAAATATAGACCCAAGTATGTCGATTTATGTAAAAGATAAAGAGACAGAAGAAACCTTTAAAATTAACAATGAGGTATTTAGTTTAAACCTTGAAACTGGTGTTTATAATGATAGATTTTCTTTGGTATTCCAACAAGAAATTACAGTTGAAAGTAGTGAAACAGAAATAAATCATGGTTTATTAGCATATTACGATTCTAATGTATCAAAAATTAAAATAGTCAATACTAATAATATAGATTTAAATAATTTATCGATATACAATTTAGCTGGTCAAGAAATTTCAATCCATAATATTAATGCATCTACTAATGAGATAGCTATTAGTGTAAGTGATGGCGTTTACCTTTTAAAATTCAATTCACTTTCTCATGGAATTATTAACAAAAAAATTATAGTTAAGTAGTAATCCTAAAACTTAATTAAAGGCTTCGCTATTCTTGGTTGGTTGAATAGTGAAGCCTAATTTTTTCTAGTTCTTTCTTAAAACTTTGCCAGCTTTTATATTTTTAAATTCTTTATTATCAATAGCGATTTGGCCATTAACTAAAACGTAATGAATGCCTTCAGGGTATTGATGTGGTTTTTCAAAAGTGCCTTTATCAATAATTGTTTCAGGATTAAATATTGTTACGTCTGCTTTCATGCCTTCATTTAAAACACCTCTATCTTTTAGACCTATGTTTTTTGCTGGTAATGCAGTCATCTTATAAATGGCTTCACTTAGTGTAATGACTTTCTTTTCACGAACATAATGACCTAGCACTCTTGGAAAAGTTCCATACCATCTAGGATGAGGATGACCATCACCTGGTTTAACCAACCTGCCATCAGAAGCAACCATAGTTTGTGGGTGCTTTAATATATTTTCAACATCCCGTTCATCCATAGCGTGAAACACACAAGATGCTCCTCCATTTACTTGAGCTTCTATAACAAGGTCAGCACCATTTTCAACTGTTGGTTCTAAACCTTTTTGCTCACACCAATATTTTAAAGTTTTTCCTTCTAATTCTGGCATCCAACTTACTTTTGCAAATTGGACTCTATCTAAATCATCACCTCCACGATCATTTAAAATATTAAAAACAATGCCTGCTTTTATGCTATCTCTAAGTTTTTTGTTTGAGACTCTTTCAATAAAAGCTTTATTTCCGCCAGCTCTTGCCCATCCAGGGATTAATACAGAAATTCCTGTATAACTAGCATTGTAAGGATATTGGTCTACCATAATATTTAAACCAGCAACTCTAGCTGAATCTACAAGTGCTAAAGATTCAAGACTTCTTCCCCACATTGGTTTACCTATTACTTTGTGATGGGTAAGTACCACAGGAATATCAGCTTTATCGGAAATAATAATAGCTTCATTAACAGCATCAAATAAACCTAAGCCTTCATCTCTTAAATGTGAGGTGTAAATACCTCCTTTGGCAGAAGCTTCTTTTGACAACTCAATGACTTCCTCAACTTCAGAAAAACTACCTGGTAAATATTTTAATCCAGTAGAAATGCCAAAAGCACCTTCATCCATAGATTGAGATATTTGAGCTTTCATTTGTTCTAACTCTTCATCTGTTGGTGGTCTATTGTCCAGCTTCATAATATTTCTTCTAACAGTATTATGACCAATTAAATAGGCTACATTCATTCCAACACCCACTTGCTGTAAACTATCTAAATACTTACCAAAAGGCCAAGGGCTAGAACCATCTGGACCTCCAAGGCTTGTAGTAACACCTTGCCTAACATGGCTTTCACAATTTGATAATTCAAAAATTGGTTCTAAATGTGCATGTGCATCAATAAAACCAGGAGTAACTGCAAGACCTTTCGCATCTATGATGTGATTAGATTTAGCTTTAGATAAATCGCCAATTTTTATAATAATGTCATCTATTATACCTATATCTGTTGAAACAGCTTCGCTACCAGTGCCATCAAACACTTGTCCATTTATAATAACAATGTCGTAAGTAATGTCTTTTGCACAACTAATTACAAAAAGAGCAATAATAGAAAAAGAGAGAAGTAATTGACGATTCATGATAGTGTTTTTTAGTTTACAGAAAATTACAAAAAACCTTGCTTATATTTACATCATAATTAATTCCGTGTTGCAAATAGATAATCTAAGATATATTAAGTTAGAAGAAGAATTTTCTGGTGAACTTTATTTTGATGCCCTTCATCGCACTATTTATGCAACGGATGCATCAGCTTATAGAATGCTACCTGAAGCAGTAGCATTGCCAAAAACTATTAATGATGTAAGACTGTTAATCAACTTTGCCAAAGAAAACAATATCACACTTATTCCTAGAGCAGCTGGTACTTCTTTAGCAGGACAATGTGTTGGAAAAGGCATAGTTGTAGATGTGTCAAAATACTTCAATAAAATTCTAGACTTTAATAAGGAAGAAAAAACTATACGAGTGCAGCCTGGAGTTATTCGTGATGAACTTAACGAATTTTTAAAACCTCACGGATTATTTTTTGGACCAAATACATCTACAAGTAATCGTTGTATGATTGGAGGAATGGTTGGTAATAATTCATCAGGAACAACGTCAATTCAGTATGGAGTAACAAGAGACAAGGTCTTATCGCTTAACACTGTTTTAAGCGATGGAACTGAAGCTACATTTGGCTCTCTTTCAAAAAATGACTTTCAAGAAAAGTTGAAGCAAAACAATTTAGAGGGTAGTATTTATAACATGCTTTATGATGAGTTATCGAATAAAGACGCTCAAATAGAAATAATCAAAGAGTTTCCTAAACCTAATATTCATCGGAGAAATACAGGATACGCACTAGATACTATAATAGATTCAGAGATATTAGGTGATTCTAAAAAGCACATAAACGTAGCTAAATTGTTATGTGGAAGCGAAGGAACACTTGCTTTTACAACTGAAATTACACTTAAGTTAGATGAACTTCCTCCTAAAAATAGCGTGTTAATAGCAGCCCATTTTACAAGTGTTAATGAAAGTTTACGAGCCGTGGTTCATGCTATGAAACATAATTTGTATATGTGTGAACTCATGGATAAAACCATTTTAGATTGCACTAAAAACAACCGTAAACAACTTAAAAATAGGTTTTTTATTGAAGGCGATCCTGAAGCTATTTTAATGTTGGAGTTAAGAGCAAACAATTTAGAAAATACTGAAGCACTTGCTAATAATGTAATTGATATTTTAAAAGAACACAATTTAGGATATGCTTTTCCAATACTTTTTAATGATGATATTGATAAAGCCATTAGTTTACGAAAAGCAGGTTTAGGGTTGTTAGGAAACATTGTTGGTGATAAAAAAGCAGTGCCTTGTATTGAAGATACAGCGGTTGAAGTGGCAGACCTTCCGGACTATATTGAAGAATTTACAACAATGATGGATGAATTTGGTCAAAAGGCAGTGTATTATGCACATGCAGGAGCTGGTGAATTGCATTTGCGTCCAATTTTGAATCTAAAAAAAGGAGAAGATATAAAGCTATTTCGGCAAATTACTCACCAAACAGCACTTCTAGTTAAAAAATATGGAGGGTCATTTAGTGGTGAACATGGAGATGGTATTGTAAGAGCAGAGTTTATTCCAATAATGATTGGCGAAAAGAACTATGAGTTAGTAAAAAAAGTTAAGTCTACTTTCGATCCATATAATATTTTTAATCAAGGTAAGATTGTAAATCCGTTTCCAATGGATAAAAATCTTAGATATGAAATAGATAGAGTTGAACCAGACATAGAAACCTTAACCGATTTTACCGATAGCCTAGGAATTCTTCGAGCTGCAGAAAAATGTAATGGCTCAGGTGATTGCAGAAAGCCATCCTTTGCTGGCGGAACGATGTGTCCGAGTTACAGAGCAACTAAAAACGAGAAAGATACTACAAGGGCTCGCGCTAATGCTTTAAGAGAAGTTTTAACAACTAACCAGAAAGTCAATAAATTTGATAGTGAAGAACTTAAACAAGTTTTTGATTTATGTTTAAGTTGTAAAGCTTGTGCAAGTGAATGTCCAAGTAATGTGGATGTTGCCGCTTTAAAGGCTGAGTTTCAGTATCAATATTACAAAACGCATGGTATTCCATTTAGGACTAAATTATTTGTTTCGAATAATAAATGGAACAGGCTAGGAAGTATATTTCCAGAGGTTACTAATGCAATGTTAAATACCTCAATTGCCAAAAAAATAATGGGCGTTTCTATAGGAAGAAGTATTCCAAAGTTGTATAAAACGTCTTTTTTTAAGTGGTGCAAAAAGAATAAGGAGCAGTTTAGACAAAATGAATTTAAAAAAGGCGAACTCTATTTATTTATTGATGAGTTTACAAATTATTATGATGTTGAAGTAGGCGTAGATGCAATTACCCTATTAACTAAACTTGGTTATAAAGTCCATGTTATTAATCACCAAGAAAGTGGTAGAAGTTATATTTCAAAAGGTATTTTAGATAAAGCAAAGGATATTGCTAACAAGAATGTTAAAATTTTTAAAGACAAAATTAATGAAGATGTGCCTTTAGTTGGTATTGAGCCTTCGGCAATACTAACATTTAGGGATGAGTATTTGCGATTAGCTGATGATGAACAATCTGCGCAAAGCATTTCTAAAAACACGTTTACTATAGAAGAGTTTATTGACAAACAAATTAAACAAGGAGAAATCACATCAAGTAGTTTTAGTAAAGAGACAAAGACTATTAAAATACATGGCCATTGTCATCAAAAAGCATTAAGTAACATGTCCCATACATTTAATATGTTGTCTTTACCAGAAAACTATAAGATTACTATTATAAACTCGGGTTGTTGTGGAATGGCTGGATCGTTTGGGTATGAGAAGGAGCATTATGAGTTAAGTATGCAAATTGGTGAGGATTCTTTATTTGATAAACTTCGCCATCTAGATGGTGAAACTATTATTGTTGCATCTGGAACAAGTTGTAGGCATCAAATAAACGATGGTGTTAGTAGAGTTTCAGAACACCCAATTTCGGTATTAAAAAAGGCAATACTATAAAATCACTTTATAATGTATATATTTACAGAACAAATAATTCTGATAAACTCATAATATTTGTAGGAAAAATACCTTTCAACAGCATTTCATCGATTATTTTATACATTTCATCGTATATTTTCATACTTCGTCGTACCTGCCTCTAAATTTACAGTTCTTAAAAGCCCCAAAACAATTCCCTCTGCTTTTAAAGAAAATTTAATTAATCCTTTATAGTGCAATTTTTGTATTTAAAATTGTATTCCCTCAATTAGGCACTTAGTGTGTTTAGTATTTATTAATCCATTTTATTATCCCTCTCTGTAGTTTTAATTACAGATAGATTTTGTATTTAATTTTTAAATAATATTAATAAAATAGACGATTTATAAACCCTAAACAACAATAACTATGAAGCCCCTAAAAATTACATTATTGATAGCAGCAGTATTTTGCTTAACTATTTCTGGAACAAGTGAAGACACGAAAACAGAGTTAGATTTCTCTAAATCTCAAGTTCAAAACTATAAAGAGTTGAAAAAAGATTCGAAATTTATTGCTTCTGTTGGAAAAAAGAAAGGAAATAAGCCTGGTCAAGAAGTTTTGTAAAAATAAAAACAATAAAATTATAAAAGCCCATAGAATAAATTACTATGGGCTTTTTTTATTATTATAATTGCGACTTTTAGATTAAGTATAAGTTATTGTTTTTTAACTTAAATTTGAATGACAACAATTTATAAGGTTTGAAAAAAAATATTTTTGTATTACTATCTTTTTTTAGTGTTTTATTTCTCACAGCTCAGTCTATTGAGCAACAAGTTCAACTTGATAGTATCATTAAGTTAAGAAAACTATCAAATAACGTTGAACTCAGTTCTGATGAAAGAATTAGATTAGCAAGTTTAGCAGTCGAGCACTCCAAAAAATTATCTATCGATTCAACCCTTCTAAAAAGTAATTGGAATTTGACTGGCTTGTATTTAAATTTTGACATGAATATTCCATTTGGTGAAATAAATAAATCTAATCTGGAATTAGCAAAAAAACTAAAGGATACAACTTATATTGCACTTACTTATCAAAATTTAGGCTGGTACCATTTAACTCAGATAAAGAATGATAGCGCATATTATTATTATTATAACGCAGTAAAAATATTTGACAGAATAGGTGATGTCAGAAATAAGGGAGAAACCTTATTTAATATGGCAAATATTCAAGAAACTGAGAGAGATTATATTGGTAGTGAGAAAAATGCTATTGAAGGGCTTAAATTAATTAGATCATTACCAACTTCCGAAAGAGGCTTAATTTATACGTATGATTTATTGAATTTACTAGCTGTGATATCTGTTAGATTAGAAAATTATGATCAAGCTATTGATTATCAAACACAAGCTCTTAAAGTTGGGGAAGATATAGAGGACAATTTATGGTATTTAACTAATAGCAAAAATAATATTGGTTACTCTTTGTTACAGATTGGAAAGTATAATGAAGCACTCAAGATTTTTATTGAAATTTCTCAGAATAAAGAATTTATTGAATTAGACCCTAGCCTGTATGTTATGGCAAAGGGCAATGAAGCTTTGGCAAAAATAAAATTACAGCCAGATAATAAAAAAGAGGTTGAGAGGATTTTCTTAGAAGCATTTAAGGTAACAGATAGCTTAGATGATCCATATGGCCTTTTGCATATAGGTAATGACATAGCTGAATTTTATTTAGATAATAACAATACAGATTTAGCTGAATTTTACACAAAAAAAACCCTGAATGCCGCTAGAGAAATAAACCTAACAGAAGAGATATTAAGATCTTTAAAAATACTTTCTTTCACGGAAGAAGGGGAAAAAGGAAAAGAATATTTGTATGAGCATATAAAGCTTAATGATAGTCTTCTTAAGAATGAAAGAGCAATTAGAGATAAATTTGCTCGAATAGAATATGAAACTGACCAGTTAGAAGAAGATAATGAACAGCTTTCAAGACAGACATTGATTTTAACAATAGTAACCATAGCACTGCTTTTTAGTATAGTGTTTATTTACATAATTATTACCCAAAGAGCGAGAAATAGAAAATTACAGTTTATTCAAAAACAGCAAGAAGCAAACGAAGAGATTTATAATTTAATGTTAGCGCAACAAGACAAAATTGAAGAAGGGAGAACCCATGAGAAAAAACGAATTTCCGAAGAGTTACACGACGGTATTTTAGGTAAGCTTTTTGGTACCAGATTAAGTCTAGACAGCCTAAACTTAGTGCAAACAGAAGAAGCTGCTAAAAATAGAAGCCATTATATAGACCAACTAAAGACTATAGAAACCGAAATTAGAAAAATATCTCATGATTTAAATTCCGATTTTGTATCAGATTCAAGTTTTATAGACATCATAAAAGCATTAATAGAAACCCAAACCACAGCCTATAATTTAGAGTTTGAGTTCTCTAATGATGATACCATAGATTGGGAGGAAATGCCGAACAAAACTAAAATTCACATATACAGAATGTTACAGGAAACGATGCAAAATATTTACAAACATGCTAATGCAAGCCTTGTAAAAATTAGTTTCCAACTAAAAAATAACGTAATTTTATGTGCCATTGAAGACAATGGTTCCGGCTTTAACGTCAATAAGGCCAGAAAAGGAATAGGCTTAAAAAATATTGACTCTAGAGTTAAAGAAATAGAAGGGAAAGCCGAAATATTTTCTAAAATTGATAGTGGGACAACTATTAAAATATTTATTCCAGTCAAATAGCTATTATGGAGCAACATTTAAAAATACTAATGGTCGATGATCACCCAATGATTATTGAAGGCTACCAAATGACTTTGGTTGCTACAAAAAAACCGCATCAGCATTTAGATATAGATATTGCGCACGATTGCGATATAGCAAATGAGCTAATATTAAAGGCAGCAAAAAACGAACCTTATGATATATGCTTTTTTGATATAAGCTTACCAGCTTCAAAAGATGGTTTAATTACATCTGGAGAAGATTTAGCCAAAATAGCTAGAGTCTATTTACCAGATGCGAAAGTGATTATACTCACTATGTTTAATGAGTCTTTCAGAATTTTAAACATCATTAAAGGTATAAATCCAGAAGGTTTACTAATTAAAAGCGATTTAACGTCTAGCGAATTAGCAGAAGCATTTCAACATATATTATCTAGTCCTCCATATTATAGTAGTACGGTCAATACTTTTTTAAACACAGCTATAACAAGTGACATCTATTTAGATGAAACAAATAGAAAAATCCTTCATTTATTATCTCAAGGAATAAAAACAAAATCTCTTAAAGAGCATATAGATTTATCTATGAGCGCCATTGAAAAACGTAAAAAACACTTAAAATTATTGTTTGACGTTGAAGATGGTAAAGACGAAACTCTATTAAAAGAAGCAAGACAAAAAGGCTTTTTGTAATAAGTGCGTAAACCTATTCGCACTTAAATGTTAAAATTTACTTTTGCTGCGTAAATTTTTTTTCCTTAAACACTAGTCATTGTTGAATATTACGGTTTTACCGTAGTAAGTCTACGGTAAAACCGCAACAAATTTTTTGTACTCTTACTTATATTTGAAAAGACAACGAAGAATTAAAATTATCCCTCTAATTTATTTGTTGAATTAATAGCAATTGACACGCCTTATGACTAACTCTGTTGGTCATAAGGTTTTTGTTTTAAAACAAGTCACTTTTGTATTCCCAGACTTTCATAAAGAAGAGTCCTAAATAAATCACTGCAAAAATAAATTTTAGAAAAGTAGAGGTTAAAAACCCAAGAAAAGACCCAAAAGCAGCTTTTAATGCAACGTCTTTATCATTCTTATTGATGAGTTCTCCAATTAAAGCACCTACAAAAGCACCAATAATAATTCCAAATGGAATAGGTGAAAACAACCCAACTAGAAGCCCAATGGTAGTACCAATCATACCATACCTACTACCTCCAAACCTTTTGGTTCCCATGGCAGGAATAAAATAATCGAGTAACCAAATTATAATAGCAACTGCTAGCCATATCCCAAGAAACGTCCAATTCATAGGTATGGCATCTGTGAGGTGTAAAATTAAAAGCCCAAACCAACTGGTTAAAGGCCCTGGTAATATGGGTAAAAAACTACCTATAATGCCTAATAGCATAAATAGAGCAGCTACAAAAACTAATAATATATCCATTAATTATCTATGTCATTAATACTGAATGTATGACGAAGATACACCCTAATTGTTACATTTTTTAACTAAAAAATTAGTTCAAACTAAATATTTAGTTATATTTGTTTATTATTCAACTAAAAACTTAGTTACAAATGAAGCAATTAACAAAAGCCGAAGAAGACATTATGCAAGTGCTATGGCAATTAAAAAAGGCCAATGTAAAAGCCATTATAGATGTGCTTCCAGAACCTAAGCCAGCTTACAACACAGTATCAACAATTGTTAGAATTCTTGAAAGTAAAGGCTTTGTGGATTATGAGAAGAAAGGCAAAGGACATATATACTTTCCTCTTGTGCAACAGCAAGATTATAGCAACCAATCACTTAATAAATTGGTAGATAATTACTTTCAAGGGTCTTTTAAGAGCATGGTATCTTTCTTTGTAAAAAAGAATGATATCAATTTAAACGAGCTCGAATCGGTGTTAAAGGAAATCAATAAAAAGGAATAGTTATGATGCAGTATATTATTCAAATTGTGGCTTTTCAAATATTCTTTTTATTAGTGTACGATGTATTCTTAAAAAAGGAAACGTTTTTTAATTGGAACAGGTTTTACTTAATTGGCACATCATTATTATCCTTAATACTTCCATTTGTTAAAGTTTCAGCTTTTAAAGAAATAGTACCTAAAGATTATATTGTAAGCTTACCAGAAGTATTTATAGGAAACCAGACAGTAAGTAAAACAGCAGTAATACTACCTGAAGTTGAAATAACAAAACAAGCATTTTCTTGGAATCTCGAAACATTATTTTACGTAGGAGTTGTACTTGCTAGCCTGTTGTTCCTTTTTAAAATCATCCATATTTTTCTACTTATTTATAAAAATCCTAAGCAATGGAAAGGCAATGTGTTATTAGTAAAATTAATAAACAGTACATCGGCATTTTCATTTTTCCATTATGTGTTTTTAGGTGCTAACCTGAAAGAAGAAGAACAAAAAGTCATCATAAAGCACGAGTTAGTACATGTTACTCAAAAACATACGTTAGACCTTTTGTTTTTCGAGATACAACGTATTGTATTTTGGTTTAATCCATTAGTGTATATGTATCAAGCTCGAATACGCTCACTACACGAATTTATTGCCGACCAAGAGGCGTTAAAGACTCAAAATAAGTCGGACTATTATCAAAATTTATTAACACAGGTTTTCGACACGCAAAATGTATCTTTTATAAATGCATTTTTTAAGAAATCATTAATTAAAAAACGAATCATGATGTTATCAAAATCAAAATCAAAACAAATAGTAAAGTTTAAATATGCTTTGTTGATTCCAGTAGTATTTGTCATGTTGGTGTTTACAACAAATGCACAAACAACTTCGGTTTCAAATACAAACTTGCAAGAAGTATCTAGTGAAAACCTAAAAGAAAAGTTTTATAAAGAGCTAGTACAAAAAGAAAAAGAAGGCGTTTCACTGAAGAAAATAGCTGATGAGTGCTTACCAAATTATAATAAGTACATATATACAAAAGAAGAATATTATAAGTTCATGGCGTTTCAGAAATTTATTGATGAAGACCCTAGAAGATTGCCATTAGATGCTGTAGATGGATTGGCAGAGAAAATTCATAATGGTTTTGGAATAATTAAGGGTGACTTTGATGCTTTTTTAGCATATAAAAAAACAGAAAAAGCAAAAAAAGAATGGGAAGAAAGAGCCACACCAAATACAATTAGGATGGTAATTGATGATTATAGTAATTTAACAGATGAAGAAAGAAAAGAACATGACGAAAAGATGGAATTACTCAAAAACAATGACTTTTATGAAAAGTTAGTTATAGCATCTGAATATTTTACAGCAACTTTTTCAAGTCCAGAAAGTGATAAACAAAAAGAAGGTGAATTAAGAATGCTAAATGAGGTAGAAGTCCCTTACGCTTCAATAGAGCAACCACCAATGTTTGAAGATTGTGAAACGCTACCAGAAGAAGGCCAAAGAAAATGTACGTCTGACGCTATATCAAAACATGTTCAGAAAAATTTTAATACCAAGCTTGCTAATGATTTAGGCTTAGTAGGAAGACAAACCATTAGAGCCATGTTTAAAATAAACAAGGAAGGAAATATTGTAGATGTTATGGTGAGAGCTCCACATCCTAAACTAGAAGAAGAAACCAAAAGAGTCATTAAAAGCCTGCCAAAAATGATTCCAGGAAAACAAAAAGGTAAAACAGTAGTGGTACCTTATTCCTTACCAATTATTTTTCAAGTAGCCGACAAAACAGATGATAAACCTTCTAACAACAAAATCAAACATGAAGAAGTTCCTAATAAAAATCAAGATATTGAAGTCCCTTACTCACATATAGAACAACCACCTATGTCTAAAGAATGTAAAATGCTCAATTCTGCAGAAGAGCAAAGAAAGTGTACGTCTCAAGCTGTTCAAAAGCATGTGGTTAAAAACTTTAATACAAATTTAGCTGGAGATTTAGGCTTGTTAGGAAGACAAACAATTATAACTATGTTTAAAATAGATGAAAAAGGTAGAATTGTTAATATAAAAGCGAGAGCTCCACACCCAAAATTAGAAGAAGAAGCCATAAGAGTGATTAAAAGCCTCCCAAAAATGATTCCTGGAAAACAAAAAGGTAAAAGAGTGGTAGTGCCTTTTTCGTTGCCTATTGTTTTTGAAGTAAAAGAGAGCCCTAATGCGATTATTAGTTATTTGACAACGGAAAACTCAAATTCTAAAAAGGATGTAGAAAAACAAGACTCTAAGGAAGTACCTTTAGTAGCTCTCGATGAATCACCAATTTATCCAGGTTGTGATGTGACCTCTTCTAGCGATAAACTAAAAGAATGCTTTAAAAACAGTTTAGCTAATTTCATCTCTAAAGAATTTGGCAAAAATTTACAAAAAAATATAGACTCCGAGATAGAACCAAGACAAAAAATATTGGCTATGTTTAAGATAGACAAAACAGGATATATTGAATCTATTAGAGTTAGGGCCAAACATCCAGAATTAGAAAAAGAAGCCATAAGAGTATTAAAAGCATTGCCAAAAATGACTCCCGGAAAACACAAAGGAGTTACGGTAATTGTACCTTATTCTTTACCAATAATGTATGAGTTAGGAGAAAAGAAAAATTAGTTGGTTATAAGTTTATTTGAAAATTATTGGTGTAAATTGAAAAGCCTTAGTGTAAACTTTGGCTTTTCGTTGTTTATTTTTAAGGTATAAATAATATGAAATTTCTATTCAAAATATTGATTTTAATTTGCTTTGCAACAATAAATGCGCAAACATCCACATTGCATCTAGCTGATAGTTTGTATTTGCGTGGTAATTACACCAAAGCGATTGAAGCATATAAAAGCTATGAAAATCAAGATGAGGTTTACAACAAAATGGCCAAGGCATATATAGCTTTAGGGAATTATGATGAGGCTTTAATTAATTATGAAAATAGCCTGAAGGATAATCCAAAGGATGCTTTAACCTTGTTTGATTATGCTAAACTATTAACCAGAGTTAAAAAACACAAAGAAGCTTTAAAGGTGTTTTATAAGCTTATCGATATTGATTATAGAAATCCAAATTATCACTATGAAAGCGGTTTGATATTACAAAAATTGGGAGATTCAACAGACCAAAACAGATTTAAAACAGCGTTTGATTTAGATAGCACACATCAAAAAGCCATTTTTCAAATTGCGAAACATCATTTAACAAAACGAAACCATCAAGTGGTTGATAGATACATAGATATTGGTTTAAACTCGTATGCCAATAATAAGGAACTCATTAGCTTAAAAGCTCAAAATTTTTACAGGCAGCAAGACTATAAAAATGCTGCTACATGGTTTGAAAAACTAGTAGCACTTAATGAGTCATTACTGTTTATACATGAGAAATTACGTAATTGTTATATGTTACAATATGAGTTTGAGAAGGCCATAGAACACGGTAAAATAGTTTTAGAATTCGATTCGCAGAATACAGAGAATCTGTTTATTCAAGGCGAATTACATCAACGTATCGAAGATTTTAAAAATGCCGAGAAATACATGCTGCAATCTTTGATTTTACAAGACATAGCTTTAGATGAAGAATACATTAAACTAGCAGGTGTTTACAGTCGGCAAAAAAAATATAAAGAATCGATAGACGCTTATAAAAAAGCGATTGATGAAAATCCAAAAAATGAGCGAGCACACTTTTTGTCAATTTATGTTAAAGACCAATATTATGAAGATATTGATGCTCGCATTAAACTATTTGAGAACTTTAATAGCAGATTTCCGCAGAGTAAATTCAAGACGCTTGTCAACCATAAAATAGACGAATTGAAAAAAGAGAAATTTATGAAGACCGATTAATTTTAAAAAAATCGTACTTTTCCACTTCAGTTTCTAACAATGAAGTATCTAAAGTTTTTAATTCTTATTGTTTGCTTGTCATCTTGCGATTATTTCGACAAGAAAAAAGTGAATTCTAAAGACATTGTTAAAGAAGAGCTTGAAACATTTAACTGGAACGAGGTAGATGAATATCCTTCGTTTGATGATTGTAGTTCATCAGACACCAAGGCGCTTCGTAAACAATGTTTTCAAACGATACTTGCCAACCATATCACTTCGCAATTAGCATTAAGAAAAATTGTAGTTACAGAAGATTTAAATGATACTATAGAGATGTCTTTTGTTATTTCTGAGAAAGGAAACTTAAGCGTTTTAAATATTAAAAATAATCCAAAAATCACTTCTCAAATCCCAGAAATAAACACATTTTTAACCGAAAGTCTAAATAATTTGCCGCAAATTTCTCCAGCAATAAAACGAGGACAACAGGTTAAATCGGAGTTTAAAATTCCAATAATAATTAAGGTAGAGTAATTAGAACTTAATAGCGAAAGTTCGCATGAGTCTTAAAATTTCTGTGTATAACCAAACCAGCGACACCAATAACCCCCAAGTTGCAATCCACTCTTTGTATTTGTCGGCTTTGTTCTTATGTTTTTCAATATAATCAAAGTCCAATAGCAATGTAAATGTAGCAACAATAGCAGCAATAATATTAAACACTATCGCTACCCAAGAAGTTCCCCAAATAAATGTTTTAATGCCAAATAAGCTCAATACAAAAGATATCAAATAAACAATCATAATCGAAAAAGCAGCAGTTACAATAACACTTCTAAGCTTTTTGGTAACTATAATAATTCGTGTTTGGTATAACACTAAAATGGTAAAAAAAGTAACAATAGTGACGCCAATGGCTTGAAATGGTAATTCAGGAAATTTAGCTTTAATAAAAGCACTAAAGCCACCTAAAAAACAGCCTTTTGCAACGGCATATAAAGGCACTAAAAAATTTGCCCAATGCTGCCTAACCGAAATAACGATACTTATGACTATGGCAGCCAACATACCACCAATTGTAAACCACCTAACATTAGTGCCATTGTCGTATAATTTCCAAACAAAAGCTGTTATTATAGAAATAATTAAAATACAAACCATTGATTTAACAATAATGCCACGAACACTCATGGTTTTTGAAGTATCAGGGCTGTTTTCCCAGAAATAATTTGAGAATGCAGGATTAGATGTTTTGTAGTTGGATAGTTTTTGCATATCGATTGGAAAGATACTTATTTTTTAAAACTTCTGCCTTTCCATTTATATTTTGAGAACATCGCTTTAAAAGCAATAAATACAGAAAAAAATGGATATAGTAGACCACTAAAAAAATAACTACTTAAAAGACTAGTTTGGCTAAAGAACTTTGCTGATTTAGCTATTAGCACATAGTCAACAGATAATTTGAGTATTAAAAACCCAACAAAATAAACCCAGTTAAATAATCCAAAGACACTTAAAAAGAGGGTAATGACAATTAAAGCATTCATTAATAAAACTAATGAACCAACAAATTTTCCAAAAGTGTTTTTGTAATTGCTTGTTTTGGCTGCCCAACGAATACGCTGTTGAATAAGATTAGACAAAGAATTTTCAGCTTTAGATTGTACAATGGCGTTTTCAGATTTTAGGTACTTTACTAATCTAGGATATTTTTTCACCGCTTTTTCAAGCAAGAAAATATCATCGCCACTAGCAATATCGTTATTATTATCAAAGCCATTAAGTTCTTCAAATAGATCTTTTCGATACAAAAAATTGGCACCATTACATAAAAAAGGCACTGAAAGCCCAAAACCAGCAATGGTAGCCGCCTGAAGACTTAAAATATCCAAGGTTTGAAATTGCTTGAAAAAAGTCTCTGTCGATGTGTATGTTACTGGAGCAACAATCATAGCAACATCCTCACTGTTTATAAAGGAATTGCATGTTTCAAGCCATCTGTTTGGAACTTCACAATCGGCATCTGTGGTTGAAATCCAGTAGTATTTAGCTTTATTAATAGCTGTAGTAATAGCATCTTTTTTTGGTGAATTAGATTTGCGTTTGTTTTTAATGATTTTAAAATCTAATTGCGAATAACTCAACAATCGTGAGCATAATTCTACCGAATTATCAGTAGAATCATCATCCACAAAAATCACTTCAAAATGATTCTTGGAGTAGTTTAAATTCTCTAGCGACTTGATTAAATCTGGCAGATTTTCTTCTTCATTTCTAAAAGGAACAATAATAGTAAAACGTGTTTGATTCCTTAAAAATGTCTCCTCGAAAGTTTTGACTCTGTTAAATCCAATAACAAAAAAGCCTATTAATAGGGCATATAAAATGGTTGTAATTATAATGATAAAAATCATTTAGTCATCAAAGTTAGAAGCTGTTGGCAAATTAAAATTAAGCACATAGTAACTTCCAAAAATACTTGGAAGCACAAAATTTAATAGCCACATTAATGTAGTAACGCTCAAAATGGTAATATTATTGATGTCGGCAAAACCAAAGACGTACAAAGCAACACTTCCCTTAACGACAACATCAAAAATAAATATGGTTGGTATTATGGAAACCACTACATACATGGTGCTTATTAAAACCATAGCATCTATATATGCGATGTCTATTCCAAACAACACAAACAAATAATAAAATTGAAATGAAAAAATTACATATCGAAGGAGTGATAACATTATATTTTTAATATGCATTTTTGCAGGCAACCCTTTAACAAAAGCCCATATTTTTGAAAATGAAAACCCTTTAATTTGAAATCGCTTATATGACACACCAAAACCAATAGCAACAATACCTATTAAAGTGTAAGTGAGTAATCGCACTAATTTGTAATAAGAAATATCGACCTCATATTGAGAAGTAATCATAAAAACACCAACGATTCCGAACAAAAGTGTCATAAGCATTTGAGACATATTCCCAATTAAATTTAAGAGGACTACTTTTTTTCTTAGGTGTCCACCAAAATAGATAGTTTTAGCGGCGTAATCTCCAATTCTATTAGGAGTAAATAAAGACGCTGTATGCGAAGCTAAACTTTGTTTTTGCGCTTCAAAAAAAGAAATTTTAGAGATAGAATTCACTAGATTTTGCCATTTTATAATTTCAAAAAACCAATTAAAAAAGGTTAAAAACAATAGAAAAATGATGTTTTTAAGCGAAAAAACACTGTTTTTGGATAAAAAATCAAGAAATGAGGAAAAATCTAATTCATCATTATTTGTAAGTTTATTATAAATAAAATAGGCAGCACCAACAACTATACTTAACTTAATAAGTACAAAAAAGAATTGCTTAGTTTTGTATGGAAGTCCGCTAATCATTTTGTCACAAATTAAAACTATTATTGTAAATGACCTTTATAAAAAATAAATATAAAAGACCTTTACTTTGTTTATTCCTATTTAGTGTGATGTCCTTTAGTTTTGCTCAAGGAGATACTGAAAAAATCCGATTACAACTAGCATTAGGTGTAAACAACCCAATTGATAATGGTGAAAACGATGGTTATTATGCTAAAGATATTAACTTGCCAACCATTAACTTTGGGATTAGATATATGTTTAAGCCTAACAAATTGGGAGCAAAACTTGATGTTGGGTATAATAGGTCAAAAAGCGATGTAGGGTCTTTAGATTTTAAACTTAATTACACACGCGTTAATGCACAGATTGTGTACGATTTTTATGATTTATTGAATTTCTTGCCACAAGAAATGACTATTCAAGCACATGCTGGACCAGGAATAAGCTTTACAAAACCCTTATTAAATGATTCTGAAAACACGTACACCTATTTAAATGGATTAGTAGGGTTGGATGTTTACTTTAGTTTATCGCGTAAGTTGTCTCTTTTTGTAGATGTTGCTTATGCAAAAAGCTTTACAAGTAAAAACAAATATGATGCGGTTGCAGATGGTTTCTCATTTAACGGAGATTTAGTGTATGCGACTGTAGGACTTTCAGTAGCTTTAAGTGGTTGTAGATATTGTGATTAATGGATAATAAAGAACGAATTATATTGGGTATTGACCCTGGAACAACCATTATGGGTTTTGGGCTCATAAAAGTGGTTGGTAAAAAAATGCAGTTTATGCAACTTAATGAACTCAGTTTGAAAAAATATGATGATCATTATTTAAAACTAAAACTCATTTTTGAACGTACCATAGAACTTATCGATACACATCATCCAGATGAGATAGCAATTGAAGCGCCTTTCTTTGGAAAGAACGTACAAAGTATGCTCAAATTAGGAAGAGCGCAAGGTGTTGCCATGGCAGCAGGATTATCACGACAAATTCCAATTACCGAATATTTACCAAAAAAAATTAAGATGGCCATTACTGGAAATGGTAACGCAAGTAAAGAACAAGTCGCAAAAATGCTGCAAAGCACATTAGGATTAAAAACACTACCAAAAAACCTAGATGCAACCGATGGTTTAGCAGCTGCTGTGTGTCATTTTTATAATTCGGGAAAAGTAACGGTTGGTAAAAGTTATTCTGGCTGGGAAAGCTTTGTAAAAAACAATGAAAAAAGAATAAAAAAGTAGCTTTATTGTCATTCCTGCGAAGGTAGGAATCCACATTTTTAACCTTAAATTTTAAATCATCGGAGGAATCTACATCCACATACCATTTTGTAAGCAAGCATGCTACTACTGCGATTTTCATTTTTCGACGTCATTAAAGAAGAAAGATGAATTACTCCAAGCACTTGTAAAAGAATTGGAGATTCGTAAAAGCGAACTTCAAAACCAATCTATTGAAACCATTTATTTTGGTGGAGGCACACCTTCATTATTATCGAATGAAGAATTAAAATTGTTGATTGATGCTGTTTATAAAAGCTATCAAGTTGTAGAAAACCCAGAAATTACATTAGAAGCTAATCCAGATGATTTATCTAAAGATCGAATAATCCAATTATCTAAAAGTCCAATTAACCGTTTAAGTATTGGCATTCAATCCTTTTTCGAAGACGATTTAAAAAGCATGAATCGTGCGCATAATGCAACAGAAGCAAAAGAATGTTTGAAGGAAGCGACTCGTCATTTCGATAACATTACCATTGACTTAATTTACGGTATTCCAAACATGAGTTTAGATAAGTGGAATCAAAATCTACAGATAGTTTTTAATTTTGGAGTTAATCATATTTCTAGTTATGCCTTAACAGTTGAGCCAAAAACAGCCTTAGACAGCTTCATTGAAAAAGGAACTTATCCACCAATTGATGAAGAATTGGCACTAGAGCATTTTAATCATTTAATAACAGAAACCGAGAAACACGGCTTTGTACAATACGAGATTTCTAATTTTGGAAAACTTGATTATTTCTCTAAACACAACACAAGCTATTGGCAAGGGAAATCTTATTTAGGAATTGGCCCATCAGCCCATTCGTTTAATAATAATCAACGAAGTTGGAATGTGTCAAATAACACAAAATATATTAAATCTATTCAGCAAAACGAATTACCTTCAACTGTGGAAATGCTCTCTAAAAAGGATAGGTTTAATGAGTATATTATGACAGGTTTGCGTACTATTTGGGGAGTTTCATTAAAGAAAATCGAAAAAGATTTCGGACTCGATTTTAAAGAGCATTTGCTAACAGCCTCTAAAGAATTTATTAATCAACAATTACTTGTTGTCACTTCGAGTGATTGCGATAGCAATTGTATCGAGAAGCTACAAGCAACCCAAAAAGGGAAATTTTTAATTGATGGAATTTCATCAAGTCTTTTTCTTATATAATCCTTAAATTTACGCTTAACAACCATATTACATGAAAGCAGTTATAAACGTAAACAGTCGTACCTACGCTATATATATAGATAAACCTTTAGATATTTCCATTCCTCTGCGAGCCACAAAAAGCAACGTAAATGCTTGGTATATTGATGAGCCTATTATAGAACCAGTAAAAATGGATGATTTTATTGTAAGCGTTGAACATGGAGCTCCAGTAAATTTTAATAACATTCAGTTTAATCCGCATGCTCACGGTACACATACCGAATGCGTTGGACATATCACAGAAAAAAAGTACAGTATTAACCAATGTTTAAAACAGTTCTTTTTTGTTGCTGAGGTAATAACCGTGGCACCTGAAAAATTAGGAGATGATTTTGTGATTTCGGCAAAGCAATTACGTTTTGCCATTGGAAATAAAAAGCGTGAAGCAGTTATTATAAGAACATTGCCAAATACTACCGAAAAATTAACGCAACATTACTCAAATACAAATCCACCATATTTATTAGAAGAAGCAGCTGTTTACTTAAAAAGTAAAGGTGTAAAACACTTACTTATTGATTTGCCAAGTGTTGATAGAGAAAGAGATGATGGCGAATTGCTAGCACACAATGCCTTTTGGAATACCGATGGAAAAATACGTACTGAAGCTACCATTACAGAGTTTATTTTTGTGCCAAATAATATTGAAGATGGTAAATACATTCTCAATCTTCAAATAGCACCATTTGAAAACGATGCGACACCAAGTAAACCTGTGTTATATAAGTTATACGAATAGTATGGAAGTATTTTTAGGAACTATTTTTGGAATTTTATTAAGTATTGGAGCTATTACTTACATCAAATATCTGCAATCAAAAAAATTGGCTAATTCACAATCTGTTATCCTATTGGATAAAGTAAAAAGCGTTTGCAAATTCATAACAGTTGAAGGGGATTTTGCTGAAATTTATCATTATCAAGATGTCAAGCAAAAATTCTTAAAACTTATAACTAGTAAGAAGAAAGCTCTAGTCGTAGTTAACGCTAAAGCCTATATTGGTTTTGATTTGTCTAAAGTTGAAATGAAAGCAAATTCGAATACTAAAACACTTGTATTACAAAATTTTCCTGAAGCAGAAGTATTATCAATCGAAACCACTTTAGATTATTACGATAAAAAAGATGGTTATTTCAATAGATTTGAAGCAAACGACCTTACAGACTTACAGAACGAAGCTAAGATTCATATAAAGGATAAAATTCCAGAAAGCGGACTATATCAAGCTGCACAAAAAGAAGCCTTAGAGGCTATTTTGCTAATAGAGAATATTGTACAAACTATTGGATGGAAACTGGATTATGGATCTTTAAAAATTGAAGATAAAGACCAAAAACTTATAGATTAATGCACATAGATCAAATTAGAGACCATTGTTTATCTAAAAAAGCTGCGACTGAGAGTTTTCCGTTTGACGAAAACACGCTTGTATTTAAAGTAATGAACAAAATGTTCTTAATGGCGCCTTTAGATAAGTTTGAGAAAGGAGAAGCTTCAGTAACAGTAAAATGCGATCCAGAATATACAATTGAACTTAGGGAGCAATACGAGAGCGTTTATGCAGGCCCTTACGTAAGTAATAAACATTGGAATACTTTGGCAATTCATAAAAATGAATTATCACCTAAATTAGTTTTTGAACTCATAGACCATAGTTACGATATGGTTGTAAAAGGAATGACAAAGAAGTTAAGAGAAGAACTGAACAACTTGTAGAAGCAACTATATAAATGTATCATTGCAAAGTAAAATAGCATTCAAAAATGAGTTTAGAAAGAGAGTTAAAAAAACGAAGTAATTCAGTTTGTGAGTTATGTTCAAGTGATGAAAATCTTCAAGTGTATGTAGTGCCTCCATCAAAAGACGAGAATTTAGAAAACGCACTTATGGCGTGTAAAATATGTGCTGAACAAATTGAAAATCCAGAAGCTACAGAAGCAAACCATTGGCGATGTTTAAACGATAGTATGTGGAGCGAACATAAAGCTGTTCAAGTAGTTGCATGGAGAATGCTTTCTAGGTTACGAAAAGAGGGTTGGCCGCAGGACTTGTTAGACATGATGTATTTGGATGAAGAAACACTTGAGTTTGCAAAAGCAACAGGTGAAGGTGAAGACGACCCAAATAAGGTAATACATCGTGATGTTAATGGCGTAATTTTAGAGGTTGGAGATTCTGTGGTGCTTATAAAAGATCTTAAAGTAAAAGGCTCTAGTATGGTGGCAAAGCAAGGAACTGCTGTTCGAAATATCCGTTTAGATAGAGATAACGAAAAATACATCGAAGGAAAAGTAGGTCCAACGCAAATCGTTATTATTACAGATTACGTTAAAAAGATATAAGTTTAAATAGTTTTAGCTTTTCGATATTCTGAAGGTGCCCTTTTTTTTATCGATTTAAACTGCCTATTAAAATTTGAAATATTATTAAACCCAGATTTTTCGGCAATTTCGGCAATTGAAAAACCTTCTTTAGATAAGAGTAATTTACAAGCGTTCTCAATACGCAACTCGTTTAAAAAAGTGAAATAGGATTTGTTGGTGCGCTTTTTAAAGTATTTACAAAATGCATTTTTAGTCATAGCCGACACTTGAGCTATGTCGTCCAAACTAATTTGTTGATGATAGTTTTGCATGGTAAAATCTAAAACATTTCTCATACGTTTCCCTTCACTATCCGTATATTTTTTGTCATAAATAAAAGAAGACAAAGCTTGGGTTTTAGACTTGGAAAGCGTTTTTAAGATTTCCAATAATATTATAAAACGTGTTAGTTTACTACTTTTAGCTAATTGCAAAAAATAAGTTTCTAGTATTTTTGATTTAGGTGATACTTTAAAACCATAATCTACTTTTTTAAAAAACGGTTTCAATTCTCTTAATTCTTCTAATTGAAAAAAGGTTTTTCCAAAAGCATCTTTTGAAAAAAATAAGGTTAACATTTCTGATTGAATATTAGTACTTGCCTCACTTTTAAACACATGTGGCAAATTGCTCCCAATTGCCAAAACATCTCCTTTTTTGTAATAATTAATGGTGTCTCCAACAACAAGTGTACCTTCGCCTTTAGCAATATAACTCACCTGTATCTCTTCATGTTGGTGAAGCTTGTCATAGAATATCAATTCTTTGTCTTCTTGATAAATCAAGGCATTATTTTCAGGTTTAGGTATTTGAAATGGTAATACTTTCATAACGCTAAAATATGCAAATAATATTCAATATATAATTTTAATTATTTATTGAGGATAATATTGTATGTATTTTGGATAAAACGACATTATTTTTTATTTGATTTCTAGTGTAATTTTATCAAAACAAAATTAATTACAATGAGTTTAAAATGGGAAGGCGTAATACCAGCAGTAACAACAAAGTTCACAAATGATGATACTTTAGATTTACAGATGTTTGAAACCAATATCAAAGCACAATTAGATGCTGGAGTTCATGGTATTGTTTTAGGAGGAACCTTAGGAGAAGCAAGTACATTATTAGATGAGGAAAAAAGCATTCTAACGCAAGAAACAGTCAAAATAGTAAATGGAAAAGTTCCTGTGTTAATGAATGTAGCTGAGCAATCAACTAAAGGTGCTATTGCAGCGGCGAAAAAAGCAGAAGATGATGGTGCAAAAGGTTTAATGATGTTGCCTCCAATGAGATATAAAGCTGGAGATAGAGAAACCGTAGAATATTTTAAAGCTGTTGCCAATAATACTTCGTTGCCAATTATGGTGTATAATAATCCTGTAGATTACAAAATTGAAGTGACTTTAGATATGTTTGATGAGCTCTTAAAATGTGATAATATTGAAGCTGTAAAAGAATCAACTAGAGATATATCTAATGTAACGAGAATAAAAAACAGATTTGGAGATAGGCTTAAAATAATGACAGGAGTCGATACTGTTGCTCTTGAGAGTCTATTAATGGGAGCCGATGGATGGATAGCTGGTTTAGTTTGTGCTTTTCCAAGAGAAACAGTTGCGATTTATGAACTGCAAAAAGCAGGTAGAATAAAAGAAGCAATAGAAATTTATAGATGGTTTTTACCGTTGCTAGAGTTAGATATTAACCCTAAATTAGTGCAAAATATTAAACTTGCTGAAGTAGCTACTGGAATAGGAACCGAAAATGTGCGTGCACCTCGTTTACCTCTCTTTGGAGAAGAAAGAACAAAAGTATTAGCAATTATTGCAAAAGGAATGAGAACCAGACCAACACTTCCAGAATATAAGAATTTACAAGAGCTAGTATAGTTATGTAATATATGTTAGAAATAAGACCAACATGCGAACATTGCAACAAATCATTGCCAAACGATTCTAGTGAGGCAATGATTTGTACGTTTGAATGTACCTACTGTAAAGATTGTGTTGAGAGTGTATTACAGCATGTATGTTCTAATTGTGGAGGTGGTTTTGAAAAACGACCAATTAGACCAAAAAATTTATTAGAAAAATATCCGGTTTCAACCAAAATAGTACATAAACCTGTCGATGTTGAAACTCACCTAAAAAGAATTGAAAATCAATGATAACAGGAAAAAATTATATAGGAAATCAACTATCAGCCAAAGGGAGTAAAACGTTTAAAACGTTTAATCCTTTGTTGAACATAGAAAACCAATGGGAAATAACTGAGGCTTCTCAAGATGAGGTTAATCAAGCAGCAGAATTAGCTGCCGAAGCTTTCAAAACATATTCCAAAACTTCAGGAGCAAAAAAAGCACAATTTCTTAGAGCTATTGCAGACGAAATAGAGGCATTAGGCGATGAGTTATTACAGGTTTATTCTTCAGAAAGCGGATTACCAAATGGAAGAGCTATGGGAGAAAGAGGAAGAACGCTTGGGCAATTACATGCTTTTGCGAATCATGTAGAAGAAGGTAATTGGGTAGATGCATCTATAGATACTGCACAACCAGATAGAAAACCACTACCCAAAGTAGATTTACGAAAAATGAATGTGCCTTTAGGGTCAGTTGTTGTTTTTGGAGCATCAAACTTTCCATTCGCATTTTCAACAGCAGGAGGAGATACAGCAGCAGCCCTTGCAGCAGGATGCCCTGTAATTGTAAAATCGCATCCAATGCATGCAGCAACAGGCGAAATGGTTAGTAGTGCAGTGATTAAGGCTGCAGAAAAAACTGGTATGCCTAATGGTGTATTTTCTAACCTTAATTCTAGCGGAATAAAAGTTGGACAACAATTAGTACAGCATCCTAAAGTGAAGGCAGTTGGTTTTACAGGCAGTATTCATGGTGGTCGAGCATTATACGATTTAGCTGCAAAACGAGATGAACCAATTCCAGTATTTGCTGAAATGGGAAGTATTAATCCAGTTGTTATTTTGCCACAAGCATTAAATAATAGAGCTGAAGCAATCGCTAAAACGTATGCAGGCTCAATTACTTTAGGAACAGGGCAGTTTTGTACAAATCCAGGTTTGATTATTGGTGTGAAATCTGAAGGGTTGACCAGTTTTGTGAATACTTTAGCTGAAGAAATCGTAAAAGTTGAACCGTCTTGTATGTTGCATCCAAATATTGCTGGAGCATACGAGACTAATAAATCTAAAGCATTATCACAAAGCGGAATAAAAGTATTAGCTGGTTATGAAAATGATGTAGAACCTAATTATGCAAGACAAGTTGTGACAACAGTTGAAGGGGATACTTTTTTAAATAATCCAACATTACATCACGAAGTATTTGGACCATTTTCGTTAGTTGTGCAGTGTGAAGATAAACAACAATTAGAAAAAATCATTTCTAATTTAGAAGGACAATTGACTGGAACTATTATTTCAGATGATAATGAAGTAGCAGAATACTCTAACGTTGTTAATGCGCTTCAAAATAGAGTTGGACGCATTATATTTAATGGAGTTCCAACTGGTGTTGAGGTTTGTCCTTCAATGCTTCATGGAGGTCCTTATCCAGCATCAACAGATTCGAGATTTACCGCGGTTGGTGTAGATTCGATTAAACGATTTGTAAGACCATTTAGTTTTCAAGATTGGCCAAATGACTTACTTCCAGACGAGTTAAAGAACGAAAATCCATTAGGAATTACTCGAAACGTTAATGGTAAACTAACTAGCCAAAAAATTTAAAAAGAATAATTATGAAATTGCTCAAGTATTTAGTTGTCTTCGTTTTATTTGGAATTTTAGCTTTTAAAACCTCTTCAAGTTCTGATAAATTGAATGACATTATTGCAAAATATGAAGCAGAAAGAAATTATGATTTCAAACGCAATGAATCTGTAGAAAACACTATTAAATACTATCAAGCAGAATCGGATTTTGCAAAAACACTTAAAGCAGAGTTAGAAAAAGTTAGTGTTGAAGGCTTATCAGAATCTGAACAAATTTCAAGAGAGCTCCTTTTATTTGTCTTACAAGATAAAATAGATACGCATACGTTTAAAATGTACCTGAACCCAATTACAAATGAGAGAGCTTTCCATTTGAATTTAAGTAGAATGGCTAATAGGGGGTTTAAAAACAAAGAGCAAGTAATTGAATATTTAGAACAGCTTGAAGAGTTGCCACAACGAGTTGATTATAATTTAGATTTATTAAGAGCAGGAGTTAAAGAAGGTATTTCACAACCAAAAGCAGTATTTAATAATTATGAAATTACGTATGATAAGCACATCGTTTCAGATGTTACTAAAAGCGAATTTTATAAACCGTTTCATAAACTTCCAGAATCATTTTCAAAAGCATTAAAAGACTCTATTATTAAAGTTGCAAAAGAGAGTGTTCAGAAAAATGCGGTAAATCAGTATAAAAAAATAAAAAGCTATTTTGAGAATGACTATTTTTCAAATACCCGAAAAGGATTAGGGGTTTCTACTACACCTAATGGAGAAGCATTTTATCAAAATAGAATCAATTATTATACTACAAGCACTAAATATACAGCAGATGATATTCATCAAATTGGATTAAATGAAGTAGCTAGAATTAAAGCAGAAATGCAAAAAATTATTGATGATTTAGAATTTGAAGGAAGCTTTGCAGATTTTTTAAAATTTCTTCGTACAGATGAGCAATTTTATCCAAAAACAGCCAAAGAATTATTAATGTTTGCGCGTGATATTTCAAAGAGAATTGATGCTGAACTACCAAAGTATTTTATTACGTTACCAAGAAAACCATATGGTGTTGTCCCAGTTCCTGCGGCAATTGCACCTAACTATACAGGAGGAAGATATTCGGGATCTTACAGTGATACAACAGCAGGTTTTTATTGGGTAAACACTTACAATTTACCAAGCAGAACGTTATATACAATTCCAGCTTTAACAGCTCACGAAGCAGTTCCAGGTCATCATTTACAAATGTCTTTGAACAACGAATTACCCGAAACCATTCCACAATTTAGAAGAAACCTATATTTATCGGCTTATGGTGAAGGCTGGGGATTGTACTCTGAATATTTGGCTGAAGAAATGGGCATTTACACCACGCCATACGAAAAATTTGGCCAGTTAACTTACGAAATGTGGAGAGCATGTAGATTAGTGGTTGATACAGGCGTGCATGCAAAAGGATGGACTAGACAACAAATGTTGGATTATATGGCTGAAAACACAGCCTTATCCATTCATGAAGTAACTACCGAAACAGACCGATATATTTCTTGGCCTGGACAAGCATTATCGTATAAAATAGGAGAAATAAAAATAAGAGAACTTCGTAAAAAGGCTGAAGAATCTCTTGGGGAAAAATTTAACATTCGTGAATTTCATGAAGTAATTCTTGAAGAAGGAACCGTGACACTTTCTATTATGGAAAAACGAATGGATGGTTATATTCAGAATAAATTAAATGAGTAGAACAAAGTTCGTTTGCATTGATGCTCACACTTGCGGAAATCCAGTTCGTGTAGTAACCGAAGGGCATCCAAATTTGGTTGGTGCAACCATGAGCGAAAAGCGCCAGCATTTTTTAAAAGAATTCGATTGGATTCGTAAAGGACTCATGTTTGAGCCACGTGGTCATGATATGATGAGTGGTAGTTTTTTATTTCCTCCTCACAATCCAGAAAACGATTTTGCAATTCTATTTATTGAAACATCAGGTTGTTTACCAATGTGTGGTCATGGTACTATTGGAACTATTACCATTGCCATTGAGGAAGGTTTAGTGACTCCAAAAATTCCTGGAAAAATTAGAATGGAAGCGCCTGCTGGTTTAGTTGAAATTGAGTATCAGCAAACCAATGGAAAAGTAGATTGGGTAAAACTCACTAACGTAAAAAGCTATTTAGCTGCCGAAAGTTTAACTGTTGAATGTCCGGAATTAGGTAAAATTATGTTTGATGTGGCTTATGGTGGAAATTATTATGCTATTGTAGACCCTCAGCAAAACTTTTCAGGAGTGCATGATTTTACAGCAAGCAAAATTGTGCAATATTCACAAGTAGTTAGAGAACGAATTAATGAAAAATACCCAAACCTATTTATTCATCCAGAAAATGAAACCATTCGTGATGTGACACACATGTTGTGGACAGGAAATCCTATCGACCCAACATCGTCAGGTAGAAATGCAGTCTTTTATGGAGATAAAGCTATTGATCGTTCGCCTTGTGGTACTGGAACTTCTGCAAGATTAGCACAGCTATATGCAAAAGGAAAACTAAAAGTTGGAGAACCATTTATTCACGAAAGTTTTATTGGAAGTAAGTTTATAGGAAGAGTTGAAAAAGAAACAAGTTTAGATGGCAAATTAGCAATTATTCCTAGCATTCAAGGTTGGGCAAAAATTTATGGATATAATACTATCTTTATTGATGATGAAGATGATCCTTATGCACATGGGTTTCAGGTGATATAATTAGTTTTTTATTGTAGATTTATCAAATATATAGATCTCAAAGTAAATAGTAATGAGTAAAAACATTGTAGTTATTGGAGGAGGAATAATGGGATTATCCTCTGCTTATTACCTTCAAAATGAAGGTCATCAGGTTACAGTTATTGATCAGTCCAATATGGATGCTGGTGCATCTTATGTAAATGCAGGCTACTTATCACCAAGTCATATCATACCACTCTCTGCACCTGGAGTTATGCGAAAAGGTATAAAATGGATGTTTGATAAATCCAGTCCTTTATATATAAAACCTCGATTAGATTCAGATTTTTTAAGATGGACATTGGCGTTTAATAAATCTTGTAATAAAAACCATGTAGAAAAAGCTGCACCAGTAATTAAAGATATTGCAGTATTAAGTCAAGATCTTTATAGAGATATTTCAGAAAGAGAAAATATAGATTCCCATTATGTGACAAAAGGATTGTTTATGCTTTGTCAAACTGAAAAAGCACTTGAAACAGAAGTAAATATTGCTCATTATGCTAATAAATTAGGCTTGGAAGCCAGAGAAGTGAGTGCTACCGAGATTAAAAAATTAGAACCAAATGTTGAGATAAATGCTATTGGTGCTGCGTATTTTAAATGTGACCATCATACTACACCACACGAATTTATGACTGGGCTAAAAGACGTACTCAAAAATAAAGGCGTACAGTTTTATGCAAATGAAAGAGTTGTCGATCTTGAAGTAAAAAATTGCATCATTCAATCAATTAAAACTGATAAGCAGCTTATAGAAGCTGATGAATTTGTACTTGCTGCAGGCTCATGGAGTAATATGTTAAGTAAAAAATTAGGCATTAAATTACTGTTACAGGCAGGAAAAGGATATCGAGTAAATTCTGAAAGAGAAACAGGAATCACTATTCCTGCAATATTAGCTGAAGCAAAGGTCGCAATAACACCAATGAACGGATTTACAAGGTTTGCAGGTACTATGGAAATTGCTGGAATTAATCAAAATATTAATAAAGTAAGAGTAGAAGCTATAGCAAATGCTGCAAAACGATATTATCCAAATATTGATTTAACAGAAGAGGAGAAAAATAATGCAGCTTGTGGTTTACGACCTGTATCACCAGATGGATTACCTTATATTGGGAAATCTAAAAAATGCAATAATTTAACCATTGCTGCTGGACATGCAATGATGGGTTGGAGTATGGCTACAGCAACTGGTAAATTGGTGTCTGAGATAATTTCTGAACAAAACCTATCTTTGGATATTAACCCTTTTCACCCTGATAGAAAGTTTTAATCTTTCAGATTCATACGCATAGTGATAAGGTGCTTTTTTAAGCCAGCTTTTTCATAAGCTTTAATAGCTGATGGATTATCTTGGTAAACGTCTAAACGAATTTCAAAGATATTTCTGTCTTCACACCATTTCAATAAAGCATCCATAATGAGTTTGTTATAGCCGTTTCCACGATGCTTCTCTGGAACAAACATGAAACCTAGATACCCTTGTTTTTTGTGTTTTAAATAAGGCCTGTCATCTTTGATTTTAGCATAACCTGAAGCAACTAATTCGTTGTTTAATTCAACAACATACAAATCTGATTCTTTATTTGCCATAATTTTAGAAAGGTCGTAGTATATTACTTTTCCTTCCTTAATAGTTGGGTCCATTGGTTTTTCAGCATTAACCAATCCATCCATGAATTCCATTAAAACTGGAAGATCTTCTAATGTTGCTTTCCTAACAATTGGAGTCATATTTCTTAATAGATGATATTATTTAATTTGTAACAGCATTCAAATCTAAAATTTATTCCTTTCATCGAAAAATATATAGATATAGAATTATTTTTCCGAATTTAGATTAAATATTTGATTTTCAGCAGCTATACATCTAAAACACTAACCTATGGTTCTGGAAATTTCTAATTGCGATAACTGTTACAATATTAAAGGTAATCTTACCAAAGAAAATCTCAGTGTTTTTCAGCATACTTTTAAAAATATTTTCTCCAAAGTAAATGAGCTTACAATCAATATTGAAAAGTTGGATAGTATTGATAGGGATGGAGTAAGTGCTATCACAAGGCTTCATAATAATGCTATTACGAACAACAAAAAACTAACAATTGTTGGTTTAGGTTGTAAAGAACTTTATCAGCATATAAAAACATTTAGTGCGGCTTAGAATTAAGGGATTGACAGTTTAATTTAACAAACTAGTACCATTTGAGAGGTTTACTTTATAGAATGAACATTTGTTGTTAAATCTTTGTTTGTATTGCTTTGCAATAGCTTTTTTAAATTCTTCTATTTGGTTTCTTTTAATAATATTTATTGTACATCCTCCAAAACCTCCTCCCATCATTCGAGCACCTATGACTGCATTGGAGTTTTTGGCAAATTCAACTAAAAAATCAAGTTCTTCACAACTTACTTTGTATTGGTTTTGTAAACCGTTGTGGGAAGCAAAAAGCAATTCGCCAAGTTTGGAAATGTCATTTTGTTTAACTGCTTCAAACGCTTCAAGTACACGACTATTTTCTTGAATTACATATAAAGCTTTTTGATATTCAGATTCTGAAAGAGATTCTTTTATACTTTGTAAGCCGTTTAAGGATACTTCTCTTAAGCTACTAAGACCGAGTTTTAAAGCTGCATTTTCGCACACTTTCCGTCTCTCATTATAGGCGCTTTCTGCTAGACTGTGCTTAACATTCGTGTTAATTAAAAGCAAGCAATAATCTTGAAGATTTAATATGACAGTTTTTGCCTCTAAACTTTCACAATCTAATAAAAAAACAGTGCCTTTTTTTCCAAACATGCTAGCATATTGATCCATGATACCACATTTTACACCAACATAATTATGCTCTGCTTTTTGTGAAATAAAAATCATTTCTTTTTTAGTAAACCCTAAGCTAAAAAGTTCGTTTAAAGCGAATACGACACTATTTTCTAATGCAGCTGAAGAAGATAAACCTGCACCAATAGGGATATCTCCACTAAAGATAAGATTAAAATTATCAAGTTGTTTCTCAGTTTTTTGAATCTCTGAGATAACTCCTAAAATATAATTTTGCCAACTTCCATTTTCAAGAGGAGCAATGTTATTTACTGAAAACTCAAATCGTTCGTTAGTGCTTAAAGCAATTATTGTTGATTTTTCTGAATTACTTTTAGAAATGGCTGCAACTATACCTTTATCTATGGCAGCAGGAAACACAAAACCGTTATTGTAATCAGTATGTTCTCCGATGAGGTTAATACGGCCTGGAGAAAAAACCATTAATGGATTAGAATTAAAGGTTTTAATAAATTCAGATTTTACAGTATTTATAAGTTGCTGATTCATTTGCTGCTTGGGGTTAAAGTAAATGAATACGAATAGTTTTTATTTGCTGGAATAGTATATTCTGGATGTACCAATCGTCCCCAAGACGTATCGCCTCCAACGCCCATTTGAAGATAATCAATATTCCATTGAACCGTATTTCCAATTTTAATATCTGCACCATGTTTTGTCGTTACAGGTACTAATCCTGAAGCCGATTCAGCGCCATCATCACTGCTGAAATCCAACTCTTTCATATCAAAAGGCCAGACACTCGAATTCAATAATTTTTGACTTGAAACTTTAAGCTTTAAATCTTTTGATGAAACTTCCATCCATCTCACATCTGTTTTGTTTCCTGTTTCTTGAGGACGAGAATACCGATGAAATTGATTTTCAATTTCACCTAAATACAAACCAGTTTTTTGTCCTGTTTTTCTATCCCAATAGGTTTCTTCGGGACCTTTTCCGTACCATGAAGCATCAGTAAATGTATTTTCTAAAGTCATATACATACCTAGCCGTGGAATATTTGGCAACTCCTTATTGTTTGGTTTAAAGCTTAAGGTAACTTGCATAAGCCCATTTTTACCAATCATATAAGATGCAATAACTTTCGCTTCATCGTTTGGTAACTTGTATTGCACATCATAAGTGATGTGTTTTTTTATAACCTGAGGTTTTCTTGTTAGTTCTGCTTTGTAATTATACGTTGCTTCTTGCCATACTTTAGCCCATTTGTCCATACCATTTCCTAAGTCATTGTCTGTTGGTGGACGCCAGAAATTTGGACGAATTGGTTGATTGGTTACCTCTTTCCCCTCATGTTTCCAGGATATGATTTCTCCAGATTTTGAGTCGATGTTTAAATCAATAACATCATTTTTTATTTGAATAGTTTCTGCAGAAATTATTTCTAAATCTTTGCCGATTTTTGGAAAATTAAAACTTTTCCCTTCTTGTAAAACAAATTGGTCCCAAGCTATTTCATGTCCTTTTGGAATTAGTTCATTTTCTCCTTTTTGAATTAAGCTTACTTCTAAAATGAACTCGCTCTCTGGAATAAACATTTCAGGAATTTTAGGAAAAGTCATTATTACTTTGGTTTGTGGCTTAATATTAAGCTCAACATCATTTTTTAGTATTGTTTCTTTGCCATCGACCAATAGTTTTAATTGAAGTGTTTTATCTGAAAAATCAGCAAAGAAATTCTTATTTTCAATTTCAATTACTCCATTTCCTAAATAGTTAAACTGAACTGGCTCATACACTTTTTTGACTTCAGTTAAATGAGGATGCGGATTTCTATAAGGGTCCACCAAACCATTGTTTAAAAAGTTTCCATCTGTTGGTAAATCTGGATGGTAATCGTGTCCATAAGCTAAATAAGGTTTTCCATTTTCGTCTTTATACTCCAAACTTTGGTCTACCCAATCCCAAATATAGCCTCCTTGTAAATTTGGGTATGTTTCAATGATATCCCAATAATCTTGCAAATTTCCGACAGAATTTCCCATGGCATGCGCATATTCAATCATGATAGATGGTTTATCGGAATCTGATTTTCCATGATTGATTAGATATTCTGGTTTTGGATACATTGGACAATACACATCTGTATAATCTTCTTTTCCTGCAGGTTCGTATTGTACAATTCTATTGTCATCTTGTTCTTTAAGCCATTTGTAGGTCGCTCTAAAAACATCACCTTCTCCAGCTTCATTTCCTAAAGACCAAGAATAAATGGAAGGATGATTTCTATCACGATAGTACATGCGTTGTGTACGCATCATATGTGCTGGCAACCAAGGCATTTCATTACCTATTTGAGTGTCTTCAGAAATAGCTAATGGATGACTTTCAATGTTGGCTTCATCAATAACATATAAGCCATATTTGTCACATAAGTCCAACCAATAAGGGTCGTTAGGATAATGAGCTGAACGTACAGCATTAATGTTATTTTGTTTCATCAATTTAATATCTTTTTTCATTGATGCTTTTGATACCACATGACCTGAAAAAGGGTCTGTTTCATGTCTGTCAACACCTTTAAAGTAAACCGCTTTTCCATTAATGAGTACTTGACTGTTTTTAATTTCTACGCGTTTAAAACCAATATGTTTTGTGATGAATTGATTGTCATCTAATGATATTTTTAAGGTATATAAATTCGGAATTTCAGCAGACCATGGTTTTACCTCATTAATAATTGTGTTCGCGTTAAATTCTTTTATCGAATTTGCTGGTATGTCGATATCTTCTGAAGTTTTAAAGATTGAATTTTTACCATCTAAAATTTCAACAGAAATGATTTTTGAAATATTTTCTGAATTAGTATTTGATATAGAAAATGTCCCCTTGAAAACGCCATTGGTAAAAGAATCATCTAAATTGGTGTTGGCGTGAAAATCAGAAACATGAACTTTAGGTCGAGAATATAAATAAACCTCACGTTCAATACCACTCATTCGTAACATATCTTGACTTTCTAAATAACTGGCGTCACTCCAACGAAACATTTGTAGCGCGATAAGGTTTTTACCATCGTTTAAATAATCCGTAATATTAAACTCAGCTGGCGTTTTACTGCCTTGCGAATAGCCAACATACGTGCCATTTATATACACATACATGGCAGATTTTGCGCCTGCAAAGTGGAGGATGACATCTTCAGAGAGAAATTCAGAATCTATATCGATGAATTTTCTATAGGTGCCAACTGGATTATAATCGGTTGGAGCATCAGGCCATTTGGTGGTAAAAGGATAGCGTTCGTCCAAATAAATGGGGTTTCCAAATCCTTCAACTTCCCAATTGGCTGGCACTGGAATAGTTGTCCAGTTTGAATCGTCGTAATTGTTGTTTTGAAAGGTACTAGGTCGTTGTTTAGGATCTTTCACCCAATGGAATTTCCACTCACCATTTAAACTTAAAAATCGTTTTGAGCTTTCTTTTTCTTTAATTGTGTCGTTTTCAAATATGAAAAATGTTGCTCTGGGTTTCAGTTTATTGTCCTCAAAAATTTCATGATTGTAATGAAATGTTTGTTCAGCAATAGTTTGTAAAGGTTCTTGTTTACAGCCTAAGATAATCAAAGCAAATAATAAAAGAAGGACTTTTTTCATATGGTTGATGTCATAAAATCTTCAGATAAAATCTTTTTTAAATAGAATAATAATTCTTTGGCATTTTCCATATTGAAAACTATTGGAGGTTTAATTTTTAGAACATTATAGTCTGGACCATCAACACTCATTAAAATGCCATGGTCTTTCATTCTGTTTGCCAGATAATCAGTTTGTTTGGCTAATGGATTTAAATTATTATCCACCAATTCAATTCCTAAAAACAAACCTTGACCTCGAACATCTCCAATAACAGGAAACTCTTTTGACAGCTTCTTCAGTTCTTCTTTTAAAAACTCACCAACTTCATAAGCGTTTTCTTGAAGCTTTTCACGTTTTACAACACACAACACTTCAGTGGCTATTGCACATGACACAGGATTACCACCAAAGGTGTTGAAATACTCCATGCCATTGGCAAATTTTTCTGCGACTTCTTTTGTGCAAGCCACAGCTGCAACAGGATGACCATTACCTAGAGGTTTCCCAATAGTAACAATATCTGGAACTACATTATGAAGTTGAAATCCCCAAAATGTTTTTCCCATTCTACCACAACCAGTTTGAACTTCATCAGAAATACAAATACCTCCAGCTTCTTGAATTAATTTGTATGCTTTTGGTAAAAACCCTTGAGGTAATTCTACTTGACCACCACAACTAATTATCGGTTCAATGATAAAGGCAGCAACATTACGTCCTTTGCTTTGAATGTTAGCAATACATTGTTTAACTTCTTCAGCATATTTATCTGCTGTATTTTCGCCTCGATATTTTCCTCTAAATGCATTAGGAATTGGAAAAATATGCGTGTGTTCAGGTGCACCTTGTCCACCTTTTCCATCAAACTTGTACGAAGAAATGTCTACACACATATTCGTATTGCCATGATAACCAACCTCACTAGCTATGATGTCTTTTTCTCCAGAATAGGCTTTTGCCATTCTAATAGCTAACTCGTTCGCTTCACTACCTGAATTAACAAAATGTAAAACGTTTAATTCTGGAGGTAAAGTTTCAATGAGTTCTTTAGCAAGTTTATTAATATTATCATGCAAGTAGCGCGAATTGGTATTAATCAAAGCCATTTGTTCTTGACCAGCTTTCACAACACTAAAATGTTCATGACCAACGTGAGCCACGTTGTTTACTGTGTCCAAATATTTTTGCGCATACTGATCCATGAGGTAAACTCCAGCACCTCTCACCATTTTTATTGGTGTTTTGTATTGAAGATTTAAGCTTTTACCGAGATGCTGTTTTCTGTAGGCAATGAGTTCGTCGTTGGTTATATTATTTGAATTTTTAAGAGCCTCAGACTTAAACAGTAGATTCGGATCTGGACATAAGCCTTTCCAAACATTGAGTTGTTTAAAATAAGTAACTCCAGGAAAATCAACTTCATAATCTAACATGGACATCATAACTTGGAAATGAAGATGTGGAGCCCAGTTTCCATTTTCAGGATAATTACCTAGTTCTGCAATTTTCTCACCTTTTTTGATGAGGTCACCAATTTGATGTTTTGTAGCACTTTCAACTGTGTTATGACCATAAAGTGTGTAAAATTCGAAATCTTCCAGGTGATGTTTTAAGATGACTAATCCACCATATTCTTTATCACCAGCATCATTGCAAGCAGTGACCACTTCACCATCAAATAAAGCATGAACAGGAGTGTTGGCGTGAAACCAAAAATCGATTCCTAAGTGAATGGTTCTACTCTCACTGCCATTATTGCCTATTTTGTCATATGCGGTTGAAGTATAAATTGGTCGAGGTTCTAAATAGCCTCCAGCAAGTACTTTGTTAGGATATTCAGCTTGTAATCTGTCAATTTTAAATTGAAACAAGTCCAAATCGTTGAAATTTTCTTGATGACCAATCCATTTGCTAGACACACTTAAATCGATATGGTGAAATTCATCACTTGGAGCAGTTGGAAATAGTTCTGTTACTTTAAATTGATAAGTTGAAGCCCATCTATTGAATTTTTCGGTGTCAGGATGCGCTGTATAACCACAAGCCACTCTAAAACTATAATGTGCAAAATCAGAACTTATGTTGAACCATTTTTTAAGAGCTTTTGAGGCAGGTTTTGCACTGACTTGCAAGTAAGTGTTTTTAGGTTCTTTTTTTAAGTTTATTAGAGCTGAAGTATAAGATACGATTAAACGCATTGCAATTATAGTGTACAAATGGTCTAATTCCTCTTCTTGAAGTGGAAAAACTGAGTGATACCCAGAAACTATTTGTAAAGCTGGTTCTAAAGAATCGTTTTGTCCCATAATGGCATAAGCACAACAAATGCCAACATCATTGATTATTTGTGTTTGCATTGCATCTCCATAATCTATAACAGCTTTTACTTTAGGATTAATTAGATTATCTGAAACCAAAATATTGTAATCATTGACGTCGTTATGTACTATGGATTTTCGAAGTCGAGTATAAGTACTCAATTCATTCTCAAAACGGTTTTGAAAATAATTGACTATTTCTTGCTCTTCCTTTGGAAAAAGATGAATGTGTTTTTTTGTCCAAAGTGAATGTGCAATATCCCAATCAAAATCAGATTCAATTGATTCATGATGAAATCCTTGAAGGGTCTTTGTGATTTTCCCACTTGTCTCTCCTAAACTAAAATGAAGATTATTAAGCCTTGGATTTACTTCATGCCAAACACGTCCTGAAATCCAAGTTAAAAGCCTAACACTTCTTCTATTTTTATCATTATCTAAAACTTCAGAAATATAATCGCCTTTTGTGTCTGCAATTATTTTAGGGGTAATTAAATCTTCTGAGTTTTTTTCAAGATATAATAAGATATCTCTAAGAAATGAAATGGCATTTTTGTTAACGTTTTGACGTGAAATTTTTAATACATAACCATCTTCATTGTCAACTTTTATTCTAAAATTATAGTCTTCATAACCAGGTAAAGGATGCGCAGTGCCCTTTATATTGTACTGCTCAAAAAGTATTTTTTCGGCTTCTTGAATTGAAATTTTGGTATCAGTGTAATTCATTAGTTTTAATGTTGACTTTGGTATTGTTTACTGAGTTTAATGAAGTCGGTTTCAGTTTTATTTTCAAAAGGAAACATATAAAAACTATAACTGTGTTTTTTATTTCCTTTGAATTGATATTTTTCTTGAGGTTTAGACCACCAACTATCATCACCAGCAAGACCTCGTTGTCCTAAATCGATGTTGAGTTGCACTAAATCTTTTTCTTTGATGTCGATGGTATGTTTACTTTTATTAGAATTTTCATAATCCAACCCAGAAGTGGTATCAAAATCTTTATTTTCCATGTGTAATGCACTAAAACTCACATAATTTTCGGAACCTGATACGAAAAGTAACCCCTTGTTTTGTTGATTTGCAAGTGCTAACCAACGTGTGTCAGTTTTGTAACCATTGTCTTGTGGACGAATATATGGCACGTATTGTTCGCTTACTTTTGATGCATATAAATCGACAAAGGCCGAAGCTTTTCTGTCTTGATAATTTTCATGAGGACCACGACCAAAGTAACTTAAATTGTCATAGTCTTTTGACAGTTGTAAACGCATGCCAATCCTTGGGATATCACCTTCATAATTAGTTTCATTCAATGTATTTTCAATACGAATAATGCCATTTCCGTATATAGTGTAATTAGAAACAAAGGTCGTTTCAACGCCTGGCAAACTATAATTTACTGTCATTGAAATTGCACCACTTTCTAGTGTTTTATAATCAACATCAGAAACTTTTAGTTCTAAAGAAGCACGTTTCCACTCAATGTTTCTATTTTGCATTTTGTTGCCAAAATCGTTATCAGTTACGGCACGCCAAAAGTTAGGTTTTGGCCCTTTTTCGTCTTTTAATAATTCAGTCCCGTTAATGTTGTAAGAAGTGATTCGACCTTCGTTTTTGTTAAATACTATATTTAGGATGCTATTTGAGAAGATAATCTTACCTCGATTTTCAGCAATATTTACATTAGAACTTTCTCTAACTTCAGTTTTTACTTCTTTGAATTTATTTGTTAACTGAATTTGTTCTCTAGCCACCTCAAAGCCTTTTGGCAATATTCCCCAATCTTCTTTTGTGGTTGCTGCGAAGTGAACAAAATATTCAGTATTGTGTTGAAATGCAATATCTTTTAAGGGAATACGAATCAATTTCCCCGTATGTGTTTCAACTGAAATGTCATCAATATTGATGGTCTTTAGCACTTTTCCATCAGCCTTTATGTCCACTTTAAAATCAAATTGATTAAGGTTGGTAAAGTCGTATAAATTTTCAACGAGTACTCTTAATTCATCATGGCGATTAATGCCTTTATCTTTAAAATTGATAAATTCATGAGCCTTTTTAACTTCATACAAAGCTGGCTGAGGTGTTCTGTCGGGAAACACAATGCCATTATTTAAAAACGTGTTATCACTTGGCATGTTTTCGCCAAAATCGCCGCCATAAGCATAATAGCGTTCGCCCTTTTCGTTGGTTTTCCAGATGGATTGGTCAACCCAATCCCAAATAAATCCGCCTTGTAGATTGTCGTATAACTCAATAATGTCCCAATAATCTTTAAAATTACCTGTGCTGTTTCCCATAGCATGAGCGTACTCACTCGGAATATATGGTCTGTCGGTTTTGGATTTTCCTACTTCTTCAAAGCGTGCAGGACTTGGATATTGAGGCACAATAATATCTGTATTAGAATCCATATCGTACAAACTACCATCGTAATCTTTATATGGACGTTCGTATTGCACAGGACGCTTTGTGTTGTCGGTTGCTTTTATAGCATCATAACCTTTAAAGAAATTAACACCATTTCCTGCTTCATTTCCCATGGACCAAATAATCACAGAAGGATGATTTTTATCGCGCTCTACCATTCTCAACATTCTATCTACATGAGCATTTTCCCAAGATGGAAATTTTGCCAAGGAATACTTACCATAGTACATGCCATGAGATTCAATATTAGCTTCATCGATGACGTAGATTCCATATTTATCGCATAATTCATAGAAGCGTCTGCCTCTTGGATAATGTGCTAATCGAACTGCATTGATGTTATTTTCTTTCCAAAGTTGAATGTCTTTTTTTATGAGCTCCTCAGACATGACGTGACCAGTTTCTGGGTCAACTTCATGTGCATTGACGCCTTTTAATGTAATGCGTTGTCCATTAATCAAAAGCAAACCATTTTTGATTTCAATAGAACGAAACCCAATTTCTCTATGTGTGACTTCTGTGGTTTTCCCTTTAGAATCTTTAGTTTCAATAATGAGCGTATATAAATTGGGATGTTCAGCGCTCCACTGTTTAACATCAGGAATTATTGTCCTAAAACTAGTAGCATCTTTTTGAGAGGAAGGGATTTCAATTTTTTTATTTCCTGAAGAGATCATTTTGTCACCATCTAATAACTCATAGCAGACTTCAATGTTTTTGTTCTTCCTAGTATGATTTTTTAAGTTAATATCTAATTGAAAGACACCGTTTTCATACCCTTTATCAAGTGTTGAAGTCACCTCAAAATCTTGAATTCGAAGCTTTGGTTGCGCATAAATAAATACGTCACGCTCAATACCACTGATGCGCCAAAAATCTTGACATTCTAAATATGAGCCATCTGTCCAACGAAAAATTTGAATGGCAATGGTGTTCTTTCCTGTTTTTGCAGCTTTAGTAATATTAAATTCTGAAGGTAATTTGCTGCCTTGAGAGTAGCCAATGTATTTACCATTCAGCCATACAAAACCACCAGCTTTCATGGCTCCAACGTGTAGGAAAATTTCTTTCTCATTCCAAGTTTTTTCAATAGTGAAATCACGACGATAAGTACCAACAGGATTATAATTATCTGGGACATCACCTGGGTTTTTTGGATAGATTCTGTCAACCAATTCCATGTCGTCAGCAACCATGGCTTTGTAATCGGTAAACTCGTATTGATGATTAACGTAAATAGGCACACCAAAACCTTCAACTTCCCAATTGGAAGGCACTTTAATGTCATCCCAATTAGATGTATCAAAGTTTGAATTCATGAATTGTGTTGGTCTGTCTTTAGGATTTTTCACCCAATTAAATTTCCAAGTGCCATTTAATGATTTATGAAATTGAGAATTATTTTTTAAGGCATTTTTTTTTGAAGCGAAAGACGTAAAGGATGCATGCGCAGGTTCTTTATTTTCAGAAATGACTTGTTCGTTTTCTATGTAGTGTTTGTAGTCTTTTATTGGGTCTTTTTCTTGACTGTAAACTGACAGGTAAAAAAGTAAAAGCGTAAAAATTGTAAATCTTTTAATCATTTGTTTCGTTCATTAATAACATGATGACGTGAGCTGCGCTCCAACTAAAATTTTGTGCATGGAGTCCTTCTCCTGTAAGTGGATGGTAATTTTCTCTAATGGATTTTCCTTTACCTAATAGGCCTTCAGCACCTTCTAGAATTTGAATTGTGGCTTTATCTGCTTCCTTATTAAAACCATAATTCCGTAATCCTTTCACTCCAAAATAAGCTTGGTCTAACCAATTTGGCCCTCTCCAATACCCTTTTAAAGGGTCAAATTTTTCATGGTCAGCACTCATGGTTTGAAATGGTACTTTGGTATAGAATTTATCAGGATTCATCATTTTATTTTTTACTGCTGCTGCTTGTTCTTGGGTTGCAGCATTTGCCCAAAGGGCTGTCCAACCTTCGCTGCCTTCTCCTTTTATAAATTGAGTGCCTTCTAAATTGGTGTCATAAAACCAGCCATCATTTTCATCATAAAATTGTGTTTGAATTTTGACTTTTAGACTTTCTGCTTCGCTTTTATACTGTGAAGCATCGTTTAAATTTAAGGCTTCTGACAGCTGTGACAAAAATAATTTCTCAGCATAGAGGTAAGCATTCAAATCGACACTTTCTTGGTCTAATGAATAAGCACCTTCTTCATTTTTTAGAATTTTAGAATCATCAAATCTGATGGCATTGTCCATACCACTTTCCCATTTGGCAGCTATCAAAGTTCCGTCTGTTGAGCCATATTCACACAATCCATCTTGGTCGTGGTCGCGTTTGTTATACCACCAATAATGGTATTTTTTAAGTTTAGGATACATGTATTTTACAAACTCTAAATCCTTGTCTTTTTCATAAATTTTAGCAACTGCCCAAGCTGATAAAGGCGGTTTTGTATCGCGATAATTATGTGCTTCAATAGTTGTGTCACGATATACACAATCTGCTACAAAACCATCGTCGTTTTGAAATTTGAGCATAAGTTTTACTTGTTCTTTGGCTAAACGTAGATCGTAATAGGATAAGCCAACTGCATGTTTCCATGAATCCCAAGACCAAAATCCATTAAACCATTTGTAATGATAGCTAGGGAATAAGCCTTCATGCTCAATTTCGCCAGCAGGAACACGCCAATTATTCTGTAGTGTTAATTGTGCTTTAGCCAACACTTCAGCATATTTAGTATCTAGAAATTGTGACTTTCTGTTATCAATTAATGATTTAAGTTGATTGTTTTTTTCTTGTTTTCTGGCTTTGAGTACAGAATCGAAATCAACACGTTCAATGAGCGCTTTTTCTTTTTCCCAGTAGTATTCTGGGAAGATGAAGGTTTGGGAGATAATTATTTCTTTGGATTCATTTGGTTCAAGAAAAGAGCTTTCTAATTGAATACCATAAAATCTATTTTCATCTAGAATATCAATTCTTTCAATTTTGTTTAATGTATCTATGTAACCTACTGCTTCAGAATTCTTAGAAGTTAATTTAATTTTATTGTTTTCATTTGATAGCTCAATTCCTATATTAGAAATACCTCCTTGAATATTTGCTCGAACTAAAATTGTGTCATCTGAAATGTTTGTAATAATTACTTTTTGTAAGGCAGTATGTCCTGATAAGAAAACTAATGATTGTTCTAATTTTAGTTTTTCGTTTTGAAATTTTCTGTGTAAATGACTTGAAGAACTTGATTGTTCAACTAAGTCTTCTTTTAAACTCAATAAATTGTCATTGTGATGTCCTGTCGTAAGTAAAATGCCTGATAATATTCCGCTACTCCAATTGCCATTATCTTGTGTCATTAAAAAAGGTCCTGAAAAACCAATTAAACTTCTATTGGTTTTAGGCAAACTATAAGCAAACCAAGCACCTTGATCAGAAAACATTAATCCAGATTTATCCACGGAATCTTTTGGTGTGATTCGGTAATCTAGGATGTTTTCACTGAACTTTAGATAATCAATTTCCGCTATAGTTTTTGGTTCTGGTTTGCAACCAAAAGCAGAATATATTAACAATAGTACTATTACTTTTTTCATCTTAAAATAAATCCATTTTTCATAGGGTCATTAGGATCAATCACAAAAGTTTGCATTCCTATAATATGTGCCGTTCCTTCAACTTGAGGAATCACAGCTTTAAATGATCCATAATTTTCTTCAGATATTACTGAGCCCTTAAAAACCGACCCTGTAATACTTTCAATAGTCATCGTTTCTCCAAAATCAATTTCATTACGTAATTTATGAACTGCCAATCGTCCAGATACACCTGAACCTGTTGGGCAGCGATCTACTTCACCTTCGGCAAAAATGCAAATATTCTTACTATCTGCTCCAGAAGGTTGTTTGTTGTTGTCAATAAATATGGTTCCGTAAAGGAAACTTAAATCATCTTCAAAAGGATGAAGAATTTCTTTATCAGCATTCATTACGGCCTGCTTGATTTTCATTCCTTGATTGATGAGTTCTCTATACGAATTGGCACTTAAATCAAAATTGAAGTTGTTTTTAGCCATGTCAACATAAGCATAAAATGCGCCTCCATAAGCCAAATCGTATTTAATAGTTCCTAAACCTTCAATCTCAACCGTTCTATCCAAGCCAACAACGAAACTAGGCACACAATGAAAACGTACTCCTTTAATTTTCTCGTCTTTAACATTTGCAAAAGATGTAATTCTACCACAAGGAGCATCAATTTTTATAATATTGTCACCTTCTTTCACATCAATCCATTTCATTTCAACAGCTAAGGTAGAAATAGCAATAATGGCATGACCACACATAGTTGAGTAACCTTCATTATGTAAAAATAAGATTCCGAAATCACCTTCACTATCATTTGGAGGCAATAAAATGCAGCCATACATATCAGCATGACCACGTGGCTCAAACATTAATGTTGTTCGAAGATGGTCAAAATTTTCTTTGCAGTATTTTCGGTATTCTAGAACGGAATTACCTTTTAATTCAGGGAAACCATTGACGATTACTCGAAGAGGTTCTCCACCAGTGTGCATATCAATGGTTTTTATTTGTAACCATTCATATGGAGGGTTGAAATTTGTATTACTTAATATGTTTTGATAGGTTTTACTCATTAATAAACTTTGTGTAATAATATTTTGCTGCAACTAAATCTTCAAGGGCATGACCAACAGATTTGAAGACTGTAATTTCAGAGTTGTTTGTTCTTCCTGATTTTGTATTTGAGCAAAGTTGAAATAAATCGGCTTTTATGTCTTCTTTTTTAAGTATACCATTCTTAATAGGAATCACAATATCGCCACTTTCTTTAAGTCCTCCTTGAAAGGTGTCAACATAAACAGAAGATTTTTTAATCGCGTCATCATCTGCTTCTCGCATATCTTTTTTATAAGCACCTACGAGGTCAACATGTTGTCCTTCTTTTAAGTTTCTTCCTAGGACTAAAGGTGTTCTTGATAAGGTTGCACAAGAAATTATATCGACTTCAGAAATTTTTTCTTCTACGGTTTCTATAGCTTTAACTATATAGTTTTCATTTGAAAGTTTTTTACAAATTTCATTGGCTTTTTCATGGTTTCTTCCCCAAAGATAAACCGTTTCTATTGGCCTAACTGAGGCATGGGCTTTAATGAGGTTGATTGATAATGCTCCAGTTCCAATCATTAAAAGCGTCTTGGAATTTTCTCTTGATAAAAATTTCGACGCCAAAGCTGAAGCTGCTGCTGTACGTTTTGCAGTTAAGTTCTTAGCTTCCAAAAGTGCTTTTATAGTGCCCTTTTTGGCATCTAAATAAATATAGGCCCCTTGAATGGAGGGCAAATTGAACTGTCCATTTTCTGGAGACACTGTGACTACTTTTACTCCAGCTTCTTTACTCGGATTCCAAGCAGGCATTAATAATAATGTAGAATCTGCATTTACTTCTGGGTTTGGAAAGTCATGATGGTGTCGCATTGGAACAATTATATCATTATTCGAAAACCCATGTTTTAAAGCTGAAATTAATTCAGTAAAACTTGTGTTTTCTTCAATAAAATTAGTGTCAATTTGAACAATATTATCCATGATGTTAAAAATAAGAATTCTTAATACCTGATAAAATATTTATCCATTTTTAAATAAGATAAAACCAATCTTTGATAATTTTATATCAATTGAGGGATAATTGTTTTGATTATCTTCAATAATAATTGCTTACAACCGTTATTTATGAAGTATCCAATCGCTTCTTTAATCATATTTTGGGGTGTCTAATCGAGCAGTACCTTATCCGTCTAGCACTTAGGAGTATATTGATAAAAGAGATAGAAATATTTGTTTTTAGGTTATGATGAGAATCATCTAAATATCAAACCATGAGTATGGATGTTATCATTTGCTACAACAGAAAAATTAATTTAGCCTTAACTAAAAAAATAGTAAAGAATTTATAAAAACTTAGTTTGCTTTTTGTAAAAAGCTTCCTGTTGTTTTTTCATAAGTTCTCTCGCAATTTTCTTTTTATAAGCATAGAGTTCTTCTTCTTCACTTATATCTCCATAAACACGGTCATTTATGATATTGTCAGTATCTAAAATTGCTTTTCGTTGATGTGTTTGCTGTTCTGCCCAAGTTTTAAGTTTTGATTCGTCTTCTAAAAACTTGATATCATATTCCCCTTTAGGAGATAATAGTTTTGCGAAAATTGGTGACGTTTCAATCGCTAGGAATAGTAAGAATATAAAGAATGAAGGCAACCAAGGTAATTCGCCTAAGGCATTTACACGAGCCATTAAACCATCAAAATTATCAATAATAGGTTGCGATGTTGTTACAGCAGATTCATAATCGGCATTTAATTGAGCTATTTGTGCTTCAGCTGCTACAATTTTTGCGTTATTAGTTTCTTTTAGTTCTTGTAAGGCTGCTAATTCGGCATCGTGCTTTTCTCTTTTTTCTTTATAGACAGGTCCTTTTCCAAGTAGTAAAGTGCCTTCGCGACCTTCGGCCTCGGCAATGTAAGTGTTGTAGTAATCGTTAACTTCAGTTTCTTTGGCATCTATTTGAGCTTGAAGTGTATTGATATCATTGGTTAACGACTCAACAGTTGGTGTGTATTGTTGCGCAATCTGTTCTTTGTTTGCTAGAGTGAACTCATTTTTTTGCTCCAATAACACTTGATTGATTTCTTTTTCAAATATTTTTAATTCTAAAGGTTTTGAAATCACCACAGCAATAATTACTGCTAAAATAATTCTTGGTGATGCTTGTATGAGTTCATCAATAATATTGCCTGTTTTTTTGATGGTAGATACAATGTATCTGTCTAGATTAAAAATGAGTAATCCCCAAACAAGACCAAAACCAACAGCTGCAAACATATTATCGAATACTGTATAAAGCGCATAACTAGCTGCTATAAACGCCATTAGTGCAGTAAAAAATACCGTTGCGCCAATGCCTGCGTATTTATTTTGTTCGCCTTTGGAGCAGTCTTTTAAAATATCGATGTCGGAGCCTGAGCAGATGATGAAAAATTGCTGTAACATAATGTAGTGGTTTTGATTGATTGTCTATTAGAACGCAATTATTGGTAAAATGTTACAAAAAAGCCTCGAAAATCGAGGCTTTTAAAAAATATCTAGTTTTTTTCTTTTATTTCAACTACCATTGGTTTGGTAGAGAGATGAACTTTTGGTCTGTTAGAATCTCGGCTAATTGTTCGAACATTCATCTTCTTATTCTGCTTTAATTTTTTAATAGCCTCATCGGATGAAATTTCTTTTCCTTCAAAATAGAAAACTGCATCTTTTTTAGCCATTTCAATAACATGGTCTAATGGAGACTTTGGAGGAGGCGGTGGTGGCAAGTCTCTCTTTAGCCTTTCAATTTTTGCTAGTTTTCTTTTTTCTTCAGCTAATACTTTACGCTCTTCAACATGCTTTAGTTTTTCTTTCTTTAGCTTTTCAGTTTCAGCTTTACGTTCTTCAACATATTTTAGTTTTTCTTTCTTTAGCTTTTCAGTTTCAGCTTTACGTTCTTCAACATATTTTAGTTTTTCTTTTACTAATTGTGCTTTACGCTCTTCGCTAATGGCTTGTCTCTCTACAACGCGTTGCAATTTCTGTTGTTCTAATTTTTCTTTTCGCTCTTCCATTTCAGCAACTCTAGCAAGCTTAACTTCTTGCAATGCTTTTCTTTCAGCAGCATATTGTTCTTTTACTTTAATGAGTTGGGTTCTTTCAGTATTTTTTGCCTCTCTTACTTTAGCCATGTTTTGCCTAGATTCAGCAACAGCTAACTCATACTTTTTAATGTTTTCCTCGTATTTTTTCTTTTGTTCGGGCGTTGCATTGTCAGGAATTGGCGGAGGAGGTGGAGGCGGAAGCATGCTTTTTACTTTTGCAGCCTTTTCTTTATACATTTTAATTGCCTTCTCATACTTTTTTCGTTGTTCAGGAGAGGCATTGGCTGGGATTGGAGGTGGAGGTGGAGGCATTGCTGCTTCTACTTCAATAACTCTAGGCGTATTTGGTGCAGGAGGAGGTGGAGGTGGAATATTTGGGAATGGTTCTGCATCCTTTTTTTGTTCATCGCTCATAATACTGTAAATGTATTTTAAACGCTCCAAGTCACTTTTTTTAACATGCAGCTCATCTTTAGACATGTTGTTATACTTTTTTGCCAGCTTATTATACTCTTTTATTTGGGCTTTTGTTGCTTTCTTTTGTTCAGATTTATTAAAGATAGCATTTGATTGTACTTGGGTAACAGTATTTGTAATCGCAAAAGGTTTATTTCCTTTTTCTCGAACTATTTCTTGGTTGTAAGTAACAATGCGATGAAAGCCATAATCAATTACAGAATTATAAATAAACCATACTTCTTCATCTAAAACAGTTTTCCCATTATTTACATGAACATTTATGATTCGATTACGTATTTCAGGAGTTATATCTTGATGCAATTGGTTGATAACTGATGCAAATGTTTTTTTAGTAGCTTTAAGACCATCTATTTTATAAGTACCGTTGTCGAATACTTCAATATCAATGCTCCTTGCTGTAAGATTTGTGCCTGAGATTTCTTCAGAAGTTTTTTCAATAACTTTTGTATCGCTAAAGCTATACAACATAATTGCTAAAAGGGGTAGTAATACTAGACTTCGAAGCCAGATGCCTCGCTTTGTGGTTTGAGTTTTCATAACTGTAAATCGTTTTTTAATTAATGAATAATTGATGGCATTAGTCAGTTGTGGTTGTGCAGCATTTGATGAGAATGCCAAAATAATTTTTTGATAGGTGTTGGTGTTAATCCCTTTACGTAAAACGCCTTGGTCTGCTAAAAACTCATGGTTTAATTTAATGGCGTGCTTTATTATGTAGATTAGTGGATTAAACCAAAACAGCACTTGTATAGCCTCAATAAAGACAATATCTATACTGTGTTTTTGTGTTGCATGTGTTTGTTCGTGCCAAAATACTTCTTCAGGTATTTCGTTGGCTTCAAATTTAGATTTATTAAAAAAGATATAATTGAAAAAGGTGTGAGGTACTATTAAATCTTTTAATAATACGTGTGTGAATTCGTAATAGCGTTGCTTTGGGTTATGTTTTATTTTATGGTTTAATCGATAAAGGTTTCTAATAAATTTAAAACCAAAGATTAATACACCAATTAGGTATATAGACCAAATAATATAAGGAACATAATTAGTGATTGCTTCAATTTCTATAGAGTTATTCGCAATAAACATATCTTGTGAAACCTCGTTAAAAGTTTGAGGTGAATACTCAACATATTGAGTGAACGTCACTAAAGGAATGCCTATTGATAAGATTAGAGTAGCCAAAAGAAAAAATCGCTTAAACGCATGCATGTTTTCTTTTTCTAACACCAATTTGTAAAAGGCTAAAAAGATTAAAAGGCATCCCGAAAATTTTAAAAGATATAGTGCCATAATTACTTCTTTTTAATTTCGTTATCAATAATTTCTTTTAGGCTTTCAAGCTCATCTTTGCTTAAGTCCGTTTCTTGAGTAAAGAACGATGCAAATTGTGTTGCACTATCATTAAAAAAGTTTTTAATAAGTCCGTTTACGTGCTTAGAGAAGTAGTCTTTCTTTTTTACAAGCGGATAATATTCTCTTGATTTTCCGTAGAGGTTGTAGGCTACAAATCCTTTGCCAGTCATGCGTTTTAATAAGGTTGCAATGGTGGTTGTTGCTGGTTTAGGTTCGTTGTAAGCATCAAGAAGGTCTTTCATGAATGCTTTTTCGAGCTTCCATAAATGTTGCATTAATTGTTCTTCGGTTTTGGATAATTGCATTGCTCTACAAAATTAGAATTAACTCTACAAATGTAGAATAAAAAATATAAAAACCAAATTATTGATTCAGATTATTAAAAATTTAACACAAAACTTCTCAGAACAAATACAATTGCTTTGTAACAAATGTTACTCTTAATTATATAGATATACATTAAATTTGTAAAGCATTTAAAACAAAAATGATTAAGGTTTACTTAGTTTTAATTGTTGATTTTAATGTTTGATTTTATAGATAATAAAAAGGCTCGTTTAAAACTAAACGAGCCTTTTTTTATAAATCATGTATATTTGGTATAGTTATTATTAAAAAAGCCCAAAAATGAACAAACTTACTTCTTTATTGATACTAACCTTTTTTGTGTCGTGTACCTTATCGGCTCAAACCGTATCAGATTTAATGAATTTTGTAAGTCAAGATACTTTAACAAAGGTGATTCGTGAATTTTCAGGTGAGGATCCAACGGTTGTTAATGGAAGTACGGTTACTATTTTAAATAGAGAAAGTGCTAATAACGACGTTGCAGCTGATTATTTAAAGGAACGATTGTCAATGTTCAATAATTTAACCATTAACGACCAAGCCTACACAGTAACTTATGGCTCAACAACCTATAATGGCAGAAATATTATAGCCACTCAATTAGGAAAAACTAATCCAAATGATATTTACATTATTTGTGCACATTACGATAGTGTGGATGATTTTAGTGTTGATGATAATGCAAGCGGAACTGCAGCTGTGTTAGAAATAGCAAGAGTTTTATCAACCCAATGTTTTGATAATACCATTATTTATGCACTTTGGGATGAGGAAGAAGACGGTCTGGTCGGATCACGCTATTATGCTAATGCTGCAGGAGTAAACGGCGATAATATTTTAGGTGTTTTAAATCTTGATATGATGGCGTATGATGGCGATGGCGATAACGATTTTGATATAGATGTTAGGAACATTGCTGGATCATTAACATTAAAAGATGATATGCTTACTGCCTTAACTAGTTCAGGTCTCAATTTAAATGCCAATGTTGTTAATCCAGGGTCAGGTGCGTCTGATCATTTTTGGTTTTGGAGTAATGGTTTTCCAGCAATTTTTGTTGGAGAATCATGGTTTAATAATGATGAAACACCAAATTACCATACAGCTAATGATAGATTTGCTGATTTAGATATGGACTATTTTACAGATTTAACAAAGTTGTCGCTGTATTATATGGCAACAAAAGGGAGTTTACAAGCTGTAGATAATACAGTTACAACAACGGTATCGAATATTACTGCAAATCAATCTGGAGCAACGTATCAATGGCTGGATTGTGATAATAATATGGTTATTATTCCTTCTGAAACAGGACAGACGTTTACGCCATCATCTAATGGAAATTATGCAGTTGAAATAACTTTAGGATCTTGTATAGAGATTAGTAATTGCGTAAACTATAATACACTTGAACTTGATGGGTTTACTAAAAAAACAGTAGAAGTATTCCCTAATCCAGTAACGTCTATTTTAAATATTCGTATTCCTGAAACTATTAGCAAAGCAGCTTTATCTATTGTATCAATAGAAGGAAAAGAGGTACTAAAAAAGACTATTGATAAGCAACATTATGAGGTTGATTTTTCGCAATTAGCAAATGGAATCTATTTTGTAAATATTGAAAATGTAGGAAGAACTTTGTTTTATAAGGTTGTGAAAGAATAAGCTATTTTTTAAGCATCCTTCTTTTAGACAATATACTTTCAACAATTACAGTTATCATAATTAAACTTCCACCAATAATAGTGTTTAGTTTTGGAATTTCTCCTAGAAAGAAGTACGCAATTATAATCCCATAAATCGGCAAAAAACTACTAATAATACTTGCCGAACTTGCTGAAAAATATTTTAAACTGTGCACAAAGAGCGAGTGTCCAATTGCTGTAGTAAGTAAAGCTAATAAAATTACATAAGGATACTGTGTTTCTATTCCGCTAGTATCCATTAAGAACATAAATGGTACTAAAACGATAGTTAACACAATCAACTGATAAATCATTAACGTTGTACCATGATAGTTTTTTGCATGCTTCTTTAAAATCAAAATCCTTAAAGCATAACAGATTGCTGAGAGTATTCCTAATAACAGACCTTTAACTTGCGAGTTTTCAAGATTCAACTCAGGTGATAAAATGTAAATGCCTACTAAAATGAGTAAGCCCAAAAACACATGACTTATTTCCAGTTTTACTTTCGTGAAGAAAGGTTCCAACAACGCAGTAATTACAGGAAAGGTATATAACGACAACATTCCTATTGCTACATTAGATAGTTTCAACGAATAGAAATATGTAATCCAATGAGCGCCTAGGAATAAAGCACTAATAATTATTGTTGGTAAATCCTTTTTAGATTTTGGGGCTAAACGAATTCTAACAATTTTAGAAAAAATAAACAAAAACACCAAAGCCAATGCACAACGCCACCATACAATAACTGGCGTTGGCATGGCAATAAATTTACCTAAAGCACCTGAGGTGCTAATAAATAATGTGGCTAAACTTAGTTCTAATAGTCGAACTAAATGGTCATTCTTCATTCATGCTTTATTAAGCAGTGATTTGATTAAAAATTATCTAATGAAAACTCTTTAGGAGGTTCCATATTCAATAAATGTTTTACCCAATAATCCCAACGTCTTCTAGTCATATAATCGGTCATATTTCCATAACCATGCCTTTGGTTTGGAAATAAGATAAAATCGAAATCTTTATTGGCTTTAATCAATGCTTCAACAACCAACATCGTGTTTGATGGAGGTACATTATTATCCATTGAGCCATGAGTGATAAGAAGTTTTCCCTTTAAGTTTTCAGCTATCAACTGGTTAGCTTGATTGTCGTAATTAGTAGTGCCACTTTCTTTGTCGGTTACTAAAAGTCCTTGCCACTTTTCTCCCCAATCTGCTTCGTAATTTCTATTGTCATGGTTTCCAGCACCAGACACTGCTACTTTATAAAAATCAGGATAAGCAAACAATGCTCTTGTTGATGCAAAACCACCACCAGAATGCCCCCAAATACCAACTCGGTCAAGATCCATTCCCTTGTATTGTTTTGCTAATTGCTCAATAGTTGCAATATTGTCAGGAATACCATTGTCTCCCATATTTCCATAATAAAAATCATGGAAAGATTTTGAGCGCCCTGGAGTTCCCATAGCATTTACAGCTACCACTACAAAACCTAATTCGGCAACAGCTTGATAATCTCTACTTACTGCGCTAAAGCCAAAGCCTCTTACACTGCCAGATTGTGGTCCAGGATAGATATAATTTAAAACAGGATACGAACCAGTTTCAGAGTAATGACTTGGCAAATACATAATACCATATAAATCGGTTTTATTATCTCTAGCTTTTACATTAAACTCTATTGGTTGTTGCCAGTTGTTGGCTTTTAACCTGGTAATGTCTGCAGTTTCTAAGTCAGCAATCTTTTCCCCATTTCTATTTCTTAATACAGCTACAGGAGGGTTTTCAACTGTTGAATAGATATCAACAAAATAATTGTAATTAGGTGAGAAGTTAATACTATGCGTTCCAGCATCAGGAGTTAAATTAATGAGATTGTTTCCATCAAAATCAACTTTATATAAATATCTATGATAAGGATTGCCTTCTTCTTTTCCACCAGCAGTAAAAAATAATTCTCTAGTATCTTCATCAATATGTAATAATTGCTGAACAGCCCATTCACCCTTGGTTATTTGTTGTTTTAAATCTCCAGTTGTTAAATCGTATAGGTATAAATGCCCCCAATTATCTCTTTCAGAAAACCAAATCACTTCATTGCTTTTTTCTAATAAATGCCAGTTTCTCATTCTTACACCAGATTCAAAATACGTTTCAGTTTCTTCTTTTAGAACTGAGCGAACGTCACCTGAATTGGAATTAGCAATTCTTAGGTGTGCAATTTTATGGTCTCTTGAAGATGATACAAAAGACAATTGAGACCCATCTTCACTCCATTCTACATCCAAAAACTCACCACCTCTACCAGCAATATGGTCTGTGGTTGTTGAGCGTTGAAAATCTGATTCCATTTTTAATTGCGTCATTCTTGGTGTGCCATCCAAATGAATAATAACACGCTCAATTTTAAATACTTTTAAATCTCCAGGTAAAGGATGTTTCCAAGCTTCCAATCTAGGATGACCAACATTGGTTGAGGTTAAATACATTTCACCAACACCTCGTGCATCTTGCCTAAAAGTGGCAATTTTATCAGAATTAGGTGACCATTTCAAAACCGCATTATCCCCTTTAGTCCATCCTGCATTATTAATAGCATAACTGTAATCTTCAATTCCATCAAAAGTTAATTGGGTTTTTTTATTGGTATTGATATCTCTAACCCAAAGGTTGAAATTATCAATATAGGCTGCTAGTTTACCGTTAGGAGACAGATGCTCATTTCTGCTAACTTCCGGAGAATTATCTTCAAAATCGGTTATAGAATTATCGGAAGCATTATACGAATAGTTGTTGCCGCCATAAGAGAAAGTCACATTATTAGAGTTTTTAGAATAATTGACATTTCTTAAGGATAAATCTTTTGCATCAATTGTTTTATCTAATTTTGAAGATAAGCTAGATGCCAATTTTGCGATATCAAAAGCCGTTGTTTTTTCTTTCGAAACTGGATTTACAAGAATGTATTCATTGCCATTTTCTGTTTGCTTTGAATATAAAAAAGAGCCATCGTCTAGCCATTTTTGACTTGTTATTTGATTAGAAATAAGCTTATTTAAATCACTACTCATGTGAGCAGTTGCTTTTTTATAATCAGCTTCTGTTAGCTGTTTTTTTTCTGATGTGCTCGAATTTGAGCAGCTAAAAATTATTGAAATTGTAAAAACTACTACAATTAATCGTGCAAATCTGGATTTCATGAGAATTATGTTTTAGTTGGATGTATAAATGTAAGGAATTTGGAACTATTTCATTTTCAACTCAGTAAAATATTTATAGAATAAAGGAATTGTTTCTATGCCTTTGTAATAGTTAAATAATCCAAAATGTTCATTTGGAGAGTGAATAGCATCACTGTCTAAGCCAAAGCCCATTAATATGGTTTTACTTTTTAGCTCTTTTTCAAACAAAGCAACAATTGGAATGCTTCCACCACTTCGTTGTGGAATTGGTGTTTTCCCAAAAGTGTCTTCATAGGCTTTCGAAGCTGCTTTATAACCAATACTGTCTATTGGTGTTACATAGGCTTGCCCACCATGATGAGGTGTTACTTTTACCGTAACTCCTTTTGGCGCAATGTTTTTAAAATGTGTTTTAAACAAATCAGTAATTTCTAGCCAATCTTGGTCAGGCACCAAACGCATTGAAATTTTAGCATAGGCTTTACTTGCTATCACTGTTTTTGCACCTTCACCTGTGTAACCTCCCCAAATTCCGTTTACGTCAAGTGTAGGTCTAATAGAATTACGTTCGTTTGTTGTGTAACTTTTTTCGCCATAAACAGCTTCAATATCCAATGCTTTTTTATAGTCTTCTAATGAAAATGGGGCTTTTGCCATTTCAGCTCGTTCTTCTGTGGAGAGTTCTTCAACCTTATCATAAAACCCAGGAATAGTAATATGGTTATTCTCATCATGAAGTGATGCAATCATTTTAGTGAGTACATTAATTGGGTTGGCGACAGCGCCTCCATATAATCCTGAATGTAAATCGCGATTAGGACCAGTAACTTCAACTTCAACATAACTTAAACCTCTAAGTCCAGTTGTTATTGAAGGGACATCTTTGGCAATCATTCCAGTGTCCGAAATCAATATCACATCGTTGGCTAATTTATCTTGATTGTTTTTCACAAACCCCGCTAGACTTGTACTACCAACTTCCTCTTCACCTTCAATCATGAATTTTACATTACATGGTAATTGATTTGTTGAAATTAAAAACTCTATAGCTTTAACGTGCATGTAAAACTGTCCTTTATCATCACATGATCCTCTTGCAAAAATTGCTCCTTCAGGATGTAAGTCTGTTTTTTTGATAACAGGCTCAAATGGTGGGGAATCCCAAAGATTTAAAGGATCTGGTGGTTGTACATCATAATGACCATATACTAAAACAGTGGGTAGGTTTGTATCTATAATTTTATCGGCATATATTATAGGATAACCTTCAGTTTTACAAATTTCAACATTATCACAGCCAGCTTTTTTTAGACTTTCTGAAACGAATTCTGCTGTTAGAAGAACATCTTTTTTGTATGCCGAATCTGCACTAATAGATGGAATCTTCAACAGTTCAATTATTTCATTTAAAAAGCGATCTTTATGATTATTGATGTATGGTTTTATACCTTGCATTGAGAATAAATTTTGATGAGCCTTAAAAGTACAAAAAGAGTTATTATTTTTTGTAGATAGATTTGAATATTAAAAGGAATGTTTATATTTGCAGTCCTTTTGCGGGCGTGGTGGAATTGGTAGACACGCTAGACTTAGGATCTAGTGCCGCGAGGTGTGAGAGTTCGAGTCTCTCCGCCCGCACAAAGTTAAAAAGCTTCTCATATTTTGAGAGGCTTTTTTTAATTTAATATTTCATAAATAATTTTTAGTTAAAGTTCACACAAACTATTTGCAAGTATTTGTTTAAAGTTTAACATTTATTATTGAAACAATTTTATTGTTAGATAGTCTATTATTAAACGACTAAACCAATTATTAGTAAATTTGTTTCATAATCAATTACATATCATGGATATTAATGAAAATATTGAGTCGCCTTTTGAGCTTAAAGTAAGTTTCAATAAGTTGCTTAATCATTACGAAGCTTTAGCGAATAATGAAGATGAATTCATTGCTGCAAAGGCAAAGCGTGTCTTAAGGACTGCTGAGGCATATCCAGAACTACGTGATGGTTTTAGTGATAATAATATCTTAAAAGAAAGAGAAAAAGAAATAAGTGTAATTCTTCAAGACTCATTTAGTCCAGTATTAACTAAAAATGAAATAAAGACTGCTTCCGTACCTTTTCATAATTTGATTTTCAATTCTTCCGAACGTTTTAAAAACATCATAAAAACTGCAGGTGACGATTTTGAATTAAAGATTAAAAATATGCCAGAAGACGATAAGTACATTATTGCTTGTACTATTGTTTTAGCATTTTGTTATGGATATAATATAAATTTTAAGCGCCCATTTTATTACGAAATTCCAGACGCTAATGGTATTATGAGGTATTACAAGATATTGTATAATGCAGATTTTACTGAAATAACACCAAAAAATAATACGCCTAAAATCACTCAAGAGGATTACGAGTTATTACTCGATAATTTTGAGAATATTGATTTATGGAAAGAAAAATTTCCACCAAACAGCTACACATTTAAGGGATTTGTGATTTCAAATATTTTTGATGTTACAGATGATCAATCCATCTCAAATGTAAAGTCTGCGCTTATTGGTGACGAAAAATGCAATGATGAAAATATTATTGAAGATTTTCAAGAAATTTTTAAATCTCTTTTAGGTATTAATAATATTAGGATAGGGTTTTCAATTTACAATAAAGAAGAAAGTACTTTTGAGCGTGTATATGATGTTGGAGCTAATAGCTTTCTTCTAAATAATGCCGAAAGTTTAAAATGTGAAGATTCTTTATGTAAATGGTCTTACAATAGGTTACTTAACGAAAACAAATACTTTTCTGTATCTGATGTGGATCGAATGTTCAAAATATCAAAAGGTAAAGCACCTCACATTAGAGCACTACATGAACAGGGTATTAAAAGTGCCATATTTGCTCCAATAGCAAATGATGATGGTTTAATGGGGATACTAGAAATAGCCTCTAATGAAGCACAAGTTTTAAATAGCATAAATGCAAACAAGTTGGAAGATGTAATGCCTTTTATTGTTTCGGCTGTGGAGCGTTCTAAAAATGATGAAGAGAATTTAATAGAAGCCATAATTCAAAAAGAATGTACATCAATTCACCCTAGTGTGCATTGGCGATTTGTAAAGGAAGCTAAAAATTTTATTAGAGACCAATTAAGTGATAGTGAACCAACATTTAATAAAATTGCATTTGATAACATCTATCCACTATATGGACAAATAGATATAAAAGGTTCTTCTGAAGCAAGAAATTGGGCAACCAAACAGGATTTAAAAATACAATTGAAGTCCGTTCATTCAATACTTGAAAGGGCTTATGAAATTGAAGGATTGCCAATTTACGAGCAGTATATGTATCAAGTAAAAGATTATTTGGTTGGTTTAGATAATAATTTTCAAGTTGATAGTGAGCAGCAAATATCTTCTTTTTTTAAAGGTGATATCCACGATGTTCTTCAGCATTTATACAATGCAAATACTTTAAAATCTGAAATTGATAGTTATTATAATAGCATTGATGAAAAAGTTGATGTTTTATACAAACATAGAAAAGAATATGATGATACGATTGCTCATATTAATAAAGAAATGGCCTCTCTTCTAGATAAAAAGCAAGTGGAGGCGCAGGCAATGTATCCTCATTATTTTGAGCGCTTTAAAACTGATGGTATTGAGCATAATATGTATATAGGAGAGTCCATAACTAAAGATGATAGTTTTAATCCAATTTACTTATACAATTTAAGACTTTGGCAATTACAAGTGATGTGCGAAATGGAAAATTCATATTATCAAATGAAATCTGAATTTCCCATATCATTAGATGTAGCTTCAATGATTTTGGTGTTTAATCAGCCATTATCTATTAGTTTTAGAATGGATGAAAAGCAATTTGATGTTGATGGCACATACAACGCACGTTATGAAATTGTAAAAAAACGTGTAGACAAAGCATACATAAAAGGCACAAAAAAACGTGTTACCCAGAAAGGAAAGATAAGTATTGTTTATTCTCAAAAACAAGATGAAGTAGAATATTTACGATATATCAAATTTTTACAATCTAAAAAATATTTAGATACTGATGTAGAAATAGTTGAATTACAGGATTTGCAAGCTGTAACTGGATTAAAGGCAATTAGAGTAAGTGTTTTATATCATAAAAGTGAAGATGATAAAGCGTTTTATACTTACGATGATTTAATGAAGGAAATTAAAGCCTGATTTTATTTTAAATAATTTACATTACTGGTTGAGCTTTAAAGGCGATTGCAAAGGCAAAAACACTTACAACAATTCCAACCATAAACACAGCATAGGTTAAGCGTAATATTTTATATTTTCGGTCTAAAACCTTTCCTAAAAAATAAAGATCTTTTTTCATGGATGAATACAAATAATCTCTGTCTTGCATCATTTCTCCCATTGCCCATTCAAAATCATCTAAACTCATTTTATGAAAGTTACCAAAAAACAATAGGTTTACTTTTTTGTTAGCAACATCGTCCTTTGTGAATTTACCACTTGTAACATTTGGTCTAGTGGCTAGAATGGATAATATTATAGAGATTACAGTAAAAATCACAAAAATAACTGTAGGCCAAATTAAGTAATCATTAGAAGGGTTGTCAAGTTTAGAAACCAAATTTGAAAGTACCAAAGAGACTATTATAGCATTTACAGATAGCAAAATATTGGCTTTAGTATCTGCAATATTACTTAAATGCATGTGATTTTTTAAAGTAACTCGAAACATGGTTTCAATACCACGTTCTGGCAATTCTATTTTGTTTTTTTTAAACTTTAATTCATCTTTTCTATGCTTTAATTTAGATTCTTCGTTTATTAACTTTTTTTGCATTTTTAGTAACTGCGATAAATTTTTACCCTTTCCTTTATCCCAAATTGAAGAAGCTACGTCTGAGTAAAAACGATGTTGTGTAGTTAAAAAGTTTATGCTTTCCTCTAACCATTTGGCTTCAGTTATCTTTTTGTTACATGTTAATTCCCATTCTTTTCTTAGTAATTCAGCAACTTCAAGGTAGTTTTTACTGCCAATATGAGCACAATCGGCATCACGAATAATTTTTTCAAGTTTATTTTTTGGCTCATAATCAAGATTTGTTGCTAAAATTAGATTACAAACAGCTTCAATATCATTATTTGAGCAACCTTGTTCAGTTAAAAAAGCCGTTGCAATTTTGGCACTTTCATCTTCATGATTCTCAATTTTCACCGTAAAACCTGTATCATGTAACCAAGCACTTAATATAAGGTGCGTTTTCTCTAACTCACTAATTTGAGCAAGTTCTGCAAGTTCTTTGGCTTTTTCAACAACACGTTGTGTATGTGCCAAATTATGATAGACAAACTTGTTATCCAGTTTATTGTTTAATAAGTGGACTACAAATTTTTCAGATTCATAAATAAGATTATCCATATAAAAAAGATGATTTTTAGTAAAAATACTAAACTTTATTCAACAAGAATGTTTGTCGTAAACTTTACAGTTACTTTCAGTTATATGCATTTGTAATGATTAAAACTATATTTCGACTATATTTATCTTGAAAAGTATGATTATTAATTAAATTAGAAAGGAACCAACAGTATGCTTACTTGGAAAGATATAATTAGTTACTCTGTTAACGGAAACCCAACTCCAGATAGACGAGTTGAAAAAACAGAGGAAGAATGGCGAAATCAGTTAACTCCAGAGCAATTTAGAATTACAAGACAAAAAGGAACTGAACGTCCACATAGTGGCGACCTTTGTAGTATTTATGATGAAGGTAAATACAACTGTATGTGTTGTAATACACCTTTATTTGACTCAACTATTAAATTTAGTTCTGGAACAGGCTGGCCAAGTTTTACACAACCAATTAAAGAAAACGCTATTAAATATGAAAAGGATACGGCTTTTGGTATGGTTAGAGTTGAGGTTATGTGTAATACTTGCGATGCACATTTGGGTCATGTATTTCCAGATGGTCCTGAGCCAAGTGGATTACGTTATTGCGTAAATTCTGAATCTATGAAATTAGATAAGGAGGTTACACATGACTACTAAAAACATACAGCAAGCCACATTTGGTGGTGGCTGTTTTTGGTGTACAGAAGCAGTATTTCAAGAAGTAAAAGGAGTAGATAAAGTAGTATCTGGTTATTCTGGAGGGAGCGTTCCTGGGAAACCAACCTATCGTGAAATTTGTTCTGGTCTAACAGGACATGCAGAGGTAGTACAAGTAACTTATGATGCTAATACAATTTCTTATGAAGATATATTAATCATTTTCATGACTACTCACGATCCAACGACGTTGAATCGTCAAGGAGCCGATCGTGGCACACAATATCGTTCGGTAATTTATTATCATAATAATGAGCAGAAAGAAATTGCTGAAGTTGTTATAAAAGAAGTTTCTATTTATTATAACGATCCAATTGTTACCGAAATATCTCCTTTAGATATTTTTTACGAAGCCGAAAAAGAACATCAAGATTACTATAAAAATAATCAAGCGAAAGGTTATTGTAGTTTTGTAATAACACCAAAACTAGCAAAGCTTCGTGAGCTTCATGCTGATAAGTTAAAATGACACCAAAAATTAAACTTTATGGCACCGAAAGGTGCCATAAAACTAAATACTACCAAGCTTTTTTAGAAAATATAAAAGTAGAATATGTGTTTTTAGATGTAGAAAAAAATGAAGACTTTGCTGAAGAGTTACGTAGTCTTTATGAAAATAGAAAATTAAATTTTCCAACAATTACCATTGGAAAAAAGAAGCTTAGAAATCCAACAGATAAAGAATTAAATAAAAATTTAGAGAATGAACATAACAGCTAACATTAAGAATTATTTTAAAGCAAAATCAGAAAATAAAGAAACAGGAAAAGCACCAGAAGGTATTTGTCCAAATTGTTGGGGAAAACAAGAATGGGATGGTGAATTTTATAGAAAAATAAAAGGAAAAAGTACTAACCAAAAGTCAGACATATATAATAATTTTATTAAAGAAGTGGTAGGGAAATTGGATAAAATTACTCTCCAAAAAGATACTTACTTTTGCGAGACCTGCAATATGAAGTACGATAAATAATTTAGTAATGAAAAATACTTTTAAAGCTTTAGTTTTTATAACTGTTTTTATTATGCTAAATGGTTGTGCTACATACAAGCTTCAGTATGAAGATGGTATTAGTGATCAGATTTTTATAGACGAAAAGCAAATTGAGCATTCATTTTATTTAATTGGAGACGGAGGGAATTCCCCAATAGGCACAAAAACTAAAGCTTTAAAAGAATTTAAACTGCAACTTGACAAAGCAGGAAAGAATAGTACGGCATTATTTTTAGGAGATAATATTTATCCATCAGGAATGCCAAATAAGGAACATGAACAGCGTGATTTTGCAGAGCACCAACTTAATGTGCAAGCAGATGCAGCGAAAAACTTTAAAGGGAGTGCTATTTTTATTCCAGGAAATCATGATTGGTATAGTAATGGATTAAAAGGATTAAAACGTCAAGAAAATTACATAGAAGACATCCTTGGTAAAAACACTTTTTTACCTGAAAATGGTTGTCCAATTGAAAAGATTGATGTTAGTGATGATGTGGTGTTAATTGTAATAGATTCAGAGTGGTATTTAACTAATTGGGATAAGCATCCTACAATTAATGATGATTGCGAAATAAAAACAAGAGCGCTTTTTTTCGATGAGTACGAAAGCTTAATTAAGAAGGCAAGAGGGAAAACGACAATAGTAGCATTGCATCATCCTTTATTTACTAATGGCTCTCATGGAGGTCAGTATTCCTTTAAAAGTCATATGTCGCCATTACCAGTTTTAGGGACATTAAAAAATCTTATTAGAAAAACAGGAGGTGTAATAACAGTTGATGATCAAAACAAGAAATATAGAGAGTTTAAAAACCGTTTAGTTACGCTTTCTCAAGAAAATGAAAAGGTGGTTTTTGTTTCTGGACATGATCATAATTTACAATATCTAGTTCAAGATAATCTTCCACAAATTATCAGCGGTTCAGGATCTAAAACGAATCCTGCGAGAAACTCAGGTTCTGGAAAATTCTCTTTCGCCACCCAGGGATATGCTCGTTTAGATGTATTTAAAGACGGATCTTCTTATGTGCGATTCTTTGAAGCAAAAACTAATAAAATTGTTTTCGAGACTCAAGTTTTAAAGCCGAATAACGTTGACACTCAAACTGTATATCCTTTGGATTTACCAACTCAGAAAACAGCCTCTATTTATACAAAAGAAGAAACAGCAAAAACAAAGGCATTTAAAAAGTTATGGGGAGAGCGTTATAGAGAATATTTTAGTAAAGATGTAACAGTTCCAACTATAAGGTTGGATACTTTGTTTGGAGGTTTAAAACCAATGCGAAAAGGAGGTGGACATCAATCTAAATCATTGCGTTTAGAAGATGCTGAAGGTAGAGAATATGTCATGAGGGCTTTACGGAAGAATGCACTACAATATTTGCAAGCTGTTGCATTTAAAGATCAATATATAAAAGGTCAATTTGACGATACGGCTGCAGAGAATTTGTTGCTGGATGTTTTTACAGGCTCACATCCTTATGCGCCTTTTACAATAGCAACATTATCTAAAGCTATTGGTGTTATGCATACAAGCCCACAATTGTATTATGTGTCTAAACAAGAGGCTTTGGGTGTTTATAATAACGAATTTGGAGATGAATTATATATGATAGAAGAACGTGCCGCTGATGGTCATGGAGATAAGGAAAGTTTTGGATTTTCAAATGAGCTTATTAGTACTCATGATATGCTTCGAGAATTAAGAGAAGATGAAGATAATCTTGTAGATGAAGCAGCTTATATTAGAGCGCGTTTATTCGATATGTTAATTGGCGATTGGGATAGACATGAAGATCAATGGCGTTGGGCAAAATTTAGGGAAGGCAAAAAAACTATTTATAGACCAATGCCTAGAGATAGAGATCAAGCATTTTCGATAATGGCAGATGGAACTTTATTGGGTTTTGCAACCAAAATTGTTCCAGCTTTAAGATTAATGCAATCTTATGATGAAGAATTAAAAAGTCCAAAATGGTTCAATTTAGAGCCTTATCCTTTAGATGTTTCTTTAATAAATCAGTCTACTAGACAAGATTGGAATGTACAAGTTAAACATATTGTTGAAAACCTTACTGATGAAGTAATAGATAGTGCCTTTAAACATTTTCCAAAAGAAGTTCATGATGAAACAGTTCAAGATATTAAGCGTAAATTAATTGGCAGACGAGCCAATCTTCAAAAGATTTCAAACGAATATTACAATCAAGTAAACAAATATGCAATCATTAAAGGTACAGATAAAGATGATTGGTTTGAAATAGAGCGTGATCAAAGATTAACTAAGGTTACAGTTTATAGAATTCAGCAAGGAGAAAAGGGAGAAGTATTTCATCAGCGTGATTATTCACATTTGGATACTAAAGAAATTTGGATTTATGGACTGGATGATGAAGATGTTTTTATGGTGTCTGGACAAGGTGAAAATTTGATTAAAGTTAGAATTATTGGAGGACAAAATAAGGATGTTTACAATATTGAAAACGGAAGTAAAATAAAGATTTATGATTATAAGTCTAAGGAGAGCAAGTTTATAACCAATAAAGGAAGCAAAAAGTTAACAGATGATTACGAAACTAATGTTTACAATTATAAAAAACCAACTTATAACTCCAATCAATTAGTGCCTTCAATTGGATCAAATCCAGATGATGGCTTAAAAATAGGGTTTGCAAATACCTTTACAGTAAATGGATTTGAAAGAAATCCTTTTACATCTCAACACATAGTATCTGCTGCGTATTATTTCGCTACTAAAGGTTTTGATGTTTCTTATTCAGGGGAGTTTGCAAATATAATAGGGAGTGCTAATTTAATGGTAGACGCTAAATTTACTAGTCCAAATTATGCAATAAATTTCTTTGGATATGGAAACGAAACAGTTAATCCTGAAGCTGATGAAAATGATGGTCTAGATGTAGATTTAGATTATAACAGAGTTAAATTAAGAACCATAAAAATAGCACCTGCTTTACAATGGCATGGTGATTTAGGCTCGAAAGTTAAATTAGGATTATCATACGAATCCATAGAAGTTGAAGAAACCGAGGGTAGATTTATTAATACAATTATTGGCGACAATGTAGATGTCTATAATAATTTTGTTGGTGCTGAATTATCTTATGGATTTGAAAATAGAGATAACAAGGCTTTTCCAACTTTAGGAATGGAAACAAATGTGCAACTAGGTTATAAATCAAATATTAATGACTCAAATGGATTTGGATACTTAATTCCTTCAATTGCTTTCGACTATAGATTGACTTCTAATGGGCAACTTGTTTTAGCCACAAAATTGGGTGGACGTATTAATATTGGTGATGATTTTGAATTTTATCAAGGAGCTAACTTAGGAGCTAATAATGGGTTAAGAGGTTATAGAAATGAACGTTTTACTGGTAAGAGCTCGTTTGTGCAAAGTACAGATTTACGCTTAAACCTTAGAAAAGTAAAAACAAGCTTGCTTCCCTTTAATATTGGGGTTTATGGTGGCTTAGATTATGGTCGTGTTTGGGTTGATGGTGTAGATTCCGATAAATGGAACAATTCCGTTGGTGGAGGATTATTTTTTAATGGAGCAGATATGATTGTTGGTAATATTTCAGCTTTTTCTGGTAATGATGGTTTAAGATTGGCTTTTAAACTAGGTTTTGGATTTTAACGAATATCCAATTGATATAAGTTTCCACCATTCACACCTAAATATTCATCAGTAATTAAAAGTGTGCTATCATTCTTAAAAATGACACTTTCTTTTTGAGATCTATGTTTAAAATCTATGTGTTTAACATCTCCATTTAGAAAATCATTTCCTTTAAAATTAGAAAATATAAAAGCACTATGCTCAGTAAGTAAAACTATTTGATCTTTTTTATCATTTATATCTGCCGAAGTTACCCAACAACCAGAATCATCACAGGTTGAAAAAGAGCTAATGTATTTAGCTTCATGTTTTCCAGGTTTAGCAGGTATTTGGTAGAGGTTGGTTCTTCCTTTGTCAGAAGAACTACGGCTTTTTGTAAATAAATACAAGTTATCATTAAAATAGAAAAAGGACTCACAATCAAAGTGACGTTTTTTCTTTTTTGGAGGAAATTTTTTTTGCTCTGGATAAGTAAATGAGATTTTTTTTGGTGTAATTGCTTTAGCAGTATCTAAGTCTTTATTGTTAATTATTAAGATAGAAAGATTTTTGCTGTCATTGCTATTGTTTCCAAAATTACCAATATAAATATTTCCAGTGTCGTCTGCTGCTAAATCTTCCCAATCCCTGTTTTTAGCATCAATTTTTATGTGTTTTTTTACAGTTCCTAAAGTATCTAAACCATATAAAATAGGCTTATTTCCACCATCATTTATCATCCATAAAAGATCAGATTGGTTAGTTTTTTCTAAACCAGAAGCTTCATTTAGAGATTTTGGCAAATCTGCTATAACCTGCAAATTTCCAGTATCACAACTGAGAAAGATAAGTATAGTAAAGAGAGCAATTTTATTCAAAGTAAAGATTTCTAAAACCAAGTTAAAAGTACGTAGTTTTTCTTACTTTTAAGAATAATAAAACTCTACCGATTATGAAACAAATCACTTTTTTAGTTATAATGCTTTTAATGTATAGTGCTAATGTGATTTCTCAAGAAGAATTTACTCAAGCCACTTTTAAAGAAGGTGATGCTCAAAAATTTATTACATCGAAATTCTATATGTTTAACGGAAATAAAGCAACTGGTGATGGTACTGTAACAATTTCTTTTACTATTAATGAAAAAGGCGAAGTGATAGATGTAATTCCAGAAATTAATAGCAGTAAGACCAATGGATTAAACGCTATGTTGGCAGTACAAAAAACAAATGGGTTGTGGAATCCAACTTTAATTGATGGAAAGGAAGTAAGTTATATCTATAAAATTAAGTTTCACTTTATAAACAAGAAAGGCACATTCAGTGAAGATTATCGTAAAGCAAAACGATTAAATGAAAAGGGGAAATATGAGAAAGCTTTAAAAATGTACAATAAGTTTGTTGAAAAGTATACTGATGAGGCAAAATTTTACTATGAAAGAGCTGCGATTAAAGAAGTCATAGGAGACGAAAAAGGAGCTCAACTTGATTTAAGAAAGTTTGACGAATTAAACAGAACTTTTCTAGCACATATAAAAGTTGGTTTATTTGCCGTAGAGCGTAGAAAAATGATGTACAAAGAAGTAAGAGTTTCAGGTGAATCGACAGGACAGTTAACTGAGAGAGAACTTAAAAAATTAATCAAGAATAAATGATTAATAAGATTACGTTTTCGTTGATACTAATTTTTGGATTGAATATTAATGTAATTTCACAAGAAGAATTTACTCAAGCCACTTTTAAAGAAGGTGATGCTTATCATTTTTTTATTAATCAAATAACGAAACTACAAGCTAATAAAACCTTAAGTAAAGGTACGGTTACTGTATCATTTAATATTAATGAATTAGGTGAAGTTATGGATTTAATTCCTGAGATTAATAGTAGCAAAGAAAATGCGTTATATTCAATGCTAACAGTAGAAAAATCAAACGGATTATGGCAGCCATCTTTAATAGATGGGAGTCCAGTTAATCATAGGTATAAAGTTAAATTTTGGTTTTTAACAATTAAAGAAACAGTTGACTATCAAAGATTTATTATTGCACAAGATTTATACAAAAGGGAAAAATATAGAAAAGCTCTTAAATATTACACAAAATTAATCAAAGATTATCCAGATAATTCTAATTTTTTTAGAACAAGGTCGAAAATTAATGAGATTTTGGGGAATATAATCGAATCTAAAAAAGATAAAGAAAAACAAATAGCAATAGAGAAAGAATACTTATTCACAGTTCTTGTGGGTATTACTCCTTTTGGTAAATAGTTAATACTATTATTGTTATAAAGAGTTATGAATCAATACAATGTTATAATTATCGGAGGAGGAGCAGCAGGTTTTTTTGCAGCCATCAATATTGCTCAACAAAACCCAAACCTAAAGGTTGCAATTCTAGAGCGTGGTAAAGAAGGTTTGCAAAAAGTAAGGATTTCTGGTGGAGGACGTTGTAATGTCACTCATGCAGAGTTTGTTCCATCAGAGTTAGTGCAAAACTATCCTAGAGGTGAAAAAGAATTGCTGGGACCTTTTCATCAGTTTATTACAGGTGATACTATTGAGTGGTTTGAAAAGCGTGGAGTAGAATTAAAGATAGAGGAAGATGGACGTATGTTTCCAATTACAGATTCATCCCAAACCATTATAGATTGCTTCTTAAATGAAGCAAAAAATCATCACGTTGAAATACTATATAATCACTCCGTAAAATCTATTAAGAAGGGAGAAATTAGCTGGAAAATAGAAACATCTCAAGGTGATTTCACAACAAAAAAACTATTAATAGCCACAGGAAGCAATGCCAAAATTTGGAAACTATTAGAGGGTTTAGGTCATACTATTATAAAGCCTGTTCCATCATTATTTACTTTCGATATAAAGGATGAGCGCATTAATGATATTCCTGGTGTAGTTGCCAGAAATGTTGAAATTAGAGTGCTACAAACTAATCTTTGGAGTGAAGGCCCTTTATTGATAACTCATGTTGGCATGAGCGCACCAGCAATTTTAAAACTTTCAGCTTTTGGTGCTTTAGAGTTAGCAAAACTCGACTATAAATTTAAAATAGAAGTTAATTTTATTAAACAATCACTTGAAGATTGTTTAGATACATTGAAAGAGTTTAAACAGGAATTTGCAAAGAAAACAGTTTATAAATCTACACAGTTTGAGTTGCCAAAGCGCCTATGGCACAAACTGGTTTTAGCTTCCAATATAAATCGAGAAACTCGTTGGGCAGATTTAAACAAAGGGCAATTAGAAAATTTAGCTTCTCAACTTACTCAAGCTGTTTTTAGTGTAGATGGAAAAAGTACTTTTAAAGAAGAGTTTGTAACAGCAGGAGGAGTGAATCTAAAAGAAATCAATTTTAGAACCTTTGAAAGTAAATTACATAACAATTTGTATTTTGCTGGAGAGGTTATTAATGTGGATGCAGTGACGGGTGGTTTTAATTTCCAAAATGCTTGGACAGGAGCTTATATTGCAGCTAAAGCCATGTCAAAATGAGTACATACATTGCACTTTTAAAAGGCATTAATGTTGGTGGACACAAAAAAGTCCCAATGGCAGAGTTGCGTGAATTGCTTTCTCAATCTGGATTTGAAAATGTACGAACCTATATTCAAAGCGGTAATGTGATTTTACAATCTTCAGAAAAAAGCAACCAAAAAATTGAAAAAACAGTTAAGGAAGCTATTACAAATTATTTTGGATTTGAAGTGTCTGTTTTAGTTAAAACCAGAAAAGATTTACAACGTATTTTTAATAATTCTCCATTTTTAGAAGACGAAAAGAAGGCTAGTTACTTTATAATGTTGCACAATACTCCAGATAAAGAGTTAGTAAAAATTGCTTCAGAAAAGATTTACGAATCAGAAGCGTATCAAATTATTGAAGATTGTATTTATTATTATTCAGCGAATGGTTTTGGTCAGTCAAAATTTGATGCCAAATTTTTTGAACGAAAACTCAACACATTTGCCACAGCAAGAAATTACAACACAATGTTAAAGTTGTTATCTTTGTCAGCAGATTAATAAATAATGGCAGAGAAAGACTTTATATTAAAAAATTATAATAAAAACTTTGTAGGAGATAAATACTCTTGGTCTTCACCTAGTAATATAGCTCTAGTAAAATATTGGGGAAAAAAGGAACAGCAAATTCCAGCAAATCCTTCCATTAGTTTTACACTTGACGCATGTAAGACAACTACAACTTTAACATGTTCGAAAAAAGAAAATAATACTGACTTTTCTTTTGAAATATTCCTAGATGGAGAAAAAAAGGATGATTTTAAACCAAAAATTCAAACTTTTTTTGAACGAATTGAAGTATATGTACCTTTTTTAAGAGACTATCATTTTATAATAGATACAAAAAACACATTCCCGCACAGTTCAGGTATTGCATCTTCAGCTTCAGGAATGAGTGCTTTGGCCTTATGTTTAATGAGTGTTGAAGAAGATGTTATTCTAGATGGTGACTATTCTGATGAATATTTCTATAAAAAAGCGTCCTTTTTAGCACGATTAGGCTCAGGTAGCGCTTGCAGAAGTATAGAAGGCGATTTAATAGTTTGGGGAAAACACAAGGAGATTCCGAATAGCTCAGATTTGTTTGGAGTAAAATATCCTTTTGAAGTGCATGAGAATTTTAAAAATTATCACGATACAATTCTTTTAGTTGATAAAGGCGAAAAGCAAGTAAGCAGTACTGTTGGACATAATTTAATGCATGATCACCCTTATGCCAAACAGCGTTTTGCACAAGCGCATGAAAATCTTTCTAAGTTGGTAAGCATATTTAAAGAAGGAAATTTAAAATCGTTTATTGAAATTGTTGAAAGCGAGGCTCTAACACTTCATGGAATGATGATGACAAGTATGCCTTATTTTATTTTAATGAAACCAAATACGCTTGAAATAATCAATAAAATTTGGCGTTTTAGACAAGACACAGATTTACATATTTGCTTCACTTTAGATGCAGGAGCAAACGTGCATATTTTATATCCAGAAAAGGAAGCGAAAGAGATTTATGAATTCATTAATAATGAGTTAGTTGTGTATTGCCAAAATGGTCATTATATTTGTGACAGAATTGGCTTTGGTGCTAAAAAAATTAGTTAGATTCGTATAAATGTTTAAAAATATCACTATATTGTTAAACAAAATAACATAGCAGTTATGAAAGGACCCTTATTTTATTCAAAAATATTACTCTTTGGAGAGTACGGAATCATTAAAGATTCCAAGGGACTTTCTATTCCTTATAGTTTCTATAATGGTGCTTTGAAGAAAGATGATAACCCATCAGAACATGCAATTACTTCTAATAAAAACTTAAAATCATTTGTCAACTATTTAGAAACCTTAGATGTTGATTTAGTGTCTTTTGATTTTGAAACACTTAAAGCTGATGTGAATTCTGGAATGTATTTTGACTCCTCAATTCCGCAAGGATATGGTGTTGGTAGTAGTGGTGCTTTAGTCGCGGCTATTTACGATAAATACGCTCATGATAAAATAACAGTTTTAGAGAACTTAACTCGTGAAAAGCTATTAAAATTAAAGACTATATTTTCTGAAATGGAATCTTTTTTCCATGGAAAATCTTCTGGTCTAGATCCTTTAAATAGTTATTTAAGCATTCCAATTCTTATCAATTCTAAAGATAATATAGAGGCTACAGGAATACCATCGCAACAGAACAACGGTAAAGGTGCTGTGTTTTTATTAGATAGTGGTATTATTGGCGAAACTGCACCAATGGTTGGTATTTTTATGGAAAATATGAAACAAGAAGGATTCCGAAAAATGCTTAAAGACCAATTTATAAAACATACAGATGCTTGCGTTGAAGACTTCTTGAAAGGCGATATTAAATCGTTATTTAAAAACACAAAGCAATTATCTAAAGTAGTTTTAAATCATTTTAAACCTATGATTCCAAAACAATTTCATGAGTTATGGAAAAAAGGTATAGAAACGAATGATTATTACTTAAAGCTTTGTGGCTCTGGTGGAGGAGGTTATATTTTAGGTTTCACTGAAGACTTTGATAAAGCCCAAAAATCATTATCCGATTATAAATTAGAAGTAGTCTATAACTTCTAAACACCTTCATATGTTTTCTAGACAACAAAAACACGTTTTACTGAAGTTTTTCAGTATGTTTTCTGTCGTTAGAGGTTACAATGTACTCATCGTTATTATAGCACAGTATTTATCAGCTATATATATTCTTGCTCACGACAAACCGATAAAATCTGTCGTTTTCGATTTAAATTTACTCATGATTATTCTTGCCTCTGCGACAACTATTGCAAGTGGATATATTATCAATAATTTTTACGATTCAGAGAAAGACCTAATTAATCGCCCTCAAAAATCTATGTTAGATAGATTAGTTGGGCAAAACACCAAATTGGTATTCTATTTTGTACTTAATTTTATCGCAGTCATTTTTGCAAGTTATGTATCATTTAGGGCAGTTATTTTCTTTTCGATTTACATTTTTGGTATTTGGTTTTATTCGCACAAGCTAAAGAAAATGCCAATTATTGGTAATATAACATCAGCAATATTAACCATTACACCTTTTTTTGCTGTATTTATTTATTACAAGAATTTTGAAACGGTCATTTTTGTTCACGCTATGTTTTTATTTTTAATATTGTCTATGCGTGAGCTTACAAAAGACCTTGAAAACATAAAAGGTGATTTAGCATTGGGTTATAAAACCATTCCAATTGTTTATGGTGAAAAGACGTCTAAAATAATGCTTACCATATTAGCAATATTAACACTTATTCCAGCTTATTTATTGATTTACAACTATCAGGTAGGGCGCATGACCTATTTCTTTTATTTAAGTGTTGTGTTACTTTTAATTTTTCTAATTTTAGTGTGGAAATCAAACAGCAAATTGCACTATTTACTACTGCATAACATATTGAAATTTATTATTGTTGCAGGAGTTTTTAGTATAGTATTAATTGATATTAATGTTGTTTTAAACCGAATTTTATAATGGAGAACATCTTAAAAATAGCCATGGCTCAAATTTCACCAGTTTGGTTGAATAAACGAGAAACCATAAAAAAAGTTGAGCAATCAATTAAAGATGCAGCAAAAGAACAATGTGAGTTAATTGTTTTTGGAGAAGGTTTAATCCCTGGTTACCCATTTTGGCTAGCATTAACTGGAGGAGCCGAATGGGATAAAAAGATTAATAAAGAATTACATAGACATTATGTTGCCAATTCAATTACCATCGAAAATGGCGACTTAGATGCTATTTGTCAATTAGCTCAAGAACACCAAATAGCTATTTATTTAGGAATCATAGAAAGACCATTAGATAGAGGAGGACATAGTGTGTATGCATCGCTAGTGTATATTAATCAAGAAGGAGAAATAAAATCTGTACACCGAAAGTTACAACCAACATATGATGAACGTTTAACATGGTCTCCAGGAGATGGTAATGGTCTACAAGTACACCCTCTAAAGCAATTTACCGTTGGAGGATTAAACTGTTGGGAAAACTGGATGCCTTTGCCACGAGCTGCACTCTATGGTTTAGGTGAAAATTTGCATATTGCTGTATGGCCTGGAAGCGACCATAATACTAAAGATATTACACGTTTTATTGCAAGAGAGTCACGGTCGTATGTAGTGTCAGTATCAAGTTTAATGAACAAAAGCAATTTCCCAGAAAACACACCTCATTTAGATGAAATCATTAAAAACGCTCCGGATACTTTAGCAAATGGAGGCAGTTGTATTGCTGGACCTGATGGCGAATGGATTATTGAACCTGTTTTAAATAAAGAAGGGCTAATTATTCAAACTATAGATTTTAATCGTGTTTATGAAGAACGTCAAAACTTCGACCCTGTTGGCCATTATTCACGCCCAGATGTAACCAAATTAAGCGTTAATCGAGAACGACAATCTACCGTAGATTATAATAGTTAATGTAAACTATTGTCTTACCTTTGCAAAAATTTTAGAGCAATGAGTAAACCAAGAAATAATAAAAGTAAAGGGAAGCCTTCTGGACGTGGTGCAAATCACACACGTAAAGAAAGTTATGCAAGAGGAAATGCTCCAATAAAGAAAAAGCCTCAACAAAAAAGTACGTCTAATCCTGACGAAATTCGTTTAAATAAATACATTGCTAATTCAGGTGTTTGTTCACGTCGTGAAGCCGATGAATATATAGCTATTGGTTTGGTAACTGTAAACGGTAAAGTAGTGACCGAAATGGGTTATAAAGTGAAGTTAGAAGATGAAGTGCGTTACGATGGACAGCGTGTTAATCCTGAAAAAAAGGCGTATGTATTGCTTAATAAACCTAAAGGTTTTGCCACAACTACTAGTGAGGGAAAAGGCAGAACAGTTATGGATTTAGTAGCTAATGCAACCAGTTCACGTATTAAACCAATAGGCAGACTTGGTAGAAACTCAACAGGTTTGCTGTTGTTTACCAATGACGATGCTGTGCATAATAAGTTTACCAATTCTAAAAATGGTGTCACTAGATTATTTCAGGTTGAATTAGATAAAAACTTAAAATACGAAGACCTTAAGCAAATAAGAGAAGGTTTTAAAATAGCTGGAAAAGAAATATCGGTTGTGGATATTAGCTACATTGAAGGTGCTCCAAAAAAAGAAATTGGTTTAAAAATCAAGAATACAGGAAACACTATTATTAGAAGCATTTTTGAGCACTTTAAATACGATATCATTAAAGTTGATTGCGTCATGATTGCCGAATTGACTAAAAAAGATATCCCTCGTGGTCACTGGAAGCACCTAACTGATCAAGAGGTGAATAATTTGAAGATGCTTTAAGCTTATATGATTAACATTTAATTTTATCAATTGTTAGTTATATATTTGATTTAATGAATAAATTTCAAACGATATTTGATGAAATACATGATTTTCCTGAATCTGGTCGCTCTAATTTAATTGGATCTTTAAGAAAAAAACTTGATAATGCCGATGCTGGCTCTAGGAAGTCGTTAATTGGATGCTCATTTTTAATAATAGGATATTTGCTGTTCGAAGGAGCATTAATTAATGACGTAAACCTTGGGCCTTTTAAAATTAATGATATAAACACTTTAATTTATTTTTTACCACTCGTTTCTGCTTTTTTATTATCTAATTTTTCTTCAAATTTTTATACCTCGGCTTATTTAAATTATTTAATATACTGTTTAGAAATTAAACATTTTGATTTAAAAAAGGAAAGTGAACTACACCTAGCATCACTTAATAATACTGAGGCAAAAAGAGGTGAAGAGTTTAAAAAATATAAGAGTAATAAATTAACGAATAAATCTGGTAAAAAGGGTTGTTTTCAATCATGTTTAATGATCCTTCCACTATCTATAATAGCATTAGCAGCTTTTATTTTTATTCCATTGCTTTATTATTTTATAGTTAGTTTTACAATAAATAATATTGAGCTGACTTTTTTTGGAATCAAATTTTTAGACTGGACTCCTTTTACTTTTACAATTACTTTTATAATTCTATCATTAAATAGTTGGGTAAAAGTATATAAATTTTATTCTTTTAAGAATAAGCACAATCCTTGGTTGGATCCTAAAGAGAATTAGAATCAGCGTTTCACCTTAAACGTATAACTAGAAATAAGGTCGTCTCCAATTAATAGATGTACATCGTAAAATCCAGTGGTATTAAATTGATGTTCAAAGGTTAACATGTCATCTTTAATTATTACAGAATTTGGTTGCACTTTCCTGTCAACAAAACCATTGTCAACTAATAAGTGTATTTGATTTACTGGTGTTGGTTTAACGAGTTGGTATTTAAAAGTAATTTTTTCGTTTCGACGTAAGGTGTTGCTTAATTTTTTGGGCGTATCGTGATGTATCAAATTTGTATAAGCTTTACCGTAAATAATTGGCGCTTCTAAAAATGTTTTAAAGGTTAGTTTCACATCATCTATAAGTAACCATTTATTATCTTCAGGAAAATGATTTATTGCAAATAGTTCTGGGCTTGTAAGAAAGTAGCCATCGTTATAATTAAATTTAAACACATATGTTTCAGGGTCAATAATTCCGCTTGCCCAAGTAGGATCACATAAATACCATTTACCATTTAATTCAATGGCATTCCAAGAGTGATTAGGCGTATTTAGTTTGTCTACATTTGTGGAACTTGTTCTGCCATAACCATGTACGATTTCGCAATTTAAATTGGCTAAATTTGATAGCTCTTTTATAAGGTAAGCATAGCCAGTGCAAATAGTTTTTTGATCTTTTAAAAGTGTTCTAAATATTTTTTTCTTAACATGTGTATTCCAATTGGTAAGTTTAAGACTGTCATTTTGGAATTTCTGTCTCTTTTTATTGTTCTTTAAAAACAAGGCATAATCGTTTTCAATATTTGTGCATACCCATTTATAGATAGCTCTAAAGCGTTCTGCATCTGTCTCCAAATTCGAGGTAAGTTTATAAACTAATTTGGGCAGATTATTAAGCCCTTCATCTTTGCACTCCAATGCAATACTGTCAGCTTTTTTAAAATTGATGTAATCAAAATCAGATATCTGAGCATTAGATTGGAATGCAACTATAAAGAGTACTATGTATCTTATTTTTGTCATTAAATAAGACTGTGTTAATTGGAACGTTTTGATTTATATGGCTTTTCAATATTCAAATCTCCAACAACTTCAATCCCACCAGAAGTAAGCATTAACTCAATAAAAGTAGAATTCTCGTTAATTTTGATTTTAGCTGTATCGTAACCTAAATAGCTAAAAACTAAAACATCACCATATTTAAGAGGTTTAGGAAATGTAAATTCTCCTTTTTCATTAGTGGATGTTCCAGTTTCTGTACCTTCAAGAACAACATTGACTAGGTAAAGTGGTTCAATTTCATCACTAACTACCCCTTTAACAATAATTTCTTGCGTTACAGATTTAGACTCGGCAACTTTTTTTGTCTGAGCAAAAACAGGATTGGATATAATTGTAGTCAACATAATAAGCCCAATTAACCCAAAGGTTCTGTTTAAAATATCTCTCATCGAGAATTGTTCAATACTTTCTGGCTTTACTAAGCCATAGTTTTTCTGTTTTAATGTAAAATTTGTTTTCATAATATAAAGTTTTAACCAAATCTAGAGACTAAACCTTTATGCTTCAACTAATATTGAGTAATCATAGTGTTTTAGTTAGTGTGAGGGTCTTTTAGATTAGTGAAGGGAAAAATTTAATTGTAAAAAATGACAATAAAATCAGGGGAGAAAAAATTTTTCAAAAAAAACCAAAAAAAGTTTTGCGTATTAAAAAATAAATTACATTTGCGGCGCATTTAGCTGAACAATTTGAAACCTGTTTCTATGTTCGGGCTTTTGAAAATTAGGAAGTCATATTCAAAAGCAGCTTATAGGATGAGCGACCGAATTTTAAAGCTAACTTCCGTTTTACCTATCTATGCTAGTCAGCATAACTTTGGCTTTGTACCTACTACACAAAGCCAAATACAAGTTTGATATACACACATTATTGTTTGTTTTTAAACAGCTTAGACTGTTTTTCTATTTAAATTTTACAACTTTTTAAAAATAATAATGAATACCAAATATATTGATCTAATCAATCAAACGTTCGATTTCCCTCAAGATGAATTTAAACTTGCAGAACACAAACTACGCTTTCATGATGTCAACCTAATGCAATTGGTTGAACAGTATGGAGCGCCACTAAAATTCACGTATTTACCACAAATATCCAATAACATACAACGTGCTAAGCAATGGTTTAACAATGCTATTGAAAAGTATGAATATAAAGGTAATTACAACTACTGCTATTGTACCAAAAGCTCACATTTTAAGCATGTATTACATGAAGCTTTAAAGAACGATATTCATATTGAAACTTCTTCGGCATTTGATATAGATATTGTTGAAAACCTTAAACGTGAAGGGAAAATCAATAATGATACATATGTAATAAGCAATGGATTTAAACGAGCACAATATGTAACAAACATTGCGAGACTTATTAATAATGGACACAAAAATTGTATTCCAATTATTGATAATTACGAAGAAATCGATTTGTTGTCACAAGAAATTAATGGCAAATTCAATGTAGGAATTCGTATTGCTTCAGAAGAAGAGCCAAAATTTGAATTTTATACGTCGCGATTAGGTATTGGCTACAAAAACATTGTGACTTTTTACAAAAATCAAATTCAGAATAATGAAAAAGTTGAACTTAAAATGCTTCATTTTTTCATTAATACAGGAATTCGTGATAATGCCTATTACTGGAACGAATTATTAAAATGTTTAAATGTTTATACGAGCTTAAAAAAGATATGTCCAAGCTTAGATAGTTTAAATATTGGAGGCGGATTTCCAATTAAAAACTCATTAGCATTCGATTTTGACTATGAGTATTTAGTGGACGAAATTGTTAACCAAATCAATATAACTTGTAAAGAAGAAGGTGTTGAGGTGCCAAATATTTTCACAGAGTTTGGAAGCTTTACAGTTGGTGAAAGTGGAGGAGCGATTTATGAAGTGTTGTACCAAAAACAACAAAACGATCGTGAAAAATGGAATATGATTAACTCATCATTCATTACAACACTACCTGATACTTGGGCAATTAACAAACGTTTTATCATGTTACCAATAAACCGTTGGAACGATAGTTATGAGCGTGTGTTACTTGGAGGTTTAACATGCGATAGCGACGATTATTACAATAGCGAGCAACATATGAACGCTATTTATTTACCTAAATACAACAAGGAAAAACCATTATATATTGGCTTTTTTAATACTGGAGCTTACCAAGAAACCATTGGAGGCTTTGGAGGTTTGCAACACTGTTTAATTCCAGCACCTAAACATATTTTAATTAACAAAGATGCTGAAGGAAATTTAACCACTGAACTATTTTGTGAACAACAAAAAAGCGAAGATTTACTTAAGATTTTAGGTTATGATACAAAGCCTGAAATAAACACAACACAAACAATAAACACAAATGCTAACGTAGTGTTAGCTGATAAATAAAAATGAAAACAAAAACTTACGCTGGAATTCCAGAAGAACTTGCAAAATTAGAGCAAGCAAAAATCGTATTAATTCCTGTGCCTTATGATGGCACAAGCACTTGGCAAAAAGGAGCAGATAAAGGTCCTGAGGCGTTTTTAAATGCTTCAGAAAACATGGAGCTTTACGATATTGAAACAGATACAGAAGTCTACAAACAAGGTGTGTATCTTGCTGAGGCAATAACAGAAAACAGCTCACCTGAAGCTATGGTAGATGCTGTACATCAAGCCACAAAAAAATATATCAAGAAGAACAAGTTTGTAACCATTTTTGGAGGCGAACACTCTATATCTATTGGTACTATTAGAGCATTTAACGAAATGTTTCCAGACTTGACAGTGCTGCAACTGGATGCTCATGCCGATTTACGCGAAAGCTACGAAGGCTCTACTTGTAATCACGCTTGTGCTGTTTACGAAGCAAGCCAAACAACCAATTTGATTCAAGTTGGGATTCGCTCAATGGATATCATTGAGAAAACAGTTATGGATGAGGAGAAAACCTACTTTGCACATGATATGGCTGTAGATGATAACTGGATGGATTCAGCAATTGACCAAATGACAGATAATGTGTTTATCACCATAGATTTGGATGCGTTTGATCCTTCTATTTTACCAAGTACTGGAACACCAGAACCAGGAGGTTTACTATGGTACGAAACGCTTGAATTTTTAAAACAAGTATTTGAAGAAAAAAATGTGGTTGGATTCGACATTGTAGAACTTTGTCCTAATCCAAAAGAAAAATCTTCAGACTTTCTTGCAGCAAAATTGTACTATAAAATGTTAAGCTATAAGTTTAAAAATGAAGACACTGAAGATGATTACGATAACTCGTTCGACAGTACTTACGTAAATAAAAACAACTCTTTAAAATTTGTAGAAGATGATGACTACTAAAGGCCCAATTTCTCAATTTATTGAAAAGCACTATTTGCATTTCAATGCTGCTGCTTTAGTGGATGCCGCAAAGGGTTACGAGGCACAATTAGAATCTGGTGCTAAAATGTTGGTGTCTCTTGCAGGAGCTATGAGTACTGCAGAGTTAGGTAAAAGTTTTGCAGAAATGATTCGTCAAGATAAAGTGCATATTATTTCTTGTACAGGAGCTAACTTAGAGGAAGATATTATGAATTTAGTGGCGCATTCTCATTACAAACGTGTGCCTAATTATCGTGATTTGACACCTCAAGAAGAGTGGGATTTATTAGAAAAAGGATTGAATAGAGTAACAGATACGTGTATTCCTGAAGAGGAGGCGTTCCGGAGATTGCAAGAGCATATTTATAAGCTATGGAAAGATGCTGAAGCCAATGGAGAAAGTTACTTACCACACGAATACATGTACAAAATGCTATTGTCTGGAGTATTGGATCAATATTATGAAATTGATGTAAAAGATTCATGGATGTATGCTGCTGCAGAAAAGAATTTACCTATTGTTTGTCCAGGTTGGGAAGACAGCACTATGGGTAACATTTTTGCAAGCTATGTGCTAAAGGGCGAATTGAAAGCAAGCACTATGAAATCTGGTATAGAATACATGACGTTTTTAGCAGATTGGTACACAGAAAATTCTAAAAAAGGTATTGGTTTCTTCCAAATTGGAGGAGGGATTGCAGGTGATTTCCCAATTTGTGTGGTGCCAATGTTATATCAAGATATGGAACGTACAGATACGCCATTTTGGAGTTACTTCTGTCAAATTAGTGATTCAACCACTAGTTATGGGTCATATTCTGGAGCTGTGCCAAACGAAAAAATCACTTGGGGAAAATTAGATATTAATACACCAAAATTTATCATTGAGAGTGATGCAACGATAGTTGCACCTTTAATTTTTGCTTATCTTTTGGATTTGTAATATTAATGTTGTTAAATTTACAACAAACCTCAAATAGAGCATATATTTTAACTCATGAAAAAAGCAAACGACAATCTTAAACGTATTATCGTAGATTTTAAGAAATTAACACCTGAAATATTAGGCTTGTTAGTTGAAAAATATCCTGATGGATACGATGAAGATCATATCATTTCTTTTAGAAATGCTAAGAATGAAATTGTTGAAGCAGTACAGGTAGATACTGATGATACTCGATATTTGGTAAAAGTAAGTACCAAATTAGTAAAGACCATGGAGAATTATGATGAAGATGATTATGAAGATTATGACGATGATGATCCAGAAGCAGTACAAGACCCTCAAACTGAACCATCAGAAGAACCTGAAGATTTCGATTAAAAAATTTTAGCATGGAAACAGCTGTTTTTAAGTCTTACGAAAATGGTTTTTATACGTTTTGGTTTGATAATGGTGGTGAAATTATGTTTGATGATGCTTTACCAAAGGTGTTAGCTAAATATGATTTAAAAAATGATAGCTCATTATTAGACACAGAATTCTATATTACTTTCACAGAAAAATTTGATAAAAGTGATGAAAATGTTGTGATATACACTATAATGAGTTTAAAGCCGCTTTATGAGTGATATTTTTTTTACAAACAATTCCCAAATTAAGAACCCATAAACGATACAATATTCCAACACAATAATCCATAGGTTTTCTACCTTGTCAGCTTTCCCTATTTGCAAATAAGCCAAATAACTTAGTACAATAACAAAACTCCAAACCAGTGGGAATTTATACTTAGTAAAAATTGATAAAATTAGTAAGGTCGCAACATACCAAGGATGCACTGTGGTTGCTGTAAAGTAGTAAAACGATAAAGCAAAAAGCATTGCAGTCATAGCCTGAATCATTGATGAATTCTTTCGTAAAAAAGCCATAGTAACAACAAAAAGAAACACAATAATAGCTGTGTATGTTCCAATAATGGTTATTTCGTTATAACCTCTAAACAAGTAGCCAATCTCTCTAGCTAAATAATACATACTTCCATTAAACTCAAAATTTTGAAACCATAAACCAATTGTTTCGGCATAGTTGGTTATAAACTGTGAAGAATAAAACGGCAGAAACAGTAAAATAGTAGTTGCACCTACAATTACATAAAATGACATCAATTTTGTCATGCTGAGCCTTCCGACTTTGCTCAAGACAGGCTTTGTCGAAGCATCTCGTTTGGTAAACCATTGATAAAACAAAGGCAAAAACAACAATGGAATTAGTTTGATTGACACAGAACAAGCGAAGACAACGGCAGCAAATTTCCATTTGCCAGAATGAAGCAAATATAAACTCCAAACTAAGAAGAAAATCATCACACCTTCAAAGTGCAAATTTCCTGTAAGTTCAATAATAATAAAAGGATTCAATATATACCATAAGATATTATGAATTGGTAATTTGAGTTTTTTAAGTAGTTTTTTTCCAAAATAGAATGTGCCGAAATCGGTAGCAATTATAATGAGCCTTAAAACAACAGCAGAGCCTAAAATATTGTTTCCTGAAAATAATCCTGCAATAACAAAACACAATTGTTTTAGAGGCGGATAGTTTGTGTAATGTCCAGCACTTAAACTTCCCATCCCAGCATATAATTCTTGTGCTTGCGCTACAGGGAATTCACCATTTGTAATAAACGATTCTGGTGTAAACAGATAAGGGTTAAAACCCTCTAAAATCATGCGACCATCCCAAATAAAACGGTAAAAATCTTGAGAGAGATTTGGAATAGCAAGTATAAAAATAGCTCGAAATCCAAAAGCAATCCAAGTAAGCAATTTTAAATTGTGTTTTGAAGTTTGAACGAGTTTATAAAACAGAAAAAATAATCCAGTATATAAACCGATTAGTTTAATATAGTCGGTTCTAACTAGGTCGTAAGCAAAAGAAAAATAAAATAAAATTGAAGCTACTGAAAGTAATAAAGGTATTTTATGAAGCTTCCAATACTGCATTAAACTTTAGATGTTATCGATTTAAAAAACACAAACCCAAAACCAAGGAATAGCATCAAATGAAAAGGGAACAGACCAAAATCACCACCTTGGTCGCCAACTATAAACGCACTATACATTCCGAATGCAAAATAAAGCATCAGCAAACCTTCAAAAATTACGTTTAGCGAAATATTCTTTTTAAGGTATTTATTGCCTTTCCAGCTATCTTTTAGAGAGTTGATATTGAATTTTGGCGTACGTATAAAATCGCTACGTTTACCTAAATGCCCTTCTATTACTGCAATGGAATTATGCAAAGAGAAGCCCATTGCAATAGAGAAAAAGGTAATGAACATACCTATGTATTGTACGAAACTCTTTAAACTACTTCCATAAGTTTTCTTAAATATAAACCAATAGCAAATAAAAAATATGACTGTACTAATCACGAAGAAACTCATCATATAAAAATACATTCTAAGATGTATGTGTTCGTTTTTAATATATAGCATTGGGATACTTAAAACACCAACAATGAGTACGTTTAAAAACATGGTGCTATTCAATAAATGTAATAATCCATGTAACTTAGTTTTTGCTGAAATATTCTGATTTTTCAACACTTTCCACATCATTTTTCTAAAGTTTTCAGCACCACCTTTATTCCATCTAAACTGTTGTGAACGAGCAGCGCTAATAACCACAGGTAATTCAGCAGGGGTTTCAACGTCTTCTAGATATTTAAATTTCCAATTCTTTAATTGTGCTCTATAGCTTAAATCTAAATCTTCCGTCAATGTGTCTCCTTCCCAATTTCCAGCATCAAGGATACACTCTTTACGCCAAACGCCTGCTGTACCATTAAAGTTAATAAAATGCCCTTTACTATTTCTTCCAACTTGTTCTAAGGAGAAATGCGCATCTAGTGCAAAAGCTTGAATTTTTGTAAGTATAGAATAATCTCTATTAATGTGTCCCCATCGAGTTTGTACAACACCAATTTCTGAATCTTTAAAAAAGGGAATAGTTTTTTTAAGCCAATTGGGTTCTGGTAAAAAATCGGCATCAAAAATCGCAATGAATTCACCTTTTGCAATTTTCAAGCCTTCTTTAAGTGCGCCAGCTTTAAAATTATTTCGGTTATCACGAAGTACGTGTTGAATATTTAATCCTGTTAGCTGTAATACTTTAATGTGTGCTACAGTTGTTTCAAGCGATTCATCGGTAGAATCATCTAATACTTGAATTTCTAATTTATCTTTTGGGTAATCAATTTTAGAAATATTTTCCAACAAACGTTCCATAACATACAATTCATTATAGACTGGAAGTTGAATAGTAACTAACGGAATTTCATCAGGATTGGAAAAATCAAATTTAGGAGCTTTGTCTTGTTTTTTTTGAGCTGACAGGTAATTAAATAGCAGATTTAACTGAGCCAAGGCATACATGAAAATAAGTATGAGCGCTGTGGAATAAATAATGATTATGATAGTTTCTAAAATCATTTTTTAAAGCTGTATTTAAAAATCCAACCTAGTATTTTTATGCCTGCAAATATAGCACCTTTTATAGTTCCAGATACTTTGGAAACACCAATTCGATTTCTATAATTCACAGGAATTTCAACATATTTAAATTTTTGTTTTAAGGCCTTTAATTGCATTTCTACAGTCCAACCATAGGTTTTGTCCTCCATATTTAAAGCTAATAGCTTTTCGTATTTTATGGCTCTAAAGGGACCTAAGTCAGTAAATGTTGATTTGAACATTAATCGCATTAAACTTGTGGCTAACCAGTTTCCAAATATTTGAGGTATGGTCATTGAACCTTTTTCTCTAAGTCGCTTAACTCTAGCTCCAATTACAAAATCAATGTCCTCTTTTACAATCGGCTCTACTATTTTGGTAAGTTCTTCTGGGTAATCACTGTAATCGCCATCTAAAAAAACAATAATATCTGGTTTTGTTTCCTGTTTTGAAACATAATCCACTCCTTTTAAGCAGGCATAACCATATCCTTTTCTCGATTCTTTTAAAACAGTTGCTCCAGCTTGTTTGGCAATAGTTTCGGTTGCGTCAGTTGAATTATTACTCACCACAATAACCTCATCGACAATCTCAGGAATGTCGTTTATGACATGAGAAATTGAATCAGCTTCATTATAAGCAGGAATGATGACTTTTATTATTGGCATTTAAAGTTTCTTTTGAAGTTGCAAAAGTACAATAGTTTTGCGGTTATTTTTGATTCACCAAATCCATCAAATCCACATCATTACCAAGAAGGATTTCTGTAGGATTGATACGTCCTTTTTCAGGTCCATTTTCTAATTTTAAAACACCTCTTGGGCAAACTGCAGAACATATGCCGCATCCAACACAACTAGCTCGTACAATATTTTCTCCTTTCTGCGCATAAGCTCTTACATCAATACCTTGTTCGCAATAAGTAGAACAATTACCACATGAGATACATTGTCCGCCATTAGTTGTAATTCTGAATCGAGATTTGAAGCGTTGCACAATGCCTAAGTAAGCTGCTAATGGACAACCAAATCGGCACCACACACGATTTCCAAAAATTGGATAAAAACCTGTGCCAATTACACCAGCGAAAAATGCTCCTATTAAAAGGCCATAAATATCTTGAATGGTTTGAGTTCTAATTCCTAAAACACCTTCTGCTCCTGAAAAATAGGTGTAAAGCGTAAATCCTGTCATAACTAAAGCAAACACCAAAACACCATGCACTAGCCAACGTTCAAGTTTCCAAGCTTTTAATGATTTATCTGAAAGATGTCTATAAGGGTCTCCTAATGTTTCGGCTAATCCACCACAACCACAAACCCAAGAGCAGTACCATCGTTTTCCAAAGAAATACACCATCACAGGAACTATGACAAGTGTTAGAACAATTCCCCAAATGAGAATAAATAATCCTAATCCACCACTTGCAATAAGTTCATCTAGATTCCATTTAAAGAAGAAATCGTAGTCTAATGGGAAGGCATTTTTAAAATCGTACCAAGGTTTTTCAAAGCGAATAAGAATTTCAGGGATTAAAAATGCGAACACAATTTGAAAGAATAACACTGAAGTGGTTCGTAATATTTGATATTTATTATGACGATACTTAATGTACATTCTCACAGCCATCACAGTCATGACAGTACAATACAAAAAGCCATATAAAAACCACTGACTTGCTAAATTGCCACTTAAACTTTCGCTAATTGGGTCAACAATGTAGGTCCAATTCACAATATAGTCTGGTCTAAAATAGAGCAGTAAATAAAACCCAACCAAAAAGACAAATGCAAACCAACCAATCCAACCTCTATTGGTTGCAGTATTGAACCAAATGCCATTGTTTTTGATTCCAGGAGGTCCTTTTATAACCACATTTGGAATGATATGCATCAAAGCTCCTATAATGCCTAATCCAAAGGTGAGCCACCAAAACAACCATTTATTGTCCTTAATTAAACCACTTCCTCCTTGTTTTGCTATTTCATAAGTTAAGCTATGAGGCTTGTCCCAAATCACTTTATCCCATTCGCTATTTTTTTTAAGCGTTTCGTTCGCACTTTCTAGTACTGATGTAATTTCAGTTGAAAACGAAAACGGATTACTGAATTCCTTACCAACAACTTGACTATTCATGTTATTTATGAAAAGTTCACTTTTTATGCCTTTGTTGCTGACTAGATTCTCTAGAATTTCAGGAGTAACTTCATATCTTCCAAAAAAGATCAAAGAAGTAAATATGGCTAGACCAACTAAAAACAAAGCAAGTCCTATGTTTTGTATCTGCTTCATATTAATTGGTTTGAAAGATTCGTTTCCAGCTTTTCTTTTTTAGTTGAATATTGGTGTTATTTTGGGTATTGAATTTTGTAACTATTTCTTTTTCATGAAGTTTATAAAACTCAGGATCAAAATTGGCATCAGCTAAATGTTCTAATACATATTCAACGGTTTGTTTTTTAGTAAGAATTTTATCAAAAAACTCATGACGCATTCGTATGCCGAAGTTGTTAATACCTATAAACTCACGCGTATTTTTATCATAACTAATATGAAAACATTTTTTGCCACTTTCGTGCTCCCAATAAAAGCGCGCTTCATTGTCTTTTGGCTGTGGCCAAACCCAGCCATAGGTTTGGTATTCAATATCAAAAAACTTTGCAGAGTTAAACCAATGTCCTGGTTTATATTCAATTCTGTTGCCACAAATGGTTTGCGCAACAGTTTCTCCCATCATGCGTCCAGTGTACCAAACCGCTTCAATTGGTCTGCGATTCCCAATAGCTTCACGCTGCTCAGCACAATCACCAATAGCATAAATGTTTGGAATGCTCGTTTCTAAATAACGATTTACTTTAATACCTCTTCCAGTTTCTATTTCTGAATTTTTAATGAAATTAATATTTGGTGACACACCAGCTGTTAGACCAACTATATTACAAGGTATTTCTTCGCCAGTTTCTTTAATAATTACAGATTTTACTTGTCCATTTTCATCAGATTTGATTTCTTTTAAATTGGAAGACAATCTCAAATCAATACCATTACTAAGGATTTCTTTGTTAATCATGGCACTTTCTTCAGAAGGTAAAACACCATTCCAAAAACTAGTTTCTCGTACTAAAAAGGTCACAGGAATATGACGAGAATGCAGCATTTCGGCTAACTCAATACCAATGAGTCCACCACCAACAATCACTGCTCGTTTACACACTTTGTTGTTTGGTGCATAGACTTCAAGGTTTTCTAAATCTTGTTTAGAGTATAAGCTTTGAACGCCTTTTAAATATTGTCCTGGCCATCCAAATTTGTTTGGTTGGCTTCCTGTGGCAATAATGAGTTTGTCATATTGTAAAAAGTCGCCTTCGGCAAAATGTAAAGTGTTGTTTTCTGTATCAATACGTTCAACATAACCTTTTTTTAAATCGATGCGATTTTTTTTCCAAAACCAGTTTTCGTAAGGCTGCGTATGTTCAAACTTCATGTGTCCCATGTACACATACATAAGTGCAGTACGCGAAAAGAAATAGTCAGATTCAGCAGAAACAATAGTAATTTTTTTATCAGAACCTTTTCGAATATGTCTAGCTGCAGTCACGCCAGAAATTCCGTTTCCAATAATTACAATATGCTCCATAGTTGTGGTTTAGTTGAAAGGTTTGTCGAACGTTTTGTTAAATCCTTAACTAGATAATTTCAGATTGTTTAAATTTAGAAATTAATTAACACTTATGAAGATTCTTTTTCGGCTTTGTTTGATATTGTTTCTATGCTCATGTAGTATGACTACTTACAAGGCTCCAAAAATAAATGGAGTGAGTTTTGTTGCATCAAGAGATTCAATTTCTGAAAAACACATTCGGCCAGTATTAAATGTTAATGCCAATTATGCAGCTATTATGCCTTTTGGTTTTTTTAGAGACGTTGAGAATCCTGAGATTATTTACAATACAAATAGACAATGGTTTGGGGAATCAAAATTGGGAGCAAAACAATATATTGAAGCACTGCACAAACAAGATATTAAAGTCATGATGAAGCCTCATATTTGGATTGGTAGAGGTAATTTTACTGGTCATGTAACTATGTCATCGGAAGACAAGTGGCGACAGTTTGAAGCTTCATATTCAAAGTTTATTCTAGATTTTGCTGAATTAGCAGAAGAAACAAATGCCGAAATACTTTGTATTGGAACAGAATTAGAAAAATTTATTGAGCACAGACCAGCGTATTGGTTCGAATTAATAAAAAAGATTAAAACTATTTATAAAGGGAAACTGACGTACGCAGCTAATTGGGATGAATTTAAACGTACGCCTTTTTGGGGCGATTTAGATTATATTGGTGTTGATGCTTATTTTCCTGTTAGTGATTCACAAACACCAACAGTTGAAGAATGTTTAGAAGGTTGGAAGATACATAAAGCTGTTATAAACGAGCTTTCTGATAAATTTGATAAACCTATTTTATTCACTGAATTTGGATATAGAAGTGTGGATTATTCTGGAAAAGAACCTTGGAAATCTGACAGAAGTATGAATAGTGTTAACATGGATGCTCAGGTAAATACGACCAAGGCATTATTAGATACCTTTTGGCAAGAAGACTGGTTTGCTGGTGGGTTTGTTTGGAAATGGTTTCATAACTATGAAAGAAGCGGAGGAGAAGATAACACCCAATTTACACCACAAAACAAGCCTGTTGAAGCGATTGTAAAAGAGACTTATTTGAAACATAAAAATTTATGAGAAGATATTTTTTAATGGCTTTTTTAATTTTTTCTATTGGATGTGAAAGTAATAAAGTTAATCGCAGAGTTGTGCAAATGGATGATGTCATTCACAAAATGAAAGAAAATAACAGTAATTACGAATCTTGGTTTAGATACAAAACTCCAACTAATATAAATGAGAATGAAATAAGAAGTGTAGATTCTTTGTTACTCGAAGAAGTGGAACAATTTAACACAAAGCAAAAGGAATCTGAAAGAACGATGGATGATTTAATTCATATAGAAAAGTATCAATGTAATTATATTCCTGTTTTAAATGAACAAGGAGAAAAAATAATTTATGTTATTTCAAAAAGAGTTAATGATAATAGTACTTGGTGGGAAGTATATGAGATATTAGGTATTCGAGATGGTTATATTTCTGTATTCAAATTTAGCCTCAACTTGTCCGAAAAAAAAGGAGGAAAAATTATGCCTAATGGAGAAGCTTAATTAAGCAATATGCTTCTTATAATAGCTATATAATTCTTCAGCAGAAGCGCCAAACCATTTTTTTACATAAATAGCCCAAAAATGATATTGAAGCTTCCAAATACCGTATTTTTCGTAGCGTCTTGCTGAGGTAATTAGCTTTTTATTAATGACCTTAAACTGTTTGCGCTTATAAAGCTCATTAATTAAAATGTTGTCTTCATAAATGATATAGCTTTCATCAAAACCACCAATATCATCAAAAAGTTCTTTAGTTATAAACTGACTTTGGTCGCCACCTCTACAGGCTCTCCAATGAAATTGCGTAAGCCAACTTGCTAAGCGTAACCACCAATGGTTTTGATCGAATTGCAATCTAAAACAACCAGCAGGATTCCCTTTTTCAACTTCATTAATAATATACTCGTCAAAGTGTTTTGGAGGAAAGGAGTCGGCATGCAAAAAGTATATTATGTTTCCTGTTGCGAAGTTTGAACCTGTATTCATTTGTTTGGCTCTGCCTTTTTCTGAGCTTCTTAAAAGAATGTCAGGTCGAGTATTTTCGCTTTGCGGAAAAGTATCGAGGCCTTTTTGGTTTACTTCTCGATAAAATTCTTCACTTTGTACAGAATTACTCGAAGTGACAAAAGATAAAACTATGTCTTTCGAAGCATCAGTACTTCCGCCATCAACAACAATAATTTCTGCTATGTTTTGCTTTGAAGAATTTTCAATTAGGCGATTAAGCAGTTTTTCAATAGTTTCTGCTTCATTAAGAATAGGAATAATGATTGAAATTTTAGTCATTCAAGTCCCAATTGTAATCTTTGTATCGCTTTTTAGCGTTTGGTGAAATGTTGACTTCTGAATATTGATTTAAGAAATCAATCAAGCTTCCATTTTTGGTAAAGTCTTTTGAAAACCAATCGAATATTTTTGAAATCTTGATGTTATTTTTTGAAATTTCATTTCGGTTCGTGTCTGCTAAAAATTCTTTGGTTGCTTTAGTTAATTGCAAATCCAACTTTTCCGAAGTAAAGGCTTTGTTTTGTAACTTCGGACAAGAATAAGACGCGCACACAATAGCAAAATGAATTCGAGGTTCATCCATGTTACGTAAAATTTCGTGTTCAATTTCATCTAAATTATACTCGAAATTAGCAGGTTTCCATAAACGTTGTTTCCAAGGGTTTTTAATGTCTTTAATGCTTTTTACAGGATAGTTTCTAATAATTAAATCGACTGTTAGTGCATTATAAGCGTTAATCCAGAACGCCAGTTTTTCTTCTCTTGAAATAGTTTGAAAGATATCATTGGAATGGAATAAACCTAAGACTTTTATGTATCCTAATAATTTTTTATGTTCAGTCTGAAACGATTTATAATTGACATTTCCATCATCCGAAACGTGTTTTTGTAATAACTCATCCCATAATAAATGAATCGGACCGGTTCGTTTTGATAGTTCCTGATGAAATTGCATATTCTGTTGGGTGGAGCTTTGAGCAATGGCTTTATTATTAAAGCAAGATAATAGAACTATAGAAAGAAGATATAATAATCTCATTTTTAAATTTAGATTTAATCAACACTAACTAACAGCAACCACCACCATCATAATGATAAGTGGATTCACTAATGTATATGTCGTCTCTTTTTAGAGAAGCTAACGCTCCTGCTGTTTTGTCGCAAATAGCAAGTGGTTGATTTTTTAATAAGATGTGTCCAGCATTATCATCAATAAAATCTTCTTCACCAAAATAAATAGCTGCTTTTCCAGTAAACACACATGGACCATCTTCTGGCATAGAGTCTTTAATGGCAGCTACTTCTATTGATTCGATATAAATTAATTCATCAGTCGCATAATGTTTAGGGTCTAAAATTCTATATGGTTTTCTGGCGCGAATTTCAATTGTTCCAAAACCTGCATCAGTTAGCATTTTTACATACTCAGCAATTGGTAAACTTCCACTTAAACATAAAGCACGTAATCTATCGTCATTTCTTAAATCATCATTCATTGGTTGCTCACAGGTTGGGTCACTCATAACTAAACGGCCATGTGGTTTAAGCACGCGATACATTTCAGCAATGGCTTTTTTTAAATCATCTTCTTTAAAAATATTAAACAAGCAATTCTGCGCAGCCACATCGATGCTGTTGTCTTCAACTGGAAGATGCATCGCATCTCCTTTTTTTAGTTCTACAAAGTCACTCTTAAACCAAGGATTTAAGGCTTCAGCTTCTACAAAGTTCTTTCGTGAAGCTTCTAACATTTCGTCAACGACATCAATGCCAATCACACCTCCTTTTTGGCGATTAAAATATGAGAACTGTAATAACTCCATACCTCCACCAACACCAACATAGAGCATCTTGGGATTGTTGGTTAAATCGCGAACATGAACTGTAGAGCCACAACCATAATTCATTTCTTGCATGATTCTAGGGATTTTTAAACCAGGTAATTCCCAAATAGGGTTTGTTGTACAGCATAAACCAACATCTGGAGTTAATGCGGCTTCTTTATATACGTCGTGGGTAGTTTCTAGGTAATTGCTCATAATTATAAGGTCTTAATTAGTTCTTTAAATAAAGTAATCATTTCTGGTTCCGCTTTATATGCCATGGCAATGATTTCTTCAATATTTACTGGTTTTAGATTATCTGGGTCGCATTCATCTGTTAAAACTGACACAGCTGCAGCTTTTAATTTTAAATGATTGGCTACAATTATTTCAGGAACTGTACTCATGCCTACAGCATCAGCACCAATTATTTTTAGCATTCTATATTCTGCTCTTGTTTCAAGTTGAGGCCCAACAACACTCGCATAAACTCCTTTGTGAAGTTTAATATTATTCTCTTTAGCAATTTTTTCAATTTTAGAATTGATTTCTAAATCATAAGGGGCACTCATATCAGCAAATCGCTCTCCAAGTTGCGAAACGTCTTTAAAGGCCAAAGGTGAACTCCCTTGTAAATTAATGTGGTCGTCAATTAGCATTAATTCTCCTTTTTTAAAATTTAAATTAATTGCTCCAGAAGCATTAGAGACTAATAAGGTGTGGATTCCTAATTTCTCCATAATACGAACTGGATAAGTTACATCTTGAAGTGAATAGCCTTCGTATACATGAAAGCGACCTTGCATAACAATCACTTTTTTACCTTCTAACATTCCATAAATAAGTTTTCCTTTATGAAACTCGACTGTGGCAGTTGGAAAATATGGAATGTGATTATAACTTACTTCTTTAATAATGCCAATCTCATCAAGAAGTTGCCCTAAACCTGTTCCAAGAACAATGCCTATTTCTGGCTTATCAAATCCTTTTTCTATTAAATATTCAGTTGTTTTTTCTATTTGCTTAGTCATATAGAAATGAGTTTTAAAAATTTTGGATACTCCTGTAAATCTTCAAAAGTATCAATATCATTTAAGGTTTCAATGAGTGATACCTCAATTTTTTTCTGTTTTAACTCTGCTAAAGTTTCTTCTAATAAAACTGAAGTACTCCACGCTTTATTTTCAAAAATACAGTTGTGAAATTTGGACATTCCAATTAGATAATAACCTCCATCTTCCGCTGGGCCAAACACAACATCATTGTTTTGTAATTCATTAAATCCGTCTTGAATGATTTTGGTTGAAATATTTGGCAAATCAGACCCTATAAGGGCAATTTTTTCATAACCATCATCAAATCCATCTTGAAAAGCATTGCTCATTCGTTCACCTAAATCGGTTCCTTTTTGAATAGTTTTATAATCGTTTGGCCATTTTTCGTCAACGATATTATCAGAAAAATAGATGCGTTTATCTACATTTATTTTTGAGGTTGCTTTTTCAGTAACCTTAACTAAGGCTTTGTAAACTTTAAAAGCATTTTCATTACCAACTGTTTTGGCCAATCGTGTCTTGACCTTTCCAAGTTTAATATTCTTAACAAAGATGATGAGTAGTGTTTTTGACATATTTTAAGCTACAGAACCTTGACAACTGCTTCCTGCTCCAGCAGTACAACCATAACAATGTTGAGAGATTACAATGTCTCTGTCGTTGAGTAAGTTTTCGTTATAATCACTTATGTGTTTTACTTTACTAGCCACTTTTAAATCTAACATTTGATTAAAATCGCAATCGTACAACCAACCATCCCAACTTACTGAAATCGTGTTTGTACACATTACGTTGGCAACAGCTGCTGGATTGTAAGCTTCAACTAAAGCATACATGTAGTCTTCATAATTTTCAGAAGCAATTAAATAATCTAAAAACCTCGAAATAGGTAGGTTAGTAATTGCAAACAAATTATGAAATTGAATATTAAAATCTTCTAATAAGGCTTTCTTAAAATCCTTTTCCATAGACGCTTGGTCACTTGGTAAAAAAGCACCTGATGGATTATAAACCAAATCCAGTTTTAAGTCACTATTTGGCATACCGTAACCAATGGCATTTAAATCTTGTAGTGCTTTAATGGATTGATCAAAAACACCTTCACCACGTTGTTTGTCTGTTTTTCCTCTAGTCCAATGCGGCATTGAGCTTATAACATGTACATTATGTTTTTTGAAAAATTCGGGTAAATCATAATACTTTTTATTAGCTCTAATAATGGTTAAGTTAGAACGAACAATAAAATCTTTGATGCCAGCTTTTGAGGCTTCCTCAACAAACCACCTAAAATTCGGATTCATTTCTGGAGCACCGCCAGTTAAATCTAGAGTATGAGCTCCAGTATTTTTAATGACCTCCAAGCATTGCTTCATAGTGTCTTTAGTCATTATTTCTTTTCTATCTGGACCAGCATCAACATGGCAATGTTCACAAACCTGATTACACATATAGCCAACATTAATTTGAAGAATTTCAAGCTTTTTAGGTCTTAACGGAAAATGACCAATTTCAGCAATTTTATCTTTAAATTTTGGTAATTCACCAGTTTTAAAAATCCCATTTGAAAGGATTTCTAGTTGCCTATTGCTATTGGCTAATTCGCTTTCACGCTTATGTAATGATTGTGTTTTAAGTTTGGTCATATTTAGAGTTACTATCCATCAAGTTTATTAACTTTATTCATCATTTGCACCCCATGCACTAGAGCAGCTCCACTTTTAATTGCTGCGCCAACATGAACAGCTTCCATCATTTCTTCTTTGGTGATTCCTCGTTGCAATCCATCTTTAGAATAAGCATCAATACAATAAGGGCATTTTTCGGTATGAGATACAGCTAAAGCGATTAAAGATTTTTCTCTAGCAGTGAGTGCGCCTTCTTGAAAAACGGAGTTGTAATAATCAAAAAATTTGGTCCCAAGTTCTTCACTCCATTCAGTAATATTCCCAAATTTTCTAAGATCTGCTGGGTCGTAATATGTTTTAGACATTTATATAAATTTAAGTCGTTTTCATTAGTCCGAAAAATATACAAAAGATTACACTTATGCTATTAAAAGATTCTTAATTAAAAGCACAAAAACGCCTATTGTTTTTAATTTAAAATCAATTTAACATTGAAACCTTAAAGAAAAGTAATTAAATTGCGACTTATATAATTATTTGAATAATATGAAAATGAGAAGCACCCAAAAAATTAAAAATTCATTATTAAATCTATGTCTTGTAGTGTTAGGTTTTACTGTGTCTGCACAAAATTTAAACCAACCACTACCTGCAGATCAAAGTATTAAAAAGGGAGTCTTGCCAAACGGTATGACTTATTATTTGCACAGTACAGATGTTACAAAAGATGTGGCAAGCTATTATATAATTCAAAATGTTGGATCTGTTTTAGAAAATGACGACCAACAAGGATTGGCTCACTTTTTAGAACACATGGCATTTAACGGTACCGAGAACTTTGAAGGAAAAGGCATTTTAAATACCCTTGAAAAGGAAGGTATAGTATTTGGAAAAGATATAAACGCGTATACATCCTTTGATGAGACAGTGTATAATATTAATAACGTACCAACAACACCTGAATTAATAGAAACAGGATTGCTAATTCTTCGTGATTGGTGTAATTACTTGTCACTAACAGATGAAGAAATTGACGCAGAAAGAGGTGTGATTAAAGAAGAATGGCGAACACGCCAAAGTGGTCAAATGCGAATTTTACAGCAATCTATCGAAACGATGTTTGGTGGTTCAAAATATGCAAAGCGTATTCCAATTGGTGATATGGATGTTATTGAAAACTTTGAGTATAAAGCTCTTCGTGATTTTTATCACGATTGGTATCGAACAGATTTACAAGCCATTGCTATAGTTGGAGATATTGATGTTAACGAGATGGAGAAAAAAATAATAGAAAAATTCTCATCTATTCCAGCGATTGAAAATGCACCAGAACGCTTCGTAGTTAAAATTGAAGATAACGAAAAGCTTATGTACGATATCGCTATGGATAAGGAAGTGTCTACAGCAAATATTTCATTTGGTATTCGATATGATAAATCCTTAAAAGACGAATCAATTGTTGATTTAGCTCAAGGTCTTATTGATAATATGATTTCTAGTATTTTAAGCACACGTTTTCAAGAAATATCTCAAAAACCAGATGCGCCTTTTATGGCAGTTGGAGCTGGATTTGGAGACATGACTAGATTACATAATGCGTTTAATGTGCGAGTAATTCCTAAACCTGACATGCAACAAGAAGCATTTAAATTAGCTATGGCTGAAATTAATAGAGCTGTTAAGTTTGGATTTACTAATGCTGAAATCACTAGAATTAAAGCACAATTATCTAATGGTTACGAAAATCAGATAGCAAAACGTAATGATCGTCCACATGGACAAATAATACGCTCTATCCAAAAAAATTATCTTGAGAATGCACATTTAACAGATATCGAAAAGGAATATGAGATTGTAAAGGTGTTGTTTAACGTAATAACTCAAGACCATTTGTTAAAGAGAATGCAAGGTATGTATACTCAAAAAAACAGAAGTATCGTTGTAACTGGTGTAGAAGGAAAAAACAATTTAACAGAAGAGCAGGCAATTCAAATCTTAAATGAGGTTGAAAACGATGAGACTCTAAAGCCCTATGAAGAGGAGGAGGAAGTAAAATCATTAATGACAGGAGTTAATTTAGTTCCTGGAAAGATTGTAAGTGAAAAGGCAAATGAAACGCTAGGATTTACAACTTTTTCCTTAAGTAATGGTATTAGTGTACATTACAAGTTTGCTGATAAAAATAAAAACGATGTAAAACTAGAAGCTATAAGTGATGGAGGAAAATCGTTATTAAAAGTTGATGAATTGCCTTCAGCCGAAATAGTTGGTAATGTGGTACAGTTATCTGGGCTTGGTGAATTTTCAATGACCGATTTACCTAAAGTTCTAGCTGGAAAAACAGCAAACACATTTTTTAGCATCGGAGAAACTACTGAAGCTATCATTGGGTCATCTTCAACAAAAGATGTAGAAACAATGCTGCAAATGGTAAACTTACGTTTTACAAAACCACGTTTTGACGAAACCAGTTATGGTGTATTAATGCAGAACGTTGATAATTTCTTGACAAGAAAAAGTAAAGACTTAAATTCTAAAATGTCTGATAGTGTTACTACAACACTTTATGGTAATAATCACCCAACAAAACGTATTTTTAATAAAGCATTTGTTGAAGATATGAGTTTTGAAAAATCAAAAGCGGTTTACAAGAGTCGATTTAATAATGCTGCCGATTTTACTTTCTTTATTGTTGGTGATGTTGTAAAAGACGATTTAAAACCATTATTAGCTAACTATATTGCTAGTATTCCAACTACAAATCTTAAAGAAAATTGGAAAAACAATGCCGTGGAATGGTCTGCTAAAAATGTAGATAAAGATATTTATTTACCAATGGAAGACCCAAAAAGTTCTGTTCGTATAGCTTATAAAAAAGAAATGCCTCATACTTTAAAAGACGAGATTTTAATGTCTGCATTAGGTAAAATTCTTCAACTACGTTACACAGAAGCTTTAAGAGAGGACGAAGGCGGCACTTATGGAGCAAGTAGTAATGGATTTATGGTAAAAGAACCTAGGTCATTAGCATACTTGTCTATATCGTTTGATTGTAACCCAGATTTGGTTGAAAAACTAATCACTATTGTCCATAAAGAAATAGAAGCAATTAAAAATGGCACAGTTTTACAAAATGATTTGGATAAAATAACGACCAATATTTTAAAAGAAAGAGAAGATAGTAAGAGTCTTAATGCTTACGAAATGGCATCAATAAAGAATTTGATATTGGAAGGCTATAACATGGATGCACCTGAAAATTTTGAAAATATTGTTAAATCAATGACAAAGAAAGATATTCAAGATATGGCAAAAAGATTGTTAGATGACCATAAATCGTTTGAAATTGTATTTAAACCAGAACAGTAGTATAATGTTAAGTTAAAATAAATAGGGTTTTAGATACATTTATTCTAAAACCCTATTTTTGAATTTGTTTAAAACCATCATAATGAAACATATCATTGTAGTTATTGCTTTTCTGTTTATCACTTTGCTCCCTGCTCAAATTTTGGAGCCTGTAAAGTGGGAGTTTCAAACAGAAAAACTATCTGAAGATGAGTATCAGTTAAAATTCATTGCTTTAGTGGATGCAAATTGGGCTATCTATTCACAAGATATTCCTGAAGATGGACCAATACCTACAAGCTTTGAGTTTGACGAGAGCGATGCATTTGCATTAATTGGAAAGGTTAAGGAAAATGATAAAAATAAGGTAACCAAACACGACTCTGTGTTTAACATGACCTTGTCTAAATTTTACAATAAAGCCGAATTTACACAAGTTGTAAAGTTGTCAAATCCAAAGGCTACCATTACAGGAACGCTCAATTTCATGACCTGTGACGATAAGCGTTGCTTGCCTCCAACCGATGTTCCTTTTGAATTTAGTATTTCAGATAATTTATTTGAGCAAGATGGCATTCCTGAGTTTAATTTAGGCAGTTCTCAAATACTAGACCCTGTATCGTGGGAATTTGAAACAAAAAAAGTTAGTGAGGAAGAATACGATATCATTTTTAAGGCTAATATCGAAGACACATGGGCTGTATATTCACAATTTGTTGAAGAAGGAGGCCCTTTGCCTACCATATTTAATTTTGAAGAAAGTAACGACTATCACCTAATTAACTCAGTTGTTGAAAGTGATGATAACAAAGAAACAAAACACGATAAGGTGTTTGATATGGAAGTGTCTAAGTTTTATAACCAAGCCACTTTTACACAACGAATTAGAGTAGTTGGCAATCAATTTGAGATTAATGGCTATGTAGAATATATGACTTGTGATGATGAGCAATGTATTTTTAAACCAGACAATCCGTTTAAGTTTAAGTATTCAAAGGACACGGGTTTAATAGCTATTAATGACGATTCAAACTTAGTTGCCAATCCAATAATTGTTAATACCGAAGACACCAACCAGTTGCTCTATGGTATGTCTGCTGGCGATATTTCAAAATCAGAAATAAATTGTGATATAGAAGGCGCAACAATAACGTCTAATGTAGAAGAACAAGGAAAATCGCTTTGGAGTATTTTTGGACTGGGATTTTTAGGAGGATTAATAGCTTTGTTAACACCATGTGTGTTCCCTATGATACCTTTAACCGTGAGTTTCTTCACAAAAAAAGGAGATAATGCCAAAAGTAAGGGCGTCTCAAAAGCATTGCTTTATGGCTTTTTCATTTTTGCAGTTTATGTGGTGTTAAGTGTACCATTTCATTTATTAGATTCAGTTAATCCAGATATCCTGAATGAAATTTCAACAAACGTAGTATTGAATGTCATTTTCTTTATCATTTTTGTCTTTTTTGCATTTTCATTTTTCGGATATTACGAGTTAACCTTGCCTGCACGTTGGACAAATAAAACCACACAAGGCGAAAATATTGGAGGTGTTTTTGGAATTTTTTTTATGGCACTTACCCTTGCTATAGTGTCATTTTCATGTACGGGACCAATTTTAGGCTCGCTGTTAGCTGGCTCCTTAACCGCTGATGGTGGTGCGTGGCAACTTACAGCTGGAATGGCTGGATTTGGAGTGTCTTTAGGTTTGCCATTTGCATTGTTTGCCATGTTCCCAAATATGTTAAATGCATTACCAAAATCTGGAGGTTGGTTAAATACAACCAAAGTAGTTTTAGGGTTTTTAGAGTTAGCCTTAGCTTTTAAGTTTTTATCGAATGCCGATTTAGTGCAACATTGGGGAATATTAAAATTTGAAGCATTCCTTGGTTTATGGATAATCATTTTTGCTGGATTAGCTTTATATGTTTTTGGTAAAATCAAGTTCCCGCATGATTCTCCAGTAAAAAAATTATCGTTTTTTAGAATTTCTTCAGGGATTTTAGTAGTGGCTTTTGTAGTGTATTTAGCATCAGGATTCAGGGTTAATAAAGAAACAGATACGTTTACATCACTTACACTTTTAAGCGGACTAACACCGCCAGTTGGTTACAGCTTCTTAAAACCTAATGAGTGTCCAAACAACTTAGATTGCTTTAAAGATTTAAAAACTGGTATTGCTCATGCCAAGAAAGTTAACAAACCAATTATTTTAGATTTTACAGGTTATGCTTGTGTCAATTGCAGGAAAATGGAAGAGCATGTTTGGCCATTACCTTCAATAGACAAGTATTTAAGAAACGATTATGTGTTAATATCGTTATATGTAGATGATAAAAAAGAACTGCCAGAAAGTGAACGGATTGAAGTTCCTAGAATTAATGGTGGCACAAGAACTTTAAAAAATTATGGACACAAGTGGGCGCATTATCAAACACAGTTCTTTCAAACCAATTCACAGCCTTATTATGTATTGTTAAGTCCTGATGGTACTAAAATATTAAATCAACCTGTTGGCTACACTCCAGATGAGGAAGAGTATGTTAAGTTCCTAGAATGCGGGCTAAATGTGTTTAATAAAACTAATAAAACAGATTTTAATATAACACCCTAATTTTTTAGTTACGTAAAGCAATTCTTTTCACTATTTTTGTACACGCTAAATTTTAAGAAGATAATGTCAACACCTTTAGAAAGCTATTTTCAAAAATTCAGAGAAAACATAGTTGGAATCAATCAATCCTTCCAGTCACCTTATGGAAAAAAAGACATTATTTATGCCGATTGGACTGCAAGCGGTAGACTTTATAGACCTATAGAAGAAAAAATGATGAACGTTATTGGTCCTTATGTGGCTAATACGCATACAGAAACATCCATAACAGGCTCTTCAATGACGCATGCGTACCATGAAGCTCGTACCATCATCAAGGAACATGTTAATGCTTCTGAAGATGATGTATTGATAACTGTAGGTACAGGAATGACAGGAGCTATCAATAAGTTTCAGCGTATTTTGGGATTGAAAGTTTCTGAAAACTTAAAAGATTACACAGAAGTTCCTGAAGACTTACGTCCAGTGGTTTTTGTAACTCACATGGAGCATCATTCGAATCAAACGTCTTGGTTAGAAACTATTGCTAAGGTAGAAGTTATTCCTTGTGATGAAGTTGGTTTGGTGTGCATGAAAAGCTATCAAAAACTTTTAGATAAATATAAAGATCATCCAATAAAAATAGCTGCTGTTACAGCATGTTCAAATGTTACAGGAATCAAAACAGATTATCATGCTATTGCAAAACTAATTCATCAAAATAATGGATTGTGTTTTGTGGATTTTGCATGTTCGGCACCTTATGTAGAAATTAATATGCATCCTGAAGATAAAGAAGCGTATTTAGATGCAGTGATGTTTTCGCCACATAAATTTTTAGGAGGACCTGGTGCTTCGGGAGTTTTAATATTCAACAAGAAATTATACAAAAATTTAGTGCCAGATAACCCAGGAGGGGGAACAGTATCTTACACAAACCCATGGGGAGATCACGATTATATTGATGATATAGAATCTAGAGAAGACGGTGGAACTCCAGGGTTTTTACAAGCTATTAAGGTCGCTTTGGCAATAAAGCTTAAAGATCAAATGGGAGTTAAAAATATTTTAGATCGTGAACACGAAATAAACGACATTGTTTTCAATAAACTTTCTAAGATTGATAATCTTCAAATACTAGCAGGACATCAAAAAGAGCGTTTGGGAGTGTATTCATTTTATATCATTGATGCACATTATAATTTAGTAGTGAAGCTTTTAAACGACCGTTATGGAATTCAAACCAGAGGAGGTTGTTCATGTGCAGGAACCTATGGACATTTCTTGTTAAATGTAGATTTACCTACGTCTAAAGCCATAGAGCTCAAAATTTTAGATGGCTGTTTAATAGAAAGACCAGGTTGGGTGCGTATGTCTATTCATCCTACAATGACCAATGAGGAAATTCTTTTTATTTGTGATGCAATTAAAGACGTTGCGGAAAACTTTGAAACATGGAGTAAGGATTACGAATATAATGCGATTAAGAACGAATTCGAACACAACCAAAATTTAGAAATAGAAAAAGAAATAACCAGCAATTGGTTTAATGTTTAAAATTGATTAGTAAATGTCAGAGACAATAGAAAAAGTAAAATGCCTAATTATAGGTTCAGGGCCTGCAGGCTATACAGCAGCTATCTATGCGGCAAGAGCAAATATGAATCCAGTGTTATACCAAGGAACACAACCTGGTGGACAATTAACAACAACAAACGAAGTTGAAAATTTCCCTGGATATCCTGACGGTGTTACAGGACCAGAAATGATGATTCAACTGCAACTGCAAGCCGAAAGATTTGATACTGATGTTAGAGACGGTTGGGTTACTAAAGTTGATTTTTCTGGAGATATTCATAAAGTTTGGGTAAATGATACCAAAGAAATTCATTGCGAAACAGTAATTATCTCTACAGGAGCATCGGCGAAATATTTAGGTTTAGAATCTGAGCAAAAATATTTAAAGCTTGGTGGAGGTGTTTCAGCTTGTGCTGTTTGCGATGGATTTTTCTATCGAGGCCAAGAAGTTGTTATTGTTGGAGCAGGTGATTCAGCTTGTGAAGAAGCTCACTATTTATCAAAGTTATGCACTAAGGTGACTATGTTAGTTAGAAGAGATGAATTTAGAGCATCCAAGATTATGGCTGCTAGAGTTAAGAATACTGAAAACATTGAAATTCTTTTTAATACCGAAACTGATGAAGTTTTAGGAGACGGTCAAGTAGTAACAGGTGTTAGAGTTTTTAATAACCAAACAAACGAAAAGCACGATATTCCAGCGACTGGATTTTTCGTGGCAATTGGTCATAAACCGAATACCGATATTTTTAAAGACTATTTAGAGTTAGATGAAACAGGTTATATTATCAATAAACCTGGAACATCAAAGACTAATATTGATGGTGTATTTGTTAGCGGTGATGCGGCAGACCATGTTTATAGACAAGCAGTAACAGCTGCAGGTACAGGGTGTATGGCTGCGTTAGATGCCGAACGTTATTTGGCTGCTAAGGAATAGTTAAAACTTTTATAAAAATTATACCCTCTCAGGAAAATTGATATCCTAAGAGGGTTTTTTTTATTTACTTTTTAGTAATAAAAACAGCCTTAAGAATATGTTAAATAATAATTCTTAATAGTATAGAGTTTACAAAATTCATATCTTAGAATGCTCCATAATTAGATAATAACTTACAATTTTAAGGTTTAGCTTGACTTTTTAAATATCTTTTCTGGAAAAGCAAGCTTTATCCTTTAAGACAAACTAAACATAAAGGAAGTATTTATGAAAAGAAGAGATTTTATTCAATATGCAGGGTTAGGGACAGGAGCCCTAATGGTGCCATCTCTGCTCATGGGAAGTAATATTTCAGCTGAAGCATTACTCAATCCAGGGTTAGATGTAACTACAAAAAAACTATTAGCAGATGTTGCCCTTAACACAGCAAAGTCTGCTGGTGCTACTTATGCTGACGCACGAATTGGTAGATATTTAAACCAATTTGTTTTTACACGCGAAAACAAAGTACAAAATGTGCAAAACACTGAATCTTTTGGAATTGGAATACGTGTTATTGCAAACGGGACTTGGGGTTTTGCATCAACAAACAATGTCACAGAAGATGGTATTAAAAAAGCTACAATGCAAGCCGTAGCTATTGCAAAAGCTAATTCTAAAATCCAAAAAGAACCTGTAAAACTTGCTCCTGTAAAATCGCATGGAGAAGTTTTCTGGAAAACACCAATAAAAAAGGATTTTAAAAACATTCCAGTTTCTGAAAAAGTTGAATTGTTATTGAGCGCTAATGCAGCTGCTATGAAGAATGGAGCTAATTTTGTTAACTCTGCTTTATTCATGGTAAATGAGCAAAAGTATTTTGCTTCTACAGAAGGTTCTTATATTGATCAAGATGTCCATAGAATCTGGCCAACATTTGGTGTTACTGCAATCGACCGTTCTGCTGGAAAGTTTAAATCTCGTCAGGCTTTAAGTGCTCCAATGGGATTAGGTTATGAATATATGGACGGATTAGATTCGGAAAAAATTGAAGGTCCAGCTGGTTTAATTGGATATAGAAACAGTTACGACATTATTGAAGATGCTACAGCAGCTGCAAAACAAGCTAAAGAAATGCTTAAAGCAAAATCGGTAGATGCTGGGAAGTACGATTTAGTTTTAGATCCTAATCACCTTGGATTAACTATTCACGAGTCTGTTGGTCACCCTCTCGAATTAGATAGAGTTTTAGGCTACGAAGCTAACTATGCAGGAACAAGCTTTGCAACGCTCGATAAATGGAAATCTGGGAACTTTAAATACGGAAGTGATATTGTAAACCTTTTTGCAGATAAAACGCAAGTTGGATCTCTTGGTGCAGTTGGTTATGATGACGAAGGTGTAAAAACTAAAAAATGGGATTTAGTACGCAATGGTGTATTAAAAAACTACCAAGCTATTCGCGATCAAGTACATATGATTGGTCAAAACGAATCTCACGGATGCTGTTATGCTCAAAGCTGGAATGATGTGCAATTCCAACGTATGCCTAATGTATCGTTAGAACCTGGAAAAGAAAAATACAATATTCATGACATGATTAAAGATGTTGAAAAAGGCATCTATATTGCTGGAAGAGGTTCTTACTCAATAGATCAACAACGTTACAATTTTCAATTTGGTGGAACTGTTTTCTATGAAATTAAAAACGGAAAAATTGAAGGCATGTTAAATGATGTAGCGTACCAGTCTAACACTCAAGAATTCTGGAATTCATGTGTTAAAATTTGTGATAAAAATGACTACCGTATTTTTGGATCATTCTTCGATGGAAAAGGCCAGCCTTCTCAGGTTAGTGCTGTATCTCATGGTAGTTCTACTACTAGATTTAAAGATGTTAATGTAATTAATACTGGTCGAACTATTTAAAAATTATTTCTACAAAAAGATAACATTATGGCAATATATACAAAAGAAGAAGCACGCAGAATTATGGAAAAAGCACTAAGCTTTTCTACTGCAGATGCTTGCGAAATAAATATAAGCGGAAGCGAAAGTGGTAATATTCGTTATGCAAGAAATACAGTTTCCACATCTGGTCATCGATCAAACCAAACTCTTGTTGTTCAATCTAATTTTGGTTTAAAGTCAGGTGTAGCAACAATTGATGAATTTGATGACGCATCCTTAAAAAAGGTTGTAGAGCGAGCAGAAGAATTAGCAAAACTAGCTCCTGAAAACCCTGAGTTTATGCCTCCTTTAGGGCCACAAACTTATGATGAGTCCATTACTTATAGTAAAGCAACTGCTAACATTACACCAGGTTATCGTGCAGAAGTTGCCGCAAGCAGTATCAATCCTGCGGCTTCAAAAGATGTGACATCCGCAGGGTTTCTAAACGATTCTGCAGGGTTTTCTGCAATGTTAAATTCAAATGGTCTTTTTGCTTACAATAAATCAACCAACGTTAATTTTACTGTAACAATGCGAACCAACGACGGTACAGGTTCTGGTTGGGTAACTAGGGATTTTAACGATGTAAGTAAGTTTGATGCTGTTGAAGCTTCAAATGTGGCAATAGATAAGGCTATTATGTCTAGAGAAGCAAAAGCTATTGAGCCTGGGAAATATACTGTTATTTTAGAACCAGCTGCATCTATTGGGTTATTGCAAAATATGTTTGGATCTATCGATGCACGTACTGCCGACGAAGGACGAAGTTTTATGTCTAAAGAAGGTGGTGGTAACAAATTAGGTGAAAAAATTATTGATGAGCGTATTAATCTATGGTCTGACCCATTACATCCAGATGTTCCAACTCCAACTTGGAATGGCCAAGGACAACCACTTAAAAAAATGAAGTGGATTGAAAATGGTGTGGTTAAAAATTTAGCATATAGCCGTTATTGGGCTAAGCAAAAAGGTGTCGATCCAGTTCCTTTCCCATCTAATGCTATTATGGATGGTGGTAATGCATCACTTGAAGATTTAATTAAGAGTACTAGGAAGGGTATTTTAGTTACCAGACTTTGGTACATAAGAGGTGTTGACCCACAAACCTTACTATATACTGGTTTAACTCGTGACGGAACTTTCTACATTGAAAATGGACGCATAAAGCATCCTGTTAAAAACTTTAGGTTTAATGAGAGCCCAATTATTATGCTAAACAACCTAGAGGAATTAGGTCAACAAGTACGTATAAACGGAAACTTAATTCCTTATATGAAAGTTAGAGACTTTACATTTACTAGTTTGTCTGACGCAGTATAAAATAGTTTTTTAATAAATAACTGGTTGTTATGAGTATTCATTTCAGCCAGTTTTTTTTAATAATAAGTTATTGAGCAATACTTTCTTTTTTACACGACTACAGTATGAATCTGGTGATTGGGATGTCGATCAGCGAATGCCTTCAAATGTATTAAACTCTTTAGTAGAGTACACAACATTAAAAGTAGATGCGCAAGAAAAAATTATCCCATTAAGTAGCGATGAGATTTTTAAAAGCCCATTTTGCTATTTATCTGGCCACAAACTCGTTCAGTTTACAAAAAAAGAAAGAGAGAATTTTGAAAAATATGTTAATAACGGAGGTTTTGTTTTTGTTGACGATTGCAACCATGATATTGATGGTTTATTTGCAAAATCTTTTGAGCGTCAAATGGAAGTTATTTTTGGTGCAGATGGATTAAAAAAAATCCCTAATAATCATGAGATTTATAACATATTTTTTGAATTTGAAAATGGACCACCTACAACCTCGCAAGAGTTAAATGGTTGGGGAGACGATCTTGTTCATGAGTACCTAAAAGCTATAGAAATAAATGGACGAATAGGTGTTTTGTACAGTAACAAAGATTATGGTTGTGAATGGGATTACGATTTTAGAAACAAACGATGGTATAAAAACGACAATACTCGTTTTGCAGTAAACATAGTGATGTATGCGCTAACATCATAAATTTAATAAGAGAGAAATAAATGAAAGAATTAGCAACTATTGAGAAGGAAGTTAACGACTTAACTCAAAAGCTTAAAAATTTAAAAAAAGAAATTGGTAAGGTTATAGTTGGACAAGAAGAAACGGTTGATCAATTACTTATTACATTTCTAGCAGGTGGTCATGCGTTGTTAGAAGGTGTCCCAGGGTTAGCAAAAACATTGATGATTAGGACACTTGCTCACGCTATTGATTTAAAGTTTAAACGCATACAATTTACACCAGATTTAATGCCATCAGACATTATAGGCACTGAAATTCTTGAAGAAGACCACAGTACTGGAAAAAAATTCTTCAAATTTAATAAAGGCCCTATTTTCGCCAACATTGTTTTGGCAGATGAAATAAATAGAACACCTCCAAAAACTCAAGCTGCTTTGCTAGAAGCGATGCAAGAATTTGAGGTAACCTATTCAGGGAATACTTATAAATTAGACAGACCGTTTTTCATTCTTGCAACTCAAAACCCAATTGAGCAATCTGGAACTTTCCCTCTTCCTGAGGCACAGCAGGATCGTTTTCTTTTTTATATAAAAATTGGATATCCAGAAGCAGCTGAAGAAACAGATATTTTAAAAAACACTACTGGGATAAAAAAAGAAACATTACACGAAGTTATTAGTGGTGAAGATATTTTAAGGTTACAACATTTGGTTCGTGAAGTGCCAATTAGTGACGATTTAATTGAGTTTGTTAGCAAGGTAGTCCGTGCTACTAGACCAGAAACCACATCGATAAATTATGTAAAAGAATGGGTGAATTGGGGAGCTGGCCCAAGAGCAGGACAAGCTATGATTTTAACTGCTAAAGCTCGTGCGTTACTCCAAGGTAGGCTATCTGTTGTGTTAGACGACTTAAAACATGTTGCAATACCTGTTTTAAGACATAGAATTATTGTGAATTTTAGAGCCGAAGCCGAAGGCATAACATCTTATAATGTCACAAATGAAATTTTAAAAGCCATTATTCCCTCTCTTAAAAGTAAGTCATGAAACAAGACTACAATGATTTATTAAAACCTGAACTTATAAAAACCATATCTGGTTTAGCATTAATAGCTCGTGTCATTGTTGATGGTTATTTGTCAGGTGTAAATCATAGTCGTCGTGTAGGTCCAGGTATGGAGTTTAGTCAATATAGAAGTTATCAATCTGGAGATGATTTAAGATTACTAGACTGGAAAATGTTAGCGAGGTCAGGAAGGTATTATATAAAGCAGTCTGAAATAGAAACTAACATTTCTATAAAATTTATTCTCGACGCTAGTAATTCCATGCTACATGAAGAAAATGGATTGTCTAAAATGGATTATGTAAGGGTTTTAGTTGCTTCTCTTGCATATTTATCGCAAAATCAAGGTGATGCAGTTGGTTTATTTGCGCTTAACGATAAAGAACTTCATAGTGTTTATCCTAAAGTTCAAAAACAACACTTTAATAGATTACTTCATGAATTAATAAACATTGAAAATCATGGTAAATGGCCTGAAAATGAAACGGAATCTAGAAAGCTACATGATCGCACACATAAAGAATTAATTTTCTTTATAACAGATATGTATGAAAATAATGAAGAGTTAACGCGGTTTGTAAAAAAGCTAAAGAATCTTAAAAACGAAGTGATTGTACTTCATATTATGGGAGCAAATGAGCTAGATTTTGATTATAAAGGAAACGTCACCTTTGAAGATTTAGAGACTGGAACCAAATTAAAAGTAAACACTGCTGAAGCTAAAAAAATGTATTTACAGTCTTTAGAAAATATGATTAAAAACACCAAAGATTTTTTATTGGCAAATAATATTGGATATCACCTATTTAGACTTGATGAGCCAATGGGAGAAGCTATACAATTGTTTTTAAAAAAACGTAATAATTTAGTGTAAAATGTTTTTTTTGAATCCTACATATCTTTGGGCTTTACTCGGACTTTTAATTCCGATTGTCATTCACTTATGGAGTAAAAAAGAAGGTAAAACTATTAAAATTGGTAGTATACAACTGCTTAGTGAAGCCGATTCAAAACAAAACAGTAGTATCAAATTAAATGAACTAATATTGTTACTAATTAGAATGCTATTAATTGCACTAGTTGTTTTAATTATAGCTCAGCCACAAATAAAAAAAGATTTTGAGAACACTAAACTCACTTACTTAGTAGAGCCTTCCTTACTTAATAATAAGTCAATTACTAATATATTAGATACCATTACCGCTAATTCCTCAATTAAACTGCTTCAAAGGGGCTTTCCAGAATTAAATCTTAGCAACATACCTAATGAGGGTATAACAACACCAAATTATTGGCAATTAACTCAAGAAATAGATGATTTGCATTCTGATAGCATTATTGTATTCACCAACGGATTATTAAAAGGTTTAAAAGGGAAACGCCCTATTATTAACACAAATGTTGATTGGATTATTATTGATAATGGAGCAACAACAGAAAACATTATCAAAGCAACAAAAAAGAATGAGAGCGTTGAGTTACTTTCAATTATAAGCAACTCTGAAAGTCTTTCTTTTAAAAAAGAAATACTGCCATTAGGTAGTAACAATGCTGAATTTAGTGCAGCCAAAGACAGTGTTAAAATTAACGACTTGTGGTTGCCTACTGAAACGATAAAACCTCTTAATGTTCTAATCTATAATGACGAGGATTTTGATAAGGAAACCATGTATATTGATGCTTCTTTTAAGGCGATATCGAAATACATAAATGTGCCAATCGAAACAATTATAAAAGAGGACATCACATCTATTGCCATGTCTAATTATAATTATGTGGTGTGGTTGAGTGAGCAGCAACCTATAGAAGCTCCTGAAGTAATATTAGTTTATAAACCTGATACATTTGCATCGTCTTTAATTGAGGAAAGTGATACCAAAAACTTGTTTTATTTAACCAAAACTTTAGATTCAGAATCTATAGTTAATAAACATTTACCTGAGCAGTTAATTAGTACTTTAGATTTACATTCAAACTTAAAGGACTCTATACTTAAAAATGACAAAAGAATTGTTGCCAAAGAAGAAATTCACCCCATTTTCAAAGATATTGAAACTAAAAAAAGTTATGCAAGTGTTTTAGATATTTCAAAATGGTTGTGGTTGCTTTTAGCAAGTTTACTTGTAATAGAAAGGATTGTAGCAAACTTTAGAAAACAATGAGTACCAAAGGTAAAGATATATTAATTAAATTTACGAAGCAATGGCGATTAACACTAGGGTTAGAGGTATTTTTATATTCTTTAGGAGCTTCAATATGTGTGTGCTTTTTAAGTCATAGCTTTATATTATCATTTATTGCGTTTGTCTTAATTGGAGGGATAGCTTCATTTGTTGTAAAGCCATGGAAACCCAATATAAAATCTTCAAGTAGCTTTTTAGACAATCAAATAGATTCGTTAGAATATAGTACTGGATTACTATTACTACCATGGAATGGGCATTCTAGCTTAGCTAAGCTTCAGCAATTAAAAATTTCTAAAAAGGTAAAAGAAGCAGTAAAAGAAATAAAACCACCACATCATTTAAAGCGTGCAAGTATTTTTACTCTCTTACTTATTGGATTAGGTTTTGTTTTGAATCAATTTAGTATTGTTGATTATTTTAATAGTTCACCCAAACCTGAAACAAACGGCGATTCAATTATTTTCAAGGCTAATGATTCAATAAGTAACCTAGGTGAAGCTCCAAAACTTGTAGAACAATGGGTAACCATACGTTATCCGCAATACACTAATATTCCTGTACAGAGAGCCTCAAAAATGGACATTAAAGCTCTTGAAAGCTCACAATTAAATTGGGAAATACAGTTTGATAGTCAAATTGACAATGTAGTGATGCAAAACATGGATAATGAATATCAAATGCGTTTAAATAAGGCTTCATACATTTGGAATACAACCTTATCAAATTCAGGTTTCTACAATTTTAAATTTGAAGATTTACAAGGAAATTCGTATTCATCAGACCTCTATGCCATTGAGGTATTTAAGGATGCTGCTCCAACAATTAAATTACAAGGTTTAAATCAATTCACCTCATTTAATTATGATGAAAATAAAATAGTTGAGTTTAAAACAACTATTGTTGATGATTTTGGTGTGGCAGACGCATATATTATTGCCACCGTTAGCAAGGGTTCAGGCGAATCGGTTAAGTTTCGGGAAGAAAAACTAAATTTTGACAATTCTTTAAAAAAGGGAGCTAAAGATACGACGTTATCTAAAAAAATCAATTTAGATAACATGAACATGGAGCCTGGAGATGAGCTTTATTTTTATATAGAAGCAAAAGATTTTAAAACACCAAAGTCAAATACAGCAAGAAGCGAAACCTATTTCGCAGTTATTAGAGATACAACTTCGTATGAATTTGGCGTAGAAGGCACTTTGGGAGTTGATAGAATGCCAGATTATTTTAGAAGCCAGAGGCAGCTCATTATAGATACCGAAAGGCTTATTGAAAATAAAAAAACGCTTACTAAAGAAGATTTTAATTTCACGAGTAACGAGTTAGGGTTTGATCAAAAATCCTTACGATTAAAGTATGGTGCATTTATGGGAGAAGAATCAGAAATGGCCATAGCAAATCAAGAAAATGCCGAATTTGCACAACATGAAATTGAGTATGACCCAAATGATCCTCTTGCTGGTTACAAGCACGATCATGATAGTGAAAACGAACATAATCTAGTGGAAGACAAAACTGCTAAGAAAGAAGCTGATAATCCACTTGAAGAATATATGCATAATCATGATGACCCAGAAAAAGCCACTTTATTTGAAGAATCTTTAAGAATAAAACTTAAAAAAGCACTAAATGAAATGTGGGATGCAGAATTGTATTTGCGCTTGTATGAACCTGAAAAATCGTTGCAATATCAATATAAAGCACTAAAATACATTCAGGAGATAAAAAATTCGGCTAGAATTTATGTACATCGTATTGGGTTTGATCCACCCCCAATTAAAGAAGACAAACGCTTAACAGGAAAATTAGAAGAGGTAAAGAGTTTTAGAAAAAATGAAACCATAACTCAAGAAGAATTATTTCCGTTTATGCGACTAGCTATTTTAGAGTTAGAAGATTTTAAAACAAATAATACGTTATTTACTGAAGAATCTATCAAAGTTTTTGAAAAAGCAGGAAATGAATTATCTGCATTAGCTGTAGAATTTCCTAGTAAATACTTAACCACTTTACAACAACTACGTTGGATTATTGATGGCTCACAAAGAAATAAAGAAACGTTTGTTGAAGTACAAAAAGGTTTACTTATGGCAATTCCAAGACCAAATAATAACCCATCAAAAACAACATCGCCTGTTAACGAAATTAATCAATTACTACTTAAAGAGTTAGATATTCATGATAGATAAGATTTTTTTCATTAATCATCAATGGTTATGGCAAACAGTAATAACTACGTTATGTATTTGGCTTGTTTTTATCTGGAAAGAAAGAACAAAACTTAGAAAAAAAAGTTTTTATGTTAATTGCACCATATCATTAATCGCCTTATTGTCTTTGGCTTTAATAGCTTTAAAACCTTCTGTTAAAAATTCAAGTACATCTTTTAAATTAGCAATCATTACAAATGGTTATAATAATGTGCAACTTGATAGCTTAAAAAAAGTATATAAAAAATTAACAGTTTACAGTTATAAAGAAAATCAAGCTTTATTTCCTAGTTATAAACATCCTGAAACTTTATTTATATTAGGTGATGGTTTACAGCCTTATGATTTATGGCAGCTTGATGCAATAAACACAATTTATATTGGTGGAGATGCTCCTAAAGGGATTAGTCATTTTGCATATAATACTCAGAATACTGTTGGAAATAAAGCTTTATTTAGTGGTAAATATGTGCGACCAATAAAAGGACATAAATTACTTTTAGAGGATCCAGCTGGTAAAGCTTTGGATTCCATTATCCTTAACAATGATGATTCTCAAGAATTTCAATTGTCTACTAATTTAAAAGTAAAAGGAGCGTTTGTTTATCAGCTGGTTGAAAAAGACTCAGTTGATAATATTATTAAAAAAGACCCTTTACCATTAACTATAAAAGAGAAACAACCATTACATTTTTTAATTGTTAATGCTTCACCATCTTTTGAAACTAAATATTTAAAAAACTATTTGGCTGAAGCTGGTCATAAGGTACTTGTTAGAAGCAGACTAACAAAAGATAGGTATAAGTACGAGTATTTTAATATGGAAAACAAACCAACCATTAGATTTACTCAAGAGGAATTAAAAACTTTCGACATAGTAATAATTGATCTTTTATCATTAACTGGGTTGTCTAACAACGCAAAAAATGCATTTGAAACTTCAATAAAGGCAGATGGTTTAGGTGTATTTATCCAACCAGAATCTAATCTTTTTAACTCTCGTAGTCGGTGGTATTCATTTAATTTTATTTCTAATACTAAAAATACAACCTCCTTAGAAATCAGCCCAAAAAATACGATTTCTAAATTTCCTTTTGTTTTTAAAAATGACATCTCTGTTGAATCAGTTTTAAATGATAATTCTAATATTATATCAGGATACAAACGTGTTGGTATAGGTAGAATAGGCACTAGTGTACTTAAAAACACTTTTGAGTTACAACTAAAGGGAAAGACTGAAATTTACAAACAACTTTGGGCTATAACAATTGAAAGTATTGGTAAAAAAGAAACACCAATTATTGAGTGGAATTCTAACTTAAAAATAGCCTATGTGAACGAACCGTTTAGCTTTGAATTGAGGGCAACTATTGAAAATCCAATAGTAACTACAAAAAACTATCAAATTCCTATTAAAAGAGATATCGATATAAAAGATTTATGGAAAGGAGTTACGTATCCAAAAAGCACTGGATGGAACATTCTACAAAACAACCAAGACACAACAAAGATCTTTAAATTTTATACTATCAATAACTCACATTGGCAAACTTTAAAGGCTAATAATACAATTAAATCTAATAAAAGATATTTTGGAACTAATAAACCATATGTAGATACAAACAATTCTACTAGCAAGCCAATTAATCCTTTGTGGTTTTTTATAATTTTTGTTTTGAATTTGGGGTATTTATGGTTAGTACCTAAGCTGTGAAATGCTCCTTCTTTAAGATAAAAAGGGCAAACCAATTAATATTGATTTGCCCCATTAGGTACTCAAGGTGGGAATCGAACCCACACTTCCGAAGAAACTGGATTTTGAATCCAGCGCGTCTACCAATTCCGCCACTTGAGCAAAACGGATTGCAAAAATAAAAAATAATTTAACTCCTTACTATTAAAATAGTAGCTTTTATCCTTTTGGAATTCAAATAAATCCCTAAATTTGCACCTCATTAAAAATAAGTAGACTTTTTTGACTCATTAACAAGAAGTTAGTTATGACAAAAATAAAAACACAAGCTAAAATATTTGCCTGTACCCAAAGTACTGAGTTAGCAGAAAAAATTGCTAAAGCTTACGGAGAGGATTTAGGTAACGTTATTACATCTACTTATAGCGATGGAGAGTTTCAACCTTCCTTTGAAGAATCAGTAAGAGGTGCTAGAATATTTATTATTGGTTCAACAAATCCTGGTCCTCAAAATTTAATGGAAATGTTGCTAATGTTAGATGCCGCTAAGCGTGCTTCAGCAAGACATATAACAGCTGTGATGCCATACTTTGGATGGGCGAGACAAGATAGAAAAGATAAGCCAAGAGTGCCAATAGCAGCTAAATTAGTAGCTAAAATGTTGGAAACAGCAGGAGCAACTAGGATTATCACAATGGATTTACATGCTGACCAAATTCAAGGATTTTTTGAAAGACCAGTTGATCACTTATTTGCATCAACAATCTTTTTGCCATATTTAAGAAGCTTGAACCTTGATAATTTAACTATAGCTTCACCAGATATGGGAGGTTCTAAAAGAGCTTATGCATATTCTAAAGCTTTAGAGAGTGAAGTGGTGATTTGTTATAAACAACGCGCCAAAGCCAATGTAATCTCACATATGGAGTTGATTGGTAATGTAGAAGGTAAAAACGTTGTGCTTGCAGATGATATGGTTGATACGGCAGGAACACTTACTAAAGCAGCCGACTTGATGATGGAAAGAGGAGCGCTAAGTGTTAGAGCTATATGTACGCACCCAATATTATCAGGAAATGCTTATGAACGTATAGAAAATTCTAAATTAGAAGAATTAATCGTAACCGATTCTATTCCGTTATCACAAGAAAGTAAAAAAATAAGAGTACTAAGTTGTGCCGATTTATTTGCTGATGTAATGCATAAAGTGCATCATAACAAATCAATCAGTTCAAAATTTATAATGTAAACAATTAATTAATAAAAATTTCAAAATGAAATCAATTACAATCAATGGATCGAAAAGAGAAAGCGTAGGCAAAAAAGCAACAAAAGCCTTACGTAATGCTGGAGAGGTTCCTTGCGTATTATACGGAGGAGACAAGCCAGTACATTTCTCAGCACCTGAATTGGCATTCTCTAAACTAGTATACACGCCTAATGCGCATACAGTTGTGATTGCCTTAGATAATGGAGACACTATGGATGCAGTGCTTCAAGACATACAATTTCACCCAGTTACAGACAGAATTTTACATGTGGATTTCTATCAATTATTTCAAGATAAAGAAATAGCGATGGATATTCCTATTCGTTTAGTAGGTAACTCAAGAGGTGTTAAAAATGGTGGTGTATTAAGAAGAAATAACAGAAAACTTCGTGTTAAAGCACTTCCAACTAACTTGCCAGATTTTATAGAAATAGATATTACGCCTATGAAAATTGGTAGTAAATTCTACGTTCGTGATTTGGATCAAGAGAAATACAGATTCTTACATACAGACAATACCGTAGTTTGTCAAATTAAGACAGCTAGAACTGCAATTGTTGATGATGAAGATGAAGAAGAATTGGAAGAAGGTGCTGAAGGAGCAGCTGAAGGAGCAGCTGAAGGAGCTGAAACTCCAGCAGCAGAAGCTACTCAAGAATAAGAATCATTCTTTTTTAATAAAATCAAAAGCATTCTGTTAATTCAGGATGCTTTTTTATTTTTACACTATATACTTAAGCTATATGTGCAATTTTTTTAATTGGATTTTTGGACAAAAGAAGCAATCTTTTAAAGAAGATGAAACAATAATGAAAAAATATTTAATAGTTGGTCTAGGAAATATTGGTGAAAAATACCAGAACACACGACACAATATTGGGTTTAAAATCCTTGATTTTTTTGCGTCTAAAGAGACTTTGGTTTTTGAAACAGTAAAACTAGCGGATAGGGCAAATTATAAGCTAAAAGGGAGATCTTTTATCTTTTTAAAACCCAATACTTACATGAATTTAAGTGGTAAAGCGGTTAAATATTGGCTAGAAAAAGAAAAAATCCCTTTAGAGAATTTATTAATTATTACAGACGATTTAAACCTTCCTTTTGGGACATTAAGATTAAAAACAAAAGGAAGCGATGGAGGGCATAATGGACTTAAAGATATACAAGAAAAATTGAATACAACCAAGTACAACAGGTTTAGGTTTGGTATTAGTGATGACTTCGGCAAAGGTCGTCAAGTAGATTATGTTTTAGGCGAGTGGACAGCTGAAGAAAATGAAAAACTTGAAGAGAGATTGAACAAAAGTGTCGAGGTAATCAAGTCTTTTGGGTTATCTGGAATGAATAACACGATGAACGGTTTTAACGGTAAATAAAAAAAATAGTAACTTTACAACTGCTTTAAATAGTTTAACCTAAAGATTATGGATTTCAAGAACACTACACTTAATATTTTGTTTTTGAGTGTTTTATTGTCATGCATGGCAACATTTGCTCAACAAATAGAACCAGAGCGTTGTGCTACAGACGAGTATAATAAATTGTTGTTAAAAGATAACCCAAATATGATGGGTAGTCAAGCATTTGAAAAAAAGCTTAGCAAACAAATTCAATTAAATAAATTAAAAAGGAGCAGTATTAATGGAGCTGTAAATAGAAGGGTTGTATATACAATTCCAGTAGTTGTACATGTAATTCATAATGGAGAGGCTATTGGTGTTGGTACAAATATTTCGGACGCTCAAGTTTTATCCCAAATACAAGTTTTGAATGAAGATTTTAGAAAACTGTCTGGGACAAGAGGTTTTAATACGCATCCAGATGGAGCAGATGTTGAGGTGGAATTTTGTTTAGCACAACAAACACCAGATGGCTGTGTTACCAATGGGATTAATAGAATAAATATGTCAGCAACAAGCACTTCTTGGTCTGGACCTGGAGGCAATACAGATATTGTATTAAAGCCAGCAACGATTTGGGATCCTTCAAAGTATATGAATATTTGGACTGTTAAGTTTTCTAACAGTGGTAACTTAGGTTATGCACAATTTCCTGATACTATGGAAAGTCTAAATAACGGTGCTGCAAATACCGATGGAGTTGTGATTGGATATCAATATTTCGGTACAGAAGATGATCCAAATGTTACTCTTCCACTTCTACCTGGTTTTGAAGTTTTTAATTTAGGAAGAACTGCAACGCACGAAGTTGGACATTACTTAGGTTTATGGCATACTTTTAAGGACGGATGCACAGGTAATGGTGATTATTGTGATGACACTCCAGCAGTAGCAAGTTCTACATCTAATAGCAATATATGCAATACTGGAAATGATTCTTGTCCTACACCACCAGGGTTTCCTGATATGGTTGAGAATTATATGGATTATAGTCAAGATTCTTGCATGAATGTATTTACAAATGATCAAAAAGCAAGAATGGTTGCTGCTATTACTATTGCTTCAAGAAGACCCACAACTCTAAGCTCTAATGTATGTACACCATTAGCTTCAGTAAATGATGATAGTAGTGTGCAAATAGAAGGTATTGCAATCGAAAATTGTGGCTTTAACGTAACACCTTCTGTAAGAATTACTAACTGGGGTACTAATACACTAACATCTGCAGTTATTACTTATGATGAAGATGGTGGAATTTCTTCCAATTATAACTGGTCAGGATCTTTAAATTATGGAGAATTTGAAGTGTTTAATTTACCTACAATAGTTTCAACTCCAGGGAATCATAGTTTTAATGCCTCAGTGTCTAGTCCTAACGGAAACTCAGATTCGCGAAGCTGTAATGATGACACCAATGCTTCATTTAATTTAAACCCGTCATACGCATCAACAGCACAAGTACATTTAACTTTGACTCCAGATAGTTTTGGTAGTGAGATAACATGGGAATTCAGAGACTCTGGAAATAACCTACTTAATAATGGAGGACCTTATACTGATGGGAATACTGATGTAATAAATGAAACATTTAACGTTGTAGCTAATGAGTGTTACACATTTACTATTTTTGATGTGCCTGGTGATGGAATTTGTTGTGATTTTGGAATAGGATCTTATGAATTGAAAACAGATGATAACACAATAATTACCTCTGGTGGAAATTATGGAGTTTCCGAAACAACTAAAGTTTCTACTATGGTAACCCTTAGGGGTAATGAGTATTTTGTTGATAACAGAATTAGTATTTATCCAAACCCAACAAATAGAATTTTAAACATAAAATTAGCTAATAGGAATGATTTACCTGATGGTTATAAAATATATAATATGTTGGGTCAATTAGTAAAAGAAAAGCAAATAAATAATAGCTCACAGTTAAAAGTGGATGCCTCTAGTTTAAGTAATGGCATGTATTTTATTAAGGTAATAAAAGAAAAGGCTTCATTATCCTTACCGTTTATTAAAAAATAAAGTGTTTTTACTAACATAATATCTAATTTTGTAAAAAAAGAAGTTAGTTGAAAATTAAGACCACTTTAGATGCTTACCCAAAAAAGGACTCCGTAGTGACCATTGGTACTTTTGATGGGGTTCATATTGGTCATCAAAAAATCATTAAACAGCTAGTTGAAATTGCAAAGGGCGAAAATTCTAATGCCGTTGTGCTTACGTTTTTTCCTCACCCTAGAATGGTATTACAAAAGGATACAAGCATTAAATTGATCAATACCATTGATGAGAAATCACAATTATTGGAGAATTTAGGTATAGATCACCTGGTGATACAAAAATTCACAAAAGATTTTTCCAGATTAGGAGCCATAGAGTTTGTAAGGGATGTTTTAGTGAACAAACTTCATGTAAAGCACATTATAATTGGCTATGACCACAGATTTGGACGAAATAGAACTGCTAATGTGGATAATTTAAGGGAATACGGTGAGGTTTATAACTTTAAAATCACCGAGATATCTGCTCAAGAAATTGACGAAGTAGCCGTGAGTTCCACAAAAATCAGGAAAGCATTAAATGATGGTGATATGGAAGTAGCAAATGCTTTTTTAGGTTATAATTTTATGCTTACAGGAACCGTCGTTAAAGGTAGGAATCTTGGTGAGCAAATTGGTTTTCCTACCGCAAACATTAATATTGAAGAGTCTTACAAGCTTATTCCTAAAAACGGGTCATATATAGTGAAATCCATTATAGACAACAAAACTATTTATGGAATGATGAATATTGGAACCAATCCTACTGTAAATGGCGAAAAGCAATCAATAGAAGTGCATTTTTTTAATTTCCAAAAAGACATCTATAACAAAATAATTCAAGTTGAGCTTATAAAAAGACTTAGAAATGAACAAAAATTTAATTCAATTGATGCTCTAAAAGCACAGTTGTATAAAGACAAAGAAACCAGCTTAAATTATCTCGAGCAAACTAATGCTTAATAAATTATTATTTAAACCAATAGATAATAGCGCACTAATTGTGTTTAGAATATTATTTGGTTTACTTATTTCAATAGAGGCTTTTGGTGCCATACTCTCAGGTTGGGTTCACCAAGCTTTTATAGAGCCCAAGTTTACGTTTTCATTTATAAGTTTTGAGTGGCTGCAACCACTTCCAGGTTTCGGGATGTATGTGTATTATGCTATCATGGGAATTTGCGGTTTGATGGTCATGGTTGGTTATAAGCATAAGTGGAGTATCATTACATTTGCCATTTTATGGACAGGAACCTATTTTATGCAAAAGTCGTCTTATAACAATCATTATTACTTACTTATCCTTTTAAGTTCGTTTATGGCGATAGTACCTGCTAATGCCAATGTTTCTCTTGATTCTAAAAACAACCCAAGCATTAAAAGTAGTTTAATGCCACAATGGGGTGCATTGATTTTTATTGTACAAATGTTTATTGTGTACACTTATGCATCCATAGCAAAATTATATCCAGATTGGTTAAATACAACCGCTGTTGAAATTTTGCTTAAATCAAAGCAAGATTACCTTATTATTGGAGATTTATTACAACAAAAATGGGTGCATTATGTAATCGCTTATTTTGGAATAATTTTCGATTTACTAATTGTACCACTATTACTTTGGAAACGAAGCCGTAAGTATGCTTTTTTAGCAGCCATAGTATTTCATCTATTTAATTCTATTGTGTTTCAAATAGGCATATTTCCATATATGGCTTTAGCTGTATGTGTATTCTTTTTTGAACCTGATGTTATAAGAAAAATAGTTTTTAAGAATCTAAAACCTATTGAAAATCAGAAAGTGATAGTCACTAAAAGGCCAAATCTTTTAAAAATAGTACTTATCATTTATTTTATGGTTCAACTAGTGTTACCACTTCGTCATTGGGTAATTAAAGATGATGTCCTTTGGACCGAAGAAGGACATAGACTATCGTGGAGAATGATGTTAAGAGCGAAACAAGGTATAATTTCGTTTAGGGTAATTGATAAACACAACAATCAAACAATTCCAATTCAATTAGACACCTATTTAACTTATAAACAACAAAGAAGTTTTTCAACCAAACCAGATATGATTTGGCAATTCGCTCAATTCATAAAAAAGACATATAAAGAAGAGGTAAATAGAGATGTTATGGTGTTTGTAGATTGTCAGGTTAAAGTTAACGGTAAGTCTTTTAAAACATTTATCGACCCAGAAGTAGATTTGGCTTCAGTCAAGTGGAATGCTTATAAACATTCTTCATGGATTTTACCTTCAAAACACGACTGATTTTCTTAGTAATTCCGTAAATTTGTCGCTTAAATTTTTACGCAATGTTACAAGTCCCTTTTATTAGAGAAAACCAAGATTTGGTAATAGCACGTTTAGCAAAACGAAATATTGATGCAGCAGAAATGATTGCAGAAGCTATTGAACTTGATGAAGAACGCAGACAGACCCAAACAGAATTAGATAACACCTTGGCTGAATCTAATGCGCTTTCTAAAGAAATTGGAATGTTATACAAATCTGGTAAGGCAGACCAAGCTAATGCCATTAAAGACAGAACTGCCCAACTAAAAGATGATAGTAAAGCGTTAACTGAAAAATTAAATAGTACATCTGAGAAACTGGAAGAATTACTTTTCAAGATTCCAAATGTTCCACATGAATCTGTTCCAGCTGGAAACACAGACGAAGATAACGAAGAAGTATTTAGAGAAGGCGATATCCCTGTTTTGCATGAAAATGCTTTGCCACATTGGGAATTAGCTAAAAAATACGACATTATTGATTTTGAATTAGGAAATAAAATTACAGGAGCAGGTTTTCCAGTATATAAAGGAAAAGGAGCAAAATTACAACGCGCACTTATTTGGTATTTTTTAGATAAAAATACAGCTGCAGGTTACCAAGAAGTACAAGTGCCACATTTGGTAAATGAAGCTTCAGGTTTAGGTACAGGACAATTGCCAGACAAAGAAGGGCAAATGTACCATGTAACTGAAGATAATTTGTACTTAATTCCAACAGCCGAAGTGCCTGCAACCAACATTTTTAGAGACGAACTCTTAAAAGAAGATGAGTTGCCAAAAGCCTTGACAGGATATACACCGTGTTTTCGTCGTGAGGCTGGAAGTTACGGTGCACATGTTCGTGGATTAAATAGATTACATCAATTTGATAAAGTAGAAATTTTGCGTGTAGAACACCCAACACGTTCATACCAAGCACTTGATGAAATGGTAGCACATGTAAAGTCTATTCTACAAGAATTAAAATTACCATATCGTATTTTGAGATTATGTGGTGGTGATTTAGGATTTACATCTGCACTTACTTACGATTTTGAAGTGTTTTCTACAGCACAAGATAGATGGTTGGAAATATCATCTGTGTCAAATTTTGAAACATTTCAAGCTAATCGTTTAAAATTACGTTTTAAAAACAGCAATGGTAAAAGTGAATTAGCACATACCCTAAACGGAAGCTCTTTAGCTTTACCTAGAGTATTAGCTGGAATTTTAGAGAACTGTCAAACAGAAAAAGGTATTAAAATTCCAGATGTTTTAGTGCCATATACAGGCTTTGACTATATCGATTAATTAATTTTTCGATTGGAATTTAAATGTTAAATTTTAACATTTAAATCGTTAAAATGCAAAAAAAACACGTTGTTTGACGATTTTTTTATCATTTCCCTTTGATTTTTCAAAAAAATTGCGGAAGTTAGTGGCACCAAATCTAATTAACCTACAGTTATGAAAAATTTTAAACGAATATTTCTATTAGTTACCCTTGTGGTACTGGTAGTTCAAGTGATTTTTAATTAAAATAGGGCTCAAATCGAAACAATTCCCTTAAGAAATATAAAAAGACCACAACAGGATAATTGAATCATTTTGTGAAATATGATTAATAGCACATTTATTTTGGATGGTTATGCCTGAACTTCGGTTCAGGCATTTTTTTATTAAAATATTCACACTATCGAAACTCACATTTACTATATTTACAAAGCTATGAAGTTTGTAATCTACATTTGTTGTTTCTTTCTATCTGTCACTGCTTTTTCGCAGAATGATGAAGCTTTGGCTAAAAACTATTTTGATAGAGGTGAATTTGAAAAAGCATTAATTTCTTACCAAAATCTTTATCAAGAAAAGAAGAATAACTTAAATTATTTTTTTAGGATAATTGAAATACATCAACAATTAGAAAAATATGATTTAGCTGAATTATTGCTAAAAGAAAAAATTAGTGGACAAAGAGATGGGCAATTTCTTGTAGAATTAGGGTATAATTTTCAATTAAAAGGAAATCAAGAAGAAGCCGAAAAGTATTACAACCAAGCTATTTCTCAAATAGAGATCGAACCACTTTTTGCGTATTTTGTTGCACGTCGTTTTGAGATACATTCCCTTATAGATGAAGCAGCGATTGTTTACGAAAAAGCAATGGAACTGCGTCCTGAATCAAATTTTCATAGACAATTAGCACGTATTTATGGTGAACAAGGAAAAGTTGATAAAATGTTCAACAGCTATGTTAATTTCATAGAGGTAAGTCCAACGTTTGTACATCAGGCTAAACGCTTATTTAGTGAGTACATTACTGAAAATGGAGACGATGTAAATAATGAACATTTAAGAAAAGCATTATTACGCAAAGCACAGCAAAACCCAGATATTATTTGGAATCAATTATTAAGTTGGTTGTTTATTCAGCAAAGAGACTACAGTAAGGCATTTACGCAAGAACGCGCTATTTTTAAAAGAGCACCAGAATCTTTAAGAGGAATTTTAGATTTAGCAAGAATAGCCATCGAACAAGATGAGGTAGAAACAGCAAATACTATTTTAAATTATGTTATCGAGAATGTGATGGAGCCAACCATTGTGCTTGATGCTCATAAAGACCTATTAGAAATAGAAGTAAAACATGCTTTAAAGGATGATTATCCATCAATAGACGAAAAATACAAAAGTTTATTGAACTTTTATGGAAGAAACGTTCAAACAAACAATTTGCAGTTGTCTTATGCAAAATTCATGGCTTTTTATAATGATAAACCTAAAGAGGCCATAGATTTTCTAAAAGAAACACTTAAAACCAGAACATCCAGAGTCCAGGAAGCCAGGGTAAAGTTATTGTTAGGTGATATATTGATACTTCAAGAAAAATTTAATGAGGCACTTATTTATTATTCGCAAATTCAAGCGAGTTTAAAAAACAGTATTATTTCTCAAGAAGCAAGGTTTCGAGTGGCAAAAGCAAGTTATTATAAAGGCGACTTTAAATGGGCAGAATCACAACTAAAAATACTTAAGTCTTCTACGTCACAGTTAATTGCTAATGACGCTTTAGATTTAAAGTTATTGATATCAGATAACAAATACGACGACTCTACACAAACAGCTTTAAAACTCTATGCTAAGGCAGATTTATTAGCATTTCAAAACAAGACAAACGAAGCCATTACAAAGCTGGATGTGATTATCGCAAACCATAAAACAGAGTCCATTATGGACCAAGCCTTGTATAAGCAAGCTAGATTGTTTGAAGAAATAAAAGACTATACAAGAGCCGAAGTGAATTATTTAGCTATTATTGAAAACTATCGTGAAGATATTTTAGCAGACGATGCGTATTACAGATTAGCCGAACTATACAGCAACCAATTAGCGCAACCAGAAAAAGCTAAAGAATTTTACGAAAAAGTCATTTTCGATTATGCGGATAGTATCTTTTTTGTGGAAGCACGTAAGAAGTATAGAGCGCTTCGTGGCGATGCTATAAATTAGCCTTTAATTATTATGAATGGTAGTCTAGGTCATTTTAAAGCAACCCTTTTAAGAAGAAAGCAAAGAAAGGAGAAACAAGAAGGAAAATTTAATAAACAAAACCTTGATTTTATTTCTAATAAAGTAGGTGATTTGGAGTTTCCTAAGCCATCTAGTTATGAGTTAAAAAAAATTAACGAAACCTTTAAAAATAAAATCAGAAAGCACAAAATAAAGGAAACCGTTGTTTTTGTTATTGTCATGATAGTATCATTTACTGTTTTGTTTCTAATAATCTGGTAATTATGATTATTGTAAAAACTAGTCGTTTAATCATTTCTAAAGTCACACATAAAGACGCTCCATTTTTCCTAGAGTTAATGAATTCACCAAACTGGATTAAATACATAGGAGATAGAAATGTTAAAACAGTTAAAGAAGCCGAGTCATATCTTAAAAAGGGTATTTTAAAAAGTTATGCTGCCTTAGGTTATGGTTTTTATAAAGTTGCTTTAAAATCAAATCCAAGTGTAGCTATTGGTATTTGCGGTTTAATAAAGCGAGAGGAGCTTGAAATTCCGGATTTAGGTTTTGCAATGTTACCACAATATGTAGGTAAAGGTTATGGTTACGAATCTTCGGTTGCGGTTTTAGAAGAAGCAAAAAATAAGTATGATATAACTAAAGTTGGAGCAATTACTTTAGAATTAAATGTAAATTCGATTAAACTTTTAGAAAAACTAGGCTTTTCCTTCGAAAAAAAGATAAAACCCTTTGATGATGACAAAGAACTTCTGTTCTTTGTAAAACAATTACTTTAATTCTCATTCCTGTATAGGCATGAATCCACTTTAATATTATTATGATAATTTACAATGTAACCGTTAATGTAGATGAAAGCATTCATCAAGAATGGCTTAATTGGATTAAACTACATATTCCGAAGGTATTGGCAACTGGAAAATTTATAGATGCAAAGCTTACTAAAGTTTTAATTGACGAAGAGATGGGAGGCACAACTTATTCAGTACAATATAAAGCTATATCCAGAGAAGCTTTAGAAAGCTATTATGTGCATGATGCTGAGCGTTTAAGAAACGAAGGTTTAAAACGATTTGCAGATAAAATGTTGGCCTTTAGAACTGAGTTGGAAGTGATTGATGAGTATTCGGTAACCTTTAATTAAAATATATTTTTGACAGTAAAAGCTAAAAAACACCTAGGACAACATTTTTTGCGAGACGAAAATATCGCAGAAAAAATTGCTAATACATTATCGTTAGAAGGATATGATAAGGTTTTAGAAATTGGTCCAGGAATGGGTGTGCTTACTAAATATTTGCTTCAAAAGGATATTACGACGTATGTTATAGAAATAGACTCAGAATCTGTTGAATATCTTCAAGCTAATTTCTTAAATTTAGCACCAAGGATAATAGAAAAAAACTTTTTGAAGTATAATTTAAATGAAGTTTTTAGCGAATCACAATTTGCTATTATTGGTAATTTCCCTTATAACATTTCCACTCAAATAGTTTTTAAAACATTAGAAATGCGTGATCAAATTCCTGAATTTTCTGGAATGTTTCAAAAGGAAGTAGCGCAACGTATTTGTGAAAAGGAAGGTAGTAAAGCTTATGGAATACTTTCAGTATTAACACAAGCTTTTTATCATGCTGAGTACTTATTTACAGTACCACCATCTGTGTTTAATCCACCACCAAAAGTGGACTCTGGAGTGCTTCGTTTAACTAGAAAAGAAAATTTTGACTTGCCTTGCGACGAAAAATTATTTTTTAGAGTAGTAAAAACGGCTTTTCAACAACGTCGAAAAACATTACGAAATAGTTTAAAAACCTTCAATCTTTCCGATAATTTAAAAGCAAATGTTATATTTGGCAAACGTCCAGAACAATTAAGTGTTGATTCATTTATTGAGCTTACACAATTAATTGAAAACGATATTTAATAACGAATCAGTTGTCACACTGAGTGCAGTCGAAGTGTCTTATGTCAGAAGAAAAAGAAAATATACAATTTCAACTTACTGATGAACTCATTGAAAATGTTGAACAACTTATTGCTGTGAACAACGATAAGGAGCTACAATTATTTTTAAGTGAGTATCACCATGCTGATATTGCTGAAATTCTTGATGAACTCGATTTAGAAGGAGCCACTTATGTTATTAAGTTGTTAGATTCCGAGACGACTTCGGACATTTTAATGGAGCTCGATGAAGATATTCGAGAAAAAGTACTTGAAAATTTATCTGCTAAAGAGATTGCAGAAGAAATTGAAGAACTTGATACCGATGATGCTGCCGATATGATTTCTGAGCTTCCTGAAGAGCGTCAGGAAGAAGTAATCTCTAACATTGAAGACGAAGAGCATAAAGCTGAAATTGAAGAATTATTAGCCTATGATGAAGATACTGCTGGTGGACTCATGGCTAAAGAGCTTGTAAAAGTGTATGAAACTTGGACAGTTGCAGGTTGTATGCGTCGAATTAGGGGACAAGCTAAGGATGTAACCAGAGTACATTCCATTTATGTGGTTGATAAACAAGAAAAACTTATTGGACGCTTGTCGTTAAAGGATTTAATTGTTGCGAAAAGCGATACCAAAATAGCTGACATTGCAAAGGATAATGTAGATTTTGTAAATGTTCATGATGATGCTGAAGAAGTTGCAAAAATAATGTCGAAGTACGATTTGGAAGCTATTCCAGTAGTTGACGATAATCTAGCATTAGTTGGTAGAATTACCATTGATGATATCGTTGATGTAATGAAAGAAGAAGCTGATAAAGATTATCAATTAGCAGCAGGTATTACCCAAGATGTTGAGGCTGATGATAGTATTTTTGAACTAACCAAAGCGAGATTGCCATGGTTGTTTCTTGGCTTGATTGGAGGTATTGGTGCATTTTTAATAATGGAAGGTTTTCAAGAATCTTTTAAACAATATGCTGTTTTATTCTTTTTCACACCATTAATTGCGGCTATGGCGGGAAACGTAGGTGTGCAGTCGAGCGCAATTATTGTACAAGGATTGGCAAATGATGATGTAAAAGGGAGTGTTAATAGTAGATTGATAAAGGAAATGTTACTTGCTGCTCTAAATGGCGTCATTTTAGCACTGTTTTTATTTTTGTTTGTTTGGTTGACTAAAGACCAAACCACTGCGTTTGCAATTTCTGTATCTCTAGTTGTTGTAATTATTGTAGCAGGATTAATAGGCACATTTGTACCATTATTTTTAAATAAAAGAGGCATTGATCCAGCCATTGCAACTGGACCTTTCATTACAACAAGCAATGATATTTTTGGAATACTGATTTACTTCTGGATTGCAAAACTGATTCTTAATATTTAGAAATCATAATTTAATATTTGTGAAATGAAACCAATAAGTATATCAGACAAATTCACAAAATTCTCTAAGAATTGGCATCCACATCAAATTGCTTTGGTAGATGATATGCAAGTCATTTTAGCAAAATTAAAAGGCGAATTTGTTTGGCACAGCCATGATAACGAAGATGAGTTGTTTCAAGTTGTAAAAGGCACACTTTATATGCAATTTCGGGATAGAACAGAGGTTGTAAATGAAGGAGAAATTATTGTGGTTCCAAAAGGCGTAGAACATAACCCTTGCACAAAAAATAATGAAGAAGTACATGTGTTATTATTTGAAAAGTTATCAACTGCTCATACTGGGAAAGTATTAGATAAGAAAACGCAAACACATTATCCTAAAATCTAGATGAAAATTCTTCACCTCGATACAAATCATCCATTGTTAATCAATCAACTCAATGATTTAGGTTATGCAAATCATGAAGATTATACATCTTCAAAAGAAGAGATTGAAGCAAAGATTTCAAATTACGATGGCATTATCATCAGAAGTCGTTTTACTATTGATAAGCAATTCTTAGACAAAGCAACGAATCTTAAATTTATTGGTCGTGTAGGAGCAGGCTTAGAAAATATAGATTGTAATTATGCTGAATCAAAAGGTATTTATCTTATTTCAGCCCCAGAAGGTAATAGAAATGCTGTTGGTGAACATACATTAGGAATGCTGTTATCATTGTTTAATAAGTTTATTAAAGCCGATAAAGAAGTAAGACGAGGGCAATGGTTGCGTGAAGACAATCGAGGTATTGAACTTGATGGAAAAACTGTTGGACTTATTGGTTATGGTAATATGGGAAAGGCCTTTGCGAAAAAACTTAGGGGATTTGATGTAGATGTGCTTTGTTACGATATTAAACCCAATGTAGGTGATGACAACGCCAAACAAGTAACTCTAATTGAACTTCAAAATAAAGCAGATGTTCTCAGTTTGCATACACCACAAACAGCTTTAACTACCAATATGATAAATACGGAATTTATTGATGTATTCAAAAAACCATTTTGGCTTATAAATACAGCTCGTGGTAAAAGTGTGGTGACTTCAGATTTAGTGAAAGCATTAAAAACAGGTAAAATATTAGGAGCAGGATTAGATGTTTTAGAATATGAAAAGTCATCGTTTGAAAACTTATTCACTTCAAAGATGCCAGAAGCTTTTCAATATCTTATAAAAGCTGAAAATGTATTACTTACACCACATATTGCTGGGTGGACAATTGAGAGTAAGGAAAAGCTGGCACAAACAATAGTAGATAAGATTGCCAAATATTTTTCATAAATTACATATCTAAAATGTAATATTATGCAATCAAAAGCAACATCTCCAAAACAATATTTAGCCGAATTACCAGAAGAAAGAAAGGAACCTATACAAAAACTAAGACAGCAAATATTAGACAATTTGCCAGAAGGTATGGAAGAATGTATGAATTATGGAATGTTGGGTTATGTAATACCACATTCGGTGTATCCTCCAGGTTACCATTGTGACCCAAAACTGCCTTTGCCTTTTATGAATTTGGCTTCACAAAAGAACTTTGTAGCGGTTTATAGTATGGTAATTTATGCTAAAAAAGAAGTTATGGATTGGTTTACTTCAGAGTATACTAAACGCTGTAAATATAAGTTAGACATGGGAAAAAGCTGCATTCGTTTTAAACGATTAAATGATATACCTTATGATTTAATAGGAGAATTGACAAGTAAGGTTGGAGCTGAAGAATGGATTCAAATTTATGAAGAGGCCTACAAGAACAGAAAATAATTTGTAACAAATAGATGCTAATAAAGACTAATAAATTACACACATGAAAAAAAGAGTGACAGGAATAGGAGGAATGTTTTTTAAGAGCACAGATCCAAAAGCCTCTAAAGAATGGTATAAAAAGCATTTAGGTTTCAATACCGACGATTACGGTTGTACCTTTTGGTGGAAAGACAAAGAAGGTAAGGATTGCTCAACACAATGGAGTCCGTTTGCTAAAGACACTAAATACTATGAGCCATCAAAAAAAGATTTCATGTTTAATTATCGTGTTGAAAATTTGTATGAGCTATTAGCTACTTTAAAAGAAGAAGGTGTGACTGTTATTGGTGATATTCAAGAATATGACTATGGGAAATTTGGTTACATTATGGATAACGATGGTAATAAAATAGAACTTTGGGAACCAGTGGATAAAGCTTTTTTATAGCGAATAGTGTTTCAGCTAATTGAAAATAAAAGAACTAACCAACCTTATTTTTTAGTATATTTATTTATCTAACTAAAATTATTTAAAATGTCAGACGAAAAAAATTTAGGAGACGATCTTAACGATATGTTGGGAGACGCAAAAGAAAAAGCTAGTGAGTTTGCTGGTGAAGCTAAAGAAGCTCTAGGTGATGCAAAAGAGAAAGCAAGTGAATTTGCTGATGATGCCAAAGAGAGTGCTAAAGAATTTGCAAGTAGTGCAAAAGAAGCATTTGAAGATGTTTCAGCTGGAGATAATAAAAAACTAATCACAGGTATTCTTGCAATTCTTTTAGGATGGTTGGGAATCCATAAATTTATATTAGGCTATAATACTGAAGGTATTATATTATTAGTATTAGGTCTCTTAGGTTTTTTTACTTGTGGTATTACATCGGCAGTTTCTGGTATCATTGGTTTAGTGGAAGGAATTATTTATTTAACAAAAACAGACACTGAATTTCACAATACATATCAAGTAGGAAAAAAATCTTGGTTCTAATAAAGGAATATTAAAGGCTGAAAATATGATTTTTCAGCCTTTTCTAAAATATTTAATATCGTAATATTGCAATAATACAATTAATTTGTATATTTGTACTCTAATCTTAAGATAATGGGAGCGTCAAAAGTAGATATTTATTCAAACGAAATTAACCAAATTGCAGCTGTTGCAAAGGTGTTTTCGCATCCTGCAAGAGTAGCTATTTTACAATATATAAGTAAACAGGAAGCCTGTATTTGTAATGATATTGTTGAAGAAATTGGATTAGCTCAAGCCACCATATCTCAGCATTTAAAGGTTATAAACGATGCTGGATTGTTAAAAGGTACTTTTGAAGGTAAGAGTCTATGTTATTGCTTAAATGTTGAGCGTTTTCAAGAATTACAAGAATTATTCAATTCATTTTTTAATAAAACAAAGCTTAACTGCTGTTAATCGTAAAAGGAATCTTATTACTAGAATAAAAAAAACATATACAGATGAAAACAAAAGAACTATTCGAAATCTTTAATGCACATAAAGATAAATCGTTATTATTTGAGTATCAACCTCAAGAATTTGTAAAAGCTAATTACCATATTACCGAGGTAAAACATTTAAAAATAGATTCAGTCGATTGTGGCTCTGGCACAGATGCTTGGAATGAAACAATTATTCAGCTATGGGAAAGTCCTCTTGAAATTGGAAAACGTGATTTTATGAGTGTATATAAGGCATTGAGTATATTAAATAAGGTTGGAAAAATGAAATCTTATGATATGGAAGCAGAAGTGAAATTTGAATATAGTAACAAAACATTTCATACTGCTCAACTATTTGTTAACGATTTCGAAATACAGAATAGCAACTTAATCATTAAGTTAGCTGTTGAAAAAACAGATTGTAAAGCCAAAACAGTTTGTGGATTTGTTGAAGAAGTTAAAGCAGCACTTGTGTCCGACGAGCCTTGTTGCTCGCCAGATGGAAATTGTTGTTAAAATGCTTTATTATTGTTATTTAGAGTTGTCAGACTGAGCGCAGTCGAAGTCAAGGCGAAGAATCTTATTTTGTAAGTTTTGAAATTAGAAATTAGAGCATTTAACAAACAAGATTGGGCTTCAGTATCAAAAATTTATGCTGAAGGTATAGCTACTGGAGTTGCAACTTTTGAAACTGAAGCACCTTCTTTTAATGTTTGGGATAACAAGTTTATTAAACAGTGTCGCTTAGTTGCTGAGGTAAATAGTAAAGTCGTCGGATTTGCAGTGTTATCTCAAGTCTCAAAAAGAGAAGTCTATAAAGGCGTTGCAGAAGTAACAGTATATGTGGCAGCTAATGAAAGAGGAAAAGGCATTGGCAAGCGGTTATTAGAAACTCTAGTTATAGAAAGTGAGAAGAAAGGCTTTTGGACGCTACAAGCTGGAATTTTCTCAGCAAATAAAGCAAGTATTGAATTACATAAAAAATGTGGTTTTAGAGTCGTGGGAATTAGAGAAAAAATTGGCAAACGTGATGGAAAGTGGCATGATAATCATTTTTTAGAAAGACGAAGTAATAAAGTAGGATATAAATGAAAAACATTTTAGTATTATGTACAGGTAATTCCTGTAGAAGTCAAATGGCTCATGGTTATTTAAACCATTTTTTAGACAATAGAAAAGTAAAAGTATATAGTGCAGGTATTGAAACTCATGGTATAAATCCTGGAGCTGCAGCAATTATGAAAGAAGATGGTATAGACATTACTAAGCACACCTCAAACCATGTGGATGAATACAAAGACATTGATTTTGATTTTATAATTACTGTTTGTGACCATGCCAATGAAAACTGTCCATATATCCCAAGCAAAAATGCCAAACGATTACACCATAACTTTTTTGACCCATCAAAAGTTATAGGAATTGATGTAGAAAAGCATGATGCCTTTTTAAAAGCTAGGAATGAAATAAAGGATTATTTTAAAAAATTTGTTGACCAAAACCTACTCTGAAGTTTCAGAATTATTAGAAAACTTACGTTCTAACTCAGCTTGAAATTCTTCCATAACGGGTTTTACTGTGCTTTCAGGTAAGTCAGCAATTTTAATATACATTAAGCCATCAACTGCATTATTAAATAAAGGGTCGACATTAAAAGCTACAAGCTTTGCATTTTGCTTAATGTATTTTTTAAGCAATACTGGTAAACGTAATGCGCCTGGTTCTACTTCGTCAATAATTTTATCGAATTTGTTTAAATCGGCTTCGGTAGCATCAAACACAAAATCTTTGTCAGCATCTTTAAGTTTTACTTTAAACTCTTTTTTAGGATGCACATATTGCGCTACATAAGGGTCGTAGTAATGCGATTTCATAAACTCAATCATCAAGCTCTTAGAGAAATTTGAAAACTGATTACTAATACTCACACCACCAATTAAAAATTTATGCTCTGGATAACGTAGAGTGGTATGTACAATACCTTTCCAAAGTAAAAATAAAGGCATTGGTTTTTGTTGATATTCTTTGATTATAAATGCGCGTCCCATTTCTATAGACTGACTCATCATTTTATGAAGCTCAGGTTCAAACCTAAATAAGTCTTGTAAATAAAAACCATCAATACCATAAGCCTCAAAAATTTTTGAACCTAATCCCATTCTGTAAGCACCTGCCAATACTTTGTTTTCAGTATCCCAAAGAAACATATGGTGATAATAGGTGTCAAATTTATCTAGGTCAATAGCCTCATTGGTACCTTCTCCAACTTCTCTAAAAGTAATTTCTCTTAACCGACCAATTTCACGTAAAATATTTGGTATTTGTTGAGCATGACATAAATAAACTTCATAGTTTTTACTCTTTAAAAGTCTACAGTCATTTTGGTTTAAAGTCTCAACTTCAGCAATCATACTTTCAGTGCTTACAGGAGTAACGATGTTTTTTGGAGCTTTAGGAACTTTTAAACTAGATTGAAAGTTGTCAAGTCTTTTTGGTTTATCAAAAACATTCGATAACATATATGTTTTACGTCTAATAAACTCCGAAAAATCTTTTAAAGATTCATGCTCTTTTTGATCTTTTACAGAAATAGGTTTTCCTACTCTAACCTTAATGGTTCTATGCTTTTGTGTTAGTAATTCTGAAGGTAATTTAGCAGTTCGTAATGTGTCGCTAATTTTAGAAAGTCTATAAAACAAACGACTATTTTTTGCATGAAAATAAATGGGAACCACAGGAACTTCAGCTTTTTTAACCAATTTCATGGCAGCTTCTTCCCAAGGTTTATCAACAACTAGTTTGCCATCTCTATAAGTTGAAACTTCACCTGCTGGAAAAACACCTAATGGATGTCCTTGCTTTAAGTGTAATAAAGAATTTTTAAAACCAGCAATACTAGATTTTACATCTTTCCTATCCTCAAAAGGATTTACTGGCATGATATAAGGTTTCAATGGCTCAATACGATGTAATAAGAAGTTTCCAATAATTTTAAAATCACTTCGTTGCTCAATCATTAATTTGAGTAATAAAATGCCATCAATGCCTCCTAATGGATGATTTGAAACGGTGATATAGGCACCATCTTTTGGAAGGCGTTTTAAGTCTTCATCTGGTATCTCAAACTTAATTTGAAAATCGTCTAAAAGTGCATTTAAAAACGGAAGGTCGTTAAGGTGTTTATTCCTATTATAAATTTTATTAATGGTAGAAATATTAAGGACTTTCATTAGTACCCATCCGAAAAAAGTACCAATAAATCCATACTTATCAGCATGAATGGCTTTTGCTACTTCTTTAGCGGTTACTAGTCCCATTTGGTTGTGTTATTGAAAGAATTACAAACCTAATCAATTTTTTTTATATCAATAAAGACAATTTTAAGTCTTATTTTGTTACAATTTGAACGGTTTCTTGATAGATTTGTTTCAATAAAACGGTTTTATCTTTCTCTAATGCTTTAATAGCTTGACTGTTATAATGCCGAATAGTATAAAGCGATACATTTTTAAAATAATCTACCTTAAATTTTGCTTTAAGATGTAGCAATAATTCTTCAAGATTATCATAATTATTATCGACACAAACCGAAAAACTTATAGCAGAATTTTGAATAACATCTACTTTCATCTTGTATTGATGTAATAATTGAAAGATATGACTAATATTTTTTTCTACAATAAACGAGAAATCTAATGAAGAAAGCGAAAGTAATACCTGGTTTTTCTTAACTATAAAACAAGGGATTTTAGGGTCAATATTTATTCCTTTACTAACAGAAGTACCTTCTTTTTCAGGATTTTTAAATGACTTTACAAATAAAGGAATCTCTTTTCTTTGTAAAGGTTGCAATGTTTTAGGATGAATGACAGACGCTCCGAAAAACGCCAATTCGATAGCTTCTCTATAGGATATTTTATGTAATAATTGAGCATTTTCAAAATATCTGGGATCCGCATTTAAAACACCAGGAACGTCTTTCCAAATAGTAACACTTTCTGCGTTTAAGCAATAAGCAAAAATAGCTGCGGTATAGTCACTCCCTTCTCTACCTAAAGTGGTAGAAAAATTATTTTTATCACTAGCAATAAAACCTTGGGAAATGTTTAGAACAGATGTATTTATATTGTTTGAAATATTATTTTGAGTGGTATTCCAGTCTACAGTGGCATTTCTATAGTAACTATCTGTTTTTATAAACTCTCTAGCGTCTAACAAGTTATTTTTTATGCCTAATTCAGCAAGAAAATTACTAATAATAGTTGTAGAAGCAAGCTCTCCAAATCCAACCACTTGGTCGTATACAAAGTTGTAATCTGGTGATTTATTTCTGTTGAAAAAAATATTCAACTCTTCAAAAAGATTTGCTATGGTTTTAAAAACTGGATGGTTTTCATTTTCAAAAAGATCTAATAAAATAGCATTATGAAATTTTTTAACTTCTTGAATAGAACTTTGAAGCTCTTTAATATTGTTTAAATAATTGTCAATAACTCCTTCTAGGGCATTGGTGGTTTTACCCATAGCCGAAACAATTACCAAAGTGTTATCGTATCCAACGGTTTGTAATACTTTAGCAAGATTTTTTACACCTTCGGCATCTTTAACCGATGCACCACCAAATTTAAATATGCGCATTAACTTAATTTTGCTATATAGTTCTTAATTCCACTTTCATCTAGATGTACTACGTTCCAATCACGCAATACTTTTGCACCTTTGCGTTCGTATAATTTTATGGCACCATCATTCCAACTTATAACTTCCCAATTTATACGTTTTACACCTAGACTGTGACCATATTTTACAACTTCATCAAGTAAAGAAGTGCCAATACCATGATTTCTCATGTCTTGAGAAACGATTAAATCTTCAAGGTGAAGGATTTTGCCTTTCCAAGTAGAAAAACGATTGTAGACAATGGCTGCGCCTACAACTTTATTATTAGTTTCGGCAACAAAGCATTTAAAAGCTGGGTTGTTTCCAAAACCATCTTCAATCAAACTAGTGGTTGTTACTTCAACGGCATCTGGTTCTTTTTCGAAAATAGCTAATTCTTTAATAAGCCCTAATACACTAGGCATATCATTTTTAGTGGCATCTCTAATTGTGAAATTCATTATAATTATCTAGGAAATTAATAAGGCCAAAGATAGTTTAAAGTTGATAATATTGTTTATTTATTATATAACGAAACTCTATAAATTTGTTAAAAAGTACGATATTTGCACAAAATTAATGAACAACCATATATGTCTCAAAGAAACCAAACTTTAGGAGAATTTATTATAGAAAATCAGCAATCGTTTAAGTATACTTCTGGTGAGCTTTCACGATTAATAAATGCTATTCGTTTAGCAGCTAAAGTAGTTAATCATGAGGTGAATAAAGCTGGATTAGTTGATATTATTGGTGAGGCAGGTGATACAAATATTCAGGGGGAAGATCAGCAAAAATTAGATGTTTTCGCAAATGATTTGTTTATAAAAGCCATGACTAGACGTAATATTGTTTGTGGTATAGCAAGTGAAGAGGAAGACGATTTTGTAGCAATTAATAGTCAAGACGAGAATAATCAAAATAAATATGTGGTATTAATCGACCCTTTAGATGGATCATCAAATATTGATGTTAATGTATCTGTAGGTACAATTTTTTCTATTTATAGACGTGTAACAGAAGTTGGAACTCCCGTAACAATTGATGATTTTTTACAGAAAGGAAACAAACAAGTAGCTGCTGGTTATGTTATTTATGGAACATCAACTATGCTAGTATATACGACTGGAGATGGTGTTAATGGATTTACATTAAATCCAGCTATCGGTACATTTTACTTGTCACATCCAAACATGCAATTTCCTGAAGACGGACAAATTTATTCGGTAAATGAAGGAAATTATATTCATTTCCCACAAGGGATTAAAGATTACATAAAATATTGCCAGATGGAAGAAGGGGACAGACCATATACTAGTCGATATATAGGTTCTTTAGTGTCCGATTTTCATAGAAATATGATCAAAGGAGGTATATATATGTATCCAAAAAGTTCAATGAACTCAAACGGAAAGTTGAGGTTATTGTACGAATGCAATCCCATGGCATACATCGCCGAACAAGCTAATGGTAGAGCTAGTGACGGATTTACAAGAATTATGGATATAGAGCCAACTAAACTACACCAACGTGTGCCTTTTTTATGTGGTAGTAAGAATATGGTTAAAAAAGTTGAAGAGTTTATGGAAAAGGCTAAATAAGAAACCAAATTTAAGACATAAAAAAAGCGAACTTTTTTAGTTCGCTTTTTTTATGATGTTATGTGATTATTTATTGATTCATTGTTTTCATTTCTTCAGTAAATGTATCTAAATCAACATTTTGGTGTACTAACTTAAGTGCCTTATCAGTAATATATTTTGCGTTTTCTGCTTTAAAACCTAGACCAATAGCAAATTTCTTAAGCATTTTTATTTGATCCTTACCTTCTATGTGATCTACCCAAACCATTCTTGCTAAATCGTACAAACGCTCTAAACGTCTATCATACGATAAAGGAGGGTTGATAGGGTGAGATTTATAATCTTTTAATATCTTTTTATATTCTTGCTCCGAAATATTTAAATTTCTAGCTAAACGATCTAAAAATGCTTTTTCAGCTTCATTAATAACATCGTCGCTCATAGCAACTCTTACAATAGCTGCAAAATGGTCTTCATTTCGTTGTTTAAAACCACTATCGAATAAATCTAAAATTGACATAACTTGAAATTATTTTTGTGATGCAAATATAATATTATTAATACGTTTTTGTTCTATAAAAGGTAAAATTCTAATCAACAATTATTATATATTTGTTTCAAAATTTTCTTAGTGAGTAAAACTACAATCTCGCAAATTTTTTCACAGTCTTTGCAACAGCAAAAATTGCAATCTTCTATTGCCATAAGTCAAACTCAAACACATTTAAAAGGGCTTATTGGGTCCTCTTTTTCGTTTGTAATTACTAATGCCTTTAAGGAAGCCGACAAACCATTTTTACTGGTTTTTAATGATAAAGAAGAGGCGGCTTATTATTTAAACGATTTTGAACACTTACTTAATGAAAAAGATGTGTTATTCTATCCGGGAAGTTACCGTAGACCTTATCAGCTAGAAGAGACCGATAATGCCAATGTGTTACTTAGAGCTGAGGTATTAAACAGAATAAATTCTAGAAAAAAGCCAGCGATTATAGTAACGTATCCAGATGCTCTTTTTGAAAAGGTTGTGACTAGAAAGGAGTTGGAACGAAATACTTTAAAGATTTCAAAAGACGATAATTTATCCATCGATTTTGTAAATGAAGTATTGTTTGAATATAAATTTAAACGTGTTGATTTTGTGACCGAACCCGGTGAATTTTCTGTAAGGGGAGGCATTGTAGATGTGTTTTCTTTTTCACATGATGAACCTTATCGCATTGAGTTTTTTGGAGATGAAGTAGATAGCATTCGTACGTTTGATGTAGAAACGCAATTATCTACCGAACAGGTTAGAAAAATCAATATTATTCCAAATGTTGCCAATAAGTTTTTAGAAGAAAGCAGACAAAGTTTCTTAAAGTATATTGCTCAAAAAACAGTGATTTTCACTAAAAATACTGATTTGCTCTTTACAAGAATTGACGATTTTTATAGTAAGGCTGTCGAAGCATTTAACAATTTATCTTCTGATATTAAACATGCAGAACCTGAAGCACTTTTTTGTAGTTCAACGCTGTTAAAAAAGCAACTTTTAGATTTTACTTTAGTTGAGTTTGGTAGTGTAGCTGTCATGTTGAGCAGAGTCGAAACATCACAAACAATAGAATTCAATATTTCTCCACAACCCTCATTTAATAAGCAATTCGATTTATTAATCGATAACCTAAACACTAATCATAATAAGGGCTACACTAATTATATTAGTTGTGTTTCTGAACAACAAGCAAAACGGTTTCACGACATTTTTGACGATGTAGAGCAGGATGTGAATTATAAAACCTTTGTGTTGTCTTTGCATCAAGGATTTATAGACCACGACAACAAAATTATTTGTTATACAGATCATCAAATATTTGAGCGTTACCATAAATTTCATCTAAAAAATGGATATGCTAAAAAGCAAGCAATCACATTAAAGGAACTAACAAATTTAGATGTTGGCGATTACGTAACACATATAGATCATGGTATTGGTCGTTTTGGAGGCTTGCAAAAAATTGATGTTGAGGGTAAAAAGCAAGAGGCAATAAAATTGGTTTACGGCGAACGCGATGTACTGTATTTGAGCATACATTCATTGCACAAAATCACGAAATTTAATGGTAAAGATGGCAAACCTCCAAAGATTTACAAATTAGGAAGCAAAGCTTGGAAAACTCTTAAACAAAAAACTAAATCTCGTGTAAAAGAAATTGCTTTTAACCTTATTAAACTATATGCAAAGCGTAAATTAGAAAAAGGCTATCAATATCTCCCAGATAGTTACATGCAACACGAGTTGGAAGCATCTTTTGTTTACGAAGATACACCAGACCAAATTACAGCAACTGCTGATATCAAGGCAGACATGGAAAGTGAACAACCAATGGACCGTTTGGTGTGTGGCGATGTTGGTTTTGGTAAAACCGAAGTTGCTATTAGAGCAGCATTTAAAGCAGTTGATAATGGGAAGCAAGTCGCTATTCTAGTGCCTACAACCATTTTGGCGTATCAACATTATAGAACCTTAACAGAACGCTTAAAAGATTTTCCAGTAACTGTAGATTATCTTAATAGATTTAGAACTGCTAAGCAGAAACGTGAAACCTTAGAAGGACTTGAAAACGGAAGGGTTGATATTATTATTGGCACTCATCAATTAGTAAATAAGAATGTAAAGTTTAAAGATTTGGGTCTACTTATTGTTGATGAAGAACAAAAATTTGGTGTCGCTGTCAAAGAAAAATTAAAGACTATTAAAGAAAATGTAGATGTATTGACCTTAACAGCAACGCCAATACCTCGAACGCTTCAGTTTAGTTTAATGGCTGCTCGCGATTTATCTGTGATTACAACACCTCCACCAAATCGCTATCCAATAGAAAGTCATGTTATTCGTTTTAATGAAGAAACCATTCGCGATGCTGTGAGTTACGAAATTCAACGTGGCGGACAAATCTTTTTCATTCATAATCGTATTGAAAACATTAAGGAAGTTGCTGGTATGATACAGCGTTTGGTTCCTGATGCTAAAATAGGTATTGGTCATGGACGAATGGAAGGCAAAAAACTTGAGCAGCTTATGCTAGCTTTTATGAATGGTGAATTTGATGTATTGGTAAGTACTACTATTGTTGAAAGTGGATTAGATGTGCCAAATGCCAACACCATTTTTATTAATAATGCCAATAATTTTGGACTGAGTGATTTGCACCAAATGCGAGGACGTGTTGGTAGAAGTAATAAAAAAGCATTTTGCTATTTTATCACTCCAGAATATTCAGCAATGACAAATGATGCTAGAAAGCGTATCACAGCTTTGGAGCAACATACCGAACTTGGAAGTGGCTTCAATATTGCTATGAAAGACCTTGAAATTCGTGGTGCTGGAGATTTACTTGGTGGCGAACAAAGTGGATTCATTAATGAAATTGGATTTGATACGTATCAAAAAATACTAAATGAAGCTATTGAAGAACTCAAAGAAAATGAGTTTAAAGATTTGTATAATGACGAAGGAAAAGAAAAAACGTATATAAAAGACATAACAATCGATACCGATTTCGAGTTGTTATTTCCAGATGACTATGTGAATAATATAGCCGAACGTTTAAACTTATACACCGAATTAAATGAGCTTAAAACTGAGGAAGAATTGGAGGCTTTTGAGGCAAGATTAGTTGACCGCTTTGGCGAATTGCCAATTCAAGTTGTAGACCTTTTAAACAGTGTTCGCATTAAATGGATAGCAGCTAAGTTAGGTTTCGAAAAAATAATAATGAAACAAAACAGGTGTATCGGTTATTTTATAAAAGATCAGCAGAGTAGTTTTTACCAAAGTGTTGGCTTTACCAAAGTGTTACAATACATTCAAAATCATCCTACTGCTTGTAAAATGAAAGAAAAACAAACACGTCAAGGTTTACGATTATTGCTTACTTTTGAAAACATAAAATCGATAGATAATGCTTTAAAAGCATTACAACCAATTTTGGCTTGATTATTGAATAATTAAAATTAAAAAAACACGTGACCATTAAGCTTAATAAGGGTCTTATTAATAAATAATTACAATGTTGAAAAAACTAATTTTCATCCTATCTATCTTTCCAACTTTTTTAATGGCGCAACATACCATTAAAGGAACTTTTTCTCCTGCTGAAGATTATCCTTTTGCTGTGCTATATAAAGTAACGCCAACATCTACTTTGTATGTAGCAAATACACAAATGGATGAGGAAGGTAATTTTCGATTTGATCTTGATTCTACAGCGACTCAAGGGATGTATAGATTGGTTTATGCATTACCACAAGAAGAATTTAATTTCGATATCATTTATAATGCAAAAGAAGATGTATCACTAACATTTAATGCTGAAACAGGAGTCGATTTTAAAGCATCTGTAGAAAACACATTAATGAGTTCGTATACAAATAGTATGTCGCTTATCAGTCAAAGCATAGGTGATTTTTACAATCAACAAAGTCAGGATAGCTCTGCATTAATGTCGATTTTTAGGACTCAAAAAGAAACGCAACTAGAGTATGAGAAAGCAGCAGAAGGGACTATAGTAAGTGACTTCATAAAGGCAAACAAGCCATATGTCCCAAAGAGTTATGAAGATATTGCCACGTATATCACTAATATAAAAAAGCACTTTTTTGATTATGTCGATTTTAATAATGAAACACTACAGAGTTCAAATTTTTTAATTGACCGTGTGTCTAATTATGTGTTTGGGATGGCATCTACAAATGAAGATGAAAATGATATATACAAGCGTAATATCGACGAGGTATATTCGGCAATGAAAAAAGCACAACCAGAAATTAAAAGCACACTACTTGAAATAATTTGGCAGCAAATGGTTGATACAAATTTTGATAGCGTAGCCAATTACATTTCTGATAAGTATTTAATTAAACTTGCAGAATCTTTAAAAGATACCGAATTGGTAAATAGGCTTAAACAATTTAAGAGTTTGTCTATAGGTAATAAAGCACCAGAATTTGATGTGTTTATAGAAGAAAATGGCGAAAGAACACCTATTTCTATGTACGATTTAGACGTAGCAGAAAAATATATTCTTGTGTTTTGGAGTAGCTCATGTTCGCATTGTTTACAAGAAATCCCACAACTGCAAGCACACCTAAAAAGTTTGAACAATCCAGATTACAAAGTCATTGCTGTTGGCTTAGAAGACGATACTTATTTATGGGAAAGGGAGATTGCTAAATACCCTGAATTTTTGCACGTACTTGGTATGGGGAAATGGGAAAACAAAATTGGTAATAGTTATAATGTAAATGCAACACCTACCTATTTTGTTTTGAATAACGAGAAAAAAATCCTTGCAAAACCATATGATATAAGTGCGTTAAAAGAGTACATAAGCAACTAATTTTGTATTTCTGTACAGCCCCATTGAGTGCAGTCGAAGTGTGATGCGAAATCCATTTTTTATTAAAACCTTAGTTTAGGAGGTTCTCGTTTTCGTGGGAACTAGAAGTGATAAAAAGCATTCTCTAAATGCTCAATATTATATGATTTTCCTTCTTTTACGATTGCAATAATATCAAAGCGAATATCCACATCTAAATCATTTACTGTAACATACTCATCAACCGCTTTTACAAGGCGTTGTATTTGTTTTGGTTTTACAAAATCTTGTGGATTACCAAAATCTAAGGTAGAACGAGTTTTAACTTCAATAATGGCAAGCGTATCTTTTTGTTTAGCAATAATATCAACTTCGGCTTTATCAAATCGGTAATTGCGTTCAATGATTTCATACTTATTCTTAAGTAAGTAATCTACAGCCAATTGCTCGCCTTTTTTACCTAGTTCGTTGTGTTGTGCCATTGATTAATTCGCAAAAGTCAATAACGAAGATTCTTTACTTACCTTTAACTCAATAGTTCTCCCCAAAATTAAAGCACGATTATCATCTTCGTGACCAGCTGGAAAATCAAATAATACAGGGAAATCATAGTCGGCAACTACATCTAAAATAAGTTGCTCAATGGAAGTTCCCCAAGGCGTTGTGTTTTTTCTCATATTACTCATGTCTCCAATAATAAGTCCTTTTAGATTTTCAAAATAACCTGCACGTTTTAAGCTTTGCAACATTCGGTCAATATGATATTTGTACTCACCAATTTCTTCAATAAACAGTATTTTTCCTGAAGTGTCAATACTAGTTTTAGAGCCTAGCATAGTATGAAGTAAAGTTAAATTTCCTCCAACTAAAGGACCACTTGTATTTCCGGTTTTATTATATTTTGAACCCTTAACAGTATAGCTTAAAGGTTGTCCGAATAAGGCACACTTAAAAGTTTCAATGGTTTGTTCAATCTCTGTAAAATCATCTTTTAAACTTGTGCACATCATAGCATGAATAGACTCACTGCCTTCAATATTGAGTTGGTTGTGAATAGCTGTAATATCAGAATAACCAATCACCCATTTAGGGTTTTCTTTAAACTTAGTATAATCTAATTTGTCAATCATTCTAACAGTTCCATAACCACCACGAGCACACCAAATAGCTTTGATATTTGGATTGTCTAGGGCTTTTTGAAAATCATCTGCACGCTCATCATCAGTTCCAGCAAAATGATTAGCTTTTTTAAAAACATGTTCACCCACTACAACATTGAGTCCCCAGCTTTTAAGCAAATCTTTAGCTTGATTTATTTCTTTTTCGCGATTCCTTAAAATTCCTGAAGGTGCAACAATAGCAACCGAATCACCTGCTTTTAAATGTTGCGGCTGTAAAAAAGGTTTAGACATTGTGGTAGTTGAATAAGTTGAATTTGACGACTGAGCTAAAACTATAGTATGACAAAATAGAGTCAGTATTAACAAAGCGTATGTAATGCGTTTAAAAATCATATAAGAGGCTTTTGGTAAATATAACGAAGTTCTAATTAATTTGGTTTCTTAAAGGTTGACAAATTGTGTATTTTTGTGCCTCCAAAAAGAAAAAATGATGTCTAAAAGATATACAATAACTGCGGCTTTACCTTATACTAATGGCCCAATTCATATTGGTCATTTAGCAGGTGTTTATGTGCCAGCAGATATTTATGCACGCTATCAACGTCTTCAAGGTAAAGATGTGGCATTTATTTGTGGTAGTGACGAACATGGTGTTCCAATTACTATTAAGGCTAAAAAAGAAGGTGTCACACCTCAGGATATAGTCGATAAATATCATGCCATAATTAAGCAGTCTTTTTTAGATTTCGGAATTTCTTTTGATAATTATTCAAGGACAACTGCAAAGATTCATCATGACACTGCATCAGATTTTTTTAAAACCTTATATGATAAAGGAGAGTTTGTTGAAGAGGTAACAGAACAGTTATATGATGCTGAAGCAAATCAATTTTTAGCAGATAGGTTTGTGATTGGTACTTGCCCAAAATGTGGTAATGAAGAAAGTTATGGCGACCAATGCGAAAACTGTGGCACAAGTCATAATGCGACCGATTTGATAAATCCGAAATCTGCTATTACAGGAGCAACGCCAACATTAAAGGAAACTAAGCATTGGTTTTTACCTTTAGATAAACATGAAGCCTTTTTAAAAGAATGGATTCTAGTTGGTCATAAAAAAGATTGGAAATCGAACGTTTACGGACAATGTAAATCATGGATTGATGATGGACTTAGACCAAGAGCAGTCACACGTGATTTGGATTGGGGAATTCCAGTTCCAGTTGAAGGTGGCGAAGGTAAAGTGTTGTATGTGTGGTTTGACGCACCAATAGGTTATATTTCTGCAACAAAAGAATGGGCTGAACGTGAAGGGAAAGACTGGGAGCCTTATTGGAAAGATGAAAACACGAAACTGTTGCACTTTATTGGAAAAGATAACATTGTATTTCATTGCATCATATTCCCAGCAATGTTAAAAGCAGAAGGTAGTTACATTTTGCCTAACAATGTTCCTGCAAATGAGTTTTTAAATTTAGAAGGCAATAAATTATCAACTTCTAAAAACTGGGCAGTTTGGTTGCATGAATATTTGCAAGAATTTCCAGATAAGCAAGATGTGTTGCGATATGCTTTAACGGCAAATGCGCCAGAAACTAAGGATAACGATTTTACTTGGAAAGATTTTCAAGCAAGGAATAATAATGAGTTAGTTGCCATTTTTGGAAACTTTATTAATAGAGTGGTAGTGCTTACCAATAAGTATTATGAAGGTGTTGTGCCACAGCCAAATGAGTTTTCGGCAATTGATGAAGAAACCTTAGCAACACTAAAAGCATTTCCAGCGGTTATAGCAAGCTCTATTGAGCGTTATCGCTTTAGAGAGGCAAGTCAAGAATTAATGAATTTGGCAAGACTTGGTAATAAGTACTTGGCAGATGAAGAACCTTGGAAAGTTATAAAAGAAGACGACGCTCGTGTGCAAACTATCATGTATGTAGCGTTACAAATCGCTTCAGCATTAGCCATATTGAGCGAACCGTTTTTGCCTTTTACATCTAAAAAACTTAAAGACATTCTTTGTCATTCTGAGCTTGTCGAAGCATCTACATGGAATAGTATTTCAGAAGTCCTAGAACTACTTCCAGCTAATCATACTATTGGAAAAGCAGAATTATTATTTACTAAAATTGAAGATAAGGATGTGCAATTTCAATTAGATAAGCTTGAGGCAAGTAAAAAAGCTAACGAAGCAGCTAAGAAAAAGGTAGAACCACAAAAAGACGAAATCACTTTTGATGACTTCTCAAAATTGGATATTCGTGTTGGCACAATCTTAGAAGCTACAAAAATGCCAAAAACCAAAAAGCTATTGGTATTAAAAGTAGATACAGGATTTGACACCAGAACTATTGTCTCTGGAATAGCTGAAAGTTTTTCTCCAGAAGAAGTGATAGGAAAAAAAGTAACTGTGCTAGTAAATCTTGCTCCTAGAGTATTACGTGGTGTTGAAAGTCAAGGTATGATTTTAATGACCGAAGACGAATCTGGGAATCTTATGTTTGTTAGTCCTGATGAGCATGACAAGGTTTCAAATGGTTTAAGTATTAGTTAATCTTTTTCAGGATTAAGAGTTATGTGATATGACATTTGTCATATCATATAATAATGCATCATATTACATTTGAGGATATTTTTATCCTAAATATCTAAGTGTATTATGAAAAGTGATACAATATCCTATAAAAACATTTACTATCCACCAGGTGGGATTTTATTGTGGATTATTATTTTTTTAGAGCTTTTTACTTTTGGTATTGCACTAATTGCAATGGTTTACAGTAGTAAAGAAGCACCCGAATTATTTCATGAATCGAGACTATATTTAAACTCAACCATAGGAGTTGTTAATACTTTTTTTTTAATTGTAAGCGGTTTTTTTATGGCTGTGTCTGTTCATAATCTAAAACAACAAAAACTAGACAAAACAAAGCTATTTTTAAAACTCACCATGCTTGGTGGTTTATTGTTTTTAGCACTAAAAGGCTATGAATATTTTGATAAGATTGATGCAGGATTTAACATTGGTTATAATACGTTTTTCAAATACTATTGGATGCTTACTTTATTTCATGTAGTTCATGTAATTGTTGGCTTAGTTATTTTGGCTTCTGTTTATTTTGGACTTAGTAAAACTAATTCAACAACAAAATTAGAAGATGTTGAGGCAAGTGCTGCCTTTTGGCATATGTGCGACTTAATTTGGCTATTACTATTTCCTATAATCTATTTACTCTTTTAGTATGAAAAAACTACTAATAACATTAGGTGTATTAATAATACTTACAATTGTTACTGCAATTATTTCAAGTGCTAATGAAAGTTTTACTGTTGTGGCAATACTAATTTTAGCGGTGTTAAAATTTATAGGCGTGTCTTTTTATTTTATGGAAATGAAAAAAGCACATGTTTTTTGGAAAGCAAGTGTGCTGATTTTTTTACTCTTGTTCACCACAATTATATTATTACAATTTTAACGGTTTATTCTAGTCTAGAAATAAGTCTTTTAAAGATATAATAATCTTATCGGAGTTTTTAATTTCATTAGCAAACTGAGCAATGGTTTTACCTTTAAAATCGTTCAAAATCTTTTTCTTAAAAGGGGCAACAGTAAAATGTACAGGACAAGGGTTTTCGTCACTACATTCAGCAAGTCCTAAAAAGCATTGGCTAAAACGATCCGGATTATCAATGCAAACAATAATATCCCAAACCCTTTTTTTAGTGTTTATTTCGTTTAAATAAAAACCACCATGAGGCCCTTTTGTAGAAGAGACAATATCACTTTTATTTAGCTTCTGTAATAATTTTGCTAAGAATGGTCGTGGTATTTCCAACGTTTCAGCAATATGCTTAACACCTAGTTTTTTTGTCTCATTAGAGAACATTGCTAGGTATAGTGTAGCTCGAATAGCAATTTTGGTGGCGTTTGTAAGCATAATAGGTTATATTTTTCAAATATAATACTAATTTTTAATGGCTATTTAAAAAGAGATATTAAACCTTTGTTTGATGTAAGTTGTTTTTGTTGTAAATTAAATATGGTTCAAGGAATTGAACTGGACTCTGGAGATGAGGATTTTTTTAAAACCTCAAAGGCTAGGAGAGGAAGTTACTGGTCAAGACAAATATTATAATTCTATGTTGGCTAATAGCCCATTTGCTAATTGGAAATAATCTTAAGATTAAGTTCAAAATAAAAAAATAAAGCCGTCAAATTTGACGGCTTTTATATTTAATGCAATGCTAAGTTTATTTGCCCAACATTAGTAATTCATTGCATACAACTTCGGTAATATATCTTTTGTTGCCATCCTTATCATCATAACTTCTTGAGGTTAATTTACCTTCAATAGCAACTTCTTTTCCTTTGGTAACATATTTCTCAATGATTTGAGCCGTTTTCCCCCAAGCAACTACATTGTGCCACTGCGTATCTGTAATTTTTTCACCGCTAGCATTTTTGTAACTTTCGTTGGTTGCGATTGCGAATTTTGCCAATGTTTTTCCTGAGTCTAGATTGATAATTTCTGGCTCGTTCCCAAGGTTTCCAATCAACTGTACTTTGTTTCTTAATGAGTTCATAATTTTAAATTTTTCGTGTTAAACAGTTAATACTATCGAGCTTTTATGTTTCGACATTGCAAAGATGCGACACCTACAAAATATTAGTCGGTTATTACACATTTAAAATCGTTTGTAAATGCTTGTAGTCGTTTGTAAACGAATAATTCAATTGCATTTTAAACAAATTATTAGCCGCAACTAGAATTTTTTGAACAATTCAAGCTTTTAATTTTATGAAATTTCTTTCATTTTTTTTATAAAAATCTATGTTTTAAACAATTTAATGACTTGAAAACGAAAATATTTTATTCTTGAATCCTTTTGTTTATAAGGGTTTTCCGTATTTTAGTTTATTTATTCTAAATTTAGATAATAAAAAAGCTTCAATTATTAAAAATATGACTAATTTTGCAGGCTCATAAATTAAAATGAAAAAATTGTAATGAATAATAATAATAACAGAGTAACAGCGGTAAGTAAAGCTGGAATTAAAACGAAAACCTTTAGTAATACAAGTGCTATCACTTGGAATTTAAAAAGACGTTTTAGGTAATTTTATATTAAGAGTATAAGGCGGGCTTGTCCCGCTTTTTTTTTGCTTTTTTCTTCACCAAGCGTTTCCTATTCTATACCACATACTTTATATAAAAATATTACGACGTATTTAAAAGCATGACTTTTTTAATTTTTAATTGAATGAGTTATTTTTCATATTTTTATTATAAATTATTAGTCATTAATAAATTTGTACCTGTCCCCTCTTTGTTAATAGTTGCCTATTTACTGGCATTTAAAAAATATTAAAAAAATCATGCTTAAACTAATAGGAATACCTTATGATGCCAACTCATCTTATTTAAGAGGTTCAGCTTTAGCGCCAAAACATATTCGATTAATGGATACTGAAGGGTCGGCAAATCGATTTTGTGAGTTTGGTAATGAAATAGTTGAAAGTGTAAATTATAAAGATTGTGGAGATATAGAATTTACTGAAATTGATGTTGCTTCTGCTTACAAAAGAATTAAAGAAACGATCAGAAAAGAAGTAAAGGATCGGAGCAAGGTAATAAGTTTAGGAGGAGATCATTCTATTTCCTTTCCTGTTATCGAAGCATTTTCAGAAAAATATTCAAAATTAAATGTGTTGCATTTGGATGCACATGCCGATTTGTATGACAATTTTGAAAACAATCCTTATTCGCATGCATCACCATTTGCAAGACTCATGGAAAAAGGTGCATTAAATTCGTTAACACAAGTTGGTATAAGAACCTTTAATACGCATCAAAAAGAACAAGCAAAACGTTTTGGCGTGAATGTCGTTGAAATGAAGGATTTTAACACAGATTTTATCAATTCGCTCGAATCACCTTTGTATATTTCATTGGATATCGATGTGTTGGACCCAGCGTTTGCTCCAGGAATTTCTCATCATGAACCTGGAGGCATGAGTACAAGGCAATTAATAGATATTATTCAGCAAATAAAAGTTCCAATTGTTGGAGCAGACATCGTAGAGCTTAATCCAAAACGAGATATAAATAATGCTACAGCTATGGTGGCTTATAAATTGTTTAAAGAGCTTGCTAGTAAAATGCTTCAATAAATTTAAAATTATGAAAAAACAATGTCCAGAATGTGGAGACAAAATAGTTGGTCGTATAGATAAAAAGTTTTGTAGCGATGCCTGCAGAAATTCTTATAACAATAGAGTTAATAAGGATAGTAAGAACTTAATACGTAACATCAATAATAGATTGCGTAAAAATTACAGAATTCTTGAAGATCTTAATCCTGACCAAAAAACGAGAACTTCACGTGCTAAACTGATAGAAAAAGGATTCGATTTTAACTATTTTACAAGTATTTACACAACCAAAGCAGGAGCTATTTATTACTTTGTGTATGACCAAGGCTATTTACCTTTGGAGAATGACTATTATGCTTTGGTAAAACGGGATTCCTAGAATTTGTAACATAACTTAAGATTTTTGTGCTAATATATTATACTAACAATCCATCAATATGCTATTGCTTTCTTCAAATGAAATAATGATAATCATTCCAATAATTATTGTAGTTGTTGGCGCTATAATATTTCTTTCTTATTATTTCTCAAAGAAGCAAGTTGTTTTAAGGAAGTTGTCTAAAATCCCTTTAAAACCAGCCACAGGTTTAAAAACTAGCGAACTTACTAAAGTCACTGGAAAAGCTCTACATGTAAAAGAGCCATTAATAGCGCCACTAAGTGGAAGAAAGTGTGTATTTTATACTATTAAAATTGAAAAACGTGTAAGCACAGGAAAAAGTTCACATTGGAAAACTGTGATTGACGAAGAAAAAACGCAAGAATTCTTTATAAATAGTAACGGAGACTTTGTTATAGTGAGACCTTCGCAGTCACCAAAAAATTATTTAAGTTATCTGGTAAAAGACAAAAGAACATCTTCTGGAGCTTTTAACGACCCAACACCAGAGTTTGAATCGCTCTTAAAAAGCTATAATATTGACCCTCTTAATTTTTTAGGGTTTAATAAATCACTTCGTTACCAGGAAGGAGTTATAGAAATTGGCGAGCAAATTACAGTTGCTGGTATTGCTAAATGGAAAACATTAAGCGAACCAATACCAGACTACCATTATTCCAAAATTGCAGAACTTGTAAGCGAAGGAAAAGAAAAATTAATAATTACTGATATTCCACAGAAGAATGAAAAAAGAAGTAGATTTTAAATTATTTCCAGTTATGACCTTTAAGCTTTAAAGCTGCTTTTAAAATATCTTTCTGACTAATTTGACCAATTAATTTTCCATTTTCAACAATTGGAAAACGTCGCCTTTTAGAATCTAAAAATTTACTAGCTGCGTCAAAAACATTCATGTTTCCATCAATAGTTTCAACATTGATTGCCATATGCTTTTCAACCGAACTGTTACTTAAAGGCATATTATAATATCTACTTTCGCTAATCTGTTTAATACAATCACCTTCTGATATAATACCAATCAATTCATTATTCTCATTAACTACTGGACCACCAGAAATTCTATTTTTAATAAGTGAATCAATAACTTCTTCAACCGATTGATTTGGTTTAAATGTGATGAGATTAGTGGTCATATAATCTTTAACTTGTATAGGAGATGTTTCAATCTCTTGTTGCATTCTCCTAGAACCTTGAAAACTTTTTATTCCCATAATATTAAATTTAGTGTTGTCCTTTAAGTTACTAATTTTTTGTGACTTACTTTAAATTGAATTTTTACTACTTTTATAAAAACTAAGTAATCTTCCTAAAATGATAAAAAAAGCAATAGCATTAGTGTTATTAATTGTTGCTGTGTACTGGAGTTTTTCAGCAATCATACCCTCAAAAATATCTGATTTAAATACTGATAAGAACGAATTTTCAACCGAACGAGCTTTAATTCATCTTAAAGAAATTACCAAAGCACCGCATTATGTTGGAAGTGACGAACATGAAAACGTAAGGAATTATATAGTTAATGAATTAGAAAACTTAGGATTAAATGTAGAAATTCAGGAAAGTTTCTCCATGAGAGAATGGGGGAATTTGTCTAAACCTAAAAATATTATTGCAAAAATAAAGGGAAGCGATAATACTAAAGCATTACTCTTGTTATCACATTACGATAGTGCACCACAAGCATCACTAGGAGCTAGTGATGCAGGTTCGGGGGTGGTTACAATTCTAGAAAGTTTAAGGGCATATTTAAATAGTGGAAAACAACCAAAAAACGATATTATAATTGTTATTACTGATGCTGAAGAGCTAGGGCTTAATGGCGCAGATATTTTTGTGAACAAACATAGATGGGCAAAAGATGTTGGATTAGTGTTAAATTTTGAAGCTAGGGGAAGCGGTGGATCAGCTGTAATGTGGCCAGAAACTAATGGAGGAAATGCCAAACTTGTAGATGAGTTCGTGCAAGCAAATCCGTCGTATCCAGTTGCCTATTCGTTAATTTATAGTATCTATAAATTATTACCAAATGACACTGATGCCACACGATTTAGAGAAGATGGAGATATTGAAAGTTTCAATTTTGCATTTATTGACGATCATTACGACTACCACACTGCTAATGATACTTATGAGCGTTTAGACAGAAATACATTGGAGCATCAGGGTTCTTATTTAATGCCATTATTAAATCATTTTTCAAATGCAGATTTAAGCAATCTAAAAAGTGCCGAAGATAAAATCTATTTCAATGTGCCATTATTTAAAACCATAGCTTATAACTATGCTTTAATATGGCCAATGTTTATTCTAGCGATAACACTATTTATTGTTCTTGTTTTTTATGGGTTTAAGACTTCTCGATTGATTAAAGAAGATGTGATTAAAGGCTTTATTCCTTTGTTTCTTTCTATTATAAGTTGTTTGATAGTTGGCTATATCCTTTGGTGGATTATTAAATTTTTGAATCCTCAATATTATGAAATGTTGCATAAGTTTACCTATAACGGTTACACATACATTGCAGCGTTTAGTTTAATAGCGATAGGTATTTGTGCGAGTGTATATAACAAATATTATAAAGAAAACAATACGGCTAGCTTATTAGTAGCGCCAATTTTTATATGGCTAATAATATGTGCTCTTGTGGGGCAGTATTTGGAAGGCGCTAGCTTTTTTATAATTCCAGTGTATTTTGCATTAATTAGCTTATTCGTTCTTATAAAACAGCAAAAGCCAAGTTTATTATTAATGGCTATTTTGTGTTTTCCGTTGCTATTTATTTTTAGTCCGTTTATAAAGCTTTTTCCAGTTGCATTAGGATTTTTTATGAAGATTGGAGCTGTTTCAATTACAGTTAAACTGGTGTCCATGTTGCTTATTGCTTTAATTTTTGGGCTAATGATATCGGTATTTGGTTTCTTTAAGCATAAAAAACGATGGTCGTATGTGCTGTTTTTTATAGCCTTTTATTTTTTAATTTCAGCACAGTTTCAATCTGGTTTTAATGAAGAACGACCAAAACCTAACAGCCTCGTGTACGTTTTAAATGCAGATACTAATACAGCTAATTGGGCAACTTATGATAAGAAACTCGACGCATGGACAAAGAATTTTATAGATGATGAAGCTAATTCTAGTAATGAAGGTAACACTTTTAGCAGTAAGTATAATTCTGGATTTACCTACACAAAAAAAGCCGAAGCTAAACAAATTCCGCAATCAAAAATCACCATCTATAAAGACACCATTATTGATGATTTAAGACATATTAGACTATCTGTTGTGCAGCAAAGAAGGATAAATAGATTTGATTTGTATGCAAATAAAGATGTTAAGTTTAAAGATTTTGAAGCTAATGGAATTGAAGTGCCTAAAGGAAACCCAGAAGGATTTGCTTTTGAAAATAGAAGAAGTACAAGGCTGTTCAGTTATTTTGTGTCTGATAATGATTCTTTAAATTTAAATTTCACAGTTCCTAAAGATCAGAAAACACAATTTAAAATTTACGAGGCGTCTTTCGATTTATTATCAAATGAATTATTTACAGTTCCAGAAAGAACTAAAGAAATGATACCAAAACCATTTATACTTAATGATGCAGTTATAGTTACAAAAACCATTGATATTAACTAAAATTTAGTCTTTGGCACTACTATTGTTTCACTTAATTGTTTAGTTTTGAACCCTTAAATAAATAAACATGAAAAAAGTTATAGGAATTTTATTTTTAGCAGTTGCATTTCAAGCCAGTGCACAAACTAATACTGAGCTATTAAAACATTATGAAGCCTATTATGCACAAATGAAAAAGCAAGGAGATATGCAGGGCGTTATTAATGCCTTAACTCATTTAAATTTACTATCGCCTAATCAAGCAAGGCAAGATACTTTAGCAGTTTTGTATATGAATGGAGGTAAGCATATGCAAGCTTTAAACACTATAGGTATTGATTCAAACGCAAGCGATTCTAACATGGCAGTTGAAGTTAAAGCAGTTAGTTTGCAGGCCTTAAATGAACCGCAGAAAGCATTGGTGCATTTTGAAGAATTGTTTAAAAGAACACCAAATATTATGATTGCTTATGAAATGGCAGATCTTAAAATTCAAGTAAATGATATTGCAGGTGCAACTGCAAATATTGAATATGGTATTGCAAATTCTAAAGATGATGAGGTGCGTACTTATTATGACTCACAAACGCCTTATCAAGTGCCTGCAAAAGCTGCTTTTATTTATTTAAGAGGATTATCAAAGTATAAATTAAACCAGAGTGATTTAGATGGAGCTATTGCAATATTAGATGAAGCAATTGCTTTAGCACCTAATTTTAATTTAGCTTTGCTAAGTAAAAATGCTTTAGTTGCTAGAAAAAATCCACCTCCACCACCAGTTAAAAAGGAAAATTAAAATATAATTAGTATAAAAAAAGCAGCTCAATGAGCTGCTTTTTTTATACTACTTTCGGATTTTACCAAATCCTTACACGTTTTTCTGGAGCTAACCACATTTTGTCACCTTCTTTAATATCAAACGCATCATAGAATGCATCAATGTTTTTTAAAGGTTGTATTGCTCTATTTACTCCAGGAGAATGAGGATCTGTTTTAATTTGTGTTCTTAAAGCATCTTCTCTAATTAAAGTTCTCCAAACTGTAGCCCAAGACATAAAGAAACGCTGTTCTGCAGTAAATCCGTCAATATCGTTTGGTCGACCATTTCTTTCAAAACTAAGTTGTAAACCATCATAAGCTCCAAGTAAACCACCCAAATCTCCAATATTTTCACCTAAGGTAAATTTACCATTAATGTAAACACTATCTAAAACTTCAATAGAACTATATTGTTCCGCTAAAGCATCTCCTCTTTTTGTAAATTCTTCTAAATCCTTAGGTGTCCACCAGTTTTTTAAGTTTCCGTCACCGTCAAATCTAGATCCTGAATCATCAAAAGCATGAGATATTTCGTGCCCAATTACTGCACCAATACCACCATAATTAACAGCATCATCTGCTGTGTAGTTATAGAAAGGAGGTTGTAAAATAGCTGCTGGAAAAACTATTTCGTTGTTAATTGGGTTGAAATAAGCGTTTACCATTTGTGGTGGCATTCCCCATTCACTTTTATCGATAGGCTCATCTATTTCAGATAAATTTTTATCCATTCCCCATTTTCCTACTGCCATCATATTTTCTGCAAAAGTGTTGCCCTCTTTTACCATTAATTCCGAATAATCTTCCCATTCATCAGGATAAGCTATTTTAACTGTAAACTTATCTAACTTTTCAATAGCTTTAGTTTTGGTGCTATCACTCATCCAATCTAGCTTTTGGATTCTGTTTTGAAAAGCTTTTATCACATCAGCAATCATTTTTTCAGCCTTTTCTTTTGCTTCTGGCGGAAACTTAGCTTCAACATATAATTGTCCGATAGCTTCTCCAACAGTTCCAGTTACCGTTTGTAGGGCTCTTTCTTCAGCTGGTCGCATGGCCTTAGCACCACTTAAGGTTTTTGCATAAAAGTTCCAATTTTCCTTTTCCATATCTGTCGTTAAATACCCAGAATTAGATCTAAGTGTGCTCCATGTCATTAACGTTTTTATGTCTTCAATAGATGTAGAAGTTAAGAATTCATTAAGATATTTCATGTATTTTGGCTCCTGAACGTTTACTCTTGATATGGTTTTGGTTATTCCCATATCTGTAATAAACTTATTCCAATCTATTACTGGTGTTAGTTCTTGTAGTTCTTCAACAGACATAGGATTAGTGATATTACGAGCATCTCTTCTAGCTACTTTATCTAATCTTGGCTCTGCTAATTTTGTTTCTAATGCTAGAATTTTTTCAGCAGCAGCTTTTGAAGTTGCTTCGTCATAATTTATAAACTGAAGCATTTTTGATACAAAATCAACATATTGAGTTCTTATTTTCTTAGAATTATCGTCGTTCTCTAAATAATAGTCTCTTTGTAAACCAAGTCCTCCAGAAACTACCCATGCCATATTCATGGTGCTATTATTCATATCTGGACCTGCACCCATTCCTGTAAATGGTGCATCAACACCAAGTGTTGTAGCAAATACAGTTTGCATATCACTAAGATTATTGATGCCATTAATTGCATCAAGTAGCGGCTGGAGTGGTTTAATCCCTGCTTCATCTCTTGCAACTGTATCGAGTTTTGTTTCAAAGATTAATAACGCTTTCTTTTGGTCTGTTCCTTCAGCATATTTACCAAGTTCTTTAGATGTTTTGATAATCTCAAGTACATCTTCATCGGTTGATTTACTTAATACTCCAAACCCACCCCAACGAGTTCTATCGTCTGGAATTACATTTGTTTTCATCCAATTACCGTTTACGTAATTGTAAAAATCATCTTTAGGGCTTACATCAGGATCCATGTTTTCAAGGATAATTCCTGGAATTTTTTCCACTTCAGCAGTGTCTTTGCTAGTATCTTCTTTACAAGCCAAAATTGCCAAAAAGGCAAAAAGACTTAATAACGATAGGCTTTTTGAATTGATTTTCATTTTGTATAGTATTTATTTAGTGTACAATTTACTTATTATTTAGAAGCCTAAAAACTTTTTTTGTTACACCAAGCAAGAATTTAATTTTAAATTTTCACCTAAAAAATTAATTAATTTAGGTTTCTATAGTCTTTTTGAGATTTTCTTTCTATAACCTTATTAATTTGATAAACACAGTTGTTGTAAGCTAATAAAAGGTTTTCTATATCTTTAATAATAGCCTCTTTTGAAGAACTTTGAAGATTTATGGTTTCATCAAATTTATACATTGCTGTTTCAAGTACTGAAAGACGTACAATGATTGACGAACTATTTATACTTTCTGGTATTTCATTTTTAATATCGGCAATAAGCGCTTGAAGAATAGTCTTGTCATCTTTAAAAAATGAGAGATTTCCATTTTTAAGATTTTCAACTTCTACACTTAGTTCTTTAAATTTTGTCCAAGTATCAACTTCTTTTTGTGCTAAATCACTTAAAACATATTCCGTATACTTGATATCTGTTATATCTTGAGGTGTAATTCTTGTGAGCTCGGTTTGTGTTTCTTGTTTTGTAGCCAATGTTTCGTCTTCAGTATTTCTGCAATGAATATTTGAAAGCAGTATTGCTACCAAAAAAAAACGAAAAATAACTAAATGTAATTTAGACATAAAAGCAAAACTTAAATCACACAAATATATTGTTAATGCAGCATTGTAAAAAGTTTTTGTGTTATTTTCATGCAATGCTCAAAATCTTATTATTTTTGAAAACGAATAAAACTAAATAATGGTATCAAGAGTTTTAATTATTGGAGCCTGTGGACAAATAGGTTCAGAGTTAACTAATACATTAAGAATCCAATTAGGAGTTGATAATGTAATAGCAAGTGATATTAGAGAAAGTAATGAAGCTCTTGTTGCTTCTGGACCGTTTGAAATTATTGATGCTAAAGATTTTGAAGATATTAAGAAAAATGTCCTTAAGTATAATGTAGATACTATATATCTCATGGCAGCAATGTTGAGTGCTACTGGTGAAAAATATCCAGAAAAAGCATGGGATTTAAACATGTCATCTTTATTTAATGTACTTAATTTAGCTAAAGAAAATACTGTAAAAAAAGTATTTTGGCCTTCAAGTATTGCCGTTTTTGGTCCATCTACACCTAAAATTAACACACCTCAACAAACCGTTATGGAGCCGACAACTGTATATGGGATTACCAAACAAGTTGGTGAGCGTTGGTGTGAATATTATTTTAACAACTATGGTGTTGATGTGCGAAGTATTAGATATCCTGGAATTATTAGCTGGAAAACCTTACCTGGAGGTGGCACAACTGATTATGCTATTGATATTTTTCATAAAGCTATAAGTGATGGACATTATGATTGTTTTTTAACTAAGAGCACAGCTCTGCCAATGATGTTTATGGAAGACGCAGTTAAAGCAACATTGGACATTATGAAAGCCAATACTAATGATGTAAAAATTAGATCTTCTTATAATTTATCGGCTATAAGTTTTACACCTCAAGAATTAGCAGATGAAATCGCCAAACAAATACCAGAATTTACCATTAGTTATACACCTGATTTCAGACAAAAAATAGCAGATTCTTGGCCAAATTCCATTGATGATAGCTCAGCAAGACAAGACTGGAATTGGAATCATTCCTATGACTTGGAAGCTATTACAAATGAAATGTTGTTACAATTAAAAGAGAAAGCAATATCTTAGTTTTTCTTTAGTGGTAATGATTCGGCTGGTCTAAACTCGGTCAACCCCTTTTCTTTTATAGTTTTTTCAACATCGCTTATTAGCGATGGTACAAAAGCGCTTAAATTTTCAACTCCAGTTTCAGTCACCACTGCTACATCTTCAATACGAATGTATAAACGTTCCTCAGGAATCCATATCATCGGGTCGATGGTAAATACCATTCCAGGTTGAAGTTTGACATTTCCCCTTACTTGTCCAACATCATGAACAGCCATACCAACAGGATGCTGAAAATGACCTCTAAATGTAATACCCTTTTCCACAGCTTTTAAATGAGCAGGCTTTATAAATGTTTTTCCAACAAGATATTGTTTCATATCTGCCGCTGCCTTATCCATGACTTCATTAGCTGTTGTCCCTGGTTTTATATATTTAAATAAGGCATCACTGTATGCAAGAATATACTCGTATAATGCTGTTTGCTCCTTATTGAATTTCCCATTTACTGGCCAAATACGAGTCACATCGCTTGTATAATTATGATAATCTGGAGCATAATCCATAAGTACTAAATCACCATCATTTAAGACATCGGTTTTTCTAAAATAATGTCCCATAAAGGCATTAGTACCACCTCCTATTATTGCAGGATAACCATCACCTTGTGAACCATGCTGATAAAATACATACTTTGCAGCTGCATCTAATTGATATTCGTAAACACCAGGTTGAGTCGACCTCATTGCTTCCATAATAGCAAGACCAGCTATTTCGGTAGCTTTTCTAATAATTTCAATTTCTTTTTCACTTTTTATTAATCTCATCGAATCTAAAAGCGGTGACAAATCTTTAACTTCAAATTCAGGAAATCGTTCATTTATTAGCTTAATAAATCTTGCTTCTCTTGTTGTTTGTGAATCCCAAGGGTCAGCAGCTGCACGCGCATGACCATGTAGTATTTCGTCTCTGCTATCATTTCCAGTTTCTGCAGGACTAAAAGGTGTGTATAACGTTGGCGTGTTTCCTTTAATGAGCCCAGTTCCAACCAAATCATTTCCAAGAAATTCTACTGGGCGAACTCGATTTACACCAGTTAATTTCATAATTAAGTCGGCATCTTCGGCGGATAATATTTTTCCTTGACTTTTTTCTCTGCCTTCTTCTCTATGAGGTAAATAAAGAGAGGTACTTCTGTTTTTTCCATTTAGGAGTAAATAGGCATGTCCTTCTTCAAGACCACACAAATAGTAAAAGGTGTTAGACTGTCTAAAAACTTTAAAACCAGCAACACTAGGTGCACTTTGTATTAGTGCAATGGCATTGTTGCCAATTTCATTAAATATTCTGGTTCTCCGAGTTTCAAATTCTTCAATTGAGAAATCTGTCTGGAAATAATGTTTTTCTTGAGCGATTAAAATGGTTTGACCTAAAATTAAAAAGGCGAATACTATAAATTTAGTTTGTAAAGATTGCATGATAGATACTATTTTGATTGGTCAAAGAATGGAATTTATTACTATTTAAGTTATAGCAATTTAAGGATATTTTGGTTAGTACCTTTAAAGAAAATACAAAGAGAGTCTCAATTTAGGTGTTTCAAAAGGATAACAAAAATAAAAACCCTGAAGACAAATGTTTCAGGGTTTTTAAGTGGTACCTCCAGGAATCGAACCAGGGACACACGGATTTTCAGTCCGTTGCTCTACCAACTGAGCTAAGGTACCTCGCTAAAGCGGATGCAAATATATATCCTATTTTATTATTCCGCAAAATAAAAAGATAAAAAATGGTTTTGTAAATTTACATCTTTTATTTTGCTTATGAATTTAATTGTTGATGTAGGTAATACCAGTGTGAAACTTGCTGTTTTTCAAGATAGTGCAATAGTCCATAAAGAGACTATTGACTTAGATGTGATTGAAATTAAAATTCAAGAACTCATAAAAAAACATCCACTTTTAAGTAAAACAATATTGTCTTCGGTTGGTAATTTAAGCCAAAAACAGCTTGCAAATATTGCCAAACACCTTGAAACCATCGTTTTAGATCATGATGTTAAAGTTCCTTTTAAAAACAAGTACAAAACACCACACACATTGGGTGTTGATAGAATTGCTCTGGTGAGTGCTTCAGTATTAAATTACCCTAAAAAAAATGTACTAGTTATAGATGCTGGAACTTGCATAACCTACGACTTTATCAATGTGAAAAACGAGTATTTAGGAGGCGCTATTTCTCCTGGGATTTCAACACGATACAAATCTTTAAATAATTTAACGGCTAACTTGCCGTTATTGAAAAGAAAAGCACCAAAAAAATTAATTGGCAATTCTTCAAAAGAATCAATTCATTCGGGAGTTATTAATGGGATTTCAATGGAAATTGATGGAATTGTTAATAAATACCGAAAAAAATATAAAGATTTAACAGTTATTTTAACAGGAGGAGACTCAGATTTCTTGTCAAAGCGATTAAAAAGTAGCATATTTGCGAACTCTAATTTTCTTTTAGAAGGTTTGAATTTCATATTAGAATTTAACTTAAACGAATGATTAAAAAAATCTGTTTAGTATGTATTGCATTTTTAGCAATAAATAGTCATGCTCAAGAAGGAACAACCTCTCCATATTCATTTTATGGATTAGGAAGTTTAAAATTTAAAGGTACTGTCGAAAATGTGAGTATGGGAGGTTTAAGTATTTTTACTGATAGCATTCATGTTAATTTACGTAATCCAGCGTCCTATGCTGGAAGGTTTATAAAGTCAACAGGCGAAGGTCACATTGTGAAATTTGCTGTTGGAGGGAGCAGCTCAAACACGACTTTAAAAACCAATACAGCATCCGATAAAGCTAACGCCGCAACTTTCGATTATTTAGCATTATCAATTCCGATGGGAAGATTAGGTATTGGTATTGGGTTAATGCCTTACACATCCGTTGGGTATAAGCTGGAATCTATAAATGATGAGGATTTTTTAGAATATAAATATAGAGGCGAAGGAGGTGTAAACAAAGCGTTTCTAGGAGTTGGTTATTTACTTACAAAAGATTTAAGCGTTGGTGTTGATGCTAGCTATAATTTTGGGAACCTTCAAAATAGCGTTGTTAATTTTAGATATGATGATGAAGGAAACCCATTGCAATATCACAGTAGAGAGGTAAACAGATCAGATTTAAGCGGATTGAATTTTAATTTCGGACTTACATACACACCAATGGTCTCAGAGAAATTGCAATTAACATCGTCTATTACTTTTTCTCCAAAAGCAGATTTAACTTCTACAAATCAAAGAACGTTTGCAAGTGTTTTAGTGAGTTCTACTGGACAAGAATTTCCCGTAAATGAAATTGAAACAGACCTTGGAGCACTAGGGTTAGACAAAACAGTACTATCATTGCCAACCAAAACTGCTTTAGGAGTTGGTATAGGACAGCCAAGAAAATGGTTTTTAGGTGCAGAATACACAATGTTGAAAACCAGTGAATTCTCAAGCGAGATATTTACTTTTGATAATGCTACTTATCAAGACGCCTCTACAATATCTGTTGGTGGCTTTTTAATACCACAGTTCAACTCTTTTACTTACTGGAAAAGAGTCGTTTACAGAGCTGGATTTAGATTTGAAAACACTGGATTAAAAATAGAGAATGAATCAATAGATGAGTTTGGCATGTCTTTTGGAGTAGGATTACCAGTTGGAAATGTATTCTCTAATGTAAACATCGGAATTGAAGTTGGACAAAGAGGAACAATAAACCAAAATTTAGTAAAAGAAAATTTTGTAAATTTCCAGCTTAGCCTATCATTAAACGATAGGTGGTTTGAAAAAAGAAAGTATAACTAATTAATAACTAGAATTATGAAGACGAAAATTACACTGTTAATAGCAATGCTTTTTCTTGGGTTTAACGCAATTAATGCGCAAAGTCAAGAGGAAGACATGAACACATTGTCAATTTTTAGTGAATATGCAAAAGCTAAAAATTATGATGCTGCTTATGGTCCATGGATGGAATTAAGACAAAGAAACCCAAAGTTTAACAGAGCAATTTTCACCTATGGTGAACGTATCCTAGATTATAAAATTGAAAAATCTTCTGGAGCAGAAAAAGTAGGCTTTATTAAAGACCTAGTTAAAATGTGGGATGAAAGACGTGAGCACTTTGCCAACAAAACGCCTGAAGGAGAGTTTTTAGCAAAAGCTTGCCAATTACAATATGATTACAAAGATGAATTGCAAATGACTGATAGTCAATTGTACGATTGCTTTGACAATGCTTTCAAAACAGATGCCGAAACATTTAAAAACCCAAAGTCTTTATACACGTATTTTAAGTTAATGGTAAATTTATATGATGATGGTAAAAAACCTGCAGAAGTATTATTTACTAAGTACGATGAAGTTTCTGAGAAAATTGAAGCAGAGATTAAACACTATACTAATCTATTAAATAAGTATGTACCTGCTGATGATGATACAGATGCAGATCCTCCAAAATTAAGCTCAAGTGATGCTAAAAAGGTTAGGTCATATACCAGCTTTTTAAGAGCTTACGATCAAATTGCTTCTGGAATGGATAGAGATTTAGGTGACCGTGCTAACTGCGAGAACTTAATTCCTCTTTATAATAGAAACTATGAAGAGAATAAAAATGATGGTTTATGGTTACAAAGAGCTATGAACAGGTTGTATACTAAGGAGTGTACAGACGATCCATTATTTGTTAAAATTGTAGAGCAAAAAAACAACTTAGAGCCTAATGCTTCTACTGCATATTATTTAGGGATCTTAAAAGATAAAGAAGGTGATAGTGCTGCCGCTTTAACATTTTACAATCAAGCGGTAGATTTAGAAGCAGATAACTTTGAAAAAGCAAAGATTTTATACAGAATTGCTGCTGGATTCAAGAAAAAAGGAAGCTATGGTCAAGCAAGAACGTATTACCAAAAAGTACTTGCTGCAAACCCATCAATGGGTAGAGCACATTTAGCTATAGCACAAATGTACGCTGCAAGTGCTAATAGTTGTGGTACAGACAACTTTAGTAAAAGAGCTGTGTATTGGTTAGCTGCTCAAGAAGCAAGAAAAGCTGGTAGAGTAGATCCTAACTTAAAGAAAGCGGCGTCTCAAAATGTTGCAAATTACATTGCTAAAGCACCTACTAAGAGTGAAATATTCACTAAAGGTAATGCTGGAGAAACAATTAAAATTGGATGTTGGATTGGTAGAAGTGTAAAAGTGCCAAACCTTTAATGGATTCAATAGTAAAAAATAGTATTATTTGCATGGTCACAGTTTTAACTGTGACCATGTTTTTTTCATGTAAAGACAACTTTAAAGAGGTACAAAAAATTGGGCTTTTAAGTGATAAACCAATAACCGAAGCAGAAAACATCAATACAAAATATACTGATTCAGGAAGACTTAAATCACATTTAATAAGTCCTAAAATGTTAGATTTCTCAAACAGAGCGTTTTCTTTTGTCGAATTCCCACAAGGTATCAACTTCACTATTTACGATGAAAAAGGCAATAAAAATAATGTGGTAGCAGATTTTGCTATGATATATAATGACACCGATTTAATAGATCTTCAAGGAAATGTTGTGGTAGCAACTCAGAGTAATGACACCTTATTTACCGAGCAATTGTTTTATGATCAAAAACGTGAATGGATGTTTACAAACAAGCCTGTAAGGTTTCGTAGAAAAGACGCTATTGATTTGGGAACAGGTTTCGATGCAAATAAAGATTTTACAATTGCCAACGTTTTAGAGTATTCTGGCACCATTTATTTAGACGAATAATTGTTATCTTTGTGTTGTTATAATTTACAACAATCACTAACTCATTATTAGTAATGAAAGTATTACAGCTTTTCCAATATGCATATTTAATTTTCGCAGTATTGTTTATATACGATGCTATAAGCAACTGGAATGTAGAAGAAAAAAGCCCATATTTATCATTGGCTCTTGCAACTTTAGCAATTTTTATGTTCTTTTTTAGAAAGAAATTCAGAAAGCGTTTCGAGGATAGAGGAAAGCTTTAAAAAATGAGTTCCGAAATCCTAATTATTATTATCTCTCTGCTGTTTTCAGCATTTTTTTCAGGAATGGAAATAGCCTATGTATCTTCAAACAAGATTCATATTGAAATAGAAAAAAAACAAAGTGGTTTTCTAGCCAAAATACTTACAAGACTTACAGCAAAACCTTCAAAATTTATTGCCACCATGCTTATTGGAAACAATATTGCATTGGTTATTTATGGCTTTTATATGGGAGATATGTTAATGGCGTGGTTTCAAGACATGACACTTAGCAATGCTTTTCTTAGTGCATTAATTACAGATTTTAGTCTATTTACGCAAACCATAATCTCCACTTTAATAATACTAATTACCGCTGAGTTTTTACCAAAAGTCTTCTTTCAAATATATTCTAACTTGCTATTAAAGCTGTTTTCTATTCCAGCATATGTGTTTTTCTTACTGTTTTCATTAATTTCTGATTTTGTTATTTGGATTTCGGATATGGTATTAAAAACCTTTTTTAAAACAGATGGTGATCAAGTACAATTAGCATTTACAAAAGTAGAATTAGGACATTACATTAGTGAACAGATGGAATCGGTTGAAGATGATGACGATGTAGATAGTGAAATTCAAATTTTCCAAAATGCTTTGGAGTTTTCCGAAGTAAAATCTCGAGAGGTAATGATCCCACGTACTGAGTTAGTTGCAGTAGAGATTCATGATAAAATACAGACCCTAAACGAGCTTTTTACATCCACAGGACATTCCAAAATTCTAGTATACAAAGATACCATTGATGATATTTTGGGGTATGTACATTCTTTCGATCTTTTTAAAAATCCTAAAACTATAAAATCTATTATTATACCAGTAGAATTTGTTCCAGAAACCATGTTAATTAAGGATGTTTTAAATGTACTTACTAAAAAACGCAAGAGTGTTTCGGTGGTGCTAGATGAATATGGAGGGACTTCAGGAATCATGACCATTGAAGACATTGTTGAAGAACTATTTGGCGAAATAGAAGACGAACATGATACGATTGAACTACTAGAAGAAAAAATTAGCGATACAGAATTTAATTTTTCTGCAAGATTGGATGTAGACTACATTAACGAGACCTATAAACTTGATTTGCCGGAAAACGAAAATTATGAAACCCTTGGAGGCTTAATTGTTAATAGCACAGAGGAAATTCCGCAGCAAAACGAAAAAGTAGCCATAGACAACTATTTGTTTACAATTTTAGAGGTCTCCAATACTAAAATAGAAATTGTCTCCCTTCGCATTATCAAAGACGATTAAAAATCTTACAACAGCGCAATTAATACGTTGTTCTGCTTTTATTATTAAGCAGAAAATGGTATTTTCGCGCACGATATTTTATCGAAGTTAATTAAAGATCATCACTTACCTATTTTTCGTATGTGTTGATCTATATGTTAAACCCCAAAAAAGGTTACTTAAAATTTATAGTATTTATGGCAATTTTAAATAAAATTAGACAACGATCGTTATTTTTAATCTTAGTAATCGCTATGGCACTTTTCTCTTTTGTCCTAGCCGATTTATTTAAAAATACCGATGGCTTTAATAGTAAGTCACAAAACGTAATCGCTACCGTTAATGGTAAAGATATTGACCGTGCCGATTTTCAACTTAAAGTTGAAAATGCTCAACGTCAATTTGGAGGATCGCTAACAGCTACTCAAGCAATGAATAGAGTTTGGGATCAAGAAGTGAACGATGCAGTAATGAATGCGCAATACGATGCTTTAGGGCTAACTGTAGAGCGTGACCAAATGAGAGACTTGTTAAAATTAGGTTTAACTAATTTTGAAGAGTTTAAAAATGAAGATGGTATTTATGATGAAAATAAATTAAACGAATTTATTGCCAACTTAAAAGCTATTTCTCCTCAAACAGCTATATTAGGAGGTTCTCCAATAAACTATGAAGCTTGGACCAATTATGAAAATAATATGGCAGTTTCTGGAAAACAACAAACATACTTTAACATGGTTAAAGCTGGTATTTCTGGAACACTAGCCGAAGGAGAATTAGATTACAAACTAGAAAACGACAAAGTAGATTTTAAATATGTTAGAATCCCTTACACATCTATTGCAGATAGTACAATAACAGTTACTAAGTCTGATATTTCTAGCTATATAAGTAAAAACAAAAGCCAATACGAAGTAGATGAATCTAGAGATATTCGTTTTGTGCAATTTATGGAAGAACCTTCTTTAGAGGATGAAACAGCAATTCAGAATGAATTGATTGAGGTTTTAAACGGAAAAGAAGACAACCCAACAACACCAGAAGTTGATGAAACTGTCATAGGATTTAAAAACGCTACTGATGACGAAGGTTTCTTAGCAGCAAATTCAGCAGTTAAATTATACAATGATTTTATCTTTAAATCAGATTTACCAGTTGAACACGCCGATAGCATTTGGAACTTAAACAAAGGTGAAACTTACGGTCCTTATAAGAATAACAATATGTTTATGATTAGTAAGATTGTAGATGTTAAACAAATAGCAGACTCGGTTAAAGTAAGACATATCTTAATTCCGTTTGCAGGTGCTGTACAAGCTGCTCCAGATGTTGTAAAAACAGAAGATGAAGCAAAAGCAACTGCTGATAGTATTTTAGGAGTTGTAAAATCCAATCGTTCTAAATTTCAAGATTTACTTACATTATCGTCAGATTTAGTTAGTAATCAAAATGATGGAGAAATTGAATTTGCATATACTGCAGGAATGGCTCCAGAGTTTAAAGCATTTGCATTCGACAATAATGTAAGAGCCTTAGACGTAGTTAAAACTGATTTTGGATATCACGTTATCGAAATATTAAGTCAAGGAGAAAAACAAAAAGCGATTAAGGTTGGTAACTTAGCAAAAGAAATCGAACCTTCTGATGCAACGGTTGATAGAGTATTTAACGAGACATCAAAATTTGAAATAGCAGTTGCAGATAGAAATTTTGCAGAAGTAGCAAGCGAAAGCGATTATACTGTAAAACCAGTAAGCGCTGTTAAAGAACTAGACGAAGCTATTCCAGGTTTGGGTAGCCAAAGAGCTATTGTAAGATGGGCTTATGAAGATGGTATTAAAGTTGGAGACATTAAAAGATTTAATATACCTGGAGGTTATGCAATTGTACAATTAGCAGGAATTAATGAAGAAGGGTTAATGAGTACTGAAAAGGCATCTATTACTGCTTTACCAGAAATTAGAAAACAAAAGAAAGCAGAACTTATAAAAGCACGTATTTCTGGAGCTACTTTAGAAGACATAGCTGCTAGTGAAAGTCAAACAGTTCAAACTGCATTAGCAGTTACTATGAAAAGCCCAACAGTATCTGGAGCTGGAAATGAACCTATGGTCGTTGGAACTGCTTTTGGATTAGGTGAAGGAACAGTATCTAAACCAATTCAAGGAAACACAGGTGTATTTATTGTTCAAGTAACAAAATTAACACCAGCTCCTGAGTTGCCAAATTATCAAGCTGCTGCAAATAGAATTGGAACCGCTAAGGCTACAACTGTAGATACAGCATTATTAGAAGCATTAAAAAAGGCTGCTAAAATTGAGGATAACAGAGCTACTTTCTATTAAGAAATAGCTGCAATAATTAATAAAAAAGAGCTTCACAATGTGAAGCTCTTTTTAGTTTAATACCATATCTTTATAATGAATAATTGTAGGATAACCTTTTTCTTTAAAATAAGCACTTGGATTATCTAAAGCACTCACTAAAATAAAATCACCTCCCCAAGCACCTAGACTTTTAATAGAGCCTTTAAAGTCTTTAAAAAGAAAATCTTTAACTGTTGGTTGGTTTACAATGGAACTTACAATCGTTTCATGCAAATCTATAAGTTTATTAAAATCCCCTAATGATGTACAATCAATAATTTTATTTGTGATATCATTTATATCACTGATTTTAGAAGAGATTGCGTCTTTGCTTTTATGATATTGAATAATTCCTTCACGACTATTTTGTTTTTTATTTAAATGGACAAAATACAGATTACCTTTAAACTCTGGATTAAACACTACATCATTAACGTCTCTGTGAGAATCTTTTAATTGATACGTAATGGAATTACTGTGTTGAGCACAAGCAATATCGTAACCACTACCTCCAAATGTCATTTCTAATAACCTGTAAGCATCAACTTTTGCCCAATTGGCTATATTGTTTATAAGTGTAGAAGAACTACCAAGTCCCCAGTTTTTTGGAAAATCGAGCTTAGTAGTAACACTGAAACCAGTTTTTATATTCAAAAAACTAGGATTTAGTTGTTTTGCTGCATTTAATATTTGAACGATTCTTTTCGAAACGTCATTGAGAGGGTTTAGGGAATCTGAAGCGATTTTCTCAATTGGGAAACTATCTTCAAACCAAACGTTGTTTTCGCTATCAATACTTTTCCATATAATATTATTTTCAGGAATTTGGGCAACTGTTAAAGATTGTCCATACTTAGTTGGAACTGCCAAAGCTAATGCTCCATCTAGAACAGTATATTCACCAGTAATTAATAATTTTCCGTTGCTATAATAATGACTCATTAACGTCTTAGGTTTTCAATAGCCTCCACAACAGCACTATGGGTTACTACATTAGTTTTAAAATGTTCAATAAGTGTTGTTTTCTCATTATCATTTGCATTAAACTGATTTAATATATTCATTAAATGCATTTTCATATGACCTTGTTGTATTCCAGTTGTTGTTAACGACCTAAGAGCAGCAAAGTTTTGTGCTAATCCAGCTACTGCCACAATCATCATAAGTTCTTTGGCAGAAGGTTTGTTAAGCATTTCTAAAGATAACTTTACTAAAGGATGCAAACCAGTTAATCCACCAACCGTTCCTAAAGCTAAAGGGATTTCAATCCAAAACTTAAAAATACCATTATCTACTTTAGCGTGGGTTAAACTGGAATAACTGCCGTTTCTTGATGCATAAGCGTGTACACCAGCTTCAACAGCTCTAAAATCGTTTCCTGTGGCTAATACAACAGCATCAATACCATTCATGATGCCTTTATTGTGAGTAACTGCTCTGTATGGTTCTACTTCAGCTATTTGCACTGCTTGAATAAATTTATGAGCAAAGTCTTCTGGTGAAACATTTGGATCTTCATTTAACTCTTCTACTTTACAACTTACTTCAGCTCTAACTAAACATTCAGGAACATAATTGGAAAGAATACTCATTACTATATCAATGTCTGAATCTTTTATACCATCAAAATATATTGCTTCAGTCTTAAAAGTATTCGCAAAACTTTCTAAGCACGAATTAATGAAATTAGCTCCCATGGCATCCAAGGTCTCGAAAGTTGCATGCAATTGGTAATAATTAGCAATCGAATTTGTTTTATCAATTAATTTTATATCCAAAATACCACCACCACGCTTTTCCATGTTTTTGGTAATAGGTTTAGCATTGGCAATTAATTGAGGTTTTATATGCTGGAAATATTTTTTTAGGATATTATAATCTCCGTTGAAAGTAAAATGAACTTGCCCTATCTTAGTAGTTGAAATTACCTCAGTTTTAAAACCTCCACGATTTAACCAAAATTTTGCAGCTTTACTAGCAGCAGCAACTACCGAGCTTTCTTCGATAGCCATAGGGATGGTATATAAATTATTGTTTACAAGGAAATTTGGCGCAATACCTAATGGCAAGTAGTAATTAGTAATAGTGTTTTCAATAAATTCGTCATGTAATTGTTGCAACTTGTCGTTGGCATTCCAATACTGTTTTATTATGGTTTTAGCTTCTTCTTTATTAGAAAAATAAGTATCGACAACCCAATCAATTTTTTTAGATTTAGATAGTTTAGAAAAACCAGAAATAGACTTACTCATTTAATCAAAAATTATATTCGCAAAGATACTATTCTTACCTAAAATATGGTTGCTTCAGCGAAGCATTCATTTATTTAACTGCTAATATTAGGTGTTTTTGCTTATTTTTTATTAAACTTGGCATACTAATAAACTAACTATACTAATTATTTAATTATGGCAGATACAGTAGAAAACAATAATCAACCTGATTTATTTGGGCATCCAAGAGGTTTATTTTATTTATTCTTCGCAGAATTATGGGAGCGTTTCAGTTTCTATGGGATGAGAGCGTTGTTAACGCTTTATATGGTTGAAGTAATATTTGAAGCCTTAGTGGAACGTGATTTTGCTACAGCAGTTGTATATTCATCGTACGGATCTTTGGTGTATGCTTCAACAGTAATTGGTGGAAGAATTTCTGATAAAATATTAGGGATGCGAAGCTCAATATTTTTAGGAGGTATTTTGATGGCTTTAGGTCATTTTGTCCTTGCAATAGAAAATAATGTAGCTTTCTTTTTAGCCTTATCTTTTATTATTGTTGGGAATGGATTTTTCAAGCCTAATATATCCACTTTTGTTGGTGCATTATATCCAGATGGTGATACTAGAAAGGATTCAGGATTTACCATTTTTTATATGGGAATTAATATTGGAGGCTTTGTAGCACCTTTATTATGTGCATGGTTAGCAGTGAAATACGGATATCATTATGGATTTGGATTGGCAGGCATAGGGATGTTAACAGGACTGCTTTTCTTTTGGAGTGGAATTAAAAAGAATGTTTTTGGAGATAAGGGAATGCCGCCAAACCCAGAAGTTTATGAAAAGAAAATATTTGGAATACCTCAAAAAACGTTTGTTCCGATTGTTGCTTTCCTAAGTGCACCAGTAATAGCATATTTATTATCTTCTTATAAATCCATAGCAAATGGAGAATCTTTTTTAGGAGATGAAACTGTGGTGGGATTATTATTCAAAATTATTTTGGTTGCTGTTGTTGCTTTTATGGCGAATATCATGATTAAAGCGACTTTAGATGAGCGAAAAAAATTATTTATGGCAGTTTTAATTACATTTTTTATGACGCTTTTTTGGGGCTTCCATGAGCTGTCAGGTAGTGTAATTACCTTATTTGCATCTAGAAATGTTGATTTGTCATTAATAAATGCTGGTCAAACAAATGCACTTAACTCAATGTTCATAATCATATTAGCTATTCCAATTTCACTATTATGGGGTTACTTATCTAAAAGAGGATTAAACCCAAGAACGCCCTATAAGTTTGGTTTGGGATTAGTGCTAGCTGGTATCAGTTTTTATGTGTTAGCGTTAAGTGGAGGAAGTGCTAATGAAAATGGTATGGTACCAATGTGGTATCTATTAGCAATGTATTTTATTATATCTGTTGGTGAGTTATTTATGTCACCTGTTGGGTTATCAAAAATTACTGATTTATCACCAAAACGAATTGTAGCCTTTATGATGGGTATATGGTTTTTGTCTTCCGCTTTTGCATTTCAAATAGTTGGATTTATCGGGAAAAAATTGGCTATTGAAAGTACAGATGCCAATATTGGAGGTTTTGATACGCTGAGTGTTTATACTGATGGATTTAGCTTAATTGCACAGTATTCCATTGGAGCAGGTTTAATTGTATTGGTATTTGGACCACTAATGAAAAAGCTAATGGGTAACGTCCATTAATCGTAAAAACCGTTAAAATAAACGTAAAATGCTCCTTTTTAGGAGCATTTTTTGTAAGTTAGGCACATATTTTGCAACAAATCGAATTATGAAAAAGATAGTAATAACCTTCGTACTAGTCTTTGCCGTAAACCTAATATCGGCACAAGACATTAATTGGGTATCGCTTGAAGAAGCACAAGAACTTCAAAAGAAAACACCAAAAAAAATCATGATTGACATGTACACCGTTTGGTGTGGACCATGTAAATTGATGGATAGAATTACCTTCCAAAACAAAAATGTAGTTGATTATGTTAACAAACATTATTATGCTGTGAAATTCAATGCAGAAGGGAATGATGAGGTGGTTTTTAATGGTAAACCATTCATTAATCCCAATTACAATTCTGGAAGGGCAAAAACTAGAAACTCTCCACACCAACTAACAAGGTACTTTGGTGTTCAAGCTTATCCAACAGTTGTTTTTATTGATGAAGATTTAAAAATGTTAGTACCTTTAAGAGGTGTTAAGAAACCTCAAGAATTGGAGTTATATTTAAAAATGTTTAAGAATAACGACCATAAAAACATTAAATCTCAAGATGCTTTTACCGAGTATTATAAAGCGTTTAAGCCTGAGTTTACAGAGAAATAATTTATATTACACATATTAAAAAAACCTTTTTACGAAATTAGTGAAAAGGTTTTTTTCGTCTAAAATGAATTTTCATTCTTCTTTATGTTGTTTACAAAAGTGTAAATGTTAAAAAATTCATAAAAAAATCGTAAATTGTATGGTGTGCTATTTGCCACTGCCGTCAATTTCGCTCTTTGAATTAATTAACTTACGATTATTAAATACTGGAATTATGAAAAATCTAATCTTATTTTTAGGCTTGTTTCTTTTCCTGTTTTCTTGCAAGCAACAAAATGCAACTAAAGAGGAAATGATTGTAGAAGACATTATTGAAGATGTTAAAAACCCATCTCTTGATGGTGTTTGGGAACTTATTAGCTTTTATAATTACGAAGGCAATAACATAAAAGATACGATATTAAATAATGTAAATAATAGGCAGGTTAAAATATTTAAAGATGGTAAAGTCATGTGGTCGCGCAGAGCACCAGCCGATAAGATTGATTATTTTGGATATGGTTCTTATGAAACAACAGATTCGACATTAACTGAGTATTTAGAATATGGTTCGATCGCCATGCTTAAAGTAATAGATACGATGCATATTTTTAATTTTGAGTTAATAGTTGGAAAAGACACATTTACTCAAATAGACCTTGGTCCTGAAGGTAATCGTATTTTTTCTGAGAATTATGTTAGAGTAAAAGATTAACTCTCTAATAATTATAAATAAACGCTCCCTTTTTACTCGTTTGATGAAAAGGTATTTTTTTTGCTTCGCAAGTTGCTCTCCATCGTTCTTGGTAGCTTTTATAATTGCTTCCATCACTTATTATTAATTCTGGTTGTAGCTGTTCTATTAATCGTTCCAAGTTAATTTTTGGAGAGTGTTGCAATAACACTATTGTAGGTTTGAAGTTTTTGGTTTTATAAACACCTAAACTATCTATTACCAATAATTTATAATTATTAAAAGTATAAATGTTTTTTATAGAATCAATAATTGTGGTCTTTGTGTTAATACCAACTTTGTAGTTGGTAATAGTTTTATCATTATTTAAAATACTATCATTACTATTTGAATAAAGATGTAGCTTTTGGTTTAATTTATGCCCAATAATACTGTGCCTTGATTTGTGAAATACAACAAAGGAGTTTTTAGCCTTTTCCCTTTTGTCAAATATTAAAGCACTTTGGCTAATAATAATGATGAACAGTAAAGAAACAACACTTTTAAAGGTTTTAGTTTTTAAATAAATTAGAATACTAATAATAATTGCATAACTAATGAGCACATGTATAATATCAAAAGAAATATTTCTGAATAAAAAAGATTCTTGAGCTGCAACCCAACCAACAAGCTCATTCATTTTTGAAATAATAGTACCGTATGCACTTGCAAGAAACGAAGGAAGTAAATTTATTAGCGACAGTGCAATAACGACTATGCCCAAACCTAAAATCACACCTAAAAAAGGAATTATAGCCAAATTAGAAATAAAAAACAATCCAGGAAACTGATGAAAATAGTAAAGACTTATTGGTATAACACCAAACTGTGCAGCAAGCGTAACCGTAAAAATATTCCAAAAAATTCTCACTAATTTATGTTTAGGTCGCCATAGCTTATCTAACATAGGTTGTATGGCTACAATAGCGAAAACAGCCAGATAACTTAGTTGAAAACCTACATCAAATAAAAAGGTTGGTTTCCACAGCAAAAGTATAAATATGGATATGGTTAAGGTGTTGTAAACATTGGTTGGTCGCTTTAAATTTAAAGCAATTGCAACTACTGTAAACATACTTACGGCTCTAACAACCGATGCAGATAAGCCAGCTATTACTGCGAAGCTCCATAAAACAACAATTAGCAGTAGAGTTTTAAAAAATAAACCATGTTTAAAATATTCCATTGGTTTAAACAAGATGTTCAAAAGAATAAGAATAATCCCAACATGCAAACCAGAAACCGCCAGTATATGTATGGCTCCAGCTTGTGTATAACTATCATAGATATCTTTAGATATATCTTGCCTTTGTCCTAACAGTAATGCATTTATTATAGCAAGCTCTTCAGGTTTGAAATTATAAGTTTCAAGTTTATTATTTATAGTCTCCCTTAATAAGCTTGCATAGCCAAAAAGCGTATGCTTGTCATTACTAATAATATGTAGCTCCGAATTAGAAACAAATAGCTGGTGATAAATATGTTGTTTTTTTAAATAGGTTTTATAATCAAACTGATGCGGATTTAAAGGTGGAATCAATTCCTTAAACTGGGTTTCGGTTAATAAAACATTATCAACCTTTAGAGGCTCGATAATTGAATCTTTAGCAACATTAAGTAGCGAACTACCAGAAGTGTTTATACTGTCAACACTCAAAATGTCTATAACATATTTATTATAAAAATTTCCTGGTTTTAAAACCTCTCTAACTCTAAAATTGATGAGTTGTGTTGAGTCTTTGTGTTTTAAGTTAAGCTTGGTGTAGTGGTTTTTAAAATTAGACTCATTATGAGTTGATATGCTTAAAAAACCAATACAAATAGTAGCTAAATAAATAACAATAGCTACCCAATAGTGCTTTTTACGAGTGTATTTAGAGACAAATAAATCAGCAACTAGCAATAACAAAAAAGTTACACTTAAACTTATAAGATAAACTATGTTTACATCAAAGAAATATCCAAGAAGAATACCTATGATTAAACAGATAGTCAGTTTAATTACCTTGAAATTAAGCAATTGCATCTATGCAAGATAATAAAAATCTTACAAAACACGTCTTGCCTGCACAAAGGCAAAATACCAATAATGTTCTTTTAATTTTGAGTTAATAACGCCTTTACTAGTAGAGGCATGAATAAATTCTATATCATCCTTATTCACATAGGTTACTATACCAACATGATTCACTTTTCTGCTGTTTTTCTTGGTTGCAAAAAAGAGTAAATCACCTTTTTTTACTTCTTTTAAATCTATCCAATCACCAGTTTTAGCTAAATCATTAGTTGTTCTTGGTAGTAATATAGATTCGCTTTTATATGAAGTTTGAATAAGCCCAGAACAATCCATTCCTCTTTTTGTAGTGCCTCCGTACTTATACCTAACACCTTCAAATTGCTGAGCATAATCAACAATGTTTTCTGCTTTTACGCTTTCTAAACTTGTGTTAGTAGCTCTCTTACTTTTTTTTGGCTGATGCGTTTTTGCAATGGACTCGCTCTTGTTTTTAGTCGCAAGTTTTGAAGATTTACAAGATGTAAAACCTATAAGAAGTATTAAAATTAGGGGCAAAAATCGCATAAACACTATATGTAATCGATGCTAATTTAAAGAATTATAATTAACTAAAACCGTTTTCTATAGAATAACTATTTGTGTGTTAGAATAGCAAATTGGTTAAAGCCAAACTGGAATTTTCTATATTTAGAAACCGTAAATCCTGTTTTTTCAGCGAGATAATATATTTCTTTTTTATTCCAGTAATGTTTGTGTTCGCCAATGTTTGTTTTATCAATGACATTTAAAAATGCTAATAACTCTAAAACTGGTTTGGCTATTTTTGTTGGAGTTGTAAGAAAAATTCTTCCTTTAGGTTTCAATAATGTTTTAAATTTTTGATGAATCTCAAACACTTCTTCATATTCTATATGCTCTATAACAGCTAAGCTAGTAATAGTGTCCCATTTTGTAGCTTCCATTTTTGAATGGTCATAATTTATAGCAAGATATTTTCCTTTCACAAATTTTTTAAGCTCCCCTTCATTACCGCCAAAATCCAAAACATCACCTATAAGATATTTTTTAACTTTTTTAAATCGATAGTTCTGTAAAAACCTTTCAAAGAACATTGAGTTATCTATCATAATTTTTGAAAGTTAAAAGCTGTATTTTAAGATACAATACAATGTTCTAAAACCATCTTTCCAACCTATTTTTTTTCCTTCTTCGTAGGTTCTACCATAATAAGATATTCCAATCTCATAAATTCTTATCCCTTTAATCTTACTTATTTTTGCTGTAACTTCGGGTTCAAAACCAAAGCGTTCTTCTTTAAGAGTTAAATTCTTAATAATATCTGAGCGGAACATTTTATAACACGTTTCCATATCGGTTAAGTTTAAATTGTTAAACATGTTTGATATTGTTGTTAAGAATTTGTTGCCTATTGAGTGCCAGAAAAAAAGAATTCTATGAGGATTTCCTCCAATAAATCTCGAGCCATATACAACATCGGCTAAGTTATCTAGAAGCGGTTTTAATAATAAATTGTATTCGTTTGGATCATATTCTAGATCAGCATCTTGAACTACTATAAAATCTCCAGACGCCTTTTCAAACCCTAAATGTAACGCAGATCCTTTTCCTTGATTTTTATCTTTTTTATAAAATTGTATTCGTAAATGAGGATGTTTTTTAATGTTTTCTAAAATAAAATACTGGGTTCTGTCAGTAGAACAGTCATCTATAATAACTACTTCTTTTTTGATACCTCCAATGAGTTCAACATCATTTAATCTCGATATAATTTCAGAAATGGTATGTTCTTCGTTATATGCTGGTATTATTATTGAAAGTGTTTTGTTCAAAATTTAATTTTTATTTACTAAATAAAAGTTGAGAAATTGTGTGTCACAAACTAATTCGAGTTTGTTGTTATTCTTTGGTTTATTACTAATTGGATCATTTTTATTTTCTATAACATAATTGGCATTAGAGGCTAATACACCATGATATGATGTGGTAAATATAGCATTCCTGCCTGTAAATAAACGTAAAACCCTCGGTCTAAAAAAAACAATTAAGTCTTGCTTATCGGTGTTTTGCTTAATGTAATTGTAAAAATCCATCATTTCGCTACTTGCTGCATTTAATGCATAATTTTTTGGATGAGGTTTAGATAGCTCTAAAGTTTTATTAATATTCCCAATTGAAAGTATAACTAGATATATTAAGCATATTGGAGTTAGGTATTTTAAAAGACGTAATTTTTTAAATATCTCAACTAAACATTCAAAAAAGAAAAACAACAAAAAAGGCAAAACTGGAAATAAAAATCTAAGTCCTTGTTGAGATGGCCAAATAATATAAATTCCTATAGTTATTAGACTATAAACAATAAAATGCACGTATTTTTTTCTATATATATACATTCCTATTGCAGTAAGTATAATAAAAACCATGCCAATATATAGATGGAAGCTTATCTTTAACGGAAAGATAAAATGCCCTAATAATTCGGCATAATAAATACTGTTGATTTGTAAAGATTTTAAAGACATCCCTTCAATCAAATAGCTTAAAAGATTGTCTGAAATGTTGGGCGAGTTTAGTTTTAATAAAACAAATCCGGTAATGAAAATAAAATATGGAAACAACGTAATCCATTTTGTTCTTTTATTAAATATGCCTTTAGATAATTGGTGAAAAAATAGAGTAAACAGTAATAATATACCTATATCACGAATCATGTAAGCAAAAAGAATTGTACTTCCCAGAATTAATTGATAACGAATTGAAGTGCTTTTTTTGTCTATTAGATATATACTTAATAAAGAAAAGAACATAAATGGAAAATCAGATAAGACATTATCTGAAAAGGTTAAGTATTTGTAATTAAAACCTATAGCAATTAAAATAAACAAGTATATAAAAGGTGTTTTAGAAGCTTTGAAAATTTTAATTATAATGATTAAAGAAGCTATAAAAAATGAGGCGCATAGTAACTTGAAAGCAACAAAATTTAATCCAAAAATTAAATACACAAAACTTAATAAAATTGGAAAGCCCTGAGGATAAAGATAAGGTCCTAAAATGGCCTCAGAAGCATCCATAGACGCCTTATTTTCAAAATAAAGACTAGTTGTTTCTCCATTTGTTAAAGAAATTGCTTGCGAAATATATAAAGAAAAATCACCTCCCCAGTTATGTCCTTTATGAATGCTAATTAAACTCAAAAAAGCAGCAAAACAAATAATTAGTGCTGAGATGATTTTTTTTTGTTTAAAATTATATGCTTTCAATAATAGTAAGTTAATTTAAAGAATTAAAAATTAATTGTGCAACCTTCTCGCTCGCACCTTTTCCTCCAAGCTTTTTTTCAAGTTCGTAATAGCTTATAAAAAACTTAGAGCGTTCATAATCATCTAGGATTTTTTGTAGCTCCTTATTTAAGCGATTTGTATTACATTCATTTTGGATAAGCTCAGTAACAACTTCCTTGTCCATAATTAAATTCACCAGTGAAATATATTTAATATGCTTCACTAAACGTTTTCCTATTTGATAAGACAGCCATGAGCCTTTATAACACACTACTTGAGGAACTTTAAACAAAGCCGTTTCTAGGGTTGCTGTCCCAGAAGTTACCAAAGCAGCCTTGGACACACTAAGTAAATCATACGTTTTATTACTTATAAAATGGACATTAGCTTTTTTAATAAATTGTTGGTAGAAACTATAATCTTGACTAGGTGCACCAGCGATAACAAATTGGTAATCTTTAAAATTTTCAACCACACTCAGCATTATAGAAAGCATTTTTGTAATTTCTTGTTTTCTACTTCCTGGTAATAAAGCGATAATTGGTTTGTTGCTTAATCCATGCTCTGCTCTAAAATCATATAAATCAACTTGAGCTCTATCCGAAATTGCATCAATTAATGGATGACCAACAAATTCTACAGGAAAGTTGTGTTTGTCTTCATAAAATGATTTTTCAAACGGAAGAATCACATACATTTTATCAATATCTCTTTTTATGGGATGTATCCTATTCTCTTTCCATGCCCAAATTTGTGGCGAAATATAATAATGTGTTTTAAAACCTTTGGCTTTTGCCCATTTAGCTATACGCAAATTAAATCCAGGATAATCAATAAATATAATCACATCAGGATTATAGCTTTCAACATCTTGCTTACAGAATCTAAGATTTTTAGTGATGGTTCTAAGGTTCATAATAACCTCGATAAAACCCATAAAAGCCAATTCTTTGTAATGCTTAATTAAAGTACCTCCAACATTTTGCATTAAATCTCCTCCCCAAAACCTGAACTCAGCGTTCACATCTTGGTGTTGGATTGCTTTCATTAGATTAGCTCCATGTAAGTCTCCCGAAGCTTCTCCTGCAATAATGTAGTACTTCATGTATTTACAATTTAATCACAAACGTAAAAACAGCAATTAAAACAGTGGCTAAAAGCACACCTTTAGCACGATGGTCTTGTTTCTTTTTTATAAAAACAAAAAAAGCTCCAAGGTTTACAATAGCACCAAGACTCACTAATTTGCCTAAAAACCCTTCAGTATTTGCAGCTTTAATAACTGTAAAAGGATCGTCTCCTTTTCCTAAAAACATTGCTGCAAAATATAAGCCAATAGCGTTAGCAGCTAGTCCAACTAGTATGCCAATAATAATATCTTTATTCTTCATTAAAAGACCATGAGTTTAATTGTTGTATGAAATGGTGAGCTGTCATGTCAAATTGTACAGGAACTACCGAAATATAGCCTTCTTTTAAAGCCCACTCATCAGTATCTTCACCTTTGTCTAAATTTACAAATTCTCCAGTTAACCAATAATAATCTTTACCTTGAGGGTTTTGGCGTTTATCAAACTTTTCTACCCAATTCGCTTTAGCTTGTCTGCAAATTTTAATTCCTTTAATTGCCTTTTTAGATAAATTGGGAATATTTACATTTAAAACCACACCTTTTGGCAAACCATTGTTCAATACATTAAGCGTAATTGTTTTAATAAAATCTTCGCTAGGCGCAAAACTTGCATCATAATTATAATCTAACAACGAAAAGCCAATAGCAGGAATGCCTTCTATTCCAGCTTCTATTGCAGCACTCATAGTTCCTGAGTAAATTACATTTATTGAAGAGTTTGAGCCATGATTAATCCCTGAAACACAAATATCAGGCACTCTATCTAAAATTTCGTGTCTTGCTAGTTTTATGCAATCAGCTGGCGTTCCAGAAGTGCTATATTCTATTTGTGGACCATCATCAATATGTTCTTTTCTGCAATGTAAAGTAGCATCAACAGTTATGGCATGACCCATTCCACTTTGCGGACTATCTGGCGCCACAACAACAACGTCGCCAATAGTATTCATAACTTTAATTAAAGTTCTAATACCTGGAGCCGTAATACCATCATCGTTTGTAACAAGAATAAGTGGTTTTTTTTGCATATTTTTAGCTGCGTAATTTTGATTTACAAAAGTAAATAAATTCGCTCGAAATATCTTATTTTATACTGTTTAACAAAAAATTAGTACCAGAACACAATATTGGCATAATTTTTTCTTTAATTTAGATAAAAATTTCACCCAAAAAGAAAGAAAAATGAAAAGGAATTATAATATTTTACTACTTACGTTACTATTGGCTTTTGCGTCATGCAGTTTTACTACAAAAACTATAGATGATGATACCGATAAGGACAAAGCTCTTATGGAATTAATTACCATGGTATTAGAGCAAGGTCATTTTCAACCCAAAGATATAAATGATAATTTTTCGGAAGCAATTTTTGATGAATACATAAATCAAATAGATCCCTTTAAGCGTTATTTTTATGAGTCTGACATAAAGGAGTTTGAAAAATTCAAAACACAACTTGACGATCAAATCATGGCTTACGATGTTTCGTTTTTCAATTTAACTCACGAGCGTTTATTAAAACGTATGGCTGAATCACAAGAACTTTACCAAGAAGTTTTAAAAAACCCTTTTGATTTCAATGAAGATAAAGTTTTTAAAGCCGATTACGAAGATTTGAGCTATGTATCCTCTAAAAAAGAAATGAAAGAGCGATGGAGACATCAATTAAAGTTTTCGACCATTGCTAATTACCATGACCTTGTTTTAGAACAAGAAGCTGGTATCAAAAGAAAAAAAGAAATAAGCGATTTAAGTGAAGAAGAAATTAAAACTTTAACTGATGTTGAGTTAGAAAAGTTTTTTAATGAAGACAGTGATAAAAAATTTGTTGTCAAATCTGATACTGAATTAGAGCAAGAAGCACGTGAAACAACTTTACGTTTACTTGATGAACTTTATGTTTTTATTGGTGAAAGAGAGCGTAATGATTATTTCACAGTTTATATTAATACTATAGCAAGAGAGTTTGACCCACATACTTATTATTTAGCACCTGAAGAGAGAGAAGATTTTGATGTAAGAATGACGGGGAAATACGAAGGTATTGGAGCAAGATTAATACAAAAAGGTGATTACATCACGATTACCGAGCTTATATCAGGAGGCTCGGCCTGGAGGCAAAACAAACTAGAAGTTGGTGATGCCATTTTAAAAGTTAGACAAGAAGATGAGGAAGAAGGTGTAAACGTTGTAGGAATGAGGTCTGGAGATGCTGTAAAGTATATAAAAGGCCCAAAAGGAACTAACGTTATTTTAACATTGAAAAAAGTTGATGGTACGATTGAAGATTTATCAATTCCAAGAGATGTTATAGAGCTAGAAGAAACTTATGCAAAATCTTCTACTGTAAAAAAGAATAACAAAACCTTTGGAGTCATTAATTTACCTGGATTTTATGATAATTTTAATGACAAGAATGCGAGAAATTCAGCAAGTGATATTAAGAAAGAAGTAGAACGTTTGAAAGCTGAGGGTATGCAAGGCCTTGTAATCGATTTAAGAAATAACGGAGGAGGATCTTTAAGAGCTGTAATAGATATGGTTGGACTTTTTATTAAAGAAGGTCCTGTTGTGCAAGTACGTACTACTGGTGAGCCTGCTGAGGTTTTAAGTGACCGTGATCGATCTATAGCTTGGGATGGGCCATTAGTAATTTTGGTAAATGAGAATTCAGCATCTGCATCAGAGATTATGGCCGCTGCATTACAAGATTATAAGCGTGCCATAGTTATTGGTAGCAAACATACTTTTGGTAAAGGATCTGTACAGAGAGTTGTTGATTTAAATAGGTTTGTTAGAAACAATACCAATGGCGATATGGGAGCTATCAAGCTTACCATTCAAAAATACTATCGTATTAATGGTGGTTCGGTACAATTAAAGGGTGTTGAAAGCGATGTGGTAGTACCAGATCGTTATAGTTATATTGACATAGGTGAAAAGGATCAAGACAACCCATTACCTTGGGATAAAATTCAAGCAGCTACTTACGATACTTGGGGTAATTACTTTGATTATGATGACACCATTAAAAGAAGTAAAGAACGTATGGCACAAAGTGAACAACTCAAGTTAATTGACGAAAATGCCAAATGGATCAAGAAAATAAGAGACAATGACTATTATCCATTAAATTACCAAGACTATAAGGCTCAACTAGACACCAATGAGAATGAGGCAAAACGTTTTAATAAGTTAGCTGATTATAAAACTAACCTAACCTTTAATTCATTGCCTTACGAATTAGCCTTAATGGCACAAGATTCTACACTTAAAATGAAGCGAGATCGTTGGCATCAAAGTTTAAGTAGCGACGTTTATATCGAAGAAGCACTTAATGTACTTAATGATTTAAAAATGTCTTACGAAGTAAAAACTAAATTAGCTACGACTATAAAAAATTAATTTAATGGGTAAAACCAGTAACTCATTAACCAGTTTAGCGCTCCAAAAGTTTAAAAAAAACTTTTGGGGCGTTTTAAGTTTTTGGTTTATAGTTTTGGTGGGTTTAATTTCAGTGTTCGCCTATGTAATTGCGCCCGATAGTTCTCAAAATGCCAACCAAATGCATTTATCCATTCACTCAAAAAAGCCTGGTTTTAAAGTGACTATGTTATCCTTGACTTTAGAAAACATATCGAAACAATCTTTCTTGGATAAACTATTCTTTGGTGAAATAAATCAAATTGAAGAAATTCCAATATCTAATTTTAACATTGAAAACAACGTTTTAAATTATACCAAATATGCATCTGATGGTTTAGTAGGTCAAATAAAAACCTTACCACTAAACATATTCCCAAAAGGTAATGTTGAAGATTATATTAAGGAGAAAACATTTGTTTTTGGAACAGATAAATATGGGCGTGATTATTTTAGTCGTATTCTAGTTGGTGCTAGAATTTCTTTCTTTATAGGTTTTGTAGCTGTGTTTATATCGTTAGTCATAGGGATTTTACTAGGGAGTCTTGCAGGCTACTTTGGTGGAAAAGTTGATGCTATTATTATGTGGCTTATCAATGTAACATGGTCTATACCAACACTGCTTTTGGTGATAGCCATTACTTTAGTACTTGGCAAAGGGTTTTGGCAAGTATTTATTGCTGTTGGACTCACCATGTGGGTAGAAGTAGCAAGAGTCGTAAGAGGGCAAATAATTGGTGTTAAGGAAATGCAATATGTTACGGCAGCAAGAGCTTTAGGGTATAATGATTTTAGGATTATTACCAAACATATTCTGCCTAATATTATGGCGCCAGTTATTGTGATTTCGGCAGCTAATTTCGCCGCTGCTATTTTAATTGAAAGTGGTTTGAGTTTTTTAGGTATTGGTGCACAACCGCCTATGGCAAGTTGGGGAGCTATGATTAAAGACCACTATAATTATATTATTCTTGGTAAACCCTATTTAGCTCTAATCCCAGGATTATGTATTATGAGTTTGGTTATGGCGTTTATGCTTATTGGTAATACATTACGTGATGCTTTGGATGTGAAAAGTTAAAATAAAAAACACCCAAAAAGGGTGCTTTTTTATAATATTTATTGTTCCATTTCAGGAGGGTACTTCTCCATGATTTTAGCAACAAATTCTTTAATACGCTCTTCTTTATGCTTCATGTTTTGCGAAATATTTCCAGTTCCCATACCTTGCCAAACGAGCTCTTTCTTATTAGCATCTATTAAATCCACAAACAAAGTGCCCTCTGTGGATCTTGAAACTGTAGTGCCTCTATAGCTATTCCAATACCAAGGACTCCAGTTCCAGCCATAACCATAATGACCCCAACCATTGTTATAAACATTTACTTTATCTCTCGATTTAGTAAAAATACTGACTAATAAATCTGGATTTTCAGATTTTGTAAACCCTTTGGCTAATAACTCAGCTTCTACAGCTCTTAGGATTCTTCGCTTATCGAGATCGCTAATTTCGGCTTTGTCAATACCATCCTTAAAAAACGCAAATGTCTTATACGTATTGAAATTTGCATTTCGGTCATAGTCAGATGCTACTCTTACTGATGTACAAGATGTCATCAGAAAAGCAATCATCAATACTGGTAATACTTTGATTAACTTTTTCATTTGTTCAATTTTTTTAGTTTATATATCAATAACCATTAATAATAACTATTGTGAGCGTAAAAAATACCATAGCAAATATTTTAAATGCCCACTTGGGCTTAATGGTTAAAATGTATTCAACAAATTATCATCAACATTATTTGGAAGTGTGACTTTTAAATTAGGCTCCATTTCCATAGCTCGTTTTATCGCAAACACAGCTTCCTCATTTCTTGCCCAACTTCGTCTGGAAATACCGTTGTTTACATCCCAGAATAACATTGATTTTAAACGCCTTTCGGCATCTTTAGTACCATCAAGAACCATACCAAATCCTCCATTTATTACTTCTCCCCAACCTACACCACCTCCATTGTGTATACTTACCCAAGTAGCACCTCTAAAGCTATCACCTATTACATTGTGTATAGCCATATCTGCTGTAAACTGTGAGCCATCATAAATGTTGGATGTTTCTCTGTATGGCGAATCTGTTCCTGATACATCATGGTGATCACGACCTAAAACCACGTAACCTATCTCACCTTTTGCAATAGCATTATTAAAAGCAGTTGCTATTTTCATGCGTCCTTCAGCATCAGCATACAATATTCTTGCTTGTGAACCTACTACTAGTTTGTTTTCTTGAGCACCTTTAATCCATTGGATATTATCAGCCATTTGCTGTTGAATTTCATTAGGAGAATCCTTTTTAATTTCTTCTAAAACCTCACAGGCAATCGCATCTGTTTTTTCTAAATCTTCAGGTTTTCCTGAGGCACAAACCCATCGGAATGGTCCAAAGCCATAGTCAAAGCACATTGGCCCCATAATGTCCTGAACGTAGCTAGGGTATTTAAAATCTATACCGTTTTCGGCCATAATATCTGCTCCAGCACGAGAAGCTTCCAATAAGAAGGCATTTCCATAATCAAAGAAATAAGTGCCTTTTACTGTATGCTTATTAATAGCAACTGCATGACGACGTAAAGATTCTTGAACTTTTTCTTTAAACAATTCAGGATTATTTGCCATCATTTCATTGGCCTCCTCAAATGATAAACTAACTGGATAATAACCACCAGCCCAAGGATTGTGTAGTGAAGTTTGATCGCTTCCTAAATCGATGTAAATATTGGTTTCATCAAATTTCTCCCAGACATCAACAACGTTTCCTAAATAAGCCAACGAAATGGTTTCTTTATTCTCCTTAGCCTTATTTACGCGAGCAACCAGCTCATCTAAATCTGTTATTTTTTCATCAATCCAACCTTGGTCTAATCGTACTTGCGTAATTTTTGGATTAACTTCAGCGCAAACGGTTATGCATCCTGCAATATTTCCTGCTTTTGGTTGTGCTCCAGACATTCCACCTAGTCCAGAAGTCACAAACAGATTGCCTTTAGGTTCTTTTTTAATTTTTCTAAAGCCATTTAACACAGTAATCGTTGTACCATGAACAATCCCTTGTGGGCCAATATACATATAGCTTCCTGCTGTCATTTGCCCATATTGTGTCACACCTAACGCATTGAATTTTTCCCAATCATCTTGTTTTGAATAGTTAGGAATCATCATACCATTAGTAACCACTACTCTTGGTGCATCTTTATGTGAAGGGAATAACCCCATTGGGTGACCCGAATACATGACTAATGTTTGCTCATCATTCATTTCAGCCAAATACTTCATAGTCAATCTGTATTGTGCCCAATTCTGGAATACAGCACCATTACCACCATACGTAATAAGTTCGTGTGGATGTTGTGCCACCGCATAATCTAGATTATTCTGAATCATTAACATAATGGCCGCAGCTTGTTTAGATTTAGCAGGATACTCATCAATTGGCCTTGCATACATCTTATAATCTGGACGCAAACGATACATATAAATACGACCATAGGTCTCTAGTTCGTTTTTAAATTCAGGAATAAGTGTAGCATGATGTTTTTTTTCGAAATAACGAAGTGCATTTCTAATGGCTAATTTTTTTTCATCTACCAAAAGAATATCTTTTCGTTTAGGCGCATGATTTATTGAGCTGTCATACGGTTTTGGCTGAGGTAAAACCTTAGGAATTCCTTCTAATATTTGGTCGCTAAATGTCATAGATGTTTCTGACTTTACTTTTTTTTTATTGTTCCTGTTTTTTTGTTAAAACCATAAGGACAATGTCGGCATCCACTTTCGCAACAATATCCTCTTTTAAGGTGGTATTGTTCAGTAAAACAACGGTAGCCTTCTGGTGTTAAATAGTAATCTCCTTCTTCAATTGGGACAAACTCCTTCATAAGTCACAAAGATAACGTAAATTTGATTGATTTTTTAGTGCAATATCTATGATTTTAATCTCGAAATACTTAGTTCCAAAAGGATATACAGGACTTACTATTTATCCTTTTGTGTTTTTAAAATACCGAAGATTGAAAACAGATATGACGTTAATTAATCATGAACGTATCCATTTACGACAGCAACTTGAGTTATTGGTAATTCCTTTTTATATTATTTATGTTATTGAGTTTTTAATGAGATTATTACAATATAGAGATTGGAAAACTGCTTATAGAAACATTTCTTTTGAGCGCGAATGCTATCTTAACGAAACCAATTTAGACTATCTAAAAACTAGAAAGCTCTGGGCTTTTATAACCTATTTTAGAACCAATGAGTTTTGATTTAGAGCTCAGTGTCAATCAAAAAAATGAATTCCCTAATGAATATGATGTTGAGTTATTCATAAAAAGGGAAGACAAAATTCATCCATTTATTTCTGGAAATAAGTACCGAAAGCTAAAATACAATCTAGAAGAAGCTCGAAAGTTAGAATATGATACGTTACTCACTTTTGGAGGCGCATATTCAAACCATATAGCAGCTGTTGCTACCGCTGGAAATGAATTTGGTTTTAAAACCATAGGCATAATAAGAGGTGAAGAATTGGCAGATAAAATAAACGAAAATCCAACGTTGCGTTTTGCTAAAGCTCAAGGTATGCAGTTCAAGTTTGTCTCTAGGAGTTCTTATAGAGACAAAGAAAATGAAAGGTTTTTAGAAGTTTTAAAAGAAGAATTTAATGATTTTTACTTGGTTCCTGAAGGAGGTACAAACCTATTAGCCGTTAAAGGTTGCGAAGAAATATTAAACGAAGAGGATTTGGCATTTGATTATATATGCTGTGCAGTTGGTACTGGAGGTACTATTTCAGGGCTTATAAATGTATCTAAATCTCACCAGAAAATTTTAGGATTTCCAGCCTTAAAAGGTGATTTTTTATCAACCAATATTAGTAAATTTGTAACCAAGAATAATTGGGAATTAATTACCGATTATCATTTTGGAGGTTATGCCAAAGTTAATAAGGAGTTAATTGATTTTATAAATCAATTTAACCAAGAGTATAACATTCCTTTAGATCCTGTTTATACTGGAAAGCTAATGTTTGGCGTTATTAAAATGATTGAAGCTAATTATTTTAAGAAAAACTCTAAGATATTAGTAATTCACACAGGAGGTTTACAAGGCATTTCTGGAATGAATAAAAGATTAATAGACAAAGAATTACCATTGATTAATGAATAGAATAATATTAATACTCGCTCTAAGTATTTTTATAGTAAGCTGTGGTTCGAGGAAAAAATCGGCTAGGAATGTAGATACTAGAATTAAAAAGACCGATATTAGATCAATACCAAAAAAGGAAAAAGAAATTGTCACTGAACCTAAAACAATTACTAAAGCTCCAGTTATTAAATCTACCGATGATTACATTGCTTTTTACAAAGATATTGCTATTGCCGAAATGAAGCAATATGGCATTCCAGCAAGTATTACATTGGCTCAAGGTATTTTGGAGTCTGGATCTGGGAGAGGTCGTTTGGCAGTAAAGGCAAATAATCATTTTGGAATAAAATGTCATGACTGGGAAGGTGCTAAAATTTTTCATGACGACGATAGAGCTCAAGAATGCTTCAGAAAATATAGAGATGCTAATACCTCATTTAGAGACCATTCAGAGTTTTTAGCAAATCGAAAACGTTATGCTAAATTATTCGAATTAGACAAAGACGATTATAAAGGTTGGGCAAAAGAATTAAGAAAAGCAGGTTATGCAACAGATAGAAAGTATCCAGAAAAACTCATAAGCCTTATAGAACGTTACCAGCTTTATAAATTTGATGATAAAGCTTCAAAGCGACATAGAAAAGCTAAGAAAGAATATATAATAGCTACATACACAGTGGTAAAAGGAGACACGTTGTATTCCATTTCAAAAAAGCACAACATAAGTGTTAAAGAACTTCAATCACTTAATAATTTAAATGGAACAGAATTGAATGTTGGTCAAGTGCTAAATGTTCTATCTAAAGAAGGCAATTGAAATAAAACATAAAAAAAAGCACTGCCTAAAGCAGTGCTTTTCTAACTAACCAATCAAATAAACTAAGATTTTTTGAATCTTTGTTTAGACTTTCCACGCTGTTTTTGCTGTTTGCGTTGTTTCATTTTCTTCTGTTTAGAACCTTTTTCAAACTTTTCAAATTGCTCTTTAGTAAGTATAGATTTTATCTGTTTTTTCTGAGCTATTTGCTTATCCAATCGCTCATTCATTAAACCATAACGAGCTTCTTTTGATGGCTTTTCACCACTTTCCCTCATCTTCTCTGCAGCTTTCATTTTAGCCTGACGTTCTTTAGCATTCGCAAAATTTAACTTGTAAATATCTTTTTGTTGTGCTTCGGACAAATCTAAATGCAGCGTCATTTTTTTGGTTTGAAGTGTTGCTGCTTGTTCAGGCGTTAAGTCTTTTAGAGCTTGTGAACGTTGCTTTTTAAAATCCTTTCTTTGCTCTCTTTGTCTTTCTTGTGCTATGCCTTGTAAACTTACAAGTGCAATTGCAATTAAAATTATCTTTTTCATTTTTTTAATTATTGATGTTATACTGTTAAGACCTAGATGATTCTAAATGGTTTAATAGAACATTTATTTTTAACTATGTATTAACAGAAATAAAAAAGGCTTCCAATATGGAAGCCTTTTTATGATTATGTATTATATAAAAACTATTTAGGATCTAAAATTGCATCAATACGCTCAACGATATCCTGTAAATGATATCTAGTTAAGGTACTTCCTCTATTAACCCCACTTTGAGCTAGACGCTTAATTCTATTTAGTTCACCACGAACTACTGGAAGAATATCAGATTGCTTTACAGTAACGGTTCCTCTAAAACCTCTTATGTCATTAGAATTCATTAATGTTGCCAATCTTTCAACATGAGCACGTTGTAGATTTCTTCTGTAAGTGTCTATATTTCTTCCTGAACGTACTTCTGACCAAATACCATTACGTAAATCTGTCATCAATGATGTTAACGTGTAAGCATCAGAACCATTTAGCGTTTCATTATCAATCATACGCATCATTCTAGTCAGGTTTAGTACGTTGTTTAATGTTCTTGCTTGAATACCTCTAATACGTTCTGTAACACCATTAAATTCAGTTTTCTTGATAATAGCTTCATCAATTAACCAAGTTGGTGTCTTAAACAACTCGTTATTTAAAAATGCCAATGCATCCTTTTGATATCCCTTATCTACTTGTGTAAATACATCTCCAGCTTGATCAGCAGTCTTTGTATGTTTATAAACACCACCAATATTTGTAGTTACATGTCCCATGTAACGATTGTATTGAGATACAACATGACCATACATTTCAGATAAATCTCCAAAAGTTTCACCATCTTTAGAAGTCCATTCTATTAATTTAGGAACAATACGTTTTAAGTTAGCAATACCATAATTACTCGCTTTAATAGCGTCGTCCCCTAAATCTTCTGTTTGAGCGGATGGATCAATACCATTTAATTGACCAAAACGATACATTGGGTCATCAGCATGGTCTAAAATCCACTTATCTAAAGTTGCTTTTTCATCGTAAGGTGTTTTTGCATCTAAAATTGGACGATATCCCCATCGAATTGCATGTTTGTCATAAACACCAATATTTGGCATTAATGCAACGCCTTCGTCTCCTGGTTGTGCTACGTAATTAAAACGTGCATAATCCATTATAGATGGCGCTGTACCATATTTTTGTGTAAAGGCTGGATCACGTAAATCGTCTACTTTGTAAGCACTACTACTTCCCATGTTATGAGGCAATCCTAAAGTATGTCCAACTTCATGTGAAGATACAAACTTGATAAGCTCACCCATTACTTCGTCTTTAAATCCAACCATTTGTGCCTCTGGATTTATAGCCGCCGTTTGAACAAAGAACCAACCTTGTAATAAACTCATAACATTATGATACCAGTTAATATCTGACTCTAATATTTCGCCCGAACGAGGATCTGCAACGTGAGGTCCATTGGCATTAGGAATTGGAGATGCCAAATATCGCACTACTGAATAACGAGCATCTTCAGGTGTCCACTCAGGATCTTCCTCAACGGTTGGAGGATATTTTCCAATAATGGCATTTTTAAATCCAGCGGCTTCAAAAGCTACTTGCCAGTCGTCAATACCTTGCTTGATGTATTTACGCCACTTTTTTGGTGTCGCTCTGTCTATATAATAAACAATTTGTTTTTTAGGCTCAACTAGTTCGCCACGCTTAAATTTTTCAATATCTTCATCTTTTACTTCTAGTCTCCAACGATTCAAATAGGTCACTCTTTTGCTTTTTTGATCTTCAAGACCATAATCGACTTGAGATCTAGCAAACCATCCAACACGCTCATCAAAGTGGCGTCTTTTCATTTGCTCTTTTGGTAATAATAGCATAGAAGTATTCATTTCTACAGATACTGTTCCTGTAGAACTATTTGAAGGTGCGGCATTAGCTACATATGTTTTTACATGTCTAGCTTCAATGTTAATAGGATAACTTTTCACACTTTCAATGAAAGATTTTTTGGAGTCTAATCTACTTATTTTGTAGCTAGTTCTAAGGTACTGTGGTAATCCTAAAGCCTTAACATCAGTACTATATAATTCTGTTACATCAATAACTGTAGCTGTTTTATCGTCGTTAAAAGCTTTAATTGGGAAGGTATACAAAACAGGCTCGAAATTGGAGTTTACAACAGCTTCGTGAACAGGTTTGTCTTCATCTGCAACAATACTGTGCGATACTATACGAACAACAATTTGCTTATCCTTTTTTTGCCAACGCAATACTTGCGTATTTGCTTTTTGCCCGCCAAAATTTCTATTATTAGATGTGTTCTTAGCAATTCTAGAAACAACCAACATTTCTCTTCCTAAGAGAGAGTCTGGAATTTCATATAGATATTTTCCATCAATTTTATGGACTTTAAAAAGACCATCGTCTGTTTTAGCGTCTTTGGTAACTACTTTACTATAAGGCTGAATATCGCCTTTTTTAGGTTTTGGTGTTGAAGCTGCTTTTTTCGCTGCTGCTGCCTTTTTTGCAGCTTCAGCTTCAGCTGCTTTTTTTGATGTGTTACATGAAGATACAATTAGCGTTAAAGCTAATAGTAACACTTTAATAGAATGTTTCAATTTATCTAGATTTTTGGTTTAGTAGGTGAAAATAGCAAATACTAAACAAATCCTTGTTTTTTGTTAACAAATATTAGTATTTATTTAACTAAAAAATTGATGTATTACCTTAAGGGAATTAATCTAAAGAATCTAAATACTCTTGAATTAAATTGTAGCCTTGACTATGTACCATGGTTGTGCCAATAAGAGGCATGCTAGTTCCTGGAGTATAATTGCTCATTCTATTAGAAATACTAAAGCGTCTTTGAAAGATATTCGTGTCATTAAAATCGGTTTCAAAAGCTAAATCTAAAGTAGATTGAAATTCACAAAAACCTCCAGCTGTATGGCAGTGCGCACAATTAATATCAAAATAAGCACGTGAACGTTCTTCTAAGCTATAATTCACGTCATCTTTCCAGTTTGGTAACGCAACAATTTCTGCAGGGTTAGGAGCATTTATTAGTTGGCCATTGTCTATAAACTGCTGTAATTGGTTAATGCTATTTATGTTAAAATTCATAGTGCGCAATTTTGGGCCAATTGGGGTTACATTATTATTGTTGCTATGGCATTTTATACAATCGTTTGCACTAGGAACAATATAGTTTACTTCAACATCTTCACCTTCACTATTTACAAAATCCACTTTCACTTGATGCTCATTTGTATCTAAAACAGCATCGGTTTGCTCTTCGTTCCATACATAGTTTCCAATAGTCCACTCAGTTTCTTCTTTAATAAGTACACGTGTTTCAATAATTTGTTGTTCAGAGCCTGGGTTGGTTTCATCTAAATTATAATAAAACGTTTTTGCAATAAGTGTTCCTGTTGGAAATATTGGAAACCCATCATCTTCATACTGCAATGCAGTACCATCTGGAAGTCCAATAATTCTTAATTTATGTGCGTAATCCGTAAATAACTCAGTATTTAACTCATATTTAAACATATTGGAGTTTACGGTTAATGTGTTTAAATCTCCTATAAACAGGTTTAATTGAGAAAGGTTTGGTAAAAACTCAGCAATAATTGGATCATCTTGTAATACTACATAATCATCCGAATCATTTAAACATGACGTAAAAAGTGAAGTTACCACTAAGGCAATAATAAGGCGTTTCATTAATTTGGGTTTTAATAATAGATGCGGAAAATAATAAAAATGCCATAAAAAGCCCTAAAAAAACCGATATGCTGTCAATATTTACTGTAAATCTACTTTGTTTTGACTCAAACCTTATGTTTAATGAGTAGTGGTGTATTAATCATATCATAGATTGAAATTTCATATATTGTATAGAAATTATTAAAAATGCCTTATTGGTTGCAAATTGTTTTGATTATTCTTGTTGCGTATATCGTGATAAGTATAGCCTTGTATTATTTACAAGATTATTTGTTGTTTAAACCAGAAAAGCTAGATAAGGATTTTCAATTCGCTTACGAAAACCAAGACACTAAAGAATACTTTCTAGAAACACGTGATGGCGCCAAAATAAATGGGCTGCTATTTAAAAGTAAAAATCAGCCAAAAGGTATTGTACTGTATTTAAAAGGAAATTCTAAAAGTATTAAAGGTTGGGGGAAATTTGCTGTAGATTTTACACGACATGATTACAGTGTGTTTATGGTTGACTATCGAGGATTTGGTAAAAGCACAGGAAGACGTTCGCAAAAAGCGATTAAAAGAGATTTGCAAGAAGTTTATAATAAGTTAAAAGAGCGAACTCCAGAGGAGCATATTATTTTGTATGGTCGTTCGTTAGGTTCAGGCTTCGCAGCTAAGTTAGCGTCCATTAATAATCCCAGACTTTTAATATTGGATGCGCCATATTACAGTTTAACTAAAGTTACTGGGCGTTATATGCCTTTTATGCCTTTGTCATTGTTAATGAAATATCCTTTACCAACTTACAAATGGTTAAAATACGTACAGTGTCCAATTCATATTATTCACGGTACTCATGATAAGTTAATTCCTTATAAATCTAGTGTTAAGCTATCTCAAGTTAATCCCAAACAAACTAAATTACACACAGTAATTGGTGGAGGGCATAAAAATTTGAATAATTTTGAGTCTTACCATAAAATGATTGAAGAAATCATTAATTCGAAACCAGTAGATATCGATTTTTCAACAACAAGTATAAATGTCATACACTCGTCCAAAAAATCTAAAGCAAAAGCTTAAAAAATTCGCTCTAATTCTTTTAGGGCTTTATATTATGGTTGGAACTGCCCTTTATGTATTACAAGAGAAATTTTTGTTTTTACCAGAAACGTTGCCTCTAGATTATACGTATGAATTAGCTTATGAGTATGACGAGTATTTTCTAGACACACCAAATAATGGTGTTATAAATACTTTGCACATAAAGGCAAACAATCCGAAAGGAGCAATATTATATTTTCATGGAAACGCTGGAAGTTTACAACGATGGAGTAAGATTGTTGAGTACTTAGTGGCCATGGATTATGATGTTTATGTTATGGACTATAGAACTTATGGGAAAAGCAAGGGTGTTTTGAGTGAAGAAGCATTATATAATGATGCAAAAGTATGCTATGAGCATTTAGAACAATTTTGGAACGAAGAACATATTATTGTTTATGGACGTTCATTAGGGTCTGCAATGGCGACGAAAATGGCATCAATAAAAAATCCAAAAAAACTAATTTTAGAATCTCCCTTTTATAATATTGAAGATGTTGCCAAAAAACGGTTTCCAATATTTCCTATTAAGAATCTGCTTAAATACAGGTTGCAAAACAACCAACATATTAAACATGCTAAATGTCCCATTTCAATAATTCATGGTACAAATGATTTTGTTGTGCCTTTTAGCAGTGGAGAAAAATTGCACAAAGAATCACCAAAAGACAAAACGACCTTTACAGTTATAGAAAACGGAGGTCACAATAACCTAAATGAGTTTGATGAGTATCATAAACTTATCAAAGAGATTCTACAATAATTGTCTTAAAAAATTAACATTTCAAACTACTATTCTTAAAAAAGAATTAAAAAGGATTTAAATGTGTTAAACATTTCTAAATACCAGTAACGTTTTGGTTTTTTAAACGTCAATAGAGTATAAAAACAAAACAAAAAAACCAAAAATATTATGAACCGATTAATCTTATTATTAGCAGTATTTATAGCAACCAATGCTAGTGCATTATCTGGAATGAGTCCCGATAATACTAAAAAAAATTATAAAACGTTAGTACAAATAAACCTTGAAGCTACACTTTTTGAAAGTGACACAGACGAAAGTCTTTTTGAGGTTTATGAAATTGAAGAAGAAGTATATATCGATTTTGATACAAAAAAGTATTTGCCAGAAGATTTTAATCCTTTAGAAGGGAAAAACGATATCGATTGGTCTACAATTGAATTAGTTGAGATTGAAGAAACTATTGAAATAGATTTTGATACAGCGCAATATCTACCTGAAAATTTTAATGCATTAGAAGGAAAAAATGATATTGATTGGTCAAAAATTGAAATAGTAGAAATTGAAGAGGAGATTGAACTTGGATTTGACACAAGTAAATATTTACCAAGAGGATTTAATCCTTATAGAGGAATGAAATGTGAAAAAGAAAATATAGTAGTGAGTCTTTATTAATTTTGCCAAAGATTATTAATAAAGATCCCAGGCCAGCACATTGTGCTGGCTTTTTTATTTTTGTTTAAGCAGTAAGAAAGTATCATCCATTACATTTCCCGTAAGTATATATTTGTCAAACGGAGCAGCCACAGTTGAGCCAGACATGGTTTTACCATCTTCAAGGTAAATGATTTCTACTGAATAATCATTTGTTCCTCTATAATCAATTTTAATAATTTCTGAAGGAGAATACTCCTTTTTTCCTTTAGCATAAGACGTAAATCTCAACAAGTTAGGATGAGCTCCAACCCACAATTGTCCTTCTTTATCGAATTCAATATTATCGACTCCAGTTCCACAATCAATATCTTCAATAAACTCTAATGAACCATCAGTTAACACATTGTAAACTTTGATTAGAAATTTTCTAGGTGAAGCAACAAAAAGCAAATTGCGTTTTGCATCATAATTAATACCATTGGCATATGCAATTCCATTAGCAACTTCTCTATAAGATGTTCCATCGAAATAGATAACGTTGGATAAAGAGCGTCCTATATAATCTTCGGTAAGCCTCCCAAAACCTTCAGCGTACTTGTGGTCGTTGGTAAAATAAAACGTATTATCGTTAATCATAACAACATCATTTGGACTTATCATTGACTCATCTTTCAAAGTTTCTTCATGTGTTAAAGTTTTGTTTTTAAGATTGAACACCTCAATAGAATGCCCAGACAACGTATGGTTAATTGCCATAATTTTATAGGAGCTATTAAGTTTTTTTAATGAAATACCATGAGGTGCAAACGGTTTATTAAAAGAAGATGTTAATGGAATAACGTTGAATTCTTGATTCTTTAAATCCATAAAATATAAGCCACCAATTTCGTTTTCTTTGGGAGGATACATGCCTCTTTTTGTTGATGATATGATTGCAAAACTATCTTGGTGGCTAATAGTTATGTCTTCAGCTCCTGGAAGGTTAATTTGTTTAACAATGCTACCATTAAAAGTGTTTTCAATAGTTCTAAAATAACCTGTTGAAATAAAAGTATAAGCAACAAAAATAACAATGAGAAGAACGAAGATGATTAAAATTTTTACAGATTTTTTCATAATCAGAGATTAATTTTTAGCCATAATCTTTTTTATTAAATTTTTTCCTATCATCGCAGACGTAGTTAAAACACCCGAAAATAATGCAGCTGCAACTCCAGCGGTTACAATATCTTGTCCAGTAAGGTATAAATTTTTAATAGGTGTTCTTGGCTGAAGAAACCGTTGATGATAACGTTTTGGTGTATGATCTAAACCATAAATTTCTCCTTTGTCGTAATTCACAAAATGTTTTGTGGTTAATGGCGTGGAAAGTTCGTAATGATCAATTTTATCAACCAGTTGAGGTTCATGCTCAAAAAGAATCTTTAAAAGCCGCTGTGATAATTTTTCTTTAAAAATATCATATTCATTACCACGTTTCATCCATTTACTATTTTCCCATTTTTCAACTAACTCATAAGGCATTAGTGTAAGCACATCAATGGTGCTTTTCCCTGGATAGCGATTGTTCCAATCTGGATCTTTAGCAGCAGGAAATGAAATATAAACTAACGGAAAAGGAGCATCATTGTCATTTAAATAGCGCTCAACACATAAATCATGATCACCATCATCAGGGTAAATCCATAAATTAGTTTTTGATAAATTTAGTTCTTCTGGCGTGCCATTTAATCCAATGTATAAACATATATGAGCTACTGAAGGGGTTACTTTTTGTAGTTTATTTTTAAGATTATGTTTTAATAATTCTTGTTTGGGCAAGAGTTTATTATAGGTAGTTATTATTCCTGCACCACTAATTATATTATTGGCATTTATAACTTTTCCATCAGTCATTTTCACACCAATAGCAGTATTGTTTTTTATGATAATTTCATCAACCTCAGCTTTAACTAATATGATTCCGCCAGCAGATTCAATTACTGGATCTATAGTTGCAACAATTCGAGAAGAGCCTCCAACAGGGAAATTACCACCACTTAAATAATGTCTTACTACGCTTGCATGCATCACAAAACTACTTTGTTTAGGAGGTAAGCCATAATCGCCATATTGCCCTGAAAGCACTTTTATTAGTTCTTGATTGGTGGTTAAGGAACTTAAAACTTGATGCGTGGTTTGGTTAGCATATTTTAGATATGATTTACGCATGAAGCCACCAAAAAGATTACTTATCCATTTAGGAGCTGCTTTTTCCATAAAAAACTTTCTACTTGCTTTATTTGCTTCAAATGCGAGTTTAATGTATTCAGTAATAGCATTTTCTTCTTCTGGGAAATAGGAGATAAGTTTAGCTTTAAAATTGGCAGTACCTTTTACAAAATCATAAGATTTATCACCAATTATAATTCGATCATATACATCTCCCATATCAGCCCATTTCAATTCTGCATTCGTGATATAGTCAAATAATTTTTTCACAGCACTTTTTGGGCGACCTACTTCGCCAATATAATGAATACCAACATCCCATTCGTATCCTTTACGCTTAAAAACATGAGTAAAACCACCAGCCGTATAATGCTGCTCTAGGACTAATACTTTTTGACCTTCTTTTGCTAGAATGGCACCACAAGTTAAACTTCCCATCCCTGAACCTATGATTATTGTGTCATACTTTTCTTCAAGAGTTGGATTTTGTTTGTACGATTGTATCATGTTTATTGAATTGCCTTTGAGGATTAAAATGTAACTCTTTGTGGTTCCCAAGTTTTAGGGTTTCCTAAAATGCCTCGTGTTTCACTAACAATTTCCATCCAATTAGGCGATACTTTAATTAATAAGTAATCATCTGGATAATTAGGATAAAAATCTTTCCATTTTGGTTTCCAATGTTTTTCTTTTTCGGTATTATCATTTACTATGTTTGCAATGCCATGTATCATTACATAACCTTTTTTATCGACGTCTTCGTAGTATAAAGTCACATTAGGATTTTCTTGTATTTGCTTTACTTTTCTTGAACTGCTGTTGGTCCCAAACCAAACGATTAAACCGTCTTCAGGAGTAAATGGATCCATAGTTCTTACCCTTGGACTTCCTTTATCATCTATTGTAACCAGCGCACAAGTTTTAGCGCTCTGCATTATTTCTTTTGCAGCACTAATTAATTTTGAGTCATTGTTTTTAGCTATTTTATTTTGCTGAGCACACCCATATATTGAGGATAAAATAGAAATAACAACTATTAGTTTTTTACTCATTTATTTTATTAAAATTATATTGACCATTTAATAGAAAACTAATGTTTCCTGAGTCGTCGGTTTTTGCCTCAATGCGATCACCTTTATCTAAATCTATAAATTTTGTTTTTTCAGTTGGTGTAAATAAATTCACTTCATTATCTGGGTCTATAGCACGAATTTTACCATCTACTATTGTTACATCAATAATATAATCTCCAATGTTTGGTACTTGAAAGTCTAAAAGATATTTTCCTGTATATTTTTCAAGTTCATCGTTAGGTATTTTTACGATGTTAACTTCTCTTGGGTTGTGTGTTCCCCAATCATAATATCTAGAAACCGAACGGAGAATTTCACCAATAAGCCTTCCGCCATTGTCAGCGCTTGTCATTACTATAACGCCATCGCCACTTTTGGCAAAAGCCATCATATCGTTTGTAAAGCCTGCGTTTTTACCTCCATGTCCAAAAATTAAGGCATTATCATTTTCGCGTAAAGAGGGTCCAAGTCCCCAATTATTTTTGTCCTTTGTTAGCATTTGAGTAACCATGTGTTTTGAAAGAATTCCTTTAGTTCCATTTTCATATATATTATGTATTTCAATAAGATATTTTGATAAATCGGAAGGTGTGGTCCATAATCCAGCCGCCGCTTGCTCAGGATAATTATGCCAAAGCCCTTCAATAATTTTTCCGTCACCATAATAAGCAGCACTTATATTATTTTGCATGCTTTCTTTTATTGGTTGGCTATATGTACTATTGGTCATATTCATTTGTGGTAAAATATTTTTAGCCATGAAGTCTTCTAAAGGTAATCCACTCACATCTTCTACTATTTTTTCCATAACGGTATAACCACCTCCAGAATATCTCCATATACTACCTGGTATGGTATCAACATAAATAACAGGAGTATTCCCTTTTCCATTTAAAACGGCATTAATACTTGGAAATGAATCTTTTTGAGTGTAACCAGGAAACCCATGTACGGTCATGCCAGCAGTATGCGTAAGTAAACGTCTAAGAGTCACTTTTTCAATTTCTGTAAATTTTGAATCTGGTAATTTCCAGCTTTTAAGATAAGTGCTTACATCTGCATCTAAATCCAATATACCTTCGTCAACAAGTTTTAAAGCAGCTAATGCAGCAACTGGCTTACTAATAGAACCTGCTTGAAACAAAGTATGCACATCCACTTTTTGATTGGTGTTTGTATTTGCATAACCATAACCTTTTGCCCATTTTAACTTACCATTTTCTATAACTGCAATACTTACTCCAGGAACATTATGAGCTTTCATGCGTTCTTCTATATTGAAAGTTTCAGGAGTTGCTCCTTTTACCTGTATGCCTTTTAATAGACCATTTTCTATAATAGTTATGTCCTTATCATTATTTTCTTGTGGTTCTTCTTTACAAGTAAAGAGTATAACAAATAAGATTAATAATAGAGAAATTTTACGCATAATGATTGTTTTAGTGATAGATGCTTAAAAATACAAAAAAAGGAAGCAACATGGCGCTTCCTTTTTTATATGCGATGTGGTATTGAAACAAGTTTAGGATGATAATTATGTAATTCTATAATCTTAATGTGATTTAATTATTTGTTGTTTTGGCCTTAGTATATGCTTTTAAATAGTTAAAATTTGTTAATTTACTATTGTGTAATACATAGTACTGTAACAGATTTGATTTTGAGTCGTCTATTAAGTATCAATCAAATCAAAAACACCAAAAAAATGAAAACAATTGAACCAAAAACAAACCGCATAAAAAGTTTTAATAAAAACCTATTAACTCTTTTACTTAGTGTATTATTTACAGTAAATATATCTGCTAAGATTAATATAACAGGTGACACAATAAATGATAATTTGAGTACTGAAATGCACAAATTAGAAAAACGAATTTTCACTAATGAGGAATATACAAATACTGAAAATCTAGAAGTTAATGAGATTGAAGTTGTTGAAGTAGAGGAGGAAGTACAATTAGATTTTGATACTACAATGTATCTGCCAGATAACTTTAACGCCTTAGAAGGGAAAAACGATTTAGATTGGAGTACTATTGAATTAATAGAAATTGAAGAAGAAGTGGAGATAGGTTTTGATACTTCAAAGTACCTTCCAAAAAACTTTAATGCCTTAAAAGGGAAAAACGATTTGGACTGGAATACTATTGAGTTAATTGAGATAGAAGAAGACATAGAAATTAATTTTGATGTTAAGGCTTATTTACCTGAAGGATTTGATCCTTATAAAGGCATGTCAAAGGAAACTATTGAAGTTGTTGTAAACCACTAAACATCAATTTAAGAGAGAAAAAAAAAGGAATCACCAATGTGTGATTCCTTTTTTTTATATAATGAGATAATGCAACGAATGCTATAATAAGCACTTAATCTTGTAACTCCACAATTAAAGCATCATCCGTTTTAGTGACTTTAGTAAGTCCATGTTTTGCCAACCCTTTTATGCCTTTATCCCAACCTTTATTACTTAAACCAGATTGTGTTTTAAGATCGTTGAGGTTCATGCTTTTTTGAGTTTTTAAAATCTCGAAAATAGCTTTTTCGTTATCGCTCATCTCAATAGCTTTTTTCTCAGGTTTCATTTGAGGAAAAAACAACACTTCTTGTATTGATGGGTTATTTGTCATAAACATTGTTAGTCTGTCAATACCAATACCAATACCAGATGTTGGAGGCATTCCGTATTCTAAAGCACGTAAAAAGTCGTGGTCTATAAACATAGCTTCATCATCACCTTTTTCAGAGAGTTTTAATTGGTCTTCAAAACGTTCGCGCTGCTCAATTGGGTCATTTAACTCAGAATAAGCATTCGCTAATTCTTTTCCATTTACCATTAGCTCAAAGCGCTCGGTTAAACCTTCTTTAGAGCGATGCTTTTTAGTCAGCGGACTCATTTCGGTTGGGTAATCAATAATAAATGTTGGTTGAATGTAATGTGGTTCACATTTTTCTCCAAAAATTTCATCAATCATTTTACCAATACCAAATGTTTCATCTACTTCAATGTCTAATGCTTTACAAGCGTTGCGTATCTCATCTTCCGATTTTTGATATAAATCAAAACCTGTATGCTCTTTTATGGCGTCCAGAATTCCAATACGCTTATAAGGTGCTTTATAGTCAATCATTTTACCATTGAACTCCACTTCAGTAGTGCCATGTAATTTCATAGCAATCTTTTCTAGAAGCTCTTCTGTGGTGTCCATCATCCAGTTATAATCTTTGTAAGCAGCATACATTTCCATAACCGTAAATTCTGGGTTATGCGTTCTGTCCATGCCTTCATTTCTGAAATCTTTGGCAAACTCATATACACCATCAAAACCACCAACAATCAATCGTTTTAAATATAGTTCGTTAGCAATTCGTAAGTATAAAGGAATATTTAATGCATTGTGATGCGTCATAAAAGGTCTTGCAGCTGCGCCACCAGGAATGGGTTGTAAAATAGGTGTTTCTACTTCCAAAAAGCCCATGTCGTTATAAAACTCACGAATGGTATTGGTTATTTGCGTACGTTTTACAAACGTGTCTTTTACTTTTGGGTTCACTACTAAATCGGCATAGCGTTGTCTGTAACGCATTTCAGGGTCGTTGAACTCATCATGCGTGTTTCCTTCGGCATCTGTTTTTGGTAATGGCAATGGTTTTAGCGATTTACTTAACACGATAAAGTTTTTAACCATCACTGTTTTTTCACCTACTTGTGTTGTGAACAATTCACCTTCAATACCAATAAAATCACCAATATCTAGTAGTTTTTTGTAGACATCATTGTATAATGTTTTGTCTTCTCCAGTGCAAATTTCGTCGCGATTAAAATAGACTTGTATACGACCTTCGCTATCCTGTAGCTCAGCAAACGACGCCTTTCCTTGAATACGTCTAGACATTAATCTACCAGCAATAACAACCTGTTTCCCTTCAGTGAAATCCTGTTTTATCTGTTTAGATGTATGGTCTACTGGATATAAATTTGCTGGATAAGGGTCGATACCTAAAGCTCTTAAATTTTTAAGCTTTTCGCGTCGTACTATTTCTTGTTCAGAAAGCTGCATGATAATTAAGGTTTTAAAACGCCAAAATTAAACTATTTAGAAAAAAGGGAAAGCATCTTTTTAATAATTATGACTATAGTCATAGATTAAAAACCATTTCGGTTGTTATTTTGCTTAATTATTCAAATTTAAACCTCATTTAGGTGCATTATTGAGAAATAAACATGAGATAGCATATAAATAAATTATAAAGAAATGAAAAAAGTAATTTTAAGTTTAGTAGCAACCCTAGTAATTGGGTATTATTCATTTTCACAAGAACTATCGCCTTATATAAAAGTTGGCGAATTAACAGAATCTATACAAAGTGCTTATGATAAGGTGATTTCTACTTTAGAAGGCGATAATTTTACAATTTTAGGAACTTATAACCCTTCAAATAAATCATCTCTAAAAGTAGTTGTATTTACTAGAAGCGATATTAAAAACAAAGTAGTTCAAATTGCCGATAGAGGTGCTTTAGCTGCTGCTTTTAAAGTTGGCTTGGTTAAATTAGACGGGAAAGTAGTGGTTTCATATACGAATCCAGATTATATATTCAGAGCATATTTAAGAGATAATTATGTGACTTTTCAATCTACTTTTGAAAAGTTTAGTGCAGATGTTAAAACAACTTTTTCATCAATTGGAAAAGAATTTGCGCCATTTGGGGGAACGGTTAAAGCAGATAAATTAAAAAAGTATCACTACAAAATAGCAATGCCATATTTTACCGATCCAGTTGAGTTAAACGAATATGCCTCTTTTGAAGAAGGGCTTAAAACTATAGAGGCTAATTTAAAAGCTAAAAAAGGAAATTCTATAGAAGTCTACAAATTGGTATATCCAAATAAAAAGGTAGCTGTTTTTGGAGTAGGCTTGCAAAGTGCAGAAAAAGGAGAAGCTAATTTTTTACATAAAATTGGAGAATCTCATGCTGCAGCGTTGCCGTACGAAATAATTTTACAAGGTAATGAAGCAACAATGTTACATGGTAGGTATAGAATAGCACTGCATTGGCCAGATTTAACCATGGGAACATTTATGAAAATAATGAGCACACCTGGAGATATTAAAGATGCTTTAAAGGCTGTTTGTAAATAGGTTGAGTAAACAATAAAGCTCTTCAATTATGGTTTATGTTGATGTAACAAAACTGTTTGAAATGCGTCAAATAGGTAATCATCAATTAAAAAAATCAATCTTATGAGTATTTGGAGAGTCTTACTTTCTATTTTTTGCCCACCTCTAGCAGTCTTAGATAAAGGATGTGGTTCAATTTTTATCGTCTTTTTATTGTGGCTTTGTGGCTGGGTTCCTGGTGTTATTGCTGCCTTAGTTATTTTAAATAATCCTGAAAGATAGTTTGCAGTCGTAGTATTAAGTTTCCAGTTAGTCAAAGTTGAAGTATATTCCAAATAAGTCGTAATTTTGCGCTCTATGAATAAGAAAATAGAACTTCAAGATTTAGGACTTAAAGATTACAAAGACACTTGGGATTACCAAGAAGTCTTGTTTAAAAGTATTGTCGATACTAAAATTAAGAATAGAAGGGAAGATGCTAATCTAGACACAAACAATTATTTTTTATTCGTAGAACATCCGCACGTTTATACTTTAGGTAAAAGTGGCGATATGAGTAACTTACTGGTTGATGAAGTGCAACTTGCAGAAAAAGGTGCGTCGTTTTATAAAGTAAATCGTGGAGGTGACATCACTTATCATGGTCCTGGGCAAATTGTTGGTTATCCTATTTTAGACTTAGATAATTTCTTTACAGATATTCATAAGTACTTACGCTTACTAGAAGAAATGATTATTTTAACCCTTGCCGAATATGGTTTAAAAGCTGAACGTAGTAAAGGCGAAACAGGTGTCTGGTTGGATGTAGGAACCCCTTTTGCACGTAAAATATGTGCTATGGGAGTTCGTGCAAGTCGCTGGGTAACGATGCATGGTTTTGCATTAAATGTGAATGCCAATTTGGGTTATTTCGATTTGATGATTCCTTGTGGCATTAGAGGTAAAGCAGTTACGTCTCTTAATGTGGAACTTGGTAAAAAAGAGGTAGATGAAGCTGAAGTGAAAGAAAAACTTCTTAAACACTTTAGAGTGCTTTTTGAGGCTGATATTTGAAATTATGTAAGTAAACAAGTTTAGTAATTACTTTCATGACGTTTTGTAAAATATGAAATCAAATACTACAATTAGTTCCATTAATAATATCTTCTACTGATGGATTATAATTGTTAGAATGGATATTCACAGAATCATAAACTCCATTTGCCAAGATATTTTGCAGATTACAAAGATTCACTAGACTATCGTTGTCTGTAACCCAAATATTTCCTATAAACGATTCAACGTTTTGTAATCCAACTAAGGAATTCAGCGAATTATTAGAAAGGATCTCAATTCGACCACTAATATTGTCACCAATAGATGATAAGTTGGCTAAATTTGATAAAGACAATAGGGAGTTGTTATTTCTAATTATTAGCTTCCTCATGAATTGCACATTCTCTAAGCCAGATAATGATTCAAGTGAATTATTATTAAATAATTCAAAACCAACTAATGAGCTAACACCTTCCAGTCCATGTAAAGAGGTTAATAAAGGATTATTCAATATACCTAAATCTCCCCCAATAACACTTAGGTTTTCAAAAGCTTGTATTGTAGTTAATGAAATATTGTCTCTTATAACTATATATCTTTCAGTACTAACTAAGCTATTAAGTCCTTCAAGAGTAACTAAAGATTCATTAACTTTAATTTCAATACTATTTACTGAAATTAAATTGTTTAAACCTAACAAATTAGATATAGAAGGATTGTTTACAATGCTAACATTTCCTAAAGAGGTGATGTTATGAAAAACGTTTATATTGTTTAAAGAATTATTATACGCTATAGCAAGGTCTTGTCCAATGGTTTTTAGTTCTGAAAGTGCATCTATGTTTTGTAGTGAATTGTTGCGATCTATTAGAAGAGACTTTTCAATTTCTTTAATGTTTTGTAGCCCATTAAGGTTAGTTAAAACAGAATTACCAACTATTCTTAATCTCCCATTTATTTTTGTAAGCCCAATAAAACCTGTTAAATCATTTATTTCGTCATTAAGAAATAGATCGCCAATTATTAAATCACCATTTATTTCGCAATAATCATTTAGAATAAAAGTGTTGATTTCTTCTTGCGTGGTTAAAGTAACATCTCCTTCAAAAACGCATGAATCATCATTATTGCTGTCATCTGTATTACATGAAACTTGAGTGATAATTAATAGTATAAGTATTATTTTTTTCATTCTTTAAGTAGTTTGTGACAAAACAAAGATAGTAGTTATTACAATTAATCAATACTTATTCCTATTAATAAGGCATTATTAGACTGCTCCAGAACGTTGTTAAAACAATGTAAAAAAAAGTAGTTATTATTCACTAACATTAATATATTCTTCAGAATAATTTCCATTAATTATTACACCACCCTCTCTTGTAAAAGTGTATTCTAAATCAATATTTGTTGATGAAAGAGAATTGATTACGAAACTTATTTAAGTAGCATTTTGATCAGAGTTATATGCATTATCGAGCAATCTAGTTCCTCCTTGCATTAAATTGTTGGCTCTTGAAGCATTTCTCTCAACTTTTTGAAGCTGAGTTTTAGAAGTTTACCCTTCCGCATTAAAATACACTTTGTAGTAGTGCATTTTTTTATCCTCGTCGTAACCACGTTCTAGATATTCGGCGGAGGCATCAGGTGCATCGACATCTAATTTTATTTGAATGTTGGTATCGAGTTTTATTTCTGTTTTTATTTTCTGTTTTTGCTTTTTTAGCACAACTTCCGAAACATCAAACTGATTTCTGATGAGGACGTTGTTATCGCTTTCAAACGTTTTTTTGTAGTCCTCAAATAGTTGTATTTGGTCTTCCTCTTCAAAAACATCGTCTTTAAAGGTTTCAATATTTACCACCTCATTTTCCTTGAAAAAATCTACTGTTTTTGCTAAAAAACTACTTTGCTCTTGCATGCCAAATTGTGGTTGCATCACTTCTTTAGAAAACTCTCTACACATCTCAATATAGTTTTTGGTGTGTTGGTTGGAGTCGTCAGGATACTTTATATTTAAGAAGCTTTTAATCCAATATTGCGCATCGTAATTATTATTATCGACACTCAATACAATCTTGCCTTCACCATCGGCAGCATTTAAAATTAAACAGCCTTTATCTACTTTTTTGGTCTGAACTCCTTTTTGTACATACAAATCGTAGCTATTATTTTCTAAATGCGTTTGAAAAAAATGCGACTTGTTTTCAATTTTAAAAATGCCAATGGCATCGGTAAGGTAATCTTCGTATTGAATATCATGAAACATACACACAATAACATCACCAGTTTTTATTTGTGCAGAATTTGATTGCTCAAATAAATGCATCACTATGTGCTTTGAAACATCAACAAAATTGGTATCGTCGTTTAATAATTGACTAGCATAACTATTAATTTCATTAAGATCTATGTTTGCGTGATGGTTAAACCTGTAGCTCTCTGCAACGCTACCAAAAGCACGTAACAAATATGGTAGTATTAAATCGTAACTAGCTTCATCAAAATCTATAGGTTGCTCCGAAAAAGCGTTTTTGGTGTCGTTAAATTTGTTGCCAACTTTATGCAAAATACATTTTGAAATCGAGGCTTTTGTACGTTTAATCATGTGTAAAATTTAGAAGTGCAATACTAGTAAATTACAAATAGAATTCAATAAAAAATGCCAAGGTATTTCTACCTTGGCACCTCATAATAGATTCGGCTTTCGATTTGGTTATCGTTGCTAGTTGTAAATTTTATAAATTAAAAATGTGGGGCAAAAACCAAAAACTAATGGCTAAAAGTGCTAATAATAAATATTCTCTTGGGAATAGGTCAAATCTACAAAATTAAACCGTTATAAATTAAATAATTAGCTTAATTTTTTTGATAAATTATTATTGAGTTTGATTCGCCCTTTGTTACAAACTCTAAGTTGCTGTCTCCATCAATATTTGCAAAGTCAATTATAGAAGTACCATAGACTGGAAAATTATTAATGGGTTTAGATTGACTGTCGAACATATAGATTTTTTGAGCTTGTAAATCGGTAAGCGTGATATAAATTTTATCGTTTATGTAAAATATTTTTGGTGCTGTGTAATTACCAAAATCCAATTCTTGAGTACGTTGCTTAATAGTTAATTTATTTTCATCGACAGAAGCTAAAGTTTTGCTTGTAGTTGTAATATAATGGTTGCTACTTAGGTTTAACGCTTGTTTGCTAACAGCACCACTAAGGTTTATTTGTACTAACTCGCCACTTTTGGTAGTGGTTGTAAATACGTCATTATACTTGTAAATATCGTTGCCTGAAAAATCGATGTTCTCGTTAACGTTTATTCTAGATTGTCCACGACGGTTTAAAACTTTTAATGTTTTTCCAGCAGCAAATACAATATAATCTCTATTGTTTATTCTAAAATGTTTTGGTTGGGTTAGAATATCGTTTGAAGTATTTTGATATTTAAAACCATTAACCCGTTTACCATTTTTATTGTACATAATAAGCACATTGTTTTGCGCTACAATAAAGCGATAATTTTTGTTGTTGTCATAATCGAAAACGCTCAATGGTTGGGTAATTTCGTTATTGAATTTTAATGGGAAAGGACTCACATCTTTTCCATTTCTATCTAAAATATAAACACGATTTGGTGTTGCAAAGGCAAGTTGCAAGCGGCCATTTTTATAAAGGTCTACTTGCGCAATGCTACCGAGAATTGTGCCTTGTAGTTGCTTTTTCCAAAGGACTTTTCCTTTATTAGAAATTAAATATAAGTTGTTGTTTATATCTTGTACAACAATGTCTTTTTGTTTAGTACGATGGTTAATTACAAATTGCGGATTGGTTAAAATATCAGATTCTAAAGACACATTAAACTCTTCGCTTATGGTATTTTGTTGTCTCCTAGATTTGTTCTTTTTTATAGCAGTATTAATATGCACAAAACCATCATCTTGCACTATTTGAAATCCAGAAAATTTATGATTGCTTAGATTTAGGCTTATTGCCGTTTCATTAAAAGTGCTTTCTAAAATGGATTCTAATTGTTTGGAATTTGCAATTACTAATAATGATGCTTCGTCACTTAATGATTTTTGTAAGTTCGAGTAATTAGTATCGGTGTTGTAAGTGCTTCCGTTTTGGATATTGGTTATAATAGTCTTAAGTAGCTCTTCGTCATTGGCAAATACAAAAAAGTCATCGATGTTAATGTATTTTAAAGCATCTTTAAATGAAACAATAGGAGCAAATATGTTTTTGAAGTAGCTTGGACTATTAAAAGAGAAGATGTCTGTATTTCTAAAACTTCCTGTTTTGTTTTCTTCGCTATTTAAAATGGCGTTTGTACTAAAAGCATCTATAGATTTAAGTGCTAAGACTTTTTTATCGTCTAAATAAATCAACCCAACTTCGGTTAGCGTTTCTAAAAGTTCAAAATGTTGTGTGCTGTCAACTATTTGTTTCTTGTAAGTCGCTAAGTTTTGATGCAGTGTTTGAAAATCGTTATAAGTAAAACTTAAAAAGCCATCACTTGTTAAAGGGGTGATGTTTTGGATGGTGTTTTCTTGAGGTATGGTGTTTTTAAAAACGTCAATAAATTTTCTAACAGAATCATTATTAATACTTACGCCATTAAGTATAAGTTGGTCTGGAGTAATTTCAGCATCAAAAGCAATAGTGTTTGCGAAATTATTATTTGGAAGGCCAAAAGCACCTTTCCCAAAGTTGTTAACGCTCTTGTTATTAAGTAACAATGAGAAGGACTTATCGGTACTTAGAGCTTTACTGAAAGTATTAAAGCTATTGCTTTTTTGAACACTTAAATTAGTAATAATACTATTTGAGTTTGAGGCTACAAAAACACTATCTAATATTGTGTTATATAGTTTAAGCGAATCGTTTTTTTGTAATAAACTATCATGATATTTAGTGATGAAAGTATAGTTTAAAGAATCGCCTGAATTATTATAGCAAACTAGTATTTCATTATTTGTGTTAAAACTTTCTAAGCTTTCTAAAGAAGAGTTGAAGTTTTCGTAAAAATCTGTTGATGATAGTCCTTTTATGAAGGCACTGTTTTTAATGTCGCTTTTAAATGTTTCGAGCGTATTTATTTTTAGAATAACCGAAGTTGAATCTGGAATAAGCTGAGTAATACTGGTTTTGTTTCCTCTAGAATTATTACAACTAAAGCATATTGATAGAATAATAAGGGAAACAAAAAACTTTTTCATTAGGACTAATTAATGCAATTTCATGCAAAGGTATAACTTAAAATTCAAAAGTTAATTGCTCTGGCAAGAGCTTGAAGGATTTTCGATGATATTTAGTTATGCCATGTTTTTTTATAGCTTCGCGATGCTCCGCAGTAGGATAACCTTTGTTTTGTTTCCAATTATACATAGGGAATTCTTCGTGAATTTTTAGCATATAAGTATCACGATACGTTTTTGCTAAAACTGAAGCAGCAGCAATATTTAAATATTTACCATCACCTTTAATAATAGTTTTATGAGGTATGTCTTTAAAAGGCTTAAATTTGTTACCATCCACAGCAATAAATTCTGTTATAGTTGATAGTTTTTCAATTGATTGATGCATCGCCAAAATAGAAGCATTCAATATGTTGATGTTGTCAATTTCTTTTTCAAAAATATGTGTTACTCCAAAACTTACTGCTGCGCTTTCAATAATAGGTTTTAAAACGTCTCTTTTTTTATGTGATAGTTGCTTGGAATCGTTCAATATATCATTCTCAAAATCTATTGGTAAAATGACAGCAGCAGCAGTAACTGGACCAGCAAGACATCCTCGACCAGCTTCATCTGTGCCGCATTCAAATTCAAATTCCGAATATTTTAGTCCAAGCATTTTAATAAATCATTGTTAAAACCGTTATGGTATTTAGTAATTTTCTTTCTCGTATAAAAAAAGTGATTACATTTGATAATTACTATTTTTGCACGAAGTTTTTACGTCACAAAACTTGTATTTACAAGATTATAAAATATTTATGAATCGTATAGTTTTATTGTTGTTTTCTTTTTTTAGTATAGCTGCTATGAGCGCTCAAACTAAACCACCTTTAAAACGTGCAGAAGGAGGTGGGAATTTCACGCTACAAAAAGATTCATTGAGTTTAGATGATTCCAAGAGAATTCGTAAAAACGAAAACGCAACTATTGACCTTTATAAAATTATTTCTAAAGAGCATGATACAATTTTTGTAGATACAACTCTTACTATATACAAAGACTATAAATTCAACTATTTAAGAAGAGATAATTTTAATGTCTTACCATTTTCAAATATTGGACAAACCTATAACACTTTAAGTTATAATTTTGAAAACAATTCATTAATGCCAGTTTTTGGAGCTCGTGCAAGACATTTCAATTTTATGGAGATAGAGGATGTTAATTATTATTATGTGCCTACACCTTTTACCGAGCTAATGTTTAAAACAGCTTTTGAGCAAGGTCAGTTATTGGATGCTTTTTTTACTGTAAATACGACGCCGCAATTTAACTTTTCAATAGCTTATAAAGGACTTAGGTCGTTAGGTAAGTATCAGCATATATTAACAAGTACTGGAAATTTTAGATTTACAACTAATTATAAAACCAAAAATGGCAAGTATAATGTTAGGGCACATTCTGTAATTCAAGACCTAATGAATGAAGAAAATGGAGGTATTTTAGATAAGGATCTTGATGAATTTGAATCAGGAAATCCTAGATTTTTGGATCGTTCGGTTTTTGATCCAGCTTTTGAAGATGCCGAAAATGTTTTAAAAGGAAAAAGATTCCATTTTGACCATTATTATAATCTTATCCAGCAAAAAGACTCATCAAGCCAAAACACATTAAGCCTTGGAAATATAGTGTCTTACGAAAGCAAGTATTATCAATACGAACAAACTTCGCCTTATACCGATTACTTTGGTGATGCTTTTTCAAGCTCCAATTTAAATGATAAAACTACTTTAGAGAATGTGTATGTTGAAGCCAACACAAGATATAGAAGTAATACTCTTGGAGAGTTAAAGTTTAATGTCGCTTATAATCAATATAATTATGGTTATAACACCTTAGTATCTATAAATGGTAATGATATTACTAACCGTTTAAAAGGGAATGTGGTTTCTGTTGGGGGAGGATATAAAAACACCATTGGTAAATTTCTAATTCAAGGAGATTTTGGATTGAATATTTCAGGAGATTTTGATGGAAATTTTTTAAATGGAAAAGCAAAGTATAGCATTAATGAGGATTCTAAAGTTGGTGCCACAGTTAATATAAGTTCCAAAGCACCCAATTATAACTATCTATTATATCAGAGTGACTATATAAATTACAATTGGCAAAACTCGTTTGATAATGTCCAAACAAAGCAACTAGGTTTTAAATTCAAATCAAAAAGGTTGATTAATGTTGATTTGGACTATACTACAATTAATAACTATACTTATTTCGATAAATCTGGAGTCGAACCGCTTTTGAAAGCGAATCAATATAATGGTACGGTCAATTATTTTAGAGCAAGATTAGAAAAAGAGTTGAAGTTTGGGAAATTCGCTCTTAATAATACATTGCTTTACCAAACAGTTATAGATGGAGCTGACGTTTTAAATGTTCCAGATTTTATTACAAGGAATACCTTTTATTACACTAGTCATTTTTTTGATAAAGCCTTATTTCTTCAAACAGGAATAACTTTTAATTACTTCTCCAAATATAATATGAATGCGTACGATCCAGTTTTAGCAGAATTCTACGTTCAAAACGAAAAGCAACTAGGTGGTTTCCCTAGATTAGGCTTCTTTATAAATGCTAAAGTTAAGCAAACACGTATCTTTTTTAAGTTAGAGCATTTCAATGCTCCATTTACAGGTTACAATTATTACACTTCCCCCAATAGTATTCATCGGGATTTGAGTATTCGATTTGGATTGGTATGGGATTT
>NZ_JAATJT010000011.1 GCF_011777505.1 Gaetbulibacter sp. S0825 | reverse complement strand
GTAGATGTAACATTTACAGATGTAGAAGATAAGCAAGCTTGTGTTACAACAATTATTAGAACTTGGAAAGCTACTGATGATTGTGGAAATGCAACTACAAGAGATCAAAAGATTACTCTTATCGATAAGTTAGCTCCAGTATACACTGGTAATGTTGGTCAATTCAACATGTCTAACGTAGATGCTTGTGAAGCACCAGCTGCTCCATCTGAGCAATCTATTGCTGATCAATTTACTGACGCTTGTGGACATGTAATAGCTACATTAGTAAATACTATTACTATATCTGACGATACTTGTGACTGGGCAGTACAATTTGTATACGAAGTTGCAGATAACTGTGGTAACGTATATGACGGAACTGTTAAGGTAACGTATTGGGGATCTGATCAAACTGCACCTAACTTAATGGATGGTGAGAAATTACCAGAAGGAGCTAGTGGTATTAACGCTTGTTTAGCAGATGCTTTAGAGGCTAACCCAGCAGTAGCAAATCACGCAATCGAGAAGATATTCGAAGATAACTGTGGCCAAGCTGTATCAGCTAAGTCTGAGTTAACAGTAACTGAAGAAGGATGTAAGTGGGCATTCCATTACACATACACAGTAACTGACGAATGTGGTAACGAGTATGACTTCAAACAAGAATTTAGTGGAGAAGATAATACTGCACCAGAATTAATTGGAACAATTCCAAGTGATATGAGTGATTTAGATGCTTGTATTGATTCTTACGAAGGACCATC
>NZ_JAATJT010000010.1 GCF_011777505.1 Gaetbulibacter sp. S0825 | reverse complement strand
CGAGCTTATCTTACGCGCAAGGCACCGGAGCGAATAACACTGGTGGTGGCGAGGAGTTAGGTCCTGTTAATGGCTGTATGCACGAAGTGCCAGCAATGAAATCAGTGTCAGAATTAATGGCACCTGGTTACTTTGATGGATTTTTTGATGCATGTCACGATTCAGATGAAGAATTTCAAATTCACCCAGTAGCTCCACAACAAGGAGTTGATGGCGAATGGGGAGTTGCCACTGGATTTGCAAAAGGAAGTACACACTGTAGTTGGACATATTATTATGTTTATTCAGTAAAGTGTGCAGGCGAAGTAACACCATTTACTGTAAAGTATAATGGAGGAGACGCTAAAGCACCATGGGTACCAAAGCAAAACAAAGCAGCTTATAATGCACTTATTGCAGACAAGCTAGACCTAGATCTATGTTTTGACAACCGCCCAATTGCTCCAACGGCAGATGAGATTGCAGCTTTATATACTGATAACTGTGAGCACGTAAAAGTTAGCGGAGAGTTAGTATCTAAGCGTGTAAAAACTAAGAATGATGATTGCGGATGGGTAGAGATTCACGTATATACAGTAAAAGATTACTGTGATGATAATGCGTTTGAATTTTCTATTACTTATTCAGGAAGCGATCAATCAGCACCAGTATTTAATGAAAAAGCTATTGAAGGCTTAAAAGATATTACTGTAGACTGTGATAAGATTCCAGATGCAGTAGCAATTCCTTACACAGATAACTGTGCACCAAGCGGAAAAGCTAAGTTACATGAAGAGCAATCAACAATTGTTGAAGGTGAAGAGTGTGCTGGTGGAATCATCGAAAGATGGTGGAAAGCTACAGACGAGTGTGGAAACAACGCTTGGCATAAGCAAACTATTACAGTTAGACCAGCTAAACAAGCTGTATTTAACGAGCCAAGAAACATTAGTATTTCTTGTGAAGACAGAAATAACTTAGAATCTTTAATTCCAGAATTGTATTACACAAATGGAATGGAAGGAGCTTGTAACATTAGCGGATTAGCTAAGCCAGAATACACTGCACCAGATTCTAACTGTGCATCATTCAATGTAAAGTATAGCTTTATAGATAACTGTGGTCGTGAAATCATTGAGAACATGACTGTAACTATTTTTGATGATGTTAA